>NZ_CP029608.1:0-2400000 GCF_003352185.1 Pseudomonas kribbensis
GTGGAGCTTTTGCGCGAAGAGCTGCCAGCCCAACAATTCAACACCTGGATCCGTCCGTTACAGGTCGAAGCCGAAGGCGACGAGTTGCGTGTCTACGCACCGAACCGTTTTGTTCTGGACTGGGTCAACGAAAAGTATCTGGGGCGCGTCCTTGAACTGCTGGATGAGCATGGCAACGGCCTGGCGCCGTCGCTTTCCTTATTAATAGGCAGCAAGCGCAGTTCTGCGCCGCGTGCTGCGCCGAATGCACCGTTGGCCGCCGCTGCTGCATCCCTGGCTCAGGCCAATGCCGCACCTGTCAGCGCTCCGGCACCGGCGCCAGCTCCAACCCCGGCCAAGCGCGCGACGCAGAAAACCGAGGAAGTCAGCGAAGAGCCGTCCCGCGACAGCTTTGATCCGATGGCGGGCGCTGCCTCCCAGCAAGCGCCAGTGCGTGCCGAACAGCGCACCGTGCAGGTCGAGGGTGCGCTCAAGCACACCAGCTACCTGAACCGCACCTTTACCTTCGAGAACTTCGTCGAAGGTAAATCCAACCAGCTCGCCCGTGCGGCGGCCTGGCAAGTGGCAGACAATCCCAAGCACGGCTACAACCCGCTCTTCCTTTATGGCGGCGTCGGTCTGGGTAAAACGCACTTGATGCACGCGGTGGGTAACCACCTGTTGAAGAAAAATCCGAATGCCAAGGTCGTGTACCTGCATTCCGAGCGTTTCGTGGCCGACATGGTCAAGGCGCTGCAACTGAACGCGATCAACGAGTTCAAGCGGTTCTACCGTTCGGTGGACGCCCTGCTGATCGACGACATTCAGTTCTTCGCCCGCAAGGAGCGTTCCCAGGAAGAATTTTTCCACACCTTCAACGCCCTGCTTGAAGGTGGCCAGCAGGTCATTCTCACCAGTGACCGCTACCCAAAAGAAATCGAAGGCCTTGAAGAGCGCCTCAAATCCCGCTTCGGCTGGGGCCTGACGGTTGCCGTCGAGCCGCCGGAGCTGGAAACCCGCGTGGCCATCTTGATGAAGAAGGCCGACCAGGCCAAAGTCGAGTTGCCACACGATGCGGCGTTCTTCATTGCCCAGCGTATTCGCTCCAACGTCCGTGAGCTGGAAGGCGCGCTGAAACGCGTGATCGCCCACTCGCACTTCATGGGGCGCGACATCACCATCGAGTTGATTCGCGAATCCCTGAAAGACCTGTTGGCGTTGCAAGACAAACTGGTCTCTGTGGATAACATTCAGCGCACCGTCGCCGAGTACTACAAGATCAAGATCTCCGACTTGCTGTCCAAGCGCCGTTCGCGCTCGGTCGCTCGCCCGCGTCAGGTCGCCATGGCTCTGTCCAAGGAACTGACCAACCACAGCCTGCCGGAAATCGGCGATGTGTTTGGCGGTCGCGACCATACGACGGTGTTGCACGCCTGCCGCAAGATCAACGAACTTAAGGAATCCGACGCGGACATCCGCGAGGACTACAAGAACCTGCTGCGTACTCTGACCACTTGATGAACACCAGCGCAGCTTATTAAGGCAAGGGACTAGACCATGCATTTCACCATTCAACGCGAAGCCCTGTTGAAACCCCTGCAACTGGTCGCAGGCGTCGTCGAGCGCCGACAGACCTTGCCGGTACTGTCCAACGTACTGTTGGTTGTCGATGGCCAGCAGCTGTCGCTGACCGGTACCGACCTGGAAGTCGAGCTGGTTGGTCGCGTGCAACTCGAAGAGCCGGCTGAAACAGGTTCCATCACCGTGCCTGCGCGCAAGCTGATGGATATCTGCAAGAGCTTGCCGAACGATGCGCTGATCGACATCAAGGTCGACGAGCAGAAGCTGGTGGTGAAGGCTGGCCGTAGCCGCTTCACCCTGTCGACCCTGCCGGCCAATGACTTCCCGACTGTGGAAGAAGGCCCGGGTTCGCTGACCACCAGCCTGGATCAGAGCAAGCTGCGTCGCCTGATCGAACGCACCAGTTTCGCCATGGCCCAGCAGGACGTGCGTTACTACCTCAATGGCATGTTGCTGGAAGTGTCCACCGGTGTGATTCGTGCCGTGGCCACCGACGGCCACCGTCTGGCGATGTGCTCGATGCAGGCCGACATCGGTCAGCAAGAGCGTCACCAGGTGATCGTGCCGCGCAAAGGTATTCTCGAACTGGCACGCCTGCTCACCGAGCCGGACGGCAACGTCAGCATCGTCCTGGGTCAGCACCACATCCGCGCGACCACCGGCGAATTCACCTTCACCTCGAAACTGGTCGACGGCAAGTTCCCTGACTACGAGCGCGTTCTGCCGAAGGGCGGCGACAAGCTGGTGCTGGGCGACCGTCAGGCACTGCGCGAAGCGTTTAGCCGTACCGCGATTCTGTCCAACGAGAAGTACCGCGGTATCCGTCTGCAACTGGCCAGCGGTCAGCTGAAAATCCAGGCCAACAACCCGGAGCAGGAAGAAGCGGAAGAAGAAGTAGGCGTGGAATACAACGGCGGCTCCCTGGAAATCGGCTTCAACGTGAGCTATCTGCTCGACGTGCTGGGCGTGATGACCACCGAGCAGGTTCGTCTGATCCTGTCCGACTCCAACAGCAGTGCGCTGGTGCAGGAGTCCGATAACGACGATTCGGCTTACGTTGTCATGCCGATGCGTCTGTAATCAGCTGACTCTGGATGTCGCTAAGTCGCGTCTCGGTCACCGCGGTGCGCAATCTGCACCCGGTGACCTTCTCCCCCTCCCCCCGAATCAACATTCTTTACGGCGCTAACGGCAGCGGCAAAACCAGTGTTCTGGAAGCCATTCATCTGCTGGGGCTTGCCCGTTCGTTTCGCAGCACTCGGCTGTTGCCGGTCATCCAGTACGAGCAACTCGCCTGTACCGTTTTCGGGCAGGTCGAGCTCGCCGAAGGTGGCCATAGCGCATTGGGGATATCTCGCGACCGTCAGGGCGAATTCCAGATTCGTATCGACGGCCAGAACGCCCGTAGCGCCGCACAACTGGCGGAGATCCTGCCGCTGCAGTTGATCAACCCCGACAGCTTCCGTCTGCTGGAAGGTGCGCCGAAGATCCGCCGACAGTTCCTGGACTGGGGCGTGTTCCACGTCGAACCGCGGTTCATGGCTACCTGGCAGCGTTTGCAGAAGGCCTTGCGCCAGAGAAACTCCTGGCTGCGGCATGGTACACTTGACGCCGTTTCGCAAGCGGTTTGGGACAGGGAACTGTGCCAGGCCAGCGCTGAAATCGATGAATACCGCCGCGCTTACATCAAAGCCTTGAAACCAGTCTTTGAACAAACCTTGAGCGAACTGGTTGAGCTCGAAGGTTTGACGCTCAGCTATTACCGAGGCTGGGACAAGGATCGGGAATTGAGTGCTGTGCTTGCCGGGTCCCTGCAGCGGGACCAGCAGATGGGGCATACCCAGGCCGGACCGCAGCGCGCTGACTTGCGTCTTAGATTGGGCGCTCACAATGCCGCGGACATCTTGTCCCGGGGTCAGCAAAAACTGGTGGTCTGTGCGTTGCGTATTGCCCAGGGGCATCTGGTGAGCCAAGCCCGACGCGGCCAGTGTATTTATCTGGTGGATGATTTGCCGTCCGAGCTGGACGAGAGCCACCGTCGCGCGCTGTGCCGCTTGCTGGAAGACTTACGCTGCCAGGTTTTTATCACCTGTGTAGATCACGAATTATTGAGGGAAGGCTGGCAGACGGAAACGCCAGTCGCTCTGTTCCACGTGGAACAGGGCCGTATCACCCAGACCCACGACCATCGGGAGTGAAGGCATTGAGCGAAGAAAATACGTACGACTCATCGAGCATTAAAGTGCTGAAAGGCCTGGATGCCGTGCGCAAACGTCCCGGTATGTACATTGGTGACACCGACGATGGCAGCGGTCTGCACCACATGGTGTTCGAGGTGGTCGACAACTCGATCGACGAAGCCCTCGCCGGCCATTGCGACGACATCAGCATCATCATCCACCCGGATGAGTCCATCACCGTTAAAGACAACGGCCGTGGCATCCCGGTAGACGTGCACAAAGAGGAAGGCGTATCCGCCGCCGAGGTCATCATGACCGTCCTCCACGCCGGCGGTAAGTTCGACGACAACTCCTACAAGGTATCCGGCGGTCTGCACGGTGTAGGTGTTTCGGTAGTGAACGCGCTGTCCGAAGAGCTGGTCCTGACCGTTCGCCGCAGCGGCAAGATCTGGGAACAGACCTACGTCCACGGCGTACCTCAGGCACCGATGGCGATCGTTGGTGACAGCGAAACCACCGGCACCCAGATTCACTTCAAGGCTTCCAAGGAAACCTTCAAGAACATTCACTTCAGCTGGGACATCCTGGCCAAGCGTATTCGTGAGCTGTCCTTCCTCAACTCCGGTGTCGGTATCGTCCTCAAGGATGAGCGCAGCGGCAAGGAAGAGCTGTTCAAGTACGAAGGTGGCCTGCGTGCGTTCGTTGAATACCTGAACACCAACAAGACTGCGGTCAACCAGGTGTTCCACTTCAACATCCAGCGTGAAGACGGCATCGGCGTGGAAATCGCCCTGCAGTGGAACGACAGCTTCAACGAGAACCTGTTGTGCTTCACCAACAACATTCCACAGCGCGACGGCGGCACCCATTTGGTGGGCTTCCGTTCCGCACTGACGCGTAACCTGAACAACTACATCGAGCAGGAAGGTCTGGCGAAGAAGCACAAGGTCGCCACCACCGGTGACGATGCACGTGAAGGCCTGACCGCGATCATCTCGGTGAAAGTGCCGGATCCGAAGTTCAGCTCCCAGACCAAAGACAAGCTGGTTTCTTCCGAAGTGAAGACCGCGGTCGAACAGGAAATGGGCAAGTACTTCTCGGACTTCCTGCTAGAAAACCCGAACGAAGCCAAACTGGTCGTCGGCAAGATGATCGACGCTGCCCGTGCCCGTGAAGCGGCGCGCAAGGCCCGTGAGATGACCCGCCGCAAAGGCGCGCTGGACATCGCCGGCCTGCCGGGCAAGCTCGCTGACTGCCAGGAAAAAGACCCGGCGCTGTCCGAACTGTACCTCGTGGAAGGTGACTCCGCGGGCGGCTCTGCCAAGCAGGGACGTAACCGCAAGACCCAGGCCATCCTGCCGCTGAAGGGCAAGATCCTCAACGTCGAGAAAGCTCGTTTCGACAAGATGATCTCGTCCCAGGAAGTGGGCACCCTGATCACCGCGCTGGGCTGCGGTATCGGTCGCGAAGAGTACAACATCGACAAGCTGCGCTATCACAACATCATCATCATGACCGATGCTGACGTCGACGGTTCGCACATCCGTACCCTGCTGCTGACCTTCTTCTTCCGTCAGTTGCCGGAGCTGATCGAGCGCGGTTACATCTACATCGCCCAGCCGCCGCTGTACAAGGTCAAGAAAGGCAAGCAAGAGCAATACATCAAAGACGACGACGCCATGGAAGAGTACATGACGCAGTCGGCCCTGGAAGATGCGAGCCTGCACCTGAACGAAGACGCCCCGGGTATTTCCGGTGAAGCGCTGGAACGTCTGGTGAACGACTTCCGCATGGTGATGAAGACCCTCAAGCGTCTGTCGCGCCTGTACCCGCAGGAGCTGACCGAACACTTCATCTACCTGCCGGCCGTGAGCCTGGAAATGCTCGGCGACCACGCCAAGATGCAAGACTGGCTGGCCCAGTACGAAGTCCGTCTGCGCACCGTCGAGAAGTCGGGCCTGGTCTACAAGGCCAGCCTGCGTGAAGACCGCGAACGTGGCGTGTGGCTGCCAGAGGTCGAACTGATCTCCCACGGCCTGTCGAACTACGTCACCTTCAACCGCGACTTCTTCGGCAGCAACGACTACAAGACCGTCGTCACTCTCGGCGCTCAACTGAGCACCCTGCTCGACGAAGGCGCGTACATCCAGCGTGGCGAGCGCAAGAAAGCGGTCACCGAGTTCAAGGAAGCCCTGGACTGGCTGATGGCCGAAAGCACCAAGCGCCACACCATTCAGCGATACAAAGGTCTGGGCGAGATGAACCCGGATCAGCTGTGGGAAACCACCATGGACCCAAGCGTGCGCCGCATGCTGAAGGTCACCATCGAAGACGCCATTGGCGCAGACCAGATCTTCAACACCCTGATGGGTGATGCGGTCGAACCTCGCCGTGACTTCATCGAGAGCAACGCTCTGGCGGTTTCCAACCTGGACTTCTGATCCCGGTCGGCGCCAACGAAAAGGCCAACGCACAAGCGTTGGCCTTTTTTATTGCCTGCGATTCACTCTCCAGCCGCCACACTCTCCAACCGATACCCATACCCATAAATCGTCAGCAGCTGCCAACCCCGATCCGCCGTCAGCCCCAGCTTGTTACGCAGCCGATAGATATGGGTATCCAGTGGTCGTGATGAGGCCATTTCTTCGTGGGGCCAGAACCTTTCGTATAGATAGTCCCGTGACAGAGGCCGGCCGAGGTTGCTGAATAAACAGTGAGCGAGTCGGTACTCACGTTCGGTCATCATGATCGGCTTTCCCTCACGGGTAACGGTCAATTCAGCGTCATCAAATACCAGATCATTGAAACGCAGGACATTGGCCACCGTCGGGCGCTGATGGCTGTGCCGGCGCAATACGGCGGTGACACGAGCCTTCAACTCGTTGGGACGAAACGGTTTGCTGACATAGTCGTCGGCCCCTGCATTCAACGCCTGAACGATATCGCTCTCACCATCGCGACTGGTCAGCATGATGGCCGCTGGCGGCGCCTCCATGTGTTCGCGGGTCCAGCGCAGCAGCGCCAGGCCGGTGAGGTCGGGCAGTTGCCAGTCGAGGATCAGCAGGTCGAAGGTTTCCCGGCGCAGTTGCCGCAGCAGGTCTTCTCCGCGTTCGAAACTGTGCAGCGACCAGGGCTGTTCGCCGGCCTCGGCCATTTGTTGCAGGGTCTGCTCGACCCGGCGCAGTTCGGCGGGTTCATCGTCCAGTATTGCAACGCGCATACGCGGGATTCCTTGTCGCTTGGGTAATGGGTGGTCGATACCGTCGGTTCGACCAAAGCAGTGAAAGTAAGCGGCACGCTGTGGGGTGAGCCGCTATGATTCTTCGGGTCCACATCCTCAGACCTGTCGCCTATGAAACCATTCAACCCGCCCTGCCCTGTTTTCCATGATTAACCGACGCCGCCACGAAAGCCGTGTGCAAAGTCAGGTTCAACGCCTGTTTCGGCAACTGGTGCGCGAGTGGGTGTGGATAAGTCTAGTGCTGTTGCCGCTGACTGCATTGTTGTCCTGGCGTGCGCAGATCAATCTGCATGACCCGGCACCTGTCAGCGGCGCAGTGCTGTCTACCGTGCTGGTGGCCATCGTGCTGGGATTGTTGCTGTGGCGACCGCGTCTGGCGCTCTGGCTCACGCTGATCGGCATGGTCGGCGTGCTGCTGACCAGCGCCGGCCTGGCGGAAGTTCAGCGTTGGTGGTCCCCGACGCCGGCAGTGCTGGGCATGCTGTTCGGTTATCTGATCTGGAACTGGCGACGTCTGAGTGTCGTGCTGACCTACTTCGGCTGGGAGTTGTCACGGCTGGACGATGAACCGAAGGTGTTCCCCGAACGTCGCCGCACACAATTTGCCAGTGGCGACAGGTTGCAAGGCCAGATCATGGCGCTTGAACAGGCCATGAGCCGCACACGTGACACCCGGCGCTTCATCGCCGATGGCCTGGAGTATCTGCCGGTTGCGACCCTGATCAGTGATCCCAAAGGTCAGATCCTGTTGGGCAACCGCAAGGCGCGTGATTTGTTCGGCAGTGATCTGGTCGGTGATGAAGTCCTCGATCGCCTGGCGAGTCTTGGCTATCCGGATTTATCCACAGCGTCGCATCCACTGTTGTCCGACTTGCCTCTGGTGGAGTTTCGTGATCACAAGGAGCGCAGCTTGCGGCTGGAACGCGCCGCGTTGTTGCCGGTGGATGGTGATACTCCAATAGGATGGCTGCTGAGCCTTACCGATCTGAGCGCCGAACGTGCCGCCGAAGAGCAGCGCGGCGTGCTGCTGCGTTTTCTATCCCATGACTTGCGTGCCCCGCATTCGGCGATTCTCGCTCTGCTCGACGTACACCGGCATCAGGCCGGGACAGATTCGCCTTTGTTCGAGCAGATTGAACGCCAGGTGCGTCGAGCGCTGGAACTGACTGATGGTTTCGTATTGCTGGCCCGGGCCGAATCCAAGGCCTATCAGTTCCAGCCGAGTCTGTTTGCGATGCTGGTCATGGACGTCCTGGATCAGGCGCTGCCCATTGCCCAACAGAAGCGTATCGAACTGCTGAACGATATGGACGAACAATCCCAGGAACGTCTGGTGCTGGCAGATCAGGGCCTGCTGACCCGGGCGCTGTTCAATCTGCTGGAAAACGCGATCAAGTACAGCCCGGCCGGGTCCGCGGTCAGGTTGCGCGTTCGTTGCCACGATGACTGGCTGCGATGCGAACTGACCGATCAGGGCAAAGGCATTGCGGCTGAAGAGCTGCCTGATCTGTTCACTCAATATCGGCGTTTTTCTTCGGCCAAGGGCATCGATGGCGTCGGGCTGGGGCTGTCGATGGTCAAAGCCGTGGTGGATCACCACGGTGGGCGGATCGAATGCATCAGCGTCATCGATGAGGGCACCACATTCCGCCTTGAGCTGCCATTGATCGCCGAAGAGCAGGCATAAAAAAACCGGCTATATCAGCCGGTTTTCTTACTTCCGAAAAAAACTTATGCACCTTTTACGGTGTTTTATCAGCTTCAGAAATATATATAAAAATCAGTCACTTAATCGCTGTTTTCGGAATATTGCCAACAAACCGTACACAGGTTATCCACAAAAATCAGACAGTCACTTGATCGCTGGCTGCCGGGGCTTGTGGTGCCGGTGGCAATGAACCCATTTCCCGTTGAGCCTGCTCGTTCCATGCCTGCACCCGGTCGTTCAGATCGGCGATGGCGCGAGGGCCTGATCCTTCGGCATACATCGGTTCACCGATGACCACGGTGATCACACCCTGTTTTTTGCCCCAGCCGATTTTCGGCCAGAACTTGCCGGCATTGTGTGCAATCGGCAGCACTGGAAGTGCCGCATTCACCGCCAGGGCGCTGCCGCTGCGGGAAAACTTGCCGATGGTGCCGTGGGGAACGCGAGTGCCTTCAGGGAAGATCAGCACCCAGACATTGTCCTTGAGCAGTTCGTCACCTTTCGCCGCGACCTGCTTGAGGGCGGCTTTCGGATTGTCGCGATCAATCGCGATCGGCCGCAGCATGGCCATGGCCCAGCCGAAGAACGGCACGTACAGCAATTCGCGCTTGAGCACCTGGCTCAAGGGTGAGAAATAAGCGGAGAGAAAGAACGTCTCCCAGGTGCTCTGGTGGTTCGATTGAATCACGCAGGGCCGGTCAGGCACGTTTTCCGCGCCTTTGACTTCATAACGGATACCGAGGAACACCTTGGTCAACCACAAGGCGCAGCGGCACCAGTACACGTTGATGAAGCGATAGCGCGCCTTGAACGGCAGAAAGGGCGCGATAAAAAAGCTCAGGCTGCACCACAGCAGAGCGGTGGTGCCCAGCAGCAGGTAAAAGAGGAAGATTCTGATGGCCTGCAGTATCGACATGGCGACGTTTACCGTTACGGGCGATGCCCGACTGTTCAAGCGCACTCCCGATCAATCCCTGGTCAGGAACTTCAGAAGTACTCTAGTTGTGGATAAGTTCTGCGGCAATCGCCGCCAGATCGTCAAAAATCAGGGTGCCGACCGGAAGGGTCTTGCCCAGAGTCTTTTCGCCTTTCCCGGTCTTTACCAAAACGGGCTGTGAATCGACGGCTTTGGCGGCCTCCAGGTCACCAAGGCTGTCGCCGACGAACCAGACATTCGTCAGCGCCACGTTGTAATGCTGCGCGATGGTTTTCAACATGCCGGGTTTCGGTTTGCGGCAGTCGCAACCCTCGTCCGGTCCATGCGGGCAATACACGATCAGCCCGACTTCACCCCCCTGCTCCGCCACAAGCGTGCGCAGGCGCGCATGCATGGCATCGAGGGTGGCGAGGTCGTAGTAGCCGCGAGCAATGCCCGACTGGTTGGTGGCAACCGCCACCGTCCAGCCGGCCTTGCTCAACTGCGCAATCGCTTCGATCGAGCCAGGCAGCGGAATCCACTCCTCCACCGACTTGATGTAAGCGTCGGAGTCGTAATTGATCACTCCGTCCCGATCGAGAATCAGCAGTTTCAACAGCAATCCCTCAACCCAGCAGCGAAATGTCGGCAACGCCCAGGAACAGGCCACGCAGACGCGCCAGCAGCGCGTAACGGTTGGCCCGCACATTGGCGTCTTCGGCATTGACCATCACCGCGTCGAAGAACGCGTCCACCGGCTCGCGCAGGGCGGCCAGACGTGCCAGCGATTCGTTGTACTGACGCGCCGCGGCCATTGGCTGTACAGCCTGGTCCGCCTGCTGGATCGCCGAGTACAGCGAGAACTCGTTGGCGTTGTCGAAGTACTTGGCCTGAACGTCGGTCGGCACGGAGCCTTCGACTTTGCTCAGCAGGTTCGACACACGCTTGTTCACCGCCGCCAGCGCTGCCGCTTCCGGCAGTTTGCGGAAGGCCTGAACCGCTTGCACACGCTGGTCGAAGTCCAGCGCCGAACCCGGCTTCAGGGCACGTACCGACAGGTAGGTGGCCACGTCCACGCCTTCGTCTTCGTAACGCGCACGCAGACGGTCGAAGATGAATTCCAGCACCGCGTCGTTCAGGCCGGCAGCCTTGACCTTGGCGCCGAAGGAATTCACGGCGAAAGCCACGGCGTCGTTGAGGTCCAGATCCAGTTGTTTCTCGATCAGGATCCGCAGCACGCCCAGTGCTGCACGGCGCAGGGCATACGGGTCTTTGCTGCCGGTCGGCAACATGCCGATGCCGAAGATGCCGACCAGGGTGTCGAGCTTGTCGGCGATGGCCACGGCCGCACCGGTCAGGGTGGCCGGCAGTTCAGCGCCGGCACCGCGTGGCATGTATTGCTCGTTCAGGGCCAGGGCAACGTCTTCCGGCTCGCCGTCATTGAGGGCGTAGTAGTAACCGGCGACACCTTGCATTTCCGGGAACTCGCCGACCATTTCGGTGGCCAGGTCGCACTTGGACAGCAGGCCTGCACGGGCAGCCCACGAAGCGTTGCCGCCGATGCGTGCGGCGATGTACGCGGCCAGTTTCGACACGCGCTCGGCCTTGTCATAGACGCTGCCGAGTTTTTCCTGGAACACCACGTTCTGCAGGCGATCATTGAACGCTTCGAGCTTCTGCTTCTTGTCCTGCTTGAAGAAGAACTCGGCGTCGGTCAGACGTGGGCGAACCACCTTCTCGTTACCGGCGATGATCTGCTGCGGGTCTTTGGATTCGATGTTGGCCACGGTGATGAAACGTGGCAGCAACTTGCCGTCGGCATCCAGCAGGCAGAAATACTTCTGGTTGTCCTGCATGGTGGTGATCAGCGCTTCCTGCGGCACATCGAGGAAACGTTCCTCGAACGAGCACACCAGCGGCACCGGCCACTCGACCAGCGCGGTCACTTCGTCGAGCAGCGCCGGCGGCACGATCGCGGTGCCTTCCTGACGGGTCGCCAGCTCTTCGGTGCGCTTGCTGATGATCTCGCGACGCTCGTTGGCGTCGGCCAGCACGTAAGCGGCACGCAGGTCGGCCAGGTAGCTCGACGGCGAACCGATGCGCACGCTTTCCGGGTGGTGGAAGCGGTGGCCACGGGATTCACGGCCAGCCTTCTGCGCGAGGATCGTGCAGTCGATGACCTGGTCGCCGAGCAGCATCACCAGCCACTGGGTCGGACGCACGAACTCTTCCTTGCGCGCACCCCAACGCATGCGTTTCGGGATCGGCAGGTCGTTCAGCGAGTCTTCGACGATGGTCGGCAGCAGGCTGGCGGTCGGCTTGCCGGCGATGTTCTGGCTGTAGCGCAGTTTCGGACCGCTCTGGTCGATTTCGCTCAGCTCGACGCCGCACTTCTTGGCGAAGCCCAGTGCCGCTTGAGTCGGATTGCCTTCGGCATCGAACGCGGCCTGACGTGGCGGGCCGTCGAGGTTGATGCTGCGATCCGGCTGCTGGGTGGCCAGCGCGGTGATCAGTACGGCCAGACGACGCGGTGCGGCGTAGACGGTTTTGGTCTCGTAGTTCAGACCGGCAGCCTGCAGGCCCTTGTCGATACCGGCGAGGAACGCTTCGGCCAGGGTGTTCAGGGCTTTGGGTGGCAGTTCTTCGGTGCCCAGTTCAACCAGAAAATCTTGAGCACTCATTGTGCAGCCTCCAGCTTGGCCAGTACTTCGTCACGCAGGTCCGGGGTTGCCATCGGGAAGCCCAGCTTGGCGCGGGCCAGCAGGTAGGCTTGGGCGACGGAACGCGCCAGGGTGCGAACGCGCAGAATGTATTGCTGACGCGCAGTCACCGAGATCGCCCGGCGCGCATCCAGCAGGTTGAAGGTGTGCGAGGCCTTCAGGACCATTTCATAGCTTGGCAACGGCAGCGGCTGGTCGAGTTCGATCAGGCGCTTGGCTTCGCTTTCATAGAAGTCGAACAGCTCGAACAGTTTGTCGACGTTGGCGTGTTCGAAGTTGTAGGTGGACTGCTCCACTTCGTTCTGGTGGAACACGTCGCCGTAGGTCACCTTGCCGAACGGACCGTCAGCCCAGACCAGGTCGTAGACCGAATCCACGCCCTGCAGGTACATGGCCAGACGCTCGAGACCGTAGGTGATCTCGCCGGTCACCGGGTAGCACTCGATGCCGCCCGCCTGCTGGAAGTAAGTGAACTGGGTCACTTCCATGCCGTTCAGCCAGACTTCCCAGCCCAGACCCCAGGCACCGAGGGTCGGCGATTCCCAGTTGTCTTCGACGAAGCGGATGTCGTGTACCAGCGGGTCCAGGCCGACATGCTTGAGGGAGCCCAGGTACAGTTCCTGGAAGTTGTCCGGGTTCGGCTTCAGGACTACCTGGAACTGGTAGTAGTGCTGCAGACGGTTCGGGTTTTCGCCGTAACGGCCGTCAGTCGGACGGCGGCTTGGCTGTACGTAAGCGGCGTTCCAGGTTTCCGGGCCGATGGCACGCAGGAATGTCGCGGTGTGGAAAGTGCCGGCGCCTACTTCCATATCGTAGGGCTGAAGTACCACACAACCTTGCTCGGCCCAGTATTGCTGGAGCGCGAGGATCAAGTCTTGGAAGGTACGCACGGCTGGCGTAGGCTGGCTCACGAAATTCACCTGTTTCTTGGGCTGCGATTTAAAGAGCGGGAGTATACCCGATTCAGTCGCACCTCCACCCCCTGGAGCCTTATGCCACGCTGCTTTTGGTGCAACGAAGATCCGCTCTACATGGCTTACCACGATCAGGAGTGGGGCACGCCGCTACGCGATGCGCAGGGATTGTTCGAGTTGCTTTTGCTCGAAGGGTTCCAGGCCGGGCTTTCGTGGATCACCGTGCTGCGCAAGCGCGAGCGATATCGCGAGGTGTTGTACGGCTTCGACGTACAACGCGTGGCGCAGATGAGCGACGCGGAAATCGATGAATTGATGCTCGATCCGGGCATTATCCGCAACCGCCTCAAGCTCAATGCCGCCCGACGCAATGCCCAGGCTTGGCTGGCGCTGGAAGACCCGGTGGCCTTCCTCTGGTCGTTTGTGGATAACCGGCCGGTGATCAATCATTTCAAGGATCGTAGCGAAGTCCCGGCCATCACCCCGCAAGCCGTGGCCATGAGCAAAGGTTTGAAAAAGGCCGGTTTCACCTTCGTCGGTCCGACCATTTGCTATGCGCTGATGCAGGCCTCGGGCATGGTCATGGATCACACGCAGGACTGCGACCGCTACGCGCAGTTGGTCAACGCCGGTTAGAATGGCCGCCTCGCGCACAGCACAAGATCAGGAGTGACCTGTGGAAAAGTTTAAAGGCGCCATGCTGGTTGGCGCTCTGCGGCTGTTTGCCCTGCTTCCGTGGCGGGCCGTGCAGGCCGTGGGTTCGGCGATCGGCTGGATCATGTGGAAAACCCCCAACCGTTCCCGGGATGTGGTGCGGATCAACCTCGCCAAATGTTTTCCACAGATGGACCCGGCCGAACGTGAGCGTCTGGTGGGCCAGAGCCTGAAAGACATCGGCAAGTCCCTGACCGAAAGCGCCTGCGCCTGGATCTGGCCGGCCCAGCGTTCCATCGACCTGGTGCGCGAAGTCGAAGGCCTCGACATCCTCAAGGATGCGCTGGCGTCGGGCAAAGGCGTGGTCGGCATCACCAGCCACCTCGGCAACTGGGAAGTGCTCAACCACTTCTATTGCAGCCAGTGCAAACCGATCATTTTCTACCGTCCGCCGAAGCTCAAGGCTGTGGATGAATTGCTGCGCAAACAGCGGGTGCAACTGGGCAACCGCGTGGCGGCGTCGACCAAGGAAGGCATCCTCAGCGTCATCAAGGAAGTGCGCAAGGGCGGTCAGGTGGGGATTCCGGCGGACCCGGAACCAGCTGAATCCGCCGGGATCTTCGTACCGTTCTTCGCCACCCAGGCCCTGACCAGCAAGTTCGTGCCGAACATGCTCGCTGGCGGCAAGGCTGTCGGCGTGTTCCTGCATGCCCTGCGTCTGCCGGACGGTTCCGGCTACAAGGTGATCCTGGAAGCCGCACCGGAAGCCATGTACAGCACCGACACCGAAACCTCCTGCGCAGCGATGAGTCAGGTGGTCGAGCGTTATGTGGCGGCTTATCCGAGCCAGTACATGTGGAGCATGAAACGCTTCAAGAAGCGTCCGCCGGGTGAGGCGCGCTGGTACTGATCGGCGATGTGCAATTGTGGATAACCTGACAAAACGGGTTATCCACAGCCGTCACGGTTTCTGACGTTCAAGCTTCTTCAGAAACACCGTCATTTCCTTCTCGGCCTGCTTGTCGCCATGGACCCGGGCCGCTTCCAGCCCCTGTTCCCACGCCTGCCGGGCAGCCGCCAGATCACCCAGCGCCAGTTGCGCCTTGCCCAACAGTTTCCAAGCAGCCGAATACTTCGGATCGAAGCCGACACACCGCTGGAAATGCTCGGCCGCCTTCGCGTTTTCTCCCAGATCCAGATAACCCTTGCCCAGGCCGAAGCGCAGCAATGAGTTATCCACACCCTTGGCGAGCATTTTTTCCAGGGATTCGATCATCGGTCTCGCCTCTTGGTCGGTCAGAAGAAACTCAGTCCCACGTGGAACAGCTTCTCCACATCGCGAATGTGCTTTTTATCCACAAGGAACAGGATTACATGGTCGCCGGCGGCGATCACCGTGTCGTCGTGGGCAATGATCACTTCTTCATCACGGATGATCGCGCCGATGGTGGTGCCCGGCGGCAGGGCGATGTTTTCGATGGCCTTGCCGATGACCTTGCTCGACTTCGAATCACCATGGGCCACCGCTTCGATGGCTTCGGCCGCGCCACGGCGCAAGGAGTGCACGCTAACGATATCGCCCCGCCGCACGTGGGCCAGCAAGGTGCCGATGGTTGCCAGTTGCGGACTGATGGCGATGTCGATGTCGCCGCCCTGAATCAGGTCGACGTAGGCCGGGTTGTTGATGATCGTCATCACCTTCTTCGCCCCCAGACGCTTGGCCAGCAGCGACGACATGATGTTGGCTTCGTCATCGTTGGTCAGCGCCAGGAAGATGTCCGCATCGGCGATGTTCTCTTCCAGCAGCAGGTCGCGATCCGACGCGCTGCCCTGCAGCACCACGGTGCTGTCGAGGGTATCGGAGAGGTAGCGGCAACGCGCCGGGTTCATCTCGATGATCTTCACCTGGTAACGGCTTTCGATGGCCTCGGCCAGTCGCTCACCGATCTGCCCGCCACCGGCGATGACGATGCGCTTGTAGGTTTCGTCGAGGCGGCGCATTTCGCTCATCACGGCGCGAATGTTCTCACGGGCGGCGATGAAGAAGACTTCGTCGTCCGCCTCGATCACCGTGTCGCCCTGAGGAAGAATCGGACGGTCACGACGGAAAATCGCCGCCACCCGGGTTTCCACATTCGGCATGTGTTCGCGCAACTGACGCAGTTGCTGACCCACCAGCGGCCCGCCGTAATAGGCGCGCACCGCCACCAGTTGCGCCTGGCCTTCGGCGAAGTCGATTACCTGCAAGGCGCCGGGATGCTGGATCAGGCGCTTGATGTAGTTGGTGACCACTTGCTCGGGGCTGATCAGCACGTCCACCGGGATCGCTTCGTTCTGGAACAGTTGCTCCTCGCGGGTCAGGTACGACGCTTCGCGCACCCGGGCAATCTTGGTCGGGGTGTGGAACAGGGTGTGGGCAACCTGGCAGGCGACCATGTTGGTTTCGTCACTGTTGGTCACCGCCACCAGCATGTCGGCGTCGTCGGCGCCGGCCTGACGCAGTACGGTCGGCAGCGAACCACGGCCCTGCACGGTGCGGATATCCAGACGGTCGCCAAGGTCGCGCAGACGGTCGCCATCGGTGTCGACCACGGTGATGTCGTTGGCTTCGCTGGCCAGATGTTCAGCCAGCGAACCGCCGACCTGCCCTGCACCGAGGATGATGATTTTCAACCCGTCACTCCATTGAATCCGTTTAGCCGCGCGCGGCAGCGATCTTGATCAGCTTGGCGTAGTAGAACCCGTCATGCCCGCCCTGCTGGGCCAGCAACTGGCGACCATGAGGCTGTTTGATCCCGGCGGCGGTGGCCAGATCCAGTTCCCGGGCGCCCGGCGTGCGTTCAAGGAACGCGGCGATGACTTCGGTGTTCTCGGTCGGCAAGGTCGAGCAGGTGGCGTAGAGCAGGATGCCGCCCACTTCGAGGGTTTTCCACATCGCGTCGAGCAACTCGCCCTGCAGTTGCGCGAGGGCGGCGATGTCGTCGGCCTGACGGGTCAGCTTGATGTCCGGATGGCGGCGGATCACTCCGGTGGCCGAGCACGGCGCGTCGAGCAGGATGCGCTGGAACGGTTTGCCGTCCCACCACGCGGCCGTGTCGCGACCGTCAGCGGCAATCAGCTCGGCGCTCAGACCGAGGCGTTCGAGGTTTTCCTTCACCCGCACCAGACGCTTGGCTTCCAGATCCACCGCCACCACGCCGGCCAGCGCCGGTTCGGCTTCGAGGATGTGGCAGGTCTTGCCGCCAGGGGCGCAGCAGGCGTCCAGTACCCGTTGGCCCGGCGCGAGGTCGAGCAGGTCGGCGGCCAGTTGCGCGGCTTCGTCCTGCACGCTGATCCAGCCCTCGGCGAAGCCCGGCAGGCTGCGCACGTCGGCGGCTACGTCGAGGACGATGCCGTCGCGGCTGAAGGTGCACGGCTGCGCGGCGATGCCCGCTTCCGTCAACAAACTGAGGTAGGCGTCGCGGCTGTGATGACGGCGGTTGACCCGCAGGATCATCGGCGGATGCGCATTGTTCGCCTCGCAGATCGCTTCCCATTGCTCAGGCCAGAAGGCCTTGAGGGATTTTTGCAGCCAGCGCGGGTGAGCAGTGCGCACCACCGGATCGCGCTCCAGTTCGGCGAAGATCGCCTCATGTTCACGTTGGGCGTTGCGCAGTACGGCGTTGAGCAGACCTTTGGCCCACGGCTTTTTCAGCTTGTCGGCGCAACCGACGGTTTCGCCGATGGCGGCGTGCGGCGGGACGCGGGTGTAGAGCAACTGATAGAGACCCACCAGCAACAGCGCCTCGACATCGGCGTCGGCAGCCTTGAACGGCTTCTGCAGCAGTTTTTCCGCCAGCGCCGACAAACGCGGCTGCCAGCGGGCAGTGCCGAACGCCAGATCCTGGGTGAAGCCGCGATCGCGATCCTCGACCTTGTCCAGTTGCGTCGGCAGGGAGCTGTTGAGCGAAGCCTTGCCGCTGAGGACGGCGGCAAGTGCCTTGGCGGCGGCCAGACGCGGGTTCATTGCGCGTCCACCGCTGCGCCCAGTACGGTGCCGACAGCGAACTTCTCACGGCGGCTGTTGAACAGATCGCTGAAGTTCAGCGCCTTGCCGCCGGGCAATTGCAGGCGGGTCAGGCACAGCGCCTGTTCGCCACAGGCGACGAGCAGGCCGTCCTTGCTGGCGCCGAGAATGGTGCCCGGTGCGCCTTTGCCTTCGGCCAGTGTCGCCGCCAGCACTTTCAGCGCTTCGCCGTTGAGCGTGCTGTGGGTGATCGGCCATGGATTGAAGGCGCGGACCAGACGTTCCAGCTCGATGGCCGGGCGACTCCAGTCGATGCGTGCTTCGTCCTTGTTCAGTTTGTGCGCGTAGGTGGCGAGGTCATCGTTCTGCACTTCGCCTTCCAGAGTGCCGGCGGCCAGACCGGCAATTGCTTGCACGACGGCTGGCGGGCCCATTTCGGCGAGACGGTCGTGGAGGCTGCCACCGGTGTCTTCGGCGCTGATCGGGGTCACGACCTTGAGCAGCATCGGCCCGGTGTCCAGGCCCGCTTCCATGCGCATCACGGTCACGCCGCTTTCGGCGTCGCCTGCTTCGACGGCGCGCTGGATCGGCGCCGCACCGCGCCAGCGTGGCAGCAGGGAGGCATGGCTGTTGATGCAGCCCAGGCGCGGAATATCCAGCACCACTTGCGGCAGGATCAGGCCATAGGCGACCACCACCATCAAGTCCGGCTTGAGCGCAGCGAGCTCGGCTTGAGCGTCAGCGTTGCGCAGGGTCGGCGGCTGCAACACCTGGATATTGTTTTCCAGGGCGAGCTGTTTGACCGGGCTCGGCATCAGCTTTTGCCCACGACCGGCCGGACGATCCGGTTGGGTGTAGACCGCAACGATCTCGTAAGGGCTGTCCAGCAGGGCCTTGAGGTGCTCGGCGGCGAATTCCGGGGTGCCGGCAAAAACGATGCGCAGTGGCTCAGTCATGGGGGGAGTCTCATAAAAAGAAAAAGGCTTGCCGCAGCAAGCCTTTGAAGAGGGGCATCAAGCGTTCTGGCGGTGCTGCTTTTCCAGTTTCTTCTTGATCCGGTCGCGTTTGAGCGTGGACAGGTAATCGACGAACAACTTGCCGTTGAGGTGGTCGCATTCGTGCTGGATGCACACGGCGAGCAGGCCTTCGGCGATCAGTTCGTAAGGCTTGCCGTCACGATCCAGAGCCTTGATCTTGACCTTCTGCGGGCGGTCGACGTTTTCGTAGAAACCCGGCACCGAGAGGCAGCCTTCCTGGTATTGCTCCATTTCGTCGGTCAGCGATTCGAACTCGGGGTTGATGAACACCCGCGGTTCGGTGCGGTCTTCGGAAAGGTCCATCACGACGATACGTTTGTGCACGTTGACCTGGGTCGCGGCAAGGCCGATGCCCGGCGCTTCATACATTGTTTCAAACATGTCATCGACCAGCTGACGCACTTCGTCGTCCACTACAGCCACAGGTTTGGCGATAGTGCGCAGACGCGGGTCCGGAAATTCGAGGATGTTCAAAATGGCCATAAGCTTGATTGCTGCACGTGTGAGGTAAAGTCGGGTCGATGGCCTGGCGGGTCCGAAGATGCAGGCTACCGTTGTGAAACGTAGCTCCTTGCTTTTAAGCATAGAGCAGGGAGCGAGCCACGGGGGCTCTGGCGTTTCACGCGAACGCACATAATAAAGGGATTCACCGCATGAGGAAATCACTACTCGCCCTGCTGTTTCTGGCCTCGGCCGGCGCCGCGCACGGGCAAGTGCAACTCAAGGAAGGTTTTCCACAGCAATACACGGTGGTTTCGGGGGATACGCTCTGGGACATCTCCGGTAAATATTTGCGCGAACCCTGGCAGTGGCCGCAGCTGTGGCGGGCCAATCCGCAGATCGAAAACCCCAACCTGATCTATCCGGGCGACACGCTGACCCTCAGTTACGTCAACGGCCAGCCCCGCCTGACCCTCAATCGCGGGGCGTCGCGCGGCACCATCAAGCTGTCGCCACGAATCCGCAGCAGCCCGGTGGCCGAAGCGATCCCGAGCATTCCGCTCAAATCCATCAACAGTTTTCTGCTGAGCAACCGCATCGTCGATAAGGTCGAGGACTTCGACAAGGCGCCGTACATCGTTGCCGGCGATGCCGAGCGGGTGCTCAGCGGCACCGGTGACCGGATCTTCGCCCGAGGCCATTTCGATCCGAATCAGCCTGTCTACGGCATCTTCCGCCAGGGCAAGGTCTACACCGATCCGCAGAGCAAGGAGTTCCTGGGGATCAACGCCGACGACATCGGCGGCGGTGAGATCATCGCCACCGAAGGCGACGTCGCCACCCTCGCCCTGCAACGCACGACCCAGGAAGTGCGCCTCGGCGACCGTTTGTTCAGCGGCGAAGAGCGTTCCATCAACTCGACCTTCATGCCCAGCGCGCCCACCACCGACATCAAAGGCCTGATCATCGATGTTCCGCGCGGCGTGACGCAGATCGGCGCGATGGACGTGGTGACCCTGAACAAGGGCAAACGTGACGGGCTGGCTGAAGGCAACGTGCTGGTGGTGATGAAAACAGGGGAAACCGTGCGTGACCGGATCACCGGCCAGCCGTTGAAAATCCCCGATGAACGTGCCGGATTGCTGATGGTGTTCCGCACCTACGACAAACTCAGTTACGGCCTGGTATTGAACGCATCGCGCTCGCTAGCGGTGCTGGACAAGGTGCGAAATCCTTAGCTGGCTTCACAAGTTACCAACAGAGTTATCCACAGCTTGTTCCGAAAGGTTCGGGGCTTATAACGATCAAGGATGATCCATGATGATGCCTGTCTGTACGCCGGTTTCCCCAGCGGAACTGGAAGCGCGTTTGCGCCTGCACCGCCTGCCGGAAATCGGCCCGAAACGTTTTGCCCGATTGCTCGAAGCGTTCGGCTCCGCCTCCAAGGCCATCAGTGCGCCGGCCAGTGCCTGGCGTTCGTTGGGGTTGCCGGTGGCAAGTGCCGAAGCGCGCCGTTGTCCTGAAGTACGCGACGGCGCGAGCCGCGCATTGGCCTGGCTAGAGCGCCCGGGCCAGCATTTGCTGATGTGGGACCAGCCGGATTACCCGGCCTTGCTGGCGCAGATTGCCGACCCGCCACCGCTGCTGTTCGTTGCCGGTGCCCCGCTGATCCTGGAAAAACCGCAACTGGCGATGGTCGGGAGTCGCCGCGCCTCACGGCCGGGAATGGACACCGCCACGGCGTTTGCCCGCAGCCTGGCCGGGGCCGGTTTCGTCATCACCAGTGGCCTGGCGCTGGGCATCGATGCGGCTGTGCATCAGGCCGCGCTCGACGCCGGCGGGCAAACCGTCGGTGTGTTGGGCACCGGTCTGGAAAAATTTTATCCACAGCGCAACCGGCGGCTGGCGGACACGATGATTGCCTCGGGCAGTGCAGTGATTTCGGAGTTTCCACTGGACGCCGGACCGACGGCGAGCAACTTCCCCAGGCGCAACCGGATCATCAGCGGTTTGTCCCTCGGCGTACTGGTGGTCGAGGCCAGCGTGGCCAGCGGCTCGTTGATCACCGCTCGACTGGCGGCGGAACAGGGGCGCGAGGTGTACGCGATTCCGGGCTCGATCCACCACCCCGGCGCGCGCGGTTGCCATCAACTGATCCGCGATGGCGCGGTGCTGGTGGAAACCATCGAACATATTCTCGAAGCCTTGCGCGGCTGGCAGCACCTGTCGGTGTCCGCAACCGCACCAAGTACCGATAACCCGTTGTTGCGGCTGTTGCACGCCGCACCCCATACCAGCGAGGCGTTGGCCGACAGCAGTGGCTGGGCGTTGCCCAAAGTACTGGCAGCATTGACCGAACTGGAGATGGAGGGCTGCGCCGTATGCGAAAACGGTCGCTGGTTTGCGCGGGTAAGCTAGGTTTTACATTGAAGATCGGTAAACTGCGCGAAACCTGTTTGCGGAGAGTTTTTCATGGTCAACAGTTGGCGTGTGCAACAAGCCGCACGAGAGATTCGCGCCGGGGCGGTGATTGCCTATCCAACCGAAGCCGTCTGGGGGCTGGGGTGCGATCCATGGAATGAAGAAGCGGTGGATCGCCTGTTGGCGATCAAGAACCGTTCGGTGGACAAGGGGTTGATCCTGGTCGCCGACAACATTCGTCAGTTCGACTTCCTGTTCGAGGATTTTCCTCAGGATTGGATCGACCGAATGGCCAGTACCTGGCCGGGGCCGAACACCTGGCTGGTGCCACATCAGAACCTGTTGCCGGAGTGGGTGACCGGGGTGCATGACACCGTGGCGCTGCGGGTCAGCGATCATCCGCAGGTGCGGGACTTGTGCTCGCTGGTGGGGCCGTTGATTTCGACATCGGCCAACCCGCAAGGCCGGCCAGCGGCGAAGACTCGCTTGCGGGTCGAGCAGTATTTCCGTGGTCAGGTCGATCTGGTGCTGGGCGGAATGCTCGGCGGGCGCAAGAACCCGAGCCTGATCCGCGATCTGGCGACCGGCAAGGTTGTGCGCCCGGCCTGATATTACCCTTGGTTAATTCTGTGAGTACTCCTCGGCTTTCATGGCGAGGAGTACTACGCGTGCCTGCGATTTTTCCTTCATGTAACTGAACATACTGACCGGTTTTTCGGTTTGAATTTTTCCTTTCTATGTCAGATGAATCGGTAAGTATTCATTTGTTGTAACTTTTCCGACGTTATTCTCAGAAGCCGTACAGTGGCGGTTTTTCTAAAAACATTCATTATTTCAATGCGCTCAGAAAACTTCGACAAGTTCACGGCTGCGGAGAAGAAATGGATATCACGTATTTGCAATTAACGGACTGTCTGCAGGCCTTACAGGCGACCTTGAAAAGTCGTTATGAAAGTTATCGTATCGTTATTCTTGAGGCAGGCTCGGATACTCGAGAGTTTGAACAGTTTGTTGCTCGTCATTTTCGACTGCGATTGCAGCACTACATGCTGACACCCAAAGCCAGACTGTTTGAAACACACCTGGCAATTGCCTCGCGCAGTACTCACTTTTTGCTGTATCTGCACGACAGACCCATGGCTGTATTGAGAGTCACGCCTGCGCCGTTCGAATGGGCATCACTGGCGCAACAGCAGCTTTCTCCTACCGTGGCGCTATCGCGCCATGTCGAGTTCAGCCGCTTGATCAGCCACTCGCAAAATCAGTTCCCGATGTCGGTCAACGGCCTGCTGGCGGCTGCCACGGAATGGGCGATCAGGCACGGTCATGAAGGCGTCACCGCCCTCTGCCGATCACCGCAACGGCGATTCTTCCAGCGCTTCGGCCTGACGCCGATCACTACCGACGCTCTGCACATCGAACACCGCAAGCGTGGTGATTACTGGCTGCTTTCAGCTCAATGGCAGCAGATTTTCGCCGCACTTCAACAACCCATCCACCTGCTCGCCAATCCATCGGAGAAGCACCTTGATGAATGCGCCCCTCAGTTTTAACCAACAGTTGAGCCTGCTCGATGAGCGAATCGAAAAGTCATGGGCCGATATTCTGGAGAATTCGCGGCTGGTTAAAGCCATTCGCGAAGGTGAAGTTTCCAGAGCGTTATATGCGATCTACATGATCGAAACCTTTCACTACACGGCACACAATGCGCGAAATCAAGGATTGGTGGGTGTGCGACATGCAGATAATCCGGTGTATGCAAAGTTCTGTTTTGAACATGCGGCACAGGAAGTCGGTCATGAAAAGATGGCATTGCACGATGTCATGAGCCTTGGTCTGAAGCATGAAGTGTTCGATATTCCATCTGCACTTCCAGAGACTGAAGTACTGATTGCCTATTTGTACTGGATTTCCTTTACCGGTAATCCGCTACAGCGACTGGGTTATAGCTACTGGGCAGAAAATGCCTACCAGTTCATTACGCCACTTATCAACCGTCTGAGTGAAACGCTGGAGCTGAAACCGGCTCAGCTGACGTTCTTCGTTGCACATTCCGACATCGATATCGAGCACTTCAACGAAATCAAACTCATGCTGCAGCGCACCTGCAAGCGTCAGGACGATTGGGATGCCGTTGCTACCGTCATGGAAACCAGCCTGCGCCTGACCGGCAACATGCTTGAGGCCGTTTATGAGCAATACGAGGCCTGGCAAAACGGGCTGGCGCCCCGCTATGACTTTCTCCACGCCCTGGACAGCCAATGAAGATCTCGTGCCCATGTTCATATCAGGTGGCTGGAGGCAGGCATGGCTGACTATTTCGACCAGCTCAACTACACGCTGGGGGATGAAGACACCGCGCTTGAGTACGCGATCCTGCCCAGGCATGCCCGACACGTGCTGGGTATTGCCGGATGCGGCGGGCGCCTGTTGCCGCTGCTGGCCGCAAACCCGTTACGCATGACCTGTAGCGACATCAGTGCGCCGCAACTGGCGTTCACCCGGTTGCGTCTGGCGTTGCTGGAACAGACCGATCACGAGTCGTTCATGGAGTTCATGGGCTATCGGATGGAAAGTCCGAGGGCACGGCGCCGATCCATTTTTCAGCAATTGATCTTGCCGGCCGCAGACCGTCGCTGGTTGTCCGGGTTGTTTCAGTCCCGACACTGGGAAGCGCCAATTTACATGGGCGCATTCGAGCAGACCCTGAAGAGGTTGGCAAAGATCGCCGGACTGTTTACCGGCAAGGCGGGCCGGGGCATTTTTCAGTACGGCTGCCTTGAAGAACAAACGGAATATTACCGAAAGCGCTTTCCGCTCAAGCGCTGGAAGGCCGTGATCGCTTTGCTGGGCAACGCAGCAGTGCTCAATTCGCTGTTGTACAAAGGTTCATTTCCACCCAACAACCTTGGTATCAGTTCCCGTGCGGCCTATCTGGAAATTTTCCACAGGCTGTTCACCTCTCAGGTGGTCCGGGAGAGCTTTTTCCTGCAAATGCTGTTTTTCGGTGAGCTGCGCTATCCGCAAGGCTTTCCGCTGGAGTGCGATCCGGCAATTTTCCAGCGTGCCCGTGAGGGGCTTCAGCAGTGCGAGTTACGCATTGTGCAGGCTGACATCCTCGACTGTGTTGCCAGGGAAACGGGCATCGATTTCGTATCTCTGTCCGACGTGCCCTCCTTCATGCCCGAAACGGCTGGTACCCATGTTCTGCAGCGTCTGGCACCGGCGCTGGCAGAAAACGCGCGGGTGGTCATGCGTGGCCATTTGCATGTGGTTCAACCCGATTGTGCAGGTTTCTGCGATATCACCCATCAGTACCAGGCAGAAATCGCACGAGAAAAAACCCAGCTCTGGCGTGTGCAGGTCTATCGCCGGACAGCCGCTATGCAGGTATCCCGATGAACACCTTTCAACCGACCGTCAATTGGGTCAAAAACCGTGTCCGGCAATCTCGTGATGATCAACAGCAGTTATTCGATGCCGGGCTGAATGGTCTGAAACTGGTCAAGCGTGAAGGCAAGGAGATCGAACTCGACAGCGGCGAACGGCTGACGGAGTTTCTCTCATGTTCTTACCTGGGGCTGGAGTGTGATCCACGCTTGATTCACGGAGCCGTGAGCGCCGCCGAAGCCTTCGGCGTGCAGTTCGCTGCCGCGCGAACCCGAGTCCTGCTGCCTCCCATGCGTGAGCTGGATGAGCAACTGAGCCGGATATTTCAGGGACACACGGTTACCTTCAACTCCGTAGGCAGTGCGCATCTCGGCTGCCTGCCGCTGCTCGGTTCCGGCGAGATGCCTTCCTACCCCTTGAGGCGTGGTCCCTGCTGGATTGTTGACCGCGCGGCGCATGCCTCGATGCAGGTGCTGCAGGGCATTCTCTGGCAGTTCGGGCCGGTAAAGCGCTGCGATTGCAGCGATTTGGAGCAAGTGGAGGATGCGTGTCTGGCGGCGGTCGCAGCGGGTAACTCGCCCATCATCCTGACCGACAGCATTGGCTCGATGCGCGGTTTGTATCCGGTTAACCGCCTGCTGCAACTGGCGGAGCGTTTTGACGGTTATCTCTATGCGGATGATGCCCACGGTACCTCGATCCACGGAGCGGCCGGGGGTGGGTATGCATTGGCCGCTGCAGAAGAACGGCTGCGCGGTCGGCTGATCCTTCTGTCGTCGCTGTCCAAGGCATTCGGTGCAACCGGTGGCGCGATCACCGTGCGTACGGCAGCCGATGCCGAGCTGATACGCAGCCACGCCTCGACCTATACGTTTGGCGGACCGCTTTCCATGGCCGGAGTGGGCGCGGCAGTTGTCTCCGGGAATATCCACCTGTCGCCGGAGCTGGGTCAATTGCAGGCCGCACTGTGGCGAAATATCGCCGTGATCGACGGTCTGCTTGGGCCGGTGCTGGGCAATCATCAGGTCGAGTCCCCCATTCGTTTTGTCCGCGTCGGAGCCGAAAGAGATGCGATCTGTCTGGCGCAGCATTTGCGCCGGCGGGGCATGGCGGTCACTACCGCACTGTTTCCGGTAGTGGCCAAGGGCGAGGCGATTCTGCGCCTGGCCGTCAGCGCGAGCCACAGTCAGCGCCAGTTGGAATCTCTGGCGAGTGCCGTCCGTAGCGGATTCGACGAGTTGGGCATTCGTCAGGGAGGATGGGCTAATGAGCAATGATCCACTGATGGATTTATCAGCCGAGGCGCTTGCACAAAAATTGGCTCACGCGCGTTCTCTGCCGTGGTTCCGTGCGCTGTATCCCCGGATTCTGGAGGTGCAGACATTGGCTGATCTGCATCGACTGCCGGTTCTGGCAGTGGAAGACGAGTTCGGCGGTGAGTTGTTTTCCGCACTCGGCGATGCGTCGCACCGAGCACCCGGTGGCGGACTGACCCTGACCTCGGGAGGGAGCACCGGCAATCGCAAACAGATCACCCATTCCTGGACGTTTAACGCCGCGATCGTGCCTCTGGGGGCACGGATGTTTGATGTGACGGACGAGCATCCGGAGGTGGTCATCAACTGCCTGACGGCCGGTGAAATGCAGGGTGCGTTTCATTACGCGACAGCCATCGTCCAGCATATTGGCGCACGCTTGTTGCCCGCCGGCTCACAGATGGGTGTTCAGCGCATTGCCGAGCTGATTCAGTCACACTCGGCCGATGCGCTGATGTGCACCCCCTCCTTTGCCGCCGCGCTGTTCAATCATGAAAACGTTGGTTCAGAACAGTTGGGCAGTCTGAGGTGGCTTTACTACATTGGAGAACCCTGCAGTAAAACGCTGCGCAACCAATTGGCCCGGGATTGGCCGAAGCTGAAAATTCGCTCGTTGGGCTACAGCTCGACGGAAACGGGTCCCATCGGCTTTCAGTGTGCACACCTTGAACACGGTTTTTATCATTTGCATGCCGACGCGATGCTGGTCGAAGTGGTTGATCCCCTGACCCTGCAGGCCGTGGCAGAAGAGAAGACAGGCGAGTTTCTGCTGACGCCCCTGCTGCCCGATCATGCGCCGCTGTTTCGCTACAGGATCGGGGATCGTGGGCGAATCCAGCGCACTGTGACGAATTGTGCCTGCGGCAGCTCCATGCCGGTTCTGGCCCTTGAGGGACGGGTCGAAACATCGATCAAACTGGGTGGGGCGATCGTCACTCAGTCACAGGTATTGCACGTACTCCGGCAGATCCTGCCTGAGTTGGACACTGCAGATGTCCAGGTGCAGATCGATCGACAGCCCGGTGGAGCGCACATGCGTCTGGCTATCGCCGAGGACAGGCTGACTGCCGTCACGCAAACCTTCATCGAAGGTGCTTTGCAGGTTGAAGGGCAGGCGAGCGCATTGCTCAGGCTGCCCGGCGTGTTGGGGCTGGAGGTGAAGCGTCTTGCCCGTCAGGCATTTGAAACGACCTTGACCGGCAAGACACCGTTTTTTGTGACGTTGGAACCGACCCCGGCCAAGTCATGACGATTGGCCGGAGAAGTCTGTGGTCAGGGCAGCAGAACGGTAGAGCCAGTGGTGCGTCGCGCCGACAACTCGGTCTGCGCTTTCGCCGCATCAGCCAACGGATAACGCTGGCTGATATCCACCTTGAGCTTGCCGCTGGTGATCATCCCGAACAGCTCATCGGCCATGCGTTGCAGGTTTTCGGCGTTGTTGGCGTAGGTCGCGAGCGTTGGCCGGGTGACGTACAGCGAGCCTTTCGCCGCCAGAATCCCCAGGTTCACTCCGTCCACCGCGCCCGAGGCGTTGCCGAAGCTCACCAGCAGACCGCGAGGCGCCACGCTGTCCAGCGAGGCCGGCCAGGTGTCTTTGCCGACGCCGTCGTACACCACCGGGACTTTTTTCCCGTCGGTCAATTCAAGCACCCGTTGGGCGACGTTTTCGTGGCTGTAATCGATGGTTTCCCAGGCGCCGTGGGCCTTGGCCAGTTCGGCTTTCGCTGGCGAGCTGACGGTGCCGATCAGCTTCACTCCCAGCGCTTTCGCCCATTGGCAGGCCAGCAAACCGACGCCGCCGGCCGCCGCGTGGAACAGAATGGTTTCGCCGCCGTTGAGTTCATAGGTCTGGCGCAGCAGGTACTGCACGGTCAGGCCCTTGAGCATCACGCCGGCGGCGGTTTCGAAGCTGATGGCGTCCGGCAGGTGCACCAGATTGGCCTCGGGCAGGACATGCACGTCGCTGTACGCGCCCAGCGGGCCGCTGCCATAGGCCACGCGGTCGCCGACCTTGAACCGGGTGACGGCGCTGCCCACCGCCTCGACGATGCCCGCGCCTTCCGCCCCCACACCCGACGGCAATGCTGGTGGCGCGTAGAGACCGCTGCGATAGTAGGTGTCGATGAAGTTCAGGCCGATGGCCTTGTTGCTCACGCGAACCTGCTGCGGGCCGGGCGCGGCAGGCTGGTAGTCAACGTATTCGAGCACTTCGGGGCCGCCATGGGTGCGGAACTGGATTCGCTTGGCCATCTGCCTACTCCTTGGGACGTTTTGGAAGGCCCCTATCGAACTCCCCTGCTTGATCTTCGTCAACTGCGGCGTGCCGGCCTGCGATGGTATGCTACGCGCCCATTTGCGCCGCCCCCTCGCCCACGGGGCGATGCCCGATCCAAGGTGAAGCCATGACGACCCGCACCGACGCCGTAAAGGCCTATCTGCTCGACCTGCAAGACCGCATCTGCGCGGCCCTGGAATCCGAAGACGGCGGCACGCGCTTCGTCGAAGACGCCTGGACCCGTGCGGCCGGCGGTGGCGGTCGTACCCGGGTGATCGAGAACGGCGCGGTGATCGAAAAGGGCGGCGTGAACTTTTCCCACGTCTTCGGCAGTGGTCTGCCACCGTCCGCCAGCGCTCATCGGCCGGAGCTGGCCGGGCGTGGTTTCGAAGCCCTCGGCGTGTCGCTGGTGATTCACCCGCACAACCCGCATGTGCCGACGTCCCACGCCAACGTGCGCTTTTTCATCGCCGAAAAGGAAGGTGAAGAGCCGGTCTGGTGGTTCGGCGGTGGCTTCGACCTGACGCCGTATTACGGCAACGAAGAAGACTGCATTCACTGGCACCGCGTTGCCGAACAGGCCTGCGCGCCGTTTGGCCCGGACGTCTATCCGCGCTACAAGGCCTGGTGCGACACCTATTTCCACATCAAGCATCGTCACGAACCACGCGGCATCGGCGGCCTGTTCTTCGACGACCTGAACGAGTGGGACTTCGACACCAGCTTCGCTTTCATGCGTGCCATCGGCGATGCGTACATCGACGCTTACCTGCCGATCGTGCAACGCCGCAAGAACGACGCGTTCACCGCCAAGCAGCGCGAGTTCCAGGAGTTCCGTCGCGGCCGCTACGTCGAGTTCAACCTGGTTTACGACCGTGGCACCCTGTTCGGCCTGCAATCGGGCGGGCGCACCGAGTCGATCCTCATGTCGCTGCCGCCACAAGTGCGCTGGGCCTACGACTGGAAAGCCGAGCCGGGCAGCGAAGAAGCGCGCCTGACCGAGTACTTCCTGCAAGATCGCGACTGGCTGGCCCAGGCCTGAGGATTTCCGATGGATCGTTACGTCGTTTTCGGTAACCCGATCGGCCACAGCAAGTCGCCGATGATTCACAAGCTGTTCGCCGAACAGACCGGGCAGAGCCTCGACTACAGCACCCTGCTGGCGCCGCTCGATGATTTTTCCGGCTGCGCCACGGCGTTTTTCCAGGACGGTCGCGGCGCCAACGTGACTGTGCCGTTCAAGGAAGACGCCTATCGTCTGGCCAACAGCCTGACCGCCCGCGCCGAACGCGCGGGCGCGGTGAACACCCTGAGCAAACTGGCTGACGGCACCTTGCTCGGCGATAACACCGACGGCGCCGGGCTGGTGCGGGACCTGACGGTCAACGCCGGATTCAGCCTCACCGGCAAACGCGTTCTGTTGCTCGGCGCCGGTGGCGCGGTACGCGGTGCGCTGGAGCCGTTGCTGGCGGAGAAACCGGCCTCGGTGATCATCGCCAACCGCACGGTGGACAAGGCCGAGCTGCTGGCCGAACTGTTCTGCGACCTCGGGCCGGTGTCGGCCAGCGGTTACGACTGGCTGCGCGAGCCGGTGGACGTGATCATCAACGCCACCTCCGCCAGCCTTACCGGCGACGTTCCGCCGATTGCCACAAGCCTGATCGAGGCTGGCAAGACCCTGTGCTACGACATGATGTACGGCAAGGAGCCGACCGCGTTCTGCCGCTGGGCCAGTGAGCACGGCGCGGGTGTGGTGATGGATGGCTTGGGCATGCTGGCGGAACAGGCGGCGGAAGCCTTTTTCCTATGGCGCGGTGTGCGTCCCGACACGGCGCCGGTTTTGGCGGAATTGCGTCGACAACTGGCGCTGTAAGGCGTCTTCAGTCCTCGAAGCGGATCGGGCATTTTTCCGGCCCTTCGAGTTTGCGCAACTCCTCCACCACCTGTGGTCGTGCCTGACGCAAGGTCAGGCTGCGATCCTGGCGCAGCAGGCGCCGGGCTTCCTGATGGAGCATTTCCACGCCGGAGTAGTCGATGAAGTTGATCTGCTGCGCCTCGATCACCACCCGCGCGCCGTGCATCCGTTGCAGGCGCACTTGCAGGTAGTGGCTGGCGCCGAAGAAGATCGACCCGCCGACCCGCAGCACATCGTCCTCGCCGTCGCGCCAATGCTGCACTCGCGGCTGCGAAGTGCGCTTGAGGTAGAAAAACAGCGAAGCCAGCACCCCGGCGTAAATGGCCGTCTGCAATTCCAGCAACAACGTGGCGACGCAGGTCAGGCTCATCACCACAAATTCCGCCCGGCTGACCCGCAACAGCGCGCGAATGCCGCGATGATCCACCAGTCCCCAGGCGATCAACAGAATGCTGCCGGCCATCGCCGGGATCGGAATATGGGCAATCAGCCCGGCGCCGAAAATCGCGAACAGCGCCACCCACAACGCCGAAAACACCCCGGCCAGCGGTGAACAGGCCCCGGCCTCATAACTCAGCCCGGAACGGGTGAACGATCCGGCGGACAACGATCCCGAAAAGAACGCCCCGATGATGTTGGAAAGCCCTTGGGCACGGACTTCCTGATTGGCATCAAGCAATTGCTGGGAACGTGCAGCAATCGAACGGGCAATCGACAAACTGGTGACCAGTCCGAGCATGCCCACCGCCACGGCGCTCGGCAGCAGACGCAGGACCAGATCCATATCCAGCGGCAAACCACTGAGCGGTGGCAGGCGCCCCACGAAAGCGCTGACCAGGTGAACATGGCCAAACATCGCCGGCCACAGCCACACCACCAGGCTGCCGAGCACCAGAGTCATCAACAGCGTCGGCCAGCGTGGCAGCAGTTGTTTGAGCAATACGCCAACCAGCACCGTAGCGACGCCGAGGACGAGCGAGGGTTTATCCACAACCCCGAGATGGCGCAGCAAGTCCATCAGGCTGGCCAGTGCCGTGGCCTTGGCCGGCAGATCCAGCCCCAGCAGGTTCGGCAATTGCCCGATGGCAATGACCACCGCCGCGCCGAGGGTGAACCCCAGCACCACCGAGTGCGAGACGAAATTCACCAGTGCGCCAAACCGCAACAGGCCGAGCAGCCACTGGAAAATCCCCGCCAGGAACGTCAGCAGCAGGATCAGGGTGATGTAGTCCTGTGATGCCGGCACGGCCAGTGGGCTGACACTGGCGAACAGCACAATCGAAATGGCAGCGGTCGGGCCGCAGATCAGATGCCACGACGAGCCCCAAAGGCAGGCGATCAGTACCGGGATGATTGCGGCATAGAGGCCGTACTCGGGGGGGAGTCCGGCGATCAGGGCGTAGGCAATCGACTGCGGCAACGCGAGAATCGCACCGCTAAGGCCGACGACCAGGTCCCGCCCGACGCTGGCGCGGGTCTGCCGGGGCAGCCAGGCCAGGAAGGGGAACAGTGAGCGGCGGCTGGGGAAGGCCATGGGTCCTCTCGGGTGAAATTTTGCGCATTGTACGCAGCTCGGGACGCGGAGCGCCCATGGCGGCATTCCCACGCAGAGCGTGGGAACGATCAGCCCGTGCAGTTACAGTTTGGCTTTAACCGCCGGCAACGCATCTTTGCCGTCCACGGTTTTCACCCCATCAAGCCACTTATCCAGCACCGCCGGATTCGCCTTGATCCAAGCCTTCACCGCATCCGCATTGCTGACCTTCTTGTTCACCACCTCGGCCATGATGCTGTTCTCCATCTCCTGAGTGAACGAAAGATTGGTCAGCAATTTACCCACATTCGGACAGGCCTCGGCGTAGCCCTTGCGGGTCAGGGTGTAGACGCTACCCGTGTCGCCGAAGTATTTCTCGCCACCCTTGAGGTAATGCATTTTCAGCTGCACGTTCATCGGGTGCGGGGTCCAGCCGAGGAAGGTGACGAATTTCTGTTTCTTCACTGCCCGCGAGACTTCGGCAAGCATCGCCTGTTCGCTGGACTCGATCAGCTTCCACTGACCCATGTCGAAGTCGTTCTTCTTGATGATCTCTTGCAGCGAGATGTTCGCCGGCGCGCCGGAGCCGATGCCGTAGATCTTGCGGTCGAACTTGTCGGCGAATTTGTTCAGGTCGGCAAAGTTATGCACACCCGCGTCCCATACGTAGTCCGGCACGGCCAGGGTGAATTCGGTGCCGTCGAGGTTCTTCGCCAGTTGCGTGACGTCACCGGTGGCCACGAACTTGTCGTAGAAGCCCTGCTGCGCCGGCATCCAGTTGCCGAGGAACACGTCGACCTGGCCATCCTTCAAGCCGCCGAAGGTGATCGGCACCGCGAGGGTGTCGACCTTGGCCTTGTAGCCCATGCCGTCCAGCAGAAACCCGGTGATGGCGTTGGTCGCGGCGATGTCGCTCCAGCCGGGATCGGCCATTTTCACCGTGTCGCAGCTCTCGGCGAACGCGGACGCGCTGCCCAGTGCCAGCAGGCTGATCGTCACGACTGTGGATAACTTGACCATGGACTTCCCCTTAACGTTATTGGTTTTGGCAGGGTTGTGGATAACGGGCTTTGCGCTCCAGGTCATCGAGGTCGATGTGGTTGCGCATGTACTGCTGACTGGCGTCCACCAGCGGCTGGTGATCCCAGCTCTTCAGCTTGCCGATGGTCAGCGCTTCGGCAACGAAGCGCCGGCGCCGCTGGCTTTCGAGCACCTCGCGGTGAATCGCCGGAATGTCCCATTTGGCCCGTGCTTCGGCGAGAAAATCGTCGAACAGCTGGCGATGTTGCGGTGACTGGCTGAGTTCTTCCTGCTCCCGTGGATCGTTATCCACATCGAAGAGTAGGCAAGGGTCGGTTTCGCTGTAGATAAATTTGTAGGCGCCACGCCGGATCATCATCAGCGGGCTGACGGTGCCTTCGGCCATGTATTCGCCGAACACTTCGTCGTGACCGCCCTGCCCTTGCAGGTGCGACACCAGCGAGCGGCCGTCCAGTGGCAGGTTCGGTTCCAGGCTGCCGCCGGCCAGTTCCACGAAGGTCGGCAGCAAATCGGCGGTGGACACAGCAGCGCTGACGCGGCCGGATTTGAACTGACCGGGTGCACTTATCAACAGGGGCACCCGCGCTGCCATCTCGAACCAGTGCATTTTGTACCAGAGGCCTTTTTCCCCAAGCATGTCGCCGTGGTCGCCAGAGAACACGATGATGGTGTCATCGATCAGCCCGGTATCTTCGAGGGTTTGCAGGAGTTTGCCGACGTTGGCGTCGATATAGCTGCACGCGCCGAAATACGCCCGGCGAGCATCGCGGATCTTATCCACAGGCAGCGGCTTGTCCCACAGGTCGTAAACCTTGAGCAAACGCTGGGAATGCGGATCGAGCGAATGCTGGTCCGGTGTTGTGGGAAGCGGTATATCCGCATCGTCGTACAAATCCCAGAACGCCTTGGGAATCGTGTACGGGTCGTGTGGGTGAGTCATCGACACCGTCAGGCAGAACGGCTGGTCGCCGTCCTCACGAATGTGGTCGAACAGGTATTGCTGCGCCTTGAACACCACCTCTTCGTCGAAGTCGAGCTGGTTGGTGCGCACGCACGGTCCGGCCTGCAACACCGAGGACATGTTGTGGTACCAGCTCGGCCGCACGTCCGGCTCGTCCCAGTTCACCGCCCAGCCGTAGTCGGCCGGGTAGATGTCGCTGGTCAGGCGCTCTTCATAGCCGTGCAGTTGATCCGGCCCGCAGAAGTGCATCTTGCCCGACAGCGCAGTGCGGTAACCGAGGCGCCGCAGATAATGGGCGTAGGTGGGAATGTCGGCGGGGAAATCGGCGGCGTTGTCGTAGGCGCCGATCTTGCTCGGCAACTGGCCGCTCACCAGGGTGAATCGCGACGGCGCGCACAGCGGGCTGTTGCAATACGCGGCATCGAATACCACGCCTTGTTCGGCGAGGCGACTGAGATTCGGCAGTTTGATCGGCGACGGGCCGTAGAACGGCAACATTGGCGCGGCCATTTGATCGGCCATGATGAAGAGAATGTTCTTGCGCTTCATGTGATCGCGGCATTCCATAGTGAATATTTATGCGACATTGCTGCGATCGAGCATGGATTCCACGCAATCTCCGGTAAAGCCCGCGCCGGACAATGACTAGGATAAGCACAGCTTATGTATGAAGCTCTCGGTGGTTTGTCGCTGGACCTGCTGCGCGCCTTCGAGGCGGCTGCCCGTCATCGCAGTTTTACCGCCGCAGCGGTGGAACTCGGCACCACTCAACCGGCCATCAGCCAGCAGATCAAACGGCTGGAGGAGCAGCTCGGAACACGGCTGTTCGACCGGATCTACCGAGGTATCGAGCTGACCGAAGTCGGTTCGATCCTTTTCGAGCAAGTCACCCTCGGTTTGCAGAATATCGACGCAGGATTGGGCGCGATCAGCGCACAACAGCAACATGAAGTGCTGCAGGTCGCCACCGATTTCGCCTTCGCTGCGTACTGGCTGATGCCACGTCTGCATCGTTTTCACGAAGCCAATCCACAGGTGGATGTCAGCCTGGTCACCAGCGAGCGCAATCACAACATGCTCCGGCCGGATATCGACGTTGCCGTGCTGTTTGGCGACGGTCGCTTCAAACAGGGCGAAAGTCATTGGCTGTTCAGCGAAGAAGTGTTCCCGGTGTGCAGCCCGCAATTGCTCAAGGATCGCGCCCGGCCCTTGCCGCCTCAGGCGCTGCTGGAGTTTCCGCTGCTGCACTTGCGCGGTGAGAACAGCAGCAACTGGTTCGACTGGAGCGGTCTGTTCCGCGAACTTGGCATCAACACGCCGCCCGCTCCGGGCCAACTGCGCTTCGACAACTACACCTTGCTGATTCAAGCGGCGATTGGCGGTCAGGGTGTGGCCATCGGCTGGCGGCACCTTGTGGATAACTTGCTGGCCCAGGGGTTGTTGTGCCGGCCGATTGCCGAAACCACCCTCTCCCGCCTCGGCTATTACGTGGTGCTGCCGCAGCGCAAGCGGCGTGGGGCGTTGATTCAACAATTTGTCGATTGGTTGATGGCCGAACAGGCCAGCAGCGCGCAGTCGCTGACGGGAATGGAGTTGCCTTCAATCGCGGTGTAATCAGCCGTCCGACGCCGCAACAAAACTCACGTGTTCGCCCACATGCAGATTCAACCGCAGCTCATCGGCCATCCCGACCGCTACCCGATGAAGACGCTCCAGCGGCTCGGCCAGGCCCGGTTCCAGCGTGCCGCCGACCTGGTTGAAATGCTCGATGGTCAGCCCCGCCACTCCGCGTGGCGCGTTGACCAGCGTCCAGTGCAACGGGCTGCCTTGCAGGGCTTCGCGGATTTCCTCGGCGGCGTGGCGTTGCAGGCGATCATCCAGATCCGGCTCGTCCAGCAGCGCGAAATCCCCCACGACAAACAGCCGCGACACGTGCGCCGCTTGCAGGCCATCGATCAGCGCATCGACCGCCAGCACCTGTTCCACCGGCCCGAGCACCACGGACTTTTCCACATGATCGCTGCTGAACGGCAGGCCCGGCGCATCGAGCAGGCAAATCACCGCCGAGCTGCCGGCCACACTCTGGTTGACCCGTTCGGCATCGAACAGATCGCCGCTTTTGGTGCGCAGGCCAGGACGTGGCGCCAGGGCGGTCAGGTCGTCGAGAATGGCGATGACTTCGTGCTGGCGGCGCAGCAGTTCAGCCATCAACGCACTGCCCAGGCTACTCATGGCACCATAGAGCACCACTTTCACCACCGGGGTTTCGGCATTTTTCATGGCTGAGGTCCCTTTTGTTTTCCCTTGTATGGCGTGTGACATACGGCCAGCGCCAAGGGTTCGAACCGATTCAGAGGGTTTGCGATGCAGACGATCAAGGGTTATCACGCCCACGTTTATTACGACGCCAGCACCATCGAACAGGCGCGGGCGCTGTGTGAGCAGGCCGCGCAATTATTCCCGTTGAAGATGGGCCGTGTGCACGAACGCCCGGTCGGCCCGCATCCGGATTGGAGCTGCCAGCTGGCCTTCGGCCCGGAGCTGATCGGCGACGTGCTGCCGTGGCTGGCACTCAATCGCAAGGGGTTGGTGGTGTTCCTGCACCCGGACACCGGCGATGACTTGCTTGACCACACCGAGCACGCGATCTGGATGGGCGCGATGCGGCCGCTGGATCTGTCTGTTTTTTGATCAGGGCGTTTCTTTACTGGTCGAGAAGTGGCAATGGGCAATGTCGCGCAACGCTCCGCTGAACTGATAGCGGATATGTCCGCAATGGCAGCCGCCGCTGTGCAATTCATTCATCACCCTGCCCTCCCGTTCCCGTGTTCATTGACTCCAGTCGCATCCGACGGTCGGTTGGCCGTTCGCATCGAAGCTTTCACCTGCGAAAGCTGGCTGAAAGGTTGCCCCATTAGGATCGCCGCCACTACCGGCAACAGACCGGTTGGCCAACGCGTGTGATTGCTCCCGCGTCAGGCCCAATTAACAACAACAATGGTGATTCTGATGTCCTCTGTAGCCCGCCTCCTCGCTCCAACTCCGCCCGTACGTCTCGTGCTTCCCGTTCTGCGCTGATCCCGCCCGATCCGCTCACCTACCTAGCCGCGCTACGCCTGGAGTATTCCCATGCTGACTTTCCTTGGCTTCGCCATGGTCATCACGTTCATGTTCCTGATCATGACCAAGCGCCTGTCCGCGCTGATCGCCCTGATCATCATCCCGATCCTGTTCGCCCTGTTCGGTGGCTTCGCCCCGAAGATCGGCCCGATGATGCTCGAAGGTATTACCAAGCTTGCGCCGACCGGCGTGATGCTGATGTTCGCCATTCTGTATTTCGCCCTGATGATCGACTCCGGCCTGTTCGACCCGGCCGTGCGCAAGATCCTCAAACTGGTCAAGGGCGACCCGCTGAAAGTTTCGGTCGGCACGGCCGTACTGGCGCTCGTCGTTTCCCTCGATGGTGACGGCGCGACCACTTACATGATCTGCGTGGCCGCCATGCTGCCGCTGTACAGCCGCATCGGCATGAGCCCGCGGATCATGGCCGGCCTGATCATCCTCGCCGGCGGCGTGATGAACATGACCCCGTGGGGCGGCCCGACCGCCCGTGCCGCCAGTGCGCTGCACGTCGACCCGTCGGACATCTTCGTGCCGATGATCCCGGCGATGGCTGCCGGTGTGGTGGCGATCCTGATCATTGCCTACTTCTACGGTAAACGTGAACGTGCGCGTCTGGGTGAACTGCACCTGATCGGCGACGAGATCGATCACAGCGAAATCAGCGTGTCGCAGTTCCCGGATGCCCGCCGTCCGAAGCTGATCTGGTTCAACGGCCTGCTGACCCTGGCGCTGATGTGCACCCTGATCGCCGGCCTGCTGCCGCTGCCGGTGCTGTTCATGGTGGCGTTCAGTATTGCAATGATCGTCAACTACCCTTGCCTGCAACAGCAGAAGGATCGCGTCGCGGCTCACGCCGGCAGCGTGCTGTCGGTGGTCAGTCTGATCTTCGCGGCGGGCATCTTCACCGGTATCCTGTCGGGCACCGGCATGGTCGATGCCATGTCGAAAAGCCTGCTGGCGGTGATCCCTGATTTCCTCGGTCCGTACCTGGCGGTGATTACCGCGCTGGTGAGCATGCCGTTCACGTTCTTCATGTCGAACGACGCGTTCTACTACGGTGTGCTGCCGGTGCTGTCGGAAGCGGCCAGCCATTACGGCATCACCGCCGTGGAAATGGCCCGCGCCTCGATCGTTGGCCAGCCGGTTCACCTGCTGAGCCCGCTGGTGCCGTCGACCTACCTGCTGGTGGCACTGGCCGGGATCGAGTTCGGCGATCACCAGCGTTTCACCCTGAAGTGGGCAGTGCTGGTCTGCCTGTGCATACTGGCCGCAGCCTTGCTGTTGGGGACTTTCCCGCTGTTCAGCACTTTGTAACGGCATCAACTCACCAGAACGCCAGCTGCTTGCTGGCGTCCTGGTTTAACACACGCTCAAAGGAATACACATGGAATGGCTGACCAACCCTGAGATCTGGGTTGCCTTCTTCACCCTGACCGCCCTGGAAATCGTCCTGGGCATCGATAACATCATCATGATTTCGATCCTGGTCAGCCGCATGCCCAAACACATGCAGCAGCGCACCCGGATCTTCGGTCTTGGCCTGGCCATGATCACGCGGATCCTGTTGCTGCTGTCGATCACCTGGGTCATGCGCCTCACCGCTGACCTGTTCGTGGTGTTCGGCCAGGGTATTTCCGGGCGTGACCTGATTCTGTTCTTCGGTGGCCTGTTCCTGCTGTGGAAAAGCTCTCAGGAGATGTACCACGCGCTGGAAGGTGAAGACGAAAGCGACGAGACGCCCGGCGGCAAGGGCGGCAACTTCCTCTACACCATCATCCAGATCGCGATCATCGACATCGTGTTCTCGCTGGACTCGGTCATCACCGCCGTCGGCATGGTGTCCCATGTGCCGGTGATGGTGGCGGCAATTATCGTGGCGGTGCTGGTGATGATGGCGGCCTCGGGCAAGATCAGCGAGTTCATCGACAAGCACCCGTCGCTGAAAATGCTCGCGCTGTCGTTCCTGCTGGTGGTCGGCACCGTGCTGATCGCCGAAGCGTTCGACGTGCACGTACCGAAAGGCTACGTCTACTTCGCCATGGGCTTCTCGCTGGCGGTCGAGGCCATCAACATCAAGCTGCGCACCGCGATGGCAAAAAAGAAGAAACAGCAGGATCCGGTGAAACTGCGCAAGGATGTTCCGGGTCAGTAACCGGAACGCTGCGCTGATGATCAAAGGGCCTTCGGGCCCTTTTTTCATGGCTGCATGAACCTGTTTTCATGACGCTTTTGTTTCAATCCCCACTTTAGCTGTGCAATGCTGGCGCCCGGACCGTTAGCCAACTACAGCTTAAGAACAACACGTAGAAACCGCGCGGTATCGTCAACTTGCCCCTTTGGGGCGCTGCAAATACAGGGGGTCTGCATGCTAACCCTGCTCAATCTGCTTTCTGCCGTGGCCTTGCTGATCTGGGGCACGCACATCGTTCGAACCGGCATCCTGCGGGTGTACGGCACCAACCTGCGCCATGTGATCGGCCAGAACATGTCCAGGCGCTGGCTCGCCTTCATCGCCGGCATCCTCGTGACCGCCATGGTGCAGAGCAGCAACGCCACCGCCATGCTCGTCACCTCCTTCGTCGGCCAGGGCCTGATGGCGCTGACCCCGGCCCTGACCACCATGCTCGGCGCCGATGTCGGTACGGCGCTGATGGCGCGGGTGCTGACGTTCGATCTGTCGTGGCTGTCGCCGCTGCTGATTTTTCTCGGGGTGATTTTCTTTCTGTCGCGCAAACAGACGCGGCTCGGGCAGATGGGCCGTGTGGCCATCGGGCTGGGGCTGATCATTCTGGCCCTGCAACTGATCGTCGAGGCCGCCGGGCCGATCACCCACGCAAAAGGCGTGAAGGTGATCTTCGCCTCGTTGACCGGCGACATCCTGCTCGACGCCCTGGTCGGTGCGTTGTTCGCGATGATTTCGTACTCCAGCCTGGCCGCTGTGCTGCTGACTGCGACGCTCGCGGGTGCCAACGTGATCAGCCTGCCGGTGGCGATCGGTCTGGTGATCGGCGCCAACATCGGCAGTGGCGTGCTGGCCTTCATGAGTACCAGCATGCAGAACGCCGCCGGCCGGCAAGTGGCGCTGGGCAGCCTGTTGTACAAACTGATCGGGCTGCTGCTGATCATTCCGGTGCTTGATCCGCTGGCGCACTGGATCGACAACCTCGATTACAGCCCGCAGGAAATGGTCATCGGCTTCCACCTGCTCTACAACACGGCGCGCTGCCTGATCCTGCTGCCGACGGTCGCGCCGATGGCACGGCTGTGCGCCTGGCTGTTGCCGGAGCGTCCGGAGGTCAACGGCACCGCCAAACCCCGTCACCTCGACGCGACGGCACTGGTCACGCCAAGCCTGGCGCTGGCCAACGCCGCCCGGGAAACCCTGCGCATGGGCGACCTGATCGACAACATGCTCGATGCCGCCCTCGACGTGCTGCGCGGCAAACAGACTGCCGTCACCCAGGAAATGCGCAAACTGACCGATGACGTGGAGGCGCTGTACAGCGCGATCAAGCTGTATCTGGCGCAGATGCCCCGGGAGGATCTCGGTGAGCAGGACAGTCGGCGCTGGGCGGAAATCATCGAACTGGCGATCAACCTCAAGCTCGCCAGCGACCTGATCGAACGCATGCTGCGCAAGGTGCAGCAGCAGAAGACCTCGCAACGCCGTTCGTTTTCCGAAGACGGGTTGGAAGAGCTGGCCGGGCTGCACCAGCAATTGATCGCCAACCTGCGGCTCGGGCTGTCGGTGTTTCTCAGTGGCGACAAGGAAAGCGCCCGTCAGTTGTTGCGCGAGAAACGTCGCTTCCGCGCCCAGGAACGCCGTCTGGCCCACGCCCATGTCAGCCGTTTGCAACGCAAGATCGTGCAAAGTATCGAGACCAGTTCGCTGCACCTGGAGTTGATTGCCGACATGAAACGTTTGAATTCGCTGTTCTGCAGCAGCGCCTATGTGGTGCTGGAAACTTCCGATACCGGCGCGCTGGCGGCGGACGAAATGGCGGACATCACGCATTCGCCTTGAACGTCTGGGACTGTGGTCAGTCAGTAACTTTGATTCAGCCTTCAGGCCGCTATCGCCAGCAGGCTGGCTCCCACAGAGATTGCATTTCAGATGTGGGAGCCAACCTGCTGGCGATGAGGGCCGGGCTGACGACACGGATCTCCAATTCAGCTGTATGGAAGCTCGTTATGCGTTGCCTGTTGTTCGCTTGTCTGTTGCTCGGTTCCCTGCCCGCCTTCGCCCTGGATCGCTTCCAGGTCGAAGGCTATGCGCTGCCCAACGGCCTGCAACTGCTGCTCAAGCCCGGCACCGAGCGCGGGCACGTGGCGATCCGGCTGGTGGTGGGCGTCGGCCTCGACGACTTCGACTGCAATGAAAAGGAACTGCCGCACCTGCTTGAACACCTGCTGTTCAGCGGCATCGACGCCACCGGCGAAGGTGGCCTCGAAGAACGTATGCAGGCTTTGGGCGGCGATTGGAACGCCTTCACCAGCAACGCCGACACCACCTTCGTCATCGAAGCTCCGGCGAAGAACCAGCGCAAGGTGCTCGACCTGTTGCTGGATCTGCTGACCCAGACCCGTTTCGACGACAACGCGATCAACGCCGCCAAACGGGTGGTCGAGCGCGAGGATGGCGGCCATTACACCCGTCTGCGGCGTTTTCTCGACCGTCAGGATCTGGGCCACAGTGCGAGCAATCAACTGGCGGTCGAGCTGGGCCTGAAATGCCCGCAACGGGCCGAAGTCGAGGGCCTGACCCGCGAGCAGCTGGATAAGGTGCGCAAGGCCTGGTACGCGCCGAACAACATGACCCTGATCGTCGTCGGTGACCTCGACAAGCTGCTGCCGGCCTATCTGGAACGGGCGTGGGGCGCGCTTGAGGCGGTCGATCCGAGCGAGCACCGGTCGCTGCCGGACATCCGCACCAGCGCTGCTCACGAACGCACGATCACTCGCGGTTTCATCGGTAACAGCGCCAAGCTGCACTGGCTGGTGCCGGAGCCGATGCTCGACGATCAGTACGACGAGACTTTCGACCTGCTCAAGGAGTATCTGGAGTGGGCGCTGTACCGCGAGCTGCGCTTGAACCATGGCCTGTCCTACGGGCCCTGGGCCGAGCGAGAGGTGTTCGGCGGTGTCGGCTTCATGAGCCTCAACGCCGATCTGGATCGTGGCGACATCGCCGAAGCCGAGCAGGTGCTGGAAGACCTCAAGGCCAGCCTGCTGAAAAACGGCCTCGATGCCGATACCTTCAATCGCATCAAACAGGCAGCCATCGCCCACCAGGCCTGGGCCGTGCAGGGCAACAGCGGCATGGCCGACTATTACTGGAGCGCGCTGGGCGACTACGAGGATGGCCGTTTCGCCGATCCCGCCCGGGAACTGCAAGGGGTCACGCTGGAGGCGGCGAACAAGGCCATGCGCGAATTGCTGTTGCAGCCGGGCTATCTGCGGATCGAGAAGCCGCTGTTCAGTGACGATCAGGTGCTGTGGCTGATTGGCGGCGCGGTCGGTGTTCTGGGGCTTGTCCTGCTCGGCTGGCATCTGCGCCGGCGCAAATCCGTGCCTTCAGACTGATCGACAGCCTCGCCACAGCCCCCGGCGGGCGGTACTCTGTCGAGGTTTTTTTCTTCGACTGTTGTGAACCGCCCAAATGCCCAAATTGACCCTTCTGATCCAGCGCATCCTCGAACTGATGAAGCGCTACCCCGGGGTCATTGCGCTTGGTGGTTTCATCTCCGGAGTCGGCAGTTTCATCCTGGTCGACCGGCAACAGGGGCTGGCGAGCTGGATCACCACGATCATGCTGCTGAGCTGGATCTGGCTGATGCTGGAAAACAGCCTGACCGAGCTGTTCACGCGGGTTTTCAAACGGGAAATCCCCCAGCCGCTGCTGCGTTATGCGACGCAGATGATCCACCAGGAAAGCCTGTTTTTCGTCCTGCCGTTCTTCTTCATCACCACCACCTGGAACAGCGGCCAACTGGTGTTCACCGGTTTGCTGTGCATCGCCGCGTTGATCTCGATCGTCGATCCGCTCTACTACAAATGGCTGGCGCCGCGGCGCTGGGCGTTCCTTGCATTGCATACCCTGACATTGTTCGCCGCCCTGCTCACCGCGCTGCCGGTGATCATGCACCTGACCACGTCGCAGAGCTTCAAATGGGCGCTGGGGACTGCCGTGGTCCTGTCGTTCCCGAGTCTGGCGTCGATCTTCCCGATCCGCACCGTGCGCAACGCGCTGGCGATCCTCAGCATCACCATTGGTATCGGCGGCGTCGGTTGGGTGCTGCGTTCGTGGGTGCCGCCGGCGACGCTGTGGATGACCGATGTGGCGATCAGCACCCAGTTGCAGGATCGCACCCCCGGCGCGAGCCTCGAGCAACTCAGCGCCGAGCAGATCCGCAACGGCGGGCTCTACGCCTACACCGCGATCAACGCACCGCGCGGGCTCGATGAGCGGATCTATCACGTGTGGCAGTTCAACGGCAAAGAGGTCGACCGCATTGCCCTGGACATCCACGGCGGGCGCAAGGAAGGCTACCGGGCGTGGACCCACAAGCAGGTTTTCCCCGGCAACCCGGTCGGTGACTGGCAGGTGCGGGTGCTGACCGAAGACGACCAGGTAATCGGCGTGCTGCGCTTCGAAGTCACGGACAGCACACCGACCAAAGAAAAGTAATCCGGTTCGTGCTATTACGTAGGTTCGCGAATTCAGCCGAACAAGCACGGAGCTTATGACCAGCAGCTCGATGACCGGTAATGCCCGACTGGACACCACGATCAGCCCTGCCCGTCTGCGGGTCACCGGGGACTGGACGCTCGCCCATTACGCCGAACTCAAGCACCTGAGCGAAACGCTCCGCGGTCAGTACGACGCCAGCACCACCATCGATCTCAACGGCCTCGGCGCCCTCGACACCGCCGGCGCCTCGCTGCTGGTGGAACTCCTCGGCTCCGAGCGCCTTGGCAAATCCGCCGAACATCCTGATTGCAAGATTTCCACGGCCGACCGCGCCTTGCTGCAAACCGTGTATCGCTCGCTGACCGACTTCTGCGTGCCGATCAAAGAACCGGAAATCAGCGTCAGCGTGCAACTGCTGACCCGCATCGGCCGGGCCGTCGACACGGTCTGGCAAGACACCCTGCAACTGCTCGGCTTCGTCGGCCTGATCCTCGAAACCATTGCTCGCAGTCTGTTCCGGCCCAAACGCTGGCGGATCACGCCGATGATCGCGCACATCGAACAAACCGGCCTCGACGCCGCGCCCATCGTGGCGCTGCTGACCTTTCTGGTGGGCGCGGTGGTGGCGTTTCTCGGGGCAACGGTGCTGGCCAGTTTCGGCGCCAGCGTGTTCACCGTGGATCTGGTGGGCTTCGCCTTCCTGCGCGAATTCGGCGTGCTGCTCACGGCGATCCTGATGGCCGGCCGCACCGCCAGTGCCTTTACCGCACAGATCGGCTCGATGAAGGCCAACGAGGAAATCGACGCGATCCGCACCCTCGGCCTCGACCCCATGGAGTTGCTGGTAGTGCCGCGGGTACTGGCGTTGCTGGTGGCCCTGCCGATGCTGACCTTCCTCGCGATGATCTGCGGGATCATCGGTGGCGCGGTGGTCTGCGCCGTGTCGCTGGATATTTCGCCGGCGATGTTCCTGTCGCTGCTGCAAAGCGACATAGGGATTCAACATTTCCTGGTTGGCCTGGTCAAAGCCCCGATCTTCGCGTTCCTGATTGCCGCCATCGGCTGTCTGGAAGGCTTCAAGGTCAGCGGCAGCGCCGAATCGGTCGGCGCCCACACCACCTCGAGCGTGGTGCAATCGATCTTCGTGGTGATCGTGCTCGATGCGGTTGCCGCGCTGTTCTTCATGGAGATGGGCTGGTGAGTCGTCTACCCCGCGTGCCGTCCGAGGCGGTGATCGAAGTCCGTGGCCTGTGCAATCGCTTCGGCAGCCAGAGCGTGCACGAGAACCTCGACCTCGACTTGTACAAAGGCGAAATTCTCGCCGTGGTTGGGGGTTCCGGTAGCGGTAAGTCGGTGTTGCTGCGCAGCATCGTCGGCTTGCGCCGGCCCAGCGAAGGCAACGTGAAAGTGTTCGGCCAGAACCTGCCGAGCCTGTCCGAGCACGAGCGGTCGCTGGTCGAGCGGCGCTTTGGCGTGCTGTTCCAGAAAGGTGCGCTGTTCTCCTCGCTGACCGTCACCGAGAACGTCGCCCTGCCCCTGATCGAACATGCCGGCCTGAGCCGTGACGACGCCGAGCACCTGGCGGCGGTAAAGCTGGCGCTGGCCGGGCTGCCGCTGTCGGCGGCGGACAAATACCCGGCGTCGCTGTCCGGCGGCATGATCAAGCGGGCGGCGCTGGCCCGGGCGCTGGCACTGGACCCGGACATCCTGTTTCTCGACGAGCCCACCGCCGGTCTCGATCCGATTGGCGCTGCGCAGTTCGACCAGTTGATCCTGACCCTGCGCGATGCCCTGGGCCTGAGCGTGTTTCTGGTGACCCACGACCTCGACACGCTCTACACCATCACCGACCGGGTGGCGGTGCTGGCGCAGAAAAAAGTGCTGGTGGCCGGGCCCATCGACGAGGTCTCGGAAACCGACGACACGTGGATTCACGAATATTTCCACGGCCCTCGCGGCCGCTCGGCGCTGGACGCCGCCAAACTGCTCAACGAGGTCTGACATGGAAACCCGAGCCCATCATGTGTTGATCGGCCTGTTCACGGTGATTGTGGTGGCCGGCGCCCTGCTCTTCGGTCTGTGGCTGGCCAAGTCCAGCGTCGACACCGAGTTCAAGGATTACGAAATCGTCTTCAACGAGGCGGTCAGCGGCCTGTCCCGGGGCAGCCCGGTGCAGTACAGCGGGATCAAGGTTGGCGACGTGGTCAGCCTGCGGCTCGACCCGAAGGACCCGCGCCGGGTGCTGGCGCGGATTCGCCTCGGCGGCGATACGCCGGTCAAGGAAGACACACTGGCCAAACTGGCGCTGGCCGGGATCACCGGCACCTCGATCATCCAGCTCAGCGGCGGCACGCCAGAGAGCCCGAAACTGCGTGGCAGGGACGGCGAACTGCCGACCATCGTCGCCTCGCCCTCGCCTATCTCTCGGTTGCTTAACGACAGCAACGACCTGATGAGCGGAGTCAGCACGCTGCTGAACAATGCCAATCAGATGTTCTCCGCCGACAACATCGAGCGCGTGAGCAAAACCCTCGAGCACCTGGAACAGACCACCGGCTCGATCAACGATCAGCGCGGCGACCTGCGCCAGGCCATGCAACAACTGGCAACCGTCGGCAAACAGGCCGGCAGCATGCTCGAGCAGACTTCGGCGCTGATGCGCAACGCCAACGGCCTGCTCAACGATCAGGGCAAACAGGCGCTTGGCAGTGCCGAGCAGGCGATGAAGTCGCTGGAGCAGAGCAGCGCCACCATCAACGGCTTGCTCAGCAAGAATCAGAATTCCCTCGACAGCGGCATGCAGGGGCTCAACGGCCTCGCGCCGGCAGTGCGCGAACTGCGTGAAACCCTGACTTCGCTGCGGGCCATTTCCCAACGTCTGGAGGCCAACCCCAGCGGTTACCTGCTGGGCAGTGAAAAGAACAAGGAGTTCACGCCATGAAGCTGACTCGCCTCGCCCTCCTCGCCGGCTTCACGCTGATCGGCGCCTGCTCGATCCTGCCCAAGTCCGAGCCGCTGGATGTCTACCGCTTGCCAGCCGCACAGGCGCCCGCCTCGACCGGTTCGGCAGCGACTCAACACTGGTCGCTGCGCCTGAACAAACTGCAAGCCAGCGAAGCGCTGAACCGTCCGGGCATCGCCGTGATTCCCCAGGGCGATGTGATCAGCACCTACAAGGCTTCGCGCTGGAGCGATCCGGCGCCGGTGCTGGTGCGTAACCGGCTGCTCGATGGCTTTGCGCGTGATGGCCGGGTGACGTTGCTGAGTACCGATGACAGCAACTTTTCTGCGGATCTGGAGCTGGGCGGCAGCTTGCAGGCGTTCCAGACTGAATATCAGGGCAATCAGGCCAGCGTCGTGGTACGGGTGGATGCGTTGCTGGTGCGCGGCTATGACCAGAAGATTCTTGCCAGCCACCGCTTTGAAGAGCGCCAGCCGTTGAGTGATGTGAAGGTTCCGGCGGTGGTTGCCGGGTTTGGACAGGCCAGTGATCGCCTCACTGCGAAAGTCGTGGCATGGGCGGTGGAGCAAGGGCAGAAAGTTGCCCCACCTGCCCGGCCTTGAGCCTTAACCGAAGAACCAGTAGCAGACGCCGATAGCGCCGAGCACACCCGCCAGCTCGGCCAGCAGCGCGCAACCGACGGCATGCCGTGCGCGTTGGATGCCCACCGCGCCGAAGTACACCGCCAGCACGTAGAACGTGGTCTCGGTGCTGCCCTGGATCGTCGCCGCCACCAGCGCCGGGAAGCTGTCGACGCCGGAGGTCTTCATCGTTTCGATGAGCATCGCCCGGGCGGCGCTGCCGGAGAACGGCTTGACCATCGCAGTCGGCAGCGCATCGACGAAGCGCGTGTCCCACCCTGCCCACTGCACCAGATGACGAATACCGTCGAGGCCGAAATCCAAAGCGCCTGACGCGCGCAATACGCCGATCGCGCAGAGCATCGCCACCAGATACGGCAATAGATTCTTGGCGACGTCGAAACCTTCCTTCGCACCTTCGACGAACGCTTCGTAGACCTTCACCTTGCGCAAGGCGCCGATCACCAGGAACAACATGATCAGGCCGAACAGCGTCAGGTTGCCGAGGATCGACGACAGCCCCGCCAGCGCCGTGGCCGACATCGTCGCCAGCAACGCCATGAAGCCGCCAAGGATCAGCGCGCCGGGAATCAGGTAGGCCAGCACCACCGGGTCCCAGACCCGCAGCCGCTGCATGAACGCCACCGACAGGAAGCCGACGATGGTCGAACAACTGGTGGCCAGCAGGATCGGCAGGAACACCAGCGTCGGGTCCGGCGCGCCTTGCTGGGCGCGGTACATGAAGATCGTCACCGGCAGCAGAGTCAGGGACGACGCGTTGAGCACCAGAAACAGGATCTGCGCGTTGCTGGCGATGGTCGAGCTGGGGTTGAGCTCCTGCAGCGCCTTCATGGCCTTGAGGCCTATCGGTGTGGCGGCGTTGTCCAGGCCCAGGCCGTTGGCGGCGAAGTTCAGGGTGATCAGGCCCAGCGCCGGATGCCCGGCCGGCACCTCCGGCATCAGCCGCAAGAACAACGGCCCGAGTACCTTGGCCAGCCATTCGACAATCCCGGCTTTCTCGGCAATGCGCAGGAAGCCCAGCCACAGGGTCAGGGTGCCGAACAGCAGCACCATGACTTCGACCGACAGCTTGGCCATGGCAAAAATGCTTTCCACCATCGCCGCAAAGATTCCGGCGTTACCGCCGACCAGCCACTGCACCAGTGCCGACACGGCTGCCACGATGAAGAAGCCAAGCCACAGGCCATTAAGCATCAGTCAAATCCCCCGGAAGATGCGGCGAATGATAGCGGGGTCGCCAGAAACGACAAACCCCGGATTTCTCCGGGGTTTGTCAGGGTGCCTTGCAGGCGGAGATCAGTTTTTCGAAACGTCACCGGCCGGCAGTTTTTCCTTGCTGCGCCAGTGCGGCAGCGAGTTCCAGTAGCGCTGGCCCTTGGCGTCGTCGTACATGCCTTCCCAGCGGGCGATGACCAGTACGGCGAGGGCGTTGCCGATCACGTTCAGGGCGGTACGCGCCATGTCCATCACACGGTCGACACCGGCGATGAAGGCCAGGCCTTCCAGCGGAATGCCGACGCTGCCCAGAGTGGCCAGCAGTACCACGAAAGACACACCCGGCACGCCGGCGATACCTTTGGAGGTGACCATCAGGGTCAGGACCAACAGCAGTTGCTGGCTGATCGACAGGTCGATGCCGTACAGCTGGGCGATGAAGATGGCGGCGATGGACTGGTACAGGGTCGAACCGTCGAGGTTGAACGAGTAACCGGTCGGCACCACGAAGCTGCAGATGGCTTTCGGTGCGCCGTAGGCTTCCATCTTCTCGATCACGCGCGGCAGCACGGTTTCCGAGGAAGCGGTGGAGTAAGCCAGCACCAGCTCATCCTTGAAGATGCGCATCAGCTTGATCACCGAGAAACCGAACATCTTGGCGATCAGGCCCAGCACCACGAAGGCGAAGAAGGCGATGGCGACGTAAACCAGGATTACCAGCTTGGCCAGCGGCAGCAGCGAGGCGAAACCGAAGTTGGCCACGGTCACCGCGATCAGGGCGAACACGCCGATCGGGGCGTAGTTCATGATCATGTGGGTGACTTTGAACATGCTTTCCGAGACGCCCTGGAACATCTTCACCAGCGGCTCGCGCAGGTCCGACTGCAGGCTCGACAGACCGAGACCGAACAGCACGGAGAAGAAGATGATCGGCAGCATCTCGCCGCGGGCCATGGCCGCGAAGATGTTCGACGGGATCAGGTTGAGGATGGTCTCGATGAACGCGTGTTCATGCTGTACTTCGGCGGCGGTCGCCTGGTACTTGGAGATGTCCACGGTGCCCAGGGTGCTCATGTCGATGCCGGCACCCGGATGGAACAGGTTGGCCAGCAACAGGCCGACGACGATGGCGATGGTGGTGACGATTTCGAAGTAGATGATGGTCTTCAGGCCGATACGCCCGAGCTTCTTGGCGTCGCCCACGCCGGCGATGCCGACGATAAGGGAAGAAATGACGATCGGGATCACGATCATCTTGATCAGACGGATAAAGATATCGCCTGCCGGTTGCAGGACGTTGCTGATCCACCAGGCCTTTTCGGCACTGAAATGGTTGAGCAACGCACCGATTGCAATCCCCAATACCAGACCGATGAGGATCTGCCAGGCGAGGCTAAGCTTTGCCTTCTTCATATTCTTTACCCTTACTTGCGTTTGACTCAAGGCACATGCAGGAACTGGAACGCTCTTGGCGGAAAAGTCTGTGCATCTGCCTCCGTATAAGGTGCCCCGAAGCGCGTGTTTACGGCTCTCCGGCAGGCGAAAAAAGGCGCAACTATTCCGATGCGGGGTTGCGCCGTCTAATGCCGTAAACGCCTACCCTATGCCGAATCGGCATGAGCTTTTTTAAATGAAACTGGCGTCCCAACCGGTTCGAATACGACATTTCGGCAGGCATAAGTGCCGTGAACCGGCCATTACAGCGTAGATTGGTTATTTTTTGAACGAGTGATTTCGACGAAAATTTTCCGAAAAAGCCTACGTTTCGAATCTAAAACGCCGACTGGCTTTATCGACTCTTTCTCGATATACGGTCGCGAGGAAACACCGCGAAATGCTTTTCGCGCGCAGTGTGATCGATAAAAAGATGAGCAGAACGCTCTGGATCAATGTTTTGTCACTTTGAAAGCTCAGCGCAAGTCCGTCGAACCGCTCCGGGTTGGCGAACTTGCGTCGCAGCTTTTACCCTGACCCGGCCCTCATCGCAGGCACTCCCTGTACCCGTAGGTCACTCCGACTCTGCAACAGTCAGAACGTCCCGGCCCCCTGGTCATGCACCGGCCTTCCTCGGGCGGGCGCAATGGAAGGCAGCTGTCGGCTGCCTTCATGTTCAATACCAGTTCGGATCTTTTTTCAGCGTTTCCATCAACAGATCCTGCATGCCCTGATCGGGTTTGCCGAGGAAGCGGTAGGTGGCATGTCGCGTGGGCGACTTGTCGGCCGGCAATCCTTCGGGCACATCGACCAGCATGGCGTAAGCGTGTTTCTTGTCGAAGCTGAACGCGACGATCAAGCGGTGGTTGAGGCATTTGTCCTGCGATTCGCAGAGCGGCCCGACCAGATACTTGTCGCCGTCTTCAGTGACGGCATTCATCTGTTGGTCCGGCGTACCGGAGAGGTTCATCACCCATTCCGGCAGGCGTTCTTCCTTCTTCACCACGCCTTCCCAGGTTTCCCTGTAGTGCGGGTCTGAACTCAGCAGCTCGTTGACCCGCGTCTGGCCATCATTGGCCGCCATCGCCATGGCACTACCGCCCAGAAGCAGGGCGGCTGCCAGTGTCTTTAAAGCACTCATGGTCAACCTCGGCCGCGACGGCCAAAGAAGAACGAGGCGATGAACATCACCAGGAACACGACAAAGAGAATCTTGGCGATACCCGTGGCGGTGCCCGCGATACCACCGAAGCCCAGTACTGCAGCGATGATGGCAATGATCAGGAATGTGATTGCCCAGCTCAACATGGTGATTCTCCTTGTTTCTATTTAGGGGTGTTGCCGGTCTCGGCGCAGCGGCGCCCAGATTCGTGGATCAGAAAACCCAGCGTTCTTCGCGTGGCATGTCGCCCAGCGGCTGCGGCTGGTCGACATCCATCATGCGCATCGCGCCGTTGTCGGCCTGGCTGCTGCTGACGGCACTGAAGTGCGTTTGCGTTGCGTGCTGCATCGAAATCAGGGGCTCGGGTTGCTGACTCTGTTCCCAGCGCTGGTATTGCTGGCAGGCGATCAGGGTGATCAGCAGCGCAAGTGCGCCAAACAGAGCCTGCTGCAGGTGCAGTGGCGAGATACGCATTTGGGCGGCACGTTGGCGAGTCATCCTGGGTTCCTCACTCTTATTCGGTTAGGGCAGTGCATATCTGCCCGGGCTGAGAGAGGTATTGCAGCCTGCATGCCAGCTTTTTTGTTTTAAAAAAACCAATAAAATCAGATAGTTACAAACGTAATGAGAAATCAGGACGACGCATCCTGCACGATGGCTCATCCACGGTCGTGCGAAATGCACGAATGTTTCGTAGGAGAAATCATTCTTTTTGAATTGAGAGCAGGGTGCGGATGTCAGAAAAGGAAGCAGGCAAATGCCTGTAAAACGCCGTTTGTTTAAAAAATCAACAAAATCAGTGAATTAGCCGTGAGGGCAGGAGAGAGCTACCCTGCTATGACTGGAATCGATCAGAATCAACCATGCAACTTGCCCGATTTTTCCGGGACTAACCCAAGACATTCACTTATGGAGCGTAGGAAAAATGGAATCAGCCACTGAGCATCAAGGCCGCATTCTGCTGGTGGACGATGAATCCGCCATCCTGCGAACCTTCCGTTATTGCCTCGAAGACGAAGGCTATACGGTTGCCACCGCCAACAGCGCGGCCCAGGCCGATGCGCTGTTGCAGCGTCAGGTGTTCGACCTGTGCTTCCTCGATCTGCGCCTCGGCGAAGACAATGGTCTCGACGTGCTGGCGCAGATGCGCATCCAGGCGCCGTGGATGCGGGTGGTGATCGTCACCGCGCATTCGGCTGTCGATACGGCGGTGGACGCGATTCAGGCGGGCGCCGCCGACTATCTGGTCAAACCGTGCAGCCCTGACCAGTTGCGCCTGGCGACCGCCAAGCAGCTTGAAGTCCGCCAGTTGTCTGCGCGTCTGGAAGCCCTCGAAGGCGAGATCCGCAAACCCAAGGACGGTCTCGATTCCCACAGCCCGGCGATGAAAGTCGTACTGGAAACCGCGCGGCAAGTGGCGAGTACCGACGCCAATATCCTGATCCTCGGCGAGTCCGGCACCGGTAAAGGTGAGCTGGCCCGGGCGATTCACGGCTGGAGCAAGCGCGAGAAGAAATCCTGCGTCACCATCAATTGCCCGTCGCTGACCGCCGAGCTGATGGAAAGCGAGCTGTTCGGTCACAGCCGCGGCGCGTTCACCGGGGCCAGCGAAAGCACCTTGGGCCGGGTCAATCAGGCCGATGGCGGCACGCTGTTTCTCGACGAGATCGGCGATTTTCCACTGACATTGCAGCCAAAGTTGCTGCGATTCATTCAGGACAAGGAATACGAACGGGTAGGGGACCCAGTCACCCGCCGCGCCGATGTGCGCATCCTCGCGGCCACCAACCTCAACCTTGAAGACATGGTGCGCGACGGTCGTTTCCGCGAAGACCTGCTTTATCGCCTGAACGTCATCACTCTCCATCTGCCACCGCTGCGCGAGCGAGCCGAAGACATCCTGACCCTGGCTGACCGCTTCCTCGCCCGTTTCGTGAAGGAATATGCCCGTCCGGCCCGTGGCTTCAGCGACGAGGCCCGGGAAGCACTGTTGGGTTACCGCTGGCCCGGCAACATCCGCGAGCTGCGCAACGTGGTCGAGCGTGCGAGCATCATTTGCCCGCAGGAGCGTGTGGAAATCAGCCACCTCGGCATGGCCGAGCAACCCGCCAACAACGCGCCGCGCGTCGGTGCGGCCTTGAGCCTCGACGAGCTGGAGAAAGCCCACATCGGCGCGGTGCTGGCGACTGCCGGAACCCTCGACCAGGCTGCCAAGACTCTGGGGATCGACGCCTCGACCCTGTATCGCAAGCGCAAGCAGTACAACCTGTGAGCGCCCGCCGATGAAACTGGCGATGAAGTTGCGGACCCGCTTGTTCCTGAGCATTTCCGCGCTGATCACCGTGGCCTTGCTCGGGCTGATGCTCGGGCTGGTCAGCGTGATGCAAATGGCCGGTACTCAGGAGGCGTTGATCCGCAACAACTTCGTCACCCTCGATCTGGGCCTCAAACTGCGCCAGACCCTGGGCGATCAACTGATCATGATGCTTGCCGAGAAGCCCGATCCGGTGGCCTTCGAAGCGTCCAAGCAGCATTACTTTGAACTGCTCGACGAGGGCATCGCCCAGGAACAGAAGGACGACGGGCGCCAATACGGGTTCAGTCAGGCCAAGGCGGATTATCTGAATTTCCTTCAGGCGTTCGATGTGTCCCGCGACCCGGCTGCGGCCCTGAGCGGTAGCGGCGATCTGCGCGAGCGCTTCAACACCCTGCGCAACGGCTTGATCGCTGAACACAAGCACGCACTGGATAACATCAACTCCGTACAACACGCCGCCCGCGACCGGGCCTTGCTGATTGCCGGCCTGCTCGGGCTGGTGGGGCTGGCGGTGCTGATCATCGGCTTCATTACCGCCCAAGGGATCGCCCGCCGGTTCGGTTCGCCGATCGAGGCGCTGGCGAAAGCGGCGGACAACATCGGCCAGGGCAATTTCGAAGTGACCCTGCCGGTGTCCTCGGCCATGGAAATCAACCTGCTGACCCGGCGTTTCGGGCTGATGGCCGAAGCGCTGCGCGAGCATCAGGCGACCAATGTCGATGAACTGCTGGCCGGCCAGCAACGTTTGCAGGCCGTGCTCGACAGCATCGATGACGGTTTGTTGATGATCGACCGTCAGGGGCATCTGGAGCACTTGAACCCGGTGGCACAACGGCAATTGGGCTGGGACAGTGACCGCTTTGGCGAAGGCCTGGGCACCGCGCTCCAGCGTCCGGAACTGGATGCGCAGCTGCAACTGGTGCTGCGCGGCGGAACCCTTGAGCGCGCGCCGGAAGACTTGAGCATCGAGGTCGACGGCGAGTCGCGGCTGCTGACCTACAGCCTGACCCCGGTCAGCCACACCCAGGGGCATATCCTTGGTGCAGTGATGGTGCTGCACGACGTCACCGAACAGCGCGCGTTCGAGCGGGTGCGCAGCGAATTCGTATTGCGTGCCTCCCACGAACTGCGCACGCCAGTGACCGGCATGCACATGGCGTTCGGGCTGTTTCGCGAACGGGCGAAGTTTCCGGCGGAATCCCGCGAGTCGGATCTGCTCGACACGGTCAATGAAGAAATGCAGCGCCTGATGCAGTTGATCAACGACCTTCTGAACTTCTCACGCTATCAGAGCGGTTTGCAGAAACTCACGCTGGCGCCGTGCTCCATCGAGGATTTGCTGGTTCAGGCGCAATCGCGTTTTGCCGACACGGCGGCGCAGAAGGGCGTGGCATTGAATGTCGAGGTACAGAGTCCGTTACCGCGCTTGCAGGCCGATCAGGCCCAGCTGGATCGGGTGCTGGACAACCTGATCGACAACGCCTTGCGCCATACGGCCCGTGACGGCCTGATCCGTTTGCAGGCACGCCGGCATGGCGAGCGGGTGATCATCAGCGTCGAAGACAATGGCGAAGGCATCGCCTACGGTCAGCAGGGGCGAATTTTCGAGCCGTTCGTCCAGGTCGGACGCAAGAAGGGTGGGGCCGGACTCGGGCTGGCGCTGTGCAAGGAAATCGTCCAGCTGCATGGCGGGCGGATGGGCGTCTATTCGCGGCCGGGGCAGGGCACGCAGTTCTACATGGCGCTGGCGGTCTAGGCTTCGTCGTCCATCCGGCGGCCGGCGAGTCGCCGTCCTCGAGTGATCAGTTCAATGAATTGCACGGCGCTCAAGGCATGGGCGAACAGCCAGCCCTGGCCGAACTTCACGCCTTCACTGCTGAGCAGCGCCGCCTGGGATTCATGCTCGATACCTTCAGCGATCACTTTCAGATCCAGTGCCTGGGCCATGTGAATGATGTGCGGCGCGACACCGCTGCTGGCCGCGTCATGGCCGAGGGCGTCGATGAAGGCTTTGTCGATTTTCAGGCAGTCCACCGGCAGGGTCTGCAGGTAGGCGAGGCTGCAATAGCCGGTGCCGAAATCGTCGATCAGCACTTGATGACCGACATCACGCAGCGCTTGCAGGTTTTCCCGTGCGACCACCACATCAATCAGCCCGCGCTCGGTCACTTCAAACGCAATCTGCCGCGCTGCCACCCGGTGCAGGCTCAGTAGCCGCGCCATGACCTGGCCGATGCGCGGCACCATCACATCGCATGCCGCCAGGTTCACCGAGATGTACAACTGCGGATTGGCTCGCAGCAGTTGGCCCAGTTGTTCGAGCAGGCGCTGGAGGACGAAGTCGGTCATCTGGCGGATCTGCCCGGTGTTTTCCGCCATCGGGATGAACAGGTCGGGACTGGTCAGCGTGCCGTCCGGCCGGCGCCAGCGCAGCAAGGCTTCGGCGCCGACGCAGTTGCGGCTGTCGAGATCGAAGATCGGTTGATACAGCACCTGCAACTCGCCCCGGCGGATCGCTCCGTGAAGCTCGGCGTCCAGAGACTGACGCTGGCGCACGATCCAGAACACCAGAACGCCCACCAGCGCCCCGAGTACCAGACAGAACGGCACCATCCACCACCACAGCTCCGGAATGTGCATGCCCGTGCGCGGACTGATCAGCACCAGCTGATATTCCGGGTTGTCGGTGGGCATGCGATAGATCAGACGCGTCTGGGTGACTTGCAACGCGTCAGTGGATTTAGGTGGCCACGGCTCAGTGGGTGGCCAGGCCTGTGGCACGCCGAGCACCGGAATCGCCCGGGTCCCGTGATCCAGCACCACCAGCAGGCTGCTGTCGGGAGACAGGTCGACCATGTCGGTCAGATGCCCGCGTGAGGTGGCCACGCGAAAGTTGCCGCGGCCGAGCATCAGCGCCGCGCGGTTCTCATCGGGTTCGGTGGTGGTGTTCAGCCAGTAGCTGTAGGTCGGGCCCTTGATGTCCGGCGGGCGGACGACTGACAGGCCTTCCTGGCGCGGGCGGTTGGAGCAGATGCGCGAGTCATCCATGTAGGCGGCTTCATAGACGAAGCGATAGTTGAAGGTCACTTGCTGCAGCGTGGCGATCATTTCGTCATCGCAACTGCGCAGGGGCTGGGCCTCGAGGTCGTCGAGGCTTTCACGCAACTGGCCGAACAATTGCTCGAGGCGAGCCAGGAAGCGCTCGCCTTGGGCATTCATTTCCTGGCTTTCACTCTGTTCGACCTGATGCATGGCCACGAACAGCCCGCCGGTGATCAACAGGCCTGCACTGAGGACAGCCGCCAGCATCGCCAGAAACCACGGACGATAAAACCAGCTACGCAGCGTCTCTCGGGTAGCAACCATATGGATATCCGAAGAATTACCAATGAGTTATAGCTGCTGATTGCGTTTTCGCCCTGACCGTCGGGCGGGCGTCATTATTTTGTCTGATTCAGCACCAGCAGCAACGCTGCCGTTTGCGCATCCGGAGTACCGTCGAAGCGGGAAGGGCGGAAGTGCATCTGGAAGGCTGCGAGGACATGGCGGGTCGCGACGTCCAGCTCGCCGTTCTGCGGCGTTGCGTAGCCCAGGCGCGCCAGTTGCGCCTGGAACCAGCTGATGCTCGGCAGCTCGACGTCGAATCGCACTTGCTGGCGGGCGACGGCTTGCTCATCTGGCCACAAGCCAAGGCCTTCGGCAGCCAGGCGCTTCCACGGGAACAACGGGCCCGGATCAAGCTTGCGCAGCGGTGCGATATCGCTGTGGCCGATGATGTGGTCCGGGCTGATGCCGTTGCGTTTGCTGATGTCCTTGAGCAGGACGATCAGCGACTGTACCTGGGCTTCGCTGTACGGAAACCACACGCGTCCGGTCGGAGTGTCCTTGAAGCCCGGGTTGACGATTTCGATGCCGATGGAGCTTGAGTTGAGCCAGGTACGGCCTTGCCATTCACTTTCGCCGGCATGCCAGGCGCGCAGGTTTTCGTCCATCAGCTTGTAGATCGTGCCTTTCTTGTCGTCGCCGATCAGGTAGTGGCTGCTGACTTCACCGTGGGTCAGCAGTTGCAGCGAACGCTCGAGGGAGGCGGAGGTGTAATGCACGATCACGAACTGCGCGCGGCTGTCGTGATTGGCAGAAGGATGGCTGGTGTCGTAGCGCGGTCCGCTGGCACAACCGGCCAGAATGAGCAGCGACGTGATGAGGGCAAGGAATTTCATGGCAGTACACGCAAGTCAGTAATGCAACAGTGTAACGTACTGACCTGCGTGCGAACGGCAAAAGGGCTGATTTAAATGAAATGGAACAATTGTCTTCAGCCTAGCTCCACCCGGTTGCGACCTGCGTTTTTGGCTCGGTACAGTGCCTGATCGGCTCTTTTGAGCACCAGATCGCTGTGTTCTCCCGGCCTGAACGCCGCCAGTCCCATGGAAATGGTGATCGTGACGCGCTCACCCTTGAAGTGGAACGGACAGGCCTCGATGGACGCGCGCAGGGTTTCCAGCAGTTTGGCGCCGACGGCCGGCGGAGTTGCCGGCAGCAGCAGGACGAATTCCTCGCCGCCGAACCGGGCAATGAAATCGCTGCCGCGCAGGCGCTTGCGCAGCACCGTGGCAATGATCTTCAACACTTTGTCGCCGGCCAGATGGCCGTAGTTGTCGTTGATCCGCTTGAAGTGATCGAGGTCGAGCATGGCCAGGCTCAGAGTATTGCCATGCTGCTGCCATTGGGCGATTTCGTGGTCGAGCCGCTCGCTCCAGGCGGCGCGGTTAGGCAGGCCGGTGAGCGGGTCAATCAGGGCTTTCTGGCGCTGCTCTTCAAGGTGCTCGCGGTAGCCGAGGGCCTCCTGCTCCATGTGCGCCACCCGTTCGGCCAGGCTTTTCAGGCGCCCAGCCACTTCCTGCTCACGGGCGTCGCGCTGTTTCTGATGCTGGTCCATCGTGCCGAGCAGACCTTCGAGGTGGTTTTCCAGAACCTGCTTGAGGTCGTCCAGGTCCGCCGCTTCCTGCACGCTGGTCTGCAGGCCATCGACCTGTTCACGGATCTGCGTGTCCATCGCTCGCGCCGCCGAACTGTTGTCGGCGTGACCTTCGCTGGCAGCCTGCAGGTTGCTCTGGAACGCTTCGAGGCGTTCGTTGAGTTGTTGCAGATAAGCTTCGAACTCGTGCTGGCCACTGTCGGTGATGGCCAGCATCAAGGTCGCCAGATCGTCGAGGATCGGTAGCAGTTCGTACCAGTTCAGGCCATTTTTCAGCCGGTCGCGCATGGCTTCGGCTTGCGGGCGGTGGCGCTCAGGCAGGGTCAGGTCGTCCAGCAGGCCGATCAGCGTGTCTTCTATGTGCTTGGCCACCGAGCTGTAGGAGGGTTCGGGCGAATCCGGCAGGGCATAGAGAATGTCTTGCTCGGGTTGCTCCGGGTCGATGGCCGCCAGGGCCTGCGCGATGGGCTCGGGCAGGGGCAGGCTGTCGAGGAAGACCGGAGGCGGGTTGTCGCCGGGGTGGATCAGTTCGTCAGGGTTGAAGGCCGCAGGCGTTGCTGGCGCGAAGACCGGAGGTGGCGTGAAGGCTTGCGGCTCGGGTTCTGGCTCGGAGGGGGCCGGTTCGCTGGGAGACGGAACGACTTCTGTGCGGATCCGGGCAGGCTCGAAGGCGACCACTCCCGGCTCTGCAACAGGCTCGGGTGTTGCTATTGGTGCTGAAGCTTGCAGTGGCGCGGCCAGAGGTGCGGTGACCGGTGCTTCACTGACGGTGGCAATGGCTGCCGGTTCGGCGATTGCAGCGGGCGCTTCTGGCATTTGCGCGCTTTCAGGCGCGGCGGGCGGTTGCTCTGGCTGAGCGGCCGGAGTGATCACGGCAGGCTGAGCTACAGATGCAGGCGTTTCCTCGCTGTCGCGGCTGCCAAACAGGCGCTGCAACAACCCAAGACGTCCCGGTTCCGCCGGCGTCTCCAGTTGGCTCAGGGCCTTGCCCTGCAAACCGCTGAGTTCGCTCAGCAATAACGGCATTTCCCGGGCCTGACTGACTCGCCCGTCGAGCTGCTTGGCGAATTTCTTCAGTGGCTGCGCGACATCTCGGGGCAGAGGTAGCGATTGCAGCTGAGCCACCAGCGAGTTCAGCGCGGTGCTGACCTGCTCGATCCGGGTTTCACGACGCTGCTCGGAGTCGAGCACAGCTTTTTCAAGGCGTGGCAACAGGGCGGCGAGGCCGGCATCCATGTCGTCGGTGCGCACCACATCGCGCATTTCCTTCATGCATTGATCGACCACGCGATCGGTGCCTTCCGCCGCGAGCGTGCTACGCACCAGGCCGCGACGCAGCAGGTCGAGCCGGGCGTCCCATCGACGTTCGAGCTTTTCCTGTTGTTCGATGCTTTTGAGGTATTTCTCTTTCCAGCGCTGGGCTTCGTCGCTCATTCAGGCGTTCCGCGAGGGGCAGGACTCAACGCGGGCAATGCATCGGCCGTGAGCGAACCCGGCAGACGAATCTCTACCGCGACGGGCAGGTGATCGGAAATCGGTTGGGCCAGCACTTCGACCTTTTCCAGCGTCAGGGTCGGGCTGAGCAGAATATGGTCCAGGCAGCGCTGCGGGCGCCAGCTGGGGAATGTCGCTTCGAGTTGCGGGGCCAGCAGGCCGAGGTCGCGCAAGGGCGAGTGTTGCAGCAGGTCGCTGGCGTGGGTGTTCATGTCGCCCATCAGCACCTGATGCTTGTAGCCGCCGATCAGCTCGCGGATATAGGCCAGTTGCATGGTGCGTACCCGGGCGCCGAGCGCCAGGTGCATCATCACCACCACCAGCGCCTCGGGACCTTCGCCAAAGCGCACCAGGATCGCCCCGCGACCTTTCGGCCCCGGCAGCGGATGGTCCTCGATCGCCCACGGGCGCAGGCGACTGAGCACGCCGTTGCTGTGCTGGGCCAGTCGGCCAAGGTTGCGATTGAGTTGTTGATACCAGTAGGGGAAGGCGCCGAGGTGGGCCAGGTGCTCGACCTGATTGACGTAGCCTGAGCGCAGGCTGCCGCCATCGGCTTCCTGCAGGGCGACCAGGTCGAAGTCGCCGAGCAGATTGCCGATCTTCTGCAGATTGCCGGAGCGGCCGGGGTGCGGCAGCAGATGCTGCCAGCTGCGGGTCAGGTAGTGCCGATAACGCTCGGTGCTGATGCCGACCTGGATATTGAAGCTGAGCAAGCGCAAACGGCTGTCTGCGGGCAGGCCCGTGGACTCCAGGTGATGCTCGTTGACCTGCGGATCATGCAGGCCGACGAGTCGTTCGGTTCCCCAGCGGCGCATGGCGATTGCCGCGCTTAGTTGGAGGCTGCCTTGTTGGCCGCTCGCTCTTTGGCGACCAGTTGGTCAGCCAGTTTCAGAGCCTCTTCGGCACCACCGGCAGAGCCGATGTCAAAGCGGTATTTGCCGTTGACGATCATGGTTGGAACGCCGGAGATTTCATATTTCTTGGCCAGTTCGCGAGCCTTGACGATCTGGCCCTTGATGGCGAAGGAGTCGAAGGTGGCCAGGAACTTGTCCTTGTCCACGCCCTGAGTGGCGAGGAAGTCGGCCATGTCATTCTTGTCGGTCAGCTTCTTGTGCTCTTTCTGGATCGCGTTGAACACGGCAGCGTGAACGCTGTGCTCGACGCCCATGGCTTCCAGGGTCAGGAACATCTGACCGTGTGCGTCCCAAGGGCCGCCGAACATGGCAGGAATGCGGACGAAGTTGACGTCGGAAGGCAGTTTTTCAACCCATGGATTGATCACGGGTTCGAAGGCGTAGCAGTGCGGGCAGCCGTACCAGAACAGTTCCACCACTTCGATCTTGCCAGGCACGGCAACCGGAACCGGATTGCTCAGCTCGACGTACGGGGCAGCAGGTGCTTCGGCAGCCTGGGCGGTTACGCCGAACAGGCTGGCAGCGACGAGAGCGGCGCTGATGATCAGATTACGCATGCTTTACTCCTGGACAATTTTGTTCGCCTCGCGCGGGCTGTTTTCAGACAGATCCTGGCGGGCATGAGTTCTGTAGTGTAACGGCAGCGGCCACAAAAAAGGGCGGCCAAAGCCACCCTTTTTATACTTCATGCAACGGATTAATCGAGCGTTAACGTGGCAGGCGTTGCCCTTCGCGCGCAACGCTCGAATCACCATCGCAGGTCTGGCCTTAGTGCAGGCCTTGAATGTAGCTGGAGACCGCCGCGATGTCCTCGTCGCTCAGCTTGCGAGCGATGGTGCGCATGGTCATGGCATCGCCGTCGTTGTTGCGACCGGCTTCTTCCTTGCGGAAATCGGTCAGCTGTTTGGCGATGTATTGAGCGTGCTGGCCACCCAAGTGCGGGAAGCCGGCGGCGGCATTGCCCGCGCCGTTCGGCGAGTGGCAACCGGTGCAGGCTGGCAGGCCTTTTTCCAGGTTGCCGCCACGGAACAGGGCTTCGCCGCGAGCGACGATCTTCGGATCGGCGGCGCCGACGCTGCCTTTCTGGCTGGCGAAATAGGCGGCGATGTCGGAGAGGTCCTGATCGCTCAGGTTGGTCAGCAGGCCGGTCATTTCCAGAACGGTGCGCTTGCCCGACTTGATGTCGTGCAGTTGCTTGGTCAGGTAGCGTTCACCCTGGCCGGCCAGTTTTGGAAAGTTTGGCGCCATGCTGTTGCCATCCGGGCCATGGCAGGCCCCGCATACGGCAGCCTTCGCCTGGCCTGCGGCGGCATCGCCTGCAGCATGGGCGAAACCTGAGATTCCCACGGTCAACAGCAGACTCACGATCAGTTTGTTCATCAGCTAATCCAACTACGGCTAAGGGTTAAGAGTTATGGACCGGGTTTACTTCCGCTCATCCAGAGGATGATGGCCTGGTAATCCTCGGCACTGCAGTCCATGCACAAACCACGCGGCGGCATCGCCTTGAAACCCTGGGTTACGTGTTGCACCAGCGTCTCCATACCTTTCGCCAACCTCGGCGTCCAAGCTTCCTGATCGCCTCTTCTGGGCGCCATGGGTAGTTGGCCGGAATGACAGGCACCACAAACACGGTTGTACACGGCTTCCGGATCCTGTGTAGCCTGTGCGCTGTAAAGCGGCATCAGAACTCCGGCAGCCAGCAGCCATTTCGTCATAAAACGACCTTTTCAGGGTTGAGAGCGATCTGCGTTCTGTTGCGCAATCAAAGTCTGTCGCTCTCGTGTACTTCATCCTTCGCTGGGACAAAGCACACACAAAATCTGCGGCATTATATACTGGCGTCACTGAAACGGAAGCGACACCGCGTTCCGCGCCCAATCCCGGCGCCGCCCACATCGGAAATCCCATGCAACTCAAGAATCCCATCCTCGGCCTGTGCCAACAGTCCACGTTCATGCTCAGTGCCGCCAAAGTCGATCAGTGCCCCGACGACGAAGGCTTCGAAGTGGCGTTCGCCGGTCGTTCCAACGCCGGTAAATCCAGTGCGCTGAACACCCTGACTCACGCCAGTCTGGCGCGCACCTCGAAAACCCCGGGTCGCACACAGCTGTTGAACTTCTTCAAGCTAGACGATGAACGGCGTCTGGTCGACCTGCCGGGCTACGGTTATGCAAAAGTCCCGATCCCGCTCAAGCAACACTGGCAGCGTCACCTCGAGGCTTACCTCGGTGGCCGCGAGAGTTTGAAGGGGCTGATTCTGATGATGGACATCCGTCATCCAATGACCGACTTCGACCTGCTGATGCTCGACTGGGCCGTTGCGGCCGGCATGCCGATGCACATTCTGCTGACCAAGGCCGACAAGCTGACCTACGGCGCAGCCAAGAACACGCTGCTCAAGGTGCAGTCGGAAATCCGCAAGGGGTGGGGCGATCTGGTGACGATCCAGCTGTTCTCCGCACCAAAACGCATGGGCCTGGAAGAGGCCTACACCAAGCTGGCGGGCTGGATGGAGCTGGCAGACAAAGGCGCAGAAGCGGCGACCGAATAATCGGAATATGGAAAATTGGCTGTAGTGCGGTCAGGCAAGGCAAAAGTGTTAGTAAAACGGCCGGGGTCGCGCTCGACTTTAGGGGACCTAAATGAGCATTTTTAGTAACGCTTTTAACGCAGCATGACCGCGCTACAGCCGATTTTTGGGCAAAAAAAGCCCCGGACTTCATATGGGGAGGGAGAAGTTCCGGGGTTCAAGTTCCGAACCGCTAGGGCGGGGTTCAGATATCTGCCAACACTTAACACAACATAGGAGCATCGAAGGGCTTCACCAGCCATTCAGTACCTCTGAGTATCAGCCTGCAAGATTAGTTCAGAATTTTCTAGAAAAGGTTTGGAATAAATTCCAGAACCTTTAGGACTAAGTGCCTGCAAAGGGCTCTGCTGCGGCGTTATGCCCCGGCAGAGCCGGCCTCTGACCGATCAGTGGGCCTCGTCCCAGTTGTTGCCAACCCCGACTTCCACCAGCAACGGCACATCCAGCTTCGCCGCTTCACTCATGTGGACGCGAATTTCGTCGCGAACCTGATCCACCAGATCCTCGCGAACCTCCAGCACCAGTTCGTCGTGCACCTGCAGGATGACTTTGGCGTCCAGACCCGAAGCGCTCAGCCAGTTGTCCACCGCCACCATGGCTTTCTTGATGATGTCCGCTGCGGTGCCCTGCATCGGTGCGTTGATCGCCGTGCGTTCGGCAGCTGCGCGCTCCTGCGGCTTGTTGGAGTTGATGTCCGGCAGATACAGACGACGGCCGAAGATTGTTTCCACGAAGCCTTGATCCGCCGCCTGCGCACGGGTGCGATCCATGTATTCGCGAACGCCCGGGTAGCGTGCGAAGTAGGTATCGATGTAGGCCTTGGCGGTCTTGGTGTCGACGCCGATGTCCTTGCCCAGCTTCTGCGCGCCCATGCCGTAGATCAGGCCGAAGTTGATCGCCTTGGCGCCACGGCGCTGGTCGGACGTCACTTCGTTCAGCTCGACCTTGAACACTTCGGCGGCAGTTGCGGTGTGCACGTCCAGATTGTTGCGGAAGGCGTTCATCAGGCCTTCGTCGCGGGACAGGTGCGCCATGATCCGCAATTCGATCTGCGAGTAGTCCGCCGCCAGCAGTTTGTAGCCTTTCGGCGCGACAAAGGCCTGACGGATGCGCCGGCCTTCGGCGGTGCGCACCGGGATGTTCTGCAGGTTCGGATCGCTTGAGGACAAGCGACCGGTCGATGCCACAGCCTGATGATACGAGGTGTGGATACGCCCGGTGCGCGGGTTGATCTGCTCCGGCAGGCGATCGGTGTAGGTGCTTTTCAGCTTGCTCATGGAACGGTGTTCCATCAGCACTTTTGGCAGGCGGTGATCGTCTTCGGCCAGTTTTGCCAGCACTTCTTCGGCAGTGGACGGCTGACCCTTGGCGGTCTTTTTCAGCACCGGCAGGCCGAGTTTTTCGTAGAGAATCACACCCAGTTGCTTCGGCGAGCCGAGGTTGAATTCTTCACCGGCGATCTCGAAGGCTTCACGCTCCAGCGCGACCATCTTGTCGCCCAGCTCGATGCTCTGAACGCCCAGCAGCGCGGCATCGACGAATGCACCCTGACGCTCGATGCGGGCCAGCACCGGCACCAGCGGGATCTCGATGTCGGTCAGCACGCTGGCCAGGCTCGGGATGGCGCTGAGTTTTTCGAACAGTGTCTGGTGCAGGCGCAGGGTCACGTCGGCATCTTCGGCGGCGTATGGGCCGGCCTGTTCCAGCGCGATCTGGTCGAAGGTCAGCTGTTTGGCGCCTTTGCCGGCGATGTCCTGGAAGCTCACGGTAGTGTGATCCAGGTACTTCTGCGCCAGGCTGTCCATGTCGTGACGGGTGGCGGTGGAGTTGAGCACGTAGGACTCAAGCATCGTGTCGAAGGCGATGCCGCGCACGGTGATGCCTTCGTTCTGGTCGCCGCCGATGGCGCAGTTGGCCAGGATGTTCATGTCGAACTTGGCGTGCTGGCCGACCTTGAGCTTGTTCGGGTCTTCGAGGATTGGCTTGAGCGCGCGCAACACGGTGTCGCGATCCAGCTGCTCCGGCACACCGATGTAGGAGTGGGTCAGCGGGATGTAGGCCGCTTCGTTGGCCTGCACCGCGAAAGACAGACCGACCAGTTGCGCCTGTTGCGCGTCGACGCCGGTGGTTTCGGTGTCGAAGGCGAACAGCTTGGCGTTCTTCAGTTTTTCCAGCCAGACATCGAAACGGGCCTGATCGAGGATGGTTTCGTACGCGGCCTCGGCCGGAGCGACCGGTGCTTCTTCCGCAGGTGCGCTGAACAGGTCGACGACCGGCTCAGGCGCGGCGGCGCTGCTCAGCTCCAGACGTTTGGCATCCCGTTCCAGATCGTTGATCCAGCTCTTGAACTCCAGCAGGGTGTAAAGCTCAAGCAGCTTGGCCGGATCTTCCGGGCCCATTTGCAGGTCGTCGAGGCCGATGTCCAGCGGTACGTCGACCTTGATGGTCGCCAGTTGATAGGAGAGGAACGCCATCTCCTTGTGCTCTTCAAGCTTGGCCGGCAGGGTCTTGGCGCCGCGAATCGGCAGGGTCGGCACGATGTCGAGCTGCGCGTAGAGCTCGGTCAGGCCGCCGTTGACGCCGACCAACAGGCCGGACGCGGTTTTCGGCCCGATGCCGGGAACACCGGGGATGTTGTCGGAAGAATCGCCCATCAGGGCCAGATAATCGATGATCTGCTCCGGAGCGACGCCGAATTTCTCCTTCACGCCCTCCACGTCCATCGAGCTACCGGACATGGTGTTGACCAAGGTAATGTGCCCGTCGACCAGTTGCGCCATGTCCTTGTCGCCGGTGGAGATGATCACCGGACGATTGGCGGCCGCGCTGCTGCGGGCCAGGGTGCCGATCACGTCATCGGCCTCGACGCCTTCGACGCACAGCAGCGGAAAACCGAGGGCTTTCACGCTCTGGTGCAGCGGCTCGATCTGCAGGCGCATGTCGTCGGGCATGCTCGGGCGGTTGGCCTTGTATTCGGCGTACATCTCATCGCGAAATGTCCCGCCCTTGGCGTCGAACACCACGGCGAACGGGCTGTCCGGATACTGCTTGCGCAAGCTCTTGAGCATGTTCAGCACGCCTTTGACCGCACCGGTCGGCAGGCCTTTGGACGTGGTCAGCGGTGGCAGCGCGTGAAAGGCGCGGTACAGGTAAGACGAACCGTCCACCAGGACGAGGGGGGCTTGGCTCATGAGCAGGATCAACCTTTTCGGCGGGTCCGGCGCTAGAATAGCGGGACCGTTGACGACAAAGGGACAAGGTTATCATGCGTACGTTAAATCGCTTGCTGCTGGTCAGTCTGATTGCTGTCTCACCCTTGCCTGCGATCGCGGCGGATGATGCGCCGTCAGCGGAGCCGGAAGTCACCATCCGCACCGAGGGTGACAAAACCATCCAGGAGTACCGGCAGAACGGTTTCCTGTACGCGATCAAGGTGACCAAGAAGGGTTTCCCGCCCTATTTTCTGGTGCGTGCGGACGGTACTGATGCAAACTTCATCCGCTCGGACCAGCCGGATATGCTGATCCCCGCGTGGAAAATTTTCGAGTGGAAGTAGTTTCTTAATTTCAACCGGCGCCGGCTCGATGGCGGCGCCAGAACTGAGCAGTTTTTAACCATGTCTGTGTTCACCCCCCTGGCTCGGCCCGAGCTGGAAACCTTTCTCGCCCCTTACGGGCTCGGCCGTCTGCTCGATTTCCAGGGGATCGCCGCCGGCAGCGAAAACACCAACTTCTTCATCAGCATGGAAAAGGGCGAGTTCGTCCTGACCCTGGTCGAGCGCGGCCCGGTGCAGGAAATGCCGTTTTTCATCGACCTGCTCGATGTCCTCCACGAAGCCGACCTGCCGGTGCCTTACGCACTGCGCACCACTGATGGCGTGGCCCTGCGCGAGCTGAAAGGCAAACCGGCGCTGTTGCAGCCGCGCCTCGCCGGCAAGCACATCAAACAGGCCAACGCCCAGCATTGCGCGCAGGTCGGTGACTTGCAGGCGCACCTGCACCTGGCGACCCAGGGCGACAGCATGATCAAGCGCAAGACCGATCGTGGCCTGGACTGGATGCTGGAAGAGGGTACACAGTTTCTTTCGCACCTGAGCGACGAGCCGCGTGCGCTGCTGCAGAAGGCGCTGGACGAAATCACCCAACAGAAAGAGAAAATTCTCGCGCTGCCGCGGGCGAACATCCACGCCGACCTGTTCCGCGACAACGCCATGTTCGAAGGCACGCACCTGACCGGGCTGATCGACTTCTACAACGCCTGCTCCGGGCCGATGCTCTACGATGTGGCGATTGCCTTGAACGACTGGTGTTCGGACGATGACGGCCTGATCGACGGCCCACGTGCGCGGGCCTTCCTGGGTGCCTATGCGGCACTGCGTCCGTTTACGGCAGCCGAGGCCGAATTGTGGCCAACCATGCTGCGCGTGGCGTGCGTGCGGTTCTGGCTGTCGCGGTTGATCGCGGCGGAATCGTTCGCCGGGCAGGACGTGCTGATTCACGATCCGAAAGAGTTCGAGCAGCGGCTGGCGCAGCGTCAGCAGGTCAGCACACCGCTACCTTTCGCCCTGTAAAAGAAAAAAACCGCAGCCTGTGCAGGCTGCGGTTTTTTGTATCAGAGCGACTCCAGGCAACCCGCCAGATCATTCCCCAGCTTCTCCAGCACCTGCTCATAACCTTGAGCCGTCGCCGGCGTGTACCCGCCCAACGCATCCAGTTCCGCCAGTTTCACCGGCAGGCCAGCCACCAGGGTTTCGGCCAGACGTGGGCGCAATGGCGGCTCACTGAACACGCACGTCTTGCCTACTTGCTGCAAACGCGCGCGCATTGCCGCGACATGCTGAGCGCCCGGCTGCACTTCCGCCGCCACGCTGAATACACCGGTGTGTTTCAGGCCGTAGGCATCTTCGAAGTAGTCGAAGGCTTCGTGGAAGACGAAGTAGGGTTTGCCTTCAACGCTGGCCAGACGTTTCTTCAAACGCTGATCCAGCGCATCCAGACGCTCATCGAACGCCTTGGCGTTGCTCTGATAGCGCTCGGCATTGGCCGGGTCGGCAGCGCTCAGGTCAGCGGCCATTTTGTCGGCAATCACCCGCGCGTTTACCGGCGATAGCCACAAATGCGCGTCGAGAGTGCCGGGGCGGTGATCGTGATCATGCTCGTCGGCGTCTTCGGCGTGGGAGTGGCTGTCTTCGGCGAAGCGGCGCAACTTCATGCCCGGCAGGTCCTGCACGGCGACGCTTGGCAGCGTACGACCGTTCAGCACGCGAGGCAGGAAACCTTCCATGTCCGGGCCGATCCAGTACAGCAGGTCCACCGATTGCACCTTGCGTACGTCGGAAGGGCGCAGCGCGTAGTTATGCGGCGAAGCCCCCGGCGGCAGCAACACTTCCGGAATCGCCACGCCGTCCTGCACCGCAGCGGCAATCAATTGCAGCGGCTTGATGCTGGTGAGGACTCTGACTTCGGCCTGAGCCGAACCGATCAGCAGAAAACTGGCGACAAAGGCCACAAAAACAGAAAAAAGTCGGGACACGATGACCACTCAAGGAGGCGAGAACGGGTAACATAATAACGTCTCTAACCAAACTCGTCGCCGCTCATGCCTATTACCCCGATTGCCAGCCGTCCCCACGACCACTCTCATTGCGTCCACAGCGCCCTGTCCGAGGCCGATGCCTTGTGTGCACAGAAAGGCCTGCGCCTGACCGCATTGCGTCGGCGGGTGCTGGAACTGGTCTGGCAGAGCCACAAGCCGCTGGGTGCCTACGACATCCTCGCCGTGCTCAGCGAGCAGGACGGCCGCCGCGCCGCGCCGCCGACCGTATACCGGGCGCTGGATTTCCTCCTGGAAAACGGTCTGGTACACCGCATTTCCTCGCTGAACGCCTTTGTCGGCTGCGTTCATCCGAAGCATTCGCACCAGGGCCAGTTCCTGATCTGCCGCGAATGCCACGCCGCCATCGAACTCGAGCAAAAAACCATCAGCGACGCGATCGTCCACAGCGCCAAGGACGTCGGCTTCATCGTCGAGGCCCAGACCGTCGAAGTGGTCGGCCTCTGCTCCGGTTGCCGGGGGGCTTGATGAGCGATGCGTTGATCCGTCTGGAGCAGGTGGCTGTCCGGTTTGCCGGGCAGAACGTGCTGGACAACATTCACCTGAGCGTCGAGCCGGGGCAGATCGTCACCCTGATCGGCCCCAACGGCGCCGGCAAGACCACGCTGGTACGCGCTGTGCTCGGGCTGCTGAAACCCGACAGCGGCAGCGTCTGGCGCAAGCCGAAACTGCGCGTCGGTTACATGCCGCAAAAGCTCCACGTCGATCCGACCCTGCCGCTGTCCGTCCTGCGCTTCCTGCGGCTGGTGCCGGGCGTTGACCGCCCGCGCGCGCTGGCGGCTCTCAAGGAGGTCGGCGCCGAGCATGTCATCGACAGCCCGGTGCAAAGCGTTTCCGGCGGTGAAATGCAGCGCGTTTTGCTGGCCCGGGCGCTGTTGCGCGAGCCGGAACTGCTGGTGCTCGACGAGCCGGTGCAAGGTGTCGATGTCGCCGGGCAAGCCGAGCTGTACAGCCTGATCACCCGGCTGCGCGACCGCCACGGTTGCGGCGTGCTGATGGTGTCCCACGACCTGCATCTGGTGATGAGCACCACGGATCAGGTGGTGTGCCTCAACCGTCATGTCTGCTGCTCCGGGCATCCCGAGCAGGTCAGTGGCGACCCCGCTTTCGTCGAGCTGTTCGGCAACCACGCGCCGAGCCTCGCGGTCTATCACCACCATCACGACCACGCCCACGACCTGCACGGTTCGGTGGTCAAGGGGCCTGTAAAAGGCCAACCTCACGTTCACGGAGATAGCTGCAAGCATGGCTGATTTTCTGTTCTACGCCCTGCTTGCAGGTCTGGCGCTGGCGGTGGTCGCGGGGCCGCTGGGCTCGTTCGTGGTCTGGCGGCGCATGGCCTATTTCGGCGACACGCTGTCCCACGCCGCACTGCTCGGCGTGGCGCTGGGTTTTCTGCTGGATGTCAGCCCGACCGTCGCGGTCACCGTGGGCTGTCTGCTGCTGGCGGTGCTGCTGGTCACCCTGCAACAGCGCCAGCCGCTGGCGTCCGACACGTTGCTGGGCATTCTTGCGCCGAGCACGCTCTCTCTCGGCCTGGTGGTACTAAGCTTCATGCATGAAGTGCGGATCGACCTGATGGCCTATCTGTTTGGCGATCTGCTGGCAATCAGCCCGACTGACCTTGCCTGGATCCTCGGCGGCAGCGCGGCGGTGCTGGTGTTGCTGGTGACGCTGTGGCGGCCGCTGCTGGCGATCACCGTGCACGAAGAACTGGCCCGGGTCGAAGGCCTGCCGGTGGCCGGATTGCGCATGGCGCTGATGCTGCTGATCGCGGTGGTGATCGCCGTGGCGATGAAAATCGTCGGTGTATTGCTGATTACGTCGCTGTTGATCATCCCGGCGGCTGCGGCACAACGTCACGCCCGTTCGCCGGAGCAGATGGCGCTGGGCGCGAGCCTGCTGGGCATGCTCGCCGTGTGTGGCGGGCTGGCGCTGTCCTGGTTCAAGGACACCCCGGCCGGCCCGTCAATCGTTGTGACGGCGGCCGCACTGTTTCTGCTGAGTTTTGTTCTGCCCCGTCGAGGGGTGTAGACTTGCTCGTTTTTTGCGCAAATAGAGAGTCGCAGGAATGAAGCCGTTCGCCTCCCGTTATCTGCTCCTTGTCGCATTTTCAGTGCTGCTGGGCGCCTGCCAAAGCACGCCGCCGGTGGCCGAAGCCCCCGATGCGCGGGCCACGGCCATCGCACAGCTGGAGCAAAGCCTGGCCAGCAGCGAACTGGCCACTGCCGAAGACCAGTTGGCAGCCTTGCAGGCCGAAACGCCCAATGATCAGTCCCTTGAGCAGTACCAGCGCCAGTTGGCCGAAGCCTATCTGCGCCGCAGTCAGATCGTCCTGCAGAAGGGCGATGTGAATGCTGCCGCAACCGCTCTGGCCCGGGCTCGCGCGCTGATGCCCAAGGCTCCGGCGCTGACCGGTGGCGTCAACGGCGCAATCACCGAAGCGCGCAAGGCTGAGCTGGAAAAAGCCGAAGCAGCGCTCCTGGCCGCCGAGGCCAAGCCGAAAGCCAAGGTGATCGACCCGACCGCCGAGAGCACCACGGTTGCGTTGAATATCAACGATAGCCGCAAACTTCGCCGTCAACTCGATGCGATCGCCGCCGATGTGGTGAATTATGACTGTGCGGTGAGCATTCAGGCGCCGCGTACCAATGATTACCCTTGGCTGGCGACGCTGATCACCAAGCGCGTGAAGAAGCTCGATCCGGATTTCGATCTGCAGATCGAGAAGCAGATTCTGCGCACAGTTCCGGCACAGATGGTTCTGAGCCCGCGCAAACCTTGAATTAACCGCAGCCTGCTGATCGCAGGCTGCGGTTTTTTTCAGGCCGGAATTGCCTTGGCCTTCGCCTCCCGATCCCAGACCCGATGTTGCCCGATCGCCGCAAAGAACGGCTTGGTCAGCGCTTTCATATCTTTGCCTTCGATCAATCCGGCATCCGCCTCCAGCTTCAGCACGTCCAGCAGCTGTTTGGCCTCGCCTTGCAGGGCAATTGCCTTCAGGTGCTTGTACGCCTCCAGCAGGTAATGCAGCGCCACACCATCACCGCTCAACGCCTTGACCGACGCCGCGCCGCCCGGCACGAACACCGCGTCGAACGCTATTGAAGGCAAGCCCTCCATCGACGCATCCACCGCAAGGCTCTTGCCATCGGCGGTCTTCACCGGTGCCGAAGTCGGGCCGAGCAGTTTGGCGTGCGCGCCTTCTGCCGCCAGAGCCTTCTTCATTGCATCAATCGCGGCACCATCGACGCCATTGGCTGCCAGAATCGCCACTTTTCGCGTCTTGATGTTCTCCGGCAACAGGTTGGCCTGACTGAGTGCCGGTGAGTGATCCAGTGATGTCTTGCGCACCTCGACTGTCCCTTTGGCTGGCGCCGGCAACCCAAGGTTGTGTGCCACGCGCCTGGCCAGTTCCAGATCGATGTTGGCCAGAATCTCGTTCACTTCCCGGGCCCGAATGTGCTCGCGCTCGACCTTGCCCAGTTCGAAGCTGTAAGCCGAGATGATGTGTTCCTGCTCGTGCTTGCTCATGCTCTTGAAGAACAGTCGCGCCTGGGAAAAGTGATCGCTGAACGACTCGCTGCGCTGACGGATCTTGTTGGCGTCGATGCGCTCCGCATAGCTCTCGAACCCGCCGTCCTGCGCGGCTGGCGGGGTTTCTTTTGGCCAGCCACCATCAATGGAGTTGGGTTCGTAAGACGCACGGCCCTTGTCGATCACCGTACGGTGCTGGGCATCGCGCTGGCCATTGTGGAAAGGCGCCACCGGACGATTGATCGGTAGCTCATGAAAGTTCGGCCCGCCGAGTCGGCTGATCTGCGTGTCGGTGTAGGAAAACAGCCGACCTTGCAGCAGCGGGTCATTGGAGAAATCGATGCCCGGCACGATATGGCCGGGGCAGAACGCGACCTGCTCAGTTTCGGCGAAGAAATTGTCCGGGTTGCGGTTGAGGGTCATCTTGCCCAGCGGCGTGATCGGGACGATTTCCTCGGGAATCAGTTTGGTCGGGTCGAGGATGTCGAAATCGAAGTCGTGCTCGTTTTCCTCCTCGATGATTTGTACGCCAAGTTCCCATTCCGGGTAGTCCCCGGTCTCGATGGCCTCCCAGAGATCGCGCCGATGGTAGTCGGTGTCTTTACCGGCCAGCTTCTGCGCTTCGTCCCACACCAGCGAACAAGTGCCGGCGGTGGGGCGCCAATGGAATTTGACGAAGCGTGATTTGCCCTCGGCGTTGATCAGCCGGAAGGTGTGCACGCCGAAACCCTGCATGCTGCGCAGGCTTTTCGGGATGGCCCGGTCGGACATGGCCCAGATGACCATGTGTGCTGACTCCGGCACCAGCGACACAAAGTCCCAGAAGGTGTCATGAGCCGAGCCGCCGGTAGGCATTTCATTATGCGGTTCGGGTTTTACCGCGTGGACGAAGTCGGGAAACTTGATCGCGTCCTGGATGAAGAACACCGGCATGTTGTTGCCGACCAGGTCGAAGTTGCCTTCGTCGGTGAAGAACTTCACGGCAAAACCACGCACATCACGCACGGTATCGCCGGAGCCCCGTGGCCCTTGCACCGTGGAAAAACGGACGAACACGGGTGTTTTCTTTCCCGGATCCCGCAGGAAACCGGCCTTGGTCAACGCCGAATGATTCTCGTAGGTCTGAAAGAAACCATGGGCCCCGGTACCGCGGGCATGGACGATGCGCTCGGGAATCCGCTCATGGTCAAAGTGCGTGATTTTCTCACGCATGATGAAGTCTTCCAGCAGCGACGGCCCCCGCGGCCCGGCCTTGAGGGTGTTCTGGTTGTCCGCGACCTTCACGCCCTGATTGGTGCGCAGGGCCTGGCCGGTGGCGTCGGAACGGAATTTTTCCAGGCTGTCGAGTTTGGCGTTGGTATTGGCGCGATCCGGGGTATCGGTGCCGGCCAGTTGGCTTTTGTCTGTGGCAGGTTTTTTCGTACTCATCAGTCGTGAACTCCTGTCTGCCCCGGCGTTGCGCCGGGGCGCTTGAGTGGTTCCCGGGCGCGGCACCCAGGGTTTTCAAGTCGCTTACCTAGTGACTGACGAGGGTTTTGGGCGTTCCTTTTTTATGACCTTTGATCCTGTTATTGCCAAATCGAAGGTTAATTGCGAAATAAATGCTAAGAACCTCTATACGGACAGGCTAAAATGCGCGCCCGGCTAACCGCTGATCCTTTTCCAACGCGCCCCACAAGGTTCGCTACGTGATCGAGTTTCAAAACGTCCATAAGACTTACCGCGTCGCCGGTAAGGACATCACCGCGCTGCATCCGACCAGTCTCTCCATCGAGAACGGTCAGGTGTTCGGCCTGATTGGCCATTCCGGCGCGGGAAAAAGTACCCTGCTGCGTCTGATCAATCGCCTGGAAGATTCCAGCGGCGGCAAGATCATTGTCGACGGCGAAGAAGTCACCGCGCTGGACGCCAACGGCCTGCGCCGTTTCCGTCAGCAGGTCGGGATGATCTTCCAGCACTTCAATCTGCTGGCGTCCAAGACCGTGGCCGACAACGTCGCGCTGCCGCTGACCCTGGCCGGTGAACTGTCCCGCGCCGAGATCGACCAGCGTGTGGCCGAATTGCTGGCGCGGGTCGGGCTGTCCGATCACGCGAAGAAGTACCCGGCGCAGTTGTCCGGTGGCCAGAAGCAACGCGTCGGCATCGCCCGCGCCCTGGCGACCAAGCCGAAAATCCTGCTGTGCGACGAAGCCACCAGCGCCCTCGACCCGCAGACCACCGCTTCGGTGCTGCAACTGCTGGCCGAAATCAACCGCGAGCTGAAACTGACCATCGTGCTGATCACCCACGAGATGGATGTGATCCGCCGTGTCTGTGATCAGGTGGCGGTGATGGACGCCGGCGTGATCGTCGAACAGGGTTCGGTGGCCGAGGTGTTCCTGCATCCGAAGCACCCGACCACCAAGCGTTTTGTGCAGGAAGACGAGCAGATCGACGAAAGCGAGCAGCGCGATGACTTCGCTCACGTGCCGGGCCGCATCGTGCGTCTGACCTTCCAGGGCGAAGCGACCTACGCGCCGCTGCTGGGTACCGTCGCCCGGGAAACCGGCGTGGACTACAGCATCCTGGCCGGTCGTATCGACCGCATTAAAGACATTCCTTACGGGCAATTGACCCTCGCCGTCACCGGTGGCGACATGGAAGCGGCCTTTGCCCGCTTCACCGCCGCTGACGTTCACATGGAGGTGTTGCGCTAATGGCAGACCTGATGAGTTTCTTCACCAATATCGACTGGTACGAAATCTGGCTGGCCACCGGCGACACCATGATGATGCTCGGCGGTTCGCTGCTGTTCACCGTGTTGCTCGGCCTGCCGCTGGGCGTGCTGCTGTTCCTGTGCAGCCCGCGTCAGTTGCTTGAAGCAAAAGGCGTATATGCGCTGCTGTCGCTGGTGGTGAACATCCTGCGTTCGTTGCCGTTCATCATTCTGTTGATCGTGATGATCCCGTTCACCGTGCTGATCACCGGCACCTCGCTGGGTGTGGCCGGTGCGATTCCACCGCTGGTGGTAGGTGCGACGCCGTTCTTCGCGCGTCTGGTGGAAACCGCCCTGCGTGAAGTGGATCGCGGCATCATCGAAGCGACCCAGTCCATGGGCGCGACCACTCGCCAGATCATCATGAATGCCTTGCTGCCGGAGGCCCGTCCGGGCATCTTCGCAGCGATTACGGTGACGGCGATTACACTGGTTTCCTACACGGCGATGGCCGGTGTGGTCGGCGCCGGTGGTCTGGGTGACCTGGCTATCCGTTTCGGTTACCAGCGTTTCCAGACCGACGTGATGATCGTCACCGTGGTGTTGCTGCTGATTCTGGTGCAAGTGCTGCAAATGGTCGGCGACCGACTGGTCGTGCATTTCTCGCGCAAATAACCCGGTTTGGTAATCAAAAAATGAGCCGGCCATTCGCTGGCAGGTGCCACACGGGCACCTCAAAAGGAGTTAGCTGAATGAAAAAACTGATCGCTGCTTTCGCTGCCGTAGCCGCTTTTTCGGCTCACGCTGAAACCCTGACCGTTGCTGCCACCCCGGTGCCGCACGCAGAAATCCTCGAATTCGTGAAGCCGGCACTGGCCAAAGAAGGCGTGGATCTGAAGGTCAAGGTCTTCACCGATTACATCCAGCCGAACGTGCAGGTGGCCGAAAAGCGTCTGGACGCCAACTTCTTCCAGCACCAGCCTTACCTCGATGAGTTCAACAAGGCCAAGGGCACCAGCCTGGTCGCCGTGACCGGTGTGCACCTGGAGCCGCTGGGCGCCTACTCGAGCAAGATCAAGAAAATCGAAGACCTGCCAGGCGGCGCCAACGTGGTGATCCCGAACGACGCCACCAACGGCGGCCGTGCGCTGTTGCTGCTGGACAAGGCGGGCGTGATCAAGCTGAAGGATTCGAAAAACATCCTGTCCACCGTCAAGGACATCGCCGAAAACCCGAAAGACCTGAAGATCCGTGAACTGGAAGCCGCGACCATCCCGCGCGTGCTGACCCAGGTCGACCTGGCGCTTATCAACACCAACTACGCGCTGGAAGCCAAGCTGGATCCGTCCAAGGACGCGCTGGTCATCGAAGGCAACGATTCGCCGTACGTGAACATCCTGGTGTCCCGCGCGGACAACAAGGACAGCGACGCCATGAAGAAACTGGCTGAAGCCCTGCACAGCCCGGAAGTGAAGAAATTCATTACCGAGAAGTACAAAGGTGCGGTGTTGCCGGCGTTCTGATCCCGGCTTACAGGCATAAAAAAACCGCAGCTCAGGCTGCGGTTTTTTTTTGGTCCGGGTTTTTACTTGCGGTTCAGCATCACCGGCAACTGCGCCACCAGCTTGGCATTGTTCAACGGCGCCCGAATAAACCCGCGCTGCGTCCCATCCGGCCCGATCACTGCCAGATTCCCACTGTGATCAACGGTGTAATTCGGCTTGCTGGTATCCGCCGGAATGAACGGAATGCTCACCGCGTTGGCGACCTTCTGCAGCTCCTCGATCGACTTCGGCGTCAGGCCGATGAACTGCGGATCGAAGTAGCCCAGGTACTGCTTCAACTGCGCAGGGTTGTCGCGGTTCGGGTCGACGCTGACCAGCACGATCTGCAATTTATCCACCGCATCTTTCGGCAGCTCGCTCTTGATCTGGCGCAGCTGGGCGAGGGTGGTCGGGCAGATGTCCGGGCAGAAGGTGTAGCCGAAGAACAGCAGGCTCCACTTGCCCTTGAGCTCGTTGACCGTGACCGGTTGGCCGTCCTGATTGGTCATCGTCACGTCCGGCAGGTTGCGGCTCTGTGGCAGCAGGATGATGCCGGCGTCGATCAGCGCGGTCGGGTCGCCCTGGCCCTTGCCGCTCAGCACTTTGTTGACGGTCAGGCCGAGGATCAGCGCGATCACGGCCACGAGGATGAAGACGGTTTTCTGGGTTCGAGTCATAGGTTCAACAGTAAGTAGTGGTCTACGAGCAGGGCGATGAACAGCAGAAACAAGTACCAGATAGAGTACTTGAAGGTGTTGATCGCCGCGTGCGGCCGAGTGCCACGGTACAGCACCACGGCCCATTGCAGAAACCTGGCGCCCAGGCCGAGGGCGCAGATCAGGTACAGCGCGCCGCTCATGTGGATCACGTACGGCAACAGGCTGACCGCCAGCAGGGCGAAGGTGTACAGCAGAATATGCACCTTGGTGTAGTGCTCGCCGTGGGTGACCGGCAGCATCGGGATGTCGGCCTTGGCGTATTCCTCCTTGCGGTGGATCGCCAGCGCCCAGAAGTGCGGTGGGGTCCAGGCGAAGATGATCAGCACCAGCAGCAACGGTTCGGCACCGATATGGCCGGTGGCGGCGGTCCAGCCGAGCAGCGGCGGTGCGGCGCCGGCGAGGCCGCCGATGACGATGTTCTGCGGCGTCGCGCGTTTGAGGAAACCGGTGTAGATCACCGCGTAGCCGAGCAGCGAGGCCAGGGTCAGCCAAGCGGTCAGCGGATTGGTGAAAGTCAGCAGCAAGGCCTGACCAAGCAGCGCCAGCACCAGCGCAAAGGTCAGTGCCGCCGTGGGCGAAACCCGACCCTCGGCCAGCGGCCGTTTGTGGGTGCGTGCCATGACGGCATCGATGCGCCGGTCCACCACATGATTGACCGCCGCCGCACCTCCGGCACACAGCGCGATTCCCAGGTTGCCGAACACCAGCACCGTCCACGGCACGCCGGCGCGGGTCGCGAGGAACATGCCGACCAGCGAGGTGATGAGCATCAGCACCACGACTTTCGGTTTGGTCAGCTCCAGGTAATCACGCCACAACGCCTGTGCGTGACGCTCGCCGATCAGAATCGCCATGGCGTCTCTCCTTTTAGGGTGATGGGCGCCGCCGAGGGTTTACGCGGGCTCAGGCGCCAGCGCGCGAGCATCGGCTGCTTGACCCGGACCAGACTGGTTCGCGCGTGATAGTTGACCAGCACCATGGTCAGCAGCAGGGCTGCGCCGCCGGCGTTGTGCGCCACGGCCACCGGCAGCGGCAGATGAAACAGCACGTTGCTGATACCGAGGGTGATCTGTGCGCCGAGAGCAACCAGCACCAGCCCGGCCAGTCGGGTCATGCCCACCCCTTTCAGTTGCCACGCCAGACAGAGCAGGACAATCGTCACCAGCAGGGCGCCGATACGGTGGGTCAGGTGAATCGCCGTGCGTGCGTCGCTGTCGAGTTGCCCGCCGAGGTAATTGGGGCCGATGTGCTGGGTCAGGTGAAAGCCATTGGCGAAATCCGCCGGCGGCAGCCATTGGCCGTGGCAGGTCGGGAAGTCGATGCAGGCCACCGCCGCATAGTTGGAACTGACCCAGCCACCGAGGGCGATCTGGCCGATCACCAGCAACAAACCGGCGGTGGCCCAATATTGCAGACGCTTGGGCACGGTCAGCGCCGGCAGCACGCCGGACAGTCTCAGCGTCAGCAGAAACAGCAGGCTCAAGGTCGCGAAGCCACCGAGCAAATGCCCGGTCACCACTTGCGGCCAGAGCTTGAGCGTCACCGTCCACATGCCGAACGCCGCCTGGGCAAACACCACCGCCAGCAGAAACAGCGGCAGTTTCAGCGGTTGCCCCGGATGACGGCGGTTGACCCACGCGCGACCGGCCAGAATCGATATCAACATGCCGAGGGTGCCGGCGAAGTAGCGGTGGATCATCTCGTTCCAGCCTTTGTGCGCCTCCACCGGCGAGTCGGGGTAATGCAGTTCGGCATGGGCCAGTTGGGCTTCGCTTTTCGGCACGCTGATGAATCCGTAGCAGCCCGGCCAGTCAGGGCAGCCAAGGCCGGCGTGAGTCAGGCGGGTGTAGGCGCCGAGCAGCACCACGATCAGCGCCAGCAGGGTGGCAAACAGCGCGAGGCGAAATCCAGGTTTGGCCATGACGATGCCCTTATCCGATGTTCGACAGTTTCAGCAGGTGACGCAGGTCGTTGAGCAGATCCTTGCCCTTCACACTCGGGTCGTAGCGCAGCACGAGATTGCCGTGGGGGTCGATGATCCACAGCTGCGGCGTGGCCTTGTCGCCGGTGGCCTTGCTGAACGCGGCAGCGTCCAGCGGATAACGTTGCAGTTGCGGATATTCGCGAGTCAGCTTGGCTTCGTAGTCGGCCGTCAGCGGTTGCGCGGCGGCGAGGGCATGGCTGGCGCGCCCGGCATCGCGGCCGAGGCCGATCTGGATCTGCCGCGCCAGGTACACCAGTTGCTGGCAGTCCACCGCGCAGTCTTTCGGTGCGGTCACCAGCATCTGCCAGCGCTCTTCGTCCGCTTTCACGCCGAGGTCAGCGCGGCTCTGGCCGTTGCCGATCAGTTCGCCGTGATAGCTGCGTCCTTCCGGGACCCAGAACTGCAACTTGTACATGCCGGTGGCGAGGATCATCGGGCCGACGACGCCGAGCAGGATCAACAGCAGTTGAATGCGCCCGCGGCGGCGACCGGCCGGGGCCTTGGCTTCAGACATGCTGGGTGGATTCATGGCCGCTCCCATGGTGTTTCTCCTTCGCGTTGTGCAATCCGAGGTAGATGTAGAGACCGAACAGGGCGGTGGCCATGGCGAACCACTGCACGGCGTAACCGAGGTGTTTTTCCGGGCCCATGGCGACTACCGGCCAGTCGGCCTGATAGCTGGCGGGACCGGGTTCAGCGCGCAATTCATAGGCGAAGCCGTCGCGCTCGAGGGTTTTCCACAATTTGGCTGGTTCGACGGCAGTGACGGTTTGCGGCCAGGTGCTGCTGACCGGGTCGGCGTGCAACTGGAAGGTCGCGCCGGGGGCGACATACACCCAGGCATCGACATTCACGGCATCGGCCGGTGTCTTGAATTGCGGGGTAACGCGGCGGTCCGGCCACGGCAGCCAGCCGCGATTGACCAGCAGCCACAGGCCGGTGCGCTGATCCTGAAACGGTTGCAGCAATTCGACGCCGACCTTGCCGTCCCGCTGCCGGTTGTCCAGCAGCAGACTGTGCGCCGCATCGAACTGGCCATGCAGATGCACCCGGCGAAAGGCCGGGTCGGTGCTGTGCAGCAACTCGGTGCTGGCCATCGGTTCGGCGGCCCGGCGCTCGGCGTAACTGGCGAGCAGGGCGGTTTTCTCCGCCCCCCGGCCCAGTTGCCAGAAGCCCAGCGAAATCAGCAGCGGCAGCAGCAAGGCGACCACCAGCGTCGGCACGACGCCCGGCCGGAAGCGCTTCATGGCCGCGCCAGAAAAGCAGTGAATGCGACCGCTATACTTGATTGCATCGCCTGTACCCCCGGAGTCTTCCCATGCTCAAAGCAGCTATCGTCCTGATGCTGATTGCCACGGTGATCAGCCTGTTCAGCGGCCTGTTTTTCCTGGTCAAGGACGACAGCAGTTCAAATCGCCTGGTCATCGCCTTGAGTGTTCGGGTGGCATTGGCCGCTTGCACCGTCGGCTTGATTGCCTGGGGTTTCTACAGCGGCCAACTGGTATCCCACGTGCCGTGGTAGCTACAAGCGCCGAGCTACAAGCTACAAGCCTTACCGTTTTGACTTGAAGCTTGTAGCTCGCGGCTTGCAGCTGCTGTTAAAGCACATAAACGAAGATGAACAAGCCGATCCACACCACATCGACGAAGTGCCAGTACCAGCTCGCGGCTTCGAAGCCGAACTGGTGCTCGTTGTCGAAGTGGCCCTTCATGATCCGCATCAGCATCACGAACAGAATGATCGTGCCGATGGTCACGTGGGCACCGTGGAACCCGGTGAGCATGAAGAACGTCGCGCCGTAGATCCCCGAACCGAGGGTCAGGCCCAGTTCGTGATAGGCGTGCATGTATTCCTCGGCCTGCAAGGCGAGGAAGCCGCAGCCCAACAGCACGGTGATCGCCAGCCAGATTTTCAGCGCACCGCGATGGCCTTTCTTCAAGGCATGGTGGGCGATGGTGATGGTCACGCTGGAACTCACCAGCAGGATGGTGTTGACCAGCGGCAGGCCCCAGGGGCTGATGACTTCCTTGGGCGGCGGGAACAGTTTCGGGTCGGGCGTGTGCAGCAGCGGCCAGGTGAACTGGAAGTTCGGCCAGAGCATGTGCGCAATGCCCTTGGTGCCTTCGCCGCCCAGCGCCGGGCCGGAAATGTGCCGCACGTAGAACAGCGCGCCGAAGAAGGCGATGAAGAACATCACCTCGGAGAAAATGAACCAGCTCATGCCCCAGCGGAACGAGCGGTCCAGCTGCGGGCTGTACAACCCCGCGCGGCTTTCCTTGATCACCGCGCCGAACCAGCCGAACAGCATGTACGCCAGCAACAGCCCGCCGACGAAAAAGATGTACGGCCCGTGGGATTCCGGGCGTGCAGCCTTCAGATCGTTGAACCAGGTGGCCAGGCCGTAAACGGTGATGACCATGCCGAAGGTGGCGATGATCGGCCACTTGCTCTGGGCCGGGACGTAATAGTGCTCATGAGTTGCCATTTATTGTTCTCCTTATCGGGCACGCTTAACCGCCAGTGTTTGCAGCCACCGGAGGATGTCGGGCGGTGATATCGAACAGCGTGTAGGACAGCGTCAGGTGCTTCACGTCCTTGGGCATGTCGCGGTCAACGATGAAGCGCACCGGCATCTCGATCTGCTGACCGGGCTGCAGCACCTGCTGGGTAAAGCAAAAGCATTCGGTCTTGTGGAAATACGCCGCCGCTTCGCTCGGGGCGATGCTCGGCACGGCCTGGGCGCTCATCGGCTTGTCGGTGGGATTGCGGGCGATGAAGATCATCTCGTTCACCCCGCCCGGATGGGCCACCAGCTCTTCGCCTTTGGGGTAGAACTCCCAAGGCATGTCGGCGTTGTTCATCGACAGGAACTGCACCCGCACCTGTCGCGAGTTATCCACAACCTGCTCGCCCTCGTACTGCCCGGCGGTCTTGCCATTGATGCCGAACGCCTTGCACATCACGTCGTAGATCGGCACCAAAGCAAAACCGAAAACAAACATCGCCACCACCACGCCCAGCAGTCGGGTCACCAGTTTCTTCAGCGAAATCGAGTCAGCCATGGCGGTGGCCCTCAAGGGCTACAGGGTTCATTTCACTTCCGGCGGCGTGGTGAAGGTGTGATACGGCGCCGGCGACGGCACGCTCCACTCCAGGCCTTCGGCGCCATCCCACGGTTTGGCCGGTGCCGGCTCGCCGCCACGGATGGTCTTGATCACGATGAACAGGAAGAAGATCTGCGTGGCGCCGAACATGAACGCGCCGATCGACGAGACCATGTTGAAGTCGGCGAACTGCAGGTTGTAGTCCGGAATCCGCCGTGGCATCCCCGCCAGTCCCACGAAGTGCATCGGGAAGAACGTCAGGTTCATGCCGACGAAGGACAGCCAGAAGTGCAGCTTGCCCAGGGTTTCGTCGTACATGTGGCCGGTCCATTTCGGCAGCCAGTAGTAGGCCGAGGCGAAGATCCCGAAGATCGCCCCCGGCACCAGCACGTAGTGGAAATGCGCCACCACAAAGTAGGTGTCCTGGTACTGGAAGTCCGCCGGGGCGATGGCCAGCATCAGCCCGGAGAAACCGCCGATGGAGAACAGGATTACGAACGCCACGGCAAACAGCATCGGCGTCTCGAAGGTCAGCGAGCCTTGCCACATGGTGCTGGCCCAGTTGAACACCTTCACCCCGGTCGGCACGGCGATCAGCATCGTCGCGTACATGAAGAACAACTCGCCCACCAGCGGAATGCCCACCACGAACATGTGGTGCGCCCAGACGATGAACGACAGGAACGCGATGCTCGCCGTGGCGTAGACCATCGAGGTGTAGCCGAACAGCGGCTTGCGCGAGAAGGTCGGGATGATCTGGCTGACGGCACCGAAGGCCGGCAGGATCATGATGTACACCTCGGGGTGGCCGAAGAACCAGAACACATGCTGGAACAGCACCGGGTCACCGCCACCGGCGGCACTGAAGAAACTGGTGCCGAAGTGGATGTCCATCAGCATCATCGTCACGCACCCGGCCAGCACCGGCATCACCGCGATCAGCAAGAACGCGGTGATCAGCCAGGTCCAGACGAACAGCGGCATTTTCATCAACGTCATGCCGGGGGCGCGCAAGTTGAGGATGGTGGCGATCACGTTGATCGCGCCCATGATCGAACTGATCCCCATCAAGTGGATGGCGAAGATGAAGTAGGTCACGCTTTCCGGCGCATAGGTGGTGGATAGCGGCGCGTAGAACGTCCAGCCGAAGTTCGGCCCGCCGCCGGGGGTGAACAGGGTCGACACCAGCAACAGGAACGCCGCCGGCAGCAGCCAGAAACTGAAGTTGTTCATCCGTGGCAGGGCCATGTCCGGCGCGCCGATCATCAACGGGATCATCCAGTTGGCGAGGCCGACGAACGCCGGCATCACCGCACCGAAGACCATCACCAGGCCGTGCATGGTGGTCATCTGGTTGAAGAACGCCGGTTCGACGATCTGCAGGCCGGGCTGGAACAGCTCGGCGCGGATCACCATGGCGAACGAGCCGCCGAGCAGGAACATGCAGAACGCGAACCACAGGTACAGCGTGCCGATGTCCTTGTGGTTGGTGGTCAGCACCCAGCGCATCAGGCCTTTGGCGGGGCCGTGGGCGTGGTCGGCATGACCGTGGTCATCGATGACAGCGCTCATGGCCGGTCTCCTTCAAGTGAGTGGGCTTGGCAGGCCGGGGCGCCTTGCCCCGGCCGGTTCACGAAGTACGCAATAGACCGGCTCATTTGCTTTCCGCCTGTTTCAGCTCCAGCACTTCTTTTGGCGTGACCATGTCGCCCTTGTTGTTGCCCCAGGCGTTACGTTCGTAGGTCACGACCGCTGCGATATCGACTTCCGAGAGTTGCTTGCCGAACGCCGCCATGGCGGTGCCCGGTTTGCCGAAGTACACGCGGTGCAGGTGATCGGCTTTCGGCCCGGTGGCAATCGGCGAGCCCTTGAGCGCCGGGAACATCGGCGGCAGGCCCTGGCCTTCGGCCTGGTGACAGGCGACGCAAGTGGTGTGGTAGATCTTGTCGCCGCGCTCCTTGAGCTCGTCGAGGGTCCATTCCTTGCTGGTCAGCTCCTTGAGCTGCGCAGCCTCGGCCTTGCGGTCGGCCAGCCATTTTTCGTAGTCGGCCTTTTCCTTGACGTCGACTACGATCGGCATGAAGCCGTGATCCTTGCCGCACAGCTCGGCGCACTGGCCTCGGTAGATGCCGGGCTTGTCGATACGGGTCCAGGCTTCGTTGACGAATCCGGGGATCGCATCGCGCTTGACCGCGAAGGCCGGCACCCACCAGGAGTGGATCACGTCGGCGGAAGTAACGAGGAAGCGCACCTTGGCGCCGATCGGCAGCACCAGTGGCTTGTCGACCTCGAGCAGGTAATGCTCGCCCTTGGCTTCCTTGTTGTGGATCTGTTCGGCGGGGGTGGCCAGGTTGCTGAAGAACTCGACGTCCTGGCCCAGGTATTTGTAGTGCCACTTCCACTGATAGCCGGTGATCTGGATATCGATATCCGGCTCACTGGTGTCGTACATGCGGATCAGCGTGGCGGTCGCCGGAACGGCCATCGCCACCAGGATCAGCAGCGGGACGACGGTCCAGAGAATTTCGACGGTGGTGCTTTCGTGGAATTTTGCGGCGACCTGCCCGGTAGAACGGCGGTGCACCATCATCGACCAGAACATGGCGCCGAAGACGATGATCCCGATCACCACACAGATCCAGAAAATGGTCATGTGCAGGTCGAATACTGCGTGACTGATTTCAGTCGCTCCAGGCGCCATATTCACAGTCCAGGCGGCATTGGCCTGGCTGAAAATCGACCACAACAGGAGGCCCATCCAGACGTGTGGATGTCGCATCATTGCGGGTTCCCCTTATCGTTCTTGTTATCCCGCCGGCTTTCGCCTGCGGCAAGGGAGCGGCTGCATCAGACTACGAACTTGAATCGCCGGGCCTTGCTGCGGGTGCAGTCGGGCGTCATCAGCTAACTCCATTCAATGGCGAGTATAGACAGCGGCGGAAAAATGCAATGTGCGCACGTAAATCGAATGAAACTGCTGGCACTTGCGTTCCAGGGCACGAATGGAGAAGGATGCAGACGAGTGGTGGCAAACCGATATAACGCAGGTGTATCAAGGATGAAATAATTATGACAAATGCGTCTTAGCATTTTTCGTAAGCCAGCTAAGTTATGTCTTCCCTATTTCATTGCCTTGTTTCCTGGAGTTTTCATGAACACCGCCGCATTGCGCGAGCAGATCCACATAGCCCGACAACACGAGATCGAAACCGGAAAGCTGACCCGTCAGCTCGAAAATCAACTGCAACACCTGCACCCGGCCATCCAGTTGCCGGAAACCGACGCCAACGGCGTGCTGACGCGTTTTGTCGCCGCCTACATCGATGAAGTGCCAGACCTGCTGGATGCAGCCAATGAAGTCGCCAGGGAAGCGGGAATCGAGTCACAGATCAAACCGGTGCTGAAAATCGCCGAACAGTACTTTCTCCAGCCGCCGGTCGGCCTGGACAGTCTGCTGGACGAGGCCTATCTGGCCCACCGCTTTGTCGAAGAGGTCAACGACCTGTACATCAAGCATTTCGGCCAGCCACTGATCCCCCTGGACATGACGGTCGCCAATCTGATTGCTCACCAGTTGCTCGGTGAGGAATTTGCCAATCAACTTGATGAAGTGGTCCACCACGCAGTGGACAGCATGCTCGACGACGACAGCTTTGCGCTGGAGTCGGTGGAAGCCTACCGCGAAAAACTCAGCAGCCCGGACACCGGTGCGGCGTGGAAACGCTGGCCGTGCATGAGTCGCCGTCTGGGCGTGGGCCTGGAACTGGATCAGCCTGCGGCTTGATCTCGGCGCAAACGATTGGGGGAACAGATTGCTCTGTTCCCCCAGGTTTTTTCTAGCCTGCCGCACCGATGCCGGTGGTGGTGCGGATCCTTCCCTCAAGCCTGCGTTTCAGTCCGCGCGACTCGATCAACAGCTTCGAACCCTTGGCCGCATTGGCCCGGCCCCACTCTTCCAGCAATTCCAGACAGGAATGGTCGATATAGCTCAGGTTGTTGAGCGGCACATGAACCGTCGTGCCCGGTGGAATGCTGCCCAGCACCTGAGTCAGCGCTGGCACCTTGAGGAATGTCGCCGCGCCCACCAGGCGCAATTCCATTTCCCCCTCCTGTGGCAGATCGATCAGGCTGATTTTCAGTCGCGAAGCCTTGAAGGCCAGTTTCACCAGGGTCAGGCCGAAACCGATCAGCACACCGGTCAACAGGTCGGTGAAAATGATTGCCAGCGCTGTCGCCGCGTAGGTGAACATCGGCATCCGGCCATAACGCCCCAGGCCACGAAACGCCTTGAGATCCACCAGTTTGAAACCGGTGTAGACCAGCACCCCGGCCAGACTCGCCACCGGAATGCTTTGCAGCAGACTCGACAGCAACAGCACGAAGGCCAGCAGCCACAGGCCATGGAAAATCGTCGAGTAGCGCGTGGTCGCACCGGCCTGGACGTTGGCCGAACTGCGCACGATCACCCCGGTCATCGGCAACGCGCCCACCAGACCGCAGAGCATGTTGCCGACCCCTTGCGCCGACAGTTCACGGTCGAAATCCGAACGCGGACCGCTGTGCATACGATCCACCGCCGCGGCGGACAGCAGGGTTTCGGCGCTGGCGATGAACGCCACGGCGAACGCGGCGATCAGCAGCGTCGGGTCGGCCAGGCTCAGCAGGTCCGCCGGCTTCAGCCAGTCGATGGCTTCGGCCAGATTCGCCGGTACTTCAACCCGTTTGACCTGCAATGCCAGCAGCAGACTGGCGCCGGTCGCCAGCCCGACACCGAGCAGCGCGCCGGGAATGAAACGCAGCGAGTGCGGGCGGAATTTCTCCCACAGCCACATCACGGCGATGGTTGACAATCCGAGCAACCCGGCCTGCCAGCCAAAGGACGGCAAAGCCTGCGCCACTGCGCCGGGGAACGCTGTCAGGTTGTCCAGCCCGGAGGGTTTTGGCGCGGCATCCAGCATCACGTGCACTTGCGAGAGCACGATCAGCACGCCGATCCCCGCGAGCATCCCGTAGACCACCGCTGGCGCTGTGACCCGGAACCAGCAACCGAGCTTCAGACGCCCGGCCAGCAGTTGCAGAAAACCGGCGAGTAGCAGGATCGGCCCGAGCATCTCGATCCCGTGCTGGCGCACCAGCTCGAACACCAGTACCGCCAGCCCCGCCGCCGGCCCGCTGACCTGCAACGGCGACCCCGCCAGCCAACCCACTACCAGACCACCGATGATCCCGGTAATCAGGCCTTTGGCCGGTGGCAACCCTGAAGCAATCGCAATGCCCATGCACAGTGGCAGGGCGACCAGAAACACAACCACCGAAGCCAGCAGCTCCCGTGGCAACACCGCTTTCAATTGAGCCGCACGCATGATGACTCTCCCGAAGTTTTCTTCAGGCGTGGCGAAGCCGGGTCGCTTGAACAGCGACCGGCGTCAGACCACACGGATTTTTAGGAGGATTCAGAAGCGCGCTTTGGGCGTCGCCACCGGAATCGGATGGCTGCCGTCGAGCGGCAGGAAGCGTCCCTGATCCGCGTCGTAAGCTTTGATTTCACTGGTTTCGATGTTGTAGACCCAGCCATGGATGAACAGATGACCGTTCGCCATGCGCGAGGCTACCGAAGGATGGGTACGCAAGTGCTGCAGTTGGGCGATGACGTTTTCCTCGGTGAGGATCGGCATGCTCTCTTTTTCGTCGGTGCAGTTGCAGTTGTCATGCACCATGGTTTTCGCGACTTCGGCGTGGCGCAGCCAGGCTTTGACCGTCGGCATCTTTTCCAGGCTGCCCGGGTTGAGCACCGCGCGCATGGCGCCGCAATCGGAGTGGCCGCAAATGATGATGTGTTGCACGCCAAGGGCCAGGACCGCGTATTCGATGGCGGTGGAAACGCCGCCGTTCATCTGGCCGTAGGGGGGAACCACGTTGCCGACGTTACGGGTCACGAACAGATCGCCGGGAGAGCTCTGGGTGATCAGTTCGGGAACGATGCGCGAGTCGGCGCAGGTGATGAACATCGCCCGTGGCGACTGGGCCGTGGCGAGTTTCTTGAAGAGTTCTTCCTGCTGCGGGAAGACCTCATGATGAAAATGCAAAAAGCCGTCAACGATATGTCGCAGTGCTGCATCGGCGGAAACCGCCCCAGGGACGGCTTGCGCCGACGCAGCCAACGGCTGTTTATCCTTGTCACTCATGATTCATCCTCTTTGGCGGATTCGGGGAGTCATTCCCGTGTATTCCGATATGAAGCCAGTGGCTGTTTAAAACATCCGGGCCGTCCTGACCCGTCAGTCACTCGATGAACACGGTAACCGCCGAAACTTAACTCAAACTGAATGAAGCGCTCTAGAACGTGTGTTCCAGGTCACAAAAAACGTGACTGGGGTGAACCTGGTCAGTCATTTCCTCCTTAAATCAGCGCCATCTGGCGACCCGGCGGGCAAAAGGCGGTGCAGTCGAGATTGAAACCTTCGCGGCGATTGAGTCCCAGGCGTTTCAATGCCTTGGCGAATCGCTGGGCGAGCAGGTCGGCAAACGGCCCTTCACCGCGCATCCGGGCGCCGAAACGGCTGTCGTACAGTTCGCCACCACGGCTCTGGCGGATCAGGCTCAACACATGGGCGGCACGCTGCGGGTAATGCGCCTCGAGCCATTCCTCGAACAGCGGCGCCACCTCCAGTGGCAGGCGCAGCATCATGTAAGCGGCGCTTTGTGCCCCGGCAGCGTGGGCTTCGGTCAGCAGGCTTTCGATTTCGCTGTCGTTGATCATCGGAATCATCGGCGAACACAGCACGCCGACCGGAATCCCCGCCTCGCGCATCACCCGGATAGCCCGCAACCGGGCCTTGGGCGCGGCGGCCCGGGGTTCGAGGATGCGTTTGAGCTCATCGTCCAGGGTGGTCAGGCTGATCATCACCGCCACCAGCCGTTGCTGCGCCAGTTCTGTGAGCAGGTCGAGGTCGCGCAGGATCAGCGAGCCCTTGGTGACGATGGTTACCGGGTGTCGGTAGCGCAGCAGCACTTCGAGGGTCTGGCGCGTGATTTTGTGTTCGCGTTCGATCGGTTGATACGGGTCGGTGTTGGAGCCCAGATTGATTGGCGCGCACTGATAGCCCTTCTTGCCAAGCTGTTCCTCCAGCACCTGGGCAGCGTTGGTCTTGGCGATCAGCTTCGTTTCGAAATCCAGCCCCGGCGACATGTCCCAATAGGCGTGACTCGGTCTTGCGTAGCAATAAATGCAGCCATGCTCGCAGCCGCGATAGGGATTGATCGAGCGGTCGAAGGGCAGGTCCGGCGAGGTGTTGCGGGTGATGATGGTTTTCGCCGTCTCGAAACTGACTTCGGTGCCCTGGGTCAGTGGCACTTCCTGAAACCAGCCGTCGTCCTCGTCTACCGAACGACTCGGCGCGAAGCGGTTGTGCGGATTGGTGGCGGTACCGCGGCCGCGTGGGGGCAAGAGGCTGGTCATCACGGGTTTCCTTTGACTGTACGTGCATACAGTATCTGCAAGGTTGCGGATGATCCACTACCGTTCGGCCGTCCATCAATAAAACGCACGGTTAGTTATAAGCTTGTTTAGATGTGAAGTTGTAGTGGTGCAAATTAAAGAAACATAAGTCGGCTGTTCGTTTGCTATTCAATTTCGTAGTATTCACCTCGCTTCACAGCACTTGAATATATAAAAGACAAAAGGAATTGATGATGTCGTTTTTTAATTCGCGCGGTATTTTCCTGCAACTGATGCAGCCCGGCCCATCGGAACCCAATACACTGGTTTCCATGCAACTTGCACGTAAGGAACTGGGCTGGGATGCCGAGGCCGGCGAGCAGACTGAAAGGCTGGTTGACCCGATTTTTGTAACCGCAACCTCCAAGGATGGTGGCCATACCTTCAGCATTGGCCGTCTGGAGCACGATGTGGATCGTGACGGTGAAATCGGTGAGCAGGATCGAGCCAAACTGGTTGCCCTGGCCAAAGCCTATGCCAGTATTACCAATCCGTAACAACGATTGAATGAATAACCCCTGCATGATTACTCATGCAGGGGTTATTGCACTTAGTTGTGACTTGTTACTTGTCCAAGGTCGCCGGCTGATGTTGTGTTCATATCGTCGGTACGTAACTTTGCAACATCTTTCGCAGTGACGGCGGAGCCCTTGTTACCCCAACTTCCACGAATAAAACTCACCACATCCGCCACTTCCTGATCCGACAGACGCCAGGCGAAACCCGGCATGGTGAACGTCGACGGTGCCGTGTGCGTCGCAGGCAGGGTGCCGCCCTTGAGCACGATGTGGATCAGCGAGGTCGGATCCTCCGATTGCAGCACCGGATTACCCGCCAACGCCGGGAACACCCGGGTGTAGCCGTGGCCGTCAGTACGGTGGCAGGCCGCGCAGTTGTCGATGTACACCGACGCACCGCGCTGACTGTCGTCCCCATTCCACAAGGCCTTGGCGGCTTTCTCGTCGTATTGATGCGGCTGGTCGGCAGGATCATTGGCCGGCAGCGATTTCAGGTAACGGGCGATCGCGGTCAGGTCGGCATCGGTCATGTACTGCATGCTGTGGGTGACCACGTCGCTCATACCGCCGAACACCGCACTGCGGTCGCTGCGGCCGGTCTTGAGGAACTGCACCAGTTGCTCTTCGCTCCAACTGCCGAGGCCGTCCTTGTGGTCACCGCGCAGGCTTTTGGCGATCCAGCCTTCCAGTGGTGCACTGCCTGAAAGGAAACTGCTGCCTTCGGCCGCGTTCAGGGATTTTTCCTGCATGGTCAGGGCCCGTGGCGTATGGCAGGCGCCGCAATGTCCGAGGCCTTCCACCAGATACGCCCCACGGCTGACAACGGCATCGTCCGACGCGGGTTTGTAGTCCTCGACCTTCGGCGCGAACAGCCAGCGCCAACCCATCAGCGGCCAGCGCATGCTCAACGGCCACGGGATGTCGCTGGCCTTGTTTTCCTGTGCCACCGGTTCAACGCCGTGCATGAAGTAGGCGTACAGCGCCTGCATGTCATCCTGACTGACGCGGGCGTAGGACGGGTACGGCATCGCCGGGTACAACGTACTACCGTTTTTGGCGACACCATGACGCACGGCCTGGTCGAACTCCTCGAAGCTGTAGCCACCCAGCCCGGTGTTGTCCGGGGTGATGTTTGTCGAGTAGATCGTGCCGATCGGGGTCTCCATCGGCAGGCCGCCGGCGAACGGCTTGCCGTCCTTGGCCGTGTGGCAAGCCACGCAGTCCCCGGCGCGGGCGAGGTATTCGCCTTTTTTGATCAAGGATTGATCAACTTCGGCACCATAAAGGGATGCACTGCCAAGCAACGCCAGGGTCGCGATAACGAGAGTCTTCATGGTCATCGCTCCTTAAGCCTGAACCAGCGGGCCGGGGTTTTTCAGGTATTGCTCGCGGATCGCTTTCGCCGACCAGTAGGTCAGCGCAGCAACCAGCCCGGTCGGGTTGTAACCCAGGCCCTGCGGGAACGCCGAGGCACCCGGGACGAACACGTTGTGCACGTCCCAGCTCTGCAAGTAGCGATTCAGCGCGCTGGTCTTCGGATCGGTGCCCATGATCGCGCCACCGTTGAGGTGGGTGGTCTGGTAGGACGCCGTGTTGAAGTGCTCGCCGACTTTCTTGCCAAGCACGGCAATGGCTTTCGGGCCCATGGCTTGGGCGACCTTGCCCATTTTTTCGACCATGAAACGGTTCATCTTGATGTCGTTTTCCTGCCAGTCGAATGTCATCCGCAGCAGCGGCAAACCGTAGGCATCGCGGTACACCGGATCCAGATCGAGGTAGTTGCCACGGTAGGACTGATGCGCACCGTGAGCGTCCATCGACACCTGGTGGGTGTAGTAATCGGCGGTCGCGCGCTTCCAGTCACTGCCCCAGGCCGGGGTGCCCGGCGGGTTGGAGGTGCCGGCAATTGGTCGGCTGCCGGCCTGGTTGACCCACATCGGCGAGCCACCGACGAAACCGTGCGGCCCGTGATCGAAGTTGTCGGCGTTGAAGTCGTCCAGTGCCACACCGTTGCCGCCGGCGCCGATGAAGTTGTTGGTGTGGGTGTCCTTGTCGAAGAACGCCTTGATGGTCGCCATGTTCTGGTAGGCGAAGTTACGCCCGACCACGCCTTCACCGCTGACCGGGTCATACGGCTTGCCGATGCCGGAGAGCAGCATCAGGCGCACGTTGTGCAACTGGAACGCACCGAGAATCACCAGATCCGCCGGTTGCTCGATCTCGCGGCCCTGGCCGTCGATGTAGGTGACGCCGGTGGCTTTGGTTTTCGTACTGTCGAGGTTGACCCGCAGCACGTGGGCGTTGGGCCGCAGTTCGAAATTCGGCAGCGGTTTCAGCGCCGGCAGAATGTTCACGTTCGGCGAGGCCTTGGAATACATGTAGCAAACGTAGCCGCTGCAGAAACCGCAGAAGTTGCACGGACCCATTTGCGCGCCGTAAGGGTTTGTGTACGGCCCGGACGTATTCGCGGAAGGCAGGTTGTAGGGTTTGTAACCGACTTCGGTAGCCGCTTTGCCGAACAGCTGTGCGGAAACCGTGTTCTTCTGCGCTTCCAGCGGGAACGGGTTCGAGCGATCCGGCGCATACGGGTTGCCGCCCTTGCCCTGGCCGACCAGTTGGCCTTTCACGGTCCAGGCCTGGCCGGAGGTGCCGAAGACTTTTTCGGCGAAATCGAAGAACGGTTCCAGCTCTTCATAGCTGACGCCGAAGTCCTGGATGGTCATGTCCTTGGGGATGAAGCTTTTGCCGTAGCGCTCTTCGTAGTGGCTGCGCATGCGCAGCTCGATCGGATCGACGCGAAAGTGCACGCCCGACCAGTGCAGGCCGGCGCCGCCGACGCCGTTGCCCGGCAGGAACGCGCCCAACTGGCGGTTCGGCAGGGCGATGTCGTTGACGCTGTGGCGGATGGTGACGGTCTCTTTGGAGATGTCCTGGAAGAGTTTTTTCCGCACGCTGTAGGTGAGTTCGTCGATCACCTGGGGATAGTTGCCGTCAGGGTAGGTGTCCTGCATCGGCCCGCGCTCCAGCGCCAGCACGTTGAGGCCCGCCTCGGTCAGCTCTTTGGCCATGATTGCGCCTGTCCAGCCGAAACCGACGATCACCGCGTCGACCTTCTTCATTACCGTTGCCATGCTCACGCCCTCTCGCCGCGAATCGAAACTGCCGGGAAGGGGTATTGCTCGTTGCGTTCCACCCAATCCATGAAATCGGCGCGGGCGCCGGGGAAGCCGATCATGGTCCAGCCGACCATGCCTTTATTGCCACCGTGGATCGGGTCGCAGAAGAACCCTTCCTTGGTGTTTTGCAGCAGCAAGCTGAAGAAAATCTTCGCCGGAACGCTGTCGAATTGCGGTTTTCCGGCTTCGAGCTGCTTGAGCAGATCGTCTCGGGTAGCGCTGTCTTGCTCGGCAAATGTTTTACCGTTGAGGGATTTTGTCCACTGATCCGTGGCGGCAATACCGAGGCGATAGATCTCTTTTGGCACCAGTTTGCTCTGCCAGCCCATCTCGGGCGCAGCGTCGGCGTTGAACGGGCCTTGCATGTACCAGAGGGCACCGGCGGCGTACGGCGTGTTCATCTGACGGTCGATGTACTCCGGCACGCCAGCCTCGAGAGCGCCAGGGCCTTGGGCATCGTTGGGGATCAACTGCGCGACGGCGGCATTGATGAACGCCCACTCTTCGGCGGTGAAGTAACTCGGCTGGTAGGCGCTTGCATCTGCGGCAACCGATTTGGCGGGGGCCGGGGCTGGCGAGCTTTCGGGAGCCGCTTGCAGCACGCTGCTGCCCAGGCCGGTGCCGGCGAGGGTGACCACCGGGATCAGGGTCAGGGATTTGCGCAAGAACTCACGCCGCGGGTTGTCTCGATCTTGATCAGACATGGGGTGCACCTCATCAGGCATTGATGGTTATCAGCCGTTTCTGGGGACGGCTTTTTGAGTGGTCGGTTGCGACGTGGCCGGAAATGACCCGGAAAAGGGGGACGCGTCTGCAACATGATGTGACAAATGGTAGCAGCCTAATCAACCGGGTGAACCGATTCAGCCGAAAAAAAGCCCAGGATTGCGACGAAGGAACTCTCCGGCTTCACGTTTCTTTGACAATCGCCTCACAGGGATTTGACTGGACAACCCGCAAGCTGCCGCCCTCACTGACGAATCCCATACGGTCACCGCACAGCATGTCCTTGAAGCGTTTTTCCTCCGCGATCTGTTTCTCGCTGTTTGCCCTGCTCGGTTCGATCCCGGCCCACGCCGCAGATGCGCCGGTTTCTCGCCCTCCGGAATGGGCACAACCGGTCGAAATGAAATACAACTTCTTCCAGATGTCGCCCACGCTCTATCGCAGTGCGCTGCCTGACGCCGGCGCCGTGCCGTTGCTGCAGAACCTGAAAGTGGCCACGGTCATCAACTTCCTGCCGGAAGAGGACTCGAGCTGGTTGAAAACCCCGGGCATCAACCAGGTGCAATTGCCGTATCGCACCAATCATGTCGATGACGCCGACGTCCTCAAGACCCTGCGTGCGATCCAGACCGCCGAAGCCAACGGCCCGGTGCTGATGCATTGCAAGCACGGCTCCGACCGCACCGGCCTGATGGCCGCGATGTACCGCATCGTGGTGCAGGGCTGGAGCAAGGAAGACGCCCTGAACGAAATGACCCAGGGCGGTTTCGGCGAAAGCGGCCACTTCAAGGACGGCGTGCGCTACGTGATGCAGGCCGACATCGACAAGCTGCGTACCGCGCTGGCCAATGGTGATTGCAGCACCAGTGCCTTCGCTACCTGCTCGATGAAGAGCTGGTTCCAGACAGTCAATCTGAAGTAACCCGCCGGTTGATCGGCCGGCCGACACACAGTTCTTCACTGATCGGCTGGCCAACGAATGCCTCCACCGCTTCCAGCAACGGGCGACCGGCCCCGGGCGCAAAGAACGTTTCCCGGAACGCCCGGCCGGTCTGCGCGTTGAACTCCCAGTCACGACTGAAGCGCTTGAACGCTTCCTGCGCCAGCGCCCCTGACCAGACGTAGGCGTAAACCGAAGCGTCGTACTGGGTCACCATGTAATCGAAACCATTGGCGAACCGGTGACTGTCGGGCAGTTGCAGGTGAGCCATTGTTCGCTGCACGTCGGCGCAAACCTCTTCGACAGAACGCCCGTCGCCGTGGGTGGCGTGCAGTTCGAAATCGATGATTGCTCCCATCAGTATCAAGGCCTGTTGCCGACTGGAGTGGGCCTCGGTGGCCGAGAGTGCCGCATCGACCCGTGCAGCGCTCAAGCGCTCGCCAGTCTGGAAATGCGCGCCGAGCCACAGCACGAACTCCCGCGACTGACACCACTGCTCGAACAATTGCCCGGAAAACTCCGCCGCCTCATGCCCCAACTGCTGGATGCCGGACAGGGTGTGATGGGGCGAGCGCGTCAATACGTGCTGAAGGCAGTGGCCGAATTCATGAAAAAGTACGCGCAACTCACTGAGTTCGAGGCGGCAAGGATGGCCGTCGGTGGCCGGTGTGAAATTGCTGTAGAGCACCGCAATGGGTAGCGCCGGTCGGCCTTCGGCATTGATCCGACGATTGCGCAGTGTGGATGTTCCGGCGAAATCAGCAGCGTTATCGCGATGAAACGGGTCGAGGTAGATGTAACCGATGACCTGTTCATGCTCGCTGATTTCCAGCAGTCGCACATCCTCATGCCAGTGTTTCCCACCGACCTGTTCGACGATACGGATCCCGAACATGCGTTCGCAGAACAGACAGAGCCGGCGCAAGGTGCCATCGAACGCGAAGTAGTCGCGCAGGTTATCCAGCGCTCCGGGAAACTGTTGCTGCCGCCATTGTTCAGCGAGGAAATCTTCATCCCATGGCTGGACCCGGTCGATTCCGCGTTGCCGGGCGAAGGCGGCCAGTTGTTTTGCGTCCTGCTCCAGGGTAGGGGTCAATTGCGCAACCTGGCACTCGAGAAAATCCCTGACCCACGCTGTCGTTCCGGCCCTGCTTTTTGCCAGACTCAGTTGCGCGGCGTTTTTGTGGCCAAGCAAGCGGGCTTTCTGTTGGCGCAAGGCAAGCAGCTTCGTCAGCACCGGGCCGTTATCGAAGCGCCCGGCCAGTGGCCCCTGATCGGAAGCGCGGGTCGCGTAGGCGACGCAGCATTCCTCGCGCAATGCACGATTCTCGGCATATTTGAGGATGTGCTGGCAGGTGTTCTGGTCCAGGCGAATCAGCCAGCCATCATGCCCGGCCTCGCGTGCGGTGCGCGCCAGGTGATCCTTCATCGACGGGGACAGGCCCGCAAGCTGTGCAATATCGTCGACCCGTTTGCTCCAGGTTTCGGTCCAGCGTTCGAGCTGGGTCAAAAACACGGATTCCAGGCCACCGATCTCAAGGTTCAACCGGGCCAGTTCCTGTTGTTGCGCGGTGGGAAGGTCGATACCTGACTGCCTGAATTTGCGCAGTATCCGCGTCAGTACGATCTTGCGTGACTCATCGAAATTGGCCGCGATCGAGCTCTGCGTCAAACGCTGGTAGGCCTCGTACAGCGGGCGATTGCGGTTTTTTTCGGAGCGATACTGGTTGATCGCGAGATGAGCCTTGGTGCTTTCCACGAGCCAGTCGGCATCATCGGATCCGACCATGGACAGCGTTTCGAGAATCGACCGAAATTCACTGAGGCGGGCATCGGCTTCGTCGATGCTCAGTACCAGATCGTCCCAGCCAGGATGCTCCAGCTGAGTGGCGAGCACTTGCGCCATGATTCGTCGGTGGTCGGCAATGATGCTGTTGATCGCCGGCAGCAAATGCTCGGCGCGAATCGCCGGCCAGGGCGGCAGGGTCCAGTGTTGCAGGAGGGGATTGGTGTCGGGCACGGCAACTTCCTTCGAGGCATGGCGGAAACGGCCAGCCTACGAAGCAAGTGCGGGGGACAGGTGTTAAACCAATACCACCTTCCACCGGAAATCGGTGGAAGGTGGTGCCGGATCAGTGTTGCTCGTCGGGCTTTTTCTTCAGCTTTGGGTTCGGGAAGAACTGCACCGCCTGAACCGTCTTGTCCGGTGCAGGCTTGAGCGCGCTGGTGTTGACCCGCGTGCCCAGTTCCTTCGGAACTGACAGCCCTTGGGCATTGAGCGTATCGCTGTAGCCGCACGCCACGCATTCGCGGTGCGGAACATCGTCCTCGCTCCACATCATCAGCTTGTCCGGCTCGCTGCACGCCGGGCAGACCGCCCCGGCGATAAAGCGTTTTTTCGTTTTCACAGGTGCCTCACTCATGCTGCCGCGTCCTCACTTAGGCCGCTGTGGCGCAAGAGTGCGTCAATCGATGGCTCACGGCCACGGAAGTCGACGAACAGCACCATCGGCTCCTGCGAGCCGCCGCGGGCGAGGATTGCTTCGCGGAAGGCGCGACCGGTGTCGGCATTCAGTACGCCGTCTTCTTCGAACTTGGAGAAGGCGTCCGCCGACAGCACTTCCGCCCACTTGTAGCTGTAGTAACCCGCCGCGTAACCGCCAGCGAAGATGTGCGCGAAGCTGTTCGGGAAACGGTTGTAGGCCGGAGGACGCATCACCGAGACTTCATCCCGCACACCTTCCAGCACCTGCGCAACGCTGCGGCCATCGCCGTGGGTGGCGTGCAGTTCGAAGTCGAACAGCGAGAATTCCAGCTGACGCACCATCATCAGGCCGGACTGGAAGTTCTTCGCCGCGAGCATTTTCTCCAGCAGATCCTGCGGCAATGGCTCGCCGGTTTCGTAGTGGCCGGAAATCAGCGCCAGGCCTTCCGGCTCCCAGCACCAGTTTTCCATGAACTGGCTCGGCAGCTCGACCGCGTCCCATGCCACACCGTTGATGCCGGATACACCGGCATGTTCGACGCGGGTCAGCAGGTGATGCAGGCCGTGGCCGAATTCGTGGAACAGGGTGGTCACTTCATCGTGGGTCAGCAGCGCAGGCTTGCCGCTGTCGGCCGGAGTGAAGTTGCACACCAGGTTGGCCACCGGGCTTTGCAGCACGCCGTCGATCGTGCGACGACGGTCGCGGGCGCCGTCCATCCAGGCACCGCCGCGCTTGTTGGCGCGGGCGTAGAGGTCGAAGAAGAAGCGGCCGACGTGCTGCCCGTTTTCCTTGATCTCGAACAGGCGCACGTCCGGATGCCAGGTATCGAAGCCTTTCAGTTCGGCGATTTCGATGCCATACAGACGCTGGACGATGGCGAACAGGCCGCCCAGCACTTTGTCGATCGGGAAGTAGGCGCGCAGGGTTTCCTGGGCGACGCTATAGCGTTGTTCACGGAGTTTTTCGCCGTAGAAACCGCTGTCCCAGCTTTGCAGATCGGCGCAGCCTTGTTCGGCGGCATAAGCCTTGAGCTGCTGCAGATCCTGAGCGGCAAACGGTTTGCTGCGCTTGGCCAGGTCGCGCAGGAAGCTCAGCACCTGATCGCTGGACTCGGCCATTTTGGTCGCCAGGCTCAACTCGGAGAAGCTGGAGAAACCCAGCAGCTTGGCCAGCTCCTGACGCAGGTCGAGGATTTCGCCCATCACCGGACCGTTGTCGTTCTGGCCGGCGTTCGGGCCTTGATCCGACGCACGGGTGCAGTAGGCGGCGTAGACTTCTTCACGCAGCGCGCGGTCCTGGGCGTAGGTCATCACCGCGTAGTAGCTCGGGAATTCCAGGGTGATCAGCCAGCCATCGAGGCCTTTGGCCTGTGCGGCGGCAGCCATTTGCGCCTTGGCCGAATCGGTCAGGCCGGCGAGGGCGGCTTCGTCGGTCAGGTGCTTGGTCCAGGCCTGAGTGGCGTCGAGCAACTGGTTGGAGAAGCGGCTGCCCAGCTCGGACAGCTTGCTCTGCACTTCGGCGTAGCGTTTCTGCTCGGCTTCCGGCAGGTCGATACCCGACAGGCGGAAGTCACGCAGGGCGTGTTCCAGAATGGTTTTCTGCGCCACGTCGAAACCGGCGGCTTCCGGGCTGTTGGCCAGGGCTTCATAGGCCTGGAACAGTTCGCGGTTCTGGCCCATTTCGGTGGAGTAGGCGCTCAAGGCCGGCAGGCACGACTCGTAGGCTTCACGCAGTTCGGCGCTGTTGCACACGGCATTGAGGTGGCTGACCGGGCTCCAGGCTGCGCCCAGGCGATCATTGAGTTCGTCCATCGCCAGCACCAGCCCGGCCCACGTCGGGTTCTGGCCCTGGGTCTTGAGGATCTCGGCGATGGCGGCGCGGTTGTCGGCCAGGATGGTGTCGATGGCCGGCTGCACGTGTTCGGCACGGATCGCGGAGAACGGCGGCAGGTCGTAGGACTGCAGAAGAGGGTTGTTCACGCTCACGGTTGCACCTTGGCTGGAAGAAACATGCGCCCATCTTAATTACAATCGACACCCACCGCAGCTATCGGCGACAGAGAGAGAACTAATCGTGTCCCTTCGCAAGTACCAGAATCACACCCCACGCTTGAGCCAAGGCGCTTTTGTCGACGGCTCCGCGGTGGTGATCGGCGACGTCGAAATCGGCGAAGACAGCTCCGTGTGGCCGTTGACGGTGATCCGCGGCGACATGCACCGCATCCGCATCGGCGCGCGCACCAGCGTGCAGGATGGCTGCGTGTTGCACATCACTCACGCCGGCCCGTTCAACCCGGACGGCTTCCCGCTGCTGATCGGCGATGACGTGACCATCGCCCACAAGGTCATGCTGCATGGCTGCACCGTCGGCAGCCGCGTGCTGATCGGCATGGGCAGCATCGTCATGGACGGCGCAGTGGTCGAGGACGACGTGATCATCGGCGCCGGCAGCCTGGTGCCACCGGGCAAACGCCTGGAAAGCGGGTTCCTGTACGTGGGCAGCCCGGTGAAACAGGTTCGCCCGCTGACCGACAAGGAAAACGCCTTTTTCACCTACAGCGCGGCGAACTACGTGAAGCTCAAGGACCTGCATCTGGCCGAAGGCTACGACCAGCTCTGACTTTTCTCTCTACTGCCCGGGATTTTTCATGCATTACCAGACCGTACTGTTCGACCTCGATGGCACCCTGACCGACCCGCGTGAGGGCATCACCCGTTCCATCCAGTTCGCCTTGGCCAAACTCGGCATCGATGAGCCGGACCTGACCAAACTGGAACACTTCATCGGCCCGCCGCTGTTGCAGGCGTTCATGCAGTTTTATGGTTTCGATGAAGCCAAGGCCTGGGAGGCGGTGAATTTCTATCGCGAGCGCTTCAAGGTCACCGGTCTTTACGAGAACCGGGTGTTCGAGGGCGTCACGCCGTTGCTGGAAACCCTGAATGGCCAAGGCCGGCAGCTGTACATCGCGACGTCGAAGCCCTGGGTGTTCGCCCGGGAAATCGCCCGGCACTTCGATTTCGCCAAACACTTCAAGGTGATCTACGGCAGTGAACTGGATGGCACCCGTACCAACAAAGTTGAGTTGATTGCACACCTGATGGCCGAAGAAGGGCTGGACCCGGCCAGCACGCTGATGATCGGTGACCGTAAACACGACCTGATCGGCGCCCGCAGCAACGGTCTGGATGCGGCAGCCGTGGGTTATGGCTTCGGTAGTCATGAAGAGCTGAGTGCTGAAGCGCCGGCCTATCATTTTGAAACCCTGGCCGAGTTGCATCAGGCGTTTTTGCAGCGCTGACCGTCAATCGGAGCGAAGGGCGGCCAGCTCACGCAGGGCTGTCTTTCGCTTGTCAGCCGGTAATCCACCCAATTTCTCCACCTGTGCATAAAACTTCTGCCAATCCCCGCCCACCTGCCTGAACAGGGCAGCAAACGCCGGCACCCACTGGTCATACAACCCGAACGGCAACAATCGCGCATTGTTCAGCGGCGCATTGACCCAGGCGTCGTAGCGTTTGTCCCCGGCCCACTGGCTGTTGCGCATCTCCCGATAGTCCCGGCGAAACCGTTCGAACTCGGCAGTCTTGCGTTCGCGCATCTGCTCGATGGGAATCTGTTGTGTGTACAGCTTTTCCAGCCGGGCACGGGTATCGAGGATCAGTTGAATGAACTGATCGCGGCGTTTGAGCTGGGCATCGTTCTCTGGTGGCAGGCCACGAAACGCCCGCCACTGCCGGGTGCCTTCCTGCTCGACAAAGGTGGCGTAGGACTCGTTGAACTCGGTGTCATCCTTCACATAGAAACGCTGATGGCCCAGCTCATGGAAGATCAGCGTGGCCAGGCGTTCGTCACCCCAGCCCATCATCGAGTTGAGGATCGGGTCATTGAACCAGCCCAAGGTCGAATAGGCCTCGACGCCACCAATCGACACATCCATGCCTTGCAGGCGCTGGATCGCTGCCTCGCCCCGCGCCGCACTCTGGCTGTAGTAACCGCGATAGGCCACGCACCCGGCAATCGGGAAGCAGTGGTTCTGCGGGCTCAGGGAAAACTCCGGGGTGGCGAACACGTTCCACACCACGTACGGCCGGTGGATGTCGGCGTACAGGCGATAGCTCTGGTTATCCGGCAGGTGCAGGTGTTGGCTGGCGAAATCCCGAGCCTTTTGCGATTGGGCCAGGTGGGCGCGCAGCGTTGCGTCGCGGTTCGGGTCGGCAATCACCTTGGCCACCGGCTCCCGCGCCCGCAGCAATTGCAGCTGACCGCTGGCCAGCTGGCTGTAATAGCTGACGCTGGAACAACCGTTGAGCAACAAAAACAACACACCCGGAAACAAAACCCGCAAAACGCGATCAAGTAACCCAAGGCTTGGAAACGGCCTGATCACAATAAGAACATCCCTGGAAAGTCTGATCGCAAGACTATCCCGCCCATTGGAGCTTCGCCATGCGCATCTTGATACTGACGGGAGGCCTGCTGACGCTGGCCGGTTGTGCCGGATTCGGAATGCCTTCACCTGACCCCACGCAAGCCTGGATCGATCTGGACGCCCGGCAACAGGACACGGCGCTGCAAGCGCTGGAAGTCGACAGGAAGGCCGCCGTCGACAAACGTTACTTCGAAGTTCAACCCGGCAGTCATGAACTGAAGGTGCGCTACCAGTTTCCGGTGGAGGCAACCAACATCGGCCCGGACGCCGAGCCCCTGTGGCGCGATTGCCAGTTGAGCCTGAAATTCACGGACTTCAACGCCGGCCAGCGCTATCAACTCCAGGCCGGCAATATCGGTTTCCGGCCGTGGGCCAAGCTCTATGACCAGCAGAAAAATGTAGTCGGCCAGGGCAAACCGGCAGGCTGTCAGCGCACCTGATCGGCGTTATGCTGGATGTCCGAATCCACGGACATTCATCATGCGCAAGTCAATGCTGTTGCTGGTGGCCGGTGTGCTCGCCGGTTGTCAGACGCCGATGCCCCCGGTCGACCCCAACATGGCCTGGGTCGAGTTCTCGACGCCGACCCCGGGCGGAAAACTGTTGATGGCCGAACGTCTCGACAAGCAACGCCTGACTGACGGACGTTTTTTTCAGGTAACGCCCGGCAGCCATGAGTTGCTGGTGCGTTTCGATTTCGAGGCGCCCGGTGGAGGAGCTGGCATGTTGAACGACCCTGTGGAGCGCCTGTGCTACCTGACCATCCGCTTCGACCATTTCGAAGCGGGTCAGCGGTACGTGCTGGAGGGTCGCTCCCTGATGTTTACGCCCAGTGCCCGGCTGTATAACGCCAAGCGGGAAATCGTCGCCGAGGATCGCGACACCTATTGCGCCATCTAGCCTGAATCAGCTGTCGTTCTTCTGGTAGATGATGGCCTTGGTGCCGTTCTCGCAAGTGCCGACGATCATGGCGACGTCGTGCTTTTCGGCTTCCTCTTTGGAGACTATCTCCAGCGTGTAGGAGGGCACGGCATTCGCCTGAATCTTGATTTCGATCTCTTTCCTGAGTTCTTCGCAATCTTTGGGTGCCGCAAAGGCCGAAGTTGCCAGCACGCCACAGATAACCGCCAAAGCAAAACGTTTCATGGTTGAAGCTCCTGGGAGCAGTGCGCACGACGATGCGCGAAAGCTGCTGTCATTTATTCGACCACATTTTTGCCTGGCGGGTTCTGATTCTGCTCAAGTCGATCAGCTGACCAGCGACGCATCCAGGCTGATCTTCGCATTCAATACCTTCGACACCGGGCAACCTTCCTTGGCCTTGTTGCTCAGTTCTTCGAACTGCGCCTGGGTGGCGCCCGGAATCTTCGCCTTGAGAATCAGCTTCACTGCAGTGATCGCGAAACCGCCGTCAACCTGATCAAGGGTGACTTCGGCCTGGGTATCGATGCTGTCGGCCTTCAGCCCGGCGTCGCCGAGGATCATCGAGAATGCCATGGAGAAACAGCCGGCATGGGCGGCGCCGATCAGTTCTTCCGGGTTGGTACCCTTGCCGCCCTCGAAGCGGGCCTTGAAGCCGTACGGCGCTTCCCGCAGGACGCCGGTTTCGGTGGAGATCGAGCCGATGCCGGTTTTCAGGTCACCTTCCCAGTGTGCGGATGCCTTCTTCACGATAGCCATGTGTGCCTCCTTCAATTCGGGCGCGAAACGCCGCGCCGTCGTGGTTTTTGCCTGCAAGGCTTCTGAGGATAGACGCCGGAACAAAGTTCAGCCCGGCTGAATCGTTGACTTTTTTAGTAGGAAATTTCGGATCGGCTATTGAAACTCGGGTATATGCCCTTATTGCAGAGAACACGCTTATGAATTGGGCAGGTTTGCGTTCGTCAGGAACAAACCGGCGCCCTCAATCGGAGATGCAGGTTCATGAAGCAACTGTCCGACGTAAAGTTTTCCACCCTCGATCTGGTGCCGGTGCGCGAGAACGGCAGCCCGGCCCAGTCGCTGCGCAACTCGCTGGATCTGGCGCAGCATGTCGAGAGGTTCGGCTACACCCGGTTCTGGGTCGCCGAGCACCACAACATGGATGGCATCGCCAGTTCCGCCACGTCGGTGCTGCTGGGTTACCTGGCCGGCGGCACGTCGACCATCCGTGTCGGCTCCGGTGGCGTGATGCTGCCCAACCACGCGCCGCTGGTGATTGCCGAGCAGTTCGGCACCCTTGAAAGCCTGTATCCGGGGCGGATCGACCTCGGCCTGGGCCGTGCGCCAGGTTCCGACCAGATGACCGCCCGCGCCCTGCGCCGCGAGCGCTCCGGTAGCGCCGACGATTTCCCTGAAGACGTGGCCGAGCTGGTGCGCTTCCTCGGCCCGCGAACGCCGGATCAGCGGGTGATCGCGATGCCAGGCACTGGCACCAATGTGCCGATCTGGCTGCTCGGCTCCAGTCTGTTCAGTGCGCAACTGGCCGGCGAGCGCGGTTTGCCCTACGCCTTTGCCTCGCATTTCGCACCGCGCTTCATGCACGAGGCGATCCGCGTCTACCGCAATCACTTCAAGCCGTCGGCGGTGCTCGACAAGCCGTACGTGATGCTCGGCGTACCGCTTGTGGCGGCCGACACTGACGAGCAGGCCGACTACCTGGCGACCTCGGTGTACCAGCGAATTCTCGCGCTGATGCGTGGGCAAAGTCTGGTGCAGCGTCCGCCGGTGAAAACCATGGACGGCCTGTGGCTGCCACACGAACGTGAGGCGGTGGGCGATTTCCTCGGTCTGGCGATGGTCGGCAGCCCGCAGAAAATCCGCGCGAAACTGGAAGTGCTGATCGAACAGACCCAGGCCGATGAGCTCATTTTTACCTGCGACCTGTACGAACACGCCGATCGCCTGCATTCCTACGAATTGCTGGCGCAGGTGATGAAGGGCTGAGAGTTGTGTAAAAGATAGCCGGCTACAAAAAAGCCGACGCACTGCGTCGGCTTTTGCATTTCAGGCGCGATCAACCGCGTTTGTAGACGATTTCCTTGGTGCCGCCCTCGCACTTGCCGACGACCTTGCCGCCCGCTGCTGCACCTTTATCGACGATTTCCAGCGAATAACCGGAGACGTGTTTCGCATCCAGTTTTGCCGCGATCTCGGCTTTCACTTCTTCGCAAGGCTTGCCGGCAGCAAACGCACCACCCGCAAGGCTCAACAAACCTACTGCCAATATGAACTTCTTCATCGGTCGCACTCCCTGGTCGGATTAAAAGAGGCGGGCACCAAGTTCACTTGATGCGTCCACCCTGTAGCGCTTTGCCATTCCTATGGCATTCGGCCAGCGCGCAAGTTCAGAAGCGTAGCCCAAACTCAGCTGCTGGCAATCCGGAACCCGACTTTCAGGGTCACTTGAAAGTGGGCAGCCTTGCCGTCCTTGATGTGGCCGCGGGTATCGACCACTTCAAACCATTCCAGATGCTTGATGCTCTTGTTGGCCTCGGCCAGCGCGTTGTTGATGGCGTCTTCGATGCTGCTGGTGGACGAACCGACCAGCTCGACTTTCTTGTAGGTGTGATGGTCACTCATGGCGATCTCCTTGACGTGTGGATTTGAGCCTAGCAGCGATTTGCGCTGTTGATTTCGGTCGCCGGGAGAAACCGGAGTTCAGATTTTCTGCACTTTCCAGAACCCGTGAAGTCCCAAACAACACACGCCACTCATCACCAATGCAGGAGAGCCACCATGGCCAACACCTCGTTACGCAAAGCCTCGTTGCAAAGCATGGAAGCGGAGATCGAGAGTCTGCTCAAGTCGTTGGAAAGCCTGAAAGACGACGCTTCGGACGAGTCGCGCAAGACCCTCAAGGCGCTCAAGGGCAACGCCGAAAGTGCGCTGAAACATTCGCGCAGCCTGCTCAGCGATGCCTACGAAGAAGTCAAAGTCAAAACCCGCGAGACCGGGATCGCCACCCGCGATTACGCGCAGGAACATCCGTGGACGACCGCCGGTGTGGCGGTCGGTGCGCTGGGTCTGCTGGCCGCTTACTTGCTGTTCAAGCGCGGCGAGTGATCCGCCTGGCGCAGCTCGTTCCTGAGCCACTGCGCCAATTGCCGGGCGCGCCCGTCCGCGGCGCGCTTGGGTAGCCACAACGCCAGTTGCGCCGGGGTTTCGCAAAAACCCCATGGCGCGACCAGGCGCCCGGCCTTCAAGTCTTCGGTCACCAATGGCTCCGGCGCGATCGCCACGCCCAACCCGGCGACGGCCGCTTCCAGCAAGTAATACAAATGCTCGAAACCTTGCCCCAGCTTCAACGCCTTGGCGTCGAGGCTGTTTTGCTGCGCCCAGCTCGGCCAGGCTTGCGGGCGAGAGGTCGTGTGCAACAAGGGCTCGCCGAGCAAGGCCGCGGGCGGTGCTGATTTCAGGTGCTCGTAACCGCTGAACAGCGGGCTCATGACCGGCCCGATGCGTTCGCTGGCCAGCTCATAGACCTGCATGTCGGCCGGCCACGGCGGTTCGGCGAACAGCAGCAGCGCATCCAGTCCCGGGCGGCGCGGGTCGAGATCGCCTTCACCGGCGGACAAGTGCAGACGCAAATCCGGCAGATCGGCATTTAGCCTTCCCAGTCGCGGAATGAACCAGCGCGCCAGCAGGCTGCCCGAGCAGCCGAGCACGAACGGCGCGTCGGCGGTGCTTTGGGTCAGCTCGGCGCAGACGCTGCGCAAGCGGTCGAACGCCTCGCCGCTGGCGTCCCGCAGACGGATTCCGGCATCTGTGAGTTTCAAGCCGCGACCGTTCTTGACGAACAGGCTGACGCCAAGGTGCTCTTCCAGCACCTTGAGCTGGCGGCTGACCGCGCCGTGAGTGACGTGCAGCTGCTCGGCAGCCTGACTGACGCTGTTCAGTCGGGCGGTGGCTTCGAAGGCACGCAGGGCGTTCAGCGGAGGAAGGTCATGGCTCATGATATCTGTGAGTTTTCCTGACAGGTTGTGGCGATCTTATCGGTTTTCAGCCTGCAAGGTCAGGGGTAGAGTGAACGCCATTGTCTTCTCGTGAAATCCGCTGGAGCGAACCATGACCCAGACTTCGAACACCTCCGATCTGCGTAACGGCCCAGACGCCAACGGCCTGTTTGGCTCGTTCGGCGGCCGTTACGTTGCCGAAACCCTGATGCCGTTGATCCTCGATCTGGCCCGCGAATACGAAGCGGCCAAGGAAGATCCGGCGTTCAAAGAAGAACTGGCCTACTTCCAGCGCGACTACGTCGGTCGTCCGAGCCCGCTGTACTTCGCCGAGCGCCTGACCGAGTTCTGCGGTGGCGCCAAGATCTACCTCAAGCGTGAAGAGCTGAACCACACCGGCGCGCACAAGATCAACAACTGCATCGGCCAGATCCTGCTGGCGCGGCGTATGGGCAAGAAACGCATCATCGCCGAGACCGGCGCCGGCATGCACGGTGTGGCCACCGCCACCGTGGCTGCGCGTTTCGGTCTGGACTGCGTGATCTACATGGGCACCACCGACATCGAGCGCCAGCAGGCCAACGTGTTCCGCATGAAGCTGCTGGGCGCCGAGGTGATCCCGGTGGTCGCCGGCACCGGCACCCTGAAAGACGCGATGAACGAAGCGCTGCGTGACTGGGTGACCAACGTCGACAGCACCTTCTACCTGATCGGCACCGTAGCCGGCCCGCACCCTTATCCAGCCATGGTTCGCGACTTCCAGGCGGTGATCGGCAAGGAAACCCGCGAGCAGCTGCAAGCCCAGGAAGGTCGTCTGCCGGACAGCCTGGTGGCGTGCATCGGTGGCGGCTCCAACGCCATGGGCCTGTTCCACCCGTTCCTCGACGACAAGAGCGTGGAAATCATCGGCGTCGAAGCTGCCGGTTACGGCATCGAGACCGGCAAGCACGCGGCCAGCCTTAACGGCGGTGTACCGGGCGTGTTGCACGGCAACCGTACCTTCCTGCTGCAGGACGACGATGGCCAGATCATCGACGCCCACTCGATTTCCGCCGGCCTCGACTATCCGGGCATCGGCCCTGAGCACGCCTGGTTGCATGACATCGGCCGCGTCCAGTACACCTCGGTGACCGACGACGAAGCCCTCGCTGCGTTCCACCAGTGCTGCCGCCTCGAAGGCATCATCCCGGCACTGGAAAGCGCCCATGCCCTGGCCGAAGTATTCAAACGCGCACCGAAGCTGCCGAAGGATCACCTGATGGTGGTCAACCTGTCCGGACGCGGCGACAAAGACATGCAGACCGTCATGCACCACATGGAACAATCGCAGCAGGAGAAACACTGATGAGCCGCCTGCAAACCCGCTTTGCCGAACTCAAGGAACAGAACCGCGCCGCCCTGGTGACCTTCGTCACTGCCGGCGATCCGGATTACGACACCTCGCTGGCGATCCTCAAAGGTCTGCCGAAAGCCGGTGCCGACGTGATTGAACTGGGCATGCCGTTCACCGACCCGATGGCCGACGGCCCGGCGATTCAGCTGGCGAACATCCGTGCCTTGGGCGCCAAGCAGAACCTGATCAAAACCCTGCAAATGGTTCGCGAGTTCCGCAAGGACAACAGCGACACGCCGCTGGTGCTGATGGGTTACTTCAACCCGATCCACAAGTTCGGCGTCGAGCGCTTCATCGCCGAAGCCAAAGAAGCTGGCGTTGACGGTCTGATCGTGGTCGACATGCCACCAGAGCACAATTCGGAGCTGTGCGACCCGGCCCAGGCTGCCGGCATCGACTTCATCCGTCTGACCACGCCAACCACCGATGACGCACGTTTGCCGAAAGTGCTGAACGGCAGCTCCGGCTTCGTTTACTACGTGTCGGTCGCCGGTGTGACCGGTGCCGGTGCGGCGACTCTGGAACACGTCGAGGAAGCCGTGGCGCGCCTGCGTCGGCATACCGACCTGCCGATCAGCATCGGTTTCGGTATCCGTACGCCGGAGCAAGCCGCGTCCATCGCGCGTCTGGCCGATGGCGTGGTGGTGGGCTCGGCACTGATCGATCACATCGCCAATGCGACCACTCCGGCTCAGGCCATCGACGGCGTTCTGAGCCTTTGCTCGGCGTTGTCCGAGGGCGTGCGTAAGGCCCGCGTCAGCTGAAGGTAAAGTTCCTGATACAGAGGAATTAGCGCCTCGCGGCACAGACTAATCAAGCAAGACCGAGGGATTCAGAGCCACGTTCTGAGTCCCTTTTTGCTGTCAGTGCAGTGAGGAAAACCCATGAAAATGCCGAAACGTCTGATTGCCAGTCTGGGCGTGCTGATGATCAGCGCCACGCCGCTGCTGGCCAGCGCCGACCCACGCGACGATCACGACCACGGCGGCCCGCAACAGGGCCATTACGACGATCGCGGTGGCGATCATCATGATTGGCAAAGCAGCCATCGGGGCGGCCCGCCACCTCGAGACTTCGGGCCGGTGCGTCAGGTGATCCGTGACAATCACGGCTACTTCGTTCGCGGTGCGCCGCCACCGCCGGGCATTCGCCTGGAACGCGGTCGGCCGTTGCCCCACGGTTATTACGGCGAGCGGCTGGATGCTCGGGCGTTGGGGCGTTTGCCGGTGTATCCGGGCTATGAATGGCGCCGGGCCGGTGGCGATATCGTGTTGATCGCGGTCGGTACCGGGATCGTCTACGAAATTCTGGATGGCGTTCTGTACTGATTTGCAGGCAATAAAAAAGACCGCAGCCTTTTTCAGGCTGCGGTCTTTTGTTTTTCAGGGCCGTTGTTTTCAGGGCAATTCCAGGCCGCCCGAGGCTTTGTGCAGTTTGCGCAAATGCTCGCCGATCTGTTTCACGTTGGCCTCGTTGGCGGCAATCTCTGCCGCTCGCTTCGGTTCCAGCAGCGCACGCACTTCCTTGTCCAGATCACCGCTCAGCACCAACAGCTGTTTCTGGCGCTGGCTGCTTTCAGCTTCCAGTCGGCTGAACTCGCTCGGTTGCGGCAAGCCATAACCACGAGAATCGAGCAGTTCCGCCGGGCGACTGAGGAAGCCGCTGTTGGCGAGGATCTGCTGCAGCGTCGCGTTGGCTTTATCCATGCCGCCGTTTTCCAGCTCCCGGGCACCGAGGTAGCGTTGCTTGACCTCATCCTGGGCCAACAGCAACTGGCGACGGAAACTCGCCTGCTCCAACAAGAGCAACGCAGCGCTGGTACGCAGGTCCGCGCGTTCGAACCATGGCCGCCGCTCTTCGGCAGACAGCGACAACCACTCCTCGACGCTGGTCTGCTTGATCGGCAATTGCTTCTTCAGCACCTCGAACATCGCCTGATAGCGATCGCGGAACGAGTCGAAACGGTAACCCAGACGCAGCGCCTCTTTGGGATTATCGAGGACGCTGGTATCCGCCAGGCCCCGGCCTTTGAGCACTTCCAGCAGGCCGTTGGGCATGATGCTGTCGAGGCCGACAAGCTGCGAGTTGTTGCTGCCGCTGCGCAGCAGCTTCAGGCTTTCCACCGCGCAGTTGTTGGACAGGAAGAAGTAATTGCCGTCGTAGCTCCAGTGCATTTCGGCGGCGTGTTCGACTACGTCTTCGATCTCGCTGCGCGAAAGGTTCAGCGGCACCGAGGCGAGGCTGCGCAGTTCGGTCTTGGTGTATTCGTCGATCACCTGCGCCAGTGGCAGGACAAACAGGCGCGACGGATATTTGCCGACCAGTCCGTCCCAGCTCGACAGCTGCACATCGCCGACGAATGCGCGGTAGGACAGCACCAGATGCTGGTCCAGGTCCAGTCGGCAGTCCGGCCCGCGCGGCCGGCCCGGTGCACAGATCACCAGGCGCAACATGCTGTGCCCCCAACGGCTGACCCAATTCTGATTCGCTTCGGCCAGCAGGTAGTCGATGGCGTAGACCCGTTCCGGATCGACCTGGCCCAGTGGCTGTTTGGCAAAGTCGTTGCCGGCATTGAGGAACGCGAAGGATTTGGCGCAGGTGTCCTTTTCCGGCGGCGCCCAGCCGAAGTGTTCCTTGTAATAGCGGTACAGCGCCGGGCGGCGGCAGGCGTAGCTCGGGTCGAGGAGGAAATACTCCATGTTGACCGCGACGAATTCCTTCGGACTGGAGATCTCGTACAGGTCCGGGCTGCGGGCGATCTGCCGGTTGTGCTGTTCACGTTCGCCACGGCGGCCGACATATTGCTGCCAGCCAGCGAGGTCGAGCAGGCGCGGATCATCGCTGAGGGTGAAGCGCCGGTCGTTCTGGCCACGGCACTCGTCCGGCAGGCCGATCAGTCCGGCACTGTTGTTGCGGCGCGTGCAGCGCTGGATCAGTGTGCGTTCGGCGGCTGGCCACAGGCGTGCGCGGTCGTAAATGTGGGTGATTTCGTGCAGCACCGTGGCCAGCAATTCCTGCCGCACGGTGCCGTGGGGGCGACTGGTCTTTTGTTTGGCCGCGCTGCCGTCGGTGAGACTGGCGAGCAGCTTGCGGTTCAGGTCCAGCTCGGAAACAAGAGCCGCCTCACCGTAGGCATTGTCGGGCATCTCGTCGGTCCAGCCGACATCGATGCGTCGATCCAGGCGTTCGATGAAGCTGGGCGGCAGTTTCTGCATTGCTTCATCGAGCAGCGCCTGGCTGGCCTGTTGTTGGGCGGGGCTCAGACCCTCGGTCTTGAGCCGCAGTTGCAGGCTGGCGTGGGCGTTGCTGCCGATCAGCAGCAGCGCCCCGGCCAGCAGCCAGGCGCTGAGAGATTTCACAATGCGAGGATGGCTTCGGCGAGTACCTGGTCGCTGGCGTCGCGGGCTTCCGGCACGCGGGTGCGCAAGGTGTTGAGGGCGGCTTCCAGATGCGCGCCACGGATATCACCGTTGCTGGCGACGAAGCTGGCGGCGTCGTCGTGGGCTTCGCGGATGATTTTCGAATCGCGGATCGACGTGGTTGTGTCGGAAGTGAAATCGATGGTGCGCTGGGAGGCACGAACGATGATGTTACTGGTGGCTACCAGGGTGTGCGCCTGGGCCATATCGGCCAACAACAGCAGGCCAAGGGCGGCAGCAATCAGCGGGCTACGCATGGAACGACTCCGAAGGGGACAAGAATAACTATTGGACGAGAATTGCCTGTGCCAGTTCAAGGTCGCTTACATGAAGTTTCGGCCGGGATTTACGCAGGTAATGCAGTGCGGATTCCAGCTGGGCGCCTCGTAATTGGCCGTCACTGGCAACGAATGCCGCGGCATCGTCGTGGGCGGCGAGCACTAGTTTACGGTCGAAAGGCGCAGAAGACACCATGCTGGTGGCGTAACCGCTGACAACGGTGTTTTGCGTCGAGACATCAAAGGCATCGACCGAGGTCGTCCAGCAGGCAGTGAGCAGAACAGAAGGGATAAGCAGATTTTGATAAAAACGCATGGGTCTCAGGAGCTGTTAGCGAGTCCCAAGGCTAGCGCAATGCCCGGTCCAGAGCCAGTGGCGAAACATCGGGACACGGCTGGCGTGTCCCTTCCAGCAACGTCGGATCAGATCGCCAGGATGGCTTGTGCCAGTTGTGCGTCGGTCGCATTCAGTTGCGGGGCCTGATGGCGGATAAGATCCAGGGCACTTTCCAGTTTCACGCCGCGAATCTGGCCTTGGCTGGCAACGAAGCTGGCAGCATCGTCACGGGCAGCGATAACGACTTTGTTGTCACGCAGCGAAGAGCTGACGTCGGAAGTAGCATCCGAAGAGGACTTCAGTGCACCAACAACGGCGTCGGTGGTCACGATGAAGCTGGTAGCGCTGGCATTGGCAGCCACGGCCAGCAGGGCGGCAGCGCTGAGCAGGCGAAGACGGGACATGGTGTAACTCCTCTGGAAATTTCGTATTGAGAGGTGGCTTGGTGTCTGAGGAGTCAGACGCCAGTCGCACGGCATTCGCCACGTTCTGCCCGGATATTAGGCCTGTGTGGGAGGTTTCGCACAGAGGGCAAAATGCTAGCGCCAGAAGGGTTTCTCCAGCTCGTTCAGTCGATCCGCGTGGCTGAGGCCGAGATCGGCGAGATCCCGCCCATCGAGTTGAGCCAGCAGGCGCCTTGTCCTGGCGCGCTCCAGGCCTTGCCAGAAGCCTTTGAATAGCCGCCGTACAAGACCGCAGCGGGGAGAGCGATCGACCGTAACTGCTGAAACATCCTGTAAGTGATTCATGACGTCTTCCTTAAGTCAGCGGAGGCGGAAGGTCATGTTGATCTCAATGCAGTGAGCTCGGCAGATACACCGTGGCAAAATTGTACTGGTTCAGTTTTAATTTTTTAGAAACTGTACCTGTCTGCGATACAGCCACCTGTATCGCATGTTTTTCGACCCCCAAACGACAAGACCCGTCGCGGTTTCCCGCGACGGGTCTTGTGTGTTCAATTCGGGTTGCTGGCGGTGGGTCTGGTGACCAGAGCCAGCGACGCTACTTAGCGCCAGAACGGCTTGCTGAGCTCTTCGTAGCGTTGTGCTTCGCTGATACCGGCGTCAGCCAGCAGACGCGAATCCAGACGAGCCAGTTGATGGCGGCTGGAGATGCGGCGCTGCCACAACATCAGGTTGGCGATAACGCGCAGAGGCAGGGAAGCCTGGGTTTTTGCAGCTTTGTCTTCGAAGAACAGTTCGGAACTGAGTGTACGTTCCATGGTTGACATCCTTCCGCTTGTGGCGGGATCAGGTAGTGGTTTAACTGGTGCCCATGATCCTCTCGTTTGGCCAGACTCTCTAGATACAGTTCACTTGTATTGTGAGTGACCAGTTAACTGTTTATAGGGGGTGTACGGGTCAAAATCGCGCAAACTGTACCTGTCTGCGCCTATTTGGTGCATTTTTGCTCAATTCGATGATGCGAGTAGGTAAAAGCTGTAGGAAAAGACCGGTACAGCAGTACAGTTTTTGACGAGATCGGAAGTTTTCAAATTTCCGCTGGCGAAACTGTGTTTGCGCCAGCGGAATATCTGTGCGGATCACGCCTTCAGCATGTGCCCGGTTTCTTCCAGATTGATGTGCCAACTCAGGGCGTCACGCAGAATGTGCGGGGTGTGGCCGCCGATGGCGCAGGCTTTGTCGAAGTAATCATTCAGCGCCTGGCGGTAGTCCGGGTGCACACAGTTGTCGATGATGACCCGGGCGCGTTCCCGTGGCGCCAGGCCACGCAGGTCGGCCAGGCCCACTTCGGTTACCAGGATGTCAACGTCATGCTCGGTGTGGTCAATGTGACTGACCATCGGCACCACGCTGGAAATCGCGCCGCCCTTGGCGATCGACTTGGTCACGAACACCGCCAGATGCGCGTTGCGTGCGAAGTCGCCCGAGCCACCAATCCCGTTCATCATCCGCGTGCCGCAGACGTGAGTGGAGTTGACGTTGCCATAGATGTCGAACTCGAGCGCCGTGTTGATGCCGATGATGCCCAGGCGCCGCACCACCTCCGGGTGGTTGGAGATTTCCTGCGGGCGCAACACCAGTTTGTCTTTGTACTTCTCCAGGTTGCCGAACACGTCGCTGTTGCGCCGCTCCGACAGGGTGATCGAACTGCCCGAGGCGAAGCTCAGCTTGCCCGCATCGATCAGGTCGAAAGTCGAGTCCTGCAGCACTTCGGAGTACATGGTCAGGTCTTCGAAGGGCGAATCGATCAGCCCGCACATCACCGCGTTGGCAATGTTGCCGATCCCGGCCTGCAGCGGGCCGAGCTTGTTGGTCATGCGTCCGGCATCGACTTCCTGCTTGAGGAAGGTGATCAGGTGATCGGCGATGGCTTTGGTGTCGACATCCGGCGACGAGACGGTAGACGGCGAATCCGACTGCTGGGTGATGACGATGGCGACAATCTTCTCCGGAGGAATCGGGATCGCGGTGCTGCCGATGCGGTCGTCGACCTTTACCAGCGGAATTGGCGTGCGGGTCGGACGATAGGTCGGGATATAGATGTCATGCAGACCTTCGAGGTTGGCGTTGTGCGCCAGGTTGATCTCGACGATCACGTGTTTGGCGAAGATCGCGAAGCTCGCCGAGTTGCCCACCGAAGTGGTCGGCACGATGTGGCCCTGTTCGGTGATGGCCACAGCTTCGATCACGGCGATGTCCGGCAGCTTCAGTTGCTGGTTGCGCAGTTGTTCGACGGTTTCCGACAGATGCTGGTCGATGAACATCACTTCGCCGGCGTTGATCGCCTTGCGCAGCGTGCTGTCGACCTGGAACGGCATGCGCCGGGACAGGACGCCGGCCTCGGTCAGTTGCTTGTCGAGGTCGTTGCCCAGGCTGGCACCGGTCATCAGGCTGATCTTCAGCGGCGTGACCTTGGCTCGCTCGGCCAGTGCATGGGGAACGGCCTTGGCTTCGCCGGCGCGGGTGAAGCCGCTCATGCCGACGGTCATGCCGTCCTCAATCAGCGCAGCGGCGTCGGCGGCGCTCATCACTTTATCCAACAACGAAGGCAGGCGAATACGGTCACGGTACATGGATTATTTTCTCGGGCAGCGAGTAGCAGGATGCGCAGTCTAGTGAATTTCGCGGGCGCCTGTCCCGCTACCAAGGTCGCAAACGAGGTGTCTATTTAGCGGGTTTCAAGTAAAACACCGTTACCGGATCTGCAACAACGCGGCAAATTGTCCGACGGTTTTTGCAAAACGAAAACGCCCCGACAAGTCGGGGCGTCCGGTATTGCAGTGAGCGATTTACTCGACCGCTTTGACCATGTCTTCGATGACTTTCTTCGCGTCGCCGAAGACCATCATGGTCTTGTCCAGGTAGAACAGTTCGTTGTCCAGACCGGCATAGCCGCTGGCCATCGATCGCTTGTTGACGATGATGGTCTTGGCCTTGAACGCCTCGAGGATCGGCATGCCGGCAATCGGCGATTTCGGATCGTTCTTCGCGGCCGGGTTGACCACGTCGTTGGCGCCGAGCACCAGCACCACGTCGGCCTGGCCGAACTCGGAGTTGATGTCTTCCATCTCGAACACCTGGTCGTACGGCACTTCGGCCTCGGCCAGCAGCACGTTCATGTGGCCAGGCATCCGACCGGCCACCGGGTGGATCGCGTACTTCACGGTCACGCCATGGTGGGTCAGCTTCTCGGTCAGCTCTTTCAAGGCGTGCTGTGCACGGGCCACCGCCAGACCGTAACCCGGAACGATGATCACGGTGTCGGCGTTGGTCAGCAGGAAGGTTGCGTCGTCAGCCGAGCCGGATTTCACCGGACGGGCTTCCTTCTCACCGGCAGGGCCGGAGTCTGCTGTATTGCCGAAACCGCCGAGCAGTACATTAAAGAAGGAACGGTTCATCGCCTTGCACATGATGTACGAGAGGATCGCACCGCTCGAACCCACCAGGGAGCCGGCAATGATCAGCATCGAGTTGTTCAGCGAGAAGCCGATACCCGCTGCCGCCCAGCCGGAATAGCTGTTGAGCATCGACACTACCACCGGCATGTCGGCGCCACCAATCGGGATGATGATCAGCACGCCCATGACGAACGCCAGGGCCAGCATCAGTGCGAATGCAGCAAGGTTGCCGGTCAGCATGAAGGTCACGCCGAGGATCAGCGTCGCCAGACCCAGTACCGCGTTCAGCTTGTGCTGACCGCTGAACTGTACCGGTGCGCCCTGGAACAGGCGGAACTTGTACTTGCCCGACAGCTTGCCGAAGGCGATCACCGAACCGGAGAAGGTGATGGCACCAATGGCCGCACCAAGGAACAGCTCCAGACGGTTGCCCGCCGGGATCGAGTCGCCCAGTTGCTTGACGATGCCCAGCGACTGAGGCTCGACCACCGCTGCGATGGCGATGAACACTGCCGCGAGGCCGATCATGCTGTGCATGAACGCAACCAGTTCCGGCATCTTGGTCATTTCAACGCGCTTGGCCATGATCGAACCGGCGGTGCCGCCGATCAGCAGGCCGACGATCACGTAGCCAATACCGGCGGTGGCCAGCTCAGCCCCGAGCTTATAGATGAGGCCGATGGTGGTCAGGATCGCCAACGCCATGCCGAGCATGCCGAACAGGTTGCCGCGGCGCGACGTGGTCGGGTGCGACAGGCCTTTGAGGGCCTGGATGAAGCAGATCGACGCGATCAGGTAGAGCGTCGTGACGAGGTTCATGCTCATTACTTAGGCGCCTCTTCTTTTGCTTTCGGGGCTTTCTTCTTGAACATCTCAAGCATGCGGCGGGTGACCAGGAAGCCACCGAACACGTTGACCGCGGCCAGTGCTACGGCGAGGGTGCCCATGGTCTTGCCCAGCGGGGTGACGGTCAGGGCGGCCGCGAGCATGGCGCCGACGATCACGATCGCCGAAATGGCGTTGGTCACCGCCATCAGTGGCGTGTGCAATGCGGGTGTAACGTTCCAGACCACGTGGTAACCGACATAAATCGCCAGCACGAAGATGATCAGGTTGTAGATACCGGGGGAGATAAGCTCTTCCATCGTCTGAATCCCTGCTTAGGCGTTTTTGCGGATGACTTGGCCGTCGCGGCACATCAGGCACGCGGCGACGATGTCGTCTTCGAGGTTCACTTCGAACTGGCCTTCTTTGGTGAATACCAGCTTCAGGAAGTCCAGCAGGTTGCGTGCGTACAGTGCCGAGGCGTCTGCGGCGACTTCACCGGCGAGGTTGGTCGGGCCGACGATGGTCACGCCGTTTTCGATCACGACCTGATCGGCCACGGTCAGCGGGCAGTTGCCACCCTGGGCGGCCGCGAGGTCGATGACCACCGAGCCGGGTTTCATCTGCGCCACAGTGTCCGCGCTCAACAGCACCGGTGCCTTGCGGCCCGGGATCAGTGCGGTGGTGATGACGATGTCAGCCTGCTTGGCGCGCTCGTGCACGGCCTGGGCCTGACGCTGCATCCAGCTCGCCGGCATCGGACGCGCGTAACCGCCGACACCGACCGCGCATTCGCGTTCTTCATCGGTCTCGTAAGGCACGTCGACGAATTTGGCGCCGAGGGATTCGATCTGTTCCTTCACGGCCGGACGTACGTCGGACGCTTCGATGACAGCACCCAGACGTTTCGCCGTGGCAATCGCCTGCAACCCGGCCACACCAGCCCCCAGAATCAGCACGCGCGCCGCTTTCACGGTGCCCGCAGCGGTCATCAGCATCGGCATGAAGCGCGGATAGTAGTGAGCGGCCAGCAGCACGGCTTTATAGCCGGCAATATTCGCCTGGGACGACAGCACGTCGAGGCTCTGGGCCCGGGAGGTACGTGGCGCCGCTTCCAGGGCGAACGCGGTAATCCCGCACTCGGCCATCTTCGCGATGGTGTCGTTGTTGAACGGGTTGAGCATGCCCACCAGCACCGTGCCGCGCTTGATCAGCGTCAGTTCGGCATCGCTTGGCGCGACCACTTTGAGAATCAGCTCGGCGCCAAACGCGTCATTGGCACTGCCAATGGTTGCGCCTGCCGCTTCATAGGCACTGTCGACAACGCTGGCTTTAACGCCGGCGCCGGTTTGCACAGTGACCTTATGACCTTGGCTGATCAGCTTTTTAATGGTTTCCGGGGTTGCAGCAACCCGTGTTTCACCGGTCTGGGTTTCGAGAGGAACACCAATGTGCACGTCAAATCTCCTGCGTGATCTTATTGAGTAAACCCATGCACTACGGATGGTGCGACTGGGGCGGCCGATCAGCACGATCCCGCCGAATCAGGGCGGGGCGCGGCATTTTGCAGGCGAAGTTTATGCCCTTCAAGGGATTATGACGGGTGACGGAAAATTAACTACAAGTCATCCCGTGACCGAATGTCGCAGATGGCCAGTTGAATCCCTTGCAGGCCGTGCCTTTCAAGGAGTCTGGATGAATTTGAAGAATTTTCTCATCGGTGACGTGAATAGGCCGCAATGAGTCGCGAATGAGGGCGCAAAGCCACGCCGGCAGGCGCTTGTGGGACGTCTGTACGACTTTCGGATACAGTCTGTCGATTTGCGACAAATAGTTATATCTGTAGGGCTTTGAATATCCTGACTACGGGGTTAGTAATCGCTGAGAGCCTTTATCCTTCTGGGTTGTAGCTGTGTGCCTGGTTCACCAGCCAGTCGCGAAATGCCTTGAGTGACGCGGATTCGACCTTTCGCTCCGGAATCATCAGGTAATACGCCTTGATGCTGGAGAGCGCATTAGGGTTGGCTATCACCAGGCGTTTCTCGGCCAATTCGCGCTGGATCAGGAACGGTGGGATCAGCGCGATCCCCATGTCGTGCATGGCTGCCTGGGCCAGCATGGAGAATAGCTCGTAGCGCGGACCTGTCATGTCGCGGGGGATGTTCAGGTGTTGCGAGTTGAACCACTGTCGCCAGGCATAGGGGCGGGTGGTTTGCTGGAGCAGAGGGAGATCGGCGATTTCATCGGGAGTCAGATGCGCCTTGTTACCGAGCAGGGCGGGACTGCACACCGGCATCGGATTCTCCCCCATCAGCCTGTGGGATTCAGTACCGGACCAGTCGGCATCACCGAAGTAGATGGCGGCATCGAAATCGGTGTCGGCAAACAGGAACGGGCGGGTGCGGTTGGTCAGGTTGACCGTGACCTCCGGATGTTTGAGCTGGAAGTCCTTGAGTCTTGGTAGCAGCCATTGCGTTCCGAAGGTGGGCACCACAGCGAGCTCGATCACGTTGGTGCCCTGCTGACCCATCACTGAAAGCGTGTCGCGCTCCACGGCATCGAGTTGGGTGGCAACCCGGCGGCTGTAGGAAAGCCCCGCTTCCGTCAGCTTCACTCCGCGTCGCGAACGTCGGAACAGTTCGACGCTGAGGAAGTCCTCAAGGCTGGCGATCTGTCGGCAAATGGCGCCCTGGGTGAGGGAAAGTTCTTCGGCGGCCTTGGTAAAGCTCTCGTGACGAGCGGCTGCCTCGAAGCTGATCAGGGCGGTGGTGCTGGGTATCTTGCGGCGCATGTACGTCAACCTCACTAATACGCCGCAAATAAGGCATTTGGCGACGTTTCGGAGTGAGAAATTAGCACAACAGGATGCGAAATCCTCGTTTGCCCGGAGGGCGAAGCGGGCCTAGGATCAATGCCACGTTAATTCACCCGATTTGCGAGGACTCACTCATGGGCGGTAAAGCTAGCTTCAACTGGATCGATCCACTGCTGCTGGATCAACAGCTGACTGAAGAAGAACGCATGATCCGCGACACTGCCGAGCAATTCGCTCAGCAGAGCCTCGCGCCGCGTATTCTTGAAGCCTTCCGCCATGAGAAGACTGACCCGGCGATCTTTCGTGAGATGGGTGAAGTTGGCCTGTTGGGTGCGACCATCCCCGAGCAGTACGGTGGCAGCGGCCTCAACTATGTCAGCTACGGCCTGATTGCCCGTGAAGTCGAGCGCGTGGATTCCGGCTACCGTTCGATGATGAGCGTGCAGTCTTCGCTGGTGATGGTGCCGATCAATGAATTCGGTACCGAAGCACAGAAGCAGAAGTACCTGCCGAAGCTGGCTTCCGGCGAGTGGATCGGCTGCTTCGGTCTGACCGAGCCGAACCATGGTTCCGACCCGGGCGCGATGATTACGCGTGCACGCAAAGTCGAAGGCGGCTACAGCCTGGCCGGCGCCAAGATGTGGATCACCAACAGTCCGATCGCCGATGTGTTCGTGGTCTGGGCCAAGGACGACGCCGGCGATATTCGCGGTTTTGTATTGGAGAAGGGCTGGAAAGGCTTGAGCGCTCCGGCGATTCACGGCAAGGTCGGCCTGCGGGCTTCGATCACTGGTGAGATCGTCATGGACAACGTGTTCGTACCGGAAGAAAACATCTTCCCGGACGTGCGTGGTCTGAAAGGTCCGTTTACCTGCCTCAATTCTGCACGTTATGGCATCTCCTGGGGGGCGCTGGGTGCGGCCGAGTTCTGCTGGCACACCGCTCGCCAGTACACCCTGGATCGCCAACAGTTCGGCCGTCCGCTGGCCGCTACTCAGTTGATCCAGAAGAAGCTGGCCGACATGCAGACCGAAATCACTCTGGCACTGCAAGGCTGCCTGCGTCTGGGTCGCATGAAAGATGAAGGCACTGCTGCGGTTGAAATCACTTCGATCATGAAGCGCAACTCCTGCGGCAAATCGCTGGATATCGCTCGCATGGCCCGTGACATGTTGGGCGGTAACGGCATCTCTGATGAGTTCGGGGTGGCCCGTCACCTGGTCAACCTGGAAGTGGTAAATACCTACGAAGGTACTCACGACGTTCACGCGCTGATCCTCGGCCGTGCGCAGACCGGCCTGCAGGCGTTCTATTAACAGGAGAGCGACCATGGGCGCGCTGTCGCATCTGCGGGTACTGGATTTATCGCGTGTGCTGGCCGGCCCGTGGGCTGGTCAGATTCTTGCCGACCTTGGGGCGGAAGTGATCAAGGTCGAGCGCCCCGGTAATGGTGACGATACCCGTGCCTGGGGGCCGCCCTTCCTGAAAGACGCGTATGGTGAGAACACCAGCGAGGCGGCTTATTACCTGTCGGCCAACCGTAACAAGCAATCGGTGACGATTGACTTCACGCGTCCCGAAGGTCAGAAGCTTGTGCGGGAGCTGGCAGCCAAGTCCGACATCCTGATCGAGAACTTCAAGGTCGGTGGGTTGGCGGCTTATGGTCTGGACTATGAGTCGCTGAAGGCGATCAATCCGGATCTGATTTATTGCTCGATCACCGGTTTCGGTCAGACCGGGCCGTATGCCAAACGCGCGGGTTATGACTTCATGATCCAGGGGCTCGGCGGGTTGATGAGCCTGACCGGGAAACCCGAGGGTGATGAGGGTGCCGGGCCGGTGAAAGTGGGTGTGGCGCTCACGGATATCCTCACCGGGCTGTATTCGACCGTGGCGATCCTGGCAGCGCTGGCTCACCGCGATCACGATGGTGGTGGTCAGCACATTGATATGGCGCTGCTGGATGTTCAGGTGGCGTGCTTGGCTAACCAGGCGATGAACTACCTGACGACGGGCAATGCGCCAAAGCGGCTGGGCAATGCGCATCCGAATATTGTGCCGTACCAGGATTTTCCTACGGCTGATGGCGACTTCATTCTCACGGTGGGTAATGACGGGCAGTTCCGCAAATTCGCCGAGGTGGCGGGGCAACCGCAGTGGGCGGACGATCCGCGTTTCGTGACCAATAAGCTGAGAGTGGCGAACCGGGCGGTGCTGATTCCGTTGATCCGTCAGGCGACAGTTTTCAAGACGACCGCCGAGTGGGTGTCTCAACTGGAGCAGGCGGGCGTGCCGTGTGGGCCGATCAATGATCTGTCGCAGGTGTTCGAGGATCCACAGGTGAAGTCTCGCGGGCTGGCGATTGAGTTGCCTCATGCGTTGGCGGGGATGGTGCCGCAGGTGGCCAGCCCGATTCGGTTGTCTCGGACGCCTGTCGAGTATCGTCGTGCGCCTCCTTTGTTGGGCGAGCATACACTGGAGGTTTTGCAGCGGGTGCTGGGTCTGGGAGCGGGGGCGGTGGCTGCGATGAAAGAGAATGGAGTGCTCTGAAGGTTCTCTCTATATAGAAGGGGTATTGAGTCCTTCTTCTATATAGAGGGTATTGAGCGTTTTTTGGTCTATCTGCAAGTTATTGAAAGAAAACCAAATTAAGGGTTGACGGCAGATTCTGAGTCTCTATAATTCGCCCCACTTCCGGCGCAGTCGAAACGGAAAACTCCTTGAGATTCAATGAGTTATGCAGATTTCGATAGTGAGTTGCTTCAGATCATCGAAGCCTGGAAGGAGTTGGAAATGCCGGTTTGTCTGGTGCTTTCAACGGTTCGGTCTTCTCGATCGAAAGCGGAGAAAAAGAGGTGTTGACAGCAGCGTGTAACGCTGTAGAATTCGCCTCCCGCTAACGAGAGATCGGAAGCGCAAGTGGTTGAAGTTGTTGAAGAAATCTTCGAAAACTTCTGAAAATAATCACTTGACAGCAAATGAGGCTGCTGTAGAATGCGCGCCTCGGTTGAGACGAAAGATCTTAACCAACCGCTCTTTAACAACTGAATCAAGCAATTCGTGTGGGTGCTTGTGGGGTCAGACTGATAGTCAACAAGATTATCAGCATCACAAGTTACTCCGCGAGAAATCAAAGATGTAACCAACGATTGCTGAGCCAAGTTTAGGGTTTCTTAAAAACCCAAAGATGTTTGAACTGAAGAGTTTGATCATGGCTCAGATTGAACGCTGGCGGCAGGCCTAACACATGCAAGTCGAGCGGATGAAGGGAGCTTGCTCCTGGATTCAGCGGCGGACGGGTGAGTAATGCCTAGGAATCTGCCTGGTAGTGGGGGACAACGTTTCGAAAGGAACGCTAATACCGCATACGTCCTACGGGAGAAAGCAGGGGACCTTCGGGCCTTGCGCTATCAGATGAGCCTAGGTCGGATTAGCTAGTTGGTGAGGTAATGGCTCACCAAGGCGACGATCCGTAACTGGTCTGAGAGGATGATCAGTCACACTGGAACTGAGACACGGTCCAGACTCCTACGGGAGGCAGCAGTGGGGAATATTGGACAATGGGCGAAAGCCTGATCCAGCCATGCCGCGTGTGTGAAGAAGGTCTTCGGATTGTAAAGCACTTTAAGTTGGGAGGAAGGGTTGTAGATTAATACTCTGCAATTTTGACGTTACCGACAGAATAAGCACCGGCTAACTCTGTGCCAGCAGCCGCGGTAATACAGAGGGTGCAAGCGTTAATCGGAATTACTGGGCGTAAAGCGCGCGTAGGTGGTTCGTTAAGTTGGATGTGAAATCCCCGGGCTCAACCTGGGAACTGCATCCAAAACTGGCGAGCTAGAGTATGGTAGAGGGTGGTGGAATTTCCTGTGTAGCGGTGAAATGCGTAGATATAGGAAGGAACACCAGTGGCGAAGGCGACCACCTGGACTGATACTGACACTGAGGTGCGAAAGCGTGGGGAGCAAACAGGATTAGATACCCTGGTAGTCCACGCCGTAAACGATGTCAACTAGCCGTTGGGAGCCTTGAGCTCTTAGTGGCGCAGCTAACGCATTAAGTTGACCGCCTGGGGAGTACGGCCGCAAGGTTAAAACTCAAATGAATTGACGGGGGCCCGCACAAGCGGTGGAGCATGTGGTTTAATTCGAAGCAACGCGAAGAACCTTACCAGGCCTTGACATCCAATGAACTTTCCAGAGATGGATTGGTGCCTTCGGGAACATTGAGACAGGTGCTGCATGGCTGTCGTCAGCTCGTGTCGTGAGATGTTGGGTTAAGTCCCGTAACGAGCGCAACCCTTGTCCTTAGTTACCAGCACGTTATGGTGGGCACTCTAAGGAGACTGCCGGTGACAAACCGGAGGAAGGTGGGGATGACGTCAAGTCATCATGGCCCTTACGGCCTGGGCTACACACGTGCTACAATGGTCGGTACAAAGGGTTGCCAAGCCGCGAGGTGGAGCTAATCCCATAAAACCGATCGTAGTCCGGATCGCAGTCTGCAACTCGACTGCGTGAAGTCGGAATCGCTAGTAATCGCGAATCAGAATGTCGCGGTGAATACGTTCCCGGGCCTTGTACACACCGCCCGTCACACCATGGGAGTGGGTTGCACCAGAAGTAGCTAGTCTAACCTTCGGGAGGACGGTTACCACGGTGTGATTCATGACTGGGGTGAAGTCGTAACAAGGTAGCCGTAGGGGAACCTGCGGCTGGATCACCTCCTTAATCGACGACATCAGCTGCTCCATAAGTTCCCACACGAATTGCTTGATTCATTGAAGAAGACGAAAGAAGCAGCCCGAAATTGGGTCTGTAGCTCAGTTGGTTAGAGCGCACCCCTGATAAGGGTGAGGTCGGCAGTTCGAATCTGCCCAGACCCACCAATTTTGTGTGGGAAACGCCTGTAGAAATACGGGGCCATAGCTCAGCTGGGAGAGCGCCTGCCTTGCACGCAGGAGGTCAGCGGTTCGATCCCGCTTGGCTCCACCACTACTGCTTCTGAAGTAAGAGCTTAGAAATGAGCATTCCATCGTGTGATGGTGAATGTTGATTTCTAGTCTTTGACTAGTTCGTTCTTTAAAAATTTGGGTATGTGATAGAAAGATAGACTGAACGCCACTTTCACTGGTGGTGATCAGGCTAAGGTAAAATTTGTGAGTTCTCTTAGTTGAGAAATTCGAATTTTCGGCGAATGTCGTCTTCACAGTATAACCAGATTGCTTGGGGTTATATGGTCAAGTGAAGAAGCGCATACGGTGGATGCCTTGGCAGTCAGAGGCGATGAAAGACGTGGTAGCCTGCGAAAAGCTTCGGGGAGTCGGCAAACAGACTTTGATCCGGAGATGTCTGAATGGGGGAACCCAGCCATCACAAGATGGTTATCTTGCACTGAATACATAGGTGCAAGAGGCGAACCAGGGGAACTGAAACATCTAAGTACCCTGAGGAAAAGAAATCAACCGAGATTCCCTTAGTAGTGGCGAGCGAACGGGGACTAGCCCTTAAGTGGCTTTGAGATTAGCGGAACGCTCTGGAAAGTGCGGCCATAGTGGGTGATAGCCCTGTACGCGAAAATCTCTTAGTCATGAAATCGAGTAGGACGGAGCACGAGAAACTTTGTCTGAATATGGGGGGACCATCCTCCAAGGCTAAATACTACTGACTGACCGATAGTGAACTAGTACCGTGAGGGAAAGGCGAAAAGAACCCCGGAGAGGGGAGTGAAATAGATCCTGAAACCGTATGCGTACAAGCAGTGGGAGCAGACTTTGTTCTGTGACTGCGTACCTTTTGTATAATGGGTCAGCGACTTATTTTCAGTGGCGAGCTTAACCGAATAGGGGAGGCGTAGCGAAAGCGAGTCTTAATAGGGCGTCTAGTCGCTGGGAATAGACCCGAAACCGGGCGATCTATCCATGGGCAGGTTGAAGGTTAGGTAACACTGACTGGAGGACCGAACCGACTACCGTTGAAAAGTTAGCGGATGACCTGTGGATCGGAGTGAAAGGCTAATCAAGCTCGGAGATAGCTGGTTCTCCTCGAAAGCTATTTAGGTAGCGCCTCATGTATCACTGTAGGGGGTAGAGCACTGTTTCGGCTAGGGGGTCATCCCGACTTACCAAACCGATGCAAACTCCGAATACCTACAAGTGCCGAGCATGGGAGACACACGGCGGGTGCTAACGTCCGTCGTGAAAAGGGAAACAACCCAGACCGTCAGCTAAGGTCCCAAAGTTATGGTTAAGTGGGAAACGATGTGGGAAGGCTTAGACAGCTAGGAGGTTGGCTTAGAAGCAGCCACCCTTTAAAGAAAGCGTAATAGCTCACTAGTCGAGTCGGCCTGCGCGGAAGATGTAACGGGGCTCAAACCATACACCGAAGCTACGGGTATCACGCAAGTGATGCGGTAGAGGAGCGTTCTGTAAGCCTGTGAAGGTGAGTTGAGAAGCTTGCTGGAGGTATCAGAAGTGCGAATGCTGACATGAGTAACGACAATGGGTGTGAAAAACACCCACGCCGAAAGACCAAGGTTTCCTGCGCAACGTTAATCGACGCAGGGTTAGTCGGTCCCTAAGGCGAGGCTGAAAAGCGTAGTCGATGGAAAACAGGTTAATATTCCTGTACTTCTGGTTATTGCGATGGAGGGACGGAGAAGGCTAGGCCAGCTTGGCGTTGGTTGTCCAAGTTTAAGGTGGTAGGCTGGAATCTTAGGTAAATCCGGGATTCTAAGGCCGAGAGCTGATGACGAGTTGCCTTTAGGCGACGAAGTGGTTGATGCCATGCTTCCAAGAAAAGCTTCTAAGCTTCAGATAACCAGGAACCGTACCCCAAACCGACACAGGTGGTTGGGTAGAGAATACCAAGGCGCTTGAGAGAACTCGGGTGAAGGAACTAGGCAAAATGGCACCGTAACTTCGGGAGAAGGTGCGCCGGTGAGGGTGAAGGACTTGCTCCGTAAGCCCATGCCGGTCGAAGATACCAGGCCGCTGCGACTGTTTATTAAAAACACAGCACTCTGCAAACACGAAAGTGGACGTATAGGGTGTGACGCCTGCCCGGTGCCGGAAGGTTAATTGATGGGGTTAGCTAACGCGAAGCTCTTGATCGAAGCCCCGGTAAACGGCGGCCGTAACTATAACGGTCCTAAGGTAGCGAAATTCCTTGTCGGGTAAGTTCCGACCTGCACGAATGGCGTAACGATGGCGGCGCTGTCTCCACCCGAGACTCAGTGAAATTGAAATCGCTGTGAAGATGCAGTGTATCCGCGGCTAGACGGAAAGACCCCGTGAACCTTTACTATAGCTTTGCACTGGACTTTGAATTTGCTTGTGTAGGATAGGTGGGAGGCTTTGAAGCGTGGACGCCAGTTCGCGTGGAGCCATCCTTGAAATACCACCCTGGCAACTTTGAGGTTCTAACTCAGGTCCGTTATCCGGATCGAGGACAGTGTATGGTGGGTAGTTTGACTGGGGCGGTCTCCTCCTAAAGAGTAACGGAGGAGTACGAAGGTGCGCTCAGACCGGTCGGAAATCGGTCGTAGAGTATAAAGGCAAAAGCGCGCTTGACTGCGAGACAGACACGTCGAGCAGGTACGAAAGTAGGTCTTAGTGATCCGGTGGTTCTGTATGGAAGGGCCATCGCTCAACGGATAAAAGGTACTCCGGGGATAACAGGCTGATACCGCCCAAGAGTTCATATCGACGGCGGTGTTTGGCACCTCGATGTCGGCTCATCACATCCTGGGGCTGAAGCCGGTCCCAAGGGTATGGCTGTTCGCCATTTAAAGTGGTACGCGAGCTGGGTTTAGAACGTCGTGAGACAGTTCGGTCCCTATCTGCCGTGGACGTTTGAGATTTGAGAGGGGCTGCTCCTAGTACGAGAGGACCGGAGTGGACGAACCTCTGGTGTTCCGGTTGTCACGCCAGTGGCATTGCCGGGTAGCTATGTTCGGAAAAGATAACCGCTGAAAGCATCTAAGCGGGAAACTTGCCTCAAGATGAGATCTCACTGGAACCTTGAGTTCCCTGAAGGGCCGTCGAAGACTACGACGTTGATAGGTTGGGTGTGTAAGCGCTGTGAGGCGTTGAGCTAACCAATACTAATTGCCCGTGAGGCTTGACCATATAACACCCAAGCAATTTGTGCTTAAGAGCCAGATTGCGGTGTGTGAAGACGCAATGAACCGAAAGTTCGACGCTCACAAAGCACCGAAAACTATCCATACCCAATTTGCTGAAGCGAGGCCATCCGGTCACGAGTCAGTACCCGAATTTCTTGACGACCATAGAGCGTTGGAACCACCTGATCCCATCCCGAACTCAGAAGTGAAACGATGCATCGCCGATGGTAGTGTGGGGTTTCCCCATGTGAGAGTAGGTCATCGTCAAGATTAAATTCCGAAACCCCAATTGCGAAAGCAGTTGGGGTTTTGTTTTAGTAGAAGTCACCAGTTTTTACCGGTGCGTTACTGCGGTAACGGGCTGGTCAAAGAATTTCTTGACGACCATAGAGCGTTGGAACCACCTGATCCCATCCCGAACTCAGAAGTGAAACGATGCATCGCCGATGGTAGTGTGGGGTTTCCCCATGTGAGAGTAGGTCATCGTCAAGATTAAATTCCGAAACCCCTGTCTGCGAATGCAGACAGGGGTTTTGTCGTTTCAGAGCCTGCAAAAGCCCATCTTCAAACCACTCTGCGTGCCTTGCTGCTTCGACGAGCCTGCCATTTGCGCCACCAGATATAGACGCCAGTCCCGGACAACCCCGCAATCAGAACACCCAATACCGCGATCATCACTTGCCCGGTAAAGCCTATGATCCGTCCCCCATGTATCGGCAGCTGCAACCGATAAAACCGCTCTCCCAACGTCCCTTCTCCTGCGATCTCCTGCCCCAGCAATCGTCCGTCGGTACCGTGGAAAAACAACCAGGATTTGCCGTGGGCCTCGGTGTCATGCTGTCCAAACCCTGCGCCGTAGAAGTTGTACTCAAAGCTGTAATACAACTCCCCGATAGGCGCTGTAAGCCCCAACCTTTTTCCCTCCTGCTGGGCCCTTTCGTAGGCCTGTTGGTAACTCAGTCGAGTGATCCCCAGCTCCTCAACAGGCATTCGAGACCGGGCCTCATATACGCTCGGTTCAATCGGAGAAAACAGCGACACCACCGGTTTGAAGACCTGGCTCGGCAAGTTCATGGCCACGCTGCTGACGGCTATCGGCAGCAATAACAACCATAGCCACAAGCCCCCCGCCCGATGCAGATCGAAGTTGAGCCGATAGGCATGCCCGCCCTTGATCTTCCAGGCTGTCGACCACTTCTTCCAGAACGGTTTACCCCGCGGCAACGTCAACCAGAGGGCGATGAAGCAATCAATCACCCAGGCAATGGCCACCAATCCCATCAACAGCAAACCCCAATTCCCGGGTAGCGTCAGGTTGTAGTGAAACTCAAGAACGAAGGGAATGAAGTTCTCTCGCTGAAAACAGCACTCGCCCCAATAGCGCTGGCCTTTTTGCTCGCCACTGGCCGGGTCCAGGTAGAACACCTGATTACGCTCATCGAACGGTTTGCCCGTCGCCGGATCATTACGTGGAACCGCCGCCAGCAAGGCTGTGTGGCCTGCCTCATTCGGATACTCCATGTACCAGACCTGCAGCTTCGGATGTGCAGATTGCACGGCATCGACCAGATCGCCCGGGGGTAGGCGTTGTCCCTCGGCCGAAGCCGCATAAAACCGTGGGTTCAACCACTCATCCAACTCATGATTGAACGCCAAAATGCTCCCTGTAATCCCCGCCAACAACAGAAAAACCGCCGTGGCCAAGCCGATGTACCGGTGCAGTAAAACCAGAAACGAACGCATGAAAACTCCCCACGAATACGACAAAGCCAGTCCCTGAACCTCAGAGACTGGCTTTTTTATGCACAAGACAAAGGCTTAGAACTGGTAGCTGACCGTGGCGGCGACGTTGCGCTCTTCGCCCATGTAGCAGAAGTTCAGACTGGCGCAGGAGGCCACGTAGGATTCGTTGGTCAGGTTGTTGGCATTCAGGCGTACATCGACGCCCTTCAAGCCAACCTTGCCCAAGTCATAACCGATCGACGCGTCGAACAAGGTGTAGGACGGCACCTTCATGGTGTTCTCTGCATCCGCCCAGCTATAGCCGACGTACCGCACACCACCACCCACTCGCAGGCCATCAAGCGCCGCACTGTCGAACTTGTAGTCCGCCCATAGCGAAGCCATGTGTCGCGGCGCCTGGGTCGGCGAATTGCCTTTGTTCTCGATCACGTTGGTCGGGGTGCTCAGGGTGCTGACCATCGATTTCGAGTATTCGATATCGGTGAAAGTGTAACTACCGAGCACTTTCAGGTTGTCGGTGAGCTGCATATGCGCTTCCAGTTCCAGACCCTGGGAGCGAACAGCGCCTACAGCACGATAGAAGTTTTCCTGCGGCAGTTTGGTCGCCAGGTTTTCCTGATCGATGCGGAACAACGAGGCCGTGAACAGATTGTCGGTGCCAGGTGGCTGGTACTTCAGACCCGCTTCCCACTGCGTGCCATCCGTTGGGGCCAGTGGATTACCGGCGCTGTCGGCATAGGAGTTCGGGTTGAACGACTCCGAGTAGCTGATGTACGGCGCCAGGCCGTTATCGAACAGATACAGCGCCCCGACACGGCCCGTCAGTTTGGTGCGCTTGTCGCTGATCTCGGTGCCGACCGGGCGGCCCGCCTCGGCAATCCGATTCTCTTCGGACGTCTCTACCCAGTCCTGACGCAGACCCAGCGAGAAGCGCCATTTGTCCATTTCAATCAGGTCCTGCAGGTAAACCCCGGTCTGCTCCAGGCGACGCAAGTAACTGGTCTCACCGTACATATCGATGGCGGCATTGCCGTACACCGGATTGAACGCATTGATCGGCGCCAGACCTCCACTGGTCCAGTCGACCACGGTTTTGCGCCGCTGATAGTCCGCCCCCATCAGCACCGTGTGCTTGGTCGCACCGGTGAAGAATTCGGCCTGGAGCATGTTGTCGACGATGAACGCATGCAGGCGTTCGTCACCGCCGGTGTAGTAGCGATTCAGCTCATTGCTGGTCGGCGAGGTCCAGCCATAGGCGTACACCTGATCCATGTTCACTTTGGAGTCGAGGTAACGGAAATTCTGCCGCGCGGTGAAGACGTCGTTGAAGCGATGCTCGAATTGATAACCGAACGACTGTTGATCGCGGGAATAACCATCGACTCCCGGTTCGCCTTCGAAGAAGTGCGGCGAAATGCGGTTGCCGTTGCGCTGATGAACCGTGCCGTCGGCCGGCACGCCACCGTGATAGCCGCCATCCGGGTCATGCTGCAGATACGTCTGCAGGGTCAGCGAAGTATCTTCGTTGAAGTCGATGCTGACGGTCGGTGCGAGGGCGAAGCGTTTTTCCTTGTTGTGGTCGAATTGCGTGTCGGACTGATCCGTCAAACCGATCAGACGATAGGCGATGCGCTTGTCGTCATCGACCGGACCGCTGAAGTCAAAACCGACACTGCGCTGGCCCTGAGTGCCAACGGTGGCCTGAACCTGATGATAGGCCTCGTACAACGGTTTCTTGCTGGTCAGTGCCACCAGACCGCCCGGCGAGCTACGGCCGTACAGCACCGACGACGGGCCCTTCAGAATATCGACGCGTTCGAGGAAATACGGATCGACCTGCATGGTGCTGTAGGTGCCGCTGTCGCCCATGGACTTGAGGCCGTCGAGGTAGATGTTATCCACCGAGCCATCGTTGAAGCCGCGCATCGCCACGTAGTCGTAACGGTGCGTGGCGCCATAGGGGTTGGTCAGCACGCCGGGGGTGTAGCGCATGGCCTGGGACACGGTTTGCGAGCCCTGGTCGTCCATTTGTTCGCGGGTGACCACCGACACGCTTTGCGAGGTTTCCAGCAGCGCGGTACTGGTTTTGGTGGCGATCTGGCTGTGCGTCGCGTTGTAGCCGTCCATGCTGCCCAATGCGTTGCCGAGGGCGAAACCTTTGATGTCGGTGGTTGGCAGGGCCAGTGCTTCGGTTTCCGCAATCGAGCGCAGGACGTAGCTGCTGCCGTCCTGGCTGACCGCCTCCAGACCTGAGCCGCCCAGCAGATGACTCAACGCCTGATCGGTCGAATATTCGCCCTGCACGCCGGGTGATTGTCGGCCTTGAGTCTGCTGTGGGGTCATCGACAAGGTGATGCCGGCCTGGCGCGCAAACTGATTCAGCGCCTCGCCCATTGGCCCGGCGGCGATGTTGTAGCGGTGGCTGTTGACCTCACTGGTGCTCGCCGCGACGCTCAGGTTCGGCAGCAGGCCGACGCCCAGTGCTGTGGAGAACAACGCGGCCCGAACGGCGTGGCGCAGAAGGCCCGATTCGACGGTGAAATTCAGAGGGTTCTTACAGGTAACGCGCGCAGTCATTGTAGGTTTCCGTGGCAAGTCGCGAAGACTGAGTTGAAGTGCTTACTGACTAAGCCGGACTTGCCATGAAAACCCGCCAAAAAAATTTCAGACCGGTCGTTCCAGCGTTACCCACCAGCGGGTGCGATAGCGCAACTGCACCGGCAGCGTCTGCGGCAGGATCGCCAGCAGCTTGTCGGTGTCATCGAGGCGGAACACGCCGGACAAACGCAGATCCGCGACTTGTGCAGCACAACTCAAGAAGCCTGGACGATAGCGGTTAACCTCCTTGAGGAAGTCCCCCAGGCGCATGTTGCGCGTCACGATCAGCCCGTCGATCCAGGCGCCGGCATCCATGTCCAGCGGCGGAGCGGGACGCGCCTGATGGTGGTCGATCAAATAACTCTGACCGGCCAGCACCTCGGTAGAAGCGCCATCGCTCGTCCGCGGCGAAAGAATCGCGACCCGGCCACTGGTGACGCTCAGGCGCGTGCAATCACCTTCCTGACGCAGGATGAAGCGCGCGTCGAACGGCTCATAGGTGCCATGACGACTTTGTACTCGCAGCGGTCGATCAACCACCGAACCTCCGCCGGCGCCGCAGGTCACGATGATCTCGCCCCGAGTCAGTTTGATCAGCCGCTGTTGCGCCGTGTAATCGAGGTCCACGGCGCTGGCCGTGTTCAGTTCGATCCGCGTGCCATCGGGCAGCTGGAATCCACGACGTTCGCCGGTGGCGGTGGCGTAATCGGCGCTCCATTGCTGCCAGGCCGACGTATCTCTGGCCAGCCATGCGGCGGAGCCCATCAACAGCGCACCGGACAGCAGCTTCATCGCCTGGCGGCGACCGAGGCCCTGCGCGCTGTTTTCCAATGTGTTGAATGCGACTTGTGCGCCCGGCACGGCACGCAGGTTGTGGGTCAATTCGTTTTGCAGCGACTGCACCCGTTGCCAGGCCAGTTCGTGATCGTGGTGCTCGGCGCGCCATTGTTCGCACTGGTGGTTCAGGCGCGGATTGCCGTGGTTATTGCGCAGGCGCAGCAACCAGTGGATCGCCTGTTTGACCACTTTCTGCTGTGGCTCAGCGCTTCGGGCGATTGACAGGTTATCCACCGGCATCAGCTTTCGTACCGCAGCACGTAGCAGTGATACAGCGCATCGGCGACGTAGCGTTCCACCGAGCGCAAGGACAGACCCATCTGCTCGGCGATCTGCTTGTGGGTCAAACCTTCGCACTGCGCCAGCAGAAATGCCTGACGCACTTTGGGCTTCAGTCCCTCAAGCATGCGGGCAATGCTTTCCAGCAGCTCAATCACCAGCGCGCGGGCTTCAGCGCTGGGTGTCTCGGCTTCGGGCAAATGGGCGATGGTTTCCAGATACGCGCGTTCGATTTCTTCGCGACGCCAATGGTCGATCACCAGACCGCGAGCGATGGTGCACAGAAACGCGCGGGGCGCCCTGAGTTCGAGACGTTCGGTGCGTTGCAGCAGGCGCACGAAAGTGTCCTGCGCCAGATCCGCCGCATCGGCCGCATTGCCCAGTCGCGCGCGCAACCAGCCGTTGAGCCAGCCGTGATGACGACTGTAAAGCGCCTGTACTGCAAACTCAGGTGAGGACATGAACGCGACAGCCCGAACGTCACAAATGATAATTAGTCGCATTGTCGGCAAGGGTTACAGAATTTGCAACCGACGCTGCAAAACAGTCATCAAAAAATGACTGGCGAACGCTCTGGCACGCCGTTCGGCGGGAAGCTGGCAGAAATGCCGTCCATTTCCTACAAAACGCTAAGTTTTCTCCGAATCGTGCCGACAGACTGGTGAGACATGCGTGCACCAAAGTAGAGCAGCCATCAGAACGCTGCCTGCGCTGTACATGGAATGTTGCATCCGGAACGCATCCCCACTTTTGGCATAAGAAGTCCCATGAAATGAATCTCAAGTTCAGCCATAAAATCCTGTTGGCCGCCTCGGGCGTCGTGGTCCTGGCGTTCGCGCTGTTCACTTTGTACAACGACTATCTGCAGCGAAACACCATTCGCCAGAACCTGCAGTCCTCCGTCCAGCAGGCCGGCGACCTGACCGCAAGCAGTGTGCAGAACTGGATGAGCGGGCGGATTCTGGTGCTGGAAAACCTCGCGCAGAACGTCGCTCATCAGGGCAAGAACGCCGACTTCCCGGGGCTGGTCGATCAACCGGCCTTCACCTCGAACTTCCAGTTCACCTACGTCGGCCAGGCCAACGGTGTGTTCACCCAGCGCCCTGATGCGAAGATGCCGGATGGCTACGACCCGCGTCAGCGTCCTTGGTACAAGCAGGCCGTGGCCGCTGACCAGACCATGCTGACTCCGCCGTACATGGCCGCCGTCGGCGGTCTGGTGGTGACCATCGCCATGCCGGTGAAAAAGAACGGCGAGCTGCTCGGTGTGGTGGGCGGTGACCTGAGCCTGGAAACCCTGGTGAAGATCATCAACTCGGTGGACTTCGGTGGCCTGGGCCACGCGTTCCTGGTCAGCGGTGACGGTCAGGTGATCGTCAGCCCGGACAAAGACCAGGTGATGAAGAACCTCAAGGACATCTACCCGAACGCCGATGTGCGCATCCAGAAGGGCAATCAGAACGTGGTGCTCAACGGCCAGGAGCGCATCCTGTCGTTCACCCCGGTCACCGGTCTGCCGAATGCCGAGTGGTACATCGGTCTGTCGATCGACCGCGACAAGGCCTACGCTGCGCTCAGCCAGTTCCGTACTTCGGCACTGATCGCGATGTTCGTCGCAGTGGGTGCGATTGCAGTCTTCCTGAGCCTGTTGATCACCGTGCTGATGCGTCCGCTGATCACCATGGGCCGCGCGATGCAGGACATCGCCCAGGGTGAAGGTGACCTGACCCGTCGTCTGGTAGTGGAAAGCAAGGACGAGTTCGGCGAGCTGGGCAGTTCGTTCAACCAGTTCGTGGAGCGGATTCACGCCTCCATTTCAGAAGTGTCTTCCGCGACCCGTCATGTACACGACCTGTCGCAACGGGTGATGGCATCGTCCAACGCCTCGATCATCGGCTCCGACGAGCAAAGCGCACGCACCAACAGCGTGGCCGCCGCGATCAATCAACTGGGTGCCGCCACCCAGGAAATCGCCCGCAACGCCGCCGATGCTTCGCAACATGCCAGCGGCGCGAGCGAGCAGGCCGATGACGGTCGTCAGGTGGTCGAGCAGACAATTCAGGCGATGACCGAGCTGTCGCAGAAGATCAGCCTGTCGTGCACCCAGATCGAAACCCTGAATGCGAGCACCGACAACATCGGCCACATTCTCGATGTGATCAAAGGCATCTCCCAACAGACCAACCTGCTGGCGCTCAACGCGGCCATCGAAGCGGCCCGTGCCGGTGAAGCCGGACGCGGTTTTGCGGTGGTGGCGGACGAGGTGCGTAACCTCGCTCACCGTACCCAGGAGTCGGCGGAAGAAATCCACAAGATGATCACCTCGCTGCAGGTCGGTTCCCGTGAAGCGGTGACCACCATGAACGCCAGTCAGGCGTCCAGCGAAGAGAGCGTTGAAGTGGCGAACCAGGCCGGTCTGCGTCTGGTCAGCGTGACCCAGCGCATCGGCGAAATCGACGGCATGAACCAGTCGGTGGCAGCGGCGACCGAAGAGCAGACCGCCGTGGTGGAAACCCTCAACGTCGACGTCAACCAGATCAACCTGCTGAACCAGCAGAGCGTGGCCAACCTCAATGAAACGTTGAAGGATTGCGATGCGTTGTCGCAGCAGGCCAACCGTTTGAAACAACTGGTCGACAGCTTCAAGATCTGATCGCTTGCGGTCAAAAACAGCCCGCTGCGGAGTGATCCGCAGCGGGCTTTTTCATGCCTTACACAAACAACTTCAGCACATTGCCCATCGCATCATCGGCAAACCCCTGCACGAAATCCTTGAACCCCGGCAGCGCCTCGGGCCCGCCGCTGGCCGGCTCGGCAATGATCGTCCAGGTCGCCCGCGACTTGCCCGCGCCCAGCGACTCCACATTCATCGCCGCCCACAAATTGGCCACGCCCAGGGTGTTGTAGATGGTGGTCCAGGTCATGTTCAGCGCCTGGTCGTCCCGGGAATTGAGTTGCTCGACCACCACGTTGCCATCCTTGAAGAACTTCTTGCGCAGGGAAGACACGCCTTCGCCGGTCATTTCGATGTGCGACAGCGCTGGAATGAAACGGTCGAAGCCGTCGAATTTTCCGACCACCGCCCACACTTGTCTGGCGTCCACCGGTACTTCCACCGAAGACACAACGTGGCAGCCGTGAGGGTTTTTGATCAGGGTGTCGGGTTGCAGATTGCTCATGGTGTTGCTCCTTGGTTGATGAGTCAGATGAAGTTGATTTCTTTCAGGTAGTCGCAGCCGCGACGTAGCAGCGCCGGGGATTTTTCCGGGTAGTGCGCGCCCATCTGCTGCACGCCGGCCTGGGCGTTGGCGTGGCCGATCAGGGAGATGTCGCCGATGTCTTCCTCAAAGCCGTTGAGGTAGAAACCGAGCACGCCGAACAGCGCGTTGTCGGCATCGACCCGGTCCAGTTGCTGTTGCCAGTCGGCGACGCTGACCAGTGCAAACTCGCTGCCGGTTTCACGGAACGACGCGACGTAGGCATCCCAGCTCAGGGGCTCCGGGTTGTGCAGGTTAAACACCGCCCGTTCGGCCGAGTAACGGCTGGCGTGGAAGGCGATAAAACGGGCAAGAAAGTCCACCGGCATCAGGTCGAAATTCAGCGCGAAGGCCGGCACCTGACCGAGCTGGATCGAGCCCTTGAGCATCAGCATCAAACGGTTCTTGTGCGGCTGGCAGACGCCGCTGAGGCTGTTGAAACTGATGTTGCCGGGTCGATATAGATTGACCCGCACCCCGCGTTCCCGCGCCCGTTCGAGGATGCGTTCGCCGACCCATTTCGACAGGTTGTAGCCGTTGCGGATGTAGATCGGCGGTGTCGGTGCGGCGGGCAGTTCCAGCACCCGCCCTGCGTCATCCACAGTGCTGGAGGCCGACAGTGTCGAGACGAAATTGAAGACCTTCTTGCTGCGCCCTTCGCACAGCCTGAGCAGTTCGAAAATCGGTTCGACGTTGTCCGCCGCCAGCGACTCGTAATCGAGGACGTGATTGACGTTCGCCGCGTTGTGCACCAGCGCGCCGAACTCTCGATCCAGTCGCTCGAATTCCCCATCAGCCAGGCCGAGTTGCGGACGGGTGATGTCTGCCGAATAGACCCGCACCCGACTCAGGTCCAGATGCTCCAGCCGGTTCTCTCGCAACGATTGGGCAAAGCGCTGCGCCGCCGTTTGCCCGCCACCGTCGCGCACCAGACACGCCACCTCGCTGGCGCCCCATCCCAGCAACGCCTCGACGATGTGCACGCCGACAAAACTGTTGGCGCCGGTGACGATCACCTTGTGCACATCGCCCATGCGGCTGATTGGCAACGGCTCAATGTCCAGCGGTCGCTCGGCGTCGGCCATGGCCTGGGCACTGAGCACCGTGCTGTCATCGGTGCCGCGCACCAGTGTGGCGAGCTTGGCGATGGTCGGCAGTTCGATGAAGCGGTTGATGGAGATGCTGCGGCCGAATTCCTCCCGCAGACGCAGGAGCATGCGCGACAACAGAATCGAGTGACCGCCGAGATTGAAGAAGCTTTCATCGGTGGAAATGTCGCTGGTCGGCAGCTCCAGCAACTCGCCCCAGATCTCCAGCAGCAGCGCTTCGTCGGCGTTGGCCGGCAGGCATTTCGGACCGCTGTCCTGCACGCTGACCGGCAGCTCCAGCAACGCCTTGCGATCTACTTTGCCGTTGGCGGCGAACGGCATGTTCGGCAATTCCGTCCACGCTACCGGTTGCATGTAGTCGGGCAGGAACTGTTGCGCGTGAGCTCTTAAAGCCTCGCGGGCGGCGTCTGATTGCGGCTGGGCGAGGAACGCCAGAATCCGCCGCTGACTGTCGATCACCACGGCGATCTGCCGATACAGCTGGCTCTCGCGCAGGCACCGTTCGATCTCTTCCGGCTCGACCCGGAAGCCGCGGATCTTCACCTGATTGTCGCGGCGTCCGCACAGCTCGATGCCGTCCTCGCCCCACTTGGCCATGTCGCCGCTGCGGTAGGCGCGCAGACGCTGACCGTCCGGCAACGCCAGGTCCAGATAGCGCTCGGCGGTCTGCTGCGGATTGTTCAGGTAACCCAGGCACACACCGGGGCCGACGATGAACAGTTCACCGACGGTTTGCTCCGGCACCGGCTGCAGATCGTCATCGAGGATCAGCACCTGACTGTTGGCAATCGGCCCGCCGAGGGTGCGATTGCTGTCGCCAGGTTGCAGTTGCCGCGCGGTGATCAGCACCGTGGCTTCGGTGGGGCCGTAGAGGTTGTGCAGTTTGCCCTGGCGCGTCAGTTGCTCGATCACGAACGGCTCGCAGACATCGCCGCCGGTCATGATTTGCCCGACGCTTTGCAGTTGCTCCAGCGGCAGGATGCTCAGCAGTGCTGGCGGCAGGAACGCGTGAGTCAACTGTCGGCGGCGGATCAACGCCACCAGTTGCAGCGGATCGCGGCGCTGGTTGTCATCGGGCACCACCAGTTCCGCGCCTTCGAGCAGGGTCGGGAAGATGTCGATCAGCGACGAGTCAAAACTCAGCGACGAGAACTGCAGCACCCGGCTCTCGGCGTGCAACTGCACGTAATCGGCGTACCACGCGGTGAAGTGCGCGAGGTTCGCCTGACTGAGCAGCACACCCTTCGGATGCCCGGTGGTGCCAGAGGTGTAGAGCGCCATGCAGGGTGAGTCGAGCTCGGGCCGGCGAAGCATCAGCGGTAGCGTCAGATCGGCTTCAGTGTGGTCGATGCGACACACATCCAGCCCCGGCATCGAACCGCTCAGCGGATGTTCGCCATCGTGCAGCAGCAACACAGCCCCGGCGTTTTCGAGGATGTACTGCTGGCGCTGAAGCGGATGGCTTGGCTCCAGCGGCAGATACACCGCGCCGCTGCCGAGAACCGCCAGAATCGAAGCAAACAGAGCGTCGCATTTCGGCAGGCAAATCCCCACCACCCACGGTTGCGGTTGTGTCTCCAGCATCGCCAGCAACCGCTGCTGGATCGCCCGGCTGTGATCATGCAGTTGGCGATAGCTGATCGATTGCTCGGCGAGGTGCAGCGCCGGGCGTTCGGCATGCTCGATCAGGCTCTGTTGCAGGCGCTCGATTACTGGAGTCTGCGCCTGTTGCAGCAACGCCGGATTGGCCGTGGCATTGAAGCGATGCACATAGGCCAGGCTGTCGAGGAACACAAGGTTTTCCACCTGCTCGAAGTCCGGCGCACGGGCCGTTGTCGCGTGCTGGAAATATTCGGCATCGCGGGAGAATCGGCTGACCAGCAGTGCCACTTCGTCCACCACCAGCGCGAGTGTTCGCTGGCGCAGGGCCTGACCGTTGCCGGACGGTTCGTCGGCGATGGGTACGCGGCTCAACAGTGTCGAGTTGCAGAGGCACAGCAGATCGAGCACCGGCAGTCCGCCGACGCCCGTTGCACCGATGCCCAGACGCAAGGTCAGGTGCGGTGTCGTGCCGTAGTTCTGCGGCGCAAGACTACCGTCGTCGATCACCAGATCCATCGATGGAGCCGCTTCCGGCAGCAATGAATGACCGTGTTGTTCGAGCTCCAGCGCCAGGTCGGTCAAGGCCTGGCTGCGGCCCTTCAGCAAAATGTCGAGACGTCTCATGTCAGCCTCCGTGTCAAACCAGGTAGTCGCGCAGGGCGTGCTGTACGCACGGTGTGTCGAGCAGTGAGCTGTTGTGGAAAAACCGCACGATGTTGCCCACCAGCGGGTGGTGGCGATTGATCGGGAACGCCAGCCCGGCCATCTCGTCTTTCAGTGCGCGGCGGGTCGCATCGTTGACCGGCAAGGCATCGATCAGGCGCAAGTCGAAGGACTTCTGGATGTCGTTGGTCAGGTAGTGGCCGATGAACACCGGCAGGATCTGCGCGATGCATTCGCGATCCGCATCACTCGCGGTGTGCCAGTAGATGCGCACCATTCGCGCCCAGAAACTCGAGTGTCGGCCCTCGTCGAGCAAGTGGTCGGCCATCAGGCCCTTGATCGACGGCTTGACCGTGTCGTCCCGGGCGAACGCCGCGACATCGCCAGTCACGGTGTTTTCGGCGATGGCCACGCAGATCAGCTCCACGGCGCTGCGCAGGTGTTCCGGGGCCAGTTCGACGGCGGCCGGGATCGCCCGGCTCAGTTCGATTTCATTTGGCAGCTCGATGGGCTCGATGCCGGTCATGGCCACGGTCTGCTGCATGAAATCCATTGCCACCAGCGCGTGGTAATCCTCGTCCACGACCACGGTCATGGCGTCGTAGCGACAGGCGAACGGGAAGGCCACGGCGAAGCGGTTCTTGGCGATGCTGCGGGCGGTCTTGTCGACGATCTCGGTCTCGAAAATCACCACGTCGTTGATGAACTTGTACAGCGTCTGCACCAGGGCAAAATCACGCTGATCCGGGCATTCGCGCAGGAAGGTTTCACTGAGCACCAAGGGTTGGCGGCTGAGCGGATAGATCAGCCGCGCATCGTCCTCCAGCACGCGGCGCGGCCGGGTGCGGATGGTGGCGCGGCTTTCCCAGGCGTCGGCGAAGGATTGGTAGTCGGCGGCGTTCATTCGGCCACCTCCGCCAGCGGCTCGCGCATGCTTTGGCGCAGGCCGTCCCACAGGGCGATGCGGCTTTCCACGGCAGCGATGGCGCTGGCATAGACCTCGGCCTCACGTTGCGGATCGCCATCGACCAGGCGCTCCAGCAGATGCTCGGCGGCGGGGCCGTGGTCTTCGGAGTCGACTTCGATGTGTCGCTCCAGGTAGTAACGGAAGGTTGGCGCCTGTTCGACACCGATACCCCAGGCATCGAGCATGCGCTGGAACATGGTCGGGATCACGCTCTCGCGGCCATGCAGGAAAGCGGCGGCAACACTGTGCCCCGGTGCATGCAGCGCGGTGTGCAGGGTATCGCGGACGAACTGCGCGGCGGCCGGGTCGACCTCGACACTTTGCAGCGCGACGTCATAGCTCACGCCCTCCTGTTGCAGCGCGACAAAGCGCTCCACCGCCGAGGTGCTCGCACCGACTTCGCGCATCGCATCCAGGTACAACTCGAAATGACTGTAATGCCCATGTGACAGCCGATCGTCCGACTCTTCGCCGAGCACGATTTCATTGATCAATCGTGCGGCATGGGGATCGCGCGGTGGCAGCCACGGCAGGCGGGTGCAGGTCAGTTCCTGTTGCAGCCGTTTGGTCAGCGACATGAAATCCCATACGGCAAATACATGGGATTCCATGAAGCGCCGCAACACCGACAGCGAATCGATTTCGGAGAAGATCGGGTGAACGCTGAGTTCGGCTTTCTTTTGGGCGAGTTGTTCTTTAGTTGGCATGATGCGAGCCTCTGGCTTATAGGGATATAGGGACTGCTCAATCAATGGCTAACAACGTTGGATATAGTTTCCAGGCGAGCGATAGCCTCATTCGTTTCGATGAAAGTTGAAGTTGTATCGAGAGGCCTGCTACATCGGAACGTCAGTAAAGACCGACGTGCAGCGGGCCATGTTGTTGGAGCTTGCCGGCTTTTCGGTTCGGTACAAAACCCGGCGTAGAAAAACTAATACATCGCAAAACAACTTAACAAGTATATTTTTAATTAATTTAAGTTTGCTGTTTTTCAAGTATGAGCGGGATCGATAAAACTTTTAATTTGAGTTTTATTTGGGCGTAGTTGCTCCTTTCGGCATTTAAAGGCCAAAATTGAATAACAAGAGTGAATGCCTCACTCAAAGCAACTTTTGAAGTAAGTAATTGAAATGATCTGAGGGGATGAAGTTGGCCTGATACGGCGGCGAATCTTCCTTTTCCCGTGACAAGGCTCCTTCCGTAGGTTCCTGTTGCGGAGACTGCTGCCGGGGCGGCGCGTCCCCGTTCTATTTGGGTTGGCGATTCAAGGGTGCGCGTAAATCGGCGCCGCGGCTATCGTCGAAAATGACTTCCTTGCGGTGCAATTTCCGGGCTGTCCAAAGCAGGGGGGAGGTTAGAGCGAAGGCGCCGAAGTGCCACGGCAATTGAGCGTGACTGGCGTGGGGATTTGTAAGCGGGTTATTCGCCGGGTGAGCGGGAGCTCACCCGGAAGGGGGAATCAGCGGGCTGTCTTGCGGTTTTGTGCGGCGGGGCTGGCGAGGTAACGGGTGATGACCTCGACACCGCGGTTGAGGTGCTGCTCCAGCAATGCCACTGCGAGCGGGGTGTCCCGTTGCTGCACGGCTTGCAGCAGAGCGCGGTGATCGTCCTGGGAGATCTTGCCCAGGCCCATGGCCTCGAGGTTGAAGCGCAGGAAGCGTTCCTCTTCGTTCAAACCGTCCTCGACCAGCCGCAGCAGGCGGCCGTTCGGGGATTTGCTGTAAAGCGTCATGTGGAACAGGCGGTTGAGCCGGCCGATCTCCGTGTAGTCGTGCTCGATTTCCAGTTCTTCGATGTAGCCGGCGGCGCGCTCGTGATCGGCGCTGGTCAGCAGCGGGATCGATTGGCGCAGGGCTTCGGATTCCAGCAGGATGCGCAGCTCATAGGTTTCTGTCGCGTCGCCCTGGATCAGCGGCGCTACCACGGCGCCTTTGTGGGCAACCACGCTCAACAGGCCCTGGGCTTCCAGTTGACGCAACGCTTCGCGTACCGGCATGCGGCTGACGCCGAACAGGTCCGCCAGATCCTGCTGGCGGACCGCGGTGCCGCACGGCAGGCGTCCGTCGAGAATCGCCGAGCGCAGGGTTTCCTCGATGACCGAGCGCGCCAGATGCGCGGGAATCGGCCCTTCGACTTTGATGCTGTGGAGTGGCTTGAGCTTCTGGGTCACAACTGCACACCCTGTTGACTGCTGAATTTGGATCCAAAGGACACTAGTGATTGCTCTACAGGTTGTCAAACCGTGTAGAAGAACCCTGTCACATCTGAAGTTTAGCGCGCACGCGATGATCTCAGGGTGCCATTGTTTTTTGCTCGGCTAACCTTCACCATCAAACGCCTTTTCTCCTGCCCTGGATGCCTTGCATTGGCGGTACGTTTCGCGATTCCCCGGATTGCGCGCTGGCTTGCCTGCGCGCTGCTGCTGGCCGGCGTCATGCTGGGCGGCCTGCATGCCGATTGGGATTTTTCCGCGATCAGCCGCAAGGCCACGGCATTGTACGGACCGCTGGGCGCCGGGCAACAACGGATCGATGCCTGGCAGAATCTGCTGGCCACCCAGAAACAGGTCAGCGAGATGGAAAAGCTCAAAGTGGTGAACCTGTTTTTCAACAAACAGATGCGCTACGTCGAGGACATCGACCTGTGGGGCCAGGTCGATTATTGGGAGACCCCCATCGAAGCCTTGTGGAAGGGCGCCGGCGACTGCGAAGACTACGCGATCGCCAAGTATTTCAGCCTGCGCCATCTCGGCGTGGCCAGTGACAAGTTGCGCATCACCTACGTCAAGGCCCTGCGCCAGAATCGCGCGCACATGGTGTTGACCTACTATTCCAGTCCCGACGCCATGCCGCTGGTGCTCGACAGCCTGATCGACCCGATCAGGCCGGCGTCCGAGCGAACCGATTTGCTGCCGGTCTACTCTTTCAATGCCGAAGGTCTGTACCTGCCGGGGGCCAAGGGCAACAAAAAGGTCGGCGACACCAAACGCCTGTCACGTTGGCAGGATGTGTTGAAAAAAATGCAGGCCGAAGGATTCCCGGTCGAGACGACTAACTAGGAGCACGCGCTCAGATGTCCTTGTTCAAACAGCTGTTGATCGCTATCTGTCTGTTCCTCGTGGTCGCCTTCACCGGCAGCTTCATGGTCAGTCTGGAGAGCTCGCGCACCCAGTACGTCAACCAGTTGCGTTCCCACGCCCAGGACGCCGCCACGGCGCTGGCGTTGTCGCTGACCCCGAACATCGACGACCCGGCGATGGTCGAGCTGCTGGTCAGTTCGATCTTCGACAGCGGCTATTACGCGAGCATCCGCGTGGTCGATCTGAAGACCGACCAGACCATCGTCGAGCGCAGCGGCATTCCCGCCGTCACCAACGTGCCGGACTGGTTCGTCAAACTGATCGGCCTGGAGCCGGCCGGCGGCGATGCACTGGTCAGCCGTGGCTGGGAGCAGGCGGCGCGGGTTGAAGTGGTCAGCCACCCGATGTTCGCCTTGGCCAAACTCTGGCAGAGCGCGCTCGGCAGCCTGGGCTGGTTGCTGGTCTGCGGTGCGGTGAGTGCGGTGCTGGGCGCGCTGTTGCTGCGCCGGCAATTGCGGCCGCTGGATTACATGGTCAAGCAGTCCCACGCCATCGCCCGTCGCGAATTCCTCAGCCTGCCGGACCTGCCGCGTACGCCTGAACTGCGTCGCGTGGTGCTGGCCATGAACCAGATGGTCGAGAAGCTCAAGGCGCTGTTCCAGGAGCAGGCCGAACGTAGCGAAAAACTGCGCACCGAGTCCTATCAGGACAACCTCACCGGGCTGGCCAACCGGCGCTACTTCGAGATGCAACTGAACGCCCGGGTAAGCAACCCGGAGCAGGCCAGTTCCGGTTATCTGTTGCTGCTGCGGGTCAAGGATCTGGCCGGGCTGAACCAGCGTCTTGGCGGTCAGCGTACCGATGAATTGTTGAAAGCGGTCGGCCAGCAACTTTCTCGCGAGTGCGCCAAATACCCGGAAACCCAGAACCTCGTGACCCGTATCCGTGGCGGTGAATTCGCCGTGCTGGCGCCGGGACTGACTCGCGAAGAAGCGCTGCAACTGGCGCAGAACCTCGACAGCGCCCTGGGCAGCCTGCATGCGACGGGCGCCACCGACGTGCCTGCCGTGGCGTCCATCGGTCTGGCGCCGTTCGCCCACGGCGATTCCCCACAAGCGGTACTCAGCCTTGGCGATCAGGCCCTGGCTCAGGCCGAAGGTCAGGGCGAACAGAACTGGGCATGCCTCGACCAGAGCCTGGTGGCGGACGTCGGCGACGATCACCACGCCTGGCATCGCTTGCTCGATCAGGCGCTGAACCAGCGGCGTTTCGAGTTGTTCTTCCAACCGGTGGTTGCAGCGCAGGACACGCAACTGGTGCTGCATTACAAGGTGCTGTCGCGCCTGCTCGACGAACAGGGCCAGACCATTCCCGCCGGGCGTTTCCTGCCGTGGCTGGAGCGCTTTGGCTGGACCGCTCGCCTGGACCGGCTGATGCTCGAGCGAGTGCTGGAGCAAATGGCCGGCCATGAAGAATCCCTGGCGCTGAACCTGTCCTCGGCAACCCTGGCCGATCCGCAGGCGCTGAACAAAGTCTTCGAGATCCTGCGCTCGCACTCCAATCTGGGGCCGCGCCTGACCCTGGAAATCGGCGAGGAGCAACTGCCGGAACAAGCGGTGCTGGAACAGTTGACCCGACGTTTGCGCGAACTCGGTTTCTCCCTGAGCCTGCAACGCTTCGGCGGGCGCTTCAGTATGATCGGCAACCTGGCGCGGCTGGGGCTGGCGTACCTGAAGATCGATGGCAGCTACATCCGCGCGATCGACCAGGAGAGCGACAAGCGCCTGTTCATCGAGGCGATCCAGCGGGCGGCGCACAGCATCGATCTGCCGCTGATTGCCGAGCGGGTCGAGACGGAAGGGGAGTTGTCGGTGATTCGCGAGATGGGCTTGTACGGGGTTCAGGGACAGCTTTTCGGTGAGCCAAAACCCTGGTGATGAATTGTCGGTTCCCACGCACAGCGTGGGAACCGACAAGACAAAAAGATCAGATCAACCCGGTCTCTTCATCATCAATCAACTGACTCAACCCGCCCAACGCTTCCCGGGCCTGGGTACGGTCCATCAGCTTGGCCTGGGCAGCCGGCGGCAGGTCGGTGACGCGGATCACGCCTTTCTGGGTCAGGACCTGAATCAGGTCGTCGAGTACCCGAATCATCTCCAGGTCGCTCTGCTTGAGCTGCTTGAGGCTGTTTTCCACGGCCGCGTTGGCAAACCAGGCCTGGATTTCATGGTGGTCGGCGGGCAGCGTTTCCGTGGCCTCGGCCCAGGCCGCAGCTTCCACGCGAACCAACTGACCCTGTGCATCGCGTTGCACGTAAAACATTGAGCATCCCTCGGAAATGGACCAGCGTCATGCTGTCAGCAGCATAGCCAACTGCACGGGAGTATGCGGTGCGGCGACGCAATCGTCACCGGGAAGAAAGACGCAAACGTGACGGCCGCCCCATTGGGGCGGCCGTTTTGTTTACGCATCAGCTGTTGTTGTGGTCGACCTTGATGGTCGGATCGCTGCCGGCAATCAGGTTGTGAATGTTGGCAGTGGACCAGTTGTTGCCTTCCAGTTTGATCGTCACGTCCGGTGCCGCGGCAGCCGCATCGGCGGAGTTGAACTTGCCCGCCGAACTGACTTGCAGCGACGACACGCCGTCGACCGTGGTGATCTTCAGGAAGTTGTCGATGGTGCTGCCGGACTCGCCCTGCAGCAGGTCGCGCAGGTCGATGCGGTCACCTTCGCTGGCGTTGAAGTCCTTGATCACATCGTTGCCGGTGTCGCCTGCTTTCCAGACGAAGGTGTCGGCACCGGAACCGCCGATCAGGATGTCGTTGCCCGGGCCGCCGATCAGCGTGTCGTTGCCGGAGCCGCCGAGCAGGATGTCATTGCCCTTGCCGCCGTCGAGCACGTCATTGCCGCCACCACCGAACAGGATGTCATTGCCTGCGCCACCCAGCAGTGTGTCGTTGCCGTCATGGGCACCGGACACATCGAACGCCTGATAGTGCTCGGTGATGTACTGGTGCACGTTGCTGGTGGTGACTTTGCTGACATCCACGCCGGTCTGCTGCGCGACAAACGCCTGCATCGCCTGGTAACCCTCGCCGGCAATGCCGTTGAAGCTCACCAGATCGCCGAACAGGATGTCGTTGCCGTCGCCACCGTTGACGGTGTCGTTGCCCGGCATCGTCGCTTCGGTGTGGCCGATGATCGAGTTGGCCAGGTCCTTCGGATCGATGTTGGTCTGCGGGTTGTGATCGGTGTCGTACGGTTTCAGGTCGTTGAGGCTGACACCGCTGTTGATACCGATGGCTTCCACATTGGACAGGTTGCCCAGCAGTGCGAAGGCGCTGTTGGCGTTGTCGGTGGTGGCCTGGCTGGTGCTGCTGCCGGAGCCTGCCAGGCTCGACAGCTCGTAGGTGCCATCGCCCTGGGCGTGGATGGTGCCCACGTTGCTCCAGTTCCAGCTGCCGTTCTTGTACGTCTGCAGCACCACGGCACCCGCCGTGCTGATGGTCAGGTAGTGGGTGCTGTCGATGTAGGTGCTGAAGCTGTCACCCAGCTTGTAGTTGCTGGTCTTCACCACGTCGTCGAGCTTCACGTTGCCGTACAGCGTCGGGTTGGTCTGCTCGCCGCTCTGGTAGTAGGTCGGCTGGCCGTCGGTGATGAAGTACGTGAGGTTCTTCGCCCCGGTATTGGCCACGGCTTCGGCGCTCTGGAAGAAGTTGGCCGTAGCCTTGAACACGTCTTCGTAGTTGGTGCCGCCGCCGGAAGTCATCGAGTCCAGCACAGCCTTGAGCTTGGTCAGCGCGTTCGGGTCGTTGAGGTTCACCGACACCGACTTGTTGACCTGGGTATCGAAGTCCACCAGGAAGATGTTCACCGTTCCCGAGTTGTTGCCCATGCTCTGCTTGAGGGTGTTGAACACCGACGTCAGCGAGTCTTTGGCAGCGTTGATCGACGCGGTGCTCATGCTGCCAGAGCTGTCGACCATAAACGCGATGTTGTAGTTGGTGCCCGGCACCACGGTCAGGCCGCCGATATCGGCGACGATGATGTCGTTGCCGTCGGTGCCGGTGACGGTGTCATCAGCCGAGGTGGCGACAATCGAGTTGTAGACCGCCGGCACCACGGAGACCGGAATGGTCGCGGTGGTGCTGGCCGAGCCGCCCAGAGCCTCGGTGGAGGTCGAGGTCACGGTCAGGTTGAACTGGCCGTTGTAGTAGGCCGGCGGGGTCACGGTCAGGCTGCCGAGGTTCCAGCCGGTGACGTTGGCGTCGCCGCTGGTGGCGGTCACGGTGAAGCTGTGGCCCGCGCCGTCGCTGAGCACCGAACCGACTGGTGCGCCGCTGATCTTGATGCTCAGGGTTTCCGAACCGTCGGTGTCGGTCAGCGCGGTGCTGATCGACGACAGTTTCACGGTGGTGCCTTCGGCGCCGGTGTTGAGCTTGTAGCCGTCGTAATAGCCTTCGCCGTTGGTGCCGTGCAGGTCGGAGACGGTCACGCCGGAGTTCACCAGGTCCTGTACGCCGGTGTAGATCGGCACGCCGGCACTGCTCAGGTCGATCGCCGTGCCGCCGTTGACCGACAGGTTGACGTCGTAGCTGCCCGGGCCGCTCTGGTTGTGGTGGTAGATCTCCAGGGTGTAGTAGCCGCTGGTGGTCGGGGTGAACGAACCGTTGAGGTTGCCGCCCGCGCCCCAGGTCGTGGAGGCCACGTTCTTGCCACCGATGTTCACCAGCAGGCTGTCATCGCCGGTGCCGGTGAAGGTGTAAGTCTTGCCGGCTTCGAGGTAGATCAGGCCGGAGGTCTTCGACGCGGTGCCCGCTGCGACGTTGCCGTCGGACTGCACGTTGGTCACGTTGCCTTTGGAGTTCGCGGTGCCGGCGCCGTCGATCACGTTTTTCAAGGTGGTCGAGTTCGCGCCACTGCCGTCGGTGCCCAGGCCCGACAGGCCGGTCCAGACTTCCTTGATCAGCCCGGTGGACTTCACGCTGTTGTCGGCCACCGACAGGGTCGGCGCATCCGCCACCGGCGTGATGTCGATCTTGATGGTGCCGGTGTTGCCCAGCAGGTGGCCGTCGGTTGGCTGGAACTTGATCTGCGCGTAATCCGCCTGGTTGTTGCCCAGACCGGTGCCGCCATAACCGTTCGCACCCGATTCGTTGGCATCCGGCAGGAAGCGCAGCTTGCCGGCGTCGATGTCGGCCTTGCTGAAGGTCTGGTTGGTGGCGACGTCTTTCCAGGTCGAACCGTCCAGATATTGCAGTTTGCCTTCGCCCGGCAGCTGGGTGATTTTCACGCCCAGGCTCGAGGCCGGGCTGTCCACGTCGGTGACGCCGAAGGTCGACCAGCCGAGGATCAGCGGGGTGTCTTCGGTGCCGGTGACGTTGACCGGTGCTGCCACCGGCGCGTCGTTGACGGCCACCACGTTGACCGTGGTGGTGGCGACGTTGGAGTAGTTGCCGCCATCGGTCACCGTCACGGTGATGATCCGTGGCACGGTGCTCGGATCTTCACTGCTGTTGGTGAAGGTGATGTTCTTGATCGCCTGCATGTAGTCGGCGAGCGTCGCGTTGCCCGACAACGTCAGCGTAATGGTGCCGTTGGTGCTGTTGGCATTGATGGTGATGCCGTTGACGCTGTTGCCCAGGTTCAGCGCATCGCCGTCCTGACGGTTGGTCAGCACGATGGTGGCGCCGGTCAGCATGGTGCTGTCCGGGTCGGTGATGCTGATGTCGGTGTCGGCGATCGACACACCCGCGCCCGGGGTGTTTTCGGTGAAGGTCACCTTGTAGTCGGCCCCGGTGGCGCCGCTGGAGTTGTTGGCGTCGAGGTCGAGGACCGGTGGCGCATCGTTGTCGATGATCGAGGTGCTGACGCTGCCGTTGGTGCTGCTGACCGCCAGGTTCTCGAAGTTGCCGCCGGTGGCCGAGTCGATCTTGACCACGAAGTTCTCGGTGCCTTCGGTGATCTTGTCGTCGATGGTCGCAACATTGAACTGCGCGCTGCTGGCACCCGCCGGGATCTTCACGGTGTACACGCCGGTGAAGTCCGAACCGTCGGCGGCGGTGCCGCTGTAGACGATTTTCAGGGTCACTTCGGTTTGCGCCGGGTGGGTCAGGCTGACGGTGTAGGTCGCGGTCTGGCCTTCGGTCACCGAGGTGCTGCCGGTGATGCTGACGGTGGTGGTGTCGATGGTGTCGGTGACATTGGTCACCGCTGGCGTGTTGCTGGTCACCAGGTTTTCAAAGTTGCCACCGGTGGCGTTGGTGATGGTTGCCTGCACGGTGCCGGCGTCTTTGTAGACGTCGTCAGCCGGTGCCGGAACGGTCACGGTGCCAGTGGTTTTGCCGGCCTCGATGGTGATCACCGAGCCGTTGCTCAGGGTCACGGTCACCGGCGTGCCTGCCGCGTTGGTGAGGGTCGCGGTGTAGGTGATCTGGCCACCTTCGGCCACGGTACCGGTCGCGGTCAGCGACAGGTTGGTGGTGTCGATGGTGTCGGTCACGGTGGTGCTGACCGGCGTCTTGTCGGCCACGAGGTTTTCGTAGTTGCCGCCGCTGACGTTGGAGATCGAGTTGGTCAGCGGTGCATGACCATTCAACACGTCGTTCGGTGCAGTCGTGGTGACGGTACCGGTGGTCTTGCCGATGTCGATGGTGATGGTCTGGCCGTTGGACAGTGTCACGGTCACTGGCGAGCCGGTCACTGGAGCACCGACAGTTGCGGTGTAGACAACGTTGCCGCCCTCGGCCGCGGTTGCGGTCGCGGTCAGCTTCACGGTGGTGGTGTCGATGGTGTCGGTGACGTTGGTCACGGCCGGTGTGTTGCTGGTCACCAGGTTTTCGAAGTTGCCACCGGTGGCCGACTTGATCGTGGCCTGAACGGTGCCGGCGTCTTTGTAAACGTCATCGGCTGGTGCAGGAACGGTCACGGTGCCGGTGGTTTTGCCGGCGTCGATGGTAATCACGGCGCCGTTGCTCAGGGTTACGGTCACCGGAGTGCCGGCGGCGTTGGTCAACGTTGCGGTGTAGACGATCGAACCACCTTCGGCCACGGTGCCGGTCGCGGTCAGCGACAGGTTGGTGGTGTCGATGGTGTCGGTCACGGTGGTCGACACAGGCGTCTTGTCGGCTACGAGGTTTTCGTAGTTGCCGCCGCTGACATTGGTGATGGCGTTGGTCAGCGGTGCGTGACCGTTCAACGCATCGTTCGGCGCGGTGGTGGTCACGGTGCCGGTGGTCTTGCCGACTTCGATGGTGATGGTCTGGCCGTTGGACAGGGTCACGGTCACAGGCGAACCGGTCACAGGCGCGCCGACAGTCGCGGTGTAGACGACGTTGCCGCCCTCGGCCGCTGTTGCGGTCGCCGTCAGCTTCACGGTGGTGGTGTCGATGGTGTCGGTGACGTTGGTCACGGCTGGTGTGTTGCTGGTCACCAGGTTTTCGAAGTTGCCACCGGTGGCGTTGGTGATGGTTGCCTGAACAGTACCGGCGTCCTTGTAAACGTCATCGGCCGGCGCAGGAACGGTCACGGTGCCGGTGGTTTTACCAGCGTCGATGGTGATCACGGCGCCGTTGCTCAAGGTCACGGTCACCGGGGTGCCCGCAGCGTTGGTCAGTGTGGCGGTGTAGATGATCGAACCGCCCTCGGCGACCGAATTGGTGGCGCTCAAGGACAAGTTGGTGGTGTCGATGGTGTCGGTGACGGTGGTGCTGACCGGCGTCTTGTCCGCTACGAGGTTCTCGTAGTTGCCGCCGCTTACACCGGTGATTGCGTTAGTCAGTGGCGCATGACCATTCAGCACGTCGTTCGGCGCGGTGGTGGTCACGGTGCCGGTGGTCTTGCCGACTTCGATGGTGATCGACTGACCGTTCGACAGGGTCACGGTCACTGGCGAGCCGGTTACCGGTGCACCAACAGTCGCGGTGTAGGTGACAGTGCCACCTTCGGCCGCTGTCGTGGTCGCCGTCAGCTTCACGGTGGTGGTGTCAATGGTGTCGGTGACGCTGGTCACCGCTGGCGTGGTGCTGGTCACCAGGTTTTCGAAGTTGCCGCCGGTGGCGGATTTGATCGTGGCCTGTACGGTGCCGGCGTCTTTATAGACGTCATCGGCTGGCGCAGGAACGGTTACGGTGCCGGTGGTTTTGCCCGCTTCGATGGTGATCACGGCGCCGTTGCTCAGCGTTACGGTCACAGGAGTGCCCGCTGCGTTGGTCAGGGTCGCGGTGTAGGTGATCTGGCCACCTTCGGCCACGGTGCCGGTCGCGGTCAGCGACAGGTTGGTGGTGTCGATGGTGTCGGTGACGGTGGTCGAAACCGGTGTTTTGTCGGCGACCAGATTTTCGTAGTTGCCGCCGGAAACGTTGGTGATGGCGTTGGTCAACGGCGCGTGGCCGGTCAGCACATCGTTCGGCGCGGTGGTGATCACGGTGCCAGTGGTCTTGCCCACTTCGATGGTGATGGTCTGGCCGTTGGACAGGGTCACGGTGACTGGCGAGCCGGTCACCGGTGCACCCACGGTAGCGGTGTAGGTGACGGTGCCACCTTCAGCAGCGGTTTCGGTCGCAGTCAGTTTGACCGTGGTGGTGTCGATGGTGTCGGTGACGTTGGTCACGGCTGGTGTGTTGCTGGTCACCAGGTTTTCGAAGTTGCCGCCGGTGGCGGATTTGATCGTGGCCTGAACGGTGCCGGCGTCCTTGTAGACGTCATCGGCTGGAGCCGGAACAGTGACGGTGCCAGAGGTTTTGCCAGCGTCGATGGTGATCACTGCGCCGTTCGACAACGTCACGGTGACTGGCGAGCCAGCAGCGTTGGTCAGGGTCGCGGTGTAGGTGATCTGGCCACCCTCGGCCACGGTGCCGGTCGCGGTCAGCGACAGGTTGGTGGTATCGATGGTGTCGGTCACAGTGGTGCTGACCGGGGTTTTGTCGGCGACCAGATTTTCGTAGTTGCCACCGCTCACGTTGGTGATCGCGTTGGTCAGCGGCGCGTGGCCAGTCAGCGCATCGTTCGGCGCGGTGGTGGTCACGGTGCCGGTGGTTTTGCCCACTTCGATGGTGATGGTCTGACCGTTGGACAGGGCCACAGTGACAGGCGAACCGGTCACTGGCGCGCCAACCGTCGCGGTGTAAGTAACGGTGCCGCCTTCAGCCGCCGACTCGGTCGCGGTGAGTTTCACCGTGGTGGTGTCGATGGTATCGGTGACCTGGGTCACCGCAGGAACGGTGCTGGTCACCAGATTTTCGAAGTTGCCGCCAGTGGCGTTGGTGATCGTTGCCTGAACAGTACCGGCGTCCTTGTAGACGTCATCGGCAGGGGCCGGAACAGTCACGGTGCCCGTAGTTTTACCGGCCTCGATGGTGATCACGGCGCCGTTGCTCAAGGTCACGGTCACCGGGGTGCCCGCAGCGTTGGTCAGTGTGGCGGTGTAGATGATCGACCCACCCTCGGCGACCGAATTGGTGGCGCTGAGGGTCAGGTTGGTGGTGTCGACGGTGTCGGTGACCGTGGTCGAAACCGGGGTCTTGTCGGCAACGAGGTTCTCGTAATTACCGCCGGTTACGCCGGTGATCGCATTGGTCAGCGGCGCGTGGCCGGTCAACGCGTCATTCGGCGCAGTGGTGGTCACGGTGCCAGTGGTCTTGCCGACTTCGATGGTGATCTGCTGACCGTTGGACAGGGTCACGGTCACCGGCGAACCGGTGACTGGAGCACCGACAGTCGCGGTGTAAGTAACGGTGCCGCCTTCAGCCGCCGACTCGGTCGCGGTCAGTTTGACCGTGGTGGTGTCGATGGTGTCGGTGACATTGGTCACGGCTGGCGTGTTGCTGGTCACCAGGTTTTCGAAGTTGCCACCGGTCGCGGACTTGATCGTCGCTTCCACGGTGCCGGCGTCCTTGTAGACGTCATCGGCAGGAGCAGGAACGGTCACGGTGCCGGTGGTCTTGCCGGCTTCGATGGTGATCACCGCGCCGTTCGACAGGGTCACGGTCACCGGGGTGCCGGCCGGATTGGTCAGGGTAGCGGTGTAAACGATCGAGCCACCCTCGGCCACGGTGCCGGTCGCGGTCAGCGACAGGTTGGTGGTGTCGATGGTGTCGGTGACGGTGGTGCTGACCGGAGTCTTGTCCGCTACGAGGTTCTCGTAGTTGCCGCCGCTCACGTTGGTGATCGCGTTGGTCAGTGGCGCATGGCCGTTCAGCACATCGTTCGGTGCCGTGGTGGTCACGGTGCCGGTGGTCTTGCCGACTTCAATGGTGATTTGCTGACCGTTGGACAGGGTCACGGTCACTGGCGAACCGGTGACTGGTGCGCCCACGGTCGCGGTGTAAGTAACGGTGCCACCTTCGGCAGCAGTTTCGGAAGCGGTGAGCTTCACGGTCGTCGTGTCGATGGTGTCGGTGACTTCCGTTACGGCTGGAACGGTGCTCGGCACCAGGTTCTCGAAGTTGCCACCGGTTGCATCCTTGATGGTGACTTCAACCTTGCCGGCGTCTTTGTAGACGTCATCGGCCGGTGCAGGAACAGTCACGGTGCCTGTGGTTTTGCCCGCTTCGATGGTGATGACGGAGCCGTTGCTCAACGTCACGGTCACCGGGGTGCCGGCAGGGTTGGTCAGGGTAGCGGTGTAAACAATCGAACCGCCCTCGGCCACGATCCCGGTCGCGGTCAGCGACAGGTTGGTGGTGTCGATGGTATCGGTGACGGTGGTTGACACCGGAGTCTTGTCTGCTACGAGGTTCTCGTAGTTGCCGCCGCTTACGTCGGTAATCGCGTTGGTCAGCGGTGCATGGCCGTTCAGCGCATCGTTAGGTGCGGTGGTGGTCACGGTGCCGGTGGTCTTGCCCACTTCGATGGTGATCGACTGGCCGTTGGCCAGGGTCACGGTCACCGGCGAACCGGTGACTGGTGCGCCGACGGTGGCGGTGTAGGTGACGGTGCCGCCTTCCGCCGCCGACTCGGTCGCGGTCAGTTTGACCGTGGTGGTGTCGATGGTGTCGGTGACCTGAGTCACGGCTGGAACGGTGCTTGGCACCAGGTTCTCGAAGTTGCCACCGGTGGCCGTCGAAATGGTGGCTTCGACTTTGCCCGCATCCTTGTAAACGTCATCGGCCGGAGCCGGAACGCTTACGGTGCCGGTGGTTTTACCGGCTTCGATGGTGATGACGGCGCCGTTCGACAGGGTCACGGTCACCGGCGTGCCCGCCGGGTTGGTCAGTGTGGCGGTGTAAACGATCGAACCACCCTCGGCCACGGAGCTGGTAGCGCTCAGGGTCAGGTTGGTGGTGTCGACGGTGTCGGTCACGGTGGTGCTGACCGGAGTCTTGTCGGCAACCAGATTCTCGTAGTTGCCACCGCTCACGCCGGTGATCGAGTTGGTCAGCGGCTCGTGACCGTTCAGCGCATCGTTCGGTGCGGTGGTGGTGACGGTGCCGGTGGTTTTACCGACTTCGATGGTGATCTGCTGACCATTGGCCAGGGTCACGGTCACAGGCGAACCGGTGACAGGCGCGCCGACGGTAGCGGTATAGGTGACAGTGCCACCTTCAGCAGCGGTTTCGGTCGCGGTGAGTTTCACCGTGGTGGTGTCGATGGTATCGGTGACGTTGGTCACGGCCGGAACGGTGCTCGGCACCAGGTTCTCGAAACCGCCGCCGGTGACGGTCGAAATAGTTGCTTCGACCTTGCCGGCATCCTTGTAAACGTCATCGGCTGGCGCCGGAACGGTCACGGTGCCCGTGGTCTTGCCGGCTTCGATGGTGATCACCGCGCCGTTCGACAGGGTCACGGTCACCGGGGTGCCGGCCGGGTTGGTCAGGGTCGCGGTGTAGACAATCGAACCACCCTCGGCTACCGAATCGGTGGCGGTCAGGTTCAGGTTGGTGGTGTCGACCGTGTCCGAAACCGAGGTGTTGGCCGGTTTGCTGTCGACCGCCAGGTTTTCGTAGTTGCCACCGGTGGCCTTGTCGATGGTCACGCTCAGCGAGCTGCCGCCCGCCAATGGGCTGTTCGGCGCGACGAAGTTCACGGTGCCGGTAGTCTCGCCCACGGCGATAGTGATGGTCTGGCCGTTGGACAGGGTCACCACGACCGGCGAACCGGTCACTGGCGCCGTCACGGTCGCGGTGTAGACCACGGTTTCGCCTTCGGCGACGTTGGCGGTGGCGGTCAGCGACACGGTGGACGTGTCGATGGTGTCGTGGACGGTAGTGACCGCCGGGGCAGTGCTGGTGACCAGGTTTTCAAAGTTGCCGCCGGTGGCGCCCTTGATGGTCGTTTCAACGGTGCCGGCGTCCTTGTAGACATCGTCCTTCGGCGCGTCGACGGTCACGGTGCCGGTGGTTTTGCCGGCTTCGATGGTGATCACGGCGCCGTTGCTCAACGTCACGGTCACCGGGGTGCCGGCGGCGTTGGTCAGGGTCGCGGTGTAGGTGATCTGGCCACCTTCGTTGACTTCCGGCGTCGCGCTCAGGGTCAGGTTGGTGGTGTCGACGGTGTCGGTGACAGTAGTCGAAACCGGAGTCTTGTCGGCCACGAGGTTTTCGTAGTTGCCGCCGCTCACGCCAGTGATTGAGTTGGTCAGCGGTTCGTGACCGTTCAACGCGTCGTTCGGCGCGGTGGTGGTCACGGTGCCGGTGGTCTTGCCGACTTCGATGGTGATCGACTGACCGTTGGCCAGGGTCACGGTGACCGGCGAACCGGTTACCGGAGCGCCAACAGTCGCGGTGTAGGTGACGGTGCCGCCTTCCGCCGCCGACTCGGTCGCGGTCAGTTTGACCGTAGTGGTGTCGATGGTGTCAGTGACTTCGGTGACGGCCGGAACGGTGCTAGGCACCAAGTTCTCGAAGTTGCCGCCGGACGCGTCCTTGATGGTGACTTCAACCTTGCCGGCATCTTTGTAGACGTCATCGGCCGGGGCTGGAACGGTCACGGTGCCGGTGGTTTTACCGGCTTCGATGGTGATCACGGCACCGTTCGACAGGGTCACGGTGACCGGCGTGCCGGCCGGGTTGGTCAGGGTGGCGGTGTAAACAATCGAGCCGCCTTCGGCCACGGTGCCGGTCGCGGTCAGCGACAGGTTGGTGGTGTCGATGATGTCGGTCACGGTGGTGCTGACCGGAGTCTTGTCGGCGACCAGGTTCTCGTAGTTGCCGCCGCTTACGTCGGTAATCGAGTTGGTCAGCGGTGCATGGCCGTTCAACGCGTCGTTCGGCGCAGTGGTGGTCACGGTGCCGGAGGTTTTGCCCACTTCGATGGTGATCGACTGACCGTTGGACAGGGTTACGGTGACTGGCGAACCGGTCACAGGTGCGCCCACAGTCGCGGTGTAGGTGACGGTGCCACCTTCAGCTGCGGATTCGGTCGCGGTCAGTTTGACCGTGGTGGTGTCGATGGTGTCGGTGACTTCGGTGACGGCCGGAACGGTGCTCGGCACCAGGTTCTCGAAGTTGCCGCCAGTGGCCGTCGAAATGGTGGCTTCGACTTTGCCCGCGTCCTTGTAAACGTCATCGGCCGGGGCCGGAACGCTCACGGTACCGGTGGTTTTACCGGCTTCGATGGTGATGACGGCGCCGTTGGACAAGGTCACGGTCACCGGCGTGCCCGCCGGGTTGGTCAGTGTGGCGGTGTAGACGATCGAACCGCCCTCGGCCACGGAGCCGGTAGCGCTCAGGGTCAGGTTGGTAGTGTCGACGGTGTCGGTCACGGTGGTGCTGACCGGCGTATTGTCGGCGACGAGGTTTTCGTAGTTGCCGCCGCTCACGCCAGTGATCGAGTTGGTCAGCGGCTCGTGACCGTTCAACGCATCGTTCGGCGCTGTGGTGGTGACGGTGCCGGTGGTTTTACCGACTTCGATGGTGATCTGCTGACCATTGGCCAGGGTCACGGTCACTGGCGAGCCGGTCACTGGCGCGCCAACAGTGGCGGTGTAGGTGACGGTGCCACCTTCAGCAGCGGTTTCGGTCGCAGTCAGTTTGACTGTGGTGGTGTCGATGGTGTCGGTGACTTCGGTCACCGCTGGAACGGTGCTTGGCACCAGGTTTTCGAAGTTTCCGCCGGACGCATCCTTGATGGTCACTTCGACTTTACCGGCATCTTTGTAAACGTCATCGGCCGGAGCCGGAACGGTCACGGTGCCGGTGGTTTTGCCCGCTTCGATGGTGATGACGGAGCCGTTGCTCAACGTCACGGTCACCGGGGTGCCGGCCGGGTTGGTCAGGGTCGCGGTGTAAACAATCGAACCGCCCTCGGCCACGGTACCGGTCGCGGTCAGCGACAGGTTGGTGGTGTCGACGGTGTCGGTCACTGTGGTGCTGACCGGGGTTTTGTCAGCTACGAGGTTTTCGTAGTTGCCGCCGCTCACATCAGTGATCGAGTTGGTCAGCGGCGCGTGGCCATTGAGCACATCGTTCGGTGCGGTGGTGGTCACGCTGCCAGTGGTTTTGCCAACTTCGATGGTGATTTGCTGACCATTGGCCAGGGTCACGGTGACCGGCGAACCGGTCACTGGTGCGCCAACGGTGGCGGTGTAAGTAACGGTGCCGCCTTCAGCGACCGAGGTGTCAGCGGTCAGCTTCACGGTCGAAGTGTCGATGGTATCGGTGACTTCAGTGACCGCTGGAACGGTGCTCGGAACTAGGTTCTCGAAATTGCCGCCGGATGCATCCTTGATGGTCACTTCGACCTTGCCAGCGTCTTTGTAGACGTCATCGGCAGGGGCCGGAACGGTCACGGTGCCGGTGGTCTTGCCGGCCTCGATGGTGATCACCGCGCCATTGGACAGGGTCACGGTGACTGGCGAGCCGGCGGCATTGGTCAGGGTCGCGGTGTAGACGATCGAACCGCCCTCGGCCACGGAGCCAGTGGCGCTCAGGGTCAGGTTGGTGGTGTCGACGGTGTCGGTGACGGTGGTCGAAACCGGGGTCTTGTCGGCCACGAGGTTTTCGTAGTTGCCGCCGCTCACGCCAGTGATCGAGTTGGTCAGGGGCGGATTGCCGGTCAGCGCGTCATTCGGCGCGGTGGTGGTCACGGTGCCGGTGGTCTTGCCGACTTCGATGGTGATCTGCTGACCATTGGCCAGGGTCACGGTCACAGGCGAACCGGTCACCGGCGCACCAACAGTGGCGGTGTAGGTAACGGTGCCGCCTTCGGCTGCGGTTTCGCTCGCGGTGAGTTTCACCGTGGTGGTGTCGATGGTGTCAGTGACTTCGGTCACGGCCGGAACGGTGCTCGGCACCAGGTTCTCGAAGTTGCCGCCGGTGGTGCCGGTAATGCTGACTTCGACTTTGCCGGCATCCTTGTAGACGTCATCGGCCGGTGCCGGAACGGTCACGGTGCCGGTGGTCTTGCCCGCTTCAATGGTGATGACGGAGCCGTTGCTCAACGTCACGGTCACCGGGGTGCCAGCCGGGTTGGTCAATGTAGCGGTGTAAACGATCGAGCCGCCTTCGGCCACGGAACCGGTGGCGCTCAGCGACAGATTGGTGGTGTCGATGGAGTCGGTGACGGTGGTGGTCGCCGGCGTGGTGTTCGGCACCAGATTCTCGAAGTTGCCGCCGGTAGCACCGGTAATGGTGGTGCTGACGGTGCCGCCGTTGTTGTAGACGTCATTCGGCGCAGTCGGAACGTTGACGCTGCCGCTGGTCTTGCCCGCTTCGATAGTGATGGTCGAGCCGTTCGACAGGGTGACGGTCACCGGCGTCTGCGCCGGGTTGGTCAACGTCGCGGTGTAGGTGATCTGGCCACCCTCGACCACGGTGCCGGTCGCGGTCAGGGTCAGGTTGGTGGTGTCGACCGAATCGACGATATTGGTAACGGCTGGCGTCGGGTTCGGCACCAGATTCTCGAAATTGCCGCCCGTGGCACCGGTGATGGTGGTGGTGACGGTGCTGCCGTTGTTATAGACGTCATTCGGCGCGGTCGGCACGTTGACGGTGCCGGTGGTCTGGCCGGCGCCGATGGTGATGGTCGAGCCGTTCGACAGGGTGACGGTGACCGGCGTCTGCGCCGGGTTGGTCAGGGTCGCGGTGTAGGTGATCTGGCCACCTTCGGTGACGCTGCTGCCCGCCGTCAGGGTGACGGTGGTGGTGTCGATGGTGTCGGTGACCTGGGTCACGGCCGGGGTGGTCGGCACGGTGACGGTAATGCCGTTGCCGCCGGTGGTGCCGGTGACGGTCACGTTGATCTGGCTGGCGTCGTTGTAGACCGTGTCATTCGGGGCCAGCGGCACGTTGACGGTGCCGGTGGTGGATCCGGCCGGAATCACGATCACCGCGCCATTGGACAGGGTGACGGTCAGGTCGGTCAGCGGCGCCTGGGTGAGGGTTGCGGTGTACACCAGCACGCCGCCCGCTTCGGTGATGGTCGGCGTGGCGCTGAGGCTCAGGGTCGAGTCGCGCAGGGCGTTGGTGGTGGTGTCGGTGGTCTGGCCGCCAGTGATGTTCTGGGCGGCCTGGCCGCCGGAGTTGATGCCCGCGGTCGGGAAGCCGATGGTCGGATCGACACGGCCAGCGGTCGCATCGAGCATCACGAAGCTGTGGCCGCCACCAGCGGCGCCGCCTGTACCAGCGGCGGTCGGGCCGGCTGCTGCTGCCTCAAGGGCGGTAGTCGGGTCGACACCGGCGGCAATGGCTTGCTGCAGCTCTTCAACGGACGGCGCGGCCTGCGCAGTGGCCTCGGCCAGGTCGGTGACGGAGTCCGGAGTGTCGGCGCTCCATTGAGTGTCACGACCCAGATCGAGGGTGCGGCCATCAGCCAGTTCCAGGGACACCGCGCCGGAAACGCCGGTATCGACCTGATCGCCGGCGAACAGACGGTCGCCTTCAACGAGTACGCGACGGACGCCCTCTGGGGACACCACGAAAACCTGACCGACAATGCTTTTGACGATGGCCACAACACTGCTCATTGAAGACTCTCCGGGTGTCACGTTCAGTTGACTTCCATAGACCTGATGGCTTTTCTGCGCCGATTCAGTCTGGACGTACTTTTAAAAAAATGTGAATCAAGTTTGACGCTGATCTTCGTCAATATTTTGGCTAGAATCTTTCGCTATTAACTTTATGCCAAACTATTGACCTTATGGATGCCATCCTAAACAATCGCCCCACTAATGTCACATTGATATTTACGCGGCGACTTGCCCTTGAGCATGTGATCCAGTTCCGGTTTTAAACTTTCCGACATACGGTCATTCCGGTTGCCATCATCCGACGCAGCACCCTTATTTGCTGTGATTCACGACAAGAAGTTTTGGGAATTCCTTACCATGCGTTCGCCCCTGTTCAAGGCTCTACCTTTCGCTCTCGCCGCGTCTTTTGCTCAAGCACAATCCTTACCGGAAGCCATGCAACAGGCACTGGATGTCCATCCGGAAATCCAGGCAGGGGTCAACAGTCGATTGGCTGCGGATTATCAGTTAAAGGCTGCCAAAGGTGGATACCTGCCCAAGGTCGACCTGCTCGGCGGTTATGGCCGTGAAGGCACCGACAGCGTCACCACCCGTGCCAACGGCGGCGGCAATCACTGGGAAACCCTGAATCGTGGCGAGTCGAGTGTGCGATTGTCGCAAATGGTTTTTGACGGTTTTGCGACGTCCAGCGAAGTCGGGCGTCAACAAGCCACCGTCAACTCCCGCGCCTACGCTTTGCTTGGCACTTCCGAGCGCACTGCGCTGACGGTCGCCCAGGTTTACCTGGATGTGCTGACCCGCCGCGAATTCGTGCGCCTGGCCGAGGAAAACCTCAAGAGTCACCAGCGCATCTACGATCAGATCCAGTTGCGCACCCAGCGTGGCGTCGGCAGCGGTGCCGACCTCGACCAGGCCGAAGCGCGGATGGCCCAGGCCCGCAACAACCTGATCACCGAGCAGACCAACCTGGCCGACTCGGAAACCAACTTCCTCAGCGCCGTCGGCCAGATGCCCGATCAACTGGAGCGTCCGGCGCCGTTCATGGCGATGATGCCGGCCAACCTCAATGAGGCCCGCGCGCAGATGCTGGAAAACAGCCCGATCCTGCGTTCGGCCGAGTCCGACATCGCCGCTGCCGAAAAGCAGTACGAAACCGCCAAGTCGACCTTCTACCCGCGTTTCGACGCCGAGCTGGGCCGCACCGCCGACAACGACCTCGACGGCCAGAACGGTCACAACAATGAATGGCAGGCGATGCTGCGCATGCGCTTCAACCTGTACTCCGGTGGCAGCAACAAGGCGGATCTGGAATCCAAGTCCTACCTGTCGAACCAGGCGCTGGACATCCGCAACAACGCCCTGCGCCAGTTGAACGAAGAACTGGGCCTGGCCTGGAACGCCCTGAATAACGCCAATGCCCAGGTGCCGATCGCTCAGCAGTACGTTGATCACAGCACCGCAGTGCGTACCGCGTACCAGCGCCAGTTCAGCCTCGGCGAGCGAACCCTGCTGGATTTGCTCGACAGTGAAAACGAACTGTTCACCGCTTCGCGCCGTCTGGCCGAGATCAAGAACATTCAGTTATTTACTCAATACCGAATCAAGGCGACCATGGGCGAGTTGCTCAAGAGCCAGGGAGTGGTCGCACCGATGGCATCCGTTGTGCAGAACGACGTGAAGCCCAAGGTTCAACTGCCCGGGATGAATTGAGTTGTCCCTTTTCAACTGTTAAAGAGTGTCGAGCGTGGAATCAGAAGTCAGTCGAGTTCATCTCAGTCATGATCCACGCGCGTTGCACGACGATCCGTTACTGGATGGTCTGCTCGCCCTTTGCATGCTGCACCAGAAACCCGCCAGCGCGGCGATGCTGACCACCGGCCTGCCGCTGCCCAAGCAACGCCTGAGTGTCGAACTGCTGCCCCGTGCAGCGGCACGCGCCGGGTTGCAGGGGCGGGTGTTGCAACGCAAGCTGGAAGAAATTCCGGCCATCGCCATGCCGGCGCTGTTGCTGCTCAAGGATGGCCGCAGTGCCGTCCTGCTCGGCTGGCAGGGAGAGAACGAAGCCCGGGTGCTGCTCAGCGAAAGCGATGGCGGCGAGTCTCTGGTCAACCGTGAGCTGCTGGCCGACGACTACCTCGGCAAAGTGTTCTTCGCCCAGCCCCAGCACAAATTCGACGTCAACCACGGCACGCTGATCCCGCGCGCCCGCTCGTGGTTCCGCGACACCCTCAAGCGCTCGCGCTGGCTGTATGCCGACGCCATCGCCGCCAGTTTCCTGATCAACATCATCGCCATGGCCGCCCCGCTGTTCGTGATGAACGTCTACGACCGCGTGGTGCCGAACCAGGCCGAGGCGACCCTGTGGGTACTTGCACTGGGCATCACCGGCGCCTACCTGTTCGACCTGATCCTCAAGAGCCTGCGCAGCCTGTGCCTGGATCTGGCCGGCAAGAAAACCGACCTGATCATCTCCGCCACGCTGTTCGAACGCATCGTCGGCATGGCCATGAAATACCGGCCGGCGCGGGTCGGCAGCTTTGCCCAGAACATCCATGAGTTCCAGAGCCTGCGCGACTTCCTCGCCTCGCTGACCCTGACCAGCCTGATCGATTTGCCGTTCACCATCCTGATCTTCATCGTCATCGCCATTCTCGGCGGGCATCTGGTGTGGATTCCGGTGCTGGCCTTCCCGATTGCCCTGCTGATCGGCTATGCGTTGCAGAAGCCGCTGGTGGCCACCATGGAGCGCACCATGGCGCTGGGCGCCGAGCGTCAGTCGAGCCTGATCGAAACCCTCGCCGGCCTCGACGCGGTGAAGGTCAACAACGCCGAAAGCGAACGCCAGTACCAGTGGGAACAGACCATCGGCACCCTCAGCCGCCTCGAGCTGCGGGTGAAAATGCTTTCCGGCCTGGCGATGAACATCACCCTGCTGATCCAGCAACTGGCCGGGGTGATCATGATCGTTTTCGGCGTGTACCAGATCATCGCCGGCAACCTGAGCATGGGCGGCCTTATCGCTTGCTACATGCTCAGTGGCCGCGCACTGAGCCCGCTGGCGTCGCTGTCCGGTCTGCTGACCCGCTATCAACAGGCGCGGGTGACCATGACTTCGGTCGACCAGATGATGGAGTTGCCGCAGGAGCGCAATTTCGAAGAACGCCCGCTGAGCCGCAAGGTGCTGCAAGGCGCCATCGAATGCCGTCAGCTCAACTTCACCTACCCCGATCAACAGAACCCGGCGCTGAAGAACATCAACCTGGTGATCCGTCCCGGCGAGAAGATCGGCATCATCGGCCGCAGCGGCTCGGGCAAGAGTTCGCTGGCCAAACTGTTGGTGGGCCTGTATCAGCCGGACGACGGCGCGTTGCTGGTGGACGGCGTCGACATCCGCCAGATCGACGTCAGCGAGCTGCGCTACAACATTGGCTACGTGCCGCAGGACATCCAGCTTCTGGCCGGCACCCTGCGCGACAACCTGATTTCCGGCGCCCGTTACGTCGAGGACGAGTTGGTGCTGCAAGCCGCCGAACTGGCTGGCGTGCATGAATTCGCCCGCCTGCACCCGCAGGGTTATGAACTGCAAGTCGGCGAACGCGGGCAGAACCTGTCCGGCGGCCAGCGGCAGAACGTCGCCCTGGCCCGGGCGCTGTTGCTCAATCCGCCGATCCTGCTGCTCGACGAGCCGACCAGCGCCATGGACAACACCGGCGAAGAACGCCTCAAGCAACGCCTCGCTGCAGTCGTTGAAAACAAGACCGTGGTGCTGGTGACGCACCGGGCATCACTGCTGTCGCTGGTGGATCGCCTGCTGGTGGTCGACCGTGGACAGATTCTCGCCGATGGCCCGAAAGCCGCCGTGATGGAAGCGTTGAAGAAGGGGCAGATCAGTGTTGCTTAAGTCGGGTTTCAAGGATTCGATCCGTCGCTACTTCAAGGGCTCCGCATCGTTGCAGGGCCAGCCGCTGCCGGAGGTCAACAAGGCCTTGATCGAGGACGCGCCGCGCGTGGTGCGCCTGACGATCTGGGCGATCATCGGTTTCTTCGTGTTCCTGATGCTGTGGGCCAACTTCGCCGTTATCGACGAAGTGACCAAGGGCGACGGCAAGGCGATTCCCTCGTCGAAGATCCAGAAAATCCAGAACCTCGAGGGCGGTATCGTCTCCGAGCTGTTCGTCAAGGAAGGCCAGATCGTCGAGGCCGGCGCACCGCTGGTTCGTCTGGACGACACGCGCTTCGCCTCCAACGTTGGCGAAACCGAAGCCGATCGACTGTCGATGCTGCTGCGGGTCGAGCGCCTGAGCGCCGAGGTCGATGACCGGCCGCTGAATTTCCCCGAGGACGTGCTCAAGGCCGTGCCGGGTCAGGCCAAGAGTGAAGAGTCGCTGTACGTCAGCCGTCGCCAGCAACTGCACGATGAAGTCGGCGGCTTGCAGGAGCAGTTGATCCAGCGCCAGCAAGAACTGCGCGAATTCACCTCGAAGCAGGCGCAGTACCGCCAGCAACTGGGCCTGCAACGCCAGGAAATCAACATGTCCGAGCCGCTGGTGGCTCAGGGCGCGGTGTCGCCGGTGGAAGTGCTGCGACTCAAGCGTGCCGAAGTGGAAACCCGTGGCCAGCTCGACGCCACCACCCTGGCAATCCCGCGTGCCGAATCGGCGATCAAGGAAGTCCAGCGCAAGATCGACGAGACTCGCGGCAAGTTCCGCAGCGACGCCCTGACCCAGCTAAACGAAGCCCGCACCGACCTGAACAAGGCCCAGGCTACCGGCAAGGCGCTGGAAGACCGGGTCAGCCGTACGCTCGTTACCTCGCCGGTACGGGGTATCGTCAACAAGATGCTGGTCAACACCATCGGCGGCGTGATCCAGCCGGGCAGCGACCTGCTGGAAATCGTGCCGCTGGACGACACCTTGCTGGTCGAAGCGAAGATCCGCCCGCAGGACATCGCGTTCCTGCACCCGGGGCAGGACGCGACGGTGAAATTCACCGCCTATGACTACACCATCTATGGCGGGCTGAAGGCGAAACTCGAGCAGATCGGCGCCGACACCATTACCGATGAAGACAAGAAAACCACTTACTACATCATCAAACTGCGCACCGAGCGCAGCCATCTCGGCACTGACGAGAAGCCGCTGCTGATCATCCCGGGGATGGTGGCGTCGGTGGACATCATCACCGGCAAGAAGACCGTGCTGAGCTACCTGCTCAAGCCGATCATCCGGGCGCGGGCCGAGGCTTTGCACGAGCGGTAAGCCTTCACGGACGCCTTCGCGGTACTCGCGAAGGTGTCCGCCGCAACACCACATCCCGTCCAGAAGTGACGCAAATGGTCACTCACCATCCAGTCCATTCCGAAGCAATCGCCATATCGTTATTCGTTAACGGTATTTAAATTCAGCTTCTTATAGCTATAAAGTCAGCCTCCTGCGTACCTGCCGACCAATCGGCGCGCCGCACGACACGAACCCACACGCAATCCAGCGTGAGTTTCTGATCGACGCGCGCGCCCTTGAGCGCGCCGTGCGTGGGAGATTGATTGATGTCCGCAGCTACTGCTACCCCAAGCGCCGCGACTGCCGCGCCGCAAACCTTCGAAATCCGCCCGTTCAGCGGTGCCGTCGGTGCCGAAATCATCGGCCTCGACCTGACCCGTCCGGTCAACGACGAGGACTTCGCCCGCATTCACCGCGCGCACCTCGATCACCACGTCGTGGTGTTCCGCGACCAGCGCATCACCCCGCAACAGCAGATCGATTTCAGCCGCCGCTTCGGCGTGTTGCAGATCCATGTGCTCAAGCAGTTCCTGCTGGCCAATCATCCGGAAATCCTCATCGTTTCCAACATCGTCGAGAACGGCCAGAACATCGGCCTCGGTGATGCCGGCAAGTTCTGGCACTCGGACCTTTCCTATAAAGAACTGCCGAGCCTCGGCTCGATGCTGCACGCCCAGGAGCTGCCGTCCGAAGGCGGCGACACCCTGTTCGCCGACATGCACAAAGCCTGGGACAGCCTGCCCGACGCCCTGCGCAAAGCCGTCGAAGGCCGCTCGGCTGCGCATTCCTACACCGCGCGTTACAGCGAAACCAAATTCGAAGGCAACTGGCGCCCGACCCTGACCCCGGAGCAATTGGCTCAGGTCGCCGAGGTCGTGCACCCGGTGGTTCGTACCCACCCGGAAAACGGCCGCAAGGCGTTGTTCGTTAGCGAAGGCTTCACCACCCGCATCGTCGGTCTGCCGGAAGACGAGAGCAAACAACTGCTCGATGAGCTCTACGCCCACAGCGTGCTGCCGCAGAACATCTATCGCCATCAATGGCAGCCCCACGACCTGGTGTTCTGGGACAACCGCTCGCTGATCCATCTTGCCGCCGGCTGCCCTGCGCACCTGCGCCGCAAGTTGTATCGCACCACCATCCAGGGCGACGCGCCTTTCTGATTTGCCGGAGATCCGATCATGTCCAAACGTCTTCCATTCGCGCCGCTGGCGGCGGCCATCGGCCTCGGTTTCAGCCTGATCGCCGGCAGCCTGGTGGCGCCGACCGTGGCCCACGCCGAAGGTGAAATCCGCATCGCCGAACAGTTCGGCATTGTCTATTTATTGCTCAATGTGGTGCGCGATCAGGGATTGATCGAGAAGTACGGCAAGCAGGAAGGCCTCGACATCAAGGTCGACTGGACCCAGTTGTCCGGCGGCGCTGCAGTCAACGATGCGCTGCTCTCCGGCTCGATCGACATTGCCGGCGCCGGCGTCGGCCCATTGTTGACGATCTGGGACCGCACCCACGGCAAGCAGAACGTCAAAGCCGTGGCCTCGCTGGGCAACTTCCCTTACTACCTCGTCAGCAACAATCCCAAGGTCAAAACCATCGCCGACTTCACCGAGAAGGACCGCATCGCGGTGCCGGCGGTTGGTGTTTCCGTGCAGTCGCGCTTCCTGCAATACGCGGCGGCCAAGCAGTGGGGCGACAAGGAATTCAATCGCCTCGACAAGTACACCATCGCCGTTCCGCACCCGGACGCCACCGCCGCGTTGATTGCCGGCGGCACCGAACTGACCGGGCATTTCTCCAATCCGCCGTTCCAGGATCAGGCGCTGGAAAATCCGAACGTGCACGTCGTACTCAATTCCTATGACGTGCTCGGCCCGAACTCGCCGACCGTGTTGTTCGCCACCGAGAAATTCCGCAACGAGAACCCGAAAACCTACAAGGCATTTGTCGATGCCCTGACCGAAGCCGCGCAGTTTGCACAGAACGATAAAGGCGCAGCGGCGGACACCTATATCCGCGTGACCAAAGCCAAGATCGACCGCGCCGAGCTGCTGAAAATCATCGACAACCCGCAGTTCGAATTCAGCGTCACGCCGAAAAACACCTACCCGCTCGCCGAGTTCCTCTACCGCGTCGGCGCGATCAAGAACAAACCCGAATCGTGGAAGGACTACTTCTTCCAGGACGCCAAACCGCTGCAAGGGAGCTGATCGAGATGAACGCCCCTTTGCAAGGCCACGCGGCCAGCAACCCGATCGCCACGGCGCAGGCGCTGCTGGCGGTCGACCACGTCAGCCTCGAATACCGCACGCCGCAACGTGTCGTGCGCGCCACCCATCAGGTCAGTTTCGAAGTCGATCAACAGGATCGTTTCGTGCTGCTCGGGCCGTCCGGCTGCGGCAAGTCGACCTTGCTCAAAGCCGTCGCCGGGTTCATTGCGCCGTGCGAGGGCGAGATCCGTCTGCAAGGCCAGCGCGTCGACGCGCCGGGGCCGGACCGGATTGTGGTGTTTCAGGAATTCGATCAACTGCCACCGTGGAAAACCGTCAAACAGAACGTGATGTTTCCGCTGCTGGCTTCGCGCACCTTGAAGAAAAAGGAAGCCGAGGAGCGTGCGCTGCACTATCTGGAAAAGGTCGGTCTGACGGCGTTCGCCGATGCCTATCCGCACACCTTGTCCGGCGGCATGAAGGCGCGGGTGGCGATCGCCCGGGCGCTGGCGATGCAGCCGAAAATCCTGCTGATGGACGAGCCGTTCGCCGCACTGGACGCCCTGACCCGGCGCAAGATGCAGGAAGAATTGCTGCTGCTCTGGGAGGAGGTGCGTTTCACCCTGCTGTTCGTCACCCACTCGATTGAAGAAGCGCTGGTGGTGGGCAATCGCATCCTGTTGCTGTCGCCGCATCCGGGGCGGGTGAGGGCGGAAGTGCACAGTCATCAATACGATCTGCAAAGCCTCGGTGGCGTGGCGTTTCAGGAGTCGGCGCGACGCATTCACCGCTTGCTGTTCGATGAAGGGCAGTCGCCGGAAACCGAGCGCGAGCACGATTTCAACGACATTCGCATCGCTTATTGAGCCACCCGGAGGATCGCCCGATGAGCCATTCATCATCCGTACGTCAAGAATTCGAAAACAATCTGCAACCACTGACCAGCGTGCCGGTGGAGCGCGAGCTGCCGCTCGGCCAGCGCCTATGGCAACAGGGCTGGCTGCGTAAAAGCGTGATCCTGATTTTGCTCGCCGTGCTCTGGGAAGTGGTCGCCCGGGTGCAGAACAACGACCTGCTGCTGCCGAGCTTTTTGCAGACCAGTCATGCGCTGTACGACGGCCTGCTCAGCGGCGAACTGCTGGGCAAGGTGTGGATTTCGCTGGTGGTGCTGCTCAAGGGTTACCTGATCGGCATCGTCCTGGCCTTCGCCCTGACCACGCTGGCGGTCTCGACCCAATTCGGCCGGGACTTGCTGAGTACCCTGACCTCGATGTTCAACCCGCTGCCGGCGATTGCGCTGCTGCCGCTGGCCTTGCTGTGGTTCGGCCTGGGCCAGAACAGCCTGATTTTCGTGCTGGTGCATTCGGTGCTCTGGGCGCTGGCGCTGAACACTTACGCCGGATTTCTCGGCGTCTCGGAAACCCTGCGCATGGCCGGGCGTAACTACGGTCTGAAGGGCATGCGCTTCGTGTTGTTCATCCTGATTCCGGCGGCGCTGCCGTCGATCCTCGCCGGGCTGAAAATCGGCTGGGCCTTCGCCTGGCGCACCCTGATCGCCGCCGAACTGGTGTTCGGCGCCACCAGCGGCAAGGGTGGATTGGGTTGGTATATCTTCCAGAACCGCAACGAGCTGTACACCGACAAGGTGTTTGCCGGTCTGGCCGTGGTGATTCTCATTGGTCTACTGGTGGAAAACCTGGTGTTCGACACGCTGGAGCGGGTGACGGTGAAACGCTGGGGCATGCAGCGCTGATTATTTGATCTGCTAGCATTGCGTGCGAATCAATCCTGATCAGTCACGAGTGCTCAACATGCAACTCCCGGACATGAACCTCTTGGTCGCCCTCGACGCCTTGCTCGACGAGGGCAGCGTGGTCGGCGCCGCGCGGCGGATGAACCTCAGCCCGGCGGCCATGAGCCGCACGCTGACACGGATCCGCGAAGCCATCGGCGATCCGATTCTGGTGCGTGCCGGCCGGGGACTGGTGCCGACGCCCAAGGCGCTGGAACTGCGCGAGCAGGTGCGCGATGTGGTCGAGCAGGCGGCGTTGCTGTTTCGCTCGGCGGACGCCGTGGAGCTGGGCACTCTGCGCCGGCGCTTCAGCATTCGCGCCAACGACTTTTTCGTCGGCGTGTACGGCGGCAAGCTGTTCGACACCCTCGATCAACTGGCGCCGCACTGTGAGTTGCGCTTCGTCCCCGAGGGCGACGGCGACGATGAAGCCTTGCGCGAAGGGCGCATCGACCTGAGTGTCAGCAACACCCGCCCGGTGACGCCGGAAGTCAAAGTGCAGAACCTGTTTTCCACCCACTTCGTCGGTCTGGTGCGCGAGGACCATCCGCTGCTGGATGGTGAAATTACCGCTGAACGTTACGCCGGGTTTTCCCACATCAGCATGTCCCGCCGGGGCATCGCCCGTGGGCCTATCGACACCGCGCTGAATGCACTGGGCCTGGAGCGGCGGGTGGCCGTAATCGCGCCAAGTTTCCACGCGGCAATGTTCGCCCTGCCGGACTCCGACCTGATCCTGCCGGTGCCCAAGGAAGCGCTGCTCAGTGTGCGACGGCTGGGTTTGAAACTGCGCTCGTTCGATCTGCCGATCCCGCTGCCGACGCTGATGCTGACCCAGGCCTGGCACCCGCGTTTCGACAAGGATCCGGCCCACCGCTGGCTGCGGGAAACCCTGAAGACTTGCTGCGACGAAACCTGGCTGGCGGCGCAGCCCTGACGATTGCGTCTGATGCACTTATAAACTGCCAAGAAGTCAATTTTCGTCAGCACTAAGCCCTACTACCATGCTCCGGTATTTTTCCCTCCGGAGTTTGCCTGCATGACATCCCTGACGGTCACGGCGCCGATGGCCGCTGCCGCTCCGATGGCCGCCGCGCCACCGGTGTTCGGGGCGCGGATCATCATCGGTCTGGTCGGCGTGCTGCTGGCGGTGCTGGTATCGGGCCTCAACGAGATGGTGACCAAGGTTGCCCTGGCCGACATTCGCGGCGCCTTGAGCATCGGCTACGACGAAGGCACCTGGCTGGTCGCCAGCTACACCGCGACCTCGGTGGCGGCCATGGCGTTCGCGCCGTGGTGCTCGGTGACGTTCTCCCTGCGCCGCTTCACCCTGTGCGCCATCGGTCTGTTCACCTTGCTCGGGGTGCTCTGTCCGTTCGCCCCGAACTACGAAAGCCTGCTGCTGATGCGCATCCTGCAAGGCCTGGCCGGCGGTGCGCTGCCGCCGATGCTGATGACCGTTGCGCTGCGGTTTTTGCCGGCCAATTTCAAACTGTACGGCCTCGCCGGTTACGCCCTGACCGCCACGTTCGGCCCTGGCCTCGGTACACCGCTGGCCGGGTTGTGGACCGAATACGTCGGCTGGCAATGGACGTTCTGGCAAATCATCGTGCCGTGCCTGATCGCCATGGCAATGGTGGCGTACGGCATCCCTCAGGACCCGCTGCGGCTGGAGCGTCTCAAGACCTTCAACTGGAAAGGCCTGCTGCTGGGCTTTCCGGCGATCTGCATGCTGGTGATCGGTCTGTTACAGGGCAATCGTCTGGACTGGTTCGAGTCGAATCTGATCTGCGCACTGCTGGGGGCCGGCTCGCTGTTACTGGTGGCTTTCCTGATCCATGAGTGGTCGCAGCCCATTCCGTTTTTCAAATTGCAGATGCTCGGCATTCGCAACCTGTCGTTCGCCCTGATGACCCTGGCCGGGGTGCTGGTGGTGTTGCTGGCGGTGGTGCTGATTCCATCGAGTTATCTGGCTCAGGTGCAGGGTTACCGGCCGGTGCAGACTGCGCCGATCATGCTGCTGGCGGCGTTGCCGCAATTGATCGCGCTGCCGCTGGTGGCGGCGCTGTGCAATCTGCGTTGGGTCGATTGCCGCTGGGTGCTCGGGATCGGGTTGAGCATGCTGGTGCTGTCCTGCCTGGGCGGATCGCAGCTGACTTCGGTGTGGATTCGCGACAATTTCTATGTCCTGCAATGGCTGCAGATTTTCGGTCAACCGATGGCGGTGCTGCCGTTGCTGATGCTCTCGACCGGCAGCATCCAGCCCCAGGACGGGCCGTTCGCTTCGGCCTGGTTCAACACCGTGAAAGGCCTGGCGGCCGTGGTCGCCACCGGGGTGATCGAGGCGTTGACCACCGCGCGCCTGCATTTTCACTCGACGATGCTGGTCGACCGCCTCGGCAACTCACCGCTGGCCGCAAGCAACGACCCCGGCCTCGCCCATCGCCTGCATGAACAGGCCGTGGTGCTGACTTCTTCGGATCTTTACCTGTGCATGGCTGGCGTCGCGGTGGCGCTGATCCTGCTGATTTTCTGGCTGCCGACGCGGATCTATCCGCCTCGCGCGCCGACCTGACTGGAACAGAAGGTTTTTTATGACGACTCAAGCAAAGCAAAAACTCGCAGTGGCCGTGGCGGCCGCGCTGGCGGTCGGCGTGCTGGTGTATCTGGCGATGCCCGGCCTGTTCGGCAAGCGCACCCAGCAGAACACCAACGACGCGTTCGTCTCTGCCGACTTCACCCTGGTGGTGCCGCGTGTGGCGGGGTTCATCAAGGAAGTGCTGGTGGAAGATAACCAGCAGGTCAAGGCCGGGCAATTGCTGGCGCTGATCGATGATCGCGACCTGCGCGCCGCCGCTGAAGCCGCCGATGCTCACACCGTGGTCGCCCGCGCCCAATTGCAAAACGCCAAGGCTACTCTGGAGCGGCAGACTTCGGTGATCGCTCAGGCGCAGGCGTCGGTGGTCTCGGCCAGGGCTGAAATGGCCTTCGCCCAACAGGAATTGAACCGCTACAACCACTTGGCCGGCGTCGGTGCCGGCACCGTGCAGAACGCGCAACAGGCACGCACCCGGATCGATCAGGCGACTGCGCGGCTGGACACCGCCACGGCAAAACTGGCTGCGGAGCGCAAGCAGGTCGAGATTCTGACGGCGCAGCGCGATGCCGCCGAAGGCAGCCTGAAACAGGCGCAGGCGGCACTGGAAATCGCCAGTTTCGAGCTGTCCTACACGCGCATCACTGCGCCCCAGGACGGCATGATCGGCGAGCGTGCCGTGCGGGTCGGCGCCTACGTAACGCCGGGCAGCAAACTGCTGGCGGTAGTGCCGTTGAAGCAGGCTTATGTGGTGGCCAACTTCCAGGAAACTCAACTCACCGACGTGCAGCCCGGACAGGATGTTGTCGTGCGGGTCGACAGTCTCGGCGGCGAAGCCCTGAGCGGTCGCGTCGAAAGCATCGCCCCGGCCACCGGCGTGACGTTTGCCGCCGTCAAACCGGACAACGCCACCGGCAACTTCACCAAGGTCGTGCAGCGGATTCCGGTGAAAATCCTGCTGGAGCCGGGCCAGCCTTTGGCCGAGCGCCTGCGGGTAGGCATGTCGGTGGAGGCGAGCATTGATACCAAAAGCTCCGCGACATCGGTGCGTGAGGTGACGCAGCGATGAAGCGCATTCAATCTCTGACGGTTGTCCTCAGTCTGTCAGCGTTGGCGGCCTGCACCGTCGGCCCGGACTTTCAGAAGCCCGAAGCCACGCAGATTGCCGAGTGGGCCAAACCCGGCAAATCCGCCCCCAGCCAGGCTGTCAGCGAACCCCTGAACGAACGCTGGTGGGAAGTCTTCCACGACGCGCAGCTTTCAGCCCTGACCCAGCGCGCCGTGAGCAGCAACCTCGACCTGAAACTGGCCAGCAGTCGCCTGCAACAAAGTCGCGCCGCACGTCAGGTGATTACCGCTGATCGCTACCCGACAACCGCCGCCACCGGCAGCTATGCCCGCAAACGCAACAGCGGTGAAGGCTTGAGCGACCCGTCCGGGCACAACGGCGATTCTGCCTTCAACCTGTGGGATGCCGGTTTCTCCGCCTCCTGGGAGCTGGACTTCTGGGGCCGTGTGCGCCGGGAAACCGAAGCGGCCGATGCCAACCTCGAAGTGGCGGAAAACGACCGTCGCGGTGTCTTGCTGGCGGTACTCGCGGACACCGCGCAGAACTACATCCAGTTGCGCGGGGTGCAGAACACCCGCGCGGTCACCGAGCAGAACCTCGATGTCGCGCGGCACAGCCTGAAGCTCTCGCAACTGCGCCTCAACGACGGCGTGGCCACCGATCTCGACGTGGCCGAAGCGGCCGCGCAAGTGGCGGCCATCGAATCGCGACTGCCGGCGCTGGAGCAACGTCAGGCGCAACTGATCAACGCCATCAGCCTGTTGATGGGCGAACCGCCTCAGGCGTTGGCCAAAGAATTATCCACAGACGCGCCAGTGCCACAGTCGCCACCGCAAGTCGCTATCGGTCTGCCGTCGCAACTGGCCGAGCGCCGCCCGGACATTCGCCAGGCCGAAGCCCGGCTGCATGCCGCCACCGCCAACATCGGCGTGGCCAAGGGCGATTTCTATCCGCGCATCACCCTGTCCGGCAACCTCGGCTCGCAAGCCATGCAGCTCAGTGATTTCGGTTCCTGGGGCTCACGGGCCTTCGGCATCGGCCCGCAATTCAGCCTGCCGCTGTTCGACGGCGGCCGCCTGCGCGGCGTGCTGCAACTGCGCGAAGCCAAGCAACAGGAAGCGGCAATCGGTTATCAACAGACCGTGCTACGCGCCTGGCACGAAATCGACGACCAGTTGACCGCCTACAACGCCAGCCAGCGCCGCCGCGACAGCCTCGCCGAAGCCGTGCGTCAGAACCAGATCGCCCTGCGCACCGCGCAACAGCAATACGTCGAAGGCGTGGTCGACTTCGTCAACGTCCTCACCGTGCAAAGCGCACTGCTCGCCACCCAGGAACAATGGGTGGAAAGCTCCACCGGCGTTTCGCTGGCGATGGTCGGGTTGTACCGGGCGTTGGGCGGGGGATGGGAGTCGGTGTATCCGGTGGGAGTTCTCGCTACCAGTAATCCGGTTTGATCGCTGGCTTCTTATGAGTGGGGACGCGGTTGGGAAATTGGTGCATCAATAACTCTTCAGCGGTGATGACACGTCGTATCCAATGCGAGTGATCCTTCATTGAGCCAGGAGAGGGGCGATTGAGCCCGGCTCTATGGGGAAGTACGACACCAACCACTATTCCGGGAAAATCTGAACGTATAGCTCGTAACGCGGGGGTCATGTCAGTGTCGCTGGATACCAGCACAATCTGATCAAGGCGTTCATCTGGGTCGAGCATCGACTGACGAGATGCTGTGCGATACATGCTGATCGCAATGTGGACATCAGTTTCCTTTTCTTCAAGCTTCCAGATGTCGACTTTGTCCTGGCGTGAAGCGCCAGTGTTTCTATCGATAAACCTGGGAGCCTTGGCTGGCTCAAGGTGATGGCGGCCAAAGTGCACTGAGACATTGGTTGATCTCAAGGCTCTGATGTAGGTGTCCTGGGCTTCCTTGGAAACGCGGCCGCGAGTTGCCAGTTCAGGTTTGATGGGGGAGGTGAAATAGTCGACCGAGATGACGGAGCTTTTTGGATTTTCTATGTGGGCCACATGAATCAACAAGCCTCTGAGATTGAGCCACTTGTAGGGTGTACCTGCCAGAAGCCCATAGAACATGTTGTAGCCATCTACAAAGAAAGCAGTTCGCACAAATCGATCCTCAGAAACGAAAAAACCGGCCTAAGCCGGTTTCTTCACCCCAACTGCCAGCGAACTGAATCGCTACGTACGGGGTTGAGTAAGGCAATCCTAGATTGAGTGCGTCATGCAGGTCAACCGTCGTTTTATCATTCCCTCACTCAGCTGTTTTATCTTCAGCGCCGGCTCACTGGATTTGTTGTCTAGTCTCGTCAGGGGTCAAGGTTTTCCAGAGCTTCTGTATGAGTAATTGTTGCTCGCTTGAGGGCAAAGCCTGTTGTTTGTCATGATTTTTCTTCTCGCGCAGAGGCTGTTTCCTAAGCCTTTGTAGGAAGAAACGATCGGCCTACGCTTCTGCAACAACTCAACCATAGAAAGAAGAAGTCAGCTCTTTTTGAAACATTACATTTCCAAGGTGTGATGGCCTTTCGCTTGACGCTAAACCCCGCTGTCGTAGACTCCGCTCATCCGTCAGGGAGTAACGGTTATGCGGCGTTTTCGTGGTTGGGTTGTCGGATTGACCTTTGTAACGTGTGCAGTTCAGGCGCAAACGCCTGTGCCAGACGATCCGCTGCAGGATAGCACTGGGGCCGCCAATGCCTCGGCCAGCAGCGAAGCACGGGGTGTGTTGCGGGCGCGGGATCAGGCGACGCTGGCCAGCGAGTTGTCCGGGCGGATCGTCGAGCTGCCGTTCAGCGAGGGCGAGTCGTTCAAGAAGGGCGATACCCTGGCGAAATTCGACTGTTCGGCCTATCAGGCCCAGTTGAACGCCGCGCAAGCCGCCAGCCGTGGCGCCGGCGAAGAGCTGGCGCACAACCGGCAACTGGCGGCGCTCAATTCCGTCGGGCGTTTCGAAGTGGCCCGGGCCGAGGCCAAGGTCAGCGAGACCCAGGCGCAATCCCAGGTTTATCAAGTCCAGGTCAAACGCTGCAGCGTGGTCGCGCCGTTCGACGGACAAGTGGTCGAGCGCAAGGTGCAACGCTACGAAAGCGTGTCGGCCGGGGCGCCGCTGCTCGATGTGGTCGACAACCGCACGCTGGAAATCCATTTGCTGGTGCCGTCGCGCTGGATGGCCAAGCTCAAGCCCGGCCAGACCTTTAGTTTCGTTCCCGATGAAACCGGCCAGCCCATCGACGCCACAGTCAAACGTCTTGGCGCGCGGATCGATGAGGGCAGCCAGACGCTGTTGCTGGTCGCCACACTCCCTGAAGCCAAAGGCCTGCTCGCCGGCATGAGCGGCACCGCGCGTTTTCCGGAGCTCAAGTGAACGCCCCGGTGAGCGGCGGCGCCGAGCAGGTGTTCGCGCGGTTTCTCGATCTCGAACGGCAGACCCGCGCCGCCCGCGATGCTTCGCAACTGGCCTACAGCCTGGTCAATGACGGGCAGCCGCTGTTCGGATATCGACATGCGGCGCTACTGATCGCCGGCAAGGTGCAGGCCGTGACCGGTGTCAGCGCGGTGGAGCCGAATGCGCCGTTCGTGGCGTTCGTCGAGCAGGCGGTGGCGCAGCTGTTCAAGCAGGATGTGCTGAAGGTGGCGCGGGTGATCTCGCCGGAGATGGTCAGCGAGTCGATCCAGAGCGACTGGCGCAGTCTGTCGGCGCTGCAGGTGTTCTGGCTGCCGCTGATCGACCGCGAGGGTCAGGTGTTCGGCGGCTTGTGGCTGGCCCGCGATGTACCGTGGAATCCTTCCGAACAGGTGCTGTTGTCGCAATTGGGCGACACCTACAGCCACGCCTGGCTGGCCCTGCAACCGCGCAAGCCGTGGCGGCTGCGCTGGACCCGCAAACGCCAGGTGGCGCTGGTCGCTGTGCTGCTGCTCGGTTTGTTGATTCCGGTGCGCCAGTCGGTGCTGGCCCCGGCGGAAGTGGTGCCCTTGGGTGGTCGCGTGGTGGCGGCGCCGCTGGACGGGGTGATCGCCGAGTTTCTGGTCAAACCCAATCAGAACGTGAAAACCGGCGATCTGCTGCTGCGTTTCGAAAGCACCACCCTCAAGGCCCAGGCCGATGTCGCCGAGCGTGCGCTCGGTGTGGCCGAAGCCGAACTCAAAGCCAATTCCCAACGTGCATTTGCCGACGCCGAATCCAGTTCACGGGTGGATCTGCTGGCCGCCCGGGTCGAGCAGAAACGCGCCGAGCGGGATTACGCCCGGGAACTGCTCAACCGCAGCGAAGTGCGCGCCGAGCGCGACGGCATTGCGGTGTTCGCCGACGCCGAGCGCTGGACCGGCAAACCGGTGCAGACCGGCGAACGGCTGATGGAAATCGCCGACCCGAACCAGGCTGAATTGCGCATCGAGCTGGCGGTGGGCGACGCGATTTCGCTGGAGCCGGGCGCCGACATTGCGTTGTTCCTCGACAGCGATCCCTTGCAACGCCACGTCGCCCGACTCGAGCGTTCGGCCTATGAAGCGCAACCCACCGCTGGCGGCCAACTGGCCTATCGGCTGGATGCGAATTTCACCGACGCACCGCCGCGTATCGGCCTGCGCGGCACGGCGAAGATCTTCGGCGACCGCGCGCCGCTGGCGCTGTATCTGCTGCGCCGCCCATTGGCCGGTTTGCGTCAGAGCGTGGGCCTGTAAATGAACCTGCCGAGCCTGCGTGCCGACCTGCAATTGTCACCGGCGGCGCCGGCGCTGGACGGCTCGCCGCGCTGGACCCTGGCCGACCCGGTGCGCGGGCGTTATTTCAAACTCGGCACGGCGGCGATGCGCCTGTTGCGCCACTGGTCGCTGGGCGACCCCGAGCAAGTGCTGCGCGCCGCCAACCGCGAACCGGGCTTGCCGCTCGATGGTGTGGAGCTGGAGCAACTGCTGACGTTCCTGCGCGGGCATGACCTGATCAGCGCCCTCGACGATCAGCAACGCGCCAGCTACCAGCTCAAGGCCCTCGCGCAACGCCAGAGCCTGTGGAAAATCCTGCTGCATCAATATCTGTTCTTTCGTATTCCATTGTGGCGCCCGGATGCTTTTCTCAATCGAGCGTGGCCGTGGCTGCAGCGCTTCGGACCAAGGATTTTGCGCTACGGTTTTCCGGCGACCCTGGGGCTCGGGGTGTTTCTGGTGTCGCGGGACTGGCAGCGCTTCGTCGGCACCTTCCCGCACCTGTTCAGCCTCGGCGGGGCGATTTCGTTCGGTGTGGCGCTGTTCTTCGCCAAGCTCTGCCACGAGTTCGGCCACGCGTTCATGGCCAAGCGCGCCGGGTGTCGGGTGCAGAGCATGGGCGTGGCGTTCATGGTCTTGTTGCCGATGTTCTACACCGATGTCAGCGATGCCTGGCGGGTCAACGACCGGCGTGCGCGGCTGCTGATCGGTGCCGGCGGGGTGCTGGCGGAATTGCTGCTGGCCTGCATCGCGTTGCTGGTCTGGTCGTTGCTGCCCGACGGTCCGGCGCGCACGGCGGCGTTCATGCTTGCCAGTGCGACCTGGATCACCACGCTGGTGGTCAATCTCAACCCGTTCATGCGCTTCGATGGCTACTTTCTGCTCAGTGATTTGTGGGAGGTCGACAACCTTCAGGGTCGGGCCTTTGCCTTTTGTCGCTGGCGCCTGCGTGAATTCTTGTTCGGCTATGGCGCACCGGCGCCGGAGCCTTGGTCGCCGGCGATGCAGCGGCGTTTGCTGATCTGGGGGTATGGCTCGTGGTTATGGCGTGCGGCGTTGTTTTTCGGGATCGCGCTGGCGGTCTATCACCTGTTCTTCAAGGTGTTGGGGATCTTCCTGATGCTGGTGGAGCTGGTGTGGTTCATCTTTCTGCCGATCATGAGTGAGTGGCGCCAGTGGTGGAGCCGCCGCGAACAGGCTCACGGCCCGCGCGTGCTGCTCAGCAGCCTGGCGGTACTCGGCCTGTTGCTGGTGCTGATCGTGCCGTGGCGCAGCGCCGTCGAACTGCCGACGATGCTCGAGGGCGGTCGGGCCAGTGCGTTGCATGCGCCGGTGGCGGCGCGGGTCAAAACGGTGAAGGTTGCGGACGGTCAGAAGGTCGCTCAGGGCGACGTGCTGATCGAACTGGAGTCGCCGGACCTCGATTCGCGGCAGGCCATCGTCCGCCGGGAAATCCAGATTCAACAATTGCTGATGCGCCGTCAGGCCGGCCGCAGCGAAACCGCCGCCGACGCCGGCATCGTCGAACAACGCCTCGCCGAAGCCGTGGCGGAATACCGAGGCCTGTCCGCCCGCCGCGAACGCCTGCTGCTGCGGGCACCCCATGCCGGCACTGTGCGCGACCTGTTGCCGAACCTGACGCCGGGGCGCTGGCTATCGACCAAGGATGCGCTGACGCGGGTGGTCGAGGACGGCTCGCGCCTGCGTGGTTATGTGGCCGAGGCCGAACTGTGGCGGGTCGAACCGGGGGCCACCGGGCGGTTCATCGCCGATGACCCGATGCATCCGGCGATCACCGTGAAGCTCGATGAAATCGATACCAATGGCGTGGCCTATGTCGATCAGGAAGCCCTGACATCCGACCATCACGGGCCGATTGCCGTGCGCCGCGATCAACAGCAACGGGCGGAACCGGTGCAGGCGCAATACGGCGCGCGATTGACTACGCTGGATCAGCCACCGACGCCGGTACAACCGTTGCGCGGCGTGGTGGTGTTGCAGGGCAGCGGCGAATCGGTGCTCGGCGTGGCCTGGCGTCGGCTGGCGGCGCTGGGGGTCAGGGAAAGCGGTTTCTAGGGAGCATGAAGATGACGGAAAACCTGGCAGCGGACGGATTGGTGGTGCGGCCTTCGCGGGCGACTGACGGCCCTTTTCTGCAAAGCCTGTATCAATCGGCGCGGCCGGATCTGCAATGGGTCGACGGCGAGCAGGAACAGGTGCAGCAAATCGTTGCCCAGCAGTTTCAGGTGCAGGAGCAGGGCATGGGTGAAAACCATCCCAATGCCATGCACTACGTCGTGGAGAAACTCGGCACGGCCATCGGGGCTTTGAGCACCGATTTCGGCCCCAACGAAATCCGCGTGTTGTACATCGCCTTCATCCCTCAGGCCCGGGGCAAGGGCTACGGACGAACCGTGCTGCAAGGCGTACAAAAAGCCGCGCAACAAGTGCGCTGCCCGGTGGCGACGGTGGTCTGGGCCAACAACCCCCATGCGCGCCAGCATTATCTGGCGCTGGGGTTTGCGGTGGAAGAGCGCAATCCGGCGGCGGAGCGGTTGGTCTGGTATCCGCAGTAGTCCGGTGTTTCAGTTGAAGGAAATGCAGAAATAGCCCAACTGCGGATCCCGCCCCATTGCCGGCACCCGTGACACGAAAATATCCTCCACCCGGCCGAACACCGGCAGCTCCAGCGCGCACAGGCCGTCGACAAACTCGGTCGGCTCCAGGCTATTGAATTCGAGGCAGAAGGGCATGCGTTCGCTGTGGCGCATTTTCGCCGACGGGACTTCTTCAAGGTGAGCGAGTTGAATCGGCAGCGCCGTGCCATCCGGCAGGTGCAGCGTGCGTTGTTGCCCCAGCAATGGCTGGAGGTGTTCGATCTGAACCGATTGCAGCATGGTCTGACTCCAGAGAAAAAACGAAACGTCCGGGGGCTCGGGGCCCCCGGACGATTGCTCAGTTGCGCGACGGAAAGAGACCGTTCAGGGCAACGCTGAAGTTGAGGACCAGGAAGGGGTTCATGATGCCCAGCGGCTGGCTGCCGCCGGTGGAGGAAATGTCGCCGGTGACGGTGGTGGTCACCCCTTTGAGTGGCACCGGCGTGGCGCCCTGGGCGTCGGAATAGATGTTCGCCGAGCCGGGGCCGCCGCCGGAAGCACCGATGTAGGAATTGGTGGCAGTCGGTACGGTCGCCGGATTGCTGGCGGGTACCGCCAGCGACAAGGCCGTATTGGCGGTAAGACCGGTCATTGCGTGGGTGTGGTTGGGCATGTTGGCAATGGTGGCGGTGACGCTTTCCGTGCCGGCCACCTGACCGATGACGCGCGGCGTCAGGCCCAGACCGTTGCCCTGGGCCATTGGCACGCGGCCCTGCAGGTTGGGCAACTGAAAGTTGGTCGTGCCGTTGCCGCCGTAGTAAGTGCCCAGCAACGCGAACAGCGCGTTGTATTGCGCAATGGAAAGGATCTGTCCATTACACAGGGCCCAGCCACTGGGAGCGAAGTTGAAGGCGAACGGTTGAATCGTACCCATAAAGACTTCCATGGTTCCTCATCCTTCTGTTATGTGGTTGGCGCGCCGCGCGTTAGCCTGTGTTGCCGGGCAGGTCGAAACGTTTTACTGACGCCTTCCATTTGCGCGGGCAGGTCACGCCAAGCCGTAGCGTAGACCCGGATCGGCGGACTTGCCGGGCGTCGTCGCGGCCGAGCGTCGGCTTCGGCTCTGGCCTACAGTGTGCGCAATGAATGGCGCTGTTTTTTACTCGGAATACCGTAAGGGAAGGTTGATGGAAGCGCGTCGAGAGACTCCGCTGGGGGATACCCAGGACCCGTTTGCCGCACCGAATGCCGGTGTCCGGCGTCTGCTGCGCTGGGTTCGCCAGCAGTGGCTGATACCGATTTTGCTGTTGGCGACCGTCGTGCGGTTTTATGACCTGACCGCCGCCGCGATCTGGGGTGACGAAGGCTCCAGCCTGCTGCTGGCGCGCTATACGCTGGGCGGTATCTGGGAGCACGCCGCGTTCGATGTGCATCCGCCGTTGTATTTCATGCTGCTGCACGGCTGGATCGGACTGTTTGGCGAAGGGATTCTGTCGATCCGCAGCCTCAGTGCCCTGGCCGGCATCGCCACGGTCGGCCTGGGCATGTGCCTGGTCGATCGCCTGGCGACCCGCCGTGCCGCGATCATCGCCGGGGTGCTGCTGGCGCTGTTGCCGACGGCGGTGCGCTACAGCCAGGAAGTGCGCATGTACTCGCTGCTCGGCCTGCTGCTGGTCGGCACCACCCTGGCGTTGATCTGCTGGGTCAGACGCCCGCAGCGCCGACGGTATCTGGTGATCTATGCGCTGCTGATGAGCGCCGCGTTGTACACCCACTACTTCGCGGTGCTGGCGGCGCTGAGCCACTGGCTGTATCTGGGGCTGATCCGCCTGTTGCCGGGCTATCGCCTGCGGCATATCCAGCGCAAGGACTGGTGGCTGGCCAATCTGGCCATTGTCGCGCTCTACCTGCCGTGGCTGCCGAACCTGCTCGATCTGACGCAGCACATGGAAGAGCTCAAGGTCGGTGGCGATGTGGGTTGGGAAGATCCGGTGACCCTGTCCTCGCTGCCGTCGATGATCTGGCTGTGGCTGATCCAGAACGAGGGCGATCATCTTCCGCTATTGCTGTTCTGCGGCATGCCGCTGGCCATGCTGGCTCTGGCGGGCGTGGCCGTCGCCCGTGACCGCAGCGTGAACCACGGCAGCGTGTTGCTGGCGCTCTATACCGGTGTGCCGTTGTTTCTGGTGTTCGCGGTGTCGTTCATCAGCCCGGTGTTCATCGAGCGCTATCTGACGGCTTATGCGTTGGGTTTGCCGATGCTGGCGGCGCTGGCCATCGACCGCCTGTACAGCCGCGTTCGCGTATTGGCGCTGGCGGTGCTGGTGGCGTTTGTCGGAATCGAGATGGTCGGGGTGAACACCAACGCCACGGTCGATCCGAATGACCAGTTCAACGTGATGGTCGATCACATCAACCACCACTTCGTCAGCGGCGACCGGATCGTCACCAGCGACATGCTCTGGTACCTGAGCTACGTCTACTACAACCGCACGGATGCGCAAATCCGCTTGTATACGCCGCCTGCCGCCGACGGGCGCTCGACGCGTCCGAACCACTACGGTTTCGGCACACTGGTGTCCGATGAGGTTTATCTGGATCGTCTCGCCGATCTGCCGAAGGACAGTTCCCGGGTCTGGCTGATCGGTGACCTGGACCCGGAAGTCGCGGACCCGTTCCTGCCCCTGCCCAAGACCTGGCAGCTGCGTGATCAGTCCAATGCTGGCGGGGCGAAAGCGCGACTTTTCGTTGTGGAAAAGGACGATCGTACCAACGGGGGATGACTTAAACGCTTCACCTTACTGTTCGCGATAAGAAATGGCCTAACAAGTCCGTTTTGCTCTATGTTGATATCAAAACACTACTAGTCGAAAGGGTATTGTTGGACTACGCTCGTCGGACAAAAGGACTTACAAAGTAAGGTGAAGGGATTGCAGCAGTTCCACTTTATCTCCGGCTTGCCGCGCTCGGGCTCAACCCTCCTTTCTGCGATCCTTTTGCAGAATCCGCGCTTCCATGCCGGCATGACCAGTCCGGTCGGCGCACTGTTTTCCGGTGTCCTTGAACAATGCAGCGCCGGCAGCGAATTCGGCGCGGTGATCGACACCGACATGCGCCGTCGCCTGCTGCGCGGCCTGTTCGATTCCTACTACGCCGACAAGGCCGACAAACCGGTGGTGTTCGACACCAACCGGCAGTGGAGCTCGCGCCTGCCGGCCATCAGCGATCTGTTCCCCAAAGCCAAGGTCATCGCCTGCGTGCGCAACGTCGCCTGGGTGATGGACAGCCTGGAGCGGCTCTACCGCGCCAACCCTTACGAAAACACCAAGCTGTTCGGCGATGCCGTCGAGCGCAACACCGTCTACAGCCGCTGCGAAACCCTGGCCCAGCGCAACCGCCTGGTGGGTTTTGCCTGGGCGGCGCTCAAGGAAGCCTATTACGGCGAGCACGCCGATTCGCTGCTGATCGTCGATTACGATTTGCTGACCCAGGCTCCGGAGCGCGTGCTGCGGCTGGTCTACGATTTCATCGGCGAGCCGTGGTTCGAGCACGATTTCGAACACCTGGCCTATGACGCGCCGGAGTTCGACCAGGCCCTGGGTGTGGCCGGCCTGCACAAGGTCAAGCCCAAGGTCGCCCTGCAGTCCCGGCGCACGATTCTGCCGCCGGACCTGTTCAAGCAATACGCCGATCTGTCCTTTTGGCTCGATGGCTCAGCCAGCGCTGCCAATGTGATTCGTATGAAGTCCGACGCCGCGATCAGTTGATCGCGGCGTTTTTCATTGATGCGTTTACAACTGTTCGAGTCCGGGTGAGCAACATGTGGTGGAGCAAGCAAAAGTCGCGGGTAACCGAGGGCCAACGGACGCTGGCTGCGCCGCTGATCATGTCGCTGGAACCGCGCATGCTGTTCGACGGCGCTGTCGCGGCCACCGTGGCCGATACCGCTGCGGCCCAGCCCGACAGCCACCCCACTGCCGATGCGGCCAAGGCGCCGACCGCCGATCATCCGGTGGCGAGCAAGGACACCCACGGTCAGGCCGATGCCACGCCGGCTGCCAGCCCTGTGGCGGTGCCGGGCCAGGCTGTGGTGTTCGTCGATGCCCGGGTCAAGGATGCCGACAGCCTGCTCAAAGGCGTCGCCCCCGGCACGCAAGTGGTCAAGCTCGATGCGAGCAAGGACGGCTTGCAGCAGATCGCCGATTACCTGGATCAGCATCAGGGCATCAGTACCGTGGAAATCATCGCCCACGGCAATGCCGGCGACCTGTGGCTCGGCAACAGCTATTTGTCGGCGGACAACGTCGCGCAGCGCAGCGCGGTGCTGGCGGAAATCGGCAAGGACATGAACGTCGGTGGCGACATCCTCATTTACGGCTGCTACACCGCCGAGGGTGACCGTGGCCTGAGCTTCGTCGACTCGCTGGCGCAACTGACCGGCCGCGACGTGGCGGCGTCGAACAACCGCACCGGCGTGGGCGGCGACTGGGATCTGGAGATCGCCACCGGCAAGATCGAGAGCGCCAACGTGCTGTCGGCCCTGTCGATGAGCGAGTACCAGTGGGGTCTCGCCACCTGGACCGCCACCAACAATGCGAACACCGGGGTTGGCTCGCTGCGGGCGGCGCTGGCGTCGGCGCAGAACGGCGACATCGTGACTTTCAGCACCGGCATGACGGTGCAGCTCACTTCGGAATTGCTGATCAACAAGAACATTACGGTCGACGGCGACCTGAACAACGATGGCGTCGCCGATGTCACCCTCGACGGCCAGTACAAGACCCGGGTGGTGGAAATCACTTCCGGCAGCACCGTGACCCTCGACGGTCTGGTGATTACCCGGGGTCTGGTCTCGGGCAACGGCGGCAATGGTGGCTACGGCGCGACCGGGGCCATGGGCGGCGGGATTTTCAACGCCGGCATCCTCACGCTGAACAACGTCTCGGTCACCGGCAACGCGGCAGCGGGCGGTGGTGGCGGCGGTGGTGTCACCGGCGCCAACTACGGCGGCGGTGGTGGCGGTGGCGGTGGCCTAGGCGGTCAGGGTGGCGGTCATGGCGGTACCGCCGGGCCTGGCACCGGTACGCTGGGCGGCCAGGCCGGCAGCGGCGGTGTCGGCGGCTACGGCGGTGGCTACGACGCGACACACATGGGCGGTCGTGGCGGCTCCACCATCGGCGGCGCCGGTGGTGTCGGCGTGTCCTATTACAGTAACGGCGGCAATGGCGGCACCGCGAACAATGGCACGATTTCCATTGGCGGCGGCGGTGGCGGCTCCGGCTGGGACAAGGTCGGCGGCGTCGGCGGCAACGCGGCCGGCGGCATTTACAACGCCTCCACCGGCACCCTGAAAATCGTCGGCACCTCGGTCATCAGCAATAACATCGGTGCGGGCGGCGGTGGTGGTGGCGGCAGCGGCCAGGGCAGCAACAACCTGAACGGCGGCGACGGCGGACGAGGTGTCGGCGCGATCTGGAACCAGGGCGGCACGGTCCTGATCACGGCCTCCAACTTCAGCGCCATCAGCGGCAACGCGGCGGGCAGCGGCTCCGGCGGCTCAGAGCTGGGTGGTGGCGTGACGGGTTCCGTGCCGTTGGCTTTTGCAGCGATCTACAACAACGGCGGCACCCTCAACACCGCTTATGTGGAACCACCGACCGCCACCATCGTGATGTCCGACACCGCGCTGAAAATCGGCGAAACCTCGCTGGTGACCATCACCTTCAGCCGCGCAGTCACCGGTTTCACCAATGCCGACCTGACCATCGCCAACGGCACGCTGACATCGGTCAGCAGCAGCGACGGCGGCCTGACCTGGACCGCGACTTTCACCCCAACCAACAACATCACCGACGCCACCAACCTGATCACCCTCGACAACACCGGGGTGACCGCGATCAGCGACGGCGTGGCGGGCGTCGGCACGACCAGTTCCGTCAACTACGCCATCGATACCGCGCGGCCGACCGTGACCATCGTGATGTCCGACACGGCGTTGAAGATCGGCGATACCTCGCTGGTAACCTTCACGTTCAGCGAAGCGGTGACTGGTTTCACCAACGCCGACCTGACCATCGCCAACGGCACGCTGAGCGCAGTCAGCAGCAGCGATGGCGGCATCACCTGGACCGGAACTTTCACCCCGACTGCGAGCATCACCGACACCACCAACCTGATCTCCCTGGACAACACCGGTATCGCCGACCTGGCCGGCAACGCCGGCAGCGGCACCACGGATTCGCCCAACTACGTGATCGATACCGTGCGGCCGACCGCGACCATTGTCGTGGCCGACAGCAATCTGGCGGCGGGCGAAACCTCGCTGGTGACCATTACCTTCAGCGAAGCGGTCAGCGGCTTCACCACCGCCGACCTGACGGTGGCCAACGGCACCCTGACCGGCCTGAGCAGCAGCGACGGCGGCATCACCTGGACCGCCACGCTCACGCCGACCAACAACATCACCGACACCACCAACCTGGTCACCCTGGACAACACCGGGGTCGTCGATCTGGCCGGTAACGCCGGCAGCGGCACCACCAACTCCAACAACTACGCCATCGATACTGCGCGTCCCACCGCGACCATCGTGGTGGCCGACAACAATCTGAAGATCGGCGAAACCTCGCTGGTGACCATCACCTTCAGCGAAGCAGTGACCGGTTTCACCAATGCCGACCTGACCATCGCCAATGGCACGCTGACAGCGGTCAGCAGCAGCGACGGCGGCATCACCTGGACGGCCACGTTCACGCCGACCGCCAGCATCACTGACGCGACCAACCTGATCACGCTGAACAATACCGGCATCGCTGACCTCAACGGCAACGCCGGTGTCGGCACCACCGATTCGAACAATTACGCGATCGACACCCAGCGTCCGACCGCGACCATTGTCTTGTCCGATAACGCGCTGAAAATCGGCGAAACCTCGGTAGTGACCATCACCTTCAGCGAAGCGGTGACCGGTTTCACCAACGCCGACCTGACGATTGCCAACGGCACGCTGAGCGCGGTGAGCAGCAGCGACGGTGGTATCACCTGGACGGCGACGTTCACTCCGACCAGCAACATCACCGATGCCACCAACGTCATCACCCTGGACCAGACCGGCGTCTCGGATCTGTCCGGCAATGCCGGCAGCGGCACTGTGGATTCCGGCAACTACGCCATCGATACCCAGCGTCCGACCGCCACCATCGTGGTTGCCGACAGCACCCTCACGGCCGGCGAAACGACGCTGGTGACCTTCACCTTCAGTGAAGCGGTAACCGGTTTCAGCAACGCCGACATCGTGGTTGCCAACGGCACCCTGACGGCGGTGAGCAGCAGCGACGGCGGCATCACCTGGACCGCAACCTTCACGCCAAACGTGGGCGTCAACGACGCGACCAACCTGATCACACTGGCCAACACCGGCATCACCGACCTGGCCGGCAACGCCGGCAGCGGCACCACCAACTCCAACAACTACACCATCGACACCGTGGTGCCGACCGCGACCATCATCGTGTCCGACCCCAGTCTGAAAATCGGTGAATCCTCATTGGTGACCATCACCTTCAGTGAAGCGGTCACCGGTTTCACCAACGCTGACCTGACCATCGCCAACGGCACGTTGAGCGCGGTCAGCAGCAGCGACGGCGGTATCACCTGGACGGCAACGTTCACGCCGACCACCAACATTACCGACGCGACCAACCTGATCACCCTGGACAACAGCGGCGTTCAGAACCTGTCGGGCAATGCCGGCATCGGCACCACCGATTCGAACAATTACTCGATCGATACCCAGCGTCCGACCGCCACCATCGTGGTTGCCGACACGGCACTGGGCGTCGGCCAGACCTCGCTGGTGACCATCACCTTCAGCGAAGCGGTGACCGGTTTCACCAACGCCGACCTGATCATCGCCAACGGTACGCTGAGCGCAGTGAGCAGCAGCGATGGTGGCATCACCTGGACCGCCACGTTTACTCCGGCGGCGGGAATCACCGACACCACCAACGTCATCACCCTGGACAACACCGGCATCTCCGATCTGGCGGGTAACCTCGGCAGCGGCACCACCGATTCCAACAACTACGCCGTCGACAGCCAGCGGCCGACGGCGACCATCGTCATGACCGACAGTGACCTGCGTCCCGGGGAAACTTCGCTGGTGACCATCACCTTCAGCGAAGCCGTGACCGGATTCGACAATTCCGACCTGAGCGTCGCCAACGGCACCCTGAGCAATGTCTCGTCGAGCGACGGCGGCATCACCTGGACGGCCACGTTCACGCCGAATATCGGTATCACCGACCTCACCAACCTGATTGTCCTGAACAACACCGGCATCACCGACCTGGCCGGCAATACCGGCACCGGCACCACCAGTTCGGCCAACTATCAGATCCAGACCCAGGTGCCGACCGCCACCATCGTGGTTGCCGACACGTCGCTCAGGGCCGGGGAAACCTCGCTGGTGACCATCACCTTCAGCGAAGCGGTGAGCGGGTTCGACAACAGTGACCTGACCATCGCCAACGGCACGCTGACCAGCGTCAGCAGCAGCGACGGCGGTATCACCTGGACCGCGACGTTCATCCCGACCGCCAATGTCACCGACGCCACCAACCTGATCACCCTGAACAACGCCGGGGTGGCCAACCTGTCGGGCAACAGCGGCGTCGGCACCACCGACTCCAACAACTTCGCCATCGACACTGCGCTGCCGACCGCCACCATCGTGGTCGCCGACAATCGCCTGGGCATCGGTGAAACCACCACCGTGACCATTACCTTCAGCGAGGCGGTGAGTGGGTTCGATCTGTCGGACATCAGCGTCGCCAACGGTGCGTTGTCAAACCTGACCAGCAGCGACGGCGGCGTGACCTGGACCGCGACCCTGACACCGACTGCCGGCATCAACGACGCGACCAACCTGATCGTCCTCGACACCGCCGGCGTTCAGGATCTGGCCGGCAACGCCGGAGCTAGCATTGCCATCTCCAACAACTACATCCTCGATGCGACCCGGCCGACGGTGAAAATCGTGGTCGCCAACCCGCACCTGGGCATCGGCCAGACCACCACGGTGACCTTCACCTTCAGCGAGGCGGTGAGCAATTTCGATCTGTCGGACCTGAGCGTGACCAACGGGGACCTGAGCAACCTGAGCAGCAGCGATGGCGGCAAGACCTGGACCGCAACCTTCACGCCGACCGCGAATGTCACCGACCCGAGCAACTTCATTGCCCTGGACACCAGTAACGTTACCGACCTGGCGGGCAACGCCGGCAGCACGGTGGCGGTGTCGAACAACTACGCCCTCGACAGCGAACGGCCGACCGCCACAGTGGTGGTCGCCAATCCGAACCTGGGCGTCGGCCAGACCTCGCAGGTGATCATCACCTTCAACGAAGCGGTGACAGGTTTCGACCTGTCGGACCTCAGCGTGGCCAACGGCACCCTGTCCAACCTGAGCAGCAGCGACGGCGGCAAGACCTGGACCGCAACCCTGACGCCGAACGCCAACGTCAACAGCGCCAGCAACGCGATCAGCGTCAACAGTGCCGGGGTCAACGATCTGTCGGGCAACAGTGGCAGCGGGATCAGTCAGTCCGGCAACTATGTGATCAACACGGTGCCGGCCGTGCCTCCGACCTCGCCGCTGGTGGTGGTATCGCCGGATCCGGAGTTCCGCATCGAAGTTCCGGTCGTTTTGCCGTCGCGGGTCGACGTGCCGCTGCAACCGACCATCTTTGCGCCACCCACAGGTGGCCTCGGTTCACCGCTGACCTTCCCGCCGCTGTTCGAGCAGCGGGTGATCGGCAATGGCATCCGTCCGCTGGGCGACATTTTCATCAACCACGGTGCGTTGAGCCCGAGCTTCATTGCTCAGGTATTCACCAGCAGCGACAGCGGCGGTGACGGTTCCGGCCATGGCTTCCTCGGTTTCGGTGGGGGTGATGGCGGGGTGTTCGGTATCAGCACGCTGTCGAGCCTGTTCAACCAGGACAGTGCCGCCGACCGGGATTCGCTGAACGCTTTCGACAGCCACTCGATCCGGGGTGGCGACGTTTCCCAAGGTCTGCACGGTGTGTTCGGCGCGCCGACCCTGGGCCAGCAACTGCAAGAGATCAAGGACAGCGAGCAGCACCGGGTGGACAACCTGGCGGCGGCTCTGCAACAGGTCGGCATCAGCGAAATGCCGGCCTGACAACACACAACAACTCAATATGTGCGGGACCTAGGGGCGATCCAGGGATGAAGAAAAGTCAGAAACTGTTCGGCGCCAGCCTGCTGGCGCTGGCGATCAGCGGATGTGCAGTCACCAGTGAACCGATCGAACGCAGCGTCAGCGAACAACGGGCCAAATCTGACCTGCAAACCATGTACAAGGGGCAGGAACCGCTGCGCGGTCCGCTGACCCTGCACCAGGCCATGGCCCGCGCGGTGAAATACAACCTCGAAGGGCGTTTGAAGATCATGGAGGAAGCGCTGGCCAAGCGGCAGCTCGACCTCGCCAGTTTCGACATGCTGCCGCGCATGGCGCTGGACGCCGGCTACGTCGGACGCAACAACGTCAGCGCTTCCAGCAGCCAGAGCGTACGCACCGGCACCCAGTCCCTGGAACCGTCGACCTCCCAGGACCGCGACCGCAACGTCGCCGACCTGACCATGGTCTGGAACGTCCTCGATTTCGGTGTCAGCTACATCAACGCCAAGCAGCAGGGCGACCAGCGTCTGATCGTTCAGGAGCGCCGGCGCAAGGTGATCAACACCATCGTTCAGGACGTGCGTTCGGCCTATTGGCGGGCGATGGCGGCTGAACGTCTGCTCAAGCAGATCGACAGCCTGATGGCGCGGGTCGATGCTGCCCGGCGCAACAGCGAAAGCATGAGCGAACAACGCATCGGCGATCCGGTGCAGTCCCTCGGCTACCAGCGTTCGCTGATCGAAGCCACCCGGCAACTGGAAGAGCAGCGCCGCGCGCTGTCACTGGCGAAAACCGAGCTGGCGACCCTGATCAACCTGCCGATGGGTACCAACCTGACCTTGGCCACCGATGACGGCTATCAGATCCCGGAACTCAAAGTCGATATCGCCAAACTGGAACAGGAAGCCCTGACCAGTCGCCCGGAATTGCGCGAGCAGGATTACCAGACCCGGATCAGCGCCGCCGAAACCCGCAAGGCCATGTTGCGAATGCTGCCGGGCCTGGAGTTTTCCGCCGGCGGGCACTACGACAGCAACTCGTTCCTGGTGAACGACCGCTGGGCCGACTACGGCGTGAAAGTGACCTGGAACCTGTTCAACGTGATCTCCGCCCCGGCGGCCATCGACGTGGCCAAGGCCGGCGAAGAAGTCGCCACCGCACGCCGTCAGGCGATGTCGATTGCGGTGCTGGCGCAGTTGTACGTGGCCAACGCCAACTATCAGGAGGCGCTGCGTCAGTTCAAGACCAACCAGCAACTGTCGGACATCGACGGGCAGATTGTCGGCCAGTTGCGCAACCGTCATCAGGCGGCGGGCATCGGCGAACTGGATCTGATCCAGGGTGAACTGAACAACCTGCAGGCGGACTTGCGCCGTGACCTGTCCTACGCCGATCTGCGCAATGCCTATGGCCAGATCTTCGCCAGTGCCGGCCTCGACCCGCTGCCGGATCAGGTGCAGTCGACCGAAGTGCAGTCGATCGCCACGGCTCTGGCCAACCGCGAAGCGGCGTGGGCGTCGGGGGATATTTCGGTGCCGGTGGCCCATGCCTCCGCGAAGTGATGTGCTGGCGCCGGCCGCCAGTATCAGCCGTGCGCAACGCGAGGCCCGCAACGGTCATCGCGGCACGGCGGTGTTGCTGACCGGGTTGCCGGCGGCGGGCAAATCGACCCTGGCCCAGGCGCTGCATGCCGAGTTGTTCAGTCGTGGTCAGCAAAGTGTGGTGCTGGACGGCGATGGCTTGCGCGTCGGACTCAACCGCGATCTGGGCTTCACCGATGCCGACCGGCTGGAAAACATCCGCCGCGCCAGTGAACTGGCGGCGTTGCTGGTGGAGAACGGGCAGATCGTGATTCTGGCGATGATCGCGCCACTGGTGGAGTTGCGTGAAGTGTTCGCTCAACGCCTGGGCGATGACTATCGCGAAGTCTGGTGCAGCGCCGCGCTGGCGGTGTGCGAACAGCGCGACCCGAAAGGGCACTACGCCCGGGCACGCCGGGGCGAGCTGGCCGGTTTCACCGGCGTGTCGGCGCCTTACGAGCCGCCGGCTCAGGCGTCGCTGGTGCTCGATACCGGAACGCTGACGGTCGAGGCCTGCCTTGACCGATTGCTGACCTGGCTCGGCGAATCTGCGGTGTTGCCAAGGACATGAGCCGTCCGGCGTTTTCGCGACTGCCGGTGACGGTGGATCTGCCGCTGCTGCTACAAGCCCTTGCGGTGATTGAACACGATGCCTGGCGCGGGCATTTCAACACGGCCTATTTCGCCGGCGACTGGAGCGGCGTGGCGCTGATTTCCGCGGCCGATGCGTTGACCGAACTATCTCCCGGAACCGCCGAGTCCGTGCAGCGAGCCCCTTGGCTGAACGACCGCCGCTGGCAGCAGGCGTTGCAGGATCTGCCGCTGGAGATCGTCAGTGCGCGACTGCTGCGACTCGGGCCCGGCGGGCAGATTCATGAGCATCGAGACTACGACCTCGACGGGCCGGACGCCGATCTGCGGCTGCACATTCCATTGCTCAGTCCGCCCGCGGTGGATTTCTGGCTTGATGGACTGCGCATGCCAATGGCGGCAGGCGAGTGCTGGTTTCTCGATCTTGCGCGACCGCATCGGGTCGACAATCGCGACAGCGCGGCACGCATTCATCTGGTTCTCGACTGTCGCCCCGGCGTCTGGCTGGAACAGATGATTGCCGAGGGTTTGCCGAGTACGCCGCAGCCTGGTGCCGAAGACTCGGCGTTGCAACGGTTTCAGCGTTTGCTGGTCGCGGACCCCGCGTTGTCGGCGACCCTGCAGGCGTTGCGCGATCCCGAAGCGTTCATCAGCCAGACACTGGCGCTGGCCGCCGAGCGTGGCTTGTCATTCTCCCGGGAAGAACTGCACACGGCGATGCGCAACGGTCGCCGCTCGTGGAACGAACAATGGCGAGCCTGAATTTCGACGGCTGGCTGCCGATCCGCATCTGGAAAAGTGCCGGTCAATGGCAGGTGGACTGGTGCTGGTTTGGCGACACGCCGTTGCATCAGCCGTTTTTTCGCGAAGCGGTGGAGCGGGCGCTGCAGTTGCCGTTCAATCAGGCGTTTCGCCGGCAAACCCCGTTGTCGGCGCTCACGGATTGGCAGACGCTCAGCCCCGGCCTGGCGCCGAGCGCCTTCATCCTGCATGCCTCGCGTTGCGGATCGACGCTGATCAGCCAGATGCTCGCCCGCCTCGACGATCACATCGTGATCTCGGAACCGCCGCCCCTCGATGCTTTGCTGCGCAGCGATCTGCCGGCCGCCGAACGCCGTGCCGCCATCACCGGGTTGCTCTCGGCCTACGGCCAGCGCCGGCGTGGGATGGAGCAGCGACTGGTGATCAAGCTCGACGCCTGGAGCATCGGCGAATGGCCGCTGCTTCACGAATGCTTCCCCGATACGCCTTGGCTGTTTGTCTACCGCGATCCGCTGGAAATTGCCGTTTCACACCTGCGTCGCCCGGGTATGCACATGGTGCCCGGCCTGCTTGGCGAGTGCGTACTGGACGACGACCTGCCATTCGAGGGGCGCGAAGATTTCATCGCCCGCAGGCTCGGACGTCTGCTGGAGGCGGCGCGCTTGCACTGCGCTGATTTCGGCGGGCTGACGGTCAATTACAACGAGTTGCCCGAGGCGATGACAGGACGGCTGGCGAGTTTTTTTCAGCTGAATGCCGAGCAATGTGAACAGGCGCTGACTGCTTCGGCACAACATGCGAAACAGCCGTCACAGGCGTTTGTTGCCGATGGCGAAAGCAAACGCCGCGAAGCCTCCCCGCTGTTGCAGGCGCGAGTGGAACGTTGTGCGCGAGCACCTTACGAAGCGCTGGAACGCTTGCGCGCACTCACGACTTGGCCGACAGATCCGCCATCCCCTTGAGCAATTCGATCGGCAACGGGAAGACGATGGTCGAGCTCTTGTCGCCGGCAATCGAACTCAGGGTCTGCATGTAGCGCAATTGCATGGCGCCAGGCTGGCGACCGAGCATTTCGGCGGCCTGCATGAGCTTTTCCGAAGCCTGCAATTCGCCTTCGGCGTGGATCACCTTGGCCCGCCGTTCCCGCTCGGCTTCGGCCTGTCTGGCGATGGCGCGGACCATCGATTCGTTGAGGTCGACGTGCTTGATCTCGACGTTCGCGACCTTGATGCCCCAGGCGTCGGTCTGAGCGTCAAGCACTTGCTGGATGTCGATGTTCAACTGTTCGCGCTCGGCCAGCAGTTCGTCCAGTTCATGCTTGCCGAGTACCGCGCGCAGGGTGGTCTGGGCCAGTTGGCTGGTGGCCACCAGGAAGTCTTCGACCTGGATGATCGCTTTCTGCGGATCGAGCACCCGGAAGTACAGCACCGCGTTGACCTTGACCGAGACGTTGTCGCGGGTGATCACGTCCTGCGGCGGCACGTCGAGGACAATGGTGCGCAGATCGACCCGGACCATTTGCTGCACCACCGGAATCAACAGGATCAGCCCCGGCCCCTTGACCTGCCAGAAACGCCCGAGCTGGAACACCACGCCGCGTTCGTATTCACGCAGGATGCGGAACGTCGAGCCGGCCAGGGCAATGAGCAACAGCAGCAGCGCGACAAAACCGATTTGCAGACCCATGATCACTCTCCGAGCGGTGCCGCGTCAGCCGCGGCCACTTGCAGCAACAAGCCCTTGCGCCCGACCACCCGCACCGGTTGCCCGGCATGCAGAGGCGTGGCACTCGACACTTGCCAGCGTTCTCCTTGCAATTGCACCCAGCCGTTGCGGGTGTCCGGCGACTCCACGACGGTCACGGCCGTCACGCTGCCGACCAGGCCGGCGTCGCCGCTGACCGGGTGTCGCGGCCGGGTCTTCAGGGCACGAACCAGCAACGCGATCAGCAGCAGCGCGCTGACCAGCCCAAGGCCGATCATCATCGGCACCGGCAGCTCGGCGTTACTCAGGATCAGCGCGCCGATCACGAACATGACGATGCCGCCCAGGCCAATCACGCCGTAATTGGGCAGCGCGGCTTCGGCGATCAGAAACACGATGCCCAGGGTGATCAGCCACAGGCCGATGGGATCGATGGCGTGCAACGGGATGTCCGCAGCCAGGGCCGATCCGCTCAGCAGCATCAACAGGACAAACGCACAGCGACGGATGTTCACGTGACCCTCCGGGAGAGTCATGGGGTTCTCTTATCAGTCTAGTTGAGCCTGGGGTCGGAGGAATTCTGATCAGTTCCAGCGTCGCCAGTGGGCGGATTTACCTTCATTCGCGGCTTGCCCGACTAGACTTTCCAGAACAGGAACAACGTTCATCATCGCTCGCCGCGCAGCGTCCGGCGGGCACCGAGGTGCATCATGCGTATGGCAAGAAAAGTGCAAAGCAGCCTGACCCGGGCGCAATGCCAATACGACGTCGTCTCCCATCCGCACTCGAGCAGCAGCCTGGAAACGGCGCGGGTTTCGGGGATTCCGGCGGAGCGGGTGGCCAAATCGGTGATACTCGACGACCACCACGGGCATTACCTCATGGCCGTGCTGCCCGCCAGCCGCCATCTTGACCTGAGCAAAGTGCGCACCAGCGGCGAGTGGCAGATCACCCGCGAAAGCACCCTGGCGCACCTGTTCGATGATTGCGAACGCGGCGCGGTGCCGCCACTGGGCGATTCCTATGGCCTGGACATGGTCATCGACCCGCTGGTGACCCGGCAGAAAGATATTTACCTGGAAGCCGGCAACCACAACAACCTGCTGCACATGAGCATGCCCGAGTTCCTGAAAATGGTGCCCCATGCCCAGGTGCGGGAGTTGAGTCAGTAGGTTTTTTCAGCGTCTGTGCCGACGCCAATCGCGAGCAGGTTCTGCAATGAATCTGTGGGAATGTGGCTTGCTCGCGAAATGTTTTTATCCACTGAGTCTTCGAAGGAGTAGAACAATGGAAAATCCGACCCACAGTCTCCCGTCCCTGTTCAAACAACTCGGCCTGCCCAACGACCCGGTCAGCATCGACCAGTTCATCGCCGCCCATTCCCCGCTCAAACCCGAACTGCACCTGTGCGACGCGTTTTTCTGGACCAAAAGCCAGGCGGATTTTTTGCGGGACGAGATTCTTGACGATGCGGATTGGGCGGAGGTGGTGGATCAGCTGGATGTGATGTTGAGGAAGGGGCGGGGGATGTAAAAAAAAATGTTTGAAAAGACCGAAATGTAAAAAAAACTTGTGGGTTGTAAAAAAAACAACGCAAAAGTCAGGGAGAGATCATTTTTCTGAATTCACACTCGGACATGGATTTGTTTCAAAACTTGACTGAATTTCCCCTCCAATGCCATATTGATAGTTAGCAAACTAACAGTGTGTGCATTCCTTCGTGCCGAACAACCTCGAATCCCTCCAGATGAACATCAGCAGTGCCATGGTGGTGGCCGCCAGGCATTGGCGGAAGATCTGCCAGACCACGCTGGTCAACTATGGAATTTCCGAAGCCTGCGCCGTCCCGCTCTTGATGATCGGGCGGCTGGGGGAGCGCGTGCATCAGGTGCAGGTGGCACAGGCGGCGGGGATAGAAAGTCCTTCGCTGGTGCGGCTGCTCGATCAGTTGTGCCACGCCGGCTACGTTTGCCGCACTGAAGACCCGCAGGATCGCCGGGCCAAATGCCTGAGCCTGACCGACACTGGCCGCGAACTGGTGCAGGCGGTGGAAGGCGAGTTGGTGCGTCTGCGTAATGAAGTGCTCGAAGGCATCGACCGGAGTGATCTGGAAGCTACGCTTCGAGTATTGAGGGCTTTCGAAGCGGCCAGTCCGCCAGCGGTGACCCATCCGTGAACGGCTTTTTTTCCGGCATTCCTCCGGCCCGGGACTGGTTCTACGGGATCCGTACTTTCGCGGCGTCGATGATCGCGTTGTACATCGCCTTGCTCATGCAGATGCCGCGTCCTTACTGGGCGATGGCCACGGTGTACATCGTTTCCAGCCCGTTCCTCGGGCCGACCAGTTCCAAGGCGCTGTATCGGGCGATCGGTACGTTCCTCGGCGCCGCTGCGGCGGTGCTGTTCGTACCGATGTTCGTGCAGAGCCCGTATGTGCTGGTGGTGGTCATCGCGTTGTGGACCGGGATTCTGCTGTTCCTGTCTCTGCATCTGCGCACCGCCAACAACTATGCGCTGATGCTCGCCGGCTACACCTTGCCGCTGATCGCCCTGCCGGTGGTGGATAACCCGCTGGCCGTGTGGGACGTGGCGGAAGCACGGACTGAAGAGATCTTCCTCGGCATCGCGGTCGCTGCCGTGGTCGGGGCTATGTTCTGGCCACGGCGCCTGGCGCCGGTGTTCAACGATGCCGTGGGCAAGTGGTTCGCCGATGCGACCACCTACAGCCTGAAATTCCTCAGCCGCGACGTGAACCCCGAAGAAGTCACCGCCCTGCGCATGGCCATGGTCGGCAGTTTCAACAGCCTGGAATTGATGATCGGCCAGTTGCCGCACGAAGGCGCGCGGCCGCAAACGGTGCGCAACACCAAGGAGCTGCGCGGGCGGATGATTCATCTGCTGCCGGTGATCGATGCGCTGGAGGATTCGCTCTACGCCCTCGAACGGCGCACCCCGGAACTGGTGGAAAAATTCGCGCCGCTGCTCACTGCCACCCGTGAATGGCTCGGCTACAAAGACGCCGATCTCGACCGCTGGCAAGCCCTGCGCGATCAGCTCGAAGCCCTGCAACCGAGCGCCGAAGCCCTGGAAGATCGCAAACAGTTGCTGTTCTCCAACGCGTTGTACCGCCTCGGCGAATTCATCGATCTGTGGCAGGACTGCCGCAGTCTGCAGGACGCGATCCTGTGCGAACGCCAGGACAGCTGGCGCGCGGTTTACCGCCACTGGCGCCTCGGTCGTCTGACGCCGTTCCTTGACCGTGGACTGATGCTGTATTCGGTGGCGTCGACCATTCTGGCGATCATCGTCGCCTCGACGCTGTGGATTCTGCTGGGCTGGACCGACGGCGGCAGCGCGGTGATTCTGGCGGCGGTGTCGTGCAGTTTCTTTGCCTCGATGGACGACCCGGCGCCGCAGATTTACCGGTTCTTTTTCTGGACCGGGATGTCGGTGCTGTTCGCCAGTCTGTACCTGTTTCTGGTGCTGCCGAACCTTCACGATTTCCCGATGCTGGTGCTGGCGTTTGCCATCCCGTTCATCTGCGTCGGTACGCTGACGGTGCAGCCACGGTTCTACCTCGGCATGCTGCTGACACTGGTCAACACCTCGTCGTTCATCAGCATCCAGGGTGCCTACGACGCTGACTTCTTTGCGTTCGCCAACTCCAACCTGGCGGGTCCGCTGGGGCTGTTGTTCGCGTTTATCTGGACCCTGATCGCCCGGCCTTTCGGTGCCGAACTGGCGGCCAAGCGCCTGACCCGTTTCAGCTGGAAAGACATCGTCAGCATGACCGAGCCGGCGAACCTCGCCGAGCACCGGCAACTGGGCGTGCAACTGCTTGACCGCCTGATGCAGCACCTGCCGCGCCTGGCACTGACCGGTCAGGACACCGGCATCGCCATGCGCGAAGTGCGGGTGGGGCTGAACCTGCTCGACCTGCTGGCCTACACCCCGCGCGTGACCGGTGCGCCGAACGCGTTGCTGCAGCAAGTGGTGGCCGAGGTCGGCGAGTATTTCCGGGCCTGCCTCAAGGCCGGCGAACGCTTGCCGGCGCCGAGCGCCTTGCTGATGACCATGGACCGCACCCGTCGTGCGCTCAACGGCCACGGCGATGAAGAAACCCGACTACACCTGTTGCACGCCTTGAGCGGTTTGCGTCTGGCGCTGTTGCCCGGCGTCGAATTCGTCTCCAGCGCCGAGCCCGAAGAACCGCTGCCCGAAGGAGCGCCCCTATGATTGGTGACCTGGACATCAGCGGCATCTTCCTGCCGACCCTGCTGGTGCTGATGGGCATCACTTACGTGCTGTTCGTGCTGGTACACGGCGTGCTCACACGCCTGCATTTCTACCGTCTGGTCTGGCACCGGGCATTGTTCAACGTGGCCCTCTACGCCGTGATGCTGTACGGCGTGGACTCACTCAGTCGATACCTGATGACATGAAAAAACCGTTTTTGACTATCGGTCGCGTGATGCTGACCTTGCTGATCGTGGCTTTCGCCGTCGTCGTGGTCTGGCGCATGGTGATGTATTACATGTTCGCGCCCTGGACCCGCGACGGCCACATCCGTGCCGACATCGTGCAGATTGCACCGGACGTGTCCGGGCTGATCCAGCAGGTCGAGGTCAAGGACAACCAGTTGGTGAAACGTGGCCAGGTGCTGTTCAGCATCGATCAGGACCGTTTCAAACTGGCGTTGCGTCAGGCCAAGGCTGCCGTTGCCGACCGCGAAGAAACCCTGGCTCAGGCCCAGCGCGAAGCCAAGCGTAACCGTGGCCTGGGCAATCTGGTGCCGGCGGAACAGCTGGAAGAAAGCCAGTCGAAAGTCGCCCGTGCGCAATCGGCACTGGCCGAAGCGCTGGTGATGGTGGACAGCGCCCAGCTCAACCTCGACCGCTCGGTGATCCGCAGTCCGGTGGACGGCTACGTCAACGATCGTGCGCCGCGCGCGCAAGAGTTCGTCACCGCCGGGCGTCCGGTGCTGTCGGTGGTGGACAGCAACTCGTTCCACATTGACGGCTATTTCGAAGAGACCAAACTCGACGGCATCCACATCGGTCAGTCGGTGGATATCCGCGTGATCGGCGACCGCGCTCGCTTGCGCGGGCATGTCGAAAGCATCGTCGCCGGCATCGAAGACCGTGACCGTTCGAGCGGCAGCAACCTGCTGCCCAACGTCAACCCGGCCTTCAGCTGGGTGCGTCTGGCGCAACGGATTCCGGTGCGTATTGCCTTCGACGACGTGCCGGACGACTTCCGCATGATCGCCGGGCGTACCGCCACTGTGTCGATCATCGACGATCAGCAGCAGGAGCCCACGAAATGAGCAGGGCCCTGATGATCGCCGGGCTGGGCATGATGCTGTCGGCCTGTTCCATGGTCGGGCCGGACTATCACCTGCCGGGTGACGCGGCGATTCAGCGCAAGGATTTTCAGGGCGATCTGGCGGTGGCCGGCAAGCCTGTGGTTTCTACTCCGGTGCCGGCGGACTGGTGGCGGTTGTATCGCGATCCGCGTCTGGACCAACTGGTGCAGCAAGCCATGGCGTCCAACACCGATCTGCGGGTGGCGGCGGCGAACCTGTCGCGGGCCCGTGCCCAGGTCGATGAGGCCGAGGCGGCCGGTGGCTGGAGCGGCGGCGTGAAAATGGGCGCCCAGCGCTTGCAGGAGGCTGGTCAGGCGTTCCTGCTGCCGGAGAAAGTCCCGGTGGCCAACGTCGCCGACATCGGCATCAGCGCCTCGTACCAGTTCGACCTGTGGGGCGTTCTGCAGCGCGGGATCGAAGCGGCGAAAGCCAACGCTGACGCGACCCAGGCCGCCGCCGACACCGCGCGCATCACCCTGGTCGCCGATGTGGTCCGGGCTTACACCCAAGTTTGTGCGGCCAACGAAGAACGGGAAATCGCTCAGCACTCCCTCGACCTGCAATCCCAGAGCACCACGCTGATCCAGCGTCTGCGCGATGCCGGGCGCGGCGACGAAACCCAGGTCACCCGCTCGCAGACCCAATTCAAATCTCTGCGCGCCGATCTGCCGCGTTATGAAGCGGCGCGTCAGGCCGGGTTGTTCCGTCTGTCGATGCTGCTGGCCAAACCGGTCGATCAATTACCGGCCGGCACCGCGACCTGCGCCGAACTGCCGAAAATCGCCCAACTGGTGCCGGTCGGTGATGGCGCTGCATTGCTCAAGCGCCGTCCGGATATCCGCCAGGCCGAGCGTCGCCTGGCCGCCGCGACCGCCGGCATCGGCATCGCCACCGGCGAGCTGTACCCGGACATCAGCATCGGCGCGACCATCGGCACCGTCGGCATTGTCTCCGACCTTGGCGATCCGTCGACCAACCGCTGGGGCTTTGGCCCGTCGCTGAGCTGGAAGGTGCCGACCAACGGCGCCCGGGCACGTATCCGCGAAGCCGAAGCCTCGACCCAAGGCGCGCTGGCGCATTTCGACGGCGTGGTGCTCAACGCCATCCGCGAAACCCAGACCGGCCTGGCCCAGTACACCGCGTTGCTGCAACGCCGCGATGCCCTGGCCGATGCCGAGCAGTCGGCGAAGCTGGCGGCTGACCAGACTCACCGCTTCTTCCAGGCGGGCCGCGAGTCGTTCCTTGCCGACCTGCAAGCCACTCGCACCTACACCGATGTCACTGCGCAACTGGCCGCCGCCAACACTCAGGTTGCCATGAGCCAGATCGATTTGTTCCTCGCCCTCGGCGGCGGCTGGGAAAGCGGACGAACGCAAGCCTCGAGTGCCAGCAAACCCTGAGGCCGTTGCTATGCTTTGAAGTGTTGGAGGGGCGCCCTGAGCAAGGCGCCTTTTCAGTGCACATTGCTAGCGCAGGTCTAGGGGAAACCAATAATGAAAAACCCTTACGCTCTCGGCTTCTGGTGCGCCCTGGTCGCACTGGTGCTGCTGTCTGCCACCTATTTCTACGGCATCATGCTGGCCCATCAGATCGACAAGGCGATGGTCTTCCTCGACAGCGCGACCGCGTTGATCGCAGTGATGGCGATCGTGGTGGTGGCCTGGTCGTTGGTGCAAGTGCAAAAACTCAAGAAAAGACAGCTCGAACAAAGCAAGACCCTGCTGCTGATCTGGGACACCAAAGTCGCGCTGCGCAAAGTCGAAACCGTGTTCGACCGCTACTTCTGGGGCAGTTACTGGCAACCGGGACGCACCTTCGCCGAAGTCATGGGCGAACTCACTGGCACCCCGCTGGAAAAAAGCCTCGAGGCCCTGAAAAAACAATGCCTGGAACTCGACAGGCAAGTCGCCGATGACGGCTGGCACTGGCTGAACAACGCCCGTGAGCTGTCCGACGTGGCCACGGCCATGGCCCGCGAGCGCTATCAACTGGATTTCTGCGATCCGCGCGGCGACGGGCCTGGCGGGGCGGTGATCGATCGGGATTTCGAGGTGCTCGTGTACACCTGGACCGCGCGGCTGAAAAGCTTCGATCATCAGCTCGACGAGATCGAGGTCCAATATTCCTGATCCCGAAAAGATCGCCGAACCCGGCGATCTTTTTGTTTGTCCATGTCCCGTGGACACTCTTTAACCTTTAAACATTGGGCCGTCCCGCGCGGCCAGTGCTAATCTCCACCGCTAAATTCAGCGGAGTCGAGCCACGGCCCGGTCACGGGTTCACGGAAGACGACCACACCTTCAGCCACGGAAATCGATCAGGTCATTCATGAATAAATCAGCAGGCGTGCTTCTCGGAATCGTTGTTGCCATCGGCGCCATCAGCGTCGGCGGGGCCTGGTATACGGGCACCAAGATTGAAGGCGTGCTCAACAACGCCGTCGTCGACGCCAACAAAGAGCTGCAGACCGCCATGGCCGGTTCCAACGGCAGCGCGTCGCTGGAGCTGGTATCGCTGGAGCGTCACACCTTCAGCAGCACCGCGCACTATCGCCTCAAGGGCGAAGGCGAGATGTTCGGTGAAGCGCCGGTCGAGCTGCTGTTCGTCGACCACATTGAACACGGCCCGCTGCCGTTCTCGCGTCTGGTCTCGCTGAAATGGCTGCCGGTCATGGCCACCAGTCACTACGAGCTGGAAAAGACCCCGGTCACTGAAAAATGGTTCGCCGCCACCAAGGGCGCTGCGCCACTCAAGGGTGTGGTCAACATCGGCTACGACCAGTCCACCACTGGCAACATTGAACTGCTGCCGCTGGAAACCGCGCTGGACGACAAGTCGAGCCTGAAGTTTTCCGGTCTGAACATGGACATTTCCGCCAGCGCCCAGGCGCAGAAGGTCAAGGCCAACGGCTACATGGACAGCCTGCACCTGACCACCGTGGCTGAAGATCAGGCGCCGGTGCAGATCGAACTCAATGGCCTGACCCTGGCCAGCAACCTGAATAAGAGCAGCTACGGCTACTACACCGGCGAAAACACCCTCGAGCTGACCGGCAGCAAGACCACTTTCGGCGCCAAGCAGTTGGTGCTGGGCGTGAAGAACTTCGAAATGAAGAACCTCACCGAAGAGAACGGCAGCAACGCCTCCGGTCGTGCCGACTACAAAATCGGCGAAGTGACCCTCAACGACAAGAAAATCGGTTCGGCCAACCTGGCCATGAGCCTGAAGAACCTCGATATTCCGTCGGCCCTGTCGCTGATGCAGATCTACCAGACCAAGCTGCAGCCGTACGAAAAAGCCGCCGCCGAAGCCACCGCCGCCGGCCTGCCGGCGCCAGAGCTGAACCTGACCGAAGCCGAGTCCGCCCAGGTCAAGGCTGACATGCAGAAACTGCTGGCCGCCGGCCCGCAACTGGCGCTGGAAGACCTGTCGCTGAAAACCGCCAACGGTGAAAGCCGCGCCAACCTGGTGCTCGACCTGACCAAACCGGCCTCGATGGACCTGCCGCCGGATCAACTGGGCAAACAGCTGATCGCGCTACTTGACCTCAATGTGCAGGTGTCCAAGCCAATGCTGGTGGATCTGCTCAGCGTGCAGGCTCAGATCGACGGTCAGACTGACGCCAAAGCCATTGTTGACCAGGCCAGCGCCGCCGCCGACATGTTCTCCGGCATGGCCGTGGGTTCGCAGCTGGCAACGCTGGATGGCACCAATGTGACGACCAAGTTGCACTACGCCGCCAATCAGGTGGAGTTCAACGGCCAGAAAATGACGGTCGAGCAATTCGTCGGCTTCCTGATGAGCAAATTTGCCGGCGTCAGCGTCAGCCAGGAACAGTAAAACCCCGCGCAACACCTCAGCGCCCGGCCTTTGCTACCCGCAAACGCCGGGCGTTTTGCTGTCTGGAATCTGCGTTTGCAGCAAGCCCCCGCGTTTCCGGTCACGAATCTGAACAAATATTGTGTTCTGAATATTGGTCTACGCTTGCGTGCAAGACTGCTTGGATTAGCTTGGCCGAGTGATACCGACTTGGCCTCCGTCACGAATCGGGCAAGGGGGGGCGTAGCTACCCGGCTGGCCATGTAAGGATGCTGACGAATGCCGCGTATTGATGTTCCCGTATTACATCGTGGTTTACGCCCTTTGTTTCGAGTCGCGCTGTGCAGCCAGTTGCTCTGGCCTGCATTGGCGCTGGCCGATACGCCCTATGATCAGATGGTGCGTGATGCGCGTGCCGGGCAAACCACGCCTGCACTGAACGTGCTGCGTCAGGTTCCGCCGGGCCAGTCGACCACGGGGCAGGTCAGCGATCACCTGCAAATCGCCAGTTGGGCCGGGCTCGACGCCGAAGTGGTCAAGGTTTATGAAACCGAGGGCCGCAACCGTGTCCTGCCTGTTCAGGCCCTGACCGCCACCGCCCGGGCCTATCGCAATCTCAAGCGTTGGGATCAGGCCACCGAGGTCTACAACAAGGCCCTGGCGCTGGAGCCGAACAATGCCGACCTGCAACTGGGTCTGGCGTTGACCCAGGCTGATTCCGGCAAACCCGATGAAGCCGTGGCCCGCGCCAAGGCGTTGGTTGCCGCGAAACCCGATGATCCTTCCCGCCGTCTCGCACTGGGCTATGCCCTGACCCGCGCCGGCAAACAATACGACGCACTGTTCGAATACGATCAGGCCTTCGTTCGCGCCGGCAGCAAACCGGAAGTCGCCCGTGAATACGTGGTCGCCCTGCAAAAGGCCCGTCTGCCGGAGCCGGCGCTGCGCCTGGCCAATCAACGGCCGGGGTTGATAGATCCGGTGACCCTGCGCCGCCTCGAAGGCGATCTGGCAGCCGAACGGGTGCGCCTTGCCGAATTCGCCACCCGTAGCGAAAAAGAACGCTACGTGATTGCCGACCGCGCACTGGCCGACTACGACAAACTGCTCGCCACCTGGACCCCCGACGCCAGCGCCCACGATGACGTGACCCGCTGGCGCATCGACCGCATGGGCGCCCTCAAGGCCCGGGCGCGCACCGCCGACGTGATTACCGAATATCAGAAGCTGCAAGCGGAAGGCGTGAAGATTCCGACCTACGCCCTGCGCTGGGTGGCCGCGTCCTATCTGGATCAGCGGCAACCGGAAGTTTCCACCGACCTGTATCGCCAGGTGCTCTCGGCACCGGACGCCGATGCCGGTGATCGCCTCGAAGACACCACCGCGCTGTACTACTCGCTGCTGGAAAGCGACCGGGCGGAAGAGGCGCGCAAAGTCGCCGAAGATCTGGCCAAAAACGAGAAACCGCGCGTCGAACTCAAGGGCCTGCCCATCGGCAACCCCAGCGACGACTGGATGGACGCCCAATTGCTGTCGGCCCAGGCCGCCGGCACCTACGGCGCGGACCTGCCCCATGGTGAGGACCGTTTGCAGACACTGGTCGATCAGGCGCCGGGCAACGTCGGCTTGCGCCTGTCCCAGGCCGATCTGTACCTGGCCCGCCAATGGCCCCGTCGCGCCGAAAGCCAGCTCAAGGAAGTCGAGAGCATGGTGCCCCGGGACATGGGTCTGGAAGTCGCTCAGGCCCGCACCGCCATGACGCTTCAGGAATGGCGGCAGATGGATGCCCTGACTGACGATGTCGTCGAGCGTTTCCCGGACAACCGCCAGGTGCAGCGCGCCGCCCGCGAGCGTGAAGTGCATGACATGTCCGAGCTGCGCGTCGAAGCCTACGGCGGCAAGGCCAATGGCGGCAGCGGTGGCAATGCCGGCGCAGTCAGCGGCAGCCGGGACTTCGGCATCCAGAGCACGCTGTACAGCCCGCCGATCGATGAAGACTGGCGGGTGTTCGCGGGGATCGGCTACGCCACTGGCGACTTCGCCGAGGGTACCGGCAACCACCGCTTCCAGCGTGTGGGTCTGGAACGTCGTACCCGCGACATGACCCTTGAAGCGGAAGTCTCCAACCATTCCTACGGTTATGGTGACAAGCAGGGCGCCCGTCTGGCGATTGCCCGGGACATCAACGACAACTGGCAGTACGGCGGCAGCCTTGAATACCTGTCGGCCGACACCCCGCTGCGCGCGTTGAACAGCAACATCAAGGCCAACGGCGGCAGCGGTTTCATTCGCTGGCGCGCCAACGAAAGCCGCGAATGGAAACTGTCGGTCAGCCCCTCGCATTTCAGCGACGGCAACAACCGCGTCGAAGCCTTGTTGACCGGGCGCGAGGGCGTCTACAGCACGACTCATGTGCAGGTCGATGCCGGTCTGGAAGTCAGCACCAGTCACAACTCGAATTCCGAAGACGTGCCTTACTACAACCCGAAGGCGGACTTCAGCGTGATGCCGACGGTCAACGTCAACCACGTGCTCTACCACCGCTACGAAACTTCCTGGAGCCAGCAGTTCCAGGCCGGTGCGGGTACGTACAGCCAGCGTGACCACGGCACCGGCGGCATGGCGATGCTCGGCTACGGCCAGCGTTATGCCTGGAACGACGTATTCGAGGTGGGCGGTTTGTTCAGTGTGATCAACCGGCCCTACGACGGTGATCGGGAAACCGATCTGCGTCTGCTCGTCGACCTCACTTTCCGCTTCTAGAAGAGTTTGAAGATGCCTTTGATTTCGCGTTTCATCCTTCTGCTGGGAGTGCTGCTGGTCAGCGCCTGCGCCCAGCAAGCTCCGGCCTTCGCGCCGCCGTCGGAGCGTCCGGTGGCGGCCAATGAAAAACCATGGCCGAAAAACCACGTGCTGGGCATTGCCTACCACGACATCGAAGACCGTGATCCCGATCAGGCGGTGGTGGCGGTGCGCACCGAGCGCATGATCGAGCAACTGGCGTGGCTGCGGGAAAACAACTACAAGCCGGTGACGGTCGATCAGATCATGGCTGCGCGCAAGGGCGGGCCGGAACTGCCGCCCAAAGCCATCCTGCTCAGCTTCGACGACGGCTACGCAAGTTTCTACACCCGTGTGATGCCGGTGCTGCGTGCCTATAACTGGCATGCGCTGCTGGCACCGGTGGGCGTCTGGATCGACACACCGCTGAATCAGCCGGTGGATTTTGCCGGCGCCATGCGCCCGCGTTCCGATTTCCTGACCTGGGATCAGGTGCGCGAAATCTCGCAATCCGGCCTGGTGGAAATCGCCGCCCACACCGACGCCAGCCACAAAGGCATCCTCGCCAACCCGCAAGGCAACATGCAGCCGGCGGCCGCGACCCGGCGTTACGATCCGGTGACCAAACGCTATGAATCCGAGGCGGACTTCCAGGCACGGATTCGCACCGACGTGGCCACCATCTCGGAAAAAATCCGCAAGGCCACCGGCAAGAAGCCACGGGTCTGGGTCTGGCCCTACGGCACGGCGGACGGCACTTCGCTGACTGTGGTCAGCGAGCAGGGCTACGAAATGGCCTTGACCCTCGACGACGGTCTCGATGCCCTCGACAACCTGATGAGCAGCCCACGGTTCCTCGTCGCGTCCGACCCGGACGGCGAGCATTTCGCCAACAGCATCGTGGCGGTGCAGTCCGACTTCGCCATGCGCGTGGTGCATGTGGATCTGGACAACGTCTATGACCCGGACCCGGCGCAGCAGGAGGTGAACCTCGGCAAGCTGATCCAGCGCATGGCCGACATGGGCGCCAACACCGTATTCCTTCAGGCCTTCGCCGATCCGAAAGGCGATGGACTGGTGCATTCGCTGTATTTCCCCAACCGTCATCTGCCGGTGCGTGCCGACATTTTCGACCGTGTCGCCTGGCAGCTGCGCACCCGGGCTCACGTGAAAGTGTTCGCCTGGATGCCGGTGCTGAGTTTTGCGCTGGATTCAAAACTGCCACGGGTCACGCGCTGGGACCCGAAGACCGGCACTACGTCGGTCGACCCGGATCAGTACAAGCGACTGTCGCCGTTCGATCCCGAGGTGCGGCGGATCATCGGTGAAATCTACGAAGACGTGGCGCGCCTGACCTCGGTCGACGGCATCCTCTACCACGATGACGCCGTGTTCTCGGATTTCGAAGACGCCAGCCCCGAGGCCTTGAAGGCCTATGCCGCTCACGGTTTGCCGGGCTCGATTGCCGCCCTGCGTGATGATCCGGCGGCCATGCAGCGCTGGACTCGGTTCAAGAGCCGCTACCTGATCGACTTCACCAACGAACTGACCGCCAAGGTCCGGGCGATCCGCGGCCCGCAGGTGCTCACTGCGCGCAACATCTTCGCCGAGCCGGTGCTCAACCCCGAGAGCGAAGCGTGGTTCGCACAGAACCTCGACGATTTCCTCGTGAGCTACGACTGGACAGCGCCGATGGCCATGCCGCTCATGGAAAAACAGACCCATGCGCAATCCGGCCCGTGGCTGGAAGAACTGGTGGCGAAGATCAAACAGCGCCCCGGAGCGCTGGATCGCACGGTGTTCGAGTTGCAGGCCCGGGACTGGACGAAAAAGGACCAGGCCGACATCGACGGTGCACAGCTGGCCGACTGGATGGGCCGTCTCAAGCGTCAGGGCGCGACGAGTTTCGGTTACTACCCGGACAACTTCCTCGAGAACCTGCCGGACCTGAAAACCGTGCGGCCTGCGCTCTCCAACAAATGGAACCCATGACATGCTGGATAGACTGCTGGCCCTGCTTGTTCTGGCGATCGTCCTCGGCGTCCCGCTGGGGCTGATCTTCCTGGTCACCGGGCAATTCCTGATGGACTTCGTGTTCTTCTACCCGCTGTTCATGTCCGGATTGTGGATTTCCGGCGGCCTGTATTTCTGGCTGCACTGGGAGCGGCACTGGCCGTGGAAAGACGACACGCTGCCGCCGCCGCTGGAAGGCGAACCGCTGATTTCGATCCTGATCCCTTGCTACAACGAGGGCGACAACGCCGCCGACACCATTCACGCGGCGCTGGCCCAGCATTACCCGAACATCGAAGTCATCGCGATCAACGACGGCTCCAAGGACAACACCGCACAAGTACTGGATGCGTTGGCCAAGGAAGACCCACGGCTGCGGGTGCTGCACCTGGCGGAAAACCAGGGCAAGGCCGTGGCCCTGCGCATGGGCGCCATTGCGGCGCGCAGTGAATATCTGGTGTGCATCGACGGTGACGCGCTGCTGGCGCCGAACACTGCTGCTTACCTGGTGGCACCGATGCTCGAGAACGCGCGGCTTGGTGCGGTGACCGGCAACCCGCGGATTCGCACGCGTTCGACACTGGTCGGGCGGGTTCAGGTCGGCGAGTTCTCGTCGATCATCGGGCTGATCAAACGTACCCAGCGGGTGTTCGGGCGGATCTTCACCGTGTCCGGTGTGATCGTCGCGTTCCGCCGCACCGCGCTGAACCGGGTCGGCTACTGGAGCCCGGACATGATCACCGAAGACATCGACATCAGCTGGAAGCTGCAACTGGACCACTGGAGCATCTTCTACGAGCCCCGCGCCCTGTGCTGGATCCTGATGCCGGAAACCCTGCGTGGCCTGTGGAAGCAGCGTTTGCGCTGGGCCCAGGGCGGCGCCGAAGTGCTGTTCAAGAACATTCGCGGGATCTGGCAGTACCGTCACCGTTATCTGTGGCCGCTGCTGTTCGAATACTGCCTGTCGACCGGCTGGGCCTTCACTTTCCTGCTGTCGGTGATCTTCTGGGGGATGGGCAAGTTCATGGTCATGCCCGAAGCCATTGCCGTGCATCACCTGATGCCGCCGGCCTTTACCGGGCTGCTGCTGGCGTTTGTCTGCCTGGTGCAGTTCGCGGTCAGCATCATCATCGACCGACGCTATGAGCCGGGTCTGGGCAGAACCATGTTCTGGGTGGTCTGGTATCCGTTGGTGTTCTGGTTCATCAGTCTGCTGACCACGCTGGTCAGCTTTCCGAAGGTGCTGTTCGGCCAGCATCAGAAGCGTGCGCGCTGGGTCAGCCCTGACCGGGGCATCAAACCGGCGCGCGACGACGAAGAGGAGGTCATCAAATGAAAATCATCCGGACCCGCCAGCGGCCATTCCTGGTGGTGATCGACGTGATCCTCACGGTGCTGGCCTGGGTTGGCCTGCTGTATCTGCTGGTGCGCGGGCTGTGGCCGCTGATTGAAACCCATGCCGGCGGGCCGCGCATAGACAATTCGGCGTTCGAAGCCCTTGGCACCTTGCAGATCTATATGTGGGTGGCGCTGGTCAACGCCGTGATCCTGATTTCCTGGGCCCGTTATCAACAGCGCAAGAGCCGCAGTTTCGCCCAGCGTCGCCTGGCTGCCCCGGTGGTCGACGATGACGGCCTGAGCAAAAGCTTCAAGCTGTGCGATGACCGTCTGCAGAAGCTTCGCAGCCCGGGCGTCATCACCATCCACAACAATCAGGACGGTGATGTCAGTCATGTGGTGCCGCACCTGTGGCCGGTAGAGCCGGCGGAACTGCCGCCACCCCTGGCGCCGCTGGAGCATCCGCGGGTGATTTTTCTGCACGCCGAGGACGACGATAACCGTGAGCCGACGAACCGTCTGTAAGCGCGGTGATACCAATGGGCGTCATTTGCCACTGCCACGGCACGAACGGTACAGCTATAGTCTGCAGGCCGAAGACGGCCCAACTGCACAAGGTGCTCCCGGAATGACCCGATTGACCTCTCTCAACCCTTGGCTGGCGGCCGTTGCCGTCGCCCTTTGCGTGCAGTTTTCGGCGCAGGCCCAGGAGCGTTTCACCCTCAGCATTCCCGGTGTTTCGGACAACCGTCTGTTCACCGCGGCGGCAGCCAGTGATGCCGCCGGTTGCGGCGGCAAGAACCTGTCCCCGGCGCTGAGCTGGAATGCCGGCCCGGCCGCCACCCAGAGCTACGCCATCGTGATGCATGATCCGGACGGCCAGAAAGGCCTGGGCGTCGATCACTGGGTTCATTACGGCATCAAGGCCACGACCCGGCAGATCCCGGCCGGCAGCGGCACCAAGCCGACTTTCGAAGGCCTGGGCGGCACCAACAGCAAAGGCACGACCACTTATGTCGGGCCGTGCCCGCCGACCGGTGACAGTGCGCACCACTACATCATCCAGATCTACGCCCTGGATCTGGCTCCCGACGCCTTGCCGGCCGGCCTGACCCGCGCCCAACTGCTGGAAAAAATCAAAGGCCATGTACTGCGCAACAGCAGTGCAGTGCGGCGTTATCACCGCTGAAAATAATTTCGGCGGCGTTTAACCCGAACTGAAAGGGCTGTCCGTCTCAGAGGTTGAATGGATCAATTCTTCCTCGAGGTCAGCCCCCATGTCTCTTCCTTCGATGCTTCTGCGACCCCTGGCTGCCGGTGTGCTGTTGGTCGTCGCCGGTTGCGGTGTTTCCTCCAGTCCGGAATCCGCCGCCGTGCCGCCACCGGCACAGCTCCCCTCCAAACCCGTAGCGCAACCAGAGAGGGTCATGGCCGATCACTCTTTGGCCAAGCGCAGTGCATTGGCGGCGCCGACGGCCAGTTTTGCACCGATGCCGGCCGGGGAAAGTTATCCACAGGACTATCGCGCCGAGCCGCGCGAACAATACGAAACCCTGGCCGATAACCCGATTCACAGCGTTGCCGAAACGCCCGTCTCGACCTTCAGTGCCGATGTGGACACCGGCGCCTACGCCAACGTCCGCCGTCTGCTGAATCAGGGTCGTCTTCCGCCGGAAGGCGCGGTGCGGCTGGAGGAGATGGTCAATTACTTTCCCTATGACTATGCGTTGCCCAATGACGGATCACCGTTCGGCGTGACCACTGAACTGGCCGCTTCGCCCTGGAACCCGCACACCCGGCTGCTGCGCATCGGTATCAAGGCGTCTGACCGCGCAGTGGCGGAACTGGCGCCTGCCAATCTGGTGTTTCTGGTGGATGTCTCCGGCTCGATGGACCGTCGCGAAGGGCTGCCGCTGGTCAAAAGCACCCTGAAGCTGCTGGTCGATCAATTGCGTGAGCAGGACCGTGTATCGCTGGTGGTGTATGCCGGCGAATCCAGAGTGGTGCTGGAACCGACTTCCGGACGGGAAAAAGCGAAAATTCGCTCAGCCATCGAGCAGTTGACGGCGGGAGGCTCGACCGCTGGTGCTTCCGGCATCGAACTGGCCTACCAAATGGCGCGACAAGCCTTCATTCCCAAAGGCATCAACCGCATCCTGCTGGCCACCGACGGTGACTTCAACGTCGGCGTCAGCGACTTCGACAGCCTCAAGCAAATGGCTGTGGATAAACGCAAGACCGGGATTTCCCTGACCACCCTGGGTTTTGGTGTGGATAACTACAATGAACATCTGATGGAACAACTGGCGGACGCCGGCGACGGCAACTACGCCTACATCGACAACCTGCGTGAAGCGCGCAAGGTCTTGGTGGATCAGTTGGGTTCGACCCTCGCCGTGGTGGCGAAAAACGTCAAATTGCAGGTGGAATTCAACCCGGCGCAAGTCAGTGAATACCGGCTGCTCGGCTACGAAAACCGCGCACTCAAGCGTGAGGATTTCAGTAATGACAAGGTCGATGCCGGTGAAATCGGTGCAGGCCATACGGTGACGGCGCTGTATGAAGTTGTCCCGGCCGGCGAGAAGGGCTGGTTGGAGCCGCTGCGCTACGGTAAGTCGGAGCCGGCTATTTCCGGGAAAAACGGAGAATTGGCGATGCTGCGTGTGCGATATCAAAAGCCCGAAGGTGGGAAAAGTCTGCTGATCGAGCGGCCGATTGCCAGTCAGGTTGCGCCCGCCAGTGAAGACCTGCGCTTTGCTGCCGCCGTCGCTGCGTTTTCCCAGCAACTCAAGGATGGCCGCTACACCGGCGATTTCAGCCTCAAGGATACCGAAGCGCTGGCCCGAGGTGCCCGTGGCGATGACCGCTTCGGCCTGCGCAACGAATTCGTGCAACTGGTGGAACTGGCGCAGAGCCTGCGGACTGCGACTGCCTCCAACACGATGCCGACCGAGCGACGGATTGAATAGTGAGCCGCCTGAAGGGGTTTATCAGTCAGTTGTTTGCCAACGCCGACAGCCTTGAGGCCAGCAGCGACGAATCGCTGCTGGCCCGATATCGCGAGGGCGACGGCAAGGCGTTCGAGATTTTGTACGCCCGTCATCGCCAGAGCCTGTACCGGTTTCTGCTCGGGTTGAGTGGCAAGCCGGAGCTGGCCGAAGAGGTGTATCAGGAAACCTGGCTGAGCCTGATCCGCAGCGCCAGTCAGCCACAAGGTCGGGCGACTTTTCGTACCTGGTTGTTCCAGATTGCGCGCAATCGTCTGATCGATCACTGGCGCAAGCATGGCGCCCATCAGCCGTTGCATGACAGCTACGATGAACAGACCCATGCGGTCAGTGACGATGCAAGCGACCCCGAACAACTGCTGAGTCTCAGCCGCGACAGCCTGCGCCTGGACAGCGCGCTGCAAACCCTGCCTGCCGACCAGCGCGAAGTGTTCCTGCTGCGCGCCCACGGCGACCTCGACCTGGCGCAAATCGCCAGCCTCACCGAAACACCGCTGGAAACCGTCAAGAGCCGCTTGCGCTACGCCCAGCACAAACTGCGTCGGCTGCTGGCCGAGGAGGTACTGACATGACGGACACCCGCCAGACACCCGAAGAGCAACTGCTCAAACATGTGCGCGAACAGCACAACGCCGAACCGCCGGCGCATCTCGATGCGCTAATTCTCGACGCTGCACATCGTCAGGTCTCACCGGCGAAACCAAGTCTGTGGCAGCGTTGGCTCAAGGTCTGCCAGACACCGCGTTATCAGGTGGCTTTCGCCAGTCTGGTCGGTATCGCGCTGATGCTGTCGCTGGTGAATCGCACCCCGGAACCCGTGGCTCATTACGATTTCGCCCCAGCCGCCAAACCCGCTGCGCCTCTGGCCCGCAAGGAGGCCATTGAATCCCGGACATTGTCAGCTCCTGCTGGCGCGATGTCCGCACCTGCGCCTGCACCAATGGCGGAAATGGCCGCGCCGATGCAAAGCGAATCGATCAGCGCCGACAGGGTGGACGAAGCCAAAGTCAGCAAGCGCGCTGCCGCCCCGGCCAATGGCCTCGACGAGCAACTGCGCGAAGTCCTGCGCCTGCGCGAATCCGGTCAATCACAAGCTGCCGACACCCTGTACAACAATCTGCACAAGCGTTACCCAAGCGTGAATCTGGACCTGCGCCTCGAACAAATCCGCCAGAACTGACCGGTTGATCATCCAGCCATTTGGCATTGCCCCGCAAAAACGCGCACTATCGGGGCATTGCCGATGCGCTGGAGGATGCCGTGGCCCAAAAAATCGACCGCATCGCCCAAATGCTCAACTGCCCGGTGAAGGGCGAAGAACTGCGGCGAGCCGTGACCGAGAGTCGCAAGGAGTTTCTTCTGGCCAAACAGGCAGAAGAGGATCTGCAGGAAGACGTTCTTGATGATGAGTGGATCGAGGACGACGAAGACGATGATGAATATGACGAGTTTGACTGGACGACGGAGTGAGCCGCCAGCCAGCAGGCACAAAAAAGCCTCAGACCTTTCGGCCTGAGGCTTTTTCGTTTCTGTTCATGGCGCACCAGGCGGGATTCGAACCCACGACCCCTGCCTTCGGAGGGCAGTACTCTATCCAGCTGAGCTACTGGTGCAGCGGGCGACATCATACCTAGGTCGGCTCGGGGCGTCCATGCCGGGTTTTGGCGCTGATTGTCAGTGCGCGTGTCGGTGGAAAACGCTGCATTCCATAAAGCTGTAACGTCCTGCAAAAGGCTCGCTTGGCGCTTTGGCGGGACTGAACTAAGGTTTCGTTGCGGCGCAGGCTTGTTGCTCGTTGATCTGAAAAGTCCGGCAAAAGCGGCGTTTTTGTTCTTTTTTTCGAACGACCTATTGTCCTTTACCCCCTTTGATCCTAGGATCCGTTTGAGATTTCAAACGCTCTTTGATCGGGTGCCGAGCCGCACGTGTTTGCAACCGTGCACTATTCAGGTGCTTGAGCCCGGTGAATGATTTCCCTGACGGCAGCCTTGCGAGGCGCCTTTCTACAATCATAATTTTGCTCCGCGCTGGCCGCGGTGCTGTTAAGGAAAGCCGACATGCAGCTTAAAGACACCCAGTTGTTCCGCCAGCAAGCCTTCATCGATGGCGCTTGGGTCGACGCGGACAACGGTCAGACGATCAAGGTCAACAACCCGGCCACCGGCGAAATCCTTGGCACCGTGCCGAAGATGGGCGCTGCCGAAACCCGCCGCGCGATTGAAGCCGCTGACAAAGCGCTGCCGGCCTGGCGTGCACTGACCGCCAAGGAGCGTGCAGGCAAACTGCGTCGCTGGTTCGAGCTGATCATCGAGAACCAGGAAGACCTGGCTCGTCTGATGACCCTCGAGCAGGGCAAGCCACTGGCCGAAGCCAAGGGCGAAATCGTCTACGCTGCTTCGTTCATCGAGTGGTTCGCCGAAGAAGCCAAGCGCATCTACGGCGACGTGATTCCGGGCCACCAGCCTGACAAGCGCCTGATCGTGATCAAGCAGCCAATCGGTGTGACCGCCGCCATCACCCCGTGGAACTTCCCGGCGGCGATGATTACCCGTAAAGCGGGCCCGGCCCTGGCCGCCGGTTGCACCATGGTGCTCAAGCCTGCTTCGCAAACCCCGTTCTCCGCTTTCGCCCTGGCCGAACTGGCCCAGCGCGCCGGCATCCCTAAAGGTGTGTTCAGCGTGGTGTCCGGTAGCGCCGGCGACATCGGCAGCGAGCTGACCAGCAACCCGATCGTGCGCAAGCTGTCCTTCACCGGCTCGACCGAAATCGGTCGTCAGCTGATGTCGGAATGCGCCAAGGACATCAAGAAAGTTTCCCTGGAACTGGGCGGCAACGCGCCGTTCATCGTGTTCGACGACGCGGACCTGGATAAGGCCGTCGAAGGCGCGATCATTTCCAAGTACCGCAACAACGGCCAGACCTGCGTCTGCGCCAACCGTCTGTACATTCAGGACTCGGTCTACGACGCGTTTGCCGAGAAACTGAAAGCGGCAGTCGCCAAGCTGAAGATCGGCAATGGTCTGGAAGACGGCACCACCACCGGTCCGCTGATCGACGAGAAAGCTGTAGCCAAGGTCCAAGAGCACATCGCCGACGCCGTGGCCAAAGGCGCCACCGTGCTGGCCGGCGGCAAGCAGATGGAAGGCAACTTCTTCGAACCGACCATCCTGACCAACGTGCCGAAAAATGCTGCAGTGGCCAAGGAAGAAACCTTCGGTCCGCTGGCGCCGCTGTTCCGCTTCAAAGACGAAGCCGAAGTGATCGCGATGTCGAACGACACCGAGTTCGGTCTGGCTTCGTACTTCTACGCTCGTGACCTGGGCCGTGTGTTCCGTGTGGCTGAAGCCCTGGAATACGGCATGGTCGGCGTCAACACCGGGCTGATCTCCAACGAAGTCGCGCCATTCGGCGGCATCAAGGCTTCGGGCCTGGGCCGTGAAGGCTCCAAGTACGGCATTGAAGATTACCTGGAAATCAAATACCTCTGCCTGGGCATCTAAGCCTCGGTAGTAGATCGCTGTAAACGCAAAGGGCACGAGAGCGCTGTCCCTTTGCGTCGTTTCAAACCGGAATTTTCTCTGCGGCCGGGAACGCCGTGGCAGTCGATCATCGCATGCTGCCACCGCCGATTCCTCCCGCTTAATCCTTGAACCACGCCGCCCGATGAGCGGTGAATGAGGACTGTAATGAGCAAGACTAACGCTGACTTGATGGCCCGCCGTACCGCCGCTGTTCCACGTGGTGTTGGCCAGATTCACCCGATCTTCGCCGAGTCCGCGAAGAACGCGACCGTGACCGACGTTGAAGGTCGCGAGTTCATCGACTTCGCCGGCGGTATCGCCGTACTGAACACCGGCCACGTGCACCCGAAAATCATCGCTGCCGTGACCGAACAGCTGAACAAGCTGACTCACACCTGCTTCCAGGTACTGGCCTACGAGCCGTACGTTGAGCTGTGCGAAAAAATCAACGCTCGCGTACCGGGCGACTTCGCCAAGAAAACCCTGCTGGTGACCACCGGTTCCGAAGCGGTTGAAAACGCCGTGAAGATCGCCCGTGCTGCCACTGGCCGCGCTGGCGTGATCGCTTTCACCGGCGCTTACCACGGTCGCACCATGATGACCCTGGGCCTGACCGGTAAAGTCGTGCCTTACTCGGCCGGCATGGGTCTGATGCCAGGCGGCATCTTCCGCGCGCTGTACCCGAACGAATTGCACGGCGTGAGCATCGACGACTCGATCGCTTCCATCGAACGCATCTTCAAGAACGACGCCGAGCCGAAAGACATCGCCGCGATCATCATCGAGCCTGTTCAGGGTGAAGGTGGTTTCTACGTCGCGCCGAAAGAATTCATGAAGCGTCTGCGTGCCCTGTGCGACCAGCACGGCATCCTGCTGATCGCTGACGAAGTGCAGACCGGCGCTGGCCGTACCGGCACTTTCTTCGCCATGGAACAGATGGGCGTTGCTGCCGACCTGACCACCTTCGCCAAATCCATCGCTGGCGGCTTCCCGCTGGCCGGTGTCTGCGGCAAGGCCGAATACATGGACGCCATCGCTCCAGGCGGCCTGGGCGGCACCTACGCCGGTAGCCCGATCGCTTGCGCCGCGGCCCTGGCCGTGATGGAAGTGTTCGAAGAAGAAAAACTGCTGGATCGCTGCAAGGCTGTCGGCGAGCGTCTGGTTACCGGCCTGAAGGCCATCCAGGCCAAGTACCCGGTGATCGGCGAAGTCCGTGCCCTGGGCGCGATGATCGCGGTCGAGCTGTTCGAAAACGGCGACAGCCACAAGCCAAACCCGACTGCCGTAGCAGCGGTGGTGGCCAAGGCACGCGACAAGGGCCTGATCCTGCTGTCCTGCGGCACCTACGGCAACGTTCTGCGCGTACTGGTTCCGCTGACCTCGCCGGACGAGCAACTGGACAAAGGTCTGGCGATCATCGAAGAGTGCTTCTCGGAGCTGTAATGCCGGGCACTGTGTGATCGGATCGACAAAAAACCCGCTTCGGCGGGTTTTTTTACGCTTGCTGAAACACATACCCCGCATTCGAGCTGTATCGAAGCGCCAGCATTGGCTAAGGTTCAAGCATTGCTAGGGAGGGCGAGCATGACTGCCGTCGAATTACCCGCTGTACCCCGAGTCCTGATTGCCGAGGCCGACCCTTGGTCTCGTGACCTGCTCAAACAGGTTTTGCTCAACGTGCGCTGCGATGCGCGGCTGGATCTGTGCGCCGATGGCCAGGAGGCGATGTCTCTGCTCGGCGAAGTCCCCTATGACCTGGCGATCGTCGACTGGGAGTTGCCCGGCGTCGACGGTTTGAACGTGTTGCGCAGTGTGCGCCAGCGCAAACGCAATCCGCCGTTGCCGTTCATTCTGATGAGCAGCCGCAACGACAGCGCCAGCGTGCGCGAAGCCCTGCCACTGGCACCCACGGCCTATCTGGCCAAACCCCTGAACATGGAAAGCCTGACCGAGCGTTTGCAGGGGCTGCTGCTCAATGCCGGCCAGGAAGTATTCTGCGAAGTGCCCGCACTGGCGCCGGGCATGACCCTGTCGGTGTTCCTCGAGCGCCGTCGCGAGCAGGCTGACGGCGCGCCGTTGATGACCGACGTGCAAGTGGCGGTCAAACGCAGCCTCCACCCCAACGGGCTGGATCTGAAGCTGCTGGAAGAAGAAATCCGCACCGACCCGCAGATCACTGCGGTGTTGATCGCAGCGGCCAACAGCGCCGCTCAGCACCACGGCGCGGCGGTGCAGACCCTGGCCCAGGCGCTGCATCGCCTGGGCACCGGGCAAAGCATGAACCTGATTCTTGGCCTGGCCCTCAAGCGCAGCGCCAGACTCAGCGATCCATGCCTGGCGGACTACGCCGAGCGCTATTGGGGCCTGTCGCTGCACACCGCCGAGTACGCCCGCACCCTGGCGCGTCTGCTCGATCTGGATCAGGAGCGCTGTTACTGCGCCGGGATGCTCCATCGTCTCGGCGATCTTGCATTGCTGCGTTGTTTGCAGGAGTGGAAGCAGGCCGGCGGCGAGCTGGATGAACTGGAGGAAGTCGGCGATGCGCTGGCGGAATTCGGTGCGGCGTATGGCTCGGCGTTGCGTACTCGCTGGCGTTTGCCGCTGGAGTTGCGCGAGCTGATTGCCTCGGTCTACCAGCTCGGTGGCGGGGTGTATTCCCGCGAGGCGCTGGTGATGAACATGGCGGCGCAGATGGCGCGGCTGACCGAGCACGAGGGCGTCGAGGAGTTAGCGAAGAGCCGCACGGCACGGCTGCTCAAGATCGGCTTGCCGGAGCTGATGCGGATGCGCAAATAGCGCTTGTCCCGCATCAGCGCGGTGTTCAGGCCGAGATGATCCGGTTCTTGCCCTGACGCTTGGCCTCGTACATCGCCGCATCGGCCCGGGCGAACAGGCTGTCGAGGCTTTCGTCTTCCGGGGTGAGGCTGGTCAGGCCCTGGCTGACGGTGATGCCGAACGTCTGTTCGCCGTGGCTGAAGCTCAATCTCTGGATTTCCTGTTGCAGCCGCTCGGCCACCTGCATGGCCATGTCCGGCGCGCAGCCCGGAAAAACCGCAGCGAACTCTTCACCGCCAATCCGTCCGAACAGGTCTCCCCGGCGCAGCGAGGCACGCCCGCATTCGGCGATCCGTTGCAGCACATTGTCGCCCTCTGGGTGACCGTAAGTGTCGTTGATCACCTTGAAGTCATCGATGTCCAGCAGCAGAAACGCCAGTGGCGCACCCTGCAGGCGGGCCTCTTCAAACTCGCGGTTGGCGCATTCGAAGAAGTGTCGACGGTTGCTGCTCTGGGTCAGCACATCGGTGGTGGCCAGGCGTTGCAGCTCGGTTTCCATCTGTTTCTTTTCGGTGATGTCCTCGGCGATGCCGACGATGATCACCGGTTGCCCCGGTTCTTCCTGGCGGTTGATGAAGCATTTGTCGCTGATCCAGCGCACTTGGCCGTCGGCGTCGATGATCCGGTATTCGCGGTCTTCCACGGCGCCCTTGTGCAGCACTTCGGCGAGGCTGCGTTCGGCGTACTCGAGGTCGTCGGGGTAGATGCTGTCACGCCACTGGTTGTAGTCGGCCAGCAGCAGGGCGGCCGAGCGGCCGAAAATCCGTTCATAGGCGGGGCTGACGTACAGCACCTGACGTGTTTCCCAATTGAAGGCCCAAAGCACGGCGTTGACGCTGACCAGCAGCGAGCTGAACAACTGTTCGCGTTCGCTCAGGCGCGCGACTTCGCCCTGGGCGTGCATCAGTGCCATCAGGGTTTGTGCGGCCTCGGGCCACTGGGGAAGGGATGAGTCTTTTTGATTGTTGTTGACCATCGACACGGATCTCAAAGGGCGTGCCGGGAAGTCGACAACGGCCACGGGACAGCCCGCCGGGGTGGCGAAGTGTCTTTGAGATAGGGGATCGGGGGTGAAGTTCCGAAGGGTGCGCCCGGGAGCCGGGCGCACCGATCAACGGCATCAGACGGTGGCAGGACGCAGCGAGTAGGTTTTCAACTGGTCGGCGAATTCGCGCAGGGACTGGATGCCACTGGCCTCGGCCTCGTGGACCCATTCCTTGATGGCCGCGAGCATGTCGTGGCCATTTGCGCTGGTCTTGACCCAGATCTGCTGCAGGGCCAGGCGTTTCTCGTAGATTACCTTCAGCGCCTGACTGTGCTCGAGCATGTTCTGGATGCGCGCGTGATGGCGATCCTCCAGCAGGCTGGTTTCCCGCGACAGCAGGCGCTTGGCGCGGTGGAACTGGTGGCGTACCGAATGATCGACCTTGGCCAGCTCCTGCTTCACCAGCGGCCCGATCACCAGCTTGCGGTACTGGGCCATGATCTGGAAACGGTTGTTGAGGATCGCCATGGCGGTGTCCATGTCCAGGCTGCCCTTGCCTTCGACGCGGTGGGCGATCGGCGCAACGCGCTGCACCTTGGCCAGACGCAGGAAGCTGAAGACCTGGATCCAGGCCCAGCCGAGATCGAACTCCCACTTCTTGACCGACAGCTTGGCCGAGTTGGGGTAGGTGTGATGGTTGTTGTGCAGCTCTTCGCCACCGATCAGGATGCCCCACGGCACCAGATTGGTCGCGGCATCGCGGCATTCGAAATTGCGGTAGCCGATGGCATGGCCGAGGCCGTTGACCACGCCGGCCGCCCAGACCGGAATCCACATCATCTGGATCGCCCAGATGGTGATGCCGATGGTGCCGAACAGCAGCAGATCGATGACCGCCATGATCGCGATGCCCAGCAGGCGATAGCGGCTGTAGAGGTTGCGCTCGATCCAGTCTTCCGGGCAGTTCTTGCCGTAGATGCGCAGGGTCTCGGGGTTCTGCGCTTCTTCGCGGTACAGCTCGGCACCTTTGCGCAGGACCGTGGACAGGCCTTTGACGACCGGGCTGTGCGGGTCATCCTCGGTTTCGCATTTGGCGTGGTGCTTGCGGTGGATGGCGGTCCACTCACGGGTGTTCTGCGCCGTGGTCAGCCACAGCCAGAATCGGAAGAAATGCTTCAGCCCGGCATTCAGCTCCAGGGAGCGATGGGCCGAGTAGCGGTGCAAGTAGACCGTGACGGCAACGATCGTCACGTGGGTCATCACCAGGGTGACGGCGACCAGTGACCAGGCCGACAAGCCAAGAAAACCTTCGTACCACATAGGCTATAGGGCCCTCGATAGAGAAAAAACAGCCGTTGCATTATCACCAAGCACACAGATAAAACCAGTCGCCCTTTCAGATAAGAGATGGCTGGATGTTTCTTGACCTATAATCCCGACATTTTTGTAGGGACATGGACGGCCGAATGTCTGCCACATACCGCGATGCCTTGCGTGCAGCGCTGCTTTACCTGGTTCTTGCCGTTGTCTGGCTGCAAGGCATTGGCTATTTATTGAACAGTTTCTTCGATAGCTCTGATGAGTTGCTGCGTTGGCAACTGATCAACGGCTATGCCTTTGTTGTGTTCAGCGCCGGTTTGATCTTTCTCGCCCGGGCCCGCCTGTTCGAATGCCTGGGCATCGGTGCCCGGTTGCGCGAGCGTCAGGCCGATCGCGAACGCCTGCGTCAGGCCGCTGCGGTGTTCGATTGCACCCGCGAAGGCGTGCTGGTCACGGACCGGCAGGGACTGATCGTGCACGTCAATCGCGCGTTCATGGAAATCACCGGCTACCAGCGTGAGGAAGTCATTGGCCAGCAGCCCAGCCTGTTCAAATCCGGGCACCATCCTCCGGGTTTCTATCAGGCGATGTTCGCCACGCTGCAGGCGAAGGATGAATGGAGCGGTGAGATCTGGAACCGGCGCAAGAGCGGTGAAATTTATCCACAGTGGCAAACCATCCGGGTGATCCGCGACGAGGACGGTCGGCTCAGTCATTACGTCGCGGTGTTTTCCGACATCAGCGCGATCAAGGACTCCGAGCACGAGCTCAAGCACCTGGCCCACCACGATCCGCTGACCGACCTGCCCAACCGCCTGCTGTTCAGCGACCGCGCCGAACAGGCGCTGGCTTCGGCACAGACCCACAAGCGCGGCTGCGCGCTGCTGATGATCGATCTGGATCACTTCAAACTGATCAACGACAGCCTCGGCCACAACATCGGAGACCGTTTGCTCAAGTCGGTCGCCGTGCGTTTGCAGGCGCTGTTCGGATCGGGCATCACGCTGGCGCGGCTGGGTGGCGATGAATTCGCGGTACTGATGGAAAGTTGTCCACAGCCGGCGCAGGCCGCAGCCCTGGCCCAGCGTATTCTCGATGCGCTCAAGGAGCCGTTCTGCCTCGACGGCCATGAACTCTTCATCAACGCCAGCCTCGGCATCAGCCTGTTTCCCAGCGATGCCCTGAGCGCCGAACAACTGCTGCGCAACGCCGATGCGGCGTTGTTCAAGGCCAAGAGCAGCGGCCGCAACGGCTACGCGCTGTACACCGAAGAGCTCACGGCGCACGCCCAGCAACGGGTCGAGATTGCCTTCGAATTGCGTCGAGCGCTGGAGCAACAAGAACTGCGGGTCTACTACCAACCCGTGCACGATCTTAAAACCAGCCGCTTGATCGGCGTCGAGGCCTTGGTGCGATGGGAGCACCCACAGCGTGGCCTGGTGTCACCCGCGGAGTTCATCCCGATTGCCGAGCGCACCGGGATGATCTCGGAAATCGACGCCTGGGTGATGCAGCAGGCCTGCCGGCAGATGTGCCAGTGGCAGCAGGCCGGCGTGGTGCTGTCGTTTGTCGCGGTGAACGTTTCGTCGCGACTGTTCGCCCGCCGCGAGTTGTATCAACAGGTGGCGCAGGTGCTGCACGACACCGGCCTCGATCCGGCGTATCTGGAGCTGGAAGTCACCGAAAGTGCAGTCATGGATGACCCGGAAGTGGCGCTGGAGCAGATGCATCGTCTGCGCGAGCTGGGGATTCGTCTGGCCATCGATGACTTCGGCACCGGTTATTCGTCGCTGCTGCGACTCAAGCGCCTGCCGGTCCAGAAGCTGAAGATCGATCAGGGATTCGTCGCCGGCCTGCCGTGGGACGAGGACGATGCAGCCATTGTCCGGGTGATCATCGCCCTGGCCCGCAGCATGGGCATGCAGGTGCACGCCGAAGGTATCGAGCAGGCCGAGCAGGCGGCGTTCCTGCTGGAGCAGGCGTGTGATCTGGGGCAGGGCTACTGGTTCGGGCGGCCGATGCCTGAAGCACAGATCGACTGGGCCAGAGCGCCGGCAATCGGCTGAGGGATGCGCGCAGCGGGTTTGCGGACGGGCAAATCCGCCGCAAACCCTTGCTGCATCACATAATGTTTTCCAGTTATATAAACATTCTTAAATAGTCTTTTTAAGAATATCTGCGCCTCTCTTATATTGCTCCCACGCCGAACGCAGTGCCGCCCACTGCCAGGCATATCCCATACAAAGGAGCAGCACCATGAGCGCATCCCTGCGTAGCGTTGACGGTCAGGACGAAACCACCATCTTGCGTGAAATCCAGAGCGCCCTGCGCGACCTGCGTTTCGGCGCGGTGGAAATCACTGTGCACAACGCCCAAGTCGTCCAGATCGAACGCAAAGAGAAATTCCGTCTGCAGCAACCGGGCAACAAGCAGGCCTGAAGATCGCATCTGCGACAGCTCCTGCAGGGGGCCATGCGCAGGAGTTGCCGCAGGCGCGATCACTGAATGAGCAATCCGATTCCCGCAATACATAAGAAAAAGCCACCACCAAGAATTCCAGGAGCTTTCACCATGTCGTCGATTCGCCGTTACGCTCTGGCCGCCCTGGCCAGCGCTGTGTTTGCCGGTTCCGCGGTTGCCAAGGATTACGAACTGCTCAACGTTTCGTATGACCCGACCCGCGAGCTGTATCAGGATTACAACGCCGAATTCGTGAAGTACTGGCAGGCAGAGCATGCCGGCGACACCGTGAAAATCCAGCAATCCCACGGCGGTTCGGGCAAGCAGGGCCGTGCGGTGATCGACGGTTTGCGTGCCGACGTCGTGACCCTGGCCCTGGCCGGCGACATCGACGAAATCGCCAAGCTCGGCAAGACCCTGCCGGCCGATTGGCAGAAGCGTCTGCCGGACGCCAGCACTCCGTACACCTCGACCATCGTGTTCCTGGTGCGCAAGGGCAACCCGAAAGGCATCAAGGACTGGGGCGATCTGATCAAGAACGACGTTTCGGTGATCACGCCGAACCCGAAAACCTCCGGCGGTGCACGCTGGAACTTCCTCGCGGCGTGGGCCTACGGCCTGAAAGCCAACGGCGGTAACGAGGCGAAAGCCAAGGAATACGTACAGACCCTGTTCAAACACGTTCCGGTCCTGGACACCGGCGCCCGTGGCTCGACCATCACCTTCGTCAACAACGGTCAGGGCGACGTGTTGCTGGCCTGGGAAAACGAAGCCTTCCTGGCGTTGAAAGAAGACGGCGGCAAGGACAAATTCGACATCGTCGTGCCTTCGCTGTCGATCCTCGCCGAACCTCCGGTGGCCGTGGTCGACAAGAACGCCGAGAAGAAGGGCAACGAGCAGATTGCCGAAGCCTACCTCAAGCACCTGTACAGCCCGGCCGGCCAGGAAATCGCGGCGAAGAACTTCTACCGCCCGCGTGACAAGGACGTGGCCGCCAAGTACGCCCAGCAGTTCCCGAAACTGGAGCTGGTGACCATCGACAAGGATTTCGGCGGCTGGAAAACCGCGCAGCCGAAATTCTTCAACGACGGTGGCGTGTTCGACCAGATCTATCAGGCGCAGTAATCTGAAATAGGTCATAAACGAGCCCCGATTTAACCGTCGGGGCTTTGCGCGTTCTCAAACCAAGGACTTTTATGTCGCGTCGTATCTCCCCCGTCATACCCGGCTTCGGGCTGACGCTGGGCTACACCTTGGTGTACCTCAGCCTGATTGTGCTTATCCCGCTGGCGGCGATGTTCATCCACGCCTCACAGCTCACCTGGGATCAGTTCTGGACGATCATCTCCGCGCCCCGCGTGCTCGCCGCATTGAAGCTGAGCTTCGGCACTGCGCTGTGTGCCGCGATCATCAACGGCATCATCGGCACGTTGCTGGCCTGGGTGCTGGTGCGCTACACGTTCCCGGGGCGCAAGGTGATCGATGCGATGATTGATCTGCCGTTCGCCCTGCCGACCGCGGTGGCCGGTATCGCGCTGACGGCGCTGTACACGCCGACCGGGCTGGTCGGGCAGTTCGCCGCCGACCTCGGTTTCAAGATCGCTTACACCCCGCTCGGGATTACCCTGGCGCTGACCTTCGTGACCCTGCCGTTCGTGGTACGCACGGTGCAGCCGGTGCTGGCGGACATTCCCCGTGAAGTCGAAGAAGCGGCGGCGTGCCTCGGTGCGAAACCATTGCAGGTGTTCCGCCACATCCTGCTGCCGGCACTGTTGCCAGCCTGGCTGACCGGTTTTGCCCTGGCGTTTGCCCGGGGCGTCGGCGAGTACGGTTCGGTGATTTTCATCGCCGGCAACATGCCGATGAAAACCGAAATCCTGCCGCTGCTGATCATGGTCAAACTCGACCAATACGATTACACCGGCGCCACTTCCATCGGCGTGCTGATGCTGGTGGTTTCCTTCGTCCTGTTGCTGCTGATCAACTTGCTGCAGCGGCGCATCGAAACCCCATAAGGAGGCGCGAACCATGTCCCAATCGTCTATTGCGGCCGCTTCCTCGGCCAACGCCGCCCGCCGTGGCAGTGCCACTTCGCGCAGAGTGCTGATCGGTCTCGGCTGGCTGATTTTCTTCCTGTTCCTGGTGCTGCCGCTGTTTATCGTGGTGTCGCAGGGGCTGAAGAACGGCCTCGGTGCATTCTTCACCGCGATCTTCGAACCGGATGCCTTGTCGGCACTGAAACTCACGGTAATCGCCGTGCTGATTTCGGTGCCGCTGAACCTGGTGTTCGGCGTCAGCGCAGCGTGGTGCGTGAGCAAATACTCGTTCCGTGGCAAGAGCATGCTGGTGACGCTGATCGACCTGCCGTTCTCGGTGTCGCCGGTGATCGCCGGTCTGGTCTATGTGTTGATGTTCGGCGCCCAGGGCCTGTTCGGGCCGTGGCTGCAGGATCATGACATCCAGATCGTCTTCGCCCTGCCGGGCATCGTGCTGGCGACGATCTTCGTCACCGTACCGTTCGTGGCCCGTGAGCTGATCCCGCTGATGCAGGAACAAGGCACTCAGGAAGAGGAAGCCGCGCGTCTGCTCGGCGCCAACGGCTGGCAGATGTTCTGGCACGTGACCGTCCCCAACATCAAGTGGGGCCTGATCTATGGCGTGGTGCTGTGTACCGCGCGGGCCATGGGTGAGTTCGGTGCGGTGTCGGTGGTCTCCGGGCACATTCGCGGGGTGACCAACACCTTGCCGCTGCACGTCGAGATCCTCTACAACGAATACAACCACGTGGCCGCGTTCGCCGTGGCGAGCCTGTTGCTGATCCTGGCGCTCTTCATCCTGCTGCTCAAGCAGTGGAGCGAAAACCGTATCAACCGCCTGCGCGCCAGCGCCGCGGAGGAATAATTCATGTCGATCGAAGTGCGTAACGTCAGCAAGAATTTCAATGCGTTCAAGGCGCTGGACAACATCAGCCTGGACATCCACAGCGGTGAACTGGTGGCGCTGCTCGGCCCGTCCGGCTGCGGCAAGACCACTTTGCTGCGCATTATTGCCGGTCTGGAAACCCCGGATAACGGCAACATCGTGTTCCACGGCGAAGACGTGTCCGGCCATGACGTGCGGGATCGCAACGTCGGTTTCGTGTTCCAGCACTATGCCCTGTTCCGCCACATGACGGTGTTCGACAACGTCGCGTTCGGCCTGCGCATGAAGCCGAAAAACCAGCGTCCGACTGAAAGCCAGATCGCGACCAAAGTCCACGAGCTGCTGAACATGGTGCAACTGGACTGGCTGTCGGATCGTTACCCGGAGCAACTGTCCGGCGGCCAGCGTCAGCGTATCGCTTTGGCTCGCGCCCTGGCGGTAGAACCGAAAGTGCTGCTGCTCGACGAACCGTTCGGCGCCCTCGACGCCAAGGTGCGTAAAGAGCTGCGCCGCTGGCTGGCGCGCCTGCACGAAGACATCAACCTGACCTCGGTGTTCGTGACCCACGACCAGGAAGAAGCGATGGAAGTGGCCGACCGCATCGTGGTGATGAACAAGGGTGTGATCGAGCAGATCGGCTCACCGGGCGACGTCTACGAAAACCCGGCCAGCGATTTCGTCTATCACTTCCTCGGCGACTCGAACCGTCTGCATCTGGGAGATGACAACCACGTGCTGTTCCGCCCGCACGAAGTGTCGCTGTCGCGGCATGAGCTGGAGGATCACCATGCCGCTGAGGTGCGTGACATCCGGCCGCTAGGTGCGACCACGCGAGTGACGTTGAAGGTTGAAGGCCAGACGGATCTGATCGAGGCGGAAGTGGTGAAAGACCACGACAGCCTGACCGGGTTGGCCAAGGGCGAGACGTTGTTCTTCAAGCCGAAGGTCTGGCAGAAAGTCGCCAGCCTCTAAAAGCATCTTCAGCAGACTGGTTCCCACAGAAAGTTAGTGGGAGCCAGCCTGCTGGCGATTACGGTCTAGACTGTCGCACGATTCGGATTGACCCGCACCACACCCGCCCGTGCCTCGATCTGCTCTTTCAGCTCATGACGCATCCCGAGCATGAAAGCCAACTCGGCCACCACAAACAGCGGCCCGACAATCAACCCGCTCAAGTCATCGACGAACGCCGGTTTGCGCCCTTCATAGTGGTGCCCGACAAACTGGATCACCCAGCCAATCACAAACATCGCCAGGCCGCTGCTCAGCCAGACCATGGTGCTTTGCTGTGCCAAAGCATGCCCGGCCCAGACGGAAAGCCCCATCAGCACCGTCATCAACACACCGAGTTTCACTTCCAGTCGTAGGTAAAACCACGCCGAAGCCAGCGCCAAGATAACGGCAGGCGAAATCCACAATCCGCCTACCGACCATTCCGGCCGCGACAACAGCACGGCCACCGCCACCACAATCAGCGGAATCCCGATAAAGTGGCTGGCGATGTTGCGCGGGTCACGGTGGTAAGCGGCGTATTGACTCAAATGATCGACGAGGCTTTTCATTGTTGTTCCTCCTGTAGGGTGATCGAATCATGCCCCGGGTAAACGGTTCGCTCTGTCAGGCAGGCGACAATCTTTAGGAGAACGCATGGATAAGGTCTGGCGCGAGCGCCTGCTGACCGGGCAATGGTTCAGTCATCTGCCTTCGTCCTTTCAGGATAGTCTGCTGGCGGCGGCCAAGGAGCGGCGGCTGGCGGCGGGGCAGCGGCTGTTCCAGCGCGGCGATGCGCCATGCGGGTTGTACGCGGTGCTCGACGGCGCAGTGCGCATCGGTGCGGTCAGCGAGCAGGGCAAGGAGGCATTGCTGAGCCTGGTGGAGGCGCCACACTGGTTCGGCGAAATCTGCCTGTTCGATGGCCAGCCCCGCACCCATGACGCTTACGCTGTCGGCCCGTGTCTGTTGCTGAATATTCCGCAAGCCACACTGCTTAAACTGCTCGACGAACACCCCGTTTACTGGCGGCATCTGGCCTTGCTGATGAGCCACAAACTGCGTCTGACCTTCATCAACCTTGAACAGCTGAGCCTGCTGCCGGCCCCGGCGCGTCTGGCTCATCGCTTGCTGATGATCGCCGAAGGCTACGGCGAACTCGATCCGCCACGCCGGGTGCTGCAACTGCCTCAGGAGCAACTGGCATCGATGCTGTCGCTGTCGCGGCAGACCACCAACCAGATCCTCAAGGAGTTGCAGGGGCAGAGGATTATCGGCTTGAGTTATGGCGAGATCGAAATCCTCGACGCCGCGCGATTGCGCGCGCTGGCGACACTCTGATCGCTACCGATCAATGGCTTACGAACCGCGATAAGTGGAGAAGCCATACGGGCTCAGCAGCAACGGAATGTGGTAGTGCTGATCCGTCTGCTCCACTTTGAAAATCACCGGAATCTCCGGGAAAAACGTCTCGTGCTTCGTCTTCTCGAAGTACTCGCCGGTCTTGAATACCACTCGATATTCACCCGCCTCGAACGGTTTGTTCGCCGGGAACAGTTCGGCGATCCGCCCCTGTTCATTGGTAGTGCCCTGCGCCAGCGGCTGCCAGTTCTGGCCCACGTGGCGTTCCAGCGTCACGTTGATACCCGGCGATGGCAGACCGTTTTCCAGATTGAGTACGTGTACGCTCAGCGGGTTGCCGGCGGCCAGCGCCAGGCTCGAAAAAGCGCTCAGGCCGAGCGCGGCGAAAGTCATGCGCAGTGGGGTCATGGTGATGCTCCTAGGTTCAAGTACGGTTGATGGACAGGCCGACGATTTCGGCGGCCTTGATCGCGCATTTTTCGTCCTGCTCGCCGCCACCGGAACCGGCCACGCCCATGGCGCCGACCAGTTCTTTGCCGGCAAACAACGGGATGCCGCCACCCAGCAACAGCAATTTATCGAGAGTGTTGAGGTTGGCGGCTTCCGGGTTGCTTCGGGCACGCTCGGCGAACAACCGGGTCGGGGTTTTCGTCGACAGCGCGGTGTAGGCCTTGCGTTGGCTGGCGACGGTGTTGTGCGGGCCGATACCGTCGCCGCGCAAGGTCACCAACAGGTTGCCGCCCCGGTCGAGCACCGACACCGTGCCGGTGCAGTTTTCCAGCGTCGCATCGGCCAGCAGCCGAGCGGTTTTCAGATCGAGATCGGCGTGACGGGGCAGCTCAGGCGCGGCGATTGCGGCAGTGCCGAAGCTGATTGCCAGGCTGGCGATCAAGTATTTAGCAGACATGGACAGGCTCCAGAAGCGAAGGCCGCCACCTTATCCGCCGGTCCCCGTCGAAACCTCGTCAGTCGGATTACAAGTTTGTAATGGGCAACGCCGCCGAAGGCGCCTAGCCTGTGCCTCTGATCAATCGAGGTGTGCCATGCGTTTGCTGGTTGTAGAAGATGAAGCCAAAACCGCGAATTTCCTCGCCAAAGGGCTGGGCGAGTCGGGTTTCGCGGTGGACGTGGCGCTCAATGGCCTCGACGGGCGCTACTTCATCGAGCAGCAGGACTACGACCTGATCATCCTCGATGTGATGCTGCCAGGCCTCAACGGCTGGCAATTGCTGCAACTGATCCGTCAGCGTGGCGCCACGCCGGTTCTGTTCCTGACGGCGAAGGATGCGATCGAAGATCGCGTGCGCGGTCTCGAACTGGGGGCCGATGACTATTTGCTCAAGCCGTTCGCCTTCGCCGAATTGCTCGCGCGGGTGCGCACGTTGTTGCGGCGCGGGCCTATGCGCGAAGCCGAGTCGTACAGCATCGCCGATCTGGAAATCGACGTGCTGCGCCGTCGGGTCAGCCGTGGCGGCCAGCGCATCGCCCTGACCAACAAGGAATTCGCCCTGCTGCATTTGCTCGCCAGCCGACAGGGTGAAGTGCTGTCGCGCACGCTGATTGCCTCGCAGGTGTGGAACCTGAATTTCGACAGCGACACCAACATGGTCGAAGTCGCGGTGCGCCGCCTGCGTTCGAAGGTCGATGATCCGTATATGCCCAAACTGATCCACACCGTGCGCGGGGTCGGTTATCAACTGGAAGCGCCTGACGATGCGCTCTAGATCCATTGCCTGGCGCCTGGCCCTGGCATTCGCTGCAGTCTGCGCCTTGGTACTCAGCGCGATTGGCGTGTTCCTGTATCGCTCGCTGGCCTCGGAAATCGCCTGGCGCGACGACATGGCCTTGCTTGGTCGTCTGGAACAGGTGCGCGCGCTGCTCGCCGACAGCGACAGCCTCGACGCCTTGCAGGCGCGGCCACGGCTGTACCAGAACATGCTCGGCAACCTCGACAGTCTGCTGCTGGTGCAACGCGCGGACGGCTCGAATGTGATCACGATCAACCCTCGCCAACGCGCGTTACCACCGGTGCAGGCCATCTCCCGGGATCAATCGCCGCAACGCCGCGATGTGCTGACCTGGCAGGCGGCGGACGGTGTCGAACTGGCCCTGTTGTCAGGTCAGGTCCAAGGCCCGAACGGCGAATCGCTGACCGTAATCGCCGGCAAGGTGTTGAGTGAACGCGAGCAGATGCTCGGCAGCTATCGTCTGCGCTTGTATCTGGCCGTCGGACTCGGTGCCGTGCTCGCCTTCACGCTCGGCCTGGTGCTGTTGCGCCGTGGCTTGCGACCTCTGCGCAAGATGAGTGAAGCGCTGCGCGGCATTGATCTACGCAGCCTCGACCAACGGGTTCCCACCGCCGGTACGCCAACGGAATTGCTGGAGCCGGTGCACGCGCTGAACGGCATGCTCGTGCGGCTGGACGACGGCTTCCAGCGTCTCTCACAGTTTTCCGCCGACCTTGCCCATGAAATCCGCACGCCCCTGCACACCCTGCTCGCGAGCAACGGCCAGGCACTGAACTATCCGCGCAGCAGCACCGAGTATCAGGAAGTGCTGGCGTCGAACATGGAAGAGTTCGAACGGCTCAAGCGCATGGCCGAGAACCTGATGTTTCTCGCCCGCGCAGAGCAGGCTGAGCGAGCGCTCGATCTGCGCACGCTGGAGCTGCACGAAATCGGCGATGAGTTGTGCGACTACTTCGAAGCCCTGGCCGATGACCGGGAAATCCGCCTCGAAAACACGTTCAGCGGAGAGTTGCTGGTGGATCAGCAACTGCTGCAACGCGCCTTGGGCAACCTGCTGGCCAACGCCGTACGCCATGCCGACGCCGGCTCGGTCATCAGCCTGCGCCGGCGCGATGAGCCGGGCATGTGCTGGCTGCAGGTCCACAACCTCGGCCCGGTCATCGCAGAAAAGCATCTGGGCAAACTGTTCGACCGCTTCTACCGCGTTGACCCGTCCCGCGCCGAACCGGGAGATTCCGGCGGATTGGGACTGGCGATCGTGCAGTCGATCATGCAGTTGCATGGTGGGCGGGTGCGGGTCAGCAGTGGTGCAACGGGTACGGGTTTTGAGCTTGGATTTGTAACCAGTCGCTAATCGACCCGCACACGCCGTTTCATCTGAGCTAGACTCACCCTGAATTAGCATCAAATACGATGCATATTCTTTTATTTACGCTTTATTGCACTGCATATAATGCACTGGTGTGTCATGGAACAGTTGGGCGAACTGATCAGAACTCTGCGCAAAGCGCAAAAACTCTCGCAACAGGCGCTGGCGCAACGTTACGGCATGAGCCGCGCCACCATTTCGGGTATCGAAAACAATACGATTTCTGAAATTGGTCTGCGCAAAGTCGAGGCGATCCTTAACGGCTTTGGCTATGAGCTGACTGCGGTTCCAGTGAGAGCGCAACGCCCGACACTCGACGCGTTGCAGAAGGTGAATTTCCATGACTGAGCCGACAGATCGGTTGCACATCACCGTCGCTGATAGCCCGGTCGGAACGCTCGGTCGAGGGCAGCCGGGCATGGACAGTGTGTTCAGCTATCGCGAGGACGCCATCGACGAAAATGCAGTGTCGCTGACCATGCCCACCCGGCTGGAGAGTTACGGCTGGGAGCGGGGAGTTCATCCCGTTTTCGAGATGAATCTGCCGGAGGGCGCGCTGCGCGATGAGCTGGTTCGACGCTTCAGTAAGGCTGTGCGCGGTTTTGATGATTTCGCCTTGCTCGCAATCGTCGGACCGCATCAGTTGGGACGGCTGGCGATTACCAGTGAGTCGGCAACCGAGCGTCAGCCCGAAACATCACTGGCCGAGCTTCTGGTGCATGACGGTGCCCAGGGACTGTTCGATGACTTGCTACAGAAGTACGGCCAATACTCGGGGGTTTCGGGCGTGCAGCCCAAAGTGCTGGTACGCGATAGCGCGGCAGCAGTTGATCGCCTGACTCACCGAGGCTCCACACATCTGGTCAAAGCCTTCCGTCCCGAAGAGTTTCCCGAGCTGGCGACCAACGAGTACTTCTGTATGCGCGCCGCCGCGCTTAGCGGACTTGAAGTGCCAAAGTTTGAATTGAGTGAGCAGGGCAAATTTCTGGTGGTCGAGCGTTTTGACCTGGTTGAGCACGGCTATCTGGGTTTCGAAGACTTTTGTGTACTCAACGGCTGGCCTTCCAGAGCCAAATACGATGGTTCTTACGAAGGTGCTGCCCGACAGATCAAAGCTTTTGTTTCGCCTGCGCTGTTGAGTCAGGCGCTGGAAGCTTTTTTCAAGATCGTGGCGCTATCTGCGGGACTGAAAAACGGCGATGCGCACCTGAAGAACTTCGGTGTGCTGTATGACCATTGCGGTGCGCAGGCCTCGATCCGGCTCGCCCCGGCTTACGACATCATCACCACATCGGTTTACATCAGGAACGACAGCCTGGCGTTGCTGTTGGGCGGGTCGAAGGCATGGCCCAAGTACAAGGCGCTCATCCGCTTCGGCCGTACGGCGTGCAATCTGACGGAAGGCCGGTGCAATGAACTGCTGCAGCAGGTTGTTCATGGCATGCAGGCGGCGATGGCGGAAATGCTTGAGCATTGCCGAACCCATCAGTCGTTCGGCGAGGTGGGTGCGGCAATGATCGAGCAGTGGAAATCCGGGATTGAGCGCAGTCTGACCAAGGGTTGAGCGACCGATGTGCGCTCAACGCAACTGATCCCGAAACTGCCCCGGCGTCATCCCCGTCCAGCGTTTGAACGCGCGGCTGAAGCTGCTCGTATCAGCAAATCCCAGCAGATAACTGACCTCGCTCAGCGAGCATTGCGGATCCCGCAGGTGCAGCAGCGCGAGGTTCTCGCGGCTTTCATTCAATAGCGTATCGAAACGACAACCCTCGTCCGCCAGATGCCGTTGCAGGCTGCGCAGGCTCAGGTGCAGGGCCTGGGCGATGCGTTCGGCGCTGGGTTCGCCTTCGGGCAGTTGTTCTTCGATGGCGTCGCGCACCTTGCGCTCCCAGGTCAGCGGCTTGAGCTGGGCGAGGGTGCGTTTGAGCACGGCTTCGTTGTGTTCGGCCAGTTCCGGGTTGGCATCGTCGAGGTGGCTGTCGAAGTCGGTGAGGGCGAATTCGATGCGGTCTTCTTCGGCTGAAAAATGCACCGGCGAGCGGAACACCTTGTGCCATTGATGCGCATCGGCCGGTTCCGGGCGACGCAGGTACACCGCCAGCGGCGCGTAGTCGCGGCCGAGACGATTGCGGCAGGTGCGCACGTAGATCGCGGCGAAGGCGTCGATGGCTTCGAAGGCCGGGGCCGGGTTATCGGCCGGGATTTTCAGGCGAAACCGGTAGCGGTCTTCGGTGCGCGTCAGCTCCAGCTCCAGCGCGTCGCTGACCACCTGGTGATAACGCACGATCCGCTCGAACACTTCCCGCAGACTGCCGCTGGCCACCAACGCATAGCCCAAGGCGTGAAACGTCGTGGGGCTGACGAACCGCGACACGCGTAAACCGATCGCCGGATCGCCGCTGACCTGCACCGCGATTTCCCACAGGCGCGTGGTGGCGGACAACGGATAGCGGGCGTTCGGGTCGTCCATCAATTGCGGATCGAGCCCGGCCTGCTGGCACAGGGCAGTGCTGTCCAGCCCCAGCGCGTCGAGTTGCTTGCGCAGGGCACGGGTCCAGCTGGCGAGAGAAGTCGGTTCCTTCATGCTGATTGGCGCTTCCGGTCAACAGGTTGGCGTTCTCGGCTACCGCGTCCAGACCCTGCGCGGGGCAGGATGCGAACATCAATAACCAGAGGATGGAAGCATGGACCGTACTTCTGCAAGTCCCCAGCGACACAATGCTGCCCAGCGATCAGCGCACATTCGCGAAGTGGTGCTGGCCAAAGGCGTCGAGCTGCGCGAGCACTACCCGATTCTCAACCATCAGGACGCCCTCGGCGCGGGGATTCTGGCGTTTGCCCTGGCCGGGATGATCGGTTCGGCGGCGCTCTATATCACCGGGCACATGGCGTGGTGGGCGTGCCTGTTGCTCAACGCGTTTTTTGCCTCGTTGACCCATGAGCTCGAACACGACCTGATTCACAGCATGTATTTCCGCAAACAGCGCGTGCCGCACAACCTGATGATGGGCCTGGTGTGGCTGGCGCGTCCGAGCACGATCAACCCGTGGATCCGCCGCCATCTGCACCTCAACCACCACAAGGTCTCCGGCACTGAAACCGACATGGAAGAACGGGCGATCACCAACGGTGAACCCTGGGGTTTTGCGCGGTTGCTGATGGTCGGCGACAACGTGATGTCGGCGTTCATCCGCATGCTTCGGGCCAAGACCTGGGCGCACAAATTCAGCATCATCAAGCGTTCGCTGAAAGTCTACGCACCGCTGGCACTGGTGCATTGGGGCGCGTGGTATGTGTTTCTCGGCTTCCATGCGGCCAACGGTATTGCTTACCTGATGGGCTCGCCGATTGAATGGTCGGCGACCACGTTGTCGGTGATGCAAGTGATCGATATTGCCGCTGTGGTCATCATCGGGCCGAACGTGTTGCGTACGTTTTGCCTGCACTTCATCAGCTCGAACATGCATTACTACGGGGATGTGGAGCCCGGCAATGTGCTTCAGCAGTGTCAGGTGCTGAATCCGTGGTGGCTGTGGCCGTTGCAGGCGTTCTGCTTCAACTTTGGCAGCAGCCACGGGATTCATCATTTTGTGGTGAAGGAGCCGTTTTACATTCGCCAGCTGACGGTGCCGGTGGCGCATAAAGTGATGCGGGAGATGGGGGTTCGTTTCAACGATTTCGGGACGTTCGGGCGGGCGAACCGGTTTGTTCGCAAGGAAGAAATCCTGCAGAAAGAAGTGCAGACGGCTCAGGCTTGAAAGTATCCGAAGCTATCGCCGGCTAACCGGCGATAGCCCTGCATCAGCCACCCTCAATCCGGCTGAAACGGCGACTCACTGAGAATCACCCCGGTCTCCTCCACATACCGCTGCCAATGCCCGATCAGCGCTTCAAGCTTCTGCGGCTGACTCGACGCCAGGTCCTGAATCTCCCCCGGATCACTCCCCAGATCATAAAGCTGCCAGGTCGCCGGCCCCACCGGCCCGGGGATCCACACCGCCTTCCACTGCCCCTGACGAATCGCCCGGCGCCCGAACAATTCCCAACCGGTGACGGTGTATTCGTCATGCACCTGCGCCGTCTCGCCGGACAAGAAACCCAACCATGATTTACCGCGCAACGGCGCCACCGGTTTGCCGTGCCACTGTTTGCCGGGATGGCGCACACCGGCCAGATCGAGGATGGTCGGCGTGATGTCCATCACCGTGCCGAAACCATGGCTGATCTGCCCCTTCAGCGGCAACTGCGGATAGTGCAGCAGCGCCGGGACGCGAATCCCGCCCTCGGTGGTGAAGGCCTTGAACAGGCGTGACGGCGCGGTCGCCACCTGCGCCCAGTTCGGCCCGTACCAGACGTAGGAGTTGGCGCGGCCGATGTTGTCGAGGCTGTTGTCGTAATGCTGGCTCAGGTAGGTCACCAGCTCCGGGCCGAATTTCGGGAAGGCTTCCAGCAGCGCGCCTTCGGCACCGTTGTCGGACATGAACAGGATGAAGGTGTTGTCGAGCTGGCCCTGCTGGCGCAGATAGTCGACGACGCGGCCGATGTTCCAGTCCATGCGTTCGACCATCGCGGCGTAGACCTCCATCGCCCGTGCGGAAATCTGCTTTTGCTCATCGCTCAGGGCGTCCCATTGCGCGGTCAGCTGGATCAGCGGATGCGGTTCTACATCCGGTTCGATCAAACCAAGCGATTTGAGCTTTTCCAGACGCTCGAGGCGCAGCACTTCCGGCCCCGCGTCGTAGCGGCCGCGGTATTTTTCGACGATGTCGGCTGGCGCCTGCAACGGCCAGTGCGGTGCGGAAAACGGCAGGTAGGCGAAGAACGGCCGGCTCTGGTCGCGCTCCTTGAGGTACTGCAACAGCTTGTCGCCGAAGGCGTCGGAGGAATAGAAATCCTTCGGCAGTTCGTCGATGAACGTGTCGTCCTCGATGTACAGCGCCGGGGTGGATTTCAGCAGGCCGGGCGTGTGCTCATCGTAGGTCGGTTCGAATCCGTAGTGGTTCGCCGCGCCGGGCAGTAGCGAGAACGAACGCTCAAAGCCACGGGCGTGGGGCGCCAGTTCGGCGGTCAGGCCCAGGTGCCATTTGCCGCTCATCAAGGTCTGGTAACCGGCCTCGCGCAGCAGTTCCGGCAGCGCGACGACACGGTCGTTCAGATAGCCTTCGTAACCCGGTTTGCCGATCAGCTCGGGGGTCAGGGTTTCGGCCATGGTGCCGATGCCGGCGATGTGGTGGTCGGTGCCGGTGAGCAGCATCGAGCGGGTCGGCGAGCAGGTCGGTGCGGTGTGAAAATCGGTCAGGCGCAGACCGTTGTTGGCCAGGGCATCGAGGTTCGGCGTGGTGATTTCGCCGCCGAAGGCACCGATGTCGGAGAAGCCGAGGTCATCGGCCAGAATCACCAGAAAGTTGGGACGTTGCGGCATCAACAGGCTCCTGTTCAGCAGGCAATGAACGACAACGGCAGATCGCGGATCTGTACCGGCACGCTCGGTTGGTAATGGTCATCACTGGTCAGTTCGTGCAGCAGTTCTTCGCGCAACTGATGGAAGTCGAAACTGCTGCGCTGGCGCGGATGGGGCAGGGCGATGTCCACCACCTGTTTGATCCGGCCGGGGCGCGGTTCCATGACCACCACGCGGTCGGCGAGGAAAATCGCTTCCTCGACATCGTGAGTGACCAGAATCGTGGTGATCTTTGCCCGCTCACGGATCGCCAGCAGTTCGTCCTGCATCTGCTGGCGGGTCAGCGCGTCGAGGGCGCCGAAGGGTTCGTCGAGCAGCAGGATTCGTGGGCTCGCCACCAGCCCGCGAGCAATCGCCACGCGCTGGGCCATGCCGCCGGAGAGTTGATGGGGATAAGCGCGGGTGAAGTCGCGCAGGCCCACCAGTTCGATGAAATCGTTGACGCGCTGCTGCTTTTCAGCGGCGCTCAGCGGCTCGTTCACCAGGCCCAGGCCAATGTTGTCGGCCACCGTCAGCCACGGGAACAAGCGGTGTTCCTGAAACACGATGCCGCGCTCGCCGCCGATGCCGCTGACGGCTTTGCCATCGACGCTGATCTGCCCGCGAAACTCCGTATCGAGGCCCACCAGCAAGCGCAGCAAGGTGGACTTGCCGCAGCCGCTGGAGCCGACGATGGCGACGAACTCGCCCTCGGCGATGTCGAGGTTGAATTCGCGGATCGCCTCCAGTTCGAAGCCGTCGACGTCGAAGGATTTGCCTACGTGGGTGAAGCTGACAATCGGTGCGTTCATGCGTGTCTCCAGCGGGTGGCGCGGATTTCCAGGCGTTGGCCAATGAGGTTGAGCAGGGCGCCGGTGAGGCCGACCAGCAGCATTCCGGCCATGATCAGGTCCATGCGCAGCAGTTGTTGGGCGCCGATCATCTGGCTGCCGATGCCGCCGTTGGACGGCATGAAATATTCGGCGCCGATGGTGCCGAGCCAGGCGTAGATCAGGCTCAGTCGAAGGCCGGCGAAAATCCCCGGCGCAGCGCCCGGCAACACCAGTCGGCGCAGGCGTTGAGCGAGGCTCAGGCGCAGTACCTGTGCGGCTTCGTTGAGTTGCGGCGAGAGGTTGGCGACGCTGCGTTGAGTCGCGACAAACAACGGAAAGAAAGCGGCGAGGGCGACAAACACCCACTTTGCCAGTTCACCCAGACCGAACCACGCGGTGAGCAGCGGAACCCAGGCAAATATCGCGATCTGTCGCAGAGCGGCGAGGGTCGGGCCGAGCACGCGTTCGCTGGTACGCGACAGCCCCAGCAGCAGGCCCAGCACGAGGCCCAGGCCGCCGCCAATCAACAGGCCGCCGAGTGTGCGGCCCAGGCTCAGGGCCATCCCCGAAATCAACGTGCCGTCGAGCAATCCGTTTTTCGTCGCCTCAAGCACCGCCAACGGGCTGACCAGAATATTGGCGTCGACCCACTGCTGATCGACCGCCAGTTGCCACAGCGCAAACAACCCCAACGGCAACAGCCACGGCTGCACGCGCTGCCAGCCTTCATAACGCGGGCCGCGACGAATTTCCGCCGTGGCCGGGTGCGGCCAGTGCACCAGTTTCCTGTCCAGCAGGCCGATGCCGCGATCCATCGCCACGCCGATCAGACCGATCACCACGATGCACACGAAGACGATGTCGAGCATGAACAGCTGCCGCGCCCAGACCATCAGGTAACCGATGCCTTCGCTGGAGGCCAGCAGCTCGACGGCGAGCAATGAAGTCCAGCCCGCGGCCAGGGCCAGACGCACGCCGGCCATGAATGCGGGGAGGGCGGCGGGCAACACCAGTCGGCGAATCAGCAGGCGTGGCGGCAGACGTAAAACAGCGGCGGCTTCGCGCAGTTTCGGCTGCGCATCGCGCACGCCGACCAGGGTGTGCAAGGTCACCGGCACCACGATGGCCTTGACCAGCACCACCAGTTTCAGCGTTTCGCCGATGCCGAAAAACACCATGAACAGCGGAATCCACGCCAGCGTGGGCACCTGGGCCAGGCCGGCGAAAGTCGGGAAGATCAGGCGTTCGAGGCGACGGCTGAAGCCCAGCGCCGCACCGAGTACCGCGCCAGCGGCAACGCCCGCCAACAAGCCCCAGAACAAACGTTGCAGGCTGATCCACAAATGACTCCACAACTCGCCCTGGGACAGCTCGATTGCGCTGTTCCACACCAGCGACGGCGCGGGAAGGATCTGCTCGCTCATCCATTGATTGCGCGCCGCCAGCCACCACAGAGCGAACAGTCCGAGCGGCAATATCCAGGGTAAAACGCGATGGCTCAGGCTTGGCCAGGTGCGCCGGTTTTTCGACGGCGGTGCGGCCAGTGGCAGGCTGAGCAGGGATTCACGGGCCATGGGTGACCTCCGTTGTCGGGTTGGATCGTGTCAGCGGAATTAGCTGTGAACTAATCGTTATAAGTGAATTAAAAAATAATCATTTTGGAGATAAGCAGCGCCATTTAAGGCCTCCAGCCCTGCACGCATCCAATGCATTCGAAGAATATTTTCGATGCTCTCCATGCATACCGGCCTGCATGTCCCGACTTTGCTGGCTTAGCTTGAAAAGCTATAAAAATGTGCTTTTTAAGTATTTAAGTGCCGATATGGATTGCGCCTACTTTCGGCTCCTCAATGCCCGCCGTGATCAGGAGCCGCACCTATGAACCTTCCCTTCAAACGTGTCATCAGTCTGTTTGCCGCGCCGGCACTGGCGGGCCTTCTGGCGTTCTCTGCCCAGGCCGACGAGCTCAAGGAAATCAGGATTGCCGTGCCTGATCTGAGCGCGGGTACTCAACACAGCGGCGGGGGCATCGTGGACGTGCTGCGCGATCAGCAGATCTTCGAAAAGGCCTTCGCCGATCAGGGCATCAAGATTCAGTGGAGCTTCTTCAAGGGCGCCGGCCCGGTGATCAACGAGGCGTTCGCCAACGGCCAGGTGGATCTGGCTTATCTGGGGGATCTGGCGGCCATCATCGGCAAGTCCAACGGGCTGGATACACGGCTGCTGAGTGCCAGCGCCCGGGGTGTGAAGCAATATCTGGGCGTGGTGCCGGGTTCGGGGATCAAGACGTTGCAGGATCTCAAAGGCAAGCGCGTGGCGATCTTCCGGGGTACTGCGACCCAGTTGTCGTTCGATGCAGCATTGGCCAGCGTGGGCCTGAGCGAAAAGGACGTGAAGGTGATCAACCTCGATTTCAACGCAGCGGTTGCCGCGCTGGCGGCGAAGCAGATCGATGCGTCGTGGGGCAGCTCCGGGCTGACCGCCTTGCAGGCCAAAGGCCTGGCCGAGTTGCCGCTGAACACCAAGGATCTCGGTGGCGCCGGCAGCGTGCAGTCGGTGCTGGTGGGGACCGGCAAGTTTGTCGACGGGCATCCGGAAGCCGTGGCGAAGCTGCTCAAGGCGCAGCAACAGGCGGTGGAGTGGCTGACTCAGGACAGCAACAAAGACGCTTACGTGCAGTTGGTTTCTGGGCTGGCGAGTTATCCGCCGGTGATCCTCACCCAGGATCTGAAGGATCAGAATCTGAGCGAAGTATTCCCGTCGACACTGGATCCGCTGTTCCTCGAAAACCTGCAGGGCAAGGTGGATCTGGCAGCGCAGCAGAAGCTGATCCGCAAGCCGTTCAAGGTGAACGAGTGGGTCGCGCCAGAGCTGGCGGCGGCGAAGCTCTGAGTCATGCGGTCATTCCCGCGCAATGCGTGGGAATGACCCTCAAACCGCGACGCTGATTTCCTGTTTATCCACTGCCACCAACGTCTCGATCATCGCCCGCGCCGCCGGTGACAGCCGGAATCCCGTGCGGCTCACAATCCCGCACCGCGCATTCATGCTCTCCAGATTCTGCGGCAGGTTGCGCCAGTGCAGCAGCGCCAGCGAGCCCTGGGCGATGTCCTCGACAAATGCCTCTTCAGTGCCGACGCCAATCGCGTTGGACTGCAACACCACTTTCACCAGCGCCGGAAAATGCTCGGTCTCGATGGTCGGGGAAAAATCGATCCGGCCGCTGAGATTCGCCAGTAATTTGCGAATGCCCGGTGGGATCAGCGTGGTCGCCAGCGGGTAATCGAACATGTCGTTGGTCGACAAGCTTTCCTTGGCCAGCAGCGGATGTCCCGGTCGGCAGAAAAATACCCCACGCTTGGGTGTCAGCGGCTGGGTCTGGAAATTCGGGTCGGATTCGAAATGGCGGATGTCGGCGATGAAGAATTCGATCTCCTCGCGGCTCAGGGCACGGCTGAGCTTTTCCCAGTTATCCACCTGAAAGCAGGTGCGCACTTTCGGGTGCGCGTTGATGAATTGCGCCACCGCGTCCGGCACCAGTTTCACCGCCGGCGCCGGGCCGCAACCGAAGTGCAGTTCGCCGGCGTCGAGCTTGGTCATTTGTGTCACTTCGGCGCTGAGCAATGCCGCGCCCTGCACCAGGGTCAGGGCGTGTTGCAGCACCACCTGGCCCTCCGGCGTGGGGCGCAGATCCTTGTTGCCACGATCCACCAGAACACAGCCGAACTCCTGCTCCAGCCCCTGAATGCTGCGGCTGAACGCCGGTTGAGTGATGCCCATGGCGTCGGCCGCGCGGACAAAACTGCGGTGTTCGTTGAGGGCGATGAAGTAGCGCAACTGGCGAAGATCCATATGCTTTTCCGGCATCCTAAAAATAGCTCGAAGGCATTTGCGACGAGGGTTGCTTGAGGTTTTAAATGCAACCTCTTATTCCGTCAACGAAGCACTCGAATATCTATTAGATGTAAATGGAATATAGATAGAGCGTTGTTTCGCTGCCGTCCAACCGCAAGCAGTCGATGAGGGTCTACCCATGAGCAATGCCGCACTCGCTGTAAAACCCGCTGTCCACGCGCTGGACATTCATCCGGTGGCCGGCCGTATCGGCGCCGAAATCCGTGGCGTGCACCTGTCCGGTGAGCTGGATGCCGCGACGGTTGAAGCCATTCAACAGGCGCTGGTCCAGTACAAGGTCGTGTTCTTCCGCGAGCAGACCCAGCTCGACGATCAACGTCAGGAAGCCTTCGCCCATCTGCTCGGCGAACCGGTGGCGCACCCGACCGTGCCGTCCCGCGAGGGCACCCGTTACCTGCTGGAACTGGACGGCGCCGAAGGGCAGCGCGCCAACTCCTGGCACACCGACGTGACCTTCGTCGATGCCTACCCGAAAGCGTCGATCTTGCGTTCAGTGGTGGCTCCGGCATTCGGTGGCGACACTCTCTGGGCCAACACAGCGACGGCGTACAACGAACTGCCGACCGAGCTGCGTGAGCTGGCGGACAAACTGGTGGCCGTGCACAGCAACGAATACGACTACGCCGGGGCGAAGCCGGACGTCTCGGCGGAGAAGCTCGAGCGCTATCGCAAGATCTTTACCTCGACCGTCTACGAGACTGAACACCCGGTGGTCCGCGTGCACCCGATCAGTGGCGAAAAGAGCTTGCTGCTGGGGCATTTCGTCAAACGCATCAAGGGTTACTCCCTGGCTGATTCGGCGCATCTGTTCGGCTTGTTGCAGAGTCATGTGATCCGTCAGGAAAACACCGTGCGCTGGCGCTGGAAGGCCGGTGATGTGGCGATCTGGGATAACCGTTCGACGCAGCATTATGCGATTGATGATTACGGCACTCAGGATCGCGTGGTGCGTCGGGTGACGCTGAAAGGGGAAGTGCCGGTCGGGGCGAATGGGCAGCGTAGCCAGACCATCAAAGGCGCTGAAATCGTCGGCGTCTGACTGATCGTTCCCACGCTCTGCGTGGGAATGCAGCCCGGGACGCTCTGCGTCCCAAAGCGGACGCAGAGCGTCCATTGAGGCATTCCCACGCGGAGCGTGGGAACGATCACTGTCACCAAACGCCAATCTGAACGAGCTTCTCAGTCTCCGGCTCGCCATAACGAAACCGCTGCCCCCGCAAATCAATCTCCTGATGACTGATGGTCGTGCGCCGCTTCAAACCGCGCACCCACTCGAACAGATACCCCGCATGCTCCTCGCGCACCGCCGCATACGCCGGGTCCGCGCCCAGATCCTGCAGCTCCTGCGGATCATTCAACAGATCGAAAAGCTGCGGCCGGAAGTCGTCGTACGCCAGGTATTTCCAGCGTTCGCTGCGCACCATGGTCATGCGGCAACGGTCGATCGGCTGGCCCAGTCGCTCCCGTGCCGGGGCCTGGAAGGCGTAGTCGTATTCGCTGATCGCATAGCGACGCCATTCGGGGTTTTCGCCATGCAGAAGCGGAATCAACGAGCGACCTTCCAGGCGATGCTCAGCGCCCGTAAGCCCCAGTGCTTCGAGAAAGGTCGGCACGCCGTCGATGGTTTCCGCCAGTCGTTCGTCCACCGTTCCCCGAGTGACATCCGCCGCCGCACGCGGGTCGCGCACGATCAATGGAACACCCACCGCTTGCTCCAGCAAAAACTCCTTCTCGCCCAGCCAGTGATCGCCCAGAAAGTCGCCGTGATCGCTGGTGAACACGATCAGCGTGTCCTCCCAGCGCCCGTTGCCTTGCAGGAAATCGAACAGCCGCCCCAACTGATCATCGACCTGTTTGACCAGACCCATGTACGTCGGGATCACGTTCAGTCGTACCGGGTCTTTGGAGAAGTTCAGGCTTTCCTCATGCTGGCAAAAGGCCTGATAGACGGGGTGGTCGCTTGGAGAGGCATTACGTACCGGTTCGAGAATCGATTTCGTACTGTACAAGGTGTGGTACGGAGACGGTACGATATAGGGCCAGTGGGGTTTGATATAGGACAGGTGTAAAAACCACGGTTTTTCACCTTGCTCACCGATGAAGTCGATGGCTCGATTTGTAGTGTAGACAGTCTCTGAATGTTGCTCGGGAATTCGCGCCGGGAGATGGGCATGGCGCATTTTCCAGCCGCTGAGGATTTCGCCGTTGTCGCCTTCGGCGGCGTTGGCCCAGTCGTGCCAGGGATTACGCCCTTCGAAACCTTGCTCGCGCAGGTAATGGGTGTACGGCGCGGATTCGCGTTTCTCATCGAACAGCGGGTCATCGGGGAAGATGCCGTCGTGGCGAAAGTACGGCTCGAAGCCGACTTCGTTCAGCACTTCGGCCTGGGCGCTTGCAGGGTTGATCGCCAGCCGCTGCAAGGCATCCACGTTGGCCGTGGCGTGGGTCTTGCCGACCAGCGCAGTACGAATGCCGTGGGGCCGCAGGTAATCGCCGATGGTCAGTTCTTCCAGCGGCAGCGGCACGGCGTTCCACGCCACCTGATGGCTGCTGACATAACGCCCGGTGTAGGCCGACATCCGCGACGGTCCACAGATCGTGCCTTGGGTGTAGGCACGGCTGAAGCGCACGCCGGCGGCGGCCAGGCGATCGATGTTCGGGGTGTGTAAATACGGGTGGCCGTAGCAGGACAGGTAATCGCGACGCAGCTGATCGCACATGATGTACAGCACGTTGCGCACGGGGGTTTGCGGGTTGGACATGGGGTTCACCAGTCAGAAAGACAGGCGAGGTTTTTCGCTTTCGGCGAGGGTGTTCGGCAAGTGCATTCGGGGAATGCTTGCCATGCATGAAACGCATGGGGTCAGACGGCGAGGTTTGCCAGCGAGCACACCTCCTCTTCCACTGCATCGATCGCCTTGATCTGTTCGATCATCGCCTCGGCCAACGGTGACAGCCGATACCCGGCACGGCTGACAATTCCGTAACGGGTGTAAAGCTCCTCCAGATCATCCGCCAACCCCTCGACTTTCAAACACACCAGCTCACCCCGGGCCTGATGCAGCGCATCCGAATAGGCACCGACGATGCCGATCGCATCGGAACGCAACACCACGCCCAGCAGGCTGGCGCTGTTCTCGCACTCCACGTTCGGAATGAAATCGGGCCGGCCACTGAGGTCGACGATGACCTTGCGCAGGTTCGGCGGACGAATGCTCACGGCCAGTGGATAACTCATCAATTGCTCGGCCGTGACCCGATCCGATGCGGCCAATGGATGCCCCGCGCGGCAGCAGAAATGCCATTTGCGCGGGCGCAATCGGTGGGTCAGATAATCCGGATCCGCCTCGAAGTGCCGAGTGTCGGCGACGAAGAATTCGAACTCTTCGCTCAGCAGTCGCTTGCTCAGGCTCTGCCAGTCATCGACCTGGTAATGCACCCGCGCTTTCGGGTAGCGGCCGATGAAGCTGCCGATCGCTCGGGGGATCAATCCTGCCGCCGGTGCCGGGCCACAACCGAAGCGCAATTCCCCCGCCTCAAGTCCGTTGAACTGGCTGATCTCGTTGGCCATCTGCTGCGCACCGCTGACCAGCCGCCGCGCGTGTTCAAGCAGCACCTGGCCCTGTTTGGTCGGCGGCAATTCCTTGCGTCCGCGATCCACCAACTGACAACCGACGCTGTGTTCCAGCGCCTGAATGCTGCGGCTGAACGCCGACTGCGACAGGTTCACCGCCTGCGCGCCCGCGACGAAGCTGCGCTGTTCGGCGAGGGCGATGAAGTGTCTGAGCTGGCGCAAGTCGATATGCATTTTTCACATAAAAAATATCCGGGAAATGCATTGGATATGCATTAGGTCGACTCCTTATAAAGGCAATCTCTTATGCAGTAAATCTTTGTAAAAACATAAATAAATAACTTAAAAGAATATGCGGCACGGAAGATGTCAGCGTGTTTTTTGACCAGGAGCAGCCCCATGAGTCCGTTGAACCTCGCTTCACCGCCGCCGCCACGACGGCTCAAACGCTTGCCTCTGGCCCTGTTGCTGGCGGGGAGTGCCAGCTGGACCCACGGCTACGCTGCGGAAGCGGAAACCCCCGTGCCGGCACCGGCAGGCAAAACCGCCACTGCCACTTCGCAACTGGAAACCGTGACCGTCACCACTCGCCGTCGCGAAGAAAGTTCGCAGGATGTACCGACGCCGATGAGCGTGGTCAGCGGCCAGACCCTGGAGACGCAGCGGGTCTACCGGATTCAGGATCTGCAGCAACTGGTGCCCAGCGTCAACGTCGCCTACATGCATGCGCGCCAGTCCAGCGTGTCGATTCGCGGCCTGGGCAACAACCCGGCCAGCGACGGTCTGGAAGGCAGCGTCGGCCTGTACATCGACAACGTTTATCTGGGCCGTCCGGGGATGGCGGTGTTCGATCTGATGGACATCGAACAGCTCGAAGTCCTGCGTGGGCCGCAGGGGACGTTGTTCGGCAAGAACACCACCGCCGGGGTGATCAACATCAGCACTCGCGCGCCGAGTTTCACCCCGGAGCGCAGCATCGAAACCTCGGTCGGCGAGGACGGTTACTTCCAGACCAAGGGCACGCTTTCCGGGCCGCTCAACGATCAACTGGCCGGGCGCATTTCCGCCTATCGCACCCGCAGCGACGGCGACATCAAAAACGAATTCAACGGCCATGACTTGAACGGCGGTTCCCGCGACGGCTTCCGTGCGCAGCTGTTGTTCAAGCCCAACGAAAACTTCAATCTGCGCTGGATCGGTGATTACAACGAAGAGGATTCCAGCGCGGGCACCCGCGTGCTGTACAACACCGGGCCGACCATCAATGGCGTCAACCTCTATCAGTCCCGGGCCAATGCGGCCGGCGCGACACTGGTCAACGGCTCGCACCGCAAGGTCAATCTGGACAACGACCAGCACGTCACAGTGCATCAGGGCGGCACGTCGGTGGAGGCCAACTGGACGTTGCCGAGCGACTTTACCCTGACCTCGATCAGCTCCTATCGCTACTGGAATTTCACCCCGGCCAACGACGATGGCCTCAACGTTGCGGCAACCTACAACGCCGGGGTTTCCGTCGAGGACAAACAGTATTCGCAGGAATTTCGCCTGGCGTCGCCCAAGGGCGAGTTCTTCGATTACGTGCTCGGCGCGTATTACTTCGGTTCGGATCTGGACAACAAATCGTTCGCCTATTATGGCCCCCAGGCCGACATCTGGAACGGCACGCCACGGGGTGCGTTGGCCAACGTCGGCAGCGTCGGTCGCGGCCACATCCAGACCGACAGTTTTGCACTGTTCGCCCAAGGCATCTGGCACCTCACACCGCGCCTGGATTTCACTGCCGGAGTACGCGGCACCTATGAAGAGAAGAACGCCTGGGTCAATCGTGATGCGCCGGTCGGTGGTGCCGATGTAACGGGTGCCGCAGCGACTGCGCGACGCGGCCGGAGCGGCGCCTACGATTCCGGCGATCTGAATCAGTACAGCTCCAGTCCATCCGGATTGCTCAACCTCAGCTATCGCATCACCGATGATTTGCTTGGCTACGCCACGCTGTCCCACGGCGAGAAATCCGGTGGGGTCAACCTCGTGGTCGGCTCGGCTCCGACGGCTGGCGCCGACTCGTTGCTGATCGGCACCGAACGCGCCAACAACGCCGAACTCGGTTTCAAAAGCACCCTGTGGGACCGCCGCCTGCAGCTCAACGCCAACCTGTTCTGGACTCAGGTCAACGCCTACCAGACCAACGCCTACGACGACGTCAATCGCGTGCAATACCTGACCAACGCCGGCTCGGTGCGCTCGCGTGGTGTGGAATTCGAAAGCACCGTGATCCCGCTGCGTGGCCTGACGCTGAACTTCAACGGCTCGTTCAACGACGTCAGTTACCTCTCGTACAAGGACGCGCCGTGCCCGCCGGAAGTCAGCCTGGCGCCAGGCGCTCCGGCCTCTTGTGACCTCAGTGGGCATCAGGTGGTCGGTGCCTCGAAATGGATCGGCAACGCCAACGGCAAATACGAATGGAATCTGGCCAACGGGCTGCAACCTTACGTCACCGGCAGCTACGCATTCCGCTCCAAAGCGGTGGGCACGGTCGAGGATTCCGACTACGGCCAGATCCCGAGTTACGCGGTGGTCAATCTCTCCACCGGCCTGCGCGGCGATTTCAATCAGGGCCAGTGGGACGTCTCGCTGTGGCTGAAAAACGCCTTCGACAAAACCTACTACACGACCCTGTGGACCGGCGGCAACGGCGGTTATGAAGGCCTGCTCGGCACGCCGCGCACCCTCGGCGTCACCGGTCGCTACGACTTCTGATCGATCCTTCAAGGAGCTGCATCATGTTGCGCATCAAAACCGCTTTACCGGTGTTGTTGTCCGGCGCAGTGCTCAGTGCCGAAGCGCTCGCCGCGCCCAGCGTCTACCCCACCGGCGTCACCCGATACGACCCGGCCAAGGCCTTCAATCAATATGTGATTTTCAGCGGTGCCGACAAGCAGACGCACCTGATCGACATGAACGGCAACGAGGTGAAGAACTGGCCCCAGGCCGGGTTCCCGTCGGCAATCATCGATCCGAAACTGGTCGGTGGCGAGCGCGGCCATGTGTTGCTGCAACTGGGCGAAAAAGATCCGGGCAAGCTCGGTTCCGCCGGCAACGGCCTCGGCAATCAGAGCATCGGTGAGCTGGACTGGAACGGCAAAGTCGTCTGGCAGTGGGGCGAGAAAGCGCCCGGTGGCGCTGCGCAACAGCATCACGACCAGCGTCGTCTGAGTAACGGCAACACCGTGGTGCTGGCGAACAAGGTGCACAAGGTCAAAGGCTTCAAAGTGCCCGAGGTGATCGACGATGCGATCTACGAAGTCAGCCCCGCCGGCGAGGTGAAATGGCAGTGGCTGGCGTCGGATCACTTGAACGAATTCGGCTTCACCGCCGAACAATTGAAGCTGGTGCGTGCCAGTGAAAATCCGGATTACCTGCACATCAACAATCTCAGTCTGGTCGGGCCGAACAAGTGGTTCGATGCCGGCGACAAACGCTTCCATCCGGACAATCTGCTGCTCGATTCGCGCAACGCCAATTTCATCGCGATCATCGACAAGCACAGCGGCAAAGTGGTGTGGCGACTGGGGCCGAACCTGCCGCTGGCCAACCCGAAAACCGCGCAGCAGATTCCGCGTCCGGTGGACCAGTTCGTCGGTCAGCATGACGCGCACATCATCCCGGCCGGACTGCCCGGTGCCGGCAATCTGCTGGTGTTCGACAATCAGGGTTCGGCGGGTTATCCGAACGTCACGCTGGGGCTGATTTCCGGCTCGCGGGTGCTGGAAATCGACCCGGTGAAAAACGAAATCGTCTGGCAGTACAGCGCCGCGAATTCGAAGCAGCCGGGATGGGCGTTCTACAGCTCGTTCATCAGCAGCGCGCGGCGTTTGCCCAACGGCAACACGCTGATTGATGAAGGCATGAACGGGCGGTTTTTCCAGGTGACCGCCAGTGGTGAAAATGTCTGGGAATACGTCAGCCCTTATCTGGGCAAGGCGCCGGGCAGCGACGCGATCAGCAACTGGGTCTATCGGGCCCTTCCTGTGAGTTATGACTGGGTGCCGGCCGGAACGCCGCGCTCGGAGACAGCAGTGATTGCGCCGGCCATTGGTGTGCAGCAGACCAATGCCAGTCGTTAGTTATCAGGGCTCTTCCGAATCGAAATAAGTTATGAGCGACATGAATAGTGCATATAGCAATATCGTTGAAAAGTCCCGTGGACAATAAGTGAATGTCCAACCATTCTGAGTGTCGTGAGTTTCCAGGAGGAAACTTGCTCTCATCGGAAGACACTTATCCAACGATAAAGGAAATCTCGTTATGTCGAGCATTAATGGCAACTATGTAAACGCTAACGCAGGCGCCAAACTGACGATTACCGATGGCAACGACTCCAACGGCACCTTCAGCGGCAAGTTCAGCCAGAACGGCGTGAACTACGACATCGCGTACGGTCACTACCACTTCCAGAACAGCACCGGGCAGCCTACGATCATTACTTTCGCGGCTCTGAATGACGGCACTGGCTATCAGTCCTGGACCCTGTTCTCGCCGGATCACAACTACTCGAAAGTTCGTGCGGTGGGTTCGCGCACCAACTTTGACGGTGATGTAGTGGGTCTGGCCGGGGAGTTTGTGAAGCAATAAGAAATTCTGCAAGTCGAAGGCCGATGCATTAAATATGCATCGGCCTTTTTATTTGCCTCTTGAAAAGTTCGTCAACTATCACCTTGGAATTAGTTGTCACCGGATCCCGGGTCATCGATAACCCGATGCCTTGGATGAATACTTTTTATGCCGGGAAAGCATGTCGATTCTGGCGAATCGCTGGAAGCCTTGCGGGCCGTGGCTTTGGCGGAAATGACCGTTTCTTATATTCCATAAACATCTATTCATAACATGAAAGATTACTTTCGGAGATAAGCCTTCAGCCCCAATGATTGACCCATCGATCACGCCGTGGGGGATTCAACAAGCGGCGAATCGGCTACGCGAAAAAACGCAAAGAGACCGCAGGGAGTAAATCAATGGGCAATGTCCAGACCGCCGCCAGTGCACAGGAGGTGCTGTGGCGCCAGGCGCCGAGCGGCGAGTTGGTCGATCTCGGCCGCCCCCATCGCGTGCCGTTGGGGCAACTGCGTTTGCAGCGCGCGCCCAAGGGCATTCTGAGCCGCCGCGAAACGATTCTGCTCGGCGTTCTGGCGCTGGTGGTGCATGGCGCGGTGATCTACTGGATCAATCAGCACCCGACGCCGGCGCTGCCGATCGTGCCGCCGGAAATTCCACCGATGACCATCGAGTTTTCGCGCCCGGCACCACCGGCACCACCTGTGGTTGTACCGCCGCCACCGGCACCTGTGGTCGAGCCACCGCCACCGGTGGAAGACGAACTGGCAACCAAGCCACCACCAAAACCGAAGCCGATTCCCAAGCCGAAACCGGTCGCCAAACCCGTACCAAAACCGGCCCCCAAAGCCGTCGAGCAACCCCCGGCTCCGCCACAACCGGCGGCCCCGGTCGCCGCACCAGCGCCACCTGCACCACCGGCGCCTGCTCCGGTGACCCCGGCCTCGGCCAACGCCGCGTACCTGAAGAACCCGGCGCCGGAATACCCGTCGCTGGCCCAGCGTCGCGGTTGGGAAGGCACGGTGCTGCTGCGGGTGCACGTGTTGGCCAGTGGCAAACCGGGCGAGATCCAGATTCAGAAAAGCAGTGGCCGGCAACAGCTCGACGACGCGGCGCTGGACGCCGTGAAGCGCTGGAGCTTCGTGCCGGCCAAGCAGGGTGATGTCGCCCAGGACGGCTGGGTCAGCGTGCCCATCGATTTCAAGATTCACTAAACCGAAACCAAATTCGCGCGAAATGTTTACACGAGGGAACACATCATGACGTTACTGGCATCTCCACTGGAATCCATCGAAAGCGCGGTGATCTGGCTGCTGGTGGTCTTCTCTGTCGCCACCTGGGGCCTGGCATTGCTCAAGGCTGTGCAGTTCGGGCGGTTGAAGGCGCAGGACCGAAAATTTCACAAGCGCTTCTGGGCGGCGTCGAGTCTGGACTCCGCCGCCGAGTTGAGCGAAACGCAGCCCGGCGCAGCAGCGCGGGTGGCACAGGCCGGTTATGCGGCGATTCAAGTGGGCGAGGCGCCGCAGGCCAATGACCTGAGCCAGGCGATCAACCATCAGGACCGCCTCGAACGTGCCTTGCGCCAGCAGATCGTCCGCGAGCGCCGTTCGCTGGAAACCGGTCTGGCGGTGGTCGCGAGTATTGGCAGCACCTCGCCGTTCATTGGTCTGTTCGGCACGGTGTGGGGAATCATGGAAGCGTTGAAAGGCATCAGCGCGGCCGGCTCGGCGAGTCTGGAAACGGTCGCAGGACCCATCGGTGCAGCGCTGGTCGCCACCGGGGTGGGGATCGCAGTCGCAGTGCCGGCGGTGCTGGTTTACAACTACTTTTTACGTCGTCTGAAACTGACGGCGGCGGACCTGGACGACTTTGCCCACGACTTCTACAGCCTGGCGCAAAAGAGTTCGTTCCGCGTGCTGATCCATCCGACCGCGCACAAGGCTGCGGCCCAGGGCAACGCAACAAAAGTGAAGGAGGCGTCCTGATATGGCCTTCTCCACGCAAGACAGCGACGAGGTGCTGAGCGAGATCAACGTGACGCCGCTGGTGGACGTGATGCTGGTGCTGCTGGTGGTGTTCATCGTCACCGCGCCGCTGCTGACCAACGCGATACCGATCAACCTGCCGAAGACCGAAGCGGTGGCGCCGGTCGAGCAGAAAGACCCGTTGGTGGTGAGCATCGACGGTGCGGGAAAACTGTTTATCAACAAGGACGAAATCCAGCCGGATCTGCTGGAGTTCAACCTCAAGTCGGCCAAGGCCAAGGACCCGGAAGTGCGCGTGCAATTGCAGGCGGACGACGGGGTGAATTACGGCGAAGTGGCGCGAGCCATGGCTTCGATTGAGCGGGCGGGCATCACCAAATTGTCGGTGATCACTGCACGATAAGGGTTTCACGTTTTTCCGGGGCCGTCTCCTTGGCAGGGTGCGGCCCCTTTTTTTGCTTGATACGTAATATTCTTTTCAGGTCTTAATAAATAGCTTCTTATTCCTTAACGAATATAAATCCCGTCCCTATACTCGATCAGGAACAGACACGACGCAGGAGAGCTCCCCCATGCGCAACGAATCAATCCGCTATCTGATTGTGCCGGGCTGGCAAGGATCGCCAGAAGATCATTGGCAAAGCCACTGGCAGAACAGCCTGCCGAACAGCGCGCGGGTGGAGCAGGCCGACTGGCTGACGCCGCGTCGTGAAGACTGGGTCGCCGCGCTGGCCGAGGCGATTGCCGCCGACAGCACACCGGTAATCCTGATCGCCCACAGTCTGGGTTGCATCACTGTGGCGCACTGGGCGGCTACCGCGCCGCTGCAGCATTTGCGTCAGGTACGTGGTGCGCTGCTGGTCGCGCCGGCGGATGTGGAGCGTCCGGCGTGCGTGCCGGCACTGCGCAACTTTGCACCGATTCCCACCGACCTGCTGCCGTTCCCGAGCCAGGTCGTCAGCTCCGACAACGACGCCGCCGTCAGCGCGCCGCGTGCGCTGGAACTGGCGCGCAACTGGGGTGCCGAGGCGGGGATTCTCGCGGGCGCCGGCCATATCAATGTGAAGTCCGGGCATCAGCGCTGGGAGCAGGGGTTCGCTTATTTGTATCGCCTGCAAAACCGCATGGAACACCACGCCCGGCGTCGCGCCTGACCACTTTTATTTTTTCAACGCCCCCGTCTCCCGGCGATTTGGGGCGGGAGTCTGCCATGAGTTTCGAAACCTTCGGTCAGCCGTTGCTGACCTTTCCTGATGCGGAAAAAAGTCCCCTGAGCATTCGCGCCAAGGCGCTGGTGTTCGTCGATCCACGCTCGCGCCAGTTGCGCGAGGAAATGGCCCAGCTTGCACCGCGCTCGATCTCGGTGCTGATTCGCGGCGAGACAGGCACCGGCAAGGAATTGCTCGCCCGCCACATCCACCGTGCCAGTGATCGCAGCGGGCTGTTTGTCTCGGTCAATTGCGGCGCGATCAGCCCGACCTACGCCGATGCCGAATTGTTCGGTTACGCCGCCGGCAGCTACAGCGGTTCGGCCAGCAGTCGCGCCGGCTGGTTCGGCTCGGCCAACGGCGGCACCTTGTACCTGGACGAGATCGGCGACCTGCCGCTGCCGATCCAGATCAAGTTGCTCGCGGCACTGGAAAACCACGAAGTCACCCGCGTCGGTGCCCATCAACCGAGCCCGGTGGACGTGCGACTGGTCGCTGCGACCAGCATCGATCTGGCGCAAGCGGTGGCGGCGGGGAAATTCCACGAGCGGCTTTATCACTATCTCAGCGAAGGGCATCTGGAACTGCCGGCGTTGCGGGCGCGGGTCGGTGACATTCTGTCGCTGGCCGAGTACTTCCTTGGCATCTACAGCCAGCGCCTGGATCTGCCGGTGCCGCTGATCAGCGAAGCGGCGCAGGAGGTGCTGGAGCAGCACAGCTGGCCGGGCAACACCCGGGAGCTGGAAAACGTCATTCACTTTGCGCTGCTGGTGAGCACTGGCGATGAAATCCTGCCGGAGCACCTGAACCTGCCCGAGGTGTCTGGGTCGCTGGTTCAGATCGAACGTCAGGTGGCGAGCATCACTGCCAAAGGGACAGCCGGGGAACGTAAGGCATTGAAAGAATTACTGTTGAGCCTGAGCGAGGCTTTGTAACCATTTTGTTCAACATGAACAAAATGGAATATGAAGCTGAATAAACGTTATTGTCCGGGAATAAAAAATCCCGGTATTGTCCGACTCACGCCAGCAGTAGCACATCGCTGGCACACGTATTGATGCCGTCGTCGATGACGACCGTGATTTTCGACTAAGGACACTGCATGAAAAAGGTTCTGTTGTTTACCGCATTGGCGGCTGCTCTGACTGCTTCCCTGGCCCAGGCCGGCGAAAAACTGGTGGTCGCCGCGACCCCGGTTCCACACGCCGAGATCCTCGAGCTGATCAAGCCGACCCTCGCCAAAGAAGGCGTGGATCTGGAAATCAAGGTCTTCACCGACTACGTACAGCCGAACGTGCAGGTGGGCGAGAAGCGTCTGGACGCCAACTACTTCCAGACCCTGCCGTACCTGAACAGCTTCAACCAGGGCAAATACAAGGACGACAAGGCCAAGTACCTGGTGACCGTACAAGGCGTTCACGTTGAACCGTTCGGCGGTTACTCGAGCAAGTACAAGACCCTGGCTGAACTGCCGGACGGCGCCACCATCGCCATTCCGAACGAAGGCAGCAACAGCGGTCGTGCACTGATCCTGCTGCAGAAGGCTGGCCTGATCGAACTGAAAGATCCGAAAAACGCTCTGGCCACGCCGAAAGACATCGCCAAGAACCCGCACAACTTCAAGTTCAAGGAACTGGAGTCGGCCCTGCTGCCGCGGGTTCTGAAAGAAGTCGACCTGGACATGATCAACACCAACTACGCGCTGGAAGCCAAGTTGAACCCGACCAAGGACGCCCTGGTGATCGAAGGCGCGGATTCGCCTTACGTGAACTTCCTGGTCGCCCGTGAAGACAACAAGAACAGCGACGCCATCAAGAAACTGGCCGCTGCCCTGACCAGCCCGGAAGTCAAAGCGTTCATCGAGAAGAAGTACAACGGCGCCGTATTGCCGGCGTTCTGATCTGACGCAGCTACACAACCCCTTCAGGTATGAAAACGCCGATGGCCAGTGATGGTCATCGGCGTTTTTGTATGTGCAGGTGAGGGTGTCTTTAAGCTCAGGCTATCCCGGTCTTCAACGCCCGGCGCAACGCCACCAACAATTTCACGATTTCCTGCGGATCCAGTCGCTGCGGCACTTTTACGTCCATGTTCTCTTCCTTGTTATGGGTTCGGCCGGGGGAGTCTGGCCAAAAGCTGTTCGTCCTTGGAGGGCTTTTATGCAAAAAAGATCCGTCCTACAGCGCTGGGGACAATAGCCTTCCTCCTTCTTCCCGGCAAACCCGTCGATTAGTTTTTTGCGTGATATCAATATGCTTTAACGGTATTTAAATTCTTATTTTTATACCTTTAAAGTCGGTGCCTGCAGGACAGCTATCCGCTGTCCATGGACTGCACCACCGTCGCTTACCGAGCGGCGTCAGGATGTTTCATGACCTTCGATTACGCATTTATCCTCAGCACGTTGCCGGCGTTTCTCAAAGCCGTGGGCGTGACGCTGCAGGTCGGTTTGATCGCCATTGGCACCTCGTTGCTGGTAGCGCTGCTCAACGCGACGATTTTGGTGTTCCGCACGCTTTACCTGCAAAAACTGGTCGGGCTGTACGTGGAGCTGGCGCGCAACACGCCGCTGTTGATCCAGCTGTTCTTCGTCTACTTCGCCTTGCCGGCCCTGGGCATCAAGGTCTCCGGTTTCACCGCCGCGATCATCACCATGACGTTTCTCGGCGGCGCCTATCTCACCGAAGTGCTGCGTGCCGGTGTGGATGCGGTGCCCCAGGCGCAACTGGAATCGGGCCGTTCCATCGGTTTGTCCCACGGTCAGTTGCTGCGTTACGTGATCCTGCCGCAAGCGGGGATCCTCAGCCTGCCATCACTGTTCGCCAATTTCATTTTCCTGCTCAAGGAGACCACCGTGGTCTCGGCCGTGGCGGTGCCGGAGATTCTCTACACCACCAAAAGCTACATCGCGCTCTACTACAAAACCTACGAAATGCTCGCCGTACTGACGCTGATCTGCGTGCTCTTGTTCCTGCCGCTGTCGCTGCTGTTGAGCCGTCTGGAAAGGAGGCTCCAGCATGGCCAGTTCGGGTCTTGAACTGCTCTGGGTGTCGTTGCCGCAACTGGCCAAAGGCGCCGGGCAAACCCTGTCGATCTCGTTCCTGAGCATCGCCATCAGCACCGTCGGCGGCGTGCTCTACGGCGTGCTGCGCACCCTCAACGTGACGTGGCTGAACGCGGTACTGCGGATCTATCTGGAACTGTTCCGGGCGATCCCGGTGCTGGTCTGGTTGTACTTGCTGTTTTTCGGTCTGCCGATTTTCTTTGGCCTGAGTCTGCCGAGCTTCTGGTGCGCGGTGCTGGTGCTGTCGCTGTGGGGCGCCAGCGAGGTCGGCGAAGTGGCGCGTGGTGCGCTGCATTCGTTGCCGCGCGGGCAGCGTGAAGCGGGGTTGTCCATCGGCCTGAACGCGGCCCGGCTCTACGGTTACGTGCTGCTGCCCCAGGCGCTGAAACGCATGACGCCACCGACCATCAACGTCTACACGCGGATCATCAAGACCAGTTCGCTGGCGGTGCTGATCGGCGTGGTGGATGTGATCAAGGTCGGCCAGCAGATCATCGAGCGCACCTACGAATCGGTGCTGATCTACGGCGCGCTGTTTCTGTTTTTCTTTTTCATCTGCTACCCGCTGTCGGCCGCTTCGCGTGTGCTGGAGCGGCGCTGGACGCAAGCATGAGTGCATTGATCGAGTTTCAGGGTTTCAACAAATTCTTCGGCGAACAGCAGGTGCTCAAGGGCATCGACCTGCAAGTGAAGTCCGGCGAAGTCATCGTCATTCTCGGCCCCAGCGGCTGCGGAAAAAGCACCCTGCTTCGTTGCCTCAACGGTCTGGAGGTCGCCCACGGCGGCTCTCTGAAATTCGCCGGCCGCGAGCTGCTGGACAAGGCCACCGACTGGCGCGAAGTGCGTCAGCAGATCGGCATGGTGTTTCAGAGTTATCACCTGTTCCCGCACATGAGCGTGCTCGATAACTTGCTGCTCGGCCCGCTCAAAGTGCAGAAGCGCGAACGCCGTGAAGCCCAGCAACAAGCCGAAGCGTTGCTTGACCGCGTCGGCCTTTCGGACAAGCGCGATGCCTTCCCGCGCCAGCTCTCCGGCGGCCAGCAGCAACGCATCGCCATCGTCCGCTCGCTGTGCATGAACCCGCGAGTGATGCTCTTCGACGAAGTCACCGCCGCCCTCGACCCGGAGATGGTCAAGGAGGTGCTGCAAGTGATTCAGGGCCTGGCCCGCGAAGGCATGACCCTGTTGATCGTCACCCACGAAATGGCCTTCGCCCGCGCGGTGGCCGACCGCATCGTGTTCATGGATGCCGGGCGCATCCTCGAACAGAACCCGCCCGAGCTTTTCTTTACGAACCCGCAAACCGCACGCGCGCAGCAGTTCCTGGAGAAGTTCTCCTACGTCGAAGCCCTGCCTTCAACGACTTCGTCCACAACGACTCAAACCAAGGAACTGGAACTGCCATGAAAACTGCCAAAGCCCTATTTGCACTACCACTGATCAGCCTCGCGTTGCTGGCCGGCTGCAACAAGTCCGAAGAACCGGCCAAGCCGAAAGTCGCCAGCGAAAGCACCGCCCCGGCGGGTTACCTGGACAAGATCAAGGCCCGCGACAAACTGATCGTCGGCGTGTTCACCGACAAACCGCCGTTCGGTTTCGTCAATGAAGCAGGGCGCTATGTCGGCTTCGATACCGACATCGGCCGTCAATTCGCCAAGGATCTGCTGGGCGACGAAAACAAGGTCGAGTTTGTGGCCGTGGAGCCGGCGAGCCGCATTCCGTTCCTGCAAAGCGACAAGGTCGATCTGATCCTCGCCAACATGACTGTGACCCCGGAGCGCAAGGAGGCGGTGGAGTTCACCAATCCGAACCTCAAGGTCGCGGTGCAGGCGTTGGTGCCGCAGGGCAGCGAAGTGAAGAAGCTGGATGACCTGGCGACCCGCACCACCATCGTCACCACCGGCACCACCGCCGATATCTGGCTGACCAAGAACCACCCGGACTGGAAACTGCTGAAGTTCGAGAAAAACTCCGAGTCCCTGCAAGCTTTGGCCAATGGCCGTGGCGATGCCTACGCCCAGGACAATCTGGTGTTGTTCAGCTGGGCCAAGCAGAACCCGGGCTACCGTGTGCTGGATGAAAAACTCGGCGCCGAAGCCCCGATTGCACCGGCGGTGAAGAAGGGCAACATCGAACTGCGCGATTGGGTGAATACCGAACTGGCCAAGCTTGGGGAAGAGAAATATCTGCTCAAGCTGTATGACCAGTATGTACGTAAAGAACTGAGCGATGACACCAAGCCTGAGAGTGTGATTGTCGAAGGCGGGAAGTGGCAGGGCTAATCAGGCCAATTCCACGCCGGCTCATCCAGCACCCTCTGCCCGACAACGCCTGTCTGGCCGAGGGTTTTTTCCAGCACGATGCAATTGCATTCCTCATCTTCCTGTAACGCCGAAATCAATCGCCGTGCGTGTGAAACCACCCACACCTGACACTCCTGCGATGCGCGAATGATCAACCGCGCCAGCGCCGGCAACAGATCCGGATGCAAACTGGTTTCCGGTTCGTTCAGCACCATCAGCGAAGGCGGGCGTGGCGTCAGCAGCGCGGCGACCAGCAGCAGATAACGCAACGTGCCATCTGACAACTCTGCTGCCGACAACGGTCGCAACAACCCTTCCTGAAAGAACTCGATGGCAAAGCGTCCGCCCGCCAGCGGCGCGATGTTCAGCCGTGCGCCGGGAAACGCGTCGCTGATCGCCGCCTGCAATGCCTCGGGGTCACCGATCTCGATGATGGTGCGCAACGCCGCCGCCAGATCGCGGCCGTCGTGATGCAGCACCGGTGTGCGCGTGCCGAGTTGCGGCTGGCGCACCGGGGCGTCGGCGTCGCTGCGAAAGTGATCGTAGAAGCGCCAGCGGCGGATGAACTCGCGCATCTGGAACACTTCCGGCGAAGTGCGCAGGCTGCCGACCTGATCGAACAGGCTGTCGAAGTTCGGCGTGTGCTGCGCCAGCACATCCCAGCTGCGGCCGTCGCGGCTGCGGATCATCGGCCCGTTGCGGTCCACCAGCAGGCTGGCCGGGCGATACAGCGGCCCGGCCCAGATGCATTCCTTTTTGATTTCCGGGTCGAGGGAAAAGAACGAAAGGCTCGGTTCGGGCAAGCCCAGCGCAATCGAATAGCTGAAATCTTCACCGGCAAAACCCAGCCTCAGACGTTTCACGCCCTGGCGCACGGTGGACTGGATTGGCACTTCTCCGTTGCGCATGCGCCGGCTGATGGATTCCGGCCCGGCCCAGAACGTCGATTCCAGCCCGCCTTCGCGGGCCAGTGCATTGACCACGCCGCCCTGAGCGGTTTCCGCCAGCAGCCGCAGCGCCCGGTAGAGGTTGGATTTACCGCTGCCGTTGGGGCCGGTGATCAGGTTCAGCCGACCCAGCGGAATCACCAATTTATTGATCGAGCGGTAATTGGCCACCGCAAGGGTCTTGAGCATGAAAATCCTTCCTGGGTGCTCCGGAATACGGGTCAGGATACCTGCTGCACATAAATGCATATATCGCCCGGACGAAGGTTGAACCCTGTTCTAAGCTCACAGTCGTATCGTCACTTGCACGTTCGTACACAGGAAGGAGTCTGCATGGCGAGTCCCGGATTGAAAACAGCCGCCCTGTTGGGCCTGCTCGCTTTGCTCGCCGCCTGCGGTGAAAAAAAGGCGCCCCAGGAGTATCTGCCGCGAGTTTTCGTGCAAGTGGTCAAGCCCGCGGACTTCGCGGCTTCGGTGACCCTCACCGGCGATGTTCAGGCCAGGGTGCAGACCGAATTGTCGTTCCGGGTCGGCGGCAAGATCATCCAGCGCATGGTCGATGTCGGTGACCGTGTCTCGGCCAAACAGGTACTGGCCAAACTCGATCCCAAGGATTTGCAGACCAACGTTGACTCCGCCCAGGCCCAGGTGCTGGCCGAGCAGGCGCGGGTCAAACAGAGCGCTGCCGCGTTCGTCCGTCAGCAAAAACTGTTGCCCAAGGGCTACACCAGCCAGAGCGAATACGATTCCGCGCAAGCGGCATTGCGCAGCAGCCAGAGTGCGTTGAGTGCGGCTCAGGCGCAGTTGGCCAACGCCAAGGATCAGCTGAGTTACACCGCGCTGATCGCCGATGCACCGGGCATCATCACCCAGCGTCAGGCCGAAGTCGGCCAGGTGGTGCAGGCCACGGCGCCGATCTTCAGCCTGGCCCGGGACGGCGATCGCGACGCAGTGTTCAACGTGTACGAATCCCTTTTGGCAGAGCGGCCGGCCGAGCGTTCGATCGTCGTCAGCCTGCTCGACAACCCCGCCATCAAGACCACCGGCACCGTGCGCGAAATCACCCCGGCAGTGTCGGCGCAGTCCGGTACGGTGCAGGTCAAGGTCACCCTCGACAGCCTGCCCCAGGGCATGCAGCTCGGTTCGGTAGTCAGTGCCACCGCCAAGGGCAGCGGCAAATCGGCGGTGGAATTGCCGTGGTCGGCCCTGACCAAGAACATCAGTGAACCCGCCGTATGGATGGTGGACGACAAGGGTGAGGCGCAACTGCACAACGTCACTGTCGGCCGCTACCTGACCGGGCACGTGATCATCAGCGAAGGGCTCAAGGGCGGCGAAAAAGTGATCGTTGCCGGTGGGCAGCTGCTGCATCCGGGGATGAAAGTCGAAATCGCCGAGAACACCTACAAGGAACTGCAACCGGGAGCACAGCCATGAAGCCTTTGTGGGTGATGTCTGTCGGGCTGCTGCTGGTTGCCTGTTCCAAGAGCGAGCCACCGCCTGAGCCGGTGCGGCCGGTGTTGTCGATCAAGGTCGAAGCGCTGAACGAGGAAACCCTCGGTCGTTTCGCCGGCAGCATTCAGGCGCGCTACGAGAGCAACACCGGTTTTCGCGTCGGCGGCCGGATTGCCAGTCGTAACGTCGACGTGGGCGCCGAGGTGGAGAAGGGTACGTTGCTCGCCACCCTCGACCCGTCCGACCAGCAGAATCAGTTGCGTTCGGCCCAGGGCGATCTGGCGAAAGTCGAAGCACAATTGATCAACGCCCAGGCCAACGCCCGGCGTCAGCAGGCGCTGTTTGATCGCGGAGTGGGCGCCCAGGCGCAACTGGACATCGCCACCACCGATCTGAAAACCACCCAGGCATCTCTCGACCAGGCGCGGGCGGCGGTCAACCAGAGCAAGGATCAGCTCGGCTATACCGAACTGCGCTCCGACCACAAAGCCGTGGTCACCGCGTGGAACGCCGAGGCCGGGCAAGTGGTGACGGCCGGCCAGCAAGTGGTGACGCTGGCGCAACCGGACATCAAGGAAGCGGTGATCGATCTGCCGGACACGCTGGTCGACCAGATCCCCAGCGACGTGGTGTTTCTGGTGGCCGCTCAACTCGATCCGAGCATCAACACCACCGCCGTCATCCGTGAAATCGAACCTCAGGCACAAAGCGCCACGCGCACCCGACGCGCACGCCTGACCCTGGCCAGCACTCCACCGGGCTTCCGCCTCGGCACGGCAATCAGCGTGACCCTCAGTTCGGCGATCAAGCCGCGAATCGAATTGCCCGCGACAGCCTTGCAGGAGGCCGACGGCAAAACACGGATCTGGGTGATCGACCCGCAAAGCAAAACCGTTGCCCCGCGCGACGTCAGTGTGACCAGCCGCACCGACAGCACCGTGGTGCTGGCCGGCGGGGTCAAGTCCGGCGAGCGTGTGGTCAGCGCCGGCGTCAACAGCCTCAAACCCGGACAAGCCGTGAAACTCGACGAGGACAGTCAATGAAAGGGTCTTTCAATCTCTCCGAATGGGCCCTCAAGCATCAGTCGTTCGTCTGGTACCTGATGTTCGTCGGGCTGTTGATGGGTGTGTTCTCGTACTTCAATCTGGGGCGCGAGGAAGACCCGTCGTTCACCATCAAGACCATGGTGATCCAGACCAAATGGCCGGGCGCGACCCAGGAAGAAACACTCAAACAGGTCACCGACCGTATCGAGAAAAAACTCGAGGAACTCGACTCTCTCGACTACGTGAAAAGCTACACCCGCCCCGGAGAATCAACGGTCTACGTCTACCTGCGCGACACCACCAGCGCCAAGGACATCCCGGAAATCTGGTACCAGGTGCGCAAGAAGATCGACGACATTCGCGGCCAGTTTCCCCAGGGGATTCAGGGGCCGGGATTCAACGATGAGTTTGGTGACGTGTTCGGCTCGGTCTATGCGTTCACTGCCGACGGCCTGACGATGCGACAACTGCGCGATTATGTGGAACAGGCGCGTGCCGAGATTCGCAACGTGCCGGGGCTGGGCAAGATCGAGATGGTCGGCCAGCAGGACGAAGTGATCTATCTGAACTTCTCCACCCGAAAACTGGCGGCGCTGGGCATCGATCAACGACAAGTGGTGCAAAGCCTGCAATCGCAGAACGCCGTGACCCCGGCGGGTGTGATCGAGGCCGGGCCCGAGCGGATTTCGGTGAGGACCTCCGGACAGTTCGCCTCGGAAAAGGATCTGGCCGAGGTCAATCTCAAACTCAATGACCGCTTCTATCGTCTGGCCGACATCGCTGAAATCAGCCGGGGTTACGTCGACCCGGCGACCCCGGAATTCCGCTTCGACGGCAAGCCGGCTATCGGTCTGGCAATCGCCATGCAGAAGGGCGGCAACGTCCAGGCCTTTGGTAAGGCGCTGCACGCGCGCATCGATCAACTCACCGCCGACTTGCCGGTGGGCGTCGGCGTGCACACCGTTTCCGATCAGGCGGTAGTGGTGGAAGAAGCCGTCGGCGGCTTCACCAGCGCGTTGTTCGAAGCGGTGGTCATCGTGCTGGTGGTGAGCTTTATCAGCCTCGGCGTGCGGGCCGGGCTGGTGGTGGCGTGCTCGATCCCGTTGGTGCTGGCCATGGTGTTCGTTTACATGGAGTACAGCGGCATCACCATGCAGCGGATTTCCCTCGGTGCGCTGATCATTGCCCTCGGGCTGCTGGTGGACGACGCGATGATCACCGTGGAAATGATGGTCACGCGGCTGGAAATGGGCGAGACCAAGGAGCAGGCGGCGACGTTCGCCTACACCTCCACGGCGTTCCCGATGCTCACCGGCACGCTGGTGACCGTGGCCGGTTTCGTGCCCATCGGACTCAACGCCAGCTCCGCCGGTGAGTACACCTACACACTGTTTGCGGTGATAGCGGTGGCGATGATCGTGTCGTGGATCGTGGCGGTGTTCTTCGCGCCGGTGATCGGCGTGCACATCCTCAGCACCAACGTGAAACCCCACGAAGCGGAGCCGGGGCGTATCGGGCGAGCGTTCAATCACGGGTTGTTGTGGTCAATGCGCAACCGCTGGTGGTGCATCGGCATCACCGTGCTGTGCTTTGTGCTCTCGGTGTTTTGCATGCGTTTTGTGCAGAACCAGTTCTTCCCGTCTTCCGACCGCCCGGAAATTCTGGTCGACCTGAACCTGCCGCAAAACGCCTCGATCGATGAAACCCGCAAGGCCGTCGACAAGCTCGAAGCCACGCTCAAGGGCGACCCGGACATCGTGCGCTGGAGCACTTACATCGGTCAGGGTGCGATCCGTTTCTACCTGCCGCTGGATCAGCAACTGCAGAATCCGTACTACGCGCAACTGGTGATCGTCAGCAAAGACTTCAAGGCCCGCGAAGCCTTGAGTCAGCGCCTGCGTGATCGCCTGCGCCAGGACTTCGTCGGCATCGGCAGCTACGTGCAGGCCCTGGAAATGGGCCCGCCGGTGGGGCGTCCGATCCAGTACCGGGTCAGCGGCAAGGACATTGATCAGGTGCGTAAACACGCCATCGACCTGGCCACCGAACTGGACAAGAGCCCGCACATCGGCGAGATCATTTACGACTGGAACGAGCCCGGCAAAGTCCTGCGCATCGACATCGCTCAGGACAAGGCGCGCCAGCTCGGCCTGTCCTCGGAGGATGTGGCCAACCTGATGAACAGCATCGTCAGTGGCTCGCCGCTGACTCAGGTCGACGACGATATCTACCTGGTCAACGTGGTCGGGCGGGCGGTGGATTCCGAGCGCGGTACACCGGAAACCCTGCAGAACCTGCAGATCGTCACGCCCAACGGCACGTCGATTCCGCTGCTGGCCTTCGCCACCGTGCGTTATGAACTGGAGCAGCCGCTGGTGTGGCGTCGCGACCGTTTGCCGACCATCACCATCAAGGCTTCGGTGCGCGATGAAATCCAGCCGACCGATCTGGTGAAAGTCCTCAAGCCGACCATCGATGACTTCGCCGCCAAACTGCCGGTGGGCTACAAGGTCGCCACCGGCGGTACGGTCGAAGAGAGCGGCAAGGCCCAGGGGCCGATTGCCAAGGTGCTTCCGCTGATGCTGTTCCTGATGGCGACCTTCCTGATGATCCAGCTGCACAGCGTGCAGAAGCTGTTCCTGGTGGCGAGTGTCGCGCCGCTGGGGCTGATCGGCGTGGTGCTGGCGCTGGTGCCGACCGGTACGCCGATGGGCTTCGTGGCGATCCTGGGGATTCTGGCGCTGATCGGCATCATCATCCGTAACTCGGTGATCCTCGTGACGCAAATCGAGGAGTTCGAGCACAAGGGCTACTCGCCCTGGGATGCGGTGGTGGAAGCCACCGAGCACCGACGCCGGCCGATTCTACTGACTGCCGCAGCGGCGAGCATGGGCATGATCCCGATCGCCCGGGAAGTGTTCTGGGGGCCGATGGCCTACGCGATGATCGGCGGGATTGTGGTGGCAACGTTGCTGACGCTGCTGTTCCTGCCGGCGCTGTATGTGGCCTGGTACAAGATTCGCGAGCCGAAGAAAGAGGCGCAGTAAGGCGAGCGCCTTGCGCTCATCGCCAGCAGGCTGGCTCCCACATTTGGAATGCTTTCCCCTGTGGGAGCCAGCCTGCTGGCGATGACGTCTGAATGCATTACACCGTTTTGCGCCAGACACTCGCCAGCCACGGCTGCTGCTCCCGCGGCAGCCCCGTCGGCCGGTAGTAATGCTCCAGCTCGACGAACCCTGCAGCGGTCAGCAACCCGCGCCACGCCTCCAGATCGTGATAAGAGCCATAACGCGGCCCGTTCCAGCCTTCACGGTTATCCCCACGTGGATTGGAGCTGAACAACACGCCGCCCGGTTTCAGTGTCCCGTGCAGTTGCTGCAGAATCCGTGGCAATTCCTGCAACGGCACATGGAACAGCACCGCGTTGGCGAAGATCCCGTCGAAACGCTCTGCCGGCAACTCCAGCTTCAGAAAATCCTGGCACCACACCTCACAGCCACTGTCCTCCCGAGCCATCTGCGCGAATTTTTCCGCACCGTCGAGGCCGACGGCGATGTGACCCATCCGTGTGAAGGTCTGCAGATCCCGCCCCGGTCCGCAGCCGAAATCGAGAATGGAAAACGGCGCTTCAGCCTGAATATGCCGCAGCAGGGCGTCGATGTTCTGGCTGACATCATGGTCGCGGGTGCCTTCACGAAAGTCCTCGGCCACCGAGTTGTAGTGGCCGAGGGTGGTGGAGGTGATCTGTTCCAGATCGATAGGCGTCTGTTTCATGGTCGGACTGCGCTGGCAAAGGATGTTGCCGACTATACGCCATGCAATTCAGCGCTTGTTCAACCCTCGCGCCAGACGGTCGCCGCCCAGCTGAATCACCGCCACCAGCGCCACCAGCAGCACGATCACGGTCAGCATGATCTGGCTGTCAAAACGCTGATAGCCGTAGCGATAGGCGATGTCGCCCAGACCGCCGGCACCAATCGCTCCGGCCATCGCCGATGAGTTGATCATCGTCACCAGCGTAATGGTGAACCCGCCAACGATGCCCGGCAGTGCTTCGGGCAACAACACGTGCCAGACGATATGCCAGCGCCGGCAGCCCATGGCTTGCGCGGCTTCGATCAAGCCGTGGTCGACTTCGCGCAGGCTCACTTCGGCGATCCGTGCAAAAAACGGCGTGGCTGCAATGGTCAGCGGTACGACGGCCGCCCACACACCGTAAGTGGTGCCGACGATCAGCCGGGTGAACGGAATCAGCGCGACCATCAGGATCAGAAACGGAATCGAGCGAAACAGGTTCACGAACGCACCCAACGCGCGATTGAGCACCGGCGCTTCGTAGATACCACCTTTGTCGCTGGTGACCAGAATCACCGCCATGGGAATCCCGGCGAGCAATGCAATCAGCGACGACACGCCGACCATCAGAAACGTGTCGATGAAGCCCTGCAGCAAGCGATCAAACCACATAACCCAGCACCTCCGTGCGTTGTGCCCACTGGCCGGCACGCTGACGCAATTCCTCGGCGTTCAGCTTTGATCCCGCCACCGCCAGCAGCAATTGCCCGAGCGCGTGGCCCTGAATCCGTTCCACGCCGCCCTGGAGCAATTTCACCCGGCCACCGAGGGCGGCGAACAGCGCGGCCAGATCCGGTTCGTCCTGCTGGCTGCCGGTGAACTGCAAACGCAGCACCACGGACGCATCGGACGATGACGGTTGTGCCTGCAAACGGCTTTGCAACTCTTCGGGCAACGCGTGCTGCAGCGGTGCGAGCAAGGTCTGGCTGACCTCGTGTTGCGGGTTGCCGAACACTTCCCAGACCGGGCCTTGTTCGACGATGCGGCCATGTTCAAGCACGACGACGCGGTCGCAGATTTCCCGGATCACCGCCATCTCGTGAGTGATCAATACGATGGTCAGGCCCAGGCGTTTGTTGATCTCGCGCAGCAGACCGAGGATCGACTGGGTGGTTTCCGGGTCGAGGGCCGAAGTGGCTTCGTCACACAGCAGAATGTCCGGGTCGTGCACCAGCGCGCGGGCGATGCCGACACGCTGTTTCTGCCCGCCGGAAAGCTGCGCCGGATACGCCTTGTGCTTGGTTTGCAGGCCCACCAGCTCCAGCAGTTCGCGAACCTTCTTCTCCCGCTGTTCCTTCGGAACGCCGGCGACTTTCAGCGGCAGTTCGACGTTCTGCCACACCGTTTTTGCCGACATCAGGTTGAAGTGCTGGAAGATCATGCCGATCCGCCGACGCAGGGCGACGAGGCGATCCTCGTCGTACTCGCCGATGTCCACCTGATCGATCAGCACCCGGCCCGAGGTCGGTTGTTCGAGGCGGTTGATGGTGCGGATCAGCGACGACTTGCCGGCGCCGCTGCGGCCGATGATGCCGAACACCTCACCGCGCTGAATCGCCAGGTCGATGCCTTGCAGGGCTGCGACCGGGCCTTGTTTGCCGTCGTAGGTTTTGCCGAGCCCGACGAAACGCACATGGGCGCGGTTCAGCTCGGGATGCAGTTCGGTGCGTTGCGCAAGCGCGGGTGGCTCTGGAAGATCCAGTCGCCGTTGGATGGCCGCGGTCATCCTCAGCTTTCCCAGCCGGCCTGGTACAGCTTGCCGTGGGCCTTATCCAGCGCGGCGCGAACGGCCGGCGAATGCTGGTAGATGTCGACGAACTTGATCAGGCGCGGATCGGTCTTGCTCTTCGGCTGGATCACGAACTGGATCACGTATTCCTTATGGTCGAGGCCGTCGAACAGCAGCGCAGAGCCGGCATCGAACGTCTTCGCCAGACGGATGTAGGCCGGATAGCCCTGGACCAGGTCGGCATCGTCATAAGCGCGCACCAGTTGCACGGCTTCGACCTGGAGGATTTTGATCTTCTTCGGATTGGCGACGATATCGTCTTCGGTGGCCTTGTAGCCGACGCCCGGTTTCAGGGTGATCAGACCGGCCTTGGCCAGCAGTTGCAGACCGCGTCCGCTGTTGATCGGGTCGTTGGCGATGGCGACGCTGGCGCCTTCCGGCAACTCGTCGAAGCTTTTGTATTTCTTCGAGTACAGGCCGACGTTGTTGATGATCCCCGGGGCGAACGGCACCAGGTCGAAACCGGAGGCGGCCTTGGCGTTTTCCAGGAACGGGATGTGCTGGAAGTAGTTCACGTCGATGTCGCCGGCGGCGAGGCTGACGTTCGGTGCGATCCAGTCGGTGAACTCCACCAGCTCGACTTTCAGGCCTTGCTTGCCGGCCTCTTCGACGGCCGCTTCCAGCGGGATCGCGAAGGCGGCGGTGGTGCCGATTTTCAACGGCGCGTCGGCGGCGAACACCGCCGAGCTGAACAGGCCAAAGGCCAGGGCCAGTGCTTTGACTGGGTGGGACAGGAGCTTTTTGGTCATGGTGGTTTTCCAGTCAGTGCGAGAAGGTGTGTCGGTAGTGGGCGCCGGTGTGTTGCTGCGGCAGATGCGCTTCGCCGTGAAACAGTTTTTCCCGCAGGCTGCCGGTGTCGTACGCGGTCTTGTACGAGCCGCGCCGTTGCAGTTCCGGAATCACCAGATCGATGAAATCCACATAGCTTTCCGGGGTGACGATGCGGGTCAGGTTGAAGCCGTCGAGACCGGTTTCGGCGATCCACGATTCCAGTTCATCCGCCACTTGCTGTGGCGAGCCGACCACGGTGATGTAGCGCCCGCCGAGGGCGTGCTGGTCGAGCAACTTGCGGCGGGTCCAGTCATTGTTCTGCAGGTTTTTGGTGGCGGACTGGATCGCGTTGCTCTTCACGTACTGGATCGGTTCGTCGATTTCGTATTGGGAAAAATCGATCCCGGTGGACGCCGAAAAGTGCGCCACGCCCGCTTCGGCGCTGGCGTAGCTCAGGTACTCGGCGTGCTTGGCCCAGGCCGCTTCCTCGGTCTCGCCGACGATCACGTTCAGGCCCATGAACACCTTGATGTCTTCGGGGTTGCGACCCGCTTCGACGGCGCTGGCGCGGACCTTGTCGACCTGAATTTTGGTCGACGGTTTGTTCTGGCCGCTGATGAACACGCACTCGGCATGACGCCCGGCGAACAGCAGACCGCGATCCGAACTGCCGGCCTGGAACAGCACCGGCGTGCGCTGCGGCGACGGCTCGCACAGGTGATAACCCTCGACCTGGTAGAACTCGCCCTTGTGCTCGACCTTGTGCACCTTGTCCGGCTGCGCGTAGATCCGCTGTTGCGGATCGTTGAGCACCGCACCGTTTTCCCAGCTGCCTTCCCAGAGTTTGTAGAGCACTTCGAGGTATTCGTCAGCCTGGTCGTAACGCCGGTCATGCTCGACTTGTTCACTGAGGCCCATAGCCTTGGCGGCGCTGTCCAGATAACCGGTGACGATGTTCCAGCCCACCCGCCCACGGCTCAGGTGATCGAGGGTCGACATGCGCCGTGCGAACAGATACGGCGGCTCGTAGGTGAGGTTGGCGGTCAGGCCGAAACCGAGGTTTTTGGTCACGGCGGACATGGCCGACACCAGCAGCAGCGGATCGTTGACCGGCAGCTGGATCGACTCTTTCAGGGTGACGTCCACCGAGTTCTGATAGACGTCGTACACACCGACGATGTCGGCGATGAACAGCCCGTCGAACAGCCCGTGCTCCAGCAGTTGCGCCAGTTCGGTCCAGTATTCAATGGTCTTGTATCGGGTCGAGGTGTCCCGTGGATGGGTCCACAAGCCGTGGTTGATGTGGCCGATGCAATTCATGTTGAACGCATTGAGCAGGATCTTTTTCTTGCTCATCAGATGGTCCCTCGCAGTGGAGGGTTTTCATCGTTGAGGTAGTAATTGCCGACCGCGTGATATTTCCAGCGCACCGGGTCGTGCAGGGTGTGCACCCGGGCGTTGCGCCAGTGGCGGTCGAGGCCGTGCTCGATCAGGGTGGCCTGACTGCCGGCCAGTTCGAACAGGGTGCTTCCGGCGGCCAGAGAGATTTCGGTGCTGATCGCCCGTGCTTCGGCGACGGCAATCGAGGCTGCTGCAACCATCTCGGCGTTGGTCTCGGCCTGGGCTGCGTCGAGGAATTCGCCGGCGCGTTCAAGCAACGCTTCGGTGGCGTGCAGGCGGATGCTCAAGTGGCCGAAGCTCTTGAGGGTCAGCGGATCTTCGGTGGCCTTGTCGTTACCCGAGTCGATCCATGGACGGGTCTTGCTGCGCACGAAGTGCAATGCATCTTCGTAGGCGGCACGGGCGATGCCGGTGTCGATGGCGGCGTGAAGGATCTGCGCCAGCGGGCCGACGGTGGTCGGACGCTCGAAAGCGCTCTGGAACGGGATCACGTCTTCGGCGGTGACATACACGTCTTCGAACACCACCGAACCGCTGCCGGTGGTGCGCTGGCCGAAGCCGCTCCAGTCGTCGATCACGGTCAGGCCTTTGCTGTCACGCGGGACGAAGGCCAGTTGCTGCACGCCATCTTCATCGACCACCGAAGTCGGGATGCGCTGCGCGTAAATCGCACCGGTTGCATAGAACTTGCGGCCGTTGATGCGATAGCCGCTGCCGTCACGTTTGAGGCTGGTGACGCGGTCGTGGGCGGTCTTGGTGCCCAGTTCTGCCAGGGCATTGCCGAAGCGCTGACCGGCGAGGACTTCGGCGTACAAACGTTGTTTCTGCTCGTGGCTGCCGTTCACCCGCAGCACCTCGAGGGCATAGAAATGGTTCTGCGGAATCTGCCCCAGCGAGCCATCGGCCCGGGCGATCAGGGCGATGACCTTGGCCAGGGTCACGTTGGACACGCCGGCGCCGCCGTACTCCTTGGGAACACTGATGCCCCACAGGCCGGAGCGGGAAAACACGTCGAGTTCCGGCAGCGGCAAGCGGCGTTCACGGTCGCGCAGGTTGCTGTCGCGCTGGAAGTCCTCGGCCAGGTCGCTGGCGACGATCAGGGCTTGCTCGTCGCTGGTGATGACCGCGACGGGATGGGAAAGAGTCATGTGTTTCTCCAGAGATCTGGTCAAAAGTGTTCTGGTCGTCAGATCCAGGAATGGCGAGCCGGAAGTTTTCCGTTCAGGCGGTACGCGCCGACCGCGTGGTATTTCCAGCGCACCGGGTCGTGCAGCGTGTGCACCCGGGCGTTGCGCCAGTGGCGGTCGAGATTGAATTCGGCGAGGGTGGCGCGGCTGCCGGCCAGTTCGAAAAGTTTTTCGCTGGCCAGCAGCGAGATCTCGGTGGTCAGTACCTTGGCTTCGGCCACGGCAATCGAGGCGCGGGCGGCGGACTCGGCAGTCAGCGGTGCAGCGTGTACCTGATCCAGCACTTGCCCGGCCTTGCGCAGCAGCGCTTCGGCGGCGTGCAGTTCGATTTTCAGTTTGCCGATGTCGGCGATCACGTAAAGATCGTCACTGGCGCGCTCGACCTTGGCGTCGATCCACGGCCGGGCACGGGTCCTGACGAACTCGATGGCGTCATCGATGGCGCCACGGGCGATTCCGGCGTCGATGGCCGCTTGAATCAGCTGCGAAACCGCGCCCTGGGTGTTGGGCTTTTCGTTGATCTTCCAGTTATCCACCACGAGGCCTGCATCGACCCGCACGTTGTGCAGCAGGATCGTGCCGCTGGCGGTGGTGCGCTGGCCGAAACCGGACCAGTCATCGACGATGCGTAATCCCGGCGTGCCGCGACGGACGAAGGCCAGGACTTGCTTGCCGTTATCGTTGAGTGCCTTGACCGCCACCCAATGGGCGAAGAGGGCGCCGGTGGAATAGAACTTCTGGCCGTTGATCACGTAGTCGTCGCCGTCGGCGGTGATGCGCGCTTTCAGTTCCAGGGTGTCCTTGGTGCCGCGCTCAGGCCCGGCGTTACCGATGCGCCAGCCTTCGAGCACGCTCTGCAACAACTGTTTTTTCTGCTGTTCGGTGGCGCTGCCGAGGATCAGGTTGATGATGCCGAACTGGTTCTGCGGGATCTGTCCCAGCGCCGGGTCGGCCGCGGAAATGATCGCGAACACCTCGGCCAGGGTGACGAAGGAAACCTGCGGTCCGCCGTACTCGCGGGGGATGGCGATGCTGCCCAGGCCGCTGCGGGTGAACTGTTCGATTTCCGCCCATGGCAGCTTGCGCTGACGATCACGTTTGGCGGCCTGCACGCGGGCAACTTGCGCCAGTTCATGTGCAGCCTTGATGGCTTGAGCGTCGTTGCGCAGCACTTGCGCGGGCAACAACAACGGGGCGATGTCCAGGTCACTCTGGACGTTTGCGTCTGCCAGACTGGACATCAGTGCCACTCCTTGGCTGCACGCAATGCCCTGGCGATCTGCACTGGGGTGATTGGGTTCCGGACCATGTTACCTACCTCACATCTCATGAAAAACGCCGCAAAAGTGCGGCGAACGAAAGAATGTCCGGTGGTCCGGTTCATATACCCTAAGCGCGTATAAAATTTAAATAAACTAACTTTTAGGAATATGCATAGACGATCGAAAGCTCACTCGGCTTTGCGCTCCGCAGCCATGGGAATTTGCCTCAATGGCACTTTCAGATAAGGATTCACGCAGCCAATCTTCAGGGTGCGTGGCGGCGCCCAGCGCGAGTTGTTGCCGACCCGATCGATGATGCAATAGGTCACGTCAAGCCGCAGGTCTTCGCCCGCTTCGACGATGACTGCCGGTGGCACCCAGACCTGGATTCCCTGGCCGACATCGGCTTGCGTGACAGGGGGCAGATCCATTCGTGCGTCGCCCCAGCGCAGGGTGATTTCGTCACCCTCGGCCATGTTCAGGTAAGGCTCGATGGTCAGCGGGACGCCGCGCTTGATCTGACTCGGGTTGACCCCGCGCCGGCGGATGACGTCTGGAAGGCTGACCGGCAGCAAATACTGGTTTTCCTCTGCGCTGCCTGTTGCGAACTGCCCGCCCGGGCAGTCGAGCTTCACCTGGAGCCGGGCGCCGGCCGACAGCGCCGGGTTTCTCCCGACCTGCATGACCCGATAGTGCACGCAGGGTGAGCCGTTGACGATGAAACTCTCCGGCACCCTGAGGCTGACCGTGCTTCCGATATCGCCGGCAGTGAGCACACGGGAAGCGACATAGCAGTCATCCCAGAACAGCTCGATCAGATCGCCGCTGTCCATATCGTCATAAGGTCCGATTTCAACCGACAGGTTGGCGGCCGCCATGAGGTTGATTCCAGTCCCGTGGGTTTGCTCCAGGGTCGGTGGTGGCAGTAGCGGGATGTTTGAAATGCAGGTCATTGGTTTCTCTCCTTGAAGCCTTGCAGCGAAGTCCGTATCTGAAAGAACGAATGGCGTGAATTAACCGGCAATAAAACTTCGGAGTTGTGTACAAGTTTTAAAGTGTCTTGTTGAACTGGCTTGCGCCGGTTGACGACTAGATAAGAGTTCGCCGGAAGAGGTGTCAAGGGAGTGGATTAGTTAATCCGTGAATTACGGATTAATCAGAAAGTTCCTACGTTGTTGTAGCAGTCGGACTAGGCAGGGAAAGGAAAGAGGCTACAGGTTTTCGCGGTTTTCAGCGTGTTTGACCGTGCGTTCTGGTGAAGGATGGAATCAAGTCGCGGCGAATTTTATGCGCAGGGAGTTGTTGCAGGACATATATATGTACTGCCTTTTCAAGGGTTGGGTAGTTTATGTTTTGAGAGTGATTTGTATATCGGGGAGAACACTACTTCCATCCATGGAAGTGAGTGATGGTGCAGGCGAAGTTCTCAGCCGTTGTTGCGAAACTTGCTGAGAAACTGTCGTGTGCGTTCTTCTTTCGGATTGGCGAACAGCGCCTTGGCTTCACCTTGTTCGACGATCACGCCTTTATCGAAAAACACCACGCGGTTGGCCACGTCACGGGCGAACGCCATTTCGTGAGTCACGATAACCATGGTGCGTTTTTCTTCGGCCAGACCGCGAATGGTCGCCAGTACTTCGCCCACCAGTTCCGGGTCGAGGGCCGACGTCGGCTCGTCGAACAGGATTACTTCTGGCTCCATCGCCAGCGCCCGGGCAATCGCCACGCGCTGTTGCTGGCCGCCGGACAGGCGCCGTGGGTAGGCGTCTTCCTTGCCCGCCAGGCCGACCTTGGCCAGCAGCTTCTTGCCCAGGGCAATGGCTGCGTCACGGGGCGTCTTCTTGACCACGATCGGGCCTTCGATGACGTTCTCCAGGGCGGTGCGGTGGGGGAACAGGTTGAAGTTCTGGAACACGAAGCCCACGTGCTGGCGCAAGGTGCGCACCAGATTCTGCTGCTGGTTCAAGGGGCGGCCGGTATCGATCTCGATATCGCCGACCTTGATCCGGCCGCTGGTGGGTTGTTCGAGGAAGTTCAGGCAGCGCAGGAACGTGGTCTTGCCCGAGCCGCTGGGGCCGATGATCGCCACGACCTCGCCTTCCTTCACTTCAAGATCGATGCCGTTGAGCACGACTTGACCCTTGAACTGCTTTGTCAGTTTTTCCACGACAATCATGGGGTCAGGACTCCTGGTCGTGCCGATTGACCCGCTCTTCCAGCTTGTTCTGGAAGTGCGACAGCACTGTGGCCAGAATCCAGTAGATCAGCGCGGCGGCAAGATACATGGTGAAGACTTCGAAAGTCCGGGCGGTAATCAGTTGTGCCTGACGGAACAGCTCCGGCACCTGAATGGTGGCGGCCAGTGCGGTGTCCTTGACCAGTGAAATGAAGCTGTTGCCCAGCGGCGGCAACGCCGTGCGCATGGCTTGCGGCAGGATGGCCCGGCGCAGGGTCTGCGCGCGGGTCATGCCGATGCTTGCAGCCGCTTCCCACTGACCGCGTTCGATCGAACCGATCGCGGCGCGCAGGATTTCACAGGCATAGGCAGCCATGTTCAGCGAGAAACCGATCAGGGCTGCCGGCAGCGGGTCGAGTTCCAGCCCCAGTTGCGGCAGGCCGTAATAGATCACGAACAGCTGCACCAGCAACGGCGTGCCGCGAAAGAACGACACGTAGATGCGGGCCAGCCAGCTGACCGATTTGAAACGCGACAGGCGCATCAGCGCCAGGCCAAAGCCCAGCAGCAGGCCGAAGAACATGCCGCCGAGGCTGAGGACTACCGTGTAGTACGCGCCCTTGAGCAGAAAGGGCGCGGAGTCCAGTGCGAGTTGGAAAGCTGCTTCCATTATTGGGTGACGTCAGCTTGGAAGTACTTTTCCGAGATCTTGGCCAGGGTCCCGTCGGCACGCAGCTCGTCGAGGGCCTTGTTCACGGCTGCCAGCAGCTCAGGCTCGCCTTTGCGCAGGGCGATACCGGATTCCTGACGGGAGAACGCCTGACCGGCCGCGACGGTTTTCGGTGCTTTCTTGGCGTATTCAAGTGCGGCCAGACGGTCGATCAGAATCGCATCGGTACGGCCGTTGTTCAGGTCGGCGAACTTGGTCGGATCATCGTCGTAGGTACGCACGTCGGCACCCGGCACGTTGGCGCGGACCCACTGCTCGTAGTTGGTGCCCAGGCCTACGCCGACTTTCTTGCCGGACAGGTCGGCGGCGGTCTTGATGTTCAGCGCAGCTTCCTTGTCCTTCAGCACCAGCGCCTGAATCCCGGAGATGGTGTACGGCTCGGAGAAGTCATACTTCTTCTTGCGCTCGTCGGAGATGGTCACCTGGTTGACGACAACGTCCAGACGCTTGGATTCCAGCGCGGCGAGGATGCCGTCCCACTTGGTTGGCTGGATCTTGGCCTTCACGCCCAGCTTCTTGGCCAGGGCTTCGGACAGCTCGACTTCGAAGCCGGACAGTTTGCCGTCGGCATCAACGAAGCTGAATGGTGGATAAGTGCCTTCCAGGCCGACGTTGATAACGCCTTTGTCCTTGATCTGTTGCAGTTGCTCACCGGCAACGGCGCTGCTGATCAGACCGGCGCTTAGTGCCAGGCCCAGCGAACCTACCAGCAGATTTCGACGTAGTACGGAAAGAATCATGACAAGCCCCTGTGTTTTCTTATGGAAGACGCTTAAGGAAAGTTGGCGAATCCGGGAATTGGACGACAGCGCTATCCTGCCTTAAAGCAGCTTATGCGTCTCTCGCGATATTCGCCTGCGGCGAGACTATAAGACTGTTCTTTTAGAATGGAAAATAATGAATTTTCCATTTGTTATTCGTATGTGGAATATGAATTTCCCGTATTCCGGTTGATCTCACCCGCTGCGCGGGAGGGCTTCAACGACGGAAAGGGACGCGAAGCGTCCCGGCCTGCCTTCCCACGCCGAGCGTGGGAACGAGCGCATCAGAGAAAATCCTTGTAGGCAAACAACGCCGGGGCGCCGCCGGTGTGCAGGAAAATGATCGGGCCGTCGTCGAAACGCCCGCGCCCGATGCCGTCGAGCAGCCCGGCCATGGCCTTGCCGGTGTAGACCGGATCGAGCAGCACGGCGTCCTGGCTGGCCAGCAGCTTTACCGCCGCCAGGGTTCCGGCATTCGGCTCGCCGTAGCGCGGGCCGAAGTATTCGTCCCACAAATCGACCTTGAAATTCTCCGGCAACGCCACGCCCAACAAGTCGGCAGTGCGCTCGGCCAGACCCTGAACTTTCGGGCGCTGGTCTTCTTCGCTGCGCGATACCGTCACGCCGATCACCGGCAGTTGCGGCAGCACTTCGCTCAAGGCCAGTGCCAGGCCGCTATGCGTGCCTGCGCTGCCCGAGGCCAAAACCACGGCGGAAAATTGCAGGCCGGTGTCCTCGATCTGCTGCGCCAGTTCCAGACCGGCACGTACGTAACCCAGCGCGCCGATGGCGTTGGAGCCGCCGATCGGCACCAGATACGGCTTCTTGCCGTTGCTGCGCAGGCGCACGGCGAGGGCGGCCAGTTGTTCGTCGGCGTTGTCGAGGTTATCGACCAGCTCGACCTTGGTATCGAACAGATCCAGCAGCAGGCGGTTGCCGTTGCCGGTGTAATTGGCGTCGTCGGTGCCCAGCGGATTTTCCAGCAGGGCCACGCAGCCCAGGCCCAGTTTCGCGGCCAGCGCAGCGGTCTGGCGGACGTGGTTCGATTGCAGTGCGCCGGCGGTGATCAGGGTGTCGGCGCCTTGGGCGAGGGCATCGGCGGCGAGGTATTCGAGCTTGCGCAACTTGTTGCCGCCCATGGCCAGCGGCGTCAGGTCATCGCGCTTGATGTAGACATCGCGGCCGAGCCAGGTGGACAGGCGTTCGAGTTTTTCCAGTGGGGTCGGTTGGCCAAGCAGGTCGAGGCGGTTAAAGCGTTGCAGCTGTTGTTTGATCGGTTGTGTGGACATGGTTCCGTACTGGCGGAGGAAGATCACAGGACTATAGGCACGCCGATTTACCGGGGCAACCGCCAATCGCTTATAGCCAAATGTGCTTAGGCCAGCACTATCGGTTCTTAATTCGCCTCCTGAGCGTTGCCGTAAAGTAGTGGCCGTTGACGCGGCCAGACAGTCCGGCCGCCCGTGAGGAGTCTTTACCGTGAGCGAGCGTTCCAGCCATTGGCAATTGCAGACCATCGTCAGCCAGCTGCGTACCGCGCGGGATCAGTGGCGTGCACAAAATGGCCGCGCCAGCGGCGAGCAGGGCGGGCGCGAACTGCCGTCCCGTGATGCGATGGCGCAGATTCTCGAAGCCTTGTGCGGCGCGTTGTTCCCGATGCGTCTGGGGCCGGTGGATCTGCGTGAAGAGAGCGAGGATTTTTACGTTGGACACACCCTCGATGTTGCGTTGAATGCGTTGCTGGCCCAGGCACGACTCGAACTGCGTTACGTCGCCCGTCACAGCGCCCGGGATGACAGCGAAGTCGAGGCGCAGGCCATCAGGATCATTCAGGATTTCGCTCTGGCGCTGCCAGGCCTGCGCAGTCTGCTCGACACCGATGTGCTGGCCGCCTATCACGGCGACCCGGCGGCGCGCAGCGTCGATGAAGTGCTGTTGTGCTATCCGGGGATTCTGGCGGTGATCCACCATCGTCTCGCGCACCATTTGTATCGCGCAGGCCTGCCGCTGCTGGCGCGGATCAGTTCGGAAATCGCCCACTCGGCGACCGGCATCGATATTCACCCGGGCGCGCAGATCGGCCGCAGTTTCTTCATCGACCACGGGACCGGCGTGGTGATTGGCGAAACCGCGATCATCGGTGAGCGCGTCAGGATCTATCAGGCGGTGACTTTGGGCGCCAAACGCTTCCCGGCGGACGAGGACGGCCAGTTGCAGAAGGGTCATCCACGCCATCCGATCGTCGAGGACGACGTGGTGATTTACGCCGGGGCGACGATTCTCGGGCGGATCACCATCGGCCAGGGCTCGACCATCGGCGGCAACGTGTGGCTGACCCGCAGCGTGCCGGCCGGGTGCAACCTGACCCAGGCCAACCTGCAGCATGATGACGGGACGCAGAAGTAATTTTCCTGTCGGATCGTTCCCGCGCAACGCGGGAACGATCACCCTCGCCACAGCGTCATACCCCTCCCTGAGCCAGCGTACGAAAGGTACCGCTGAGCCCTGCGATTAGTCCTGAGCGTACTATCCATGTTTAACTTGAACGTTCATTCAAGTTAAACCGGTAGCTCGCTGCCCGCTCACAACAGGAGGCTTGCCTTTGCTGAGTCCGATCATTTCAGCCACTTTCCAACCCCTTGAGGTGCACCGTTCATGAGTGCATCGTCCACCCCCGCCAGCGGTCTGGTACGCATGAATCCGCCGGTGTTCTGGTTCGCCGCGACAGTGATCCTGCTGTTCGGCCTGACCGTTATCGCCATGCCGGAACAGGCCGGTGCCTGGCTCCTGGAAGCGCAAAACTGGGCGGCCAATACGGTCGGCTGGTATTACATGCTCGCGATGACCCTGTATCTGGTCTTCGTGGTGGTCACCGCGTTATCGGGCTACGGCAAGATCAAACTCGGTGCCGACCACGACGAACCCGAATTCAGTTACCTGTCCTGGGCCGGCATGCTGTTCGCCGCCGGGATCAGCATCACGCTGTTTTTCTTCTGTGTCTCCGAACCGTTGACCCACATGCTCCAGCCGCCACAAGGCGAGGCCGGCACGGCGGAGGCGGCGCGTCAGGCGATGCAGATCCTGTTTCTGCACTGGGGCCTGCACGGCTGGGGCGTGTTCGCCTTCGTCGGCATGGCGCTGGCGTATTTTGCGTATCGACACAACCTGCCGCTGGCCCTGCGCTCGGCGCTGTACCCGCTGATCGGCAAACGCATCAACGGGCCCATCGGCTACGCGGTCGATGGCTTCGGCATCATCGCCACGGTGTTCGGCCTCGGTGCGGACATGGGCTTCGGCGTGCTCCATCTCAACTCCGGTCTGGACTACCTGTTCGGCATCGCCCATACCCAGTGGATTCAGGTCGGTTTGATCACGCTGATGATGGGCGCAGCGATCATCGTCGCCGTCTCCGGTGTGGATAAGGGCGTGCGGGTCATGTCCGACATCAACATGCTGCTGGCCTGTGCGCTGCTGCTGTTCGTGTTGTTCGCCGGTCCCACCCAGCATTTGCTCAACACCCTGATCCAGAACCTCGGTGATTACCTCGGCGCATTGCCGACGAAGAGTTTCGACCTCTATGCCTACGACAAACCGAGCGACTGGCTCGGTGGCTGGACGGTGTTCTACTGGGCCTGGTGGATCGCATGGTCGCCGTTCGTGGGCCTGTTCATCGCACGGATTTCCCGTGGCCGGACCATCCGCGAATTCGTCTTCGGCGTGCTGTTGATCCCACTCGGTTTCACCCTGGCGTGGATGTCGATCTTCGGCAACAGCGCCATCGATCAGGTGCTCAATCACGGCATGTCGGCACTGGGCATGTCGGCCCTCGACAACCCGTCGATGACTCTTTACCTGCTGCTGGAAACCTACCCGTGGAGCAAGACTGTCATCGCGGTGACGGTGTTCATCAGCTTCGTGTTTTTCGTCACCTCCGCCGACTCCGGCACCGTAGTGCTCTCGACCCTGTCGGCCAAGGGCGGCAACCCGGATGAAGACGGGCCGAAATGGCTGCGGGTGTTCTGGGGCGCGATGACTGCGCTGATCACCAGTGCGCTGCTGTTCTCCGGCAGCATCGATGCGCTGAAGTCAGCGGTGGTGCTGACCTCGCTGCCGTTCTCGCTGATTCTGCTGCTGATGATGTGGGGGCTGCACAAGGCGTTCTATCTGGAATCGCAGAAGCAGATCGCGCAGCTGCATTCGCTGGCCCCGGTCTCCGGCTCACGACGTGGCAAGGGCGGCTGGCGCCAGCGCCTGAGCCAGGCCGTGCACTTCCCGTCGCGGGACGAGGTGTACCGCTTCATGGACACCACGGTGAAACCGGCCATCGAAGAAGTGACGGCGGTGTTCGTCGAGAAGGGGCTGAATGTCGTTACGCAACCCGATCCGGCTCATGACAGCGTCAGTCTGGAAATCGGTCATGGCGAGCTGCACCCGTTCATCTATCAGGTGCAGATGCGTGGTTACTTCACGCCATCGTTCGCCCGTGGCGGCATGGGCTCCAAGCAGCTCAACAACCGTCGCTACTACCGCGCCGAAGTGCATCTGAGCGAGGGCAGTCAGGACTACGATCTGGTCGGCTACACCAAAGAGCAGATCATCAACGACATCCTCGACCAGTACGAACGGCACATGCAGTTCCTGCATCTGGTGCGTTGATCGGCGCAGGGCGCCGGGACGGTTTCAGGTCTCGGCGCTCAGCACCATGAACAACACCATCGCCGCGATTGGCACCCCGAACACGGCGCTGCCAATCGCAATCTCCGACCCCAGCGGCTGCCCGGCATGCACCACGCCGACCGCGCCGTTGATCACCGTCAACGCCAGCCACAACGCCGCGAAACCGTAGGCCATGGTCTGCCGACTGAAGCCGATGCGCTCGCCGATGTAGAGCATCAGCGCCAGCAGGATCAGGCCGAAGAAGATGATGATTGCGGTGTGCATGGTCGGGATCTACCTGTGGATGGGAGTCGTCCTGGCTTTGCTCATGTTGAGCATAGGTCAGCTGTCGGGCTCATGCTGATCGACACATTTCGCCACGTATACATCTGTTTATGAGAGCTGTGTGCCAGGGCACGTCCACCGCCCATCTGGCGATTAAACACGCGCCTGTCCACTAGGCTAATATTTCTCCAAGTGTGTATGGTGTGTATTGATGGAGAAGGACAGCTCTTAAAGTACGCAGCTCTTGCTGTCGAACAGGGCGAAGGAAATGCGTAGTCGGGAAATGATCAGGATGATCGAGGAGGATGGATGGTATCTGGTCGCCGTGAAAGGCAGTCACCACCAATACAAACATCCGGGCAAACCAGGGAGGGTGACGATCAAGCATCCGGATTCGGATCTTCCCAAGGGAACGATCAACAGCATCTTGAAACAGGCGGGTTTGAAATGAAGCCCGTCATTGGAAACGAAAGTCCCTTAATGGACATGTCAGAGGAAGGATTCACTTACATGAAATTCCCGGTCGTTCTGCACAAGGATGCCGACTCAGACTACGGAGTGATCGTCCCGGATGTACCGGGCTGCTTCTCCGCAGGCACTACGGTAGCCGAAGCTTTTGACAATACTCAGGAGGCACTGGCCTTGCACTATGAGGGACTGGTCGCTGATGGCGCACCGTTGCCTCGGGTTCAGGACATTGATGCCCATCTCGAGAATCCGGATTACGCCGGCGGTATCTGGGGTGTGGTCGAGTTTGATATCACTCCCTATTTCGGCAAGTCGGTGCGCTTCAACGCGACTCTGCCGGAGCAGTTGCTGGAGCGTATTGACCAGACAGTACGACGTGATCAGCGTTACAGCTCTCGCTCCGGATTTTTGGCTGCTGCTGCCTTGCGTGAATTGTCAGCTTAAGGCCGATTTACAGAATTCTGGGTCAGGTACTTTCTCGCTCGATGACTTGGCATTGCAGCAAATTAAGTCGCTGCACCTCATCACTCGGCAACACGCCCAGGCTTTCCAGCACCCGTGTCGCCGCCATCTCGCCGATCTCCAGCGCCGGCGGTTTGATCGTGCTCAGGCTCGGCAGCAGCATCTCGGCGAACGGGTAGTCGCCGAAGCCGAGGACGGCGCAGTCTTCGGGGATCTTGAGGCCAGCGCGTTGCCCGGCGAGCAGGCCACCTGCGGCGAGGTTGTCGTTGGCGAAGATGATCGCGTCCGGGCGCGGTGAGGCGTTCATCAGTGCTTCCATCGCTTGCTTGCCGGCCTCGAACGGGGCGCGATCGGCGTCCGGTGCGAACACCCACGGTTCCAGACCCAACTCGCGAACGGTCGCGGCGTAACCGTCGCGACGCTCCAGCGCACTGAAGTCGCCGGGGGCGCTGTTCTGCACGAAGGCGATTCGCCGATAGCCTTTGCCGTGCAGATAGCGGGCGGCGCTGACCCCCACTTCGAAGTGCGAAAAGCCGATCTGCATCGGCTCGCGATCCGGTTGGTAATCCCAGGTTTCGATCACCGGAATATCCGCTTCGGCGAGCATCTTTTCCGTGCCCGCACTGTGGAAGTGACTGGTCACTACCAGCGCTGCCGGCGACCAGCCAAGAAAGGCCCGCACCGCGTTTTCTTCCTGCTCGGTACTGAAGTAACTCGATGCCAGAAGAAGCTGATAGCCGTGACGGCTGAGGGTGTCGCTGAAGCCCTGAATGGTATTGGCGAAGATCGGCCCGGAGATGTTCGGGATCACCATGCCGACGATTTTCCCCCGCGCCGAGGCGAGCCCACCAGCCACCAGATTCGGTACATAACCCAGCTCAGCGACCACCGCCGCGATCCGCTCGCGGCGTTCGGGCGAGACCTGTTCCGGCTGGTTGAAGTAGCGCGACACGGTGATCGCCGAAACACCGGCCTGGCGCGCCACCGCGTTGAGGGTCACGCGACCGGCGCCACGGCGTTTGCGGGGCTTTTCTTCGCTCAAGGCTCGATCCTTCTTAAAAACCAAAACGCATATAAAAGTAATTTTTCAGTATTGGACGCTCTATGTCGGGCTTGCCAATACTGGCGATGTTAGCGCTAACAAAGCGCATTGTCTGCTACTCGCTCGAGCGAATGCCCAAGACACCGAGACAGGCGCTGTCGTCGCAGAACGGCAGCGGTTCAGGGCAACTTTTCGAGCGGGCAAACATGCACAACATTCCTGGGGCGATACACAAACTGGCGCAATCGATCCGCGCTGCGGGCTGGATACTCACCGGGCTGGCCGCGCTGCCGTTGCCCGCCGCGTTCGCCGCCGACAGCACCGATCAAGAGCCGACACTCAAGTCCGTCACGGTCACCGCCACCCGCCGCGAAGAGTCGCTGCAAAAGGTCCCGGTGGCGGTGTCGGTGATCGACGGCGAGCAGCTGGAGCGCGACAACCGCAACAGTGTGGCGAGCATCGTCCAGCAAGTGCCGTCGTTGAATTTCCGCACTGGCGCATCGAACAAGGACACCTCGTTGTTCGTGCGTGGCGTGGGGACGATTTCCACTTCGCCGGGCGTCGAGCCGACGGTGGCCACGGTGATTGATGGTGTGGTTTACGCGCGTCCTGGCCAGTCGACTCTGGATCTGCTGGATCTGGAGCGCGCCGAAGTTCTGCGCGGGCCCCAAGGCACGTTGTTCGGCAAGAACGCCTCGGCCGGCGTGCTGAACATCACCAGCAAGGCGCCGACCGCCGAGACCCACGGTTACATCGATCAGTCGTACTACAGCGGCAACGAAAGCCGCACCCGTTTCGGCATCGGTGGAAGTCTGATTCCGGATACGCTCAAGGGCTCGATCAGCACCTTGTTCGGCAGCTATGACGGTAATGTCGACAACAAGCACAACGGTCAGGAGGTCAACGGTTACAACCACCGTGGCGTGCGCGGCAAGCTGGAGTTCACTCCGAACGACGACGTTACCTTCACCCTGATCGCCGACTACATGCAGTCCCATGATGACGGCCCCAATGGCGTCGTGACCAAGTCGCTGACCCCGGCGTTCACCAATGCACTGAGCCCGGTCAGCGCCACCAGTCACAACCGCGATATCAACACCGACACCCGCACCCACGTCGAGGACACCAACAAGGGCCTGTCCGGCCAGCTCGACTGGCAACTCGGCGATTACACCCTGACCTCGATCACCGCGTGGCGCGGCTGGGACAACACCCAGTATCAGGACGGCGACCGCCTCGGCACGGTGACGGCTGCGTTCCCCGGCACGGCGGACAAAGGCGACCTGGCGTTCGACCAGTACTCGCAGGAGCTGCGTCTGGCGTCGCCGAAAGGCGGGTTCCTCGAATACGTCGGCGGCCTGTTCTACATGCACGGCAAGGATGACGAGACCTATCAGCGGACCCTGACCACCACCACGCGGACTGACCGTGGCGTCGCCGACTACAGCACCACCAGCGACAGCTACGCGGTGTTCGGCGAAAGCACGCTGAATTTCACCTCGGACTTGCGTGGCATCGCCGGCCTGCGCTACACCCACGACGATCTGGAATACGATCACCGTCGCGTCTCCACTTCCGCCACTACTGTCAGCGGTATTCAACCGGCTACCAGCAGCTCCGGTTCGGTGGACGAGGACGGCTGGTCCGGCCGGCTCGGTTTGCAATACGACCTGAGCGATACCGTCACCACCTACCTGACCTACTCGCGCGGCTACAAAGGCCCGGCCTACAACGTGTTCTTCAACATGCAGCCGCGCGATACCGAAGCGCTGAAACCGGAAACCTCCAACACCTGGGAGGCGGGGATCAAGGCCTCAAGCTGGAACAATCGCCTGACCACCAACCTCGCGGTTTTCCACAGCGACTACGACAACTATCAGGCGAACTTTTTCGACACCGTCGCCGGCCAAGTGGTGACGCGCCTGATCAACGCCGGCAGCGTCAGCACCGAAGGCGTGGAACTTGATTACGCCCTGCAGGCGACCCAACAACTGAAGTTTTCCGGCGCACTGGCCTACACCCGCGCCCGAATCGACCAGTTCGCCTGCCCGGCGGGCGCGGCGGCGTCGTGCAACGTCAACGGCAAGCCGCTGCCGTTCAGCCCGGACTGGAAAAGCTACGTGCGCGCCGACTACACCATCCCGCTGGAAAACGGCCTGGATATCGAACTCGGCACCGACTACAGCTGGCAGAGCGAAGTGCAGTACGACATCAGCCAGAACACCGACACCAAACAAGGCGCCTACGGCCTCTGGAACGCCAGTGTGGCCCTGGCCGATTACTCCAATGGCTGGCGCGTGGCGTTGCTGGGCAAGAACCTCACCGACAAGTCGTATTCGCCGTTGCTTGCCAGCGGTGGCAACTACATCTACCGCGCCGTGCCCCGCGACGACGAGCGCTACTTCGGCGTGCAACTGCGCAAGGACTTCTGAGATGAGCAGACAGCTGAAACTCGGCGCATTCCTCATGGCCACCGGGCACCACGTCGCCGCGTGGCGTCACCCGGACGTGCCGGCGAACGCCGGGCTGGATTTCGCCCATTACAAACGCCTGGCGCAGATTGCCGAGGCGGCGAAGTTCGACACTTTGTTCGTCGCCGACAGCGTCGCCGCGCCGACCCACGACATCGCCAGCCGCATGGCCCGTTCGGATCACTTCGAACCGCTGACCTTGCTCTCGGCCTTGAGCGCGGTGACCGAGCACATCGGCCTGATCGCTACGGCCACCACCAGCTACAACGAGCCGTACCACGTGGCGCGTAAATTCGCTTCGCTCGATCACCTGTCCGGCGGGCGAGCGGGGTGGAATCTGGTGACTTCGGACAACGCCGCCGAAGCGCAGAATTTCGGCCGCGACGAACACATCGGCCATGCAGAACGCTACAGCCGTGCCCGGGAATTTCATCAGGTAGTCACCGGGCTTTGGGACAGTTGGCAGGACGACGCCTTCATTCGCGACAAGGCCAGCGGCGCCTATTACGACCCGGAAAAACTGCATGTGCTGGATCACGTCGGCGAGCACTTCAAGGTCAAAGGCCCGCTGAATGTCGCGCGTTCGCCACAGGGTCAGCCGGTGATCGTGCAGGCCGGCTCGTCGGAAACCGGGCGGGAACTGGCGGCGCAGACGGCCGAGGTGGTGTTCACCGCGCAGACCTCGCTGGCCAGCGCCCAAGCGTTCTACGCCGACCTCAAGGGCCGTTTGCCGAAGTACGGACGGAGTGCCGATTCGCTGAAAATCATGCCCGGCGTGTTTGTCGTGGTCGGGCAGACGGAAGCCGACGCGCAGGAAAAATGTGAAACGTTTCAGCAATTGGTCGAACCCGAGGTTGGCGTCGCCCTGCTTGGGCGTATGCTGGGCAACTTCGATCTGTCGAAGTACCCGCTGGACGGGCCGCTGCCGGAACTGCCGCTGACCGACAGCGGCCAGCAGAGCCGGCAGAAACTGCTGACAGAACTGGCCGGCCGGGAGCATCTGACCCTGGCCGAACTGGGCCGCAGAATCGCCGGCGGCCGCGGGCATTACAGCGTCGTCGGCACGCCGGCGCAGATTGCCGACCGCTTGCAGGAATGGTTCGAGCAGGGCGCGGCGGACGGCTTCAACGTGCTGGTGCCGCACCTGCCCGGCGGGCTCGAAGACTTCGCCAATGGCGTGGTCCCGGAACTGCAACGGCGCGGACTGTTCAGAACCGAATACGAGGGCCGGACCTTGCGCCAGAACCTTGGCCTCGCCCGGCCTGACAATCGCTTTGCGTAGCAATCGACACCCATTTCAAGACCGACAGGAGAGGATTCGATGACTTACACCGCTGCCGAAAACCGCTATGACTCCATCCCTTACCGCCGCGTCGGACGCAGCGGTCTGGTATTGCCTGCGCTGTCTCTGGGCCTGTGGCACAACTTCGGTGACAGCACGCCGATCGACACTCAGCGCTCGTTGCTGCGCACGGCGTTCGATCTGGGGATCAACCACTTCGACCTGGCCAACAACTACGGCCCGCCCTATGGCAGCGCCGAGACCAATTTCGGCCGCCTGCTGCGCGAAGACTTCAAGCAGTACCGCGATGAACTGATCATCTCCAGCAAGGCCGGTTGGGACATGTGGCCCGGCCCTTACGGCCAGGGCGGCGGCTCGCGCAAATACGTGTTGGCCAGCCTCGACCAGAGCCTGCAACGCCTGGGCCTGGACTATGTGGATATCTTCTATTCGCACCGCTTCGACCCGGACACCCCACTGGAAGAAACCGCCAGCGCCCTCGCCACGGCGGTGCAGCAGGGCAAGGCGTTGTACATCGGCATCTCGTCGTACTCCGGGGTGAAAACCCGTGAAATCGCCGCGTTGCTCAAAGAGTGGAAAGTGCCGCTGCTGATTCACCAACCGGCCTACAACCTGCTCAACCGCTGGGTGGAAAAGGACCTGCTCGACACCACCGACGAACTCGGCACCGGCGTGATTGCATTCACCCCGCTGGCGCAAGGTCTGCTGACCGACAAATACCTCAACGGCGTGCCGGCGGATGCACGGGTCAATCGTCCGGGTGGTGGTTCGTTGCAGGCTTCGCACTTGTCCGAGGCGAACATTGCTCACGTGCGGGCGCTGAACGAGATCGCCAAGCGTCGAGGGCAAAGCCTGGCGCAACTGGCATTAGCGTGGACCTTGCGCGATCCTCGGGTGACCTCGGCGCTGATCGGCGCGAGCCGGCCGGAGCAGATTGTCGAGAACGTCGGGGCGTTGAAGAACCTGAGCTTTAGTGCGGAGGAGCTGGCGGAGATTGACCGGTTTGCTCAGGAGGGCGGGATTAATCTTTGGGAGAAGCCTTCGACGGCGGTGTAGGTGGTTTCGAAGACTTGAAGCGTCATTACGGAGAAGCCTCACTGGACGAGGTTTCTCCGTAATTTTTGTAGTTTTACTTTTTGCTCGGGAACCCGAGTACTTCTGCGGTCTCGCTGAAAAATGAATCTCTTGCGGTTCGTTTTCTCAGTTGCATGTCGATCACCTGTGACTGATCTGGCAGGGTGAAGTAACCCTTGTCCAAACTGCATAGGCTTTCCAGTGTGGGTAGCGGTAATCCGAGCAACTGTCTGAGTTGAGATCGAGAAAGGACTTTATTTTCCACGAGCATTTTTACGCCTCGTGCAATCAACTGAGGCCTTTCAAAGTCGAAGTCAGCGTCCATCGGCTCACCTTTGACCCATCCTCTTGCTGACCTAGCCTTCCACAGTCTTGTTGTAGTGGTTTCGTTGATTATTTCCAGATCCTGGCATCTACGAACCATTGCTGCTACAGAGACTTTCCAGCGTGGTTTCAACGCTAGCAAAGTATCCAAGGTAGGCCATCGAATTTCTCTCAGGAAGCTCTCCGCTGGCATCAGGAATGCGCTGGCGAATCGATGAGCCTGAGACTCAAGCAGATCGTAATTCGATTCGTACTGCTCCTTCGATACATGACGATGTAGAACGATATGCCCCAATTCATGTGCAGCATCGAATCGGTTTCGTATGCCGTTCGCCTTGTCTGCTACAAGGAGGACATAAGGTCGCTGATCCAACTCGTACCAATTTGAAACGCCATCCATTTTCAAATGGCCCAATGTGGTCCGAGTACAGACGATGCCTGCGTTTTCGAGAACCTGAATGACATTGGGGATAGGAGCAGTCCCAAGCCCCCAGGCTTGGCGGCATTCGCTGGCCATTCGTTCGATTTCTTCGTCCGAAATCAGCAAGCAGTTACTTTCTTCCAGATGAGGAACATTTACTGCGACGAATTCCAGGCTTTCCTGAAGCTTATACGAGACGTCCTGAAGCCATTCCAGGCGTACTTCCGCTATTTCCCTGGCGTTTGCCGTGGCACTTACCTGAGATCGAAAAAAGAACGGCGTACGCTCACTCGTTACGATTTGTTCTTCAAGTAGCCAATTCTCACTGACGCCGAAGACCTCACATAGTCGTTGGAAAGCATCGGCCTCAGGAACCTGCACCCCGTTTTCCCATTTGGAGATGTTTCCAGAGGCGCGCCCCACCATTTCGGCTAACGCGGTTTGGGTGATGCCAAACGTGAGCCGTAACTGCTTGAGACGCTCGGACTGGAAGCCCGCGACTCCAGTTCTCATGCTTCACCTCTTGGAATTTTTCTCATCATCAATTTGATCTTCAACGTCTTCGGCGCGGCGCATCTTATCTCGCAATTTCACCAATTCAATCGGTTTCTGATCAGTAGCCTGATTATCAGAATAGCTCTGAAGCAGCTCTTCAAATGTGCAATCCATGTGGAAACCTTTCCCGTTGAAATAGGGCACCGCCATCATGATTGCAACGGGTTCTGATTGATCTGCTGAACGAGGTGGTGGTGCATGGACTACGACAAGCGCATGAATCAGTTGTTCGGTAACTGTGTGAGCGAGCCCGTCAATCCAATCCATTTGAATTGAGGCTAGTGACTCATTCAACGTTTTGAGTTCGTTGCGGTGTTTGGCAGCTCGGATTTCTTTCTGCCAAGGCAATACAACGGCTGTGATGCGCAGCTTTCCCAATTCCAAAAGAACGTAGTTATGTCCTTTGGGATCCGTGCTCTTGACGATAGGATTCCAGCGCTTCATCCCAGCCAAGGCGTCCTGAACAAGTGAATGGCGCAGATGACCTCGCAAGTCTTCCGGGGGCGTGTGAATCAGGAGGTCTTCAACCTCCTTGGCCGCCTTTTGAAATGTCTGTGGGATCAAGACCTCAAGTTCATCAAAGAACTCCCTGTCGACCTGCGCACGAATGAAACCCTGGATTTCTTCTTTTGTGACCATGCGATTCACCGCTCACTATTCGGTAAGCGGATTTTTACTTCATTTTTATTCGTTATGAAAGCGGTGGCTGTTCTTTTGTACAGTACTCCGACAAGCGGAACATTTTAGGATGGCGAGTTTTCTTGCCGAGGCTTTCACCTGAAATACGGCACATCCCCCAACACCGTAGCCCGCTGCATCACCCGCCGCGCCGGCCGGTAATCATCCACCGCGTAATGCTGCGTCACGCGGTTGTCCCAGAACGCGATGTCATCCTTCTGCCAACGCCAGCGAATGGTGAATTCCGGCCGCGTCGCGTGGGCGAACAAGAACTTCAGCACCGCTTCACTCTCGGTTTCCGACAACTCATTGATCTTCGAAGTAAAGCCTTCGTTGACGAACAGCGAGCGGCGCCCGCTCACCGGGTGAGTGCGAATCACTGGATGCGACAGCGGTGGATTCTTGCGCCGTGCCTCTTCCCACTGCGCCAGTGCTTCCGGCGTGTTGCCGTAACGCTCCAGCGGAAACGAGCGGGTGAAGTCGTGAGCCGCGGTCAGCCCTTCGAGCATTGCCTTCATCGGCACCGACAGCGCTTCATACGCAGCAATCCCGCTGGCCCACAACGTGTCGCCACCGAACTCCGGCAACAGCTTGGCGCTGAGCACTGCGCCCATGGCCGGGGTCGTCAGGAAGGTCACGTCGGTGTGCCAGATCGCGTTGTCGCGCACGTCGGTGACGGCGGTGTCGAGGATCAGCACTTCCGGTTGTTCCGGCACGTTCGGGTAGATCGGGTGAATGTGCAGGTCGCCGAAATAGTGGGCGAAGCGCGCCTGTTGCGACGGCTCGATTGGCTGATTGCGGAAGAACAGCACCTGATATTTGAGCAGAGCCTGCTCGATGGCGTCGCGTTGTTCCAGGTTCAGCGGCTGGCTGATGTCGACGCCGCTGATCTGTGCGCCGAGGGCCGAGCTTAACGGGGTGATGTTCAGGCTGCTCATGGTGGTTCTCTTCAATTCCGGGGCCCCGAAACTGTCGGGGTAGTCAGTGCTGAAAAATCAGTGGGCCTGGCCGTGCCACGGCACCAGTTTGCGTTGCAGGGCACGCAGGCCCATTTCCATGGCGAAGGCGATCAGGGCGATGACCAGAATCCCCAGCACCACCACATCGGTGACCAGGAATTGCGCAGCTGACTGCACCATGAAGCCAAGTCCGCTTGTGGCCGCGATCAATTCGGCAGCGACCAGAGTCGACCAGCCGACACCGAGGCCAATGCGCACACCGGTCAGAATGTCCGGCAGGGCGCTGGGCAAAATCACGTGGCGGATCAGTTGCGCGCGGGTAGCGCCCAACGATTGCGCGGCGCGCAGTTTGGCCGGGTCCACGGTGCGCACGCCGGTGGCGGTGGCAATCGCGATCGGGGCGAAAATCGCCAGGTAGATCAGCAGCACTTTCGACAGCTCGCCGATACCGCACCAGATCACGATCAGCGGCAGATAGGCGAGTGGCGGAATAGGGCGGTAGAACTCGATCAGCGGATCCAGCACCCCACGGGCGATGCGGTTGGCGCCGATGGCAATGCCCACCGGCACGGCGGTCAAAATCGCAAAACCGAGGCCCAGACCGATGCGGCTCAGGCTCGCGCCCAAGTGCTGCCACAACGTCGAATCCATGTAGCCCGTGGTCGCCAGCAACCAGCCTTTTTGCAGCACGGCGGACGGTGGCGGCAGGAACAGCGGTTCGATCAGGCCGGTGGCGGTCACGGCCCACCAGATCACCAGCAACGCGAACAAGGTCAGCAGGCTGATCCAGCGGGTGCTGAGGCTGCGGCGCACGGGAATCACCACCGAGGTGGCGGCAGGTTTTACTGCGGTGGCGGAAACGTCGTAACTGCTCATGCGCGCTCCTGCCGCTGAACGGCGCTGCGTTGCGAAAATACTTTGGCGAGCACGTGTTCGCGGGTTTCGATGAAGCGCGGATCGGACTTGATCGCCCGCGCCGATTCACCGGCAGCGTAACGCTTGCCGAAATCCAGGTGCAGACGCTCGACGATCTGCCCCGGATTCGGTGCCAGCAGAATCAGGTCAGTGGCGAGGAACACCGCTTCTTCAATGTCGTGGGTAATCAGGAATACCGGTTTGGCGGTGCGTTGCCAGACTTGCAGCAACAGCTCCTGCATCTGTTCGCGGGTGAAGGCGTCGAGGGCACCGAAGGGTTCGTCCATCAGCAAAACGCGCGGGTCGGCGGCAAGGGCGCGGGCCAGGCCGACACGTTGCTTCTGGCCGCCGGAGAGCTGCCAGATGCGACGCTTTTCAAAACCGGAGAGATCGACCAGCGCGAGCATTTCCCGGGCGATCTGTTCGCGTTTGTCTTTGGCCACACCGGCCAGTTCAAGGCCGAAGGCGACGTTGGCCAGCACGTCCTGCCAGGGCAGCAGGGCGTCGTCCTGGAACACCACGCCGCGCTCGGCGCTCGGGCCTTTGACCGGCACGTTGTCGAGGGTGATACGGCCGGCGCTCGGTTCGACGAAACCGGCAATCAGGTTCAACAGCGAAGTCTTGCCACTGCCGGACGGGCCGAGGGCCACCAGCAATTGCTGAGGACCGAGGGTCAGGGAAATGTCGGACAGTACCGGTTCCGGGCTGCCGGGATACTGTGCGCTGATGCGCTCCAGCTGTAGCAAGGCCATCGCAGTTAACTCCGGATCAGTTGGTGATGTACTTGGGGGTGACGTACGGCGCGTAGTCCGGCAGTACCGCTTCGACCTTGCCTTGCTCCTTGAGGAACGCAGCGGTGTCGGTGATGGCTTTGGTGGTCGGCGCGCCGAGGTCACTGACCTGATCCGCCGCCAGCGGGTAGACGTTGCCCTGCAGCAACAATGGAATGTCGCTGGCCTTGGCGCCGGAGAGTTTCACCAGTTTGTCGACGTTGCTCTGGTTGGCGATCCAGGCTTTCGGATCCTTGCGGTAGTCGGCGTAGGCGTCGAGGGTGACCTTGGCGAATGCAGTGACGATTTCCGGGTGCTTCTCGGCGAAGTCTTTACGCACGATCCAGGCGTCAAAGGTCGGCGCACCGAACTTGGCCAGTTCACCGGAAGTGATCAGCACTTTGCCGTTTTCCTTGGCCACACCCAGTGCCGGGTCCCAAACGTAGGTGGCGTCGATGTCACCGCGTTTCCACGCAGCAATGATTGCTGGTGGGGCGAGGTTGAGAACGGTGACTTTCGAAGGATCGATGTTCCAGTGCTTCAGCGCGGCCAGCAGGCTGTAGTGACCGGTGGACACGAACGGCACGGCGATTTTCTTGCCGACCAGATCCTGCGGCGTCTTGATGCCGGAGCCGTCGCGGGCGACCAGCGCTTCGGCGGCGCCGATCTGGGTGGCGATGAGGAAGGTTTCCACCGGGACTTTGCGGGTGACGGCTGCGGTCAGCGGGCTCGAGCCGAGGTAACCGATCTGCACATCGCCGGAAGCGATGGCCGAGATGACGTCCGCGCCGTTGTCGAACTTGCGCCAGCTGATGTCGGCCTTGGTGGCTTTTTCATAGGCGCCGTCGGCCTGGGCGACTTTTGCCGGGTCAACGGTGGTCTGGTAGGCGACGGTGAGGTCGGCGGCCTGGGCCAGGAAACTCGCAGCAGCCAGAGAGGCCACGGCCAGCAGGCGAAGCGGGACATTCAGTTTCATTGAAGAGCTCCATATCAGGCGACCGAGGATCGGCGTGAAAGGAGACTAAATGATCTAAGAAACTAAAAATAAATAACTTTTTAGACTTAGCTTATGAGCGGAAAAATCTAAGGGAGGCCGCTGCGCAGTCATTCGCGAACAGGCTCGCTCCCACAGGAGATTGCAATCCAATGTGGGAGCGAGCCTGCTCGCGAAAAGGTTCGAAGAACCTTCTGATGTCAGTTGCTGATCGCCAGAATGCTCGCCTGATACGACCCGACAAACACATCGAAATCGCCAACTTCGTTCTGCTCCAGCTCGGCCTGTTGCGCCAGCGACGAGCGCGCCAGTTCTTCAAACTTCGCTTGCTCGTCAGCCGCCAACGGTTCGCTGCGGAAGAACTCGGCGTGGGCCTGGCTCTGGCGCAGGGAGAACTGCGCGAAGCTTTCCTTGTGTTCGGCCATCGCTGCCAGCACCTGGGCCGAAGGCGTCAGGGACGAATCCTTGACCTTGGCCAGTTGCGCATCGAGGGCCTTGCTGTGGGCGTCGCCGCCGTGGCTCTGATCCAGCAGCGCGGCCAGCGGAGCGATTTTTTCCAGCAGCTCCGCTGCCCATTCCTTCATGTCGACCGGTTGGCCGTCGCGCTGCAATTGCAGGCCCGGACGGCGACCTTCCTTGACCACGCTGAGGAAGTTCGACGTGGCGTTGCCGCAGCTGATGTTGGTCAGCAGCGGGCTGTCGTTCAGCGCGCAGTACAGCAGGAACGCGTCGAGGAAGCGCGACTCGGTGAGGTCGATGCCCATCGGCAGGAACGGGTTGATGTCCAGGCAGCGCACTTCGACGTACTGGATGCCACGGGCCATCAAGGCCTGGATCGGCCGCTCGCCGGTGTAGGTCACGCGTTTCGGGCGGATGTTCGAGTAGTACTCGTTTTCGATCTGCAGGATGTTGGTATTCAGTTGCACCCACTCGCCATCCTGGTGCGTGCCGACTTCAACGTACGGCGCGTACGGCGTGGCCACCGCCTTGCGCAGGCTGTCGGTGTAGCTGGCCAAGTCGTTGTAGCAAGGGGTCAGACCGGCCTGGGCGTTGCTCTGGTAACCGAGGTCGCTCATGCGCAGGCTGGTGGCGTAGGGCAGGTACAGGGTGTCCGGATCCAGTTGTTCCAGCTGATGCGAGCGGCCGCGCAGGAACCCTGCGTCCAGCGCCGGCGAAGCACCGAACAGGTACATCAGCAGCCAGCTGTAGCGACGGAAGTTGCGGATCAGCGCGATATAGGACGACGACTGGAAATCCCGGTCGGTGCCGACGAAGCCTTCGGCTTCTTTCAGCAGCGGCCAGAGCTTTTCCGGCAGGGAGAAGTTGTAGTGAATCCCGGCGATGCACTGCATGGTCTTGCCGTAACGCAGGGCCAGGCCCTTGCGGTAGACGTACTTCAGCTGACCGATGTTGGAGGTGCCGTAATAGGCGATCGGGATATCTTCCTCGGCCGGCAACGGGCACGGCATCGATGGACTCCACAGGTACTCGTTGCCGAGCTTGCTGTAGGCGAAGCGATGAATCTTGTCCAGGCTCGCCAGGGTGTCGGCCGGGTCTGGCAGGGCGGGCGTGATGAATTCCAGCAGCGACTCGGAATAGTCGGTGGTGATCTGTTCGTTGGTCAGCGCGGAACCCAGGCTTTCGGGGTGCGGCGTTTGCGCCAGTCGACCCTCGCCGGTCACGCGCAGGCATTCACGTTCGATGCCGTGCAGGCACTGTTCGAGCAGAGAGAGGTTGGCGCGCTCACCGAGCAGAGCCAGGCGGCGGTTGAGAAGTTCGCTCAATTTGGATTCCTTCACGCGTCAGTCGCCCCAATATGGGGGTGGGCAGGACGGTCTACAAGGGTGAAGTTGAAACTGGCGTTTTCGCCTGGTTTTCGGGCCATGAAAGCCCCATTGCAAACGCCAACTTCAGTCCCTGAATCTGGCAGACGCGGGCGAGGAAAACTCCGACGCTGCGATCACAGCGCCGAAATTAACTCAAATCGATGACGAGTAGCTACAGGACAGCGAACGTGCCTTGCGCTTTTGCGACCAGTTTGTCGCCCTGCATCACGTCGGCTTCGACCACCAGCGTGCGCCGGCCCGGGTGGATCACCCGCGCCGTGCACATCACCTCGCCTTCGGAGACGGCGCGGATGTAGTTGATCTTGCACTCGATGGTCGCGCTCTGCTGGTCAAAGCCGTGGGTGCTGGAACAGGCCAGCCCCATGGCGATATCGACCAGACTGAACAGCGCGCCGCCGTGCAGCTTGCCGCCGCGGTTGCGCAGTTCGGGTTCCAGCACCAGGGCGACTTGCGCCACCCCGGTTTCCAGGCTGTGCAGGCGGCAGCCCAACAGCTTGAAAAACGCGCTCTCGACGAGCCCGGCCGGAATCTCCATCAGCGTTTCTTCAACTGCTTGGCGTTGGCGAACAGCGACGCCATCGCGTTATTGGCTGGAGCCGCCGGGGTGCTTTCCTTGCGCGGAGCCGAACCCTGCGACTGGCGTGGCGCCGAGCCCGGACGCGAACCACGGGCGCCGTCGATTTTCTCGCCCGGAGTATCGCTCATGCGCATCGACAGGCCGACGCGTTTGCGCGGGATGTCGACTTCCATGACCTTCACTTTCACCACGTCACCGGCCTTCACCGCTTCGCGCGGATCCTTGATGAATTTCTCCGACAGCGCCGAGATGTGTACCAGACCGTCCTGATGCACACCGATGTCGACGAACGCACCGAACGCGGTCACGTTGGTCACCACGCCTTCGAGGATCATCCCCAGTTGCAGGTCCTTCAGGTCCTCGACGCCTTCCTGGAACTCGGCGGTCTTGAACTCCGGACGCGGGTCGCGGCCCGGTTTCTCCAGTTCCTGCAGGATGTCGGTGACGGTTGGCAGACCGAAGGTCTCGTCGGTGAACTTCTTCGGATCCAGGCGCTTGAGGAACCCGGCATCGCCGATCAGCGAGCGGATATCGCGGTCGGTTTCAGCGGCGATGCGTTGCACCAGCGGATAGGCTTCCGGGTGAACGGCCGAGGAGTCCAGCGGGTTGTCGCCGTTCATCACGCGCAGGAAGCCGGCGGCCTGTTCGAAGGTTTTCTCGCCCAGGCGAGCAACTTTCTTCAGCGCAGCACGGGTCTTGAATGCGCCGTGCTCGTCACGGTGAGTCACGATGTTCTGCGCCAGGGTCGCGTTGAGGCCGGAGATCCGCGCCAGCAGCGCCACGGACGCGGTGTTCACGTCCACGCCCACGGCGTTCACGCAGTCCTCGACCACGGCGTCCAGGCCGCGCGCCAGTTTCAGCTGCGACACGTCGTGCTGGTACTGGCCCACACCGATGGACTTCGGATCGATCTTCACCAGCTCGGCCAGTGGATCCTGCAGGCGACGAGCAATCGATACCGCGCCACGGATCGACACGTCGAGATCCGGGAATTCCTTGGCCGCCAGTTCCGATGCCGAGTACACCGATGCGCCAGCTTCGGAGACCATGACCTTGGTCATTTTCATCGCTGGATATTTTTTGATCAGCTCGATGGCCAGTTTGTCGGTCTCACGGCTGGCGGTGCCGTTGCCGATGGCGATCAGGTCGACCGAGTGCTTGGCGCACAAGGCGGCCAGGATGGCGATGGTCTGATCCCACTTGTTGTGCGGCACGTGCGGGTAAACCGTGGCGTGATCCAGCAGCTTGCCGGTGGAGTCGACCACCGCGACCTTGCAACCGGTACGCAGGCCCGGGTCGAGGCCCAGAGTGGCGCGCGGGCCGGCCGGGGCGGCCAGCAGCAGGTCGTGCAGGTTGTGGGCGAACACGTTGATCGCCTCGGTTTCGGCGCCGTCGCGCAGCTCGCCGAGCAGGTCGGTTTCCAGGTGGGTGTAGAGCTTGACCTTCCAGGTCCAGCGCACCACTTCACCCAGCCATTTGTCGGCCGGACGGTTCTGGTTCTGGATGCCGACGTGCTGGCCGATCATGCCTTCGCACGGGTGCAGGGTGCCCGGCAGTTCTTCGCCGACTTTCAGCGCAGAGCTGAGAATGCCTTCGTTGCGGCCACGGAAAATCGCCAGCGCGCGGTGCGACGGCATGCTTTTCAGTGGTTCGTCGTGTTCGAAGTAGTCGCGGAACTTGGCGCCTTCCTCTTCCTTGCCGGCGATCACGCGGGCGCTGAGGGTGGCTTCCTGCTTCAAATAATTGCGCAGTTTGTCCAGCAGGTTGGCGTCTTCGGCGAAGCGCTCCATGAGGATGTACTTGGCGCCTTCCAGCGCTGCCTTGGCGTCGGCGACGCCTTTTTCGGCGTCGACGAAGCGTGCGGCTTCGGTTTCCGGGGCCAGGCTCGGGTCGTTGAACAGACCGTCGGCCAGTTCGCCGAGGCCGGCTTCCAGGGCGATCTGGCCCTTGGTGCGGCGCTTCTGCTTGTACGGCAGGTACAAGTCTTCGAGGCGGGTCTTGGTGTCGGCGAGTTTGATTTCGCGCTCCAGCTCAGGGGTGAGTTTGCCCTGCTCCTGGATGCTGGAAAGGATGCTGATGCGCCGTTCGTCGAGTTCTCGCAGGTAGCGCAGACGCTCTTCCAGATGACGCAGCTGAGTGTCATCGAGGCTGCCGGTCACTTCTTTCCGGTAACGGGCGATGAAGGGAACGGTAGAGCCTTCATCGAGTAGCGCGACGGCCGCTTCGACCTGTTGCGGGCGTACGCCGAGTTCCTCGGCGATGCGGCTGTTGATGCTGTCCATAAAACCACCTGACAAATTGTGAAAGCAGGCTCGCAGGCGCATAAATAAGGGCCCGGAGTCTGGTGGGGCGGCCTGACGCTTGCCGCTGCCTGGGTCAAAAGGCATTCCATTGACCCGTGAAATCGAACAATTACTGCGGCGCCCATGAAAATAAGGACGGCCACCTGCGGTAACGATTCAGACGTTGCCTGGCACAAAAGGCCGCGCATTATAACCGGCGTTCTGTCATTCGGGGGCGACACGGTCTGTAGGCTCAAGCCCCGGTTTTCTGGCAGTGAAGGAAAAATCTGCTAACAATGCACACGGTGCGTATAACGGCAGCTACGCCATAATGCGCGCCGAGCTAAAAGGAGCATCCAATGAGCAGCACTGCACAAACTGCTGAAGGCGAAAAAATTCTTATTGTTGACGACGATCCGGGGCTGAGCAGCCTGCTGGAACGCTTCTTCGTCAGCAAGGGCTACCGTGCCCGCGCCGTACCGAACACCGAGCAGATGGATCGTCTGCTGTCCCGTGAAGTGTTCAACCTGGTCGTTCTCGACCTGATGCTGCCAGGCGAAGACGGCCTGACCGCTTGCCGTCGCCTGCGTGGCGCGAACAATCAGATCCCGATCATCATGCTCACCGCCAAGGGCGACGAGCTGAGCCGGATCAAGGGCCTGGAACTGGGCGCCGACGATTACCTGGCCAAGCCGTTCAACCCGGACGAACTGATGGCCCGCGTCAAAGCCGTGCTGCGCCGTCAGGCCGCACCGGTGCCGGGCGCGCCGGGCAGCGAAGAAGAGAACGTCACGTTCGGTGACTACGTACTGTCCCTGGCCACCCGCGAACTCAAGCGCGGCGACGAAGTGCACATGCTCACCACCGGTGAGTTTGCGGTACTCAAGGCCCTGGTGATGAACGCCCGTCAGCCGCTGACCCGCGACAAGCTGATGAACCTGGCCCGTGGCCGGGAGTGGGATGCCCTGGAGCGTTCCATCGACGTGCAGATTTCCCGTCTGCGCCGGATGATCGAACCCGATCCGTCCAAACCACGCTACATCCAGACTGTCTGGGGCGTGGGTTATGTGTTCGTGCCGGATGGCAACTCCACCAAGTGACGGGTGATTTGTAGGAGCGGGTCTGCGGGAAACGGTCGAAAGCGCCGGCTCCGCAGACTCGTTATCCGCAATATGCGAGCATTGCTCGATCCTGCAAGTGCGTAGCGGTTATCCATGAAAACCCCTGTCTGGTTCCCCCAAAGTTTCTTCTCCCGCACCCTCTGGCTGGTGCTCATCGTCGTATTGTTCTCCAAGGCACTGACCCTGGTTTATCTGTTGATGAACGAGGACGTGCTGGTGGATCGTCAATACAGCCACGGCGTCGCCCTGACGCTGCGTGCCTATTGGGCCGCCGATGAAGAAAACCGTGCGAAGATCGCCGATGCCGCGACCCTGATCCGGGTGGTCGGTGCCGGTGTGCCGGAAGGCGAACAGCACTGGCCGTACAGCGAAATCTACCAGCGGCAGATGCAGGCGGAATTGGGTGCCGACACCGAGGTTCGACTGCGCATGCATTCGCCGCCGGCGTTGTGGGTGCGCGCGCCGAGCCTGGGTGACGGGTGGCTGAAAGTGCCGTTGTACCCGCATCCGCTGCGCGGCCAGAAAATCTGGAACGTGCTCGGCTGGTTCCTCGCCATCGGTCTGCTCTCGACCGCTTCCGCATGGATTTTCGTCAGCCAGCTCAATCAGCCTTTGAAGCGTCTGGTATATGCCGCGCGGCAACTCGGTCAGGGCCGCAGCGTGCGCCTGCCGATCAGCGATACACCCAGCGAAATGACCGAGGTTTATCGCGCCTTCAACCAGATGGCTGAAGACGTCGAGCAGGCCGGTCGTGAACGAGAACTGATGCTCGCCGGGGTTTCCCATGACTTGCGTACGCCGTTGACCCGCCTGCGACTGTCGCTGGAACTGATGGGCGACCGCACCGACCTGACCGACGATATGGTGCGCGACATCGAAGACATGGACGCGATTCTCGACCAGTTCCTCGCGTTCATTCGCGATGGTCGGGACGAGTCGGTGGAAGAAGTGGATCTGAGCGATCTGGTGCGAGAAGTCGCGGCACCGTACAACCAGAGTGAAGAGAAAGTGCGATTGCGTCTGGAACCGATCCAGCCGTTCCCGCTGCGTCGAGTGTCGATGAAACGTCTGTTGAACAACCTGATCGGCAACGCACTGAACCATGCCGGCGGTAGCGTGGATGTCGCGGCCTATGTGTCCGGCGACACCAGCGCACCGTACGTGGTGCTGAGCGTGATGGACCGTGGGGCAGGGATCGATCCGTCGGAGCTTGAGGCGATCTTCAACCCGTTCACCCGTGGCGATCGGGCGCGGGGCGGGAAGGGCACCGGGCTGGGGCTGGCGATCGTGAAACGGATTGCTTCGATGCACGGTGGCAATGTCGAATTGCGTAACCGCTCCGGGGGCGGGCTGGAGGCGCGGGTGCGCTTGCCGTTGGGATTGATGCTGCCAAGAGATGCCGTTTAACGGCAGCCACAAGCTACTAGCTTCGAGCTGCAAGTAAACGCGGATTTTACTCGCCGCTTGCAGCTCGTAGCTCGCCGCTGTTTTTCTATCCCTTGCCTTTGGTGCGGGTCATGTTCGGCCCGCCATTCTTCTCAAGGTGTTCGATGATGATCCCCGCCACGTTCTTGCCGGTGGTGGTCTCGATCCCTTCCAGGCCCGGCGACGAGTTCACTTCCATCACCAGCGGCCCGTGATTCGAACGCAGGATATCCACGCCCGCCACCGCCAGGCCCATGACCTTGGCGGCGCGCAATGCGGTCATGCGTTCCTCCGGAGTGATCTTGATCAGGCTGGCACTGCCACCCCGGTGCAGGTTGGAGCGGAATTCACCCGGTTTGGCCTGGCGCTTCATTGCCGCGATCACCTTGTCGCCGACCACGAAGCAGCGGATGTCCGCGCCGCCGGCCTCCTTGATGTATTCCTGCACCATGATGTTCTGTTTCAGGCCCATGAAGGCCTCGATTACCGACTCCGCCGCTGTTGCGGTTTCGCACAGCACCACGCCGATGCCCTGGGTGCCTTCCAGCACCTTGATCACCAGCGGCGCGCCGTTGACCATGTCGATCAGGTCGGGAATGTCGTCCGGCGAGTGGGCGAACCCGGTCACCGGCAGGCCGATACCCCGGCGTGACAGCAATTGCAGCGAACGCAGTTTGTCCCGGGAGCGGGCGATGGCCACCGATTCGTTGAGCGGAAACACCCCCATCATTTCGAACTGGCGCAGCACCGCGCAGCCATAGAACGTCACCGATGCGCCGATCCGCGGGATCACCGCGTCGAAGCCTTCCAGCGGTTTGCCGCGATAGTGGATCTGCGGCTTGTGGCTGGCGATGTTCATGTAGGCGCGCAAGGTGTCGATCACTACCATTTCATGCCCGCGTTCGATTCCGGCTTCGACCAGACGGCGGGTGGAATACAGACGCGGATTCCGCGACAGCACAGCGATCTTCATGCAACACCTGTGGAGGAGGTAGATACCGGGAACACCGGCTTGTCTTGTACATATTTGATGCCCGGATTGACCACCAACTGGCCGTCGATCAGGGCTTTGGAACCGAGCAACAGGCGATAGCGCATGGACTTGCGGCAGGCGAGGGTGAACTCGACCGGCCAGACCCGATCACCGAGGGCCAGGGTGGTACTGATCACGTAGCGCACCTGGGCCTGGCCGTTGGAACTCTTGATGGTCTTGCGGGTGACCAGCGGCGCTTCGCAACGCCGGTGGCGCAACTGCACCACCGTGCCCAGGTGCGCGGTGAAGCGCACCCACTTCTCGCCGTCCCGTTCGAACGGCTCGATGTCGGTGGCGTGCAGGCTGGAGGTGCTGGCGCCGGTGTCGATTTTCGCCCGAAGGCCCGCGACTCCCAGATCCGGGAGCGCCACCCACTCGCGCAGACCGACAACGGTCAAATGGTCAAATGTCTTCAAAAAAATGCTCAACCGGTGAAAACCGATCAGCCCGCAGGGGGCCGGATTTGCGGTATTCACGCAGAATAGTGGTTAAAAGGCGACAGATATCTACGGCCCGGATTGGCGCCATCTCAAGCACGCCCCGGAATGTGCGCATTGTAATCCGGGACGGTGCAATTCATGGCACGACAGAAACGGTAGTACAGTTCATCAATATTTCAGAATGAGGAAATTCCATGGCACAAAAAAGCGAAGAGGACGACAAGGTCCGTCTCGATAAATGGTTGTGGGCTGCACGTTTTTTCAAAACCCGTGCCTTGGCCAAAGCCGCCATTGAAAGCGGCAAGGTGCATTGTCGGGGAGAGCGCTGCAAGCCTGGCAAAGAGCCACGCATCGGCGATGAATTCGAGATTCGCACCGGCTTCGATGAAAAGACTGTTGTGGTGCAAGCCCTGTCGATCGTGCGTCGTGGCGCGCCGGAAGCGCAGACGCTGTATGCCGAGACCGAGGCCAGTATCGCCAAGCGCGAGGCGGCTGCGGCGATGCGCAGGGCTGGCGCGCTGGGCGTGACCACCGATGGCAAACCGAGCAAGAAACAGCGCCGGGATCTGTTTAAATTTCGTGGGAACAGTGGCGGAGAATAAAAAATCGCAGCCTGCCGGTCCTGACTCAAGACTCGTCAATGGCTGCGATTTTTTTAGCGGTCGTCGATTATCGTGCGGACACGACAGTCATCCGCGAAACCACCGGCAACTTGGCCAGCAGCCCGAAAATCGGCGCCGTGACCTTCAGCCAGAAGTTCGCCGCGTGATAGGCAAACGGCGTGTAGTAACCCCAGCCCAACGCCCACACCGCCAGCAGCAGGCCACCGATGTAATCGTCCTGGCCCCAGTGCGCACCGGCCACCAGGCGCGGCAGCATGAACAGCAGCGCCAGGCCCCAGACCGTCAGGAACTGGCCGGCTGAGCGACTGAACACACCCATGAACAACGCCCAGATCAGCAGCACCGAAGCATGGTCACCGGGAAAGCTCTGGCTCGAGCGATCCTTCAGCTCAAAGGTCTTCTCCAGATGCGGGAAATAGTCGCTCATATGGACGGCGCCTTCGAGCACCATGGAGGGGCTGTTGTGTTGCCAGCCCATGTGGTCGGCGAATTTGGAAAACAGCGCGCGGATCACCACCATCAGCAGCAGGATCGAGAAAAATCCGAAGAACGCGCGACGTACGTCAATCGCCTTGAACACCCAGTCGCCCTTGATCAGCAGCGTCAGCAGAATCAGTCCGACGACAACGTCGAACGGGCGCAGACTTGCAATTGCCCAGATGTGGAGCCATATGGGGTTGCTGGCCAGCGGAGTATTGAGTGAGCGGAACAGCCACTCGTCGAAAACCACACACAGCATCTGGCCTGTAGGCCATAACCAGAAAGCCAGTAGTGCCAATGGCACCGCATTGCAGAGAACCAGCCGGCCGAGGTTCCACCTTGATTGGAACAAACCCGGATTGTTCATAAAATGCCTCCCGTGGCTGAACATAGGCATCAAAATGGATGCCAGAAGCGCGGGATTTTCATTCTTTGTAACCTTTTTGTCATTAAAATCAGATACCTAGACCTATGACCGATTTCCTCGATACCGATTACACCCAACGCTTCATCTTCGATGACAGCGACACGCGCGGCGAACTGGTGTCGCTGGAGCGCAGCTACGCCGAAGTGCTCGCCAAGCACCCGTATCCGGAGCCGGTTGCGCAGTTGCTGGGCGAGTTCATGGCTGCCGCGTCGTTGCTGGTGGGCACCCTGAAATTCGATGGTTTGCTGATTCTTCAGGCGCGCTCCGAAGGCCCGATTCCGCTGCTGATGATCGAGTGCTCCAGCGAGCGCGAAATCCGTGGCCTGGCCCGTTACGAGGCAGACCTGATCGCTCCTGACGCAACCCTCGCCGACCTGATGCCCAACGGCGTTCTGGCCCTGACGATCGACCCGACCGTCGGCCAGCGTTATCAGGGCATCGTCGATCTCGACGGCGAAACCCTGTCCGACTGCTTCACCAACTACTTCGTCATGTCCCAGCAGGTCGGCACCCGCTTCAAACTGTGCGCCGACGGCCGTCGCGCCCGTGGCCTGCTGCTGCAGCAACTGCCTGCCGATCGCCTGAAAGATGAAGAAGAACGCGCCGCCAGCTGGCAGCACATCACCGCGCTGGGCAACACCCTGACCGCTGATGAACTGTTGAGCCTGGACAACGAAACCGTCCTGCATCGCCTCTACCATGAAGAGCAGGTTCGTCTGTTCGATGTGCAGAAACTGCGCTTCCACTGCAGCTGCTCCCGCGAGCGTTCGGGCAATGCACTGGTCAGCCTGGGTCTGGAAGATGCGCAGCAATTGGTGGCCGAACAGGGTGGCAGCGTCGAGATCGATTGCCAGTTCTGCAACCAGCGTTACCTGTTCGATGCGGCGGATATCGCTCAATTGTTCGCTGGCGCGGGCGTCGAGACGCCGTCAGATACCCGGCACTAAAACGGTTCAGCGCAGGTAAATTCACTGCTCAACGACGGAATAACGCCGTTACGACGGGAGGGCCCTACTCTTTTTGGGCTTTTCTGGCATAATCCGGCCCACTTTTTTCGCGGTAGTAGTGCACGACTTTCTACTACAAAACGTTTGGAGCACACTCGGCCACTGGCCGACGGGGAACCTCATGACGCAAGCCAATAACGCCGTGTACACCGATCTGAGTGTTGATGATCTGGTAAAAGAAGCCCTGAAACGCGGTGAAGGCGAGCTTGCCGATACCGGCGCTCTGGTTGTTCGCACCGGTCACCGCACCGGCCGTTCGCCAGTCGACCGTTTCATCGTTGAAGAGCCTTCCACCCAGGACGCGATTGCCTGGGGCCCGATCAACCGCAAGTTCCCGGCCGACAAGTTCGACGCGCTGTGGGCTCGTGTCGAGGCGTTCAACAACGCGCAAGAGCATTTCGTTTCCCACGTGCATGTAGGCGCGGCCGAAGATCACTACCTGGCCGTGAAGATGACCACCCAGACTGCCTGGCAGAACCTGTTCGGTCGTTGCCTGTTCATCAACCCGGCCCAGTACAACCCGGCCGGTCGTGAAGAGTGGCAAGTGCTGAACGTCGCCAACTTCGAGTGCGTGCCTGAGCGTGACGGCACCAACTCCGACGGTTGCGTGATCCTGAACTTCGCCCAGAAGAAAGTGCTGATCGCCGGCATGCGTTACGCCGGTGAAATGAAGAAAGCCATGTTCTCGGTGCAGAACTTCCTGCTGCCGGCTTCCGACGTGCTGCCAATGCACTGCGCTGCCAACATCGGCGAAGCAGGCGACGTGACCCTGTTCTTCGGTCTGTCCGGCACCGGCAAGACCACCCTGTCGGCCGACGAAAGCCGTTACCTGATCGGTGACGACGAACACGGCTGGGGTGAAGGCGTTGTCTTCAACATCGAAGGCGGCTGCTACGCCAAGTGCATCGACTTGTCCGAGAAGAACGAGCCGGTCATCTGGAAAGCCATCAAGCACGGCGCAGTCCTGGAAAACGTCGTGATCGACGATGCCAAGCACGCCGACTACGCCGATGTCAGCCTGACCCAGAACAGCCGCGCAGCCTACCCGCTGGAGCACGTTGCCAAGCGTTCCGAGAAGAACCTGGGCGGCGAGCCGAACGCTGTAATCTTCCTGACCTGCGACCTGACCGGCGTACTGCCGCCAGTGTCGATCCTGAACAACGAGCAGGCGGCCTACCACTTCCTGTCCGGCTACACCGCACTGGTGGGCTCGACTGAAATGGGTTCGGGCAGCGGCATCAAGTCGACCTTCTCCACCTGCTTCGGCGCACCGTTCTTCCCGCGTCCGGCTGGCGAATACGCTGAGCTGCTGATCAAGCGCATCAAGGGCTTCGGCTCCAAGGTCTACCTGGTCAACACCGGCTGGACCGGCGGTGGCTACGGCGTCGGCAAACGCTTCAACATCCCGACCACCCGCGCCGTGATCGCAGCGATCCAGAGCGGTGCCCTGGTCGGTGCCGAAACCGAACACCTGGATACCATCAACCTGGACGTGCCGCTGGCCGTACCGGGCGTCGAAACCAACCTGCTCAACCCGCGCAACACTTGGGCTGACAAGGCTGCGTACGACGAAGCTGCCAAAGCACTGGCCGGTCTGTTCATCGAGAACTTCAAGAAGTTCGACGTGAGCGACGCGATCAAGGCTGCCGGGCCTAAGTTGTAAGACTTAGTTCTGGTGAATGAAAAAGCCGCCTCTTGTGGGCGGCTTTTTTTGTGGGTGATGGGTTGGATGTCATCATCAGACCAACTGCCATTATTCCCGCAAAGTTCGCGTTAAACAGCCAGAATAATGCCACTTAAGAAGCCGTGAGTTCTAAACGCCGCTCTTTTTCTCTTCAGCCTTCATAGCCATTGCCGCCTGGTATGCAGTACTCGCAGCATCTCCACAGCATCAACTTTGATTGTGTAGATGATGTAGTAGTTTGGGGTGACAACTATTTCGCGGGTGTCTTGCGCGATCCCTCTTTTGTATAAAGCTGGGTGCTGGCGGACGCTTTCTCCCTTCGATTCGAAAAGCTCATCGAGCCTAATCGCTGCAACGGGATTTTCCTGTCCGATACGCTCCATGATGTTGTCTCGGTCATCCAGCGCCTCTTGGCGCCAGACCAACCTCATCAACGTACTCGCTGACGCAGGGCATCACGCTTGGCGGCAAATATCCTGCGAGCGTCTTCATCGCTGACGCTGGGTCTTGGGTCATCAATGCTGATTTGTACCTGTTGCTTGACCCATTCTTCATACGCAGCGGCTTCATGAGCTTGTTTCATCGCTTCGGCGCGATCAGGGCGAGCATAGGTTTTTATTTGAAGAGGGTCATAACTGGTGGTGTCCACATCGAAGTGATTGATACCCACTCCTTGCAGATAGGTCACCAGCGTTTCGAACCGCTTGAACAGTCGCACCTGACCACTGCGTTGTGCTGCCAGTGAATACTCTTTGCTTCCTTGCTGAATTTGAATCGACCAGCCACCGGGCTTGGCAACGATATGTGCGCTACTGATCGAACCGTTCTCAAACAGTCGGGTGAGAGTGCTGTGATCAATGGTTTCAGTGGTCATGAAGGCAAGCCCTTGGTTGAACAATGGCTCCCATCGTACGCAATCAATAATAGTTTGCAAAATTCAGGTCCTTAAAGTTTTGCGCCGGAAATGCCAGCGTCAGTGTTCTGGATAGAGGCAGGCAGTTCTAGCCATGAACACGCCTGCCCGAAGTTCGTCAGGCCGGGGCTTTCCAGCTCAGCATTTTCTGCTGGGCGACTTGCAGCAGGTCACAGCCGTCTTTGGTCAACAGGTAGAGGGCGTGGGTGATGTGCGGGATGTCTTCGACGTCGGCGTGTTTGAAGCAGAGGCAGTAGAGGGTTTGCAGCAGGTCGCTGGAAGCACGCAGGCGCTGGACGGCGCATTCGAGGATGTCTTGCGGGTTGGCATCGGTGTCGATGACCAAGGGCTTGGTGTCGGTGAGGTTGGAGTCGAGTGGACGGTAGCGATCGGAGTGGAGCTCGTTCCATGATTTCATTTTTTCTATCTCTGTAGGCATCGATGAACCGCTGCTACCGTGACCAAGCGGTGGAGGCGGACTGTGTTCAAGTTGGTCAAACCGGCAGAGATAACCCGGTACGCCGAAGCGTCCCAAACACAGCCCGCCATAGAGCGTGCCGACAGAAAGAGGTCGGCAGCATACAAGGGCATGCATCAGTTATCTCTGTTTTTCAGGTGACCAAACCTGAATCGCTGATTGGGCAGCGACAGTCACAACTATAGGTTTCGACCTAACGGCGCCGATAGAAGACAAGGCGCCGCTGCGTGTAGGAACGGGATGCAGATTCGAGCAGGCCGTTCCTACAGATCAATCACGGTGTTCAACGAATCGCTCTATACGCCTCAACATCCAGCACACTCGTCGTCAGCCCGGTCGCCGGGGTGTAGATCGTGCCTTTCACCGTCGAGAACGGGACGCCCTTGCTGCCCAGCGACACATAGCGTTCGCCTTGGTCCAGTTCGGTGAACCAGGTGTAGGAGCACTTCTCCATGGCTTTGTATTTCGCTGCCTCATTGACGATGGCGGCGGTGTGGTTTCGAAGGTCGGCGTCAGTAAGGTTGAGGTTCTTGTCGAGCACGGTGCCCCAGCGTTTCAGGCACACCTCGGCAAAGTGACGGACAATCAGGCCAGGTTCGGCCACAACCTTCGGACCACTGACGCCATCGGCCGAAGCATTGCCGACCAGGGTGGCGTGACGTCCGGGCATGGGGAAAATGCTGGTTTTGGTGCCGGTTGCGGTTTGTGGGATGACGCAGCTGAAACCCTTGGAGCGTTCGTCCCGAGCATAAAAGCCCACGTACTCTTTGACGTTGTAATTGAGCTTTACCCGGTGTTCCTGAAAGTTACCGATACCGGGCACAGGATCAATGGCAAAGATATTCACCGGAATATTTTGAAGCGCACTGTCGTTGAACATGGCATTGGCCAGCATATGGCAACTAATGCCGCCACGGCTCCAGCCCACCAGATTGACCTTTGTTGGAATGACACCGTCCTTGCGGAAAGTTTTAATGATCTGCTCCTGTAACTTCTGTTGCGTGACGCTGCGCTCGCCATAGTTATATTTGCGCCATAGCCAGGAACCTTCGACCTTTACATCTTCAATCGGAATGCCGGCAGCCTTGAGGCGGTTGTATTCTGCTTCGGTCAACTGCTCGCGCTGCCAGTCGCACTTACCTTTGATGATGTTCATCGCGTGCTGGACGTTTTCCTCCCAGCCCTTGCCGAACAGGGTTCCGCTGAGACCATAGTCCTTGGATTTGGTGAACAGATCATCGGCCTGCAGGTTGCTGGTGCCGGGGCCATCGACCACGATCCATTCGGCAAACTCGCGACCGGCGTGATGGGAGGCGAGTGTGGAAACCAGTTCACCATCCCAATAGTTTTCATGGGCATTATCAAACTTTGTGGAACCTGTACCGCAAAAGAAAATAGTCAGCGTAGTCATGTTGTTGCTCTTGGTTGATGAAAGAGCAAACAGGCTAGTTCTGAACTTTGCAGTCATGGAAGCGAAGGGTTGTTGCGAACTTTGTAAGTTTGGCGGGCGGCGTCAATTGTTTATTCGTTGCCTGGCAACTTCCAGCAAGTCACAGCCGTCCTGCGTCAATAAATAAAGCGCATTGACGATGTTGGGGATGTCTTTCACATCGGCCTGTTTGAAACACAGGCAGTAAAAAGTTTCCAGCAGGTTGTTGGCTGCACGCAGCCGCTGATCGGCGGCATCGAGGAGATCGCGGTGGCTCGCTTCGGTATCAATGACCAGCACAGGCGTTTCGCTATAGTTGGTTGTGAGTGAGCGATATCGGGTGTTGAGCGGTTTGAACATGTTCATGATCGAGTGTGTCCTTTACGAAGTCGCTTTGGCGGGCCGACACAATGTTTTCAGTCGCGCCGGCCACTATAGAAGGGCGCCCTCAAGCGGAACAAGACAGCCACGATGGACAGAATTCGTAGGGGTTTTTCCGGGGTTCGGGCATTTGCCCTACGCGTTTTTTCAGCTTTTTCACAGCCAAACCCTGATCAGCGAAATTTCCCACGTGTTTGTCGGGCGATTCCCGTTAAACCTCTGTATGGTGCGCGCCAGAATCCGTAGGGCGTTTCCAGACGTCCGACACACGCTTAAAGGGAATTAGGTATGCAGTGGCTACGAATGGCCTCGATCATTTTGCTGTGGGCCAGTGGTTGTCGCGTGGCAGTGGCCTCCGATACGGCCAACGGGCTGGCGCTTGCCAATCTGGAACGCAGTGGCTGGCCGGAAGCGCTCACCACTCAGACCAGCATCGACACAGCCTCCCGCGCAGAAGTGCTGATCTTCGGCAAGGCCCTGTTGGCCAGCGAAGCGCTGGACGAAGCGGGACTCAAGCAACGACTGGGCGTGCAGCAAATGCAGCTCAAGTCGATCCGGCAAGTGCGCGACGGTCTGTGGGATCGCCTGCTCAACACCTATCGCAATGCCAGTCAGAACTGTGATGAACAAGCGTTCTGCCCACGGGTGCGCAGCGTCGCCGATCTGCGCCAGCTGGCGGCGGCATTCACCGGTGATATCAGCCCGGCCCATGCAGAATGGGCAAGCAAGAGCCTGGATGTGCATGAGCGGGTACTGGATGAGCAACTGCGGGTGGCCGTCTTGCGGCCATAAAGCTGCTTTTGCGGGTGTCAGGCCGAAGAGGTTTCACCCGTTGTCACGGCGGACGCCCACGGCGGTGGGAAGTTGTCGGGAGAGGGCGTACATCCACTCAGTAACAGGGATGCAAAGATCAGGGCGAAGGGCAGTTTCAAACGGTTCGACATGTTCACTCCTTGATAAAAATCCATGGGCATCGGCCGTCCTGGCTCGACGCGTGACGGACATTACCTTCAGGTCGATTCACGCGGCGATGAACAAAGTGTTTCATTTGTTTGATCCCGTGGCGTGGCCGCCGACGCTGTATCATCCCGTATCGATTTGCCCCCCGACCTTTTCTCGATTCGCTGCGATCGCCCGCTAGGCTGTTGGCATCACAGCGGTCAACGGAGTGACAGCGAATGCATAACACCCTGGAACAGGTTTTCGGTTATCCACAGTTTCGACCCGGTCAGGAAGCGGCAATCAGCGCTGTGCTTGCTGGGCGCTCGGCGGCGGCGATCTTTCCCACCGGGTCGGGAAAGTCCCTTTGCTACCAGGTGCCGGCTCTCCTGCTGCCACACCTGACGCTGGTGGTCTCGCCGTTGCTGGCGCTGATGCAGGACCAGCTTGAGTTCTTGCGGCGCCACGGCATTTCGGCGGGGAGCATCGACTCGGCACAAAGCCGCGAAGATGCCAATGATGTGATGGCCCGCGCCCGTTCGGGTGAGCTGAAGATCCTGATGATTTCCGTCGAGCGCTTGAAGAACGAGCGTTTTCGCAATTTTTTGCAGCAGGTGCCGATCTCGCTGCTGGTGGTGGATGAGGCGCACTGCATCTCCGAGTGGGGCCACAACTTTCGGCCCGATTATCTCAAGCTGCCGGACTACCAGCGCCAGTTCAACATCCCGCAGACCCTGCTGCTGACCGCCACGGCAACGCCGAAAGTCATCGCCGACATGCAGGCGAAATTCGCCATCGCCGCCGAAGACGTCGTGACCACGGGTTTCTATCGGCCCAACCTCAATCTGCTGGTGGAGCCGGTGCGCGGTGAGGACAAGCGGCGACGGCTGGTGCAGTGGATGGCCGAGCGGGCGGGCCAGCCGAGCATCGTCTACGTCACCCTGCAAAAAACCGCCGAACACATTGCCGAGCATCTGGGGCGCCATGGCATTCAGGCCGAGGCTTACCACGCCGGGCTGCCTCACGAACAACGGGACGTGATCCAGAAGCGCTTCATGGGCGGGCAGTCCAATTGCATCGTCGCCACCATCGCGTTCGGCATGGGCATCGACAAGAGCGACATCCGCAACGTGGTGCATTTCGACCTGCCCAAATCCATCGAGAACTACAGCCAGGAAATCGGCCGCGCCGGGCGTGACGGGCAACCTTCCGACTGCCTGGTGCTGGCCAACCGCGACAGCCTCAATGTGCTGGAAAACTTCGTCTACGGCGACACACCGGAGCGCGATGGCATTCGCCATGTGCTGGACGAGTTGCAGGCTGCTGCACCTGAAGGTCAGTGGGAGTTTTTGCTCGGGCCGTTGGCGGATCAGAGCAACATCCGTGCGCTGCCATTGAAGACGTTGCTGGTGCAACTGGAGCTGCGAGGACTGATTGCCCCGCGCTACGCGTATTACGCCGAATACCGTTTCAAGTACCTGCTGGAACCCGAGGCGTTGCTTGAGCGTTTCGAGGGTGAGCGCAGGGATTTCGTCGCAGCGATCATCCAGACTTCGAGCCGCGCACGGACCTGGGCCACGGTGAATTTCGAGGCGATGTTTTCGCAGTATTCGGCCGAGCGCAACCGCGTGGTGAAGGCGCTGGATTACTTCCAGGAAAAGGGCTGGGTCGAGCTGGAAAGCAAACAGATGACCGAGGTCTACAACGTGCTGCACAGCAGCTTCGACAGCCAGGTCTTGAGTGGCGAGTTGCATGATTACTTCTCCCGCCACGAACAGACCGAAGTGGCGCGGATTCACGCGATGCTCGAATTGTTCGCCACCGAGCGCTGCCTGGGCTATCGACTGGCGGAGTATTTCGGCGATCACAATGCCCCCGAGCAGTGCGGGCATTGCTCGGTGTGTCACGGGCAGATTGCCCGGTTGCCGGCGCCTCCGGAACTGCCGGCGCTTGTGGATAAAAGTTTCCCGGCGTTGTGCGGCGACTTTATCCACAGGCACGAGCAACAGACCGGCACTGCGCCTTCGGCGGAGCGGCTGACGCGGTTTCTGTGCGGGATCAGCGTGCCGCTGTTCACCAGGCTCAAGGCGCGGACGATTGCCGGGTATGCGGCGCTTGAGGAGTATCCCTACGCGGATGTAAGGGCATGGGCTCAGGCACATCTCTGAGCATCGAATCCATTTGCTGAATGTCGATCATCACGGCAATAAACTTCAAAAATGCCCGGTGGCTGACTATGGTGAAGGCTGTCTTTGGATCTCCAACAAGAGAACAACATGAGCCAGACATCCTTCGAAATCCGCCAGGCCGCCGTGATCGGCGCCGGCACCATGGGCCGCGGCATTGTCATGTGCCTGGCCAACGCCGGCGTGTCAGTGCAATGGGTCGACAACAATCCACAGATGCTCGAGCAGGCGCTGAAGGCGGTGACCGATACCTATGCGCACAACGTGCGTCAGGGGCGGATCGATCAGGTCGAGGCCGATGCGCGAATCGCTCGGGTCAGCACGGCGGCGGATTATGTGGCGATCCGCAATGTCGATCTGGTGATCGAAGCGGTGTACGAGAATCTCGAGCTCAAGCAGAAGATCTTCCGTGAGCTCGATGGCTTGCTGAAGCCGGGGGCGCTGCTGGCGAGCAATACCTCGGCGCTGGACATCGATGCAATTGCCGCCGCGACACGACGGCCGGCTCAAGTGCTGGGCCTGCATTTCTTCAGCCCGGCGCACATCATGAAATTGCTGGAAATCGTCCGTGGCGCGCGAACCTCGCCAGCTGTGCTGGAAGCGGCTCTCGAGCTGGGCAAGCGCATGGGCAAGGTCAGTGTGGTGTCGGGCAACTGTCATGGTTTTATCGGCAATCGCATGCTTCATCCTTATGTGCTTGAAGCACGAAAGATGCTGCTCGAGGGTGCCTGGCCGCAGCAGATCGACGCGACGTTGCAGGGCTTCGGTTTTGCCATGGGGCCGTTTCGCATGTACGACGTGGTCGGCATCGATCTGGAGTGGCGTGCCCGTGAGCTGGCCGGCAAGGGCCAGGACGCGCCAGAGGTCCAGGTGGATAACCGCTTGTGCGAGCTGGGGCGCTTCGGACAGAAGTCCGGTAACGGCTACTACCACTATGAGCCCGGCAGTCGTCAGGCCGAGCATGACCCCGAGGTGGATGCGCTGGTGTTGAGCGTCAGCGAAGGTCTGGGGTTTCATCGCCGTGACATCGGCTCCGAGGAGATCCTTGAGCGTTGCCTTCTGGCGTTGGTCAACGAGGGCGCGAAAATCCTGCAGGAAGGGATTGCCGAGTCGGCCCATGACATCGATCAGGTCTACCTGAATGGCTACGGCTTCCCGGCAGAGAGGGGCGGGCCTATGGCCTGGGCGGACGATCAGGGACTGGCAGACATTCACAAGCGGTTGCTGGCACTGGAAACGCGGCAGGGCGATCAATGGCGGCCGGCACAATTGATTGGCGAGCTGGCGGCGCGAGGAAAGGGTTTTTACCTTTAGACTGGGCCGATCACTCAAGGAATCGACACTGATGTCCAACCCGATGCCGCAACGCGCCGATTACCCGCATTTCCAGCCGATCACCACGCGCTGGCACGACAACGATGCTTACGGTCACGTCAACAACGTCACCTACTACAGCTTTTTCGACACGGCCGTGAACACCTACCTGATTCAGGTCGGTGGCCTGGATATCCACGATGGGGAGGTGGTGGGGTTTGTGGTGAGTTCGTCCTGCGATTACTTCGCCTCGATTGCGTTTCCGGACTTGATCGAAGTCGGCTTGCGGGTCGGCAAACTGGGCAACAGTTCAGTGCAGTACGAGTTGGCGGTGTTCAAGGCTGGCGAGCATGAAGCCTGTGCGGCGGGACGCTTCGTGCATGTATTCGTTGATCGGGCGTCGAACCAGCCGGTGGCGATCCCTGCGGGTTTGCGCGGGGCGCTGGAGCGGCTGGCGATCTGACAGGCAAAAAAAATCGCAGCTCGGGGAGCTGCGATCTGGCTGTACCGGCAACGAGGTCAGGCCTCAGTCGCGGTAGTAGCGGTGATGCTTGCGATGGCCGTAGGCATGGCCGCGACCATGGTGGTAGTCACGGTAGTAGCGACGATCATCACGGCCGCGATCATAACGACGGTCTTCGCGATTGCTTTCGTTACCCATGTAGTTACCCAGCGCGCCACCGGCACCGCCACCTGCTGCGGCGCCGATCAGGCTGCCGGTGGTGCCGCCCATGCTGCGGCCGACCACGTTACCGCCGGCTGCGCCCAGCGCACCGCCAATGGCGGCTTCGCCACGGCTGTGTTTGTTGGCGCCAACCGCGCTACCACCCGCGCCGCCCAGGGCCGCGCCAATGGTTGAACCTGTGCTGCCGCCCAAAGATTGACCGACGACCGAGCCAAGAACCCCGCCCAATGCGCCGCCCACACCTGCTTCGGTGGTGCCTCCGGCAGAAGCGAAGCCACTGACCAGGCCAAGGGACAACAAGAGAATCTGGGAGAACTTCATAGAGGAGCCTCAAAGGGATGACGGCGCGATCCTGAGGCTGTGTAACAAGGCTGACAATCGAAATCCGACGAATAACACGACTTGTATACAATTATGCAAGTTACTGATTTTTGGGTGGAACTTAACCGATTTTGGCCGGTCTTTAGCTACTTCACAAAGGCCGCTTTTATGCAAAAGCGGCCTTTTTTGTGGGCGCAGAAAAGTTTTGTATCAGGCCGACTTGGCCATGATCAACCCCGTCTCGCTCGCCGCTTCCAAACGAATGGCGATGAACTTCGACGTCGGCGTATGGCTGCCGTCCCCGGTGCTTTCCAGCGGCACCAGCGGATTCACCTCTGGATAGTAGGCAGCTGCCTGACCCGCCGGAATATCGAACGCCAGCAACGTAAAGCCCTTCACCCGACGCTCGCGGCCATCGTCCCACAGCGACACGATGTCTGCCTTCTGCCCCGGTTTGAAGCCCAGGCGAATGATGTCCGCCTCGTTGGCGAACAGCACGTCACGCTGTCCCTTCACGCCGCGATAACGATCGTCGAGACCATAAATCGTGGTGTTGTACTGATCGTGAGAACGCATCGATTGCAGGATCAGGTCCGGCAGTTTGCCGGTGGCGCGGGTGCGCTCGTGAATCAGGTCCTTGGGCAGCATGTTCGGTTTGAAGTTGGCCCGACCCGATGTGGTGTTCCACTTGCGCGCGCCGGCGCTGTTGCCGAGGTAGAAGCCGCCCGGGTTCTTGACCTTCTCGTTGAAGTCCTTGAAGCCTGGAATGGTGTCGGCGATCAGTTCGCGGATGCGCCGGTAGTCGGCCACCAGCCAGTTCCAGTCCACCGGTTTGCTGCCCAGGGTCGCAGCGGCGATGCCGGCGATGATCGACGGCTCCGAGCGCATCTGGTTCGACAGCGGCTGCAACTGACCGTTGGAGGCGTGCACCATGCTGAACGAGTCTTCCACGGTGACGGCTTGCGGGCCTTCGGTCTGGATGTCGATGTCGGTACGGCCCAGGCACGGCAGGATCAAGGCGTCCTTGCCGTGGGCCAGGTGGCTGCGGTTGAGCTTGGTGCTGATCTGCACGGTCAGGTCGCAGTTGCGCAGGGCCTGGAAGGTGCGCGGGCTGTCCGGCGTGGCCTGGGCGAAGTTGCCGCCCAGACCGATGAACACCTTGGCGCGGCCTTCGGCCATCGCGTGAATCGCTTCGACCACGTTGTGCCCGTTGTGGCGCGGCACCTTGAACTGGAAGCGACGCTCCAGGGAGTCGAGGAACGCCACCGGCGGACGCTCGTTGATGCCCATGGTGCGGTCGCCCTGCACGTTACTGTGGCCACGGACCGGGCACAGACCGGCGCCGGGCTTGCCGATGTTGCCGCGCAGCAGCATCAGGTTGGCGATTTCCTGGATGGTCGGCACCGAGTGGCGGTGCTGGGTGATGCCCATCGCCCAGCACATGATCACGTTCTTGCCTTTGGCGTACATGCGCGCCGCTTGCTCGATCTCCACCAGGGTCAGGCCGGACTGCGCGACGATCTGCTCCCACGGCGTGTCGTCGACAACGCCGAGGTATTCCAGCACGTTGACGCTGTGTTCATTGAGGAAGTCGTGATCGAACACTGCCGGCGCCCCGGCCTTCTGCGCATCCCGCTCCCATTGCAGCAGGAATTTGGCCATGCCGCGCAGTACCGCCATGTCGCCGCCCAGCGCCGGGCGGAAATACGCGGTGTTGGTCGGTTTGTCGCCGTTGGTGAGCATTTCGATCGGGTGCTGCGGATGCTGGAAGCGTTCCAGGCCGCGCTCTTTCAGCGGGTTGATGCAGACCACTTGAGCACCGCGCTTTACCGCTTCACGCAGCGGTTCGAGCATGCGTGGGTGGTTGGTGCCGGGGTTCTGGCCCCAGACGAAAATCGCATCGGCGTGTTCGAAGTCGTCGAAGGTCACGGTGCCTTTGCCGACGCCGACGCTTTGTGCGAGCGCCACGCCGCTGGCCTCGTGGCACATGTTCGAGCAGTCGGGGAAGTTGTTGGTGCCGAAAGCGCGGACGAACAGCTGATACAGATACGCCGCTTCATTGCTGGCGCGTCCCGAGGTGTAGAACTCGGCCTGGTCCGGGCTCGACAACGCTTGCAGGTGTTTGCCGATCAGCGCGTAGGCATCGTCCCAGCTGATCGGCTTGTAGCGATCGGTTTCGGCGTCATACACCACCGGCTCGGTCAGGCGACCTTGATACTCGAGCCAGTAGTCGCTCTGTTCCAGCAAAGCGGTGACGCTGTGCTTGGCGAAGAACTTTGCATCCACTCGACGCTTGGTCGCTTCCCAGTTCACCGCTTTGGCGCCGTTCTCGCAGAACTTGACCATGCCGCTTTCCGGCGAATCGCCCCAGGCGCAGCCCGGGCAGTCGAAGCCGCCGTTCTGGTTGGTCTTGAGCATCATGCGCAGGTTTTTCAGCGCGTTGTCGCTGGTCAACCAGGCCTGGGCCACGCTGATCAGTGCGCCCCAGCCGCCGGCGGCACCCTTGTAAGGCTTGTAGCGCGGGACGGGTTTCTGGTCGGCTTGATGGTGTTGGCTCACGGGTGTTTCTCCATTTCTGGGCTATACACCCGCGGCGCGTTCTTCTGCGGCAGGTGGATGAGATTGAGGTTGTGGCGACGGGCCCACTGCACGGCGAGGCCGGTGGGTGCGGACAGACTGACGAGGGTCTGGATCCCGGCGCGCAGGACTTTCTGGATCAATTCGAGGCTGCAGCGGCTGGTGACAATTGCCAGGCCGCCGGTTGTGGATATCTTTTGCCGGATCAGGCCACCGATCAGTTTGTCGAGGGCGTTATGCCGGCCGATGTCTTCACGACCCAGCAGCAATTCACCGCTGGCGTTCATGAACACCGCCGCGTGTACTGCGCCGCAATGCTGGCCGAGCGGCTGAAACGCGCCGATGCGCTGGCGCAGACCGTCGAGCCATTCGACCGGCGGCAAAGGCGCGCCGGGCAAGACCTTGAGATCGGGCAACGCCTGTTCCACCGCTTCCACGCCGCATAAACCGCAGCCGCTGGTGCCGGCCAGTTGCCGACGTTGTTGCTTGAGGTTCCAGAAGGCGCGATTGGCGATGGTCACCTGGGCGTACTGCGCCGAGCCTGAGCCGGTCAGTTGCAGGTCGTAAATATCGGTGGCGTCTTCGATGATGCCGCTGCCGAGGCTGAAGCCGACGATGAAGTCTTCGAGGTCGGTCGGTGTCACCAGCATCACGGCCTGGCTGATGCCGTTGTAGGCAATCGCCAGCGCGACTTCCTCGGCCAGCGCGGTGCTGGCCGACTCCGCCAGGGGCAGGTCGCTGTAGCTGTAGGTCTGACTGGCGGCGGGCGCGGGCGTTTCGAGTGCAGGCGCCGCGCAGGCCGGGCGCTTGGCGTTCATGGCATCACCGACGGATTGATCAACGTTAAGACTAGGCGCGGCAACTTGTCGCGTCTAATCGCTAGTGTCGATCTATCGATAGATGCCGTCGATCAAGCGGCCGCTGGCGATTTCTGATACAGCGCGAAACAGGCCTCGGCCAACGCCGAACGCGGGGCGCCACGGCGCATGATCAGGCCCAGTCGGGCGAGGGTCTGGGCGTTTTCGATTGGCTGCAGGCGCAGGTGATCGGTGAGGCTTTCGAGACCGCCGTCCAGCGGCATGATCGCGCAGCAGAATCCGCCGTGCACAGCTTGTAACAATTGATGCACGGCGTCGGTCTGCAACAGTGGCTGCGGTGTCAGGCCGCGACTATGGAAGTTGTGGTCGATGGACTGGCGAAAGTGCATGCCGCTGGTGAGCATGCCCAGCGGCAGTTCGATCAGCGCCTGCCAGCTCAGCGGTGCTTCGCCGAAACTGAAGGAGCGCTGATCGTAGAGCAGGCCCATGCGGGTTTCGTCGAAGGCCAGGGATTCGAAACGTTCGTTGTCGAGACGATCCAGATAGGACACGCCGATGTCGATCCGGTTGTCCGCCAGTTGTTCGAGAATCTGCTCGGAGCTCAGTGCCGACAATTCGAAACGCAGCTCCGGGTGTGCGGCGTGCAGGCGTTGCATCAGCGGCAGCGGATCGAAACTCGACAGCGGCACGACCCCCAGGCGCAGGGTGCCGATCAGGTTGCCGCGACAGGCCGCCGCTTCCGCCTGCAAGCCGTCATAAGCCGCCAGCACGGTACGGGCCCAGGCCAGCACTCGTTCGCCTGGCGCGGTAAAACCTTCGAAGCGCTGACCGCGATTGACCAGCGGCAGATCGAGTTCTTCTTCAAGGCTGCGCAGGCGCATCGACAAGGTCGGCTGGGTAATGTGGCAGCGGGCGGCGGCCTGGCCGAAGTGGCGGGTTTCGTCGAGGGCGATGAGGAATTTCAGCTGCTTGATGTCCATCTTCGCTCCGGGGCGCTGGCAAGGGTGGGCGATTCTACCGCTTGCACGGGGGCAGGGTCATTGGTCGGGCCGGAACCGGTGGGGTTCGGGGTGGTCTAGGCTTGGGCGTCTGGAACTTAAATCAAGGAGTGTGCGCTATGAGTCTTTTGAGCTTTGTAAAAGAGGCGGGTGAGAAGCTGATCGACCTGCTGACCCCCGGCAACGCCAATGCCAGCGAGCAGTTGAAGGAACACATCAGCAAGGTCGGGTTGGGTAACCCGAATGTCCAGGCCACCGTGGACGGCGACAAGGTGACGGTCACCGGCGAGGTGGCGAGCCAGGAAGAGAAAGAGAAGATTCTGCTGGCTGTCGGCAACATCGAAGGCGTGGGCAGTGTCGATGATCAGATCACCGTGACCGGGCCAGTGGTGGCCGCTGCACGTTTTGTGGTGGTGAAAAAGGGCGACACCCTCAGCGCGATTTCCTTGGCGGTGTATGGCAACGCCAACCAGTACAACAAGATCTTCGAGGCCAACAAGCCGCTGCTCAAGGACGTGAACAAGATCTATCCGGGGCAGACGCTGCGTATTCCTGATTAATCTTCGAAACCGCAATCGCGAGCAGGCTCGCTCCCACATAGGAATGCATTTCCATTGTGGGAGCGAGCCTGCTCGCGATGGGGACGATGCAGTCTAAAGCCCGCTAATCAAATCCCGATAATCCTCGACCGCCGCAAATTCCGCCGTGTCCTTCGGCCCCTTGCGACTGTCCGGTTCCTTTACTGCCAGCAAATGCGCCACCCCGAAATCCCGTGCACTGCGCAGGATCGGCAAGGTGTCGTCGATGAACAGGCTGCGCGCCGGGTCGAATCCGATATCGGCCTGCAGGGCATCCCAGAACTGCGGGTTTTCCTTGGGGAATCCGTAATCGTGAGAGCTGATCAGCCGCTCGAAGTAGGGCGCCAGCTCAACCCGTTCCAGTTTCAGCGACAGTGAATCGCGGTGCGCATTGGTGATCATCACCACACGTTTGCCGGCCCGTTTGATCGCGGCCAGAAAAGTGTCGGCGTCGGGGCGCAACGCGATCAGGTGGGCGGTTTCCAGTTTCAGTTCACGCACCGACAGCTTCAGTTCAGCGCTCCAGAAATCCAGGCAATACCACTGCAATTGACCGGCATGGCGTTCGAACAATGGCTGCAATTCCATTTCCGCCATGGCCCGGCTCACGCCATGCAGTTCGGCGTAGCGCTGCGGCAGGTGTTCCAGCCAGAAGTGGTTGTCGAAGTGCAGATCCAGCAACGTGCCGTCCATGTCCAGCAGAACGGTATCGATGTCGGACCACGGTAATGAAGGCATGGCAACGTCTCGAACGGTAGAAAGATATCCGACACAAACAATCGGAAAAGCCGCGTTATAGTAGCGCGTTCACGCCAAGGAGCTTTGCATGCGCCAGAAACCAACCGTACTCGCCCGGGAAATCGTCGCCACCAGTCGTCTGTTCTGCGTCGAAGAGCTGAAGCTGCGCTTTTCCAATGGTGTGGAGCGCACCTACGAGCGGCTGGTGGGCAAGGGCGCCGGTTATGGCGCGGTGATGATCGTGGCCATGCTCGATGCCGAGCATGCGGTGCTGGTCGAGGAATACTGCGGCGGTACCGACGAGTACGAATTGTCCCTGCCCAAGGGCTTGATCGAACCGGGCGAAGATGTACTGGCGGCGGCCGAGCGTGAGCTCAAGGAAGAGGCAGGCTTTGGCGCACGGCAACTGGAGCACCTGACCGAGCTGTCGTTGTCCCCCGGCTACATGAGCCAGAAAATCCAGGTGGTGCTCGCCAGCGATCTGTATGAAGAGCGACTGGAAGGCGATGAACCGGAGCCGATGCGGGTGGACAAGGTCAACCTGCGGGATCTCTCTTCATTGGCGCAAAATCCGCAGTTTTCCGAAGGTCGTGCCCTGGCGGCGTTGTACCTGGCCCGCGATTTGCTGACCCAGCGCGGCGTTTTCCAGTCATGAGTGAGATGTCGATGAGTTTTCCCCATCCGATGATGGCGCCGGTGGTTGAGCTGGCGCTGCAGGCCGGCGAGGCGATCCTGCCGTTCTGGCGCGCCGATGTGGCGGTCACCGCCAAGTCCGATGATTCGCCGGTGACCGCTGCGGACCTCGCCGCACACCATGTGATCGTCGCCGGTCTGGCCGCCCTGGATCCGAGCATCCCTGTGTTGTCCGAAGAGGACGCCAATATCCCGCAAAGCGTGCGCGCCGGCTGGCAGCGCTGGTGGCTGGTGGATCCGCTGGATGGCACCAAGGAATTCATCAGCGGCAGCGAAGAGTTCACCGTCAACATTGCCCTGATCGAAAATGGCCGCGTGGTGTTCGGGGTGGTTTCAATGCCGACCAATGGGCGCTTCTACGTCGGTGGTGCCGGGCTTGGTGCCTGGCGGGGCGATACGGGTGGCACGCCGGTGGCGATTCAGGTGCGTGACGTGCCTGGTCCTGGCGAAGCCTTCACCGTGGTTGCCAGCCGCCGTCATTCCAGCCTGCAACAGGAACACTTGCTGGCCGGTTTGAGTGCAAGCCTTGGCGAGTTGCAACTGGCCAACATCGGCAGTTCTCTGAAGTTCTGTCTGTTGGCCGAAGGCGCGGCGGACTGCTATCCGCGACTGGCGCCGACATCCCAATGGGACACGGCGGCGGCGCAAGGCGTGCTGGAAGGCGCGGGTGGCGAGGTACTGGGGTTGAACGGTGAAGCGTTCTGCTACCCGGCACGGGAATCACTGCTGAACGAGTTCTTCCTCGCGCTGCCGGCAAAAGCGGCGTGGCGCTCGAAGCTGCTGGAACTGGCCCGCTCCTGAGTACCTTTCCACACCTCAGCGGTGCAGCACGTACTGCCCGCTGAAGGTCACCGCCTCCTCATCGCTGCCCGCATTGACGATCCGCGTCTGCAGGGTCAATCGAGCCCGCCCGTAACGCTGATACATCGCCAGGAATTTCTTCCACACGGTTGCACTCGGCGCCGGGCAGATCGCGATAGCATCGCCGGTCACCGGCAGCGGATAACTGATCTGTCCTTCCTGAATGACGATGTGTCCGTCGTCGATGCCTTCTTCCTTCAAACGCAGATGCAGCCAGCCCCAGCCGGCCAGCACCGCGCCGCAATACAGACTGCCGCCGAACATGGTGCTCTTGTGATTGACGTTGGCCTCCAGCGGCAAGTGCAGGCGCAGTTGCTGTTCGTGCCAGTCGAGCACCTTGAGACCCATGTCCCGGGTCAGCGGGATGTCGTGATGGAGGACGGATTCCAGATATTGGCTGTCGTGCTTCATTCGGATTCGTCTCCATGGTTGCTGCTGTCGGCGAAGTTCAGCCCGTGCTTGCGCAGTTTGTCGTGCAGGGTCTTGCGCGGAATGCCCAGGGCTTCGGCGAGGCTGCGCACCGAGCTGTGCGAGCGGGCCAGCTCGGCGGCGATCAAGGACTTCTCGAAATGTTCCACTTGTTCACTGAGGCCACCGCTGGTGACTTCGATGGTCGCGCCGCTGCCGTCGGGCTGAGAGTTGTCCAGCGCCAGTTCCAGGCCGAGGGCGAAACGCTCCGCCGCGTTCTGTAATTCCCGCACATTGCCCGGCCAGGAGTGACGCAGCAGCAGCGCCCGCTGCGCCGGTTGCAGCTCGTGGGGTGGCAGACCGTGGCGAGCGCTGGCTTCATCGGCATAGTGCTGGAACAGCACCAGCGCGTCCTCACCGCGTTCACGCAGTGGCGGGATGCGCAGTGGCGCGACGTTGAGGCGGTAATACAAGTCCGCCCGGAACCGTCCTTGATCGGCAGCCTGGCGCAGGTCTTCCTTGGTCGCGGCGATGACGCGGATGTCCAGCGGTATCAACTGATTGCCACCGAGGCGTTCGACGACTCGTTCCTGCAGCATGCGCAGCAGTTTGACCTGCACGTCCATGCTCATGCTTTCGATTTCATCGAGGAACAACGTGCCGCCATTGGCGAATTCGAACTTGCCGATCCGCCGCTTCTGCGCGCCAGTGAAGGCGCCGGGCTCATGACCGAACAACTCGCTCTCCACTACCGACTCGGCCAGTGCCCCGGCGTTGATCGCCACGAACGGGCCGTTACGCCGGCTCGACAGATCGTGCAGGGCGCGGGCGACGACTTCCTTGCCGGCACCGGTTTCGCCGAGGATCAGGACGTCAGCCTTGGTCGCGGCCAGTGCGCCGATCTGCTCGCGCAGGCGTGCCATCGGGGCCGAGTGGCCGACCAGTCGGGCGCTCAGTTCGTTGCGGTCGCTCAGGGCCATGCGCAGGCTGCGGTTGTCCAGCACTAGACGGCGCAGGGCCAGTGCGCGGCGCACGCTGTCGAGCAGGGCGTCGCTGGCGAAAGGCTTTTCCAGAAAATCGTAGGCGCCGGCGCGCATGGCCTGCACGGCCAACGGCACGTCGCCATGGCCGGTGATCAGCAGCACGGGCAGCTCGGGATCCTGAGCGTGAAGTTCATGGAGCAACTCAAGACCATCCATGCCGGGCATACGAATGTCGCTGACCACCACGCCCGGCCAGTCACGCTCCAGTTGGGCGGCCAGACCCTTGGCTTCGGACAGCGGAAGGATTTTCAGGCCGGCCAGATCCAGCGTCTGGCCGAGGGCCTGACGCAGGTGCGGATCGTCGTCGATCAGCACCACCTGAATGCGGTTGTCGATGGTCATGCACTTCGATCCTCGGACGGTTGCAGGCTGACCCCGGGCGCGCCGGCGCGCAGCCGCAGGGTGATCAAGGCGCCACCTTGCTTGTGGTTGGCGAACGACAGTTCACCACCGAAGGCGCGCATCAGGGTTTCGCAAATGGCCAACCCCAGACCAAGCCCCTGGGTGCGGGTCTTGGTGGTGTAAAACGGCTCGCTGGCTCGGCCCAGCGCTTCCATGCAGAAACCTGGACCGTTGTCGCGAATGTACAGATTGACGCCCTCGCCGGTGGATTCGGCACTCAGCCACAATTTGCGCGGCGGGCCTTTTTCGGTCAGGGCATCGAGGGCGTTGGCCAGCAGGTTGCCGAGGACCTGGCGCAGGCGGGTTTCCCCGGCCTCGACCCACAAGGTTGCAGCGGGCAGGTCGCGGATCAGCTCGACATCCATGCTCCGGCGACGTTTGGCCAGCAGCGCCAAGGCATCGTCCAGTGCCGGTTGCAGGGCCACGCTTTCCGGGGCGTGTCGATCACGGCGGGCGAAAGCGCGCAGGTGGGCGATGATCGACGCCATGCGCCCGGTCAGTTCGCTGATCAACTTGAGGTTGCCGCGGGCATCTTCAGTACGCTGATGGTCCAGCAGCACTTCGGCGTTTTCCGCGTAACTGCGGATCGCCGCCAGCGGTTGATTGAGTTCGTGGCTGATGCTCGCTGACATCGTGCCTAGCGCTGACAGCTTGCCGGCCTGCACCAGATCGTCCTGGGCGCGTACCAGTTCCTGCTGAGCCTGTTCGCGTTCCAGCACTTCCTGTTTCAGACGCCGGTTGAGCCCTTCCAGATCGCTGGTGCGTTCGGCGACCCGGCCTTCGAGTTCCCGTCGCGCCTTGGCTTCGAAAGCGATCCTTTCCAGGTAATGGCGGCGGCGCTGCATCATCAGACCGAGCAACAGCATGACCACCAGCAACGTGGCGCCGCCGACGGCCACCACGGTGCGCACCGGACGGTCGATCAACGTGCGCGGCGCAAGAATGCTGACGCTCCAGCCGGTTTCTTCGATGTCCCGGGTCTGGGTCAGCCAGGCGCTCGGGCTGAGGTTCAATGGGCGCGGCTCGCGGGTCGGGTATGGCTGGATCGCGGTGATTGCCGAGCGTTCGTCGCCACTCAATGGGCGGGTCGAGCGGAAGCGCCATTCAGGACGTGACGTAAGGATGACCACGCCGTTGTGATCGGTCACCAACAGTTGCTCCGGGGTTTTGCCCCACAGACTTTCGGTATGGTCGAGATCGACCTTGATCACCAGCACACCAATTATTTTTTCGCCATTACGCACCGCAGCGGCGAAGAAGTAGCCGCGCTTGGCGGACGTGGTGCCAAGGCCGAAGAAGCGGCCCAGGCGTCCGGCCATGGCTTCGCTGAAGTAGGGCCGGAACGAGAAATTGCGCCCGACGAAACTGTCGTGCTTGTCCCAGTTCGATGCGGCCAGTGTCCGGCCGGAGGTGTCCATCAGGTACATGACTTCAGCGCCGGTCTGGGAAGCAATGTTCTTCAGCAGGCGGTTGGCGTTGCCCTGGGTGACGCCGTCGTCCGGCGCACCGATGATCGCCCGCAGGGCCGGCAGGTCGCCGAGGATCTGTGGCAGCACTTCGTAGCGATGCAGGGTGCCCAGCAGGTTGGCGACGTAGAGGTCGAGGGTCTGGCGGTTCTGCCCGATCAGTTCGCTGCGGTAGTAGCGCTCGGCCAGATGCTCCAGTGGCCACAGCAGCGGGGCCAGGCACAGGGCCAGCAGGGCGAGGCTGCGCCAGCGGGGGCGGCGGGGAAGGGTCGGAGTCATGAGCATCGGGCGCCTGTGGATACAGGCGCATTATGCCTAGGCTTGCAGTCGCAGTCTGCGCACCCGTTGTCGGGTACGCAGTCCCGCTGAAGTTTCACACAGGCATTCAGGAAAAGACGTCGGCGTCCTTGAGCAGTGCACCCGCCTGATCCTTGGCCGACAGTTTCGGCTCTTCGTCCAATTGCCAGTCGATACCCAGATCCGGGTCGTTCCAACGAATGCTGCGCTCCGCGGACGGGGTGTAATAGTTGGTGGTCTTGTAGAGGAATTCGGCGAACTCGCTCAGCACCACGAAACCATGGGCGAAGCCTTCCGGTACCCAGAGCTGGCGGTGGTTCTCGGCTGACAGGCGCACAGCCACCCATTTGCCGAAGTGCGGCGAGCTGCGACGGATGTCTACCGCCACATCAAGCACTTCACCAACGGTGACACGGACGAGTTTGCCCTGAGTGTTTTCCAGTTGGTAATGCAGACCGCGCAGCACACCTTTTTGGGAGCGCGAATGGTTGTCCTGGACGAATTGCGTATCCAGCCCGGTCGCTTCCTGGAAAGCCTTGGCGTTAAAGCTTTCGTAGAAGAAACCGCGTTCGTCACCAAAAACCTTGGGTTCGATGATCAGAACACCGGGCAGGTCGGTAGTGATTACATTCATGAGTTTTTTCCAGTGAGAGGTATGAGTGGTGGACATTCTTGCGCAAAGCCCCGGTGGGCGCGAGTGGTCTGAAACATTTCGCCCGAACTTGCGATCCCGTCCGACGGAGCGGGGGTTGCGAATCATCCAAAGCAGTGGCGATATAGGCGCCTAATAAAATTTCAGGGGTCGTTCCATGTCGTTCGCCACGTTGATTCACCGCGCCAGTCTTCCAGGCCCACAGGTCACTGCAGAGCAGGCCTTGCAGGTTCTGTCGCAGCATTACGGGCTGGACGGCACGTTGCAGGCGCTGGGTAGTCAACAGGACCTCAACTATCGCGTGGACAGTGAGCGTGGGCGGTTCGTGCTGAAGATCTGCCGGGGCGACTATTCGCTGGTGGAGTTGCAGGCCCAGCACGCCGGCCTGAAGTATCTGGCGGAACATTGCGATGTCCATGTTCCCCGGGTCATCCCGGCCAATGACGGCCAGGACCTGTTGTCGCTGGAGATCGGCGGTGAAGCGGTGCACGTGCGGCTGCTGGATTACATCGAAGGTCAGCCGCTGACCGCGCTCGATCATCTTGGCCACGAAGTCGTCGCCGGATTCGGCCGGCTCTGCGGTGAAATGGACCTGGCCCTGGCCGGGTTCGACCATCAGGGACTCGAGCGCACCTTGCAGTGGGACGCACGCCACGCCAGCGCACTGATCGAACATCTGCTGCCGGTGATCGGGGATCAGCACCAGCGCGCACTGATCGCAGAGGCCGCCGAACAGGCCCGTCGCCGTCTGCAACCGTTGCTGGAAAAGTTGCCGGTACAGGCGATCCACATGGATATCACCGACGACAATGTGGTCTGGCAACGTGATGGCCGGCGGCACTGGCAGCTGCAGGGCGTCATCGATTTCGGTGATCTGGTCCGCACTTGGCGCATCACCGATCTGTCGGTCACCTGTGCCGCGTTGCTGCATCACGCCGGGGGCGATCCGTTCGTGATCCTGCCGGCGGTACAGGCCTATCACGCGGTCAATCCGCTGCAACCCGAAGAATTGCAGGCGCTGTGGCCGCTGATCGTGGCGCGGGCGGCGGTGCTGGTGCTCAGTGGCGAGCAACAGGTCAGCATCGATCCGGGCAATACCTACAGTCGCGACAACCTCACCCATGAGTGGGAAATCTTCTGGGTCGCCACCTCGGTGCCGCTGGCATTGATGGAGGCGGCGATTCTCTCGGCGGTCGGGCAGGCATTACCGGCCATCGACAGTGAAGGCTTCGCGCCGTTGTTGCCGGGTCTGGTCGGGCGCGAGTTCGCGTTGATTGATCTGGGTGTATTGAGCGCGCATTTCGAGGCGGGTAACTGGGAACAGCCGGGCATCGATCAGCGCCTGTTGAATGAAGCCGCCGCGATCCATGGTCTGGCTGCCAGTCGATACGGGCAGTACCGTTTGTCCCGCACCCGGCCTGACAGCGCCGAGGAGCCAGAAACATTTCCGCTGCACGTCGAGTTGCGCGTACCTCAGGGTACGGCGGTGGAAGCGCCGTTTGCGGGTGTGCTGCGCCAGTCGGCCGACGGCGCGCTGCGACTCGACGGCCCGCAACTGAGCCTGCGGCTGTGGGGCGTGACGCCGTCGTTGCAGGGCGGTGCGGCGCTGGTCAAAGGACAGGTGCTGGGGTCGGTGGACGGGCCGCTGATTGTGCAACTGGTCCGCGATGCGCATCTGGAGGCGCCGCTGTTCTGTACGCCGACCCGCGCGGCGGCGTGGCAGAGGCTGTCCCCATCACCGGCAGCACTGCTTGGCCTGGCGTGTGACGCCGAGCCGGAACTGGACGCGAAAACCCTGCTGGCCCGCCGCGACGCCAGTTTCGCCCGCACTCAAAAACACTATTACGTTGACCCGCCGCGTATCGAACGCGGCTGGCGCAATCACCTGATCGACATGCAGGGCCGCTCCTACCTCGACATGCTCAACAACGTTGCGGTGCTCGGGCACGGCCATCCGCGCATGGCGGCGGTCGCGAGCCGACAGTGGTCGCTGCTCAATACCAATTCGCGGTTCAACTATGCGGCGGTCGCGGAGTTTTCCGAACGTCTGCTGAAACTGGCGCCGGAAGGCATGGACCGGGTGTTCCTGGTCAACAGCGGCAGCGAGGCCAATGATCTGGCGATCCGTCTGGCCTGGGCCTACAGCGGCGGTCGCGACATGCTCAGTGTGCTGGAGGCCTATCACGGCTGGACGGTCGGTGCGGACGCGGTATCGACGTCGATTGCCGATAACCCGCAAGCCCTGAGCAGCCGTCCGGACTGGGTGCACCCGGTGACTGCGCCGAACATCTATCGCGGCGAATTCCGTGGCCTCGATTCGGCACCGGACTATGTGCGCAGCGTTGAACACAATCTGGCCAAGATCGACGAACAGAAACGGCAACTGGCCGGGTTCATCTGCGAGCCGGTCTACGGCAATGCGGGCGGGATTTCGCTGCCGCCGGGCTACCTGAAAAAAGTCTATGAACTGGTGCGCGCCCGGGGAGGTGTGTGCATCGCCGACGAGGTGCAGGTCGGCTACGGGCGCATGGGCCACTTCTTCTGGGGTTTCGAAGAGCAAGGCGTGGTGCCGGACATCATCACCATGGCCAAAGGCATGGGTAACGGCCAGCCATTGGGTGCGGTGATCACCCGCCGGGAAATCGCCGAAGCGCTCGAGGCTGAGGGTTACTTCTTCTCGTCCGCCGGCGGCAGTCCGGTGAGCTGCCAGATCGGCATGGCGGTGCTCGATGTCATGGAAGAAGAAAAACTCTGGGAAAACGCCCAAGTGGTCGGCGGTCACTTCAAACAGCGGCTGGAGGCGTTGATCGATAAACATCCGCTGGTCGGCGCGGTGCACGGCTCGGGGTTCTATCTGGGGGTCGAACTGATCCGTAATCGACAGACCCTGGAGCCGGCAACCGAAGAAACCACGCTGCTGTGCGATCGCCTGCGGGAGCTGGGGATTTTCATGCAGCCGACCGGCGATGACCTGAACATTCTCAAGATCAAACCGCCGATGGTCACCTCGCGCCAGAGTGTGGATTTCTTTGTCGACATGCTGTCGAAGGTGCTGGAAGAAGGCCTCTGAGCCTGTGATAGGCCGATTAATACCGATTTGTATCGGTATTAATCGGTGGATTCAAAAGCGATCTTTTGTTTTTAGCTTTTAAAGTCGATATTTATCGTTTATAAAGTCGCCATCGTCCGTCGTCCAAACCTGTTCGGCGCGTTGAACATCCTCGACCGTTCCCTGGAGTCCTGATCGACATGACCACCTTGAAAAGTACCCCACGCGCCGATGGCTTCTACATGCCGGCCGAATGGGCGCCGCAAACCCAGACCTGGATGATCTGGCCCGAGCGTCCGGACAACTGGCGTCTGGGCGGCAAGCCGGCGCAGGCCGCTCATGCCGCAGTGGCCAAGGCCATCGCGCGTTTCGAACCGGTGACCGTGGCGGTCTCCGCCGGCCAGTACGAAAACGCTCGCGCTCGCCTCGATGTACCGAATATCCGTGTGGTCGAGATGTCCAGCGATGACGCCTGGGTTCGCGACAGCGGTCCGACCTTCGTCATCAACAACAGCGGCGAAGTGCGCGGTGTGAACTGGGACTTCAACGCCTGGGGCGGTTTTGATGGCGGTCTGTATTCGCCGTGGAACCGCGATTCCCAGGTCGGCGGCAAGATCCTCGAAATCGAGCGCAGCCCGCGCTATCGCACCGAAGGCTTCGTGCTGGAAGGCGGTTCGATTCACGTCGACGGTGAAGGCACCCTGATCACCACCGAGGAATGCCTGCTCAACCGCAATCGCAACCCGCACCTGAACCGCGAAGAAATCGAAGCGGTGCTGCGCGACAACCTGTCGGTGGACAAGATCATCTGGCTGCCGGATGGCCTGTTCAACGACGAAACCGACGGCCATGTGGATAACTTCTGCTGCTACGTGCGTCCGGGCGAAGTGCTGCTGGCGTGGACCGACGATCCACAGGACCCGAACTACCCGCGCTGCCAGGCTGCGATGAAGGTGCTGGAAAGCAGCACCGACGCCAAGGGCCGCCCGTTCACGGTGCACAAGATGCCGATCCCGGGTCCGCTGTTTGCGACCGAAGAGGAATGCGCGGGCGTGGATCCGGTGGACGGTACTCAGGAGCGCAACCCGAGCGTGCGTCTGGCCGGTTCCTACGTGAACTTCCTGATCGTCAACGGCGGCATCATCGCGCCAAGCTTCGACGATCCGATGGACGCGCCAGCCCGGGAAATCCTGCAGAAACTGTTCCCGCAACACGAAGTGGTGATGGTGCCGGGCCGCGAACTGTTACTGGGGGGCGGCAACATTCACTGCCTTACCCAACAGCAACCCGCGCCGCACAAAGAGTGAGTGCGGATGTAACAGCTTGAGTTGATTGGAAAATCGACCGGGCAGTCATTTGTTGCCCGCGCTTGAAGAGAAACCCGCAGCCCGTCAGGACTGCGGGTTTCTTTATGTCCGCTGGTCGACAATTTGATTACGTTGGCATAGCTCTTGTATCGCTCATGACGCACTAGGGAGGGGGGAGAACTTCAACAGTTCTGTCATAAACCTTGGATAACTTAGCCGCTCACGAACGGGGAGAGAGCGCTGAAATGAACGCCGAAGTGAACGTAATCAGCGAGCGGACGTTGCATCCCATGGCTGTAAATAGTGAGTCGCTCCAGATTGTCGCGCACTGGTTGAAGTCCAATGGAACGCGTCAGATCAGGGAACCTGATCCGCGCCGGATGATGATCGAGCGTTACCCCGCTGGCCTGTTCAGCGAGGCCGAACTGGATGCACTTTGGGATGTGATGGAAGGATAAGAAGAACAAACAAGGATTGTAAAAAGCGCTGCCGGGATGGCAGCGCTTTTTTTATGGGCGCGAATCAGAAGCTGTAGGTGCCGGTCATGACCAGGCTGCGCGGCGCGCCTGGCTGGATCTGGAAGGCGCTGGTGGCCGAAGCGTAATACTCGCGGTCGGTGATGTTGTTCAACGCTGCGCGCAAGTCCCAGTCCTTGTGGCGGTAGCCGACCAGCGCGTCCCAGCGCCCGTAGCCCGGCAACACGGTGGTGTTGGCGTTGTCGGCGTAACGCTGGCCGACCAGGGTCAGGCCGGTTTCGCCGTACCAACCCATCTCCGGTTTCCAGGTCAGGAACAGGCTGCCGTTGTGCTTGGCCACGTTGTTGACGCGTTTGCCTTCGAGGCCGTTGTTGTCCTTCTCGATGGTCGCGTCCTGCACGCCGACGCCTCCGCGCACGTACCAGTTGCCGACGATCTTGCCGGTGCCGGTCAGTTCGATCCCGCGTGAACGTTGCAGGCCGCTGAGTACGGTCAGGGTCGGGTCGTTTGGATCGGTGGTGCGGCGGTTGTAGAGTTCCAGCTCGTAGACGGCGAGGGTGGTGCTCAGGCGATCGTCGAGCCAGTCGCTCTTGACCCCGATTTCCTTCTGCTTGGTCAGCTCCGGACTCAGGTCGTTGGTGTTGCCGGCCGCACCCGGGGTGATACCGATCAGACCGCCGCCGACCGGCGAGAACGTTTTGGTCCACGAAGCGTAGAACGAGTGGTTCTGCAACGGCGTCCAGACTACGCCGAAGCGCGGGCTGGTGCTGTGGCTGTCGCGGTCTTCGGAAATGTTGCGCAGCTTGTTGGTCGACTCGATGTCGAAGGTGTCGTAGCGCAGGCCGGCGAGCAATTGCCATTGATCGTTAAGGCGCAGTTGATCCTGAACGTAGATCGCTCGGCTTTCGACTTCGGTGTGGCTGCTGCTCGACACCTGCATGCGCCCGGTGTGGCGCTGGCTGCGATCCGGGTTGTATAGATCCAGCGACGGCACCGGCTGAGTGCCCCGGCCGGTGGCCGCGTTGTACAGCGTCGGGTCGCGGCGCTGGCTGCCGGTTTCGATCCCGGTCAGCAGGCGATGCTCGAGGCCGAAGGTATCGAATCCACCTTCCAGTTCGACGTTGTTGTAGACGTTGCGGGTGGTCAGGTCCTGTTGCCAGTGCTGGCGGGTGACCTTGTTGGTTTTCGCGTCGAAGCCGGTGAGGTAGGTGTTGTCGAAATCGCTGTCGAGCTTGAACACACCGAGGGTGTGGCGCAGTTGCCAGTTGTCGTTGAGTTCATAGCTGAGTCGCGAGCGCAGGGATTGCGTCTTGTCGTCGATGAAGTCGTGATCGTTGCCGTAGGTCGTGTCCCGGCCGACATCCGCCGGACGTCCACCGACTCCGGGAATGCCGCGATCCGGCGTGCGGTTGTAGCGGCTGTATTCGTATTGCACCAGCCAGTTGAGATCAGGGGTGAGCTGCCAGCTCATCGACGGCGCGAACAGTTTTCGGTTGCCGCTGACGCCGTCGCGGAAGCTGTTTTCGTCCATGTTGCCCATGTTCAGGCGCAGGCTGATGTTCTCGCTCGGGTCGGCGCTGAGGTCGGCGTACAGGCTGCGCAGATCTTCGCTGCCGCCCTGGGCCTCGAGGGTCGAGCGGCGGCCGGCCTCGGGTGCCTTGCTGACGCGATTGACGATCCCGCCCTGGCTGCCACGGCCGTACAGTACGGCCGCGGGGCCCTTGAGCACTTCGACGCGTTCGATGTTGTGCAGATCGCGCTTGTACTGGCTGTCGTCGCGGATGCCGTCCAGATAGAAGTCGTTGCTGGCATCGAAACCACGAATGCGCAGGCTGTCGAAGCGCGTGTCGCCTCCACCGCTGACGTTGGGGATTCCGCTCAGGGCGTCTTCGATGTCATTGATGCCGTAGTCCGCGACGTTGGCGGTCTTGATCGAATCGATCGCCTGCGGTACGTAACGCACCGGGGTGGAGGTGCGGGTCGCGGTGTTGCTGACTTTTACGCGCGGGTCGTCGACCTGCGTTTCGGCACTGATCGAAGTAGCGGGAAGCTCAGTCGCGGAGTAAGCGAAACCAGAGGACAAAAAGGCAGAAAGCCCAAGCGTGACGGGCGTGAGACGGAACGGGGCAGGCATTGAAAAGCGCATCCGGAAGGGTGGAAGAATTCGAGCGCGCGAATGGTAATGCTTTGCATTTGCTTACGTTAATTATTCTGGAAAAGTTCCGTGAGTTGATTGTGTCAATTTGTTTCTGGTTTGTTTCAAGACGGTCACGGGACTGACAACAAGCGCATTCGACCGATTGCCGAAACAGACTGAAAGCCATTCCGGCGTTTTTCTGCAACGGCCGAAGGACTAACGTGGCTGCCATCGATTTCCCGGAGTTTTCAGATGATCCTTCACTACATTTACGACCCTCTGTGCGGCTGGTGCTACGGCGCCAAACCTTTGGTCCAGGCCGCACAGCAAGTGCTGCCGGTAATCGCCCATGCCGGCGGCATGATGACCGGCGCCAACCGTCAGAGCGTTTCACCCCAACTGCGCAATTACGTAATGCCTCACGACCGGCGAATTGCCGAGTACACCGGACAGCCGTTTGGCGAAGCCTATTTCGAAGGCCTGTTGCGTGATCACACGGCGGTATTTGATTCCGCTCCGCCGATTGCTGCTGTCATGGCAGCAGAAAACATCGATGGGCGTGGTCTGGAACTGCTGGGCCGTTTGCAAACCGCGCACTATGTAGAAGGCCGGCGAATTGCCGATGAGGCCGTGCTGGTCGAATGCGCGGTAGCACTGGGCTACGAGGCGGACACTTTCCTCAAAACCCTGCAGGCAACCGACACCGATCAACACATAAAGAACAGCCGCGCACTGTTGGCGAAACTTGGTGGCCAAGGCTTCCCGACCTTCGCGCTGGAACAGGACGGCCAGTTCACCCTGATCGATATCGGCCCGTGGCTCGGCAAACCGCAGGCGTTTGCACAATGGTTGAGCGAGTCGATCCCGTCGGCACCCGGCGCACAAGCCTTGCCGGTCTGTGGCCTCGACGGTTGTGTGTGACCGGGCATCAAATCCCTGACTACAGGCATTTCCCCGCACGAAGCTTTCGAAAAATTTACTTTTATTAGACGATTTTTGCCTATTTAAAGACGATTCTTGAAATTGACACATTGTTCAGGGCGCGGCTACGATTCGGCCCAACGCCTGTGGCTAACCGCCATGACTCAAAATCAGGAGCAGGCCCGCCATGACATTGTCTTGAGCGGGCCTTTTTGTTTCGGGGTGAATAAAAGAGTGCATCAAGCGCCGTTTCAGCCGTTCGACACAGCGCGTTTCAACCCGTAATAAGGAAAACAAAATGTTGAACAAGCGGATCAGTCTGATCGCATTGGGGATGTTGAGCGCCACTCAGGCCATGGCTAACGACCAGGCCGAGTCCAAGGGTTTTGTGGAAGACAGCAGCCTGAAAGTGCTGCTGCGCAATGCCTACATCAATCGTGACTACAAAGACGGCATCCAGGACAAAGCCGAGTGGGGCCAGGCGGCCATCGGTACGTTCTCGTCCGGTTTCACCCAGGGCACTGTCGGTGTGGGTGTGGACGCATTCGGTCTTTACGCACTGCGTCTGGACGGCGGCAAGGGCCGCAGCGGCGCTGGCGGTATCGACTTCTTCAAGCAGGGTGACAGCGGCAACGCGGCTGACGACCTGTCCAAGGGCGGCGCAGCGGTGAAATTCCGTCTGTCCAGCACCACCCTGACCTACGGCGACCAGATGCCGGCCCTGCCGGTGCTGAACTACGACAACTCGCGTCTGCTGCCGGAAAGCTACACCGGTACCTTGATCACTTCCAAAGAGATCAAAGGTCTGCAACTGGATGCCGGTCGCTTCACCGCCGAGTCGCGCAAAAGTGCTGAAGGTCGTGACAGCGGTGGTCTGAAGTCGATCAACGTATTGGGCGGTAGCTACCAGTTCACCGAACAGTTCAAGGCGGCGCTGTACGCGTCCGACGTCGAAGACGTGATGAAGAAGCAATACGTGAACGCCAACTACGTGTTCCCGATCGACAAGGATCAGTCCCTGACCCTGGACTTCAACGGCTATCGCACCAAGCTGGACAAGTCTTACGCCGAACTCAAAAACTCCGGCGGCCAGGACAACAAGATCTGGAGCCTGGCAGCGACCTTCGCCACCGGCCCGCACTCGTTCACCGTGGCTCACCAGCGCAGCACCGGCGACAGCAATCTGGGTTATCCGTACGGCGGCTATCAGAACGCCGGTGCACGTCAGGGCGACGGTGGTAACACCATCTACCTGGCCAACTCCTACTGGTCGGACTTCAACGCTGAAGACGAGCGCAGCTGGCAGTTGGGCTACGGCCTGGACTTCGGCGCATTCGGTGTGCCGGGTCTGAGCTACAACTTCGCTTACGTGCGTGGCGACAACATCACCACAGACACCAGCACCGGTGGCACCGAGCGCGAAATCTTCAACCAGTTCAAGTACGTCGTGCAAAGCGGCCCGGCCAAAGATCTGAGCGTGAAGGTGCGCAGCTCGATCCTGCGCGTGTCGCAGAAGTCCAGCGACTACAACGTCGGTGGCAACGAAGTGCGTGTGTTCGTGGATTACCCGATCAACGTCTTCTGATGATCGGCTGAACCCGCGAAACGCGATAAAAAACCCCGACTGGTTCGGGGTTTTTTTTTGACGGTTTTTCTGAAAAAAGCATGAAAACCCGTGTTTTTGTCATTTGAAATGCACTTTCAGGCCGTTTCAAATCGCGTTTCAAACAGGGCTTTAAATGCCTGAAATTCTTTCTCATGGACGCAAATTCTCCACCTAATAGATTAGGCCGCTCAATGCAGCGGAGAATTTGGTAATGATCGTTTTAACCAGAGAAGTGGGCGAATCGCTACGGCGCGACAAGTACGCCAACGTGCAGGGTGCTGACTTCAATCTCTACGGTCATTTCGCCGACTTCGTCAGACTGACCAAAAGTTGGGAAAACATGGAGCCTGACAGTTACTACGGTCAGGCCGAAGCCGGCATGCGTTACCGTCGTTACAGCGACTTTGAATACAACCCCAAGACGCGCGAGCTCAAGCAGCTGGAACATCGCGCGTATGTGCAGTCCAAGGAGAACAACGCTTACGTGGGCGGTGTGGTGCGACACTTCCAGGACTTCTCGGACGAAGTCATCGAATCGCCTGTGATGCGCAGTCTGATCGACACCGATTTCGAAGTGTACAAAAGCGTGTTGCCGGAAGAGCTGCACGATGAAATCTGGCAATGCCAGATCCATCAGATCCGTATCGAGATCAAACCCGGCAAACAACTGGAAATCACGCCGGAAGGCATTCACTGCGACGGTTATCCGTTCAGCGGTGTGCACTTCTGGGGCCGCAACAATGTCGAGGGCGCCGAAAGTCGTCTGTACGACATTCACGAGCAGCAACTGGCGTCGACCACTTACCAGGAAATCCTCGACACCACTTACTTCCTCGACCGCGACATGCGCCACTACGTGACACCGGCGCGCAACACCCACTCCCATGCCATGGCGTATCGGCAGATTCTGGCGATTTCCTTCTCGCGGCCCGGGACCGCTTTCGACATTGTTCGCTAATCAGATCACCCAAATTGACGGCGTCGAATGCTCGACGCCGGTGGTGCTGCGGCGCGCGACGGCCAAGGACGCGCAGCGCATGGAGCGCTTCTTCCGCCAGTTCGACGAAGTGTCGTTCTGTGAATGGCAGGACGCCAAATGCCTGCGCGGCGTGCTGATCCAGAAAACCACCACGGCGTATCTGGCCTTCGACGTCGAAGGCGAGATTGTCGGGGCGGTGCTGGGCGGCATGCTCGGCAGTCGCGGCACCATCAACCATCTGGCGGTCAGCCTGCGCTATCGCAGCCAGGGCGTCGGCCAGCGACTGGTGGAAGCGGCGTCGGCCGACATGAAACGGGTCGGTGTGCTGCGGATGTTCCTGTTCGTCGATGATGCTAACCTCGCGGGCAAGCGTTTCTGGACTGCCCAGGGTTTCTGCGAACCTCACGGCGAACGGACATTTGAGAGGGATCTATGAATGAAACATCCGGCAGTGCGCCGCTGATGGTCGACCGTCAGCCGTCGCGCACGTTTGCCGAAGCCAGCCCGGTGGTGGCCGGTTATTTCACCGTGTCGTTCGTGTTCGGGCTGATGGCGGTCAACGCCGGGCTGCCGCTGTGGCTGCCGGTGGCAATGTGTCTGTTCGTGTATGCCGGGGCTTCGCAATTCGCGGCGCTGGCGCTGATCAGCAGCGGGGCGTCGCTGACCACCATCGTGCTGACCACGTTTCTGATCAACGCGCGGCACATGCTGATGTCGGTCTACATGGCCAAGGCCCTGCGGGCGCTGGGCCTGAGCCGCATGGAGCGCTGGTGCTACGCCGGCGGCCTGACCGACGAATCGTTCGCCTTCCACAGCGTCAAACTGGGCACCGGTGCACCGGTGAACATTCGATACCTGATCGGCTTCAACCTGTTCTGCCACACCTCCTGGGTGATCGGCGGATTGCTCGGGGCCTTGTGTGCGCAGTACGCGTCGCACCTGATCAAATACCAGCTCGACTACGCGCTGACCGCGATGATGCTCTACGTGCTGGTCTCGCTGTGCAACACCCGCAACAAACTCATCGCCGCCCTGGCCGCTGTGGTCTGCATGGGCGCTCTGAGTCTGGTCGGCAGCTCGCCGTTCAACGTTTTCATCGCCACGTTTGTGGGCTGCGGAGTGGGTGTATGCCTGACCAAACGTTCCTGATTCTGGTGGTCGCGCTGATGATGGCCGTGACCTTTCTGCCTCGGGCGCTACCGTTGCAGGTCAACACCGAGCACTGGCCGCCCTTCGTCGCCCGGGCGCTGGAATACCTGCCGGTGGCGATCGTCGCTGCGATCAGCCTGACACCCTTGTTGATCAAGGATCAGCACATACAGCTCGATCGCCCGGAATTCTATGCAGCGATTCCGACGCTGTTATGTGCGTATTTCAGCAAAAACCTCTTTCTCAGTGTGGCGGTTGGGACGGCTGCGTACATTGCGCTCGGCTCGTTCATGTAGCGGCAGATCGACCACGTCGTTCAACGCCTGGCCGGACAGATCCGGGTTGTTCACCGCCAGGCGCACTTCGAGGAAATCCTCGAACCCGGGGAAAATCGTCAGGCCGTTCTTCTGCGCGGCCTCGCGAGAGACCATGCCGACGGCGTCCATCTGCGTGATGAGCGACAGGGTCAGCGTTTCGCTGCAGGAATAAATCGTCCGCTGACTGTTCTCGTGATTGCCCAGCCCGGCGTCGAGAAAACGCAAAAAGCTGTGGGAATACGGGCAATCCTCTGCAGGACGTACCTGAAACTTGTTGCCAAGCAACGTCAGCGGATCGTTCTCCTGACCGCAGTGCGCGCCGACTACCTGCACCTGTACTTCCGGCAGGACAATGCTCGGCAGACCCGGACGCTGCGGGCCGATCAGCACCGCGAGGTCGAAGTCCTCGTTCTTCAGCTTGCTGAGATTTTCCATCGACTCGGCGTAGCTGAATTCCATCTGGTAGTCGGGGAACACATCGATCAGGCGTCCGATCAGTCGCCGGTTGAAATCCGGGTCCAGCGTGGTGTTCAACGCCACTTTCAACGTGCGCTGTCCCGGCACCTTCAACGCTTCGACTTTCTCTTCCATCTGCCGCGTGGCAATCAGCACTCTGTCCATATAGGGCGTCAGCTCGGTGCCTTGCGGCGTCAGCGTCAGACCCTTGTTGGAACGGCGAAACAAGCGGAAACCGAACTGTTCTTCGACCTTGTTCAACTGCGCGGCCAGGGCCTGCACAGTCAGGCACGAATGCTCGGCTGCGGCCGACAAGGAGCCGGTCTGCACGATGCGCATGAGGTTGCGTAAGGTTCTGCTATCCATGGGTAATGCCCTCTGAAGTGGGCTGGGTATTGTTGTGTACGTGACGGCCTGAACGGCTCCATTTGCCGGCTATATTCCTGTACCTGAGCATAGTTGTCGCGCAATTAGTAGCGAATTGATGTCCCCGCCGATGGCTGGAGGCTGACACAGGATCGGGGTTTTTGGTGACGCGGGGGTGATTGGGGTCAAAAAAAGTGCACGGTTTGGGTGCGTTTGCGGGGATGTTCGAAGGAATTTTGGCGCGATTTTTACAGGCTATTCATTACACCACGTCACAAATGAAGTACCCCACCCCTACTTTTTCCCCTCCCGGCTCACGCCTAAATTGAGCTCCAACACCTGACCATCATCCCGAGGGCAGGTCACTGGAGTCGTCGTCATGCCATTTGTCAGCGTACGCATCACCCGCGACGGTGTTACCCGTGAGCAGAAAGCTCAGGTGATCGCCGAAATCACTGAAACCCTGGAACGCGTCCTCAACAAACGCCCGGACCTGACCCACATCGTGATCGAAGAAGTCGACACCGATAACTGGGGTTACGCCGGCATCACCACCACCGAATACCGCCGACAACTGGCGGAGCGGAATCAGTCCTGACCGCGCCCGCTGTCTTGTCGATCACCATCAATCTGTTGAGGATTTCATCATGAGCCACTCGAAAAAAACCGTCGTTATCACCGGTGCTTCCCAAGGTCTGGGCGAAGGCATGGTCAAGGCTTTCCGTGAGCTGGGCTACAACATCATCGCTACTTCGCGCTCGATCAAACCGTCGAACGACCCGCAGATCCTCACCATCGCCGGTGACATCGGCGATCCGGCCACCTCTCAACGCGTGATCCGCGAAGGCGTGGCCCGCTTCGGCCGCATCGACACTCTGGTCAACAACGCCGGCATCTTCGTCGCCAAGCCGTTCACCGCGTACACCCCGGAAGACTACGCCGCGGTGCTGTCGGTCAACCTCAACGGCTTCTTCTACATCACCCAATTGGCCATCGCCGAAATGGAAAAGCAGGGCAATGGCCACGTGGTCAACATCACCACCAGCCTGACCGACCACGCGGTAGACGGCGTGCCCTCGGTCCTCGCTTCCCTGACCAAGGGCGGCCTCAACGCCGCCACCAAATCCCTGGCCATCGAATACGCCAAACGCGGGATCCGGGTAAACGCGGTATCGCCGGGCATCATCAAGACGCCGATGCATGGCGAGGAAACCCACGCGGCACTGGGGGCGCTGCACCCGGTCGGGCACATGGGCGAGATCGACGATATTGCGCAGGCGGTGGTGTATCTCGATAACGCAAAGTTTGTGACTGGCGAGATTCTGCATGTGGACGGCGGGCAGAGCGCTGGGCACTGATTGATGCGGGAACACAAAGCCCTTGCAGAGATGCGAGGGCTTTTTTGTGGGCGACGGTTTATGGATCCGGACTCAGCACTTTTACCGCGTCATCGACCAGCGCCTTGCTCAATTCCTGCAAGTATTGCGAGGCGCAGGCGTGGAGTTCCGGGTCGTTGGCAGCAGAAGTGTCCGACGTGAGCAGTTTGGAAATGTGGAGTAGATGCGAGGCGTGGGAGAGGGCGGTGGCGACCGGGACGCCGGGATTGGTTCGGAAGAGTGCGTGGTTGGACTGGAAGAAGAAATGGGTGAGGCCGAGGGTTTTCAGATCTTGAGGATTGGTCATGGTTTCACCTACCGTTTGCTGGAAGGTGGAAAGGGCAGACTCTGGACGGATCGATGCTAATCATTTGTAAACTCCCTGTATCAAATGAGTGCTGCCAAATCGTTCTCAGGCGAAAGGGTGGCAGCTATGCGCAGGCTGAGAAACCGGAGATACAGGAACCCGGCAGGTCCGAAGACCTCCCACGCACAGCCGCCATTGCACGGAAATGCAGGCACAAAAAAAACACCGGCAAACGTGGGTTGGGGCGCTGGTGCGCCTGCATCTTACGCGGGTTCTCAGGCCCGGTCGCTGAATTGGCAGCGACGGGTTTGACGGTAGCTTGGGGGAGGGTTTGAGCGCAATCGTGGCCAGGTGGTGGCGGAGCTGATGTTCTTGGAAGAAATCTATACCCTTTGATCACCAAGCCACTGAAGGAGGAAATCAGCGATGGTCAATGAACTGGAGCAATTCCAGCAGGACTTGCTGGACTCTGTCCGTCAAATGAAGGCGGGAAACGCAGCTCTTGTGACAGAGGTGCCACTCTCGGCGGCCGATGAGGTGCAGGATGTTGCAGGATTGGAAGCAGGGTCGAAGGCAGCCGACAAGTGCGGCACAGACATTGTTACGTGTTGCTAGCCAGTATCCGGAAGCGTTGCGGGATCTGCATCCAGCCTGAGGCGCGATCGTCCATGGAGTCTTCCGATTAGAATCGGCTCGCGGTTGCCGATGATCGGAGATGTGGACGAAATGTGGACACTCCAGAAACAACAAAGCCCCTGCATTTCTGCAGGGGCTTTGTTTTGTATGGTGCCGGCACCAGGAATCGAACCCGGGACCTACTGATTACAAGGAAGGTGCTTCAAGCATAGAAATCAAGCACTTACGCGATTCCTTGTTACGTCCAGATACGCCAAGGCCCGCGTGAATAGCGGGCCCTGTGTCGCTTGTTACGTCCGGTTTGCTCACTCTGCTGAAGGGGAAACGGTCGGCACGCTGTGGTCGTAGACGTCCATCATCTTCGGGTCGCGGTGGCCGCTCGCCTCCTGTTTATCCGCTCGCGTACCTGCCGTGTCGGTGATGCCACGTCGTTTCAAGTCGTGAAGTGCAAACCGTTGCTCGGGCGTGATGATCTCGTCTGCCAAAGCCAGCGTGATAAATCTTTGCCACGCCGTGTCCAAGCTCGACTTGCGTAGCGGCCCGCCGTGACTGGCCACGATGATGGGCCGTCGTGACGGTGCGATCGGTATCGCCGTTTTGCGTTTGGCCCAGACCTTGGCTCGATAGGCTTTGGCGTGATCCCAGGCTTTGCGCAGTCGAGGTGTCCAGCGAACGATGTTGTCACGGCTGCCTTTGCGGCGGTTGGTGAGAATGCCACTCTCCAGCTCGTTCGCATCGGTCAGAGTGACCACTTCGATTCCGCGTAGTCTGCAGAGATATGCCAGCTCCATCACGTAGCCGAGGTACTCCGGACAGCCGCCTTTTTCGCCCCTGATCAGCAAGCCTCGGGCAATTGCTCGATCAATAAGCGTATCCATGACTTGATGATTTGGCAGGCGACGCTGTTTTCGTTCGACAGGGGCTTCGATGCCCAGCGCGGGATTCACATCCAGAAAACCCCGGTTGCGACCCCACTGCAGTACGCGCCGCAAGTAGCGGAGAGCGTGCGCAGCCTTCGATGGAGTCCCCTCGTCTGCGAGCCGATCGACGATGCGCTGCACCAGGGCAGAAGTGAACTTGCGTACCGCCAAGTCTCCCAGCGGCTTTCCCAGCTTTGTGGGCAGGGTCAGCAGAACATCACGCGAGTAGCAGTAGTCATCGTGGGTTTTCGGGCTGAGCTTCTTATAACGATCACTCTCGTGAAACTGGCTGCAAACGTAGCGAAGCGTGCCACGGTCGACGTTGGATGCCTCGTCCATGATCCGGTGCAGCTCGGCCAGCGAAACGTCCGCCGGCGCGATGTTGCGCCGGCGTTGTTTTCCCGTTTCGTCATAGTGCAACGTGTACCAGACCCGACCTTTGCGGTGATCAAAGTAAACGGCCGCTGGGAGAGCGGCCTGGTCGATATGGGCGGGAATATGCGGATTGTGCTTCCGCTTCCGTGCTTTCCTCATAGGATATCGGCGTCGTATCGATCTGGTGCGGCTGGCTTGATGCCGGCAGCCTGGTTGATAAGGTCCAACGTGGTCCACGGCCCGGTGCGGCCACGGAACACGCGAACGCCTTGGTCGATCAACGATCGCTCGACATCGGAACGGCGTTGATAACCGGTTATGCGCTGCAGGTCGGTGAATACCAGGACGTTGTCCGATCGGGAGTTCATAGTTTGTCCTCGAGCGTTTGAGGCACCCCGGCAAGTGTAGTACCGCTGCCGGGGCTGGAGTTATTAGAACTTGCCGAGCTAAATGCTAGGCTCACCGTCCGTTGATCAACGGCAGAGTTTTTTGCGACTCGATGAATCCAGTGCTTTGGCCCTCGCCATCCATCACCTTGAGGTACAGCACCTCCACTTTTGCTGAGTCAACAAGCACCTTGCCCACTTCGGCTATCGCTTTGGCCCGATCGATGTCCATCGGTTTGCTTTCGTCCTGAAGTGCTTCCAGCGTGGCAAAAAGATGGTCACGCAGGTCAGTCATTTTATTTTTCATCGGTAGTCTCGATAGTGCGCTTGAGTTTGCTCAGCAGGCGGATGGTTTCCTTGAGTTCCGGCGGATACCTATGGATTGTGTTGCGCCGCATTCGCTCTGCCCTGGTGATCAGCTCAAGGTTATCGAGCTCGATGTTGTCCTTATTGCCGTCCTTGAAAGACAGGCAATGCCCGGGCGGCACCGGCCCGCGCTGCTCCTCCCATAGCAGGGTGTGCAGTGCCACCCAGTCTCGGGGCGGATATCCGGTGTCTGTGATCTTCCTTTGCAAATACCCATCCTTGCTGCGACGCGTACTGCCGACTGGAAGCCAGTTGCCAGGCTTCGACCCTTTTTTAAACTGGGTTTCAGCTGCACGGCCGCCAGCTTGCAAGCCCTTCATCCCCTTATTCCACGGGGTGAAGCCTTTCTGAAACCTGAAGGCTGCGCCAGCATCGCTGTTTCGCCGTAGCCGGCAGGCGTGCTCACTCGCCAGATAATTGTCGCTCCGCTTCAGGCCCATGCTCGCGGCCTTTCCGTAAATGGCATGATCCGGCCGTTGGAAGTACTCCATCAGGTTTGGCATCGGCGTGTCCGGGTAAAGCCGTCCAAGATCGATCTCTTCCTGATCTGTCCAAATCCTTCGCTGCGATTTAGTAGCGTGGCCGGGGCCCGATGTTCGAGCGCGGGCATTTTCAAGAGCCGCTTCAGCCAAAGCGCTCAGTTTGCTAGCGCGCATATCGTTTCTCCCGGGTCGCTCGAGCAGCCGCTTTTTCCGCCATCAAGGCCGCCCATTCTTCCGTTTTGCGTTGTTGCCTCAACTTGCTGCAGCTCTGGTGTCGACGTGTCGATCGAGCGAAGCCGCAGATATCGCAAATGCTGGGCAGATCCAGGCGCTTACTCGCCATTGCAGGGCGGATCCGGCTCTGTTGAGCGATGGTTTCATGAGTCATTTGGCAGCTCCCTGCAATGCGCATGGGTGGTTGTTGCCTCCTACAGCCAGCATCAATCTCCACTTGGGGTAAACGCCTTTCACTTCATTTTTGAAACGCACAATTACGCAGTTACCAAAAACACGCAGAACGATCCCAGGCTTGTGGTGGCGCTTGGGCCGTCGAGCGCGTTTCCCTGTGATCACCTGATTTACCTTGTCGCCGGGTTTGAATTGCGCTGTGTTAGCCTTTTGCAGGACAACTCTCAGGTTTCGTGCTCGCATGGTGCTTCTCCTTGGGGTAGTCGGTGCCGAGGGGTTGCAGCCCCTCGGCGCCATTTCTTTTCTTAGCTGGCGAGCCAGATCAGTACGTCAGGTATCTGCAAGGCGGTAATGGTGATCAGTGCTGCGGTTGCCGTGATGCTGAGCAGGCTGTTTATGATTGCCTTTCCGGCCGGTTGGGCTGTTTCGTTCGTGCGCTGCATGGTTTTCTCCTTTCAGTAGTTGCCGGTTGCAGCCGGCGTTATTGGTAGCTGTCTGGCGATCGCACCAGGTGCAGCACCAGGTCTTCGAATTCGTTCGTGTCTTCGCTACATGACTGCCAGTCCAAAACCGCTTGGATTTGCAGTCGGGAGCAATTCAGCACCAAGATCTCGCGCTGACCATCGGTAGCCCGTACCTCCAAAATGTCGACCAATCCGTTCGCACCGTAGGCTTCTGCCTGCACCGTGTTCCCAAGCTCGTTGAGCAGCTGGGTGATGCGATCCTGCAGGCTTTGCGTATCACTACGATCAGTGCCGGCGACGATTTGAATCTGCATGGTTCTCTCCTTCCTGGCTGTCGACGCGGGTTGCAGCCCTACGCCTGAAACATCCAGCACTTGACCGTGGGTGACTTGGTGATCGTGTTGTTATTGCGCGTGGCCTGGTAGGCGCGCACCGCGCTGTCGACGGCTTTGTTCGATTCCAGAAATTTGCGGCAGCGGGATTCCTTCAGGCGATCGCGCAATTCGCTGACGTCGGCCAGCTTTTGGCGGTGTTCTGCGGCGCGCTCTACGAACTCGTTGAGGTTGATAGCGATGACGTTGTCTTTCTTGCTGTGATTGACCACCGGCCCGTCGGCATCAAGCCCTTGCAGGTACTCGTAGACTTCCCAGAATTCCGCGACAACCGGATGGTCTGCGCTGATTGAGCTCTGGCGCTCGATGGCCATCGAGACAATGCAGCGCTGGGTTGCGCTGATCTGGGCGTCGGTCAGCGGTACCAGCGAGCGAATGCAGTCCACCAGGGCGAGCAGCTGTGCATGGTTTTTTACGATGCGCTCAACGCGGATGTAGCCTCTCAACTGATTGCCACAGTGCTGGCATGCCGCTTTTTCGTTATTCGCTGGGTATTCGTTGTCGCAGCTGACGCAGTGGGTGTGTAGCCGGCGCAGGCGCGCTTCGTGGGCCGGGATCTTGTCGGCAAGGGTGGACATGACGTCGCTCTCGCGCTTCACCGCCTGCAGCAGGAAGTAGCTCAACTTGGAGCCATCTAAGGCCGTCAGACGATCAGCTGCCGCTCGGCTCTCGGGTGTCACGTTCGGCCGCACAAAATGCAGTTTCACGATACGCGTCATGATGGCTTCGGACGCAATCACGGGCGCGTTCTGGCTGATGGCGATCGTGCCTCTGAACGGTGGCTCGTAGGTTTCGTTGCCGGCGGTCTTCACGCCTTTGGTCGCCAGAGTGCCGCCGCCGAAATAGTCCTTCAGCTCGTCCCATTCAAAGTTTTTAGCGTGGGATTTGTCGTCACCGCTCCGATCCGACTCAAGCAGCACCACAGGCATGCCGGATACTTGGCCCATCAACCGGCTGCGGCCGGCTTTGGTGGATTTCGACGGGTCGAATCCTTCGTAGCCGGCGCGGCCGAGCAACTTCCAAAGAAGGTTGAGCAGAGTGGTTTTACCAGCCCCTGCCTCGCCGGTGGCTTCCAGGAAGGGAAAGGACTGGTAGCGAGCGCGGATCTGCTCGGCGAACAGCGAGCCGAACCAGAAGGTCAGAGCGACAACGCCCTGTGCTCCAAAGCATGTCCACAGCAGTTTCGCCCATTCGTCGCTGTATTCCTTCGGGTCGCGCTGGATCCGCACCGGCACCGCACGTTGCAGGGTTTTCAGGCGCAGCTTGCCGAACTCGAAGAACTCTTCGTCATTGACGTCGACCACCTGTCCATCTTTTACGGCGAGGTCGCCGTACACGTAGCAGGCGTACTCCTTGCTGTACCCAACAAAGTCGATCGTCTGAACCGTTTTGATCGCGAACAGTTGGTCCTTCATGATTTTGTCGAGCTGTTGGCCGCTGCCGGTGAACACTGCACCGGCGGCCATGCCGAGCAGTCGCTTCTTGAATTCGCTCGCGGCCGCGACCTGGCCACCGGTGAAAGTGTTCTTCACTGAGCCGCCGTCGTGGGGGAAGTCGACGCGGAAGAAATACCAGGATTCGTCTGTGATCTCATTGCGCTGGAAGTACAGCGCCTGGGGGTAGCAGTTGGCGATCTCAACCACGCAGCCGGACATACGCAGCGCTTTTTCACGCATGGCCTTGTTGTTCAGCTGCTGCTCTTCGTGGTTCTCGCTCGTTTCCAGCGCCTGCATGGCGTTGTTGAACTTGCTGATGTCCAGCTTCCACCAGTACAGGCGAGACTCAAACCCGAAGTGGAATTCTTCGCGCTCGCGCCAGTTGTACATCAGCAGCGCTTTCTCTGAGGCGCTTTCAGCAATCAGCAGGGCGCCATGGTGGCGAGCCTCGTTCAGATCCGCTTCTGTGCGCTTGCGTCGTTCGGTTTCGTCACCAATAAAGGCCCATCGCTGATGCAGGTCGTTCCAATCCACTTTCCGCGCGTCGCGCTGCGGTATCTGCGCAGCGGTGCATTCAAAGCCCATGGCTCTAGCCATGACGACCCATTTACGCGTGTAGCGGTGCGCGCCAGGCTCGTTGTCCAGAGCCCAGACCAATCTTGGCAAGTTGCCGGCCCGGTCAGCAGCAAGCGCTTTCAGCGAGGCCTCGGGAAAGGCGTTTGACGACATCGCCGCTACCGCGTCGATCTCGTTGTGCTGCAGAGCGATCGCGTCGAAGATTCCCTCAACGATCCACAGTTCAGAGGTTTGAGTGAGGTCGACGTAGGGGGAGCACCACCAATAGCCTTTGTATGATTCGCCCGGCTTAAAGCGTGCCTTCTTCTTACCGAAGCGCTGAGGCTGGTCGATCAAGCGTTCCCAATACCCGCCGTGCTCGAGCGCAAACCGCACTGTGGCCGAGCCGATATTCAAAACGCGATCGAAGTAGTTCTCCTGGGTGAACAGACCCGCCACCAGATCAATCTTGAATCCGCGAGCGAACTCCATGTAGGCGCGGGCGCTTGCGGTCGGTTGATCATCTGTTGCCGGCGCACGTTTGCTCCAGTCATCAAACAGATCGGCATACAACTCTTTGACGTGCCACTGCTGACCACATTTGCTCTCTCGGCCGCACTTGATGAAGAACGGGTTTGCGAAGCTGGTGTACAGCTCTTTCTTGTTGCAGGCCGGGCAAGTGCCACCTCGCATGAAATCGGTGCCGACCCGGCGTTTCAGGCCGTAATCGAACTCAAGTCGGGTCAATACGTCGGCCCGGATTTTATCTTCCATCTTCATGCCTGCTTTCTGATGGCGACCCGGAGGGCGCCGAGAGTTGTCTTTTGAGCCGCCAGTGCGGGGTAGGCCGAGAGGATGGCGCTGGTGCGCAGACCATCAGGAACGCAGCGAAACTGATCCGAATACCAGTGCTCCTGAATGCCCAGTCGCAGCCGCTCGCGGAGCTCCTGTAACAAGGCTTCGGCGAGGCTTTCGCTCAGGCTCATCTGTATGGAAAGTGCTGTGCTCATGGCTTTTTCCCTGATTTCGGGCGCAATTCACCCAAACCCACACGCAAACGGTGGAGCGATTCGGTCAGTTGCTGAGGGTTTTCGGTCGGGGCTCCGAGGCCTCGACCAGGTACTGGAAGATCAGTGCGACGGGGACGGCGTAAGATTTGCCGCTGGCTGGATCGGCAAAGACTGCAACCGATTCACTGCTGTTTTTCAGATCAAGGCGTCGCTGGCCAGCGCCGGCGCGCAGTTCTCCGTAAGCCAAGCCCGTCAGGGTCTCGGCAAGAAAGTTGGGTACATCCAGTGTGGTCTGCAGGTGGGTGACCGTACGGGTAAATAGCTGTTGATCGTTGCCAAGGTGCTCTGCTTGGTGGCGCTGCATGTAGCAAAGCGCGGCGTCTTGCATGGCGGCGCGATACTCGCGCTCGGGATTTTGCTCGCTGATTAATGTGTTCATCAGGCCGTCTCCAGTCCAAGTAGATCCATTTGCTGCTCGCCTTCCTTTTTCATTGCCTGCCGGCGAATAGCGACGGGAGCCACTGGCAAACAGACAGCCGGGTTAGGCATACCTGATGGGCTCATTTCGTGAGTCATTTCAAACTGAGCCCGGACCGACCAACCGCAGGCCTCGTTGATGCATTGCAGGTAGGCAATACGCAAAAAGATATGCGTGCCCTCGCTGGTCCGGATGCGCATTCGCTCCCGGCAGTGCGGACATACCAGCTTATAAGTGCTCACTTTTTTCTCCCCGCCGCTAATCGCGGCCCTCGGCTGATGCCGAAAAATGGCGACGCTTCCAGCGCCTATTTCGATTCCTAGCTGCCCGGGTTTTCCCGATGCAGAACGATCACGGCAGTGATCTCTTCGTGTCTGGCTGCTACGTGCGCACGGTGCGCCGCAAGAATGGCCTGCACTTCGTCGTCGTCGATGACGCCGTCCTGGAGTGCTTTGGAAATGATCGCGTCGACGAGGCCACGCTTTACCGCTGTATTGATCGAGCGCGCATACAGGTCGAGGTTGTCCAATTGCTCGGCTTCAGCAACCGGAACGAACACTCCGCCGTACAGGTTGCAGACGAAGTCAGGAAGGTGAGTGGTCCCGGTCTGCGACTCCAAGAGGCAGATCTGCTCGTCAGTAAGCGGTCGGCTGCCCGCGTTCTCATAGGCATGGTTGTCGAACTTTTTCACCGACATACCCAAGCGCGGAGCGGCGCAATCACGTCCCCCCGGGTACGCGCAAATCACTGCGCTTACGACCTGCCTGCGAGTTTCTAGAACGGTGCGTTTCATCTTCTGGTTTCTCGCCTGGCCTAATGCCATTAATTTGGAATCACACCGTCTTTGATTTTTAGAAGCACAGCTGCACGTCGGGCCTCGCCTCGCACGCCCTTCTTGCGACCGTTCAACAAATCGCTGACCAAATTTTTGTTCAGGCCGTGTTCGCGGCAGAAATGCGCAATGGTTATCCCGTTGCGGTCAAGTTCTGCGCGGGCTTGCTCGGCTGTAAGGAGGACGGGCATAGTGTTCATGTGTGTTCAATCGTGTTGTGTGTGCCATCATTATGCCCAAGAATTTGGCTGTGTAAAGCGGTGCATGCCAAAAATTTGTGTAACCGGAGAATCCTTGGAAAAAACTTTGGGCGAGCGGCTCCGGGAAGAGCGCGACCGGCTTGGAATCAATCAAAACGATTTCGCAGATATAGGCGGTGTGAAACGGAACTCCCAAGGCAATTACGAGAACGATCGACAGAGGCCGGACACGGCTTACCTGTTGGCAATTTCGAGGATTGGCGTGGACGTGATGTATGTTCTTTTCGGCCGGCGAGACACGGTGGCTGGAACGCAAACTACTGTCGAAAATGAGGTTTTGAACTGCTTCCGCTCGCTGAGTCCAAGCGACCAGATTGTGGTGCACCGAGTCGCTACAGGCTTGGCAGAAGCGGCTGCAAAGAAGTCGCAAGGTAACCTTCCATTGGAGTGACCTTACGCAGGACCAGGCCGCGCAATCGGACGAAAATGTGTTCACTTGGGGCTTCAGAAGGTCTTGATTTAGACGATCCTCTGCGCCTTTTAGGAGTAGTGAGCATGTTGGATCGAGGCGTTTTGGAGCAGCTTGAACAGGACGTTCGGGACGGGGAGTGTTTCGCCTCTCAGCTGACGCAGCTGGAGTGCATTTTGTTGAGCTTGTACCGGAAGATGTCGCGGAGCGATCAGGAACATATTCATCGCATTGCGGAGATGATGGCTCAAACGGATTGACCTCTACCCCGTTCACCGCACTCCGGCTGTTCATGTCGGAGTGCCTGGGGCATCTGTCCCATTCTTGGCTTGCAGCCTTTTGTACTCCCTATCCGCTGCCCGTTGTGCTGAGGCCTTGCTTTCATATAGGTGGGTCAGTCGCTTAGGTTTGTTCTGATCGCCCTCGCTCAGCTTCTGCTGCTGACCGCTTTTTTCGTCTCGGTACCACGCCACAACTCCGGTGTAGTCGCCGGTGTCATCCGCCAATTCCGCTACTTCGTCTCCATCGGGAAGCATCGACTCGAGCTCGAGGCTTGTGGTGAACGAATCAGACGTAAAGCTGTGTTTCACGTTGCCACCGAGCCAGATCACGTCCGCTATTTCCTGCTTGATGCCGATCAGCGAATAGGTGAGCTCTGGTGTGAGGTCTGGACGGCCGCGCGCCAGCGAGTAACTGAGCGTTGCGCTTCCACGCTGCAGCTTGTTCCACTCGGCCCGGGCAGCCACCAGAGCGCTCTGCTGATCCGTGTAGGAATGACGCAAATCCTTGATGTTGTCGCCGCCTCCAGAGATTGCCTCCTTTTTCTCAGCACTGTTGACGTCGTAATAGAACGCCCGAACGCCCGTGTAGCTGTCACGGTTCGCCTGCAGGAATCGATGCTGATCGCCATCCCGGCGGGTGAGAATGATGTGTGGCAGTGCCAGCCCGCTGGCACTTGTGCCATTGCCGATCGGCATGAACAGCAGTTTGCCCGCTTTCACCGTTGCGATCGCATCGTGCTCTTGTCCCAAGCGTGAAAGCAGGTTCGCGTCCGACTCGTTGGCCTGATCAAGGTGTACCACCTGGATGGCACTGAGCGCGGCGCTGACCAATGGACCAAGGCCGTAGGCGCCGGCAATGGCCTGCACGACGGTCTCGATCGTCTCGTTGTGCCAGCTTCGCTCCCGTTTGGCTTTCAGCCCTGCAGTCAGATCCACGCTGCGAGCCCGGATGTTCAACTGATCTGGCGCACCGCTGTGCTCGGTTTCATCGACCGTGTATGTGCCTTTGTCGACCAGCCCGGTGTCGCTCCATCCAAGCCATAGCCGCAGGGTCGCCCCTTTGGGCGGGATCGCCAGGCGCCCGTCATGGTCCGAGAGGGTGACGTCGAGCTGGTCCGCTGTAAGTCCGCGGTTATCGGTCAGATCGATGCTCATCAGGCGCTTCTCGATCGCCGCTGTGATGTCACGTCCGTCGACCTCCAGCCGACAGATCGGACGAGGATAGGCCTTTGCTTCTCGGATGGAGGCCTGCGCGTCGCTCAGATAGCCGTCGACCCGGCTGAGTGCTTGGTCGATCACAGGATTTTCCTCAGGATATTACCGGCTGTACTCACGCCGGCGCCGAGCAGATCAACCCGGCCGTCATCGATCCGTTTAAGCGCGATGGTGAATTCGATGCGGCGCGCAGCGCCATCCGAGAAGAACAAAGTTTTGTTCTCGGTGATGTTGTCGATCACCCAGATGCCCAAGATCCTGCCGGTGCCTTCGATCAACGGCCATGCCTTTCCGGTATCGGCCATAGCGCGAAGTGTGTCGAGGCTCAGCGGGGTGCCGGCGAGTGCCGGCAAGAGAACGCCAGGCATGCTGATCGAGTCTTCACCTCGGCCTAGAAACTGGCGGGATGGGTTGGTGCCGATACGCGACGTCGAGCCGTGCCGCCATTCTGTCTGCCGCTGCAGCTCCTGATACGCCAAGGTTTCGAGACTGAAAATGAACATGCCGAGAGCCATCATCATTGCCGTTTACTCCTGGTCAAAGAGGGCGCTACGCCCCTTGGCTTGTTTTGCATGTTGGCGTTTGTCGAGCTCTGCGGAGACGGCGCGAGCGATCGCGGCGGCGTCGAGTCCTGGGGCCGGATGAATATTTATGACGATCTGTTCTGGCGCCATTTGCGCTGCAGCTGGCTGTGCGGCGGTGCTTATCGGCGGACGGTTATCTAGGGCGATCGCGCCCTGTGCTCCGCCGAATCCCACCGCCATTGCGCCTACTTGAGCCAGGCGCTTGCCCGCTCCCATGATTGATTCCAGCATGCCGCCGCTTTCCGTCTTCGCACCGGCGCCGGCCGGATTCAAAGCCGCACCAGCGTTGGTAATCGCGCCAATGGTCACAGTCCCCGCTTGGGTCATGAGCTCGCCCACTGCTTTGACGGCTTCCATTGGGCCGCTCTGGCCTTCATTTACACCCTGTGCCAAGCCGGCCATCGTGAAACCGCCTAGCTCGGCAAAGACTCGGGAGGGGCTGTGAATGCCGAGCTTTTCCTTGAACCAGTCCACGGTGCTGCTGCCAGCATCCGAGATCGCGGTTTTAACCGAGTCCATCGCGCCGGTAATGCCATTGACGAGCCCTGAAATGATCATTCCTCCGAACGCGGTGAACCTGCTCGGAAGTTCGACGCCCATGTAGTTCATCACGGCCGAGAATGCTTGGTAGAACAGCCCGATGGGGCTGAAGTTGACGATAGTGCGCAGAATGTCGGCTATGCCGCCGCTGAAGCCGAGTTTTATCTCTGCCCAGGCGCTGGCGAAGTAAGCCTTCACCTTGTCCCAATTCGCATAGATCAGGTATGCCGCGGCGGCAATTGCCGTAATAGCCAAGCCGATTGGATTGGCCAGGAACAGTCTTCCCAACCACATAAACGCCTGCCCCACGAATGGCAGCACTTTAGAGCCCAAATTGAAGAGCAGGCCGATCACGGATGGCAGTCGGATCCCTATAAGGGAAAGCCCATACCTCACGGCGAGGAAAGGGCCAAGCGTGGTGGCCAGGGCCAAGGCCACAGTGCTGAAACCGATCGATAGCGCCGCAATGCCGGCGGCAACTTTCAGAATGCCCAACACTAACCCGGGGTTCGCGGTCGCCCAGGCGTTAACGCGCTCGAGGACACCGTTGAAGCCGGTGACGAGTTGGATCAGAGCTGGTCGCAAAGTGGCGCCAAGTGCGCTGCTCAGGTTGAACATACGGTTTTGGGACATCTCCCATCGGGCTGACAACTGGTCCGCACGGATGTCGCCTTCACGCTGCATCGAGCCATCGCGCTTCGGTGCGTTATCTGCGCCGTTGACCAGGTCAAGCTGCCGGCGATACTCCTCGATGTTGGACGCGAGTTTAGCGGCGTCATCGCCATACTCTTTGCCAAACAGCTGGGTCATCACACCGAGCTGCTGATTTTTCGGCAGCTTGTTCACTGCCTCGAGCACTTTCTGAATGGTGCCCGTGGCGTCCTTGCTCATGCCGTCCTGGACCGCTTTCGCCTCTAAACCGATCGATTTCAGGCCTGTGACAAATCGCTTTGGCTGCTGGGTAGCGATAGCCAATTCACGAATCATCGCGTTCGTAGCGGTGGCAGCGATTTCTGATGAAGCCCCGAGTGTCAGGAATGTCGAGCCCAACGCAGCGGCGTCTTTAAACGACATTCCCACCGACGCGGTAATGCCTGCCGTGCGCTGCATGACGTCGATGATGTCGCCGCCTTTCGACATCGCATTGTCGTCAAGGTAGTTGATCGCGTCCCCGAGCTGGCTCACGTTTTTGATTGGCAATTTATAGAGGTTAGCGATGCGCGCCAGGCTTTCACCGACCTGATCTGCCGGCAGTTCAAACGCGGTCGCTGCTGTTGCAGCGACGCGCGCAAATTCCAGCAAGTCATCTTTACCCTGGATGCCCATTCGCGCGCCGCCTTCTACCAGGGCGGCGATGTCGGTAGTCGCCATCGGGATTGTTTCGGACATCTTTTTGATCGCGTCTCCCATTTCGTAATACGTTTGGGTGAGTTGACCGTTATCGTCGCGGGCGCCGGCGACCTGCTTCGCTACGCCTGCCATCGCATCTTCGAAGCGCGAGTAGTTCTTGATCATCCCGAGGATGGGCATGCCTGTCGCCGCACCAACTGCTCCCGCACTTGCGCCGGCGACGGCGGCATTGCCAGCGAGCTCTCTGCCCTTGGAATAATTTCGCTGTGCTTTAGAGACCCGTTCCTGCTGTTTGGCAAGGGCGGCGAGACGTTCTCGCTGAGTTTGGATGGCTTTGTTCGCAGCCTCGATCTCGGTTTTCAAGCGGCGCTCAGTGCTGCCGAGATTGCGGGTGTCCACACCGGTGGATTTCATGAGGGGTATCAGGCGCTGCAGCTCCGATCGCTGCGCTGTGTGTTTGTTTGTCAGCTTTTCCACCGAGGCGGAGGCATTAACGAACGCTTTCTGAAAGGCTGCTGTCGGGGCGTCCATCTTTTGCAGCTGCTCACGCAGGCCGCGCAACTTGTCTTGCGCCTTTGCCAGTTCCTCCGAGGACTGGCGGACGGCTTCGCGCTGGCGGGTGTAGCTGGAAATATTGGACTGCTGGGCGTTGAGCTCCTTTAGCTGATCCCGCGCCTCCTTCAAGGCGCGAGACGTCGCAGTGCTCCCAGCGCTGATCTGCTTGAGGGGCGCGGTGACCTTGTCGATCGCCGACAGCATAAATTCCAGCCGCAGCTTGTCAGTCATCTTTCGCCCCACTTCGCTTGCGAGCGCGTTCGCGCCATTCCATCAGTTCGGTCAGGGGGAGCGGATCCATCTCCACGGGCCCCCAGTGAAAAATCACGGCGATGTCCGCCATGGCGTCATCTACGCAGCGAGGGATGCATCCACCTTCGCCGACTTCGGCAGCAAAAAACCTGCGACCTCGGTAGCCATCTGCACCAGATCTGCCGGATCCATCAGACCGATGTCGTGATCGGTCAGGGTCGGTGTAGTGATTCGGGGCAATACCTTGCGCAACGCGAGCACGTCCATCTGCAGCAGATCGGTCAGCGAAACGCCGCGCAATTCACCGGAGACGGGTTTGCGAAGTGTCACCTCGGTGATTTCGGTCGAGCCTCGGATAATCGGTGTGTCGAGGGTGATGACAGGGCGATTCGGATTCTTTACAACTGGCGCTTCTGCAGCTTCGTTCTTTTGGGCGGTGCTCATGTCGAATTCCTTTAGTAGATAGGGGCCGGCCGAGCCGGCTGGGAGGGCCTGGCTTACAGGCCGATCGCTTTACGGTGTTCTGCCAGCATGTCTTTGCCGTTGACCTTGAAAATGAAGTTGAGCAAGTCGATCTCGATCTCTTCATTGCCATCGATAGTCAGCTTGTAATAGCTGCAGGTGGTGGTGAACTTGTGCTCGGTGTCTTCGCCGCTTTCCGAGTCACCCATGTCGATCTCTTCGTGCCGGCCGCGCACAACCACCTCGACAGCCGAAACCTCGCCGGTGTCGTCGCGCTGGATCGATCCGGCCCAGCGCAGCATCACGCCGCTGGCCGATACCGCGCCGTATTGACGCAGTGCCGTCAGATCCCAGCCACCGAGGGTCCATTCGAGCTGGATCCCGTCGTCGCCATGACCCAGGTCGACCTTTACCGCACCGTCCATGCCGCCCCCCCGGAAGGCTTCAAGCTTGCGGGCAAGCTTGGGCAGGGTGACGCTCTTGCATTCGCCGACGTAGCTGACGCCGTCGTTGTACAAATTCATGTTCTTGAGCTTTTTGGGCAGAGCCATATGGGCGCTCTCCTTAAGGCGCGGTCATCGCCGCGCGGATGAATGGATATCAGGCGTTGACGCGGCTGGCGAAGTCGACCAGGTAACGGTCGGTGATGCGCTGGCGGAGCCCCAGATTCTCCAGAGGCGGCACTGGCGTGTAGTCGTAATCGAGATACAGCTTGCCGGCCTTGAGTGTGTCCTTGTCGTTGGCGGCTTCGTCGTACCAGCACTCGCCACCGATCAGGTAGCCAAGGCGTACCAGCTCCCGGAATTTGGCATTGATACCCTCAACAATGTCGCGCACCAGGCTCGGGTGCATCGGCTTGTCGATCGCCCAGAATTGCCCCTCTGCCATGGTGTCAGCCAGCACCTGGGCGGTACGGGTGTAGTTTTCAAAGGCGAACAATGGGTCGCCGCTGCAGGTGCGCGAGCCCCAGAAGCGGAAACCGTCGCGTCGAATCAGCGTGGTGACGTCCGCCGCGTTCAGCAGACCTGCATCGGTGGCGGGATTCTGCAGATCCCAGTAGATATCGCGGCTCAGTCCAGACACGCCATTGACGGCTACGTTGGAAAGAGTCTTGTGCCAGCCGACCTGCTCATCGAGCTTGGCTCGAAGACCCAAGGCGCGGGCGATCGCCGATGCCGGCGCATCGGCACTCAGGGTGGTGTCCCAGTTCACGAAGTCCGGCCAGATGGTCATCAATTCGCGTGCCCCGAAGTTTTCTCGGTAGGCAATGACATCAGAGACGGTGTCGCAATCCCAAGCGCTGGCATATGCGAAGCCACGCAACTTCTGTGCGGTGAGCACCAGTTCAGTCGCCACCGGCAAAGAGTCGAGGCCTGGGACGCCGAGGATGCGCGGTCGCACGCCGAGCTGCGCTTCTGCAGCCAGCAGGGCTTTCATACCCGTGTACTGGCCACCGGCGGTTACACCACCAATCACGTTGGTAGTGGTCTGAGCCGCGTCCTGCCCTTCGGCAACACGAACGACGACGGTAACCGGGCTGGCCTGGTCAGCGATGGCGTCGAGACTTTTTGCGAGCGTGCCTTTGACACCGGCCTTCCCACTGGCGGTAAGCACGTCGGTTAGCAGCACTGGGCGATTGAGTGGGAATGCCACCGGGTCCGCATCTTCAGCGGTGCAGACCATGCCAACGACGGCGGTTGCGACGGTACGGATTGGGCGGGTGCCCTCGTTAATCTCGAGGACGCGTACGCCGTGATGGTAATCGGTGGCCATGGGAAAGTGCCTGTGCAGTAGTTGAATGACACTGCACAGGCTGCCGCGCGCGTGCTAAATCCGCGAGGACAGAGGCTTGTAAGGCGAAGCCCCACAGAAGGATCTACTGATCGCGGTCGGTTGCATGAGCGCTTAGATCTGATCGATTAGCCAAGGCGGCGCGATCGGGCGGTGATCGATCAGCGGGAATTGCTCGCCTTGCGCCCAGTCGCGCAACTGCCGGCGGTAGCCTTGCAACTCGGCATATTGCTCAGGCGTGATCGAGGTAGGCCCGCCTTCCTCGACCTCGTCGCGATGGCGTGAAACCAGAGGGTCAGTAGCCGTCAATTGTCGATCACGCCAAACACGCTCAGCGGCGGCCAGCGCCTCAGCGGTAGGTGGCGGTCGATCGACAAGGATAGGGCAGCCGAATTCGTCAGCAGCGACGACCATCCCGGCAGATTGACCAGCCAGAATTTCGCGACGGCGCTCATCGGAAACCTCAACGCCATCATCTGGCATGTCGATGTTAATGGTGTCGTCGTAAAAGCCACGCTCAGATGCACTAAAAAAAATCATGATCAATAACCCCACGCTCGCCAAGTTATGAGTTGACTGGTCGACAGGTTAGGCCCTGTGTTTGCGTTTACACCAATGGTACTCAGGCTGCTGGAGTTCTTTCTCGCGCCGGCTGTTGCGAACTCACCACCACCGACTACGCCCGAGTTGGAAACCCCCGCTATCGCCCCGAGAACTGCGGTAGGAAACGCGATGGGCAAAGTGATGAATACCTCAATGTTGTCATTGACCGTTACGGTTCCCCATTGCTCGATCAGACCCGACGGATACCGCTGATAGCCGTTAGCTGAAAGAAAGGCGAGCCCAGATCCGCCAACGGCCAACCAGGATGAACCCGCCGCGATAAATTCCGTCGCGACACCGTTACCCAGCACCACGCTGGACGAACCCGCCGGATTACCATTAGGCCCAACAATGGCGCCGTTAATTGACCTCACGGTGCAGGTGCTTGATGATCCCGCCTGAATGTAAATTCGACTTCCACTGGGTAACAGCGTGGCATCAGGCAGCGTGAGAGTAACAGTCGCTCCGCTCGAATAGACGTACTTGCCGACATCGGACGCCGTCAAAACCGTGTTTGCCGCATAGGCGACGTACCCGGCCAAACTACCGGCCGCGCGCTGCACGAATTCAGTGGTTGCTAACGACTTACTACTATCGAACTGCGGCTGCGTTTCCCAATGCGCGCCCCGCAAAATCGGCGAATACTTCAGCGCACCGTCACCGCCTTCCAGCGCCCAACCGAGGCCGTTATTCAAGCGACGGAAAGCCGAGATTGTCGATTGAGGCTGAGTGAAAGGCCCCAGCGCACCGTTGATTGCGATCAGGGTTTGCGCGCCTTTAGCCATGAAGGTCGCCCCGTTCAAGCCCGCGAGAACCGTGATAACTGAACCTTGAGGAACCGTGCTCGCATCGGGAAGGATAATGGTAGAGCCCGATCCGCCTACTGACACCAAACGCCCAACATCGGCCGGCGTCAAATCTACGCTGCCCGGATATGTCACCAGATCCGCATAACTCCCAATCGCTCGCTGTACAAACTCAGTCGTAGCGAGCTTCTGACTGGCATCAAACCGCGGCGGGGTGTTGGCCGTCGGATTGATCAGCGCCGGCGCGTTGATCGGGGCAAAGCCTTGCGTGATGTTCTGAAACACCAGCGCCGTGGTGCCCAGGACAATCGCCCCGTCGGTGATCAGCTGCCAGCGCGTGTCGGCCAATGTTGCGCCCTGCTCGACTGATACCAACAGCGCCGAGGTTACCTCGGTATTCGAGTCTGCATCTGCCGCACGCGACCACCCTGCCGCCGCCGCGACCCAAATGCCATTGTCCTTGGCGACGTTCTGGTTTTTCACCAGCACCCGGTCACCGACAGCCAGTGCCACGCCGTCAATGGACTGAAGTCCGGACAGCGCAATGTTGGCCGTCGTCGCGACCCGCACCGACTGCTTGCTGTCGAGCTTGTACAGCTCTTCCAGAATCTTTGCGTCAACATATTCACGCGTCGCCAACACCACCGACGGGTCAATCTTGAGCTGAATGTTCCCGGTGCTGGCGACGATGAAGTTCATGCGCACGATTTGCGTGCGGCCTGAGCCTTGCGACAGCAGCGGCTTGAAGCTTGGCGCGCAGTTAGCTACCGCCACCAGATCACCGTCCGCGTCATAGAGGCCGATTTCGCGGATCCACTTACCGCCCTCGTCAGCTGGAATGATCTGTTCGGCGATGATCACCGCCGGGTTGACCGGATCAATCTTCAATTGGTTGAGCGGCTTGCGTCGCCACTCATTGAGCAGCTTGGTTTGAGTGGCCGACGGCACCGGATTGGGCGGATCGGCCAGCCCGTTCGGGTTGGCATCCCCCACGCCCATTTGCGTGATCAGCCAGGGAATGCCGAGCGCGTCGGCGTTCGCCTGCTTGGCCATTCCCACGTTCGTGAGGATCGCGAAAAACTGCGAGTTCGCATCAATCATAATAAACGTCCAGGGTGTCTATGGTGTGTTCGCGCCCGACCACGCCGAAGCTGCCAATGACTTCAATGTCACGCATGACGGGCGGGTAAACGTCGATTTCGTCGCCTTCGTAGAGGGACACGGCGATATTCAAATCGCCTTGCGATTCCAGGCTGATCGCCAGCCCGGTCAGGTGTCGACTGACGGGCTTGGCGTCGTCAATCAGGCGCTCAAGCTCCTGATACATTTCTTCGGTGATGCCGGTGTCGAGAACGCCGACCTTCAGCGCAAAAGTGCCCGGTACGCCTTCAGGCACGGTCTTGAACCACTCGACAATCTCGATCAAATACCCCAGTGGCTCGACTACGCGTCTCAGAGCTCCGATCGTTCCTTTTCGGGAGTGGATGAAGTAGGAGCCTTTGATGACCTGGCGCTTCGTGGCTTCTGACCACTCGCTATCCCAGCGGTCGACCGAAAATGCCCAAGCCAGATAGGGGAGCAGCAGGACCGGGCACCGATCGGGATTCAGCAAATCCCTGATCGGTACTGGCACCCGCTCGATCTGGGCGAGTGCCTCGGCCGCCAACTGCTCGAGCTGCTTTGCGTTCGGGGGTAGCAAATTGGTCATGTCAGTGCACCAACGGTCACGCTATATCCGGTGCAATACGCGGCCTCGGCTTCATTCGGGGTGATATCGACCCAGTCGTGCAAGACGACCTTGCGTACGCCCTCGACGTGCAGCGCGGCATGTATGGCTGACTCAGAGATTTCCACGCCGAGGCGTCGACGCTGGCTTATGAAGGTGACCAGGCGCGCTTGCGCCGCTTCGCGAATGGGTTCCGCTTCTGGACCTGTGGTGGCGAGATAGAGAACGGCGTCGACCTGGTAGGGCAGCACAGTTGCCGACTGCACCGTGAGCCGATCGGCGACCGGACGACGGTCATCGTCGCTCAGGTAATGGCTGACGATGGTCAGCAACGCCGGGTCTACGCTTCCATCGCCGGTCAAGCCCTGAACAGTGACGACTACCTCCGCCGGCGCTGGGCTCTCTGCCGTCGCATCAGCCACGCGGCCGTCTGCGCTGCGGGCGTGCAGAATGTAGCTGTTGCGTGGGCCAGCCGTGGAAAGGCCTTCCCATGCCATCTGCGCCCGTTCGCGCAGCGATTCGTCCGACTCCATCACAGCGACGATCGGCGGGATAGCGGCGCTGTTACCCGGAGTCACGACCAGCCGCTCGACGTTGACGTTGGCAGCGAGCTGCTCAAGGTCTTTGCCCTTGGCTTTGGCCAGCATGTTGGCTAGGGATGCTTCATTCACGCGTTGACGCAGCAGCATTTCGCGATAGGCGTTCTCCTGCAGGAGCTTGGTCAGAGGTTCCGACTCCACGGCCAATGTCGCGGCGACTTCGGCCTGCTGCTCTGCTGGCCAGAGGCTGACCGCGTAAGTCTTGCGCTCGGCGAGGATTTGCTCGTAATTAATCTGCTCGACGACGTCCGGATCCGGAAGCCTGGCCAAGTCGATGGGAGTGAAAGTTTTCATGCTGTTGCCCCCAGACTCAGCGGAACGCGCAGGCTCAATGGTTCATTGGTGTCCACCAGGCTGCCTTCGATATCGAGAATCGCCTGGCCAGCGATATCGCCGAGCGTGAGCTGGACACGGCTCAAGCGGATCCGCGGCTCCCAGCGCATTAGCGCGATGGTGGTCGCCGCATAAGCCTGCAGGCGGGTTGCGTTGTTGAGCGGCCAATCAATCAGGTCGGCAAGCTGGCTGCCGTATTCGCGTCGCATCACGCGCGTCCCGATGGGCGTGGTCAGGATGTCAGCGATCGACTGCACCAGGTGATCGTTCCCAACGATACTGTGGCCCGTCTTGCTGTTCATGCCGATCATGGAACTGGCCCCTGCGAGGTACCGTTACCTGCCTGAACCCCAGATGTGCGGTGATTCACCAGGCTGATCTTCTGGACGCCGGCGACGACGTCCTTGGTGACGGTCACTAGGCCATCAATTACGACATCACCGGTGACATGTACGCCACCCGGCGCGATGAGATTGGCTTTGCCGCCCCCAGGCAGCGTGGCGGTCAGCGTGTGGCTAGCGGTGTCATAGTCGACAACCGCCCCGTCGCGATATTTGCGCCGGCGTCGAGTCGGCACGTTGTCCGGAGCCGGGAAGCGATCGCTGTACAGACCGAAAATGACAAAGCCGTGAGCCGGGTTGCCTGATGGCGAAAGCACCAGGCACTGCTCGTCCACGCTGGGCGGATCCCAGTCGCTGTCCTCACCGGCGCGCAGAGCGAAGAAGGGCAGCCAGTCGGTCAGCAGGCCGCCGGTTTTCACACGGCAACGCGGTTTGGCCGGATCGAGCTCGGCGATAGTGCCAGCACGAATCAGGTTTTCGAGGCGTCGGGTCAGTTCAGTAAGAGAGTCCATGCCGCCGATGTTGCCGGTCGCGCGTGCGAGGTGCATCGACGGGGGGCTGTAGGACGAGTTTGTACAGAAGGGAGTTAGCCCGCGAGGTGATCGATCAGCAGGTTTCGGATGTTTTCCAACTCGCCGCCGGTGAATCCCAGCAACTGGCGTTTTTCGTATTGCACGTCCGCTTGGCCGCGTTCTGGTCGGTCCTTTAGACCGTACTGGTGGACCCGGGCGATGCGACTCACCCGCCCAACGAATCCCACCGACATACCGTTTGCTGTGCTTTCGGTGCGTAAATAGCGGGCCGTCTTCAATTTGCCAAACATCTTGGCCTTGATCCGGCCCTTCTTTCCCCGCAGGTCTTTCGGTTTGCGTGGCGCGAATGCCGAGCCGTCCGGATTCCGCTGTGTCGTGATACGTTTCGACTGGCTACGGCGCAGATCGCGGGCGACAGCGCCGAGCAGTTTGCGACGCTCGCCCTCGTCGAGCTTGGCGAGCAATGCAGCGACCCAAGTTTCCAAGACCTGCAGGTCGTTGCTCATGGCGCCTCCCACCGTGTAATGAACTCGCCTTCGGCGGTCCATAACTCAAGCCCCGGCATGGTGAACGGATCGTCGTCGACCACAGGCTCTGGCGGATGGCTTACGACCAGGTTGCCGTCGTCTTGGCGCTTGACGATTACCCGCTCGGTAAGCGGCAACTTAATCGACAGGTCGACCTTGCTGTTGTCCAGAACATCAGCTTCGAAGGCGACGGCTGTTTTGCTGAGCTCTACGTTTTCCATCAGCTCGCGCTGATTCACCAGGATCCATGCGAACAGCGGAATGGCGATCGCATCGGGGTGGCCAGCGTAGTCCGTGAAAATCAGATTCAGCGTGTAGCTGTATTCGAATGACAGGCCAAAGGCGGCGGTACTGCGCATAGTGCCGTTGTCGATGTACACCATCAGGCGGTCGGGGTTTTTCTTTAATTCCGGTACCGAGGCGAGCAGGTGCGCACGTAGCGATTCTGGTTTGTTCACTGTTCGCCAGCCTTCGCCTGCTGATGCTGGTAAAGCATATCGACCTGCGCAGCGCATTGGGCCCAATCGCTTTCTGTGGCCTCCTGATCGTTGAGCAGGGCGCCGTTCTTGTCAGGGTTGGTCGCCGACAGGGTGCAGGGCACCACGGCCGGACAACCAGTCGCGATAAGCAGCGGCTCCGGTGATGGCGGGGCGCTGACGCATCCGGCGAGCAGCGTCAGGCAGAGGCTGGTCAGCCCATAGGCGAAGTTCGGCATTCTCACGTTTCAAGTCCTCGATCGTTCGTTGACGGGCGGCGAGCCCTTGTCGCAGTTGGTCTTGCACGCCGCGCAACTTGGCTTGAGCGGCCCGCTCTTCCTGCAGGGAGGTTTGGAGTTGAGCGGCCGTTTCCTCGCTGCGCGTCGCTCGATCGCGCGCGGCTGAGGCCGCTTGATCGGCCTGCTCAGCCCTTGTATCGGCGACCTCGATCCGCTGAGATTGGCCCCAGATCAGAAGCGCGATCGAGGCGAGCAAGGCGAACCCGTACAGCGCCTGGCGCAACGTGCTCATGCGCGGTACCAGCCTGCGGCGTTCATCTCTTCCACCGTGAGCCGGTGCAGATCGCCCCGAAACACAACGGCCTTCACCCCTGGCGCCGCGACAGCGATGGCCTCGGCTAGCGCTTTGCACAGGTCTACCGGTGTTTCATCCGGCACCACATAGATATCGCCATCGGCGGGGCTGAATTTTTGGATTTGCTCCTGATCAATCATGACGCCTCCGGAATAGGACAGCCTTCGGCGTGACGCTGATAGGCACGCTCCAGCTTGATGTCGTACAGATTGCGGGCGAAGTTGGGGCCGTTATAGGCCTTCGCGAACGCTGCCCATTTTTTACCCTTCAGCGATCTGAGTAGCCCGGGATCCGCTTCGATAAAGCGCACGAACGCTTCGAATTGCTCGTTTTCGTCACGAGCCATTCGATCGGCAAAGTCCGTAACGCTCGCATAGCCGAGGCGCTCAGCGTGATATCCCATCACCTGAAAGCCGCCCCAGCTGGCTGATTCCAACGCGCAACGGTCATCGATCAAACGAGCGTTGGCCAGGCGCTGGTGCTCGGCCGTGCCGCCGGCGTAGCCACCGGACTCTGGGTTGACCAGATTGGGCTGTTCAGCAGCCAATTGATCGGCGTGGGCTTTCAACTCGGCTGGGTCATCACCAGGCAGGCGCGGCGTGCCAAGCTGGCGATACATGATGTGCCGTTCGAAAAGAATCTTCGGCTTGCCATTGTCCAGGAAGCCGCTGCCCTGGCTCTCGACTTCGTTGACAGCCATGATCACGGCGAGCTCAACGCCCAGGCGTGCGGCGGCGCTCAGCAACAGGTTGTGCTGCAGCAGGTTCGAGCAATCCGCACCGGCCAATGCCTGAGCGGTTTTCGAGCCCGCGATTCCGTCAATTACCAAGCCAACTTTTCGTTGGTAATCACGCACCGCCGACTCGGTGGCATCACCGAAGTCGCCGTCCGGATTCAGACGAGCGCCGTGTAAGTTGAGGCGCTGCTGCAGTGTGCGGACCGCTTGCCCGCGATCGCCGTGTCGCAAAGTACTCATAGCTGATCCACCTTGCGGTTAAAAAACTGCTTGGCGAGTGCGCGAGTTCCCTCAACGCCGAGCAACCCGATCACACCGCCGAAGAACGGGCCAGTTGTCGCGGGGATGCCCAGCAGAAAGAGCCCGTGGCTTGCCGAAAGCGCGAGCGTTCCGCAAAGCGGCGCTTCAAGCAAAACTCGGCGCCATGTACCGCCGCCATAGATGATCCGCAGCGCAGCGATCACGCAGGCGAGTCCACCTGAGTAAATGGCTGGCCAGTTCAGTTCGAGCCAGGCAGCGAACCAGGCCCATGTATCCGGTTTGTCAGGCATGCGCGTGATTCCGCTGTCCAAGGTTGAAGGTGGTGGTGTGTCTGTTTGGGTGGTTCGGTGGCTCAATCCCATAGGTTCACCATTTGCAGATCCGGGGCTTGTGGCGCGACATCCGGTAGCGACACGACGGTGCCGTGAGGAATGATCGTGCCGAGATCCGAAAGTCCAGGGTTTGCCTCAAGCACCGCCTCCGTGATGCCGGCGGTTCGGCCGTAGACTCGCCAGCAAATGGCGTCGACGGTGTCGCCTTGGGCGGCATAGACGGAGGCCGCCATCAAATGAGCTCCACTGTTGAATGCCCGACGCCCAGCAGGTCGCGGATTGCGAAGCGGGCGTCACGCCGGTACTCATCGACAGAGGGCGTCAGTTCGTCGGCGTTCTTGTTGCCTTCGACGCTGCTGTCGTAGCTGCGATAGCGCTCAGCCAGTTCAGCGCCGACGCTGCAGTAAATGGAGCGGCGGTACAGGTGGACGAAGTGGCTTTCGCCATTAACCTCGGATGTCGGCACGGCTGCGATGGATGTGTAGCCATTGGCGAGATGGTTCGCCTTCACCTTGGCGAGTTCGCCATTCACCTGGATCAACGCGTTGACGGTCACGACTTCAATCCGGGCGTCGGTGATGCTGCCATCTAGGCGGATGGTCTTGCGCAGGTGCACGACATCGATGTCAGGCCAGAACTGATCGTTGGTGATGACGAATGGCTCATCAGTGTGGCCGGTAGCAATAAATCCGCTCATGGTTCAGCCCTAAGTCGGCGGTGGCCGGGGCGTCACAGCAAGGAAAGGAGAAACCTGCTGTTCAGCCCCGGGCCGCCGGGGTTGCGGGGTACGCTCTGTCAGCTCCCGGTTGGGGGAGCAATCTTTTTCAGGAGGCGCTCAGCACCTTCCAAATCCTTTTTGCCGCCGCAACTGCCGTTCAGCTCAATGGCGCGTTTCAGCAGTTCGATGCCAGCCATTACCTGACCGGGTTGGCCCGGGTTATCGGCGGTGAGTCCAGCTACCGTGGCGCGTCCCGTAGCCAGGTACAGCTTTGCGCGGACTTCGTCCGGCATGTCCTGCTCCGCTGTCAGCTCCATGGTGCGGTGCAAAATAGCCAGATCGAATCCGCCGCTGGCTTTCTGAGAGATCAGCGCGCCTTCGGCGATTTCCTCGGCCACCAGGCAGCCAGTAGTTCGCTCAAAGCGATCGGGCATCAGCAGGTTGTGCTGCAACACATACGCCGCGATATCGAGCGCACCGGTGTAATCACCAGCGTCGATGCGCCAGATCATGATGGTGGTGAGTACTTCGTCCTGAGCGCCGTTGCCCGCAGCAAGCACTCCGTCGACGTAAGGCACGTACTCCGGCAGAAGCTGCAACTTCAGCGCGGCTTTGCCTTCGTTCGACTGGATTTGCTTGAGGCGCAGACGGTGCTGCAGCAGCTGGGCCAGCTGCATTTCATAGGCCGTCCCTCCCGCCATCGAAACAGCGGGCGACGCAGCGGCAGCCTCTTGCGAGGCAAGCGCTTTCAGCCGGTGACGTTGGGCGAGCGAGAGGGCCATGGTCATGCGGCCTCTTCGATGTTTTCGACCAGGGCGCCGAGACCGAAGTCCTCGATCACATAATCCTCGTTCGACGACTGATAGTCGGCGATGCGATCGCGCTCCGGCTCGTCCCGGGTCATGCGGCGACGGCTGCTGATCTGGAAGTAGATCGACAGGTTTTTCAGCGTGGTGATCATGATGCCGCCGTCGATGAAGAACGGAGCATCTTCGATCGGCAGGCCGCCCAGCGTGCCGTTGGCGAGGATCCGCGCGGCTGCCAGCTCATTTTCGTTGTCTGCAGCGCCTTCGATGTTGGCCAGGAACTTCGCGTGCAACAGGTTGCGATCGACCAGGACTACCAGATCCGGACGCTTGCGGTGCCATGGGTCGAGCAGCTGGATAGCGTCGTACACCAGACCGTCGAGAGTCTTGTAATCGCCGTTCGGGCCGATGGTGACCTTGCCAGCAACCTTGCCGCTGTTGAGCACACGTTCAGGCGCCTTGGTGCGGTACTTCTCCAGCCAACCGACGTTCACGTCCTGCAGCAGCTGATTGGTCGCGCGATCGGTCGTCGCGGCCGCACTGGTGCCGTTGAAGCCGATCATGATGCGGTCGAGGGCTTGGCGCTCGACGATCGCACCGGACAGACGAGCCTGAAAGTCTGGGAATTTCGCCCAGGCATCGAGCAACGCATACGGAATCGCGGTATCGAAGTCAGTCTTCTTGCAGCTGTACGTGTCGTTTTTGAGCGAGCCGACGCCGCGAGGATTTCGGGCGGCTTGGTTGGTGTCGGTCCGGCCGGCGATGGTCGAGCCGACGCCCAAAACGATGGCTTCACCGTCTTTCTCGTCGACGCCCAGCACGTTGATCTTTTTCAGGAAAGCGCTGGATTCCTGAATGGCCGTTTCCAACTTTTGCTGCACCGACGGGGTGACGGTGAATTTCTCAGCCACGGATCCGACAGAGTTGATCGCCGCGATCTGTTTGGTGAAGCCATTGAAGGCAAGCCGTGTTTCGTTACGCATGGTGTTCTCCTGGGGAGCTTGTAGGGGCCGGTGATCAGTAGGCGGTCAGCACAGCGCCGTCGCCGCCGATCGCGGGAGGGCGTTGGGTTTGGCTATGGTCTTGGGTATCGCCCAGGCGCTTGACCAGTTCGTTGAGGTCATTGCTGAGCTTGTCCACGCTGGTCTTCAGGTCTGCGGAGAATTTTTTCTCGGCCGCCAGTTGGTCTGGCAGATCTTTGACGTGTTCGGCGACAGCTTCGACGGCCTGGCTGATTTGGGCGAACTCGCCGTCGTCCTTGGCCTGTTTGCCGGAGAGCAACGCTTGCACCTTGCTGAAGAGTTGGGCGCCTAAACCGGGCTTGTCCTCGATTTCTTCGAAAGTGAGTTCGGTTTCCACCGCCTCGGTGAACATCGAGGTCGCGGAGTAGTGGCGGTCTTTGAATGGGCTGGATTCAGGTTTTTGAGCTGAGAACGCGAGCACGTCGGTGCCGAGACTGGCCGGAGAGTCCGTTACAGCGAGACCGACGATGTAGGCTTCGCCGGTGTCGGAGAAGCTGTCGTCGATTTCGATGGACGTGTAAATCTTCTGTTTCGCCTTGTTCAGGGCGATCAGATCCGCGGTCGGTTCGATTTGGGCGAAAAGGGCGAGTTTGGTCTGGCCATTGATTTCGACCTCTTCAGCCTTCACTGCCGTAACGTCACCGTAGGCTTTGAACGGGCCGTCTGGCAGCATGCTGCGGAAATGCTCCAGCCAGATCCGAGCGCCGTAGGTAGTCGGGTTGAAGTTTTTGGCAGCCTGTTCCAGCCAGCTGCGTTTGATGGTGCGCTTGTCCGAGGTAGCGCCCTCAACGGCGACACGGAACCAGTTGCTGCGAAATTTCTTCATGTCGGGTATCCCTCAAAGCTGTGCTGCTGGGTGCAGTTACGTTGAGGTACATCCTCGGCAGTCGCGCGATCACGGGCAATCGACGCCAGTTGTAGGCCCACTCGCTACATGGCACATCGCTACGCCTTCACGCGCGCGAGGCGTCAGCATCGCCGCCATGACTACAGCCGCAGCCACTCCCATCCGCGATAACCGCCGTCAGGCCAAGTTCCTCTACTGGACCGGCCTGCGGATCTGCGCGATCGCAGAAATGCTGGATGAAAAGGAAAAGACCGTTCATGCGTGGAAAACGCGGGACGAGTGGGATCGGGCCGATAACGTGGAGCGCATCGGCGGTGCGCTGGAAGCGCGACTGGTGCAACTGATCCTCAAGGACGGCAAGACAGGCGGCGACTTCAAGGAAATCGACCTGTTGCATCGTCAACTGGAGCGGCAGGCGCGGATTGAGCGTTACAAGTCCGGTGGCACCGACACCGACCTCAATCCCAATCTGGCCAAACGCAACGAAGGCCCGAAGAAGAAAGCGGCTCGCAACGAGTTCAGCGAAGACCAGATCGAGCTGCTCACTGAGGCATTTAAAGACGGCTGCTTTGGCTATCAACTGGACTGGTACCGGGCGAGTAATCAGCGCACCAGGGCAATCCTCAAAAGCCGGCAGATCGGTGCCACCTACTACTTTGCTCGCGAGGCGTTCATTGACGCTCTTGTCACTGGGCGAAACCAGATTTTCCTGTCAGCGTCGAAGAACCAGGCGCACATCTTCAAGGCTTACATCCAAGGGTTCGCCCGCGAGGTTTGCGGTGTCGAGCTCACTGGCGATCCGATCATTCTGGCGAACGGCGCCGAGCTGCATTTCCTCGGGACCAACGCCCGAACCGCTCAGGGTTACCACGGTAATTTCTACTTCGACGAGTTCTTCTGGACGTTCAAATTCAACGAGCTGAACAAGGTCGCCAGCGGCATGGCGATGCAGAAGCAATACCGGCGCACCTATTTTTCGACTCCATCGAGCATGGCGCATGAGGCCTACACGTTCTGGACCGGTGAACGCTTCAACAAGGGCAAGCCGGTCGCCCAGCGGCTGAAACTCGACGTGTCGCACGACGCGCTGCAGCAGGGCCGACTCTGCGAGGACAGGATTTGGCGCCAGATCGTCACCATCCTTGATGCCGAGCAGCGCGGCTGCGACCTGTTCGACCTAGAGGAGCTACGCCTCGAGTACAACGCGGATGCCTTTGCCAACCTGTTGATGTGCCAGTTCGTTGACGACGGGGCGAGCATCTTCCCGCTCAACGTTCTGCAGCCTTGCATGGTCGACAGCTGGGTCGAATGGTCCGAAGACTACAAACCCTTCGCTGCGCGGCCGTTCGCCGATCGGCAGGTGTGGATCGGCTACGATCCGGCGGAAACCGGTGACAGCTCCGGCTTGGTGGTCGTGGCCCCGCCGGCCGTTCCCGGTGGGAAGTTCCGCATCCTCGAGCGCCACCAGTTCCGTGGGATGGACTTCGCCGCCCAGGCTGAGGCGATCCGCCTGGTCACGATGCGTTACTGGGTGACCTACATCGGCATCGACATAACGGGCATGGGCTCTGGAGTGGCCCAGCTGGTGCGCCAGTTTTTCCCCAACGTGACGACCTTCAGCTATTCCCCCGAGGTCAAGACGCGCCTGGTGCTCAAGGCCTACGACGTGATTCACAAAGGACGCCTGGAGTTCGATGCGGGCTGGATCGACATGGCCCAGTCGCTGATGGCGATCCGAAAGACCATCACGGCCAGCGGCCGGCAATTCACTTACACGGCAGGTCGAACCGACGAGACCGGGCACGCGGATCTCGCATGGGCTCTTTTCCACGCATTGCAGAACGAACCGCTTGAGGGCCAAACCTCAACGAATACCGGTTTCATGGAGATTTATTGATGAGCAACAGCGGCAGCGATACCACGCAATCGTCCACTTCAGCCCCGGCTGCGGCCGAGGCAGAGCTGCTGCCGGCAACGGGCGGCAAGATGGAGGCCTTCACCTTCGGAGACCCTACGCCGGTGCTCGATGAGCGGGGGATTCTGGACTACTTGGAATGCTGGCTGAACGGTCGCTGGTATGAGCCGCCAATGTCCCTCGACGGGCTGGCCAAGTCTTCCCGGGCCAGCGTGTTCCTGCAGTCGGGTTTGAATTTCAAGCGCAACATGCTCGCCCGCACCTTCATCCCCCATAAATTGCTGTCGCGGCAGACTTTCGAGCAGTTCGCCCTGGACTTCCTCTGGTGTGGCAATGGCTACCTCGAAAAGCGCGAGAACATGCTGCGCGGCACGCTCGGCCTGCAGCCCGCTTTAGGCAAATACATGCGACGTGGCGAGGATCTCGAAACCTACTACCAGGTACGCGGGTGGCGCGATGAGCATGAATTCAAGCGCGGGACGGTTTACCACCAGCGTGAGGCGGACATTAACCAAGAGATCTACGGACTTCCGGAGTGGTTGCCGGCCCTGCAGAGCGCACTGCTCAACGAGTCCGCCACCTTGTTCCGCCGCAAGTACTACAACAACGGCAGCCATGCCGGTTTCATCATGTACATGACCGACACCGCGCAGAACGAAACCGACGTAGGCGCTTTGCGCGCTGCGCTCAAATCCGCCAAAGGGCCTGGCAATTTCCGAAACCTGTTCATGTACGCCCCAGGCGGCAAGAAGGACGGCATTCAGTTGATCCCCGTCAGCGAGGTTGCGGCCAAGGATGAATTCGGCTCGATCAAGAACATCAGCCGCGACGACATGCTCGCGGCGTTGCGTATCCCCCCTCAGCTGATGGGGATCGTGCCGCAAAACGCCGGCGGTTTCGGCTCGATCAAAGAGGCCGCACAGATCTGGGCCATGAACGAGCTAGAACCCATCCAGGCACGTCTGCAGCAGGTTAATGAATGGTTGGGCGAAGAAGTTATCCGCTGGAGGCCGCTGGAACCCGTTTCCGACAAATGATCAGCCCGGGCGGCTGTTCGTGGGAGCTGCCGTCCTTTATCAATCCGAAGTAAGGATCACCAATGTCTGCACCGATTTTCCCTTGGATGGGCGGCAAGCGCCGCATGGCGAAACACATCCTGCCGGAGTTTCCAGACCATGATTGCTACGTTGAGCCGTTCTGCGGCGGCGCGGCCTTGTTTTTTATGAAGGAGCCCAGCCGCGTGGAGGTGATCAACGACTTCGACGGCGAGGTGGTGAATCTCTATCGGGTCGTTGCCAATCACCTGGAAGAGTTCGTGCGCCAGTTCAAATGGGCACTGGTGAGCCGCACAATGTTTGCATGGGCAAAAGAGCAGGCGCCGCGCACGCTGACCGATATACAGCGCGCAGCGCGCTTTTTCTATCTGCAGAACCTGTGCTTCGGCGGCAAGGCAAAAAGTCGGTCTTTCGGGACCGCGACCACTTCGGCGCCGAGGCTCAATTTGCTGCGTATCGAAGAGAAACTCAGCGACGCCCATCTGCGCCTGGCGCGGACCACTGTTGAGCATCTCGATTGGAAGGAGTGCATCCGCCGGTACGATCGGAACCACACGCTGTTTTATCTGGATCCGCCTTACTGGGAGACCGCTGGATACGACGCTGGGGATTTTGGTTTTGAACAGTTCGAAGCCATGGCGGATCTGGCGCGATCGATCCGGGGGAAGATGGTGATATCGGTGGGTGACCATCCGAAAATTCGCGAGGTGTTTGCGGGGTTGCGACTGAAGGAGGTGCCATTCCGGCATACCGTAGGCGGTAATGGTGGAGTTGAAGTGAACGAGCTGGTTTATTTCAACTGGTGAAATTATCTGGCGTTAGCACGTCAAACGCGCTTGGCGTGCTAGCTCAATCATACGTTCTTAAATAAGAAATATAACGCGATTGCTACGGTCAATATAACAACAATCGCTGCTATACCAGTATTCTGATGTGCCGCGAACAGTGTGGTAAATCCGGTTTTCGGGCGGTTGGCGTCGGCTTCCCACTCGGATGGTACAATTTCATCGAATTCAAATAATGGGCGCCAATACTTCCTTATATGCAGTCCATTATTTTCAAAGAATTCGCTATGGGAATAATCAAAATATCTGTCTGTAACTGTTGCGCTCTTAAAACCTACGCGCCCAGTACTACCATATCCCCATGTAGCGCAGCTGGCTATTAGCGGCCAAATGTCTCTCACGCCTACATCATTGATGATTGAGCTTTTCTGCATATTTTGAGCGTTGCGATCCCACGGATAACTTCGTTTAATAAGGCATCCGCTCAGCACGATTTTTTCAAACTTAATGTCTGGATGGTCTTCCAGAATTCTACTTACTACATACGTTCCGAAACTGTGAGCGATTACAGAAACCTTAGCCAACGGCTCTTCGCTTTTCAATCTTCTGATGTCGCGCACGATTTTATTAACTGGTCCCTTTCGAAAAGGACCAGCCAATTGCAGGCCGGTTACTACGTCATAGCCCAAGTCATGCACTTGCAAGTTTGCAACGCCGTGAAACTCTCTTTGAACGTCCCGCTGCCAAGCGCCATCCGTTCGGATGCCATGGATAAGAACGAGTATTCTTGAATTTGGGCTGTCGACTATACCGCTACGCTTATTGTCGACCAAGGCATCGAACAGTACCTGATGATCTTTTGGGATTGTCGATCGAAGTAAGCCGAATACTTCTTTTCGTTCTTTAGGGTCAGTCGCGTTCCACAGTTTTTCAACTAATTGTATAACTTCAGTGGAGTTCATCTTTCGCCACGCTGTACATGGTTTCTAGATCATCATCACTGACCTCCATCTCAACGCCCCTCAGAGGGTCGAAGACAAAAGAGGGGCAATCGTACCAGCTATCCACCTGCAGAATTTCAGGGCCGAGCGGTGATCTGATTACCAAGCGACGCTCCATGATTCCAGCTTGCACTAAAAGTGTCGCCACTTTCGCGAAGCGAGCGGAACTCCCTGCTTGAGATATATCAAATAGGCGATTGATGTTCATAGTCACATCATAGACTCTTGCGCCGCTGGCTCTTTCGATATCTTCAAAGTGCTCAGCTACCCTAACGAGAGCATCTGCAATTTGCGGATTTTCTTCAATTAAGGGAGAGAATCTTTTCGATAACATAAGAATATTCCCCAGGCGTGCAAGTTGCGGTTATTGCAAACTCGTTCCGCTCGCCGCTCAAATAAACATGTATTTGCCGGCTAGCATCATCTGGCATTATAAACCAAATATTAGAACCCGTCACAAAACCTTTTTCTGCCATGAAACTTTTCATTGCGGCGGACGAGCCTCCGTCATCTGAAAGGTTTTTAGACAGGTTCGATGCAGCAAGGTTCATGGATACCCCGAAATCATTCATAGCAGTGGTCGTGCTATAACGGATTACCCCAGCGAAATCTTCCTGCTTGTTATATAGGGTCTCTTTAGCCTTGCTTAAGGAAACCGGTTCAAACAGGTTGATAGGCACAAACTTCAATATCTTGGCAATCATTGCGGATAATTGCTGATGATATTTTGTTGATGTCTCTCTTGAAGCAATTCTTACTTGTAATAGGCCGTCGAGATTCAAGTGAGCGATACTTATCGCTCTCTTTTTTGTTATTTGATATGTCTTGGTTCTTCGGTTCGTTGCGGCATCCAAACTGTCTTCTACCAGCTTGCTGCTCTCACGAGTTTCGCAGATTTTAACCGTCAACGAGATTGGACCAGTGCCGTTGGGGGCCTCGTCTAGTCTTATGTCTACTATTTCAGGGGACTCAGGCATTTCGAGGTGCAGAGGAACGGTCATTCGTTCTAACACCTCTAACTCCGAAGCAATCGATTCCACTCGCGCTCTGCCCAGTATTTTCTGTGCATCTGCGGGGGAGCACTTGAAGAGAAAGATGTGCTGTTTGCCGTACTCTTCTACTTGCCGGAGGAGAGCAGATAAGTCTTCGATCGTCAGCTTCTTAGATTCTAACGCTGGCAAAACTCTTTGAATGTACAGCTCATCCCAGTTGGGTGCGGTGATGGGGATTTTTCGATCCCGCAAAAACTCACGTACAACCTCGAGGCTGCTCGCCTCTCTGATCAACCCAAATACGATTTTAGCTTGTTTCTGTTCAGCAGGGCTAAGCACTAGCTCACTCCATATCTGGAAAACTTCTGAGAGGCCGTCAACGTGGCCGACTTCGTTTTACAGAGATGGACCGGTCGCCCGAAAGCGTCCTCGCCTGGCTTGCGTGTAGATGCCGCTTCCCTGCCTCTGAATTTTCGCCTTTAACACGAATGAACACAATGCCAGCATTGGATTATCTTCAGTTTCGTGATCACCGGCTTAGGGCGGTCTGCGCAACGCCCTGCCCAGCGGTACTTGCGCGGCGGGCCTCGCCCTTCGAGAATACTGTTTATTAATACAGTATTAGGTCGTTTTTATGGCTCGCGATTTGCCACCGTTTAGGCCTATCACACAGGCAGAGCTGCGCTATATCTGGGCCTATCATCCTGAATGTCGACGGCTGGTTCTCGAGGTCGAGCGTTACCGGCGGGTGATCGCACAGATCGATGATCTCTACAAAATCACCCACCAGTCATGGCGCAGCAATATGGGCGGCAATCTCACAGCGTTACATCTGCTGCAGCAGATAATGACTGAAGAGCGCGAGCGCCTACCGGCGAAGATCGATAACGCAGATCCCGCCCCATAAAAAAGGCTCACAGCCTTCAACTGGGAGCCTTGCGCCATGCCATGATCAAGGGGTTAGTGCGGATCGTAGCCGGAGCGTGACAAGATGGTTTGCAATTTATCGACGGCCTGCTTGACCAGGTGGGCCTCTTCGTCTGACCCCGCATGGGCGGAAAATTCGAACCAGCCCACCCGCCTGATGAACTGTGCAAGCGCCAAGGTTTCTGCGTTGGTCAGATCTTCGCTTTCAGTTGTCCCGGCTGTTGCAGTAAGGCTGAGCGCATTTTGATTTGGATAATTTGGTGTGTCGGTCATGTTCGGTACTCCCTTATATAAGAGAGTCAAAGCTATCGCCCTTACCGATGGCTTACCTAGACGGTAATGCCGCTTCCGATCATTGTTCATGCTCCGAGCGTCTTGTCGTAGCGGCGTCGTCGAAGGCTTTATACAAGCCTTCAATACTCCATGCGTTCAGCGCCTTGACTGTTTCAAGCCCCAACACAAAGCCTTCGGCGCGATCACTGGCGCGAAACAGGTCATCGGCCGTCTGCGCGCGCGCGATCTGTGCAAGGAGTTTCAGGACTTGGGCCTGCACAGCGTTTGGCAGGTTCATTGCCGTTATCTCGTCCGTCACTGCCATTTCCAGCCATCCAGACTTGCCGGTTGATCAACTGCCAAATCGTATTGCTCAACGTCAATCAACAGCCAACCACCAGTGGGCTCGTTGCAGCCGTCGATGATCGGGCCTTGAATCAGCAGACCGTCTGGCAGCATCACCCGCAGGGTGTTGGCGTCTTTGGGGCCTAGCAGATAATGCTGGAGTCCAACGCGCGTACGACCGGGACCGGCGTTGCTCACGCGAACCGGGCATTCCAAAGTGGTTAACTCAACGGGGGGGTGCCCGTGGCGCCGTGTCAGCACAGTGACGGTGGCCAGACCTTCATAAACGTACATGAGGAGTCCTTATCAGACAATGAGTGTCGGCAGCGAGCCAAGCGGTAGGAGGATGGTAGACCAGTCTAGGGATGGCTGGTTTCCACGGCGCATAAAAGGCCCCCATGCCTGCACCAAGCGTGGTGGCCGATTCAACCCAAACGGCGTTCCTACCAGCTATCTGTAGTCATACGCGGCGACGAATCAGTCGTGAACGTTGGTTTACACCGGGTCTGGCACCCAATCGCCGTCGACATACCTGCCCTTTTCCTCAAGCTTTGGCTTGGCCTGCCCCAGATAAAACAGCGTGCATGGCGTCTTGTCGCTGGTCCAGCCGGGCACGATGGCCAACAGCTCGGCCCCCGCGTCGATCAACTTATTGGCTTGTATTACATCGCTCACTTCCTCGATGTTTCCAATGTGGGCGTAGCTCATAGAAACACTCCTAATTGTTCACGAATGAATGGTCAGCCTAGCGCATTGAGCATCCCGAAGGAGCGCCATTTATTCGGTGATGATAATGCGGCGAGGTCGCCTTACCGCCAGATTACTCCGGCGGTAAGACTCCAACGTTATTGAGCCTGAATCAGGACGGGCTTCTTGAAAACCCAGCACTTGGTTGTGGTCTTGCGGATCGTGCTGTCCACCGCCTTCATCCCCACGAATTGGGGTTCGGTGCAGCGCTTCAGTGCATTCGTCACCTCGGTGCTGATGATGGCCTGAATGCCATTTGCTGCGAACAGTTCGACCAGGTGCGGCATGTTCAATGCGACCAGTTGTGAGTCCTTGGAGTGGTTGTACGCGATGCCCTTGGTGTCCAGCTGCAGGAGCGCGGCCCAGAAGTCGGCAACGAGGTCGGCCTGGGGAGGCTCGACGCTGCCGATGGTTTCGAGATCCGGTACCGGCAAACCCATTGCGGTGGACAGCTTCGTGATCTCGATACCGAGCAAATCGCGCACCGTTCGATTACGGGTGCGCATCAACTCCTTCACCAGCCCAAGACGATGCTTCGACATGCTGATCTGCTGATTGACCGTGAGCTTCTCGCTGAGGGAATAGCTGCCGTTTTTTCGCAGCGACGGGAGGACGTCATGAGTGACCCAGCGTTTGAACCGTTTCGCTTGGGGCTTTCTGCTCGTGAACATCAAGCTGTAAAGGCCCGCCTCATTAATCATCACCACCTGCTGAGGACCACCGGGGGTACCCATAGTACGGGTATCCCTTTCATCATCATCCAGACGTGAATAAGCACCCTTCACATCAGCGATCTCCAGCACCCTGCAGACATCAGCAGCAACGAACCAAGTCTCGCCGTTTTGTTCGTCGAGGATCCGGACTGGCTGCGTTTCGAATTCAAAAAGAGATGGCGTCTTCATTTTTATGGCCTGTTCAGTAGTTTGGTTGGGGCAAAAGGGGGGGGGGTGTACTGCACCCCCCCCTTCGTCACGATCAGATCCGGCGGGAGCAGCTGTTGGCAGAGCGAATGACGCTGTCCAGGTCAGCGCAGATCCGGTCCAAGAAGCCAGCCAGCATTTGTGGCGTGTACAGGCCGGGGTGATCGGCCTGCTGTGCGAGCGCATGCACCAGGGCAAGCGAATCCCGCACCCGTTCCAAATCAAACAAATCGTCGTCAGAGAGGCAGTAGGGCTTTCTCATACGGCACCGCTGTGCGTTTCAAGAACGCGTACTTGGTGCATGTGATGGTTGTAGCGCTTGAGGCGAGTAGCGAGGGAGGAGTTGGCGTGCAACGCGGCGAGAGCCATGCGGCGATGGGCAAGTGCGCGGATTTTGGACGGAATGAGGGCGGTCATAGTGAAGCTCCTTTTGCTGACTGGAGCTGCCACGTTCGTTACCAAGCGAATGGGTGGCAGCTGTACGCAGGTTGGTAAACCGGGGCAAAAGGAACCCGGCAGGCCCGAAGACCTCCCACGCACAGCCGCCATAACACGGAACTGAGGGCACAAAAAAAGCGCCTGCAGTTGTGAAGATGGGCGCTGTTGCGCCTTTTGCATGTCGGGTTACCAAGCCCGGTCGCTGAATTGGCAGCGACGACCGCACTGTACGCCTCTCAATGTCCGGGGATCAAGTGTCCCCGGACAATATTTCATATCACGGTACGTTGTCGCCGGCGGCGGCTGACGTCGCTCGGCTGTGGTGGCCAGCGACGTAGGGACGAGGCCGGCAGATGGGGCGCGCACCGTTTTGGGGCGATCCAGCGGCGGCAGGGTGTTCTGCACCTGGCGCGCGCCGTCGTCCCCCCGCCACGCCTGCGGGCTAAATGGGTCTCAATTTCTGCACACCTGCAGCCATCCTCCAGCAGCGCCCGCCGGGCTTATCCTGAGCGAGCAGGGGTAGAGAAAACCCTACAAAACCCTGCACACCCCACCACTTTTTCGAGCGGCCAGGTGCTTGATCCTCAGGCCCTTTTTTCAGGTGACCCATGGGAAACAAGTAATTTAGGTATGGACGGGTAAGAAACCAGCTGGAGCCCGCGTGCGATGCGGTTTTGAGCACTTACTTTGCACTAGCTTTTTTGAGTAAGGAGGGGAGTAATTTTTTGATAACTATATGATTTATATAGATATTTTATTTTCGATTTCTGACCTAGGTAAAAGGTAATGTTATTTCTATATATTACTTAAAACTTACCTAATCCAATAACCTAGAAGCCTTGTGTTTTAAGGCTTTCAGAGCGGCCATGGAAAAACTTACCAAAAATACTGGTTTCCCATGGGTCAACATAAAAATCGAATCAGGCCCTAGGGAGGATGGCGGCAGATGCTCGCTCGCGTTTCTGCTCGCAGTCGCATGCACGCTTCCACAGCTGCGCATGCGCTCCCGGACAAGCGCATTGCGCGCTTATTACGTCCCTTATTACGTCTAGGGCAAAAAACAAGGGCCTGCATCGCTGCAAGCCCTTGGTTTGTATGGTGCCGGCACCAGGAATCGAACCCGGGACCTACTGATTACAAGTCAGTTGCTCTACCATCTGAGCTATACCGGCGTGTGGGCGACGATTATAGCGACTCGGGTGCTTCTGTAAACCCCTGAATTCAGACTATTTTTGCGCCCTCTGCGAATCACGCCCGGCGCAGGACGTTGCGCAGTTTTTGCACAGCGCGCCAGGCGCGGCTGTTTTGCATGGCGTGCAGTTCGGCTTCGGCTTGTTCGGCGCGTTGCAGGGCGGTTTCCAGCGCCGGGTTTACCGGGTGGGCGAGGTTGTGGCCTTTGCACAGCTGGAAGTTGTCGAGGTTGCACGGTGGCAGGTCGAACGCGGGTTTGAGGCTGATGTGTTCGTTGGCGAGGAAGAAGCTATTGAGGCCGTCGAACAGGACGTTGGTGTAGCCGGCGTCGATCACCAGGTGTTCCCAGGTGTGGTCGCGCTCCCATGGGGTTTCGATGAGGATGATCCATGGGCGGAAGCGACTGAAGTCCATACCGCGCAGTACGGTTTCTTCGTGACCTTCGACGTCGATTTTCAGAAAGTGGATCGGCCGTTCGCCGGCGTGTTCTTCGCAGATCGAGGTCAGTGTGCGTGCGTTGACGGTGAGGCTTTGCACGTCCATGCCAAGGTTTTTACGTTCTTGCGCAACCACCGGGTCGGCGGTGGACAGGCCGGTGCCGGGAATGCCGTAGAAGGTCAGTTCGCCCGGCTGGTCGCTGGCGATGCATTGCAGCGTGGTGTCGCGGGGGCGATGGTGGCGGAGCGCGTCGTAATAGTTCTGCATCGGTTCGACATTGATGCCCTGCCAGCCGCGATCGTAAAAGGCTTTGGTGACCGAGTCGTGGATCGGGTCATTGGCGCCGACGTCGATATAAAAACCGTTTCCAAAATGCTGCAAGGCGCGCCAAAGGCGAACGTCCTCGAAATTCTGTGCGTAAGAAATGAACGTCACGGTGGCTTCCTGTCGGGCAGTTTTTTCTTGTTCGGGCCTGCGCTACCTGCACGGCGTAGGTCTGTATAGCAAGGGTGGTTGGCCGGTGCAATTGTCCGCTCCCCCCGTCCGCGATTCGGCGGTTATGTCCTTTTGCTTGGGGGCTTATGCACAACGGGCTTTGAAGAGAGCGGGCTTAGAGGGGATTTTGTGGACGGGTTCTCATTTGATGCGCAAATCCCTGTTTTACCGGTTTTTTATTTGTGTGAACAAAAAATGACCAAGGCTGTTAATGGCTTGAAACAGGCGTGGATATTGGATCCAGCAGAATTCCATCAACAGAGTTATCCACAGGCTGTAAAGATTTAAACGCGTTCCGCCAGCAGCAGGAAATTGCGCGGTGTGAGCGGCGCTTCGCAGAAGGTGCCCAGACGTACGACATATCCCTGCTCGGTGAGGAAAAGTGCCCGATCAAGATTCAGCCAAAGCTCCAGCGGGCGTCGGAACAGTCCTCGCAGCAATTCCAGGTTACGAACTTCGGCCAATCGCTGCCAACCGGCGATTTCCAGTGCAGGCCAATTCTGCTCGCCGATTGTGGATAACTCTTTCAGCGCCGCCAGGTCGCGGCAGTAATCGGCGAACGATTTTTCCAGCCATGCGCTCGGCAGGGAAGGTGTCGGCAGGTATTCCTCGACGTCGCGCACTTGCCGTTGCAGCAGATCGAAAGCCAGTCGGCGGGCCATGGAAGTATCGCGTTGACGTCGGACGCGGGCACCGGCGGTGACGGTTTCGCTCATTGGCAGCGACAGATCTTCCAGTGAGAGCTGTAGGGCAGAGCGTGAGCCGGCGGAAGATAACGCCTGATATTCCGTGCGACTGATCCGGTTATAGCAACACGGTGCGATCGCCAATTGTCGGCAGCCGGCCGCCGAAGCCAGTTGCATCAGCCGCACATGCAGGTCACCGCAAGCGTGCAGGGCGACAGGTGTGTGTTCCGTGTTCAGCAATAAAGCCGCGTCCGCCGCGAGCACATCCTGTTCGACATGCAGCGCATGCAGGTGATGACGCTCACTCAGCGCCTGACCGCTGGCAACCAGCGCCGGGTCATATTCCAGACAGGTGAGTTGCTGGCCAGCACCGAGCAGGCGCCGCCCCAAATGGCCTTTGCCCGAACACCAATCCAGCCAGTGCTTCGGTTGTGAGGCAAACGACAGGCGGCTGGCGAACGCCTCGATCTGCTGCCATTTGCGCCCCGGTACGTCGACATTCAGGCGATGGCCGGCAACTTCCAGGTCATGTGCAGGCAACTCACCCACTGCACTCAGCTCAAGCGACGACGCCGCCAATGAAGCAAACGGCTCCGGCGCATTCAAAAGCTCGGCAGGGTTGTTGTGAGCGTTTTCCGCATCTTCCAGCGAGCGTCCGCGTAGCCACGCGGACAGCTCCGGGCAGGACGCTTCCCAGGGAAGTTGCAGATGAGTAAACGGGCGGGGCTTCCACAGCGCCTGATGCGCTGTGAGAAATGTATCCAGTGCCGTGAAACGGGCGAGTAGGGCCTCGCCCGTCAGCACGTCAGAAGAATCAGCGTCCCTGGCACGCATCGACGCGCAGCCAGCGTTCCAGCAATTTGAAACCGCGAACCAGCACGTAGGCCATCACCAGGTAGAACAAGCCGGCAGCGAAGAAGATCTCCACCGGCAAGTAAGTGCGGGCAATGATCGTACGGGCCATGCCGGTCAGTTCCAGCAGCGTCACAGTACTGGCCAGGGCGCTGGCCTTGAGCATCAGGATCACTTCATTGCTGTAGGCCGGCAGACCGATGCGCGCAGCGCGTGGCAGGATGATGTAGAACAGCGCTTTCGGCCGGGACATGCCCAGCGCCCGCGCCGCTTCGATTTCACCCGGCGGAATCGCCTGGATCGCGCCGCGCAGGATCTCGGCGATGTAGGCGGCGGTGTGCAGGGTCATGGTCGCGGTCGCGCACCAGAACGGATCGCGCAGGTATGGCCACAACGCGCTGCTGCGCACCGCGTCGAACTGCGCCAGGCCGTAATAGACCAGGAACAGTTGAACCAGCAACGGCGTGCCACGGAAAAAGAAGATGTAGGCGTAGGGCAGCGAGCGCACATACCACAGCTTCGAAGAGCGGGCGATGCCCAGCGGGATTGCCAGCAGCAGACCGGCAATGACTGCGATGGCCACCAGTTCCAGGGTCAGGGTCGCGCCCTGCGCCAGTTTCGGCAGCCACTTGATGATGACTTCCCAGTTCATTGAGCGCTCCTCGCGAAGCCGCGGGCGGCGCGTTTTTCCAGGAAGTGCATGCCGGTCATCGCCAGTACCGTCAGGCACAGGTACATGAGGGCAGCGACCATATAAAAGGTGAACGGCTGTTTGGACACGGTCACGCCGATCTGTGCGTGACGCATGATTTCTTCCAGGCCGATGACCGACACCAGCGCGGTGTCCTTCATCAGGATCATGAACAGGTTACCCAGACCGGGCAGGGCGATGCGCCACATCTGCGGCATGATCAGCCTGGTGAAGATCCGCCATTTCGACAGGCCCAGAGCCACGCCGGCCTCACGGTGGCCCTTGGGAATGGCGAGGATCGCGCCTCGGAACACTTCCGTGGCGTAGGCGCCGAAGCACAGGCCCAGCGCGATGACGCCGGCAGCAAAGGCGCTGAGTTCCAGTTCGGGATTGCCGAAAAACTCTCCGAGCGCGCGCATGGCGTTGACCGTACCGAAGTAGATCAGCAGTACCCAGAGCAATTCCGGGACGCCGCGCACGAGGGTCGAATAAGTGCCGCCAAGCCATTGCAGCGGCTTGTACGGGGAAGTCTTGGCCAGGGCGCCGAGCAGACCGAGCACCAGCCCGAGGCACAGGGCCGTGAGTGCCAGTTTGACGGTCATCAGCGCGCCGGCGGCGAGCGCCGGGCCAAATCCGTAGAGGTCGATAATCATGGATTTCTTTTCAAATCGCGGCAGGCAAGGCCGGGAGCCTGCACCGTCGGATCACGGTGCAGGTTCCGCGCGTCAGGATCAGTAGATGCTGAACGGGAAGTACTTGTCGTTGATCTTCTTGTAGGTACCGTCGGCGACGATTTCCTTCAGTGCGGCGTTCAGCTTCTCACGCAGCGGGTCGCCTTTGCGCACGGCGATGCCGATCTTGTCGCTTTCCACGACCGGGTCGCCCTTGAACTCGTAGTTCTTGCCGGCGTCGGTTTTCAGCCAGTCATAGTTGGCGTACTTGTCGGCGAGGATGGCGTCGACACGACCGGAAGTCAGGTCGAGGTAGGCGTTTTCCTGGGTGTCATAGAGTTTGACCTGGATATCGCTACCGTAAGTGTCTTCAAGCCAGGTGCCGGCCAGGGTCGCGCGTTGCGTACCGATGATCTTGCCTTTGAGCGCGTCCTTGTCGGTTTTGAAATCGACGTTTTTCGGCGCGATGAATTGCAGCTTGTTCGAGTAGTACGGGTCGGTGAAGTCCACCGCACCCTTGCGCTCGTCGGTGATCGACAGCGAGGAAATCAGGAAGTCGAACTTCTTGGCGTTCAGGGCCGGGATGATGCCGTCCCAGTCGGAAGTGACCACGCTGCATTCGACTTTCATCTTGGCGCACAGGGCGTCGCCGATGTCTTTGTCGAAACCAACAACCTGGCCGCTGGCGTCTTTATTGTTGAACGGCGGGTAAGCGGCTTCGATGCCCATCTTCAGGGTCTCGGCCATGGCGCCGGCGCTGAACGCCAGGGAGACGGCGGCGGCCAGGAAGACCTTTTTGTAGTTCTGCATGCGGGTAGCTCCGTTAGCGGTTGCTGGACATGAATTGTTTGCAGCGCGCCGAAAGCGGGTTTTCGAACACCTGCTGTGGCGATCCTTGCTCTTCGACCAGGCCCTGGTGGAGGAACACCACTTCACTGGACACCTGACGGGCGAACCCCATTTCGTGGGTCACGAGCAGCATGGTGCGGCCTTCTTCGGCCAATGCGCGGATGACATTAAGTACTTCCTGGACCATTTCCGGGTCAAGGGCGGAGGTGGGCTCGTCGAACAGGATCACCTTGGGCTGCATCGCCAGCGTGCGGGCAATCGCCGCGCGCTGTTGCTGGCCGCCGGACAGTTGCGCCGGGTAGGCGTGGCGCTTGTCGGCGATGCCGACCTTGGCCAGCAGGGCTTCGGCGACTTCGATGGCTTCGGCCTTGCTCTGGCCGAGCACGCGGCGCGGGGCTTCGATGATGTTGTCGAGCACGCTCATGTGCGGCCACAGATTAAAGTTTTGAAACACAAAACCAATCTCGGAGCGCAGGCGATTGATCTGCTTGCCATCGGCGGCAACCAGTTCGCCATTCTTGGCTGGCTTGAGCTTGAGTTCTTCGCCGGCAACCAGGATCTGACCCTGGTGCGGGTTTTCCAACAGATTGATGCAACGCAGGAACGTGGACTTGCCGGAACCGGAGGAACCGAGGATCGAGATCACATCGCCGTCGCGGGCGGTCAGCGAGATGCCTTTGAGCACCTCAAGCTGTCCGTAGCGTTTGTGCAGGTTGCGGATTTCAAGCGCGGGCGTGGCCTCAGCCATGTGCGTTCCTCATATATGTTGCGCTCCAGCTGTTGGTTGGCCTTCCTGGCGAGGCGGCCAAGCTAGCATAGCGTTTCAATGGCAGCCAACAGCGCTACGAGCGGTAAACGGATGGCGTGTGGCAGGTTGTCGCATCAGCGCAGCAGACTGTCGCCCCGTCAACAACCGAACGGGCGTTTGAACGTTGATTCCCGTGGGTGTCGCGTAAAAAAAGGCGCGATGTTGCCACCTTTGGCGGGGTGTTGGAAGCGCTATCCGGCCGAACGTTCCTCATTCGCCCTTTTATTGTGCATCCCGCACTTTTTCAGTGTGTTTCTGGTGCGCCCGTTCGTTTGAAAAGTGAGTCGCAGGGTAACGCTTTGGCGAAAGGCCAGTATTCTCAAGGACTTGCGATGACCGTCCGGTCGCGCTAAAAACCGCGGGCCAGAAGAGTTTGAAACATTTTGGCGCAATTATTGCGTGCAGAATCTGGAACGCCCCGTTGGATTCTTTTTACGAGAAGGAACGCCAGACGGGCCGGACGCAATCGCTTTCCTCGCAAAGGTAGTTTCAATGAGCAGTACCCCAAGCTCCAATGGCCTCGAACAGGGGCTCAAACCGCGTCATGTGACCATGCTGTCGATCGCCGGTGTGATCGGTGCAGGTCTGTTCGTCGGCTCCGGCCACGCCATCGCTGCCGCCGGCCCGGCCGTGCTGCTGGCCTACGCCGCTGCCGGCATGCTGGTTGTGCTGGTCATGCGCATGCTCGGCGAAATGGCCGTTGCCTCGCCGGACACCGGCTCCTTCTCGACTTATGCCGACCGCGCCATCGGTCATTGGGCCGGTTTCACCATCGGCTGGCTCTACTGGTGGTTCTGGGTATTGGTGATCCCGCTGGAGGCCAACGCCGCCGCGACCATCCTGCACGCCTGGTTCCCGGGTGTGGAGATCTGGGCCTTCGCGCTGATCATCACCATGCTGCTGACCGTGACAAACCTGTTCAGCGTGAAAAACTACGGTGAGTTCGAATTCTGGTTCGCCCTGCTCAAAGTCGTGGCGATCATCGGTTTCATCATTCTGGGTGTGGCGGCGATTTTCGGTTTCCTGCCGAACAGCCAGGTGAGCGGCGTTTCGCACATCTTCGACACCCAAGGCTTCCTGCCAAACGGCCTGGGCGCTGTATTGGGCGCGATCCTGACCACCATGTTCTCCTTCATGGGTACCGAGATCGTGACCATCGCGGCCGCGGAATCGAAGAACCCTGGCAAGCAGATTTCCAAGGCCACCAACTCGGTGATCTGGCGGATCGGCTTGTTCTACCTCGTATCGATCTTCATCGTCGTAGCCCTGGTGCCATGGAATGATCCAGCGCTGGCCAGCCTTGGTTCCTACCAGACTGTGCTGGAGCGCATGGGTATCCCTAACGCCAAGATGATCGTCGATATCGTGGTTCTGGTCGCTGTGACCAGCTGCCTGAATTCGGCGCTGTACACCTCTTCGCGCATGCTGTTCTCCCTCGGCAAGCGTGGCGATGCACCGGCCATGGCGACCCGCACCAACAAGAGCGGTACCCCTTACTGGGCGGTGATGCTGTCCACTGGCGCGGCGTTCCTGTGCACCTTCGCCAACTACGTGGCCCCGGCTGCGGTGTTCGAGTTCCTGCTGGCCAGCTCCGGCGCCATCGCGCTGCTGGTGTACCTGGTGATCGCGATTTCGCAACTGCGCATGCGTAAACAGCGTATGGCTCGCGGCGAAAAAATCGTCTTCAGCATGTGGCTGTTCCCGGGCCTGACCTACGCGGTGATCGTTTTCATCGTGGCCGCCCTGACCATCATGCTGTTCCAGGAAGCCCACCGCGTGGAAATCCTCGCGACCGGCCTGCTGAGCCTGGTGGTTGTCGCCACCGGCATGCTCGTGGCGCGTCGTCGCAAGGCAGAAAACCGTGGTGCGGTGGTGTTGAACTGATCCGTATCGCGTAATGCAAAACGGCCGCTGTCAGCGATGACAAGCGGCCGTTTTTGTTTGCGGGCGAGGTTTATTCGCTCTTTTCTTCCTGCGTTTCGAGCGACTGGCCGTAGGTGTCCAGTGCCTTCCCGAAGTCGGTGATGAACTGCGGCTCGCTCAGCCAGGCCTGGGCCGTCTCGCGATCCATGCCATCGGCCCACATGCGGTAGTCGATCAGCATGTCGGCGGCCAGATGAGTGGCGGCCATGCCTTCGTCGTCGGCGTTTTCCATGTCCAGCAGTTCAGGATGGTCGACGATGATGAACGCCAGTTCCCGCAGCAGTGTCAGCAGCATGTCGTCGCGGCTGACGGCTTCGGCGTCGCGCATTTTGCTGAACATCGCCAGGGTGTATTCCGGGATCGGCTCGGCCAGATGACCGTGGTCATCGTCCAGGGCCAGAGGTTTGCGGCCGACCATGCGGATCTGCTTGGCTTTGGCCTTGGCGCGTTTGGCGCGTTTCTGTTGCTTGTTCAGGGATGCCATGGGAACTCAGTCTTTCTGTTGGGTTTGCGCGGCGATCGCGTCGGACGCGGCCACATAGTCTTTCTGGAAGTCTGGCGATTCGATCCAGGCCAGAGCGCCGGCTTCGTCGGTCTCGGTGGACCATTGGCGGTACTCGATCAGGGCGGCGAGGATGAAATCCATCGCGCCTTCTTCGCCTTCCTGCTCATACACCAGCTCCAGCAGCGGGTCCTCGAGGAACACGGTGCACATGGCCTGCTGGCTGATCTTCTCGGCGTCGATCATTTTCTTGAACAGTTCGGTCAGGTCCACCGACTCGAAATCGATGCGGTCGTCGTTCGGGTCCAGCTCGACCGGTGCCTCGGCGCGTTTGGTACGGTTCTGCTTGGCCTTGGTCTTGGCCCGGGCGGCGCGTTTTTGCTGCTTGTTGGCGGAAGCCATGGTGTGTGTTCCGTGATGCGTTGGAGGGGACTCAACTGCGCGGCACTTGCCGCCCCGGTGTGTTGGGGGCCAGTGCGCCGGTTTGCAGCCAGGTCAGCGCGATGGGCCATAGTGTGGCTTGGTATGCGCTGCGAAAAAAGGCGAAATGTCCGACTTCCTGTTCGCCGATGTCCTGCGGTTCGATTCGCAGGTGTGTCTTTTGGGCATTGTGGAAGTAATCGAGCAGGCGTTCGGTTGCCGGGATGGTTCCGTAAGGATCGTCGCTGATGCTGATCGCCAGGGTGTTTGCACGGACGTTGCTAAAGGGTAGGTGACCAGTTTTTGCCAGCATCACCCGACCGCTCGGACGCCGTTCATACCGCGCGCTTGGCGTGCTCCAGTCACGCACAACACCAGCGGGCGTGTCCTCCAGCCAGCCAAGACGCTTGCCGGGGAAGTAACCGCAGAACAGCGTCAGCAGCGGCATCAGCAGATGCCATTTGCCGAACATGCGCCAGCGATGTTCCGGGGCGTAATCACGCCAGTAGGCGAACTGAGCGCCGACGGTTACCAATCGTCGGATTGCTGATCCGGAGGCGCCGAGCCCCGCCGCACAACCGCCGAAGCTATGCCCGACCACATCGATCGGCTGGCCGGGAAACTCCCGCTGAGCACGATTGAGCATCGCCTCGAAATCCAGTGCTCCCCAATCTGTCCATGAAGCCTGCAGGTGCTTCATCGACTTCGGCCGCGACTCACCAATACCCCGGTAGTCGAAGATGATCACATCGAAATTGTGGACGAACAGGTAAGCGGCAAAGCGCGAATAGTGACGGCAACGCACCGAGGTGGCGGCGTTGATGATCACAACCGGGCGCTGTGGGTCAGGTGAGGCGTGGCGCCAGGTGAAGCCGCCAAGGGGATAACCATCGGCGGCGGGCTCCCGGAAGGATTCGTCCTGAACGTCGCTTGTGAGTGCGACGCTGTCCCGAGCATTTTCCAGTGCGTGCGTCTCTTGAAAACCCATGGCTCTCGACCTTCGCGAAGTAGCTGCCAACGATAGTCTCGGCAGGCCTGGTGAACAATCCGTCAGTGTTTATTCACTCGACTGATTGCGCAGGCGCTCTTCGAGTTGAAGCTGTTCACGATTCAATTCCGCTCGCAATTCATCTTCGCTCGGCAGCACCAGTTTGTAGCTGCTGGCGAACAGTTGTTCATTGCCCTACCGATCCAGGGCGCGGCTTGACCAGTTTTGCGAGGCGGATTCGTTCATGTACCACTGCCGGGCTGATTCGCTTTCGACCTGCAATATCCTGCGGTAATGGGTCCAGCTCAATTCGAGACGCAGTGCGTCTCGAATTGGAAAGAGCTGATAAAACTGCCGCATTTTTCGAAGGTTGGTTACGTCAAAGCCTTTTCCAAAGTCTGTAGTCAGCCCTTTCGCCAATGTGGCCAGCAAAAACTTTCCATACCCGGCCCGCCGGGCCCCCTGTTGTTCAAACTCGACAATATGCCGGCCGATCTGCCAGCAGGTCTGGACCTGAATCGTGTCGACCGTTCGCAATACTTTCTTTCGCGCTTCACGTATCAAGTCACCGAGGTTGCCCAGCAACGAATCGAGTTTCGGATCTTGCGCTTCAGCAGGTTCAAGTTGGCTCATCAGGTCTTCCGGCTCAGGAGAAACAGAAGCGAGAGCATGCCAAAGACCCACGGCGTGGCGATGCCGGTCATGTCTGGTTCAACTGAAGGAAGGGTGAGCGGGTTTTGCGGGATCTGACCGAAGACGGCAATGATTGGGGAATACAACGCGTAGTCCTTTTCGCACCCAGGACAACTCCCAATCAATCTAAAACCAGCCCAGCATCACAAAATCTAAACAGGAGTAACGATTGGGTTCTGCGAGAACCCGGGAGTACTCACCATGAAACGCGTCACTTCACTCATGTTGCCCGTCGCCGCTGTGGCGATTCTGATGTTCCCGCTCATGGCACAGGCCACGAGTGCCGAGCCTATCGAAAGCGCCGGCGTGCAAGTCCAGCAGCAACAGCAGAACGGGATCAATTATCTGTCCGGCGGGATTGGCCTGGACGAGTCGCGGGCCATTCAACAGTCCGCTGGTTACAACCTGCATATGACGTTCGCGGTCGGTGCGCAAAATCTGTACACCTCGGACGTTGACCTGGTGGTGCAGAAAGCGACAGGACAGCCTGTTCTGAACCTGAACCAGATCGGGCCTCTGGTTTATGCACAGTTGCCTCCGGGCAAATACACCGTGGTCGCCACGCGCAATGGCGAGGTGCGCCGGGACGTTGCCAATGTCGGCAGCGGCGCAGCCAGCAATCTGGTGTTCCATTGGGACTGGCATCAATAGCGTCGGCCAGGACGGGATTCGACCTGAATCCCGTCCTTCGCGATCACTTGCGCACTTTCCGGTAGATCCGTAATCCGAACAGCGCAACGCTCACCAGCATCAGGGGGATGAGGCTTTGCCACACGACTTCGAACCAGTACCTGCGCGGTTGCAGATCCCGGAGGAAAGTCGTGCGCGGGCCGCGGTTCGTCGTCGTAATCGAGCCACTGATCAGGCTGTCGATGATCAGGTAGATCGGCGCGCCAATGGCGAACGTGATCAACACCCCGACAAGCAGGGTCAGCCAGAATGAAGCCCGACTCTGCCGATAAGGTGGCGGATGGGGCAGGGGGACGCGGGTGCGTTTCTGGTTCATCGACGTGATGACCCTCTTCCGTAAGGGGCGGCCAAAGTATCGCGGATCCGCAATGACCGAAACCCGTCAGCGTTGAAAACTCATCGTTCAATGATTGATACTGTTTCTCATTAACGCCCGTGAAAGGATCACATTGGCTCAGTCAAACGAACCCGGACGCGCCCCTCGATGCCGCCAGCCCCCCGCCTGCTGCTTAGTTTTCAGGAGCACTACGACGACTTGCTGAACTTCCTCACCCGACGCATGAGCGACCGGCAGCGGGCGGCCGACGTAGCGCAGGAAACCTATCTGAAGCTGCTGAACATCGACGAGTCGGTGGCGGTGCTCAACGACCGTGGTTTCATCTTCCGGGTGGCGGGTAATCTGGCAATCGATACCTTGCGTCGCGAGCAGCGCTTGAGTACCAGTCCCGGCGACGATCTGGAATATTCACAAGCCGTCGATCCGGCACCGCCGCCGGAGGCAGCGTTTCTGGCCAAGGAGCGTCTGGGGATCCTCGACGACGCCCTGCAGCAGTTGTCGCCCAATGCGCGGCAGGCATTGCTGCTCAATCGCCTCGAAGGCTTGACCCAGGCGCAAATCGCCGTTGAACTGGGCGTCTCCGAAAGCATGGTGGCCAAGTACATCGGCCAGGCCCTGCGTCACTGTCGCGACTGGCTGGAGACCAACCATGCGTGACCTTTCCCTTTCCAGCCACGATGCCGCCATGACCGACCCTTCGCAAAGCCTTGAAGACACCGCACTCGACTGGGTGGTGCTGCTCAACTCGGGCAAGGCCACTGCGGCCGATCGGCTCGCCTATCAGCAGTGGTGCAGCGAAAGTCCGGTTCATCAGACGATGGCAGATGAAGCGCAGATGCTCTGGTCGATGATCGGCCAGACTACGACCGCCAGGCAGCACTCCAAAACGCACCCGGCTGCACGCCGTCGCAGGCACTGGTGGCCGGCGCTGGCCGCCTCGGTGGTGCTGGCGATTGCCGGAGTGACAGGCTGGCAGCAATGGCCGGCGCTCAGTTCCGATTATCACACCAGCGTCGGCCAGCAGCAGCGCGTAACGCTGCCCGATGGCAGCCAGGTCATTCTCAACAGCGCCAGCGCGTTTTCGCTGGCCTATTCCAATGATGAGCGCACCGTGATCCTGCGCGAAGGCGAAGCGCTGTTCGAACCAGCATCCGATCCCCGGCCGTTTGTTGTGCGCATAGGCGATGAGCGTGTGCAGGCCAGTGGCGGAGCCTTCAGTGTGCGCCGCGATGGTGACGCCGTGACACTGGTGGTCAGCACCGGTCAGGTTCAGCTCAGCGGCCAGCACCAGCCGATGCTGGTGCAAGCCAATCAGCGACTGGAGCATCAACCCGGCCAGCCACTGCTCGCCGGGCAAAAAGTCGACGCCGCAAGTCTGACGGCCTGGCAGCGCGGCAAGCTGATCTTCAACGGGCGCCCGCTGGGCGAAGTGATTGGCGAGCTGGAGCGTTATCAGCACGGCAGGATCCTGATCTCCGACCGCGAACTGGCGGCGCTGCCGGTCAGCGGTGTGTTCGAACTCAACGACCCGCAAGGCTCGCTGCGAACGCTGGAGCAACGCTATCCGCTGAAGGTCACCTACCTGCCCTGGTTGGCGGTGCTGCACTGATCTGAAACTTTTTTCATAAAACGACTGCAAGTTCCTTCCTGCCGAATCGTCGTAGTGGGACTGAGAAGAAACTCATTCTCATTGACGCATTCATTTTGGCTGGGAAGGAAGACGTGAAAGGTATGTTCAAGCAGTCGGCACAGACGCGCAGCAACCACGGCAGAAACATCGTGCACCGGACCCTGTTGGCTCAGGCGATCATCACCGGCCTGTTCGGTTCGACCCTGGTGCAGGCGCAAACCGGGGATGCTGCCGCACAGGAAACCGGTGCGCAGCAGCGCCAGGTGACGCTCTCGTTGCCTTCCCAGTCCCTCGATCAATCCCTGACCGCATTTGCCGATCAGGCCGGCTTGCGCCTGCTCTACACCACTGCCGACGTCGAAGGCGTGCAGGCCGATGCGCTGAACGGTTCGATGAGCGTCGCCCAGGCGTTGCAGACGCTGCTGGCCGGCAGCGGAATGAGCTGGGAATTCAGCGACGCGCGGACGGTGATCCTGCGCCGTGCAAAGGCACCGGCGGACGCCATGACGCTCAAGCCGATCGAAGTCAGCGTGGCTTCGCGCACCAGCACCGCCATCAGTGAGATTCCCGGCACGGTGTGGGTGGTCGATCAGACCCAGTTGCGCGAACAACTGCAAACCGGTGTCAGCCTCAAGGAGGCCATCGGCAAACTGGTGCCGGGCCTCGACCTGGCGCCGGAAGGGCGTACCAACTACGGCCAGAACATGCGCGGGCGCAACGTGCTGGTGATGATCGACGGCGTCAGCCAGAACAGCTCGCGTGGTCTGTCGCGCCAGTTCGACAGCATCTCGCCGTTCAACGTCGAGCGCGTCGAAGTGCTGTCCGGCGCCAGTGCTATATATGGCGGTGGTGCCACCGGCGGCATCATCAATATCGTCACCAAGAAGGCCACTCCGGGCCCGGCGCAATTCGAAACCCAGATCGGTGCCAGCAGCGGCTTCAACAACAGTGACGATCTCTCCACGCGCATCGCGCAATCGGTCAGCGGCGGCAACGACAATATCAGCGGTCGCCTCGGAATTGCCGGCGAGCAGAACAAGGCGTTCTACGACGGTGCCGGCAAGCAGATCTTCATCGACAACACCCAGACCGACCTGCAATACAACCGCACCATCGACGTCATGGGCAGCCTGGCGATGCGCTTCAACGACGAGCAGACCCTCGATCTGCTGGCGCAGTATTACGACTCGGGCAACAACGGCGACACCGGTATCTACTTTCCCAACCTGAAATACCAGAAGCCGTCGAATCTGGAAGACGCCGAACTGCGCAGCGGTTACTCCACCGACCTCGATCCGCGCACCAAGCGCGTGCTGCTCAATGCCAACTACCACCACAGCGATGTGCTGGGGCAGGACTTCTACCTGCAAGCGTCGTATCGCACGGAAGATAACAACTTCTACCCGTTCCCCTACTACAACACCGGCAAACCGGTAGGTTCCAAGGGCGTGTACTTCGCCGCTTCGCAACAGAACTTCGAGGTCAGCAGCCTCAAGGCGCTGTTCGCCAAGGAGTGGCAATCCTTCAAGTTCACCTATGGCGTGGACCTGGACCGCGAGCGCTTCAACGCCGAGCAGAGCACCTTCGATCAGCGCGTGTCTTCGGAAAGCGGCGGGCTGGATCTGGATACGTTGAGCAAGGCCCCGCGCTATCCGAGCTACCGCGTCGACGGTCTCTCCGGTTACGGCCAGCTCGACTGGTACGCCACGGACAACCTGACCGTCTCCGGCGGCATGCGTCGTCAGCAGATGGACGTGGATGTCGGCAACTTCAAAGGCATCGCCGGCGGCAGCAACGATTACGCGGTCAACCTGTACAACCTCGGCACCATTTACGATTTCAAGAACGGCCATCAGCTGTGGGTCAACTACGGCGAAGGTTTCGATCTGCCGGACCCCGCCAAGTTTTACGGCAAGCCGGGCCTGAGCGTCGCTGACAACCCGTTGGCGGGCATCAAGAGCCGTCAGGTGGAAACCGGCTGGCGCTACTCCGACAGCGACTGGGACGCCCAGGCGGCGCTGTATTACATCTGGTCGGACAAAGTCATCACCACCGACAGCGCCACCCTGACCATCGACGTGATCGACCAGAAGAGCCGCGACTACGGCTTCGAAGGCGCACTGACCCGACACTTCCAGAGCGGCTGGGAAGCGGGCAGCACCCTGCACCTGGTGCGTTCGGAAGAAGAGGGCGCCAACGGCGACTGGATCAAGCGCGACGCCCGCTACGCCTCGCTGTCGAAATCCACCGCGTTCATCGGCTGGAAGGGCGACCGCACCAGCGCCCGCCTGCAAGGCAATCACGCCTTCACCCTCAAGGACGACGCCGACCACAAGATCAGCGGCTACACCACCTTCGACCTGCTCGGCAGCCGCGACACCGAATTCGGTACCTTCAGCGGCGGCATCCAGAACCTGCTGGACAAGCAATACAGCACGGTCTGGGGTCAGCGGGCGACGCTGTTCTACTCGCCGACCTACGGCCCGGCGTACCTGTATGACTATCAGGGCCGTGGGCGGACGTATACGTTGAGCTGGTCGATGGCTTATTGATCGGCTGAAAAGACAAAACCCGCGATCTCTGGAAAGGGATCGCGGGTTTTTTCGGGCTGCGAGATGGGCCGGATTCCGCCGCCATCAAATTGCAGGCATAAAAAAACCCTGAATCTTGCGATTCAGGGTTTTCGGTATTTGGTGCCCAGAGACGGAATCGAACCGCCGACACGGGGATTTTCAATCCCCTGCTCTACCGACTGAGCTATCTGGGCAACGGGGCGCATTAAAAGGGTTTTTCGGATTTACGTCAACGACTTTTTTAAAATTTCTTAAATTAATTCCGTCGCTTACGATCCGACCCCCGATTTCCGCTGATTATTCCGCTGGCGGAACGTAGCCTTCGGCCTGGGCGTATTCCTCGCCGGAGAAGTACTTGTCCATTTCGCCCTGCAGATATTTGCGGTCTTCGGCGTTCATCATGTTCAGGCGTTTTTCGTTGATCAGCAGGGTCTGGTGTTTCTGCCAGTCGGCCCAGGCCTTGGCCGAGACGTGTTCGAAGATGTCCTGGCCCTTGGCGCCCGGGTACGGTGGGCGCTCCAGACCTTCGAGTTGTTCTTTGTACTTGCGGCACATTACGGTGCGGGTCATGTCGACTCTCCTGCATTCAAGACGGCGGCCGCGCGTTCGAGCAAGGTCTTGACCGGGGCGGCGAGGCCCAGGCGCGGCGGGGTGGCGAGGTTATACCAGAGCCAGTCGGCCTCGGCCACGTGACCGCCGGCTTCCTGTACCTGGACCAGCCAGGGTTCGATGGACAACTGAAAATGGCTGAAGGTATGGACGAGGCTTGGCAGCGCCTGCTGCTCGCCCAGTTCCAGCGAGTGCTGCGCGGCGAGGTGTGGCAGGTCGTCGAGGTCGTCGAGTTCCGGCAGGCTCCATAAACCGCCCCACAATCCGCTGGACGGGCGGCGGTAAAGCAGAATCGCGCCGTCCTCGTTGGCCAGCAGCGGCATCAGCGTGCGTTTCTGCGGAATGGCTTTACGAGGCTTGGGAATCGGGTAACGGGTCTCCAGGCCGAGCATGTGCGCTTCGCAACCCTTTTCCAGCGGGCACAGCAGGCAGCTCGGTTTGCTGCGGGTGCACAGCGTGGCGCCCAAATCCATCATCGCCTGGGTGTAGGCGTTGACCCGATCCTGCGGCGTGAAGCGCTCTGCGTTGGCCCACAGTTGCTTGGCGACCTTAGGCTCGCCGGGGTAGCCCTCCTGCGCGGTAAAGCGCGCCAGCACCCGTTTGACGTTGCCGTCGAGGATCGGCGCCCGCAGGCCCATGCTGATGCTGGCAATCGCGCCGGCGGTGGACAGGCCAATGCCCGGCAAGTCCGTGAGCTTCTCGACATCGCGCGGAAACTCGCCGCCGTACTGGCTGACGACGATCTTCGCGGTCTTCTGCAGATTGCGCGCACGGGTGTAGTAACCCAGCCCGGTCCACAGGTGCAGCACTTCGTCCTCCGGTGCTTCGGCCAAAGCCTCGACCGTCGGCAGCGCAGTCATGAACCGGTCGAAGTAATTGAGCACGGTGCTGACCTGAGTCTGCTGCAACATGATCTCGGACACCCACACCCGATACGGGTTGATGTTCTGTTGCCAGGGCAAATCATGGCGGCCGTGGCGGTCGAACCATTCCAGCACCGCCGTGGAAAACTGCTCCGCTCTCATCGCTTGAACAGCCCCTTCAATGCGTTTTTCAGTTCCGGGCTGACTTTGTCGCCCAGTTTCTCGTCGATTTTTTCGCTGAGCTTGTCGCCGGCCATTTTGGTCGCGACCTGGCCGAGGCGTTCGTTATCCACGCGGCAAGCCTTGGCCCCCAGTTCCAGCGGGCCACGGCAGCGTAGCGGCCATTCGATGCCGACGAATTTTTCGCCGACCTGGCAGGCCGGGTCCGGCATGGCGCTGGTGTCGCCTTCCACGATGATGCCGACGCGATAGTCCATGCCCAGCACTTTCAGGTCGATGTCGCCGTCACCGTTGACGGTCATGCCCGGGATTCGCACCTTCAGGTCCGGGTTGCTGGCGACGCCGTTGCGGAACGTCAGGTTGCCCTTGAGTTCCTGGAACGGCGTGTCCTTGCCCCGTGGCTCGCCGCTCAGGGATTTGCGGTTGAGGGTGGCGATGCCCTTGCACAGTTGCTGTTCAAGGTTGGCGTTGAGCAACACGCCGTTGTTGATCACGAAACTGGCGTTGCCGTTGAGGGTGTCGATCAGCGCCTGCTGGCTGTTGCCGCTACCGGTGACGGTGCTGGTGAGGTTCACCAGGCCTTTGACCGGCGGATTCTTGCCCTGGCTTTCGAGGATTTTTTCCACCGGCACGCGGTTGATCCGGGTTTGCAGGTTCAACAGCGGTGCATTCGGGCGCACGTCCAGCGTGCCCTTGGCTTCGAAGTCGCCGTTGTACAACTCGCCGCGCAGGTTTTCCAGGGTCAGCAGGCCGCCCTGGCCGGTGGCTTTCAGCGCGGCGTTCTGGATCGGCAATTTGTCGAGGGTCAACTGGCCGAAGGTCAGATCGGCGTTCACGTCCAGTTTGCTCAGGCGCTCCACCGGAAACAGGCGCTCGGTGCTCCAGGCGCTTTTGCTCGGTTTGTCCGGCAGCGGGGTGCTGCCGGCGCCGGCCATGGCGTCGGCTTCGGTGCTGGCGACTTCAGTCTGGCGTGCCTGGGTGGCGCTGGCGGCTTTTTCCGATTTCGGCGGCAGGTAGCGGTCGACGTTGAAGGTGTCGGCCTTGAGGATCGCCCGCAGCGATTGCTTGGCGAAGTCTTCGACGGCGATGCGGCCGCTGAAGCTGCTGTCGTCGAGTTTCAGGTTGATGTTGTCCAGCGCCAGGCTGGTCGGTGTGGCAGCGACACGGCTGACCAGCTCGACTTTGCTCAGGCTGCCTTCGGCCATGGCCGGGAGGGTCTGGCCGATGCTGTCGACGAACTTCGCCAGATCGAACTGGGCGATGGAGATCGCGCCGGTGATTTGCGGGGTCTTGTCCAGATCGTTGGCCTTCAGTTCACCCAGTGCGCGCAACTGGTTGGCGGAGATCTTGATCCCGGTCCATTCGGCGACATTTGCAGCCTTGTCCAGCAGCATCTGCCCTTGGGCGGAGAACGTCATGGCTTTGCCTTGCAGCGGATCGCCGGTCAGTTCGCCGGACAGCTTCAGGTCTTCGAACTTGTAGCGTTGCAGGGCGCGCTCGATGCGCAGCTCGCCGTTCAGCTCGGTGCGAACTCGCAGCACGGGCTGATTGGTGCTGAGGAACGCGGTGGCTTTCAGCGGAATGTTGGTCGAATCGTGCACCGCACCGGTGCTCAGCTGGATGCTTTCGGCGCTGAACTGCTTGCCGGTCTGTTCGTCGTTGTATTCAACCCGGGCGTTGTTGACGGTCAGGCTGTCGATGTCGAGGCGGATCGGCTGCGGCGGCTTTTCCGGCTGGGCAGGTGTTTCGGCGACCGGTTCGCCGGCGGCAGCTGGCGGGGTGCTGCCCGGCGCAGGGGCGGCAGTCGGCAGCTTGCCGATGTCTTCCCAGTTGCCGTGGCCATTCTTGTCACGGTTCAGGCGCAGGTTCAGGCCTTCGACGCGCACGTCGCTCATCTGCACTTCGCGGCGCAGCAGCGGCAGCACGCGCACCGACAGACCGAGCATCTGCAGATCGGCATACGGCTCGTCAGGCTTGATCAGGGTGGCGACGCTGGCCTCGTGCAATTCCAGGCCGAGCCACGGGAACAGGCTCCAGCCGATATCGCCATTGAGCGTCAGCTCGATGTGGGCCTTGTCGCGGGCTATCTGGCGGATCTCGTTTTTGTAGTCGTTGGGATCGAAGAAGTGGGTCAGGGCGAAGCCCGCCGCCACAATGATCAGCAACAGCCCGAGAAGTACCAGACCCAGGATTTTGCCGAACGCTTTCATGGGCGAGTCCTTGTAGTTAGTCGAATTCGTAATTTAGCCGGGGAGTATAGCGCTGCCTGACCCCGTGCTGGTGCTGTGTCCTGAGGAGCCTCTTGAACCGCGGCGTGCAGCGCTTCGACAACGGTCGGCGGGAGGGTTCCCCGGTGATATGAGATCAGATGACTCGAAAAAGGTGATATCAGTTTGGTTTTTCTGTCACGTGCAGATGGTAACCTTCGCCCGTTCGTCCGTCCCTCTGCGACTTTTGGTCGCGCTTCAAGGAGCTCCACCCACTAACACGGTCATGCCTGCGTGCATAAAGGCCGGGGGTGAGCAGTGGCTGACGAACACATACTAATAATTGGGGGATACACAATGAGCACGAGCATCACGGCGGACGGCCTCAGCGCCGCCCAGCCTGCGTTCCTGTCCAAGGAACGCATCATCGCCAAGCCCGGTTTCAACCGCTGGCTGGTCCCACCGGCCGCTCTGGCCATTCACCTGTGCATCGGCATGGCTTACGGTTTTTCCGTGTTCTGGTTGCCGCTGTCCAAGGCACTGGGCATCACCGCGCCGGTGGCTTGCGCGCCGGACATGGGCTTCATCGCACAAGTCTTCTCGTCGCAATGCGACTGGCCGATCTCCATGCTCGGCTGGATCTACACCCTGTTCTTCATCTTCCTCGGCTGCTCGGCAGCGATCTGGGGCGGCTGGCTCGAACACGCCGGGCCACGCAAGGCCGGCGTTGTATCGGCTCTGTGCTGGTGCGGCGGTCTGCTGATTTCCGCGCTGGGTATTTATACCCACCAGATCTGGCTGATGTGGATCGGCTCCGGCGTGATCGGCGGTATCGGTCTGGGCCTGGGCTATATCTCGCCGGTCTCGACCCTGATCAAGTGGTTCCCGGACAAGCGCGGCATGGCGACCGGCATGGCGATCATGGGTTTTGGTGGCGGCGCGATGGTTGGCGCTCCACTGGCAACCGCACTGATGAGCCATTTCGCGTCGCCAACCGGCGTGGGCGTATGGCAGAGCTTCGTGGCCATGGCCGCGATCTACTTCGTGTTCATGATCGGTGGTGCACTGGCTTACCGCGTGCCGCCAACCGGCTGGAAGCCTGAAGGCTGGACCGCGCCGGCGAAGAAAGCCTCGAATGCGATGATCACCCACCGTCACGTTCACGTGAATGTGGCGTGGAAAACCCCGCAATTCCGTCTGGTGTGGCTGGTGCTGTGCCTGAACGTGTCGGCCGGTATCGGCATCCTCGGCATGGCTTCGCCACTGCTGCAGGAAGTGTTCGGCGGCAAGCTGCTGGGCAACGATCTGCCGTTCGGTCAACTGGATGCCGGTCAACTGGCTTCCATCGCTGCCATTGCAGCCGGTTTCACCGGTCTGCTGAGCCTGTTCAACATCGGCGGTCGTTTCTTCTGGGCGTCGTTCTCGGACTACCTGGGCCGCAAGAACACTTACTTCGTGTTCTTCGCACTGGGCTTTGCGCTGTACGCGCTGATCCCGAACCTTGGTCACTTGGGCAACGTTGCGCTGTTCGTGGCGGCGTTCTGCATCATCCTGTCGATGTACGGCGGTGGTTTTGCGACCGTTCCGGCCTATCTGGCCGACCTGTTCGGCACGCAGATGGTCGGTGCGATCCACGGTCGCCTGCTGACCGCCTGGGCCGCCGCTGGCGTGCTGGGTCCGGTGTTAGTGAACTACCTGCGTGAGTATCAGTTAAGCATCGGTGTTGAACGCGCCGCGGCTTACGACATCACCCTGTACATCCTCGCCGGCCTGCTGGTGCTGGGTTTCCTGTGCAACCTGCTGGTGCGCCCGGTGGCGGACAAGTACTTCATGACCGACGCCGAACTGGCCGCCGAACAGGCGCTGGGCCACGACAAGGGTGCCGACAGCAGCACCGTGCTGGAGTGGAAAGCCGCGCCGGGCAGCAAGCCGCTGGCAATCGCTGCGTGGCTGGTGGTCGGGATTCCGTTGGCTTGGGGTGTGTGGGTAACCCTGCAGAAGACGGCGGTTCTGTTTCACTAAGTAGCCAGGCGCTGGCCTGAAAATCTTCAGGTCAGCGCCAAATCCTGTGGGAGCGAGCTTGCTCGCGATAGCGGTCTGACAGTCGACAGTGATGTTGAATGTGCGGCCCTCATCGCGAGCAGGCTCGCTCCCACATGTGTTTTCAGGGTGCCTGTAATGGCTTGTATGGACATGTCTACCCGCGACAGCCGGGGCTTCTATCCGTCAGTCATCTCACGTCTCGTGTTTCTGTTTCGGCCCCGCGCCCCTATAATGGCTGCCTTTTTCGCCCAATGATTTTGCGGAGCTGGTGATGGCCGAACGTAAGGCGTCTGTCGAGCGCGACACTCTGGAAACCCAGATCAAAGCCTCGATCAACCTTGATGGCACCGGAAAGGCCCGATTCGATATCGGTGTTCCTTTTCTTGAGCACATGCTGGATCAGATCGCCCGTCACGGGTTGATCGACCTGGATATCCAATGCAAGGGCGATCTGCATATCGACGACCACCATACCGTGGAAGACGTCGGTATCACCCTCGGCCAGGCCTTCGCACAAGCCATCGGCGACAAAAAAGGCATCCGTCGCTACGGCCACGCCTACGTGCCGCTCGATGAAGCGCTGTCGCGCGTAGTGATCGACTTCTCCGGCCGTCCGGGCCTGCAGATGCACGTGCCGTACACCCGCGCCACCGTTGGCGGCTTCGATGTCGACCTGTTCCAGGAATTCTTCCAGGGCTTCGTCAACCACGCGCTGGTCAGCCTGCACATCGACAACCTGCGCGGCACCAACACCCACCACCAGATCGAAACCGTGTTCAAGGCTTTCGGCCGCGCACTGCGCATGGCCGTCGAGCTGGACGAGCGCATGGCCGGCCAGATGCCTTCGACCAAGGGCGTGCTGTAATGCAGACGGTTGCAGTCATCGATTACGGCATGGGCAACCTGCACTCGGTGGCCAAGGCCCTCGAGCACGTTGGCGCCGGCAAGGTGCTGATCACCAGTGATGCGGACGTGATCCGCGAAGCCGACCGCGTGGTTTTCCCCGGCGTCGGTGCGATTCGCGATTGCATGGCGGAGATCCGTCGCCTCGGTTTCGACTCGCTGGTGCGTGAAGTCAGCCAGGACCGCCCGTTCCTCGGGATCTGCGTCGGCATGCAAGCCTTGCTCGACAGCAGCGAAGAAAACGACGGCGTCGACTGCATCGGCCTGTTCCCGGGCGCGGTGAAGTTCTTCGGCAAAGACCTGCATGAAGACGGCGAGCACCTGAAAGTTCCGCACATGGGCTGGAACGAAGTGAAGCAGTCGGTGGATCACCCGCTGTGGCACAACATTCCGGACCTGGCGCGTTTCTACTTCGTGCACAGCTACTACATCGCCGCCGGTAACCCGCGGCAGGTGGTCGGCAGCGGTCATTACGGGGTCGATTTCGCCGCGGCGCTGGCCGAAGGTTCGCGTTTTGCCGTGCAGTTCCACCCGGAGAAAAGCCATACCCATGGCCTGCAATTGCTGCAGAACTTCGCGGCGTGGGACGGTCGCTGGTAGATGGCCGCCAAGAAGAAACCGCCGATCCTGACCCTCACGCCCGAGCAGGAAAGCGACGCCAACCGCAAGATCCAGCGGTTCATGGAGGATCGTTTCGAACTGGACCTGGGTTCGTTCGAGGCGGCGGAAATTCTTGAGCTGTTTACCCGCGAAATTGCTCCGCACTATTACAACAGGGCGATTTTCGATGTGCAGACCCACCTCAAGGAGCGGTTTGAAAGCATCGAAAGCGACCTGTGGGCGCTCGAGAAAAACTGATTTCCGAGCCAAGCTGAACATTCAAATTTGAAGGTTTGCCAGATGCTGATTATTCCCGCTATCGATCTCAAAGACGGTGCCTGCGTACGTCTGCGCCAGGGCCGCATGGAAGATTCCACAGTGTTCTCCGATGACCCGGTGAGCATGGCTGCCAAGTGGGTGGAGGGCGGTTGCCGTCGTCTGCATCTGGTCGACCTGAACGGCGCTTTCGAAGGCCAGCCGGTCAACGGCGAAGTGGTGACCGCGATCGCCAAGCGCTACCCGACCCTGCCGATCCAGATCGGCGGCGGCATCCGTTCGCTGGAAACCATCGAACACTACGTCAAGGCTGGCGTGAGCTACGTGATCATCGGTACCAAGGCTGTTAAAGAGCCGGCGTTCGTTGCAGAAGCCTGCCGCGCATTCCCAGGCAAAATCATCGTCGGCCTCGACGCCAAAGACGGTTTTGTCGCCACCGACGGCTGGGCTGAAATCAGCCAGGTACAGGTCATCGACCTAGCCAAGCAGTTCGAAGCCGACGGCGTGTCCTCAATCGTTTATACCGACATCGCCAAAGACGGCATGATGCAGGGCTGCAACGTACCGTTCACCGCTGCGCTGGCTGCGGCCACCAGGATCCCGGTGATCGCATCCGGTGGCATTCACAACCTGGGTGACATCAAGTCGCTGCTCGACGCCAAGGCACCGGGCATCATCGGCGCAATCACTGGCCGGGCGATCTACGAAGGCACCCTCGATGTCGCCGAAGCGCAAGCTTTCTGCGACTCGTACCAAGGCTGAGGACTGACCATGGCGCTGGCCAAACGCATCATCCCTTGCCTGGACGTGGACAACGGCCGGGTCGTCAAAGGTGTGAAGTTCGAGAACATCCGTGACGCCGGCGACCCGGTGGAAATCGCCCGTCGCTACGACGAGCAGGGTGCCGACGAGATTACCTTTCTCGACATCACCGCCAGCGTCGATGGCCGCGACACCACGCTGCATACCGTCGAGCGCATGGCCAGCCAGGTGTTCATCCCGCTGACCGTCGGCGGTGGCGTGCGTACCGTGCAGGACATCCGCAACCTGCTCAATGCCGGTGCGGACAAGGTGTCGATCAACACCGCTGCCGTGTTCAACCCGGAATTCGTCGGCGAAGCGGCGCAGCATTTCGGTTCGCAATGCATCGTCGTCGCCATCGATGCGAAGAAGGTTTCGGGCCCGGGCGAAACCCCGCGCTGGGAAATCTTCACCCACGGCGGCCGCAAGCCGACCGGTCTCGATGCGGTCGAGTGGGCAAAGAAAATGGAAGGCCTGGGTGCCGGTGAAATCCTCCTGACCAGCATGGATCAGGACGGTATGAAAAACGGTTTCGACCTCGGCGTGACCCGCGCCATCAGTGATGCGCTGGGCATTCCGGTGATCGCGTCCGGCGGCGTCGGCAACCTGCAGCACCTGGCTGACGGCATCCTTGAAGGTCATGCCAGTGCAGTGCTGGCGGCGAGTATTTTCCACTTCGGCGAATACACCGTTCAGGAAGCCAAGGCCTACATGGCTAAACGCGGGATCGTAATGCGTTAAACCATACAGGCCAGTGGACAGCATGGCGTACCCGAGGCACTCTTGGGCACGCCATGGATTTCGGTAGCCCGACATGATCAAACGCCTGCTTCTCGCCCTCGCCAGTGCCTCCGTGTTGTTGATCAACACTGGCCACGCCGCAGAAAATCCCGACACCGATCTGGTGCTCCTCACCGAAAACTTCCCGCCGTACAACATGGCGAAGAACGGCAAGAATTTCGCCCAGGACGAAAACATCAATGGCATTGCCACGGACATCGTGCGCGAGATGTTCAAACGTGCCGGCATCACCTACAGCCTGACCCTGCGCTTCCCCTGGGAGCGGGTCTACAAGCTGGCGCTGGAGAACCCCGGATACGGTGCGTTCGTCATGGCGCGTCTGCCGGATCGTGAGACGCTGTTCAAATGGGTCGGCCCGATCGGCCCGGATGACTGGGTCATGCTGGCCAAGGCCGACAGCAAGATCACCCTCGAAAGCCTCAATGACGCACGCAAATACAAGATCGGCGCCTACAAGGGCGATGCGATCGCCGAGACCCTGGCCAAGCAGGGCCTGAAGCCGGTGGTGGTATTACGCGATCAGGACAACGCGAAAAAGCTTGTCAGCGGCCAGATCGATCTGTGGGCCACCGGCGATCCTGCCGGGCGTTATCTGGCGCGGCAGGATGGCGTGACCGGGCTGAAAACCGTGCTGCGCTTCAACAGCGCCGAACTGTATCTGGCGCTGAACAAGGACGTGCCGGATGCAACCGTTGCCAGGTTGCAGGCTGCGCTGGATCAAATGCGCAAGGACGGCGTGGTCGACGAGATCATGGGGCGGTATCTGTAAGCACCGCTGACTCGGCCGGCGGCTGCGAGTCGACCAGAGGTTCCACTGTCGGCTGCTTTGCAGGTTCATTCATCGGTTCAATCGGCAGCCGTTGTTCTGGCTCGGTCTTCGGCTCCTGCGCGGGTTCCGGCTCGGACGGGTAGTCAACCAGATGCAGGCTATCCATGTCGGTATAACTGAGATGACCTTCCACGGGTGAGCCATCTTCGCGCAGCAGTCGGTAGTCGCTCTGCACCAGATACACGGCGGCAAACCTTTTTTGCGCAACCAGCGCGATCACCTCTGCCTCCGAGGCGTTTGCCCACTCATAAGGGGCCGATTCCGTGTTGCAGAAACTGTCGCCCAGTCTGGCCGAGCAGACGATGACCGGTTGAGTCGTATTCATTGGCGACGGCCACTGGTTGCCGATATCGATACCGGTGTTGCGGGTGAAGGCACGCATCATCTCGAATGACTGGGCTCGGCCGGCCCTCCACCTGAATGCCTGGTGCACATCTGTGCTGTTCTTGCCCTGGCCGACGAGCAAGTAGCGGTCGGTTCTTTCCATGCGATAGAACGGTGAATGACGCAGCTGTACAAGACTGGTCATCACCGGATCGCTGACTGCGAACCACGGTAGCCGGACGACTTGCGTGACTTTGGAGGGGGGGAGTGCGGCGGCGGCATCAAGTCCGGTGAGTACCGGGGCGGGCGGTGGTGTGTCGACCTGAAGCGGAATCGGCATCCGCAAGGCATAGGCCGTCATGGGGGCTTCGGGTTTGCTGTAGCCCCTGACGCCGATGAAGGTGCCAGGGGCAAAGAATATCTCCCCGGCGGGTGCGGTCGGAGGCTTGATACTCCAGGTGCTGAAGTCCCGGTCGGCTCCGCTGCCCTTGTCGCTCCAGACCAGGGCGTTGGCGCTTGAGGCGACAACCAGATCGGCCCGTACGCAGCGAACGGCATTGAAGGAAGGCTTGCTGCTTTCGTTGGAACAGACCATTCCGAGTGCGACATAACCTTCGGGCGGGATGGGTCGCCAGACGGAGCAGTCACCGTTGGCGCGCGAACCTGAATCACTCCATACCCATTGGTAATCATCAGGCCTGCTCAGTGCCGGCCCCTTGCCGGTTCCGGCATTTTGCGGATCCCCCTCGCGCACGACTGCCATCACCGTTTTGTCGTTGATATTGTCCCGGCCGGAGACGACGAGATCACCCAGCGGAAAATAGCCGGGCAGCAGGTCGGGAGCCGGTGTCGGGCGCCAGAAGCTGCCGGGTTTTGAGTTCGAGCCGGTGTTGTCCCAGATCCGGTGAAACTCGGTGGTGAAATTGATCAGCAGGTTTTCAACCGCAATGGGTTCCATCTGCCGAACAGATGAGTTGAGAGAGGTTTGGGTGTTCATGATTGATCCCGAATAAAGCGGCCTGAAGTCGCCGCGACGGGTCTCAATATCCGGGTGTGGAGGGGGCTGGCTGCGGTATCTATCTATTGCTTCGTGACAGCTTGTTACCGATAGACACCGTCTTTGCCATGGGCCGCCGTGGCGCGATTGCTGCGCACACTGATCATCTGCCTGATGTCGATCCACTCGATGCCTTGAACCTTCAGCTTCGGCAACTCCCGCTCCAGCACCGCCAGCGTCTGTGGATAAGGATGGCCAATCATCACCGCCGAACCCTGTTTGCGCGCCAGACTGATTGCTGTCTGCAACTGGGTGTAGATTGCCGCTTCGGTGCGCTCGTCATCGAGAAACACGTCCCGCGAAACGCTCGCCAGATCGATTTTCTGCGCCTGTTGCGCGGCGACGGTCTGGGCGCTGGTGCGGCTGTCGACGAAGAACTTGTGACGGCGCTGCAACTCACCCATCAGCCATGCCATCGCCACCGGTTGTGCGGTCATGCGACTGCCCATGTGGTTGTTGATGCCGGCGGTGTACGGGACCATTTTGAACGCGGCGTCGAGACGCCTCTCAAGCTCTTCGATGGGCAGTTCAGGGTGCCAGGCGAACGGGCCGGTGGCCGGGTCCATCGGCATGTGCAGGATCACGATCTTGCCGGCGCGATGGGCTTCGCGGGCGAATTCGGTGGCGTGCGGGGTGTCGGGCATGATTGCCGTGGTCACGGGCCCGGGCAGGGCCAGCACGCGACGATCCCGAGGCAGGTTCTGCCCCAGGTCGTCGATGATCAGTGTCAGGTAGGCTTTTTGCGGTGTCGGTCTGGCAGGTTCTGCGTGAACAGCACCCGCCAGACAGCACAGCAGGACAAAGACGAAACGCAAAGACATCCTCAACGGCCGGACGTGATGCTCAGGCCTTTGAGCAGGCTCAGGGCCTGGGCCAGCTGGTAATCGTCATCCTGCGGCATGGCTTTCGGCTTGCCGCCGGAGCCGGTCGGTTTGTCCGCGCCGCCGTTGCCGTTGCCCAGGTGACCCTGCAGGTCGGCTTCCTTGAAGTAGTCGCCGTCCGCCTCGTTGGTGATCTTGGCCTTGCGCACTTCGATGTCCGGGACGATGCCCTGGGCCTGGATCGAGCGGCCATTCGGCGTGAAGTACAGCGCGGTGGTGATCTTCAGCGCACGGTCGTTGTTCAGCGGCAGCACGGTCTGCACCGAGCCCTTGCCGAAACTGGTGGTGCCCATGACCACGGCGCGTTTCTGGTCTTGCAGGGCGCCGGCGACGATTTCTGAGGCCGAGGCACTGCCACCGTTGATCAGCACAACCATTGGCACCGCTTCGCTTTCGTCCTTGCCGGTGGCGGAGAAGCGCAGCTCGGAGTTGGCGATCCGGCCCTTGGTGTAGACGATCAGGCCTTTGGTGATGAAGTGGTCGACCACTTCCACCGCTGCCTGCAGCACACCGCCCGGGTTGTTGCGCAGGTCGAGGATGATGCCGTTTAGTTTCTTGCCGTTGTCCTTGCGCAGCTTGGCCAGGGCCTTGGAGACTTCTTCGCCGGTCTTGACCTGGAACTGGGTGATGCGGATCAGGCCATAACCCGACTCGAGCAGTTGCGCCTTGACGCTCTTCACCTGGATCACTGCGCGGGCCAGGGTCACGTCGAACGGCGTGCCACCATCGCGGACCAGGGTCAGGGTGATTTTCTGGCCGATCTTGCCGCGCATCTTGTCCACGGCTTCGGTCATGGTCTGGCCACGGGTCGGTGCGCCGTTGATCTTGACGATGAAGTCACCGGCCTGGATACCGGCCTTGGATGCTGGCGTATCGTCGATTGGCGACACGACCTTGATGAAACCGTCTTCCGAGCCGACTTCGATGCCCAGGCCGCCGAACTCACCGCTGGTACTTTCCTGCAGCTCGGTGAAATCTTCCGGGCCGAGGTAGGCCGAGTGCGGGTCGAGGTTGCTCAGCATGCCTTTGATGGCGTTTTCAAGCAGGGTCTTGTCGTCCACCGGCTCGACATAGGCGGCCTTGATCCGGTCCATGACCTCGGCAAAGGTGCGCAGCTCTTCCAGCGGCAGCGGGGCCTTGGAAGTCGCGGCGGTGCCTGCCGGAGCGACAGCCGGGGCCGGTTGAGCGGCGAACGCCAGAGGCGCGCCGATCACCAGGGCGATCGTCAGGGCCAGCGAGGTAAGGCGGGACAAATGCAGCATGTCGAACGAACTCCTGAATTAGGCGACGCGCTTATCCTTGCGCGTGACACCATTGCGCCGGATCACTCGGGTGACCCTGCTGACGAATTGCGAAATACAGCGCTGGTGTGTCCTGCCCGCCACTGTTACCGACAGTGGAGATGGACTCACCGGCTTTTACCACGTCACCAGCCGACTTCAGCAGCGTCTGGTTATGACCGTAAAGGCTCAGAAAACCGTTGCCGTGATCGAGGATCACCAGCAGCCCGGCACCGCGCAACCAGTCGGCAAACACCACGCGCCCGCCGTGTACGGCATGCACCTGGCTGCCGGCGGCGGCGCTGATCATCACGCCGTCCCACTTGGTGCGGGCATCGTCGCCACGGGTTTCACCGAAGCGTGCCAGCAGTCGACCATCAACCGGCCATGGAAGTTTTCCCCGAGTGGCAGCAAAAGGGCCGCCAAACGTCTCGCCGCTGCTGGAAACCAGCGCGCCAGGGGTTGGTCTGGCTTTTGGGCGTGGGGCGTCGCTGGTGTCCGAGTCCGCATCGGCGCGGGCCTGGGCCTCACGTAAACGCTTTTTTTCGGCTTCCTGCTGGGCGATCAGCGCTTTCTGCCGCGCTTCTTCTGCCTCACGGGCCTGGCGGGCCAGGGTTTCTTCAATGGTTTTAAGGACTTTAGACAGGTCTGCCTGATCCTGCTCGCGGGCGGCCAGTTTCTGGTCGCGGGCTTTCACGTCGTCATTGAGCTTGGCCAGTACTTGCTGGCGCTCCTTGCGAACCTTGTCGAGGGCGTCACGCTGGGTGTCGAGGTCGCTTTTCTGCACCAGCAACTGGGCTTGCTGCGAGGAAATGTCCTTTTCGACATTGGCCAGCTGGCGCAGGGTCTCGTTGAAATTCTTCAGCTGCTCCAGGCGGGCCTGGCTCAGGTAGTCGTAATAGGTGAGGGTGCGGGCGAATTTCTCGGGATTCTGCTGGTTGAGCAGCAGCTTGAGGTATTCCTGCCGGCCGTTCTGATAGGCCGCGCGGGCCTGGATGGCGATCAGTCGCTGCTGTTCAGTGCGCGCGCTCTGGAGTTTTTTTTTCTCCGCATCGAGCCGCTGCAGCTCGGATTCGCTCTTTTTCAGCTCTTTTTGCAGGGCATCGACCTGCTTTTCGAGCTTGCCCATCTCGGTTTCGGTGCCCTTGAGCTCCTTTTGCACCCCGGATTTTTCTTCCTGGAGCTTGCCCAGCAGCTTTTTCAGCTCGGCGATGTCCTGACGCGTGGCGTCCAACTGCTGTTGGGTTTGCGCACGCTCGTCAGCGAAGGCCGGTTGGAGCAGGCATGTCAGAGCGAGGGCGATCAGGACGCGAAGCATAGGGGCGGGCGGCACCAGGGTAAGGGACGGCCTAGTATGCCCGCCCCACGCGGCAAAAAAAACGCCTCAAAGCCAACTGCTTTGAGGCGTTCGTCATAAAAAGCCGTTTCAGGCTGATTACAGGGCGTTTTTAATATCAGACCAGAATCGAAGTGCCAGTCATTTCCGCCGGTTTTTCCAGACCCAGCAGCTTGAGCATCGTCGGCGCCACGTCCGCCAGTACGCCGCCTTCACGGACCTTGAGGTCGCGTTTGCCGACATAGATGAACGGCACCGGCTCGGTAGTGTGCGCGGTGTGCGCCTGGCCGGTGGCTTCGTCAGCCATTTGCTCGACGTTACCGTGGTCGGCGGTGATCAGGGCTTCGCCGCCAACCTTTTCCAGGGCTTCGACGATGCGGCCTACGCAGGTGTCCAGGCATTCCACGGCTTTCACCGCTGCCTCGAACACGCCGCTGTGGCCGACCATGTCGCCGTTGGCGTAGTTGACCACGATCACGTCGTAGCGCTGATTCTCGATGGCCTCGACGATGCGGTCGGTGACTTCAGGCGCACTCATTTCCGGCTGCAGGTCGTAGGTGGCGACTTTCGGCGACGGGATCAGGATGCGTTCTTCGCCCGGGAACGGCTCTTCGCGGCCGCCGGAGAAGAAGAAGGTCACGTGGGCGTATTTTTCGGTTTCGGCGATGCGCAGCTGGGTCTTGCCGTTTTTCGCCAGGTAGTCGCCGAGCACGTTTTCCAGGCTGCCCGGCGCGAAGGCTGCGGGGGCCGGGATGCTGGCGGCGTACTGGGTCAGGCCGACGTACTGCACTTTTGGCTGGCGTGCACGCTCGAATTCCTTGAAGCCGTCTTCGACAAACACACGGCTCAGTTCGCGGGCACGGTCGGCGCGGAAGTTCATGAACACCACGGCGTCGCCGTCTTCGACCTTCACCGGTTCGCCAATGCTGGTGGCCTTGACGAACTCGTCGCTTTCGCCACGGGCATAAGCGGCTTCCAGGCCTTCCTGGGCAGTGGCGGCGTTGAATTCGCCCTTGCCATCAACGATCAGGTTGTAGGCCTGAGACACGCGATCCCAACGGTTGTCGCGGTCCATGGCGTAGTAGCGGCCGATGAGGCTGGCGATGCGGCCCTTGCCGAGGGCCTGGAAAGTTGCGTCGAGCAGTTCGATCGACGACGCGGCGCTTTTCGGCGGCGTGTCACGGCCATCGAGGAAGGCGTGCAAGTAGATTTTTTCGGCGCCACGCTTGAAGGCCAGTTCGGCCATGGCGATCAGATGGTCCTGGTGGCTGTGAACGCCGCCGTCCGACAACAGGCCCATGAAATGCACGGCCTTGCCGGCGGCCACGGCTTTATCCACAGCGGCGCAGATGGTCGGGTTCTCGAAGAACTCACCGTCGCGGATCGCCTTGGTCACGCGCGTGAAGTCCTGATACACCACGCGGCCGGCGCCGAGGTTCATGTGACCGACTTCGGAGTTGCCCATCTGGCCGTCCGGCAGGCCGACGTCCATGCCGCTGCCCGAGATCAGGCCGTTCGGCACGGTGGCCCACAGGCGATCCAGCACAGGCTTTTTGGCCGCGAAGACGGCGTTGGATTCGGGGCTGTCGCTGTGACCGAAGCCGTCGAGAATCATCAGGACCAAAGGTTTAGGCGTGGTAGTCATGGAATCCACTCGTGGCTAATAAAGAAGAGGGCGATGGAAAAGGGAGTTGGAGTTTAAAGCGAAGTTCCTGCGGCGTCACCGCCGGACGGGGTTTGGCCGACCATAGTGGCTGTGTATACTGGCCGACATTTTAACGCCCTGGAACCTCCTTCGATGGTTGCTCACCTGATTGAATTTGCCACTAACCACTACATTCTTGTCGGTATCTTCGTCGTACTGCTGGCTTTGCTGCTGGCGCATACGGTGCAGGGCGGCGGTAAAAGCCTGAGCACGGGCGAGCTGACCGCACTGGTCAACAAGGAAGCCGGTGTGGTGGTGGACATCCGTCCGAGCAAGGAATACGCCGCCGGTCACATCGTTGGCGCGGTGAACATTCCCCAGGACAAACTGGCCGCCCGCATCGGCGAGCTGGAAAAGCACAAGGCCAAGACCATCATTCTGGTCGACGCCCTGGGCCAGACTGCCGGCACCCACGCCCGCGAGCTGATGAAATCCGGCTTCACCGCCGCCAAGCTGTCCGGCGGGATCTCCAGCTGGAAAGGCGACAACCTGCCGCTGGTGAAGTGATATGAGCGAAGTCATCGTCTACTCCAGCGATTACTGCCCTTACTGCTCGCGCGCCAAGTACCTGCTCGCGAACAAAGGCGTGGCCTTCGAAGAGATCAAGGTCGATGGCAAGCCGCAAGTGCGCGCCGCCATGGCCCAGAAGGCAGGACGCACGTCCGTGCCGCAGATCTGGATCGGCGACACCCACGTCGGCGGATGTGACGATTTGTACGCCCTGGAGCGCGCCGGCAAGCTCGACGCGCTGCTCAAGGCCTGAACTGCTGCACCTCACCAAGAACCCAAAAGACCCAAGATCAGAAAGGATCTGAGATGACTGACCAACAGAACACTGCAGCCAGCGAAGAAGAAACCGCACCGCAATTCTCCTTGCAGCGCATCTACGTTCGCGACCTGTCCTTCGAAGCGCCGAAAAGCCCGGCGATCTTTCGCCAGCAGTGGGACCCGACCGTCGGTCTGGATCTGAACACCCGTCAGAAAGCGCTGGAAGGCGATTTCTACGAAGTCGTGCTGACCCTGTCCGTGACCGTGAAAAACGGTGAAGAAGTCGCCTTCATCGCTGAAGTGCAACAGGCCGGTATCTTCCTGATCAAGAACCTGGACGCGGCTTCGATGAGCCACACTCTGGGTGCGTTCTGCCCGAACATCCTGTTCCCGTACGCTCGCGAAACCCTGGACAGCCTGGTGACCCGCGGTTCGTTCCCGGCCCTGATGCTGGCCCCGGTGAACTTCGACGCCCTGTACGCGCAAGAGCTGCAGCGCATGCAGGAAGCCGGCGAGACTCCGACCGTTCAGTAAGCGGTCGATGCAACAACGAAAAAAGCGCCGTTACAGGCGCTTTTTTCATGGGCGGTGATCGTTACTTGAAGCCGTTCTGCCGCCACGCTTCGTACACGGCCACTGCCACGGTGTTGGACAGGTTCAGGCTGCGGCAGCCCTCGCGCATCGGCAGGCGCAGGCGCTGTTCGGCGGGCAGCGCGTCCAGCACTTCCGGCGGCAGGCCACGGCTTTCCGGGCCGAAGATGAAGGCATCGCCCGGGACGAACGCGGCATCGTGAAACGGTCGCGAACCTTTGGTGGTGAAGGCGAACAGCCTTGGATGCCCAAGGCTTTCCAGGCAGCTGGCGAGGTCGGCGTGGCGTTGCAGCGTGGCGTACTCGTGGTAGTCGAGGCCGGCACGACGCAGGCGCTTGTCGTCCATTTCGAAGCCTAGCGGTTCGATCAAATGCAGGTGGCAGCCGCTGTTGGCGCACAGCCTGATAACGTTACCGGTGTTCGGTGGAATTTCCGGTTGAAAAAGGATGACGTGAAACATGCACGGCTCCGAAGGTAAAGATGACGCGCATTCTACGCCGCCAGCCGACCCGCGTTCGAAACTATTCCCGCGAGTCATGGCTTCGCTGGCGATTTTCGGCCTGATGGTCGGGATGATGATCGGCCGTTTGACCACGCCTGACCCGAGCGTCCTGCAGCAGGTCGAGGTGATCGATGGCGGTCTGGCGGTCTGGTTCAACAATGAGCCGAAGCTGCATGGCGAAATCGTCGATGGCACGCTCGCCCTGTTGTTTCAGGCCGAGGGCAAGGCACAAAAGGGCCAGCTGAAGCTCAACGGCAAGGACGTGAACTGGCGGACTCGGTTGAGTGACGGTGGGTTGCTGCTGACGGTGCTGGCGGCGCGGCCGCTGCAAGGGGAGTGGGCCGGCCAGGCGGTCGATGACCGCTGGCGGCTGGAGATCCGTCTCCGGGAGCAATAAAAGAGGGAATCCCCGGCCTGCCTGTACCAAGGTTCCCGAAACGGGCGGGCTCATCGCACGGCGTGCTGAGCCGGTGTAAAGAAGGAACCCCTGACCTGCCTGTATCAAGGGCCCCAAAAGGGTGGACTCGTCGAGTCCGGTGTAAAGAGGGGAATCCCCGGCCTGCCTGTACCAAGGCCCCCGAAAGGGTGGGTGAATCGAATCACCTGAAAGGGTTGTTGCAGGGGGCGTGCCAGTTTTTATCGTTTTGAAACAAAAAAGCCCGACATAATGACGAAGGCCCCGTAATACGGGGCCTTCGTCTTTTCGCTAGATGGTTTTTTCAGCGTGTTGCGATACAAGGTTGAGTCAGCAACCGTGCCCGATTACGGGTCACGGTGCCTTGCGGCGGTGCAGGCCGGCACTGAATCTCAGCCTTCATCACCCTCGTCGTCATCCCCGCCATCGACCTTCATGCCGAGCTCCTTGATCTTGCGGGTCAAGGTGTTGCGGCCCCAGCCCAGCAGCACCGCAGCGTCACGACGACGCCCGGCTGTGTGCTTCAACGCCGTCTCGATCATGATCCGCTCGAACGCCGGCACCGCGCTGTCGAGCAGGCTCGACTGGCCACGTGCCAAGGCCTGGTCGGCCCACTGGCGCAGTGCCTGTTCCCAGTTGGTCACCGGTGCAGAATCCTGCGGCAGGCTCAGCAGTTCCGGCGGCAGGTCGCCGATGTGCACTTCACGCCCGGACGCCATCACCGTGATCCAGCGGCAGGTGTTTTCCAGCTGCCGGACGTTGCCCGGCCATGGCAGGTTCTTCAGGTATTCCTCGGTCTCGCTTTTCAGCAACTTCGGCTCCACCGCCAGTTCTTGCGCGGCGCGGCTGAGGAAGTGCTTGGCGAGGGTCGGGATGTCTTCGCGACGGTCCGACAGGCGCGGGATGTGGATGCGGATCACGTTGAGGCGGTGGAACAAATCCTCACGGAATTTCCCGGCGTGAACCAGGGTTTCCAGATTCTGGTGAGTCGCCGCGATGATCCGCACATCGACCTTGACCGGCACGTGCCCGCCAACGCGATAGAACTCGCCGTCGGCCAGCACCCGCAGCAGTCGGGTCTGGGTATCTGCCGGCATGTCGCCGATTTCATCGAGGAACAGCGTGCCGCCATCGGCCTGTTCGAAACGCCCGCGTCGCAGGTTGGCTGCGCCGGTGAACGCGCCTTTCTCGTGGCCGAACAGCTCGGATTCCATCAGGTCCTTCGGGATCGCCGCCATGTTCAGCGCAATGAACGGCGAGGCCGCCCGTGGGCTGTGGCGGTGCAGGGCGTGAGCCACCAGTTCTTTACCGGTACCGGATTCGCCGTTGATCAACACCGTGATGTTGGAGTGGCTCAGGCGCCCGATGGCGCGAAACACTTCCTGCATCGCCGGCGCTTCGCCGATGATTTCCGGGGTGCGGGTCAGGGCCGGCACCACTTCCAGGCCTTGCTGCTCCTGGGCGTGCTGGTTGGCGCGCTTGACCAGCGACACCGCTTCGTCGACGTCGAACGGCTTGGGCAGGTATTCGAACGCGCCGCCCTGATAGGAGGCGACAGCGCTGTCCAGATCGGAGTGTGCGGTCATGATGATGACCGGCAGTCGTGGGTGCTGCTCGCGAATCCGCGCCAGAAGATCCAGACCGCTGGCACCCGGCATGCGGATGTCGGAGATGATCACGTCCGGCTGCTGGCGGGCCAGGCGGCTCATCACGCCATCGGCACTGTCGAAGCTCTGGGTGGTCATGCCTTCCTGTTGCAGGGCTTTTTCCAGGACCCAGCGGATAGAACGGTCGTCATCGACGATCCACACGGTTTCACTACGGCTCATGTCGATGTGGCTCCTTGTTCCAGTGGCAGAAAGATCGAGAAGGTGGTGTGGCCTGGATGGCTGTCACACTCGATCAGGCCCTGATGCTGGCTGATGATGTTCTGGGTGATGGCCAGGCCGAGTCCGGTACCGTCCGGACGTCCGCTGACCATGGGAAAGAAAATGGTTTCCTGGAGTTCCGCCGGAATCCCCGGGCCGTTGTCGATGATCTCGATCTTGGTCACCAGACGATGGCGGATATGGCCGATGGTGAACTGGCGCATGGCGCGGGTGCGCAGGCTGATGCGGCCCAGGCGCAACTCGTTCTGACTGCTGATGGCCTGCATTGCGTTGCGCACGATGTTCAGCACGGCCTGAATCATTTGCTCGCGGTCGATCAGCACGTCCGGAATGCTCGGGTCGTAATCGCGCACCAGGGTGATGCAACCCTGGCTTTCGGCCTCGACCAGCTGGCAGACGCGCTCCAGCACTTCGTGGACGTTGCACAGGGCCAATGACGGCAGTTTGTTCGAGCCCAGCATGCGGTCGACCAGATTGCGCAGGCGGTCGGCCTCTTCGATGATCACGTTGGTGTAGTCGCGCAGGCTGTCTTCCGGCAGTTCCCGGGCCAGCAATTGCGCGGCGCCACGGATGCCGCCCAGCGGATTCTTGATCTCGTGGGCGAGGCCGCGCACCAGCATCTTGCTGGTTTCCTGCTTGGACAGTTGCGCCTCTTCCTTGGTGATCCGCAGCAAGCGATCGCGTGGGTGAACCTCCAGCAACAACAGGGTCGCGCCGCTGCTCAGGATCGGTGTCACCGCGTAGTCCACGGTCAGGGTCTGGCCGGTGAGGGCGGTGAGCATCGCTTCGCGCTTGGTGAACGGGTGCGCCTGTTCCACCGCCTGGCGCAACGAATTGAGCGCCTCGGTGGATTCGGTGAACAGCTCGCTGATGAACTGGCCATGGCTGCGCTGACCGCTGATGGCCAGCAGCATCTCCGCCGCCGGGTTCATGTACTCAAGGCGCAATTCGGCGTCGAGCAGGATGGTGGCGGTGGTCAGGTTGTCGAGCAGCAATCGGTGGAGTGCGTCGCTTATGGTCATCAGGACCTCTTTTGGAGCAAGGCGTGCGCGAGAAACGAAGCGCCGGTGCGAGGAAAATGCAAAAACCAAACCAAGGCTCCGAAAAGAAGCGTTCATCCCCTGAAACGGGCGTTTGACGCTCGTTTGCGTGGCGATCAGCCGGCCCTGGCGGGTACTTTCGAACCAAAATGGGTTGGATTGTGAGTGCGGTGCAGACTGTTGCACCAATATAGTGCGCAAAGCTGAACGGCGTTAGAAGAAACGCAGGAAGGGGTTTTTCGGTTCGACAGGTTTGTCTTTCAGCGGGCATTCCGGGCGCACACCGTAGTCGTCGGTAGTGCAGGGTTTGACTTGGCGTTTCTGCGCCAGCGAAATGCGCTGCATATGGAACGGCTGATTGGCCGTGCGTTCGACGATGCGGTCCTGCGCATCAAGGATCTCCACCGACAGGTTATGGCTGCCGCGATCAATATTGCTCAGCGGGAACACCGGGCTCAATCCGGGTTCGCCGGTGGGCTGGCCGTCCAGCAACAGGCGATAGCGATGACCTTTTTGCAGTCCGGGTTCGCTGGTGATGCTGACGATCAATTCGCCGGCGCTGCTGCGAATGGTCGCGTCCGGCTCGGGAACCAGCACTCGCAGCATGTCGTAGCGGAACAGCGGTTGCTCCGGTGATTTTTTCGCCGTGGTGATGGGCGCCGCCCCGGTCGGGTTCGAGGCCATGCGATTGCTGGTGGCCAGCGGTACACGCTTGGCGTTGCCGCGTGGCTGGTCGGTGTAGACCCGATTGCCCTGCGAATCGACATACGTAAAGACCTCGGCGGATGCGCCAAGCGCAAACAGAGCCAGACACAAGGCAATCAATCCGCGAGTCATGGCTTGTGCACCCGCTGTACGGTGAACACCACTGACGGACTCTGTTGAATGACCGCTTCGCCATCGATCACCTGAACCGCCAGCCGATGCTCGCCCCGGTCGACGTTCACCAGTTGCAGGATCGGCACGTTGCTCGGCTGACCATAAGGCGCGTCGTCCAGCAGCAGGCGCAATTGGTGCGGCGGTTGCAGGCGCGGCTTGATCAGCACGTTGACGGTGAACGTGCCGTTGTTGGCGCGCAGGGCTTCTTCGGTGGGCAGGCCGGTCAGTTCCAGCACTTCATAGGCATTTCGTGCCGGCGCCCGACTGGCCGTGTCTGAGGGTGGCGCGCTCGGTGCCTGAGGCTGGACGCTGTTGAGCGGCGGCAACTCCACCGGCTGCGCCTTAACGCCGTCCGGCGAATGATCGCTGTACACCGTGTTGCCGTTGGCGTCGGTGTACTTGTAGATCTGCGCAGCGGCGGGCAGGGCGATCAGCAGCAGGATGTAGAGAAAGGTACGACCCATGAAATCGACCGGAAACGAAAACGATGGGTTGCAGCATAGGCCAGTCAGGCGGGGATGGCTCGGACGGTAAACATCCGGCCAATAAAAAAGGCCTCCCGAAGGAGGCCTCTCTTTTGTCACGCCGCGTAGCGCAGCGCTACCGGATCAGCAGCTGTAGTACAGCTCATATTCCAGTGGGTGTACGAAGGTGCGGACCTTGATTTCTTCTTCGGATTTCAGCGCGATGTAGGCATCGATGAAGTCGTCGGAGAACACGCCGCCCTTGGTCAGGAACGCGCGGCCCTTGTCCAGCTCTTCCAGCGCTTCTTTCAGGCTGCCGCAAACTTGCGGGATCTCTTTCGCCTCTTCAGGCGGCAGGTCGTACAGGTTTTTGTCAGCCGCATCGCCTGGGTGGATCTTGTTCTGGATACCGTCCAGACCAGCCATCAGCAGTGCTGCGAAAGCCAGGTACGGGTTGGCAGCCGGATCCGGGAAACGTGCTTCGATACGACGGCCGCGTGGGCTGTTGACGTAAGGAATACGGATCGAGGCGGAACGGTTGCGAGCCGAGTAGGCCAGCATCACCGGAGCTTCGAAGCCTGGCACCAGACGCTTGTAGGAGTTGGTGGCCGGGTTGGTGAAGCCGTTCAGGGCCTTACCGTGCTTGATGATACCGCCGATGAAGTACAGGGCGGTTTCGGACAGGCCGGCATAACCTTCACCAGCGAAGGTGTTCTTGCCATCTTTGGCGATGGACATGTGAACGTGCATACCCGAACCGTTATCGCCGTACAGAGGCTTCGGCATGAAGGTCGCGGTGCGGCCATAGGCATCGGCCACGTTGTGTACAACGTATTTCAGAGTCTGAACTTCGTCAGCTTTCTTCACCAGGGTGTTGAACTTGACACCAATTTCGTTTTGACCGGCAGTTGCCACTTCGTGGTGGTGAACTTCAACGGTCTGACCCATTTCTTCCAGTGCGTTGCACATGGCGGTACGGATTTCGTGGTCGTGGTCGAACGGCGGAACCGGGAAGTAGCCGCCTTTTACGCCTGGACGGTGGCCCTTGTTGCCGCCTTCCACGTCCTGGTCGGACATCCACGAGCCTTGCTCGGAGTAGATCTTGAACATCGAACCGGAGATGTCGGACTTGAACTTCACTTCGTCGAAGATGAAGAACTCAGGCTCTGGACCGGCGAATACGGTGTCGCCGATACCGGTGGTCTTCAGGTATTCCTCGGCGCGGTGGGCGATGGCGCGCGGGTCGCGATCGTAACCTTGCATGGTCGAAGGTTCGATGATGTCGCAGACCAGGATCAGGGTCGGCTCTTCGGTGAACGGGTCCAGAACGGCGGTTTCGTCGTCCGGCAGCAGGATCATGTCGGAGGCTTCGATGCCTTTCCAGCCAGCGATGGAGGAACCGTCGAACATCTTGCCAACTTCGAAGAAGTCGTCTTCCAGCGCATCGCGAGCCGGCATGGTCACGTGGTGCTGAGTGCCTTTGGTGTCCGTGAAGCGCAGATCAATCCACTTGACGTCATGATCTTTGATGAGTTGAACCGACTTCGACATAGTGTCCTCCGGGTGGCTTAGGGCTGGTAGTGGATGCCCTTAAATGTTGGTGATGCCGGCGCGAATACTCTGCCAAGGCAACCTGCCTCACAAGGGAGCAAATTGCATGCCAGTGCCCCAGCATGGGTTTTTTGCCCCAAATTCACGCTTATTAAGGTGCGAAACGCATAAAGGCTGAAAATCTCGCCCTTTAATGTAGCGCCATAAGTCGAAAATGACCCGTTTTGGTGCATGCAAAACCTTCTGCACATTAACTGGTTAAACCTTGAGCAATTTCCGCTATAATCCGCGCCCCCCTTTTTCGGCTGGCCCAGCGCGCGCTGTTTTCATGAAACTAATCGTAAAAGTCTTCCCCGAGATCACCATCAAAAGCCGACCTGTCCGGACGAAATTCATCCGCCAGTTGGCCAAGAACATCCGCACCGTGCTCCGCGACCTGGACCCGGCCGTGGTGGTGAACGGTGTGTGGGACAATCTCGAGCTGGAAACCCGCGTGACCGATCCCAAGGCCCTGAAAGAGATGGGCGAGCGCCTGACCTGCATGCCGGGCATCGCGCACTTTCTGCAGATCGACGAGTACCCGCTGGGCGACTTCGACGACATCACCGAGAAGTGCAAGCAGCACTACGGCGATGCACTGGCCGGGAAGATTTTCTCGGTGCGCTGCAAACGTGCGGGCAAGCATGCATTCAGCTCGATGGACGTCGAAAAATACGTCGGCAGCAAGCTGCGCCGTGAGTGTGGTGCTGCCGGTATCGATCTGAAAGCGCCGGAAATCGAAGTCCGCATCGAAGTTCGCGACAAACGGTTGTTTGTCATCCACAGCCAGCACAATGGCATCGGCGGCTACCCGCTCGGTGCGCTGGAGCAGACGCTGGTATTGATGTCCGGCGGCTTTGACTCGACGGTTGCGGCCTACCAGATCATGCGTCGCGGCCTGATGGCGCACTTCTGCTTCTTCAATCTGGGCGGTCGTGCCCACGAATTGGGCGTGATGGAAGTCGCGCATTTCATCTGGAAGAAGTACGGCAGCTCGCAACGCGTGCTATTTGTCAGTGTTCCATTTGAAGAAGTCCTGGGCGAAATTCTCGGCAAGGTCGATAACAGTCATATGGGCGTCGTATTGAAGCGTATGATGTTGCGCGCCTCCTCGGCCATCGCCGAGCGCCTGCACATTGATGCGCTGGTCACCGGCGAGGCGATCTCCCAGGTGTCGAGCCAGACGCTGCCGAACCTGTCGGTGATCGACTGCGTGACCGACAAACTGGTCCTGCGCCCGCTGATCGTCGCCCACAAGCAGGACATCATCGACACGGCCAACGAGATCGGCACCGCCGATTTCGCCCGGCACATGCCGGAGTACTGCGGGGTCATTTCGGTCAATCCGAAGACCGCCGCCAAGCGTGGCCGGGTCGAGCACGAAGAGCAGGAATTCGACATGGCGGTGCTCGAGCGTGCGCTCGCAAACGCCAGACTGGTGCCGATCGATCGGGTGATCGACGAATTGGGCCAGGATTTGCAAATCGAAGAAGTCAGCGAGGCACTGGCCGGCCAGATCGTCATCGACATCCGTCACCCGGATGCCGCCGAGGATGAGCCGCTGGAACTCGAGGGCATAGAAGTACAGACGATGCCGTTCTATGCAGTGAACGCACGTTTCAAGGAACTGGACCCTACTCGCCAGTACCTGCTGTATTGCGACAAAGGCGTGATGAGTCGCCTGCATGCTCACCATTTGCTCAGTGAGGGGCATGCCAATGTGCGCGTTTATCGACCGAGCTAAGTGCCCGGGGCTGTTTGCCTGTGGCCTGCGTCACCGGCCCCCCGACACCGCCGTCAAGCTGTAACGGCCATGCCGGACACTACTGCTAATCGCTGCCAAGACTTGTCAGCAAACCGAATCCTCTGATCGAGATACACAAGTGATCGAAAATCTACGCAACATCGCCATCATTGCCCACGTTGACCATGGTAAGACCACCCTGGTAGACAAACTCCTGCGTCAATCCGGCACCCTGGAGCGCAACGAGCTCAACGACGAGCGCGTGATGGACTCCAACGACCAGGAAAAAGAGCGCGGCATTACCATTCTGGCGAAAAACACCGCCATCAACTGGAACGGCTACCACATCAACATCGTGGACACCCCGGGCCACGCCGACTTCGGCGGCGAAGTTGAACGCGTTATGTCCATGGTTGACTCCGTGCTGCTGCTGGTCGACGCTCAAGACGGCCCTATGCCGCAAACCCGTTTCGTGACCAAGAAGGCTTTCGAAGCCGGCCTGCGTCCGATCGTGGTGATCAACAAGGTTGACCGTCCGGGCGCGCGTCCTGACTGGGTTCTGGACCAGATCTTCGATCTGTTCGACAACCTGGGCGCCACCGAAGAACAACTGGACTTCCAGGTTGTTTACGCTTCGGCCCTGAACGGCATCGCCGGTCTGGACCACACCGCCATGGGCGAAGACATGACCGCGCTGTATCAAGCGGTTGTCGACCACGTTCCAGCGCCAGCTGTTGACCGTGACGGTCCGTTCCAGATGCAGATCTCCGCTCTGGACTACAACAGCTTCCTGGGTGTTATCGGTGTTGGCCGTATCGCTCGTGGTCGCGTCAAGCCGAACACTCCGGTTGTGGCTATCGACGCCAACGGCAAGCGCCGCAACGGCCGTATCCTGAAGCTGATGGGTCACCACGGTCTGCACCGTGTAGACGTTGAAGAAGCAGCGGCCGGCGACATCGTCTGCATCAGCGGTTTCGACGAGCTGTTCATCTCCGACACCCTGTGCGACATCAACACCGTCGAGGCGATGAAGCCTCTGACCGTTGACGAGCCAACCGTTTCCATGACCTTCCAGGTAAACGACTCGCCATTCTGCGGTAAAGAAGGCAAGTTCGTGACCTCCCGTAACATCAAGGATCGTCTGGACAAAGAGCTGCTGTACAACGTTGCACTGCGCGTTGAAGAAGGCGACTCGGCTGACAAGTTCAAGGTATCCGGCCGTGGTGAGCTGCACCTGTCGGTACTGATCGAAACCATGCGTCGCGAAGGCTTCGAGCTGGCCCTGGGCCGTCCTGAAGTGATCATCCGTGAAGTTGACGGCGTGAAGCAGGAACCATTCGAAAACGTTACCATCGACATCCCTGAAGAATCGCAGGGCAAGGTCATGGAAGAGATGGGTCTGCGTAAAGGCGACCTGAGCAACATGGTGCCGGATGGCAAGGGCCGTGTTCGTCTGGAATACAACATCCCTGCTCGCGGTCTGATCGGTTTCCGTAACCAGTTCCTGACCCTGACCAACGGTGCTGGCATCCTGACCTCGATCTTCGATCGTTACGCTCCAGTGAAGTCGGGCCACATGTCCGGCCGTCAGAACGGCGTTCTGGTCTCGGTTGAAACCGGCAAGGCGCTGACCTACTCCCTGGAAACCCTGCAGGCTCGTGGCAAGCTGTTCGTAGAACACGGCCAGGAGATCTACAACGGTCAGATCGTTGGTCAGAACTCCCGCGACAACGACCTGGGTGTGAACCCTACCAAAGGCAAGAAGCTCGACAACATGCGTGCTTCGGGTAAAGACGAAACCATCGCTCTGGTACCACCTGTTCGCTTCACCCTGGAACAGGCTCTGGAATACATCCAGGAAGACGAGCTGTGCGAAGTCACTCCTAAGTCCATCCGTCTTCGCAAGAAGATCCTGGACGAAAGCGAGCGTACCCGCGCTGCCAAGAAAGCCAAGGCGTAATTTAGCCCAGGCTTAAAAAAACGCCCCCGGTCGAGAGACCGGGGGCGTTTTTGTTTGTCTGGGCTTTTTTGATATATCGTTCCCACGCAAAGCGTGGGGACGATCAAGAGCCGATCAGAACTTCTCGATCGACCGCGAATTCTGCACCCGCTCCACTTCCTTCGGCTTGTACGCGCAATACCCCGGCCGCGGGCCGATTTTCGGGTGGTTGCGGCAGGTGTCCGGGCGCTTGTCATAAATGGTGCACAGCCGGCTCTTGCGATCCAGGTAGTAGCAATCATTGTTGCTCATGCGCTGCAGGGTGAATATCCCCGACTTCTGGTTGAAGCGCTCCACCAGACCTTCCTTTTGCAGGCGCTTGGCGATGTTCTTCGGCGGGTCGCCCAGCTCGAACTCGTCGACCACGCCGATGCGCACCAGATCCTTGATCTTGACCTCGACCGGCAGCGTGCAGCAGCTGGAAACGCACGAGCCGCACATCGGGGCCGAATATTTGGCCCAGGTATCGAGACGGTCGATCTCGGCTGCGGCGATCAGGTTGGGCTTCATCATCGGGGTTTACCAGGCGTGTGCATCAGGGCGCGCGATCATACCGGGACTGGTGGATTTTTGAACAACCTTTCGCCAGATTTTTTCTTTCTGTCATCACCGGGGCCGACAATTCGGCACGGCCCCTGCATTCATTCAGGCATTCGCCAAGGTATTGCCGAACGATCCCGCACTCTCAGGAAAAACTGCCGAACCAGAGCCCCCACCGTCGGTCAGACCGTCTAGGCTCTGACAATTCCCCGCTCGCTCGAGGTCCTATCGATGACTCAAGAACCACTAGTTCGCGAAGCAGAGGTGGCCGCATTCCGCGACGCCGTCCTGACCAAACTCACCTATGCGGTGGGCAAAGACCCGGATCACGCCTTCGACCATGACTGGTTCGAAGCCATCGCCCTGGCGGCGCGCGATCACATGGTCGAGCACTGGATGGACCACACCCGGCAGATCTACCGCAAAGGTCAGAAGCGGGTGTATTACCTCTCGCTGGAATTTCTCATCGGCCGTTTGCTGTACGACAGCCTGAGCAACCTCGGTCTGCTCGACGTTGCCCGTGAGGCACTGACCGAACTGGGTGTGGATCTGGAGCGCATCCGCCTGCTGGAGCCTGACGCCGCGCTGGGCAACGGTGGCCTCGGACGGCTGGCAGCGTGCTTCATGGAAAGCATGTCGACCCTCGGCATCGCCGGTCACGGCTACGGCATTCGTTATGAGCACGGACTGTTCCGCCAGGCCATCGTCGATGGCTGGCAGCAGGAGCAGACCGAACACTGGCTGGATTTCGGCAACCCATGGGAGTTCGAGCGGCCGGAGGTCGTCTACACCATCGGCTTCGGTGGCAGCGTCGAGACCGTCACCGATGTCAGCGGCAAGAGCAAACAGGTCTGGCACCCGGCGGAAACCGTGCGGGCGATTGCCTACGACACCCCGGTGGTCGGCTGGCGCGGGGCGAGCGTCAATACCTTGCGTTTGTGGCGCGCCCGGGCGATGGAGGACTTGCACCTGGAACGCTTCAACGCCGGTGACCACCTGGGCGCTGTGGCCGAAGTGGCCCGGGCCGAGAGTATCTCCCGCGTTCTTTATCCGGCAGACAGCACCGAAGCCGGCCAGGAGCTGCGCCTGCGTCAGGAATACTTCTTCGTCGCCGCGTCGCTTCAGGACTTGCTGCGCCGGCATCGCAACATGCACACCTCGGTGCTGACCCTTGGCGATCACGCGTCAATCCAGCTCAACGACACGCACCCCTCGATCGCCGTCGCCGAACTGATGCGTCTCCTGGTGGATGTCTACGACGTGGCGTGGGATGCGGCGTGGCAAGTCACCGTCGATACACTCTCGTACACCAACCACACGCTGCTGCCCGAAGCACTGGAAACCTGGCCGGTGGGCCTGATGGAACGCATGCTGCCGCGGCACATGCAGATCATTTATTTGATCAACGCCCAGCACATCGATTCGCTGCGGGCCAAGGGCATCCACGATTTTGACGTGCTGCGCGCGGTGTCGCTGATCGAGGAAGACAACGGCCGCCGAGTGCGCATGGGCAATCTCGCGTTCCTCGGCTCCCACAGCGTCAACGGCGTGTCGGGCCTGCACACACAGCTGATGCGCAAGACCGTGTTCGCCGAACTGCACAAACTTTACCCGGAGCGGATCAACAACAAGACCAACGGCATCACCTTCCGCCGCTGGTTGTACCAGGCCAACTCCGAACTGACCTCGATGCTGGTCGATGCCCTCGGCCCGGATGTGCTGGACAACCCCGAAGAGCGCCTGCTGGACCTTGAACCGTTCGCCGAAAAAGCGGCCTTCCGCAAGGCCTTCGCCGAGCAGCGGCTGCACAGCAAAAAAGCGCTGGCCTACTTGATCCACGAGCGGCTGGGAATCGCGGTCAACCCGGCGGCGATGTTCGACGTGCAGGTCAAAAGGATTCACGAGTACAAGCGTCAGTTGCTCAACCTGATGCACACCGTGGCGTTGTATCAGGCGATTCGTGCCCAGCCGGAAACCGACTGGGTGCCGCGAGTGAAGATCTTCGCCGGCAAGGCGGCGGCCAGTTATCACCAGGCCAAACTCATCATCAAACTGACCAACGACATCGCCCGGGTGGTGAACAACGACCCGACCGTACGCGGGTTGCTCAAGGTGGTTTTCCTGCCCAACTACAACGTCAGTCTGGCGGAGAGCATCATCCCGGCGGCGGATTTGTCGGAGCAGATCTCCACCGCCGGTTTCGAAGCGTCGGGCACCAGCAACATGAAGTTCGGCCTCAACGGCGCGCTGACCATCGGTACCCTCGACGGTGCCAACGTGGAAATGTGCGAGCGCATCGGTGCCGAGCACATGTTAATCTTCGGCTTGAGCGCCCAGCAGGTTGAAGCGCGCAAGCAGAACCACGAGTTCAGCGCGGTGCCGGACATTGCGGCGTCCCATCGTCTCAATGACGTGTTGCAGGCGATCCGCAGCGGCGTGTTTTCACCGGACGACACCTCGCGCTACACCGGGCTGATCGATTCGCTGGTGGACTACGACCGCTTCCTGGTCTGCGCCGACTTCGATTCGTACTGGGAAGCGCAGATGCGCGTCGATGCGCTCTGGCACGACTCCAACAACTGGTGGCGTTCGGCGGTGCTGAACACCGCGCGGATGGGCTGGTTCTCGTCGGACCGGACGATTCGCGAGTACGCCACGGATATCTGGAAGGCACTGGAGTAACTTTTAGCGACAAATGTGCGCCCGGCCCCACGCTTGTTGGGCCAGGCCGATATACTGAGCCCTGATTTCGCCCCGTTCCGGGGCTGCTCAGGGATATCGACCATGCAATGGATGTTCATGTTGATCGGGCTAGTGCTCGGTTGGCTGCTCGACGAGTCGTTCAGTACCGCGCTGTTGGGCGCGCTACTGGGCCTGGTGATTGGCCAGACGATCCGGATCGCCCGGCTCGGCTCGCAGAGTGCCGAGCACAAGACTCAACTTGAACAGGCGAAAGTCGCCTTGCAGGCTGTCGAGCAGCGGCTGTTTCTGCTCGAAGGCGCCGGTGTGCGTACCACGCCGCCCAGTGTCGAGCCGGCCCCTGAGGCCGTTGTCGAACCGGCCGTGGTCGCCGAAGAAGCCCCCGCCAATGCCCCCGAGCTGGTCTGGGAACTGCCGCCCGAACTTGAACCGATCTCCACTGTGGCCAGCGAAGCCAGTCAGCCGCTGCCGGCCGATGCCTGGCGTCTCGACGCCGTAACCCCTGACACTCCCGAACCACAGCAACCTGCCGAACCCCGTGGCCCGAACCTCATCGAGCGCGGCATCAGTGCTGCGCGCAACTGGCTGTTCGGTGGCAACACCGTGCTGCGGGTCGGCGTGGTGCTGTTGTTCTTCGGTCTGGCCTTCCTGCTGCGCTACGCCACCGAAGGCATGGTGGTGCCGATCGAAATGCGTTACGCGGGTGTCGCGGCAGCGGCGTTGGGATTGCTGGCGCTGGGCTGGTGGTTACGCCATCGCAACACGAGCTACGCCTTGATGCTGCAGGGCACCGGGATCGCAGTGTTGTACCTGACGGTGTTTGCGGCGATGCGCCTGCATCCGCTGCTCGATCCGTCCGCCGCGCTGGGATTGCTGGTGGCGGTGACGGTGTTCTCGGCCATTCTGGCCATCACCCAGGATTCCCTGGCCCTGGCCTGCGTTGCTGCGCTTGGCGGGTTTGCCGCGCCGATCCTGACCTCCACCGGCGCCGGCAACCATGTTGCGCTGTTCAGCTATTTTGCATTGCTCAACGCCGGCATCCTGGCCATCGCCTGGTTCAAGGCTTGGCGTCTGCTCAACCTGATTGGCTTTGCCGGCACCTTCGGCATCGGTTTCGCCTGGGGCCTGCGTTCGTATGCGCCGGAATTGCTGTGGAGCACCGAGCCGTTCCTGATTCTGTTCTTCCTGATGTACCTGGCCATCGGCCTGCTGTTCGCCCGGCGCAAGCTGCTGGACATGCCGGACGCCCCGGCAGAGAGCGATCGCGAGGCACTGCTGAATTGGTCGGCGCGCAAGGGTGACTATGTCGACGGCACCATGCTGTTCGGTCCGCCGCTGGTGGGTTTCGGTCTGCAATTCGCGCTGGTGCAGCATCTGGAATTCGCCGCTGCGTTCAGTGCGTTGGCGCTGGGCATGATTTACATGGCGCTCGCCCGGGTATTGATGGGTGGCCGAGCACTGCTGCTGGGCGAGACCTGCCTGGCGCTCGGGGTGATTTTCGCCAGTCTGGCGATTCCGCTGGGGCTGGATGCGCGCTGGACATCTGCAGCCTGGGCAGTGGAGGGCGCGGGGATTTTCTGGCTCGGCTTGCGTCAACATCGCCCGTTCGCCCGGGCCTTTGCGTTGCTGCTGCAACTGGGCTCGGCGCTGGCGTTTCTCAGTCAGTTGCGTGTCGGTGAAGGCAGCCTGCTCGACGGTGCACCGCTGGGCGCATTGATGCTCGGCATCGCATTGCTGTTCAGTTTCTACCAGTTGCGCAAAGCCCCGGAGGAACACACCTCGGCGTGGGAGCGCCAAGGCCTGCCGGTATTGGCGAGTCTCGGTCTGACTTTCCTCTATCTGCTGGCGCCGCTGTTTTTCTTCGTTCAGGCCACGGCCATCAGTTGGGCATTGGCCGGACTGGTGACTTTGTTCGTCGGTTTGCGCCTGCAATCGCGCACGTTCCTGTTCACCGCATTTGCCGTGCAACTGCTGGGCGGGGCGTTGTTCCTGTTGCGCCTGCAAGGGGCGGGTGAGGATACGGCGGCCGTGTTCAGCGCTGGCTGGAGCGGTTTGCTCAGCGCCTCGCTGATCGGTCTGGCACTGATCGCCGGCATGCTGCTGGCGGCACGCGACGAGATGGTGCGCAGCGATGTGCGACTGCTGCGCGGTTTGTCGGTGGTGCTGCTGGCGGGGCTGGTGCTGATCAATCTGGCGGTGTTGTTCGTGCTGCCGTGGCAGACCGCGAGCGCGGTGTGGGCGGCCAGTGGCTTGCTGATCATCTGGCTCAGCCTGTACCTCAAGCAGCGCGTGAGTTTTGTCTTCGGTCTGTTGTTGCAACTGATCGGCGGCGCGGCGTTTTTGCTGGCCGGCCCCGAGTTGCTCGGGCCTTTGTCCAGCGAAGGTCTGCGGCCGCTGGCCCATGGCGGATTCTGGACGCCACTGGTGCTTGGGCTGGCAGCGATGATCGGTGCGTGGCGCCTGCAATTGGGCAATCACGCTTCGGCATTCGATGTGCTGAGTTTGCAGCGGTTGTCCGAAGTGCTGCTGGTGTGGGGTGCCGGTTGGTGGGCATTGGCGTGGGTCAGCGAGGTGCTGCGTTTTGCGCCGCTGAATCTGCAGGCGACGTTGTTGCTGCTGGTCGCCGCGTTGAGTGTCGCGTTGTGGACGCTGTTGGCATTGCGCCTGAAATGGCCGTCGCTCGGGTTGCTCTGCACCTTGCTGATTCCGGCGGCCGGACTGGTGTTGCTCGCTGCGTGGCACTCGCGTTATCACCCGGCGGCCAACTTCGGCTGGCTGGCGTGGGCAGCAGTGTTTGCAGTGCATTTCTTCAGCCTGCGGCGTCTGGCGTCGATGTTGCCGGCGCGGGCCTTGAGCACGGCGCATGTGCTCGGCTGCTGGCTGCTGATCGGCGTGCTGGCGCTGGAGTTGCGCTACGGCCTGCTGCTGTTGTCCGAGCAATACAACGCCTGGCGCTGGCTGGGCTGGGCGATTCTGCCGAGCGTGTATCTGTTGCTGATGGCCGCACCGCGCACCTGGCCGTGGCCGGTGGCAGCGTTCCCTCGCGAGTACCGCTTGTTCGCGGCAGCGCCGCTGGCGGTGTTGATGTTGATCTGGTTCTGGCTGGCGAACGGAGTGAGCGACGGCAACGCCGAACCGCTGCCTTACGTGCCGCTGATCAACCCGCTGGAGCTGGGCCTGTTGATCGCGTTGTTCAGTGTTTATGTCTGGTCGCGCAATGCGGTAACCGAGCTGTCGATCCGCAAGGACTACGCCGTTTACGCCTCGCAACTGATCGCCGGTGTTTCGCTGTTCGCCTTCTGCACGGCGCTGGTGACCCGCGCCGCGCACCATTGGGCGGGGATTCCGTTCGAACTGGACCTGTTGCTCGAATCGATGCTGGTGCAGGCCGGGTTGTCCATCGTCTGGACGCTGATGGCGCTCGGGCTGATGATCGGCGGGCACCTGCGCCATCGCCGCGAAGTATGGCTGATCGGTGCGGCGCTGATTGCGCTGGTGGTGGCGAAACTGATTTTTGTCGAATTGAGCAACCGTGGCGGGCTGGCGCGGATCGTCTCGTTTATCGGCGTCGGCGTGTTGCTGCTGGTGGTGGGCTACTTCGCGCCGCTGCCGCCCAAACGCGTCGAAGCTGCATCGGCGGCGGACAAGCCGGCCCCGGAAACCGAAGGAGTGTCGTCTTGAGTCGCAAGCTTAATCTCGGGTGGCTGTTGCTGGGCGTGGCCATGACGGCCGGCGCCCAGGAAAAACCGGCGGACTTCGCCGCGCAGGTGCCGTTGTCGGTCAGCGGCTCCGGCCCGTGGTATCGCCTCGAACTGCCGCTGAGCGTGCAATTGCAGGCGCGTCAGACCGATCTCAGTGACTTGCGGGTGTTCAACGCCGCCGGTGAACCGCAGGCCTACGCGCTGGCCCGGGAGTCGGCTCAGACCCGTGATGACGGCCACATGAACACGGTGAAGTGGTTCCCGCTGTACAACTCGGCGGATGCCACCGAACGCGCGCCGAGCGTTCGTGTGCAGTCGACCACCACCGGCACGCTGGTGGAAGTGCAGCCCTCCAGTCAGCTGGAAGCGGGCGAGGAAGTGCTGCGCGGTTGGTTGCTCGATGCCAGTGCGATCAAGGCACCGTTGCAGCAACTGATCCTCGACTGGACCAGCGAGCGCGACGGCTTTCAACGTTTCAGCATCGAGGCCAGTGACGACTTGCAGCACTGGCAACCGTGGGGTGAAGGCCAGGTCGCGCGCCTGACTTTTTCCGATGAGCGTATCGAACAGCATGAAGTCGCGTTGCCGGGGCAATCGGCGCGTTATCTGCGTCTGCTGTGGGATTCGCCCAATGCACCAACCCTGACCTCGGCGCAACTGAAAAGCAGCGACCCGCAAAATCTGCCGCTGCCGCTCGTCTGGTCGCCAGCGCTGGCCGGCAGCAGCACCAAGGCCGGGGAATACACCTGGCAGTTGCCGATGGGGCTGAATGTCGAGCGGGTTCAGGTCGAGTTGAAACAACCCAACAGCCTGGCACCGGTGACGCTGGCGGGGCGCCGCGAAACCAGCTTGCCGTGGCAACCGTTGAGCAGCGGCTTGCTCTATCGCCTGACTCAGAATGGCCAGGACGTGGTGCAGAACGAATTGCAGCTCTACGGGCAGACCGTCCAGCAGTTGAAGCTGACAGTCGACGAACGCGGCGGCGGCCTCGGCGAACAGGCGCCGAGCCTCAAGTACGCGGTACGTGCCACCCAGGTGATCTTCCTCGCCCGGGGTGACGGGCCTTACAGCCTGGCGCTGGGCAATCCGACGGTGAGAACGGCGAATTTGCCGCTCTCGACCCTGATCCCTGACTTCAAACCGGAGAAACTGGCCACGCTGGGCAAGGCCATGGTGCAGGGCGATGCAGTCGCGACGCAGACAACGACGGCGACGACAGCAGCTGTCGCCGAGACCAACTGGAAGAAAATCGGATTGTGGGCGGTATTACTGTTGAGTGTGCTGTTTCTGGCCGCGATGGCCTTCAGTCTGCTGCGCAAGCCGCCGGCGAAGTCCTGAATATGACGGGTGTGGCCTCTACACCCGTCGGGTTTCCAACTACGCTGAATCCGATGCCTGAACTCTCCCGGATTCGTCACGTCTGATAGCAGGAATTACACCCGACGCACGTTAGCGGGCGTCATTGCTCGCTACGGTTTCAGACTCCCTGTAAACTGCGCGGGTTTTCAGCCCCCCATTCCACCGGAGCCGTCCATGTCCCGCGTTACCCTGAGTCGCTATTTGATTGAGCAGACCCGCAGCAACAACACTCCTGCCGATCTGCGCTTCCTGATCGAAGTGGTGGCGCGTGCCTGTAAAGAGATCAGCCACGCCGTGTCCAAAGGCGCCCTGGGCGGTGTTCTGGGCAGCATGGGCACGGAAAACGTGCAAGGCGAAGTGCAGAAGAAACTCGACGTGCTGTCGAACGAAATCCTGCTCGAAGCCAACGAGTGGGGCGGTCACCTGGCCGGCATGGCGTCCGAAGAAATGGACAACGCCTACCAGATCCCGGGCAAATACCCGAAAGGCGCCTACCTGCTGGTATTCGACCCGCTGGACGGTTCGTCGAACATCGACATCAACGCCCCGGTCGGCACCATCTTCTCGGTACTGCGTTGCCCGAACGAATACCTGAGCCAGAACGAAGCCCTGAACGAAAAGGCCTTCCTGCAGCCAGGCACCCAGCAGGTTGCGGCCGGTTACGCGATCTATGGTCCGCAGACCATGCTGATCCTGACCCTGGGCAACGGCGTGAAGGGCTTCACCCTGGACCGCGAAATGGGCAGCTTCGTCCTGACCCACGAAGACATCACCATTCCTGAAAGCACCCAGGAATTTGCGATCAACATGTCCAACCAGCGTCACTGGGAAGCCCCGGTACAGCGCTACGTTTCGGAACTGCTGGCCGGTGAAGAAGGCCCGCTGAAAAAGAACTACAACATGCGTTGGGTCGCGGCGATGGTTGCCGACGTGCACCGCATCCTGACCCGTGGCGGTCTGTTCATGTACCCGCGCGACAGCCGCGAGCCGTCCAAGCCAGGCAAACTGCGCCTGATGTACGAAGCCAACCCGATGTCGTTCCTGGTGGAACAGGCAGGCGGCGCTTCCACCGACGGTCACCAGCGCATTCTCGACATCCAGCCTGAAGGCCTGCACCAGCGCGTAGCGGTGTTCCTCGGTTCGAAAGAAGAAGTCGCCCGCGCTACGGCCTACCACAAGGAATAAACCATGACCGCGCCCTGGCAGCCGTTGCTCGATTGGTGGTTCGGTCATGCCGAGTCAGCGACTGAAGTGACGGTGCAACAGGGCAAGTTGTGGTTCGGCAAGAAAGACAGTCAGGACCTCGAAGCGCGTGAGCGTTTCGGGGTCTTTGTCGATCAGGCCCTCGCCGGCGAATTGACCGAGTGGACGCAACGTCCCGAAGGTTGGCTGGCGGTGGTGCTGCTGCTCGATCAGCTTCCGCGAATGATCTTTCGCGATACACCCAAGGCTTTTTCCGGCGATCTGCGGGCGCAGAAACTGGTTGCCCAAGGCATCGCGGCGGATTTCGACCGGCAGTTGAAACCGATTCAGCGACTCTTCATCTACCTCGTCTTCGAACACTGCGAAAACCTTGCGGTGCAGAACGAGGCCGTTTCGCGATTCATCGAACTGGTGGCTGAACAGCCGGAAGCGGAGCGTGGGGTGTTTGCCGACAACCTGGATTATGCCGAGCGGCATCAGCGGGTGATTGCGCGGTTTGGGCGGTTTCCGCATCGCAATGCGGTGTTGGGGCGGGAGTCTACGGCGGAGGAGTTGGTGTTTCTTTCGCAGCCGGGATCGAGTTTCTGAATCAGCATCCAGACGACTGACCTCTTCGCAGAAAGGCCTGCGAAGAGATCAGTAAGAGCGCCTTAGATCCGGAAGCTACCCACCAACTGCTTGAGTCGGGCAGCCTGCTGCTCCAGATCCACACAAGCGCGCAATGTCGCCTGCAGGTTCTCGACCCCTTCCTGGTTCAGCGTGTTGATCTCGTTGATGTCGACGTTGATCGACTCGACCACTGCCGTCTGCTCTTCGGTCGCGGTCGCCACCGACTGGTTCATGCCGTCGATCTCGCCGATGCGCTGGGTCACGCTTTCCAGGCGTTCGCCGGCCTGGTTGGCGATGCCGACGCTGCTTTCGCTCTCGCGCTGGCTCTCGGTCATGATGCCGACGGCCTGGCGTGCGCCGACCTGCAGTTCTTCGATCATGCTCTGCACTTGCTGCGCCGAGTCCTGGGTGCGGTGCGCCAGATTGCGCACTTCGTCGGCGACCACGGCGAAACCACGACCGGCTTCACCGGCACGGGCGGCTTCGATGGCGGCGTTGAGCGCCAGCAGGTTGGTTTGCTGGGAGATGCTGGTGATCACTTCCAGAATCTGCCCGATGTTCACGGTGTTGCTGTTCAGGGTTTCAATGTTGCCGCAGGAGTCGCTGATCTTCGCCGACAGTTGCTGCATCGCGTGGATGGTTTTATCCACAACCTGCTGGCCGTCGACCGCCAGGCTGCGCGCGTCGCTGGAGTGTTGCGAGGCGAGGGCGGCGTTCTGGGCGATTTCCTGGGCAGCGGCGCCGAGTTGGTTGATCGCGGCGGCCACGCTGTTGGTGCGCGAGGCTTGCTGGTCGGAATTGAACATCGACGAGTTGGACGCCGCGACCACGCGCAGGGCGACTTCGTTGACCTGCCCGGTGGCCGAAGACACTTCGCGGATCGAGGTGTGGATACGCTCGACAAAACGGTTGAACGACAAACCCAGCGCGCCGAACTCGTCGTGGCCATGGATCACCAGACGTTTGGTCAGGTCGCCTTCGCCTTCGGCGATGTCATGCATGGCGCGACCCATGGTCAGCAGCGGTTGCATCAGCACGCGGATCAGCATGCCGAGCAGGGCGATGATGATCACCACGGCGATGACCATGGCGATCAGCGCCGAGGTGCGGAACTCGCTGAGCATCGAGAACGCGGTGTCCTTGTCCAGCACCAGGCCCACGTACCAGTCGGCCGACGGCACGCCGTTGACGCGGGTGAAGGAGATCAACTGGGTCTTGCCGTCGAACTCGACTTCTTTCAGGCCCGGGCTGACTTTCGGCGCACCGCTTGGGTAGGCCTCGGCCAGGGTCTTGAGCACCAGTTTGCTGTCCGGGTGGATCAGGATCTTGCCGTCGGCACTGACGATGAACGCGTGGCCGTGGCCGCCGAAGTTCAGCGAGTTGATGATCGCGCTGACGCTGGTGAGGTCGATGTCGGCGCCGGCCACGCCGATCATCTGGCCCTGACGCTGCACCGGGGTGGCGACGGTGATCACCAGTTTGCCTGACGACGCGGCGATGTACGGTTCGGTGACGATGGTCTGCTGGGCGCTGTTCGCGGCCTTGTACCAGCCACGGGCGCGTGGATCGTAATCCGGCGCGCGGTTGCCGGCCGGGACCGAGAACATCACGCCGTCGGCGCCGCCGAAATAGCTGAGCTGGAAATTGCCGGTGTAGGCAGGCAGGTCGATGATGCGCTTCAGGCTCGCCGGGGCGCTGCCGTCGGCGACAACCTGCTGCGACATCGATTGCAGCAACTGGATGCGGCTTTCCAGCCAGGTCTGGATGTTGCTGGTGGTCAGGCTGCCCAGTTCCTGCATGGACGCTTCGGTGCTGCTTTGCAGGGCTTCGCGTTGTCGATAGTCGTTGAACAAAATGAAACAGGCGAACGCTACGGCCACCACGAGGGCGGCAGCCAACAAGATCTTGTGGCTGAATTTCATGTTTCTGGTCATTAAGTGAGCTACCGCGAAGGGGCTGGTCAAGAAAGGGCGGCAATTTGCCACACTCTCGGGCTTTGCGCTGCTCTTATTTCGACCGCCGCGCGACAAAGATGAGGACGCTTTTGTTAAAGGCGACGAAATGCTCAATAGCCCTACAAAGTGTCTGATTTACCGATGAATGCCGGACGAGCGGGCCAATAAATAGCCACCCGCCGAGGGAACCAGACAGGGGTTTTCTCTTCTAAGCTTCTGGTTGGCGCCAGGCCATCCCCCTTCCGTTCCAGGAGTTACACCATGTCGCTGCGATCTATCGCCCTTCTGTCGTTTTGCGTGCTGTTGGCCGCATGCAGCAAGGTCAATCAGGAAAACTACTCGAAGCTCTCGGCCGGCATGGCCAAGGCCGAAGTGGAGACGCTGCTCGGCAAGCCCACCGATTGCTCGGGCGCGCTCGGCATGTCCAGTTGCACCTGGGGCGACAAGAACAGCTTTATCAGCGTGCAGTACGCCGGTGACAAAGTGTTGATGTTTTCCGGCCAAGGCCTGAAGTAAACCGGGGCTACGCGCCCACGGGAGAAAAACAATGAAGCGGTTATTGCTTGTCCTTTTTGCCGGCCTGGTACTGGCCGGCTGCGCCACCACCGGTGAAGATCCGCTGGCGCCCAAGACAGTCCACAGCGTCAATCTCAAGCGTTATCAGGGTACCTGGTACGAGCTGGCGCGACTGCCGATGTATTTCCAGCGCAACTGCGCACAATCCGAAGCCCGTTACACGCTCGAATCGGACGGCAACCTGGGCGTGTTCAACCGTTGTCTGACCAAGGACTGGCAATGGGAAGAGGTCAAGGGCACGGCTTATCCACAGGTGCCGGGCAAGACCGACAAATTGTGGGTCGAGTTCGATACCTGGTTCTCGCGGCTGATTCCGGGCTCGGCGAAGGGCCAATACTGGGTGCTGTACGTCAGTGATGACTACAAGACCGCCATCGTTGGCGATCCGAGCCGACGTTACCTGTGGCTGTTGTCCCGCACGCCGACCGTTAACGGTGTGGTACGCGAAGAACTGCTGAGCAAGGCGCGTCAGCAGGGTTATGACACCACGCGTTTGATCTGGCGGGCGTCGGATCAGCAGATGGCCAAGACGTCCAACTGACGCGCAACAAAAAACCTGTGGAGGTTGCCCTCCACAGGTTTTTTTGTGTCAGCCCAACAGCTCTCGCAGGACCTGGGTGAAGGCGCGATTGCTGTCTTCTTCCCCGGCATGTCGCCCGTCGCGAACGACCCACTGGCCGTTGACCAGCACGTCGCGCACCTGACGGTCGCCACCGGCAAACAGCCAGCGGTTGAGGATCCCGTCACCGTTGGCGGTGGCCAGGTACGGATCGCTGCCATTGAGCACAATCCAGTCGGCGCGCTTGCCGACCTCCAGCGCGCCGATCGGCTGGCCCAGCGCCTGAGCGCCACCGTCCAGTGTGGCGTCATACAACGTGCGGCCAACCATCGGTTGATCCGCGCCATACAAGCGGTTGCGCCGCTGATCGCGCAGACGCTGGCCGTATTCCAGCCAACGCAATTCTTCCACCACGCTCAACGACACATGGCTGTCGGAGCCGATACCCATGCGTCCGCCCTGAGCGAGGAAATCCACCGCCGGGAAAATCCCGTCGCCGAGGTTGGCTTCGGTGGTCAGGCACAGACCGGCGATGGCGCGACTCTTGGCCATCAGCGTGACTTCTTCCGGATTGGCGTGGGTCGCGTGGACCAGGCACCAGCGCTGATCGACTTCGGTGTTCTCGTACAGCCATTGCAGAGGGCGGCGACCGCTCCAGCTCAGGCAGTCGTCGACTTCTTTCTGCTGTTCGGCGATGTGGATGTGCACGGGGCATTGCTTGTCGCTGGCCGCCAGCACTTCGCTGATCTGCTGCGGCGTGACTGCGCGCAACGAGTGGAAACACAATCCCAGCGACTGAGCCTTCTGCTGCGCCAGCAACGGTTGCAGGCGCGATTGCAGTTTCAGGTAGTTTTCGGTGCTGTTGATGAAGCGGCGCTGGCCTTCGTTCGGCGTCTGGCCACCGAAACCGCTGTGGCTGTAAAGCACCGGCAACAGTGTCAGACCGATGCCGGCAGAGCTGGCGGCCTGGCTGATGCGCAACGCCAGTTCCGCCGGATCGGCGTACGGCTGACCGTTGTGATCGTGGTGAACGTAATGGAATTCGGCGACCGAGGTGTAACCGGCCTTGAGCATTTCGATGTACAGCTGGCGGGCGATCACGCCGAGCTGATCCGGGCTGATTTTTCCGACGAGCCGGTACATCAGATCGCGCCAGGTCCAGAAACTGTCGTTGGGATTGCCGGCCACTTCCGCCAGCCCGGCCATCGCTCGCTGGAACGCGTGGGAGTGCAGATTCGGCATGCCCGGCAGCAGCGGACCGCTCAGCCGTTCAGCGCCGTCTGCGGTGGAATCGGCCTGGATTCGGGTCAATACGCCATCGGCGCTGACCTCGAGACGTACATTGTTGGCCCATCCGTTAGGCAGCAGCGCGCGTTCGGCAAAGAAGGCGGACATGGTTCAGCACCCCATCGTGTGTTATTTGTATATACATATACAGACGTTTGCCTGCCCGGTAAACTCCGGCAAGCTAGCAACCTTATCCAATGAACAGGGATCCATCGTGCCGACTCCGCCTCCAGTTTCTCCGTTGGCCGCGAACATGGGCGACAGTCCGGCGCCCTTGTACGCCCGCGTCAAACAGATGATTACCCAGCAGATCGACAGTGGTAACTGGCCGCCGCATTACCGCGTGCCGTCGGAAAGCGAGCTGGTCAGCCAGCTGGGCTTCAGCCGCATGACCATCAACCGCGCGCTGCGGGAAATGACCGCCGACGGTCTGCTGGTGCGCATGCAAGGCGTCGGCACCTTCGTCGCCGAGCCGAAGAGTCAGTCCGCGCTGTTCGAAGTGCACAACATCGCCGACGAAATCGCCTCCCGTGGCCATCGCCACACCTGCCAGGTGATCACCCTGGAGGAAGAGGCCGCGGGTTCCGAACGCGCCCTGGCGCTGGATATGCGCGAAGGGCAGAAGGTGTTCCACTCGCTGATCGTGCATTACGAAAACGACATTCCGGTGCAGATCGAAGACCGTTTCGTCAACGCGCTGGTCGCCCCGGAATACCTCAAGCAGGACTTCACCCTGCAAACGCCATACGCCTATCTGAACCAGGTCGCGCCGCTGACCGAAGGCGAGCATGTGGTCGAAGCGATCCTCGCCGAGCCGTCCGAATGCAAATTGCTGCAGATCGAAAAAGGCGAGCCGTGCCTGCTGATCCGCCGTCGCACCTGGTCGGGTCGTCAGCCGGTGACCGCTGCACGTCTGATCCATCCCGGTTCCCGTCATCGTCTGGAAGGTCGGTTCCATAAATGAAAGAGTTGAAGGTTTTACGCGCCGAAGGCTACCCGCGCATGCCGTGGAAAAACGGCGGCGGCAGCACCGAGGAAATCACCCGTGACGCCGGTGCCGGCCTTGACGGTTTCGGCTGGCGCCTGTCGATTGCCGACATCGCCGAATCCGGCGGTTTCTCGACGTTCACCGGTTATCAACGGGTGATCACGGTGTTGCAGGGCGACGGCATGACCTTGTGCGTCGACGGTGACGACTCCCGGCCGCTGTTACCCCTCGACCCGTTTGCCTTCAGCGGCGAAAGCCAGGTGTCCTGCACCTTGCTCGGCGGGGCGATCCGCGACTTCAACCTGATCTACGCGCCACAGCGTTACAGCGCGCGCTTGCAGTGGCTGGATGGCGAGCAGCGGTTTTTCAGCTCCGCCGGCACCGTTCTCGTTTTCAGTGTCAGCGAGTTACTGCAAGTGCAGGTCGGTGACAGCGCTTCGCAGCTTGGCCGGCATGATTGCCTGCAACTGGACGGCAACACCGGTCTGGTGGAAATCGCCGTCAACGCGGGCTGCTGTGTGATCGAACTGACTGCACGCTGATCCAATTCATGAAAAACCGCCGCTTTGAACAGTGCCTGTAGGGGCTGTTGAGAGCGGCGGTTTTTTTCATCCCGACGTTCCCGTACGCGCACCAACTTGTTACCGAACGCCCCAGCGTGGCGCAAAACAACGCACGTGAACTCGCCTTCCGCTTGTTCAAACCAACCCCGCGAAAAAATTCATACACGCCACAACCCTTGATTCAGGCGTCCTCCAGCCATGAACGGCATTTTTGTTGAACAGCCCTCCAACAAGTTGGCCGCTCGATTGCATATGCTTGTATGTACAAGTAAAGACGTATGCGTATGAGTCGTCAGAGGTTCTCCGCAGCGTCCCTGATTCGCTTGTCGCGCATTGAAGCGCACAAGCCGCTTGCCCATCGCCAGGGTTGGTTTGAATTGATCGCTGAGGAGTCTTTTTCGTGACTGACGCAAAAACTACTAAATTCCGTGACGTTGAAATCCGTGCATCGCGCGGCAACAAGCTGACCGCCAAGAGCTGGCTGACCGAAGCGCCGCTGCGCATGCTGATGAACAACCTCGACCCGGAAGTGGCCGAGAACCCGAAAGAGCTGGTGGTCTACGGTGGCATCGGTCGCGCCGCGCGCAACTGGGAGTGCTACGACAAGATCGTCGAAAGCCTGACCAACCTGAATGACGACGAAACCCTGCTGGTGCAGTCCGGCAAACCGGTCGGCGTGTTCAAGACCCACAGCAATGCCCCGCGCGTGCTGATCGCCAACTCCAACCTGGTGCCGCACTGGGCGACCTGGGAACACTTCAACGAACTCGACGCGAAAGGTCTGGCGATGTACGGCCAGATGACCGCCGGCAGCTGGATCTACATCGGCAGCCAGGGCATCGTCCAGGGCACTTACGAAACCTTCGTCGAGGCCGGTCGCCAGCATTACGATTCGAACCTCAAGGGCCGCTGGGTCCTGACCGCCGGCCTCGGCGGCATGGGCGGCGCCCAGCCGCTGGCCGCGACCCTGGCCGGTGCCTGCTCGCTGAACATCGAATGCCAGCAGGTGAGCATCGATTTCCGCCTGAAAAGCCGTTACGTCGACGAGCAGGCCAAAGACCTCGACGACGCCCTGGCGCGCATCGAGAAGTACACAAAAGAAGGCAAGGCGATCTCCATCGCGCTGCTGGGTAACGCCGCCGAAATCCTTCCGGAACTGGTCCGTCGTGGCGTGCGCCCGGACATGGTCACCGACCAGACCAGCGCCCACGATCCGCTCAACGGTTACCTGCCGGCCGGCTGGACCTGGGACGAATACCGCGCCCGCGCCAAGACCGAACCGGCCGCTGTGATCAAGGCCGCCAAGCAATCGATGGCGGTGCACGTCAAAGCCATGCTCGACTTCCAGAAGCAAGGCATCCCGACCTTCGACTACGGCAACAACATCCGCCAGATGGCCCAGGAAGAGGGCGTGGAAAACGCCTTCGACTTCCCGGGTTTCGTGCCGGCCTACATCCGTCCGTTGTTCTGCCGTGGCATCGGCCCGTTCCGCTGGGCGGCGCTGTCGGGTGATCCGCAGGACATCTACAAGACCGACGCCAAGGTCAAAGAACTGATCCCGGACGACGCCCATCTGCACAACTGGCTGGACATGGCCCGCGAGCGCATCAGCTTCCAGGGTCTGCCGGCGCGCATTTGCTGGGTCGGCCTGGGCCAGCGCGCCAAGCTCGGTCTGGCGTTCAACGAAATGGTCCGTCGCGGCGAGCTGTCGGCCCCGATCGTCATCGGCCGCGACCACCTCGACTCCGGCTCGGTCTCCAGCCCGAACCGTGAAACCGAATCGATGCAGGACGGCTCCGATGCCGTCTCCGACTGGCCACTGCTCAACGCTTTGCTCAACACCGCGAGCGGCGCGACCTGGGTTTCCCTGCACCACGGCGGCGGCGTCGGCATGGGCTTCTCGCAACACTCGGGCATGGTAATCGTCTGCGACGGTACGGACGAAGCAGCCGAGCGTATCGCTCGCGTGCTGCACAACGACCCGGGCACCGGTGTGATGCGTCACGCCGATGCCGGTTACCAGATCGCCATCGACTGCGCCAAGGAGCAAGGGCTGAACCTGCCGATGATCACCGGAAAATAAAAACCGGCGGGAGCGAGCGTGCTCGCTCCTGCTCAAGCCAATACAACAACAAAACCCAGAACAATCCACAGAGGTTGAATCATGGCTGGCAACACCGATCGTGCAAGCAACAAACCGTTGATCGAAAGGCGTTCGATCGACTACATCCCGGAAGCGGAAAGACACGGTCGTCTATTCAGTCAGTTCACCCTGTGGATGGGTGCCAACCTGCAAATCACCGCGATTGTCACCGGGGCGTTGGCCGTGGTGCTGGGCGGCGATGTGTTCTGGTCGCTGATCGGTCTGTTGATCGGTCAACTGCTGGGCGGCGGCGTCATGGCGCTGCACGCGGCGCAAGGGCCGAAGCTGGGCCTGCCGCAGATGATTTCCAGCCGTGTGCAGTTCGGGGTGTATGGCGCAGCGATTCCGATTGTGCTGGTGTGCCTGATGTACCTCGGTTTCACCGCCACCGGCACCGTACTGTCGGGTCAGGCGCTGGGCCAGTTGTTCGGGGTCAGCGACACCGTCGGCATCCTGCTCTTCGCCAGCGTCATCGTGGTGGTCACGGTGCTCGGCTATCGGGTGATTCACTGGATCGGCCGTATCGCCAGTGTCATCGGCGTGATTGCTTTCGTTTACCTGTTCAGCCGTCTGATGAGTCAGGTGGACGTCGGCGCACTCCTGCAAATCCGTCACTTCAGCTGGAGCAGCTTCCTGTTGGCGGTGTCGCTGGCAGCGTCCTGGCAGATCGCCTTCGGCCCTTACGTGGCGGACTATTCGCGTTACCTGCCGAGCAAGGTTTCCTCGGTGAAAACCTTCTTTGCTGCCGGCGCCGGTTCGGTGATCGGCGCGCAAGTGGCGATGATTCTCGGTGTGTTCGCGGCGGCTTCGGCCAACGGGCAGTTCGCCGGTCATGAAGTGGCCTACATCGTCGGTCTGGGCGGCACCGGTGCCACCGCGGCGCTGCTGTATTTCAGCATCGCGTTCGGCAAGGTGACCATCTCCACCCTGAACTCCTACGGCAGCTTCATGTGCATCGCGACCATCATCAGCGGCTTCCGTGGCCACCTGACGGTCAGCCGGATGCAGCGTCTGGTGTTCGTGCTGGTGATCGTCGGTGCAGCGACCCTGATCGCTTTGCTCGGCCAGCACTCGTTCCTCGGGGCGTTCAAGTCTTTCATCCTGTTCCTGCTGGCGTTCTTCACGCCATGGAGCGCGATCAACCTGGTGGACTACTACTGCATTACCCGTGAGCACTACGACGTCCCGGCGCTGGCCGATCCGAACGGTCGCTACGGCCGCTGGAACCTCCTCGGGATCAGCGTCTATGTGTTCGGTGTGCTGGTGCAGCTGCCGTTCATTTCCACCAAGTTCTATACCGGTCCGCTGGTGGCCGAACTGGGTGATGTGGATATCTCGTGGATCATCGGTCTGGTGCTGCCCGCTGCGCTTTACTACGTGTGCGCAAAGAAATGGCACGGCAGCGTGCCCGATCACCTGATTCTGCCGGTCGAGCAGAACAGCGTTGTACAACCTGAAGCAAACGGGACCGGCCGCGCTGCGGCGCAGGCCTGATCTGGACGTGGACAGGGCTGGATGCCTCTTGAACTGCCGTAAGCCAATTCATGATTAGGAGCGTCACAACAATGAAATCGAACAAGACCCTGCTGACCACATTGCTGTCCATGGGCCTGCTGGCCAGTGCCGGTGCCACCCAGGCCGCCGGCTGGTGCGAATCCGGCAAACCGGTGAAATTCGCCGGCTTGAACTGGGAAAGCGCGATGTTGCTGACCGACGTGCTGCAAGTCGTGCTGGAGAAAGGTTACGACTGCAAGACCGACAGCCTGCCAGGCAACTCCATCACCATGGAAAACGCCCTGAGCAGCAACGATATTCAAGTGTTCGCCGAAGAGTGGGTCGGCCGCAGCGAGGTCTGGAACAAGGCCGAGAAGGCCGGCAAGGTCGTGGGTGTCGGCGCGCCGGTGGTCGGTGCGGTGGAAGGCTGGTACGTGCCGCGCTACGTGATCGAAGGCGATGCCAAACGCAAGATCGAAGCCAAGGCACCGGACCTGAAAAACATCGCTGACCTGGGCAAATACTCGGCGATCTTCAAGGACGCCGAAGAGCCGTCCAAGGGCCGCTTCTATAACTGTCCGGCCGGCTGGACCTGCGAGCTGGACAACAGCGAAATGCTGAAAAGCTACGGCCTGGAAAACAGCTACACCAACTTCCGTCCGGGCACCGGTCCGGCGCTGGATGCGGCGGTGCTGTCGAACTACAAGCGCGGCGAGCCGATCCTGTTCTACTACTGGTCGCCAACCCCGCTGATGGGCCAGATCGACGCGGTCAAACTGGAAGAGAAGCCGGGCGTCGACAAGCGCGTGACCATCAAGGTCGGCCTGTCCAAGACCTTCCACGAGGAAGCCCCGGAGCTGGTGGCCGTGCTGGAAAAGGTCAACCTGCCGATCGACCTGCTGAACCAGAACCTGGGCCGCATGACCAAGGAGCGGATCGAGTCGCCGAAGCTGGCGAAAATCTTCCTCAAGGAACATCCTGAGGTCTGGCATGCGTGGGTCAGCGACGACGCTGCCAAGAAAATCGACGCGGCGCTGTAGGTCGATACCTCCCGGCTAACCGTGAGGCTGGCCGGGAGAATTGCCGTCATCGCTTGATTGAGATTTCTGATTGAGAGCCGCTTATGTTTCCCGAACGCTTTACGTTTTCCATCGCCGACTGGGTCAACGGTTGGGTCGATGCACTGGTCACCAACTACGGTGACGTGTTCCGCCATATCTCCGACACCCTGCTGTGGGCCATCGTCAACCTTGAAGGCCTGCTGCGCGCCGCACCGTGGTGGTTGATGCTGGCCATCGTCGCGGGTGTTGCCTGGCACGCCACCCGCAAGCTCGTGACCACCGCCGTGATCGTTGGTCTGCTGTTCCTGGTCGGCGCCGTCGGCCTGTGGGACAAGCTTATGCAGACACTGGCGCTGATGATGGTCGCCACGGTCATCTCGGTGCTGATCGGTGTGCCGCTGGGGATCCTCTCGGCACGCAGCAATCGCCTGCGTTCGTTCCTGATGCCGCTGCTCGACATCATGCAGACCATGCCCAGCTTCGTGTACCTGATTCCGGTGCTGATGCTGTTCGGCCTGGGCAAGGTGCCGGCGATTTTCGCCACCGTGATCTACGCTGCGCCGCCGCTGATCCGCCTGACCGATCTGGGCATCCGCCAGGTCGACGGTGAAGTGATGGAAGCCATCAACGCTTTCGGCGCCAACCGCTGGCAGCAACTGTTCGGCGTGCAACTGCCGCTGGCCCTGCCGAGCATCATGGCCGGGATCAACCAGACCACCATGATGGCCCTGTCGATGGTGGTGATCGCCTCGATGATCGGTGCCCGTGGCCTGGGTGAAGATGTGCTGGTGGGCATTCAGACCCTCAACGTCGGACGCGGCCTTGAAGCCGGTCTGGCGATCGTGATTCTCGCAGTGGTCATCGACCGCATTACCCAGGCGTATGGTCGGCCACGGCATGAGGTGAGCAAATGAGCAACGCAACCGTGAGCAAGATCGAAGTCAAAAACGTCTTCAAGATTTTCGGCAACCGTTCCAGGGACGCGCTGGCGATGGTCGGCCAGGGCAAGACCAAGGAGCAGGTGCTGAACGAAACCGGTTGCGTGGTCGGGGTCAACGACCTGTCCCTGAGTATCGGCACCGGCGAGATCTTCGTGATCATGGGCCTGTCCGGCTCCGGCAAATCCACACTGGTTCGCCACTTCAACCGCCTGATCGACCCGACCAGCGGCGCGATCCTGGTGGACGGCGTGGACATCCTGCAATACGACATGGACGCGCTGCGCGAATTTCGCCGGCACAAGATCAGCATGGTGTTCCAGAGCTTCGGCCTGCTGCCGCACAAGACCGTGCTCGACAACGTCGCCTACGGCCTGAAAGTGCGCGGCGAGAGCAAGCAGCTGTGCGCCGAGCGCGCGCTTCACTGGATTAATACCGTGGGCCTCAAGGGCTACGAAAACAAATACCCGCACCAGCTCTCCGGCGGCATGCGCCAGCGTGTCGGCCTGGCCCGCGCGCTGGCGGCGGACACCGACATCATCCTGATGGACGAGGCGTTCAGCGCCCTCGACCCGCTGATCCGCGCCGAGATGCAGGACCAGTTGCTGGAGCTGCAAAAGACCCTGCACAAGACCATCGTCTTCATCACCCACGACCTCGACGAAGCCGTGCGCATCGGCAACCGCATCGCGATCCTCAAGGACGGCCGCCTGATCCAGGTCGGCACCCCGAAAGAGATCCTGCATTCGCCGGCGGACGAGTATGTCGACCGTTTCGTGCAGCGGCGGGCGGCGGTGGTTTAAACAAATTTGTGTTGGCTGGGCCGGCCCCATCGTCGGAGCGCCGCCCGGAGCAGGCTCGCTCCCACAGTTGAAATGTGTGCCCCTGTGGGAGCGAGCCTGCTCGCGATAGCGTCGGCAAAGCTGCATCAAGGTTCGGATGAGGTTGAAGATGTCCCAGGCTGAAAAAATCGTTATCGCCGACGCTCCAATGCGTTGGCAGGATGTGGTCGTGGTAGCCCGTCACGGCGCGCAGCTCGAGCTGTCGGCCCAGACCTGGGCGCGCATCGAAAATGCCCAGGGCATCGTCCAGCGCATCGTTGCCAGCGGCGAACGTGCTTATGGCGTCAACACCGGGCTGGGCGGTCTGTCCAATGTCTCGCTGCAGGGCGAACAACTCAGCCAGTTGTCGCGCAACACCTTGCTCAGCCACGCCTGCGGCGTCGGCCCGGTACTGGCCGACGAGCAGACCCGCGCCATCATGTGCGCCGCGATCCGCAATTACAGCCACGGCAAATCCGGGATTCATCGCCAAGTAGTCGAAGCACTGCTGGCGTTGCTCAATCGCGGTATCACTCCGCAAGTGCCGTCCCAGGGTTCGGTCGGTTACCTGACCCACATGGCTCACATCGGTATCGCGCTGCTGGGCGTGGGCAATGTCAGCTATCGCGGGCAAGTGATTTCCGCGCAGCAGGCGCTGGCCGAAGAAGGCCTGCAACCGGTACAACTCGGGGCGAAGGATGGTTTGTGCCTGGTCAACGGCACGCCGTGCATGACCGGTCTCGGCTGCCTCGCCATCGCCGATGCCGTGCGTCTGGTGCAATGGGCCGACGTGGTCGGTGCCATGAGTTTCGAAGCGCAACGCGGCCAGATCGCCGCGTTCGATGCCGAGATCATCGCGCTAAAGCCGCACCCGGGCATGCAACAGGTCGGCGTCAATCTGCGGGCGCTGCTCGACGGCAGTGAAGTGATCGCGAAGAGCAAAGGCATTCGCACCCAGGATGCGCTGAGCATCCGCTCGATCCCGCAAGTGCACGGCGCCGCGCGCGATCAACTGCAACATGCGATCAAACAGATCGAAACCGAACTCAACGGCTGCACCGACAACCCGTTGCTGCTGGGCACGCCGGACGACTTCCGGGTCATGTCCCAGGCCAACCCGCACGGGCAATCGGTGGCGTTGGCGGCGGACTTGCTGGCGATCGCGATGGCCGAAATCGGCTCGATTGCCGAGCGGCGTCTGGACCGTCTGATCAACCCGCACGTCAGCGGTCTGCCGGCGTTTCTGGTGGCCAATCCGGGGGTGAACTCCGGGATGATGATCGTGCAATACGTCGCCGCGTCGCTGTGCGCGGAAAACCGCCAGTTGGCGCAACCGGCGGTGCTCGACAACTACGTCACTTCCGGCCTGCAGGAAGACCACCTGAGCATGGGCACCAACGCCGCGCTGAAGCTGCACCGCGCGCTGGAAAACTGCACGCAGATCCTCGCCATCGAGTACCTGCTGGCGGCTCAGGCGTTTGAATTTCTCAAGGAACAGCGCTTTGGCGCCGGCACCGATGTGGCGTGGCGACTGCTGCGCGAGAAAGTCCCGGCCTACGATCAGGACCGCTGGCTGGCGCCGGATATCGCCGCTGCCGCGAGCGTGTTGAAGGACCCGGATCTGCTGCGCCACGTACTGCCGAATTTGCACTGAAAACTATCCACGCCAGCGTGCCAAGGCGCGGCTCCCCAAAAGGGCAGACGCGACGGACAACGGACATCTCCGGAGCGTCTGGCGAGTTAACAATAAACTCTCAAAAGGAGCACAAAATGACTGCGCTGAACCTGATCCCCGGCCAACTTAGCCTGGCCCAACTGCGTGATGTCTATCAGCAACCGGTCAAGCTGACTCTCGACAACAGCGCCTCGGCCCAGATCGAAGCCAGCGTTGCCTGCGTCGAGCAGATCCTCGCCGAGAACCGCACCGCCTACGGCATCAACACCGGTTTCGGCCTGCTGGCCTCGACCCGCATCGCCAGCGAAGACCTGGAAAACCTCCAGCGTTCGCTGGTGCTGTCCCACGCCGCCGGCGTCGGCCAGCCGATCAGCGATGAGCTGGTGCGTCTGATCATGGTGCTCAAGGTCAACAGCCTCAGCCGTGGTTTCTCTGGTATCCGCCGCGTGGTGATCGACGCGCTGATCGCTTTGATCAATGCCGAGGTTTACCCGCACATTCCGCTGAAAGGTTCGGTCGGTGCGTCCGGTGACCTGGCACCGCTGGCGCACATGTCGCTGGTGCTGCTGGGCGAGGGCAAGGCGCGCTACAAGGGCGAGTGGATGGAAGCCACCGAAGCGCTGAAGGTCGCCGGTCTGAACCCGCTGACGCTGGCGGCCAAAGAAGGCCTGGCGCTGCTCAACGGCACTCAGGTGTCCACCGCATTCGCGCTGCGCGGTCTGTTCGAAGGTGAAGACCTGTTCGCCGGCGCGCTGGCGCTGGGCGGTCTTACAGTTGAAGCGGTGCTCGGTTCGCGTTCGCCGTTCGACGCGCGCATCCATGCGGCCCGTGGCCAGAAAGGCCAGATCGACACCGCCGCCGCTTACCGCGATCTGCTCGGCGAGCGCAGTGAAGTCTCCGATTCGCACCAGAACTGCGAAAAGGTCCAGGACCCGTACTCGCTGCGCTGCCAGCCACAAGTCATGGGCGCGTGCCTGACCCAGTTCCGTCAGGCCGCTGAAGTGCTGGTCATCGAAGCCAACGCCGTGTCGGATAACCCGTTGGTATTCGCCGCCGAAGGCGACGTGATTTCCGGCGGCAACTTCCACGCCGAACCCGTGTCCATGGCTGCCGACAATATGGCCCTGGCCATCGCCGAAATCGGCTCCCTGAGTGAGCGCCGCATCTCGCTGATGATGGACAAGCACATGTCGCAACTGCCGCCGTTCCTGGTGGCCAATGGCGGCGTGAACTCCGGCTTTATGATTGCCCAGGTGACTGCGGCGGCCCTCGCCAGCGAAAACAAGGCACTGGCCCATCCGCATTCGGTGGACAGCCTGCCGACGTCCGCCAACCAGGAAGACCACGTCTCCATGGCCCCGGCTGCCGGCAAGCGTCTGTGGGAAATGGCCGAGAACACGCGCGGGATTCTCGCGGTGGAATGGCTGGCGGCGGTGCAGGGTCTGGACCTGCGTAACGGTCTGAAGACCTCGAGCAAACTGGAGAAGGCCCGGGGCATTTTGCGTCGCGAAGTGCCGTTCTACGAGAAGGACCGCTTCTTTGCGCCGGACATCAATGCCGCGAGCGAACTGCTGGCTTCGCGCATTCTGACTGAGCTGGTTCCGGCCAAGTTGCTGCCGAGCCTGTGATGCACTCATCGCCAGCAGGCTGGCTCCCACAAGAGCACCGCGCAACCTGTGGGAGCCAGCCTGCTGGCGATTCGATTTTGAATACTGTGGAGACTAAGGGATGAAAACCCTCTGGCAACACTGCCACGTCGCAACCATGGCGCAAGGCGTCTACTCGATCATCGAGGATGCGGCCATCGTGACGTCCGGTGCACACATCGAGTGGATCGGCCCGCGCACTCAATTGCCGTCCGGCGAATACCCGGCGGTCAACGATCTGCAAGGCGCGTGGGTCACCCCCGGACTGATCGACTGCCACACTCACACCGTGTTCGGCGGTAACCGCAGCGGTGAGTTCGAGAAACGCCTGCAAGGCGTCAGCTATGCCGAGATCGCCGCAGCCGGCGGCGGCATCGCCAGCACCGTGCGGGCGACGCGTGAAGCCTCGGAAGACGAGCTGTTCGCCAGCGCCGCCAAACGCCTGAAAAGCCTGATGCGCGATGGCGTGACCACGGTCGAAATGAAGTCCGGCTACGGCCTCGACCTGGCCAGCGAACGCAAGATCCTGCGGGTCATCCGTCGCCTCGCCGACGAACTGCCGATCAGCGTGCGCAGCACCTGTCTCGCTGCCCATGCGTTGCCGCCGGAATACAAGGACCGCGCTGACGATTACATCGATCACATCTGCGCCGAGATGCTGCCCGCACTGGCCGCCGAAGGGCTGGTGGACGCGGTGGATGCCTTCTGCGAATACCTGGCGTTCTCCCCGGAGCAGGTCGAGCGGGTGTTCATCACCGCGCAAAAACTGGGTCTGCCGGTGAAGCTGCACGCCGAGCAATTGTCGTCGTTGCACGGTTCCAGCCTCGCGGCGCGCTATCACGCGTTGTCCGCCGATCACCTGGAGTTCATGGATGAGGACGACGCCATTGCCATGGCCAAATCCGACACCGTCGCGGTGTTGCTGCCGGGGGCGTTCTACTTCCTGCGTGAAACCCAATTGCCGCCGATGGAAGCCCTGCGCAAGCACAAGGTGAAAATCGCCATCGCCAGCGACCTCAACCCCGGCACGTCGCCGGCGCTGTCGTTGCGTCTGATGCTGAACATGGCCTGCACCTGTTTCCGCATGACCCCGGAAGAAGCCCTGGCCGGCGCCACGATTCATGCGGCGCAAGCCCTGGGCATGGCCGATACCCACGGTTCGCTGGAGGTTGGCAAGGTGGCGGATTTCGTCGCCTGGCAGATCGACCGGCCGGCGGACCTGGCGTACTGGCTGGGTGGTGAACTGGACAAACGTGTCGTGCGTCACGGCGTTGAATCAAGTCTGTAGGAGAGCGGTTGTGGATAAGGTTCTGAACTTCAAACAAGGTCGTGTGCCGCTGCTGATCAGCATGCCTCACGCCGGTGTGCGCCTGACCCCGGTGGTCGAGGCCGGATTGATCCCGGACGCGAAAAGCCTGCCGGACACCGACTGGCATATTCCGCAGCTCTACGATTTCGCCGCCGAACTGGGCGCCAGCACCCTGGCGGCCGAGTATTCGCGGTTCGTCATCGATCTGAACCGGCCATCCGACGACAAGCCGTTGTATGCCGGCGCCACCACCGGGCTGTACCCGGCGACACTGTTCGATGGCATTCCGTTGTTCAAGGAAGGCAAGGAGCCGTCGAAAGAGGAACGTGCGACCTATCTGGAGCAGATCTGGACGCCGTACCACCGCACCCTGCAGGAAGAACTGGCGCGGCTGAAGGCCGAGTTCGGTTACGCACTGTTGTTCGATGCGCACTCGATCCGTTCGGTGATCCCGCACCTGTTCGACGGCAAGCTGCCGGACTTCAACCTCGGCACCTTCAACGGCGCCAGTTGCGATCCGCAGTTGGCCACGCAACTGGAAGCGATTTGCGCACGCCACGGCGATTACAGCCATGTGCTGAACGGACGCTTCAAGGGCGGCCACATCACCCGTCACTACGGCAACCCGGCCGAAAACATCCACGCCGTGCAACTGGAGCTGGGCCAGTGCACCTACATGGAAGAGTTCGAACCGTTCCGCTACCGCGCCGATCTGGCGGAGCCGACGCGGGTGGTGCTCAAGGAGTTGCTGCAAGGGCTGCTCGCTTGGGGCGCAAAGCACTACAACTGAGTCAGCTGTGATCGTTCCCACGCTCTGCGTGGGAACGATCGGGAGAAGTCGCCACCGTGCAAATCCCGGTCGCCACAGGTCGCTTTTTCGTCTCGCCTGCTGCGTAATGTTTCGGCCACGGTGCAAGAAGACACCGATCCGAACAATAAACCGCTGCCGCACGAGACGATCCCACATGAAAAAACTGTTCACTCGTTGTGCGTTAATCCTCACCGGCAGTGCGCTGCTCAGCGCCGGCGCCATGGCTTCCGACGATGCTTCCTGCAAAACCGTGCGCATGGGCGTGGTCAACTGGACCGACGTGATCGCCACCAGTGGCATGGCCGACGTGCTGCTCAACGGCCTCGGCTACGAAAGCAAACAGACCAGCGCCGTGCAGCAAATCATCTTTGCCGGCATCCGCGACAAACGACTCGATATCTTCCTCGGCTACTGGAAACCGGCGATGGACAAGAACATCGCGCCGTTCCTCGCCGCCAATCAGGTCAAAGTGATGGACAAGCCAAGCCTGGCGGATGCTCAGGCGACGCTGGCAGTGCCGGATTACGTCGCGGCGGCAGGGCTGAAAACCTTCGGCGATATCGCAAAATTCAAGGATCAGCTCGGCGGCAAGATCTACGGCATCGAGCCTGGCAGCGGCGCCAACACCACGATCAAGACCATGATCGAAACCAACCATTTCGGCCTGAAGGATTTCAAGATCATCGAATCCGGTGAGGCCGGCATGCTTGCCGCTGTGCAGCGGGCGGTGAATCGCAAGGAGTTCGTGGTGTTCGTTGGCTGGACGCCGCATCCGATGAACATCAACATGAAAATCACCTACCTGACCGGCAGCGAAGACGTCTACGGTCCGAACGAAGGCGCCGCCACTGTTTCCACGGTCACCGCGCCGGACTACGCCGAGCGCTGCCCGAACGTCCATCGGCTGCTGGAAAACCTGACCTTCACCGCCGCCCAGGAAAGTCAGTTGATGGTGCCGATCATGGAACGCAAGACACCTCAGGAAGTGGCGAAGACCTGGCTGCGTGAGCATCCGCAAGATTTGCAGCGCTGGCTGGCAGGTGTCAGCAGTTTTGATGGCAAGGACGGCGTGGCCACGGTCCAGGCCAGCCTGAAAAACTGATGGGCACTTATCCACTGTCGCCGGCGATGGCGGCGTTCGTCGCCAGGACCGAAAGTTTCGCCAGCGATGACAGCAGCTTCGCCGGATTGCGCCGTGGCTATGACGAGATGTGCCGGGCGTTCACCCCGCCGCGGCCGGCAGGGCTTGAGGTAGAGGACTTTCGGTTGGGTGCGGTGCCGGTTCGCGCCTATCGCCCGCCTGCTGCGTCACCATCCTGTGTGGTGTATCTGCACGGTGGCGGATGGGTGGTCGGTGGGCTGGACTCCCACGACTTCATCTGCTGCGAACTGGCCATGGCGCTGGGGGCGATGGTGGTGGCGGTGGATTATCGGCTGGCGCCGGAGCATCCGTTTCCCGCCGGATTCGACGATTGCCTGAGTGTCTGGCGTGCCCTGCGCAGCGGATCGTTTGGCTTCGACCGCGAGCGGATGCTGGTGGCCGGCGATAGCGCTGGCGGCAATCTCGCCGCTGCGTTGTGCCTGGCCCTGCGCGATGCCGGCGAGACTATGCCCAAAGCCCAAGTGTTGATCTATCCCGGGCTGGGTGGCGGCGAGCATCTGCCGTCACGCAGCGAATGCGCTGATGCGCCGTTACTCTCCAGCAGCGACGTGGATTGTTATCACGCGTTGTACCTGCGCGGCACACCACAACCGAATGCCTGGGCCATGCCGTTGCTTGCCGATGACTTCAGCGGCTTGCCCCCGGCCTGGATCGCCGTGGCGCAGTTCGATCCGTTGCGCGACGACGGTGTGCGCTACGCCGAACGACTGGTTGCCGACGGGGGCGAGGCCACGCTGTATTACGGCGAAGGGCTGGTGCACGGCTGCCTGCGGGCGCGGCATCAGGCCGCCGAAGTCGATCGCCTCTACGAAAACCTGCTGGGGTTCATGGCTGACAAAATGTGACAGCGCACGGGCATGCTCATTGACGTAAATCGGGTTTATGATGCCGGACGGCAGAATAATAGAAGTCCCCCCAGGGATGACCTCGACCCCTTACGGAGCGCGCAATGCAGACTTTGTTTCCGCAGATCAAACCTCACGCACGGCACGATCTGGCCGTCGACGACACCCATACGCTGTACGTCGACGAAAGCGGTTCACCGGAAGGTTTGCCGGTGGTGTTCATCCATGGTGGCCCGGGCGCCGGGTGCGATGCCCAAAGCCGTCGCTACTTCGATCCGAACCTGTATCGCATCGTCACCTTCGACCAGCGTGGCTGCGGACGCTCCACCCCCCACGCCAGCCTGGAAAACAACACCACCTGGGATCTGGTCGAAGACCTCGAGCGCATCCGCAAACATCTGGGCATCGAAAAATGGGTGCTGTTCGGCGGCTCCTGGGGTTCGACTCTGGCGCTGGCTTACGCGCAGACCCACCCGGAGCGCGTACATGGTCTGATCCTGCGTGGGATCTTTCTCTGCCGTCCGCAGGAAATCGAATGGTTTTATCAGGCCGGGGCCAGCCGTCTGTTCCCCGATTACTGGCAGGACTACCTCGCGCCGATTCCGCTGGACGAGCGCGACGACCTGCTCAGCGCCTTTCACAAACGCCTGACCGGCAACGACCAGATCGCCCAGATGCATGCCGCCAAGGCCTGGTCGACCTGGGAAGGGCGCACCGCGACCCTGCGCCCGAACCCGCTGGTGGTCGACCGTTTCTCCGAGCCGCAGCGCGCCTTGTCGATTGCGCGGATCGAATGCCACTACTTCACCAATAACGCCTTCCTCGAACCGAACCAGCTGATTCGCGACATGGGCAAGATCGCTCATTTGCCGGGCGTGATCATCCACGGCCGTTACGACGTCATCTGCCCGCTCGACAATGCGTGGGAGCTGCATCAAGCCTGGCCGAACAGCGAGCTGCAGGTGATCCGCGATGCCGGTCACGCTGCGTCCGAACCGGGTATCACCGATGCGCTGGTGCGCGCTGCCAGCAAAATGGCCCGGCGCCTGCTCGACCTGCCGCCCGAAGAAGCATGAAGGGGCTTTTGCAGCGCGTGAAAGGCGCGCGGGTCGAAGTGGGGGGGGAGGTGGTCGGCAGCGTCGATCAGGGTTTGCTGGTGCTGGTGGCGGTCGAACCCGACGACACGCAGGCCAGCGCCGACAAACTTCTGCATAAGCTGCTTAACTATCGAGTATTCAGTGACGCCGAGGGCAAGATGAATCTGTCTTTGGCGGATGTGGGCGGCGGGCTGCTGCTGGTCTCTCAGTTCACCCTGGCTGCCGACACCAAAAGCGGGCTGCGTCCGAGTTTCTCGACCGCCGCCCCTCCGGCGCTGGGCGAGGAATTGTTCGACTATCTATTAAGCAAAGCGAAACAGATGCATGGCACTGTGGCATCAGGTAGATTCGGCGCGGATATGCAGGTGCACCTGGTCAACGACGGCCCGGTAACCTTCCTGTTACAGACATGAAAGCGCTTGAAACAAGTTTTTAAGGGCTTTTCGACTGAAAACAGGGAATTTTCGCGATAAATACTTTGTTACCCCTGATGCGTTGTCACGCGGGCTACTAGATAATCGCGCGCTACGGGGATCAGCGTTCGTTGGTCCATTTTGACTTAGGTAGAGACTTGTCCGGATCCGATTGGGGAATCATTTTGCCCCAGCGGAGTCGGAACAATGCTCGCCAACTTGGCAAGGGTGCCCTGCAAGGCCGGTATTTTTGTACCGAAAACCTCACAGGCACTTCATCTGGCCGTTGGTTTATTGATCTGTTTTCGGCGAGGGTTGCTCGTGATTGTTAGTCCCTGTAATGCAGCAAAATTGTCTGCCAAACGCTTGCGCAGCGCTCTGGTAGCGGGCTCGGCAGTACTCTGCCTGCTCAGCGCCGGCCAGCTCTGGGCATTCAATCTTGACGATGTGTCGGCCAAGGCCAAAGAGCTGGCCGGGCAGAAATTCGAAGCCCCGCGCAGCAACCTGCCGAACGAATTCCGTGACATGAAGTTCGCGGACTACCAGAAGATTCGTTTCCGCACCGAAAAAGCCGAATGGGCCGACCAGAAGAACCCGTTCAAGCTGTCCTTCTATCATCAGGGCATGCACTTCGATACGCCGGTGAAAATCAACGAAATCACCGCGAACACCGTCGAAGAGATCAAATACGATCCAAGCCGTTTCGATTTCGGCGATCTGCAGTTCGATCCCAAGGCCACCGAACAACTGGGCTATGCCGGTTTCCGTGTCCTGTACCCGATCAACAAGGCTGACAAGCAAGACGAAATCATGACCATGCTGGGCGCGAGCTACTTCCGCGTCGTCGGCAAGGGTCACACCTACGGTCTGTCGGCCCGTGGCCTGGCGATCGATACCGCTCTGCCGTCCGGCGAAGAATTCCCGCGTTTTCGCGAGTTCTGGATTCAGCAGCCGAAGCCGGGCGACAAGCACCTGGTGATCTTCGCCCTGCTGGACTCGCCGCGCGCGACCGGCGCCTACCGCCTGATCCTGCGCCCGGGCAGCGACACCATTGTCGACGTCAAAGGCCAGATGTTCCTGCGTGACAAGGTCGGCAAGCTCGGCATCGCGCCGCTGACCAGCATGTTCCTGTTCGGCGCCAACCAGCCGTCGAAAGTGCTCAACTACCGTCGCGAACTGCACGACTCCAGCGGTCTGTCGATCCATGCCGGCAACGGCGAGTGGATCTGGCGTCCTCTGAACAACCCTAAACACTTGGCCGTGAGCCAGTTCAGTGTCGAAAACCCGCGTGGTTTCGGTCTGCTGCAGCGTGGCCGTGACTTCAGCCACTACGAAGACCTCGACGACCGCTACGACAAGCGTCCAAGCGCCTGGATCGAGCCGAAGGGTGACTGGGGCAAGGGCACCGTCGATCTGGTCGAGATCCCGACCGCCGACGAAACCAACGACAACATCGTTGCGTTCTGGAACCCGGAAAAACTGCCGGAACCAGGCCAGCCGCTGGACTTCGCCTACCGCATGCACTGGACCATGGACGAAGCGGCGATTCACGCGCCGGACAGCGCCTGGGTCAAGCAGACCCTGCGTTCGACCGGTGACGTCAAGCAATCGAACCTGATCCGTCAGCCGGATGGCAGCGTTGCCTATCTGGTCGATTTCGAAGGCCCGTCCCTGGCGGCCCTGGCCCCGGATGCGGACGTTCGCAGCCAGGTCAGCGTCGGCGACAACGCCGAACTGGTCGAGAACAGCGTGCGCTACAACCCTGAAACCAAGGGCTGGCGCCTGACCCTGCGGATGAAGATCAAGGACGCGAGCAAGTCGACCGAGATGCGTGCCGCGCTGGTGCAGAACATCGTTCCGGCCGATCTGGCCAAGACCTCGCTGCCGGCTTCCAACTCCTCGGTTGCCAAGGCCGACAAGATCGCCGCCAAGCAACAGGAAAAAGCCGACAAGGAAGCCAAGGCCGCCGAAGCCAAACAGGCCGACGCCAAGCCAGCGGCAGATGCCAAGGACAAGGCCAACAAAGACGCCAAGCAGCCAGCGGCTGCGGACGCGGCCCCAGCCACACCGGAACCGGCCTCGACTGAAGAAGTCCTGACCGAGACCTGGAGCTATCAGTTGCCTGCCGATGAGTAACTCTCAAGTACAGCCAGAGACTCTGTCCGAGTATCTGGCGCATCTGCCGATGACCGACGAGCAGCGCGCGGAACTCGCGGGCTGCCAGTCCTTCAGCGAATTGCATCAACGCCTGTCGTCCTCGACGTTCGACGCACCGACCGAAGCCGCCCAGGCTTCGGTGGGCAAGCGCCTGACCCTGAGCACCGCCGAAGAGCTGGAAGACGCGGAAATGCTGGTGCTCGACGCCAGCGGCCGGGTCAGCCTCAAGGCTACGCCGCCGATCCGTCGGACCAAGGTCGTGCCGGAGCCGTGGCGCACCAACATCCTGGTGCGTGGCTGGCGTCGCCTGACCGGCCGGACCAATCCGCCGCAGCCGCCGAAAGACCAGAACGTGCTGCCAGCCGCCCGCTGGCGCACCGTCGGTTCGATCCGTCGCTACATCCTGCTGATCCTGATGCTCGGCCAGACCATCGTCGCCGGCTGGTACATGAAAGGCATCATGCCGTACCAGGGCTGGTCGTTCGTCGATCTGGAAGAAGTCCTGCATCAACCGTTGCTGCAGACCGCCACGCAAGTGCTGCCGTATGCGCTGCAGACCAGCATCCTGATCATGTTCGGGATTTTGTTCTGCTGGGTGTCGGCCGGTTTCTGGACCGCGCTGATGGGCTTCCTCGAGTTGCTCACCGGTCACGATAAATACCGGATCTCCGGTAAAAGTGCCGGCAACGAGCCGATTCCGAAAGACGCGCGCACCGCACTGGTGATGCCGATCTGCAACGAAGACGTGCCTCGGGTGTTCGCCGGTCTGCGCGCGACCTTCGAGTCCGTTGCGGCCACCGGTGACCTGGACCGTTTCGACTTCTTCGTGCTCAGCGACAGTAACGACACCGATATCTGCGTTGCCGAGCAACAGGCCTGGCTGGATGTCTGCCGTGAAGCCAAGGGCTTCGGCAAGATTTTCTATCGCCGCCGTCGCCGTCGCGTCAAACGCAAGAGCGGCAACCTCGACGACTTCTGCCGTCGCTGGGGCGGTGATTACAAGTACATGGTCGTACTCGACGCCGACTCGGTGATGAGCGGCGAGTGCCTGACCAGTCTGGTGCGCCTGATGGAAGCCACGCCGGACGCCGGCATCATCCAGACCGCGCCGCGCGCTTCGGGCATGGACACGCTGTATGCACGCATGCAGCAGTTCGCCACTCGCGTTTACGGCCCGCTGTTCACCGCCGGCCTGCACTTCTGGCAGCTGGGTGAATCCCACTACTGGGGTCACAACGCGATCATCCGCATGAAGCCGTTCATCGACCACTGCGCCCTGGCGCCGTTGCCGGGCAAAGGTGCGTTCTCCGGTGCGATCCTCTCCCACGACTTCGTCGAAGCCGCGCTGATGCGCCGTGCCGGCTGGGGCGTGTGGATTGCCTACGACCTGCCGGGCAGCTACGAAGAACTGCCGCCGAACCTGCTCGACGAGCTCAAGCGTGACCGTCGCTGGTGCCACGGCAACCTGATGAACTTTCGCCTGTTCCTGGTAAAAGGCATGCACCCGGTGCACCGCGCGGTGTTCCTGACCGGCGTGATGTCTTACCTGTCGGCGCCGCTGTGGTTCTTCTTCCTGGTGTTGTCGACGGCGCTGCTGGCGGTGAACACGCTGATGGAGCCGCAGTATTTCATGGAGCCACGCCAGCTCTATCCGCTGTGGCCGCAATGGCATCCGGATAAAGCGGTCGCGCTGTTCTCGACGACTATCGTGCTGCTGTTCCTGCCGAAGCTGTTGAGCATCATCCTGATCTGGGCCAAGGGCGCGAAAGAGTTCGGCGGCAAGTTCAAGGTGACCCTGTCGATGCTGCTGGAGATGCTGTTCTCCATGCTGCTGGCGCCGGTGCGGATGATTTTCCACACCCGTTTCGTTCTGGCCGCGTTCCTTGGCTGGGCCGCGACCTGGAACTCGCCGCAGCGTGACGACGACTCCACGCCATGGAGCGAGGCGGTCAAGCGCCACGGTCCGCAGACCCTGCTGGGCTTCCTCTGGGCGCTGCTGGTGATCTGGCTGAACCCGAGCTTCCTGTGGTGGCTGGTGCCGATCGTCGGTTCGCTGATGCTGTCGATTCCGGTGTCGGTGATTTCCAGCCGTGTGGGCCTGGGCCTCAAGTCCCGTGACGAGAGCCTGTTCCTCATCCCTGAGGAATACAATCCGCCACAGGCGCTGCTGGCCACCGATCAGTACACCCACGAAAACCGCTGGCACGCGCTGAACGACGGCTTCGTCCGCGCCGTGGTCGATCCGCAGCAGAACGCCCTGGCGTGCTCGCTGGCGACCTCGCGTCACGGTCAGGCCGAGCCGATCGAGTGGTTGCGTCAGGAACGTGTGCGTCACGCGATCAAGGTCGGCCCGGCCGGGCTGAACAACCATGATCGCCTGCAACTGCTGAGCGACCCGGTGGCCCTGGCTCGTCTGCACGAGCAAGTGTGGGCCGAAGGTCACGCCGAGTGGCTGGACGCATGGCGGGCCTCGGTGAAAGCCGATCCCCATGCGCCGCTGCTGCCGCTCAAGCCTGTGAGCCTGCAGGCACAACCGGCCTGATGAAGAACCCCGCGAAAGCGGGGTTTTTTTTGCCTGCCGAATGCTGGCATCGGTCAGCCACTCATGAAAAAACCTTGTGCAAACGGACGAGTGCGTTAGCATCCGTCCCCGAATTGGCGCACCCGGACACTTTTGTCCATCTCTGTCGGTTTTCGCGCCGCAAACGCAATGGTTTTGGGGACTTGAAGATGAAGAAGTATCTGTCGATGCTGCTGGTCGGCGTCACGGCACTGGTTGCAGTCAATGCGGCGCAGGCCGGCGCAATCGATGACGCGGTCAAGCGCGGCACCTTGAAAGTCGGCATGGACCCGACCTACATGCCGTTCGAGATGACCAACAAGCGCGGAGAGATCATCGGTTTCGAAGTCGACATCCTCAAAGCCATGTCCAAGGCCATGGGCGTCAAGCTGGAGCTGGTTTCGACCGGTTACGACGGCATCATCCCGGCGCTGATGACCGACAAGTTCGACATGATCGGCAGCGGCATGACCCTGACCCAGGAACGCAACCTGCGCCTGAACTTCAGCGAACCGTTCATCGTGGTCGGCCAGACCCTGCTGATTCGCAAGGAGCTGGAAGGCACCATCAAGTCCTACAAAGACCTGAACACCGCCGACTACCGCATCACCTCCAAGCTCGGCACCACCGGCGAAATGGTCGCCAAAAAACTCATCGCCAAGGCCAAGTACCACGGCTACGACAACGAGCAGGAAGCCGTGCTCGACGTGGTCAACGGCAAGGCCGACGCCTTCATCTACGACGCGCCGTACAACGTGGTGGCGGTGAACAAGGTCGGCGCCGGCAAGCTGGTGTTCCTCGACAAGCCGTTCACCTACGAGCCGCTGGCCTTCGGCCTGAAGAAGGGTGATTACGACAGCATCAACTTCATCAACAACTTCCTGCACCAGATCCACGAAGACGGCACCTACGATCGCATCCATGACAAGTGGTTCAAGAGCACCGAGTGGCTCAAGGACATGGAATAAGCGCTGGTCAGACTGACCGCGTCGCGCCCATCGCCAGCAGGCTGGCTCCCACATTGGAATGCGTTTCCCTGTGGGAGCGAGCCTGCTCGCGATAGCGGCCTCCCCCGGCGACACAACTTTCGGATTTCGCTAAACCCATGAAACAGAAAAAAGCCCAATGGCCCTGGCACGTCCTGACCGTGCTGGTGCTGGTCGGCCTGGCTGGCGCGCTGTATTACGCCACGTCGCTGATGTCCTACGAATGGCGCTGGAACCGCGTGCCGCAGTACTTCGCCTATCAGGCCGAGGAAACCCAGCGCGCCACCGACATTTCCACCGTCAGCGAACTGGTGCGCAAGGGCGGCAGCGCGCAAGTCACCCTGCGCAACGATGCCGGTGACGAGCAGCACCTGATCGTCGACGAAAACAGCCTGCAATTCGCCCAGGGCGACGATGTGGCCGAAGGTGACGTTGTGGGTGTAACCCGGCATTGGGCGGCGGGGCCGCTGCTGTGGGGCCTGTGGACGACGCTTTGGCTGTCTGTGGTGTCCGGCGTGCTGGGGCTGCTGATCGGTCTAGCGACCGGGCTGTGCCGCTTGTCGAGTAACCCGACCCTGCGCGACCTGTCGACGATCTACGTCGAACTAGTACGCGGCACGCCGCTGCTGGTGCAGATCTTCATTTTCTACTTCTTCATCGGCACGGTGATGAACCTGTCCCGGGAGTTCGCCGGGATCGCCGCGCTGTCGCTGTTCACCGGCGCCTATGTGGCGGAAATCATCCGTTCCGGCGTGCAGTCGATTGCCCGTGGCCAGAACGAAGCAGCCCGCTCGCTGGGTTTGAGCGCCGGCCAGTCGATGCGTCATGTGGTGCTGCCGCAAGCGTTCAAACGTGTGCTGCCGCCGCTGGCCGGTCAGTTCATCAGTCTGGTGAAAGACACCTCGCTGGTATCGGTGATTGCGATTACCGAGCTGCTGAAAAGCGGTCGTGAAGTCATCACCACCTCGTTTTCGCCGTTCGAAATCCTGTTCTGCGTGGCCGGTCTGTACCTGTTGATCAACCTGCCGCTGTCGAAAATCGCCAGCCGGCTTGAGCGGAGGCTCGCGCAAAGTGATTGAAGTCCGCGATCTGGTAAAAGTCTTCGACACCCGTGGTCAGGTGGTGCGCGCCGTGGATCATGTCAGCACCAATGTGGCCAAGGGCGAAGTGCTGGTAGTGCTCGGCCCGTCCGGTTCCGGCAAGTCGACCTTCCTGCGCTGCCTCAATGGCCTGGAAGAGTTCGATTCCGGTTCGGTGAGCATCGACGGCCTGCAACTGGCCGACCCGAAAACCGACGTCAACGCCTACCGCCGTGAAGTCGGCATGGTGTTCCAGCACTTCAACCTGTTCCCGCACATGACCGTGCTGGAAAACCTCTGCCTGGCGCAGAAAGTCGTGCGCAAGCGCGGCCAGAAGGAAAGCGAGGCCAAGGCTTTGGCGTTGCTGGAGAAGGTCGGCATCGCCCAGAAGGCCCGCGAATACCCTTCGCGTCTGTCTGGCGGTCAGCAGCAGCGCGTGGCGATTGCCCGGGCGCTGGCAATGGACCCCAAAGTCATGCTGTTCGACGAGCCGACCTCGGCCCTCGACCCGGAAATGGTCGGTGAAGTGCTGGACGTGATGAAGAATCTGGCTGTGGAAGGCATGACCATGGTCTGCGTGACCCACGAAATGGGCTTTGCCCGGGAAGTGGCGGACCGGGTGCTGTTCTTCGATCACGGCAAACTGCTGGAAGATGCTTCGCCGACGGAATTCTTCGACGCGCCGAAGGATCCGCGAGCCCAGGCGTTCCTGCGGCAAGTCCTCTAAACGCAAGGCAAAAAAAATCGCAGCCAATGGCTGCGATTTTTTTGTTTGCGCGGTTTAAACCTTGAACCGGCCCACCAGCGTTTGCAGGTGAGTGCCCAGGCGCGCCAGTTCGACGCTGGACGCCGCCGTCTCTTCACTCGCTGCCGACGTCTGATCCGACACATCCCGCACGTTCAGCACGCTGCGGTTGATCTCTTCGGCCACGGCGCTCTGCTGTTCGGCCGCCGCGGCGATCTGCTGGTTCATCGCCTGAATCGCCGAGACGGTGCGGGTGATGCTTTCCAGCGAACCACCGGCACGGCGGGTCAGCTCGACGCTGCTGTCGGTCAGGGTGCGGCTGTTGTCCATGATCGTCGCCACTTGCTGGGTGCCGTTCTGCAGACCGACGATCAGCTCTTCGATCTCTTCGGTGGACTTCTGGGTGCGCTGGGCGAGGCTGCGGACTTCGTCGGCGACTACCGCAAAACCGCGACCGGCTTCACCGGCACGGGCCGCTTCGATGGCGGCGTTGAGGGCCAGCAGGTTGGTTTGCTGGGCCACGGATTTGATCACGTCGAGCACGCTGCCGATCTTGTCGCTTTCGCGCTTGAGCTCGCCCATGGCTTCCGTGGAGTGGCCGACTTCAGTGGCCAGACGTTCGATCTGGGCGATGGCTTCACCGACGACCTTGTCACCTTCGCGGGCCTGCTGGTCAGCCGCGACGGCGGCTTCCGAAGCTTCCTCGGCGTTGCGTGCGACTTCCTGAACGGTGGCGGCCATTTCGTTCATGGCGGTGGCGACCTGATCGGTCTCGACTTTCTGATTGTTCACGCCGGCGCTGGTCTGTTCGGTCACGGCGGACAGTTCTTCAGCGGCGCTGGCGATCTGGGTGACGCCGTCGCTGATGCCGCCGATCAGTTCGCGCAGACCCTGGGTCATGCTCTGCATCGAGCGCTGCAGCTGGCCGAGTTCGTCGCGGCGCTGGGAAATCAGGTTGTGGGTCAGGTCGCCGGAAGCTACGCGCTCGGCGACTTTCAGGGTCTGGTTCAGCGGAATGATGATCTGCCGGGTGATCGCCCAGGCGGCCAGCAGGCCGAAAGCCACGGCCAGCAGGGTGGCGATCAGCAGCTGATTCTTGGCGCTGGCGGCGTCGGTGTCGCGAACGACGGTCTGGGATTCGGTGAGCTGCTTGCTGACATCGAGCAGGATGTCGCCCTGCACCGACATACGGGCCAGAGCCTTGGCGCTGGCCACCTGGGAGTCGCGGAACTGGCTGACGGCAGCGCGATAAGCCTTGAGCGAGTCGGTGGCCTGTTGCAGGTTGGCGATGTGTTGCTCAGGCAGTTTGGCCGGCAGGGTCTCGAGGTTTTTCAGGGCGTTGTCGATGGCGTCGAGGGCCGGTTGCTCGGCTTCGGTCTTGCCGCTGTAGGTGTAGCCACGGACCTGGAAGCGCGCCTGCTGGATCAGTTTGCTCAGGTCGATCACCGCGTTGAACTGGGCAACGCTGTCGCCCTGCAGCATGGATTTCTCGACTTCGGCGACCTTGGCCACGGCGTTGTCGGCGGTGGCGCCCAGCTTGCTGCGGGCATCTTCGCGGTTGGCGCCGGCCTGCACCATGTCGGCGAAGGCGCGTTTGTACTCGGCGACGGCCGCCAGTTGCTGATCGACTTTCGTGGCGTCCGACGGTTGCTCGATCAGGCTGCGGGCGGTTTGCAATCCGCTGTCGAGTTTACCGAGCAGGTCATTGACCGCGCCCGGGCCTTGTTCGCCGCGACGCATTTCGTAGTCGAGACGCGCCAGACGCAAGTCCTTGGTCAGCTCGTTGAGGCTGGAGATGAAACCGAGTTTGTCACCGCGGCTGATGATGCCGCTCATGCCGGTCCAGCCGGTGAAGGTGATCAACAGCGTCAGCAGCAGCACCAGGCCGAAACCGATGCCCAGCTTGCGTTTGACGCTGACGTTTCCAAGATTCTCGGCTAACCAACGGTACATGCGACGACTCCCCTCGGACCACTAATTGGACTTATGGAGACTGTATCGGCTGGATGATGGCAATCTGTAACGCGATTTGTCCGGCGCCGAATGGCGCCGGCAGGTTCAGAACAGGCGGGCGAGCAGGGCGGTGACGGCGGTTTCGACCCGCAGGATGCGATCGCCGAGCTGTACCGGTTGCAGGCCGGATTTGCCCAGCAGATCGATTTCGTAGGGAATCCAGCCACCTTCCGGGCCGATGGCCAGGGTCACCGGTTCGCTCAGGGCGCGGGGGCAGGGCGGGAAGTTGCCGGGGTGGCCGACCAGACCGAGGGTACCGTCGGTGATGGCCGGCAGGCGATCTTCAACGAACGGCTTGAAGCGCTTCTCGATGATGATTTCCGGCAGCACGGTATCCCGGGCCTGTTCGAGGCCGAGGATCAGGTTCTCGCGAATGGCTTCAGGCTCCAGGAACGGCGTCTGCCAGAAGCTCTTCTCGACGCGATAGCTGTTGACCAGAATCACCTTCGACACACCCATGGTCGCCACGGTCTGGAACACCCGGCGCAGCATCTTCGGGCGTGGCAGGGCGAGTACCAGGGTCAGCGGCAGTTTGGCCGGCGGTGGCTGATCGAGGGTGACCTGCAGCTCGGCTTCGCCCGCTTCCAGACGCAGCAGCTCGGCCGAGCCCATCAAGCCGTTGATGCGCCCGACCCGCAGGCTGTCGCCGACTTCCGAGCGATGGACTTCCTGCATATGGGTCAGGCGCCGGTCGCGCAGCACGACGCGGTCGGCCGCAATGAAATCGGCCTCTTCGAGCAACAGCAGGTTCATGGCTGGGTCGCTGGCGGCTGGTCGTTATGGTCGTCGACGGTTTCGTCCGGGCGCTCGCGCTTGCTGACCAGGCTGCCGAACAGAATGCCGACTTCAAACAGCATCCACATCGGTACGGCCAGCAGGGTCTGGGAGAAGATGTCCGGCGGGGTCAGGATCATGCCGACCACGAAGCAGCCGATGATCACGTACGGGCGGATCTTCTTCAGGTATTTGACGTCGACCACGCCGATCCACACCAGCAACACCACGGCCACCGGGATTTCAAACGCCACGCCGAAGGCGAAGAACAGCGTCATGACGAAATCGAGATAGCTGGTGATGTCGGTCATCATTTCCACACCGGCCGGGGTGGCCGAGGCGAAGAACTTGAAGATCAGCGGGAACACGAAGAAGTAGGCGAACGCCATGCCGGTGTAGAACAGCAGGATGCTGGAAATCAGCAACGGCACTGCGACACGCTTCTCGTGCTTGTACAGGCCCGGCGCGATGAAGCCCCAGATCTGATGCAGGATCACCGGGATCGCGAGGAACAGCGAGACCATCATCGTCAGCTTCAGCGGCGTCAGGAACGGCGACGACACGTCGGTGGCGATCATCGTCGCGCCGGCTGGCAGGTACTGGCGCAGCGGCGTCGAGACGAAGGTGTAGATCTGCTGGGTGAAGGCGAACAACCCGGCGAAGATGATGAAGATCGCCGCGACGCAACGCAGCAGGCGGGTGCGCAACTCGGTGAGGTGCGATACCAGCGGCATGTGCTGGTCGTTTTCGGGGAGATCGCTCATGGGGCTCGCGGCGGCAAAGTGGAGTCGTGAGGAGCTGGCGCAACAGGCGCAGCCGCAGGTGCAACGGGTTCGACAGGCTTCATGATCGGCGTAGCTTCAGCGGCTGCGGCAGAGACGTGTTCGACGCTCGCCGGTTGCTCCGCAGCGGGAGCCGAAGGCGTCTGTTCTGCGACTGGCTGCACGGGCGTCGGCTCCTGCTGAACCGGTGGCGTGAAGATCTTCCGCGCCTCCTGCTCCAGCGACAGGATGTGTTCGTTGTGCAGTTGCCGACGGATTTCGTCGGCACCGATTTCACGTTCAACTTCCTGTTTGATCGCGTTGAAGCTGCGCTTCAGCCGCCCGACCCACAGGCCGGCGGTGCGCGCGGCACCCGGCAAACGCTCGGGGCCCAACACCAGCAGGGCAACGAGGCCGACGAGCAGCAGTTCAGAGAAGCTGATACCAAACATTAGTCAGTGCTCACACGTCTTTGCGGATCGGCTCTTCGACTTTCTGCGCCTGCACGTCGATGGTGTGCGGCGGGTTGGCCTGAGCGGTGGCTTGCGGCTGGACCGGTGGCACCGGCTGCGCAGGCGTGACGGTCGGATCGGCCGGTTTTTCGTCGTCGTTCATGGCTTTACGGAAGCCCTTGATCGATTCGCCGACGTCAGTGCCGAGGTTTTTCAGTTTCTTGGTGCCGAACACCAGCACCACGACAACCAGAATGACGATCCAGTGTTTCCAGTCAAAAATGCCCATGTTGCTGTTCCTCTCTAAAAGTTGTTCAGGCGGACGGACGCGAGGCTTTCTCGACGTGTCCGGACAGGCCGAAGCGACGATCCAGTTCGTCGAGTACAGCCTGCGGATGCTGCCCCAGCTGGGCGAGCATGACCATGCTGTGGAACCACAGGTCGGCGGTCTCGTAGATCACGTCGCTACAGTCACCGCTGACGGCGGCGTCCTTGGCGGCAATGATCGTTTCGACCGACTCTTCGCCGACCTTTTCCAGAATCTTGTTCAGGCCCTTGTGATACAGACTAGCTACATATGAGCTGTCGGCAGCAGCGCCCTTGCGCTCTTCAAGTACCTGAGCGAGGCGGGTCAGGGTGTCACTCATGTTTGTGTCCTGCGGAGTAGATTGCGTGCGGGTCTTTCAATACCGGGTCGACCGTTTTCCAGTCGCCGTTTTCGAAGACGCGGTAGAAGCAGCTCTGACGGCCGGTATGGCAAGCGATGTCGCCAATCTGTTCGACCATCAGGATGATCACGTCGGCGTCGCAGTCCAGACGCATTTCATGCAGGGTCTGCACATGGCCGGACTCTTCGCCCTTGCGCCACAGCTTGCCACGGGAACGTGACCAGTAGATGGCACGGTTTTCGGATGCGGTCAGCTCCAGGGCTTCGCGGTTCATCCAGGCCATCATCAACACGCGTCCGGTCTTGTGATCCTGGGCAATCGCCGGCACCAGGCCATCGGCATCCCACTTGATCTCGTCCAGCCAGTTTTTCATCTTCGACTCCGACAGCGAACCCACACTTCAATAGTCGGGTTCAGGCGTTGAAACAGTGTGCCAGCCGATCACGCAACTGGCTATCGGCGAACGACCAGATACAAGCCGACTGCCACCATGATCCCGGCGGGCCAGTGCCCCAGTTCATTCAGCGGGCCACCGGCGGCGAGAATCGTGCCGCCCGCCAGATGGGCGCTGCCAAGCAGGCGCAGGAACCAGTCGTCCTTGCGCTTTTTCCACGGCGGTGGCGGGTCGTTGGCGTGGGGCTGGGACATGCGTTCGAGCAGGTCGCGGGCCATGTTGGCCAGGTGCGGCAGCTGTTCGAACTGGCTCTGTACGTTGCCGATCAAGGCTTTCGGGCTGACGCGCTCGCGCATCCAGCGTTCGAGGAACGGCTGCGCGGTGTTCCACAGATCCAGATCCGGGTACAGCTGACGGCCCAGGCCTTCGATGTTCAGCAGGGTCTTTTGCAGCAGCACCAGTTGCGGCTGCACTTCCATGTTGAAGCGGCGCGCGGTCTGGAACAGACGCATCAGCACCTGGCCAAATGAAATATCTTTTAACGGTTTTTCGAAGATCGGTTCACACACGGTACGGATCGCCGCTTCGAATTCGTTGAGTTTGGTTTCCGCCGGCACCCAGCCCGAATCGATGTGCAGTTGCGCCACGCGCCGGTAGTCGCGCTTGAAGAAGGCGAACAGGTTGCGCGCCAGATAATCCTGGTCTTCCGGGGTCAGGCTGCCGACGATGCCGCAGTCGATTGCGATGTACTGTGGGCTCCACGGGTTGACGGTGCTGACGAAGATGTTGCCCGGGTGCATGTCGGCGTGGAAGAAACTGTCGCGGAACACCTGGGTGAAGAAGATCTCCACGCCGCGTTCGGCAAGCATTTTCATGTCGGTGCGCTGGTCGGCGAGGGTCGCCAGGTCCGTCACCTGAATCCCGTAGATACGCTCCATCACCAGCACTTTCGGCCGGCACCAGTCCCAATAGACCTGCGGAACATAGAGCAGCGGCGAGCCTTCGAAGTTACGCTTCAACTGGCTGGCGTTGGCCGCCTCGCGCAGCAAATCGAGTTCGTCGTAGATGGTTTTTTCGTAGTCGCTGACCACGTCCACCGGGTGCAGCAGGCGGGCGTCGGCGGAGACTTTTTCAGCGGCGCGGGCGAGGATGAACAGCCACGCCAGATCCTGCGCGATCACCGGTTTCAGGCCCGGGCGGATCACCTTGACCACCACTTCTTCGCCGGTTTTCAGCTGTGCGGCATGCACTTGCGCCACCGAGGCCGAGGCCAGTGGTTCGACGTCGAAGCGGCTGAACACTTCGCTGATCTTCTTGCCCAGCTGTTCTTCGATCAGTTTGACCGACAGCTGCGAATCGAACGGCGGCACGCGGTCCTGCAACAGCATCAGCTCATCGGCGATGTCTTCCGGCAGCAGGTCGCGGCGGGTCGAGAGGATCTGCCCGAACTTGATGAAGATCGGCCCCAGGTCCTGCAAGGCCAGGCGCAGGCGTGCGCCACGGCTCAGGTCCAGCGGCTTGCGCGGGAACCAGCGCCACGGCAGGACATAGCGCAGCGCCAGCAGGAACCACGGCAAGGGCAGATCGAACAGCAGATCATCGAGGCGGTAGCGGATCACGACGCGCTGGATGCGCAACAGACGGCGGACGGCGAGCAGCTTCATGCGTTATCGCTTGGGTCGAGGGATCGGGAAAGGCGCTCGAAGCGCGCCTCGAGACGTTCCAGATCGAGTTTGATCCGGTCCAGTTCGCTGAAACGGGCTTCGGCTTCGCGCTGCCCGACGAGGGTGCGCGATTCTTCGGCCAGGTATTCGGCGAGGTTCTGGTTGAGGCTGGCAAATCCTTGTTGATACCAGCGGGCGCGGCTGCGCAGGTGACCGCCGACCAGTTGCGTGGCGACCGGGCCGAGCCAGCGCGAGAGTTCGTACTCCCAGTCCAGCTCAAGGTCCTGCAGCACGCCCGCCAGTTCCAGCAGCACGCCGCTGTCGCCGTCGAGTTCGACTTCCGGTGCGTGCAGCACCGCCGTCTTGTCCTTGCTCAGGGCCAGTTTCACCAGGCTCGAAGCCGGGGCGCGCAGGGTGCAGTCGACGCCGGTTTCCCAGTGAGACGCCAGCATCAGGCCTTCGTCGCTCGGCAGGATGAACAGTTGCAGCGCCGGGCTGCGGCAATCCACGGCAATCACTTTGCCGGTCAGATGCGCCAGTCGCGGCAGCGCCGTGCTGTCGAGACGCAGTACACGGTTCAGGCCGAGTTCGACGCTGGCCAGCAGCCCGGTCAGCAGCATCAGGGCTTGATGCCGCGGTGCAGGGCGACGATGCCTGCGGTCATGTTGTGATAGGTCACGCGGTCGAAACCGGCGTCGACCATCATCGACTTCAGGGTTTCCTGATTCGGGTGCATGCGGATCGATTCGGCCAGGTAGCGATAGCTTTCCGAGTCGTTGGTGATCAGCTTGCCCATCAGCGGCATGAAGGCGAACGAGTAGGCGTCGTAGGCCTTGGACATCAGCGCGTTGGTCGGCTTGGAGAATTCCAGCACCAGCAGGCGGCCGCCAGGCTTGAGCACGCGCAGCATCGAACGCAGGGCGTCTTCCTTGTGCGTCACGTTGCGCAGGCCGAAGGCGATGGTCACGCAGTCGAAATGGTTGTCCGGGAACGGCAGCTTTTCAGCGTCGGCCTGGACGAACTCGACGTTGCCCGATACACCGACATCCAGCAGGCGGTCACGGCCGACCTTGAGCATGGATTCGTTGATGTCCGCGAGAACGACCTGACCGGTCGGGCCGACCAGGTGCGAGAATTTCTTGGTCAGGTCGCCGGTGCCGCCGGCGATGTCCAGCACGCGGTTGCCTGCGCGCACGCCCGACAGCTCGATCGCGAAGCGCTTCCACAGACGGTGCATGCCGCCCGACAGAAGGTCGTTCATCAGGTCGTACTTGGCGGCCACGGAGTGGAACACCTCAGCGACTTTTTCCGCTTTCTGGCTTTCCGGAACGTTTTTGAAGCCGAAGTGAGTGGTGGGTTCGGCATCGCTGCCTTTGCGCTGATCAGTCATATCGCTGTCACCAAAAGAGAATGCGCGACATTCTAATCCCCAAGCCATGCTTTGTCTTGGAATGGCTAAAGGTAAGATGGGCAACCTTCGGGACGATTTGCCGCAGTGGCGGTCAAGATTCGTTGCAGGCATTCATAGCCCCATTCAAAAAGCAGGAGTCATTCAATGGCCCATATCAGTGTTGAGCGTGCCCACAGCCTGGGCAAGGAAGTTGCCCGCGAGAAAGCCGACAAACTGGCGCAGAAACTCTCCGATCAATATGGCCTCGAGCCGCAGTGGGCGGGTGACACCCTGAACCTCAAGCGTTCGGGCGTGAAGGGCGCGGTGCATGTGGCCGAGGATTCGATCCGGGTCGACGTGGAACTGGGCCTGATGATGTCGGCCATGAGCGGCATGATCAAAGCCGAGATCGAAAAGGCGCTGGATAAAGCGCTGGTCTGATCAGGACAATCGGGGAGCTTCGGGCTCCCCTTTCTTTTCTCGTGCACCTGCCTTTTATGTCAGTTGTTAGGGTGCCGTTTCTAATTTTTCTCCCTACTTTGTGCCTGAGCCCGACACTCGTCAGGGCAGTTCCTCAAACCTTCTGCGCGTGAGGTGCACCATGGCCAAAGCTATTTTGAAGAAAAAAATCGACGCCTCGACTTCTGCCCTGAGCGACGTCAAATCCTATGCCCGCAAGATCTGGCTGGCAGGCCTGGGTGCCTACACCAAGGTCGGTCAGGAGGGCAGCGAGTACTTTCAGGAGTTGATCAAGGCTGGTCAAACTGTTGAAAAGAAAGGCAAAAAAGCCGTCACCGAAAAACTCGAAGCGGCCAACGCCGAGATCGATGAAGCCAGGAGCGAAGTCAGTTCATTCAAAGGTCGCGTCGAAGTTCAGCTCGACAAGGTCGAGAAGGCGTTCGACACGCGTGTCGCCAGTGCCTTGAATCGTATCGGCATTCCGTCTAAACATGACGTTGAGGCACTCTCTGCTAAGCTCGATGAGCTGACGGCATTGCTCGAACGCGTCGCGCGTAAATCTTAAGGAGAACGGGATGGCTGGTAAAAAGAACACCGATAAAGAAGGCAGCTCGTGGATCGGAAAAGTCGAAGACTATTCCCGCAAGATCTGGCTGGCTGGTTTAGGCGTGTACTCGAAGATCGACACTGACGGCAGCAAGCTCTTCGATACATTGGTCAAAGACGGCGAGAAAGCCGAGAAGCTCACCAAGGCTGCGGTCGGCAAGAAAGTCGATGCTGCCAAGGACACCGCGAGCTCGGCCAAATCGCGCATCAGCGGCGTGAAAGATCGCGCGCTGGGCACCTGGGATCAGTTGGAAGGGGCTTTCGACAAGCGCCTGAACAGTGCGATTTCGCGCCTGGGCGTACCGAGCCGCAATGAGGTGAAGGATCTGCACAAGAAGGTCGATACCCTGACCAAGCAGATCGAGAAACTCACCGGCCTGAAAACTCAGCCTGTCGCGGCCAAAACCGCAGCAGCCAAGCCTGCGGCCAAAACCGCTGCCAAGCCACTGGCTAAAGCCGCCGCCAAACCGGCAGCAAAACCAGCAGCCAAAACTGCTGCCGCCAAGCCAGCAGCGAAAGCCGCGGCCAAACCGGTTGCCGCCAAGGCCGCCGCCAAACCTGCTGCAAAACCAGCGGCCAAGCCAGCAGCGAAAACCGCTGCCGCCAAACCCGCTGCCAAGCCTGCCGCCAAACCGGCTGCAGCGAAAAAACCTGCAGTGAAAAAACCGGCCGCGCCGAAAGCCGCAGCGCCGAAACCAGCTGCACCAAAACCGGTGACCACACCGCAAGCACTGGCCAGCACGTCGAACTCCGCCTCGGCTCCAACCCCGGCGCCTGTTTCGACTGTTGCATCGACGCCGTCGACGCCGACCAGTCAGTCCTGATTTTCAGGGCACAAGAAAACGCCCGGCCTGTGAAGGTCGGGCGTTTTTGTTTGTGCGGTCACTCGTGATCTTCGAGATATTGCAGCGCCATCCGCTCCGTCGCCACCTTCACCGGCGGCAACAGGTGCGGCGCAACCAGCATCATGATCTGGTAAACCACCAGCCTCACTTCACCCTCGCGATCAAGAATCCGCTGATAGTCCAGCGAGAACAGCAGCGTCATGGTGATCTGTTCCACCAGTTGTCCCAATGCCTGGGTATCGCTGACCAATTGTCCCGAGGCCTTCAACCGCGCCAGCAGTGACGCCAGCGTGCGCTTCAGGACGTTGAGAAAGTTGCGAATGCCCTTGGCCAGTTTCGGCAGACGTCCGGCCAGGTTCGACAGGTCCTGGAACAGGAACCGGTACTGCGCCAGCCGCTCGACGATCAAATGCAGGAACAGCCAGTAATCCTCCGGTGCCAGTTCGACATCGGCGGGCGGGTCGAGCAGGGGCGCCAACTCGCTCTGAAAGCGCTCGAACAGCCCGAGGATCAGCGGCTCCTTGCCGTGGAAATGGTAGTAGAGGTTGCCGGGGCTGATCCCCATTTCATTGGCAACCTCCATGGTGGAGACGTTCGGCTCGCCCTTTTCGTTGAACAACTGCAGGGCACATTCGAGGATCCGTTCGCTTGTTTTCATCCAGTCTTCTTAAAGGGCGGTTGGGGCCGGTCAGCGCACGCGCACGTAAGTGCCGGGCGCCGCCTCCATCGGTGGATAGTTCGCGTTGCCAAGGGCCATCTGGGTTTCGCGCAGGGTGCCGGAGCGCTGCTGGACCCATTCCAGCCACTGCGGCCACCAACTGCCGTCGACTTTTTTCGCGTCGTAGTACCAGGCGCGCGGGTCGCTGCTCAGCTTGCCGTTTTCGACGTAGTTGGCCTTGGGGTTGCTCGGCGGGTTGAGAATGCTCTGGACGTGGCCGCTGTTGGACAGCACGAAGCGCCGCTCGCCACCCAGCAGCAGGGTCGAGCGATACACCGCGTCCCAAGGCGTGATGTGGTCGTTCATGCCGGCCACGCTGAAACTGTCGACCGTGACTTTCTGCAGGTCGATCGGCGTGCCGCAGACTTCCAGGCCGCCCGAATGAATCAGCGGGTTGTGCTTGAAGAAGTCCAGCAGGTCGCCATGAAACGCGGCGGGCAGGCGGGTGCTGTCGTTGTTCCAGTAGAGGATGTCGAACGCCGGCGGCTCCTTGCCCAGCAGGTAGTTGTTGACGAAGTAGCTCCAGATCAGATCGTTGGGCCGCATCCAGGCGAACACCCTGGCCATGTCGCGACCGTCCAGCACGCCTTTCTGATAGGAGCGACGCTTGGCTGCTTCGAGGGTCTGTTCATCGGCGAACAGTGTCGCCGGTGAATCGATCTGACTGTCGAGCAGGCTCACCAGATAGGTCGCGCTGGAGACCCGCCGCAACTGCCGCTTGGCCTGCAAGTGCCCCTGCAATGCGGCGATGGTCAGCCCGCCGGCGCAGGCACCCATCAGGTTGACCTCCCGGGCACCGGTGATCGCCCGGCAGATGTTCATCGCTTCTTCCACGGCCTCGACGTAGGTCGACAGGCCCCATTCGCGATGACGAACGTCCGGGTTACGCCAACTGATCATGAAGGTCTGCAAGCTGTTCTTCAGGGCGTACTGGACGAAGCTGTTGCTCGGGCTCAGGTCGAAAATGTAGTACTTGTTGATTTGTGGCGGCACCACCAGCAGCGGTTTCGAATACTGCTTTTCGCTCATCGGCTTGTACTGGATCAGCTCGAGCAGTTCGTTGCGAAACACCACCGAACCGGTGGTGGTGGCGACAGTCTTGCCGACTTCGAAAGCCTGTTTGGTCACCTGACGCGGCAGGCCGTCGTTGTGCAGCAGGTCATCGAACAGATGGCTCAGCCCCCGCACCAGACTGTGGCCGCCGGAGTTGAACAGCTCCTTGATCGCCAGCGGATTGAGCAGCGTGTTGGAGGGCGCCACGGCGTCGTTGATCAGGGAAAAAGCGAAGTGCGCGCGGGCGCGGTCGTCGTCGCTCATGCTGCTTTCGTCGATCCAGCTCTTGACCTGTTTCTGCCAGCTCAGATAGGCCTGCAGGCCCCGGCGGTAAAACGGGTTGAGGCTCCAGGCCGGATCGGCGAACCGGCTGTCATTGGGGTTGGTCGGATGCAGGGTTTCACCGAGCAGCACGCGTCCGAGCGCGCCACCGAGTTTCAACGCGTGCTTCGCGCTGTGAATGGGGTTGCGCAGACCATGGGCGGCTACGCTGCGCAACGTCGAAATCAGGTCGCGGCCTCGCAGGCCGGTCATTGCACTTTGTGCATTGATGAAAACGGCGGGACTGGGCACTACGCCCGTCGCGGGTTTGTCGCGCATGACTCAACACTCCTTCGTCTTCAGGTCAAAAACAAACACACCGAACCAGAACACCATAGACGCTGTTGCGGCTTGTTGCCTGCGCGGCGTCCTGCCACGCGTGTTGCAAGTAGCTGTCCAGAAAACCGGACCGGGCCGGTTATCCGCCCAGCGGTGTCGGGTGGGGGTGCATCACTGCGCGAAGACGTTCCTCCTGGAGAAATTTCATGATGATCGGCGCCACGGCTTCGGCCCGGGTGATGAGGAACAGATGCCCGTCATCGATGATGTGCAATTGCGCGTTGGGGATGCGCCAGGCGAGCAGACGCATGTTGATCAGCGGGATCAGCGGATCGTCGTCGCCGGCCAGCACCAGGGTCGGCTGATGGATCTTGTGCAGCCAGTGAATGCTGGTCCAGCCAAGGCCCGCGAACAGTTGCCAGTAGTAGCCGAGCTTGCCTGCCGAACGCACCTTGGCCGCATGGCTGGCAGCGAGCGTCGGGTCGCGACGGAACGAGCCGCCGTAGATCATCGGGGCGATGCGGATCACATGGGACGGCTGGATGTAGCGACGCGGGCTGGCCATCATCCACAGCACCTTCGGCTTGCCCGGCACCATCACCGCGCCCGCCGCCGTGGCGGCCAGTACCAGCTTCTTGCAGCGCTCGGGATAGTCATGGGCGAATTGCTGCGCCAGAGCGCCGCCCCAGGACACGCCGATCACATTGACCTGGCCGTAGTCGAGGTAATCGAGCATCCGTGCCGTGAGTTTGGCCAGGCCCGGAAAGCGATATGGCCGGCTCGGCGTCGAAGAACCGCCGACACCGGGCACGTCGAAGGCGATCACTTCCAGGTCCGGATCCAGCGCCGCGACAAAAGGAAACACCAGCTCTAGGTTGGCGCCGATGCCGTTGAAAATCAGCAAGGGCGTCAAGTGAGGCTTGCCGGGGCGTACGGCGGTCCGGAGGGTCTGGCCATCCAGCTCGACGGTACGGAAGATGAACGGTTGCGGCATGCTTCAGGGCCCTGTGGGTCAATCTCGATGTCAGCCTCGATCCCCTGTGGGAGCGAGCCTGCTCGCGATAGCGGTGTATCAGTCAGCACATTGTTCCGGCTGCCGACGTCATCGCGAGCAGGCTCGCTCCCACATTGTGGGGCGAGGTGTGTCAGTTACCGCTCGTGTACGTAAGTACCCGGCGAGGCTTCGCCTGCCGGATATGCCTTGTTGCCCAGCTTCGTCGGTGCCTTTTTCAGTTCGCCCGAACGCGCCGCCTGCCAGGCCTGCCAGTGCAGCCACCAGGAGTCGGCGTGCTTGGTCGAGTTTTCCTGCCAGTCATCGGCATTGGCGGTCATTTCGTCGCTGGTCATGTAGCGCGATTTCGGGTTGCCCGGCGGGTTCAGAATGCTCTGGATATGCCCGCTGCTGGACAGCACGAATTCCACCTTGCCGCCAAACAGCTGCGCCGACTTGTAGCAGGACTTCCACGGGGTGATGTGGTCGTTGGTGCCGGCCAGCGAGAAGATGTCGGCCCTGACTTTCTTGAGGTCGATCGGCGTGCCGCACACTTCCAGTGCATCGGGGCGGGTCAGTGGGTTGTTTTTGAACATCTCGATCAGGTCGCCGTGGAACGCGGCCGGCAACCGGGTGGTGTCGTTGTTCCAGAACAGGATGTCGAACACCGGCGGCTCGTTGCCCAGCAGGTAGTTGTTGACCCAGTAGTTCCAGATCAGATCGTTGGGGCGCATCCAGGCGAAGACCTTGGCCATGTCTTTGCCTTCGAGCACGCCGGCCTGATACGAATGACGCTTGGCCATCTCCAGAGTCTGCTCGTCGACGAACAGGGCGACGTCGCTGTCCAGGGTGGTGTCGAGCACGCTGACCAGCAGGGTCAGGGCATTGACCTTGTTTTCGCCGGTGGCGGCGTAGTGGCCGAGCAGGGCGGTGCAGGTGATGCCGCCGGAGCAGGCGCCCAGCATGTTGACGTCCTTGCTGCCGGTGATCGCGGTGACCACGTCGACCGCTTCCTTCAGGGCTTCGATGTAGGTCGAGAGGCCCCACTCGCGCTGTTCCTTGGTCGGGTTGCGCCAGCTGACGATAAAGGTCTGCACATTGTTGCGCAGGCAGAAACGCGCCAGGCTCTTGTCCGGGCTCAGGTCGAATACGTAGAACTTGTTGATTTGCGGCGGCACCACCAGCAGCGGACGCTCGTGGACTTGCTCGGTGATCGGTTTGTACTGGATCAGCTCCAGCACGTCGTTGCGAAACACCACCGCGCCTTCGCTCACACCCAAGGTCTTGCCGACCTCGAACGCACCCATGTTGACCTGGCTCGGCATGCCGCCGTTGTGTACCAGATCCTTGGCCAGATGCGAGAGGCCGTCGAGCAGGCTCTTGCCGCCGGTTTCGAAGAAGCGTTTGACCGCTGCCGGGTTGGCTGCGGTGTTGGTCGGCGCCATGGCTTCGGTCATCAGGTTGATCACGAAGTGGCCGCGCGCGATGTCCTTGGGCGAGAGGCTGCTGTCGTCGATCCAGGCATGGAGTTCCTTGCGCCACGCCAGATAAGTTTGCAGGTAACGTTTGTACAGCGGGTTCTGACTCCACGCCGGGTCGACAAAGCGACGGTCATCGCCTGCCGGTTGCAGTTCTGATTTGCCGAACAGCACGTTCTTCAGTTCGATGCCGAAATGAGTGACGTGTTTGACGCTATGGATCGGTTGTTTGATGGCCTGGGTCAGCACCATTCGAGCAGAGGCCAGCAGATCCTTTCCGCGAAGCCCAACGACAGGATTCAGCCCCAGGGTGTTTTCCGAGGCTTGGTACTTCAAATCATCGTTATTCTTGTTACTCATCTACGACGCTCCATTGTCCTGAGACGAGTACCCGGTTTCTGCTGTGCAGTTCCACAGCCAATGCCAGGTACTACTGCTCGGGTGACCGTTGATTCTGCATAGCTGCTTTACAGTCGTAGAGCACTGCAGGGAACTTGCCAGCTCCATTGGTTACCCGAGTTTAATTTTTTTCGCAAGCAGCCGATCCTGGGCCGCTTTAGCGGAGCATTCAAACAGATGAATTTAGAAAATGCCCTCTAAACAGTCCGAGGCGCGGACTAGAGCATCAGCTTGACGACGGACTCGTCCGGGTCGCGGGTTTTGCCGGCGGCTTTGAGCTCGGCCAGATAATCCGCCCAGAGTGCGTCATAACGTCGCCCCAGTTCGTAGAGGTAATCCCAGGTGAACAGGCCGCTGTCATGACCGTCGTCGAAGGTCAGTTTCAGTGCGTACTGGCCGGCCGGTTCTACCTTGGTCAGGCTGACGTGGAGCTTGCCGAATTGCAGGATCGGTTTGCCGTGGCCCTGGACCTCGGCGGAGGGGGAATGCACGCGCAGGAATTCGGCGGGCAGGGTGTATTCCTCGCCGGACGCGTATTTGAGCGACAGGGTTTTCGAGGCTTTGTGCAGTTTGATGTCGGTGGGGAGTTGGGTCATCGCCGGCGTTCCGTCAGGTGGAAAAAATTGTGGGAGCCGATGGCTCCCACAGTTTCACGACCACTGTAAGTATGGCTTACAGGATATAACGGGACAGATCTTCGTTCTGCGCCAATTCACCCAGGTGGCTGTTGACGTACTCGGCGTCGATCAGGATCGCCTTGTCGTCGTGGGCGCTGGCCAGATCGCCGGCACTGAACGACACCTCTTCCAGCAGGCGCTCGAGCAGCGTGTGCAGGCGACGGGCACCGATGTTCTCGGTCTTCTCGTTGACCTGCCAGGCGATCTCCGCCAGACGCTTGATGCCTTCAGGCTGGAACTGGATGTTCAGGCCTTCGGTCTTCAGCAGTGCGCAGTACTGCTCGGTGAGCGAGGCGTGCGGTTCGCTGAGGATGCGCTCGAAGTCTTCCGGGCTCAGGGCCTTGAGTTCGACGCGGATCGGCAGACGGCCTTGCAGCTCCGGCACCAGATCGCTCGGCTTGCTCAGGTGGAACGCACCGGAAGCGATGAACAGGATGTGGTCGGTCTTGACCATGCCCAGCTTGGTGTTGACGGTGCAGCCTTCGATCAGCGGCAGCAGGTCACGCTGCACGCCTTCACGGGACACATCGGCGCCGCCCACATTGCCGCGCTTGGCGACCTTGTCGATTTCGTCGATGAACACGATGCCGTGCTGCTCGACCGCTTCCAGGGCCTTGGCCTTCAACTCTTCTTCGTTGACCAGGCGACCGGCTTCTTCATCGCGCACCAATTTCAGCGCTTCCTTGACCTTGAGCTTGCGGGACTTCTTCTTGCCCTTGCCCATGTTGGCGAACAGGGACTGCAGCTGGTTGGTCATTTCTTCCATGCCCGGCGGCGTGGCGATCTCGATGCCGGCCATTTCGGCGACTTCGATCTCGATTTCCTTGTCGTCCAGCTGACCTTCGCGCAGACGCTTGCGGAACAGCTGGCGAGTGTTGGAGTCCTGGGTCGGCGCGTCTTCGTTGCCGAAGCCCATGCGTGCCGGCGGCAGCAGGGCGTCGAGGATGCGGTCCTCGGCGGCGTCTTCGGCGCGGTGACGCACGCGGGTCATTTCCTGCTCGCGCAGCATCTTGATCGCGGCATCGGCCAGATCGCGGATGATCGATTCGACGTCACGGCCGACGTAGCCGACTTCGGTGAACTTGGTCGCTTCGACCTTGATAAACGGCGCGTTGGCCAGCTTGGCCAGGCGGCGGGCGATCTCGGTTTTACCGACACCGGTCGGGCCGATCATCAGGATGTTCTTCGGGGTTACTTCAACGCGCAGCTCTTCAGGCAGCTGCATGCGGCGCCAGCGGTTGCGCAGGGCAATCGCGACGGCGCGCTTGGCATCGTCTTGGCCGATGATATGGCGGTTGAGTTCGTGGACGATTTCGCGGGGAGTCATGGACATAATAATTGACGGTCCTCAAGCAGAAACAAGCCGTGGCACAGGGCCGCGTCAGGCTTATTCAGCGAGATCCTGCTCCTCAATGGTCTGGGTGTGGTTGGTGAATACACAGATGTCGCCGGCGATGCCGAGAGCGGTCTCGACGATTTCGCGGGCCGACAGGTCGGTCTTCTTCAGCAGGGCGCTGGCGGCGGCTTGCGCATAGGCGCCACCGGAACCCATGGCGATCAGGCCGTCTTCGGGTTCGACCACGTCACCGTTGCCGGTGATGATCAGGGAGGCGTCCTTGTTGGCGACCGCGAGCATCGCTTCGAGGCGGCTCAAGGAGCGGTCGGTACGCCATTCTTTGGCGAGTTCGACGGCGGCACGGATCAGGTGGCCCTGATGTTTCTCGAGCTGGCCTTCGAAACGTTCGAACAGGGTAAAGGCGTCGGCGGTGGCACCGGCAAAACCGGCGATGACCTGGCCGTGGTACAGGCGACGAACTTTCTTCGCGTTGCCTTTCATCACGGTGTTGCCGAGAGAAACCTGGCCGTCGCCGCCCATGACGACTTTGCCGTGGCGGCGGACTGAAACGATGGTGGTCAAGGGAAGAGTCTCCACACTGCGGGGCGAAAATGCCTTATGCCCATTCATATGGGGGTGGTGGAGAGGATTTCAACTGCAGGAAGGGAGAGGGGACGAGCGGTGGTGTTGCTGATCCTCCCCACGCAGAGCGGGGGAAGGATCATTCGGGGGGAGTCAGCGGCTCTGGCGTTGTTGTAACAACAGGTTGCTGAACCCTGCGCCCGCCAATTGCTTCTGGGCGGTGGTCAGTTGTTCGCGGTTGCTGAACGGGCCGACCAGTACGCGATACCAGGTTTCATCCTTCACCGTCCCGGACTCAACCGCGACCGCCTGGCCGAGCAGAATGATCTGCGCGCGGACCTTGTCGGCATCTGTCTGCTTGCGGAACGAGCCGGCCTGGAGGAAGAACTTGGTCACCGGTGCAGCCTTGGTCACCGGCGGCGCTGGTGGCGGGGTGATACCGGCCAGCGCAGCCTGGGCGCGCGCGGTGTCGATCTTCGCCGCTTCCGCCGGGGTCACCGGCGTGGTCGGGATCGCTGGCACTTGTGGCGTCGGCAGGGTTTTCTCCGGCACGGCGTCAGGCGGCACGATCACTTCCGATTCCGGCAGCAGGGTGTAGAAGTCGTACTTCGGCTTCACCGGTTGCGTCGGGCTCGGCGGGGTCTTGTTGGCCTCGGCGATCTTGGTGGCTTTCTGTTGTTGCTGTTGCTCGACCTTCTCGCGCTTGACCGTGTCGCTGCCCTTGCCCGGCTCCAGTTTCATCAGGAACACGATGAACGCACCGACCGTCAGGCCGATGGCCATCCACAGCCAGCCCGGGATCGGTTGCTTCGCAGGAGCTTGGTAACGGCTGGCGCCACGCTTGGGTGCAGGTTTTTTCTTGGCAGCCAACTTACATGCGCTCCAGGGTTTCCAGGCCGAGCAGTTCCAGGCCTTGCTTGAGGGTACGGCCGGTCAGCGCGGCAAGGCGCAGACGGCTTTGCATTTGTGCCGGGGTCTCGGCGGCGAGGATCGGGCAGTGCTCGTAGAAACTGGAGAACAGGCCGGCCACGTCGTACAGGTAGGTGCACAGGGTGTGTGGCGTGCCCTTTTCTGCAACGTTGTTCAGCACTTCGCCGAACTGCGCCAGTTTGGCTGCCAGATCGTGCTCCTGCGGCGCTTCGAGGACGATCTGGCCGTCGACTTCGCTGTAATTCTTGTCAAGCTTGCGGAACACGCCGGCCACCCGGGTGTAGGCGTACAGCAGGTACGGCGCGGTATTGCCTTCGAGGTTGAGCATCTGGTCGAAGTTGAAGCTGTAGTCGCTGGTGCGGTGCTTCGACAGGTCGGCGTACTTCACCGCGCCGATGCCCACAACCTTGGCGATGCTGCGCAGTTCGTCGTCGGCCAGTGTCGGGTTTTTCTCTTTTACCAATGCGTAGGCACGTTCCTGAGCTTCGGTCAGCAGATCGATCAGCTTCACGGTGCCGCCGTCACGGGTCTTGAACGGACGGCCGTCGGCGCCGTTCATGGTGCCGAAGCCCATGTGCTCCATTTCCATCGGATGGGTCACGAAACCGGCCTTGCGCGCCACGGCGAACACTTGCTGGAAGTGCAGGGCCTGACGCTGGTCGACGAAGTACAGCGCACGGTCGGCCTTCAGTTTGCCGCTGCGGTAGCGCACGGCCGCGAGGTCGGTAGTCGCGTACAGGTAGCCGCCGTCAGCCTTGACGATGATCACCGGCAACGGCTCGCCTTCGGCGTTCTTGAATTCGTCGAGGAACACGCACTGGGCGCCGTTGCTTTCGACCAGCATGCCGGCGGCTTTCAGGTCGTTGACCACGTTGATCAGGTCGTCGTTATAGGCGCTTTCGCCCATCACGTCGGCCATGGTCAGTTTGACGTTGAGCAGTTCGTAGATCTTCTGGCAGTGCGACAGCGAGATGTCCTTGAACTTGGTCCACAGCGCCAGGCATTCGGCATCGCCGGCCTGCAGCTTGACCACCAGGCCACGGGCGCGGTCGGCGAATTCCGGGGATTCGTCGAAGCGCTGCTTGGCGGCGCGGTAGAAGTTTTCCAGGTCCGACAGCTCGTCGCTGGTGATCGGGTTTTCCTGCAGGTAGGCCATCAGCATGCCGAACTGGGTGCCCCAGTCGCCGACGTGGTTCTGACGGATCACGGTATCGCCGAGAAATTCGAGCACCCGGGCCACGCCGTCGCCGATGATGGTCGAGCGCAAGTGGCCGACGTGCATCTCTTTGGCCAGGTTCGGCGCCGACAGGTCGACCACGGTGCGTTGCGCCGGGCCGGCCTTGCGCACACCAACGTGAGCGTCGGCCAGAGCGGCGTCGAGGCGCGAGGCCAGTGCCTGAGTGTTCTGGAAGAAATTGATGAAGCCGGGGCCGGCGATTTCGGCCTTGGTGACGTTCTCGTCAGCCGGCAGGGCGGCGATGATTTTTTCTGCCAGATCGCGCGGTTTCATGCCTGCAGGCTTGGCCAGCATCATGGCGATGTTGCTGGCGAAATCGCCGTGGGTCTTGTCCCGGGCGTTTTCCACCTGGATCGCCGGCGTCAGGCCTTCAGGCAACACACCTTCGTTGACGAGTTGGGTGAGGGCTTGTTGGATCAGCTGGCGAATGGTGTCTTTCATGGTCTTCTCTTTCGACCGCAAGCGCGGCGGCGCATCGATGCGCGGGTGGAAAAACTGGGCATTATCCGTTGCGAAGACGGGCTTGCCAACCTTAGCAGGCAGGATGTGGATGTGTGGTGACAATTCGTCAGCCATCGCAGGCAAGCCAGCTCCCACAAGAACGACGCAATTCCCCTGTGGGAGCTGGCTTGCCTGCGATAGCAATCAATCAATACAAATCGACAGGATCGACATCCAGCGACCAGCGCACCGCCCGGCCGCTCGGCATCTGCTCCAGCGCCAGCAGCCAGCTCGCCAGCAAGCGGTGCAGCGGCGCCCGGGCAGTGGCCTGCAACAGCAGTTGCGCGCGGAAGCGTCCAGCCCGGCGTTCCATCGGTGCCGGCACCGGGCCCAGCAGTTCAATGCCGGTCAGATTCTGTTCGGCCAGCAAACGCTCGGCCTCGCTGCAGGCCTCATCGAGAAAACCTTCGGCCTGCCCCGGCTTGTGCGCTTCGGCGCGCAGCAGGGCGAGGTGGGCGAACGGCGGCAGGCCGGCGGCGCGGCGTTCGCTCAAGGCCTGTTCGGCGAAGGCGAAGTAACCCTGTTCGGTCAGTTGCACCAATAAAGGATGGTCGGCCAGGTGGGTCTGGATGATCACTTTGCCCGGTTCTTCCGCCCGCCCGGCCCGCCCGGCGACTTGCACGATCAGTTGCGCCATGCGTTCGCTGGCGCGGAAGTCGCCGGAGAAGAGTCCGCCGTCGGCATCAAGGATCGACACCAGTGTGACGCGGGGGAAATGGTGACCCTTGGCCAACATCTGCGTGCCGACCAGAATGCACGGCTGGCCTTTCTGAATGGTGGCGAACAACTGGTTCATCGCATCTTTGCGCGAGGTGCTGTCGCGGTCGACGCGCAGCACCGGATAGTCCGGGAACAGAATCGCCAGCCGTTCCTCGGCGCGCTCGGTGCCGGCGCCCACCGGCCGCAGGTCGACCTTGTTGCACTTAGGGCACTGGCGCGGCACGCGCTCGACGTAACCGCAGTGATGGCAGCGCAGTTCGCCGTAGCGCTGGTGCACGGTCATCCGCGCATCGCAGCGCTGGCATTCGGACATCCAGCCGCAGTCGTGGCACAGCAGGGTCGGGGCAAACCCCCGGCGGTTGAGGAACACCAGCACCTGCTGGCCGGCAGCGAGAGTCTGGCCGATGGCTTGCTGCATCGGCCCGGAAATGCCGCTGTCCAGTGGACGGCTTTTCACATCCAGGCGCAGGAAACGTGGCTGTTTGGCGCCGCCGGCCCGTTCGTTCAGGCGCAGGAGCCCATACCGGCCGGTGTAGGCGTTGTGCAGGCTTTCCAGCGATGGCGTCGCGGAGCCGAGCACGATCGGGATGTTTTCCTGCCGCGCGCGCACCAGTGCCAGATCCCGTGCGTGGTAGCGCAGGCCTTCCTGCTGTTTATAGGAGCCGTCGTGTTCTTCGTCGATGATGATCAGCCCCGGATTTTTCATCGGGGTGAACAGCGCCGAGCGGGTGCCGATAATAATGTCGGCTTCGCCATCCCGGGCGGCGAGCCAGGCATCGAGGCGATCGCGGTCATTGACCGCCGAGTGCAGCAGGGCGATGCGTGCGTTGAAACGTTGTTCGAAGCGCGCCAGGGTCTGCGGGCCGAGGTTGATCTCCGGGATCAGCACCAGTGCCTGTTTGCCGGCCTCGAGGGTTTCGCGGATCAGCTGCAAATAGACTTCGGTCTTGCCGCTGCCGGTGACCCCGGCCAGCAGGAATGCGTGATAACTGTCGAACCCGGCGCGAATCGCCTCGTACGCGGCGCGTTGCTCGCTGTTGAGCGGCAGCTCGGGCTGGGCCAGCCAGTGTTCGTGACGTGCGCCGGGAGCGTGACGACGCACTTCGACCTGTACCAGATCCTTGGCCAGCAGCAGATCGAGGCTGTCCTTGCTCAGCATCAGTTTGCTCAGCAACTGATGGGCGACGCCATGAGGGTGCTGCGCCAGTGTCGCCAGGGCTTCTCGCTGGCGCGGGGCGCGGGCGATGCGCGGGTCATCGAGGCTGGCACCGGGGGCGGCGGACCAGAAACGTTCCTGTCGCGCCTCGGCCAGTTCGCCCTGACGCAGCAGCACCGGCAGTGCCCAGCTCAGGGTATCGCCGAGGCTGTGCTGATAATACTGGGCGGTCCACAGGCACAGCTTGAACAGTGCCGGCGGCAGCGGTGGGGTGGCGTCGAGCAGCGCGAGCGCCGGTTTGAGCTTCTCCACCGGTACTTCGCTGGTGTCAGTGACTTCCACCAGAATCCCGATCATCTCCCGCCGCCCGAACGGTACCCGCAGGCGCATGCCCGGTTGCAACTGCGAGCGCAGCACACCGGCCGGGGCCCGATAGTCGAACAGGCGGCGCAGGGGCGAAGGCAGGGCGAGGCGCAGAATGGCGTCGGGCACGCGGAGGATTCTCATAGGCGGGGCGGTGAAGAAGGGCGGGAGCCTAGCAGACGGTCGGTCTCAGTGACAGCTTGCGTGATCGGGATTGTCTGGTAGAATCCGCGGCCTAATTACGTGCGGTATTCAACAATCGTGTTGGATGGCGGCACGCCAGCTGAGGAAAACACCATGAAAGCCGATATCCACCCGAATTACCCAGAAGTTGCAGTAACTTGCAGCTGCGGCAACAAGTTCGAAACCCGTTCGACCTTCGGCAAAGCCCTGGCGATCGACGTTTGCAACGAGTGCCACCCGTTCTACACCGGTAAGCAGAAGACTCTGGACACCGGTGGTCGCGTTCAGAAGTTCGCCGACCGTTTCGGTGCTTTCGGCGCGAAAAAGGCCTAAGGCCCCTCATTCTGGAAAACCTCAGCGGCTTTTCCGGTCTGATGAAAAAGGCGTCCCTTGTGGGCGCCTTTTTTGTGTCCGCGATTTGGCTGTCCGCTGCCCAGGCGTTCTGCCCGAAGCCCTCGGGGCTGTCGAGCGTGGCGGTGCAGCGGGTTGTCGATGGCGACACGGTGCGCTTGAGTGATGGCCGCAGCGTACGCCTGATCGGCCTCAACACGCCTGAGCTGGGCAAGCAGGGTCGCAGCGACGAACCGTTTGCCGTGGCGGCGCGCAAACGCCTGGAAGCCTTGGTGGCCGACAGTGGCGGTCGGGTCGGTTTGCGCCTTGGTGCGCAAGAAAAAGACCATTACGGGCGTACGCTCGCCCATCTCTACAGCGTCAGCGGCGCCAGTCTCGAAGCGCAAATGCTCGCCGAAGGCCTTGGATTCCAGGTCGCGGTGGCACCGAATGTCGATCTTGTCGATTGTCAGCAAGCCGCCGAACGCAGCGCGCGGCAGGCCGGGCTTGGCCTGTGGAAGCGTTCGCCTGTACTGAAAGCGGAGCAGATCGAACGTTCGGGTTTCGCCATCGTCAGCGGGCGTGTGAGCAAGGTTCAGCGCAATCGTGGCGGAATCTGGATCGAGTTGCAGGACAAGCTTGTACTGCGCGTTGCACCCAATCTGCTGGAGCGCTTCGCCGGCAGTTCCCTGCAAGGGCTGAAGGGCAAGCAGATCGAGGCCCGGGGCTGGGTAGTCGATCGTTCGCGACGGGGCGGATTGAAACCCGGTCAGGCTCGCTGGCTGTTGCCGCTGACCGACCCTTCGATGTTGCAATCGTCCCGTTGAAGAAAAAGTTGTAGACATTTTTTCTGTCGATTGTGAACAGTCTAGCCCTTGTGCGCCGTGGCTCTTGGCCCAAAGTCGTAGGGCAGGGCGCTTGACAGGGGTGACCGGGCAGTCTTGTGGGGACTTTGCGAGGCGCGTATCCTCGCTGACCAGTCTGTCCAACAGTAAAAAGCGGAATGCCAAAATGTCTGATCTGAAAACTGCCGCTCTCGAATATCACGCCAATCCTCGTCCAGGAAAGCTGAGTGTCGAGCTCACCAAGGCCACTGCTACCGCCCGCGACCTGTCGCTGGCCTACAGCCCCGGCGTAGCTGAACCAGTGCGCGAGATCGCCCGCGATCCTGAACTGGCCTACAAGTACACCGGCAAGGGCAACCTGGTTGCAGTCATTTCCGATGGCACCGCGATTCTGGGCCTGGGTAACCTCGGCCCACTGGCTTCCAAGCCAGTGATGGAAGGTAAAGGCGTGCTGTTCAAGCGCTTCGCCGGCATCGACGTCTTCGACATCGAAGTCGACTCCGAAAGCCCGCAAGCCTTCATCGACACCGTAAAACGCATTTCCATCACCTTCGGTGGCATCAACCTGGAAGACATCAAGGCACCTGAGTGCTTTGAGATCGAACGCGCTCTGATCGAGCAGTGCGACATTCCGGTATTCCACGATGACCAGCACGGCACCGCGATCGTGACCGCTGCGGGCATGATCAACGCTCTGGAAATCGCTGGCAAAACCCTCGGCGAAGCCAAGATCGTCTGCCTGGGCGCCGGCGCTGCCGCCATCTCCTGCATGAAACTGCTGGTGAGCATGGGCGCCAAGGTCGAGAATATCTTCATGATCGACCGTACCGGCGTGATCCACGCTGGCCGTGACGACCTGAACCAGTACAAGGCCGTGTTCGCCCACGCTACCGAGAAGCGCACCCTGGACGACGCCATCGAAGGCGCTGACGTATTCGTCGGTCTGTCGGGCCCGAACCTGCTGAGCGCCGAGCAACTGAAGCGCATGGCGGCCAACCCGATCGTCTTCGCCTGCTCCAACCCGGATCCGGAAATCTCCCCGGAACTGGCTCACGCCACCCGCAACGACGTGATCATGGCTACCGGCCGTTCGGACTACCCGAACCAGGTCAATAACGTGCTGGGCTTCCCGTTCATCTTCCGCGGTGCCCTGGACGTTCGCGCCAAGCGCATCAACGAAGAAATGAAGATCGCTGCTGCCAACGCCCTGCGCGAACTGGCCAAGCTGCCGGTTCCTCAGGAAGTCTGCGACGCCTACGGCGGTATCTCCTTGGAATTCGGTCGTGAGTACATCATTCCGAAGCCAATGGACAAGCGCCTGATCACCGTGATCTCCGACGCCGTGGCCAAGGCTGCGATCGAGACCGGCGTAGCGACCCTGCCGTATCCGAAGAACTACCCGCTGAAAAGCGTGGATGACGTGTTCAACGGCTAAGTCGTTGTAACGCTTCAAGCGAAAGCCCCGGCTCGTGAGAGTCGGGGCTTTTTTGTGCCTGTGAATTCTGTGTTGTCGGCGAAGGAGTCAGTCCATGCAATACAAATCTGGCAGGCATAAAAAAGCCCCGCATTCTTTCGAAGGCGGGGCTTTTCAGTGTCTGCGAATCAGAACAGATCGATCGGCGCCTGTTCATCCGCCGGCAGCGGGCTGCCCGGTGCCGTGCCGTTGCCGATCTCGTTGACCGACGGCGGCGTGTCTTCGGCCTTGAACAACTCGAAGTAGGCGCCTGGTGTACTCGGCGAAGCCGCGCGGCCGCTGACCGGGTCTACCCGCAGGCTGAGGATGCCTTCCGGCTCCGGCTGGACATGCGGCGGCTTGTCCTTGAGCGCGGCGCTCATGTAGTTCATCCAGATCGGCAGGGCCACGGTGCCGCCGAACTCCCGGCGACCGAGGCTTTCCGGCTGGTCGAAACCGGTCCAGACCGTGGTCACGTAATCGGCGTTGTAACCGGAGAACCACGCATCCTTGGATTCGTTGGTAGTACCGGTTTTGCCCGCGATATCGCTGCGGCCCATGGCCAGTGCGCGACGCCCGGTGCCGAGCTTGATCACGTCCTGCAACATGCTGTTGAGGATGTAGGTGGTGCGGCCATCGACGATGCGTTCGGCGACTGCCGGAGCCTGTGGCATTGCGGCGCTGCCCGGTGCTTCACCCGGAACCGGTGCTGCGTCGACGGTGATCGGTTGGGTCGCCGGTGCCGCGATGCCGTCGGTGGCCGAGCCACCCTGCGGCACGGTCGGCGGGTTGGCGACGAACAGCGTGTCGCCATTGCGGCTTTCGATCTTGTCGATGATGTACGGAGTGATCTTGTAACCACCGTTGGCGAAAGTGCTCCAGCCGGTGGCGATTTCCATCGGGGTCAGGGTCGCGGTGCCCAGCGCCAGGGACAGGTTTGGCGGCAGGTCCTGCTTGTTGAAGCCGAAGCGGGTGATGTAGTCGATGGTCTTGCCTACGCCCATCGCCTGCAGCAGGCGGATGGAAACCAGGTTGCGCGACTTGTACAGCGCTTCGCGCAGGCGGATCGGGCCGAGGAAGGTGTTGGTGTCGTTCTTCGGACGCCAGACCTTGTCCAGGTACTCGTCGACGAACACGATCGGTGCGTCGTTGACCAGCGTGGCGGCGGTGTAGCCGTTATCCAGTGCGGCACTGTAGACGAATGGCTTGAAGCTCGAGCCCGGCTGACGCTTGGCCTGCATGGCACGGTTGTAGTTGCTCTGCTCGAAGGCGAAACCGCCGACCAGCGAGCGGATTGCGCCGTTCTGCGGATCCAGCGACACCAGCGCGCCCTGGGCCTGTGGAATCTGGCTGAACTTCAGCGAATTGTTCGGCTGGCGCTGTACGCGCACCAGATCGCCGACCTGCGCGACATCCGATGGCTGACGCGGCGCGGCGCCCATGCTGTTGGTATTGAGGAACGGACGGGCCCATTTCATGGTGTCCCACGCCACATGCTCTTCACCGGTACGGGTCAGCACTTGCAGGCCGTTCTTGTCGACCTGGGTGACGATGGCCGGTTCGAGGCTGCTGATGGTGCGTTGCTTGGTCAGCTCGACGGCCCAGGCTTCACGGGTCTTGCCCGGCAGGCGCGATTCAGGACCACGGTAGCCGTGACGCTGGTCGTAGGTCATCAGGCCTTCGTGCAGCGCGGTGTTGGCCATTTCCTGCAGGTTGCTTGGCACCGTGGTGGTGACGCGGAAACCTTCGGTATAGGCGTCGCTGCCGTAGCGGCCGACCATTTCGGCGCGGGCCATCTCGGCGATGTACGGCGCGTTCACTTCCGGGGTCGGCACGTGGTAGCTGGCGTTCAGCGGCTCGTTGATGGCCGCGGTGTAGTCGGCTTCGGTGATCTTGCCGAGCTTGTACATGCGCCCGAGGATCCAGTCGCGACGCTCCTTGCTGCGCGCCGGGTTGGCCAGCGGATTGAAGCGCGACGGGGCCTTCGGCAGGCCGGCGATCATCGCCATCTGCGCCAGGCTGACCTCACGGATCGACTTGCCGTAATACACCTGCGCCGCCGCCTCGATGCCGTAGGCGCGGTTGCCCAGATAAATCTTGTTCACGTACAGCTCGAGGATCTCGTCCTTGGTCAGCTGCCGTTCGATCTGCAGGGCCAGGAGGATTTCCGTGGTCTTGCGCGAGAAGCTGCGTTCGCTGGTCAGGAAGAAGTTCTTCGCCACCTGCATGGTGATGGTGCTGCCGCCGGACTGGATGTGCCCGCTCTTGACCAGTTGGGTCGCGGCACGCATCAGGCTGCTCGGATCGACGCCATAGTGGTTGGCGAAGTTGTCGTCTTCAGCACTTAGTAACGCATTGATGAAATTGGGGGGAATGTCGGCGAAACGGATCGGAGTACGGCGCATTTCGCCAAATTCTGCGATCAACTTGTTGTCGCTGCTGTAGACCCGGAGCGGAATCTGCAACTGAATGCTTCTCAGCGCCTCCACAGATGGCAAACCCGGACTAAGGTAAAGAAACGCGCCGCTGAGAACTAAAAGCAGTCCGCAGAAAACGGCGACGATGGACCAACCGAAGAATTTCAGCAGACGAATCAAGGCTTTTGGACATCCAGGGCAAAGAATGAATTGGGCGACAGGGTTCCGGGAACACACAGAACGGCCCGCGCCGGCAGTAAAAAGCGGAAAAAATCGCTGGGCATTATAAGCACTTTTCCGCTGGGGGCGTCATTTGCGCTTCTGTCAAGACGGGGCGAGGGAACGCAATGCGCATTACAGAGTCCGTAACTCACGGAAAGTCATAGGGAATTGGTAGTGCTAGGACTCTTCAATAAAAAGACCAATACGTTGCTGGGGATCGATATCAGCTCCACTTCGGTGAAGCTGCTGGAGCTGAGTCGTCAGGGCGAGCGCTACCGGGTCGAGGCGTACGCGGTGGAGCCGTTGCCGGCCAATGCCGTGGTCGAGAAGAACATCGCCGAGCTTGAAGGCGTCGGGCATGCCCTGTCCCGGGTACTGGCCAAGGCGCGCACCGGGCTCAAAAGCGTGGCGGTGGCAGTGGCCGGCTCGGCGGTGATCACCAAGGTCATCGAAATGGACGCCGGGCTGTCCGACGACGAGCTGGAAAACCAGCTCAAGATCGAAGCCGACCAATACATTCCCTACCCGCTGGACGAGGTCGCCATCGACTTCGAAGTCCAGGGCGTTTCGCCGCGCAATCCCGAGCGGGTCAGCGTGCTGCTGGCCGCCTGTCGCAAGGAAAACGTCGAAGTCCGTGAGGCGGCGCTGGCCCTGGCCGGCCTGACGGCGCGGGTGGTGGATGTCGAGGCGTATGCGCTGGAGCGCTCGTTCGGCCTGCTGGCCACGCAACTGGCGGCCTCGCAGGAGCGCCTGACCGTTGCGGTGGTCGACATCGGCGCGACCATGACCACCCTCAGCGTCCTGCACAACGGCCGGATCATCTACACCCGCGAGCAACTGTTCGGCGGGCGCCAGCTGACCGAGGAAATCCAGCGCCGTTATGGCCTGACCCTCGAACAGGCCGGGCTGGCCAAGAAACAGGGCGGTCTGCCGGACGATTATGTCGGCGAGGTCCTGCAGCCGTTTCGCGAGGCGCTGGTGCAACAGGTGTCGCGTTCCCTGCAATTTTTCTTTGCTTCCGGCCAGTACAACGCGGTCGATCACATTCTGCTGGCCGGCGGCACGGCCTCGGTGCCGGGGCTGGACCGGTTGATCGAAGAGCGCCTCGGCACCCCGACCCAGGTCGCCAATCCGTTTTCCGACATGGCCTTGAGCAGCAAGGTCAACGCCGGGGCCCTGGCCAGTGATGCGCCGGCACTGATGATTGCCTGCGGGCTCGCGCTCAGGAGTTTCGACTGATGGCGCGGATCAACCTCCTCCCCTGGCGCGAGGAGCGCCGCGAAGAACGGCGCAAACGCTTTCTGCTGACCCTGACCGGCGTGGTGGTCGGTTCGGTCGGCGCGGTATTCATTGCCGCTCAGATATTCAGCACGGCCATCGAGCATCAGCAGGCGCGCAACGATTACATCGGCAAGCAGATTGCCGTGGTCGATGAGCGGATCAAGCAGATCAGCGAACTCAAGGCGCGTCGCCAGCAACTGGTGGAGCGCATGCGCATCATCCAGGACCTGCAAGGCAACCGGCAGGTCAGCGGGCGGATCTTCGATCAACTGGCGCGGACCCTGCCCGACGGTGTCTATTTCACCAGCGTGAAGATGGTCGGCAAGACCCTGTCGATCAGCGGTGCGGCGGAATCGAACAACCGGGTCTCCGACCTGATGCGCAATCTTGAGGCGTCCGACTGGTTCGATGCGCCGACCTTGAACGAGGTCAAGGCAACCACGGCGGGGCAACTGGATCAGGCCAACGTGTTTCAGTTGACTGTTCATCAGACCCGGCCGAAAAACCTGGAGGACGACCAATGAAACCGTCCGAATGGCTGGCCAGCCTGCGCAATATCGACTTCAACGACCTGGATACCAGCAACATCGGCTCCTGGCCACCGGCCGTGAAAGGCCTGGCCGGGGCGCTATTGATGATTCTGGTACTGGCCCTGGGCTACAACTTTTTCGTCAGTGACATGGAGAGCGAGCTCGAAACCAAACGCACGGAAGAGGCCACGCTCAAGGAACAGTTCTCCAGCAAGGCGCACATGGCGGCCAATCTGGAGCTGTACACCCAGCAGATGAAGGAGATGGAGAACTCGTTCGGCGTGCTGTTGCGGCAATTGCCCAGTGACACCGAAGTGCCGGGATTGCTGGAGGACATCACGCGCACCGGGCTGGGCAGTGGTCTTGAGTTCGAGGAGATCAAGCTGTTGCCGGAGGTGACGCAGCAGTTCTACATCGAATTGCCGATCCAGATCACTGTCACAGGCGCCTATCACGACCTTGCCACCTTCGTCAGTGGCGTGGCCGGGTTGCCGCGGATCGTCACGCTGCACGACTTCGAGCTGGCGCCGGCCAACCCGGAAGGCGGGACGAAGTTGCGCATGAGCATCCTCGCCAAGACGTACCGCTACAACGACAAGGGGCTGCAAAAATGAGCCCGATCCGTTTTCTTCTGTTGTCGGCATTGATGCTGGGGCTGAGCGGTTGCGGCGGCAACGACTTCGGCGATCTCGACGCCTACATGAATGAAGTGCGTCTGCGGCCGCCGGGCAAGATCGAGCCGACGCCGACCTTTCGTTCCTACCCCACGTTCACCTACAGCGCGTCCAATCTGCGCAGTCCTTTCTCGCGTCAGGTACGGGTCGATCTGGCCGGGCAGCAGCACGGCTCGCGCAACGTCAAGCCGGACCCGAACCGGGTCAAGCAATACCTCGAAGGTTTCAACATCGAGCAGTTCGAGATGGTCGGCACGATTTCCAATGCCTCCGGTTCCTTTGCGCTGCTGCGCGGGGCGGGCGGGGTGCATCGGCTGAAAGTCGGCGATTACCTGGGGCGCAACGACGGACGCATCGTCGCGATCAGCGCCTCCCAGGTCGATGTGGTCGAAATCGTTCCCGATGGCGAAGGCGCCTGGCTGGAGCGACCGCGCACCATTCCTTTGAAAGAGCACTCATAGTGGAAGTCGAACAATGAACAGGATTTTCTCCACCCTCGGTTTTTCGCTATGGATAGCGCTGCTTTCACCGATGGTTCACGCGGCCAACCTGAAGACGCTGGACGTTGCCGCGCTGCCGGGTGATCGCGTCGAGCTGAAGCTGTCGTTCGACGGCCCGCCGCCGCAGCCCAAGGGTTACACCACCGACTCGCCGGCGCGGATCGCCCTCGACCTGCCGGGAGTGGCCAGCCAGCTCGCGACCAAGACCCGCGACCTCGGTAGCGGCAATGCGCGCTCTGCCACGGTGGTCGAGGCCAATGACCGTACCCGGTTGATCATCAACCTGACGCAACTGGCGCCGTATGACGCCCGGGTCGAGGGCAACACGCTGTTCGTGGTGGTCGGGCAGGGCACCAAGGCCAGCGCACCGCGACCTGTCGCGAAGACAACGCGTGCCACGCCGGTGGCAGCGCCGGCGCGGACTTACGCCCCCGTCGCCAGGGCCATTCGTGGTGTGGATTTCCAGCGCGGCACGGCGGGTGAGGGCAATGTGGTCATCGACCTGTCCGACCCGACCATCGCGCCGGACATTCAGGAGCACGACGGCAAGATCATCCTCAATTTCGCCCGCACCCAGTTGCCCGAGCCGTTGCGGGTGCGTCTCGACGTCAAGGATTTCGCCACCCCGGTGCAGTTCGTCAACGCCGGCGTGAGCGGGGATCGGGCGACCATCACTGTAGAGCCCGGCGGCACGTTCGACTATTCCACCTACCAGACCGACAACAAGCTGACGGTGAGCATCCGTCCGCTGACCATCGACGACCTGCAAAAGCGCAATGCCGACCGCAACAGCTACAGCGGTGAAAAGCTTTCGTTGAATTTCCAGGACATCGATGTGCGTTCGGTACTGCAACTGATCGCGGACTTCACCAATCTCAATCTGGTGGCCAGCGATACGGTGCAGGGCGGGATCACCTTGCGCCTGCAAAACGTACCGTGGGATCAGGCGCTGGATCTGGTGCTCAAGACCAAAGGCCTGGACAAACGCAAGGTCGGCAACGTGTTGCTGGTAGCACCGGCGGATGAAATCGCCGCCCGCGAACGGCAGGAACTGGAGTCGCAGAAGCAGATCGCCGAGCTGGCGCCGCTGCGCCGTGAACTGCTGCAAGTGAACTACGCCAAGGCTGCGGACATCGCCAAGCTGTTCCAGTCGGTCACCAGCGCCGAGGCGAAGGTCGATGAACGCGGCTCGATCACCGTCGATGAGCGCACCAACAACATCATTGCCTACCAGACCCAGGATCGCCTCGACGAACTGCGGCGGATCGTGGCGCAGCTGGATATCCCGGTGCGTCAGGTGATGATCGAGGCGCGGATCGTCGAGGCCAACGTCGATTACGACAAGAGCCTGGGTGTGCGCTGGGGCGGGTCAATCCAGAACAAGGGCAACTGGAACACTTCCGGGGTCAGCAATGGCTCGTCGACCACCATCGGCACGCCGGGCAGCACCAGTACCAACTCGCCGTTCGTCGACATGGGCACGGTCAACAACACATCCGGGATCGGCATTGCGTTCATCACCGACAACGTTCTGCTGGACCTTGAACTGACGGCGATGGAGAAGACCGGCAACGGCGAAATCGTCTCGCAACCCAAGGTGGTCACCTCCGACAAGGAGACCGCGAAAATCCTCAAGGGCACCGAGATTCCGTATCAGGAAGCCAGTTCCAGCGGCGCTACGTCGGTGTCGTTCAAGGAGGCCTCGCTGTCGCTGGAGGTCACGCCGCAGATCACCCCGGACAATCGCATCATCATGGAGGTGAAGGTCACCAAGGACGAACCGGACTACCTGAACAAGGTGCAGGATGTACCGCCGATCAAGAAAAACGAGGTCAACGCCAAGGTGCTGGTGAACGACGGCGAGACCATCGTGATTGGTGGGGTTTTCTCAAATACTCAAAGCAAGGTCGTAGATAAGGTGCCATTTCTTGGCGATGTGCCGTATCTTGGCCGCCTTTTCCGGCGTGATGTGGTTTCGGAGAAAAAATCCGAGCTGTTGGTATTCCTCACTCCGCGTATCATGAATAACCAGGCGATTGCTGTGAGTCGTTGATTCTGTGCGAAATTTGATTCTTGTAGGACCGATGGGCGCTGGAAAAAGCACCATCGGCCGATTACTGGCCAAAGAGCTGCGCCTGCCGTTCAAGGATTCCGACAAGGAAATTGAACTGCGTACGGGCGCCAATATCCCGTGGATCTTCGACAAGGAAGGCGAGCCCGGTTTTCGTGATCGTGAGCAGGCGATGATCGCCGAGCTGTGCGCGTTCGACGGCGTAGTGCTGGCGACGGGCGGCGGCGCGGTGATGCGCGATGCCAACCGCAAGGCCCTGCACGAGGGCGGGCGGGTGGTGTATCTGCACGCCTCTGTCGAACAGCAGGTCGGCCGCACCTCCCGCGACCGCAATCGCCCGCTGCTGCGCACGGCCAATCCCGAGAAAACCCTGCGCGACCTGCTGGCGATCCGCGATCCGCTTTATCGGGAAATCGCCGATCTGGTGGTGGAAACCGACGAGCGGCCGCCACGCATGGTGGTACTCGACATTCTTGACCGTCTGGCGCAACTTCCACCCCGTTAAAGCGCCGCCCGAAATGCGCTATCCTCGGCGTCCTGTCGAGGGTTGTGGCGGATCGCACGCAAGCGGCGTCACACCTCTCAAGACCGGGGACATCCGATAATTCAAGGCAGGACGCCTGCTTCCATCTTCACTGTGGGGACACATGCAGACACTCAAGGTCGATCTAGGCGAGCGCAGCTACCCGATTCATATTGGCGAAGGACTGTTGGATCAGCCTGAATTGCTGGCTCCGCACATCCATGGGCGGCAAGTGGCAATCATCTCCAACGAGACCGTTGCGCCGCTCTATCTCGAGCGTCTGACCCGCAGCCTGTCGCAGTTCTCGGTGGTTTCCGTGGTGCTGCCGGACGGCGAAGCCTTCAAGAACTGGGAAACCTTGCAACTGATCTTCGACGGCCTGCTGACCGCCCGTCATGACCGTCGCACCACGGTGATCGCCCTCGGTGGCGGTGTGATCGGCGACATGGCCGGTTTTGCAGCCGCCTGCTACCAGCGCGGCGTCGATTTCATCCAGATTCCTACCACGCTGCTGTCCCAGGTCGATTCGTCGGTGGGCGGCAAGACCGGGATCAACCATCCGCTGGGCAAGAACATGGTCGGCGCCTTCTATCAGCCGAACGTGGTGCTGATCGATACGGCGTCCCTGAAAACCCTGCCAGCGCGAGAGCTGTCGGCAGGCCTGGCGGAAGTCATCAAGTACGGCCTGATCTGCGACGAGCCGTTCCTGACCTGGCTTGAAGACAACGTCGACGCCCTGCGTGCACTGGACCAGAAAGCCCTGACCTATGCCATCGAGCGTTCCTGCGCTGCCAAGGCGGCGGTGGTCGGCGCCGATGAGAAGGAAACCGGTGTACGCGCCACGCTCAACCTCGGCCACACCTTCGGCCACGCCATCGAAACCCACATGGGCTATGGTGTCTGGTTGCACGGTGAAGCGGTCGCTGCTGGCACGGTAATGGCGATGGAGATGTCCGCGCGCCTCGGCTGGATCAGCGAGCAGGACCGCGATCGCGGCATTCGTCTGTTCCAGCGTGCCGGCCTGCCGGTGGTTCCGCCGGAAGAAATGACCGAAGCCGATTTTCTCGAACACATGGCAATTGACAAAAAAGTGATCGACGGTCGTCTGCGCCTGGTGCTGCTGCGCCGGATGGGCGAAGCGGTAGTGACCGACGATTATCCGAAAGAGATTCTACAGGCCACGCTGGGAGCGGATTACCGCGCTCTGGCTCAGCTTAAAGGTTAATAAGATTCCGATGACTAGTTTGCATGCCGACGAGGCGTTCCTCGGCCATTTCCAGTTAAGTCATGACCCTTTCGCTCCACGGGTCCCGGGCTTCAAATTCTTCCCGGCCCAGCGCAAACCGGTGCTGGGTCAACTGCATCACCTGGCGCGTTACAGCCAGTTGCTGCTGGTGGTCACCGGCCCTCAGGGCAGCGGCAAGACGTTGCTGCGCCAGGCGCTGGTGGCCAGCACCAACAAGCAGTCGGTTCAGAGTGTTGTCGTCTCGGCCCGTGGCGCCGGCGATGCAGCCGGTGTGCTGCGTCAGGTCGCTCAGGCGCTGAATGTGGCCCAGGCCGAAGTCGGGGCGATCCTCGATCAGGTCGTACAGCTCGCGCTGACTGGTCAGGAGGTCTACCTGCTGGTGGATGATGCCGAGCAGCTTGACGAATCTGCCCTCGAAGCCCTGATGGCTTTGGGTGCCGGCGCGCCGGAAGGACGTCCGCATGTGTTCCTGTTCGGTGAGTCGTCGCTGATCGCCCAGCTCGAGGCCCTGCACCTCGAGGAAGAGCGCTTCCACGTCATCGAATTGCAGCCGTACACCGAAGAAGAAACTCGCGAGTATCTCGACCAGCGGCTCGAAGGTGCAGGCCGCGGTGTCGAACTTTTCACCGCGGATCAGATCTCTGATATTCACGAAAGCTCCGAGGGTTGGCCCGGCAACATCAACCAGGTCGCTCGCGATGCACTGATCGAAGTCATGATTGCCAGCCGCTCTGCGGTGAAGCGTCCAAGTATGGGGTTCAACATGCCGAAGAAACACGTATTGGCGATTTCCGCCGTCGTCGTGGTGGCGGTCGCTGCCGCCTGGCTGATGCCCGGTCGCAACAAGGCGCCGACCACCGGCGCGCCGGCCAATGAACAGGCTCAACTGCCATTGGGCCAGGGTGGTGCGCCGAACGTGGAGTTCGCCGGTAACACCCAGCCGATGCCGTTGCCGCTGGTCGGCAATTCGCAACCGGTCATGCGCAAGCCATTGGCCGAAGCGGCCGGCGGGATCACCGAAGGTGACGACGGCGTACCGCTGGAAGGCTCGAGCAATACACCGCCGACCGTGACCACCACCGCGCCACCGGCGGGCGTGCCTGCCGGTCCTGCACCAACGCCGGTTCCGGTCCCTGCGGCCAAACCGACACCGGCACCGACCCAGGTTGCCACGGCCAAGCCAGCGCCTGCTCCGGCTGCGCCAGTTGCGAAGCCAGCCCCCGCACCTGCCAAGCCTGTCGCTGCGGCCAAACCGGCCGAGAAAGCCGCCGAGAAGCCGGTCACCGTCGCCAAGGCCGCCGGTGGCAGTTGGTACGCCGGCCAGGCCCCGGGCAACTACGTGGTGCAGATCCTCGGCACCAGCTCCGAAGCGGCTGCGCAAAGCTTCGTCAAGGAGCAGGGCGGCGAGTACCGTTATTTCAAGAAAGTCCTCAACGGCAAGCCGCTCTACGTGATCACCTATGGCAGCTTTGCCAATCGTGATGCGGCCGTTTCTGCCATCAAGGCCTTGCCAGCGAAGGTTCAGGCTGGTAAACCTTGGCCTCGCACTGTCGCCAGCGTCCAACAGGAACTGGCAACAACTCGCTGAAGATTCGGCGGCCTTACCCAGGCCGCCTCTCCAAGCACCTCAAAATCTCTACAAGTGCGCGCCGTCTCTACAGACCGCGTGCCTTGTGGTGTCTGCGTCACAGTAGTCTTTGAGTCGTTGCGGTCAGAATTAAAAAAGTTTTGACTAGCACAGCATATCGCTTTAAACCTTTCACAAATGCGACATGGATTTGCGACATTTCGTCGTCAAATTTGTGAGCGTCTGTGTCGCTGTGTACAATGACCACCCTTTTGCCCCCGCAAAGCCGGCGTACGTTCGGCGCGAGATGCAAGTGGTTGAATTGAAAAGAAATTTGCCTCGAAAAGAGGCAGCCTGGTGAGAAAGTGTCTATGAAAGCAGGTCTGTACCAACCAGATGAATTCAAGGATAACTGCGGTTTCGGCCTGATAGCCCATATGCAGGGCGAACCCAGTCATACCCTATTGCAAACGGCCATCGAGGCCCTGACCTGCATGACCCACCGCGGTGGGATTAATGCCGACGGCAAGACCGGTGACGGTTGCGGTCTGCTGATTCAAAAACCCGACGCCTTCCTGCGCGCCATTGCCCAGGAAACCTTCAGCGTCGAGCTGCCCAAGCAATATGCCGTGGGCATGGTCTTCTTCAACCAGGATCCGGCCAAGGCCGAAGCCGCTCGCGAGAACATGAACCGCGAGATCCTCGCCGAAGGCCTGCAACTGATCGGCTGGCGCAAAGTGCCCATCGACACCAGCGTCCTCGGCCGCCTCGCCCTTGAGCGCCTGCCGCAGATCGAGCAGGTGTACATCGGTGGCGAAGGCCTGAGCGATCAGGACATGGCAGTCAAGCTGTTCAGCGCCCGTCGTCGTTCGTCGGTGGCCAACGCCGCCGACACCGACCACTACATCTGCAGCTTTTCCCACAAGACCATCATCTATAAAGGCCTGATGATGCCGGCCGACCTGGCCGCGTTCTATCCGGACCTGGGTGACCAGCGCCTGCAGACCGCGATCTGCGTGTTCCACCAGCGCTTCTCCACCAACACCCTGCCGAAATGGCCGCTGGCCCAGCCATTCCGCTTCCTCGCCCACAACGGCGAGATCAACACCATCACCGGCAACCGCAACTGGGCCCAGGCCCGTCGCACCAAGTTCACCAACGATCTGATGGATCTGGAAGAACTCGGCCCGCTGGTGAACCGTGTCGGTTCCGACTCTTCGAGCATGGACAACATGCTCGAACTGATGGTCACCGGTGGCATCGACCTGTTCCGTGGCGTGCGGATGATCATTCCGCCAGCGTGGCAGAATGTCGAAACCATGGACCCGGATCTGCGTGCGTTCTACGAGTACAACTCGATGCACATGGAGCCGTGGGACGGCCCGGCCGGCGTGGTGATGACCGATGGTCGTTACGCGGTGTGCCTGCTCGACCGTAACGGTCTGCGTCCGGCGCGCTGGGTCACTACCACCAACGGTTTCATCACTGTCGCTTCGGAAATCGGCGTCTGGAACTACCAGCCGCAGGACGTGATCGCCAAGGGCCGTGTCGGTCCTGGCCAGATCCTCGCCGTGGACACCGAAACCGGTCAGATCCTCGACACCGACGCCATCGACAACCGTCTGAAATCCCGTCATCCGTACAAGCAATGGCTGCGCAAGAATGCCCTGCGCATCCAGGCGACCATGGAAGACAACGATCACGGTTCGGCTTTCTACGACGTCGATCAGCTCAAGCAATACATGAAGATGTATCAGGTCACGTTCGAAGAGCGCGATCAGGTACTGCGTCCGCTCGGCGAGCAAGGCTACGAAGCCGTCGGTTCGATGGGCGACGACACGCCGATGGCCGTGCTGTCCCAGCGCGTGCGTACGCCGTACGACTATTTCCGCCAGCAGTTCGCGCAGGTGACCAACCCGCCGATCGACCCGCTGCGTGAAGCGATCGTGATGTCGCTGGAAATCTGCCTCGGTGCCGAGCGCAACATCTTCCAGGAATCGCCGGAACACGCGTCGCGTGTGATCCTCAGCTCGCCAGTGATCTCGCCGGCCAAGTGGCGTTCGCTGATGAACCTCGACCGCCCGGGTTTCGAGCGGCAGATCATCGACCTCAACTACGACGAAAGCGTCGGCCTCGAAGCGGCGATCCGCAACGTCGCCGATCAGGCTGAAGAAGCCGTGCGTGCCGGTCGTACCCAGATCGTCCTGAGCGACCGCCATATCGCCCCGGGCAAACTGCCGATCCACGCCTCGATGGCCACCGGCGCGGTGCACCATCGCCTGACCGAAAAAGGCCTGCGCTGCGACTCCAACATCCTGGTGGAAACCGCCACTGCGCGAGATCCGCATCACTTCGCGGTGCTGATCGGTTTCGGTGCCTCGGCGGTCTATCCGTTCCTGGCCTACGAAGTGCTGGGCGACCTGATCCGTACCGGTGAAGTCCTGGGCGACCTCTACGAGGTGTTCAAGAACTACCGCAAAGGCATCACCAAAGGCCTGTTGAAAATCCTGTCGAAGATGGGCATCTCGACCATCGCGTCCTATCGCGGTGCGCAGCTGTTCGAAGCCATCGGTCTGTCCGAGGAAGTCTGCAACCTGAGCTTCCGTGGCGTGCCGAGCCGCATCAAGGGGGCGCGTTTCGTCGACATCGAAGCCGAACAGAAAGCACTGGCCACCGAAGCCTGGAGTCCGCGCAAGCCGATCCAGCAGGGCGGTCTGCTGAAGTTCGTCCACGGTGGCGAATACCACGCGTACAACCCGGACGTGGTCAACACCTTGCAAGCCGCCGTGCAGCAGGGCGACTACGCCAAGTTCAAGGAATACACCTCGCTGGTGGACAACCGTCCGGTGTCGATGATCCGCGACCTGTTCAAGGTCAAGACCCTCGACAAGCCGCTGGACATCAGTGAAGTCGAGCCGCTGGAATCGGTGCTCAAGCGCTTCGACTCCGCCGGTATCTCGCTGGGCGCCCTGTCGCCGGAAGCTCACGAAGCCCTGGCCGAAGCCATGAACCGCCTCGGTGCGCGTTCCAACTCCGGCGAAGGCGGCGAAGACCCGGCGCGCTACGGCACTATCAAGAGCTCGAAAATCAAGCAGGTTGCGACTGGCCGTTTCGGTGTGACCCCGGAATACCTGGTCAATGCCGAAGTGCTGCAGATCAAGGTCGCCCAGGGCGCCAAGCCGGGCGAGGGCGGGCAACTGCCGGGCGGCAAGGTGAACGGGCTGATCGCCAAGCTGCGTTACGCAGTGCCGGGCGTGACCCTGATTTCGCCGCCGCCGCACCACGACATCTATTCCATCGAAGACTTGTCGCAGCTGATCTTCGACCTGAAACAGGTCAACCCGAAGGCGCTGGTTTCGGTGAAACTCGTGGCTGAAGCGGGCGTCGGCACCATCGCCGCCGGTGTGGCCAAGGCCTATGCGGACTTGATCACCATCTCCGGCTACGACGGCGGCACCGGTGCTTCGCCGCTGACCTCGATCAAGTACGCCGGTGCACCGTGGGAACTCGGTCTGGCCGAAACCCACCAGACCCTGCGCGGCAACGACCTGCGCGGCAAGGTCCGGGTGCAGACCGACGGCGGCCTGAAAACCGGCCTCGACGTGATCAAGGCAGCGATCCTCGGCGCCGAAAGCTTCGGCTTCGGTACTGCGCCGATGATCGCGCTGGGCTGCAAATACCTGCGTATCTGCCACCTGAACAACTGCGCCACCGGCGTCGCGACCCAGAACGAGAAGCTGCGCAAGGATCACTACATCGGCACCGTCGACATGGTGGTGAACTTCTTCACCTACGTCGCCGAAGAAACCCGTGAGTGGCTGGCCAAGCTCGGCGTGCGCTCGCTCGAAGAGCTGATCGGCCGCACCGATCTGCTGGAAGTCCTCGAAGGCCAGACTGCCAAGCAACATCACCTGGATCTGACTCCGCTGTTGGGCAGCGATCACATCCCGGCGGACAAACCGCAGTTCTGCGGCGTCGAGCGCAACCCGCCGTTCGACCAGGGCCTGCTGGCCGAGAAAATGGTCGAGATGGCGACATCGGCGATCAATGACCTCAGCGGTGCCGAGTTCGATCTGGACATCTGCAACTGCGACCGTTCGATCGGCGCGCGGATCTCCGGCGAAATCGCGCGCAAGCACGGCAACCAGGGCATGGCCAAGGCGCCAATCACCTTCCGCTTCAAGGGTACTGCGGGGCAGAGCTTCGGCGTGTGGAACGCCGGCGGCCTGAACCTGTACCTGGAAGGCGATGCCAACGACTACGTCGGCAAAGGCATGACCGGCGGCAAACTGGTCATCGTGCCGCCGAAAGGCAGCGTTTATCAGACTCAGAACAGCGCCATCATCGGCAACACCTGCCTGTACGGCGCCACCGGCGGCAAGCTGTTCGCCGCCGGCACCGCGGGCGAGCGTTTCGCTGTGCGCAACTCCGGTGCCCACACCGTTGTGGAAGGCACTGGCGATCACTGCTGCGAGTACATGACCGGTGGTTTCGTCTGCGTCCTGGGCAAGACCGGTTACAACTTCGGCTCTGGCATGACCGGTGGTTTCGCCTACGTGCTCGACCAGGACAACACCTTCGTTGACCGGGTCAACCACGAATTGGTGGAAATCCAGCGGATCAGCGGCGAGGCGATGGAAGCCTATCGCAGCCACCTGCAGAACGTGCTGAACGAGTACGTCGCGGAAACCGACAGCGAGTGGGGTCGTGAACTCGCCGAGAACCTCGATGACTACCTGCGTCGTTTCTGGCTGGTCAAGCCGAAGGCTGCCAACCTGAAGTCGTTGCTTTCCAGCACTCGTGCCAACCCGCAGTGATATGCGCCTGAAGAGTTTGATGAGGTTTTAACAATGGCTGAACGTCTGAATAACGACTTCCAGTTCATCGATGTCGGGCGCAAAGATCCGAAGAAGAAACTGTTGCGTCAACGCAAGAAAGAGTTCGTGGAAATCTACGAACCGTTCAAACCCCAGCAGTCGGCCGATCAGGCCCACCGCTGCCTGGGCTGCGGCAACCCGTATTGCGAGTGGAAGTGCCCGGTGCACAACTTCATTCCGAACTGGCTGAAACTGGTGGCCGAGGGCAACATCCTCCAGGCCGCCGAGCTGTCGCACCAGACCAACACCCTGCCGGAAGTCTGCGGCCGGGTGTGTCCGCAGGATCGTCTGTGCGAGGGTGCCTGCACCCTTAACGACGGTTTCGGTGCGGTGACCATCGGTTCGGTCGAGAAGTACATCACCGACACCGCGTTCGCCATGGGCTGGCGCCCGGACATGTCCAAGGTCAAACCGACCGGCAAGCGTGTCGCGATCATCGGTGCAGGCCCGGCGGGCCTCGGTTGTGCCGACGTGCTGGTGCGCGGCGGGGTGACTCCGGTGGTGTTCGACAAGAACCCGGAAATCGGCGGTCTGCTGACCTTCGGCATCCCCGAGTTCAAGCTTGAGAAGACCGTGCTGAGCAATCGTCGCGAAGTCTTCACCGGCATGGGCATCGAATTCCGCCTCAACACCGAGGTCGGCAAGGACGTGACCATGGAGCAACTGCTCGCCGAATACGATGCCGTGTTCATGGGCATGGGCACCTACACCTACATGAAGGGTGGTTTTGCCGGTGAGGATCTGCCGGGTGTCTACGACGCGCTGGACTTCCTGATCGCCAACGTCAACCGCAACCTGGGCTTTGAAAAGTCGCCGGAAGATTTCGTCGACATGAAAGGCAAGAAGGTTGTGGTGCTGGGCGGCGGAGATACGGCGATGGACTGCAACCGCACGTCGATCCGCCAGGGCGCCAAGTCGGTGACCTGCGCCTATCGTCGTGACGAAGCGAACATGCCCGGTTCGCGCAAAGAGGTGAAGAACGCCAAGGAAGAAGGCGTGAAATTCCTCTACAACCGTCAGCCGATCGCCATCGTCGGCGAAGACAAGGTCGAAGGTGTGAAAGTGGTCGAGACCCGTCTCGGCGAACCGGACGCCCGTGGCCGTCGCAGCCCCGAGCCGATCCCGGGTTCCGAAGAGATCATCCCGGCCGACGCCGTGGTCATCGCTTTCGGTTTCCGCCCGAGCCCGGCGCCGTGGTTCGAGCAGTTCGAGATCCAGACCGACAGCCAGGGCCGCGTTGTTGCGCCTGAGCAAGGTCAGTACAAGCACCAGACCAGCAACCCGAAAATCTTCGCCGGTGGCGACATGGTGCGCGGTTCCGATCTGGTGGTGACGGCGATCTTCGAAGGCCGCAATGCGGCTGAAGGGATCCTGGATTACCTGGGCGTCTAAACCCGAATACTGAACCAAACGCTGTAACCCTGTGGGAGCGAGCCTGCTCGCGATAGCGGTGAATCAGTCACCAGATGTATTGGCTGACAATCCGCTATCGCGAGCAGGCTCGCTCCCACAGTTGTTTCTCGCTGTTGCTGATGCCCCGTATTTATTGCGACAAATTGACCCGATAGACAAAAGGCTGACCTGCATCCGTGCCTTTTGCGTCGCGCTCTGAGAAAATGCCCGCACTTTTTTTCCGGATGCCGACATGACTGCCCTGAAGAACGACCGTTTCCTCCGCGCCCTGCTCAAGCAACCCGTAGACGTCACCCCAGTGTGGATGATGCGCCAGGCCGGCCGCTACCTGCCGGAATACCGCGCCAGCCGCGCCCAGGCCGGTGATTTCATGAGCCTGTGCATGAATCCGGAATTCGCCTGCGAAGTCACGCTGCAACCCCTTGACCGCTATCCGCAACTTGATGCGGCGATCCTGTTCTCCGACATCCTCACCATTCCCGATGCCATGGGCCAGGGCCTGTACTTCGAGACCGGTGAAGGTCCGCGCTTCAAGAAAGTCGTCAGCACCCTGGCCGACATCGAAGCCCTGCCGATCCCGGATCCGCACAAAGACCTCGGCTACGTGATGGACGCGGTCAGCACCATCCGCCGCGAACTGAACGGCCGTGTGCCGCTGATCGGTTTCTCCGGCAGCCCGTGGACCCTCGCCACCTACATGGTCGAAGGCGGCTCGTCGAAAGACTTCCGCAAGACCAAGGCGATGCTCTACGACAACCCGCAAGCCATGCACCTGCTGCTGGACAAGCTGGCGCAGTCGGTGACCTCGTACCTGAACGGCCAGATCCAGGCCGGCGCGCAAGCGGTGCAGATCTTCGATACCTGGGGCGGCAACCTGTCGGCGGCGGCGTATCAGGAATTCTCGCTGGCCTACATGAAGAAAATCGTCAGCGGCCTGATCCGCGAGCACGACGGTCGCAAGGTGCCGGTGATCCTGTTCACCAAGAACGGCGGCCTGTGGCTGGAAAGCATCGCCGACGCTGGCGCCGACGCACTGGGCCTGGACTGGACCTGCGACATCGGCAATGCCCGTGCCCGCGTCGGTGACAAGGTTGCGCTGCAAGGCAACATGGACCCGACGGTGCTCTACGCCAAGCCGGAAGCGATCCGCACCGAAGTCGGGCGCATCCTCGCCAGCTACGGCAAAGGCAGCGGCCACGTGTTCAACCTCGGCCACGGCATCACGCCGGAAGTCGATCCGGAACACGCAGGTGCGTTCCTGCGTGCGGTACACGAGCTGTCGGCGCAGTATCATGAGTGATCATGTTTCAATAAAAAACGCCCGGCTTATGCCGGGCGTTTTTTTGTGGGCGGGAATCAGGCTTTGACGCCACCCAGCGGCGGCAACTTCGCCAGCTTCAACGCCACCAACAGCGCCACCAGCAGCAACGCGCCAATGAACAGACCAATCCCGTTCCATCCGGCCATGTGCCAGAACACCCCGCCCGCCGTCCCGGCAATACTCGAACCGGCGTAATAGCTGAACAGGTACAGCGACGAGGCCTGGCCCTTGGCCTTGAGCGCCCGGCGGCCGATCCAGCTGCTGGCCACCGAGTGTGCGCCGAAGAAGCCGAAGGTGAAGATCAGCATGCCGATGATCACCAGCGGCAGCGGTGTGAACATCGTCAGGGCGAGGCCGGCGAACATCAGGGCGATGGTGGCCCACAACACCTTGCGGCGGCCCAGTTTGTCGGCCAGTGAACCGATTTTCGCCGAGCTGTAAATGCCCGACAGATACACCACCGAAAGCAGCCCCACAAACACCTGATCCAGGTGATACGGCTCGGCCAGCAGGCGGTAACCGATGTAGTTGAACAGCGTGACGAACGCGCCCATCAGCACGAACGCCTCAAGGAACAGCAGCGGCAGGCCGGCGTCGCGAAAGTGCATGGTGAAGCCGTCGAGCAGGCTGCGCGGATGCAGCGAACGGGAGCGAAAGTTGCGTGACTCCGGCAGGATCTTCCAGAACACCGCCGCCGCAATCAGCGCCAGGCCACCAATCACCATCATCGCCGTGTGCCAGCTGACGAAGTCGATCAATACGCCAGTGATCAGACGCCCGCTCATCCCGCCAATCGCGTTGCCGCCGATGTACAGGCCCATCGCCAGACCGATGTGCTGCGGATGGATTTCCTCGCTCAGGTACGTCATCGCGACCGCCGCCAGGCCGCTCAACGACAGCCCGATCAGCGCCCGCATGATCAGCACGCCGTGCCAGCTCGGCATCATCGAACTGGCGATGGTGCACAGGGCCGCAGCAAACAGTGCGGCGACCATCACCGGCTTACGCCCGACCCGATCGGAAATCGGGCCGGTGATCAGCAGACCGAAGGCCAGCATGCCGGTGGCCACAGACAGGATCAGGCTGCTCTGCGCCGCGTTGATCGAATATTCGTGGGACAGCAGCGGCATCATCGGCTGCACGCAGTACAGCAGGGCGAAGGTCGCGAAGCCGCCGCTGAACAGCGCGAGCACCGTGCGCATGAACGCGGGCGTGCCTTTCTCGATGTAGATCTCTTGCAGTTCGGTCAGTACATCGTCCGCCGCAGCGGGCGGGACTTCATGGGCCAGTGGAGCGACGGCGGTTTTCACATCAGACCTCGGAGGGCGCGGACAAGCAGGCAATGAAAAAATCATATAGCTGGCTAATGTTTCTATCCAATATATTGTTCGACCTGTTTGATAGCTTTCACGACCTAATGGGGTGCCCATGGAATTGCGTCACTTGCGTTACTTCATCGCCGTCGCCGAAGAACTGCATTTTGGCCGCGCCGCACAGGTGCTGGGCATCTCCCAGCCACCGCTGAGCCAGCAGATTCAGGCGCTGGAACAGGAGGTCGGCGCACGGCTGTTCGAGCGTACCAATCGTCGGGTCGAGCTAAGTGAAGCCGGGCGATTGTTTTTGGAAGAGGCGCGGCTGGTGCTGGCTCAGGTCGACAAAGCGGCGGACGTTGCCCGGCGCGCGCAGCTTGGAGAACTGGGGGAGCTGAAGATCGGCTTCACCTCCTCGGCGCCGTTCAACTCGACCATTCCTCAGGCGATATTCTCCTTCCGCCAGCGCTTCCCGGCCGTGCATCTGAATCTGCGGGAGATGAGCAGCACCATGGTGGCTGACGCATTGGTGGACGAATCGATCGAGGTCGGCATCATGCGCCCGCTGGGCCTGCCGGATTCGCTGAGCGTGGTCGAATTGATGCGAGAGCCCTTGGTGGCGGTGCTCAGCTCCAAGCATCCGCTGGCCCAAGGCAGCGAGGAAGGCCTGTTTCTTTCGGCGCTGGCCCTCGAGCCGTTCGTGTTCTTCCCCCGCAGCTACGGCAGTGGTCTGTATTCGCAACTGATCAGCCTGGCCCGAGACGCGGGTTTCAGCCCGCACTTCGCTCAGGAGGCGGGGGAAGCCATGACCATCATCGGCCTTGTGGCGGCAGGCCTGGGCGTGTCGGTGATGCCGGCCTCGTATCAACGGATGCGCATCGACGGCGTGGTCTATCGGCCGCTGCTGGATCCCGAAGCTGTAACGGCGGTATGGCTGGTGCAGCGCAAGGATCAGAAATCGCCGATGGCCAAGGCGTTCGTCGAGTTGCTTACACGCAAGGTCGAAGCCGGCTGATCAAGGCAGCCGCACCAGATCTCCCTTCAACGCCACCCGCGTCACAAACACCCCGGCCCGGCACTCGTACGTGTTCAGATCCTTGCGCACATGCTGGTCGTAGTAGCTGACGATATTGGTCACCGCGTTGGCCCCGACGCGCTTGGCCTGGGCCTGCAGCGCAATCAGATTCGACTGCAACACCCACTCGCAGGAATCGTGATCGCTCTTGTTGAAGCCGTTGGTCTTCAGATCGCTGACGACCCCGCGCTGCAACATCCGCTGAGTCCCCAGTGGTCCATTGCCGATCAGGTAAAACTTCACACTGCCATCCAGCCGGCCGGCACGAATCGCATCCGACAGTACGGTTTCGAACGGCATGTACATCAGGTTGGTGGCGTGGCTGGCGCTGGGGAGCAGGCTGAAAAGGGCGGCGGCGATCAGGGCTTTCGCTTGCATGGTCATCTCCTTGACGTAATGCGCAGCAAATTACGGGTATGACGAGTGTAGACGCCGTATATCGGACAGAGAGAAGTCCATGTAGAGTGCGTGTAGCTCAACGGCTACGGCTGACTCTCGAGACATCAAGCAAGCCAGGCTCATAGCGGAATCCTGGCAGGAGCAAAACCCATGACCGAACAATTCACTCGTTGGGACTCAGCCGAGTACCTCAAGACAGAAGAGGACATGGCCAACTATCTGGACGCCTGTATGGAAGAGGCGGGTGACGACCCGGCTTTTATTGCCAAGGCACTTGGCACTATCGCTCGGGCGCGTGGCATGACGCAGGTTGCGCGCGATGCTGGGCTATCAAGGGAAAGCCTTTATCGCGCACTGTCAGGCGAGGTAAATCCTGAGTTTGGGACGATCCTCAAAGTCATGAAGGCGCTGGGGCTGAAGTTGCATGCCAGCACATGATCTGAACTGAAAAGGGCGCCGAAAGGCGCCCTTTGTCGTTTCTGGCGATTACTGAACCGTCGCCAGATCACCCTTCAACGCAACGCCGGCCATGATCGCGCCCGCGTGGCATTCGTAGTTCTTCGCATCCTTGCGCTCGTTGCTCTTGTAGAAGCTGACGATGTTGGTCACGGCGTTGGCGCCGGCGTTTTTCGCCGCCTGGTGCAGGCTGATGATGGCCGATTGCACGACCCACTCGCAGGCTTCCTGGTCAGTCTTGTTGAAGGCGTTGGTCTTCTTGTTGGTCACCGCGCCAGGGCTGACGACGCTGACTTTGCCGGCCGGGGCATTGCCCGCCAGATAGAACTTCACGCTGCCGTCGATCTTGCCGGTGCGGGTTGCCTCTGCGACCGCTTTGTCGAATGGCAGATAGACCGCCGTGTCACGGGCCTGGCTGACGGCCGGCAAGGCACAGATGAGCAGGGCGGCAGCGAGTTGGTTGAAGCGCATGGAGGTCTCCTTGACCTGGATTAATTCGGTGGCGTCCAGCGGCGGAAAATCAGCGAGGTATTGACCCCGCCAAACGCGAAGTTGTTGTTCATCACGTAGTCGTGGTGCATCTGGCGGAACTCGCCGCGCAGGTAATCGAGCTTGCCGCAGTGCGGGTCGACTTCGTCGAGGTTGAGCGTGTGCACGTACAGGTCGCGGTTGAGCATTTCGATGCTGAACCACGACTCCAGCGCGCCGCAGGCGCCCAAAGTGTGACCGAGGAAGCTCTTCTGCGAGCTGATCGGCATGTGTTCGCCGAACAGGCTGCTGGTGGCCAGGGTCTCGGCGATATCGCCCTGTTCGGTGGCCGTGCCGTGACCGTTCACGTAACCGATGGCGTCAGGCGTGAGGCCGGCGTCTTCCAGTGCCAGCTCCATCGCACGGCGCATGGTGACCTGTTCCGGCCGGGTGGTGTGCTGGCCGTCGGCGTTGCTGCCGAAGCCGACGATTTCGGCGTGGATGCGCGCACCGCGAGCGAGGGCGTGTTCCAGTTCTTCGAGCACCAGCATGCCGCCGCCTTCACCGATCACCAGGCCGTCGCGGCCCTTGTCATACGGACGTGGCGAGGTTTGCGGTGCATCGTTTTTCAGGCTAGTGGCGTACAGCGCGTCGAACACCATGGCTTCGGTCGGGCACAGCTCTTCGGCACCGCCGGCGAGCATCAGCGGCAGGCGGCCGAACTTGATCGCCTCGTAGGCGTAACCGATGCCCTGGCTGCCGCTGGTGCAGGCGCTGGAGGTCGGGATCAGGCGACCGGTGAGGCCGAAGAAGATGCTGATGTTCGCCGCCGTGGTGTGCGGCATCATCCGCACGTAAGAGTTGGCGTTCAGGCCTTCGGCCACCGAATTCAGTAGCATGTTGCCGAACGCCTTGATCTCGTCGGTGCTGCCGGTGGATGAGCCACAGGCCACGCCCATGCGCCCGTCCTTGATCGACTCATCGCCCAGCAGTCCTGCATCGGCCAGCGCTTTTTCCGCCGCGCCGACCGCGAGCCGCGAGACCCGGCCCATGCTGCGCAGTTGTTTACGTGTCCAGTGCGTCGGCACCAGAAAATCATCGATCGGCCCGGCCAGTCGGGTGTTCAGCTCGCTGAAGCGATCCCACTCGTCCATCCGGCGGATGCCGCTGCGGTTGGCGGCGAAATTGCCGGCGATGGTGTCCCAGTCGCTGCCCAGCGAGGTGATGCCGGCCATGCCGGTGACGACAACGCGCTTCATCAGCACAAGCCTCCGTTGACCGCCAGGACCTGGCGGGTGATGTACGACGCTTCCGCCGACATCAGGAAATTCACCGCACCGGCCACCTCTTCAGGGGTGCCCATGCGTTGTGCCGGGATCATTTTCATCAGTTCTTCCACCGGCACGTTTTCGTCGAGCATGGCCGTGTCGATCAGGCCCGGCGCGACACAGTTGACTGTAATTTTGCGCTTGGCCAGTTCGATCGCCAACGCCTTTGCGGCACCGATCACACCGGCCTTCGAAGCGCTGTAGTTGACCTGTCCCCGGTTGCCGATCAGCCCCGAAACCGAAGTGATGCAAACGATGCGACCAGCGGCGCGGCGACGGATCATCGGCATCATCACCGGATGCAGGACGTTGTAGAAACCGTCGAGGTTGGTGCGCAACACCACGTCCCAATCGTCATCGCTCAGCGCCGGAAACGCGCCGTCGCGGGTCAGTCCGGCATTGAGCACCACGCCGTAATAGGCACCGTGGGCTTCAACGTCTGCTTCAAGGATGGCTTTGCAGGTTTCGCGGTCAGCCACGTCGAATTGCAGGATGCGTGCATTGCGCCCCAAGGCTTCGACTTCGGCTTTCACCGCTTGCGCTTCGGCCACGCCGCTGCGGCAATGCAGGACGATATCGTGGCCGGCCTTGGCCAGGCGCAGGGCGATGGCGCGGCCGATGCCACGGCTGGAGCCGGTGACCAGTACGAATTCAGTCATCGTTCGACTCCTTCAATTGTTCAAGATATTGCGCCGCGTGCGGCGGGCGGAACACGTTCAGCCGGGCACTGGCTTCGATGCCCGGCGCATTGATGTGGCATTCGAACACGCCCATGCCGTTGTCATCTTCCAGCGAGCGGATGCCGTGGATGGTCAGTTCACACCCGACGGGAAACGCCTCGACATTGCATTCGAATTTGCGGGTGCCGAGCAGAAAGCCCAGCTCCACCGCATTGCCTTTCTGCCGTGCATGGCAGCCGGCGAACGCGGCAACGCTCTGCGCCATCAGCTCGACGCCGACCCACGCCGGCAGACTGCCGTCGGGCAGACTGAACAGGCCATCGGGTTTGACCGTCAGGGTGGTGTGGATCTGCTCGTCGTCGAAGCTGAGGATCCGGTCGATCAGAATCATGTCGCCAGCGTGGGGCAGCAATTCGGCGAGCGGCCAGTCAGTCATGGGGCGTCTCCGATAATCAGGCTGACGTTATTGCCACCGAAGGCAAACGAATTGCTCATCAGGTAGCGGGGAGCAATGGACGCCAGGCGTTCGCTCGCGGTCACCCACTTCAGCGCTGGCAGGTCGGGATCGGCCTGGCCGTCCCAGACGTGCGGCGGCAAGGCATGGTCGGGGTTGTCGGCACTCAGGCTCAGCCAGCAGAACGCGGCTTCCAGTGCGCCGGCAGCGCCGAGGGTGTGGCCGGTCATCGGTTTGGTCGAAGAACAGGCCACGCCCTGCGGGAACAGGGTGGCAACGGCCAGGCTTTCCATGGCGTCGTTGTGTTGGGTGGCGGTGCCATGCAGGTTCAGGTAACTGATTTGTTCGGCTTGCAGTCGGGCGCGATCCAGCGCCTGTTGCATGGCTTGCAACGCGCCTCGACCTGACGGTTCCGGTGCGGAAATGTGGTGAGCGTCGGAACTGGCGCCAGCGCCCAGCAGGGCGATGGCCGGGCCGTCGCCGCGCTGTCTGCTCATCACGAACAGCACCGCAGCCTCGCCGATATTGATGCCGTTGCGGTTGGCAGAGAACGGATTGCAGCGCTCCCCGGAAACAGCTTCCAGCGACGAAAAACCATTGAGCGTCAGTTTGCACAGGCTGTCGACGCCGCCGCACAGCACCGCGTCGCACAGCCCCAGATCGAGCAGGCGCTTGGCGCTCATCAGGGCCCGGGCGCTGGAGGTGCACGCCGTGGAAATCACGTAGGTCGGGCCGCTCAGTTGCAGCCAGTCGGCGAGGAAGGTCGCCGGGGCGCCGAGCTCCTGTTGCCGGTAGTCGTAATCGTCCGGGAACTGCTGGTTGCGAATGTAATGCGCCAGCCCCTGGCTGGCCTCGTCGATACCCGAGGTGCTGGTGCCGAGCACCACACCAATACGCTCACGGCCGTAGGCCTGAATGGCAGCGTCGATGTCGTCGCGAATCTGCAACGCCGCTTCCAGCAGCAACTGATTGTTGCGGCTCTTGTGCGCCGCCATCTGCGGCGGAATGGGCGCCAGATCACCGCGTACTGCGGCCACCGGCAACTCGCGTTCCGGCACCCAGCCAGCCTCGTGGCGCATGCCCGAACAATCGCCGGCGAACAGGTGGCGGGCGACTTCTTGCTTGTCACGGCCCAGGGCGCAGATCACGCCGAGGGCGTTGAGGTAAGCGGTCATGGCGTCGATTCACCTAAGGGAGACACGCGATAGTGCGGGCCTTGGGGCAGATTCAATTCGAAGCTCGATGGTTGTGAATAGCGGATGTCCCAGCGTGCCGGCAAGGAACGTTGCCCGTCGTGTTGCTGCGCGGTGGGGTAATTGCGTGACAGCTCGTCGGCAGGCGTCAGGGCGAACAGCAGCGCGGCGAACAGTTCTCGGGCTTCCGGATTCGGTGGCAGCAGGCCGTCGGCCTGCCAGCGTCCGTCGATCAGTTGCTGACGGGCCTGGGGAATGCCCAGCGGATCCATCATCGACCAGCGGATGCCCGGGCCCTCGCGCTGGATCACCAACAACCAGTCCTGACGCTGTCCGGCTTGCTGGCGCTCGATGTGCAGTTGCAGCGGCAGCGGCAGGCTCGGGTTGCCGGCCGGCAGCGGTGCCTGACTGGCGCAGGCGCCGAGCAGGCTGATGCAAGCCAGCAGAATAAGCCGTATCACCGCGGACAATGTGGGAGCGAGCCTGCTCGCGATGGCGTCGGAACATCCAGCACTGATGCAAGCTGATCCACCGCTATCGCGAGCAGGCTCGCTCCCACAAGTAAAGTGCGACATCAGCAAATCCCTTCCAGCGGTTTGCGCGCCACGACGTTGACCAGGGTTTCTTCACGCTGGCCAAACGGCTTCGGCTGGCGCAGGCCAAAGCGTTCAAGCAGACCGAAATCCTTCGCCCGGCTCCACCACAGGTACGGGTAGGAAACATTCCGTTCGCCGAACTCGAAGCCCTGCTGGCGAATCATTTCCAGATACTGCGCCGCACTCTTCTGCACGTGCATCGGATGGCGGAACAGCCAGCGGATGACCCACGTATCAATGTAAGCCTCGGTGGACTCGGCGAACAGCAGATAACCGCCCGGTTTGAGCACCCGGTAGAACTCGGCCAGGGCCTTTTCCTGTTCCACCAGATGATGAAAGGTCTGGTGACAGAACAGTAGATCGACGCTCGCATCCGGCACATTGAGTGTCGCGCAGTCGCTGCCAATCAGCTCGACGGTGAAACCCTGGCGCGCCGCTTCTTCAGCGCTCAGCTCCAGGCTGTGCGGGTCGGCATCGACGCCGATCAAACGCTGTGGGGCGAAGGTCTGGCGCAGGTGGCCGAAGGATTTGCCCTGGCCGCATCCGGCATCCAGCAGCACCGGATTGGCCGGCAGAGCTTCGCTGAACAAGCCGCGCAAATCGTTGATCGCCACGCGCAACACATGGTGCTGCCAGGTGTGGCTGCGCAGGAACCAGAAGCCGAAACGGGTTTCCTCGACGTAGCTGTCGCTCAAGTAATTCATGGGGCGTCCTTTGCACAGAGTTCGGAAATCGTCTTCAGTCGGCGGCGGGCCTCACTGACGAACGGGTTGCGTTCGTCCCAGGCATAACCGGCGAGAATCGAACAGATCATGCGACGGATGTCCGGGGAGGCCTGCTCATGGAAAATCACGTCCTGGAAGGTGCCGGCGTACCAGCCCTCGACGTAGGCGCGGAAGGTGTCGACGCCGCGTTTCAACGGCTCGGCGAACTCGCTTTGCCAGTTCACGGTTTCGCCCTGCAACTGTCGGTGCAATACACCGGCGGCCATGCTCGCCGAGCGCATGGCGATGGTCACGCCGGAAGAGAACACCGGATCGAGAAACTCGGCGGCGTTGCCTAGCAGAGCAAAACCCGGACCGTGCAGGGTTTTGACGTTGGCGGCATAGCCGCCGAGGGTGCGCGCCGGGGTGTCCCACACGGCGTTGTTCAGCACCTTCGCCAGGCTCGGGGTTTCAGCGATGAAACCGCGCAGGCAGGCATCGAGATCGGCGTCGCGACCGTTGAAATGTTCAGCAGCAGCGACAACGCCCACCGAGCAGCGACCGTTGCTGAACGGGATCGTCCAGAACCAGATATCGCGATGCTGCGGGTGGGTGGTGACGAGGATCTTTTCGCGGTCGAAGGCCGGGTGATCGATGTGATCTTCGACATGGGTGAACACGGCCTGGCGCACCGGGAAATTCGACGGTGCTTCCAGATCAAGCAAGCGTGACAGTACGCGGCCATAGCCGCTGGCATCGAGAACGAAACCGGCCTCGACACGGTACTCGCTGCCGTCTTCGCGACGCACATCGAGTTGCGGACGCGGGCAGTCGAAATCGACGCTGACGATGGCATCGCCATAACGGATTTCCACACCTTGCAGCGCGGCTTGATCGGCCAGCAGTTTGTCGAAGTCGGCACGTTGCACCTGGAAGGTGGTCGGTTTGCCGCCGGTGAACGTATCGCCGAAATCGAACGCGCTGTAGCGCTCGCCCCAGGCGAATGCCGCGCCGGTCTTGCGCTGGAATCCGGCGGCGTTCACCGCATCGAGCATCCCGGCCTCTTCGACGAAGTCCAGGCAATGGCTGAGCAGGCTTTCGCCGATGGAAAATCGCGGGAAATGCTGGCGCTCGATGACCAGCACGTCGTGCCCCTTGCGCTTGAGCAACGCAGCGGCAATGGCGCCGGACGGGCCGGCGCCGATGATCACGACCTGACGGGATTCCATTTCAACGATTGGCACGCGAGCTCCTGGGTACGGCAATAGGGTTCAGAGACGCACGGTGCAGGCCGATGAAGGCCGGCAGCAGCGTCGCGATCAGGCCCATCAGCATCAGCGCAAAGTACAGCGCCGGGCTGATGAGCTGTTGTTGCAATAGCAGGTTGAGAAAGACGATTTCACTCAAGCCGCGAATGTTCAGCAGCACACTCTCGCGCCAGCGGCTGGCGCCTTCGAAGGATTCACCGGCCCAGCCGAGGCCCAGCCAGTTGCCGAGCAATTTGCTGGCAATCGGCAACAGCAGCAGCGCTAACCATTGCACCGCGCCGAGGCTGACGAGGGCGCTGTGCACATCGATCTGCACGATGCCAAAGGTGAGGATCAGCGGAATCGCGATCCACGTCTGCAAACGATTCATCCAGCGTGCCGGCAACGGCAGCACCAATGGCACCTTCAACGCGGCCATGCACAGCAGGTAGCCGATGCCGAAAATCAGCGCATTGAGTTTGTAGTGTTCGGCCAGCACCAACAGCGCAAAAAAGCCGAGGCTGTAAGTCAGCGGCCGGCGGATGCCGAACACCCGCAGCAGCAACGGCACGCAGGCCAGCCCTAGCGGCAGCAACAGACTGCTCAGGTGCAGGCTGCCCTGGGCGAGGCCGAACAGGGTCCAGCAGGTCAGGTCGATCAGGATCGCGGTCTGCACCAGACGCCGGGTGGCGGCGGGCGGATAGTCGATATGGCGCAGGTACAGATACAGCACCGGGATCGCGGTGATGGCGAACACCAGACCGATGGCCAGCGAATTGATCCACGGTTGCGCTGGCAGCAGCCAGTACGCTGTCGCCAGCCCGCAGGCGAACGGCACGGCGAAACTCGGCAGGGCAATTTTCACGCTCTGGCGATCCAGACGCAGGTCGATCACATCGCTGAGGATGTGCCCGAGCAGCAGCGCGAAGCTCAGGCTGTAGACGTTTTTCAGCCAGTCCGGCGCAATCAGATCGGCGCCGCTGAGCTGCCAGCCCGGTTCGATCCAGAAATACATCAACAGCGGCAGGATGAAGCTGGCCAGCAGCAACTGGCTGACAATCGGAATCAACCCGAAATGTCGGCCGACACGGGTGGCCACCGCGAACAGCGCCAGGGCCATGACCCAGAAGACTGCGACCATCATGCTGCCGGCTCCACGACTGTCGCGGTGTGGGCATGTCGCCCGGCCCACGGCGCCAGCATGAAGCTGAAGGCCAACCCGAGGCTCACCGACAGACCGAAATTGCTCACCGCCGGTGTACTCGACACCGCCAGCAGACCGAACGACAGCCAGGTCGTCAGCGCCGCCAGCAAGGTGCCGAGCAGGCTGACGGCCGCGCCGCCGACCTGTTCGCGCATGAGAATCGCGTAATCGACGCTGATCGCCGTCACCAGCAACAGTCCGAACAGGCTGAACAGGGTCAGCGGCTGACCGAGCCAGCCGAGGCTGGCCAGACTGCACAGCGCGGCGAGCAGCGGCAGGGAAACGATGCGCAACGCGCCGCCGAAGCCGAACGGCAGGATCAGCACCAGCACGATCAGCACGCAGGAGGCGAGTTTCAGCTCGGCGGCGCTGATCTGGGTTTCGGCAAACACCCGGTTCAAGTCACCGAGGCGATCCACCAGCTCCACGCCGGGCAGGTCCAGCGCCTGCACCCGCAGCAGCGCCGAGTTGTTCAGGCCTTGCAGGCTGACCATTGCCGCCACACCGCCTTCGACCGGGCCGAGCCACAAGGTACGGTAAGGCTCACCGAGCGGACCGCTGAGCGCGGTGTCGATGTCTTCGGCGGGCAGGGCTTGCAGTTGCGCGAGTTCGGTTTGCAGGGCCGCGAGCGGAACGCCGACTTCAAGCATTGGCTGCCAGAACTGCGGCAATTTGTTCAGTGCTTCGCGCACCTGCTGTTGTTGGCTCGACGGGCTGACCAGTTGGTTGAGCGCCAGAAAACCCTGCAACTTGTCGAGGTTGACCAATTGCTCCAGGCGCTCACTCAACGCGGCCTGACGTTCCAGCAGTTGCTCCTGGTTTTCCGCGCGCACCAGGAAGAACTGGCTGGTCGGTTGATAACCGGTGATGCGGGCGATGGCCTGCGCCTCATCGGTCAGATGCTGCGGTGCGCCGACCCACTGGCGGATGTCGTTTTTGCTTTGCAGTTGCACCAGACCGCCGGCGCAGAAGGCGATCAGCAGGGCAAACAGAATCGGTGTGCGTACGTGTTCCAGCAGGGTTTCCCGAAGGCTGACCATGCGTTCAGCTAGACGTAGCGGCCACTGCGCCGGGCGCAATTCAACGCTGCTCAACAGTGCCGGCAGCAGGCACACCGCCGACAGGTAAGCGCCGAGCAGTCCGGCGGCGGAGAACACGGCGATCTGGGTCAGGGCCGGGAACGGTGTCCAGGCCAGCGCCAGATAGCCGATGGCGCTGGTGATCAGGCTCAGGGTCAGGCCCGAGACGGTCAATCGCAGCGCCGGCCAGCTGCGCCACGGCTTGAGGCTCCAGCTCTTGGACAGATAGTGCAGCGGGTAATCCACCGCCACACCGATCAGGCTCGAACCGAGCACCAGTGTCATCACATGCAGGTGCCCGAACAGTGCCACGCAGGCCACCGCGCCGAACAGCATGCCCACCAGCACCGGAATGAAGGCCAGCAACACCCGCCAGCGGCGGAAGGCGAGCAACAGCAGCAACAGAATGCCGAGAGTAGCGCCGCCGCCGACCCAGGAAATTTCCCGGGTCGCTTGCTGCTGACCGTTGGCCGCGTAGAGCAGTCCGCTGGCGGCCAGCAGTTGCACATCGGATTTCGCTGCTTGCTCGCGGCTGTGTTGCAGCAGCGTGGCGACTTGCAGCGGCAGGTTCATGTCGAAGGCGTTGCCGGTGGTGCGCGCGCGCAGCAGCACCCAGCGCTTGCCGTCGGCATCGGCGATCAACGCGCCGCTACCGATGTCGAGTTGCACCGCGCCGTGCTGTGGCTGGCTGTTCTGGATGCGTCCGGTCAGGCCCAGCCAGTCGTCCTGGCTCGGCACCAGACTGAAACCGGTGAACGGATCGAACAGCGCCTGCACCCGTTGCTGGATGAAGGCGTCCGGGTGTTCGATCAGCAGTTGCCGATCATCCGCCGAGAGCATTGCCATTCGCCCTTGCAGCAATTGTGTGCGCAGGGCGGGCAGGTCGGCTTGCAGGTTCCACTGCACTTTTTCGAACAGCCCGCTGGCCTGCCATTGCTCGCCCAGCGTCTGGGCCATGGCGACGGCTTGCTGGCGATCGGTGTGGCCGACCAATACCAGCATTTCCCGGTTGAGCGGTTCCTGCATGCGTTGTTCTGCACGTTGCTCGACCGCGTCCGGATGGGTGCCGGGCACCAGCTCCATCAGGTTCGCCGACAACGGTGCGCCGTCGCGCCACTGCCAGGCGCCCAGTGCGACGACGGCCAGCAACAGGATCAGGAACAGCCAGGGCAGCCTGCGTTCACTCGGCAAAGTCATGTTGCTCCGCGTCACTCAACGGTTGGCCGGCAGTGCTGTCCTGCATGCGCAGCACAGTGCTGTCGCCCTGGGTTTCCAGCAGTTCGATGGTGTTCACCAGCGTGCCGCCGGTGATGTTGATCTGGTTGAAAACCTGCTTGAGCAGCACCGAGCGCGGGGTCAGTGTCAGGTGCCATTTTTGCGCGTCGCCGCTCAGGGTCAGTTCGAAATCCCGTTGCAGGCCGCTGCTGTCACCTTGCAGCACGGCGAGGAACAGACGGTTCTGTTCGGCGCCGGCGCTCTTGCCGGGCAACAGTTGCCAACCGCTGACATCACGACGGGCGATGCCTTTGGCGTTGATGCGGTAGTCCTGCTGCAGCGGGGTTTTCAGCAGCCAGAGCAGACCGTAATGCTTGGCGAGGACAAAGTTGCCCTTGCTGATCAGCGGCTGGGGCAGGGCACGCAGGTGCTTTTCCTGGATGAACTGGCCGTGGATCACGTCCGGTTTCGCCAGTTGATCGCTCAACTGTTGCAGGTCGAAGGCATTGGCCAGCGACGACAGCGTCAGCAGCGCCAGGGCCCCAAGGGATTTCACAAACACATTCATCGCAGCATCCTTTCCACGGCATCGGTGAAGACTTTCGGCGACGCCAGTTGCATCTCGCGGCTGCTCACCTCGACGGCGACCTGCACCGAACTGGCGCGGGTCAGGCGCTCGCCGGTCTGGGCGTCGGTGATCAGGTAGTGAATCTTCAGGCGGTTTTCCCATTCCACCAGGCTGGCGCGCACGTTCAGCCGCTGACCGAACACCGCGCCGCGCACGTAGCGCAATTGCAGGTCGATCACCGGCCAGGCATAGCCTGAATCGACCATCTGGTTGTAGTTGTGGCCGATCTTGTCGAGCAGCGCGCAGCGCGCTACTTCCAGGTATTTCACGTAATGGCCGTGCCAGACGACGTGCATGGTGTCGACATCAAAGAACGGCACGAGGATTTCCGTATCGGCGTGAAGCACTCCGGCGCTACGCATGCAGCCTCCAGTGTTGTTCGGCGATACGTTGCAGGCACAGGCGCAGTTCGCCTTCCAGGGCGCGGTCTTCGATCACCGGCGGGAAGTCTTTGGCCAGCGCTTCGTGCATCGCGGCCAGCGACGGAGGCAGTGGTCGTGCGTCTTCATCACGGCCACGCAGCCACACACCCTGATTGGCCGCGAGCAGCGTGGCGGCGGCCACCTGTTCGGTCAGCTCCAGCACGCGAATGGCGTCGCGGGCGGCGATGGTGCCCATGCTCACCTTGTCCTGGTTGTGGCATTCGGTGGAGCGCGAGAACACGCTGGCCGGCATGGTGTTTTTCAACGCTTCTGCAGTCCAGGCGCTGGCGCCGATCTGCACAGCCTTGAAGCCGTGGTTGAGCATCGCACGGTCGGCGCTGGCGCCGGACAGGTTGCTCGGCAAACCGTGGTTGTAACGCTCGTCCACCAGCAGCGCGAGTTGGCGGTCAAGCAGGTCGGCGACGTTGGCCACAAGGTTTTTCAGGCTGTCCATGGCGAACGCGATGTGTCCGCCGTAGAAGTGCCCGCCGTGCAGCACGCGCTCGGCTTCGGCGTCGATGATCGGGTTGTCGTTGGCGCTGTTGAGTTCGGTCTCGATGAACGAACGCAGCCAGTTCAGGCTGTCGGCCAACACGCCGAGCACGTGCGGTGCGCAGCGCAGCGAGTAGCGATCCTGCAGGCGATGCAGCGGCGCGGTCGGCGCGTCGATCGCCAGATCCTTGCGCAGCCACGCGGCGACCTGCATCTGCCCCGGATGCGGCTTGGCGGCGAACAGGCGCTCGTCGAAGTGCTCCGGATTGCCTTGCAGCGCCACCACGTTCAGCGCGGTGATGCGGGTGGCCAGTTGCAGCAGGTAATCGGCGCGGGCGTAGGCCAGGCAGGCGAGGCCGGTCATCACGGCGGTGCCGTTCATCAGTGCCAGCGCCTCTTTCGGGCGCAGCACCAGCGGGGTCCAGCCGAGTTCGCGGTGCACGTCGGCGGACTGGCGGCGTTCGCCACGGAACATCACTTCACGTTCGCCGGACAGGGTCGCGGCGACGTAGGACAGCGGCGTCAGATCGCCGCTGGCGCCCACCGAACCCTCTTCGGGGATCAGCGGCAGGATGTCGTGTTCGAGGAAGGCATGCAGGCGTTCCAGCAGTTCGATGCGCACACCGGACACGCCGTGGCACAGCGACTGCAGACGCGCCGCCAGCACTGCGCGGGTGGCCTGGGCGTCGAGCAGTTTGCCCAGTCCACAACCGTGGAAGGTGTAGAGATGCTGCGGCAGCGCTTCGACGTGATGCAGCGGCACCGCCACCACGCAGGAGTCGCCGTATCCGGTGGTCACGCCGTAGATCACGCCTTCCTTGTCCAGCAGCGAATCGAGGAAACGCGCGCCTTTGGCGATGCGTTCGCGGTAGGCGGCGTCGCTCTGCAACTGCACGGGCGCCTGACGGTTGGCCAGGGCCAGCACGTCTTCGATGCGCAAAGGGCGTTCGCCGAAGGTTACCGGCTCATGGGTTGGCGTCGTCATCGGTCTTCCAGAAAGGGTAAAAGTTGAACCATTGCCTGGGGGCTTCGAGGCAATAGTGACTCAGGCGTTCGGCGTAGCGGGTCGCCCACTGATGAATGACCTGTTCGCGGTCGCGGCGGGTCCAGGTCACGGCCTCGGTGAACGGCTCCAGAGTCAGGCGATAGTGTCCGTCAGGTTGCTTGAGGCACATCAGTAGATTGACCGGGCATTTCAGCAGGCCGGCCAGCAGCCACGGGCCTTGCGGGAATCGCGCCGGATGACCGAGGAAATCCACGGTGACGCTGCGGCCGCCATGCAGCGGTACGCGATCACCGGCAATCGCCAGCCATTCGCCGCGCTCCAGGCGTTCGTTCAGTTGCAGCATGACCCCCGGGTCCAGCTCGCTGACCTGGATCAGCCGCAGATTGGTCGCCCCGGCTTCGCCCAGCAGGCGGTTGAATTGTTCGGCGTGCTTGGTGTGCACCAGCACGTTCATGGTGACCTTTTCGCCAATCTCCGCCAGCGCCCGGCACACTTCGAGGTTGCCCAGATGCGCACCCACCAGCATTTGCCCGCGGCTGCCGCGCAACTGATTGCGCAACAGCGCCGGGTCGATGATTTCGATCTGCTCGATGCTCAGCTTGCGGTTCCATACGTCGAGCTTGTCGAGCAGCGAATCGGCGAACGCCATGAACTGCCCGAACACGCGCCACAGGCTCGGGCGCAATTCGTGGCGACCGCTCCAGTCGGCGAGGCGCTGCTGATACTGCCAGGCACTGCGCCGGGCCGTGCGGCCGAACAGGAAAAAGTACAGGACGATGCCGTACAACAGCGGGCTCAGCAGGCGTCGGCCAAGGACCTTGGCGGCGAACGCGGTGAATTTCATCAGCAGGAAACTGCCGCGTTCTTCGCGGTCGGCCCAGTGCTTCTTGTCGGTCTCGACCGTCATGCGCGCCACCGTCGCCAGAGAATCGCGGGCGAGCGCAGCAACATGCCGAAGAACAGGCGCGTGTGCATGCTCGAAATCAGCACGTTGTCGTGGAACATCCGAAAGTGCGACACACCGTCCAGCGGGTAGTGCACGCTGGTTTGCAGCCAGCGCATCGGCTGGTTGCGCCAGGACAGGCGCACGAGGATGTCCGAGTCGAAATCCATGCGCTTGCCGATCCGCGCCGAATCGATCACCGCCAGTGTCGGTTCCAGCGGATAGACGCGGAAACCGCACATCGAATCGCGGATCTGCAGCGACAGGGTGTTGATCCACACCATCACATGAGTCAGGTAACGGGCGTACAGGCGGCCCTTGGGCACGCTGGCGTCGTACAGCGGATAACCGCAGATCAGCGCTCGCGGATGGGCGCGGGATTCTTCGACGAACCGCGCGACATCCTGCAAGTCGTGCTGACCGTCGGCGTCGACCTGCAAGGCGTGGCTGAAGCCCAGTCGCGCCGCTTCACGCAGGCCGGTCATCACTGCGCCGCCCTTGCCCTGATTGGTGGTGAGGCGCACCAGATACACCCGCTCGCGTTCGGCCAGCACATCCAGCACGGCTGCACAGAATTTGCTGCTGGCATCGTCCACCAGAATGCACGGCAAGCCCTGGGCGAGCAGGGCATCGACCACCGTGGCGATCGCGGTTTCGTGGTTGTACACCGGGATGACTGCGCAAGGATTATGCATTGCCAGTCCCCAACAGAATCCGCCCGCTGGAGCAGGTGGCAGTGTCGTTGCGGTAGGCGAAATATAGTTTGCCGCGTTCAGGGTCGAAGCGCAGATGCAGCTGGATTTCATCGCCGGGGCGCACCAGTTGCTGGAACTTCAGTACTTCCATGCCGGCGAACGCGCCGGACAGGTTCAACAGTTGGCGACCAAGGTTCAGCGCCCACTCGACCTGCACCACGCCGGGCAATACCGGGGCCTTGGGGAAGTGACCGCTGAAGTAAGCGAGGTCTGGCAGCACGCTCAGTTGCAGGCTCCACTCGCCATCGGTTTCGGTCTGTTCCAGAACCTCCGGAGCCTTCGGGCGCGGTGCCAGCAGCAGCGCTTCGACATCGGCCTGGGGCAACTTGCCCTGAGGGTTCAGCGGCAGTTGTCGCAGCAAGCGCCAGCGCCGGGGCAGGGCGAGGGCTTCGCAATGCTCGCCGAGGTGACGGCGCAGGGTTTCGGTGAGGCTGCGGCGGCCGTGCTCACGCAGGGCAAACAGGCCTGATTCGCTGAGCACCAGCAAGGCGCCGAGGGACGCGCGGTTTTCCTGCACCACACCGAGCCGTGCTTCGGCGACCCAATCGTGGGCGACCAGGGCCTGTTCCAGCATCGGCAGGGAGATGCGTTTTTCTTCCAGTTTGACGATCCGGTCCAGCCGCCCGAGCAGTTCGAAGCGACCATCGGCTTCGATGCGTGCAGCATCCGCTGTGTGTTCGACATGCCCGGCGGGCAGGTACGGTGACGCGATCAGCAGTGCGCCGTCGCCATCCTGGCTCAGCTCGACACCAGCGAACGGCTGCCACAGCTGTTGTCCCTGACGCCAGGCGATACCGCCGGTCTCGGAGCTGCCGAGGATTTCCGTCGGCCACTGCCGCAAGCGCTGGTGCAGGCTCTGCGCGGCATCTGCCGGCAGCGCGCCGCCGGAGGAAAACACCCGGTGTACGGCGCTCAGGGCCGGCCAGTCGAGATTGTCGCCCATGCGCTTGAGCAACGCCGGGCTAGCCACCCACGCGAAGGCCGGGTGTTCGCGGCTGGCGCGCTGCATGTCTTCGGGAAAGGCCAGTTGTTTGCGCAGGAACGGGCGCCCGGCACACAGCGGCCACAGCACACGGAATAACAGACCGTAGATGTGCTGAGTGGCGACGCTGCCGATGATGCAGGCCTCACCGAGATCCGCGCCCCACAGTTGCTCCAGGGCTTCGACTTCATTGGCCAGTTGCCGCAGGGATTTGTCGATGCGTTTGGGCTCGCCGCTGGAGCCGGAGGTGCACAGGCTCAGGCGACACTGGTCGAGATCCAGTTCGGCACCCGTCAGTGCGGTGCCCTGCAAGTCGCTCAGGTGCACGTCGTCTGCGTGATCGGTCAGCCACAGGTCGACTTCATGCGACCAGCGCTGGCGGGTCTGCGCTTGCAGATCCGAAGGCAGCAACACGCTGACGCCGGCGCGCCAGGCACCCAGCAGGGCGACGGCCAGTTCTGCGGCATCTTCCAGGTGCACGGCCAGACGTTGCACGCCCCTGGCTTGCAGGCCGGCGGCCAGGCTCAGGGCCTGTTCGCGCAGGTGTGCGTGATCGAGTGCCGGCGCGACGGTGACGGCGCGCTGCGGCAGATCCTTGAGCAACAGCTGCTCAAGTTTTATCCAGTTCATGGGCGACCTCTTACCCGTTGTCGTATCAGCCATTCAATGGCAAACATCAGGCCGATCAATCCGTAGGAGATCAGGCCGGTGTACAACATCCACCAGTGCAGCGGCGCCCAAAGGGTCAGCAGGGCCGCGCACAAGCCGTTACAGAAAAAAAACATGCTCCAGGCCACGGTGACCTGGCGGGTGTAGCGGATCGCCTCGGGCGGCAATTGCGGCTCGCGAATTCGCGCCAGACGTTCGACCATCGGCGGACCGTATTTCAGGCTCAGGCTGAACAGCACCAGCATGAAGCCGCTGATCAGCACCGGATACCAGCGCAGCAACAGCGGGCTGTCGATCAGCGCCAGCAGCAGGCAGAACACGATGGCCACGCAGGCCATCCACAGACTGCCGGGCTTGCGCTCGCCGGTCAGGGCACGGGCCAGCCACAGGCTGCCCAGCAGCAGGCCGAACTGCCACGGCGCAAAGTGCTCCATGCCGAAATACACCGCAAAGGGATACAACAGGCCCGCCAGCAGCAGGCCGAGGCCGATCAATCGGCTCATGCGGCCGGTTGAACCAGACGGTAGACCGCCTCGACCACGTCGCCGACGGTACGCACCGACTTGAATTCCTCGGCGGCGATTTTCTTGCCGGTCTGGCGTTTGATGTGGTCGATCAGGTCGACGGCGTCGATGCTGTCGATTTCCAGGTCCTGATACAGATTCGATTCCAGGCTCACACGGGCCGGGTCCAGTTCGAACAGCTCGACCAGGGCATCGCGCAGGGTGTTGAAGATGTCGTCACGAGTTTGCATGGTCCGGTCTCAAGCTGCCTGTTTTGCCGTGACGAACGCCGCGAGGCTCGCCACGTTGGTGAAATGGTTGCGGGTGTCCTTGGCGTCGGCGTCGATCTTGATGCCGTACTTTTTCTGAATCGCCAGGCCGAGTTCCAGAGCGTCGACGGAATCCAGGCCCAGGCCTTCGCCGAACAGTGTCTGGTCGTCGCCGATGTCGTCGACGCTGATGTCTTCGAGGCCCAGGGCGTCGATGATCAGCAGTTTTATCTCACGGTGCAGATCGCTCATCTTCGGCGAGCTCCTTGATAAAAAAATGGTGCAGAAAGTCGTTGAGCTTGCGCGAGGCCTGCGGTGCAGGGCCTTGTGCGGCAAAGGTCTGTGGGTCTATATCGGCCCCGACGCGAAAACTGAAGTGAACACGGCGGCTCGGGATGCGATACCACGGCTCGGCCTTGGTCAAAGTGGTCGGGCTGACCTTGATGATGACCGGAGTCAGGATTTTCGCACCGCGCAGCGCGATGGCCGCTGCCCCCCGATGAAAGGCCGGGGCCTGACCGGGCTGAGTACGCGTGCCTTCCGGGAAAATGATCAGGGTCTGGCCATCCTGCAATGCGCTGGCGGCGGCATCGAGCATGTCCATGCTGCCGTCGTTGCTGATGTATTCGGTGCTGCGCAGCGGGCCACGGGTGAAAGGGTTTTCCCACAGCGTTTTCTTCACCACGCAATTGGCGTGGCGCACCAAGCCGATCAGGAACACCACATCGATCAGCGACGGGTGGTTGGCGATGATCATCTGCCCCGGCCGACCGAGGCGTTCGGCGCCCTGGATGTCATAGGTCAGCACGCCGGTACGGGCCATGAACCGGACGAAAAACCAGAACAGCCGACTGACGGTCTGCCGCGCCCGTTCGCGATGGGTTTTTGCGTCGCCCGGCAGGCAGCCCAGCAGCGGAAACACCAGCAAGCGCAGGCACAGCCCGCCGAGCCCGAACAGGCCGAAGCTGATGGCGGTGGCCAGCAGGCGCCAGTAGTAGGCGTCGCGGTGCTTTTCGGTCACGGGTTGCGTTGCCAGGTCCATACACGATTTTTCCAGGCATGTTGGCAAAGGGTTTGCTGGCCGAGCAGGGTTTGCAGCAGATTCAGTGCATGGGGCCATTGCGCTTTGGACAGTGCTTCGGGGGCGCTGTTCAGGGTCAGCCGCCAGTCGGTACCGGGAGTCAGCAGCAAGCCGACCGCGTACGGAAACGGCACATCATCGATCCACGCCGAATAGGCCTGGGGCGGTTGTTCTTCGGTGATCACCAACAGTACCGCGGGCGCGCCTTCCTCCAGCAGGGCGGCGGCTTCCAGCACGCCGTGTTCTAGACCGTCGCCAGCGGCGGCGAGGGCCGTCATCTCGCTGGTTTCGCCGCGCATGATCGACCACAGGCCGATGATCGCGTTGTGCACGGAGAGGCTGAACTGGGTCGGTGACAGCGGTTGTTCGTTGGCCAGGTCGCTGAGGATGTCGAAGGTGCGCGGCGTTTCGCCGTGACGGGACACGAACACCAGCGGCAGGTTTTCCCGACTGTCGGCCAGTGGCCAGCCGACACTGAAGGCCATTCGCGCCAGGCGGCTGAGACGGCGGCGCTGCATGGCGGGAAGGAATGACACATCGGGCGCGGCATCGCTGCTCGGCAGCACGACCGGCTGTCGGCTCCAGGCTTGCCAGGCGTCCACGCTGTCGAGCCCGGGAGCCCAGGCGCGCCATTGGGCGATGTTGAAGTTGATCACGGACATTCATCCCGCCCCTGCGGGCTGTTTTTGACGCGGTTCTGCCAAAGCCACAGAGGAGCTGACCTTGCCGAAAGTGGCGTGGCGCTTGGCGCCGGGTGGCGCGCATTATCCCGGTGCGACGAGTGTGTAGCAAATGCTGGTTACATTTTGCGTTCTGAAATGGACCGAAGGGTACATGGCAAAAACTGTCACATGGCCATTATCCACGCTGATCGGGATTTTTCTGTCAGGCATATCAGCGGCCAATGGCAGTCTTTGCGCCGTGTTGAATGAGAGATTGGCGTCTGACTCTGTAGTCCGCATCCATGAAGGTAGCGAAGCGGGGCCGGGCACCACTACACTCGGTCATTCTTTGATACACGGAGGTTTTGTCATGCGGCGCGTGGTGTTCAATCAGAAAGGTGGCGTGGGCAAATCCAGCATCGCCTGCAATCTGGCGGCGGTCAGCGCCAGCGAGGGTTATCGCACGCTGTTGGTGGATCTCGATGCCCAGGCCAACTCCACTCAGTACCTGACCGGGCTCACCGGTAATGACATTCCGATGGGCATCGCCGACTTCTTCAAGCAGACCCTGTCCTCGGGCCCGTTCTCCAAGAAGAACAAGGCCGATATCTACGAAACTCCGTTCGACAACCTGCACATCATCACCGCCACGGCGGAGCTGGCCGACCTGCAGCCCAAGCTCGAGGCCAAACACAAGATCAACAAGCTGCGTAAATTGCTGGAAGAGCTGGACGGCGAATACGACCGCATCTACCTGGATACCCCGCCAGCCTTGAATTTTTATGCGGTATCCGCGCTGATTGCCGCTGATCGTGTGCTGATTCCCTTCGATTGCGACAGCTTTTCCCGTCAGGCGCTGTACGGGCTGATGTCGGAAATCGAAGAGTTGAAGGACGACCACAACGAAGGCCTGGAAGTCGAAGGCATCGTGGTCAACCAGTTCCAGGCCCGGGCCAGCCTGCCGCAGCAGATGCTCGACGAGTTGATCGCCGAAGGGTTGCCGGTGTTGCCGGTTTACCTTGCCAGCTCAGTGCGCATGCGCGAATCGCACCAGGCCAGCACACCGCTGATCCACCTCGATCCGCGGCACAAGCTGACGCAGCAGTTCGTCGAGCTGCACAACCTGCTCGAAGACGCCTGAAAAAAGGCCAGCGTGGGAGCAAACTCCCACGCTGGCTGGTTTTGTGTCAGATGCCCTGACTGCGCAACCACGCCATCAGTTGCGGCAGCGGAAACGCACCACTCTGCCGCGCCACCTCCCGGCCATTTTTGAACAGGATCAGGCTCGGAATCGAACGGATCCCCAGCTGCGCCGACAACTGCTGATTGGCCTCGCTGTCCAGCTTGGCCAGCCGGCATTTGCCCGCCAGTTGCGCCGCCGCCTGCTCGAACACCGGCGCAAACGACTTGCACGGCCCGCACCAGTCCGCCCACACATCCACCAGCAACGGCAGATCGCCCTTGATCTGGCTGGCGTAATCGCCTTGCTTGAGTTCGAACGGCTTGTTCAACAGCACCTCGGACTTGCAGCGCCCGCATTTCGGGTGGTCACCGAGGCGCTCGGCGGGAATGCGGTTGAGGCCGTTGCAGGAGGGGCAGGGGATGAGGAGTGGGTCGGTCATGTCGGGCTCGATGAAAAGAGTGTGATCGTACGGCTGATCTGGAGCCGTACGGATCGATTATCAAGGTTCAAGTCGTCGCACTCACGACGAACAACTGATCTCCAGATGCTTGCCCCACTCCGGCGGACGCTCTGCATAGCTTTCCATTCCAGGCTGCTCCTCGAATGGATTGCTCAACACCGCATGCAGCCGACGCACCTCCGAGTAATCACCCTGTTCTGCCGCATCAATCGCCTTCTGCGCCAGGTAATTGCGCAGGATGTACAACGGATTCACCGCATGCATTCGCGCCCGGCGTTGTTCCTGATCGCTCGCGCCATCGCGCGCGACACGGTCGACATAACGCTCGCCCCAGGCGTCGAAGCCACGGATATCGACGAAGTCATCGCGCAGCCGGGCAACCGCCTGGTCTGCCGATTCCTCACCCAGACGACGGAAGAACAGTGTGTAATCGACGCCACTGTTCTGCATCAATTGCAGCAGTTGTTCCAGCAGTTGCTGGTCGTCGTCCTCGGCCGTGGTGAAGCCGAAACGGCGGCGCATCAGGTCGAGGTAATGGGCCTGGAACAGTGGCAGGTACAGGCCAAGGGTTTCGCGCAGGGCTTCGACGCTGATGAACGGTGTCAGGGCCTGGGCCAGGGCGCTGAGGTTCCACTGGCCGACGGGGACCTGATTGCTGAACGAGTAGCGGCCCTGATCATCGGAATGGTTGCAGATGAAGTTCGCGTCGAAGTCGTCGAGGAAGGCGAACGGGCCGAAGTCGAAGGTGATGCCGAGGATCGACATGTTGTCGGTGTTCATCACGCCGTGGCAGAAACCGTAGGCCTGCCATTTGGCGATCAGTTCTGCGTTGCGTTCGACGATTTCGCGAAACATCGCCAGATACGGCTCCGGCTGCTCCAGGCACTCGGGGAAGTGCATCGCCAGCACGTGCTCGCCGAGCAGTTTCTGCTGCTCGGGACGCTTGGTGTAATAGAAATATTCGAAATGCCCGAAGCGAACGTGGCTCGGCGCCAGGCGCAGGACCATCGCGGCGCGTTCCTGTTTTTCACGCCAGACCGGGGTGTCGGAGCCGATCACGCAGGCGGCGCGTGAGGACGGGATGTTCAGCGCATACAGCGCTTCGGACGCGAGAAACTCACGGATCGACGAACGCAGCACGGCACGACCATCGCCCATGCGCGAAAACGGCGTCTGCCCGGCGCCCTTGAGGTGCAAGTCCCAGTGCTCGCCGGCCGTATTGTAGACCTCCCCCAGCAACAACCCGCGACCATCGCCCAGTTGCGGCGTGTACCCGCCGAACTGATGCCCGGAATAAACCATCGCCCGCGGTTCTGCGTCGGCCCACAACTTGTGGCCGCCGAAAAGTTCGGCAAATTCCTGGGTGTCGGCAGCCGCCGGTTGCAGATCCAGCAGCGCCAGGGCCGCCGGGCTGGCGACCACCAGTCGCGGGTTGTCGATCGGTTCGGGCAGCACATGGGCCGAGAACGCGTCGCCCAGACGGGCGAAGCGGTTGTCGAAGGTCAGTTCGTCGAGGGCTTTCAAGGGCCGGCTCCAGCAGAATGTCCGAGCATTCTGCTGGGATTAGCCCGGTTAGTCGAGTTTGGCGGGCGGCGGCTCTTGCAGCGGTTTTTGATCGCCGCTGACGGGCACGATGGTTTTGCTGTCGTCTTCGACCGGCACCAGTTTGTACTCCTGACCGTGAAGGTTCTTCAGGTACACCTCCATCTGCCGGAACGAGATGTTGATGTGCTGCTTCTTGAACTCGCGGTTGATGAAGCGGTTGACCTCGTCGATCACCGGGTTGCGGTCACCGAGGTCGCGCACGTGCATGCGCAGCTCGTGGTCGAGGGTGCTTTCGCCGAAGTTGAGGAAGTACACGTGCGGCTCGGGTTCTTTGAGCACGCGCGGGTTTTCCCGGGCGGCCTTGAGCAGCAGTTCCTTGACCAGATCCAGATCCGATCCGTAATCCACACCGAGTTTCAGGGTCACCCGGGTAATGGTGTCGGTCAGCGACCAGTTGATCAGTTGCCCGGTGATGAACGTCTTGTTCGGGACAATGATGTCCTTGCGGTCGAAGTCGGTGATGGTCGTGGCGCGGATGCGGATCTTGCTCACGGTGCCCGACAGGTTGCCGATGGTGATGGTGTCGCCGATCCGCACCGGGCGTTCGAACAGGATCATGATGCCGGAGATGAAGTTCGCGAAGATCTCCTGCATACCGAAGCCGAGACCCACCGACAGCGCCGCCACCAGCCATTGCAACTTGTCCCAGCTCACACCGAGGGTCGACAGGGTCGAGACGAAGCCGACCCCGGCGATCACGTAGGACAGCAGCGTCGTGGTCGCGTAGGCACTGCCCTGGGCCAGATTGAGTTTCGACAGCACGAACACTTCCAGCAGGCCCGGCAAGTTGCGTGCGAGCGCAAAGGTAATACCGATGATGATCAGCGCGCCGAGCATATCGCCGATGCTGATCGGCACCATGCTCATGTTGGCGCCGGTGCCGCTGGTGTATTCGTAGAGGGTGATGTTGTCGAGGTACGAGAACACCGTGATCAGGTCGGCCCAGACCCAGTACAGCGCGGCGATGAAACCGCCGAGCAGCGCCAGGCGGATCAGGCGCAGGGACTGTTCATTGACCTTCTCGATGTCCAGGGTCGGCTCTTCGATCACCGCTTCGCCGTCGCCGGCTTCTTTCGCTGCCTGGCGTTTGGCCAGGGCGCGCTGGTAGGCCAGACGGCGTGCTGCGACCGCGAGGCCACGGACGAACGTGGCTTCGATCACCAGCCAGAACATCAGCAGGTACAGGGTATTGATCAAACGGTCGCTGAGTTTCAACGCGGTGTAGTAGTAGCCGAAGCACACCGCGACGAACAGCGCGATGGGCAGCAGGGTGAACATGATCCCCACAGCCTTGCGGAACAGCGAGGCGTTTTCGTGGGTCGGGCTGCTGATCAGCAGGCGACTCAATAGCCACGCCATCAGCGCGTAGCAAGTCAGCACCACCGGCATGCCGATGACGTCATCGGCCAGCGCCGCCGGTTGCAGTTCGGCGACTGCCACCACCGCCACGAGAGCCATGACCACCAGACCAAGGCGACGCACCCAGCCCTGAAGGAATTCAACCTGCGGCTTCTCCCAGCGGAAGTGCAGTTCAGCCACACCGCCCGGCGCAAGAATCCGGTAAGCGGTGTAGAACACCAGCCACGCCTGACCCATTTGCAGCAGGGCCGCGCCCATGTTGGCGTTCTGGCCCCGGGCGTCGATCTGCAGTGCCAGCCCGCACAGCGCGAGGCCCAGCGCCACCGGCATCGCCAGCAGGATGTTGATCAGGATCGCCTGCGGCGTGTGCCACTGGCTGTCGCGCTTGAAGTGGCCGATGTCCTGGTGAACCTTGTTCAGTCGTGCATACAGCTGCTTGCGCCGCCACAGCAAGGCGCCGATCAGCAGTGCCAGCGGCAGGAACAACAGCGGACGCTGGGTCAGGCCGTCGGTCAGTTCGCTGAGGCTGGAGGCCAGCGGCAAGGTGTCGATCTGGCGTTTCAGGCGCTCCGGTACGCCGCGCAACCACTCAGAGTCCAGCGGCTTGTTGCTGGGAATCCAGAACATCTGCTCGTCGAGGGTCGCGCGCAGGCTTTGCGCGGTGCTCAGCAGTTGTTTCTGGTTCAGTTGCAGGGTGATCGACTCGTTGAGCATTGCGCTCAGTTCGCGACTCAGCCGTTCGAGCAGATCGACGCGAGTATTGGCCAGATCCAGCAGGTTTTTGCGAAGTTGCGGTGTGACTTGCTCTGGCGGCTGGGTGGACAGCAGGGTGTCGACGTAAGTCGCCGGATTGCTCAGTTGTTCGCGCTGTTGGTTGATTTCGAACTGGTACAGGCGAATGTCGGCGATCTGGTCCGCCAGATCGCGGTCGACCTTGAGTCGTGGCAGCGCCTGCTTCTGTTTATAGAGAATCTTCGACAGCAGCAGGCTGCCCTTGAGCACGTTGATCTGCTCGTCGAGGGCTGAGTCGCTCTGGGTCACGCTGTCCAGTTGCTGCTTGGTCTGCAGGTTCTGCTGGGTCAGCTCGTTGAGGCGGTCGGTGCTTTTGAGCAGGTAGTCGGAAAGTTTGAGGTTGGCCGCGCTTTCAGTGGCGAGCAGGGTGCTGCTGCCGGACTTCTGAGCCTCGATCGACTGCTGTGTCACGGTTTCCTGAGACAGGGTCAGACGCTTCTGGTTGATCAGGGTCTGCAGTTCCTGGATCTCATGGTCCATCCGGTCGGATTTTTCCGTGAGCAGGTCATGCTGGCTGTTGCCCAGATCCTGCAACTGGTTGTTGCCGGCCAGTTCCTGGCGGCGCAACGGGATCAGTGCATTGAGCGCTGCCAGCTCGGCGTTGAGCAGGTCGCGTTGTTCGGCACTCAGGGTCTTGCCGCTGTCCTTGCCGGTCTTGAGGATGCTGTTGATCTGCTGGATGCGGGTCTGGCTGCTGGCGATTTCTGCCTGGGCGCGCTCCGGACGAGTCTGCGCGGTGATGATCAGGCTGTTGGCATCCGCCAGGGCTTTTTGCAGGTCGCTTTGCTGGGTCGAGCGCTCGGTGAGCATCTGTTCCAGTTGCTGGATGTTCTCTTTGGCGAAGCGCTGCGCTACCGGTACCACGGCAGTGGCCTTGAGGCGTGCCAGTTCTCGGGTGTTCTCGATGGTCTGCTTCGGCGCGGTGGCCAGTTGCTGCTTGAGGTCGATCAGTTTCTGATCGTAGTCACGCCGGTTGTTGAGCTGGTTCAGCGTGTTTTGCAGGAGCGTTTGCAGGGCCTTTTTGTCGGCCTCGGGCAGTTTGCTGTCGGTGAGCTTGTCCAGGTTCGCCTGCACGGCTTCGCTGGACGGCGGTTCTGCGGCCTGCAGCGGGCCGACAGTAAGACTCAGGCCCAGCAGGGCCGCAAGGAAAAAGGAGCGCAGGGTAGGCATAGAGACCGGTCAAGCAAGTGAGAGTGGAGGCAGTTTAGAGGAAGAGCCCGGGGCCCGGGCGACTTCCTTCGGGGAATCTGACGCCCACTTTGGCGATCTTGTTCCCGTCCATGACCGCCACCGTCCAGTGGGTATTGTTCCATTCCACCTGGTCGCCAACGATCGGTGCACCGCCGACTTTCTGGGCAATGAAGTGGCCCAGAGTCATGTCCGGATCGATGCCTTCGGCCGATAGGCCATAAAGGGCCGCAACCGCTTTGAGCTGGGCGTCTCCTTCGAGTACGAAGTCGCCGAAGAAGCGCAGGTCGAGGCCCCGTTGCGGTGCCTGGCTGAACAGTTTTCCGAGGGCCGGAAGGTTGTGTTCATGGCCGATAACACACAGCAAATCATCGACTTCCAGCACCGTACTACCCGACGGATGGAGCAGTTGCTGGCCGCGAAACAGGGCAGCGATACGGGTGCCTTCGGGCATTTTCAGCTCGCGCAGGGGGGAACCGATGCACCATTTCTCTGCGCCGAGCTTGTACACGAACAGCTCCCACTCGCTGGTGATGTGCACTTCCAGGGCCGAGCGTGAGATCGGCGCAGGTTCCGGCGGCACCGTCACCTTGAGCAGTCTGGCCACCCACGGCAGGCTCGTGCCCTGCACCAGCAAGGACACCAGCACGATGAAGAACGCGAGGTTGAAGTACAGCTGCGCATTCGGCAGCCCGGCCATCAGCGGGAACACCGCCAGAATGATCGGTACCGCGCCACGCAGGCCGACCCAGGAAATGAAGGCCTTTTCGCGACCATGGAAGGCCTTGAACGGCAGCAGTCCGACCACCACCGACAAAGGCCGCGCGAACAGAATCATCCACAGCGCCAGACCCAGAGCCGGCAAGGCAATCGGCAGCAAGTCATGCGGGGTGACCAGCAGCCCCAGCACCAGGAACATGCCGATCTGCGCCAGCCACGCCATGCCGTCGAGCATGTGCAGGATGCCGTGGCGGCTGCGCACCGGACGGTTGCCGATCACCAGACCGCACAGGTAAACGGCAAGGAAGCCGCTGCCGTGCAGGGCGTTGGTCAGGGCAAACACCACCAGACCACCGGCGATCACCAAGATCGGGTAAAGGCCGGTGGCGAGGTTGATCCGGTTGACCAGTTGCAGCATCAGCCAGCCGCCACCGAGACCGATCACGCCACCGATGCCGAACTCGCGGATCAGGTGGGTCAGCAGGCTCCAGTGCAGGCCGGTCTGGCCGCTGGCGAGCATGTCGATCAGGGTCACGGTGAGGAACACCGCCATCGGGTCGTTGCTGCCGGATTCGATTTCCAGGCTGGCGGTCACCCGTTCGTTCAGGCCCTTGCCGCCGAGCAGCGAGAACACCGCTGCGGCGTCCGTGGAGCCGACGATGGCGCCGATCAGCAGACCCTGAATCAGATTCAGGTCGAACAGCCAAGCCGCGGCCATGCCGGTGAGGCCGGTGGTTATCAGCACGCCGACCGTGGCTAGCGACAGCGCCGGCCACAAGGCCACGCGGAAACTGGATACCCGGGTGCGCAAGCCGCCGTCGAGGAGGATCACCGCCAGCGCGAGGTTGCCGACCAGATAGGCCGTCGGGTAGTTATCGAAAATGATGCCGCCGCCATCGACCCCGGCAGTCATGCCGACCGCGAGGATGATCACCAGAATCGGGATGCCGAGACGTGACGAAAGGGAGCTGACAAGAATGCTCGCACCTACCAGCAACGCGCCGATCAAGAACAGGCTGTTGATGGTCGTCGCATTCAAAGGCAGTACTCCAGAAGCGGAAAGACGGGCACAAACTGACCATGCAGTCTGCGTGCCAGCGATTCTAACCTGTTGAAATGTGATGCTGTCAAAAAGGTTTTTCAGCGGGGTGAAAGATCGTCCCCACGAGCGTGGGAACGATCAGTCTTGCGCAGGGTTAGAGGCTGAACCGCCCAACCATATTGTTCAGATCCAGCGCCAGGCGCGACAGCTCGTTGCTCGCCGCACTGGTCTGATTCGCGCCGGTCGCCGATTGCACCGACAGATCGCGGATGTTCACCAGGTTGCGATCCACTTCCCGCGCGACTTGCGCCTGCTCTTCGGCGGCGCTGGCGATTACCAGGTTGCGCTCGTTGATCTCGACGATGGCGGTGTTGATGGTGTCCAGCGACAGGCCGGCGCCACGGGCGATGTTCAGGGTCGACTCGGCGCGCTCGGTGCTGTTGCGCATCGAATCCACGGCGTGCTCGGTGCCGCTCTGGATGCTGCCGATCATGCGCTCGATTTCGCTGGTCGACTGCTGGGTGCGGTGCGCCAGGGCGCGAACTTCGTCCGCGACCACGGCAAAACCACGACCGGCTTCACCGGCACGGGCCGCTTCGATGGCGGCGTTGAGTGCCAGCAGGTTGGTCTGGTCAGCCAGGCCACGGATCACGTCCAGCACTTTGCCGATGTCGCGGGATTCGTTGGCCAGATCACCGATCAGGGTCGCGGTGCTCTGCACGTCGGCGCTCATGCGTTCGATGGCGCTGACGGTTTCCTGCACCAGATCACGACCGTCGCCGGCGGAAGTGGTGGCGTTCTTCGAGGCTTCCGAGGTGCTGACGGCGTTGCGTGCAACTTCTTCCACCGCGCTGGTCATCTCGTTGACCGCGGTGGCGGCCTGCTCGATTTCGTTGTTCTGCTGGGTCAGGCCACGGGCGCTTTCGTCGGTGACGCTGTTTAGCTCTTCGGCGGCGGACGCCAGTTGCGTGGCCGAGCCGGAAATCCGCTGCAGGGTGTCGCGCAGCTTCGATTGCATCTTGGCCATGGCCGCCAGCAGGCGCCCGGCTTCGTCGGTGCCGTCAACGTGGATCGGCTGGGTCAGGTTGCCTTCGGCGATGGTTTCCGCCGCGTCCAGTGCTTTGGAGATCGGCTTGGTGATGCTAAGGGTCAGCAACCAGGCGAACAGGAAGGTCAGGCCAGTGGCGATCACCAGCAGTGTCACCACCAGACTGAAGGCCGAAGAAAACTGCTCGGCGGCTTGCTGGTTGGTCTGGCTGATCTGCTCGCCGTTTATCTGCATCAGCCGGTTGAGCACGGTGTTCATTGCTTCGGAATTGTTCAGCAATTCGGTGTTCAGCAGGTTACGCAGCTCATCCACCTGATTGTTGCGCGACAGGGTTTTCATCCGGTCTTCGATCTGGCGGTACTGGCCCAGCAACTGCACGTATTGGTCATAGGCCGCACGTTCCTGCGGGCTGCCGATTAACGGCTCGTACTCGGTCTGGGCCTTGCGGATCTGCTGGTTGCGCATTTCCAGCAGCTCGACGGTTTTCTGCTGGATATCCGGCTCGCGGTTCACCAGCAAGCGGTACGACAGCACCCGCAGGCGCAAGGTCAGCTGGGTGAACTCGTCGAGGTTCTTGATGCTCGGCACGCTGGTGGTGGTGATGTTTTCGGCGGCGCCGCGGATCTTGCTCATCTGGTTCAGGGCGAACACGCCGAGAATCAGCATCAGGCCGCCGATCAGGGCGAAACCGGTGAACGCCCGGGGGGCGATATTCATATTGCGAAGGGACATGGTGCGATTACCAGGGAAGGGCCGCATCCATGCGGGCTGAGACTGCTGTTGGATGACTTATCGGTCATACGACTAAAGTCTTGAGGCGGTGCGCGCATTTGTCGCATAAGGGGTCGGGCGACGAAGTGCAGGAACCAGATCGGCAGATCACAGTCTCTAACACTCGCAGGAATGGTCGACTGCCAGGAAAATCAAGGCCTTGCGCCGGTTTAATCCTGGCATCCAAGACGACTTTTCTTTATCGTACGCGCCCTTTGAAAAAGCCCTGGAATATCAAAATGTTGGAAGCATCCCTCAGCCAATTGGAACAGCTCGTCAGCGACCTGGTGCAACAGAACCAGACCCTGTCGGAAACCAACCAGACCCTGTCCACGGAACTGGCCCAGGCCAAGGATGAAAACGAAAGCCTGCAACTGAGCCTGATGGAACAGGAAGAAAAGCACGGCGCCACCGCCGCACGCATCCAGGCCCTGGTTGATCGCGTCAACGCAGGTCCTGTCAGCGCATGAACCACGGCACAGCAGGGGTAAAAGTCATCTCCATCATGGGGGAGGACTATTCGATCAAGGCACCGGCCGGGGAAGAACAGACCCTGCTGGACGCTGCATTGATGCTCAAGGCTGCGCTGGCCGACACCAAGCGCAAATATCCGACCCTGATCGGTGATCGCCTGCTGGTGCTGGCGGCGATGAATCTGTGCTCGCAGCAGATTGAAATGAAGAAGCAGCATCAGGAAGAACTCGAGCGTTACCAAGAGCAAGTCAGCGCCACGGTCGAGACCATCGCCAAGACCATCAATCAGGGTTGATGGGGTTGCGCACAACCAAAGAGTAAGATTGTCGATTGCGCTGTATACAATCGGCACGGCTGTTGCAGTGTTTCAGCCTCTTATTCTTTGGGGGTGCTCCATGCAGTTCTGGCGTCGCAGTATTCAATGGCAGCTGATCCTAGGCATGGGCACCGCTCTGCTGGTCAGCATCCTGATTGTGGTTGGCATTTATACCCTGGTGGTCAACCGCCTCGCCCAGAGCTATCTGGTCGAACAGGCGTTGCCGTCGAGCATCGAAGCGACGCGCAACGACATCGAGCGAATCCTCGTTCAACCCCTCACCGCCGCCAAGGACATCGCCAGCAACACCATGGTCCGCGACTGGCTGGCCACTGGTGAAGACTCCGCCAAAACAGCAGGCTTCGCGCAGTATCTGGAAGGCATCCGCGCCGAACACAAGGCGTTTACCGCGCTGATCATCGGCACCGAATCCAATCACTACATCACCGAAAAAGGCCTGGATCGCACTCTCAGTCGATCCAAACCGGCCGATGCCTGGTTCTACTCTTTCCTCGACAGCAATCAGCCACGCACTCTGAATATCGATAACGACGGGGCCACTGGAGAGCTGGCGCTGTTCATCGATTTGAAGGTCGAACAGGCCGGCAAGGTGGTCGGTGTCGCGGGGCTCGGATTGAGCATGAAGGAGCTGTCGGAGCTGATCCACAACTTCAGCTTTGGCGAGCGCGGCAAGGTCTATCTCGTGCGTTCCGACGGACTGATCCAGGTCCATCCCGAAGCGCAGTTCAGCGGCAAGCGCACCCTCACGGAGCAGATCGGCGCCAACGCGGCGCAAGCGGTCATGGGCCACAAAGTGGCGACCAACAGCAGCTTCCAGCGCGACGGTGAAGACTTCCTCGCCTTCAGCCTGCCTTTGCGTGACCTCGGCTGGACCCTGGTGGCCGAAGTGCCGCAGTCGCAGATCTACGCCGAAGCCCGACGGGCGATGTGGATGAGCAGCGGTATCGGTCTGGCGGTGGCGCTGGTTTGCTTGGCGCTGGTGATCTGGCTGGCCCAGGGGTTGGTACGACCGATTCGTCAGGTAACAGCTGCGCTGGTAGCAATCGGTAGCGGTGGTGGAGATTTGACCCATCGGTTAGATTCCAGCCGCGCCGATGAACTGGGCGACCTGGCTCGCGGTTTCAACCGTTTCCTCGACAGCCAGCGCGGGATGATCGGCGAAGTGCTGACCACCAGCGAGCGTCTGCGTGTCGCCGTCGGCCAGGTGGCCAGGGTCGTGGATAACACCGCCGAGCGCTCCGGCCGCCAGCAGGAAATGACCGACATGGTCGCCACCGCCGTCCACGAGATGGGCCTGACCGTGCAGGAAATCGCCCAGAACGCCGGCAATGCCGCGCTCGCCTCGCAAACTGCCCGTGATGAAGCGATGCAGGCGCGGGAAGTGGTCGGCGGCTCGATTCGCCATATAGAAAGCATGTCCGATGAAATTGGCGTCGCGGCGGGGGCGGTGGGTGAGCTCGCGCATCAGGTGGCATCGATCGATCAAGTATTGGCGGTGATTCGCGGTGTGTCCGAACAGACCAATCTGTTGGCATTGAATGCGGCGATTGAAGCGGCGCGAGCCGGGGACATGGGGCGTGGTTTTGCGGTGGTGGCGGATGAAGTGCGCACCTTGGCGCGTCGTACTCAGGCGTCTACCGATGAGATTCAGCAGATGATCGGCAGCCTCAAGCAGGGGGCGGAGAATGCCGTGTCTTCAATGCGTACCGGGCAGGCTGCGACGGGGACAGGCGTTGAATCGAGCCAGCGTACCGGGGCGTCTTTGACTGCGATTACCGGGCAGGTCGAGCGCATCAGCGACATGAACCATCAGGTGGCGACGGCGACGGAAGAGCAGTCGGCGGTGACCGAAGAGATCAACCGCAACGTGCAGGGGATTTCCGATCTGGCCCGGGCGACGGCGGGGGAGGTTCGCGCCTGTCGTGAGGATTGTCAGATGTTGCAGCGGCTGGCGGATGATCTGGCGCGGCAGATGGGTGGGTTCAAGTTGAGTTGAGTCGACGATCGTTCCCGCGCTCTGCGTGGGAACGATCGCTGTGGGATCAGAACCACGTGTCCTGCATTGCAAGGCACGTATCATCCCGAGCCTCCAGCAACGCCAGCTCATGTTGGCAACCCGGCACTTCCCACGTCAGAAAATACCGCGCCGCCTGCAACTTGCCCTTATAGAAGTCGGCATCCGCCGCATTCCCCTTGGCCAACCCTTCCTCCGCCCGAATTGCCTGCTCCAGCCAGCGCCAGCCAATCACCGTGTGCCCGAACACTTTCAGGTACAGCGCCGAATTCGCCAGACTGCTGTTGACCTTGCCCTGAGCCAGATCGGTCAACAGACCGATGGTCACGCTCTGTAGGCGAGCGACCAGTTTCTCCAGGGGCTCACGCAGTGCGGTCAACGATTCGTACGCCACCGCGCGTTCGGCAGTGTCGGCAATCAGGCGGATCAGTTGCTTGAGCCCGGCGCCACCGTTCTGCGCCAGTTTGCGTCCCAGCAGGTCCAGCGACTGAATGCCGTGGGTGCCTTCGTGGATCGGGTTCAGGCGGTTGTCGCGGTAGTACTGTTCCACCGGGTATTCGCGGGTGTAACCGTGGCCGCCGAGAATCTGGATCGCCAGTTCGTTGGCCTTGAGGCAGAACTCCGATGGCCAGGATTTGACGATTGGTGTCAGCAAGTCCAAGAGTTCATGGGCCTGTTTACGCTCGGCTTCGGTTTCCAGCGTGGTGGTGTCATCGAACAGTCGCGCCGCGTATAACCCGAGATCGAACGCACCTTCGACGTAGGACTTTTGCGTCAGCAGCATGCGTCTGACATCCGCGTGCTGAATGATCGCCACAGGCGCCGTCGTCGGGTCCTTACTGTCCGGCACCCGGCCCTGTGGACGTTCGCGAGCGTATTCCAGCGAGTACAGATAACCGGCATAACCGAGCATCACCGCGCCCATGCCGACGCCGATCCGCGCCTCGTTCATCATCTGGAACATGTAGCTCAAGCCGTGATGCGGCTTGCCCACCAGATAGCCGACACAATCACCGTTATCGCCGAAGTTCAGCGCCGTGGACGTCGTTCCGCGCCAGCCCATCTTGTGGAACAGCCCGGCCAGCAGCACGTCGTTGCGCTTGCCGAGGCTGCCGTCATCGTTGACCAGAAACTTCGGCACGATGAACAGCGAAATCCCCTTCACCCCGGCCGGTGCGTCCGGCAGCTTGGCCAACACCATGTGCACGATGTTTTCCGAGAGCGGGTGATCGCCGCCGGAGATGAAGATCTTGTTGCCCTTGAGGCGATAAGTGCCGTCGGACGCCGGTTCGGCGCGGGTACGAATATCCGACAGCGACGAACCGGCATGGGGTTCGGTCAGGGCCATGGTGCCGAAGAAGCGGCCGTCGATCATCGGTTGCAGGAAGCGCTGCTTCTGCTCTTCGGTGCCGAAGCTTTCGATCAGGTTGGCGGCGCCCATGGTCAGGAACGGATACGAGGTCGACGCCGCGTTGGCCGACTGGAAGTGGGCGAAGCAGGCCTGGGACAACAGTGTAGGAAGTTGCATGCCGTCAGCGTCGAAACTGCGCGCCGCGTTGAGGAATCCGGCTTCGAGGAAGGCATCCACCGCCGGTTTCACTTCGGGAATCAGAATCGCCTGACCGTTCTCGTAGCGCGGTTCGTTCTCGTCGCCCTTGCGGTTGTGCGGTGCGAAGTACTTCTCGGCGATGTTGCGCGCCGTGCCGATGGCGGCATCGAAGGTTTCGCGGTTGTGTTCGGCAAACCGCTCGCGCCGGGTCAGACCCTCGGCATCGAGGACTTCGTACAGCTCGAAAGCCAGATTGCGGGAACTGAGCAGCGTCTCGGACATGGCGGCCTACCTTAAAAAAAGTATGCCGCAGTGTAGGGAGGCTTATAAAAAGGGGGAAGGAAGATAGATGAGGGTGATGGGGCGGCACAAGCTACAAGCTTCAAGCCGCAAGTAGGAGCAGTTTGCTTTTACTTGCAGCTTGTCGCTCGAAGCTTGCAGCTGCTTTTATCCGATGGTCATCAGGCTGGCGTTACCGCCCGCTGCTGCGGTGTTGACGCTCAAGGCGCGCTCGATCACCAGGCGCTCCAGCGCAATGTTGGTCTCGCCCTGGGACAGGCCCTGAACCCCGACGATGGCGCCGGCACGTTTGGCGATCTGCTGGCAGACCGCACGCAATTGGTCGGAATGGCCGTGATGCAGAACTGCATCGAACACCACGTCGTCCTTGTTCCAGTCGGAAACCAGTTTGATCCGCGCCTGAATCTCCTTCGGCAGGCGTGCGAACAATGCCTTGCTGGTGTCGGATTCCGGCCAGACCGCCGAACCGCCCACTGCCAGTACTGCCGCGAGTTGGGTCAACAGGTCACCTTCGATGTCCGCCAGGCACAGCACGTGCTCGCGCGGCAGGATCGCGTAGCTGTTTTTCTCGCCGGTCGGGCCGGCCAGCACGCGGGTGATACCGCTTTGCGACTGGGCTGCGTACTGCACACACAGTGTGCTCAGGTCGGCGAACTTGTTGCTGTCGGCCCAGGCTTTCAGGGCAACCAGCGGTTTGCTCAGGGCATCACGCAGACGAACGTCCGGTGCCACGGCCGCATCGCCGCGAGCGAAGGATTGTTCGATGGCGTCGGCAGGACGCGTCGACAGCAGACGGTACAGGTACAGCGGGCCACCGGCCTTCGGACCGGTACCCGACAGGCCTTCGCCACCAAACGGCTGGACACCGACCACGGCACCCACGATGTTGCGGTTGACGTAGACGTTACCAGCGTTGACGTTGTCGATCACCTTGGCGATGGTCTCGTCGATGCGGGTGTGCACGCCGAGGGTCAGGCCGTAACCGGAGGCGTTGATCTGGGCGATCAACTGGTCGATCTCTTTACGCTTGTAGCGCACCACGTGCAGCACCGGGCCGAAGATCTCGCGTTGCAGCTCGTCGAAGCTTTCCAGTTCGATCAGGGTCGGCATGACGAAGGTGCCGCGTTTGACTTCCTCGGCATCGGCGATCGCCACCTGGTACACGTTGCGACCTTTGTCGCGCATGCCCTGGATGTGTTTCTCGATGCCGGCCTTGGCTTCGGCGTCGATCACCGGGCCGATGTCCACGGACAGACGCTCCGGGTTGCCGAGACGGCTTTCAGCCATCGCACCTTTAAGCATTTCGATGACGCGATCAGCGGAATCTTCCTGCAGGCACAGGACGCGCAGGGCCGAGCAGCGCTGACCGGCGCTGTCGAAGGCCGACGACACAACGTCGATCACCACTTGTTCGGTCAGTGCCGAAGAGTCGACGATCATCGCGTTCTGGCCGCCGGTTTCGGCGATCAGCGGAATCGGACGACCCTGGTTGTCGAGGCGACCGGCAATGTTGCGCTGCAGCAGACGCGCAACTTCGGTGGAACCGGTGAACATCACGCCTTTGACGCGCTCGTCACCCACCAGACCGGCACCGACGGTTTCGCCGCGACCCGGCAACAGTTGCAGCACGCCTTCCGGGATCCCGGCTTCAAGCAGCAGGCGCACGGCTTGTGCGGCGACCAGTGGAGTCTGTTCGGCCGGTTTGGCCAGCACCGGGTTACCGGCGGCCAGTGCGGCGGCAACCTGACCGCTGAAGATGGCCAGCGGGAAGTTCCACGGGCTGATGCAGACCACCGGGCCCAACGGGCGGTGGGCGTCGTTGCTGAAATCGTTGCGAGCCTGCACCGCGTAATAACGCAGGAAATCGACGGCTTCACGGACTTCGGCGATGGCGTTGGCGAAGGTCTTGCCGGCTTCGCGGGCCAGCAGGCCCATCAGCGGCTGGATCTCGCCTTCCATCAGGTCAGCGGCGCGCTCCAGAATCGCAGCACGTTCGGCCGGCGGGGTGGCCTGCCAGATCGGTGCGGCGTTCAGGGCGCATTGAATGGCGTTGTCGACGTCTTCAACGGTGGCTTCCTGCACGTGGCCGACTACGTCACGCAGATCGGACGGGTTCAGCACCGGGGCCGGCGCTTCGTTGCTGGAGGCGCAACCGAGCATCGGCGCGGCTTTCCAGTTGTTGTGCGCGGTGGCCAGCAGGGCACAGGACAGCGAAGCCAGACGATGTTCGTTGGCCATGTCGATGCCGCTGGAGTTGGCGCGCTCGGAACCGTACAGGTCACGCGGCAGCGGAATGCGCGGGTGCGGCAGGCCGAAACCGCCTTCTACGGTTGCCATCTGCTCGATCTGCGCAACGGGATCGGCCACCAGTTCCTGAATCGAAATCGACTGGTCGGCGATGCGGTTGACGAACGAGGTGTTGGCGCCGTTTTCCAGCAGGCGACGCACGAGGTACGCCAGCAGGGTTTCGTGGGTGCCGACCGGAGCGTACACACGGCACGGACGGTTCAGCTTGCCTTCGGAAACCTTGCCTACAACCTGCTCGTACAATGGTTCGCCCATGCCGTGCAGGCACTGGAATTCGTACTGGCCCGGGTAATAGTTCTGACCGGCAATGTGATAAATCGCCGACAGGGTGTGGGCGTTGTGCGTAGCGAACTGCGGGTAGATGACTTCCGGTACCGACAGCAGTTTGCGCGCGCAGGCGATGTAGGAAACGTCGGTGTACACCTTGCGGGTGTAGACCGGATAGCCTTCCAGGCCTTCGACCTGGGCGCGCTTGATTTCGCTGTCCCAGTACGCGCCTTTCACCAGACGGATCATCAGGCGATGACGGCTGCGGCGAGCCAGGTCGATCACGTAGTCGATCACATATGGGCAACGCTTCTGGTAGGCCTGGATCACGAAACCGATGCCGTTCCAGCCAGTCAGTTGCGGCTCGAAGCACAGGCGCTCGAGCAGATCCAGCGACAGCTCCAGGCGGTCGGCTTCTTCGGCGTCGATGTTCAGGCCGATGTCGTATTGCTTGGCCAGCAGGGTCAGCGACAGCAGGCGCGGATACAGCTCATCCATCACGCGCTCGTACTGGGCGCGGCTGTAACGCGGGTGCAGGGCCGACAGTTTGATCGAGATGCCCGGGCCTTCATAAATCCCACGGCCGTGGGACGCTTTGCCGATCGAGTGAATGGCTTGTTCGTACGAGGCCAGGTACTTCTGGGCGTCGTGTTCGGTCAGCGCCGCTTCACCGAGCATGTCGTAGGAATAACGGAAGCCCTTGGCTTCGAACTTGCTCGCGTTGGCCAGGGCTTCGGCGATGGTTTCGCCGGTCACGAACTGCTCGCCCATCAGGCGCATGGCCATGTCGACGCCCTTGCGGATCATCGGCTCGCCGCTCTTGCCGATGATGCGGCTCAGGGACGAAGTCAGGCCGGCTTCGTTGTGAGTGGAAACCAGTTTGCCGGTCAGCAGCAGACCCCAGGTCGCCGCGTTGACGAACAGCGACGGGCTGTTGCCCAGGTGCGGCTGCCAGTTGCCGGTGCTGATCTTGTCGCGGATCAGCGCATCGCGAGTGCCCTTGTCCGGGATACGCAGCAGCGCTTCGGCCAGGCACATCAGCGCCACGCCTTCCTGGGACGACAGGGAAAATTCCTGCAGCAGGCCCTGAACAATGCCTGCACGACCGCCGGCACTCTTCTGGTTACGCAGTTTTTCCGCGATGTTTGCTGCGAGTTTGTTGGTGGCTTCGGCCATCGGCGCCGGCAGGCGAGCCTGCTCGATCAGCATCGGCACCACTTCCGGCTCAGGGCGACGGTAAGCGGCGGTGATCGAGGCGCGCAGCACCGATTGCGGCAGGATGCTTTCGGCGAATTCGAGGAAGCATTGGTGAGCGTGATCGGTGTGGACTTCACCCGCGTCGTCGGCGTCCTTGGCGGTCAAACCGTTCAGCTCGGTCAGGGTTGCACCACCCTCGAGTTTTTCCAGGTAATTGAAAATTGCCTGCTTGATCAGCCAGTGCGGCGTGCGATCAATCGAGGTTGCGGCGGCCTTCAGGCGCTCGCGGGTCGGGTCGTCAAGTTTGACCCCAAGGGTGGTGGTAGCCATATTTTTATCCTCATAGGTGCCGCAGTTGCGCGACAACAGCTGGCGGCAAGATTAGCCGCGAGCCGAAAGAGGTGCAACCGGGTGCAACCCTTTTTTTGTCGGAATATTCGGCAACTTGTCAGGAATAAATTTCAGCTTCGCGATGATCGCTCTAGATAGGTGCTTTCAAGGCACATGCCGGGGTGTGACTGTGCCGCAACGGTGCAAAAACGGCGGTTGGCGGCCGAAAAAACGACGTAGGTGCAACTAATTCTCAAGAAACTGGTTGCACCTGTTTTGCTTTGTTGCATAGGATTCGCGCCCAAGGTGCAACCGGGACAACCCGGTTTACCGGCCAATGGCTTTCCTGGGGAAACATTGGTCATAAATGCGCGGCCGTGCGAATCGTCTGTCAGACGTCAGTCTGCAAACGGTGCAACCGCCGCCGCTACATAAAAACAAAGCCAGGGCACGTACGTAATGAGCGCAAGCAATCCAACCCTGATCACGTTCGTGATCTACATCGCAGCAATGGTGCTGATCGGCTTCATGGCCTATCGCTCCACCAACAACCTTTCCGACTACATTCTGGGCGGCCGCAGCCTGGGCAGCGTGGTGACCGCATTGTCCGCCGGCGCTTCCGACATGAGCGGCTGGTTGCTGATGGGCCTGCCGGGCGCCATCTACATGTCCGGCCTGTCCGAAAGCTGGATCGCCATCGGCCTGATCGTCGGTGCCTACCTGAACTGGCTGTTCGTCGCCGGTCGTCTGCGTGTTCAAACCGAGCACAACGGCGATGCCCTGACTCTGCCGGACTACTTCGCCAGCCGTTTTGAAGATAAAAGCGGCCTGCTGCGGATCATTTCGGCAGTAGTGATTCTGGTGTTCTTCACCATCTACTGCGCTTCCGGCATCGTGGCCGGTGCCCGCCTGTTCGAAAGCACCTTCGGCATGTCCTACGAGACCGCGCTGTGGGCCGGTGCTGCGGCGACGATTGCCTACACCTTCGTCGGCGGTTTCCTCGCGGTGAGCTGGACCGATACCGTTCAAGCCACCCTGATGATCTTCGCCCTGATCCTGACGCCGATTATCGTTCTGCTGGCTACCGGTGGCGTGGACACCACGTTCCTCGCCATCGAAGCCAATGACCCGAGCAACTTCGACATGCTCAAGGGCACCACTTTCATCGGTATCATCTCGCTGATGGGCTGGGGCCTGGGTTACTTCGGCCAGCCGCACATCCTGGCGCGTTTCATGGCCGCTGACTCGGTGAAATCCATCGCCAACGCCCGTCGCATCTCCATGACCTGGATGATCCTGTGCCTGGGCGGCACCGTAGCCGTGGGCTTCTTCGGTATCGCTTACTTCTCGGCCAACCCGGACGTGGCACTGCCAGTGAGCGAGAACCACGAACGTGTGTTCATCGAGCTGGCGAAAATCCTCTTCAACCCGTGGATTGCCGGTGTCCTGCTGTCGGCCATCCTGGCTGCCGTGATGAGTACCCTGAGCTGCCAGTTGCTGGTGTGCTCGAGCGCCCTGACCGAAGACTTCTACAAGACCTTCCTGCGTAAATCCGCCTCGCAAGTCGAGCTGGTATGGGTCGGCCGCGCCATGGTGCTGCTGGTTGCACTGATCGCCATCGCGATGGCCGCCAACCCGGACAACCGCGTGCTGGGCCTGGTGTCCTACGCCTGGGCCGGTTTCGGCGCTGCCTTCGGTCCGGTCGTGCTGATCTCGGTGATCTGGAAGAAAATGACCCGCGACGGCGCACTGGCCGGCATCCTGGTCGGCGCGATCACCGTGATCGTGTGGAAGCACTTTGAAGTGCTGGGCCTGTACGAAATCATCCCGGGCTTCATCTTCGCCAGCCTGGCCATCTACTTCGTCAGCCTGATGGGCCAGCCAAGCACCGGCATGGTTCAGCGCTTCGAAGCGGCCGAGAAGGATTTCCATCTGAACAAGTGATGGGAATGAGCTGAGGCTCACAAAAGAACGGCCCGTTTCCTGCCAGGAAACGGGCCGTTTTTTATTGCCTGAGATTTATCGGGTTCACCCGAGCCACCTGTGGGAGCGAGCCTGCTCGCGATAGCGTCGAGTCAGTCACCATCAATTTTGAATGTTCAATCGCTATCGCGAGCAGGCTCGCTCCCACAGGGATTGGTGATGTTGTTGAAGGAAATGTCTGTAGTTGAAGGCGCCGATTGTTGAAGGGGAGATCGAAGTTTCAAGTAGGGAAAATCTGATTTTCCGGTCACCCAACCTGCACCCCTTGCCCCTCATGCAGAATCGCCCGCCTTCATACTGCAGAGAGACATCGGATGTTCGCGCCTGCCAATCAACCGCGTTTCACGTTGACCGTCGAAGGCGCCCAATTTGACCTCAAAGTCCTTGAGTTCACGGGCAAGGAAGCCATCAGCCAACCCTTTCGATTTGACCTGGAACTGGTCAGCGAGCGACCGGATCTGGACCTCGAAAGCCTGCTGCACTGTCAGGCGTTTCTGGGTTTTGATGAAGACGGTTCCGGTGTTCACGGTCAGATCTATCGGGTCGGACAGGGGGATTCCGGCAAGCGTCTGACCCGTTATCACGTCAGTCTTGTTCCACGCTTGGCCTATCTCGGCCACCGGATCAATCAGCGGATTTTCCAGCACCAAAGCGTGCCGCAGATCGTGACGCAGATCCTCAAGGATCACGCGATCCTACGCGATGCCTTCGAATTTCGCCTCGGCAGCGATTACCCGCCCCGTGAATATTGCGTGCAGTACGCGGAGAGCGATCTGGCGTTCATCCAGCGCTTGTGTGCCGAGGTCGGTATTCATTTCCACTTTCAGCACAGTCCGGACGGGCATCTGTTGGTGTTCGGCGACGATCAAACGGTGTTCCCGCGTCTGGCCGAACCGACGCTGTACCTGCCGGGCAGCGGCATGGCTGCGGCGGCACCGGCGATCAAGCGCTTCACCGTCCGCGTGGAAACCCGAACCAGCGTGGTCACCCGCCGTGATTACGACTTCACCAAGCCACGCCTGCCGTTGCAGAGCCGGGTGGAAAGCGAACAGCGCCCGGTGCTGGAGGATTACCACTTTCCCGGCCAGTTCACCGAACGCGAAACCGGCAAGCAACTGGCCCGGCGCACCCTTGAGCGCCATGTCGCCGATTACCGTCAGGCCGAGGGTCGCAGCGATCAATCCACCTTGGTCAGCGGACATTTCCTGCAACTGACCGAGCATCCGCGCCAGGATTTGAATGACCTCTGGTTGCTGACCTCTGTCGAACACCATGGCCGGCAGCCGCAAGTGCTGGAGGAATCGGTCACCAGCGATGGCGACGAATTCCAGGGTTACCGTAATACCTTTCTTGCGACGCCGTGGGACGTATTCTTCCGTCCGCCGATGGGCCCGGAAAAGCCTCGGATGCTCGGTTATCAACCGGCCGTGGTCACCGGCCCGAAAGACAGTGAAATCCATTGCGACGAGTACGGCCGGGTCAAGGTGCAACTGGCTTGGGATCGTGACGGCGAACTCAACGAGCACTCCAGCTGCTGGCTGCGGGTCGCCAGCGGCTGGGCCCATGACCGTTATGGCAGCGTGCTGATTCCGCGGGTCGGTATGGAAGTGCTGGTGGGGTTCATCGATTCCGACGCCGACAAACCGCTGGTCATGGGTTGCCTGCCTAACGCCGCCACGCCGGTGCCGCTGGATCTGCCGGCCGACAAGACCCGCAGTATTTTCCGCAGCCAGAGTAGTCCGGGCGGCGGCGGTTACAACGAATTGCGCATCGAGGATCGCAAAGGCGCCGAGGAAATCTACCTGCGCGCCCAACGAAACTGGACGCAGCATGTGCTGAATGATCAGCAGGTGCAGGTGGATAACCAGCGCAGCGTCGTGGTGACCGGTCTCGCCAAGCATGAACTGAAAGCCGATGAGCAACGCATCACTCACGGTCAGCGCCAGACCGAGGTGAAGCAGGACGACCACCTCACGGTGACCGGCGACCGGCACATCCGCGTGAGCAATCAGGCGATCAACGCCAGCGCCCAATTCCACGTCAGCGCCGGCCAGCAAGTGGTGATCGACGGCGGGGCGAGCGCGACGATTCAGGCGGGCGGGCAGTGGATCAACATCGGCCCCGGCGGGATCTTCAGCAGCGTGCCGATTGTGGTGGGTGGTGCGCCGATGACGGCGATGAGCGCCGCGCCGACCGTGCCGGGGTTGCCGGAGAAACTGGCGGCGGCACCGGCAGCGATTTTGACTGCTGCGCAAATCATGAGTCTTAAACGAGATGCGCCGTTCTGCGAAGAATGCGAGCGCTGCAAGGAGGGTGTCTGTGCGGCCTGATCAATGGTTGAAGGGAGAGCCGCTGAAACCGTCGGAGCAGCTGTTCGCGATTTTCAGTAGCGCGAGTGCGGTGGAACCGTTGAAAGCCTGGCCGTCGAATGCGCAGACGCCGAAACCGGTCTGGGCGGAAACGATCTATGCCGAATGGGATGCGGTGATGCCCTACGTGGGAATCGTCGACGCGGGCAGTGAGTTTCTGGATTGGGTGGCGACCACGGAGTCTCGGGACTGGGGCTGGCTGGCGATTTCTTCGGCCGGGCTTAATGCGGTGGTCGAGCACTTTCGCAGTTTGACTCAGGTGTTGATGCCGGACGGGAAAGCGGTGTTCTTCCGGTTCTGGGATGGGCGGTTTTTGTTGCCGATCCTTGAGTCGTCCGAGATGGATGCCGGGCAATTGCTGCCGGTCCTTACGCGAGGATTGGTCAACGGTCAGACCGTGGAGATCGAGGGCAGGGCGCAGGTCTCGGGTCGGGAGTTTCCTTGGTGGTCGGTGCCGGAAAAGCTGCTGGCGCAATTCGGCGATGAAGCCCGGATCAACAACGCCTTGCAGTGGTTGAGCGAGGAGCAGCCGGCGTTGTTCGAAGCATTCCCTGCCGATGTCTTGCGCTGCAAGGTTGTCAGGTGTTTTGCGGTTACGGCGTCGGACGAATCGTCGGCTTCGGCATTGCTGGACTACTTGCGGGACGAGTCAGAGTGAAATTTCCGGGCAAAGGCTTCGGACGTTTCCTGCGAGTTGCGGCGGTTTGCGTGAACTGGTGGGCGCGGTGGTGCGGGGATAGTCTTTGGTTGTCTCCGCAAGTGTGGAGACAGGGCGTAGGAGCCCTGATTTCAGAGCAGTGCATAAGCGTCGTTGCCCGATTTGCGGCAGTCTTCGCTCGACCGTAAGATCTTTTGCGGCGGTTATGCGCGGGCACGCTTCGGCGTGGCTGAGTGCTCTGGTCTCAGTCCTCCTACCCCGCGCATGGCTGCCACCCAATCCTGTAGGAGGGAAACGGTGTGCGCCTCTTTCACTACCAGAGGATTAAACAATGAGCACGCTTCATCCAGATCCACCCTACGAACCATTCATCCCTCACCCCAACAACCGCCTCATGGCGCTGACCAGCAACTGCAACGACATGCCCACCCTGTTCATCGACACCCACGCCCCGCTCGATGTCCTGATGGACGCCGCCAACTACCGCATCCGCGCCGTAATCCAGGTCCTGGAAAACATGTGCATGCGCGGCTCGGTCGAGTGCGACTCGGTCATCCTCAGCGACTTTGCCCAGCTCTGTGTGATTCCGTTGCGTGACGGTTGTGATGTGCTGGATGTGATTGGCAAGCGCCTGCGCGCACAGCCCTGACAGACGATGCAGACTCCCTCGCCAAAACAGCGAACTCAAAGCATTGCTCGAACGCTACCTCTCCTGTTGGGTGATCATTCCGAGATGTAAGCATCCTGGGTCTTGATGAAGCTGTCGAAAGCTTGGGAGTTGTAAACCTCAAGGCACGCGTAAAACACGACTTTCCGATTCGAGTGCTGGCTGGCCGAGGATGTCTGATCGTAGGCAGCGAGTATGTAGTTTTCGGTTTCCTTGTAAGGATCGTGCACGACTTGCAGCGTGTCCTCATTCTGAACAACGGTGTGCAGGCCTTTGCCCATGAACGAGTAGGCTCCGGCGGACAGAACGATGTCTTTTTCCAGTGCAGATTGTTCTTTGAATGGCGCCAGAATGCAGTGGCTCAAACCGTAGTTCTTCAGATTCTGGCGTGCCTGTTCGGTGTGTTCTTCGCCAGCGAAGGCGTGTAATGAACCCGGCAGGCACAGGAGGGCAATGATCCGGCGGTACATGATTTTCAGACTTCCTGTCAGGTGGTTGCGGCCAGTGTAACGCCGGGAACGCCCACTCAGCCCCCAACCCCTGACTTGCCGCCCGGTAAAAGGTAAACTTCACGGCCCTCGCAGGAGCAGCCATGAATTATCGTCACGCCTTCCATGCCGGCAATCACGCCGATGTGTTCAAACACCTGACCTTGACCCGCCTCATCGCCCTGATGTCGCGCAAGGAGCAGCCGTTTGCCTATCTCGACAGCCACGCCGGCATCGGTCTGTATGACCTGCAGGGCGATCAGGCCAACCGTACCGGCGAGTACCTGGAAGGCATCGCACGCTTGTGGGACCAGCCGGATCTGCCGGCGCTGACCGCCGACTACATGAACGTGCTGCACGAGATGAACCCGGATGGCCAGTTGCGCTATTACCCGGGTTCGCCGGAGCTGGCGCGGCGTCTGACCCGTTCCCAGGATCGCGTGCTGCTCAACGAGAAGCACCCGGAAGACGGCGTGCTGCTCAAGGACAACATGAAGGGCGACCGTCGTGTGGCGGTGCATCTGGGTGAGGGCTGGCACGTGGCGCGGGCGTTGCTGCCGGTGGCCGAGAAGCGTGCGGTGATGCTGATCGATCCGCCGTTCGAGAAACTCGACGAGATGCAGCGTTGCGCGGCGTCCTTGAAAGAGGCGATCTCGCGCATGCGCCAGACCGTGGCCGCGATCTGGTACCCGGTGAAGGACCAGCGCGCGCTGCGTCGTTTCTATCAGGATCTGGCCGGCACCGGTGCGCCGAAGTTGCTGCGCGTCGAGTTGCTGGTGCATCCGCTGGACACGCCGAACAGCCTGAACGGCTCTGGCTTGGCGATTGCCAATCCGCCGTGGGGGCTGGAGGAAGAATTGCGTGAGCTGCTGCCGTGGTTGTCCAAGAAACTTGGGCAAACCCAGGGTGGATGGCAGATGGACTGGTTGATCGCCGAGAGCTGATCAACCGTCAATCGCTCCCGCGCCAAGCGCGGGAGCGATCAGGACGGGCTCAGTTACCCGCCAGGCTCGGTGGCATGCAAACGCCAGTGCCGCCAATTCCGCAGTAGCCTTCCGGATTCTTCGCCAGATACTGCTGGTGATAGGTCTCGGCGAAGTACACGGTCGGGGCCTGTTCAATCTCGGTGCTGATTTCACCCAGACCTGCCTTCGACAATTCCGCCTGATAGACAGCCTTGCTCTTCAACGCCGCATCCAGTTGCTCCGGGTGGGTGGCGTAGATCACCGAACGGTACTGAGTGCCGATGTCGTTGCCCTGACGCATGCCCTGGGTCGGGTTGTGCAATTCCCAGAACATTGCCAGCAGCTCTTCGTAGCTGACCTTGGCCTTGTCATACACCACCAAAACGACTTCAGCGTGGCCGGTCAGGCCCGAGCAGACTTCTTCGTAGGTCGGGTTCGGCGTGTAACCGCCGGCGTAACCGACCACGGTGCTGACCACACCTTCGCGCTGCCAGAAGCGGCGTTCTGCACCCCAGAAGCAGCCCAGACCGAAAATCGCGAAGTCGACGTCCTGAAAGAACGGGCCCAGCAACGGCGTTTCGGTGAAAACAAAGTGTTTTTCAGGCAGGGCCATCGGGGTTTCACGGCCAGGCAGAGCTTGTTCTTTAGTCGGTAGCACGTTTTTGTTCACCAGAATTTCCGAGCGCAGAACCATGATCGTTCCTCTCAGTCAGGATGGGATGTAAAAAGTCAGACCGTCAGTGTGCCCAATGATGCCCGATTTCGCACTATTCAAATGTGGGAGCGAGCTTGCTCGCGAAGGCGGCGCTCCATTCAATATTTGCAGTGACTGACTCACCGCTTTCGCGAGCAAGCTCGCTCCCACAGGGTTAGGGGGGGATTATGGGATTTAGAGGCAGAGCGGGCCGCGCGGGTAGCGCTTGAGCGCCTGGATCAGCTCGCCGCCCGGAATCGGCCGGTCGAACAGGTAGCCCTGGCCGACATCGCAGCGGTGCCGGCGCAGGAATGCCAGCTGCTCGGCGGTCTCGATGCCTTCGGCCACGACCTTGAGTTTCAGGTTGTGGGCCATGGCGATCACGGCGGAGGTGATTTCCATGTCGTCCTGGTTGTCCGGGATTTCATGGATGAAGCTGCGATCGATCTTGATGATGTCGATCGGGAATTTCTTCAGGTAGCTGAGCGACGAGTAGCCGGTGCCGAAGTCGTCCATGGCCAGGGTCAGGCCCAGGCGCTTGAGCTGGTCGAGCTGCAAGTGGGTGTCTTCGGTGGCTTCCAGCAGCAGGCCTTCGGTCAGCTCCAGCTCCAGCAGATTGGCCGGCAGGGCTTCTTCCTTGAGGATGTTGGCGATCGAGGCCACCAGGTCCGGGTCGGAGAACTGCTTGGGTGACAGGTTGATCGCCACTTGCAGATTGCCCATGCCGGCGGCGGTCAGCGCTTTGCTCATGCGGCAGGCCTGGCGGGCGATCCACTTGCCGATCGGAATGATCAGGCCGGTTTCCTCGGCGACGCTGATGAACTGGTCCGGGCGGATCATGCCGCGTTCCGGGTGATTCCAGCGCAGCAGCGCTTCCATGCCCAGCAACCGACCGCTGCGCAGGCACAGCTTCGGCTGATAGAACACGTCCAGCTCGTTCTGGGTCAGGGCGCGGCGCAGGTTGTTCTCGACGAACAGTTTGTAGCTGGCCTCGGCGTTCAGCGCTTCGGTGAACACCTGCACCTGGTGTTTGCCGTTGGCCTTGGCCTTGTGCAGGGCGAGGCCGGCGTTGCGCATCAGGGTCTGCGGGTCGCGGCCGTGCAGCGGCGCGCAGGCCAGGCCCACGGAGCCGGTGACGCTGATCAGCTGGTTGTCGACGAACATTGGCTTGTCGAGGGTCATCAGCAGCTGGCTGGCGATCTGCTGGCCGGCCTCAAGGTCAGTGTTGTCGAGCAACACCGCGAATTCGTTACTGGCGAACCGCGCCAGACTGCCGCTCGGGCTCAGGCTGTTGCGCAGGCGTCGGGCCAGACTGATCAGCAACTTGTCGCCGGTCTGGTGGCCGAGGCTGTCGTTGATCCGCTTGAAGTTGTCGATGTCCACCAGCAGCAGGCTGATCGGGGTATCGCTGTCTCGGGCGAAGCGTTCGTCCAGATTGCGGATAAATGCAGGCCGGTTACCGAGGTTGGTCAGGTTGTCGGTGTAGGCCAGGCGCTCGATGCGCTGCTGCGCCAGTTTGGTCTGGGTGATGTCTTCGTAGATGCCGATGTAGTGCGTCAGCTCACGGTTGTCGCCATAGACCTTGGAGATCGACAACTGGCCCCAGTAGGGTTCGAGGTTCTTGCGGCGGCTCTTGAACTCGCCCTGCCAGCTGTTGCTCTTGGCCAGCGCGGAGGGGGCGTCGAACAGCAGCTCGCTGAGGTTTTCCAGGGCCGGCAGCTCCGACAGGCGCTGGCCGTGGACTTCCTCGGTGGTGTACTGGGTGATCGCGGTGAAGCTCGGGTTGACGTACTCGACCACACCATCGCAGTTGACCAGCAAAAAGGCGTTGGCACTTTGCTCGACCGCACGCTGGAACAGGTGCAGGGCGCTGGTGGCGGTGCGGCGATTGTGATTATTGATGACCTGGGCGAACTGATCCGCCAGCTCGCCGGCAAAGGCGATTTCGTCGGATTGCCAGGCGCGTGTCACGCCGGTCTGTTCCAGGCACAGCACGCCGACTACCTGGCCGTCGACACGGATGCTGGCGTCGAGCATGGCGTTGACATCACGGGGGCGCAGCGCTTCGGCCATCTCCCGGGTACGCGGGTCGCGCATCGCGTTGTGCGCGTCGATGGCGCGACTGCCGTGCAGCGCCTCCATGTAATCGGGGAAACCGCTGACGTCGATCACGTCCGGCAGGATGTATTCCTGGGTGGCGCGGTGGTAGGCCGAGATCGGCACCAGTTTCTGGCCTTCGAGGTTCCACAGGCTGGCGCAGTCGATTTCGTAGATATCGCAGGCGCAGCGGGTGATCAACTCGGCGGCTTCCTGCAGGGAGTTCTGGCTGCTGTAGCGCTGGCGGGCCAGCAACAGGATCAGGTCCTGCTGGGCGCGCACCCGCTCCAGGTGCTGCAATTGTTCCTGCTGGGCGCGCTGGTTGAGCTCAAGGGCTATCTGCAGGCGCGAGTTCTGGGTTTCCAGGTCGACGGACGGCAGTGCTGGCGCCTCGTCAAATACATCGTCGACTGCCAGCAGGTAACCGCGCAGCAAGTGACGGTTGTGCTGTTTGTAGGCTTCTCCGAGTTCGAGAATGCTCAGGGCGCCGGCGGCGGTGTGCAGGGTGTAGCGCACCAGATAATGCGGGCTTTGGCCGAGTTGCTGCTGGATCGCGTCGTGCAGTTGATAGCGCGCTTCGGGCTCCATCAGGCTGGCGTAGGGCGAACCGACCAGGGCGCAGAGTTCTACGGCCGGCTGGCCGAACTGGCGTTCGCAGTTGGGATCGAGAAACAACATCGCCCAACTGGCTTCATTCAGGCGCTCGAAACGCAGCATGCCGAGCCGCGAGGGCACAGGCAACTGCGTCACTACCTCGGCCGCCATACGGCTGGCGGCATCGGGTTGGCTCTTCATGAAGGGAACTCGCTTGGAAATTTGCTGAACGCGCCGGGCTCTCGCCCTCTTTACTGTTGCCTGCGGCAAGGTTGCATCATTGCGGCACCGACTGACAAGAGACATGAAGGCCAAGTGCTATAAGAATATGTCGGCTGCGGCGGGCATTTCTCCAGCGGGTGGCGGAAAGTAATGCGCGATCGCCGGGAAAGTGCCGTTCCAGAGCCTTTCGGCATCCGGAACGGTCGTGCCGCTGGATTTTATCTCAACGGAATATCGATGGATTGCAGGCGTCTGCCATCGCGGTCGTGATAGTTGACCTGGATCCGCCCGGTCCCAACCACCAGGTGCGCGAAGTTGTCCTCGCTGACGACCTGGCTGGTCAGCTCGTGTCGGTATTCGCCGCCTGCGACGCGGGCCAGAGGCTGATCCAGGATGAATGTGGAAGCCTTGGCATATGGCAGCAATTTGCTGTTGCACAGTGGCGAAGAGACGATGGTGTGCACTTCGAAATCGGAGTCTTCAGTATGCGTGAGGCGTGAGGTCAGAGAGCCATGGACATCGCCGCTGACGAAGATGACATTCAAGATTCGGTGGGTGCGAATGACTTCCAGCAAGCGCAGCCTTTGCTCCGGGAAGGCTTTCCAGGCATCGTCGCCGTGAGCCTTGCGATCGGGATAGAACATGACGCTGGTGACCACGAACTTGACCCGCGCCGGACTTTCGATCAGCCACTTGCACAATGCCTGCTCCTGTTCTTCATCGAGAATGCGCCGGTCAGTCGATGACAAGTTGCGGCGAGTTCGACTGTCGGTCACAAACCATTCGATATCGCCGTCGCTGAACTGATACCAGTAATGATCCAATGATGAGCGCTTGACTTGTCCGTTAGTGTCCAGTGGATGTACGGGGCTGTGACTGGCTTGATATAACTCGTAGGCTGCCATTGCGTTGCGATATAACTCATGGTCGCTTTTTCCGGCGTTGGCCGGCCAGTTGTCTTCAATCTCATGATCATCGAGGATCATGTAGGTTGATAGTCCAGACATCAAGCGCTGGATGTTTGGCTGAGAAAACGCCGCACGATACTTCTTCAGAATGTCCTGGTATTCGCGATCGGGCGCAATGATATTCAAGTCATCGACATAGATCTGGTCTCCGGTCATCAGTGCTGCACTGACCGGAGGCTGGCTGCCTTCGATCAATTGGTTGATAGAGGCGAAAATCCGGTCGCCCGATTGGGGGGAAGAGGGCTTGCCGGCAGTCATTCGCAGGTAGCGGCAGGAGCCGACAATGTAGGCCCGGTCTTGCGTTGCTTCGCTTGAGCGGGTCCGCAGACGGTAGACCTCTCGTGGCCATTGCAGTGGCAGTTCGGCGACGCTTTCTACGGTATGTACCGGGCTCATCGGGCTGAACCACCCGGTCTGATACTCGTATTCGGTATCGGCGCACAAGTTATTTATTGCGAATACGGTGGACATGTCGTGCAAGACACTTAAAGTCGCAAAGATGCTTTTTATCCATTGTTCTTTTCCAGACTTTCGGTAACGAATGCCTGCAAAGACCCTGGTGTTTTCCTGTTGCTCTCCGCGTATGAATATGCGTGCGTGATTAGTTGTTGTGTGGCCGATAATAGGGCCGACAGTGGGTTTTAACATGTTCGAATCCATTCGAGTTATCAAGAAGTTGTGTTCGAGAGTGGTAAAGTTATTTAGTTAACTTTGTTGGGGGAGATTAGTTGTCTTGCGATAAAAAATATCGATAGGAAGTCGACTGGGTTCGTGGCTTATATCAGCGCAAGTTGTAGGAAAAGTATGGGTGCGAGTTATTTCAGGCAAAAAAAAGCCCCGCCAAACTGACGGGGTTGAGGTACGAGCGTGTGGCGCTCGAAAACGTGGAACGCAGTCGGCCCTCCGTTGCCGGAGGGCCGAGCGCTTTACAGCAGGATGGTGCGGATGTCCGCCAGCAGATCGCCCAGACGCTTGGTGAAGCGTGCAGCAGCGGCGCCGTTGATCACGCGGTGATCGTAGGACAGCGATAGTGGCAGCATCAGCTTCGGCTGGAAGGCTTTGCCGTCCCAGACTGGCTGGATGGTTGCCTTGGAAACACCGAGGATCGCCACTTCCGGCGCGTTGACGATCGGCGTGAAGCCGGTGCCGCCAATGTGGCCGAGGCTGGAAATGGTGAAGCAGGCGCCTTGCATCTCGTCCGACGAGAGCTTCTTGGTCCGGGCTTTTTCAGCCAGGGAAGCGGCCTCGGCGGCCAGTTGCAGCAGGCTCTTCTGGTCGACGTTCTTGATGACCGGTACCAGCAGGCCATCCGGGGTGTCCACGGCGAAGCCGATGTTCACGTATTTCTTGCGGATGATCGCCTTGCCGCTTGGCGCCAGCGAGCTGTTGAAGTCCGGCAGTTCCTTGAGCAGGTGTGCGCAGGACTTGAGCAGCAACGGCAGGATGGTCAGCTTGACGCCGGCCTTCTCTGCGACAGCTTTCTGTGCGTTGCGGAACGCTTCCAGCTCGGTGATATCCGCCGAGTCGAATTGCGTCACGTGCGGCACGTTCAGCCAGCTGCGGTGCAGGTTGGCGGCGCCGACCTGCATCAGGCGGGTCATCGGCACTTCTTCGATTTCGCCGAAACGGCTGAAGTCGACGACCGGAATCGGCGGGATGCCCGCGCCACCGGTTGCGCCAGCAGCAGCGGCCGGTGCTTCCTTGGCCTTCTGCATCATGGCTTTGACGTAAGTCTGCACGTCTTCTTTCAGGATGCGACCGTGCGGACCGCTGGCGCCGACAGCGCTCAGCTCGACGCCGAATTCGCGAGCCAGTTGACGCACGGCAGGGCCGGCGTGAACTTTCGCACCAGGCTTGGCTGGAGCGGCAACCGGAGCGGCAGCAGCAGGTGCAGCGGCGGCCGGAGCAGCGGCTGGCGCCGGAGCACTCGGAGCAGCAGCGGCAGCTGGAGCCGGGGCAGCAGCCGGAGCGGCGCCTTTGACTTTCAGCTTGAGAATCAGATCGCCAGTGCCGACTTCGTCGTCCAGCTTGATGGAAATGCTTTCCACCACGCCAGCGGCAGGCGACGGGATTTCCATGCTCGCCTTGTCGGATTCCAGGGTGATCAGCGACTGGTCGGCTTCAACGCTGTCGCCAGCCTTGACCAACACTTCGATGATCTTGGCCTTGCCGGCCGAACCGATGTCCGGAACGTGGATGTCCTGAACGCTGTCGGCAACCGGTGCAGCAGGCGCGGCGGCCGGAGCCGGCGCAGCAGCGGCTGGAGCAGCCGCCTGGGCCGGAGCGGCAGCCGCAGGGGCCGCAGCACCCGCCACTTCCAGATCCAGGATCAGGTCGCCAGTACCGACTTCGTCGTTCAACTTGACGCTGATGGCCTTGACCACGCCAGCGGCAGGCGACGGGATTTCCATGCTTGCCTTGTCGGATTCCAGGGTGATCAGCGACTGATCAGCCTCGACCTTGTCGCCGACCTTGACCTGGATCTCGATGATCTGGGCCTTGCCCGACGAACCGATGTCCGGCACGTGCACTTGCTGAACCGAAGCGGCAGCAGGGGCAGCGGCTGGCGCGGCAGCAGCAGGAGCGGCAGCCGGTTTGGCTTCAGCTTTTGCAGCCGGCGCAGCGGCAGGTGCTGGGGCCGCTTGCGCGGCGCCCTCGACTTCCAGTTCCAGCAGTTCGTCGCCTTCTTTCAGGCGATCGCCCAGCTTCACTTTCAGGCTCTTGATGACGCCGGCCTTCGGGGCCGGCACTTCCATGCTGGCCTTGTCCGATTCCAGGGTCAGGATGCTCTGGTCGGCTTCGATACGGTCGCCGACCTTCACAAACAGTTCGATTACTTCACCTTCACCGCTGCCGATGTCAGGTACGCGAATGAGTTCGCTCACAGAGTTTCTCCTCAGCAGTCCAGTGGGTTGCGTTTTTCCGGGTCGATGCCGAACTTGGTAATGGCCTCGGCCACGACTTTAGGTTCGATATCGCCACGGTCAGCCAGTGCTTCCAGGGCTGCCAACACCACGAAATGACGGTCGACTTCGAAGAAATGACGCAGTTTCTTGCGGCTGTCGCTGCGGCCGAAACCGTCGGTGCCCAGGACTTTGAATTCCTTGGACGGTACCCACTGACGGATCTGCTCGGCGAACAGTTTCATGTAGTCGGTAGAGGCGATGACCGGACCTTTACGGCCGCTCAGGCACTCTTCGACGTAGCTGCGCTTAGGCTTCTGGCCTGGTTTCAGACGGTTGCTGCGCTCTACGGCCAGGCCGTCGCGACGCAGTTCGTTGAAGCTGGTGACGCTCCACACATCGGCGCCGATGTTGAACTCTTCACGCAGGATCTTCGCCGCTTCACGGACTTCACGCAGGATGGTGCCGGAGCCCATCAGCTGTACGTGGTGCGCCGCATCGCGGGTGTCTTCTTCGAGCAGGTACATGCCTTTCTTGATGCCTTCTTCGGCACCGGCCGGCATGGCTGGCTGCTGGTACGACTCGTTCATCACGGTGATGTAATAGAAGATGTCCTGTTGCTCTTCGGTCATCTTCTTCATGCCGTCCTGAATGATCACCGCCAGCTCGTAGCCGTAGGTCGGATCGTAGGTGCGGCAGTTCGGGATGGTGGCAGCCAGCAGGTGGCTGTGACCGTCTTCGTGCTGCAGGCCTTCACCGTTCAGGGTGGTACGGCCGGCGGTGCCGCCGATCAGGAAGCCACGGGTGCGGCTGTCGCCGGCAGCCCAGGCCAGGTCGCCGATACGCTGGAAGCCGAACATCGAGTAGAAGATGTAGAACGGCAGCATTGGCTGGTTGTGGCTGGAGTACGAAGTACCGGCGGCGATGAAGGAGCTCATGGCGCCTGCTTCGTTGATGCCTTCTTCAAGGATCTGACCTTTCTGGTCTTCCTTGTAGAACATCACCTGGTCTTTATCGACTGGCTCGTAGAGCTGGCCGACGGACGAGTAGATGCCCAGCTGACGGAACATGCCTTCCATACCGAAGGTACGGGCTTCGTCCGGGATGATCGGAACGATGCGTGGGCCGATTTCCTTGTCCTTGACCAGTTGCGCGAGGATCCGCACGAACGCCATGGTGGTGGAAATTTCACGGTCGCCGGAACCGTCGAGGATCGCCTTGAGGGTGTCCAGATCCGGAGTCGGTACGCTGAAGCTCTGTGCGCGACGCTGAGGCACGAAACCGCCCAGTGCGGCGCGACGCTCGGCCAGGTAACGGGCTTCGGCGCTGTTTGGCTCAGGCTTGAAGAATGGCAGGTTTTCCAGCTCTTCGTCTTTCACCGGGATGTCGAAGCGGTCGCGGAACAGCTTCAGGCTGTCGACGTCGACTTTCTTGGTGTTGTGCGCGGTGTTCTTCGCTTCGCCCGCACCGGTACCGTAACCCTTGATGGTCTTGGCCAGGATGACGGTCGGCTGTTCTTTGTGGTTGACCGCTTCGTGGTACGCCGCGTAGACCTTGTACGGGTCGTGGCCGCCACGGTTGAGTTTCCAGATCTCGTCGTCGGACAGGTCGGCAACCATCGCCTTGAGTTCTGGCGTGTTGAAGAAGTGTTCACGAACGAACGCGCCGTCTTTGGCCTTGTAGTTCTGGTACTCGCCGTCGATGACTTCGTCCATGCGACGTTGCAGGATGCCGTCGACGTCTTTGGCCAGCAGTGGGTCCCAGAAACGGCCCCAGATGACTTTGGTCACGTTCCACTGAGCACCGCGGAACACGCCCTCGAGTTCCTGGATGATCTTGCCGTTGCCGCGAACCGGGCCGTCGAGGCGCTGCAGGTTGCAGTTGATGACGAAGATCAGGTTGTCCAGCTTCTCGCGGCCGGCCAGGGAGATCGCGCCCAGGGATTCCGGCTCGTCGCACTCGCCGTCGCCCAGGAAGCACCAGACTTTCTGTTTGCCCGGCTGGATGAAACCGCGGTGCTCCAGGTACTTCATGAAGCGCGCCTGGTAGATCGCCTGGATCGGGCCCAGACCCATGGATACGGTCGGGAACTGCCAGAAGTCAGGCATCAGCCAAGGGTGCGGGTAGGACGACAGGCCCTGACCGTCGACTTCCTGGCGGAAGTTGTTCATCTGGTCTTCGGAAATGCGGCCTTCCATGAACGCACGGGCGTAGACGCCTGGCGAGGTGTGACCCTGGAAGTAGATCAGGTCGCCGCCGTGTTCGTCGGTCGGAGCCTGGAAGAAGTAGTTGAAACCGATGTCGTACAGGGTCGCGCTGGAGGCGAAGCTGGAGATGTGACCGCCCAGGTCAGAATCTTTCAGGTTCGTACGCATTACCATGGCCATCGCGTTCCAGCGTACCAGCGAGCGAATGCGGCGTTCCATGAACAGGTCGCCAGGCATGCGTGCTTCGTGGGTAACCGGGATGGTGTTGCGGTAAGGCGTGGTGATGGCGTAAGGCAGTTGCGAGCCGCTGCGGGTCGCGAGTTCGCCCATACGGGTCATCAGATAGTGAGCACGGTCTTCGCCTTCTTTGTCGAGAACCGATTCCAGGGCGTCCAGCCATTCCTGGGTTTCGACGGGATCGAGGTCTTGCATGGCTTGCTCCAGGGCGGAAAGGCTTCCAGAATCGGTTGCCTGAGTTTGCGACTGGCCTTGTGGGCAGACGATTTAAAATTCTTGGATTGCCGACAGGTTGTTCCGGCGGCGTGTAGTTTTACTACAAATCATCCGGCATTTCAGCCTTTCGAATGTATAGACGAGTAGTAAAACTACAGATGAAAGGCTTGTGGCCTCCGACTGCGTTGTGAGAATAATCGTTAAGGTTGGTCTTTAGCCATCCGAAAAAGGTGAAAGTTTGATGTTGGCTGCCAAAGAAAAAGAAATTTCAGCTATTTCTCACTTTTGTTCGACAGTCCTTCGCGTAGCGGTTTTTCAATCATCACTACAAGCGGCCATTTACACGCCGATCAAGGATAGACCATGACCCTGCCCGCGCTTGCCGAACTGCCCGCCATTCTCCTGCCGTTGGTCAGCCGATCGGAGCAGTCGTTCCGTACGGCCGTCGCCGGCTTGACCGAAGGCGATCACGGCTTCTCCACCTGGACTCCGGAGCGCTGGGCGCAGTTCGCCCGCGTCACTGGCGCCAGCGATTTCGTGATTGAACAGAGTGTTCGTGACCCTTTGATGTTGCTGTCACTGGTGCAGTCCGGCGAACTCGACCGGCCGTTCGCCCCCGGCGAGCTGTGCGGGCAGATCGCCGCGGCGGTGAACACTGCACAAACAGAAGACGAGCTGGGTCGCGTCCTGCGTCGCCAGCGCGCCCGGCATCAGGTGCGGATCATCTGGCGCGACCTGACCCGTCAGGCCGACCTGGTGCAGACCTGCCGCGACCTTTCCGACATGGCCGACGCCAGCATCGACCAGGCCTATCAATGGCTGTACAGCCGCCATTGCCAGCAATTCGGCACGCCCACCGGCCGGCGCAGCGGCGAACCGCAGCAAATGGTCATCCTTGGCATGGGCAAGCTCGGCGCGGTCGAGCTGAACCTGTCGTCGGACATCGATCTGATCTTCGCCTACCCCGAGGGCGGCGAAACCGTCGGCGTGAAGCGCGCACTGGATAACCAGGAATTCTTCATTCGTCTCGGCCAGCGCCTGATCAAGGCCCTTGACCCGATGACCGTCGACGGCTTCGTGTTCCGCGTCGACATGCGCCTGCGCCCGTACGGCTCGTCCGGCGCGCTGGTGCTGAGCTTCAATGCGCTGGAGCAGTATTACCAGGATCAGGGCCGCGACTGGGAACGCTACGCGATGATCAAGGCACGGGTCGTCGCGGGCGATCAGGTGGCGGGCGCGCAGTTGCTCGACATGCTGCGACCGTTCGTTTACCGGCGCTATCTGGACTTCTCGGCGATCGAAGCGCTGCGCACCATGAAGCAGCTGATTCAGCAGGAAGTCCGGCGCAAGGGCATGGCCGACAATATCAAGCTGGGCTCCGGCGGCATCCGTGAAGTCGAGTTCATCGCCCAGGCCTTTCAGTTGATCCACGGTGGTCGCGATCTGAGCCTGCAACAACGTCCTCTATTAAAGGTGCTGGGCACGCTGGAAGGGCAGGGTTACCTGCCGCCGGCGGTGATCAGCGAGCTGCGTGAAGGTTACGAATTCCTGCGCTACACCGAACACGCGATCCAGGCGATTGCCGACCGTCAGACCCAGATGCTCCCGGACACTGCGCAGGATCAGGCGCGCATCGCCTTCATGCTGGGTTTCGCCGATTGGGACGCCTTCCATGAAAAGCTGATGTTCTGGCGTGGCCGTGTGGCCTGGCACTTTGCACAAGTGATCGCCGATCCCGATGAAGAAGAGGGCGCCGATTGCGAAGTGGTGGTCGGCGGGGAATGGCTGCCGCTGTGGGAAGAGGCGCAGGACGAAGAAGCTGCCTGCCGCCAACTGGAAGAGGGCGGTTTCGCCGACGCCACCAAAGCCTTGAAGGCGCTGGCCGGTCTGCGCGGCAGTCCACAATTACGGGCGATGCAGCGACTGGGGCGCGAACGCCTCGACGCCTTTATTCCGCGCCTGCTCGCTCAGGCGGTGGAGCATGACAATCCGGATCTGGTGCTCGAGCGGGTCCTGCCTCTGGTCGAAGCGGTGGCCCGGCGTTCGGCTTATTTAGTCTTGCTGACGGAAAACCCGGGCGCGCTGCGTCGCTTGTTGACTCTGTGCGCCGCGAGCCCGTGGATCGCCGAGCAGATCACCCGTTTCCCGCTGCTGCTCGATGAGTTGCTCAATGAAGGTCGCCTGTTTAAGCCGCCCTTGGCACCGGAACTGGCTGCCGAGCTGCGTGAGCGTCTGACCCGGATCCCGGAAGACGACCTCGAGCAACAGATGGAAGCCCTGCGCCATTTCAAACTGGCGCACCGCTTGCGCGTCGCCGCCTCGGAAATCGCCGGCAGCCTGCCGCTGATGAAAGTCAGCGATTACCTGACCTGGCTGGCCGAAGCGATTCTCGAGCAAGTGCTGGCCCTGGCCTGGCGCCAGACCGTGGCCAAGTACGGCACGCCGCTGCGCACCGACGGCACGCTGTGCGATCCCGGCTTCATCATTGTCGGTTATGGGAAAGTCGGCGGGATCGAGTTGGGGCATGGTTCGGACCTGGACCTGGTGTTTATCCACGACGGCGATCCGCAGGCGGAAACCGACGGGGCGAAACCGATTGATGGTGCGCAGTTCTTTACCCGGCTCGGTCAGCGGATCATTCACCTGCTGACGGCGCAGACCAACTCCGGCCAGCTGTATGAAGTGGACATGCGTCTGCGACCGTCCGGTGCATCGGGGCTGTTGGTGAGTTCGCTCGGCGCGTTCGCCCGCTATCAAGAAAATGAAGCCTGGACATGGGAACATCAGGCGTTGGTGCGGGCGCGGGTGCTGGTGGGCAGTCAGGATGTCGGCCAGGCGTTCGAGAAAGTGCGGGCCCAGGTATTGGGCAAGGCGCGGGATCTGGCGAAGCTGCAGCAGGAAGTGAGCGAGATGCGCGCCAAGATGCGCGACAACCTCGGGAGCAAGAGCACCGCCGCCGGTACCGGGGCGAATGCCTTCGACGCCGCGGCGCCGTTCGACCTCAAGCAGGACGCCGGAGGTATCGTCGATATTGAATTTATGGTGCAATACGCGGCCCTGGCGTGGTCGCAAAGCCACCCGCCGCTACTGCGCTGGACGGACAATATCCGCATTCTGGAAGAGCTGGAACACGAAGGGCTGATGCCCGTCGAAGACGCCAGCCTGTTGCGCGAGGCCTACAAGGCCTATCGTTCCGCCGCCCACCGGCAGGCCTTGCAGAAGGACGCCGGCGTGATACCGGGCGACCAGTTCGCGGACGAACGGCGGCAGGTGATGCGGATCTGGCGAGAGCTGGGGCTAAGCTGATTCTCGAGACGGGGAGGCGTAAGGCCTCCCCGGTTCGTTTATGGAAACCACATGAATATTCTGATCGTTGGGCCCAGTTGGGTCGGTGACATGGTGATGGCGCAGACACTGTTTCAGTGTCTCAAGCAGCGCCACCCGCAGTGCGAAATCGACGTGCTGGCCCCCGAGTGGAGCCGGCCGATCCTCGAGCGCATGCCCGAAGTGCGCAAGGCCTTGAGCTTCCCGCTCGGCCACGGCGCGCTGGAGCTGGCGACCCGCCGGCGGATCGGCAAATCCCTGGCCGGCCAGTACGACCAGGCGATCCTGCTGCCGAACTCGCTCAAATCCGCGCTGGTGCCGTTCTTCGCCGGCATCCCGAAACGCACCGGCTGGCGCGGCGAATTCCGCTACGGCCTGCTCAATGACGTGCGCACGCTGGATAAAGAACGTTATCCGCTGATGATCGAGCGTTTCATGGCGCTGGCCTATGAGCCGAACGCCGAGCTGCCGAAACCGTATCCGCGCCCGAGCCTGCAGATCGACCCGCTCACCCGCGAGGCGGCGCTGGCCAAGTTCGGCCTGACCCTGGATCGCCCGGTGCTGGTGTTGTGTCCCGGCGCCGAATTCGGTGAAGCCAAGCGCTGGCCGTCCGAGCATTACGCCAAGGTCGCCGAAGCGCGGATCCGCGAAGGCTGGCAGGTCTGGCTGTTCGGCTCGAAAAACGATCACGCGGTCGGTGAAGACATCCGCGCGCGGCTGATTCCGGGCCTGCGCGAGGAATCCGTGAACCTCAGCGGCGGCACTTCGCTGGCCGAGGCCATCGACCTGATGTCCTGCGCCGATTCGGTGGTCTCCAACGATTCCGGTCTGATGCACGTCGCAGCGGCGCTGAACCGTCCGTTGGTGGCGGTCTACGGTTCAACTTCGCCGGGTTTCACCCCGCCACTGGCCGAACATGTGGAAATCGTTCGCCTGGGCCTCGATTGCAGCCCGTGCTTCGACCGCACCTGCCGTTTCGGCCATTACAACTGCCTGCGCCAGCTGATGCCGGACGCGGTCAACGATGCCTTGCAGCGTTTGCAGGGCTCCGTGGTCGAGGTCCATTAACTTGCGGGTATTGCTGATCAAGACCTCATCGCTGGGCGACGTGATTCACGCGTTGCCGGCGCTGACCGACGCGGCCCGGGCCATTCCCGGGATCAAATTCGACTGGGTGGTGGAAGAAGGCTTTGCCGAAATCCCGACCTGGCACCCGGCGGTGGGCAAGGTGATTCCGGTGGCGATCCGCCGCTGGCGCAAGAACCTCTGGAAAACCATCACCAGCGGCGAGTGGAAACGCTTCAAGCAATCCGTTCGGGCGAACAAATATGACCTGGTGATCGACGCTCAAGGCCTGCTGAAAAGCGCCTGGCTGACCCGCTACGTCAAAGCCCCGGTGGCCGGTCTCGACAAGGGCTCGGCCCGGGAGCCGATCGCCGCGCGTTTTTATGACCGCAAACTGGCGGTGGCCCGTGGTCAGCACGCTGTCGAGCGTGTGCGCCAGTTGTTCGCTATCGCCTTGGGCTACGACTTGCCCAAAGGCCTGGGCGATTACGGCCTCAACGTCGAGCGTCTGGTCGAACTGCCGCGCAAGAATGCTTATGTGGTGTTTCTGCATGGCACCACCTGGGACACCAAGCACTGGCCGGAAAGCTATTGGCGTGAGCTGACCGAACGGGTCGGCTATCTCGGCGTGGGGATCAAGCTGCCGTGGGGCAACCCGCTGGAGAAGGCCCGGGCCGAACGCATCGTCGCTGGTTTCAAACATGCCGAAGTGCTGCCGAAGCTGAACCTGGCCGGGGTCGGCAAAGTGCTGGCCGGCGCCCAGGCCTGCGTTGCGGTGGACACCGGTCTCGGCCATCTCGCTGCGGCACTGGACGTGCCGACGATTTCGCTGTTCGGCCCGACCAATCCGGGCCTGACCGGCGCCTACGGCAAGTTGCAGATTCACCTCGGCAGCGATTTCCCGTGCGCGCCGTGCCTGCAAAAGAAATGTACGTATCAACCGACCGCGCAGGATGCCCGTCAGTTTGACCTGAAACGCGAGTTGCCCTTGTGCTTCACGCGTCTGAATCCCGAGCGTGTCGCCAGCCGACTGAGCACGTTGTTGATGGCTGAGGAGCTGCGTTGATGCAATTGGCATTTGTCCTTTACAAATATTTCCCGTTCGGTGGCTTGCAGCGCGACTTCATGCGCATCGCCCTCGAATGCCAGAAGCGTGGCCACCAGATCCGCGTCTACACCCTGATCTGGGAAGGCGACGTGCCGCCCGGTTTCGAAGTGCTGGTAGCGCCGGTCAAGGCGTTCTTCAATCACCGCCGCAACGAAAAACTCAGCGCGTGGATGGAAGCGGACCTGGCCAAGCGCCCGGTGGATCGCCTGATCGGCTTCAACAAGATGCCGGGGCTGGACGTCTACTACGCCGCCGACGGCTGCTTCGAAGACAAGGCGCAAAACCTGCGCCATTCGCTGTATCGCCGCTGGGGTCGCTACCGCCACTTCGCCGAGTACGAGCGCGCGGTGTTCGCCAAAGACGCGAAGACCGAAGTGCTGATGATTTCCGAAGTGCAGCAGCCGTTGTTCATCAAGCATTACGACACGCCGCTCGAACGCTTCCATCTGCTGCCGCCGGGCATCGCCCAGGATCGTCGCCGCCCGAAGGATGCCGACGAGATTCGCGCCGGTTTTCGCGCTGAATTCAACCTCAAGGACGACGAACTGCTGCTGGTGCAGATCGGCTCCGGGTTCAAGACCAAGGGCGTCGATCGCAGCCTGAAAGCGCTGGCCGCATTGCCTGCCGAGCTGAAGAAACGCACCCGGCTGTTTGTAATCGGCCAGGATGACCCCAAATTGTTCCAGATGCAGAGTGCAACTTTGGGTCTGGGTGACAACGTGACGTTCCTCAAGGGGCGCAGCGATATTCCGCGCTTCCTGCTCGGCGCCGATCTGTTGATCCACCCGGCGTACAACGAAAACACCGGTACGGTGCTGCTTGAAGCGCTGGTCGCCGGTTTGCCGGTGCTGGTCAGCGCGGTCTGCGGTTATGCCCATTACATCGCCGAGGCCGACGCCGGGCGCGTGCTGGACGAACCGTTCGATCAGGCGCAACTGACGCAATACCTGACCGACATGTTGAACGACGACGCTGCACGGGCGGCCTGGAGCCGCAACGGTCTGGCTTTCGCCGAGACGGCCGACCTCTACAGCATGCCGCAGCACGCGGCCGATGTGATTCTGGCGGAGCACGCATAAATGAAGTTGATGCTGGCTGAACCGTTCAAGAGCCTCTGGGCCGGCCGCGATGCGTTCGCGGAAGTCGAGGGCTTGCAGGGCGAGGTGTACCGCGAGCTGGAAGCCCGCAGGACTTTGCGCACGGAAGTCGACGGCAACGGATTTTTCGTCAAGATCCACCGTGGCATCGGCTGGGGCGAGATTTTCAAGAACCTGCTGACCGCCAAGCTGCCGGTGCTCGGCGCGGGTCAGGAGTGGAAAGCAATCCAGCGCCTGCAGGAAGTCGGCGTGCCGACCATGACCGCCGTCGCGTACGGCGAGAAGGGCAGCAACCCGGCGGATCAGCATTCGTTCATCGTCACCGAAGAGCTGGCGCCGACCATCAGTCTCGAAGATTTCAGCATCGACTGGGTCAAGCAGCCACCGCAGCCGAAACTCAAGCGCGCGCTGATCGCCGAAGTCGCACGCATGACCGGCATGATGCACCGCGCCGGGGTCAACCACCGCGACTGCTACATCTGCCACTTCCTGCTGCACACCGACAAACCGGTGACCCCGGAAGATTTCAAACTCTCGGTGATCGACCTGCACCGTGCCCAGACCCGCCCCGTGATCACCCGGCGCTGGCGCGACAAGGATCTGGCGGCGCTGTACTTTTCCGCGCTGGACATCGGCCTGACCCGTCGCGACAAGCTGCGCTTCCTCAAGGGTTACTTCCAGCAACCGCTGCGCCAGATTCTGGCTGAAGAGGCGTCGTTGCTGAGCTGGCTCGAAGGCAAGGCCAACAAGCTCTACGCGCGCAAGCAGCGATACGGGGATGCGCTCTGATGGCGGGTTGGAACCTTGAACCCGGATACAGCGACCTCGAAGCGGATTTTGGCAGTCTTGAAGCGGTATTCGCGCTGGAAGGCGAGCGCCTGACCCGCGATCCGCTGTCCGAAGTCATCCGCGTGCAGCGCAACGGCGTCAACTATTACGTCAAACGCTACTCCGGCGCCGGCAAGGGCTTGCGCCGCTACCTCGGCAAGCCGCGGGTAAAGATGGAGTGGCAGAACCTCAAGCGTTTCGCCAAGTGGGGCATCCCGACCGCCGAAGTGGTGGCCTGGGGCCTGGAGCGCAACGGCATGGCCTATGATCGCGGGGCGATGATTACCCGTGAGCTGCCGCGCACCGAGGATCTCTCGGCACTGGCCGAGCGCAACGATCCCAAGCTGCGCAATCACAGCTGGGTCGATGCCATCAGCCGGCAACTGGCCGTCTATACCCGGACGATGCACGATCATCGCTTTACCCATAACGATCTGAAATGGCGCAACCTGCTGATCGACGATCAGGCCCAGCTGTTTCTCATCGATTGCCCGAACGGCGATTTCTGGCGCGGTTTCTGGCTCAAGTACCGGATCACCAAGGATCTGGCCTGTCTCGACAAGGTTGCCAAATATCACCTGTCGAACACCCAGCGCCTGCGCTTTTACCTGCAATACCGCCAGCGTGACCGGCTCAATGCCGCCGACAAAAAACGGATTCGTCATGTGGTGAGATTTTTCGAGGGACGCGAATGACTGATTTTCTCGCCGCTGAAGACCGTGCGCTGCTGGAGCGCCACGGTCTCGGCACGTTCGACGCGCTGTGGGCCAAGCAGCTCGAGGCGGTGGATGAGCCGAACACCGACGGTGGCGGCTGGAGCAGTGTGTTTCGCCTCGAACTCGAAGGTCACGGCTATTACCTCAAGCGTCAGAGCAATTACCTGACCCGTACCTTGCATGCGCCGTTTGGCGAGCCGACGTTCGCCCGGGAATTTCGCAATATCAGCCGTTATAACCAGCTCGGCATTCCGGCGCTGCAGGCGGCGTTTTTCGGTCAGCGCAAAGTCAATGGCGAAGTGCGCGCGATCCTGCTGACCCGCGCCCTCGACGGTTGGGATGATCTGGATTCGCTGTTGCAGCGCTGGTCGGACCTTGATGCATCGCAGCAGTCGGCGATTCTCAAGGCCTGCGGTCAACTGGCGCGGCTCCTGCACGGCGTGCGTCAGGTGCATGGCTGCTTCTATCCGAAGCATATTTTTCTGCGGGCCGAAGGCGCCGGTTATCAGGCGCAGTTGATCGACCTGGAAAAGACCCGGCCTTTGCTGTTCGGCCAGCGTGATCGGGTCAAGGATCTGGAGCCGTTGCTGCGCCGGGCGCCGGAGTGGACTGATGCCCAGTTGCGCGAGTTGCTGGCGGCGTATCTCGATCAGTCGGTCGACAGTTCTCTGGTCGACAGCTGGGTTACGCGGCTGACCGCGCGGCGCAGTCGCAAGGAGACCCGCTGATGCAGTTGTCCGACCTGAAAAACGCCGGACGCACGCCGAGCCTGCCGCTGACGGTTTCGCTGGCCGATGCGGCCGGGCCGGCCGATCTGCAATTGCTCAGCCTGTTGCGGGTGTTGCCGGGGCAGCGTTATGTCGGCGCCGGGGTTTGGCGCGGGCGTCCGGTGCTGGCCAAATTGCTGGTCGGCAGCAAGGCTGCACGACATTTTCAGCGTGAACTGGAAGGGGTGAAACTGCTCGCCGCCCAGGGCATGACCACACCGTTGCTGCTGGCTGACGGCCTGAAGGATGGCGAGGGTGGCTGGCTGCTGTTCGAATTCCTCGAAGGCGCCGAAAGCCTGGGTGATGCCTGGAACAAGGTCGAATCCTTGCCGGTGCTGGCGGATGAACAATCGGCAGTGCTGGCCGAAGCGCTCGGTGCCATCGGCCAGTTGCACGGCAAAGGCCTGTGGCAGGAAGACTTGCACCTGGACAACCTGCTGCGCCACGGTGGTCAGTTGTACCTGATCGATGGCGCCGGTATCTGTGCGGAAAACGCTGGTCAGCCATTGTCCCGGCAGAAAGTGCTGGAAAATCTCGGGGTGTTTTTCGCCCAGTTGCCCAAGTCACTGGAGCCGTTCACCGAAGAATTGCTCGTTTATTACCTGTTGAGCAACAGCGAGCACGCACTGCCGCTGGAAGCGTTGCAGAAGCAGATCGACAAGGTGCGCGCCTGGCGCTTGAAGGACTTCCTGATCAAGGTCGGTCGTGAGTGCACATTGTTCAGCGTGCGGCGCGGGGCCTTCGGTCTGCGCTCGATCCGTCGCGAGGAAGAACCCGCGATGCTGCCGGTGCTGGAGCAGGCCGATGCCTTGCTCGATCAAGGGCACCTGTACAAGACCGGTGGCGCGGCCAGCGTCGGCAAGGTCGACGTTGCCGGACGGCCGCTGGTGATCAAGCGTTACAACATCAAGAATTTTGCTCACTGGCTAAAACGCTTCTGGCGCCCGAGCCGTGCCTGGCATTCCTGGCGCGAAGGCAATCGCCTGGCGTTCCTCGGTATCGCCACGCCCAAACCGCTGGCGGTGCTGGAAACCCGGTTTTTCTGGCTGCGCAGCAAGGCGTACCTGATCACCGAATACCTGGCCGGGCCGGACATCATCGAGCGTTTTGCGCCGTATGTTGAAAGCGGTGAAGCGCCGGAAGCCGAGTTGCAGGCACTGGATCAGCTGTTTGCTCGGTTGATTGCCGAGCGCATCAGTCATGGCGACTTCAAGGGCCACAACCTGTTCTGGCATGAGGATCGCTGGGCGTTGATCGACCTGGATTCAATGTGTCAGCACGGCTCGGCGGGCAGCTTTGCTCCGGCCTATGCCCGTGATCGCGCGCGCTTCATGCGTAACTGGCCTGAAAGCAGTGCGCTGTATCGGGTGATTGATCAGCGTTTGCCCAAAGACATTTCCAGCGCTGCCTGAATCGCCATCGCCGGCAAGCCGGCTCCCACAGGGTCTGTAAGTGTCGCCGTTCAAGTGTGGGAGCTGGCTTGCCAGCGATGAGGCCAGCTCCTGCACCGAAAATTTTCTTGCTGCGCCGGAAGTTCTGCGGGGTGAACGACATGGGGCAATTCGCACAGGGTCATTCCCGCCACGTTTACGCTATAATCCCGCCCTTTAGCTGTCTCTCGCCCGGTGCGAGGGCACATCATTTTTCAAGGCGCATCGCGCCTGAATGCAGACTAAAGAGGCTAGACCCCTGTGGCATTGACGATTCTTGGCCTGTCCGGCGCCCTTAGCCATGATCCTTCAGCAGCCCTGTACATCGACGGCAAGCTGGTCGCGGCGGCTGAGGAAGAGCGCTTCGTACGCGATAAACATGCAAAGAACCGCATGCCCTACGAATCGGCGAAGTTCTGCCTGGAGCAGGCTGGCATCAAGCCGTCCGACGTTGACGTGGTGGCGATTCCGTTCGCCCCGATCAGCATTTTCGGCAAGGCCCGCTGGCAGTACGCCAAGCGCTACTGGTATGCCCCGGACCGCGCGCTCGACGCGATCCTGATGGGCAACCGTCGCTACAAGCGCTATCGCAACAAGATCGTCTGGTGCCTGGAGCAACTGGGCTTCGATCCGAAGAAAATCAAGATCGAGCCGGTCGAACACCACCTGGCCCACGCCTCCAGCGCCTACCACTGCTCGGGTTTCAAAGAGAAAACCGCGATCCTCGGCATCGACGGCAAGGGCGAGTACGCCACGACCTTCTTCGGTTATGGCGAAAACGGCAAGATCCACAAGATCAAGGAATTCTTCGATCCGGACTCCCTCGGCGGCCTGTACGGTGCGATCACCGAGTTCCTCGGTTTCGACATGCTGGACGGCGAGTTCAAGGTCATGGGCATGGCGCCGTACGGCGACGCCAGCAAATACGACTTCTCGCGCCTGGCCTCGTTTGAAAACGGCGAGCTGGTGATCAACACCGACTACGCCAACGTGATCGGCCTGCGTCGCTACAAAGAGAAGGGCAAGGGTTACTACTTCTCGCCGAAGCTGATCGAGTGGCTGGGTCCGAAGCGCGAAGGCGACATCGCCGACGAGCCGTACATCCATTACGCCGCCAGCATTCAGGCGCTGTTCGAAAAAATCGCGCTGCAGATGATCGACTACTACCTGGGCGACGTGCTCAAGGAAACCGGCAAACTGGCCTACGCCGGTGGCTGTGCGTTGAACGTCAAGCTCAACCAGAAAATCATCGCCCGCGACGACGTCAAGGAGCTGTTCGTACAGCCTGCCTCCGGCGACGCCGGCACCGCAGTCGGTGCAGCGGCCTATGTGTCCAACGCCCGTGGTGTGCCGGTCGAGAAGATGGAACACGTCTACCTCGGCCCGTCGTACAGCAACGAAGACGTGATCGCCGCGTGCGCCCGTCACGAGAACAAGCCGACCTGGCGCAAGCTCGACAACATGCCGGAGCAGATTGCCAAGATCATGGTCGATGGCAACCCGGTGGCCTGGTTCCAGGGCCGCATGGAGTTCGGTCCGCGTGCACTGGGCGGTCGTTCGATCATCGGTTGCCCGAGCGTGGCTGGCGTGGCTGACCGCATCAACCACCAGATCAAGTTCCGCGAGCGCTGGAGGCCTTTCTGCCCGTCGATGCTCGACACCGTTGCGCCACAGATGATCAAGATCGATCACCCGGCGCCGTTCATGACCTTCACCTTCGAAGTGGCGGAAGAGTGGAAGACCCGCGTGCCGGAAGTCGTCCACGAAGACGGCACGTCCCGGGCCCAGGTGCTCAAGCGCGAATACAACCCGCGCTACTACGACATGATGAAGGCGCTGGAAGTGCTGACCGGCAACGGCGTGTCCCTGAACACCTCGCTCAACCGCCGTGGTGAGCCGATGATCTGCTCGCCGACCGACGCCCTGAACATGTTCTTCGGCTCCGATCTGCAGTACCTGATCATGGAAGACATCCTGGTGGTCAAAGAAGGCGCAAACGCTTATGACACGCTCGGCTGAACGCCATGTGCTGCAGTTCTGTCACGGCTATGACGGGCCGTTCCTCGACTGCGCGCGGCAGTACGCCAGCCTGTTCGCGGGCACCGGTTATCGGGTCACCACGGTCTTTCTGACCGGGGCGGCCGATAGCGAGGTGGCTGCGGCCTGCGCCTCCGATGAAGTGTTGTTCATGGAATACAGCTCCAAGGCCATTCGTGGCCTGAAGCTGGGCGCCATCGGCGATTTGCGCAAGATCGCCGCTTCACGCAATTTCAGTTTCTGCATCGCCCATCGCTTCAAGCCGATCTACATCGCCTTGCTCGGCACTTCGCTGCCGGTGATTGGCGTGCACCACGCGTTTGGCGATTACAAACGCGGCTCGCGCAAACTCTTTGCGCATATTTTCCGCAAGCGTCTGAGCCTGCTCGGCGTGTCCGACGCGGTGCGCGACGACATGCGCCGCTGCCTGCCGAAATGGCCGGCGGCACGCATCCAGACCCTCTACAACCGCATCGATGTTTCGGCGTTGCAGATGAGTCAGGTGTCCGCCCGTGAAGCCCGCGAGACCCTGGGTCTGTCTGCGGATGCGTTCATTGTCGGCAACGTCGGTCGCCTGCACCCGGACAAGGACCAGGCCACGCTGCTGCACGGTTTTGCCGCGGCGCTGCCCGGTCTGCCGGCCAACAGCCAACTGGTGATCCTCGGCAAGGGTCGTCTTGAAGATGATCTGAAGGCGCTGGCTCGCGAACTGGGTGTCGGTGATCGCGTGCTGTTTCTCGGTCAGGTGCCGGACGCGCGCAATTACTTCCGCGCATTCGATGTGTTTGCCTTGAGCTCCGACCACGAACCGTTCGGCATGGTGCTGCTGGAAGCCATGGCTGCCGGCGTGCCGCTGTTGGCCACGGCGTGCGGCGGGGCGAAGGAAGTGGTCGAAGGCGTGGGCATTCTGTTCCCGCTGGGCGATGCCGAGCATCTGGCCCAGGGCCTGAAACATCTGGCGGGCATGGACGAGCAGCAGCGTCGTCAATGCGCCGAAATGATGTTCGATCGCCTGCGCGAGCGTTTCTCCGACCGCGCCGTACGCGACACCTTCTGGCATTTGCCGCAAGTTACCGATCTGGCACCGAGGGGCTGATGCTCAACCGATTTCAAGGCTGGCGCGAACGTGGCTGGTCGCCCGTTGACGCCTCAACTTATGCACAGGCCTGGCAGCGTTTTGGCGGCAGCGTCGCGACACATCCCATGGTTGTCGAGCGTCTGGCGGACCTGGCCGGCATCCCGGTGCGTTATCTGGCCTGGGAGCAGCAGGGCGAAATCAAAGCCGCGATCCCGACCTGGGGCCGCGATCTGGCCTTGTCCAAGGACGTGCTCAAGCGCAACGGCAAGAAAGGCCTGTTCGATCTCGGCAACGCCGAACTGATCCTGCCGGCCGCCGCTGACGCCCAGGCCCCGCTGCGCCATCGCGGACGCTACCTGTCGGCGCTCAACGAAAACCGCTTCAGCGGCCTCAAGTTGCAGACCGAACAACTGGCCATGGCCCGCACCCCGGAAGAACTGTCGAAGAAGTTTCGCTACAACCAGCGCCGCGAATTACGCCTGCTGGAAGAGGCGGGCGGGGTGGTGCGGCCGGTCGCTGAGTTCTCCAGTGCCGAACTGGCAGCGATCTACTGCGACCTGTTCCAGCGCCGCTGGGGTTTCCCGGCCACTGGCGCGGCACGCATGGCCGAAGTCATCGAACTCCTGCGCGAGCTGTTGATCGGCTCGGTGATCTTCCTCAACGATGCGCCGATCGCGATTCAACTGGTGTATCGCGTCGAAGCGCCGGAGTGGATCAGCGTCGAGTACATCAACGGTGGCGTCGACCCCGAAACCCGTGAATTCAGCCCCGGCAGCGTCCTGAGCTTCCTCAATACGCAAAGTGCCTGGGAGCATGCGCGGGCCCTGAACAAGCCGCTGCGCTTTTCCTTCGGTCGTGCCGACCGTGAATACAAGGATCGCTGGTGCAATCCTGTGCCGGTCTTCACCGTATGAGTCAGCCCATGAGCCGCAAACAGCAATTGCTCAAGCGTCACCGGCGCAATAAACGGATCAGCCTGTTGATTGCACTGATCGTGTTGATCGCCCTCGGCGTGCTGGTGGCCTGGTGGTTGCCGCTGGTGCTGGCGGTGATTGGCTGGATCGCTCACGAAGCGTGGTTCGCCGACCACTTGTTCTATTCGCCGAAAGACGATTACCAGTACAGCTTTCCGCCGTTCACACCGCAGCCCAAAGTGCATTTGCACGGTGAGCAATTGCGCCTCGACGAGGGCGTGATGCTGGTGGACGACGCCACGCTGATCCTCGCCTTGCGGGTTAAAAGCACCTGGCTGGGACGCTTCTTTGATCCGCGCGTCGAGTTGGCGGGTGGATCGAACCCGGATGCCCAGACCTTCGAACGAGGCGTCAACGGCCTGCGTTATCTGAACCTCAGCGGTCAGGCGCAGACCCTGTCGCAAGGCCTGTTGCGCCTGCGCGGACGTTTCTGCCGGGTGACCGGCGAGCCGGTGCTATGGGCGCTGGAACAACCGGATTACCGCCGTCAGCGGGTGATGGTGATCGCGCCGCACGCCGATGATGCCGAGTTGGCCGCTTACGGTTTGTACAGTCAGGCCGACGAGACCTGGATCGTGACCCTGACCGCCGGCGAGATCGAAGCCGAACACTATCAGCAAATGGGCCTGAACAAGGTCGAGGCGGCGCGACTCAAGGGCCGCTTGCGGGCCTGGGACAGCCTCGCCGTGCCGCGCTGGGCCGGTGTGCCGCAGGAACACTGCGTGCAGCTCGGGTATTTTTGCCTGCAACTGGCGGCGATGCAGGCTGCGCCGAATCAACCGGTGGGTTCGCGAGAAGCTGATCTGAGCGACACGCGAATTTTTCGTCAGTTGAATCCGTTTGCCTTGCCCGGCGATGCCGACGGCGCGCCGACCTGGAACAATCTGCTGGCCGATCTGCGTGACGTCTTGTCCCGTGCGCGTCCGGATGTGATCGTGCTGCCGCATCCGACGCTGGATCCGCATCCCGATCATATCTGCGCCCAGGAAGCCGTGCTGGAAGCCTTGCGCGGTCTTGACTGGCAACCGACCCTGCTCGGCTACGCCAACCACTTGCACGACAACGATCGCTGGCCGATGGGCGACAGCGGGCAGGGCATCGCCTTGCCGCCGACGTTCGATGCGACTCTGGCGATGCAGCCGCTGTGCCTGCCGCTGTCGGTCGAGTTGCAACGGGACAAGGCCATGGCACTGGGCATGATGCATGACCTGCAACCGCCGACGCCGTTCAAGAGGCGCCTGCGCCGGTTGTTTCAGCGACTGCTGGCCGGTCGGGCGCCGTCGGTCTATGGCGAAAACGAATTTTTCCGCAAAGCGGTCAGGCGCCAGGAGCTGTTCTGGGTGCTGAAGCAAAGCGAAACAGGCGCGACGGGATCGCACCGGGGAGAGTCATGAGTCAACGCGCAAAGGTGCTGCAGCTGCAACCCGACTACAACGTCAAATCCCATGATTTCGCCGACCTCGCCGAACAGATCGTCAAGGCGCTGCCGACGGATCGTTATGAGGTGACGGCGGCTTTTCTGCGTGGCAAGCCCGGGCCGGGTGAAGCTGTCAGTCGGGCCGACCGTTCGGTGTATTTCGAGTTTTCCGACAAGTCCCTCAAAGGCATGCGCCTGCGGGCGATGTGGCAGTTGTTCAAGTTCTGCCGCCGGGAAAAGTTCGATGTGGTGATCTGCAACCGCTTCAAGCCGGTGAACATGATGCTGACCCTCAACCGCTGGTTGAAAGTGCCGTTGTGCATCGGTATTTCCCACGGTTTCGGCGAGTACGACCGCTTCTACCGTCGTCGTCAGACCCAACGCCTGATCGACCGCCACTGGCGTTTCGTCGGCGTGTCGCCGGCGGTCAAACAGTACCTGCTGGACTGCGATTGCGGTTTTACCGATCAGAATACGTACGCGATCACCAACGCCATCGACATCGAACAGGCCGAAGGCTTGCAGCACAGCCGCGAGCGTGCCCGCGAACTGCTGGGCATCGACCCGAATGTGCGCCTGATCGGTGCGCTGGGGCGGCTGGTGTCGGTCAAGGGCCACACTTATCTGTTGCAGGCATTCGCCCAACTGAAAGACAAATACCCGAACACCCAACTGGCAATCATCGGTGCCGGACGCCTGCAAGCGCCACTGGCGGCCGAGATCGAACAGCTTGGTCTGGGTGGCCGTGCCCACCTGCTGGGGTTCAAGGAAAACGCCCTGCAATACGTGCGTGCGTTCGATATCTGGACCATGCCGTCGCTGGCCGAAGGCCTGGGCCTGGCTCTGCTGGAAGGCATGAGCGGGCACTTGCCGGTGATCGCCTCGAACGTACCGGCCATGTTGCCGCTGATCGAAGGCGCCGGTGGTCTGGCGATCACACCCAAGGATGTGTCGAGCCTGGTCGCGGCGCTGGACACCTACCTCGGGCTTTCGGATGACGAACTCAAGGCCAAGGGTGAACAGGCCTATCGTTATTTGCAGGAACAGCACGACATCGAGGTCTTCCGTCAGGAATACCTGACCCTGATCGACTCCGGCCTGGCGCAGGCCCGCAAGGAGCAGCCATGAGTGAGGTCACCGCCCTGAGCGATGCACAACCCATCGTCACCGTGATCATCGCGTCCTATAACCACGGACCGTACATCGAGGAAAGCATTCTCAGCGTCATCAACCAGAGCTACAAGAACATCGAGCTGCTGGTGGTCGACGACGGCTCGAAGGATGACAGTGCCGAGCGCATCAAGGCCTTGCAGGAACAGCACGGCTTCGATTTCCGGGTGCAGCAGAATCAGGGCCTGACCAACACGCTCAACGGCGCGATTGCGCGGGCCAAAGGCAGCCTGATCGTACCGTTCGGCTCCGACGACATCATGTACCCGGACCGCATCGCCACCCAGGTCGCGTACATGGACGGCAAACCGGAAGTCGGCATCTGTGCCGGCAACATCGAATTGATGGACGCCGACGGCAATCTCTACCCGGAAAAGCGTCAGCGCCGGGATGTGCCGTTCCGTCGTCTGGACTTCGATGACATGTTCCTGGAGCGCAAGCCGTATCCGCCGGCGCCGACCTTGATGATCCGCCGCGAGGCACTGGACAAGGTGGGCGGGTTCGATCCGACGATTCGTCTCGAGGATCTGTACATCGAGCTGAAAGTCACCCGCGCCGGTTACTTCATCGATGGCCTGAACGTGGTGATGGCGCGCTATCGCAAGCACGCCACCAACTCCTACAAGAACCACCGTTTCATGATCGAAAACATCCTGCGCACCTACGCGCTGTTCAGCGATCACCCGCTGTACGACGAGGTGCGCTACAAGTCACTCAATTCGATGTTCCTGAAAACCGCCAACCGCGACCGCAAACTGGCGCGGGAGCTGCTGGCGCAGATTCCGTTCAAGGCCTGGAACAAGAAAACCTGGCGCGGTCTGGGCCGGTTGCTGTTTTCGCCGCTGGAAAAGGACTGAGCCGCGGGCTGGCTTCAGCGCTGGCGTGAGCGGCGCGCCAAAACGGGCGATTCGCAGGATGCCGAAGATCGAACGCGGTGCTGCACGGCTCGTGCCGGCTTATCCTGACTACGCCTTTGGCCGGCGCAGTTATGGTCTGCCGATCGTTCATGGCTGGAAAGAAGGCTCGACGCTGAGACAGGGGCCCTGCTCAGCGTTCCCGGGCGGCTTCATCGGCCAGTTTTCTCGGACGCTGCTTCTGGCGTAACCAGTTCACAAATGTCTTTCCGGCTTCGATTCCAGGCTTCTCGATGTACAGGAATGTCAGGCTGGCAATGATGATCAGCAGGCAACTGCAGACGACCATCAACAGCAGATAGAGGACCGGGCTCTGTGGATTGAAGGACATCAGGTGTGGCAGCTGCTGCACCATGATCCAGAGCACATAACCGTGCAGCAGATAAGTGCTGTAGCTGATCTCTCCCAGCCAGCGGACACTGCGCAGGCGCAGAGCCCCCCAAAGCGGATTTCCCGAAGCCACTATGACGAAGAATGTGCTCAGCAGCAGAAGCGGCAACAAACTGAAGGCGCGTTTGAACAGTGTCATCGCCAGAGTCAGTGCCAGCAGGGCAACCGCTGTGGCTACGTGGGTCCGGCCCCATGCCACCAGATGGGGGCGTCGTACCCAATAGGCCGCCGCGATGCCGCCAAGAAAGCTCGCCAGAAAATGCTTCTTCAGCGAATGCTCCCAACCGACGACCTGGTACAGGATGTAGATCCCGATCAGGCACAGCACGACTTGCAGCCAGTGCCCGCGGTAGATGAAGACCAGTCCCAGCAGTGGCAGTGCCAGATAGAAGAACACCTCATAAGCCAGTGTCCAGGTCACGTTGGAGATCAACATGCCACTCTGGTGGTACTGATTGATATCCGGCCGTTCGAATGTCAGCCAGTCAAAAACCTGCCCGGCCAGTTGTGCGGGAGAGTCTTTCAGTTCCCAGTCCTGCCGGTTGAACACGGTGACAAACACAATCAGCATCAGTGGCAGGTAAAGGGGATAAAGCCGAAATACCCGTGATACCGCAAATGCCAGCCAGTCGTGCTGGCGCCCCTGCTTGAGCAGGCGGCTCCAGAACAGAAACCCGGTGATCATGAAAAACAATGCGACGCTGGCCTGGCCCAACTGCGAGTAGAAGTTGCTCGGCGGAAAGTCGATCACGCCAGTGTGCAGGTAGAACCAGGTGATGAGGGCGTGATGTATGAATACGCCAAAGGCCAGATAACCGCGCAAACCGTCGATGGTGCTGTAGCGGCTTTCACCGTTGTGCTGCAAGTGCAGAGCGGCCTTGGGAACCAGACGCAGGAACATTGCCGAAGTCGCGATAGCGAGCAGGTACGCTACTGCGGCGAAGCCAGGGTTGGTATCCATCATGGTCAGTGGGCCCGGGCAGGGCGGCCTCCCTGTTGCACTTGCCTGTGCAGATTATCGACAGCTGCCCGTGAGGCCGTCGTCGAATAACCCTGGAGCAGGGCATCGAAGTGGTCCTCGAACAGCCAGCGCTTGTCTTCCGTGTAACGCTGCATGTGACGCAGGTTGCGTTGGCGCAATGAAAGGCTCAATGGGGACGGGTAGATGCGCAGGTCGGCCAGGTCAATCAATCCGAACTCACCGTCCTCCAGCACCAGAACGTTGCCCAGGTGCAGCGAGCGGAAATACACGCCCTGCTCATGCAGGCGGGCCATGAATTTGCCGAAACGCTCGACCAGGGCCTGCCGCACGGCCGGCGCGGTGATGCCCTGAAGTACCTGGCGCAAGGTGTGGCCCGGCAGTGGAGCGTAGTGCACTGCGCTGCTGCCATCGTCGAGGCGGTACAGGTTCAGCACCTGTGGGGTCGGGATGCCCATCCGGCGCAATTGTTCGCTATTGATGGCGAAGCGTTCGGAGTAAGGGTTGAAGTTGCCCGAGGTGTACCAGCGACGGCGGCGGAACAGCTTGAGGAAGCTGCCATCGGTCAGGCGCAGCACTTTGGGGCCGAGGCCGTCTTCTTCGATCACCTGTGCATCGGCCGCCAATGGCTGCAGGCCGGTGGCCGACAGTTTCTGTACCGGAACGGTCAGCAGGCGGCGGGCTCGCTGGTTGATGCTCAGTGCCGCAATCAGCGCCAGAGGAATCCACAGCAGGAACCAGTGTTCCTTGGGGCGTGAAATGATGCCACCGCCTTCGGTCAACCCGGCGCCGATGCCGAATACCAGCCAGGTGGAAGCAATGATCAGCAACGGCTGAACCCGCTGGCGCCAGCTGCTCAGCAAGCCCCACGCCTGGAAAAACAGCCATGGCAACAAGCCGAGGATTCCGACGTAGTAAAGAACGCCCAGGAAAAAGCTGTGGGGTTCCTGAAAGTTGTAGCCGACGCCCGGATCGATCGCCAGATCGGCGTTAAAGCCATGACCGATCCACGGGTGCTCGGCAATCTTTTGCAGGGCGATCTGCCAGATTTCGAAACGGTACGAGTCGCCACGCTCGGTGATCATCTTCGAAAACAGGCAGAACACACTGATGCCTACGGTGGCCAGGGCTCCCAGCATTACCAGAGAGCGACGGTTCCAGCAGATGAAGCTCAGCCACAGCGCAGCCATGGTCAGTGCGACCAGTGGCGTTCTTGAGCCGGTGGCGATGACTGCTGCAAACATGACCAGCATCGCCGGCAGGCTGAGCCAGAGCAGGCGGCCATGCCTGCACGACATGCTGACGCTCATCCAGTAGGCACAGAAGAAGCCGAACAGGTGGGAACTGAGCAAGGGATTGTCGAATGCGCCACCGCCAACCAGTCGCGCGCCAGGCTCGTAATGATGGGCGAACCGGACCAGGAAACAGGTGGTGGCGATCAGTGCGACCATGGCCGCGACAAATAACATCGGCGCAAGAATGTCGCTGCGATACCGCACAAGCAGGTAACAGCCGACGAACAGCAGCAAGGTATGCAACGGCGGCTTGAACATGCCACTGAACGACTCGCCGTCGACGGGCCCCCAGCTCAGACTGAGCATCGCCCAGGCGACAAACACCAGCAAAGCAACGATCATCGGTTCGCGCACCAGTTCCCTGAACCCCTGGGGGCGAAGGCACAGGGCAATCAGCGCCGGAATGCTGAACAGACCGTAAAACAGTTTGTGGTGCAGGCTGCGGCCTGGCAGGAAGAACAGCGCGCACAGGAGCAGGAAGTAGCCGACGGGAAGAATCCACAGGCTGATGAGATCGAAGACTCGACTGGACGTACTGCTGAAGCCGCGAAGTTGCATGCTGTGAGATTCAATCCTGAAGTTGATCGGCCATTTGGTTGATGGCTATTTGATGCTGAAAAAGACGCATAACAATACCAGCCTTTGCCTGATTGCCAGAACCCTTAAGAAGCTGTGCTAAAGTCAGCGTCCTTTTTATCGACTTTCGCGTGATATGACCGACTCCAGTCCCGCCGCAAGCCCTTCGAGCTTGAAAATCTACTTCCGCCTGCTCGGCTACGTCCGGCCGTATATCAGTCTGTTCCTGATCAGCATCGTCGGTTTTCTGATTTTCGCATCGACCCAGCCGATGCTCGGTTACATTCTCAAGTATTTCGTCGACGGTCTGTCCAATCCCGAGGCAGTGCTATTTCCCACCGTGCCTTACCTGCGCGACCTGCAGCTTCTGCAGGCCGTACCGCTGCTGATCATCCTGATCGCTGCGTGGCAGGGCCTGGGCTCCTATCTGGGCAACTATTTCCTGGCCAAGGTCTCCCTGGGCCTGGTGCACGATCTGCGGGTGCAGCTGTTCAACAACCTGCTGGTGCTGCCGAACCGTTACTTCGACAAGCATAACTCCGGTCATCTGATTTCACGCATCACCTTTAACGTCACCATGGTCACGGGGGCGGCAACAGATGCGATCAAGGTCGTAATCCGTGAAGGCATGACAGTCATCTTCCTGTTCGCTTCGCTGCTGTTCATGAACTGGAAACTGACACTGGTGATGGTTGCGATCCTGCCGTTGATCGCCGTGATGGTGCGCACCGCCAGCAAGAAATTCCGCAAGCAGAGCAAGAAAATCCAGCTGGCCATGGGCGACGTGACCCATGTGGCGTCGGAAACCATCCAGGGCTATCGCGTCGTACGCAGCTTCGGCGGCGAAGCCTATGAAGAGAAACGCTTCCTCAATGCCAGCCAGAGCAATACCGACAAACAACTGCGCATGACCCGCACCGGCGCCATCTACACGCCGATGCTGCAACTGGTGATCTACACCGCCATGGCCGTGCTGATGTTCCTGGTGCTGTTCCTGCGTGGAGATGCCTCGGCGGGCGACATGGTGGCCTACATCACCCTGGCTGGCCTGCTGCCCAAGCCGATTCGCCAGTTGTCCGAAGTCAGTTCGACCATCCAGAAAGGTGTGGCGGGTGCCGAAAGCATTTTCGAGCAACTCGATGTCGAGCCGGAAGTCGATACCGGTACGATCGAACGCGATTCGGTCACCGGTCGTCTGGACGTGCGCAACCTGAGCTTCACCTACCCTGGCACCGAGCGTCAGGTGCTCGACAACATCAGCTTCTCGGTCGAACCGGGGCAGATGGTGGCGCTGGTGGGGCGCTCCGGCAGTGGCAAATCGACGCTGGCCAATCTGATCCCGCGCTTCTACCACCACGACAAGGGCGAAATCCTGATCGACGGTGTGGAAATCGAGCAGTACAAACTGTTGAACCTGCGCCGTCACATCGCCCAGGTCACCCAGCACGTCACATTGTTCAGCGACACAGTGGCCAACAACATTGCCTACGGCGATCTGGCCGGTGCGCCCCGGGAAGATATCGAAAAAGCTGCGCGTGATGCCTATGCCATGGACTTCATCGCGCAACTGCCCGAAGGCCTCGATACCCAGGTCGGCGAGAACGGCGTGCTGCTGTCCGGTGGCCAGCGTCAGCGCCTGGCGATTGCCCGTGCCTTGCTCAAGAATGCGCCAGTACTGATTCTCGACGAGGCCACCTCGGCCCTCGACACCGAATCCGAGCGCCACATCCAGGCAGCACTGGACCAGGTGATGAAGGGCCGCACCACGCTGGTGATTGCCCACCGTCTGTCGACCATCGAGAAGGCTGACCTGATTCTGGTAATGGACCAGGGGCGGATCGTCGAGCGTGGCACTCATGGCGAACTGCTGGCGCAGAACGGCTACTACGCGCGTCTGAACGCCATGGGCCTCGATGCCCCGGCCGAAGATATCGCCTGAGGCGGCCGTGAAATCACCGGGCGCGCCATGCGTCCGGTGATTTGTATCAAAAAACTTACTCTTCTTGACCAAACCTGCATAAAACCCGACACCGCGCTTGCTAAGGTTCCCTGACGAACTCTGACTTCCATCGAAGGGGCCATCCCCGTCGCGCGGGTACTTTCATGTTGCAACGCTATCTGTGGAAACTGCTGCCCAAGCCGCAGCGGGCTTTTCTGCTGGGGCGTCTGTCGGTGGTCGATCGACAGGCGGTGAACAAGTCCATGTCGGCCAACCTGCGCTTTCCCGAAGCTTTCGAGCAACGTTCCTGTCTGTTCATTCACGTCCCCAAATGCGCCGGCAGCAGTGTGTGCGAGTCGATGTTCGACGGCTGGCGTCCCGGTCACTTGCCGTTGTACTGGTATGAAGAACAGTTTCCCGCGCAGTACGCTGCGGCATTCAAATTCACCTTCGTGCGCGATCCGCTGGAGCGCGCCTACTCCGCCTATGCTTTCCTGCATGGCAACGAACTGGGCGGGCGCGATCAGGCCGCGCAGCAACTGGTCAGGCACTACCGCGACTTTGACGACTTCGTTGCACGCTGGCTACATGCCGACACAATCGGGCGACAATTGCACTTTGCCGCGCAAACCGACTTTCTCACTGATTCACTGGGGCGCCTCGCCCTGGACTTTGTCGGCTATCAGGAGCATCTGGAGCGGGATTTTCGCCTCGTGTGCGAGCGCCTGGGTCTGACCAGCCAGTTGCAACACATCAACAGCTCCCGGCAGCGACACCCGCAACCGGCCCGTGACTTTTGTACGCAACGCACCCGACGCCTGGTGCGGCGAGTCTATGCACGTGATTACGAGATGCTCGGTTATGAGTGAGGCACTGTCAGTATCTCCGCCACCGGCGATCCGTCCCTATGAGCTGTCTCTTCCCGCCGAGGCGCGCGCCGCGCAGAAGACGCAGCACCCCCGTTGCCTGTGGCTGACCGGACTGTCCGGTGCCGGAAAATCGACCCTGGCCAATGCGCTGGAGCTGCACCTGCATCAATTCGGGCTGCACACGTTCCTGCTCGATGGCGACAATCTGCGCAGTGGCCTCTGTCGTGATCTGGGCATGAGTGACGCCTGCCGGCGCGAGAACATCCGGCGCACCGCCGAAGTGGCGCGATTGATGGTGGACGCCGGGTTGATCGTGATCGTGGCTGCCATTTCACCGTTTCGTGCCGAGCGGGATACGGCACGCCGGCTGTTTGCCGAAGGTGATTTCATTGAAGTGCATGTCAGCACCTCGCTGGAAGTCTGCGCCCGGCGCGATCCGAAGGGGTTGTACCGGGCGGCGCGAGAAGGGCGGATCAAGGACTTCACCGGGATCGACAGCCCGTACGAGGCGCCGCTGGCGGCCGAGTGCCGGATCGATACGGACGAGGTCGGGCTGGTCGATGCCTGCCATCGACTGGCGTCGTTCCTGTGCAAAAAATGAGCAAAAAAGCCTGTCGTTTCATCCTGTTGCAGCCGCCGCACAAGCCTTCGCCAACCCTGTGTTAATATCGCGCCCCTGTTCATTTTGTATGTGGGTTGCTCCATGAAGTTGTCCATGCCGCGATTCGATCAAGCCCCTGTCTTGGTGGTCGGCGATGTCATGCTCGACCGTTACTGGCATGGTGGTACCTCACGGATTTCCCCTGAGGCGCCGGTTCCGGTTGTAAAGGTCGAGCAAATCGAAGACCGCCCGGGCGGTGCCGCCAACGTTGCCTTGAACATTGCCGCGCTGGGTGCGCCGGCGTCGCTGGTCGGTGTGACCGGTGACGACGAGGCTGCCGACAGCCTGAGCAACAGCCTCAAGGGTGCGGGCGTGCGCGCCTTGTTCCAGCGTATCGCGCACCAGCCGACCATCGTCAAGCTGCGGGTCATGAGCCGGCACCAGCAATTGCTGCGTATCGACTTCGAAGAACCGTTCGCCACTGACGCCCTGGCCCTTGCTTCCCAGGTCGACGACCTGCTGGAAGGCATCAAGGTGCTGGTGCTGTCCGACTACGGCAAAGGCGCCCTGAAAAACCATCAGGCACTGATCCAGGCCGCCCGGGCCAAAGGCATTCCGGTGCTGGCCGACCCGAAGGGCAAGGATTTCTCGATCTACCGTGGCGCGAGCCTGATCACCCCGAACCTCAGCGAGTTCGAAGCCATCGTCGGCGGTTGCGCCGATGAGCACGAACTGGTGAGCAAGGGGGCGAAACTGATGCACGACCTCGAGCTCGGCGCACTGCTGGTGACTCGCGGCGAGCACGGCATGACCCTGCTGCGTCCGGATCATCCGGCGCTGCACCTGCCGGCCCGGGCCCGTGAAGTGTTCGACGTGACCGGTGCCGGCGACACGGTGATTTCCACCCTGGCGGCCGCGATTGCCGCTGGCGAAGAGCTGCCGCACGCGGTGGCGCTGGCCAACCTGGCGGCCGGCATCGTGGTCGGCAAACTGGGTACGGCGGCGATCAGCGCCCCGGAACTGCGTCGCGCCATTCAGCGCGAAGAAGGTTCGGAACGCGGTGTGCTGGGTCTGGAGCAACTGATTCTGGCGGTTGCCGATGCCCGGGCGCACAACGAGAAGATCGTGTTCACCAACGGCTGCTTCGACATTCTCCACGCCGGGCACGTGACCTACCTCGAGCAGGCTCGGGCCCAGGGTGATCGCCTGATCGTCGCGATCAACGACGACGCTTCGGTCAGCCGCCTGAAAGGCCCGGGCCGACCGATCAACAGTGTCGACCGGCGCATGGCGGTTCTCGCCGGGCTGGGCGCGGTGGATTGGGTCATCAGCTTCCCTGAAGGCACCCCGGAAAACCTGCTGCGCGAGGTCAAGCCGGACGTGCTGGTGAAGGGCGGCGACTATGGCATCGACCAGGTTGTCGGCGCCGATATCGTCAAGGCCTACGGCGGCACCGTGAAGGTGTTGGGGCTGGTGGAAAACAGCTCGACCACGGCGATTGTGGAAAAAATCCGCAAGTCCGAGTGATGCAAACATGAAGACCGCACCTGCGATGACTCTCTGGAGTCACTCGCAGGCGCGGTCTTTTGCCGTTCAGGAGTTCACTTTCTTGCGCGGCACGATCTTCTTCAGCAGTTGCTTGGCCTTGCCCCGCAGTCGCGCCAGCCCCGTGTCCTTGGGTGGCGGCGTCAGGCCTTGCTGGCGCAGCCAGTCCTTCCAGCGAATCCGCTCATCGCGCACCAGCCAGCCGTCCTGCCGGGCGAAGCTTTCCGCCAGATACAGGCCTCGGGTGCCTGCCGGGGACAACTGACCTTTCTTCAGCGTATACAGCTCGGGCAGCGGTTCGCCGTCCTGCAACGGCATCAAGTACAGATCGGGCCGTTTGCGGTCGAGCCGGGCCACCAGTTGATCGCCTTCCAGCCGCTCATCGACATGAAACAGGCTGAGGTTCTTGGCTTCTTTCGGTACGTCCAGTCGCAAGTCGTAGATCAATTGCAGCGACGCGGTCGGCAAGTGCACGTAAGCCCGTGGCCGTTCGAGCAATTGCAGATTGGCGCAGCGTACCGGTCGGGCCGAACCGGACAGCGGCGTCAGGCGAAAGGGCAGGGCCTCGCGATAATGCAGCGCCGACGCGTACGGCGCCGGCAGCCAGGTGTCGTTGAAGCGCCCGCCGAGCCAGCCTTCCGGGGTTTCCAGCAGGCATTCTTCGGCGATCTCCTGGATCGCGGTGTGCAACGGGATATTCAATTCGTGCGCCGGCACGTAGCCGGAAATCAGCTTGAGCACGACATCGCCGCGATCCTGCCGCCGCTGGCGCACCAGCACCCAGTAATCGCGATTCTGCCAGTGCAGGGTCAGGCGCACCGAGACGCCGAGGTTGGCCAGCTCCAGCGCAAAGCGCTCGGCATCGGCCACGCTGACCGGTTTGCGCCGCTGCAGGGTCTGGGCGAAATTCAGCGGCATGCCGACGCTCTGATACGTCAGGCCTTCGGGCGTCGCTTCGACGAACAGTGGCAGCGTCTTGAAGTTGCTCGGGTTCTTTCTGATGAGCGTACGCGGCATGTCGGCTCCTGCTTAAGGCCGCGGGGCGGCGTCAGTGACCACGAAGGACCTGGGCAACGGTCGCAACGTTATGGGCGAGGTGCAGCGGATTGATTGTCCCGACGATGGCACTGGCCACGCCGGGCTGGGCGAACAGCAACTCGAAGCTGGCGCGTACCGGATCCACGCCGGGACTCAGGCACACGTGACCGCTGGCCAGGGCCTTCTTCACCAGAATGGCTTTGCCGTGGGCAGCAGCATAGTCAATGACCGCCTTCTCGTTTTGTTCGTTCAGATTGTAGGTGACCATCGCGCAGTCGCCTTGCTCCAGCGCTTTGAGGCCGCCGTCGACGGTTTTGCCGGAAAAGCCGTAGCCGCGAATCTTGCCCTCGGCCTTCAGCGCCGCGAGGGTTGCGTAGACTTCGCTGTCGTTGAGGATGGCCAGGTCATTGCCGTCGGAGTGCACCAGCACCAGGTCGATAAAATCCGTTTCCAGACGTTGCAGGCTGCGTTCTACCGACATTCGCGTGTGGGCGGCGCTGAAATCGTGGGTCGACTGGCCGTCGACAAATTCTTCACCGACCTTGCTGACGATCACCCAATCCTTGCGCTCACCCCGCAGCAACGGGCCGAGGCGTTCCTCGCTGCGGCCATAGGCCGGCGCGGTGTCGATCAGGTTGATGCCAAGCTCCCGCGCCTGCTTGAGCAGCATGCGTGCGGCGTCGTCGTCAGGGATCTGGAAGCCGTTGGGATATTTCACGCCTTGGTCGCGGCCGAGTTTGACGGTGCCCAGGCCCAGCGGCGAAACCAGCAGGCCGGTGCTGCCCAGTGGGCGATGCAGATCGTGCAGGGTCGGCAGGCTCATGGCAGCAGTTGTTCCCAGGCCGGAACGCCCATCGGTGGTTTCGGCAATTCCGGCAGCGGAGCAGGGTGGCTCGGCTGGATGCCGTCGCGCTCCAGTGAGGCGATCACCCGGTCAGCGAAGTCCGGTGCCAGAGCGAGTTTGGTTGGCCAGCCGACCAGCAGGCGACCTTCTTCGGCGAGGAACGCATTGTCCGGGCGGGTCAGGCCGGTTTGCAGCGGTTCGGCGCGATCGACCCGCAGGGTCGCCCATTGCACGTTGCTCAGGTCGATCCACGGCAGCAACTGTGCGATTTCCTTTTGCGCAGTGGCGATCTGTTCGGCCGGCTCACGGGCCACGCCTTCGGACTCGGCAATGTCACCGCCCATGTACCAGACCCACTGGCCGTCGGCGGCCGGGTGGGTGGTCACGGTGATGCGCGGTTTTGTGCCGCCACCCAGGCAATGGGCGTACAGCGGCTTCAGGCCCGGGCCCTTGGCGATGATCATGTGCAGCGGCCGGCGTTGCATGGCCGGCTGCGTCAGACCGAGAGCTTCCAGCAGCGCCGCAGTACCTGCACCGGCGCTGAGGACGATGCGCTGGGCACGAATCTCGCGGCCGTCGACCCTCAGGCCGACCAGCACGCCGCTTTCCAGCAGCGGCTCGATGTTCTGGCCGGACAGCAAGCCATCACCGGCGAGGTCGGCAAGACGCTGGATCACGCTCGGTACGTCGACCACCAGTTCGGCGAGACGGTAGACCTTGCCCTTGAAGCGTTTGTCTTGCAGGGCCGGCGGCAACTGGTCGCCCTTGACCTGATCGACCCGGCCGCGCACCGCTTTGCTGGCGAAGAAACTGGTGAGGTTGCCGGCCAGGGTGCCCGGCGACCACAGGTAATGGGCTTCGGACAGCAAACGCACGCCGCTCAGATCCAGTTCGCCGTCGCCGGCCAGGGCTTCACGCCAGCGGCGCGGCATGTCGGCGATGGCTTCCGAGGCACCGGTCAGTGCGCCGTGCAGCGCGTACTTGGCGCCGCCGTGGATGATGCCTTGGGATTTCACGCTCTGTCCGCCACCGAGGCTGGCGCTTTCCACCAGCACGGTCGAGAAACCCTGGCGGCGCAGGCGCGCGTTCAGCCAGAGACCGGCGACACCCGCGCCGACAATCAGCACGTCGGTGGAAATTGGAGATGGCATGCAACGACCTCAGTGTTCAAGACGAGGGCGCAGTATACAGACTCGGGGAAAAGGGGATTTGTCGATGATCAACAGAGGGCAGGCATGAGCCCTGCAGGTGCGAGTGCCTGAAAGGGCTCATGTCAGAATCAATGGCCGGCGGTTTTGGAGAACAGCTGAATCACCACCACACCGAGCACGATCAGCGCCATCCCGAGCATCGCCGGCACGTCCAGCTTCTGCCCATAGATGAACAGCGCCGCAACGCTGACCATCACGATGCCCATGCCGGCCCACACCGCGTAGGCCACACCCACCGGCACGCTGCGCACCACCAGGGTCAGCATCCAGAACGCGATGGCGTAGCCGACGATGACCAGCACCAGCGGCAAAGGCGTGCTGAAGCCTTTGACGGCTTTCATCGAAACGGTAGCGATCACTTCGGCGCAAATGGCGATGGCCAGATAGACGTAAGCGTTCATGTTCAAATCCTCGTGTGAAGCGTTGCTTTCTGAGGCGGCATTCTAGTGAGTACCCGGATGGGGTAAAGTCATTACCTATCTGTTTAAAAGATGGGTTGGCCGATGAGCATGCAGTGGAATCTGGATCAGTTGCGGGTGTTCGTGGCAGTCGCCGAACAGCGTTCGTTTTCCGCCGTGGCGCGCCAGCAGCGCAAGGCGCAATCGGCGATCAGCAGCGCGATTGCCATGCTGGAGGACGACCTCGGTGTCAGTCTGTTCGAGCGTAGCAGCGGTCGCCAGCCGAGTCTTACCGAAGCAGGCGACGCCTTGCTCGAAGAGGCGCGGGAAGTGTTGCGTCAGTGCGAGCGCCTGAACGGCCGGGCCATGGCTATGGTGCGTGGCCAGGAAGCGCAACTGCGCGTGGCTCAGGATGAGGCGATGCCCTATCAGGCGCTGGTGGAAAGCTTCGGTGCGCTGGCCGAGCAGTTTCCGAGTCTTGAAGTACAACTGACCAGCGCCGCCCAGGGCGAGGTTTCGCGCAAACTGGTGGAGCGCCGGGCCGATCTCGGGCTGTTGTTCTATCACGATGAAATCCCCGAAGCGCTGGAGCGCCGGGTGCTGGGCAGTGTGGAAATGGTCACGGTCTGTGGCGTCAATCATCCGCTGGCGGCGCAATCCCGGGTCAATTGCCAGCAACTGGCGCAACATCGGCAACTGCTGATGTCGACCCAGACCAGCGTCTACCCCGGCAGTGAACCGGCCAGCCCACAGGTGTGGCGCGCCGACAGTTTCTACGTCATGGCCGAATGGCTGGTGCGCGACCTCGGCTGGGCCTGGCTGCCGCGTCATGTGGTGCAGTACTCGGCCTATCAGGGCCTGATGGTGGAACTCGACAGCGAATGGACGCCGCCGGCGCTCGTGGTGGAGCTGGTCTGGCGCCGTGACGAACCGCTGGGGCCGGCGGCGCGCTGGCTGGCGGAGCGATTTGCCATACACCTGCGGGCGATCGGCGGCAAAAGCCGATAAACTCCGCCGCCATGAATAGAACTCTCTACACCGCGCTGTTTTACCTGGGGCTGCCATTGGTGGCGATTCGGCTATGGCTGCGTTCGCGCAAGGCGCCGGCGTATGCCAAACGGATTGGCGAACGATTCTCCTACGGCATGCCGACATTGCAACCCGGTGGCATCTGGGTTCACGCCGTGTCGGTGGGCGAAAGCATCGCGGCCGCGCCGATGATTCGCGCGCTGCTGCAACGTTATCCGACGCTTCCGATCACCGTGACCTGCATGACGCCGACCGGTTCGGAACGCATTCACGCGCTGTTCGACAACGAGCCGCGCATCCAGCATTGCTACCTGCCTTACGATTTGCCCTGCGCGGCGGCGCGTTTTCTCGATCGTGTGCAGCCGAAGCTTGCCGTGATCATGGAAACCGAGCTCTGGCCGAACCACATTCATCAATGTGCCAAACGCGGGATTCCGGTGGCGCTGGCCAACGGTCGATTGTCCGAGCGTTCGGCCAAGGGTTATGGCCGGTTCAGCAAACTGACCGCGCCGATGCTGGCCGAGATGAGCCTGTTCGCCGTGCAGACCGAAGCCGAAGCCCAGCGCTTCCGCGATTTGGGCGCACGCCCGGAGACGGTCGAAGTCACCGGCTCGATCAAGTTCGACCTGACCATCGACCCGCAACTGCTGCAACGCGCCGCTGAACTGCGCGGCCAATGGCAGGCGCAGGAGCGCCCGGTGTGGATCGCCGCCAGCACCCATGAAGGCGAAGACGAGGTGGTGCTCAATGCCCATCGCCGTTTGCTGGCCAACCATCCCGATGCGCTGCTGATTCTGGTGCCGCGTCATCCGGAGCGTTTCAACTCGGTGTTCGAACTGTGCCAGCGCGAAGGGTTTGCCACGGTGCGTCGTTCGACCGGCGCCAACGTCGATGCCGCAACCTCGGTGCTGCTCGGCGACACCATGGGCGAGTTGCTGTTCCTCTATGCCTTGGCCGACAGCGCGTTCGTCGGCGGCAGCCTGGTGCCCAACGGCGGCCACAACCTGCTGGAGCCGGCTGCCTTGGCGAAGCCGGTGATCAGCGGCCCGCACCTGTTCAACTTCCTCGACATCGCCGCGCAACTGCGCAGCGCCGGTGCCTTGGCCGAGGTGGATGACGCCGAAGGTCTGGCTACGGAAGTGCAGCGGCTGTTCGAATTGCCCCGCGATGCACAGCGCATGGCCGAAGCCGGATTGGGCGTGATGCGCCGCAATCAGGGCGCGCTGCAGCGATTGCTCGATGGCCTGGGACGGTTGATCGACCGCCCATAAAAAAACGCAGCCTCAGGGCTGCGTTTTTTGTTTAAGGCCGGGCCTTGAGCTGTTCTTCGGCGGCCTTGGCCAGATCCGGCGGCAGGAAGTCCTTGTCCGGGTTGTAGTCGGCTTTCAAATAACGGGTCAGGTCCTGCAGGTCACCCGGGTTCAACGTCCCCGCCGCCTGCTTCAGGCGCAGGTTGTCGAGGATGTAGTCGTAGCGGGTGTTGTTGTAGTTGCGCACCGAGGTGTAGAGCTGACGCTGGGCGTCGAGCACGTCGACGATGTTGCGCGTCCCCACCTGATAACCGATTTCCGTGGCTTCTACCGCGCTCTGGTTGGAGATGATCGACTGGCGGCGCGCCTGCACCTGTTCGACGTCGGTGTTCACCGCGCGGTGCAGGTTGCGGGTGTTTTCCACGATCTGCCGGCGCAGGCTTTCGCGCTGCTGCTCGCTCTGATCCAGTTGCGCGTAAGACTGGCGCACCTGGGAGCTGGTCAGCCCGCCGCTGTAGATCGGGATGTTCAGTTGCAGGCCCACGGTGCTCTGCTCGACGTTACCGTGATAAGGCGTGCCGAAGGCGCTCGGGTTGGAGAAACCGAGAGCGTCGTTATCGCCTTTTTCGTATTTGGCCACGGCGTCGAGGGTCGGCAGGTGACCGGCCTTGCGCTGTTTCAAGGTCTGTTCGGCGGAGCTCACCGCATAGTTGCTGGCCAGCAGATTGAGGTTCTGTTTGGCGGCGGTGTCGACCCAGGCCTTGGCGTCGTTCGGCGCCGGCGGCAGGATCGGCAGGGTGTGGACAATGCCCTGAATCGAGTTGTACTGACGGTTGGTCAGGGTGATCAGCGCTTCGAACGCATCATCGACCTGACGCTGGGCAACGATCCGGTTGGCCCGGGCGGTGTCGTAACTGGCTTGCGACTGCAGCACGTCGGTCTTGTCCGACAGGCCCACGTCGAAGCGCTCGTTGGACTGGTCGAGCTGGCGCTTGAACGCGGCTTCTTCAGCCTTGGTCGAGGCCAGGTTGTCCTGGCTGCGCAGGACGTTGAAATAGCTTTCGGCCGATTGCAGGATCAGGTTCTGCTCGGTGGCCGACAGTTGCAGTGCGGCCTGCTCGTTGACGTCCTTGGCGGCCTGGTACTGGAACCAGCGATCGGCGCGGAACAGCGGCTGCGCCAGGGTCGCCTGATAGGAATGCGCGCTGCGGTTGGCGATGGCCGAAGGCTGGTCGATCGAGGTGCGCACGCTGGCGGTTTCGGCGCCGCCGGAGAGGTTCGGCAGCAGCCCGGCGCGGGCCTGGGGCACCACTTCTTTCTGGGCGCCGTACTGGGCGCGGGCGGCGGCCAGATCGGCGTTGTTGTCGACCGCTTCCTGATAGACGCTGACCAGATCGGTCCTGGTCGACAAGGGCGCTTCTGCTGCCCAGACCATTGCGTTGGACGCACAAGACACGGCAACAGCCAGTGAGAGTTTGCGCAGCATGAGGCGATCCCTAGCATGAATATTATGGAAATAATCCGGGCGCCAAAGGTAAGGCGCGGGCCGCATAGCGTCAAGGCGCAGCAGGGCAAGGCGAGTGTAGTAGCGCATTGAAGCGCTCACAATCCTGTCGGCCGCCGCAATTGCGCCATTCATCATGGTGTTTGCAGCGGTGTTGGCGTTCTTTGCCGGTTGTGTCTAGACTGGCCGGGTTCTTGTCGGGGTGCCTTGCTATGAGGCTGAGATCGAATAATTTCGGATCCCGTTGAACCTGATCAGGTTAGCGCCTGCGTAGGGAACAAGATTTCTCGTCACCCGGCGAGTCCTCTTGTGCTTCGTCCGGGAAATTGTTCGACAATCGAACGCTCGACGACGATGCACAGCACCAGTCCTGGTGCGTCCGTGCCTTTCAGGTTCTGCTCCGACAATCCACTGCCTGGATGCTGTCTGGAGAGCCCGTGATGACTACAAAATCTAAAAACGCGATCAACCTGAGTGACTCGGCCAAGGTCGACGAGCAGTCGGTTCAACCGTTCACCCGTTCGCAAAAAGTCTACGTTCAGGGCTCCCGCCCGGACATCCGCGTGCCGATGCGCGAAATCACCCTCGATGTGACCCCGACCGACTTCGGCGGCGAAATCAACGCACCGGTCACCGTCTACGACACCTCCGGCCCGTACACCGATCCGAAAGTGGTGATCGACGTGCGCAAAGGCCTGGGCGATGTGCGTTCGGCGTGGATCGACGACCGTGGCGACACCGAGCGCCTGCCAGGCCTGAGTTCGAATTTCGGCCGGGAACGCCTGGCCGATCCGGAGCTGACCAAGCTGCGTTTTGCCCACGTCAATAACCCGCGCCGCGCCAAGGCCGGGGCCAACGTCAGCCAGATGCACTACGCGCGCAAAGGCATCATCACCGCCGAGATGGAATACGTCGCCATCCGCGAAAACATGAAGCTGCAAGAGGCCCGTGCCGCCGGCCTGCTGAACCAGCAACACGCCGGCCACAGCTTCGGCGCGAGCATCCCGAAAGAAATCACCCCTGAATTCGTCCGTGAAGAAATCGCCCGTGGCCGCGCGATCATTCCGGCCAACATCAACCACGTCGAACTGGAACCGATGATCATCGGCCGTAACTTCCTGGTGAAGATCAACGGCAACATCGGCAACAGTGCACTGGGTTCGTCCATCGAAGAAGAAGTGGCGAAACTGACCTGGGGCATTCGCTGGGGTTCGGACACGGTCATGGACTTGTCCACCGGCAAACACATCCACGAAACCCGCGAGTGGATCATTCGTAACTCGCCGGTTCCGATCGGCACCGTGCCGATCTATCAGGCACTGGAAAAAGTGAACGGCGTGGCCGAGGACCTGACCTGGGAGCTGTTCCGCGACACGCTGATCGAGCAAGCGGAGCAGGGCGTCGACTACTTCACCATCCACGCCGGCGTGCTGTTGCGCTATGTGCCGCTGACCGCCAAGCGCGTGACCGGCATCGTCTCCCGTGGCGGTTCGATCATGGCCAAGTGGTGCCTGGCGCACCACAAAGAGAACTTCCTCTACACCCACTTCGACGAAATCTGCGAAATCATGAAGGCCTACGACGTCAGCTTCTCGCTGGGCGATGGCCTGCGTCCGGGCTCGATTGCCGACGCCAACGACGAAGCGCAATTCGGCGAACTGGAGACCCTCGGCGAGCTGACCAAGATCGCCTGGAAACACGACGTGCAATGCATGATCGAAGGCCCGGGCCACGTGCCGATGCAGTTGATCAAGGAGAACATGGACAAGCAGCTGGAGTGCTGCGACGAGGCACCGTTCTACACCCTCGGCCCGCTGACCACCGACATCGCACCGGGCTACGACCACATCACCTCCGGCATCGGTGCGGCGATGATCGGCTGGTTCGGTTGCGCGATGCTTTGCTACGTGACGCCGAAGGAACACCTCGGCCTGCCGAACAAGGATGACGTGAAGACCGGGATCATCACCTACAAGATCGCCGCCCACGCAGCGGACCTGGCCAAGGGACATCCGGGCGCGCAGATCCGCGACAACGCCTTGAGCAAGGCGCGGTTCGAATTCCGTTGGGAAGACCAGTTCAACCTCGGTCTGGACCCGGACACCGCTCGTTCGTATCACGATGAAACCCTGCCGAAGGATTCGGCGAAGGTCGCGCATTTCTGTTCGATGTGCGGGCCGAAATTCTGCTCGATGAAGATCACTCAGGAAGTCCGCGAATACGCGGCCAACCAGCGGATCGACGCGGTCGACGTGGACGTCGCCCAGGGCCTGGCGGAACAGGCCGAGCGGTTCAAGAAGGAAGGCAGTCAGCTGTACAAGAAGGTTTGATCTGACCTGAAAGGGTGGGGCCTGTGCAGGCCCCATCGCCAGCAGGCTGGCTCCCACACCGGATTTGTGAACGCCACAAGTCCCCTGTGGGAGCCAGCCTGCTGGCGATTGATCGACACAACAACAAATGTCCCTCTGAGATAACACCCTTGAGCATTCAACCCGGTACTTATTCCCCCGACCTCGCCGTGCCCGCCGACAAGCGTGTGTTCGGCGGTCGCGATCTGTTTTCCCTGTGGTTTTCCCTCGGCATCGGCCTGATGGTCTTGCAGACCGGTGCACTGCTCGCGCCGGGGCTGGGCCTGTCGGGATCGATGCTGGCGATCTTCCTTGGCACCCTGGTTGGAGTCCTGTTGCTGGCGGCGGTCGGCGTGATCGGCAGCGACACCGGCCTGTCGTCGATGGCCGCGCTGAAACTCAGCCTCGGCAGCAAAGGCGCGAGCCTGCCGGCGCTGCTCAACCTGCTGCAACTGATCGGTTGGGGCTCGTTCGAAATCATCGTCATGCGTGATGCCGCCAGCCTGCTGGGTACCCGTGCGTTCAGCGAAGGTTCGTTGTGGGCCAGCCCGATGTTGTGGACGCTGTGCTTCGGTGCGTTGGCAACCTTGCTCGCCGTCAGCGGGCCGCTGACGTTCGTGCGCAAGATCCTGCGCAAATGGGGCATCTGGCTGATTCTGGCCGCGTGCATCTGGCTGACCTGGAACCTGTTCGTCAAGGCTGACCTCGCCGCCTTGTGGGCAAAGGCCGGGGATGGTTCGATGCCGCTCGCCGTGGGCTTCGACATTGCCATCGCGATGCCGCTGTCATGGCTGCCGCTGATTGCCGACTACTCGCGTTTCGGCAAGAAGGCGAAGAATGTGTTCGGTGGCACGGCCATCGGTTTCTTCATCGGCAACTTCTGGCTGATGAGCCTGGGCGTCGCCTACACCCTGGCCTTTGCGCCGAGCGGTGAAGTCAACGCGCTGCTGCTGGCACTGGCCGGTGCCGGTCTGGGGATTCCGCTGTTGCTGATTCTGCTGGACGAGTCGGAAAACGCCTTTGCCGACATTCACTCGGCGGCGGTGTCCAGCGGGATTCTGCTACGTCTGAAAGTCGAGCATCTGGCCTTGGCCATCGGTGTGATCTGCACCCTGATCGCACTGCTGGCGCCCCTGGCGCAGTACCAGAATTTCCTGCTGCTGATCGGCTCGGTATTTGCGCCGCTGTTCGGCGTGGTGCTGGTGGATCACTTCATCCTGCGCAAGCGCAGTGGCCAGGTGGCTTCGGCCGCGTTGCGCTGGCCGGCGCTGTTGGCCTGGCTGGGCGGCATCAGCACCTATCACCTGCTGGCCAACCTGTATCCGGATGTCGGCGCAACCCTGCCAGCGCTGGTCCTGGCAGGGCTGCTGCAACTCGTGCTGGGCCGGGCCTTCAGTTACGGCCGGGAAACAGCTCGGGCTTGATGATGCCGTTCAGGCGCGGGTAAGGGATCTTCAGTTCGACGTGGCCCAGCGCGTAAGGCGCGATGGTGCTCACGTCGTACTTGAGGATCACGCCGCCGTAGGTCAGGGCCACGTGCGGGGTTTTGACGAACGGCCAGTTCTTCACGTACTCCGCTTCCTGATCGAGCTTGGTGCTGATCAGCCAGCTGTTATGCGCGACCTGCGCAGCCTTCCAGAACGCTTCTTCCTGACCCGGCACCAGCATGTCCGACAGGCTCAGCACCTTGTGCTGCTGGCGCGAATAGTTGATGAAACCGCGGCCCGGCGTGCCATGGGCGCCGCCGGTATCCAGGTAGCTCGACACTTCGACAATCACCAGACCGTCATGCTGCTCGCGTACTTTCGCCTGCAAATAGCTGCTGTTGCGCGGGCCGGCCGTGCGCAGGAACTGCTCGCGATAGGCCGCCAGGGTCGGCGCCACCGGTGCGTTCGGCTCGGTGCGGGTGAATTGCAGCAGGCGTTTTTCGATGATGCCGTCCAGCGCAGGCTCGGCCGGGAAGTGCAGCGTGTCGATGTTCACCAGCGGGCAGTCCGGGTTGGAACAACCGGGTTTCAGGGTTTCCGAGGCGTCGCGGGTGGTTTCCAGCGGCGTGCGGTAGTTGGGCTGGAACAGGCTGGCACAGGCGCCCAAGGTTAGGGCGATGGCCGCCACGGAGGCGATTTTGAAAAGCGACATGGGCGTCCTTTCTGAAACAGGGGAAGGCAAAAAGTTACCGCTTCGACTCTCTACGAAGCGGTCAGTTCGCCACTAAGCTAATTAGAGTGGGTTTCGCCTCCACCGTCCATCCCGCTGACGGTAAAGGGGCTGCATCAAACATCGCGGGCGCGTTAGGATGGCGCGAAGTCGAGGTTGCCCGTCACAAAAAACGCAGCCTCGTATTGGAATTGCAGTAAACGAGGATGCCCATGACCGATCTTGCCAAAGCCACTCCCGCCGCCATCGATATCGTGCGGCGCGAACAATGCTACAAGGGCTTCTACAAGCTCGACCGTGTGCATTTGCGCCACGAACTGTTCGCCGGCGGCATGAGCCGCGAGATCAATCGTGAAGTGTTCGTGCGACACGACGCCGTGTGCCTGCTGCCCTACGATCCGCAGCGCGATGAAGTGGTGCTGATCGAGCAGTTTCGCGTCGGTGCCATGGGCAAGACTGCCAACCCGTGGCTGGTGGAACTGGTCGCCGGTCTGATCGACAAGGAAGAAGTGCCGGAAGAAGTTGCTCGCCGCGAAGCGCAGGAGGAAGCTGGACTCGACATCAAGGCGTTGTGGCCGATGATGCAATATTTCCCGTCGCCGGGGGGCAGCAACGAGTTCGTGCATCTGTTTCTGGGGCGTTGCAGCACCGAAGGCGTCGGCGGCCTGCACGGGCTGGAGGAAGAAGCAGAAGATATCCGCGTCACGGTCTGGGCATTCGAGGATGCGCTGCAGGCCGTACGCGACGGCCGGATTGCCAATGCGGCGAGCATCATCGCCTTGCAGTGGCTGACGCTCAATCGCGCCGAAGTGAGGGGGTTATGGTCGTAAACAAACTGCGCGATCGCTATCGTGTCGACCTCGTGGGCCTGCAAGCCGCCTGCGAGGCCAACTACGCGCGCCTGATGCGACTGCTGCCGGACATGCGCCGCGAACCTGAGGCGCGGCGCATCGCCGTGACCCAGGGCGACCAGATGCTCGGCGTGCTGGCCATCGAAGTGTTGCAGACCTGCCCGTACACCACGACCCTGCAAGTGCGTCAGGAACACAGCCTGCCGTGGCTGCCGGTACCGCAGCTGGAGGTGCAGGTCTATCACGACGCGCGCATGGCCGAGGTCATCAGCGCCGAACATGCGCGGCGCTTTCGCGGCGTCTATCCTTACCCCAATGCGGCCATGCATCAGCCGGACGAAAAGGCCCAGCTCAATCTGTTCCTCGGAGAGTGGCTGAGTCATTGCCTGGCCTGCGGTCACGAGTACGCCGCCGTTCGATAGCTTCTATTACAGCGGCAAGTTGTGAACTGTGTCCGGTTCGGCGGTTTCTTCCCGGGGCCTTCCCCCAGCATAATTGCGAACCTTTCCGACCCGGCGTCCAGCCCTGGGAGAACGCCTTGCCGAGCGTATCGACTCTGACCACTGCCGATGCGGCGTTGCTGGTGCAACTGTCCGACAGTCATCTGTTCGCCGAGGCGGACGGCGCGCTGCTGGGCATGAAAACTCGTGAGAGCCTGCAAAAGGTCATCGAGCTGGTGCTCGAACAACAGCCGCAAATCGACCTGATGATTGCCACGGGCGACCTGTCCCAGGACGGCACGCTGGAGTCCTACCAGCAGTTTCGTCAGCTGACCGCGCAGATCGATGCACCCGCCCGCTGGATCCCCGGCAACCACGACGAACCGCAGATCATGCAAATGGCCGCTGTGCAAAGTGCGCTGCTGGAGTCGGTAGTGGATGTCGGCAACTGGCGTGTGACCCTGCTCGATTCGGCGGTGCCGGGCTCGGTGCCGGGGTATTTGCAGGATGACCAGTTGCAATTGCTCGCCCGTGCCCTGAGCGAAGCGCCGGAGCGGCATCATCTGGTGTGCTTCCATCATCACCCGGTGTCGATCGATTGTGCCTGGATGGAGCCGATCGGCTTGCGCAATCCCGAAGCGTTTTTCGAGGTGCTCGACCGTTTCCCCCAGGCCCGGGCCGTGTTGTGGGGGCATGTGCATCAAGAGATCGACCGCGAGCGCAATGGCGTGCGGCTGATCGCCTCGCCGTCGACCTGCATTCAGTTCGAGCCGCGCAGTGTCGACTTCAAGGTCGGCGAGCAGGCGCCGGGCTATCGCTGGTTGCGCTTGCTGCCGGACGGGCGGATCGAGACCGGCGTGGAGCGTGTCACCGATTTCCGGTTCACGGTGGATTACGGCTCCAACGGTTACTGATTCCGGGGCGCAGCGCTGATTTCCTCGGGTGCTGGCCCAACGACCCTCGACTCCCTGTAAACTCCGCTTTCTTTAGCCGACACCCAGGGAGCTCAAATGTCCGGTTCGATCCTCTATATCCACGGTTTCAACAGCGCGCCGGCCTCGAAGAAGGCCTGTCAACTGGTCGAGGTGATGGAGCGTCTGGGTTTGAGCGATCAACTGCGTGTCCCGGCGTTGCATCACCACCCCCGTGAAGCCATCGGTCAGCTGGAGCAGGCAATTGCCGAGCTGGGCCGGCCGTTGCTGGTGGGAAGCTCGCTCGGCGGCTACTATGCGACTCATCTGGCCGAACGCCATGGCCTCAAAGCCCTGCTGGTCAACCCGGCCGTCAGTCCGCACCGGATGTTCGACGGATACCTGGGGACGCAAAAAAACCTGTACACCGACGAAACCTGGGAATTGACCCACGACCATGTGACGGCCCTGGCCGAACTGGAAGTGCCGGCACCGCAGGATTCGCAGCGTTATCAGGTGTGGTTGCAGACCGGGGACGAAACCCTGGACTATCGCCACGCCCAGCAGTATTACCGGGCCTGTGCCTTGCGTATTCAGGCCGGCGGCGACCACAGTTTCCAGGGGTTTGCCGGGCAATTGCCGGCGTTGCTGAGTTTTGCCGGCATTGGCGCCGATTTGTTTCAGGCAATCGATTTCACCGCGCTGTGAGCGGTTGCCCCCTTAATTTTCTTATTCACCGAACACTGACGACGAGACCTTATGGCCACTCCCAGCGCTAGCTCCTATAACGCCGACGCCATCGAAGTCCTCTCGGGCCTCGACCCGGTGCGCAAACGCCCCGGCATGTACACCGACACCAGTCGGCCGAACCACCTCGCCCAGGAAGTCATCGACAACAGCGTCGACGAAGCCCTGGCCGGCCACGCCAAATCGATCCAGGTCATCCTCCACGCCGACCACTCGCTGGAAGTCTGCGACGACGGCCGCGGCATGCCGGTCGACATCCACCCGGAAGAGGGCGTGTCGGGCGTTGAGCTGATCCTCACCAAGCTCCATGCGGGCGGCAAGTTTTCCAACAAGAACTACCAGTTCTCCGGCGGTCTGCACGGGGTGGGTATTTCCGTGGTCAACGCCTTGTCGACCCAGGTGCGGGTACGGGTCAAGCGTGACGGCAACGAATACGAAATGACCTTCGCCGACGGCTTCAAGGCCACCGATCTGCAAGTGATCGGCACCGTCGGCAAGCGCAATACCGGGACCAGCGTGTTCTTTGCGCCGGACCCGAAATACTTCGATTCGCCGAAATTCTCCATCAGCCGCCTCAAGCACGTGCTCAAGGCCAAGGCCGTTTTGTGCCCGGGGTTGCTGATCAGCTTCGAAGACAAAGGCACCGGCGAAAAGGTCGAGTGGCATTACGAAGATGGCCTGCGTTCCTACCTGGTAGACGCGGTGAGCGAATTCGAGCGCCTGCCGGACGCGCCGTTCTGCGGCAATCTGGCCGGCACCAAGGAAGCGGTCGAGTGGGCGTTGCTGTGGCTGCCTGAGGGCGGCACCTCGGTCACCGAAAGCTACGTCAACCTGATCCCGACGGAGCAGGGCGGCACTCACGTCAACGGTCTGCGTCAGGGCCTGCTCGACGCGATGCGCGAATTCTGCGAATTCCGCAGCTTGCTGCCGCGCGGCGTGAAGCTGGCGCCGGAAGACGTCTGGGAACGCATCGCCTTCGTGCTGTCGATGAAGATGCAGGAGCCGCAATTCTCCGGCCAGACCAAGGAGCGACTGTCCTCCCGTGAAGCGGCGGCGTTCGTCTCCGGTGTGGTCAAGGACGCGTTCAGCCTGTGGCTCAACGCCAATCCGGAAACCGGTCTGGCGCTGGCGGAGCTGGCGATCAGCAACGCCGGCCGTCGCCTGAAAGCCAGCAAGAAAGTCGAGCGCAAGCGCATCACCCAGGGGCCGGCGCTGCCGGGCAAGCTGGCGGACTGCGCCGGGCAGGACCCGATGCGTTCCGAGCTGTTCCTGGTGGAAGGTGATTCCGCCGGCGGCTCGGCCAAGCAAGCGCGGGATAAAGAGTTCCAGGCGATCCTGCCGTTGCGCGGCAAGATCCTCAACACCTGGGAAGTCGACGGCAGCGAAGTGCTGGCCAGTCAGGAAGTGCACAACATTGCGGTAGCCATCGGTGTCGATCCGGGCGCCGAGGACATGAGCCAGCTGCGCTACGGCAAGATCTGCATCCTCGCCGACGCCGACTCCGACGGTCTGCACATTGCCACCTTGCTCTGCGCCTTGTTCGTCCAGCATTTCCGTCCGCTGGTGGATGCCGGTCACGTCTACGTGGCGATGCCGCCGCTGTACCGCATCGACCTGGGCAAAGAGATCTACTACGCCCTCGACGAAGCCGAGCGCGACGGGATCCTCGACCGACTGGTGGCCGAGAAGAAACGTGGCAAACCGCAGGTCACCCGATTCAAAGGCCTGGGTGAAATGAACCCGCCGCAGCTGCGTGAAACCACCATGGACCCGAACACCCGACGCCTGGTGCAACTGACCCTCGGCGAAGACTTCGCCCAGACCTCGGAAATGATGGACATGCTGCTGGCGAAGAAACGCGCCGGCGACCGCAAGTCCTGGCTCGAATCCAAGGGCAACCTGGCCGAGGTCCTGGCCTGATGCGCTTCGGCTGGGCCCTGGCGGGTGCGTTGCTGCTGGGCTCGATGACGGTGTCGGCCGAGCCCGTGCAGGAACTGCGCGTGCTCTCCGAGCATCCGGTCGAAGGCATGCGCGGCGGCAACCTCTCGGGGCTGGCAATGTGCGGCAACGAGCTGTGGACGGTCTCGGACCGCGACGATGATCAGATCTATCGTCTCGATACCCGCGATCCGGTCTGGCAGGCCACGGCTGTGCGCATCGATCCGCCGCCGGTGCCCGACAGCGGCTTGCCGTGGGGCATCAAATCGCGGACCTGGGCGGCGTCGTTCGTCCGTGGCGGCGATCTGGATTTCGAAGGGATCACCTGCGACAGCGCCGGCAATCGCTACATTGTCAGCGAAGGCCACGCCGCCGTTTTGCAAGTCCCGCCGCAGGGGCCGTCCTCGTGGCTGAAGATTTCGCCGATGATGGTCCGCGAGGCGCGGGCCAGCGGCATGCTGCTGCAATTCAATGCGATCTTCGAAGGCCTGGCGATCAACCCGGCAGGTGATCAGATGTGGCTGGCCGCCGAGCGGCAAAACCGTGGCTTGCTGCTGATCAAGCGTCAGCAGACGGTATGGGACTGTGACGGTCGTTGCGTGTTGCTCAGTGAGGGCGGCATGGAAATGCAGCCGCCACAGTTTCCGAAGGCCAGGCCGGTCAACCGGGACTTTTCCGACCTGTCGTTGTTCAACGGCAAGCTGTTCACCCTTGAGCGCAACGCCTACCAGATCTGCCGTCGCGATCCGCAGACGGCCAAGGTCGAGCGCTGCTGGTCGTATGCCGACGAACTGTTGCAGGGCAACCGTCGCTACGCCCAGAACTTCGGGCTCGAAGAGGCGTTGGTGATTGATGCCGACGGTGCCTGGATCGGCGTCGACAACAACTTCGGCCCTCGCGCCGATGGCGAAGTCCGCCCGATCGTCTGGCGTTTCGCCGCACCCGAGGGTGGCTGGAGTGCCAAGCCTTGAGCCAGCAACCACCGGGCAAACGCGCCGGTCGGGTGTTGATGATTCTGGCCTGGTGCGCGGCGCTGTTTCTGGCCACGCGGTTTTTCGGCCAGTGGGAAGACCGCCAGCGCAATCCCAACGTGGTGGTCAGCTCGGAGCAGGTGGGTGGCGTGATCGAAGTGAAACTGGCGGGTAACGCCCAGGGACATTTCGTCGCCAGCGGACTGATCAACGGCCGGCCGGTGGAGTTCATGCTCGACACCGGCGCGACCGACGTGGCAATCCCGGCCGAGGTCGCGAAAGACCTGAGGCTGGAAGAAGGTTTCGGTGTGACCCTGAGCACGGCCAACGGCCTGAGCCAGGGCTATCGCACCCGTATCGACCGCCTGCAACTGGGCGACATCGTGCTGCGGGATGTCCGCGCACTGGTGGCGCCCGGTCTGCATGGCGACCAGGTGCTGCTCGGTATGAGCGCCCTGAACAAACTTGAATTTACCCAGCGCGGTGGCACCATGCTGCTGCGCCAGACAACGAACCGATGAGGCCCGCATGAGCGACTCCCTTGATCTCAGCCTGGACGGTGTAGAACGCCGGTCGCTGGCTGACTTCACCGAAAATGCCTACCTCAACTACTCCATGTACGTGATCATGGACCGTGCCCTGCCGCATATCGGCGACGGTCTGAAACCGGTACAGCGGCGTATCGTCTACGCCATGAGCGAGCTGGGGCTGGACGCCGATTCCAAGCACAAGAAGTCGGCACGTACCGTCGGCGACGTGCTCGGCAAGTTCCACCCCCACGGCGACTCGGCGTGCTACGAAGCGATGGTGCTGATGGCCCAGCCGTTCAGCTATCGCTACACGCTGGTGGACGGCCAGGGTAACTGGGGTGCGCCGGACGATCCGAAATCCTTCGCCGCCATGCGTTACACCGAAGCGCGGCTGTCGCGTTATTCCGAAGTGCTGCTCAGCGAGCTGGGTCAGGGCACTGCAGACTGGGGCCCGAATTTCGACGGCACCCTGCAGGAACCGCTGGTGTTGCCGGCACGTTTGCCGAATATCCTGCTCAACGGCACCACCGGTATCGCCGTGGGCATGGCCACCGACGTGCCGCCGCACAACCTGCGGGAAGTCGCCACCGCCTGCGTGCGCCTGCTTGATGAACCGAAAGCCACGGTCGAACAGCTCTGCGAACACATTCAGGGCCCGGACTATCCGACCGAAGCGGAAATCATCACCCCGCGCGCCGACCTGCTGAAAATGTACGAAACCGGCAAGGGCTCGGTGCGCATGCGCGCCGTGTACCACGTCGAGGACGGCGACATCATCGTCACCGCGCTGCCGCACCAGGTCTCCGGGGCCAAGGTGCTGGAGCAGATCGCTGCGCTGATGCAGGCCAAACCGTCGAAAGCGCCGCAGATCGCCGACCTGCGCGATGAATCCGACCATGAAAACCCATGCCGCATCGTGATCATCCCGGTCAACAGCCGCGTCGATCACGAAGCGCTGATGCAGCACCTGTTCGCCAGCACCGAGCTGGAGTCGACCTACCGGGTCAACGTCAACATCATCGGTCTGGACGGCAAGCCGCAGCTGAAAAACCTCCGGGCGTTGCTGGTGGAGTGGCTGGAGTTCCGCGTGCTGACCGTGCGTCGCCGCCTGCAATTCCGCCTCGACAAGGTCGAGCGTCGCCTGCACCTGTTGGACGGTTTGCTGATCGCTTACCTCAACCTGGATGAAGTGATCCACATCATCCGCACCGAGGATCAACCGAAAGCCAAACTGATCGAGCGCTTCGCCCTCAGCGAGATCCAGGCCGACTACATCCTCGACACCCGTCTGCGTCAGTTGGCGCGACTGGAAGAGATGAAGCTGCGCGACGAACAGGACGAACTGCTCAAGGAACAAGCCAAGCTGCAAGCACTGTTGAGCAGTGAAGCCAAGCTGAAGAAGCTGGTTCGCAGCGAGCTGTTGAAAGACGCCGAAACCTACGGCGACGACCGTCGGTCGCCAATCGTCGAGCGTGCAGAAGCCAAGGCACTGACCGAGCACGATCTGCTGCCTAACGAGAAAGTCACCGTCGTGCTGTCGGAAAAAGGCTGGATTCGTTCGGCCAAGGGCCATGAGATCGATGCCACCGGCCTGTCGTACAAGGCCGGCGACGGCTTCAAGACGTCGGCGGCGGGGCGTTCCAACCAGTCAGCCGTGGTCATCGACTCCACGGGCCGCAGTTACTCGGTGGCCGCCCATACCTTGCCTTCTGCACGGGGCCAGGGCGAGCCGTTGACCGGTCGTCTGACGCCGCCGCCTGGCGCCACGTTCGAATGCGTGCTGATGCCGGAAGACGACGCGCTGTACGTGATCGCCTCTGACGCCGGTTACGGTTTCGTGGTCAAAGGCGAAGACCTGCAAGCCAAGAACAAGGCCGGCAAGGCCCTGTTGAGCCTGCCGAACAACGCCAAGGTGATCGCGCCGCGTCCGGTGGCCGACCGCGAGCAGAACTGGCTGGCTTCGGTCACGACCGAGGGTCGCCTGCTGATCTTCAAAATCAGCGATCTGCCACAATTAGGGAAGGGCAAAGGCAACAAGATCATCGGTATCTCCGGTGAACGTGTGGCCAGTCGCGAAGAATATGTCACGGACATCGCCGTTCTTCCGGATGGCGCCACTTTGGTGCTGCAGGCCGGAAAACGTACCCTGTCGCTGAAAGCCGACGACCTCGAACACTACAAGGGTGAGCGTGGTCGTCGTGGCAATAAACTGCCACGGGGCTTCCAGCGGGTGGATGCGCTGCTCGTCGAAAACCTCAATTAAGCGGCCAGGGGGCATTCGCACTGATTTCTCCGGCAGAGAAAATGAGTGAGAACGCCTCTCTAGAGCGTCCGATCTTCGATTTAACCCGTAGATCGGCGCTTTGGCGCTGGAGTCGGAACGCATATTCACGGATGATATGGCCTTTCCAAGCGCCGGCGTGGCCGAGCGTTCTTCATATTTTTTGAGTATTTTCACTGTGGTCAGCCTTGTGGCGGCCACCTGGACGGGATGATGACTTCTCTGCGCCCCCTTATTTTCCTGCTCGCCGGCGTTCTTGGCCTGGCGGGTTGCAGCGTTCACCAGCCGGTGTCGCTGTATCAGCTGGACAGCGGAAGTCCGGCTCAGCCTGCGCAAAGCGCGGGCATGGCGGTTTTGCTGGGCCCTGTGACCGTTGCCGATTACCTGCAACGTGAAACCCTGTTGCAGCGTCAGCCGGACGGCAGCCTGCAGGCTGCGGTCGATGGCCGCTGGGCCGGTAGCCTTTCGTCGGATATCGATCAATTGCTGCTGCGTCAGGTTGCCGGTCATCTGGACAGTCAACGCGTAGTGCTGGCACCGGCCACCACCGGGTTCACCCCGGATGTGCAGGTGCTGTTGACCATCACGCGTCTGGACTCCGGTGCCAAGCAACCGGCGATTCTCGACGCGCAGTGGCGCCTGATCGACCGTCGTGGCCAGGTGCGGGACAACCGCATCGTTCACCTGCAAGAACTGCACAGTGGCGGCACGGCTTCGCAGGTTCAGGCCCAGGGCATCCTGTTGCAGCGCCTGGCCGAGCAATTGTCGGTCGCGCTCAAGCCGCTGGCCAACCAGCCACCGGTTGCCGAAGCACCACGCAAACCGGCACCGAAACCGGCCGCGCCGGCGGCGGAAGCCGAGAAACAGCCGAAGATCCCGATGGCTTCGCCGATTCGTACGGATATGGAAGTGTTTCGCTTCTGAGGCTGGATCGAGTCAGGACAGAGCCCGCCTTGTGCGGGCTTTGTCGTTTCTGGATTTCTGGGTAGAAGATCAAAAGCCCCCTCACACTAACCCTCCCGAGGCGTCTGCTGCTATCCATCGACCTGAAAGCTCGAGTCGATTATGGATTTGTGAAATCGTGTTCGGTTGCTTGTCTGGATTATGGATTCGGTCTTGCTCGTTCAGGTCGGTGTAGATCCCGAGCATCCCCCAATCGGTTCCCTCTCCCTCCGGGCGGTCCGACGTTTCGGGAGGGCTAGGGTGAGGGGCTCTTCAAGGCTAGGCGCAATCACGAAAACACCACGCACAAAAAAGCCCGCAGACAATCACTCATCTGCGGGCTTCTTCACATCAAGGCCTCAGGCCCGGCGCTCATGCATCCGCGCCAGTTGCCGCTCGAGCATCGACGGATAAGGCTCCATCAAGCGCTCCACGCAGCAAGCGCCTTCAGGGCTGGCAATCGGCCGGATCCGCGCACGCTGGCGAATCAGCGCGTCGTCACCGATCTTGCGCTCCACCAGCAGCAGGTTGCGGCTGTGTTGCGACAGCGCCAGGGCGTCCTGGGCAGAGTCGGTCAGCAGCAGGTCGATCTGACTCAGGCCGAACAACTCATCGCCGAGAGTCAGGCCCAGTTGCAGCTGCAGGGTGATGCCGCTGTCGGCGACTTCGATCTGCAACTGGTGGCCCAACGCTCGCAGCAGTTCGCCGCAGCAGATGGCGTTGGTCAGGTAATCGTCGCCGCTGTCCTCGGTGTGGAACAGCATCAGCGTGCTGCCGTCGTTCAGGGTTTCGATTTCACCCTGATACAGCGAAGCCGCCTGCTCCAGGCAGTCGCGATAGCGCTCCTGCAATTCTTCCAGGCGTGCCCGTGGCAAACGGCGCAATTGCTCTTGCGAGCCCAGTTGCACGGCCAGCACCGCGGTATGTTGCGGCACGCTCGGGGTTGGCTGGCGAACGGCAGGTTGCGCGGGCTCGTTCAGCGATTCGTCACGCAGATCGGCAAACGGATCCTCGTCATCGTCGTCTTCAACGGTGCTGACCACATGGCGCGGCGCAGGTTTCTGCGCGGCCATCGGGCGGGTTTCGTCAAAGCTCGGATCACGCAGGTTGCGCACTTCGAATTCCGGCTCGACGTCATCGTCCTCGAATTCGGGTTCCGGCTCAGGTTTGGGGGCTGGCTCCGGGGCAAAGTTGGCGTGCAGTTGACGGGCAAGATCGCCGATCTCGTCCTGACGCTCGGTCCCCGGCGTGTATTCGTCGATCCGGCGCAGCCAGACCCGCAGTTGCAGCAGCGGCGTGGAGATGTGCCGGCCCAGACGCAAGCTCAGGGCCAGCGACAGTGCCAGCAGGATCGCACTCAGAATGCCCATGCTCTGCAGGCTGATGGTCATCGGCTGCTGGAACTGGTCCATGTCCAGGCTGATGCGCAGTTGCCCGGCAGTCACGTCCTGGAAGGTGATCTTGCTCTCGTACATGCCCTCGGCTTCGCCCAGCAGGCTGTGCTTGGGCCGCTGACCGGACTCGGCGAGGATGCGGTTGTCCACGCTGTAGATGGCAGCGTGGGCCACCAGCTTGTTCTTGGTCAGGTTGTTGAGCAGCACGTTGAGGCTGAGGATGTCGTTGGACACCAGCAGTTCGGTCGCGGAAGTGGCGGTCTGCGTGGTCAGGCTTTCGCCCAGCGCATCGGCCTGCTCGTGCATGGCCTGCTTGAACTGCAAGCCCATTACGCAGGCATAGATCACCAGGGCCAGGGCGACCAGGATCACGTTATGGCTGGCAATGCGCAATGCAATCGGTACACGGCGGTGGCGCAGTGCACGGAAGATCAGCAGGAAGAAGTTATCGGTTTTTACTGGCGTGGGCCGGTTCACTGAGCTCGGCTCTTTTGTCCGTGAAGTTGACGCGCAGTATAGCGACAGGCCCTAGACCGGCAAAGCGCTGGCGGTGCCCGATGGTCACTGAAAGTGGGTAGAATGCGGTTTTTTTCCAGTTGCGGGGGTGCGCGTTGCGCGAAATCGTCCTGATTAACATCACGGGAGTCGACCGTCCGGGTCTGACGGCGGCCATTACCGGTGTTCTGGCCCAGGGTGGTGTGAATATCCTCGACATCGGTCAGGCGGTGATTCACGACATGCTGTCGTTCGGCATCCTCGTGGAAATCCCCGACTCCGAGCAAGGCAAGTCGGTGCTCAAGGACATCCTGTTCAAGGGCTACGAGCTCGACCAGCAGGTGCGCTTCACCCCGGTGTCCGAAGAGGATTACCAGCAATGGGTGGGCAATCAGGGCAAGAAACGTCACATCGTCACCCTGCTGACCCGCAAGGTCACCGCCGGCCAGTTGCAGGCCGTGAGCTCGATCACCGCCAAATACGGCCTGAACATCGACCATATCGACCGTCTGTCGGGTCGCATGCCGCTGGACACACCGGCCGACAAGGGCAAGGGCTGCATCGAGTTCTCCGTGCGTGGCGAAGCGGCTGATCCACAGGCCCTGCGCGCCGAGTTCCTCAGCGTGGCCCAGGAGCTGAACGTCGACATCGCCTTCCAGGAAGATTCGCTGTTCCGTCGCAACCGTCGCCTGGCGGTGTTCGACATGGACTCGACCCTGATCGAAGCCGAAGTCATCGACGAACTGGCCAAGGCAGCCGGCGTCGGCGATCAGGTTTCGGAAATCACCGAGCGGGCAATGGCCGGCGAGCTGGATTTCCGCGCCAGCTTCAAGGAACGTCTGGCACTGCTCAAGGGGCTGGATGTCAGCGTGCTGGATTCGATCGGCGCTTCCCTGCGTCTGACCGAAGGCGCCGAAACCCTGTTTGCCGAACTCAAGCGTCTGGGCTACAAGACCGCAATCCTGTCCGGCGGCTTCACTTACTTCGCCAAGCAACTGCAGGCCAAACTCGGCATCGACTACGTATTCGCCAACGAACTGGAAGTGGTCGACGGCAAGTGCACTGGCGTTGCGATCGAGCCGATCGTCGATGCCCAGCGCAAGGCCGATCTGCTGAAGCAACTGGCTGAGAAAGAAGGCTTGCGCCTGGAGCAGACCATCGCCGTGGGCGACGGCGCCAACGATTTGCCGATGCTGGCGATTGCCGGTCTGGGCGTGGCGTTCCGCGCCAAGCCGCTGGTCAAGCAGTCGGCGAAGCAGGCGATCTCGACTCTCGGTCTGGATGGTGTGCTGTACCTGCTGGGCTTCCGGGACCGCGACGGGCAGCTCTGAACCCTCGCTCAGGATCGCAGCCTTGGGCTGCGATCCGTGTTCAAAGGGATTTCCACAACGAGTCGAAATCCTCCTCGCTCCCGCCATTCTGCGCGGCTTCCAGCGAGCGATAGGCAAACTGATTGAAACTGTGTGTGCTTGCCACCCGCCGATCCAGCCCGGCGCGGTGTTCTTCGCCCTGGGTGTTGATCAGCACTTTGTTGCCTTCCTGAAACGGCAGTCGCGGCGCCAGTAGCGTTGCGGGCAAGTCGATGGCGCTGATTTCCGGCAACAGCAGACCTCGCAGGTAATGGCTGTGATCGTCCCGGGTGCGCACCAGTTGCAGGCCACAGGGCTGGGCGTGTGGCGCTACCAACTCGATACCCATTTGTGTCCCGGCACCGCGCACCTGGCGGATCCAGCGCACCACGGCAATGCTCCAGCCCTGATTCGTGATGTCCTGGATGCCGACCATTTCCCCGGTCTGCAATTCGGCAGGCACTTCTTTTGGCCACGCCAGGCAGTAACCGCCGGGACTGTGATTGATGACCGGCAAGGCATACGTCGGGTAGTGCGGTGGGCTGTCGGCGTCGCCTTCGTCGTCCGCCAGCGGCTCGTAGCGGATTTCCTCGTAGGGCAGGAATTCGTCGGTTTTGCTCTGCGGCGCGGCATCGAAGGCCTTACTCCAGCTGTCCTTTTCCCCTTGGGCTACCGCACGACTGAAGTTTGCGGCGCGTGAACCGGGATGCTTGAGCAATTCGCTGAACGTGCGTTCGCCACCGAGGTAGAAGTGCAGGGCGCTCATGCCGACGCACACGGTCAGGTTGCCCTGGCCAACGGTGCGCTGGAAGCTGCGCTCGGCGGCTTCACCCCAGGTGGCGTGCAGATGTTGCAGGGTGTCGAGGGTCAGGCCGGACGGCACCGGCAGCGGCGTCGATGTGTCCTGATGCAGCAGGTGGCCCTCGATGGCATTCACCAGTGGTTGCGGATCGAAGCCGAGCAGGCCGGGCTGCTGTTCGCTGCGAAATTTGCTGCGATAACGCGGACCGGCGTCGATCTCCGCAGAAATTGCGAATAACCCTTCGCCTGAGGCGCCGGGATGCAGTTTCAGCCAGGCGCTCCAGGGTTCAAGCACCTGCGCGAGTTGGGCGATCGGGTTCTGGCGCATCTGATTGCAGCGGGCGCTGCCCAGCAGCAGAGCGGCGATATAGGTCTGTTCGACGCTCAATTCACCGGCGAGGCTGGCCAGATCGTCACGGACCCGACGGTGTTGCAACTGCAAGTCGCAGGCACAACGAAACAACTGGTGCAGCTCAAACCACAGCTGCTCTGGCGCCGGGCTGTACAACTGCGTGGCGCGCACCAGTTGCCCTTTCAGCGCATGAACGGCGCGTTGCAGCGTTTCGCTCAGCAGGGCGGCACGGTCTTTCGAGTATTTGGGGGCGATGCGCAGAACGATCTGCTTGTAACCGATGGCCAGCTGACTTTGCAGGGCCTGGCACAGGTTGCTGATCTTGCGTGAGCGTTCGTCGAGCATGATCGCCTGATGCAGAAAGTGCCGCTCAAGGTGCTGGCAGACGAAGTACACCTCGGGCCGCATCAGCTCCAGTAGGTGTAGACGGTTGTCGCTGGGGGTCAGCAGTTGATTGAGTTCGCCGAGGCCCTGATAGAGCTGGCGCGCGGTTTCGCCGATGTTGGCTTTCGGCAGGCCGGCGATCCAGCGCTTGAGATCGCGCGGGGTCGCTTCACAGAAAGACAGGCGCAACTGCGTTGGCGTCGGTGCGCTCAGTTGCGGTTGGAATCGAGGCTCACTCATGCCGTGACCAGCTCCGGCGGCGAATAGGGCAATGCCAAAAACTCTAGCAGTTGTGGTCCGTTTCGCAGGCGTTTGTCAGGCTTTTTTACCGTTGGTCTGCTGGCCTGATGCCATTTCGGCAGGCGCTACTAGGCTCTCTGGCGTGCGATCGGAAACGCACGGTTGCACGGCTTGCCGCCAACGTCGGGCAGGTCTCTGAAAAACTTCAAGGAGATGAGGTTCATGTCTAAATACGCAGTGGCAAACCAATGGGGCGGTAGTTCGGCACCTTGGCATCCGGGTGGAACCTGGGTTCTGGGCGCGCGGGACAACCAGAAAGTCGTTGCCATCGACATCAAGTCCGGCGACGGCGGCAAAACCTTCAACGGCACCATGACCTACGCCGGCGAAGGCCCTATTGGCTTCAAGGCTCAACGCACTGGTCAGAACCAGTACAACGTCGAGAACCAGTGGGGTGGCAACGATGCCCCATGGCATCCAGGTGGCAAATGGGTGATCGGCGGTCGGGATAACCAGAACGTTATCGCGTTGAATGTCACCTCGAGTGACGGCGGGAAAAACCTCAGCGGCACCAATACCTACGCCAACGAAGGGCCGATCGGCTTCCGTGGGCAGATAGAGTAACGGCGCCGTTCAGGTCGTGTCCGCCCCTTCGCAGACGTGCGCAGGGGCGGATCAGCAGGTTCAGGCGTTCGACAGTGCCAGGGCCTGACCCATCTGTACCGGCGAGCCGGCTTTCAGTTCTTCAACCCACTTCACCTGATCCGGCCCGAACAGCACGATCGCGGTCGAACCCAGCTTGAAGCGCCCCAGTTCCGCACCTTTTTCCAGGTGGATCGGCGCACGGGCAACTTCGTCGTAGCGGAAGGTTTTCAGCTCACGCTTCGGCGGCGTCACCAGACCGGCCCACACGGTTTCGATCGAAGCCACGATCATCGCGCCCACCAGCACGACGGCCATCGGCCCGCGCTCGGTGTCGAAGATGCACGCTACGCGCTCGTTGCGGGCGAACAGCTCAGGGACGTTTTCAGCGGTAGTCTGGTTGACCGAGAAGATCCGGCCCGGGATGTAGACCATCTCGCGCAGGGTGCCGGCCAGCGGCATGTGTACGCGGTGGTAATCCTTCGGCGACAGGTAAACGGTGGCGAACTCGCCGCCCATGAACGGCGCGGCATTGGCTGCATCGCCGCCCAGCAGTTCCAGCACGCTGAAGCTGTGGCCCTTGGCCTGGAAGATGCGGCCGTGCTCGATCGGGCCGAGCTGGCTGATCGCACCGTCGGCCGGGCTGAGGATCGCGCCCGGCGTTTGGTCCAGCGGACGTGCGCCGTCTTTCAGCGCGCGGGTGAAGAAGGCGTTGAAGTGCTCGTAAGCGGTCACGTCCTCAACCAGCGCCTGGGACATGTCCACCTGATAACGCTTGGCGAACCAGGTGGTGAAGGCATTTTTGAACCAGCGCACGCGGCACTCGGCGATGCAGCCGGCCAGGCGCGACAGCAAATGGTGAGGCAGCAGGTACTGGCTGATGATAAACAAACGCTCTTTCATGACTGTCCTTAAAAATCCTTAAAGCTCGACGGGGGTGTCGGGGTGGTTGCCCCATTCGCCCCAGGAACCGGCGTAGCCCTTGACCCGCGGATAACCGAGAGCCTTGGCCACCAGATAAGTGAAACCGGACCGGTGATGGGTCTGGCAGTGAGTGATGATTTCTTTGTCCTTGGTGATCCCGAGGTTTTCGAGTATCTGCGGCATGTCGGTACGGATGCGCAACTGGCGCGCCTGATCCATGCCAGCCGTCCATTCGAAATTGACTGCGCCGGGGATGTGTCCACCCTTGGCCGCCAGCACTTTCTCGCCGGAATATTCCAGTGGCCCGCGAGCGTCCCAGATCGCCAGATCAGCAGCACCGAGGCGGCTTTGCAGGTATTCGCGGGTGGCGGTCGGTTCGTCGCGCAGGGTCAGGGCTACAGGGCCGCCGGCGACAGGAGGGACCTGGATCGACATCGGCGAACCTTCCGCCAGCCACGCCGACAGACCGCCGTCGAGGTAGTGGTACTTGTCGTGGCCGATTACGTCGAGCAGCCAGATGAAGCGCCCGGCCCAGCCGCCGCCTTCGTCGTCGTAGACCACGTAGACCGCGTCCTTGTTGTGGCCCAGCTCGCCGAACAGCTCTTCGAGTTTTTCTTTTGTCGGCAGCAGACCCGGAGCCGGTGCCTGGCCCAGCTGGGTGCGCTTCGGGTCGACGAAGCGTGCGCCGGGAATATGACCCTCGGCATAGCGGGCGGCGCTGGTCAGATCCACCAGAATCAGGTTGCGGGCGTCGAGGCGCGGGAGCAGGTCGCTCGGCTCGATCACCAGCGCCAGGCCAGAGAAGTCAGACATGTGAGGTCTCCAGAGCACAAAGGGGAAGGATTGTAGCTGTCATTGGCCGCGCTGGCTAAAGCTGTGCAGGGCTTTCTCGATGCACTGCGCGGTTTTGCCGAAGGCTTGCACGGTGATGTCGGCGAACGGTCCGCCACCCTGGTCGGCGACCACGATCATGATCACCCGGCCGTTATGGACCAGCGAGCGCAGAAACAGATGTTCGCCACGAAACAGCGTACGCAGGGACGGCGGCAGCAGGGCGGAAAACTGGGCGTTGTTCTCCGGAGTGATCCGCACTTGTGCCTGCTGCGCGAGCAGGCGTTGCAGCACGGTGCTTTGGCTGACGACGAAATTGAGCGCAGCGGCTTCCTTCGGCAACCCGGAAATCTGATGCACACGCAGACTGGACTGGGTGCGGTCGGCCATCAGGATCATCACCCGACGCATGCCGCTGGCCACCAGCGCGTCGCGGGCGGCGATGGTCAGGTGCATGGCGTTGGTGAAACGGCTCGGTTCGGCCAGCAGTTCGGCGCATTGCCGGCGCCATTTGGCCAGGTCTTCGGTACTCGGCGCGGCGGCGGGCAGCATGCCGGCAGGCAAGCGACGGTTGTCCCATGGCCACAGCAGCGAAACCGCCGGGTGCCACAGATCCGGCATCGAATGCCGGCGCGCACTGTTGGCGGCCTGCTGGTGCAACTGCTGCTGCACTTCGTCCATCGGGATTTGCAGATAGAGGCTGGTCAGGTACTGCCAGCGCTCGCTGTGCGGACTGTCCCAGGCCTGTTGCGCCGACAGCGCCAGACCATTGGCCAGCAGCACGGTATTGGCCGGCTGATTGAGCCAGTTGCGCAGGGTCGGGTCGTCATCGAGGCGGTTCTGTTGGCGCAACGGGTGATCGACGTCGCGGGCGATGCGCAGAACCTTGACCAGTTCGCGTTGCTCGGTGAGCAGCAATCGATACCCCTGCTGCACCCAGATCGGCAGGCGCCAGGCTTCGACCAGTGCCGCACCGATCTTCAGCAGGCGCACGCCGAACAATTGTTTTTCCACGTCGCGGGCCGATTCGCCCTTGTGGATGACCCGTACTTCCCACTCTTCGAGCAGTTTGGGAAAGGTCAGCGCCAGCGGCCACAGCGGCGACAGAAACAGCAGGCTGCCCCAGTGAATGTCCTGCCACAGCCGTGCCAGGCGACTGGCAAAAAAGCCGTTGGCCTGTTGCGTGGCGTGCTGGCTGATCATCTGTATCTGGCGCAGGGCCTGGGGAATTTGCGCCTGCGGCTCGGCGGGCAGGCGTGCCAGCAGTTCTTCGGTGCGGGCGAGCCCCAGGCGATTGATCGCCACCTCAAGGTTTTCCGCCGGTGCGGTCAGGCTGCCCTGGGTATGGCGGTTGGCTTCGCGGATTATGCTCAGGGCCAGCGCCGGGCTGTCCTGCATCAGGTCGGCAATGTCGCGCAACGAGCTGCGATTATCGCGGATCGCCCGGCAGACCTTGTCGTGAGCCTCTTGCGGCACCGGCAGGCGCACGCCGTCGAGCAGCTTCACCCAGCCATCGAGTGTGGTCGGTCTTGCGTGTGGGACGTTCGTTTCATTAGCCATGTCTGGACGGGATCTTGATCTGCTGTAGACGCGCCCGGCACGGGCTAAATTGGCTTTTCGCCTGAACTGGCTATAGTCTGGCGCAGTTTTGCCGATAAGTAGAAGAAGAGATTTTTTAACTTCCGAATATGACCTTGAACCCGACTTAAATAAGTACTTTCTACCTATGGCTAAAATTATCGGCATCATCGTCGTATTCGCGAGCGTGCTCGGCGGATACGTGCTTTCCCACGGCAAGATTGCCGCCCTGATCCAGCCCTTCGAGGTGATGATCATCGGCGGTGCGGCACTTGGAGCATTCCTCCAGGCCAACCCCGGTTACATGACCATGCACGTGCTCAAGAAATCCTTGGGCATGTTCAGCTCGCGTTTCAGCCACACGTTCTATCTGGAAGTGCTTGGCCTGATCTACGAAATCCTCAACAAGAGCCGCCGTGAAGGCATGATGGCCATCGAAGGCGACATCGAAGATGCCGCTGCGAGCCCGATCTTCGCCAAGTACCCGGCGGTGCTGAAAGACGAACGCATGACCGCGTTCATCTGCGATTACCTGCGCATCATGTCGTCCGGCAACATGGCGCCGCACGAACTCGAAGGCCTGTTCGACATGGAGCTTTACAGCCTCAAGGAAGAACTGGAGCATCCTTCCCACGCGGTCAACGGCATTGCCGACGGCATGCCCGGTTTCGGTATCGTCGCGGCGGTACTGGGTATCGTGGTGACCATGGCCTCTCTGGGCGAGGGCGATCAGAAGTCCATCGGTCTGCACGTGGGTGCGGCACTGGTCGGTACCTTCTTCGGTATCTTGGCGGCCTACGGCTTCTTCGGCCCGCTGGCGCATTCCCTGGCCCACGATGCCAAGGAAGAGCTCAACGTCTACGAAGCCATCAAGGCTTCGCTGGTGGCTTCGGCTTCCGGCATGCCGCCGTCGCTGGCCGTGGAATTCGGGCGCAAGGTTCTGTACCCGGCTCACCGTCCTAGCTTCGCCGAGCTGGAACAAGCGGTTCGCGGTCGCTAAGTCATGGAAAATAACCAGCCGATAATCATCAAGCGCGTCAAGCGCTACGGTGGCGGGCATCATGGCGGGGCGTGGAAGATCGCCTTCGCCGACTTCGCGACGGCGATGATGGCGTTCTTCCTGGTGCTGTGGCTGCTGTCCACCGCAACACCGGAACAGAAGATCGCCATTGCCGGCTACTTCAAGGATCCGGTCGGCTTCTCCGAGAGCGGCACGCCTTACATCATCGACCTGGGCGGCACGCCGACCCTGGCGCCGGAAAACACCCTCAACCCTGAAGTGAAGTCTCAGCCGCAACCGGACAAGGTCACGGTCGACACCGATCAGGTTGAAGGCATGGCCGAGCAGGTCGAGAAGGAGCGTCTGGAACTGTTGCTGCAGGAACTGCAGAACAAGGTCGACGAGAATCCGCAACTGCAGAAGTTCAAGGATCAGATCCTGTTCGAGATCACGCCGAACGGCTTGCGCATCCAGATCATGGACGCCGAGAACCGGCCGATGTTCGACTCCGGTTCTGCACGCCTGAAGCCGTACTTCGAAGACATCCTGCTGGCCATGGCCGACACCATCAAAGCGGTGCCGAACAAGATCAGCATCAGCGGTCACACCGATGCCAAGCCGTACACCGGCACCGGTGATTTCGGTAACTGGGAGCTCTCGGCCAACCGTGCCAACGCCGCCCGGCGTGCGCTGGTGGCGGGCAGCTATCCGGACGGCCAAGTGGCTCGCGTGGTGGGTTACGCCTCGTCGGCACTGTTCGACAAGGAGAACCCGTTCAACCCGGTCAACCGCCGTATCGACATCGTGGTGTTGACCAAAAAGGCCCAGGCCGCCATCGAAGGTTCGCAAGGCGCTGAACCAGCGAAACCGGCCGAAGGGCAGAACGGCGCCGATCCGGCCAAACCGGTCGACCCGAACGCCTTGCCAGCGGATCAGCAGCCAGTGCCGGCCCACGAGTTGCGCGAACGGTTGAATCTGTTCGACGACCCGCTGCCGAAACCGGCCGAGCCGGGCAGCGCAGCGCCAGCCCCGGCGCCTGCTGCACCGGCCACTGCACCGGCCCCCGCGCCGAAACAGTGACCCACAAAAAAGCCGCGAGATGATCGCGGCTTTTTTGTGTCTGGCTGCTTAGTAGCCGTTTTCCGGCAGGCTGGCGATGATCGAGCGGTAGCTGTTCATCCGTTGTTGCTGGATGCGTCCGTCTTCCAAAGCTTTGAGCAAGGCGCAACCCGGTTCGCGATCGTGCTTGCAGTCGCGGAAGCGGCAGGTGCCGAGCAGGTCGTCGAACTCGATGAAACCGGCCTCGACATCGGCACGGCTGACGTGGCCCAGGCCGAATTCGCGGATGCCCGGGGAGTCGATCAGTTCACCGCCGCCGGGGAAGTGGAACAGTCGCGCAGTGGTCGTGGTGTGGGTGCCCTGGCCGGACCATTCGGACAGCGGGCCGACACGGGTTTCGACGTCCGGCAGCAGGCTGTTGACCAGCGACGACTTGCCGACACCGGACTGACCGACGAACACGCTGATGCGTCCGTCGAGCAGCGTTTGCAATTGCTCCATGCCGTTGCCGTGGTGCGCCGACACTTCCAGCACCGGATAACCCAAGGTGCGGTATACCGCCAGCAACGCGTTCAGCGCCGGGGCGTTCTGTTCGTCGATCAGGTCGAATTTGTTCAGCAGCAGCAACGGACGGATGCCGGCGTGCTCGGCTGCGACCAGATAACGGTCGATCAGGTTCGCATGGGGCTCGGGCAGCGGGGCGAAGACGATGACGATCATGTCGACGTTGGCGGCCACCGGTTTGAGCTGCCCACGGCTGTCCGGGCGACACAGTTCGGTGGTGCGCGGCAGTTGCGCGACGATCACACCAATGCCCTGGTTGCCGGCGCGCCAGACCACACGGTCACCGGTCACCAGTGCGGGCAGGTTGGCCCGCAAGTGGCAACGGAAGACCTGGCCGGCCAGTTCGCCGTCAACGGCCTCGACCTCGACCTGCACACCGAAGTGAGCGATCACCAGGCCGTGCTGTTCCGGGCCCAGGTCGCCGCCTTCGAGCGCCTCGACAGCCGAGGACTCGCGTTTGGCGGCGCGGGCGGCGCGCTCGCCCTGAATCTTTTCGATGCGCCAGTTTTGACGACGATTGAGTTGGCGTTTGGCCATGGGTGTTCCGTCTGAAGAATGCAGCGATTAGGTAAAACGGCCGCGAGTTTAGCACGCCCGGACGCCGCCCTAGGCTAAACTGCGCAGCATTGCCTAGGAGCCGAAATATGCAAAACCCGCAGAACCTGATCTGGATCGACCTGGAAATGACCGGTCTGGATCCGGAAAACGATGTCATCATCGAAATGGCCACAATCGTCACCGACAGTGACCTGAACACCCTTGCCGAAGGCCCGGTGATCGCCATCCACCACAGCGACGAAGTGCTCGCCCGCATGGACGAGTGGAACACCCGCACCCACGGTAACTCCGGCCTGACCCAGCGTGTGCGTGAAAGCCGCATCAGCATGGCCGAGGCCGAGGCCGAAACCATCGCCTTCCTGGAACAGTGGGTGCCGAAGGGCAAGTCGCCGATCTGCGGCAACAGCATCTGCCAGGATCGCCGCTTCCTTTATACCCACATGAAGTCGCTGGAAAGCTACTTTCACTACCGCAACCTCGACGTCTCCACCCTCAAGGAACTGGCCGCGCGCTGGGCGCCGGACGTGCGCGACAGCTTCAAGAAGGGCAGCACTCACCTGGCACTGGATGACATCCGCGAGTCCATCGCCGAGCTGCAGCACTACCGCAAGCATTTCATCAAGTTCTGAGATCGGCGACCTTTGTGGCGAGGGAGCTTGCTCCCGCCTGGCTGCGCAGCAGCCAGATCCCCTCGTCACAGACGTTCAGCAAAACGCACTTCTGGTGCCGCCCTGAAATGGCTAGACTGCGCGCCTTCCTGCCAGGATCGCCACCATGTTGTTGATGCTCTACCTCGTCGCCATTACTGCCGAAGCCATGACCGGCGCCCTGTCTGCGGGCCGTCGCGGCATGGACTGGTTCGGTGTGGTGTTGATCGCTTGCGTCACCGCATTGGGCGGCGGTTCGGTGCGCGACGTGCTGCTCGGGCACTACCCGCTGACCTGGGTCAAACACCCGGAATACCTGGTGCTGACCACGGTCGCGGCGATGATCACCGTGTTCACGGCACGCTGGATGCGCCATCTGCGCTCGCTGTTTCTGGTGCTCGACGCGGTCGGTCTGGTGGCGTTCACCCTGATCGGCTGCATGACCGCCCTGGAAATGGGCCACGGCATGTTGGTGGCTTCGGTCAGCGGCGTGATCACCGGGGTGTTCGGCGGCATCCTGCGCGACATCTTCTGCAACGACATCCCGCTGATCTTCCGTCGCGAACTCTACGCCAGCGTCTCGTTTGCTGCGGCGTGGTGCTACATGCTGTGCCTGTTCCTGAACGTGCCGAGCGAACAGGCGATTCTGATCACCTTGTTCGGTGGCTTTCTATTGCGGCTGTTGGCAATTCGCTTCCATTGGGAAATGCCGAAGTTCGTTTATAACGACGAACATTGACGGTCGGCGTGCTGTTTCAGCGCCCATTCCACATGCTCGCGTACCAGCTCTGACGGGTATTCGCGCCGTGCCTTGAGCGCTTCCAGTACCGGGATGCTCGATGGTGCATTACCCAATCCTACCGCCAGATTGCGCAGCCAACGCTCGTAACCAGCCCGGCGCAGCGGCGAGCCTTCGGTGCTGCTGAGGAATTTGTCTTCATCCCACAGAAACAGCTCGGCCAGTTCGGCGTTGTCCAGATTGTGCCGTGGCTTGAAATCGCTTTCTCCGGACGGGCGGGCGAAGCGGTTCCACGGGCAGCAGATCTGGCAATCGTCGCAGCCGAACACGCGGTTGCCGATCAGCGGTCGCAGGTCCTCGGGGATGGCGTTCTTCAGTTCGATGGTCAGGTAGGAAATGCAGCGTCGCGCGTCCAGTACATACGGGCCGACGAAGGCGTTGGTCGGGCAGATGTCGAGACAAGCAGTGCAGCGGCCGCAATGTTCGGTGCTGTGGGGCTCATCCACCGGCAGCGGCAGGTCGACGAACAATTCGCTGAGAAAGAAATAGCTGCCGGCCTTGCGGTTCAGGACCAGGGTGTTTTTGCCGATCCAGCCAAGGCCCGCCTGCTCGGCGATGGCTTTTTCCAGCACCGGGGCGCTGTCGACGAAGGCGCGGAAGCCGAACGGGCCGATTTCGGATTGAATCTTGTCCGCCAGTTGTTGCACGCGTTTACGGATCAACTTGTGATAATCGCGGCCCAAGGCATAACGCGAGATGTAGGCTTTTTCCGGTTTCGCCAGCAATTGCGCCATTTGCGTGTCGCCTGGCAGGTAGTCCATGCGCAGGGACACCACGCGCAAGGTGCCCGGCACCAGCTCTTCCGGGTGCGAGCGTTTGCTGCCGTGGGCGCCCATGTAATCCATTTCGCCGTGGTAGCCGGCCTCGAGCCAGCGCTGCAGATGCTGCTCATGCTCGGCCAGGTCCAGACCGCTGATGCCGACTTGCTGGAAGCCCAGCTCGCGGCCCCAGTCCTTGATGGATTGGGCGAGGGCGGGAAGATCTGTGGTGATGGCGGACATGAGGCGAGAGAAACCGGAGCTGAGGTGCGTATAATTCTGCCAGACATCGGAGCCCGAAGACGCATGCCGCACACTAAAGATCAATTACCCGACGCGCTGTACCGCGCCGCGCAGGTGCAGGCACTCGACGCACGGCTGATTGCCGCCGGTACGCCGGGCTTCGAATTGATGCAGCGTGCCGCTCATGCCACCTGGCGCGCACTGGTACGCCAATGGCCTTCGGCGAACGAACTGACGGTGCTGGCCGGCCACGGCAACAACGCCGGCGATGGTTATCTGATCGCTGCACTGGCCCGCCGTGCGGGTTGGGTGGTGCAGGTGCTGGCCGTCGGCGATCCGCAACGATTGCAGGGTGATGCGGCCCTGGCGCATGCCGAAGCATTGGCCGAAGGTGTTGCGATTGCTGCGTGGACTGCTTCCAGTGAATTGCGCGGAATTCTTGTCGATGCACTGCTCGGCACCGGTCTGAGTGGTGAAGTGCGCGAGCCGTACGCGTCTGCAATTTCGGCAATCAATGCCAGCGGCCTGCCGGTGGTGGTGGTCGATATCCCTTCCGGCTTATGTGCCGATACCGGCCATGTGCTGGGCAGCGCGGTACGCGCCGATCTCACGGTGACCTTCATCGGTCTCAAGCTTGGCCTTTTTACCGGGGACGCGGCGGATCACGTCGGCAACCTGTTGTTCAACGATCTGCAAGCGCCGGCCGAAACCTGCAGTGACATTGCCGTCGCCGCCCGCCGGCTCGATGCCGCTAATCTGCCGCGTCTTCCGGCCCGGGCGCCGGCTGCGCACAAGGGGCGTTTTGGCCATGTCCTGTTGATCGGTGGCGATCACGGTTTTGGCGGGGCGATTCTGCTCAGTACCGAAAGCGCCTTGCGTAGCGGGGCCGGGATGGTGTCGCTGGCGACCCGGCCGGACCATGTCCCGGCGGCATTGAGTCGGGTGCCGGAAGCCATGGCGTTGGGCACCTCGTCGGCCAATCAACTGATGGGGTTGCTGGAAAAGGTGTCCGTATTGGTGGTCGGTCCGGGACTTGGACAGGCGAGCTGGGGCCGGGCGCTGCTGTCGGCCGCCGCCAATGCGCCGCTGCCGCAGGTGTGGGATGCCGATGCTTTGAATCTGCTGGCGTCCGGAGCTGTCACTCTGCCCAAGGATTGCGTGATCACGCCGCATCCGGGGGAGGCGGCGCGATTGTTGGGGATCAGCACTGCCGAGGTGCAGGCTGATCGGCCGGCGGCGGCGCTGGCGCTGAGCAAAAAATACACAGCGGTTGTGGTGCTCAAGGGCGCCGGTAGTCTGATCGCTCATCCCGACGGGCGTCTGGCGTTGTGTCATCAAGGCCATCCGGCCATGGCCACTGCGGGCCTCGGCGATGTGCTGGCCGGTCTGGTCGGCGCGTTGCTGGCTCAGGGCATGAATGCGTTCGACGCAGCGTGTCTTGCAGTCTGGCTGCACGCCAACGCCGGGGCGCAACAAGGTAAATTCGGCCGTGGGCTGGCGGCCAGTGATCTGATTCCAGCCATTCGTCAGTTGTTGGAGGAGCATGCACCGTGTCTGAAGTAACCCTGTACCTGGCCGATGAACAGGCGATGAGCGACTTTGGCGCACGGATCGCCCGGGTGACCGGCGGCCATGGTCTGATTTTTCTCGAAGGCAACCTCGGCATGGGCAAAACCACGCTGTCGCGGGGCATCATTCGCGGGCTGGGGCATGTCGGTGCGGTGAAAAGTCCGACCTTCACCCTGGTCGAACCATACGAGATCGGTGACATCCGCGCCTTCCACTTCGACCTGTACCGCCTGGTGGATCCGGAAGAGCTGGAGTTTCTCGGCATCCGCGACTATTTCGAAGACGACGCCCTGTGCCTGATCGAGTGGCCCGATAAAGGTGCAGGCTTTTTGCCAAAGCCCGACCTGACCATTACCATTAGCCCGCAAGGCAGCGGGCGTTCGCTGACTATTTTGTCCCAGGGCTCGCGTGGCGAGGCCTGGTGTGCCGCTTTGGCGTTGGAATCCAAATAAATGATGGGGTTAGGTATGCGCTTTCGCGCGTTGGTGGCTGCCGCTGGACTGATGTTGATGGCAGTAACCGTCAACGCTGTGGCCGAGACGAAGGTCAACAGCGTGCGCCTGTGGCGGGCGCCGGACAACACGCGCCTGGTGTTCGACCTGACCGGTCCGGTGCAGCACAGCGTCTTCACCCTTACGGCACCGGATCGACTGGTGATCGACATCAATGGCGCCACCCTTGGCGCGCCGTTGAAAGTCTCCACCGCCAACACGCCGATCACCGCCATGCGCTCGGCCCAGCGTACGCCGACCGATCTGCGGGTGGTCATCGACCTGAAGAAAGCCGTCACCCCGAAAAGCTTCTCGCTGGCGCCGAACGCGCAATATGGCAACCGTCTGGTGGTCGACCTGTTCGATAACCCGGCCGATGCCGCGCCCCCGCCAACACCGGCTCCGGCACCGACGGTCGCGACCGTTCCTGCGGTGCCTGTGACACCGGCCGAGCCTGCGATCAAACTGCCTCCGGCCCCGGCCGGCAAACGCGACATCATTGTGGTGATCGACGCCGGTCACGGTGGCGAAGACCCGGGTGCATCCGGCTCACGCGGTCAGCGCGAGAAAGACGTGGTGCTGCAGATCGCCCGTGAATTGCAACGTCAGGTCAACGGCATGAAAGGCTTCCGCGCCGAACTGACCCGTACCGGCGACTACTTCATCCCGCTGCGCGGCCGTACCGAAATCGCCCGCAAGAAAGGCGCCGACCTGTTCGTCTCGATCCACGCCGATGCCGCGCCGTCTGCGGCCGCGTTCGGTGCATCGGTGTTTGCCCTGTCCGACCGTGGCGCAACGTCGGAGACCGCCCGTTGGCTGGCCGACAGCGAAAACCGTTCCGACCTGATCGGCGGTGCCGGCAACGTCAGCCTCGACGACAAGGACCGCATGCTCGCCGGCGTTCTGCTCGACCTGTCGATGACTGCCTCGCTGACCTCCAGCCTCAATGTCGGTCAGAAAGTCCTGACCAACATCGGCCGTGTCACGCCGTTGCACAAGCAGCGCGTGGAGCAAGCCGGGTTCATGGTGCTGAAATCGCCGGACATCCCGTCGATCCTGGTGGAAACCGGCTTCATCTCCAACGCCAACGAAGCGAACAAGCTCTCGGCCTCGAGCCACCAGCAGGCGCTGGCGCGTTCGATCAGCAGCGGCGTGCGTCAGTTCTTCCAGCAGAACCCGCCACCGGGCACTTACATTGCGTGGCTGCGTGATTCGGGCAAGATCGCCCAGGGGCCACGTGATCACCGGGTTAGTCCGGGTGAGACCCTGGCGATGATCGCGGTGCGTTATCAGGTGTCGGCCGCTACATTGCGCAGCGCCAATAACCTGAGCAGCGACGAGTTGAAGGTCGGTCAGCACCTGACCATTCCGGGCACCGAACTGGCGTCCAAAGAATGAATCAGGTTCTGAACGCAGCGCGCATCGAACTGCTCAGCCCGCGGCTGGCGAACCAGATCGCCGCCGGTGAGGTGGTCGAGCGCCCGGCTTCGGTGATCAAGGAGTTACTGGAAAACAGCCTCGACTCTGGTGCCAAGCGTATCGACGTCGATGTCGAGCAGGGCGGCGTCAAACTGCTGCGAGTGCGCGACGATGGCAGCGGCATTTCCGCCGATGACTTACCGCTGGCCCTGGCCCGTCACGCCACCAGCAAGATCCGCAACCTTGAAGACCTCGAACAGGTGATGAGCCTGGGTTTCCGGGGCGAGGCTCTGGCGTCGATCAGCTCCGTGGCGCGCCTGACCCTGACGTCGCGTACCCGCGACGCTGATCAGGCCTGGCAGGTCGAGACCGAAGGCCGCGACATGGCGCCCCGCGTGCAGCCGGCGGCGCATCCGGTCGGCACCTCGGTGGAGGTTCGCGACCTGTTCTTCAACACCCCGGCACGGCGCAAATTCCTCAAGACCGAAAAAACCGAATTCGATCACCTGCAGGAAGTGATCAAGCGTCTGGCGCTGGCGCGTTTCGACGTGGCGTTCCATTTGCGTCACAACGGCAAGACCATCCTCAGTCTGCACGAGGCCCACGATGATGCGGCCCGCGCCCGGCGTGTGGCGGCGATCTGCGGTTCGGGTTTCCTGGAGCAGGCGCTGCCGATCGAGATCGAACGCAACGGCCTGCACCTGTGGGGCTGGGTCGGTCTGCCGACCTTCAACCGCAGCCAGGCGGACTTGCAGTATTTCTTCGTCAACGGCCGTGCCGTGCGCGACAAACTGGTGGCCCACGCGGTGCGCCAGGCTTATCGCGATGTGCTCTTCAACGGCCGGCATCCGACGTTCGCGCTGTTTTTCGAGGTGGATCCGGCAGCGGTCGACGTCAACGTGCACCCGACCAAGCACGAAGTGCGCTTCCGTGACGGACGCATGGTGCATGACTTCCTTTATGGCACCCTGCACCGTGCGCTGGGCGATGTACGACCGGAAGATCAGCTTGCCGGCTCGGTCACTACTGCCATCGTGCGACCCACCGGTCTCGAGGCCGGCGAGTTCGGCCCGCAGGGTGAGATGCGCCTGGCGGCCAATGCGTTGCTGGAGCAGCCGCAAGCGCAACCAGCGTTCAATACCTCGTCGGGCGTCAGCACTGGCGGCGCTTATCAATATCAGTACACGCCACGTCCGCAACCTGCCGTCCCGGCTGCCGAGGCCCAAGCCGCGTATCGCGAGTTTTTCGCGCCGCTGCCCGAGGCGAATGCCAACGCGCTGCCGACCGGACAGGAAGATATTCCGCCACTGGGTTACGCACTGGCGCAGCTCAAGGGCATCTACATTCTGTCCGAGAACGCCCATGGCCTGGTTTTGGTGGACATGCACGCCGCTCACGAACGGATCATGTATGAGCGCCTGAAGATCGCTATGGCCAGCGAAGGTTTGAGCGGCCAGCCGTTGCTGGTGCCGGAGTCGCTGGCGGTCAGTCAGCGCGAGGCCGATTGTGCTGAAGAGCATGCGGCTTGGTTCCAGCGTCTCGGGTTCGAGTTGCAGCGTCTGGGCCCGGAAACCCTGGCGATCCGGCAGATTCCGGCCCTGCTCAAGCAGGCCGAGGCCAACCGTCTGGTGGGCGACGTGCTGTCGGACCTGATGGAGTACGGCACCAGCGACCGGATCCAGGCACACCTGAACGAACTGCTCGGCACCATGGCCTGTCACGGCGCGATCCGCGCCAACCGCCGCCTGGCCTTGCCGGAAATGAACGGCCTGTTGCGCGACATGGAAAACACCGAGCGCAGCGGTCAATGCAACCATGGCCGACCGACCTGGACCCAACTGGGCTTGGACGATCTGGACAAACTGTTCCTGCGCGGTCGTTGATGAGCCAGCTTCCTCCAGCGATTTTCCTGATGGGCCCGACCGCTGCGGGCAAGACCGACCTGGCCATCGAACTGACCAAGGTGCTGCCGTGCGAGCTGATCAGTGTCGATTCGGCGCTGGTCTATCGCGGCATGGACATCGGCACGGCCAAGCCATCAAAAGAGCTGCTGGCCGAGTATCCACATCGCCTGATCGACATTCTCGACCCGGCCGAGGCTTATTCGGCTGCGGATTTCCGCCGCGATGCCCTGCAAGCCATGGCCGAAATCACCGCGCGCGGAAAAATTCCGCTGCTGGTGGGCGGCACGATGCTCTATTACAAGGCTTTGGTCGAAGGTCTGGCCGATATGCCGGCGGCGGATCCCGAAATTCGTGCGCAGATCGAAGAAGAGGCTGCACGCCTTGGCTGGCAAGCCCTGCACGATCAACTGGCAGTGATTGATCCGGAATCGGCGGCGCGTATTCACCCGAACGATCCGCAACGCCTGAGTCGTGCACTGGAAGTTTATCGGGTCAGCGGTCAGAGCATGACTGAACTGCGGCTGAAACAATCTGTACAAAGTACCGAAGCGGCGGCATCGGGACGGCGACAATTGCCCTATACTGTCGCGAACTTGGCCATTGCTCCGGCAAATCGTCAGGTACTGCATGACCGCATTAAACAAAGATTCACAAATATGCTGGAACAGGGATTCATCGACGAGGTCGTAGCCCTGCGTAATAGAAGTGACCTGCATGCCGGGTTGCCGTCTATACGTGCGGTAGGCTACCGCCAAGTCTGGGATTACCTGGATGGCAAGCTGACGGTGGCCGAAATGCAGGAGCGGGGCATCATCGCCACGCGCCAATTGGCCAAACGCCAGTTTACCTGGCTGCGCAGCTGGGACGATTTGCACTGGCTCGACAGTTTGGATTGCGACAATCTGCCACGCACCTTGAAATACCTTGGGACCATCTCCATATTGAGCTGAGTCCTTGCAATTGCCGTCTATCCTTGGGGGTGTGGCGGCAAAAGCCATCTGATTACCTATTTTTTATATTGAATCCTTAAAGGAGTGCGGCACATGTCAAAAGGGCATTCGCTACAAGACCCTTACTTGAATACTTTACGTAAAGAGAAAGTTGGGGTTTCCATCTACCTGGTCAACGGTATCAAACTGCAAGGCACGATCGAATCGTTCGACCAGTTCGTTATCCTGCTGAAGAACACCGTCAGCCAGATGGTTTACAAACACGCTATCTCTACAGTCGTGCCGGTTCGTCCAATTCGTCTGCCAAGCGCAACCGAATCCGAAGCAGGTGACGCTGAGCCAGGTAACGCCTGATAGGAGTCTCCTTTGTTCTTTGAGCGCCACGGTGGTGGTGAGCGAGTCATCCTCGTTCACTTGGATGGACAGGACCCTGAGGCGCGCGAAGATCCGCAGGAGTTTCAGGAACTGGCAAATTCGGCAGGCGCCGAGACCGTTGCGTTTTTCAACGTACCGCGTCATCGGCCAACCGCCAAATACCTGATCGGCAGCGGTAAGGTCGAGGAACTTCGCGACCTGGTACACGCCGAAGAAGCCGATCTGGTGATCTTCAATCACACCCTTACGCCCAGTCAGGAACGTAACCTCGAACGTGTGTTCGAGTGTCGCGTGATCGACCGTACCGGTCTGATTCTCGATATTTTCGCCCAACGCGCCCGTACCCATGAGGGCAAGCTCCAGGTAGAACTGGCCCAGCTTGACCACATGAGCACCCGGCTGGTCCGCGGCTGGACTCACCTTGAGCGTCAGGGTGGCGGTATCGGCATGCGCGGTCCGGGTGAAACCCAGCTCGAAACCGACCGACGCCTGCTGCGGGTTCGCCTGCGCCAGATCAAGGGGCGGCTGGAAAAAGTGCGCAGTCAGCGCGAGCAGTCGCGCCGCGGCCGTTCACGTGCGGATATCCCTACCGTGTCTCTGGTGGGATACACCAACGCCGGCAAATCCACGCTGTTCAATAACGTGACGAAGTCCGAGGTCTATGCGGCCGACCAGCTGTTCGCCACGCTGGATCCGACCCTGCGCCGTCTGGAACTGGACGACCTGGGGCCGATCGTTCTGGCCGACACCGTGGGCTTCATTCGTCACTTGCCGCACAAGCTGGTCGAGGCATTTCGGTCTACGCTCGAAGAGTCGAGCAATTCCGACCTGCTGTTGCACGTGATCGATGCGGCCGAACCGGATCGCATGTTGCAGATCGAGCAGGTGATGGTGGTGCTGGGCGAGATTGGTGCCCAGGACTTGCCGATCCTCGAGGTCTATAACAAACTCGATTTGCTTGAAGGCGTTGAGCCACAAATCCAGCGCGACGAAAACGGCAAGCCTCAACGGGTCTGGTTGTCGGCGCGTGATGGCACTGGTCTGGAATTGCTTGAGCAAGCCATTGCCGAATTGCTGGGCAGTGATTTGTTTGTCGGAACCTTGCGTCTGCCCCAGCGGTTTGCGCGTCTGCGTGCACAGTTCTTCGAGCTGGGCGCGGTACAGAAAGAAGAATACGACGAAGAAGGTGTCAGCTTGCTGGCCATTCGATTGCCACGCTCGGAGCTCAATCGACTGGTCAGTCGTGAAGGCGTTGTGCCGACGGAGTTCATCGAGCAACACACTTTGCAATAAAAGCCTGAAAAAGCGGTTGTGCCGCAACGGCAGGCATTCTGTAGCATTGGTCGGCGCGCCGTGGGTGCGTCTTTGCTTTATCAGATGGAGAGCGCTATGGCTTGGAATGAGCCGGGTGGCAACTCGAACAATCAGGATCCTTGGGGTGGCAAGCGCCGCAATAACGGCGACCGCAAGGGACCACCAGATCTCGACGAGGCCTTCCGAAAGCTGCAGGAAAGCCTGAACGGGTTGTTCGGTGGTGGTAAGAAACGGGGTGGTGATGACGGTGGCGGTTCGGGCAAGAGTGGCGGCTTCGGCGGCCTGCTCGGCATCGGCCTCGTCGTGCTGGCGGCCGTGTGGCTGTACAGCGCGGTGTACGTGGTGGACGAGCAGGAGCAGGCCGTGGTGCTGCGCTTCGGCAAGTACTACGAGACTGTCGGCCCGGGCTTGAACATCTACTTCCCGCCGATCGACAAGAAGTACATGGAAAACGTCACGCGCGAGCGTGCCTACACCAAGCAGGGCCAGATGCTGACCGAAGACGAGAACATCGTCGAAGTGCCGCTGACCGTGCAGTACAAGATCAGCAACCTGCAGGACTTCGTGCTGAACGTCGACCAGCCGGAAATCAGCCTGCAACACGCGACCGACAGTGCGCTGCGCCATGTGGTGGGTTCCACCGCGATGGACCAGGTGCTGACCGAAGGTCGTGAGCTGATGGCCAGCGAGATCAAGGAGCGTCTGCAACGTTTCCTCGATACCTATCGCACCGGTATCACCGTCACCCAGGTCAACGTACAGAGCGCAGCGGCACCGCGTGAAGTGCAGGAAGCCTTCGATGACGTGATCCGCGCCCGTGAAGACGAGCAGCGTTCGCGCAACCAGGCTGAAACCTACGCCAACGGCGTGGTGCCGGAAGCCCGTGGTCAGGCCCAGCGCATCCTCGAAGATGCCAACGGTTACCGCGACGAAACGGTCTCCCGCGCCAAGGGTGAGGCCGATCGCTTCACCAAGCTGGTTGCCGAGTACCGCAAGGCGCCCGAGGTCACTCGTCAGCGTCTGTACCTGGACACCATGCAGGAAGTCTTCAGCAGCACCAGCAAGGTTCTCGTGACCGGCAACAAGAACGGCCAGAGCAACCTGCTTTACCTGCCGCTGGACAAGATGATTCAGAACAGTTCGGGCAGCAGTGCACCGGTCACCGGTTCAGCCGCCGCCAGCAACAACACGGATGTCGTGCCGCATGTCACTGACCTGCCGCAGACACGTACAAGGGAGACCCGCTGATGAGCAATAAATCGCTGATCGCCCTGATCGTTGGCGTTGTTGTGGTACTGGTTGGCTGGAACTGCTTCTACATCGTGGCTCAGACCGAGCGTGCGGTGCTGCTGCAGTTCGGTCGCGTGGTTCAGGCCGATGTTCAGCCGGGTCTGCATGTGAAGGTGCCTTACGTTAACCAGGTGCGTAAATTCGACGCACGTCTGATGACGCTGGATGCACCGACACAACGCTTCCTGACGCTGGAAAAGAAAGCCGTGATGGTCGATGCCTACGCCAAGTGGCGCGTGAAAGATGCCGAGCGCTTCTACACCGCGACTTCCGGTCTCAAGCAGATCGCCGACGAGCGCCTGTCCCGTCGTCTGGAGTCGGGCCTGCGTGACCAGTTCGGTAAACGTACCCTGCACGAAGTGGTGTCCGGTGAGCGCGATGCGCTGATGGCCGACATCACGGCGTCGCTGAACAAGATGGCGGAAAAAGAGCTGGGTATCGAAGTGGTCGATGTCCGGGTCAAGGCCATCGATCTGCCGAAAGAAGTGAACCGCAGCGTGTTTGAACGTATGAGCACTGAGCGTGAGCGTGAAGCTCGCGAGCACCGCGCCAAGGGTAACGAGCTGGCCGAGGGCATCCGTGCCGACGCCGATCGTCAACGCCGCGTGCTGCTGGCTGAAGCCTATCGTGAATCCGAAGAGATTCGCGGTGACGGTGATGCCCAGGCCGCTGCGATCTACTCCAAGGCCTACGGTCAGGATCAGGAGTTCTACGGTTTCTACCGCAGCCTGCGCGCCTACCGTGAAAGCTTCGCGAACAAATCCGACGTCATGGTCCTCGACCCAAGCAGCGACTTCTTCCGTTACCTGGAAAAGTCCAAGCCTTGATACGACGTTGACCTGAATCATTCCGCCCGGCGGCTAAAACCTCGGGCGGGGTGATCCTTTCGGAAAACGTGTGTATGATGCGGCAGCCGGGAAATTCCCGGCTTTTTTGCGTCTGCACGTTTGATTGCTGTTTTTGTTGCAGAAGATCGGGTTGAATGACCCGACAGTTTTTCGAGGAAAGTGATGGGCGAAGCCGGTAACAGGCCTTTCGCCGCGTCGTTCATGCGCGTGCGTTTTGAACGGGCCGGTCATTTTCTGCTTCACTCAAGGCTCGCCCTCGGGCTGGCCGCCCGGATCTAAGGGGAATGGCGTAATGGCAACGGTAGACCGCTGGCTGCTGCCAGATGGCATCGAAGAAGTACTGCCACCGGAAGCGGCGCGCATTGAAGTCGCGCGTCGTCAGGTGTTGGATCTGTTCCAGAGCTGGGGTTACGAGTTTGTCGTGACTCCCCATATCGAGTACCTGGAATCCCTGCTGACCGGCGCGGGCCAGGACCTGGATCTGCGTACCTTCAAGGTCATCGACCCGCAATCGGGCCGGCAGATGGGTTTCCGTGCCGACATCACGCCGCAAGTGGCGCGCATCGATGCGCACACCCTGCGTCGCGAAGGCCCGAGCCGTCTGTGCTACGCCGGCAGCGTGCTGCATGCCCAGCCGCGTGCCTTGTCGTCCTCGCGCAGCCCGATCCAGTTGGGCGCCGAGTTGTACGGCGATGCCAGCCCGAGCAGCGACGTTGAAGTCATCAGCCTGATGCTGGCCATGCTGCAACTGGCCGATGTGCCGGATGTGCACATGGACCTGGGCCACGTCGGCATCTACCGTGGTCTGGCCCAGGCGGCCGGTCTGTCGGGTGAAGTCGAGCAGCAGCTGTTCGATGCATTGCAACGCAAGGCCATCGACGAGGTCATTACCCTGACCGAAGGCCTGCCGGCCGATCTGTCCGGCATGCTGCGTGCGCTGGTCGACCTGTGCGGCGGCCGTGAAGTCTTGAGCGCTGCCCGTGAGCGTCTGGCCAATGCGCCGGCGCCGGTTCTGGCGGCGCTGGAAGATTTGCTGGCGATTGCCGAACGACTGTCGGCGCGCTTCCCGGAGCTGCCGCTGTACTTCGATCTGGGCGAGCTGCGCGGTTACCACTACCACACCGGTGTGGTGTTCGCCGTGTTCGTGCCGGGTGTTGGCCAGTCCATCGCTCAGGGCGGTCGCTATGACGACATCGGCGCCGACTTCGGTCGCGCCCGTCCGGCAACCGGTTTTTCCACCGATTTGAAAACCCTGGTGACCCTGGGGCGTGCTGAGGTCGAGCTACCGTCTGGCGGTATCTGGATGCCTGACAGTACGGATGCGGCACTCTGGCAGCAGGTTTGCCAGTTGCGCAGTGAGGGTCAGCGTGTCGTTCAGGCATTGCCTGGACAACCTTTGGCCGCCGCCCGTGATGCGGACTGCGACCGGCAATTGATCCAGCAGAACGGGCTTTGGCAAGTATCGCCACTGGCTTCTTGAGTTTTCCTGCCGGCCAACGCCGGCACCAAGTTTGCGCGAATGAGGACAAGTGTTATGGGTAAGAATGTCGTAGTCCTGGGCACCCAGTGGGGTGATGAGGGCAAAGGCAAGATCGTTGATCTGCTGACCGAACATGCTGCCGCCGTAGTGCGCTACCAAGGTGGCCACAACGCTGGCCACACACTGGTGATCGACGGTGAAAAAACCGTCCTGCACCTGATCCCGTCGGGCGTGCTGCGCGAAGGCGTGCAGTGCCTGATCGGCAACGGCGTGGTGGTTGCACCTGACGCCCTGCTGCGCGAGATCACCAAGCTGGAAGAGAAAGGCGTACCGGTGCGCGAGCGCCTGCGTATCAGCCCGTCCTGCCCGCTGATCCTGTCCTTCCACGTGGCGCTGGACCAGGCCCGTGAAAAGGCCCGTGGCGAGCTGAAGATCGGCACCACCGGTCGCGGCATCGGCCCGGCTTACGAAGACAAGGTTGCACGTCGTGGCCTGCGTGTGGGGGACCTGCTCAACATGCCGCGCTTCGAAGACAAGCTGCGTGAACTGGTGGACTACCACAACTTCATGCTGGTCGGTTACTACAAAGAGCCTGCCATCGAGTTCGAAAAGACCCTGGCCGAGTGCAAGGAATACGCCGAGCTGCTCAAGCCGCTGATGCTGGACGTGACTGCCGAGCTGCACGACCTGCGTCGCGCCGGCAAAGACATCATGTTCGAAGGCGCCCAGGGTTCGTTGCTCGACATCGACCACGGTACTTATCCGTACGTGACCAGCTCCAACACCACCGCCGGTGGTGTGGCGACCGGCTCGGGCGTTGGCCCGATGTTCCTGGACTACATCCTGGGCATCACCAAGGCTTACACCACTCGCGTAGGTTCGGGCCCGTTCCCGACCGAGCTGTTCGACGAAGTCGGTGCACATCTGGCCAAACAAGGTCACGAGTTCGGTGCTACCACCGGCCGTGCTCGTCGTTGCGGCTGGTTCGACGCCGTTATCCTGCGTCGCGCTATCGATGTGAACAGCATCTCGGGCATCTGCCTGACCAAGCTGGACGTACTCGACGGCCTGGAAACCATCAACATCTGCACCGGCTACAAAGACGCGCAAGGCAACGCTGTTGCGCCGACTGACGCTGACAGCTACGTAGGCCTGCAGCCTGTGTACGAAGAAGTGCCGGGCTGGACCGAATCGACCGTGGGTGCCAAGACCCTGGAAGAGCTGCCGGCCAACGCTCGCGCCTACATCAAACGCGTTGAAGAATTGATCGGCGCGCCGATCGACATTATTTCGACGGGCCCGGACCGCAACGAAACCATCGTTCTGCGTCATCCGTTCGCTTGATAAGTCGTTGATGTAAAAACACAAAGGCCCCTTCATCGGGGCCTTTGTCGTTTATGCCTGTTGGACGGCATGACCTTTGCTGTGAATCTGTCTACAAGAGTGCCATCAAATTAATGGCGTCAGAAGTAGAGGGATTCACAGTGTCGGCCGTTCTCTCACTGTTACAAAGCCGTTTGTTGCGGCCCGTATTCGTTACCCTTGGTATCGCCCTTTTGGTGCAGGTGTTGGTGGCCGTTGCCCTGACGCGGAGCACCGTCACCGCGCTGGAAGCCGACCTGGGCACTCGCCTGGGCGCCGACAGCCAGAAGCTCTCCGGTGAGCTGGAGCAGGCCGGGCGTGAAGTCACGTCGAGCCTCGACACGTTATCCACCAATACTCGTCAGCGGCTGACCGCCGGCCTGTCCTCGCGTCTGAAGGAAGAGCAGGCACAACTGCGTACGACTCTGGAAAAAGACTTGAAGGACTCGGCCAACGACATGGCCCAGTTGCTCGCCTCTGTAGCGCCTCGCGCCATGTGGGACAGCGATGTGCCGACCCTGTCCGAGTTCGCCCGTCGGGCCCAGCGCAATCCCAACGTGCTGTTCGTGGTTTACGACGACGCCACCGGCCAGCATCTGACCCGCTATCTCAACCGTGAAAACCCGATCAACAAGGCCCTTCTGGAAAAAGGTCAGGGCGAGCGGGCGCTGGATAAGGTGCTGGATGCGGCGAAGCATGATCCCTCGGTCTATTACCTCGAAGCCTCGATCAACCCCAACGGCGTGGAGATCGGCAAAGTGCTGATGGGCGTCTCGATGGCCTCGGTGGACACCGATCTGGCGGCACTCGATCAGCGCTTCTCGGCACTCATCGCCAGCAGCGATCAACTGGTCGGCGACAGTCTCAAGGGCGCCGCCGCCGACAGCGCCACGGCCATGCGCGCGCGCCTGCAGTCGGCGCAGTCCACCGCCGCCGAGATGAAAGCCAACACGACCAACACCGTACAGGACGCCGCTGCCACACTGCGCTGGCGTATCGGCATGGGGCTGGCGCTGGTCGGCGCTGGCGTGCTGTTGCTGTTGGCGGTGGTTCTCGGCCACCGCGTGGTCAACCGTTTGAAGATGCTCAACGCCGCCATGGACGACTTGGCAGCGGGCGAGGGTGATCTGACCAAACGTGTGCAGATCAACAGTAAGGACGAGATCGGCGACATGGCGTCGGCGGTCAATCGCTTTGTGGATAAGTTGCAGCCGATCGTGCGCGAGGCCGGGGATGTGGCCCAGCGCACCGGTGTGGAGATCGGCGCGATGACGCTGCGCAATGCCGGTGCCGATGCGGCTGCCGGGATGCAACGCGATGAGGTTGCTGAAAGCCTGCGCGCGCTGTCGCAAATGGCTGATGAGGCGCAGTCGGAAAGTCATGCGATGCAAGCGGCGCTGAAGCAGGTGGTGGATATTCGTCAGGCCACCGACGAGAACACCCGCACGTCGGCCAAGGTCGGCAGCCTGATCGAGGCGCTGGCGGGGCAGGTCGACACCGGGGCGAAAGTCATCGAGCGGCTGGCGCAGCAGAGCGAACAGATCGAAGTGGTACTGACCGTGATTCACGGCATCGCCGAACAGACCAATCTTCTGGCGCTCAACGCCGCCATCGAGGCGGCCCGGGCCGGGGAGACCGGTCGTGGCTTTGCGGTGGTGGCGGACGAAGTGCGGGCGCTGGCGAGCAAGACTCAGAGCTCCACCGGTGACATTCAGGCGCACATCGTGGCCTTGCAGCAGGGCGCTCGTGAGGCGGTTGAGGCGATAGGTCAGGCCGGGCGTCAGGCCAGCGAAGGTTTGCTGGTGTTGCGTGACAGTGCGCGTTTGCAGCAGTCGGTGCAGGCGTCGGTCGAGCAGGTGCATGCGGCGATTGGTCTGGCGACTCAGGCGGCGGCGCATCAGGCTCAGGGTGCGCAGGCCGTGCGCGGTCGGGTCGAGACGATTCATGCCCAGGCGGAGAAAGCCGCTCAGGCGGTGGTCGAGACCACGGCCAGCGGCAAGGTGCTGGATGGTCTGGCAGCGCAGCTCAAGGCCAGCCTGGGGCAGTTCCGGGCCTGATATCACGGGCAAAAAAAATCGCAGCTTCGGCTGCGATTTTTTTATCGGCTCAAATACATCCGGGTTGTCAGCAGGTAGACGGGCAACCCCGACACCACGATCAACAACGCCGCATAAGGCGCCGCCGCGGCAAACTCGACATTCGCGGTGTGTGCCCAGACTTCGGTCGCCAAGGTGTTGAGACCGGTCGGACTCAGCAGCAACGTCGCCGTCAGTTCCTTCATGGCATCCAGAAATACCAGCGCAAACGCTGCGCCCAGCGCCGGGAATATGATCGGCAGGGTCACTCGGCAGAACGCCGTGAACGAAGACGCGCCCAGTGTGCGGGCGGCTTCTTCCAGTTGGGGTGCCGCTTTGTTCAGCGCTGTGCGGATCGGCGCCTGAGCCAGTGGCAGGAACAGCAGCGCATACGCGATCAGCAACAACAGGGAGGTCTGATACAGCGCCGGCACGTAATGCAGGGCGAAATACACCAGCGTCAGCGCGATCACCAGCCCCGGCAGCGCATGCAGCAGATACGGCAGACGCTCGGCCCAGATCGCCAGTTGGCCTTTGTAGCGCACTACCAGCAATCCGACCGGTACCGCCAGTAGCAGACACAATCCCGCGCCGCCCAGTGACAGCGCAAGCGACGACAGCAGTGCTTCGGTGATTGCCGCCACCGGGAAGGCTGCTGACGATCCGACCGCTAGCCAGTACGCCAGCATCCCCAGTGGAATGCCGCTGCCGACAATCGCCAGCATCAGGCAATACAGTTGACCGGCAATTGCCCACGGTCCGAGTTGCACTTGCTCGGCCCGGCGCGCCGCGCCCTGGCCGGTTCGCACGTGGCGTCCCTTGCCACGCACCCGCAGTTCCAGCCATAGCAACATCAGGCACAGCGCCAGCAGCACCGCGGACAGCATTGCGGCATTGGCATTGCTGAATTCCAGCTCGAATTGCTGATAGATGGCGGTGGTGAAGGTTTGCAGGCCAATGATCGACAGTGCGCCGAATTCCACCAGCATGTGCAACGCAATCAGCAGCGAACCGGCCAGCAGCGAAGGCCAGAGCAGGGGCAGGGTGACGCGGAAAAATACGCCCCAGCGATTCTGTCCCAGTGTCCTTGCCGACTCTTCAAGGGAAGGGTCGAGATTGCGCAGAGTGGCGGCTACCGGCAGAAAGATCAGGGGATATTTCGACAGGCTCATCACCAGGATTGCCCCGCCCAGCCCTTCGAACTGCGCGCTGAGCGATACCCAGGTAAAACTGCTGACGAATGCCGGTACCGCAAACGGCAAACACAGAATCACGCCCCACAAACGCCGGCCCGGCAGGTTGCTGCGCTCCAGCAACCATGCCAGCGACAGGCCGATCACGCCGCAAGTCACGGTTACGCCGACCATCAGTGCCAGTGTGTTGCGCAGCAGGCCGAACACGTAAGGGCGCCACAGCAAATGCAGCGCCTCGGACCAGCCCGCCTGCCAGGCTTTGAGCCCGACGTAGGCCAGCGGCAACAGGCTCATCACCACCAGCAACAACACCGGCAGCACCAGCCAGATCGACGGCCGCTTGCGCCGTGGCACGTAACCCCCGCGCGTGGCGGGGGCGGATAACGAGGCGCTCATCAGTTCAGGCCAACTTCGCGTTCCAGATCCAGTGCTTCCTCGGCATTGCCCAGGTCGGCCGGGGTAACGTCCGGGGCTTCCAGCTCACTGAAAGGCTTGAGGCCACGATCCGATTCCATGCCGTTGTGCAGCGGATACTCGGCGGTGGTCTGGGTAATCACGCGCTGGCCTTCCTCGCTGGCCATGTAGGCGAGGAATTGCTGGGCTTCTTTTGGATGTTTGCTGGACTTCAGCACGGCGGCGCTGGAGACAGTGATCAAGCCGCCCACGTCGCCACCGGTGAAGTAATGCAGTTTCGAATCAAGCTTGCCTTTTTCCCGTTGCAGGGCGAACCAGTAGTAGTTGTTCACCAGCACGGTGGCGACTTCGCCGTTTTCCACAGCCTTGAGGGCGACCATGTTGTTGCTGTAGGTCTTGCCGAAGGCGCGCAGGCCGGTCAGCCATTCTTCGGCGGCTTCACGACCGTGTTTTTTGATGATGGCGACGGCCTGTTCCTGGAAGGCGCCGCTGGTGGGTACGAAACCGACCTTGCCTTGCCACTGCGGATCGGCGAAATCCAGCACCGACTTGGGCAGGTCTTTTTCATCGACCAGTTTCGGGTTGAAGGCGACCACGCGAACCCTTGCAGTGACACCGATCCAGGTGCCATTGCCGGCGACGTATTTTTTCGGCAGGACGGCCAGAGTGGCATCGTCGGTCTTGGCCAGCAGGCCGAGTTCGCCGAGGTTGTTCAGTGGCGGGGATTCTTCGGTGTAGATGACGTCGGCGGGGGAGCGGTCGCCTTCTTCGATGATCTGGCTGGCGAGCTGGTTACTGCTGCCTTTGCGCACATTGACGTGAATACCGGTCTTGGCTTCGAAGGCCTTGGCGATCGCGTCGCCGACTTCCTTGTGTTGACCGTTGTAGAGAGTCAGGGAAACCGTATCGGCAGCCTGGGTGAGGGGAGTGGCGAGTGCCAGGCCGAGCAGGGTGAAGGTCAAGCCGCGGCGCAGGGTATTTCGAAACATCATTCGCAGGGTTCCTCACTGTCGCATTGCAAAAACTTGCAACAATGATAAACGATATCGTTTCTCAAATGCTCCTTGCGAGCAGGATAAGGGTTTGGTAGGGCACTTGAGTTTTCAGGAGGCCAGAAACGCAAAAACCCGCTTTCGCGGGTTTTTGTGAGATTCAAGATCGTGACCTTGAATTTGAATTGGTGCCCAGAAGAAGACTCGAACTTCCACGACCGTAAGGTCACCAGCACCTGAAGCTGGCGTGTCTACCAATTTCACCATCTGGGCTTCATCTTCAGCGTTGCCGCTGTTGATGTGGCGCACTATACGGAGCGCCTTTTGATCTGTAAACCCCTGATTTGATTTTAATAAATCAATTTCAGAAAAAAGTCGGGACGCAGAATGCAAAAAACCCGCTTTCGCGGGTTTTTGTGTGAGTCTTGAAACTGATCTAGTCTCAAACTCGAAATTGGTGCCCAGGAGAAGACTCGAACTTCCACGACCGTAAGGTCACCAGCACCTGAAGCTGGCGTGTCTACCAATTTCACCACCTGGGCATCTCGACAGCGTCTGTACGTCGTCGATGGCGCGCACTATACGGAGCGTCTTTTTAACTGTAAACCCCTGCCAGCAAAAAAAATTGGTTTTTTTTACCAGCGGTGTTCAAAACGCCTTTCAGACGTCGATACAAGGCTCCAGACGCGCCTTATAGAGTCGGAAATTTCCCGTTTGATGGCGCCTATGCCAAACTAACCCGCATATAGACAAGGTGAAAACTCTCTAATGGCCGATTGGCAGTCCCTCGATCCCGAGGCCGCTCGTGAAGCGGAAAAATATGAAAACCCTATTCCCAGCCGCGAACTGATCCTTCAGCACCTTGCTGATCGGGGTTCGCCTGCTGCCCGCGAGCAACTGGTCGAAGAATTTGGTCTGACCACAGAAGACCAGATCGAAGCCCTGCGCCGCCGTCTGCGCGCCATGGAGCGCGACGCTCAACTGATCTACACCCGCCGTGGCACTTATGCGCCGGTGGACAAGCTCGACCTGATCCTCGGCCGCATCAGCGGTCACCGCGACGGCTTCGGCTTCCTGGTGCCGGATGACGGTTCCGATGACCTGTTCATGAGCCCGGCGCAAATGCGTCTGGTGTTCGACGGTGACCGTGCTTTGGCCCGCGTTTCCGGCCTGGACCGTCGCGGTCGCCGCGAAGGCGTGATCGTCGAAGTGGTGTCCCGTGCCCACGAAAGCATCGTCGGCCGTTACTTCGAAGAAGGCGGTATCGGCTTCGTGGTCGCGGACAACCCGAAGATCCAGCAGGAAGTGCTGGTGACCCCGGGCCGCAACGCCAACGCTCAGATCGGTCAGTTCGTCGAGGTGAAAATCACCCACTGGCCGACTCCGCGCTTCCAGCCGCAAGGCGATGTGATCGAAGTCGTCGGCAACTACATGGCGCCGGGCATGGAAATCGATGTCGCCCTGCGCACCTACGACATTCCGCACGTCTGGCCTGAAGCCGTTCTGAAGGAAGCCGGCAAGCTCAAGCCGGAAGTCGAAGAGAAAGACAAAGAGAAACGCGTCGACCTGCGCCATCTGCCGTTCGTCACCATCGACGGTGAAGATGCCCGCGACTTCGACGACGCGGTCTACTGCGAATCCAAGCCAGGCAAGTTGCGTCTGTTCTCCGGCGGCTGGAAGTTGTACGTGGCGATTGCCGACGTTTCCAGCTACGTGAAGATCGGCTCGGCCCTGGACAACGAAGCCCAGGTACGTGGCAACTCGGTGTACTTCCCCGAGCGTGTGGTGCCGATGCTGCCGGAGCAGCTCTCCAACGGCCTGTGCTCGCTGAACCCGCACGTCGATCGTCTGGCCATGGTTTGCGAGATGACCATCTCCAAGTCCGGCGAAATGACCGACTACTGCTTCTATGAGGCAGTGATCCACTCCCACGCCCGCCTGACCTACAACAAGGTCAGCGCGATGCTGGAAACGCCGAAAGCCACCGAAGGGCGCAAGCTTCGCGGCGAATACACCGACGTTCTGCCGCACCTGAAGCAGCTCTACGCGCTGTACAAAGTGTTGCTGGCCGCCCGTCACGTGCGTGGCGCGATCGATTTCGAAACGCAGGAAACCCGGATCATCTTCGGTTCCGAGCGCAAGATTGCCGAAATCCGTCCGACCACCCGTAACGACGCCCATAAGCTGATCGAGGAATGCATGCTGGCGGCCAACGTGGCCACCGCCGAGTTCCTGAAAAAGCACGAAATCCCTGCGCTGTACCGCGTCCACGACGGTCCGCCACCGGAGCGTCTGGAAAAACTGCGTGCGTTCCTCGGCGAGCTCGGCCTGTCCCTGCATAAAGGCAAGGACGGCCCGACGCCGAAGGACTACCAGGCACTGCTGGCCAGCATCAAGGACCGTCCGGATTTCCACCTGATCCAGACCGTGATGCTGCGCTCCCTGAGCCAGGCGGTGTACAGCGCCCAGAACGAAGGCCACTTCGGCCTGAACTACGAAGCCTATACCCACTTTACTTCGCCGATCCGTCGTTACCCGGACCTGCTCACGCACCGGGCGATCCGCAGCGTGATCCATTCGAAACAGGACACCCCGCACGTTCGCCGTGCCGGTGCGATGACCATTCCGAAGGCGCGCATCTATCCGTACGACGAAGCGGCCCTGGAGCAACTCGGCGAGCAGTGCTCGATGAGCGAGCGCCGTGCCGACGAAGCGACCCGCGACGTGGTGAACTGGCTCAAGTGCGAGTTCATGAAAGACCGCGTGGGCGAATCGTTCCCGGGCGTGATCACTGCCGTGACCGGTTTTGGCCTGTTCGTCGAACTGACCGATATCTACGTCGAAGGTCTGGTGCACGTGACGGCGCTGCCGGGCGATTACTACCACTTCGATCCTGTACACCACCGCCTGGCGGGCGAGCGCACCGGTCGCAGCTTCCGTCTTGGCGATACCGTTGAAGTGCGCGTCATGCGCGTCGATCTCGACGAGCGCAAGATCGACTTCGAGATGGCCGAGAAAACCATCAGCGCACCAATCGGCCGCAAGAAGCGTGGCACCGAAACCGCTGCTCCAGCGGCCAAGGCTGTGGAAGAAAAGGCTCCGGCCAAAACCGCCAGCCGTCGTCCGGCCAAGGAAAAGGTCGTCGAGGCTTATCGCCCAAGCGATGCCGTGGCGAAAAACGCCGAGCTGCGCAAAAGCCGTGAGATGAAGAAGGCCTTGCTGGCCGACGCCAAAAACGGTGGTAAAGCGGCGTCCGGGGGAAAGACCGGACGGTCGGCGCCTGAAAAGGCCTCCGGCAGCAAGCCAGGCAAACCGAGCAAACACCGCAAGGGACCGCCAAAAGCGGGTTCCGCTCCAGCCAAAAGCGGCGGGGCACGTAAACCGAAGGCGAAGTCATGAGTCAGTTGGAAAAAATCTACGGCGTTCACGCGGTAGAAGCGTTGCTGCGTCACCACCCTAAACGCGTCAAGCAGATCTGGCTGGCTGAAAGCCGCAATGATCCGCGGGTGCAGACGCTGATCGAGCTGGCCAACGAAAACCGGGTCCAGATCGGTCAGGCCGAGCGCCGCGAAATGGACGCCTGGGTCGAAGGCGTGCACCAGGGCGTGGTGGCGGACGTCAGTCCGAGCCAGGTCTGGGGCGAGGCGATGCTCGACGAACTGCTCGACCGCACCGAAGGCGCGCCGTTGCTGCTGGTGCTCGACGGCGTGACCGATCCGCACAACCTCGGTGCCTGCCTGCGTTCGGCGGATGCTGCCGGTGCGCTGGCGGTCATCGTGCCGAAAGACAAGTCGGCCACCCTGACGCCGGTCGTGCGTAAAGTGGCCTGCGGCGCGGCGGAAGTGATTCCGCTGGTGGCCGTGACCAACCTTGCGCGCACCCTGGAAAAGCTTCAGCAACGTGGTCTGTGGGTTGTCGGCACGGCAGGTGAGGCCGAGGTCAGCATCTATGACCAGGATCTGACCGGCCCGACCATCCTGATCATGGGCGCCGAAGGCAAAGGCATGCGTCGCCTGACCCGTGAACATTGCGACTATCTGGTGAACCTGCCGATGGCCGGTAGCGTCAGCAGTCTCAACGTGTCGGTTGCGACCGGCGTGTGCCTGTTCGAGGCCCAGCGCCAGCGCGGGGCCAAGGCCAAGGCAGCAGCCAAAAAGGCTTAAGCCTTACGCCGTCCAATGTGGGAGCGAGCCTGCTCGCGAAGCGGAGTTACATTCAGCATCATTGTTGGATGTTAAGCCGCCATCGCGAGCGGGCTCGCTCCCACAGTGTTTTCTGGTGTGGCAGAAAGTGTGGCTGTTCAAATAATCACCAATTGCCTTGCACCTCTTCTGTCCCTTCTCTACAATTGCGCCCCTTGCTGTGACGGCAGGCACCCATGTGCCCCGCGCCGGCAAGTCCATAAGTGTCATTCACTCCTTGTCTGACCGTTTTTGAGCGGCAGGCTACAACCCGTAAGGAGCATTCATGCGTCATTACGAAATCATCTTTCTGGTCCACCCTGACCAGAGCGAGCAAGTCGGCGGCATGGTTGAGCGTTACACCAAGCTGATCGAAGAAGACGGCGGCAAAATCCACCGTCTGGAAGACTGGGGCCGTCGTCAACTGGCCTACGCAATCAACAATGTTCACAAGGCTCACTACGTGATGCTGAACGTTGAGTGCACCGGCAAGGCCCTGGCCGAGCTGGAAGACAACTTCCGCTACAACGATGCTGTGATCCGTAACCTGGTCATCCGTCGCGACGAAGCCGTTACCGGCCAGTCCGAGATGCTCAAGGCTGAAGAAAACCGCAGTGAGCGCCGTGAGCGTCGCGAACGTCCTGAGCACGATGGCAGCGCCGATGGCGATGACAGCGATAGCGACAGCGACAACAGCGATAACGCTGACGAGTAATCCACGGACCTTTTAAGGAGCCTATCAAATGGCACGTTTCTTCCGTCGTCGTAAATTCTGCCGCTTCACCGCTGAAGACGTGAAGGAGATCGACTACAAAGATCTCAACACTCTGAAAGCCTACGTATCCGAGACCGGCAAAATCGTTCCAAGCCGCATCACCGGTACCAAAGCTCGTTATCAGCGTCAGCTGGCCACCGCTATCAAGCGCGCCCGCTTCCTGGCCCTGCTGGCCTACACCGACAGCCACGGCCGCTGAGACCGGGCAGTCGACAAGTAGCAAAGGATTGAATGCATGCGTGCCTTAGCTGAGTTCATCATGCGCGGCCGCATGCAGGCCACTCTCGTAGTGGCTGGATGTGCAGCATTGCCGTTGTTGTATTGGTTGGGTGCTGCCGCGGGAAGCCTGGTGCTTCTGCGGCGCGGATTGTCGGACGCTCTTGGCGTTCTGATTCTGGGACTGCTGCCAGCGTTGATCTGGTGGCTCAAGTTCGACGACCCACGGGCGCTTCTGGTGCTGCTGGGGTCTTCGGGGCTTGCGCTGGTTTTGCGCGCAAGCGAGTCCTGGGTTCGCACGCTGCTGGTCAGCGTAGCCATGGGGCTGGTGTTTTCAGTGGTGCTCGGGGCGGCTTTCGCGCCCCAGATCGAGAAGCTGGCGCAGGACCTTATACAGGTCATGCCGCTGTTCCTCGGTGATGCCTACCAACGATTGTCGGTAGACGAGCAAGCGCGTTTCGCGTCGCTGATCGCACCGGTCCTGACCGGCCTGATTGCGGCTCTGTTGCAGATCGTCAGCGTGCTGAGCCTGATTGTCGGGCGTTACTGGCAGGCGTTGTTGTACAACCCGGGTGGTTTTGGTCGCGAGTTTCGCGCCATCCGAATCCCGCTGGGGCTGGCGATGTTACTGCTGGCGTTGATGCTTCTGGGCCCGAATCTCGGTGCACAGATGGCCATGTTGACGCCGTTGTGCAGTGTGCCGCTGGTGTTCGCCGGGCTGGCCCTGATTCATGGGCTGGTGGCGCAAAGGCGACTGGCCGGTTTCTGGCTGGTGGGATTGTACGTGACGCTGTTGCTGTTCATGCAGCTGATCTATCCGTTGCTCGTGGTTCTGGCCATTGTCGACAGCCTGATTGATTTTCGCGGTCGTCACGTGTCGAAAGACACCGATAACGCGAACGGTGAAGGTTAAAAGTTAAGAGGATTTCCACATGCAACTGATCCTTCTGGAAAAAATCGCCAACCTGGGCAACCTGGGCGACAAAGTAAACGTTAAGGCCGGTTACGGCCGTAACTACCTGCTGCCTTTCGGCAAAGCTACCGCTGCGACCGCTGCCAACCTGGCTGCGTTCGAAGAGCGTCGTGCTGAGCTGGAAAAAGCCGCTGCCGACCGTAAAGCATCGGCTGAAAGCCGTGCTGCCCAACTGGCCGAGCTGGAAGTGACCATCACTGCCACCGCTGGCGACGAAGGCAAGCTGTTCGGTTCGATCGGTACTCACGACATCGCTGACGCACTGACCGCCTCCGGCGTTGAAGTTGCGAAGAGCGAAGTTCGTCTGCCGAACGGCACCATCCGCAACGTGGGTGAATTCGACGTGGCTGTGCACCTGCACGCCGAAGTTGAAGCCACCGTACGCGTTGTCGTGGTAGCAGCTTAAGCAAGACCTGATCGACTGGCGGCTTGTTCGCCAGACGGTTAACATCGGGCACGATCCTGTCTTCAGGTCGTGCCCTTTGTCTTTCTGCAATCCCTGCTTTTCCTGAATAAAAAGTGGCCATGAACGAAATCTCCGCTCCCGAGCAATACGATCTGCAAACCGCCGCGCTGAAGGTGCCGCCGCATTCCATCGAGGCCGAACAGGCCGTGCTCGGTGGTCTGATGCTGGACAACAACGCCTGGGAGCGCGTGCTCGATCAAGTCTCCGACGGCGATTTCTACCGGCATGACCACCGTCTGATTTTCCGCGCGATCGCCAAACTGGCCGATCAGAACTCGCCGATCGACGTCGTGACCCTTGCCGAGCAACTGGACAAGGAAGGTCAGACCTCGCAAGTCGGCGGCTTGGGTTACCTCGGCGAACTGGCGAAAAACACGCCGTCCGTCGCCAACATCAAGGCCTATGCGCAGATCGTTCGCCAGCGTGCGACGTTGCGTCAGTTGATCGGCATCAGCACCGAAATTGCCGACAGCGCCTTCAACCCTGAAGGTCGCACCGCCGAGGAGATCCTCGACGAAGCCGAACGGCAGATCTTCGCGATTGCCGAGGCCCGGCCAAAAACCGGCGGCCCGGTGGGTGTGAATGACCTGTTGACCAAAGCCATCGACCGCATCGACACCTTGTTCAACACCGCCGACTCGATCACCGGCCTGTCCACCGGCTATACCGACCTCGACGAGAAGACCAGCGGCCTGCAACCGGCCGACCTGATCATCGTCGCCGGTCGTCCGTCCATGGGTAAGACGACTTTCGCGATGAACCTGGTGGAAAACGCCGTGTTGCGCAGCGACAAGGTGGTGCTGGTGTACTCCCTCGAGATGCCAGGCGAATCGCTGATCATGCGTATGCTGTCGTCCCTCGGCCGCATCGACCAGACCAAGGTGCGTTCCGGTCAGCTCGAAGACGACGACTGGCCACGCCTGACCTCGGCGGTCAACCTGCTCAACGACCGCAAGCTGTTCATCGATGACACCGCCGGCATCAGCCCGTCGGAAATGCGTGCCCGGACCCGGCGCCTGGTGCGCGAGCACGGCGACATCGGCCTGATCATGATCGACTACCTGCAGTTGATGCAGATCCCGGGCTCCAGCGGTGACAACCGGACCAACGAGATTTCCGAGATCTCCCGATCCCTGAAAGCCCTGGCCAAGGAATTCAACTGCCCGGTGGTCGCACTGTCGCAGCTCAACCGCTCCCTGGAACAACGTCCCAACAAGCGCCCGGTGAACTCCGACTTGCGGGAATCCGGAGCGATCGAGCAGGACGCCGACGTGATCATGTTCGTGTACCGGGACGAGGTGTATCACCCGGAAACCGAGCACAAAGGCATCGCCGAAATCATCATCGGCAAGCAGCGGAACGGCCCGATCGGCTTTATCCGCCTGGCCTTCATCGGCAAGTACACGCGCTTCGAAAACCTCGCGCCGGGCAGCTATAACTTCGACGACGACGAGTAAGTCCGTCCTCGTCTGACAGCTCCTGATATTTCCGACCACAGCCGTCGGAATTGGTCATTTTTTGTGCTATATTCCGCGCCCGCGATTTTGCACCTCAACACCGGTCATCGACATGCAAGCAGCCAAGCCGTTATTTGACTATCCAAAATACTGGGCCGAATGTTTCGGGCCAGCGCCATTCCTGCCAATGAGCAGGGAGGAGATGGATCAGCTCGGCTGGGACTCCTGCGACATCATCATTGTCACGGGTGATGCCTACGTCGATCATCCGTCGTTCGGCATGGCGATCATCGGCCGGCTGCTGGAGTCCCAGGGCTTCCGCGTCGGGATCATTGCCCAGCCGAACTGGCAGTCCAAAGACGACTTCATGAAGCTCGGCGAGCCGAACCTGTTCTTCGGCGTCGCGGCCGGCAACATGGACTCGATGATCAACCGCTACACCGCGGACAAGAAAATCCGTTCCGACGACGCCTACACCCCGGGTGGCATGGCCGGCAAGCGTCCGGACCGCGCGAGCCTGGTCTACAGCCAGCGCTGCAAGGAAGCCTACAAGCACGTACCGATCGTGCTCGGCGGCATCGAAGCCTCCCTGCGCCGCATCGCCCACTACGACTACTGGCAGGATCGTGTGCGCAACTCGATCCTGATCGACGCCAGCGCCGACATCCTGCTGTACGGCAACGCCGAGCGCGCGATCGTCGAAGTCGCCCAGCGTCTGTCCTACGGTCACAAGATCGAAGACATCACCGATGTACGCGGCACCGCGTTTATCCGTCGTGACACCCCGGCGGGCTGGTACGAAGTCGATTCCACGCGCATCGACCGTCCGGGCAAGATCGACAAGATCATCAACCCGTATGTGAACACCCAGGACACTCAGGCTTGCGCTATCGAGCAGGAGAAAGGTCCGGTTGAAGATCCGGAAGAAGCCAAGGTCGTACAGATTCTGGCCAGCCCGAAAATGACCCGCGACAAGACCGTGATCCGCCTGCCGTCGATGGAAAAGGTGCGTAACGACCCGGTCCTGTACGCCCACGCCAACCGCGTGCTGCACCTGGAAACCAACCCGGGCAACGCCCGTGCGCTGGTGCAGAAGCATGGCGAGATCGACGTCTGGTTCAATCCGCCGCCGATCCCGATGACCACTGAAGAAATGGACTACGTGTTCGGCATGCCTTACGCACGTGTTCCGCATCCTGCGTACGGCAAGGAAAAGATCCCGGCCTACGACATGATCCGTTTCTCGGTGAACATCATGCGGGGCTGCTTCGGCGGCTGCACCTTCTGCTCGATCACCGAGCACGAAGGCCGGATCATCCAGAACCGTTCCGAAGAGTCGATCATTCGCGAAATCGAAGAGATCCGCGACAAGGTCCCGGGTTTCACCGGTGTCATTTCCGACCTCGGCGGCCCGACCGCGAACATGTACCGCATCGCCTGCAAGAGCCCGGAAATCGAATCCGCGTGCCGCAAGCCGTCCTGCGTGTTCCCGGGCATCTGCCCGAACCTGAACACCGACCACTCGTCGCTGATCCAGCTGTACCGCAGCGCCCGTGCGTTGCCGGGTGTGAAGAAGATCCTGATCGCCTCCGGCCTGCGTTACGACCTCGCGGTCGAGTCGCCGGAGTACGTCAAAGAGCTGGTGACCCACCACGTCGGTGGTTACCTGAAGATCGCCCCGGAGCACACCGAGGAAGGTCCGCTCAACCAGATGATGAAGCCGGGGATCGGCACGTACGATCGCTTCAAGCGCATGTTCGAGAAGTACACCAAGGAAGCGGGGAAAGAGCAGTACCTGATTCCGTACTTCATCGCCGCGCACCCGGGCACCACCGACGAAGACATGATGAACCTGGCCCTGTGGCTCAAGGGCAACGGCTTCCGGGCCGACCAGGTGCAAGCGTTCTATCCGTCGCCGATGGCCACCGCCACCGCGATGTACCACTCGGGCAAGAACCCGCTGCGCAAGGTCACCTACAAGAGCGACGGCGTGACCATCGTCAAGAGCGAGGAGCAGCGTCGTCTGCACAAGGCGTTCCTGCGTTATCACGACCCGAAAGGCTGGCCGATGCTGCGTGAAGCGCTGATCCGCATGGGTCGCGCCGACCTGATCGGGCCGGGCAAGCACCAGTTGATCCCGACGCATCAGCCGGCCACCGACAGCTACCAGAGTGCCCGTCGCAAGAACTCGACGCCGGCTGGCAGCCATAAAGTGGCGAAGGACGTAAAAGAGAAGACCACCAAGATCCTCACCCAGCACAACGGTCTGCCACCGCGCGCCAGTGACGGCGGCAATCCGTGGGACAAGCGTGAACAGGCCAAGGCCGCGGCATTCGCCCGCAACCAGCAGGCCGCCAAGGAGCGCAAGGAAGCGGCGAAAGGCAAAGGGCCGAAGCCGGCTCGCAAGCCGGTCGTACCGCGCTGAAACGCACTGAGTGAACAGAACGCCAACCTTCGGGTTGGCGTTTTGCATTGTGCCTCGCAACATTTGCGTGCAACTGTGCCAAACCAATTCACCGCATCGCCCGATTTTGGTGCTGTACTGCCCTGAGCATTCCGGGAAAGCGCCCAAGCCTCTGCATGGCATAAGTCTTGCGCGCTTTCGAATACGCTTGGGCTCGCAGGAGGCACGCCGTGTCGATTCATGTCGCATTGCATCACGTCACGCATTACCGCTACGACCGCGCTGTCGAACTCGGTCCGCAGATCGTGCGTCTGCGCCCGGCTGCCCACAGCCGCACGCGGATTCTGTCCTATTCGCTGAAAGTCTCGCCCGAGCAGCACTTCATCAACTGGCAGCAGGATCCCCAGGGCAACTATCTCGCACGACTGGTATTCCCCGAGAAAACCGCCGAACTGCGGATCGAGGTCGACCTGCTGGCCGAGATGGCGGTGTTCAATCCGTTCGATTTTTTCCTCGAGCCCTACGCCGAGAAAATCCCCTTCGCCTACGCCGCCGATGAACGCAAGGAACTGGCGCCGTACCTCGAAACCCTGCCGCTTACGCCGAAATTCAAGACTTATCTGGACGAAATCGACCGCACGCCGCTGCCGGCAGTGGACTTCCTCGTGGCGCTCAACCAGCGCCTGAGCGAAGACATCAATTACCTGATTCGCATGGAACCGGGGGTGCAAACCCCGGAGCACACCTTGGAGCATGCCTCCGGCTCCTGCCGCGATTCGGCGTGGCTGCTGGTGCAACTGCTGCGCAATCTCGGACTGGCGGCGCGTTTCGTCTCCGGTTACCTGATCCAACTGACCGCCGATGTGAAAAGCCTCGACGGCCCGTCCGGCACCGAAGTGGACTTCACCGATCTGCATGCCTGGTGCGAGGTGTATCTGCCCGGCGCCGGATGGATCGGCCTCGACGCGACCTCCGGGCTGTTCGCGGGGGAAGGTCATATCCCGTTGGCCTGCAGTCCCGATCCGTCTTCGGCGGCGCCGATCAGTGGTCTGGTGGAGCCTTGCGAGTGTGAGTTCAGCCACGAAATGTCGGTCGAGCGGATCTGGGAAGCGCCACGGGTGACCAAGCCCTACACCGATGAGCAATGGCTGGCAATCCAGGCCCTGGGCCGTCAGATCGATGCCGAGCTGCTGGAAGGCGACGTACGCCTGACCATGGGCGGCGAACCGACCTTCGTGTCCATCGATGACCCTGACGGCGCCGAATGGAACACCGCCGCGCTGGGCCCGGACAAGCGCCGGCTCTCCGCCGAGCTGTTCCAGCGCATGTGCAAGCACTACGCGCCCAAGGGTTTGGTGCATTTCGGTCAGGGCAAGTGGTATCCGGGCGAGCAATTGCCGCGCTGGTCGCTGAACTGCTACTGGCGCCGCGACGGTGTGCCGATCTGGCACAACAGCGCGCTGATTGCCGACGAGCAGCAGGATTACGGCGCCACCGGTGAACTGGCCGGACGTTTTCTGGCGAGCGTCGCGGAGCGCCTGAAACTGCCGACACGCTTTGTGTTCCCGGCCTATGAAGACAATTTCTACTACCTCTGGCGCGAGGGCGCGTTGCCGAGCAACGTCAGCGCCGAAGACGCGCGTCTGGAGGAACCGCTGGAGCGTGCGCGCCTGCGCAAGGTGTTCAGTCAGGGGCTGGACAAGGTCATCGGTCAGGTTCTTCCACTGGCGCGCACCGCCAAGGGCGATCAGTGGCAGAGCGGGCGCTGGTATCTGCGCGATGAACATTGCCGATTGGTGCCGGGGGATTCACCGCTGGGCTATCGCCTGCCATTGGGTTCGCAGCCTTGGGTGAAGGCGGCGGAGTATCCGTTCATCCATCCGAACGACCCGAATCAGGATTTCCCCGAACTGCCCGGCACCGAGCAACTCAATCGCCATGATGTTCCGGCTGCGGCGGATGAAAGAGTGCCGAAGATCGACGAGTCCGCCGACTGGCTGACCCGCACCGCGCTCTGCGCCGAGGCCCGGGAAGGCCGCTTGTACCTGTTCATGCCGCCGCTGGAGCGGGTCGAGGATTATCTGGAACTGGTGGCCGCCATCGAAGCCACTGCCGAAGAATTGCACTGTCCGGTGCTGCTGGAAGGTTACGAGCCGCCGAGCGATCCGCGCCTGAGCAACTTCCGCATTACCCCGGATCCCGGCGTGATCGAGGTTAACGTCCAGCCTTCCGCGACGTGGGACGAACTGGTCGAGCGCACGGAGTTCCTGTACGAAGAGGCGCGTCAGACGCGACTGTCCACCGAGAAATTCATGATCGACGGGCGCCACACCGGCACCGGTGGCGGTAACCATTTCGTGCTCGGCGGCGCGACGCCGGCGGACTCTCCGTTCCTGCGCCGTCCGGATCTGCTGCGCAGCCTGATCAGCTACTGGCACAACCATCCCTCACTGTCTTACCTGTTTTCCGGTCTGTTCATCGGCCCGACTTCTCAGGCGCCGCGAGTCGATGAAGCACGCAACGATGCGCTGTACGAGCTGGAAATCGCCTTCGCGCAAATGCCGGCACCGGGAGAAGAATGCCCGCCATGGCTAGTGGACCGGCTGCTGCGCAATCTGCTGATCGACGTCACGGGCAACACCCATCGCGCCGAGTTCTGCATCGACAAGTTGTATTCACCGGACGGCGCCACCGGGCGTCTCGGTCTGCTGGAGTTGCGTGCGTTCGAAATGCCGCCCCATGCGCGCATGAGCCTGGCCCAGCAGTTGTTGTTGCGGGCGCTGGTCGCGCGGTTCTGGCGCGAGCCCTATGCGCCGCCGAAACTGGCGCGCTGGGGCACCGAATTGCATGACCGGTTCCTGCTGCCGCATTTCATCGAGCAGGACTTTGCCGACGTCATCGTCGAACTCAACAGTGCCGGTTATCCGCTGCGTGCCGAATGGTTTGCGGCGCATCTGGAGTTTCGCTTTCCCAAAGTGGGCGATTACGCCGTCAACGGCATTGAGCTGGAATTGCGTCAGGCCCTTGAACCCTGGCATGTGCTGGGCGAGGAGGGCGCGGCGGGCGGCACGGTGCGTTACGTCGATTCATCGCTGGAGCGTTTGCAGGTCAAGCTCACGGGGTTGCCGCCGCAGCGTTATCTGCTGACCTGCAATGGCATCCCGGTGCCGCTGCAATCGACCGGGCGGGTCGGCGAGTTTGTCGCTGGCGTACGTTTCCGAGCGTGGCAACCGGCCAACTGCCTGCAACCGACGATCCCGGTGCACGCGCCGCTGGTGTTCGACCTGCTCGACACCTGGATGCAGCGCTCGCTGGGCGGTTGTCAGTACCACGTCGCCCATCCGGGCGGGCGCAATTACGAGACGTTACCGGTCAATGCCAACGAAGCGGAGAGCCGGCGAATGGCGCGTTTCTTCCGCATCGGACACACGCCGGGAAAACTTCCGATACCGAATCTGACTATCTCCGACGAGCTCCCGATGACTCTCGATTTACGACGCTTTTGATTCGTACACGACCCCCGGATTTTTCGTATATCCGGGCGTCATGTGCCTGCGTTAGTCTGACCGTTCCTTGCCGGCTGCCGAGCTTTCCATGCCTGACCTGCTTGACCGCTACCCGCTGACGGCGGGCACTTACCACGAACTGCTCGACGACTGCGGGGCGGTGCGCCCGCACTGGCAGCGACTGTTCGACCAATTGCAGCGCAGCACCCCGGCGCAACTGGTGCAGCGTCAGGCGCTGCTGACCCGGCAGATTCAGGAAAACGGCGTCACCTACAACGTCTATGCCGACCCCAAGGGCGCGGATCGTCCGTGGGAGCTGGATTTGCTGCCCCATGTCATTGCCGCTGATGAGTGGCAACAACTGTCGGCCGGAATCGCCCAGCGTGCGCGGCTGCTCAATGCGGTGCTGGCGGATCTGTACGGGCCGCAGCGACTGATCAGCGAAGGGCTGCTGCCGGCGGAACTGGTGTTCGGTCACAACAACTTCCTCTGGCCCTGTCAGGGCATCGCGCCCCCGGACGGGGCCTTTCTGCATCTGTACGCCGTGGATCTGGCGCGAACGCCGGACAGGCGCTGGTGGGTGACGGCGGATCGTACCCAGGCACCGTCGGGCGCCGGTTATGCGCTGGAAAACCGCACCATCGTGTCCCGCGCTTTCCCCGAGTTGTACCGGGATCTTAAGGTGCAGCATCTGGCCGGTTTCTTCCGCACCTTGCAGGAAACCTTGGCCCGTCAGGCTCCCTGCGATGATGACGCGCCGCTGGTGGTGCTGCTGACCCCGGGGCGTTTCAACGAAAGCTACTTCGAACATCTTTATCTCGCGCGCCAGCTCGGTTATCCGCTGGTGGAGGGCGGCGACCTGACGGTGCGTGATGCCACGGTCTACCTGAAAACCCTCAGCGGCCTGCGCCGGGTCCACGCGATCATGCGTCGGCTCGACGATGACTTCTGCGATCCGCTGGAGCTGCGTACGGATTCGGCGCTCGGCGTTCCGGGATTGCTGGAGGCGGTGCGTCAGGGCCGGGTGCTGGTGGCCAACGCGCTGGGCAGCGGCGTGCTGGAGTCGCCGGGGCTGTTGGGCTTTTTGCCGAAGATCAATCAGTACCTGTTCGGTGAAGAGCTGATCCTGCCTTCCATCGCTACCTGGTGGTGCGGCGAGGCGCCGGTGCTGGCCCAGGCGTTGGAGAAATTGCCGGAGTTGCTGATCAAACCGGCCTTTCCGTCCCAGAGTTTTGCACCTGTTTTCGGGCGAGATCTGAGCGAAAAGCAGCGCCAGAGTCTCGCCGAGCGCATGCAGGCCCGGCCTTACGCCTATGTCGCGCAAGAACTTGCGCAACTGTCCCACGCGCCGATCTGGCAACCCGAGGACGGCCAGTTACAGCCGCGAGCCATCGGCATGCGCATGTATGCGGTGGCCAGTCATGATGGTTATCGGGTGTTGCCCGGCGGCTTGACCCGGGTGGCGGCCGAGGCCGATGCCGAAGTGGTATCGATGCAGCGCGGTGGCGCGAGCAAGGACACCTGGGTGCTGGGCGACCGGCCGCCAAGTGGCGAACAGTGGAGGACCCAGCGCAGTATCGGCGTGCACGATCTGGTACGCCGCGATCCGTACCTGCCGTCGCGGGTGGTGGAAAACCTGTTCTGGTTCGGCCGTTACTGCGAGCGTTGCGACGATAGCGCGCGGCTGCTGCGGATCATGCTGGCGCGCTACGTCGACGGTGATGACCCGCAGGCCCTGCAGGCAGCCGTGGAGCTCGGCGAGCGGCTGATGCTGCTGCCGGACGAAGGCGAGCTGCCGGAGCGCCTGCTCGCAGCGTTGCTCGGCGAGGACTGGTCGTTCAGCCTGCGCTCCAACCTGCAACGCTTGCAGTGGGCGGCGTCGCAGGTGCGCGGCAAGCTCTCGCGGGAGAACTGGCAGGCGCTGGTGGAGTTGCAGCGCGAGGCGACGGAGCTGGACACCGACGAGCCGGACTTCGGCGAGTTGCTGGATTTTCTCAATCGGCTGGTGATGTCGCTGGCGGCGCTGTCCGGGTTTGCCCTCGACGACATGACCCGCGACGAAGGCTGGCGCTTTCTGATGATCGGCCGGCGCATCGAACGCCTGCAGTTTCTCAGCAGCAGTCTCGCCGGTTTCCTGCGTGGCGCCGGGGCGTTCGATCAAGCGGGGCTTGAATGGTTGCTGGAGCTGGGCAACAGCAGCATCACCTATCGCTCGCGTTATCTGGCGGTGGCGCAACTTATCCCGGTGCTCGACCTGTTGCTGCTGGACGAGCAGAACCCCCATGCGGTGCTGTTCCAGTTGAAACTGGTGACGCGCACCCTCAAGCGTCTGAACGATGATTTTGGTGTGCCGAGGGAGGCCGGGTTGCCGCAACTGGTCGAGCGTCTGGCGCACTTCGATCTGGGGTGCCTGGAAAATCCATTGTTCGGCGAATCCAGCGTGCGTGCCGCGCTCGACGGGCTGGCGGATCTGCTGCAAGGCATCGCCGACGCCAGCGGCCAGGTATCCGATCGTCTGGCCCTGCGCCATTTTGCCCATGTCGATGATGTCAGCCAGCGCACGGTGTCCGTCTGATGAATGCCCATTACCAGATCCTTCACGACACCTGCTATCACTACGACAGCCCGGTCTCGCTGGCGCAGCAGCTGGCGCATCTGTGGCCTCGGGAATGCGCCTGGCAGCGCTGCACCGAACAGCAATTGCTGATCAGTCCGGATCCGACCACGCGTCGTGACGAACAGGACGTGTTCGGCAATCCGCTGACGCGCCTTGCGTTTGAGCGGCCTCATGATGAATTGCAGGTCAACGCACGGCTGACGGTCGAGGTGCTGGCGCGGCCGGCGCTGGATTTCAATCTGTCCCCGGTCTGGGAACTGACGCGCAATGCGCTGACCTACAGCAGCCAGCCGTTGTCCACCGAGCTGCTGGAGGCCTGCCGTTACCGATTTCAGTCACCCTACGTTCACTTGAAGCGCAGCTTCGTCGAGTTCTCCGAAAGCTGTTTTCCGCCCGGGCGACCTTTGCTGCTGGGCGTGCAGGCGTTGATGGAAAAGATCTTCGACGAGTTCACCTTCGATGCCGAGGCCACGCAAGTCGCGACGCCGTTAGTGGAAGTGCTGGAGCGGCGGCGCGGGGTCTGTCAGGACTTCGCCCATCTGATGCTGGCCTGCGTGCGTTCCCGAGGATTGGCGGCGCGCTACATCAGTGGCTATCTGCTGACACGGCCGCCACCGGGGCAACCGCGATTGATCGGCGCCGATGCCTCCCATGCCTGGGTTTCGGTGTTTTGTCCGGTGCTTGGCTGGGTGGATTTCGATCCGACCAACAATGTGCAACCGGCACTGGAGCACATCACCCTGGCCTGGGGCCGGGATTTTTCCGATGTGTCGCCGTTGCGCGGGGTGATTCTGGGAGGGGGGAGCCATGATCCCGAGGTCCGGGTCACGGTGATGCCGCTGGAGGAATAAAAACAAATGTGGGAGCCAGCCTGCTGGCGATTAGGGTGTCACATCTGAAATGGATGCGACTGACCCATTGCAATCGCGAGCAGGCTCGCTCCCACAGGGGTTGTGTTCAGTGATCCTGCGGTATTGCTCAGGCCTCGGGTGCCTGGTCTTTCGGTGCATCAACATCATCATCGGTCGCCACTTCACCGTCAGGGTTCAGTGCCGCTTCTTCAGCCATCTGTTTCTTGCGCTGAAGCTTTTCCTCTTTCTTCTGTTCCTTGGCCAGGTCACGTTGACGCTTGGCGAAGGAGTAATTGGGTTTGGCCATGGGCGATCCTCTGGGGTCGAAGGTGAGGTTGAGCGGCGCGTATTCTGCCCTGTATCGGTGCCCGGGGGTTAACCGGGTTTCTGGTCGACCCACTTTGGCGTGACGGTCGGCTGCCATTGGTCGAGGGCATCGAGCAGCGATTGTGGCGATTCACTCACTTGCAGCATGTCACGGTGCGGTGCGCGAACGAAGCCTTCGCCGACGATGTGATCGAGAAATGCCGTGAGTTTGCTGTAGAAACCGTTCACTTCCAGCAAGCCCAGCGGCTTGCCGTGGTAACCGAGCTGGCCCCACGTCCAGACTTCGAACAGTTCTTCCAGGGTGCCGAGGCCGCCGGGCAGGGCGATGAACGCATCGCTGAGTTCGGCCATGCGTGCCTTGCGCGCGTGCATGCCGTCGACTACTTCCAGGCGCGTCAGGCTCTTGTGACCGATTTCCTTGTCCATCAGGCTCTGGGGAATGATGCCGATCACTTCGCCGCCGGCGGCCAGCGCGGCGTCGGCGACAATCCCCATCAAACCCACGGCGCCACCGCCGTAGACCAGCTTCAGCTTGCGCTCGGCAATGGCGGTGCCGAGGGCGATGGCGGCATCGGTGTACGCCGGGGTGGTGCCGGCGTTGGCACCGCAAAATACACAAACGGATGTGAGAGACATGCCTTCCTCCTGGGTCAATCGGTCACAGGGTAATGGCTGGCACGCCTCGATCCAAGGGCTAGACTTCGCGTTTCGGGGTTTCACAGGTGCCGCTGGCACCACAGGCGTAGGCGGCGAGCAGACTGCACAACAGACTGTTGAGGGACATGACTGATGCTCCAGTTGAGTTGAGCCCTGAAGATACGTCCCGGCCAATCGTCTGGCTGTTAGATTGTTTCGATGAGTGTCATAGCCTGAAAGTTGTATACAATTTTTGACTCAAGTCATAGGAACTTGCGAAGATTTCAGGCAGTCTTTCCACCATTCGTGTTTTTGTTAACCCTGCCTTGGAGATTCACCATGTTTTCCAAAGTTGTTGCGGTATCCCTGCTGGCGCTGGCCAGCAGCCAGTTGATGGCCGCCGAGTGCACCACCACCGTCGAATCCACTGACCAGATGACCTACACCACCAAGGAGTTCACAGTCGACAAGAGCTGCAAGACGTTCACAGTCAAGCTGACTCATGGCGGCTCTTTGCCGAAGAATGTGATGGGCCATAACCTGGTGATCAGCAAGACTGCCGACATGCAGGCCATTGCGACCGAGGGCATGAGTCAGGGCCTGGAGAAGGACTATCTGAAAGCTGATAATGCCGCGATCATTGCTCATACCAAAATGATTGGTGCGCCGGAAAAAGAAACCGAAGTGACATTCGATACCTCTAAGCTGGAGGCCGGTGGTGACTATAGTTTCTTCTGCTCTTTCCCTGGCCACATCTCGATGATGAAAGGCAAAGTGGTTGTGAAGTAAGAAAACCGCAGTCCAAAAAAAAGCGTCCCGAGGGACGCTTTTTTTATGCCCTGGATTCAAGGCGCAAACGGCATGACCCGCTTGTGATGGGTCTTCTTGTAGGTGTTGACGATGATATCGAATGCTTCCTGACGCAGCGGCTCGCCGTGCAGGAAAGCATCGATCTCGGCGTAAGTCACGCCGTGGGACGCTTCATCCGGCTTGCCCGGCGACAGGTCTTCCAGATCCGCCGTCGGCACTTTTTCCACCAGCGATTCCGGTGCACCGAAGCTTCGGGCGATGGCCCGGACCTGGTTTTTCACCAGGCCGCTCAGTGGTGCCAGATCGCAGGCGCCGTCACCGAATTTGGTGAAGAAACCCATCACCGCTTCCGCCGCGTGGTCGGTGCCGATCACCAGGCCGTGGGCCGCGCCGGCGATGGTGTACTGGGCGACCATGCGCATCCGCGCCTTGGTGTTGCCGAGCACGAAATCCACCGACACCGCGTGCTTGCCTTCGAAAGCTGCGACTTCGCTGGCCAGGGATTTCACTGCCGGGCCGATGTTGACGGTGTGACGCTCGTCCGGGGCGATGAAGTCCACCGAGGCCTGGGCGTCGTGTTCATCGAACTGCACGTCGTACGGCAGGCGCACGGCGATGAACTTGTAGGCCTCGTCTCCGGTGCGCTCGCGCAGTTCACGCATGGCGCGCTGGGCCAACAGGCCTGCGGTCAGCGAGTCGACACCGCCGCTGATGCCCAGCACCAGGGTCTTGAGCCCGGAACTGGTCAGGCAATCCTGGATGAAGGTGATGCGTCGGGCGACTTCCGCTTCGAGGGCCTGGTAGTCGGCGAACGGCGGCTGAACGTTGAGCTGTTCAGCAATCTCACGCTGTACGGCTTGCATGAATTCACTCCTTGCTAGAAAGGCTGGAAACGGCAGGAACCTGGAAAACGTGTCGCAAGTAGGCGACGAAATTCGGGTCTTTGCAGTGGGTCTTGCCCGGCTCGTCGGAGATCTTCGCCACCGGTTGGCCGTTGCAGGCGGTCATTTTAAGCACGATGCTCATCGGTTCGACACCCGGAATGTCACAGGTGAGGTTGGTGCCGATACCGAAGCTGACATTGATCCGGCCCCGCAACGCCCGGAAGATCTCCAGCGACTTGGGCAGCGTCAGGCTGTCAGAGAACACCAGGGTCTTGCTCATCGGGTCGATGCCGAGCTTGTGATAGTGGGCGATGCATTTTTCGCCCCACTGCACCGGATCCCCGGAGTCATGGCGCAAACCGTCGAACAGCTTGGCGAAGAACAGATCGAAATCGCCGAGGAACGCGTCGGTGGTGATGCAGTCGGTCAGGGCGATCCCCAACAAACCGCGGTACTCGCGGACCCAGCAATCGAGGGCGGCAATCTGGCTGTCGATCAGTCGCGGGCCGAGTTGCTGGTGAGCCATGATCCATTCGTGGGCCATGGTGCCCAGGGGTTTCATGTCCAGTTCGCGGGACAGGTGCACATTGCTGGTGCCGACGAAACGCCCGGGGAAGTCGTGCTTGAGCACGTTCACCACTTCTTCCTGCACGCGGTAGGAAAACCTGCGGCGCGTGCCGAAATCGGCGACCTGCAACTGCGACAACTCTTCAGACGAGGCGTTGGCGGTCAGCCAGTCGAACTTGCGGTACAGCTGCTCGCGAGCCTGTTCCAGTACCGTTTCGCGGTAGCGATAGCGGTTGCGCACTTCGCTGACGATCGCCAGCAGCGGCACTTCGAACAGAATCACATGCAGCCACGGCCCGCGCAGGCGGATGAACAGCTCGCCGTTCTCGATGCCGGTGTGCAGATAACGCAGGTTGAAGCGGAACAGACCGAGGAATCGCAGAAAGTCAGGTTTGAGGAAGCTGATGCGCTCGAGGAAACTCAACTGATCGGCGCTCAGGCTCAACTCGGCCAGACGCTCGACCTGGAAGCGGATCTCCGCCAGATACGGGCGCAGATCTTCACTGTTACGGCAACGGAACTCCCATTCGACTTCGACGTTGGGGTAGTTGTGCAGCACCGCCTGCATCATCGTCAGTTTGTAGAAGTCGGTGTCGAGCAGGTTCTGCACGATGCGATCGGCAAACACACTCTCGCTCATAACGGGGTCTCCAGGCGGGCCGCGCGTTGGCGCGGTATCAATCAATGGCGCTAGTGGCGCATATCCGGGGTGTGGATTGCCAGCGATTTTTTGACCGCCACAGATCCCTGTGGGAGCGAGCCTGCTCGCGATAGTGTTCCTCCAGTCAACATCGATTGTGAATGTAGCGCCCTCTTCGCGAGCAGGCTCGCTCCCACATTTTCAAGCATCGGGGCTGTCGATCTGCTCCAGCATCCACTTCACGAAATCCCGCACCTTGGGCACTTCCGCCGCGTGTTCCGGGTAGGCCAGGTAATACGCGTCGGTACTGGGCATTGCATGCTGCCAGGGAATGACCAGTTTGCCGTCGGCCAATTCCTCTTCCACCAGGAACCTCGGCAGCAGGGCGACGCCGCAGCCGACCTGCGCCGCGCGGATGCACATATAAAAGGTTTCGAAGCGCGGGCCGTGGTAGCTGTGCTCGGTCTGATGGCCTTGGCTGTCGAACCAGTCGTGCCACGCTTGCGGGCGCGAAGCATTCTGCAGCAGCACCAGATCGGTGAGTTGCGTTGGATCAGTCAACGGCGTGTCCGGCAGGCTGCCGGGGGCGCACACAGGCACCAGTTCCTCGCCGAACAACTTCAGGCACTCGGTGCCGGGGCGTGAACCCTGGCCGAAATAGAACGCCAGGTCGCTGCGCCCTTGCAGCAAGTCATCGGCTTCCTGTTCGTTGCACAGATCCAGATGAATCGACGGGTGGCGCAGACGCCAGCCCTTGAGGCGCGGCACCAGCCAGCGGGCGCCGAAGGTCGAGGGTGTGGAGACGCGCAGGACTTCGGTTTCGCCGCCGTAGGAACGCAGGTAATGGGTCGACATCTCGACCTGGGTCAGGATTTTTCTGACTTCCACCAGGTACAGATCACCGGCCGGAGTCATCTGCAAACGGCGGCGTACCCGACGGAACAACAAGTGCTGCAGCAATTCTTCGAGCTGCGCCACCTGCTTGCTGACGGCGCTCTGAGTCAGGTTCAGTTCCTCGGCGGCCCGGGTGAAACTCAGGTGCCGGGTCACGGCCTCGAAGCACTGCAGCGCGGTGATCGACGGCAAGTGGCGTTTGTTCAGCATGGGCGATCCTTTTCTTGTCTTTCTTCGCAGCATGAATAAACGGAATGATATCTCGCGTAAAGGTCGTTTGTTGCATGGCCTTCCTGAAGCTACAACTAAAGGCCTGCCCGGGCGCTGAACGCGCCCGCACACATTCAGTTTTTTTGCTTGAGGAGTGACCCATGGTTGCCGCATTGCTTGATCGTCTTGGTGTGAACCCGGCCCTGTACCAGAACGGCAAAGTGCCGGTGCATTCGCCCATCGACGGCAGCCGCATCGGCGCCGTGAACTGGGAAGGCCCGGCTGAAGTCGAGCAGCACATCAGTCGCGCAGATCATGCGTTCGAACAATGGCGCAAGGTGCCGGCCCCGCGTCGCGGCGAGCTGGTGCGTCAGTTCGGCGAAGTGCTGCGGGAATACAAGGCCGACCTCGGCGAGCTGGTGTCGTGGGAAGCCGGCAAGATCACCCAGGAAGGCCTTGGTGAAGTGCAGGAGATGATCGACATCTGCGACTTCGCCGTCGGCCTCTCGCGTCAGTTGTACGGTTTGACCATCGCTTCCGAGCGCCCGGGCCACCACATGCGTGAAACCTGGCACCCGCTGGGCGTGGTCGGCGTGATCAGTGCGTTCAACTTCCCGGTCGCGGTGTGGGCGTGGAACACCACGCTGGCGCTGGTCTGCGGCAACCCGGTGGTGTGGAAACCTTCGGAGAAAACCCCGCTGACCGCACTGGCCTGCCAGGCGCTGTTCGAGCGCGTACTGAAGAATTTCAGCGATGCCCCGGCGCATCTGAGCCAGGTGATCATCGGTGGCCGCGATGCCGGCGAAGCGCTGGTGGATGACCCGCGTGTCGCACTGATCAGCGCTACCGGCAGCACCCGCATGGGCCGCGAAGTGGCGCCGAAAGTCGCCGCGCGCTTCGCCCGCAGCATCCTTGAACTGGGCGGCAACAACGCCATGATCCTCGGCCCGAGCGCCGATCTGGACATGGCCGTGCGCGCCATTCTGTTCAGCGCCGTCGGCACTGCCGGGCAGCGTTGCACCACGTTGCGTCGCCTGATCGCCCATGAGTCGGTGAAAGAAGAAATCGTCACCCGCCTCAAGGCCGCGTACTCCAAAGTCCGCATCGGCCACCCACTGGAAGGCAACCTGATCGGCCCGCTGATCGACAAGCACAGCTTTGAAAATATGCAGGATGCGTTGGAGCAGGCGCTGAGCGAGGGCGGCCGGGTGTTCGGCGGCAAGCGTCAACTGGAAGACCAGTTCCCCAACGCCTACTACGTCTCGCCGGCCATCGTTGAAATGCCGGAGCAGAGCGACGTGGTGTGCAGCGAAACCTTCGCGCCGATCCTGTACGTGGTCGGCTACAGCGATTTCGACGAGGCGCTGCGCCTGAACAATGCCGTGCCGCAAGGCCTGTCGTCGTGCATCTTCACCACCGATGTGCGCGAGGCCGAGAAATTCATGTCGGCGGTCGGCAGCGACTGCGGTATCGCCAACGTCAACATCGGCCCGAGCGGCGCGGAGATTGGCGGCGCGTTTGGCGGTGAAAAAGAAACCGGTGGTGGTCGCGAGTCTGGCTCGGATGCATGGCGCGCGTACATGCGCCGCCAGACAAACACCGTGAACTACTCGCTGGAGTTGCCGTTGGCGCAGGGCATCACGTTCGACTGATTCCTTCGGTCAAGTGGAGATCCCCTTGTGGGAGCGGGCTTGCCCGCGAAAGCGGTGGTTCAGTCGACATTAATGTTGGCTGAAACGCCGCTTTCGTCGGAGCGTCGTCCGGAGCAGGCTCGCCCCACATTGTTGAACTGTGTGTTTGTTAGGTTTCTGTTGGAGTCTGGCAATGCCGTTACGCGAAGAATGTCTGTGGGAAAAACTCACGCCGCAACGACCGGATAACTCGGCGCTCAGGGGCGAGGTCAAAGTCGATGTCTGCGTGATCGGCGCCGGGTTTACCGGGTTGTCGGCGGCGCTGCATCTGTTGGAAAAGGGCAAAAGCGTTTGCGTGCTCGAAGCCCATCGCGCCGGGCAGGGTGGCTCCGGGCGCAATGTCGGACTGGTCAACGCCGGGATGTGGATCCCGCCGGACGAGATCGAGGCCGGCTTCGGCGAGGCGGTCGGCAGCCAGCTCAACCGCATGCTCGGTGCGGCGCCGGCGCTGGTGTTCAGCCTGGTGGATAAATACAACATCGATTGCCAGTTGCGCCGTGAAGGCACCCTGCACATGGCGCACAACGCCAAGGGCGAGGCGGATCTGCGCAGTCGCGAAGAACAGTGGAAACGCCGCGGTGCGCCGGTCGAATTGTTGACCGGCAAAGCCTGTGAACTGGCGACCGGCACGCAAAAGATTGCCGCCGCGCTGCTTGACCGGCGCGCCGGCACGCTCAATCCGATGGCGTATGTCACCGGGCTGGCGAAAGCCGTGTCGGGGCTCGGCGGGCAGATGTTCGATCATTCCCCGGTCACCCGACTTGAACGTCAGGGCCAGCAATGGTCGGTACAGACCGGGCAGGGCTCGGTGCAAGCCGAACAAGTGGTCATTGCCTCCAACGCCTACACCGAAGGCGACTGGACCGAACTCAAACGCAATTTCTTTCCCGGTTACTACTATCAGGTCGCTTCGGTGCCGCTCACCGAAGACGCAGCCCATGAAATCCTCCCGGGCGGGCAAGGCTCGTGGGATACCCGCCAGGTGCTGAGCAGCATCCGCCGCGACAAGGACGGGCGACTGTTGCTGGGCAGCCTCGGTAATGGCAATCAGAAACCGACCTGGTTCCTCAAGGCCTGGGCCGACCGGGTGCAGCAACATTATTTCCCCAACCTCAAGCCCGTCGAATGGGAGTGCACCTGGACCGGGCGCATCGCGTTCACCCCCGATCACCTGATGCGTCTGTTCGAGCCGGCGCCGGGACTGGTGGCCGTCACCGGTTACAACGGCCGTGGTGTGACCACCGGCACCGTGGTCGGCAAAGCCTTCGCCGACTACCTGTGTAACGGAAATCCTCAGGCCTTGCCGATTCCCTTTGCACCGATGCAGCCCCTGGCGGGCGTGGGCTTGCGCAGTTGCCTGTACGAGGCCGGGTTCTCGCTGTATCACGCGGGCCAGTGCCTGCGCATCGTTATTTGAATGTTGAAAATTGTTGCGTAACGCGGCGCTTTTGCGCGTAGCGACTAGCCTGTAATGGTGCGGGTTGTAGCAGTCCCGCACCAGCAGTGTGCAGTTCGGTGACGCGAGCTGTTACAGGCTGGTTGCACGTCGTTTGGCGCCGCGGTTGCAATGATGGCGCGTGCGGGTTGCGCCTGAAAAAACAAATGGTTTCACCTTCCGCGGTTTAGACGGTTGCACGCCCAATGAAAATGGGAACGAAACAGTCGAAATAACAAGAAAGCAGCGACTTTTTGAAGAATAAAAAACCGATGGCACGGCCCTTGCTCTGAGCATTCCAGTGAAGTCGCAGTGCCAACTAAAAAAAACCTTGGAGCACCACCTCATGTCCCAGACGTTTTACAAGAAAGGCTTTCTGGCCCTCGCAGTGGCTACTGCGCTGGGTGTTTCTGCGTTTGCACAAGCTGATGTGAAAATCGGTGTGGCGGGCCCCATGACGGGTGCCAATGCGGCATTTGGCGAGCAGTACATGAAAGGGGCACAAGCGGCGGCCGATGCGGTCAACGCGGCGGGCGGCGTCAACGGGGAAAAAATCGTCCTGGTCAAAGGCGATGACGCCTGCGAACCGAAACAGGCGGTGACGGTCGCCAAGGACCTCACCAACCAGAAAGTCGCCGGTGTGGTCGGCCACTTCTGCTCGTCTTCCACCATTCCTGCGTCGGAGATCTACGACGAGGCCGGCATCATCGCAATCACCCCGGGTTCCACCAACCCGCAGGTGACCGAGCGCGGTCTGAGCGCCATGTTCCGTATGTGCGGCCGTGACGACCAGCAAGGCATCGTCGCCGGCGACTACATCGTAGACGTGCTCAAGGGCAAGAAAGTGGCCGTGCTGCACGACAAGGACACCTACGGTCAGGGCCTGGCCGATGCGACCAAGGCACAACTGGAAAAACGCGGCGTGAAGCCGGTGCTGTACGAAGGCCTGACCCGTGGCGAGAAAGACTTCAGCGCCGTGGTCACCAAGATCCGCGCGGCCGGTGCCGACGTGGTCTACTTCGGCGGCCTGCACCCGGAAGCCGGTCCACTGGTCAAGCAACTGCGTACCGAAGGCCTGAAAGACGTGAAGTTCATGTCTGACGACGGCATCGTGACCGACGAACTGGTGACCACCGCCGGCGGCCCGCAATACGTCGACGGCGTGCTGATGACCTTCGGCGCCGACCCGCGCCTGCTGCCGGAAAGCAAGACTGTCGTGGATGCCTTCCGTAAGGCCGGCACCGAGCCTGAAGGCTACACCCTGTACGCCTACGCTTCGATCCAGGCCCTGGCTGCCGGCTTCAACGGCGCCAAGTCCAACAAGGGCGAAGACGCTGCCAAATGGCTGAAAGCCAACCCTGTGAAAACCGTGATGGGCGAGAAGACCTGGGACGCCAAGGGCGACCTGAAAGTCTCCGACTACGTGGTCTATCAGTGGGACGCGACCGGCAAATATCACCAGCTGGAAAAACAGAAGTAAGGGCTGACGCGATCGGCTGATCCCACTCATCCCATGTGGGAGCGAGCCTGCTCGCGAAGACGGACTGACAGGCAACATCTCTGTTGAATGATCAACCGCTTTCGCGAGCTGGCTCGCTCCCACAGGATCCTGTGGTGGTCGGGCTGAATGCGCTCTGACACTGCTCCGACGTAAATCTGTATTTTTCCTAGAAGAACCGCGTGCCCCCGGGTGTGCAGGTTCTCACTGCGTGAGATTGCGTTATGGATGGTATTTTCCTGCAGCAACTGGTCAACGGCCTGACCCTCGGGTCGGTCTATGGCCTGATCGCCATCGGCTACACAATGGTCTACGGCATCATCGGCATGATCAACTTCGCCCACGGCGAGGTTTACATGATTTCCGCTTACCTCGCGGCAATCAGTCTGGCTCTGCTGGCTTACTTCGGTATCGAATCCTTCCCGCTGCTGATGCTCGGCACACTGGTCTTCACTATCGTCGTCACGGGGGTGTATGGCTGGGTCATCGAACGCATCGCCTACAAACCACTGCGCAACTCCACCCGACTGGCTCCGCTGATCAGCGCCATCGGTATCTCCCTGATCCTGCAAAACTATGCCCAGATCAGCCAGGGCGCCCGTCAACAGGGTGTTCCGACGCTGCTCACCGGTGCCTGGCGCATCGATGTCGGCTCGGGCTTCGTCCAGCTGACCTACACCAAGATCTTCATTCTCGTCGCGGCGTTCGTCGGGATGGGCCTGCTGACCTACGTGATCAAGTACACCAAGCTCGGCCGCATGTGCCGCGCCACCCAGCAAGACCGCAAGATGGCTTCGATCCTGGGGATCAACACCGACCGGGTGATTTCCTATGTGTTCATCATCGGTGCAGCGATGGCGGCCCTGGCCGGCGTGCTGATCACCATGAACTACGGCACGTTCGACTTCTACGCAGGCTTCGTCATCGGCATCAAGGCGTTCACCGCCGCGGTGCTCGGCGGGATCGGCTCGCTGCCTGGCGCCATGTTGGGCGGGATCATCCTCGGGATCTCCGAGTCGCTGTTCTCGGGCCTGGTCAACTCCGACTACAAAGACGTGTTCAGCTTCTCGCTGCTCGTACTTGTTCTGGTCTTCCGGCCTCAGGGCCTGCTGGGCCGTCCTCTTGTGTCGAAGGTGTAAGCGATGTCTTCAACCACTACAAAATCCATTGATGTCAAAAAAAGCCTGGTTGAGGCGATTCTCGCCGGTCTGATTGCCCTGATCGTGTTCGGGCCGATCGTCGGCGTGGTACTCGACGGCTACAGCTTCAACCTCGAACCGACCCGCGTGGCGTGGATCATTGCCATCGTCATGGCCGGCCGCTTTGCCCTGAGCCTGTTCCTGCAGACCCCCAAGGGCCTGAAAATCCTCGAAGGATTCGAGAGCACCGGTTCCGGCGTGCATGTGTTGCCCGCCGATCACAAGTCCAGGCTGCGCTGGATCATCCCGCTGCTGATCGTGCTGGCCGTGATCGTGCCATTCGTTTCCAACTCTTACCTGCTGGGCGTGGTCATCCTCGGATTGATCTACGTGCTGCTGGGGCTGGGGCTGAACATCGTGGTCGGTCTGGCCGGCCTGCTCGACCTGGGTTACGTGGCGTTTTACGCCATCGGCGCCTACGGTCTGGCGCTCGGTTATCAGTACCTCGGGCTGGGTTTCTGGACCGTGCTGCCGCTGGCGGCGATTACGGCTGGCCTTGCCGGTTGCATCCTTGGCTTCCCGGTGCTGCGCCTGCACGGTGACTACCTGGCGATCGTGACCCTGGGTTTCGGTGAAATCATCCGTCTGATCCTCAACAACTGGCTGTCCCTGACCGGCGGTCCGAACGGTATGCCGGCGCCACTGCCGACGTTCTTCGGTCTGGAATTCGGCAAGCGGGCGAAGGATGGCGGGGTGCCGTTCCACGAGTTCTTCGGCATCGCCTACAACCCGGACGTGAAGTATTACTTCATCTACGCGGTGCTGTTCCTGGTGGTGCTGGCCGTGCTGTACATCAAGCATCGTCTGGTGAAGATGCCGGTCGGCCGCGCCTGGGAAGCCCTGCGTGAAGACGAGATCGCCTGCCGCTCGATGGGCCTCAATCACGTGCTGGTCAAGCTCTCGGCGTTCACCATCGGTGCGTCCACGGCGGGTCTGGCAGGCGTGTTCTTCGCCACCTACCAAGGCTTCGTCAACCCGACCTCGTTCACCTTCTTCGAGTCGGCGCTGATCCTCGCCATCGTCGTGCTCGGCGGCATGGGCTCGACCATCGGTGTGGTGATCGCAGCGTTCGTGCTGACCGTCGCCCCGGAACTGCTGCGCGGCTTCGCCGAATACCGCGTGCTGCTGTTCGGGATCCTGATGGTGTTGATGATGATCTGGCGACCGCGCGGGCTGATCCGCATCAGCCGTACCGGGGTCACTCCACGCAAAGGTGCCATTCACTATGAGAGGACTGCGCCATGAGTGAAGTCGTACTCTCTGTTGAAAAACTGATGATGCACTTCGGTGGCATCAAGGCCTTGAGCGATGTCAGCCTGAAGGTCAAACGCAATTCGATCTTCGCCCTGATCGGCCCCAACGGCGCCGGCAAGACCACGGTGTTCAACTGCCTGACCGGGTTCTACAAGGCCTCCGGCGGCAAGATCGAACTCAACGTGCGCGGCCAGCAGACCAACGTCATCAAGTTGCTGGGCGAGTCGTTCAAGCCGACCGACTTCGTCTCGCCGAAAAGCTTTGCCAGTCGCCTGTATTACAAGATGTTCGGCGGCACCCATCTGGTCAACCGCGCGGGCCTGGCCCGGACGTTCCAGAACATTCGCCTGTTCAAGGAAATGTCGGTGCTGGAAAACCTGCTGGTGGCCCAGCACATGTGGGTCAACCGCAACATGCTGGCCGGCATTCTCAACACCAAGGGCTACCGCAAGGCCGAAAGCGATGCGCTGGACTGCGCGTTCTACTGGCTGGAAGTGGTGGATCTGGTGGACTGCGCCAACCGTCTGGCCGGTGAACTGTCCTACGGTCAGCAACGCCGTCTGGAGATCGCCCGGGCCATGTGCACGCGGCCGCAGATCATCTGCCTCGACGAACCGGCCGCCGGCCTCAACCCTCAGGAAACCGAAGCGCTGAGCGCGATGATCCGGCTGCTGCGCGACGAGCACGATCTGACCGTGGTGCTGATCGAACACGACATGGGCATGGTAATGAGCATTTCCGATCACATCGTGGTGCTGGACCACGGCATCGTCATCGCCGAAGGCGGTCCGGACGATATCCGCCACGATCCGAAGGTGATTGCGGCTTACCTGGGCGCCGACGAAGAGGAAGTCGTATGACGCAACCCATCCTCGAACTCAAGGATCTGGACGTGTTCTACGGCCCGATCCAGGCCCTCAAAGGCGTCTCGCTGCAGATCAACGAAGGGGAAACCGTCAGCCTGATCGGCTCCAACGGTGCCGGCAAGTCAACGCTGCTGATGTCGATCTTCGGCCAGCCGCGGGCGGCGGGCGGGCAGATCCTCTATCAGGGCGTGGACATTACCCACAAGTCATCGCACTACATCGCCTCCAACGGCATCGCGCAGTCGCCGGAAGGGCGGCGGGTGTTCCCCGACATGACCGTCGAGGAAAACCTGCTGATGGGCACCATCCCGATCGGCGACAAGTACGCCAAGGAAGACATGCAGCGCATGTTCGAGCTGTTCCCGCGCCTCGAAGAGCGTCGCACTCAGCGCGCAATGACCATGTCCGGCGGCGAGCAGCAAATGCTCGCCATCGCCCGGGCCCTGATGAGCCGTCCCAAGCTGTTGCTGCTGGATGAGCCGAGTCTGGGGCTGGCGCCGATCGTGGTGAAACAGATCTTCGCCACCCTGCGGGAACTGGCGAAAACCGGCATGACTATTTTCCTCGTCGAGCAGAACGCCAACCACGCGTTGAAACTGTCCGACCGGGCCTATGTGATGGTCAACGGCGAGATCCGCCTGACGGGCACCGGCAAGGAGTTGCTGGTGAACGAGGAGGTGCGTAACGCCTATCTCGGCGGGCACTGAGTTCTCAGTTTTTCCACAGCGATACAGAGCCCCGGGACGTCAGTCCCGGGGCTTTTTTGTATCCAGAATCCATCACGATCCACGCCATTCCCGAAATTGTGGAAAACAAAATCCCCAACCTGCCAAAGCGCGACATATAGACGCTGCAAATGGCTGTTTTTCCACAGTTTTGACTTGTCCCCGTTTGCTGTGGAGCCGGCTGTGAATAACGTGGGAGTAGCTGGCTGAAAGCCTTTCAAACCGTGGCTTGCAGGCGTGTGATTGTTTTTTGATCAGGCCTTTTCCCAGTTGCTGGGGGCTCGTTTGTCAACCTTTTTATGACCACGACAAAACAGGCGAATGCATGTGGGCAAGCCTGTGGATAAGTCTGTGATTAAACTCTGGAAAGACTGCGCTGAGGGCCGTGATTACTGGCCCTGCGCAATCACGGCGGTGACTGGTCGGTCGTGCAGAATGCCTTGCTCCGCACAGCAGCTTCTCCGGGGTCAAGAAAAAAACTTTCCATATCCTGTGCAAGGCCTTGTGGGTAAAGGGTTTATGCAACTTTCACTTGCCCCCAGAGACTGTGGGCCTGTCTGTGGATAACGTGCGCGTAGTTGGCTGAAAGCCAGGCCAGACAAGGCCTGGCGGTGGTTGGTTGTTTTTTGAACAGTGCACATGAATAAATCTTCACTTCGCCAATTCCGGGTTTGGATAATCTGCGCGCATCGCCTCACTCTGTGTGGGGTTTTTGTCAGTGGAAGACCTGGAGCCAATGCATGACCGATAGCCCCGCTTTTGTTCCGGCCGACGTCAGCCCGGTCCGTCGGCTGCGCCAGCGAATCGGCTATCAGATAGCAGTGATGGATCTCGGCGGGCGCGGGTTGCTGTTGATTGGCGGGCTGTTGTTTCTGGCTTGGCTCGGTTCGGGAATCTACAAGGTACAGCCTGACGAACAGGGCATTGTCCTGCGATTCGGGCGCTGGCAGCAGACCGCTGAATCCGGACTGCACTATCACCTGCCATTCCCCATCGAAACGGTGCTGTTGCCGAAAATCACTCAGGTCAATCAGTTGCAACTGGGCAGCAGCATCAGTGTGCAAAGTGCGGCCGGCACCGGTGCCCGCGACAAGCAGATGCTCACCGGTGACGAAAACATCGTCGAAGCGGATTGCACGGTGTTCTGGCGGATCAAGGATGCACGCCTGTACCTGTTCAGGATCAGTGACCCGGAACGCTCGGTGAAACTGGCGGCAGAAAGTGCGTTGCGCGAAGTGATCGGACGCACGCCGATTCAGTCGGTCATGTCTGACAAACGGGCGCAGATCGCCGATGAAACCCGTGAGTTATTGCAGCAACTGCTGGATCGCGAAGAGGCCGGGATTCTGGTCACGCAAGTCCAGTTGCAGCGGGTCGATCCACCGCCACAGGTCATTGATGCATTCAACGACGTGCAACGGGCGCGCGCAGATCAGGAGCGCTCGCGCAACGAAGCCGAAGCCTACGCCAACGATGTGATTCCCCGGGCGCGGGGCGATGCTTCGCGTATTACTCAGGAGGCCGAGGCTTACAAGGCTCAGGTCGGTAATCTCGCCGAAGGTGAGGCCAAACGCTTTCTCTCGGTCTACAACAGCTATGTGCAGTCCCGGGATGTCACGGCATGGCGCCTCTACATGGAGAGCATGGATGAGGTGTTGAAAAAAGCCTCCAGAGTGATCGTCGATTCTTCTGGCAAAGGAATGTCCGGCGTGGTGCCTTACATGCCGCTGGGCGAGTCGGTGAAGACGGCTCCAAAGGAGTCCCGGCCATGAATCGACTGTTCAAGCGCGCGGCGCTGGTCAGCGCAGCGTTGGGACTCTGGGCGTTGGGGGCTTCAGCCTATGTGGTCGACGAATCGCAACAGGCGTTGATCATTCGCTTCGGGGCGCCAATGGGGGTGGCCGGCGAGCCGGGCTTGAAATTCAAGGTGCCGTTCAGCGATTCCATTGTCTTCTATGATCGTCGTTTGCAGACGCTGGCATCCCCGGCCGAGCAAGTGATTCTCGGCGATCAGAAGCGTATCGAGGTGGAAACCTACAGCCGCTTTCGCATCAGCGACCCGCTGCGTTTCTATCAGGCCGTCGGGACGCTGGATCAGGCCAATGCGCAGTTGATGCAAATGGTCAGTTCGTCACTGCGCCGGGAACTGGGTGAAGTTTCGCTACGTTCGCTGCTGTCGCCTGCACGACAGCAATCCGTTGCGATCATCGAGAAAGACGTCGCCGAAAAGGCTCGAGCCTTGGGTATCGATGTCACGGAAGTGCGCTTGCACCGTCTCGATTTGCCGCTGGAGGCCAGTCAGGCCATTTACGACCGAATGAAATCCGAGCGTCAGCGAGAAGCCAAGGAGCTGCGCGCCCAAGGGTTCGAGTGGGCGCAGCAGATCCAGGCCAAGGCGGATCGCGATCGCACGGTGCTGCTCTCCGAGGTTCAGCGCCAGTCGGCAATCACCCATGGTGAAGCAGATGCGGCGGCCAACCAGATTCTCTCGGCGGCATTCAGCAAGGACCCCGGGTTTTACAAACTGTACCGCTCGTTGCAGACCTACCGTCAGGCACTGTCGGACAGCCAGCCGATGCTGGTGCTGAGCCCGGACGCCGCTTTTCTCGAACAGTTTGAAAACGGCCCGGCCGCTAGCGACGACCGCAAGCCATGAGCGACCTTCCTGCCACCGCACCGGCCTTGCGCCAGCGCCTGACACGTATGCTTGCCACCGTGGGGCCAGGACTGGTGGTGATGATGGCCGATACGGAAGCCGGCAGTGTGATAACGGCTGCGCAAAGTGGTGCGCAATGGGGCTATCGGTTGCTGTTGTTGCAGTTTCTGCTGGTGCCGTTGATGTTCATGGCTCAGGAGCTGACGGTGCGCCTGGGCCTGTGCACCGGCAAGGGTTACGTCGAATTGATACGGCAGCGCTTTGGCCGGGTAATGGCGGCGATCACGGCGACAGTCCTGCTGATCAGTTGTTTTGGTGCATTGCTGACGCAGATGAGTGGACTGGTCGGTGCCGGCAGTCTGTTTGCGATTCCCGGCTGGGTGATCCTGCTGATGCTGGTGGTGTTCATCCTAGGAATGGTTCTCACCGGCTCCTATCGTTCGGTGGAGCGGGTGACGCTGGCGCTGGGCCTGTTCGGGCTGGCGTTCGTGGCCATGGCGATCAAGTCCCGCCCGGACATGTCCCGACTGCTGCATGACATCGCCCGCATGCCGCTCGATAACCCGGATTACCTGTATCTGATGGCCGCCAATCTGGGCACCAGCGTCATGCCGTGGACAGTGTTTTATCAGCAGTCTGCATTGATCGACAAAGGCCTGGACGCCACGCATTTGCCCATCGCCCGCGCCGATACGCTGATGGGGGCGGTGTTCTGTCAGGTGCTGACGGCGGCCATCGTCATCGCGGCGGCAGCGACCCTCGGCGGGCACCCGGCGGGGCTGGACAGCATTGCGCAGATCGGCGAAGCGTTCGGTGCGCTGATCGGTCCGGCCTGGGGCAAGTTGGTGTTCGCCATTGGCCTGGCGGGAGGCGCGCTGGTCGCGACGATCGTGGTCTGTCTGAGCGCCGTCTGGGCAGTGGGCGAGGCGTTGGGAGTCAGACATTCGCTGGAGCAACACCCGCTGGACGCGCCGTGGTTTTATGGTCCGTTCGCCCTCTTGTTGATTGGCGGCGCTGTGCTGGTCGGGTCAGGGGTGAACCTGATTCGCCTGTCGATTGCCGTCGGTGTGCTCAATGCCTTGCTGATTCCACTGATCCTGCTGTTTCTCTTTTGGCTGGCGTACCGCGCGTTACCGACGGAGCACCGCTTGCGGGGACGTTATGCGCAGGTTGTCGCAGTCATTTTCACCCTGACTTCGGCGCTCGGCCTGTATGCAGGGCTCGGTGGAGCACTGGGGTGGTGAAGGCCATGTTTTCCGGGGAATCATTCGATGCTGTTTGACGGTGCGCTGCATGCCTTGAGCCTGGTGCTGGAGGTATTCCTGCTGGACTTGATCCTGTCCGGAGACAATGCGCTGGTCATCGCCCTGGCCTGTCGCGGCCTGCCTCCCGAGCAACTCAAGCGGGCCGTATTGATCGGCACCAGCGGCGCGATTCTCTTGCGCGTGCTGCTAACGACCCTGGCGAGCTGGTTGCTGTGGATTCCGGGACTCAAACTGATCGGCGCCGTGCTGTTGCTGATGATCGCCATTCGCCTGCTGACCGAAGAGGCTGCGAACGAAGAGGGCGAGGCGTTGACGGGGGCCGCTTTGCCGACCATGAGCAGCGCGGTGCTCACCGTCCTGACCGCCGACCTGATCATGAGCATGGACAATGTCCTCGGACTCGCGGCAGTGGCGCAGGGCAGTGTGTTCTATCTGCTGCTGGGGCTGTTGCTGAGCGTGCCGGTGCTGATGTTCGCCAGTGTGCAGATCTCCAGACTGTTGCAGCGTCAGCCTCGACTGATCGCGTCAGGGGCGGCGTTGCTGGGTTATGTGGCGGGCGACATCGCGGTTGGCGATCCGCTTGTGGTGGGTTGGGTCAACAGTCAGTCGCCTGCGCTGAATCAGATGGTGCCATTGTTGTGTGCGGTATTTGTGGTGTTGCAGGCACGGATTATCCACAGGCAGCGTGAAAAGGTGCCCAGACCGTTGTTCATTCGGCAAGTTGTGGTCAGGGCACAAGCGTCAGCGGGTATGGAAGTCCCGGTGATTGCACCACAGGTCGAGGTTCTACCTCACGTAGTCTCGACCGTCGAGGCAGACGCCAACCCGGTTCAGCAGACCCGACGTTTTCGGGCTCCTGGCGGCTGGGTGACTGTATTGGCCGGATTGGCGGGCATTTTTCTGCTCGGCGGCCTTCTCTACAGCGCTGTAGGCGCCTTGGCCGGCAGTTTGCTGCCGACTGCACAAAAGGACTCTGCCTACAGTTGTACCGAGGCCAGTGCGACACTTTACTTCCGTCCGGGCGGCAGCGCGGTCCGGCTTGTCACGGGGGGTGGTCAAGCTACCGGCTATGTGAACTATGGAAAAATTCTCTGGGAAAATGCACAAACGGCGGCCAAAGCGTTGCACCTGACACTCCCCGACGAGATCGAAAAGACCAGTGCGAACGTAGTGACACTGCGTGGCGGCAGCTTCGCGCAGATCCCCTGTACTCGAAATCTCTGACGGGCATCCTGCAGACCCGGTTGCCGCTGCTCGCCGGGCCGGGCATGCTGCCTGCTGATTTTCTATTCCAATGGCTGCCCCGAGTGGCCGAAGCAAGGAGAACACGATGTCCAACACCCTGTTTATCACCGGCGCGACGTCCGGTTTTGGTGAAGCCTGTGCCCGTCGTTTTGCCGAGGCCGGCTGGAAACTGGTGCTGACCGGTCGTCGTGAAGAACGCCTCAACGCGCTGTGCGCCGAGCTGTCGAAGCAGACCGAAGTGCATGGCCTGGTGCTGGACGTGCGTGATCGCAAGGCGATGGAGGAGGCGATTGCCAACCTGCCGCCATCCTTCGCCAAACTGCGCGGCCTGATCAACAACGCAGGTCTCGCGCTGGGCGTGGACCCTGCACCGAAGTGCGACCTCGACGATTGGGACACCATGGTCGACACCAACGTCAAAGGCCTGATGTACAGCACTCGCCTGTTGCTGCCACGCCTGATCGCACATGGTCGCGGCGCCGGCATCGTCAATCTGGGTTCCATCGCCGGTAACTACCCGTACCCGGGCAGCCACGTTTATGGCGCGACCAAGGCGTTCGTCAAACAGTTCTCGCTGAACCTGCGCTGCGACTTGCAGGGCACTGGCGTTCGCGTCAGCAACATCGAGCCAGGCCTGTGCGAGAGCGAGTTCTCGCTGGTGCGTTTCGCTGGTGACCAGGCGCGTTACGACGCCACCTACGCCGGTGCCGAGCCGATCCAGCCGCAGGACATCGCCGAGACGATCTTCTGGGTGCTGAATGCGCCGGCGCACATCAACATCAACAGCCTGGAACTGATGCCGGTGAGCCAGACCTGGGCGGGTTTTGCCATCGAGCGCAACAAGGCTTGATACGGTTTTGCCCTCTTCGCCAGCGAGCCGGCGAAGAGGGCAAATCGGCCAGAATCTGGCAGTAAGGTAGACTCATCCCTCAACAACCCAACCGCACCCTGCGGTTATCAAGGTTTTTCGAGGAGTCAAAGTGAGTAACCGAGGTGAGCAGTCGCTGCTCAAACAATCGACCCTTCTGATGTTCGCCGTGTCGATCGCCGGGATCGCCACCGGTTTTGTTTCGGGTTCCCAGTCCATCCTGTTCGATGGCTTTTTTTCGCTGATTGCCACGTTCATCAAAGTGCTGATGCTGATCACCGCGAAGCTGATCGCCAAGCAAAGCAACCAGCGTTTCCAGTTCGGCTTTTGGCATCTGGAGCCGATGGTGCTGCTGATCGAGGGCAGCTTCCTGCTGCTGATTGCGATCTACGCGTTTCTCAACGGCGTGTTCGGCATCATCAATGGCGGTCGTGAGATCGAACTGGGTCTGGTGATCATCTATGCGGCGGTGTTTACCGTTGTCGAGTTCGCCTACTTCTTCTACGTGCGCCACCGCAATCGCAAGCTCAAGTCGAGCCTGATCCAGTTCGACAACATCAGCTGGCTGGTGGACGCGATGCTGTCCGTGGGCCTGTTGATCAGTTTCCTCGCGGCGCTGCTGCTCAAGTCCCAGGGCTATGGCGAGTGGGCGAAGTTCGTCGACCCGCTGATCCTGATCGTGCTGGCCCTGACCATGCTGCCTCCGGCGTTCAAGATCCTTGGTCCGGCGCTGCGTGACGTACTCGGCATTGCGCCGGACACGCTGGATGAGCAGGTGCGCGAGGTGATGGAGGCGGCGAAGGTCGAGCATGGTTTCGACGATTACGTGTCCTACGTGCAGAAGCACGGACGGGCGCGGTTCATCGAGATTCATGTGGTGTTGCCGGCGGATTACGCGCTGAGCAGCGTCGCTCAGCTGGACGCGTTGCGGGAGGAAATCTCGGCGAAGCTGGGCAAACCGGATGCGGCACGGTGGTTGACCATCAGCTTTACGGGCGACAAAAAGTGGATCGCCTAGCGACCGTGTAACGGCCTTCGCGAGCAGGCTCGCTCCCACGTTGGAATCGCGCCGAACAGACTATTTGTGAGCCGCACAATCAACTGTGGGAGCGAGCTTGCTCGCGATAGCGATTGAACAATCAGCGCAGATAATCGGTGAGGCCGCGATAGCAGGTCGCCAAGTGATACGGCGTGGTCGACGGCATGTCCTTGCGGCTGACCTCGCCCTGTTCGTCGCGGCATTCATGCCAGCCACCGGCATGCAGGAAGCGCTGCTGCAACGCCTGCAACTGGCGCAGCACGGCGGCTTCGCTGTCCGGGCGCAAGGTCAGGGCGCGGAGGTACTCGGCCTGGGCCCAGATGCGCTGGGTCGAGTCTTTCGGCCGCCCGTCCATATTCAGATCGAGCATGGCCCGCACGGCACCGGACGATTGCACCACGCCGTACTGCTCGGTGAACGCAAAGGCCCGGTCCAGCGCGGCATGCAGTTTCGAGCCGCGCAGCAGCGGCGAGGACTCCAGCAGGAAATACCATTCGAACTGATGGCCCGGCTCATACCAGTTATCCACAGCCCCCAGCGGTTTTTCCATCAGCACACCGGCCTGCGGATCGACGAAGTGCTTGTGCATGGCTGTGCATAACTCGCTCAGCGCCTGTTTGACCTGTGCGTCTTCGCGCACGGCCAAGGTGGCCAGGAAGGCTTCGGCCAGGTGCATCAGCGGATTTTGCAGCGGGCCGGTTTCCAGGGTGATCCAGTCGCGGTCGAGGCAGGCTTCGTAGAGGCCGTCGCCCGTTGCGAATCGCCGGCCGATGACTTCGAGTGCAGCGTTCAGAGTCGATTCCACCAACGGCTCACGAGACTTGTCCCAATAGTGGGCGCAAGCGAACAGTATGAAGGCGTGGGTGTAGAGGTCCTTGCGCTGATCCAGCGGTTTGCCCTGGGGGTCGATGCTGTAAAACCAGCCGCCGAACTCGGCATCGTGGAAGTGCCGTTGCAGGGAGCGGAACAACGCGGCCGCCCGGACTTCGGCGTTATCCAAAACCCCGATCAGGCTGGAAAACAGGTACAGCTGCCGTGCGCAGGCCATGGCCCGATAGCGCTGCGGTGGCAGCGGCTGATGCGCGGCGTCCAGCGCCTCGTAAGGTAACGCCATGTCGGCGTTCCAGCCCGGTCCTTGCCAGAGGGGCACGATCACGTCGAGAAAGTGCTGTTGCACTTCACCGAACAGGGTGGTCAATTCAGGCAGGGAGGCGGAGCGGGAAGCGTGGGGCATGGGCGGACGTCGTCACGGCAGGGGCGATTGCGCGACATGGTAGCAGAGCGGCGGCGTGATGAGACGCGGTGTCTGTCAGTCCGCTATCGCCAGCAGGCTGGCTCCCACAGGTTTTGTTTACGCTGCAAATCCATTGTGGGAGCCAGCCTGCTGGCGATGAGGCCGGATCAGGCGATAGAAATCAGCCGGCCAGCAACCACGCGCCGGTCACCGCCGAAGCCGCTCCGGCCAGTCGCACCAGCGGCGCGGCAGCTTGAGGCAGAAAACGCACGACCGCATAACCCGCCGCATGCAGTGCCGCTGTCGCGACCACGAAACCGGCGGCATACGCCCACGGGCTCGACATGTCCGGCAGCTCCAGGCCATGGGCCACGCCATGGAACAGTGCAAACAGCGCCGTCGCCGCCACGGCCATCACCAGCGGCGGGCGCACCGCCAGCGCCACGGCCAGGCCCAGTGCCAGCACCGAAGCGGCAATCCCGCTTTCCAGCGCCGGCAACTCCAGCCCTTCAAAGCCGAGCAGGCCGCCGATCAGCATGGTGCCGACAAACGTGCACGGCAGCGCCCAGCGCGCCGCGCCTTGCTGCTGCGCCGCCCACAGGCCGACGGCCACCATCGCCAGCAAATGGTCGAGGCCGCCGATCGGGTGGCTGATGCCGGCCACCAGACCGGAATCGCCGTGGCCGGGGTGGGCGAAGGCCAATGCCGGTGTCAGCAGGAGTGCGACAGCGCCGAGAATACGTTTGAGTGTCATGGAGAAGCTTCCTTGTTGATCAGTGAATCAGGCTGCAGTCAGCAGGCCCTGGCGTTCGATGAAGGCAATGATGTCTTCCAGGCCCTGACCGGTTTTCTGGTTGCTGAACACGAACGGCTTGCCGTTGCGCATGCGTTGGGTGTCGCTGTTCATCATCTCCAGCGAGGCGCCGACCAGCGGTGCGAGGTCGATCTTGTTGATCACCAGCAGGTCGGACTTGCAGATACCGGGCCCGCCCTTGCGCGGCAGCTTGTCACCGGCCGAAACGTCGATCACGTAAATGGTCAGGTCGGACAGTTCCGGGCTGAAGGTTGCGGAAAGATTGTCGCCACCGGACTCCACCAGAATCAGGTCCAGCCCCGGAAAACGCCGGTTCAGTTGATCCACCGCTTCGAGGTTGATCGACGCGTCTTCGCGAATCGCGGTGTGCGGGCAGCCGCCGGTTTCCACGCCGATGATGCGTTCCGGTGCCAGGGCTTCGTTGCGCACCAGGAAGTCGGCGTCTTCGCGGGTGTAGATGTCGTTGGTAACCACGGCCAGGTTGTAGCGCTCGCGCAGCGCCAGGCACAGGGCCAGGGTCAACGCGGTTTTGCCGGAACCGACCGGGCCGCCGATGCCGACGCGCAGGGGTTGTGTGTTCATGTGATTCTCCAGACTGAAAGGCCCTAGGAACGGAACAGGCGGCTGTACTGGCGCTCATGGGCCATGCACGCCAGGGACAGACCGAACGCGGCGCTGCCGAGGTGTTCGGGATTGATTCGGGTGGCATCCTGCTGGGCTTGTTGCAGCAACGGCAGCAGTTCGCTGGTCAGGCGCTGGGCGGCTTGCTGGCCCAGCGGCAGGGTTTTCATCAGCACCGCGAGCTGGTTTTCCAGCCAGCTCCACAGCCAGGCGGCGAGGGCGTCCTGCGGGTTGATCTGCCAGGCGCGGGCCGCCAGTGCCCAGCACAGGGCCAGGTGCGGTTCGGTGCAGTGGTCGAGAAAGTCCCGCGCGGCCTGATCGAGTTCCGGCAAGCCGTTGAGCAATTGCTGCAACGAGTAGCCCATCTGCCGGCTCTCCAGATGCAGCTCGCGGGTTTCGCGGCTGGCGCGGTGGCTTTCGCAGATACGCAGCAGCTCATCCCAGTTTTCGTCCGCGGCGGCCTGGCAATGGGCGAGTAGCAGGGGAGCCTCGAACCGCGCGAGGTTGAGCAGCAATTGATCGCTGATCCAGCGCCGGGCGCTTTCCGGGCTGTCGACGCGTCCGTTATCCACAGCCATCTCCAGACCCTGGGAATAGCTGTAGCCGCCAATCGGCAGTTGCGGACTGGCCAGGCGCAGCAGCGCCCAGGCCGGGTTCACAAACGGACGCCGAACTGGTGGAGTTTCGGCGCGTAGTTGAAGTCCTCTTCACCGTGCCGCGAATGGTGATGGCCACCACCGTAGGCGCCGTGTTCCGGCTGGAACGGTGCTTCGATGGATTCCACCTGCGCACCCAGTTGCTCAAGCATGGCTTTGAGTACGTAATCGTCGAGCAGGCGCAACCAGCCGTCACCGACTTGCAGCGCTACGTGGCGATTGCCCAGGTGATAGGCCGCACGGGTCAGTTCGAAGGCGTTGGCGCAGGTGACGTGCAACAGTTGTTCGGGGCGGGCGCAGACCCGGACGATCCGGCCATCTTCGGCCTGCAGGCATTCGCCGTCATGCAGCGGCGGCTGGCCGCGCTCCAGAAACAGTCCAACGTCTTCGCCGTCGGCACTGAAACAGCGCAGGCGGCTTTTGCTCCTGGCTTCGAAAGTCAGGTGCAACTCGGCGGCCCAGACGGGTTGGGGGTCGATTCTGCGATGAATCACCAGCATCGGAAAGCTTCCTGCTAAGAACAATGCTCAGGCTAGAGCAAGGGGCTTGCCAATCGGACGAGACGTAGGAAAACCCTGTCGGAGACTAGCGGATGTTTCAAGATGTTGCAGGATTGTGAGGTGTTTTGGTGCATGAAGTTTTTTACATGCACCAATTTACGGCGCAAAAAAAATCGCAGCCTTGGCTGCGATTTTTTGCTGACTCACTCGGTACTGCCGAGCCCTTGCCAGTGCTTGAGCCCGATAAAGATGAATCGCAACTGCTGGGTGATCTTCGCCTGGGGCGTCAGATGCTCGGGCAGGGCTTCGGCGGGCGGGTCGATGATGTCCGGCAGGGTGGCGAACACCGATTTGACGATCAGATCGGCCATCACGCTCAAGCCCTCACGGTTCAGATGTTGCAATTTGGGCATCAGGGCCAGATCCGCCGCCAGGTCGGAACTGATGTCCTCCCGCAAACGGCCAATCGCCTGACGCACCGGCAGCGATCCACCGTATTGCTCGCGGGCCAGAAACAGGAATTGCGAACGGTTGGCGCTGACCACGTCGAGGAAGATCCGTACCGAGGCATCGATGATGCCGCCCATGACGAATTCGTTGTGGCGCACCAAGCGGATGGTTTCGCGGAAGGTCTGGCCGACTTCGCTGACCAGTACCAGGCCGAGTTCGTCCATGTCGGCGAAATGCCGGTAGAAACCGGTGGGCACGATGCCGGCGGTTTTCGTCACTTCACGCAGGCTCAGGCTGCCGAATCCTCGGCCGCTTTCCATCAAGTGGCGGGCAGCGTCCATCAGGGCGTTGCGGGTCTGTTGTTTCTGTTCGGCGCGGGGCAGCATCGCAAGGGTGTGTTCTTAGGCAAGACAAGCGCCGCACTCTAGCAAATCGGCTTTGTCGGCGTCGAACGGCAGCGGGGGAGAGGGAGCAGGGAAATCTCGACTTCTTTATACAGGCTGCTGAAAAGTCAAAAGCCCAATCCGGGGATTGGGCTTTTTTTCCAGGCCGCCACGGGCTTAGCTCAAAGCGCTGTTGCGTTCGATCACACGGTCACCACCACCTTCGGCCAGGGTTTGACCTTGTGGGGTCTTGTCGTAGCCATCGGAAGCCAGGGTCTGACCTTGTGGAGTCTTGTCATAGCCGTCGGAGGCGAGAGTCTGACCTTGTGGAGTCTTGTCATAACCGTCTTGAACCAGACCTTTCTCTTCCAGACGATCACGGCCGCCTTCAGCTAAGGTTTGGCCTTGTGGGGTTTTGTCATAGCCATCTTGAACCAGACCTTTTTCTTCCAGACGGTTACGACCGTTTTCAGCCAGGGTCTGGCCTTGTGGAGTGCGGTCCGAACCGTCGGCAGCAACAGTCTGGCTGAACACCGAGTGGCTGGATTTCACTTGCGGGGTAGCCTGATCGGCAGCTGGCAGAGCGAAAGCGGTGCTGGCCAGCATCGAGAGGGTAAGGCTGAACAGAAGTTGGCGTTTCATGATGGGTTGCTCCTTGGGAGGGCGATAAAGTGGGTACGAAGCCAATGCTACTCTCGATAAGTCGATATAAAAGTTCATAAACACAATGGTAATAATCAACAGAATTGATTGTTCGCTTGGGAGGCTCTAGCTCGGGCGTTTCAGGCGGGCGGTTTTGCACTGAGGTGGGTATTTTCCACCCACTTGCGCCCCGCAAAAGTGCGGGGCCGGTAACGCCGATTCGACCGATCGGTCAGAATGGCCACCGTTTTTTGGCCCCGATGGGGCTTTCGATTAAACCTGCGGGCGGTTTGTCAGTCGTAGATTTCATGAGGGCCTTGCAAGGCCCGTTGTATCAGCGGCGTCGATCCGCAGTCGTTTTCAGGAGCTTTGTGCATGACGCGCACCCGTAAAATCTTCGCCTGGACCTTCGCCACCCTCGTGCTGTTGCTGGCGGTGCTGGTCCTGATCATCGTGTTCTTCGACTGGAACCGGATCAAACCGCCGCTCAACGCCAAAGTTTCGGAAGAACTGCACCGAGCGTTCGCCATCAATGGCAACCTCGCCGTGGTCTGGCAGCGCGAGCCGGACGAGGGCGGCTGGCGCGCCTGGGTGCCGTGGCCCCATGTGGTGGCCGAAGACCTGACCCTGGGTAACCCGGACTGGTCGAAGCAGCCGCAGATGGTCACCCTCAAAAAGGTCGAGTTGCGAATTTCGCCGCTGGCGTTGTTGGCGCAACGGGTGACGATCCCGCGCATCGACCTGACCGAACCCAACGCCCAATTGCAGCGCCTGGCCGACGGTCGCGCCAACTGGACGTTCAAATTCGATCCCAAGGACCCGAATGCGGAACCGTCGAACTGGGTGGTGGATATCGGCGCCATCGGTTTCGACAAGGGACACGTCACCCTGGATGACCAGACCCTCAAGACCAACCTCGACCTGTTGATCGATCCGCTGGGCAAACCGATTCCCTTCAGCGAAATCGTCGGCGACAAAGCGGCGAAAACCGCACTGGAAAAGGGCGGCGCACCGCAGGATTACGCTTTTGCACTGAAAGTCACCGGCCAGTACCACGGTCAGAAACTCACCGGACAAGGCAAGGTCGGCGGCCTGCTGGCGCTGCAGGATGCGGCCAAACCGTTCCCGCTGCAGGCCCAGGCGAAGATCGGCGACACCAGCATCGAGCTCGCCGGCACCCTGACCGATCCGCTCAACCTCGGCGCCCTCGACCTGCGCCTGAAACTGGCGGGTGCCAGCCTCGGCAATCTCTATCCGCTGACCGGCGTGACCCTGCCGGACACGCCGCCGTATTCCACCGACGGTCATCTGATCGCCAAGCTGCATGAGCCGGACGGCGCGCAGTTCCGCTACGAGCAGTTCAACGGCAAGATCGGCGGCAGCGACATTCACGGCGACCTCGCCTACGTCGCCAGCCAGCCACGGCCCAAACTCAGCGGGGCGTTGCTGTCCAATCAACTGCTGTTCGCCGACCTCGCGCCGCTGATTGGCGCTGATTCCAACGACAAGCAAAAGGCTCGCGGCGGTGAGAGCAAGCAACCGGCGGACAAGGTTCTGCCGGTGGAAGAGTTCAAGACTGACCGTTGGCGGGCGATGGACGCCGACGTCGAATTCACCGGCAAACGCATCGTCCACAGTGAGAAGCTGCCGTTCACCGACCTCTATACCCACCTCAAGCTCAACGACGGCGAACTGAGCCTGGAACCGCTGCGCTTCGGCGTGGCCGGCGGCAACCTGGATGCGCAGATCCGTCTCAACGGCCGCACCGAGCCACTGGAAGGCCGGGCGAAACTGACCGCGCGCAAGTTCAAACTCAAGCAGCTGTTTCCGACCTTCGAACCGATGAAAACCAGTTTCGGCGAACTCAATGGCGATGCCGATATCAGCGGTCGCGGCAACTCGGTGGCCAAACTGCTGGGTGGCGCCAACGGCAATCTGAAGATGTTGATCAACGACGGCGCAATCAGCCGTGAGTTGATGGAACTGGCGGGACTCAACGTCGGCAACTACGTGGTCGGCAAGGTCTTTGGCGACAAGGAAGTGAAGATCAATTGCGCAGCGGCGGACTTCGACATCAAGACCGGCCTGGCGACCACGCGGCTGTTCGTGTTCGATACCGAGAACGCGATCATCTACATCGACGGCACCGCGAACATGGCCACCGAGCAACTGGACCTGACGGTGACGCCGGAATCCAAGGGCTGGCGTCTGATTTCCCTGCGTTCGCCGCTGTACGTGCGCGGCAAGTTCATCAAGCCGGATGCCGGTGTGAAAGCGGTGCCGCTGATGCTGCGCGGGGCGGGCATGGTAGCGCTGGGCGTGATCGCCGCGCCGGCGGCGGGGCTGCTGGCGCTAGTGGCGCCGAGCGGTGGTGAGCCGAACCAGTGCGCGCCGTTGCTGGAGCAGATGAAGGCGGGCAAGGCACCCGTGACCGTCAAACCCACCAAATGATTCTCTAGCGTTTATCAGAAAGCTATCGCGGGCAAGCCCGCTCCCACAGGTTCAGTGAAAACCTGTGGGAGCGGGCTTGCCCGCGATTGGATCTGGAGATATCAGAGGTCTTTCAGGATGTCCGCCATGTCATCCGCATGCTCTTCTTCCTGAGCCAGGATGTCTTCAAAGATCCGCCGGGTAGTCGGATCCTTTTCGCCAATGTACTGGATGATCTCGCGATAGCTGTCGATGGCGATCCGCTCGGCCACCAGGTCTTCGTAGACCATTTCCTTCAGGGTTTTGCCGGCCACGTATTGCGCGTGGGACATCTTCGACAGCAGATCCGGGTTGAACTCGGGCTCGCCGCCCAGCTGCACGATGCGCTCGGCGAGGCGGTCGGCGTGAGCCGCTTCCTGAGTGGCGTGCTCGAGAAATTCATCGGCGGCGACGTTGGCCTTCAAGCCGTTGGCCATGAAGTAGTGGCGCTTGTAGCGCAAGACGCAGACCAGTTCGGTGGCCAGCGATTCGTTGAGCAGACGCAGCACTTCTTCTCGATTGGCGCTGTAGCTTTCGGTCACTGCGCCGTTTTCGACGTGTTGTCGTGCGCGCTCGCGCAGGGTTTGAACATCAGACAAATGCAGGTCACTCATTTCAGTCTCCTGGAGGCTAATCCGATTGGCGCCACGTTCTGCCGACGTGATCGCTACCCAGGTTGTGAGTGATGCGCGCTGCAAAAAGTTTTATGTATTTTTCGGCGATCTCGGCGTCAGCCCGGACAACTGCGCTTCTTCCTGCAACCAGGCGAAGAATGCGCGCACCGGCGGATGACGTTCGCGACCCGGCACGCACAGTGCGCTGTAGCCCGCACCATCGACCTGAACCTCGGCCTTGTAAGGCACCAGCAAACCGCTGGCGATGCTTTCCGACACCAGAATATTGCTCGCCAGCACCAGTCCTTGCCCGGCGATGGCCGCTTGCAGGGCGTAGTGCTCTTCGTCGTATTCACGGATCACCGGATGCTGGTTTATCCAGTTCTCACCCGACTTGCCGCACCACGCTTCCCAGCCATGGGCATAGAGCTTCGAGTTATGCCAGTGCACGCTGATCAGCGCCGGTGTGCGACGGGCGGCCAGCGCCACTTGTTCCGGCGAGCCGTACACGCCGAACGATTCATCGAACAGGCACAACCCGTAGAGGTTCGGGTAATCGTCGAGGGTGTAGCGCAGCACCAGATCGACGCTGGCGTCCTGGTGCAGGTCGATCACTTCGCAATGGGTGTCCAGCCGCACATTGATGTTCGGATGCTTCGCGTAAAACCGCCCCAGTCGCGGCACCAGCCACAGGGCGGCGAACGCGGCGGTGGTCGACAGCGTCAGGCTGCTGCCGCTGCGCTGCGGGCGCAGGGTGTCGACGCTTTGTGCCACTTCCAATAGCGCGCCGTGCAGGCTGCGGAACAGCCGCTCGCCGCCCTCGGTCAGGCGCACTTGACGCGGCAGGCGTTCGAACAGCGCCACGCCGAGCCAGTCCTCCAGCGAGCGGATCTGATGGGAAATCGCCGTCGGCGTCACCGCCAGTTCTTCGGCGGCCGCCTTGAAGCTCAACAGCCGAGAAGCGGATTCGAAGGCGCGCAGGGCGGTCAGTGGCAGTGAAGCGAACATGGAAAACTCCACGGATGAAATGAACTCATCCAGACTGATTTTTGCTCATTTGAGGTGAAGAAGTGATGCCTGCAATCTGGCGCCACACAGTCACTCAAGTCTAGTCCCAAGGAGTTTCAGATGAGCAAGATTCTTGCGATCCATGCCAGCCCACGCGGTGAGCGTTCCCATTCGCGTCGCCTGGCGGAAAGTTTTCTCAGTGCCTGGCAAGTCCGTCATCCACAGGCACAAGTCACCCGCCGTGAGGTGGGGCGTGCACTGATTCCTGCGGTCAACGAGGCGTTTGTCGCCGCGGCGTTTTACCCGGAACCCGAGGCCCGGCCGCTGTCGATGCAGGCCGATCTGGCCCTCAGCGATCAACTGGTGGGGGAGTTGTTCGATCACGACCTGCTGCTGATTTCCACGCCGATGTACAACTTCAATGTGCCCAGCGGCCTCAAGGCCTGGGTCGATCAGATCGTGCGTCTGGGCCTGACCTTCGACCACACCCTGGACAATGGCGTCGCCCAGTACACGCCGCTGCTGAAGGGAAAGAGAGCGCTGATTGTCACCAGTCGCGGTGGCTTCGGTTTCGGCCCGGGCGGCGAGCTGGAGGCGCTGAACCACGCCGACCCGTGGCTGCGCACGGCGCTGGGGTTCATCGGCATCAACGACGTCACGGTGGTCGCGGCCGAGGGCGAAGAATCCGCCGAACGCACCTTTGCGGTGTCGGTGGCCGAGGCCGAGCAGCGCTTGCTCGACCTGGCCCGGGAGTTCTAGGTGGCCTGGCTGTTTTTGCTGATTGCCGCCGGGTTCGAAGTCACCTTCGCCATGGGCATGAAATACGCCGAAGGTTTCACCCGGCTCTGGCCGTCGCTGATAACCGTGGTCGCGGCGGTGGGTGGGGTTTATTTCCTGACCCTGGCCATGCGCGAGCTGCCGGTGAGCATCGCCTACCCGATCTGGACCGCCATCGGCTCGCTCGGCACGGTGTTTCTCGGTTTCGCGCTGCTGGGCGAGAGCCTGACGCTGGTGAAATTGTTGTCGGTAGGGCTGATTGTGGCGGGGGTGGTGGGGCTGAAGTAGGCTGGTCGTGGAGTTGTCATCATCGAGGAGGATGCTTGGCGGGCGTTTTGCACGTCATGCCTCCACCCACCGACCACAGGGATGTCTGCCCATGTCGCAGGATTCGGCCACACGTTATCCACTGGTGCTGGTGCCGGGAATGCTCGGTTTCATCCGTCTGGTGCTGTACCCGTACTGGTACGGAATCATCAAAGCGTTGCGCCGGGGTGGGGCGACGGTGATTGCGGTGCAGGTGTCGCCGCTCAATTCCACCGAAGTGCGCGGCGAGCAGTTGCTGGCGCGCATCGATGAAATCCTGCGCGAGACGGGTGCAGCGAAGGTCAATCTGTTCGGCCATAGCCAGGGCTCGTTGACGGCGCGTTATGCGGCGGCCAAACGCCCGGATCTGGTGGCCTCGGTGACCTCGGTAGCCGGGCCCAATCATGGTTCGGAGCTGGCCGACTATCTGGCGAAACACTATCCGGCGGACAGTGCCCGGGGCCGCATCCTCGAAACGCTGCTGCGGTTTGTCGGCTGGCTGATGGCACTTATGGAAACCGGTTACCACGGGCCGAAACTGCCGGTGGATATCCACGCCTCACACCATTCCCTGACCACCGAAGGCGTGGCGCTGTTCAACCAGCGTTATCCACAGGGCCTGCCTGATACGTGGGGCGGGCACGGGCCGGAAGAGGTCAACGGCGTGCGTTATTACTCATGGTCCGGCACCTTGCAGCCGGGCAAGACCGACCGTGGCGGCAACCTGTTCGACGGCACCAACCGCAGTTGCCGGTTGTTCGCCAAAACCTTCGTGCGCGAGCCGGGACAGTGCGACGGCATGGTCGGACGCTACAGCTCGCACCTGGGAACGGTCATCGGCGATGACTACCCGATGGATCACTTCGACATCGTCAACCAGTCGCTGGGACTGGTCGGCAAAGGCGCGGACCCGGTGCGGCTGTTCGTCGAGCATGCCGCGCGGTTGAAAGCCGCCGGGGTCTAGGCGGCGCTCGGGGTACGGGAGCGACCGAGGACGGTGGTCCAGCGCTCGGAAAGAATCACCCCGCCCAGCGTCAGCAAGCCCCCGACCAGGTGATACATCGCCAGTTGTTCCTTCAACACCACCGCTGCAATCAGCGCGGTGATCAACGGCAACAGGTTGAAGAACAGCGTGGTCCGGCTCGGCCCCAGACGCTGCACGGCCTGCATCCACGCCAGTGGCGCAAGCATCGAGGCCAGCAGGCACGCGTACAGCACCAGCGGAATGTTCTGCAGGGTCAGGCCGGTTTTCGGCGACATGGCATACAGCGGAAACAGCACCACCACCGCCACCAGCACCTGCAGGTACAGCAACACCAGCGGCGGCAGGCGCAGCTGCCATTTTTTCAGCAGGGTGCTGTAGATCGCGTAGGCGAGGGTGGCAATCAGCATCATCGCGTCACCCAGGTTCACCCCGTGTTGCAGCAGTGCGCCGAGGCTGCCGGACGACACCACTACCAGCACGCCGGCGAATGACAGCACCGCACCGACCAGCGCGCCGGCGGTCAGGCGCTGGCCGAGGCTGATGATTGCCATGGCCAGCGACATCAGCGGCATCAACGACAGGATGATGCCCATGTTGGTGGCGCTGGTCATGGTCGCGGCGAAGTAGGCCAGGCTCTGATAGACCGCCATGCCCAGTACGCCGAGGATGAAGATCTTGCCCAGGTTCGGGCGGATCTGCGGCCAGTGTTCAATTACCTTCTTGAGCATGAACGGGGTGAACAGCAGGCCGGCGAGCAGCCAGCGATAGAAGCCGATTTCGGCGGGGAAGATCGCGCCGACAGCCAGCTTGTTGATCACGGTGTTGCCGGCCCAGATGAAAATCGCCAGCAGGGGAAACGCGTATTGCATGGGAGGAGAAACCAGTACGTTGATGAACGGTGATTATCCCCTGTCTGGATGCAGGCCTATACTGCGAACCGGACAACCTGCCTCTGATTCCGGACAGCATGAACAGTAAACACATCGATCTGCTGGATTTCAGCGAATTGCCGTCGGCGGTGTACTTCCGCTACGCCGACTTCAACGCCCACGAATACGCCGCGCCGCACCGCCACCCGTGGGGCACGCTGGAGTACGCGGCCCACGGCGTGCTGCACATGGATGTCGACGGCAGCCGCTTCATGTCGCCGCCGCAATACGCGGTGTGGGTGCCGCCGCAGGTCGAGCACAGTTTCTACAGCCATCAGCCGGTGAATTACCGGGCGGTGTGCCTGGCGCCCGAGGTCTGCGCGGACTTGCCGGCGCAGGCTTGCACGCTGGCGATCAGCGATATTCTCAAGGCCATCCTCAAGGACTTCGCCGCCCGGGATGTGAAGATCCCCGCGTTCGACGCCAACCAGCGCCTGGCCCAGGTGCTGGTGGATCAACTGCGCCAGGCGCCGGTTCATCAATGTTATTTGCCCTATGCCAGCAGCTCCGGTTTGTTGACCATTCTCGAAACCCTGCAGGCCGAGCCCGGCAACAACGAGCCGCTGGCGCACTGGGCGGCGCAGGTGCATGTCAGCGAACGCACCCTGGCCCGGCAGTTTGTGCGTGAGTTGGGGATGAGTTTCGGCGAGTGGCGCCAGCGCCTGCGCTATCTCGCCGCCATCGAGGCGCTGGAGAGTTCGCGCAGCGTGCAGGAAATCGCCTTCGATCTCGGCTACAGCAGCGGCTCGGCGTTCATCGCCATGTTCGCCCGTCAGGCCGGGTGTACGCCGGAGCAATACCGGCGCAGTCACCTGGAGAGCAGGAAGGTGTAACAAGCTTTGACTACACTCAGCCGGAGGCCGTATCCATCGATGCGGCGACAAGGAGAAAACTCCATGAAGATGCTGCGTGTCCCTTTGTTGATGATCGGTCTGCTGCTGTGTTCCCAGGGTTTCGCCGCCACGGCGCAACAGAACAAGATGACCACCTGCAACGCCGACGCCACGGCCAAGAGCCTGAAGGGCGACGAGCGCAAAGCCTTCATGAGCACCTGCCTGAAGGCAGCGCCGGCGGCCAATGACGCCAAGACCCTGACCCCGCAGCAGGAAAAGATGAAGACCTGTAATGCCGATGCCAAGACCAAGGCGCTGACCGGCGATGCGCGCAAGGCGTTCATGAGTGATTGTCTGAAGAAAAAATAAGATCGACAGATCGCAGCGAGCGGCAGGGCATCCGCTCGCTTCGGCGCCGGATCGCTGGCAGACTGCCAATCCTTTTACGCCGTTCGTTTTGAGGCTGTATGCCAACGTTTTCTGAGCGTCATGTTGTGTTCTGGGTCAGTTGCATCATCATTTTCGGCGGTTTGCTGCTGGTGCTGCCGTTGCGTCTATTGCCCAGTCTGCTGGCCGGTCTGCTGGTGTTCGAGCTGGTCAACATGCTCACTCCGCAACTGCAACGGCTGATCGAAGGCCGCCGCGCACGTTGGCTGGCGGTGGCATTGCTGGGCACGCTGGTGGTGAGTGTGCTGGCGCTGATCTTTGCCGGGGCGATCAGTTTCCTGCTGCACGAGGCGGAAAATCCCGGGGCTTCCCTCGACAAATTCATGGGTGTGGTTGACCGTGCGCGGGGGCAACTGCCGCCGTTTCTGGACAGCTATCTGCCCGCCAGCGCCGCCGAGTTCCGTGTGGCCATCGGTGAATGGGCGAGCAAGCATCTGTCCGAGCTGCAACTGGTGGGCAAGGACGCGGCGCACATGTTCGTGACCCTGCTGATCGGCATGGTGCTCGGCGCAATCATCGCCCTGCAGCGCGTGCCGGACGTCACCAAGCGCAAGCCGCTGGCGGCCGCACTGTTCGACCGTCTGCACCTGCTGGTTCAGGCGTTTCGCAACATTGTCTTCGCGCAGATCAAGATTTCCCTGCTCAACACCTTCTTCACCGGGATCTTCCTTGCGGTGATCCTGCCGCTGTTCGGGATCAAGCTGCCGCTGACCAAGACCCTGATCGTGCTGACGTTCCTGCTCGGCCTGTTGCCGGTGATCGGCAATCTGATGTCGAACACGCTGATCACCATCGTCGGCCTGTCGCTGTCGATCTGGGTGGCGGTTGCCGCGCTGGGCTACCTGATCTTTATCCACAAGCTCGAATACTTCCTCAACGCGCGCATTGTCGGCGGGCAGATCAGTGCCAAGTCCTGGGAGTTGCTGCTGGCGATGCTGGTGTTCGAGGCCGCGTTCGGCCTGCCGGGGGTGGTGGCGGGACCGATTTATTACGCGTATCTGAAGAGTGAGTTGAAGCTGGGCGGGATGGTTTAAAAGCAGCTGCGAGTTTTGAGCTGCAAGCCGCAAGAAAAAGGCAAGAGCGGTGGTCGCTCTTGCCTTTGCTTTTATTTGTAGCTTGAAGCTTGCAACTTGAGGCTGCCTTTAAACGCCGTAGCGTTTCATGGCTTCAATTGCCAGACCGCTGCCGATGCTGCCGAAGATATTGCCTTCCACATGCCGCGCGTTCGGCAGCATGGCCGAGACGCTGTTGCGCAACGCCGGGATGCCGCTGGAACCGCCGGTGAAGAACACCGTATCGACCTGACCTACCGCCACATTGGCGTCCACCAGCAATTGCGTGACGCTGCCACGCACGCGCTCAAGCTGCGCCTCGATGGCCGATTCGAACAGGGCGCGGGTCAACTCGACGTTCAGCCCGGATTCGATCCGGTCCAGCGGCACATGGCGGCTGTCGTTGTGGGTCAGATGAATCTTGGTTTCTTCCACTTCCATCGCCAGCCAGTGCCCGGCGCGCTGTTCGATCAGCTTGAACAGACGGTCAATGCCGCCGGTGTCCTCGATGTCGTAGCGCATGCTGCCCAGGGCCAGGGTCGATTTCTGCGAATACACCGAGTTGATGGTGTGCCAAGTCGCCAGGTTCATGTGGTGACTGGTCGGCATGAACGCGCCGCTCTTCATGCGGCTGCCGTAGCCGAACAGCGGCATCAGGCCCTGCAGGCTCAGTTGCTTGTCGAAGTCGGTCCCGCCGATGTGCACGCCGCCAGTGGCGAGAATGTCGTCGTGACGGTTATCCATGCCCCGGCGCTCGGGCGACAGGCGCACCAGCGAGAAGTCCGACGTACCACCGCCGATGTCGACGATCAGTACCAGCTCTTCCTTTTCGATGGTCGACTCGTAGTCGAAGGCCGCGGCAATCGGCTCGTACTGGAACGACACGTCCTTGAAACCGAGCTTGCGCGCCACTTCCACCAGGGTGTCTTCGGCTTCCTGGTCGGCCAGCGGGTCGTCGTCGACGAAGAACACCGGGCGGCCCAGCACCACCTGCTCGAACTCACGACCGGCGGCGGCTTCGGCACGGCTCTTGAGCTGGCCGATGAACAGCCCGAGCAGGTCCTTGAACGGCATCGCGGTGCCGAGGACGCTGGTGTCGTGCTTGATCAGCTTGGAACCGAGCAGGCTCTTGAGCGAGCGCATCAGCCGGCCTTCGTAGCCTTCCAGGTATTCGTGCAGCGCCAGGCGACCGTAAACCGGGCGGCGCTCCTCGATGTTGAAGAAGACCACCGACGGCAGGGTGATCTTGTCGTCTTCCAGCGCGATCATCGTTTCCATGCCGGGGCGCAGCCAGCCGACGGTGGAGTTGGACGTGCCAAAGTCGATGCCGCAGGCACGGGCTGGAGAGGCGTCTTTCATGTCTTTCGGTTCCGGTCAAAAAAACGGCCGCGCAGTGTATGTCAGTGCGCGACAGATTCGAAGGCCGGTCATCCGCTATTTCGCGTCTAAGCTTGCTTGAAAGTCGGCGCTTTGCCCCAAACTTGCTGGCATGGGCCGGCAGACACACCGGCGGTCGCAAGAACCGCCGTCCACTGCCGATAAACTTCTGCTGCGCCACCCGGTCACAACCTTGAGATCGGTCAACCGGCCTTGCGCGAATCGGCGCATGCTGGCAACGGCGCGAAATCGATAACGGATGGTGATTCCTTCGATGGACTTCAAAGACTATTACAAGATACTCGGCGTGGAGCCGACGGCTGACGACAAGGCAATCAAGGCTGCCTATCGCAAGCTCGCGCGCAAATACCACCCCGATGTCAGCAAGGAAAAAGACGCCGAGGCCAAGTTCAAGGACGCCTCGGAAGCCTATGAAGCGCTGAAAAGCGCCGACAAGCGCGCCGAATTCGACGACCTGCGTCGCTACGGCCAGCACGGTCAGCCGTTCCAGGGCCCGCCGGGCTGGCAGAGCCGTGGCGGCTTCGGTGGCGGCGGTGGCGATACGGGTGATTTCTCGGACTTCTTCAGTTCGATCTTTGGCAATCGCGGCCCCGGTTTCGGTGGTGGCGCTGGCCGGCAATCTCGCAGCGCCGGGCGCCGAGGGCAAGACGTGGAACTGGAACTGCCGATTTTCCTGGAAGAAACCCTGTCGAACGAATCGAAAAAGATCAGCTTCCAGGTGCCGCAATACAACGCCAGCGGCCAGCACGTCAGCAACACCAGCAAGAGCCTGAACGTGAAGATCCCGGCGGGCGTGACCGACGGCGAGCGCATCCGCCTCAAGGGCCAGGGCGCACCGGGCATCGGTGGCGGCGCCAATGGCGATCTGTACCTGACGATTCGTTTCGCGCCGCACCCGAAATTCGATGTCGAAGGCGAAAACCTGATCATCACCTTGCCGCTGGCACCGTGGGAACTGGCGCTGGGCACCGAGGTGGCGGTGCCGACCCTGACCGGCAAGATCAATCTCAAGGTGCCGGCCGGCAGCCAGAACGGCCAGCGCATGCGCGCCAAGGGCCACGGTCTGCAGAACAAGGCCGGCGAACGCGGCTACCTGTTCGTCCAGCTCAAGGCCGTGATGCCGAAGGCCGCCGGCGATGACGTCAAGGCGCTGTGGCAGGAACTGGCGAAGAAGGCCGCCTTCAATCCGCGAGAGAACTTCTGATACTGACGACGGAGTAGCCCATCATGAGCAGCCCCCTGATCGTTCAACTGGACATGGCAGAATTCTGTGAGGCGGCCGATCTGTCGGACGTCTACGTGATCGAAATCGTCGAGCACGGCATCCTCGAACCTCAGGGCGCGCAGCCCCGGGAATGGCGCTTCACCGACTACGAACTGGCCCTGGCCAAACGCGCCGCCAAGCTGCGGCGCGACCTGGAGCTGGAGTGGGAAGGCGTCGCCCTGGCGCTGGACCTGCTGGAAGAGGTGAAGGAACTGCGGGCCGAGAACCGCATGCTGCGTCAGCGGTTGGGGCGGCTGGTGGTCGAGTGACCGCTTCAGCTCTTCCTTGGCAGCATTACGCTGAACAGCGTCCCTTCGTTTTCGCTTGAGCTGACTTCGATCGTCCCGCCGTGGGCGGTCACCACTTCCTTGACGATGAACAGCCCCAGGCCAAGGCTGGTGGACGGCTGGCCAAGTTCTTCGTCGGCGCTGCGTACCAGCGGATCGAAAATCGTGCCGATGGCTTCATCCGGGATCGGCTCGCCATAGTTGTGCACCGACAGATGTACTGCGTCGTTCTCGCCGCGCAGGGTCACGATCACTTCTCGCGGATTCGAACCATGTTGCAGGGCGTTGCCGATCAGATTCTGCAGCAACTGATCCAGCCGTCCGGCATCCCAGACACCTCGGGTATCGCCGTCGATCTTCAGGGTCGGATCGCATTCGGGATTGCCCGCGCAGGCTTCGGCGATGGCCGCTCGCACCGTGTCGGCCAGGTCCATCGGCGCCGGTTCGATGGGCAGGCTCTTGCCCAGACGGCTGCGTACCAGTTCCAGCAGATCGCTGACCATCGCCGCCATGTGCCGCGCGCCGTGTTTGATATTCAATGCGCAGGTCAGCGCATCGCCCTCCAGAGTGGTTTTACGCATCAGCAGCTCGGTCGACATGCTGACCGCTTGCAGCGGTGCGCGCAGGTCGTGACCGAGGATCGCGAGGAAGATGTCCCGCGAACGATTGACCTGCTCGGCGTAGGCGGCGGTCGATTCGGCGAGTGCTTCGTCGATGGCTTCATTGAAACGGATCATGTCCTGGAAGTACGCCATGTCCGGCGACTGCAACGTGCCGACCCACAAGCGGATCACGCAGGCGCGCAGGTGGCGGAATTCCGAAGTCATCTGCACCAGGTCGAAGCCCACGGTATGGCGTAACTCACCGTGGCTGGCGCCGGCCTCGTCGAGGCTCGGGGTTTTCTCCGGCCCTTCGCCCTTGGCCTTGGCGATTTGCTCGCTGGCGGTCTGTGCGGTGTCCATATCCCGGGCGGCGGCCAGCAGGATCGCCCTGGCATGGTCGCGCAGCGCCGCCTGGTCCAGGGTGTCGGCCGCCGGAGTGATGGTCCTGGCGAACTGTTCCCATTCCTCGACGATGTGATCCGCGTGTTGCCTGATGAATTCGGATAAACGCATGACCGGGTTCCTGGAAAATCAAGGCGGGGCGTTCGAATATTAGCCCCTTTGTGCGGGAATGAAAGCGCCGCTCGGGCCTGAAATTTCCGCTGACAAGACGCCGTGCGACAAGACATATGTACCTCAGCCACGGCGGTTCTCCATGGTCTGCTTTCGCTCCATTTCAAGGAGTGAACCCATGTCCGACATCCCTGCCGCCTCACCCTCTTTGGACGCCGTTGCGCCACCGGGCCCGGTTGTGACGCAAAGTCTGCACGCCGACCTGCTGCAGCAGTCCAGTCCCGAGTGGCTGATCAACGCTTCGCAGCGCCAGCGTGAGGCTTTGAAACATGCCGATTCCGCCACACTGGACTGGTACAGACACGCATCCCGCGATCAACGCAAAACCGTGGGTGATGCCCTGACCGCCAGCCTCGCCGCTCAGGCAAACCTGGACAAGGCCATGTCGGGTTTCCAGGGCATCGATCAGTTTGCAGTGCCGTTGCTGACCAAGGCCCTCAAGGACCGGTTCAACGTGACGCTTGACGTCAACAAGACCTGGCTGGTGCTGAACAAACCGGTGGAAATGGGGATTTTTTCCATCGAAATCGATTATTTCGAAGTCCTGAAGCTGCCTCTGCTGCAAGCGGCGCTGCATAACTTCGAAGCCCGGGAATGTGAAAGCGGGGCCTTTCATCGAACTTCGGGATTGCGCATCGAAACCTCGACTGCAGGAACCCTGGAACCGTTGAATACCCGTCTGACGGTCGAGCAGTTCACAGGGCTGTGCCGATCACTCGACATCGGGGCGAAGTATCAGGATTACCTCAAGGCGTTCCTGTACCCCGGGGACGCGGTGGCCGGGCATGTGTTGCGCGACAAGTTTATCGACGCCCACAAGACGGCATTGCGTGCAGCTGCCGAACTGGCGCTGCTCAACGGCGACATCGGACGCGACGACTATGCCTCGATTCGCTCGGTCCTCAATGGCGAGCTGGCACCACGTCAGGGGCACCGGCAGATCTGGTTCCGCGATCTGAGCCTGATGGGCAGGCGCATGACCGGTTGCGTGATGTTCACGATCTGCGAGAAATACCGCTACAGCGACGATTCGATCCTGTATATCCCCGGCGATCCCTATCACCCGCTCAAGCGTTACAAGCGCCGGGAAATCGCGGCGATGTTCAAGCAGCGCTTCACAGCGCGTGACGGCACACAGACTCACCCTGCAGAGCCGAATGCCTACCAGCGGTTTTTCAGTCGGTTCGTTGCCTATGTTGACCGACCGCATTATTTCAGCCAGTTCACTGACGACACACCAGACCGGACCTTCGCTCAACGGCTGGCACCCTATGCGCCGCTGGCCAATGAGGTTTTCAAGGCGCTGAACCCGATCAACATGGCCCTGACCGGCATTCGCGAATTACCGCCGGCGCGCCCGGTCGGGCAGGTGCCGAATGCCGATCCGTATCTGGATCCGCACTCCCTGCCCCACCGGGGAGGCGGGATCTGGTCGGACAATATCGACCTCTGGCGTTACCAGTTCGATGAGCATCGCGACCGGTTGATCGCTGATGCCCGCAGCCACGCTGTGCCGACGGCGGATGTCGACGCCCGCGTGCGCTCAGCGAAACTCGCTGCATTGTCGAACATTGGCATGCTGGTATTGATGGGCGTCTCGATGTTCGTGCCGGTGCTGGGCGAAGTGATGATGGTGGTGATGGCCGGGCAACTGTTCGAGGAAACCTTTGAGGGGGCGATCGAATGGAGTGAAGGTGACCGCAAGGCCGCGAAGGCGCATTTGCTCGACGTGGCGCAGAACCTTGCACTGATTGCCCTGATGGCAGGCGCTGGCAAAGGTCTCGCCCGGCTGACGGCGGCCAGGTCGGTGCCGGTCATCGAGAACCTGCAGCAAGTGCAGATGCCCGATGGCACGCTCCGTTTGTGGAAGCCCGACCTGAAGGCTTACGAGAGCCCTGTCGCGCTGGACTCGCGCTCGGTGCCCAATGCGCTGGGGCAATACGAAGTCGGGCAACACCGCTACATTCGGCTTGAGGGCAAGACCTATCGGCAGACTTACGACGAATCGCTCAAGGCATGGCGCATCGAACATCCACGTGATCCCGAGGCGTATCGGCCAACGTTGACGCACAACGGTGCCGGTGCCTGGCGGCATACGCTCGAGCGGCCGCAGGACTGGGATCGCCTGACACTGCTGCGGCGCATCGGCCACAGCACGGACGCCTTTGCCGACGAGCAGTTGCTTACGGTTGCCGACGTTGCCGGTGTCAGCGATGACGCCCTGCGCAAGATGCACCTGGACAATGCCTTGCCACCCCCGGAGCTGGCGGACGCCATGGGTTTGTTCCGCGCTGAAAGGGATTGCGGACTGATCGTCGAACAAATCGCCGGCCGGCAACCCATCGACGGTCGTTATCTGCAGGTGTTGCCCTTGCTGCCCGAGATGCCGCGCTGGCCGTGGGGGAGGCAGTTGAAGGTCTACGACTCCCCCGACTTTTCGGGGCCCGCGCGCCGTTACGGGACACGGCGCGGTGGCAAGGCGCCGATCCGGGTCAGCCGGGCCGAGGTACTTAACGGTGAGTTGCCGGCGCGGATTCTGGCATCGCTGGATGAAGCCGAAGTGGTGCGATTGCTCGGTGGTGAACCCGCACGGGTAGCGGCCATGAGACCGCAGGAGCTGGCCAGGCAGATCGGCGACTTTACCGAGAACCGCAAACCGGCGCTGTTCCAGCGCCTTTTACGCACCGGCGATCCTGTTGCTCCCCGTGTCGCAAAGCTGCAGCGAATCCAGCCGGGCCTGACAGAGCGGGCTGCGCAAGCCGTCTTGCGACAGGCGGATGCAGAGGAACTTGCACGGCTGGACAGTTCGTCGCGGGTTCCGCTGCATTTGCAGGAGCTCGGCCGCTGGTATGCCGGTGAAGGGCGCCTGACCCGGGCCATGGCCGGGCTGCACAGCGATACCATGGCGTCGACCGACAGCGCCCGACTGGCGCTGCACACATTGAGCAGACTTCCGGGCTGGCCCGACGACGTACGTCTGGAGCTGCGCGAAGGCAGTGTCGGCGGGCCGCTGATCGATGGCATCGGCAACGAGACCGCGTCGCACCGCAAATTCGTGGTCAGGAACGGCACATCCTGGCAGGCCTTCAATGACCGCGCCGAAACACTCAACAGTATGCCAGTCAGAGGGGACAACTTTTACGCTTCGCTGATGCATGCCCTGCCCGATGAGGCGCGGCGCTCGATCGGATTGCCACAGGTGGGGCAAAGCGGGGAGTTGCAACGCGCGATCATTGATTACGCAGGTGCTCACCGCATTGATTGCGCGCGGGTGTTTCAATCCGCCTCGTCCGCCGGCCGGCGGTTCAGACCGCCTCGTCGTATTGCTTCCGGTTTGCTGGGGTATCCGGCCAGTGGCGATGGACCAGGGCCGGACCCGGTGTTGACCGGCCACGTCCAGAATGTCTATCCGCGATTGAGCGACGCGCAGGCCCGGGGTTTCATTCTTGAACAATGGCGGCTGGGCAAGACCGACCAACAGATCTTTCATCTGCTCAACAACCGCATGAGCGAGTGGCGGGAGCTTGAAGCGACGCTCGACCGATGGCTTGCCGGGCAGGACACGCGCTTTCACATCGCCGAAGATGAGTTCAGGCGATGTGTGCAAGGTATCAAGGACAGTTGGCGCAACGCGCCCTTGGCCGAACACGACCCTCAGGCGGCGAGCCTCACGATCGTCAGCGGCGCCCGGTTGCCGTCGCTATCGGCGGATTTCTCCCATGTGCGCGAACTGACGCTGCGTGCCCCGGCGGTCGCCGATACGCTCGCCGCATTTCCCAATATCGAGAGGCTGGCGCTGAGCGCGAGCATTGCAGAGTTCGACAAGGTACTCGCGACACTGAGGTCGCTGCGGCACATGACTCGCCTGAAACTGTCGACACCGGTTACCGCGAAAGTGGCGGCGCGGCTTCGGGAATTGATCCGGCTTGAAGAGTTTGAGTTGCACTGTACCGGTGGCGGGATGCATCCAGTGGTGCCGACGACACTTGATATGAGTGGCATGCGGCAGTTACGCAGGCTCGAAGTCGCCAGCCCGGCAATGCACCAATGGCCGCTCGGCGTGCTGGAACTGCCCCGGCTCGAGCGCCTGAACCTGCGCTCGACGGCAATCAACAGCCTGCCGGTGGAAATCTATGAAGGCCACCAGCGACTGTTGTCCGGCCTGTCTCTGGACTGGTCGAAGTTTCCGCGTCGGGTATTCAAGCCGATCTACGAATTCATCCGCAGTCAGCCGCGTCATCTGGTCGATCTGGATGAAATGGTCGCTGATTACTGTCGTGGCGAACTCAAGCGTTTTGTCGGCATGGAACCCAGTCTGTTCGATGTCTTGAGCAATGGGTTCAAAGCGCAATTCACCGACTCGACCAGCCGGCTTGCGGCCATCGAAACCCTGGGGGAGCAGTTCGGCGAGCTGAACCGGTTGCAGGAGTGGGTCGGCCCCGGACCGACCGTGTTCAATGGCGGTGCCGCACGTTCGGCGGTGGCCGAGGCGCTGAAGAACAGCTGGCGTGGCGGGTTGTTTCAGCGTTTTGGTGCACGTACCGAAAGCGTGTTTTTCAACCTCTACGTCAGTTTGCCCAACGATGCCTCGGTGCTGGATATTCTCGGTTCGCCGATGGACAGCCTGCCGACCTTGTCCACCGAAGGGTTCAGCCACGTCCGAAGTTTGCACCTGGCAGGGCTGGAGGCTCCGCTGGAACACATGCGTGGTTTCATCCGTACTTTCCGTGGCATCGACACCCTGGACCTGAGCCATTGCAATCTCTCGGCATTGCCGCTGGAGCCCGGCGATCTGCCGGCGCTCGAAACCCTGAACCTGCATGACAACCCGCTCAACCGTATTGATTTGCGCGGGATGAACCGACTGAAGGCGCTCGACCTGAGCAAGACCGCCGTCGATCAATGGCCGGTCGGTGCCGAGGCATTGCCCGAGCTGACCTGGCTCGATCTCAGTGACAGCCGCTTGACGACGTTGCCCGATGCACTGCTGGCCGGTGACCGGTTGTTGCTCGACACCAGCCTGACCGGTACTCCGTTGAGCCCGCAGGCACAGGCCGAGCTAGTCGTCGCCCGACGGCGGATCGAGGACAGCAGGGGACTGATCGCCGGTTCGTTGCAACGCTTTGCTCTGGAGGAACCGCGTCATCGTACGCCGCCCACGGAAAGCGGCTCGGTGATTGCCCGACGCCTGCTGCCGCTCCCGCCGGTGCCGGTGGACGAGGGGCCGTTGACGTGGGGCGCGCGCGTGCAGCGGTTGCGCCCGGATTACGACACTGCCCGCGCGCAGACGGCCATCGAACGGATGCAGGACGCCGGGCTGGCCGAGACGCAGATCAGCGCCCGGATCGTGAATTGGGAGCAGTCGTTCGAGTCGCTGACCCGACGCCTGAACGACTGGCTGTTCACCCATGAAACCCGTGGCATGGATTGGGTCGTATCGTCGCGCAGCCGCCAGCTCGCCGCGCAGCGCATCATCCAATGCTGGCGCGAAGGTGCGATCGACTGGAACGGCGTGACGGATCGCGAGTTGAGCCTGGACGGCCTGCAAGTGGGCAACCTGCCTGAGCTGGACGAAGCAATGCCTGCGGTCAGCAGTCTGAATCTGTCCGGGGTCAAGCTCACCACGAATGGTTCCAGCGGCTTTCTCAAGGCTTTTACGCAATTACGTCGGCTCAGTCTTAGCGGCAACCATTTGTCGGCAATTCCGGACCCCGTCGCGCAGATGCGTCAACTGGAACGGCTTGAACTGTCGTTCACCGGCCTTGTGCAATCCACGACTCTGTATCCGCTCCTTGAGAGACTGGAGCAACTGCGTTGGCTGGATCTGAGCCATAACAGCCTGCGCACGTTCGACATCACTCGTCTCGGCCGGCTCGAGCGACTGAATCTGCAAGACAATCTGCTCACCACCTGGCCGGACGGGGCGCTGCAATCCCCGACTCTGCAAACGCTCGACTTGAGCAACAACGAAATCGCGTCGATTCCTTCCGAACTGTATGACGGCACTCATGCGGCACTGATCGCTGGAAGCAATCTCTCGGAGAATTACGAAATATCGCAGCAGAGTCTTGTCCGGTTGCGTGCGTATGCCGATGCCCATGGGCGTCACGACGTACTGGGCATGACCTATGCCGACATCGACCGGATGATCGACGACCTGGACAGCACCACCGAAAGCGATGACGAAGGTGCAGTCCCGGACAGTGAGCCGGAAATGGATGAGGTGCTTTCGACGCTGACTGAAAGCGCCCTCGAACAACAGGTCACCCCGTGGATTGAAAACATTGCGCACGAGGACGTCGCTTCCCATCGAGCGATGTGGAACCGGCTGGCAGCGGAACCCGACAACGCGGCGTTTTTTCATCTGCTGTCACGCATGCCGGATACCGAAGAGTTCCGGGTGTTTCGTGCCGATCTGACGCGGCGAGTCTGGGACATCATCAAGGCGGCCGACGGCAGTCATGAGTTGCGCGAAACGCTGTTTTCCATGGCCACCACGCACACCACTTGTGTCGACGGGCGAACCCTGGCGCTCAGTGAAATCGAGGTCAAGGTGTTCGAGTACAACGCCTTGCGCCATTTGCAGCCCGGCCTTGCAGACAAGGGGCGCGCCTTGCTCGACCTGTCACGGCAACTGTTCCGTCTGGGCGAGGTGGAAAAACTCGCCGCCCGCAGCATGAGCCGTCATGCCGACCCGGCGGAAGTGCGTCTGCAATATCGAATCGGCCTGACCTCAGGCTGGGAGGATGGTTTGCAGCTCCCGGGGCAGCCCAGCCATATGCGGTTCGCCCGGCCGATCAGGGGCGATGAGCTGGCAGCCGCGCGTGCTGCGGTGGTGCAGGCAGAGAAAAGCGAGCGGTTCTATGAGGACCTGATCAGCCGCGAATACTGGGTGCAATACCTGAACGAGAAATATCCGGAGGCGTTTGCCGCGCTCGGCCGCGATGCCGATGAACAACTCGAACGGCTCGAAAATCAACACGAGGACGTGAGCAGCGCAGCCTATCGGGAGGCGGTACAGATGCTTGAGGTCGAACGGAGCATTGGGCGCAATCTGAAACTGATCGAGCTGTCGCACCTGGAGACCGGGGAATCGATGCCCATCGGAACCGGCAGTACTTCCCGGGACCTGATGGACACGTCGACCCGCTGACTGCCAAAACCCCGGGCATCGATCGCATCGACGACCGGGGTTTTGTCTCAGAACAGAAAGTAACGCTGGGCCATCGGCAGGGTCTCGGCCGGTTCGCACCAGAGCAGCACGCCATCGGCCTTGACCTGATAGGTCTGCGGGTCGACGTCGATCTGCGGCAGGTAATCGTTGTGGATCAGGTCGGTTTTCTGCACGTCGCGACAACCTTTGACCACGGCGATTTTCTTCTTCAGGCCCAAGGCTTCGGGCAGCCCGGATTCCTGCGCCGCCTGGCTGATGAAGGTCAGGCTGGTGGCGTGCAGCGAGCCACCGTAACTGGCGAACATCGGGCGGTAGTGCACCGGTTGCGGGGTGGGGATCGAAGCGTTGGCGTCGCCCATCAGGCTTGCGGCAATGGCGCCGCCCTTGAGGATCAGCGTCGGTTTCACGCCGAAGAACGCCGGGCGCCAGAGCACCAGATCCGCCCATTTGCCGACTTCCACCGAACCCACTTCATGGCTGATGCCATGGGTGATCGCCGGGTTGATCGTGTACTTGGCGATGTAGCGTTTGGCGCGGAAGTTGTCGTTGCCTGCGCCGTCCTGAGGCAGCGGGCCGCGCTGCTTTTTCATCTTGTCGGCGGTCTGCCAGGTGCGCGTGATGACTTCGCCGACGCGGCCCATGGCCTGGCTGTCGGAGCTGATCATCGAGAATGCGCCGAGGTCGTGGAGGATGTCTTCGGCGGCAATGGTTTCGCGGCGGATGCGGCTCTCGGCGAACGCCACGTCTTCGGCGATGCTCGGGTCGAGGTGGTGACAGACCATCAGCATGTCGAGGTGTTCGTCGATGGTGTTGCGGGTGAACGGCCGGGTCGGGTTGGTCGAACTCGGCAGCACGTTGGCGAAGCCGCAGGCCTTGATAATGTCCGGCGCGTGGCCGCCACCGGCACCTTCGGTGTGATAGGTGTGAATGGTGCGACCCTTGAACGCACCGAGGGTGGTTTCGACGAAACCGGATTCGTTGAGGGTGTCGGTGTGGATCGCCACCTGCACGTCGTACTGGTCAGCGACGCTCAGGCAGTTGTCGATGCTCGCCGGGGTGGTGCCCCAGTCTTCGTGCAGCTTGAGGCCAATGGCGCCGGCCTTGACCTGTTCGATCAATGGCTCCGGCAGGCTGGCGTTGCCCTTGCCGGTGAGGCCGATGTTCATCGGGAACGCATCCGCCGCCTGGAGCATCCGCGCCAGGTGCCATGGCCCGGAAGTGCAGGTCGTTGCGTTGGTGCCGGTGGCCGGCCCGGTGCCGCCGCCGATCATGGTGGTGACGCCGCTCATCAGCGCTTCTTCGATCTGTTGCGGGCAGATGAAGTGGATGTGGGTGTCGATGCCGCCGGCGGTGAGGATCATGCCTTCGCCGGCGATCACTTCGGTACTGGCGCCGATGGCAATGGTCACGCCGGGCTGCACGTCCGGGTTGCCGGCCTTGCCGATGGCGGCGATGCGCCCGTCCTTGAGACCGACGTCGGCCTTGACGATGCCCCAGTGGTCGATGATCAGCGCGTTGGTGATCAGCGTGTCGACCACTTCGGCGGCCAGCAGCTGGCTCTGGCCCTGGCCGTCACGGATCACTTTGCCGCCGCCGAATTTCACTTCTTCGCCGTAGGTGGTGAAGTCCTGTTCGACTTCGATCCACAGCTCGGTGTCGGCCAGGCGCACCTTGTCGCCGACGGTGGGGCCGAACATGTCGGCGTAGGCTTGACGCGAGATCTTCATGTGTTCGCCTTGGAATTCAATTGGTTTTGAGATCGTTCGCTGCGCTCACTTTCGCGAGCAGGCTCGCTCCCACAGGGGATCGGATTCCAGCTGGAGGAACTCGGTTTAATGTGGGAGCGAGCCTGCTCGCGATGGGGGCACTGCAAAATTCAGAGGTCACCCATGACCCGCCCGGCAAACCCGAACACCCGGCGATGCCCGGCGTAATCCACCAGTTCCACCTCGCGGCTCTGGCCCGGCTCGAAGCGCACGGCGGTGCCTGCCGGGATGTTCAGGCGCATGCCACGGCTGGCGGCGCGGTCGAAGGTCAGGGCGTCGTTGGTTTCGAAGAAGTGGTAGTGCGAGCCGACCTGGATCGGCCGGTCGCCGCTGTTCGCCACTTTCAGGCTGATCGTGCGGCGACCGACGTTGAGTTCGATATCGCCGGGCTGGATCCGGTATTCGCCGGGAATCATCAGTTCGCTCCTTGCAGGACTTTGTAATAGAGGGCCGTCGGGCGATAGGTGCCGTTCGGGTCGCAGGCGTAATCGGGGATTTCCCCGGCGCGGGTGTAACCCAGGGCCTTGTAGAAATCTTCGGCGGGGGAGCCGGCCTCGGTGTCGAGGTAGAGCATGCCGCGTTTGTACTGGCGGGCCGTCAGTTCCAGCGCTTCCATCAACTGCTGGCCGAGGCCGCGCCGGCGGGCCTGTTCGCGCACCAGCAGTTTCTGCACTTCTGCGCGGTTCAGGCCGTTGGCCTTCTGGCACAGGCCCAGTTGCACGCTGGCCTGCACCTGTTCGTCCTTGACCACCACCCACAGCAAGACGTTGCCCTTGTTCAGGTTGTCCTGCACTTCATCGAAATAGGCGCGGGCCTGGGTGGCATCCAGATCAGCCATGAAGCCGACGCTTGCGCCATAACCCACAGCGTCCAGCAGCAGCTCGATCAGGCCCTGACGATAGTGGGCAAAACTTTCGGCATTGACGCGTCGCAGTTGGGCGGGGTTCATCGGTGTCACTCCTTGTTGGCGGGCGGCGGCTCCGCGCCAGGATTGAGGGTCAGTTGCATGAACGTCAGGTCGAGCCAGCGGCCGAACTTGGTGCCGACTTGCGGCATCTGTCCGGTGGTGATGAAACCGGCGCGCTCGTGCAGGCGGATCGACGCTGCGTTGCCGCTTTCGATGGCGGCGACCATGACGTGCTTGCCACAGGTTTTCGCGCGTTCGATCAGCGCGGTCATCAATTGCGGGCCGAGGCCGTTACCGCGCTGGTCGCTGCGCACGTAGACCGAATGCTCGACGGTGTGACGGAAACCGTCGAACGGCCGCCAGTCACCGAACGAAGCGTAGCCGAGGGTGGTGTTGTCGGCGTCGACGATCACCAGGATCGGATAACCCTGGGCCTGGCGGGCGCTGAACCACGCCTGACGGTTGCCCAGATCGACGGCGGATTCATTCCAGATCGCCGTGGTGTTGAGCACGGCGTCGTTGTAGATGTCGCGGATCGCCGGCAGGTCGGCGTGCAGGGCATCGCGGATGGTGTAAGTCATGGCGCGGCCTCAGACGATCGGTTGGTGGACGGTGACCAGTTTGGTGCCGTCGGGAAACGTCGCTTCGACCTGGATCTCCGGGATCATTTCCGGGATGCCTTCCATCACTTGATCGCGGGTCAGCAGGGTGGTGCCGTAATGCATCAGCTCGGCCACGGTCTGGCCGTCCCGGGCGCCTTCGAGCAGCGCCGCGGAGATGTAGGCCATGGCTTCCGGGTAGTTGAGTTTCACGCCGCGGGCCAGTCGCCGCTCGGCCACGAGGCCGGCGGTGAAGATCAGCAGCTTGTCTTTTTCGCGTGGGGTCAGGTCCATCGTTTGAAATCCATTGTCGGCAGTTGTAGAAAATCAGGTGTTCCAGATTCGGGGAGGCAGGGCTTCACGGCCAAGCAGCGCAGGCCTGAGCAATCGCCAGAGTTCGATCAGCCAGGCCCGCGCCAGCAACGCTTCACTGGCCAGACAACGCGCAACCAGCAACCCCGGCAATTGCGTCAGATCCCCGCGCACTTCATGCCCCAGCGAGCGGCAGCGCTCCAGCAGTTCGGCATCGATTTCGCCGGTCACCAGCAACGTCGCAAACACCGGATGGCTGTCCAGTCCGATCGGCGAATCAAGCAAACCATCGTTGCCGACGATGCGCTGGCGTTCATGCCAGAGCAACCTGCCATCCCGGCGAATATCCAGATGGGCCTGGAAATGCCCGAGGTCGAAACGCTCGCCACTGGCCGGGCGCCCGAGGGCCACCACGTCCCAGTAGAACAGCCGCGCATCGCCTTCAAGCTCGATCGAGGTCGAGAGTTCCGCCTGGGCGGCGCTGTAGACGATGGTTTCCTGGGGCAGCCATTCCAGTGTTGCGCCGTCAGCGACGTGCAGATCCAGCGACTGATAAGCGGGGCCCGCCGCGCGATACCACTTGGCCGCGCCGGGGCTGGTGATCTGTGCCCAGGCGCCCGGTTCGACGCGGGCGCTGATGTTCAACCGGTCACCGCCGGCAATGCCGCCCGGCGGGTGGACGATGATGTGCTGGCAGACCTCGGGCCCTTCGGCGTACAGATGCTTTTGCACCCGCAGCGGGCCGAGGTGCCGGCGACGGACAGGGCGCGTGCAATCGCCGAAGCGGGCATAGGCCAGCTCCAGCTCGGCGTGCCAGCTCGGGGTAAACAGGGCAGTCGCTAAAGGTAAGTTCATGTTTTCTGATTATCGTTAGGACGCTACAGGTTAGATCGTAACCAGCCCGCGCACACCCTCACTTTCCATATTTTCTCCACGGCCCTGCTGCACGATCTCGCCCCGGGACATCACCAGGTACTGATCGGCCAGTTCGGCGGCGAAATCGTAGAACTGTTCCACCAGCAGAATCGCCATGTCGCCCCGGGCCGCGAGCTTCTTGATCACTGCGCCGATTTCCTTGATCACCGACGGCTGGATGCCTTCGGTGGGTTCGTCGAGGATCAGCAGGCGCGGACGGCTGGCCAGTGCGCGGCCGATGGCGAGCTGTTGTTGCTGACCGCCGGACAGGTCGCCGCCGCGCCGCTGTTTCATTTGCAGCAGCACCGGGAACAGTTCGTAGATGAACGCCGGAACCTCTTTGGCTTCGCTGCCGGGGAAGCGCGACAGGCCCATCAGCAGGTTTTCTTCCACGGTCAGCCGGCCGAAGATCTCCCGGCCCTGGGGCACATAGGCGATCCCGGCGTGCACCCGTTGATGCGGCTTGAACGTGGTGATCGGTTGGCCTTCCCAGTTCACCGCACCTTCCTTGGCCGGCAGCAGGCCCATCAGGCATTTGAGCAGCGTGGTCTTGCCCACGCCGTTGCGGCCGAGCAGGCAGGTCACTTCGCCGACCTTCACGTCAAAGCTCAGACCGCGCAGGATGTGGCTACCGCCGTAGTACTGATGAAGTTTTTGGACCTGTAGCATTGGAACTCCGTTAGTTGGGCTTCAAGCGACAAGCTTCAAGCTGCAAGTTGAAGCGGGAGGGTGTATGGCTTTGTTTTTGGCTTGCCGCTTGAAACTTGCGGCTTGAAGCTGGCCGATTCACCTTCCTAAATAGACTTCAATAACTCGCTCATCGGCCTGCACCTGTTCCAGCGAGCCTTCGGCCAGCACGCTGCCCTGATGCAACACGGTGACGTGGTCGGCAATCGAGCCGACGAAGCCCATGTCGTGTTCCACCACCATCAGCGAATGCTTGCCCGCGAGCGACTTGAACAGCTCGGCGGTGAATTCGGTTTCGGCGTCGGTCATGCCGGCCACCGGTTCGTCGAGCAGCAGCAATTGCGGGTCCTGCATCAGCAGCATGCCGATTTCCAGAAACTGTTTCTGCCCGTGGGACAGCAGCCCCGCCGGACGATTGACCGAGGTGGTCAGGCGAATGGTGTCGAGCACTTCGCTGATCCGGTCTTTCTGTTCGCCGCTCAACTTCGCCCGCAGGCTGGCCCACACCGACTTGTCGGTTTTCTGCGCCAGCTCCAGGTTCTCGAACACGCTCAGCGCTTCGAACACCGTCGGTTTCTGGAACTTGCGCCCGATGCCGGCCTGGGCGATCTGCACTTCGCTCATCTGCGTCAGGTCGAGGGTTTCGCCGAACCACGCCTTGCCGTGACTGGGGCGGGTCTTGCCGGTGATCACGTCCATCAGCGTGGTCTTGCCCGCGCCGTTGGGGCCGATGATGCAGCGCAGTTCACCGACGCCGATGTACAGGTTCAGAGCGTTCAGCGCCCGGAAGCCGTCGAAGCTGACGCTGATGTCTTCCAGGGTCAGGATCGTGCCGTGACGGGTGTTCAGCCCAGGCCCGACGCGCTGGCCGAGGCCGAGGGCATCACGGCTGGTGCCGGCGTCCCTGTTCGGTTCCAGCGGCGGGAAGAAGGCCGGTTCCAGCATGAATTCAGCACTCGCCGTGACTCTCATGATTCACCTCGTTTCTTCAGCAGACCGATCACGCCTTTGGGCAGGTACAACGTCACGACGATGAACAGCGCGCCGAGGAAGAACAGCCAGTATTCGGGGAACGCCACGGTGAACCAGCTCTTCATGCCGTTGACCACGCCGGCGCCGAGCAGCGGGCCGATCAGCGTGCCGCGCCCGCCAAGGGCTACCCAGACGGCGGCTTCGATCGAGTTGGTCGGCGACATTTCACTCGGGTTGATGATCCCCACTTGCGGCACGTACAGCGCACCGGCCAGACCACACAACACCGCGCTCAACACCCAGACGAACAACTTGAAGCCGCGCGGGTCGTAGCCGCAGAACATCAACCTGTTTTCCGCATCGCGCAGCGCGGTCAGCACCCGACCGAACTTGCTGCGGGCCAGCCGCCAGCCGATGAACAGACTCGCCACCAGCAGCAGAACCGTCGTCAGAAACAGCACCGCACGGGTGCCGGGTTCGGTGATGCCGAAACCGAGGATCGTGCGGAAATTGGTGAAGCCGTTGTTGCCGCCAAAACCGGTCTCGTTGCGGAAGAACAGCAGCATCCCGGCGAAGGTCAGGGCCTGGGTCATGATCGAGAAATACACGCCCTTGATCCGCGAGCGGAAGGCGAAGAAACCGAACACCAGCGCCAGCAATCCCGGCGCCAGCACCACTAGGCACATGGCCCAGAGGAAGTTGCCGGTGCCGCTCCAGTACCACGGCAACTCGGTCCACGACAGGAACGTCATGAACGCCGGCAAGCCATCACCGGCGGCCTGGCGCATCAGGTACATGCCCATCGCACAACCGCCGAGGGCGAAGAACAGACCGTGACCCAGCGACAGCAAACCGGCGTAACCCCAGACCAGATCCAGCGCCAGGGCGACGATGGCGTAGCAGAGAATCTTGCCGACCAGCGTCAGGGTGTAGGCCGAAACGTGCAGCGCGCTGTCCGAAGGCAACAGCGACAGCAGCGGCAGGGCGATCAGTAGCGCGAGAACAACGGCACCGACAGCGAGGGTTACTTTGGGTCCGGCCTTTTGCGTGGCCGTAAGCATCAATGGCTGATTCATCAGTCGATCACCCGTCCTTTCAGTGCGAAGAGGCCTTGCGGACGTTTCTGGATGAACAGAATGATCAGCGCGAGGATCAGGATCTTGCCGAGTACCGCACCGATCTGCGGCTCGAGAATCTTGTTGGCGATGCCCAGGCCGAATGCGGCGAACACGCTGCCGGCCAGTTGCCCGACGCCACCGAGCACCACCACCAGGAACGAGTCGATGATGTAGCTCTGGCCGAGGTCCGGGCCGACGTTGCCGATCTGGCTCAGCGCCACGCCACCAAGCCCGGCGATGCCCGAGCCGAGGCCGAAGGCGAGCATGTCGACGCGCCCGGTGGGCACGCCGCAGCAGGCGGCCATGTTGCGGTTCTGGGTGACGGCGCGCACGTTCAGACCGAGGCGGGTCTTGTTCAGCAGCAACCAGGTCAGCACCACCACAAACAGTGCGAAGGCGATGATCACGATGCGGTTGTACGGCAGCACCAGATTCGGCAACACCTGAATCCCGCCGGACAGCCACGCCGGGTTCGCCACTTCAACGTTCTGCGCGCCGAACACCAGACGCACCAGTTGAATCAGCATCAGGCTGATGCCCCAGGTCGCGAGCAGGGTTTCCAGCGGGCGACCGTAGAGGTGACGAATCACCGTGCGCTCCAGGGCCATGCCGATGGCCGCGGTGACGAAGAACGCCACCGGCAGCGCAATCAACGGATAGAACTCGATGGCCTGCGGTGCGTAGCGCTGGAACATCAACTGCACGACATAAGTGGAGTAGGCACCGAGCATCAGCATCTCGCCGTGGGCCATGTTGATCACACCCAGCAGACCGAAGGTGATCGCCAGGCCCAGTGCGGCAAGCAACAGAATCGAACCGAGGGACATGCCGCTGAAGGCCTGACCGAGCAGTTCGCCGATCAGCAGTTTGCGTTTGACCTGAGCGAGGCTGGTTTCGGCGGCGGTGCGCACATTGGCATCGGTTTCGACGCCGGGTTCGAGCAGGCCTTCGAGGCGAGTGCGGGCCAGCGGGTCGCCGGTTTCACCGAGCAGACGCACGGCCGCGAGACGCACCGCCGGGTCAGTGTCGACCAGTTGCAGATTGGCCAGCGCCAGGCTCAGGGCGGCGTGGACGCTTTCATCTTTTTCGCCAGCCAGTTGCCGGTCGAGGAATTTCAGCTGCGCCGGTTTGGCGCTTTTCTGCAATTGCTGCGCGGCGGTCAGACGGGTTTTGGCGTCGGCGGCGAGCAATTGGTGGCTGGCCAGTGCGGTGTCGATCAGACCTCGCAGGCGGTTGTTCAGGCGCAGAGTCTTGGGTTGGCCGTCGACGGTCAGTTCGCCTTGTTGCAGGGCGTTGATCAGTTCGACACGGGCCGGGTCGGGCTGCGCGGCCCAGGCTTCCAGCAGTTTTGCCTGTTGCGTCGGGTTGGCGGCGACGAAGTCTTCGGCGTCGCTGGCGTGGGTGACCATCGGTAGCAAAAGTGCGAGGGCCAGGAGGAAACGGTATAGGGCAGTGGGCATAGTCAGTCGCCTTGACGCGGACATTGTGGGAGCGAGCTTGCTCGCGAAAACGGTCTGACATTCACCATCGATGTCGACTGTCAGGGCCTCTTCGCGAGCAAGTCGAAGCGTCGAACCGTCGTTCCCACAGGGGTTTGTACCCGCCTCAAGTATCGAGGCGGGCATCCAACGGCTCAGTTGCTCTTCACCGCATACTCCGGCTTCTTGTCGTTACCCGGAATGAACGGGCTCCAAGGCTGCGCCCGAATCGGCCCTTCGGTCTGCCATACCACGTTGAACTGACCGTCGGCCTGGATCTCGCCGATCATCACCGGTTTGTGCAGGTGGTGATTGGTCTTGTCCATGGTCAGGGTATAGCCGGACGGCGCAGCGAAAGTCTGGCCGGCGAGGGCTTCGCGGACCTTGTCGACGTCGGTGGACTTGGCTTTCTCCACGGCTTGCGCCCACATGTGGATACCGACGTAAGTGGCTTCCATCGGGTCGTTGGTCACGGCTTTGTCGGCGCCCGGCAGGTTGTGTTTCTTCGCGTAGGCTTTCCAGTCATCGACGAACTTCTTGTTCACCGGGTTCTCCACCGACTCGAAGTAGTTCCACGCCGCAAGGTTGCCAACCAGCGGTTTGGTGTCGATGCCGCGCAGTTCTTCTTCGCCCACCGAGAACGCCACCACCGGTACGTCGGTCGCTTTCAGGCCCTGGTTGGCCAGCTCTTTGTAGAACGGCACGTTGGAGTCGCCATTCACGGTGGAGATCACAGCGGTCTTGCCGCCGGCCGAGAATTTTTTGATGTTGGCGACGATGGTTTGATAGTCGCTGTGGCCGAACGGGGTGTAGACCTCTTCGATGTCCTTGTCCGCTACGCCTTTGGAGTGCAGGAACGAACGCAGGATCTTGTTGGTGGTGCGCGGGTAGACGTAGTCGGTGCCGAGCAGGAAGTAGCGCTTGGCGCCGCCACCTTCTTCGCTCATCAGGTACTCAACCGCCGGGATCGCCTGCTGGTTCGGCGCGGCGCCGGTGTAGAACACGTTCGGCGACATCTCTTCGCCTTCATATTGCACCGGGTAGAACAGCAGACCGTTGAGTTCTTCGAACACCGGCAGCACCGATTTGCGCGACACCGAGGTCCAGCAACCGAACACCACCGCCACCTTGTCCTGCGTCAGCAGTTGCCGGCCCTTCTCCGCGAACAGCGGCCAGTTCGACGCCGGGTCGACCACCACCGGTTCGAGCATCTTGCCGTTCACCCCGCCCTTGGCGTTGATCTCGTCGATGGTCATCAACGCCATGTCCTTGAGCGATGTTTCGGAGATCGCCATGGTGCCGGACAACGAATGCAGAATCCCGACCTTGATGGTCTCGGCGGCCTGTACCGTCCAGGTCATGCCCATCGCGGCAATGGATGCCGTGAGTGTGAAAGCCTTGATCAAACTGCGACGCTTCATTGTGCGATCTCCACGAACGTTAAAGTTTTTTATGGTTGGCAGATGCGAACGACTGAAGGCTGTTTTGCAAGGGCTGTGCCCGGTCGGGATCGGGCAGGGAAATGTCGGTTTAGAGCGGTTGCGCGCAGATCCGGCGCACCATGAAGGGACGTGTTGCGGGCAAGGGTGCAGCGGGGTGCGCCAGATTGGGGCGCGCCCCCGAGAGTCAGCGGCGGCGCATCAGGCCGATGAAAAACAGCCCGCCGAGGGCCGCAGTGGCGACGCCGATGGGCAGGTCTTCGGGAGCGATCAGCGTGCGTGCGGCGACATCGACCCACACCAGAAACACGCTGCCGAGCAACACGCACACCGGCAGCAGACGCCGATGTTCTGCACCGATCAGACGCCGGGCAATGTGCGGCACCATCAGCCCGACAAACCCGATGGAGCCGCTGATCGACACCAGCACCCCGGTCATCAGCGAAGCAATCACGAACACCCGCAGACGCACCGCCCGGGCGTTCAGGCCGAGGGTGACGGCGGTCTGTTCGCCGGCCATCAAGGCGTTCAATGGGCGGGCCATGCCCAGCAGCAAAATCAACCCGAGCAAGACGCTGAACGCCGGCACCGCCAACAACTCCCAACGCGCCAGACCGAGGCCGCCGAGCATCCAGAACATCACCGCCGAGCTCGCCCGGTGATCGCCCATGAACAGCAGCAGGTTGGCGACCGCCATCATCACGAACGACACTGCCACGCCGCATAGCAGCAGACGATCACTGTCCAGCCGACCCTGACGGTTGGCGATGCCCAGCACCAAAAACATGCTCAACAACGCGCCGATGAACGCGGCAATCGGCAAGGTCAGCAGACCGACAATTTCACCGATGTGCAGCACCACGATCACTGCACCGAGGGTGGCGCCGGAAGTGACGCCGAGCAGGTGCGGATCGGCCAGCGGATTGCGCGTCACCGCTTGCAGCACCGCGCCGATCAACGCCAGCCCGGCGCCGACCAGCGCACCGAGCAACATGCGCGGCACGCGGATCAGCCAGACGATGTGCTCCTGGCCGGCGCTCCAGTCCGGCGCGCCGAGGCCGAACAGTTTGTGCAGCAAAATCCGCCACACCACGTCCACCGGCACCCGCGCCGGGCCGAAGCCCAGCGACACCACGCACGACACCAGCAGCACCGCGCCGAGGGCGATCAGCAGCCAGGCGTAACGACGATTGATCATTCGCCGTGGAACCCTTTGGCCAGAGTTTCAACCGCCAGCACGTTGTCGATCCCCGGCGTGGCCTGCACGTAAGGGATGACGATGAAACGCTGGTTCTTGATCGCGTCCACCGATTGCAGCGCCTTGTTCTTCAGCAGAAATTCAATCTTCTGCTCGGCGGTGATTTCGCTGTAGTCGACGATCACGATCACCTGCGGATTGCGCTCGACCACGGTTTCCCAGTTGACCCGGGTCCAGCTCGCTTCGACGTCATCGAGAACGTTGCGCCCGCCGGCGGCGTCGATCAGCGCCTGCGGCATGCCGAGGCGGCCGGAGGTCATGGCGCGGTCTTCGCCGCTGTCGTACAGGAACACTCGCGGTTTTTCGGCGGGCAGGTCTTTGCGGATTTCCGCGACCTGGCTTTGCATGTCGGCGATCAATGCATTGGCACGGTCCTGCACGTCGAAGATCTTTCCGAGGTTGCGCAGGTCGTTGTAGGTGTCGTCCAGCGTGGCGGCCGGGCGCTTCATCACGAAGGCGCAGGATTCGGTCAGTTCATAGACATTGATGCCCAGCGGTTGCAGGGTTTGCGGAGTGAGATCGCCACCGACGCGCATGCCGTAATCCCAGCCGGCGAAGAAGAAATCGACATTGGCGTTGAGCAACGTTTCCACCGACGGGTATTTGGCTGCCAGTTCCGGCAATCCATCGAGCAGGCTCTGCATTTCCGGCGTCACCGATTTCCAGCCACTGACGCCGCTGTAGCCGGCCATCTTCGACTTGAGGCCGAGGGCGAGCATCATCTGGGTCATGTTGATGTCGTGGCTGACCGCGTGTTTCGGCGCTTCCTTGAAGGTCACTTCGCGGTTGCAGCTGTGGATCGTCAGCGGGTACTGGGTGGCCTCGGCGAAGGCATGGGTGGTGCCCAGCAGCAGAGCAAGGCAAAGCAGGTAGCGCACAGTCATGGTCGGGTAATCCAGGTGATTCGCGGGTAGCCGTGGAGGGGGTGTGGATCGATCAATGCTTCGACGCCGAACACGTCGCGCAGCAATTCAACAGTGAGCACTTCTTGCGGGGTGCCGCTGGCGACGATTTGTCCGTGATTGATCACGTACAAGCGATCGCAGAATGCGGCGGCCAGGTTCAGGTCGTGGATGCTCGCCAGCGTGCCGATCTGCAAACGCTTGACCAGTTGCAGCAGTTCCAGTTGATAACGCGGGTCGAGGTGGTTGGTCGGCTCGTCGAGGATCAGCAGTTGCGGTTGCTGGGTCAGGGCGCGGGCCAGGATCACCCGCTGTTTTTCACCGCCGGACAGGGTGGCGAACGCGTGGTCTTCGAAGCCGTCGAGGCCCACGGATTTGAGAGCCTGGGTGGCAAGCTGGCGGTCTTCCAGCGTGTCGCCGTCGAACAAGCCCTTGTGCGGCGTGCGGCCCATGGCGACCACTTCTTCGACGGTCAGGCCGAAGGCGTCGGGGAATTCCTGCAGGACCACGGCGATGCGTTGCGCGCACCAGCGTGAGGATTGCTTCCAGACGTTGTGGTGCTCGAGTCTGACCTCACCGTGCTCCGGCTGACTGAAGCGGTAGGCGCAGCGCAACAGGCTGGTCTTGCCGCTGCCATTGGGCCCGATGAGCCCGACGAACTCACCGGCGGCCACTTGCAACGAGGCGTCACGCAGCTGGAACTGGTGATGGCAGTGGCCGTGGCCCAGGGGTGTCCAGGCGAGATCGGTGAGGGTCAGTGAGGTCATTTCGTTCCTGTTCTAGAAGGTGTAGTCAGCCGTGACAAAGAACGAACGAGGCTCACCCAGAATCCACTGCTGGCCCTCATTGTATTGGCTTTGCGCATACGTCCGGTCAAACAGATTGTTCACCTGCAGACCCAGCGTGGTGTTGCGCAGGGCTTTCCACGACAGCGTCGCATCGACCACGGTGTAGCTCGGCAGCTCGTTGCGGTTGGCCATGTCGGCATAACGTGCATCGACATAACGCATGCCGGCACCGGCTTTCACGTCATCCGTAATGGCTTTGCTCAGCCACAAATTCGCGGTGCGGCGTGGCACGTCCACCGGGCGATTTCCATTGCGCGAAACCGGTACGCCACCGACCACCTCCTCGAAATCGTCGTACTTGGCTTTGACGATGGCGGCGTTGGCTTGCAGTTGCCAGGCGTTCGGCAGTTGTAGATCGAGGCTGGCTTCCAGGCCGTTCGACGATTGTTGGCCGACCTGCTGCTTGAGCGTCGGGTTGCCCGGATCGTCGGTCAGCAGCTTCTTCTTCACGATGCGATACGCCGCCAGGGTGAACTCGCCGCGCTGATCCCAGAACAGCTGCTTCAGGCCGATCTCGGTTTGCCGCGCGGTGGACAGGTCATATTGCTGCTGGCTCGGGCTCAGGGAAATCAGCCCGCCGATGCCATCGGTGCTGGTGGCGACCTGGCCGTAGAACGAAGTGTCTTGGGTCAGCGCGAACACCAGGCCGGCCTTCCAGTTGTTGCCGGTCAGGGTCTTGTCGCTCTGGCTGCCGTCGACCAGATTGGTGCGATCCACGTGCACATAGTCGCGGCGCACACCGGTCACCAGCGACCAGCGCTCGCTCAGTTGCGTGCGGTTTTCGGCGAACACCGACATCTGCTTTGTGGTGCTGTCGAACTGGTCGCGATACGGGTTGGCACTCTCGAAATAACCGGTTTGCGGGTGGTACAGATCCAGTGGCTGGCCGTTCGGCAGCACGTCGTTGAACGGCGAGTTGCTGTTGAGCTGAAAACGGATGCGGTTGTAATCAACGCCGGTCACGGTCTGGCTGTCGAGGCCGAACAGCGAGTGCTTGAAGGTGAAGGTCTGACGGTCGCCGACCTGTTCCTGCTTGTGGCCGATGCCGAAGTAGCCGCTGCGGCTGAGCTGTTGGCTGTCGGCGTCGAAGTTGTAGTTCTCGGCGTTCTGCCAGCGGCGCTGGGCCTTGAGGTAATACAGCTCGTTGCTGGCGCTGACCGCATCGTTGATCTGCCAGTCCGTGGTCAGGCGCGTCCATTGATCGTTGTAGTGTTGCTTGTCGTCGCGCACGTTGTAGTTCTTGTTGCGCAGGCTGTCTTTCAACTGGCCGTAGATCAGCGGCGTGCCGAAGTAGTTCTGCGGGCGCTGGTCGCCGTAATCGTGGGCGAGGGTGAAGGTCAGGTCGTCCGTGGCCTGCCAGCGCAGGGCGGCGCTGATGAAATCGCTGGACGAGTCTCCGCGATCGACCCAGCCGTTGCTGCGCAGGCGATTGAGGTTGAGGCGATAGCTCAGGGTGTCGGTCAGCGAGCCGCCGCTGTCGAACGCCTGCTGCTGGCGGTCGAACGAGCCGTAGCCGACACGCACATGGTTTTCGATTTCGCCTTCGAACGGCTTCTTCGGGATCACGTTGACCACCGCACCGGTCGCGCCTTCGCCATACAGCACCGAGGCCGGACCGCGCAGCACGTCGACGCGCTCCACCGACCAGGTGTCGACCGGGAACGTCACGGTGCCCATGCCGGTGTACATGCGGTTGCCGTCATACAACTGCATTACCGAACTCTGCCCGGTAAAGCCCCTGGCCTGCAACGAAGTGCCGCCATCGCCCGGCGTACCGGTGCGGCTGATGCCGGTGCTGCGCGACACTGCGTCTTGCACGCTGTGGTCGCCACGGGCGCGGACTTGCTCGCCGCTCAGGCTTTCGACGCTGGCCGGGGTTTCCATCGCACTGAGGTTCAGGCGCGAGCCGGCGCTGGTCGGCGTGGTCAGGCTGACGGTCTGGTCGTCATTGGCCAGGGCGGTGATGGTGCCGGTGGGCAACGTCAGCGGCGCGCTGTCGGCATGAGCGCTGTTGTTCAGGGCGAACAGGCAGAGGCTGGACAAGAGGTACTTGTTCATCGGGGCGGTGGGTCACTTCTTCAAATTAAAAGCCCGCAGGCTCATGACCATGCATGGCTGCGGGCAGAGCAGCAATTAGTGTTATACAGTAACACTAAAAATTGCCGGAGTTTAAGCCCCGGCAGTTTAAAGATCTGTCTAGGTCGCGCATCTCGCCTGTTTCATGATGAAGTTGAGGCAGATTCAGTTTGCCGGCCCAGACGCGACAACAGCAGCCGATCCAGCAACCACACCACCAGCGAAGCGCCCACCAGCGGAAACACCACCGCCAGCACCAGCATGATCGCCACCCCGGTTTTCCACTTCGGCAGATCGTGGCGCAGCGGCGGTACGCCGAACTTGCCCTGTGGGCGACGCTTCCACCAGATCACCACGCCGCTGGCGGCGCTGAGCAGGATCATCAGGCAGATCAGCAGCACGACGATCTGGTTGAAGGTGCCGAACATCTTGCCTTCGTGGAGCATCACGCCGATTTCCGTGGCCCGGGCCACGGCGCCGTAGTGCTCGAATCGCACATCGGCCAACACCTTGCCGGTGTACTGATCGACATGCAGCGTGGCGTCGTTGCGCGGGTCGTCGGCGAACACCGCGATGGTGAACACGCCGGTGGCGGTGGTCGGCAGGGTGATGCTGTAGCCCGGCTCGACCTTGCGCTCGACGGCGATGTTCTGCACATCCTGCAGGCTGATGATCGGCGCGGCGGGGCCGTGTTGCATGCCGCCGTGGGCCATGTGTTCAGCGTGGTCGCCGGACATCGGCATTGGCGTGTTTTCCATTGCCCACGGTACGGTCTGGCGGGCGGCGTTGTTGAGGCTGCCGGCCTCGACGTCGGAGGTCGGCACGTTATTCCACATCGCCGCCGGGAACACGTTCCACACCTGGGCGTATTGTTTGCCCCAGAAGCCGGTCCAGGTCATGCCGCTGAGCAGCATCACCAGCAGCAACGCAGCGCCCCAGAATCCGGTGACGGCATGCAGGTCACGCCACAGCACACGACCGCGACTGTTCAGCCGTGGCCACAGTATTCCGGCCGCCTGACCGCGCGGCCACCACAGGAAAACCCCGGACACCACCAGCACCACGCCCCAGCCGGCAGCCAGTTCGATCAGTCGGTCACCGACGGTGCCGATCATCAATTCGCCGTGGATCGCCCGGGCGAGCGCTTGCAGGTTCTGCTTGGCATCCTGCTCGCCGAGGATGTCGCCGTGGTACGGGTCGACGAACACGTTCAGCTCATGGCCGGCGTTCTTCACCACGAATTGCGCGCTGCGCTCGGCGTTCGCGGGTGGCAGGTACTGGGTGACCTGACCTCGTGGATAAGCGCTTTTGACCTTTTGCAGCAGGTCATCGGCCGGTACGGTGTGATGCCCGGCCGGGACGTTCAGCAGGCTGCTGTACATCAGCGAATCGAGCTGCGGTTTGAACAGGTAAATGATGCCGGTCAGGGCCAGCATCACCATGAATGGCGCGACGAACAATCCGGCATAGAAATGCCAACGCCAGGCCAGGTTGTAGAAATTCGGTTTGGGCTGTTTCATCACGAGTGCTCCGCTTGGCTTGGATCTTCTAGTTGTCTGTTGTCACTCGCTCCCTCAAGGGGAGCGAGTGCCCTTGAGGGTTAGAAACTCATGTCCACCTTGGTCCAGAGCGTGCGCCCCGGCTCGTTGATGGCTTGCGGGTCGTTGGCCGGGTAGCCGAACCCGGCGTTGCCTGCCAGATTGAGGTGTTCGGCGTAAGCCTTGCCGAACAGGTTGTCGACGCCGGTACTGACCTTCCAGTTCTTGTTGATCCGGTAGGCACCGTTGAGCGAGAACACGCCGAAGCCCGAACTCTTGTCGTAATCCTTGCCGACCACGTTGCCCTTGTTCTGGTCGATCCGGTTTTGCGCGGCAACCACCCTCCACAGGGCGCCGGCGCTCCAGTTGTCTTCGCTGTAGGTGAGGCCGAAACGTGCATCCAGCGGCGGCATCTGCGGCAGGGCCTTACCGTCGCTGCTGTTCTTGCCCCAGGCGTAGGCCAGGGTCGCATCGGCTTTCCAGTTATCGGTGAGTTTGTAAGCGGCACCGAGTTCACCGCCCATGATCCGCGCGTCGATGTTCTCGGCGCGGGAGGTGCTCATGCCCATCATCGTCGGGGTGTAGTCGAACAGGATGTAGTCGCGCACGACACCGATGTAGCCGGAGGCCCAGGCTTCGAGGTCGGCGTCCTTGTAGTTCACGCCGAAATCGAGTTGGGTGGTCTTTTCCGGTTTGATCGAATCGAACGCATTGACCGAACCTGCCGGGCCGGACTTGGGCGAAAACAGCTCCCAGTAATCCGGAAACCGCTGCGTGTGGCCGAGGCCGGCGTAGAGCGTGGTCGGGCTGTCGGCCAGGTCATGCTCGTAACGCACGAAGCCGCTCGGCAGGGTGTCGGCGCGGGTATCGCCGGCGGTCGGGTTCGGCCGGGACATCATTCCCGAACCGGTGGTCTGCCGGAAATCCCTGGCCGAGGCGCGGTCGACCCGGGCACCGGTGACCAGCCGGTCGCGGTCGGCGGCGTACCAGGTCATTTCGCTGAACACGCCGTAGTTATGGAAGTCAGCGTCCTTGGTGTACGGCTGATCCTTGTAGGTATCGATGCCCATGCCGCTGCGCTGGCGGTGTTCGTTGGTCTGCGCATCGAGGCCGGTGATCAGCTGGATATCGGCCCAGCGCCAGGTGGCCTTGATTCGCGCGCCGAGGGTGCGGCGGTCGACGTTGGACGCCATGGGACCGGCCATCATCCCGGTGCCGGACGGCGTGCGCAGGGTGTAGTTGTCCATCACGTGGTCGGCGTAGTTGTAGTAGACCTGGGCTTCGAGCTTCTCCAGCACGTCGGTGATGTTGGATTTCTCGAAACGCAGGCCGAGGCTTTCGCGCAGGAACTGCGAGCCATCCATGCCGCGTCCGGCGTAGCGTGCTTCGCCGTCGCCCTTGCCGGCGGTGAGTTCGATCAGGGTGTCGGCGTCCGGGGTCCAGCCCAGTGCCACGTCGCCGTTCCACTTGTCATAGCGCGAGGCGACGGTGTCGTTATTGCCGTCGCGGTAGTCGTCGGAGTGCGCGGTGTTGCCGATTACCCGCACGTAGCCCAACGGGCCGCCGGCAGCGGCATCGACGACTTTGTCGAAGCGCCCGTTGGAGCCGGCCAGCACGCTGGCATTCACCCGGGTGCCGAGTTCGCCGAAGCTTTCCGGCTCACGGTCGAAGAGGATCGTGCCGGCGGATGCACCCGGTCCGTAGAGCACGGTTTGCGGGCCTTTGATCACGGTGAGTTTGTCGTAGGTCTCGGGCGAGATGTACGAGGTCGGCGCGTCCATCCGGCCGGGGCAGGCGCCGAGCATCATGCTGCCGTTGGTGAGGATGTTCAGGCGCGAACCGAACATCCCGCGCAGTACCGGATCGCCGTTGGTGCCGCCGTTGCGCACCAGGGCGAAGCCGGGAATGGTCTTCAGATAGTCGCCGCCATCGCTGGCCGGCACTGGTTGGCGCGGGTCTTTCGGGTTGGTGACGATGGTCAGCGGCGAGCTCGGGGCGATGGCGGTGATCACCGTCGGGCTCAACTCTTCAGTGTGGCCGGCGTGTTCATCGGCGTGGACCAGCGGGGACAGCAGGACGCCGCAAAGGACGGCGGTAGCGTGCCTGAAACGAACGCGGGATTGGTTCAGGGCGAAGGACGCCGGGGCAGAACCCGAGCGTGGGACAGCAGAAAACCTGGACATGACAATTTCCATCAAACAGTCGTAAACGACGCGGCCGGCAGCCTGAGGCTGTCTTCTCAACCGTGTGTAATCAGAGGTGGGTGTTTACGCTGCGACGGGCGGGGCGCGGCTGCGGGCGCCGGGGAAGAAGGTCTGCCGGGCGTGGCCCAGGCGCGGGGAGGGTGGGGTGAAAGTGTTGACGTGGGGAATGCTGAACGTAGCGAAACTGCCGCTGCCGGTCAGCGCCGGGCAGTTGAACAGCAGGCTGCAATAGCCGCATTTTTCCCACAGCACATGGTGCGACGATTGCGGTGGGCAGTGCTCGGCCGAGGGTTTTGCTTCATGGGCGGAATGACCCATGCCCGCCATGTCCATGCTCATTGGCATGGAGGTCGAGGCGTGCTGATCCATCGGCATCGACTGAGAAATCAGCGGGCCGATGAAAATCATCAACATGGCGAACAGGGCGATCCAGCTGCCGCGTGTCAGGTGTTCGGTCTGACGGCGTTGCACGGATGCCCCGGCGCTGCGCGGGCGCACGGGCGGAGTCTGCCGGAACGGTTATTGGGCGTGCGCGTGTTCCGGCATGTCCTGCGGTGGTTTCTTCTGCACGGCGACTTCGACGGTCACGTCACCGGCCTTCTCGAAATGCATCGTCAGCGGGAAGCGCTTGCCGTCGGTCAACAGGCTGCGGTCGGTCGGATTCATCAGCATCACGTGATAGGCCATCGGCGCGAAGGTCACGTTTCCACCGGCCGGGATAGCCACGTTTGGCACCTGTTGCATCTTCATCAGATCACCCTGCATCACGTGTTCGTGCAGCTCGGCTTTTGAAGCGATGGGCGAGTCGACACTCAGCAGGCGGTCAGCGGTTTTGCCACCGTTGTGAATGATGAAATACGCGGCAACCGTCGGCGCATTCGGCGGCAGTTCCTGCGACCACGGGTGGGCGATTTCCAGCTCGCCGGCCTTGTATTCGTGGGCATGGGCGAAGCACGCCGGCAGCAACAGCGCAGCGATGACGATGAATTTGTTCAACATGGCAGTTCTCCAGAACGATTTGAAACGCAGGTCAAATGCGGGAACAAATCAAACCAGAGGGGAAGCGCGGGGATTGAGGCTCGGCCATTGCTGGCGCGGTGTCGGGGTTTGCAGCACGGCGGGCGCCACACTGCGATTGCTTTCGTATCGGGCGAAATACAGCTGCGGCGAATGCCCCGGCAACGCCACCACCGGCGCCGATCCGGAACAGCACCAGCAATGCTGCATGGTCGAATGATTGTCACCGCTTTGCGGCGCCTTCTGATCGAGGCTGCCGATGTCGATCGCCACCATCTTCGTGCCGCTGCCGCTGCAGAAACTGCTCCACAGCAACTGCTCGGCCGGCGTCTGCGCCGCCTGCGCCATCGCTCCCGTCAACGGCATGGCGAGCATGTTGAACAGCACTGCGAAGCAGGCGATCCAGGCAAATGCGAGCCGGTGTCGGTTCATGGGACAGGTCCGTAGGGTGGGCGATCAGGCGCGGCTATTTAGCCTGATCAGGGCCGATAAGTAAAAAAGCGTCGTGCGGTTTGGTGTCGCAGCGCACTTTCAAGAGAGTGTAGCGGCTCGAATTTGCATTGCATGGGACTTGCGTCAACAACTGAAGCTATCGCGAGAGGAAAAAACTCAGCCCCGATCACGTTTTTCAAGAGCCGAGATGACGTCAGCAACCGTCCAAAACTCCCGATCAACCCCCGCCAACCTCGGCCGCTTCAACACCATCACCGGCACCCCAAGCTCCCGCGCCACTTCCAGTTTCGGCTCGGTTGCGGTGCTGCCGCTGTTCTTGCTGATCAGCACGTCGATCTGCCGTCGTTCGAACAACGCTCGCTCATCTTCCAGCAGAAACGGCCCACGGGCACCGATGACTTCGCAGCGTTCGTTGCCGGGGTAGACGTCGAGGGCGCGCAGGGTCCAGAACTGGTGCACGGGGATTTCATCGAGGTGTTGCAGCGGTTCGCGGCCGAGAGTGAACAAGGGACGGCGGAAGGGTTCGAGGGCCGTGATCAGTTCGGCCCAGTCGGCGACTTCGCGCCAGTCATCGCCCGGTTGTGGTTGCCATGCCGGGCGGCGCAGGGCCCAGCAGGGGATGCCGGTGAGTTGTGCAGCGGTGGCGGCGTTGTGGCTGATTTGTGCGGCGTACGGATGGGTTGCGTCGAGCAAAAGCGTGATGCCTTCATCACGAATGAACTGCTCCAGCCCCTCGGCACCGCCGTAACCGCCGACGCGGACCTGACACGTCAGGTCGGTCGGCACCCGGCCCACTCCGGCCAGGCTGTAAATGTGTTCCGGCCCCAACGTGCGCGCGATGGCCAACGCTTCAGTCACGCCGCCCAGCAACAGAATCCGTTTCATGCAAGAGCCCCCGCATGGCCGACGATGCCGCCCTGACGATCAATCGCAAACACCTCGACCTGCACCTGCGCGGGCACCACGCTGCGGGCGAATTCCAGGGCATGACGGCAGACCTCATCGCCCAGGGCAACACCCGCCGCACTGGCCATCGCCAACGCCTGCTGACTGGTGTTCGCGTCGCGGATGGCTTGCTGCAAGGCGTCGTCGGCGCCGATCGCCGCCGCCCATTCGGCCAGTTGCGGCAGGTCGATGCTCGAATGGCGCGAGTGCAGGTCCATGTGCCCGGCGGCCAGTTTGCTGATCTTGCCGAAGCCGCCGCACAGGCTGAGTTTATCCACAGGCACTTTGCGCAGATGCTTGAGCACGGCGCCGACGAAGTCGCCCATTTCGATCAGGGCGATTTCCGGCAGGTCGTAGACCCGGCGCATGGTGTCTTCGCTGGCATTGCCGGTGCAGGCGGCGATGTGCAGGTAGCCGTTGGTTTTCGCCACGTCGATGCCTTGATGGATCGAGGCGATGTACGCCGCGCAGGAAAACGGCCGAACGATGCCGCTGGTGCCGAGGATGGACAAGCCGCCGAGAATGCCCAGGCGCGGGTTCATGGTTTTCAATGCCAGTGCTTCGCCGCCCTCGACATTCACCGTCACCTCGAAGCCGCCGCGATAGCCGGTTTCTTCGGCGAGCAGCGTCAGGTGATCGCTGATCATCTTGCGCGGCACCGGGTTGATCGCCGGCTCGCCGACGCCCAGCACCAGCCCCGGACGGGTTACTGTGCCGACGCCGTTGCCGGCAATGAAGCGAATGCCCGGCTCGGCCATCAGCTGCACGCGGGAGTAGAGCAGGGCGCCGTGCGTCACGTCCGGATCGTCGCCGGCGTCCTTGATCGTTCCGGCTTCGGCGCCGTTCTCGGTCAGCCGACAGAACTCCAGACGCATCTGCACCTGCTTGCCCTTGGGCAACACGATCTGCACGGCGTCAGCCACCACTCCGCCGAGCAACAGGCGCGCGGCGGCGAGGCTGGTGGCCGTGGCGCAGCTGCCGGTGGTCAGGCCGCTGCGCAGGGGCGCGGGTTGTTCGGCGGTTTCGTCACGCATCGAGGGGTTTGACCAGATCGAGCAGGGTGATCGGCAAGGCCTGGCGCCAGGTGTCGAACTCGCCCAGCGGCTGCGCCTGGGCGATGTGGATGCGGGTCAGTTCGCCGCCGTGGCGTTCGCGCCAGCTCATCAAGGTCATTTCGCTTTGCAGGGTTACGGCGTTGGCCACCAGTCGGCCGCCGGGTTTGAGTTGTTCCCAGCAGGTTTCCAGCACGCCTTCACGGGTCACGCCGCCGCCGATGAAAATCGCGTCCGGACGTTCCAGTCCGGCGAGGGCCTGCGGGGCACTGCCGCGAATCAGTTGCAGGCCGGGTACGCCCAGCGTGTCGCGGTTGTGTTCGATCAGTTGCTGGCGACCATCGTCGGCCTCGATGGCCAGGGCGCGACAGCTTGGGTGAGCGCGCATCCATTCGATGCCGATCGAACCGCTGCCGGCGCCGACGTCCCACAGCAGTTCGCCGGGTGTCGGGGCGAGGCGGGCGAGGGTGATGGCGCGCACGTCGCGTTTGGTCAATTGCCCGTCATGTTTGAAGGCCGAGTCCGGCAGGCCGGCGAGGCGCGACAGGCGCGGTGTCTTCGGATCGGCGAGGCACTCGATGGCGATCACGTTGAGATCGGCAATGACCGGGTTGTTCCAGTCGTTGGCGGTGCCATCGATCCGGCGTTCGGCGCTGCCGCCCAGATGCTCCAGAACGCTCAGGCGACTGGGGCCGAATCCACGCTCGCGCAGCAATGCCGCAACGCCGGCCGGGCTCTGCCCGTCATTGCTCAGCAGCAACAGGCGCACGCCGCTGGACAACTGACCATTGAGGGCCGCCAGCGGGCGGGCCACCAGCGAAAGAATGCTGACATCCTGCAACGGCCATCCCAGCCGGGCGGCCGCCAGCGAACACGAGGACGGCGCCGGCAGCACCCGCATTTCGCTGTCCGGAACCTGCCGCGCCAGGCTCGCGCCGACGCCGTAGAACATCGGATCACCACTGGCCAGCACACACACCGCTTCGCCACGCCGTTCGAGAACCGGGGCCAGGGAAAACGGGCTCGGCCACAACTGACGCTCGCCACGGATGCACACTGGCAACAGATCGAGCTGACGCTGACCGCCGATGATCCGCGAAGCGCCCAGCAGGGCGCGCCGGGCATTTTTGCCAAGACCTTTGAAACCGTCTTCAGCAATGCCAACAACCGTCAGCCAAGGGGTCATGCGCATCCTCATCATGGGTTCTTCGTTAAAGGCAGCATGATAACGCGACTGCTTCGAACTGGCTGCTATCCATTTCAACGGATGTCGGAAATTAAATGTAGAAGTTCGAGTTTGTTGAGTTTGTTTAATAGCTGATAAATTGTTTTTTTTTGAATGGGTGACCTGGTTTTTATGGCAAGGTCGTATTAATGGGTGTTGTTTGAATGTTAAGTTGGAATCATGGAGCTGGAAGTGGAGGGGGCGAAGGCCGGTAATAAGGTCTTGGATGGTGAAAGTTCAAGCGTGTTGAATAGTAACTTGTTGGCGTTTTTCGCCGGCCTGAGTCGACAGGACAAGCAATATGTCAAGGACAGTATGCGTTGGGCCGAATATCAGGCTGATCTTCGCAGTGACAGAAAGCGGACGCCGGTGACCTGGTTTGAATTTTATTCGGGAGTACTCTGGTCAGTGGGCTGGGGGTTGGAACAGGATCCGGTGATTGTTGTGGACAAGCATTTTTCCGGTGGCTTGCTCGATAGTTGGGCATCCTCGTTGTCCACGTTGTTGAGCAGGGAAAAAATCCGCCGGATGAGAGAAACCTTTCAGTTGCTCGAGTATCACCCGGCAGGGATGGAGCTATTTGCGCAGAGCACCAGGGAATGGGGGGACTTCCGATTTTTCCCCGCGCAATACAACCGGCACAGTGAGCTGGAAATAGTCATCAGCAATGTTCGCTTGTTGAGCAGTAACTGGGCTTCCAAATACCTGTTCTGGGATCTGGAGTACGCAAAGTCTCAGCTTGATATTCAAGCCAGGCGATTCGTGATTACGCCGCGAGCGATGGATAAGTATCGAGCGAATCTGACTGAAGCAGTAAAGGATTTGCGGCAAAGGGAAATTGAATTGATGTGAAATGCTTTGAATTTTTTGCAGGTTGATTAAGTTGTTCTGGGTTGTTAGTTTTTTATTGCGCCATGAGGGCGCAATTTTTAATAAAAGGAATGTGTGTCGTGACTGAGTTTTCAAAACAAGTTATTCCCGCGGATCAGCGTGTTGCGCTGATTAAAGAGTGCAATGACTGCATCGCTGCCCGGCCTGCACCACGCATGCTGAATGTATCTGCCAGCGCCAACTTGCCCATCGACAAGGATGAACTTAACGCCGCTATCATGGGTACCGGCATCGTTGGTTTCGATGAGAGTATGTCCAAGCGCAGCAAGCGCATTGTGAAAAATACTTATATGTACGCCGATCTGGTCGCCTTGCTCAAATACCCTTCTGCCAGTCAGAAGGAACAGCGCTACAACGAATTCATGCGATTGATGAAACTGGCAGGCTGGTTTGCCTTCAGTCAGCCTTACAATCGTTACACGGCAACCTCTCAGAAACTGACTATGGACAACGTCGCGCTGACCATTCTCAACACCGCGGTAACAGCGGCAGTGAGTAAGGGCGCTACTGCACTGAAAGTGCTCAAGGGCGCGGCCGACAAGACCTTGGAGGCGCTGAAGGATGTGCCTGAAGCGTTGACACTTTTTGAGCGCAACGCCAAAAAAGCCGAAGGCGGCAACTTCTGCATGTCGAGCGCTCTGGAAGACAAGGACGGGACGATCAGCATGGCCATTGCTGCTGTGCAGTACTTCGCCTCGGCTCAACCGACGAAAGTGCTGTTTGTGGAATGGGCGACTTCCAGCGTCGACATTTACAACGGCTCCGCCACCATGACCATGGACGAGGAAGACTACCTGTTGGTCGAGCCACTGATCGTCAAGGCACTGACCGAGCAGCGTGAAAAAGCGCTCAGTTATGAGTTTGGCACCGCCTGATGTTCGTTGGGGCCAGAGGCTGTGCCTCTGGCTTTCTTGTTAATGGAGTGATCAATGAACACCTTGACGGGTTTTAAAACATTCATATGTGCCGGGACGGTCGTGCTGGTGGCGGATGAGTTGTCGGCGGCTGAGCAGCAAGACGGTCTGGACGCGCTGCTCTATGCTCAAACGGTCGCGTCTCACAAACATCCCGATGTCGCGCAAGTCGAATCTTGGAATCAGGCCAGCAAGATCGCGTTGAGAGTGACGGGCGCGCTGCTGCTGGAGAACCCTGACACCAGTCTGCCAGTGCCGATGCCGGGCAGCTTTACCTTGATTGAGGTGACGGAGCGGATCCTGCACTCGTGGGTTCCGGCATCGACGAGCGAAGTCGTGAGAACCTGCCTCGGGCATGTTTCGAGGCAGGCTTCGTCCGGCCGTGCAATGGCGGTACTGCAGCGGCATGCTTTGCTTGAGGGCAGGTGGATACGGTTCGGATTCGGCTTCCTGTCTCAAGATCTGAAACTGTCAAAAGTGGTCATCGCGTTTGAATTCGATGAGCTCGTTAATGACAGTGTTCTTTGTCACCGATTCAATACCGAAAAAGTACGGGGTAACGTATCAATCGACAGTTTCCAGGCGCTGATTGATCCGGAAGATTACGTCATTTCCCGGGATAAGGTGATTGCGTTATTGGGCGCTCGACGCCAGGAGCAGATCATCGCGTTGACGTGAGAGCTGCCGCAGGATCAAGGGAGGACAGAGAAGAGCCCGGGCCGATCGACTATTCCGACGGCAGACTTTTCATGCAGTCAGGCAAAGCAGGCATAATGGCGACCTTTCGCCCATCCTGGCGCTGCCCGTCAGCCGGTCATCCCTTGAACGAACGTCCTCTAACCAACGCCATACGCCCCTCGGCCTGTCCGGGGTTGCTGCGTATCGTCCAGGCGCTGGATGGCGGGATCTGCCGGATCAAGCTCGATGGCGGTTCGATCACAGCCGGGCAGGCCGATGCGGTGGCCAATGCCGCCGAGCGGTTTGCCGGCGGGGCGATCGAGGCGACCAACCGGGGCAATCTGCAGATTCGCGGCATCGGCGACCAGTCCGCCGCGCTGATCGACAGTCTGCTGGCCGCCGGTCTCGGGCCGCGAACCGCCGCGGGCGACGACGTGCGCAACCTGATGCTCAGCCCGGCTGCCGGCATCGACCGGCAGATGCGCTTCGATACTCGTACATTGGCCGGGCAGATCCTCGAGACCCTGCAAAGCCATCCGCGTTTCCACGAGCTGAGCGCCAAGTTCGCCGTGCAACTGGACGGCGGTGAAGCGATGGCGATGCTCGAACATCACCATGATCTGTGGCTGTCGGCATTCGAGGATTGCGGCGATACGCTGTTGGCGTTCGGTCTGGCGGGTTGCCCGACGGATCGTCCGCTGGCCGCCGTGGCGCTTGAGGACGGACATGCGCTGGTGGTGGAGGTGCTGGAGTTGTTCCTCGATCTGGCCCGTCCCGAGCAGGCGCGAATGCGCCATCTGCTGGATGAGTGTCCGGCGCCGGTGTTCCTGGAAAAACTCGGTCAGCGGATCAATCTCAAAGCCGCCACTGATTGGCAGCGCGAAGCCGGACCAGGAGGTTTGCACCTCGGCATCCACCCTCAGCAAACGGCAGGTCTGGTTTATGTCGGTGCCGCACCGGCGCTCGGTCGTCTCGATCCGCAGATGCTGCGTGGCGCCGCGCAATTGGCCAGAACCTTTGGCGACGGGAGCCTGCGTTTCACCCCTTGGCAAAGTCTGTTGCTGCCCAATGTGCGGGAAGTGGACTCTGTCCAAGTGCTCGATGCTTTGGGCAAATTGAACCTGCTGACCCAGACCGAAGACCCTCTGTCACACCTGATCGCCTGCACCGGCTCCAACGGTTGCGGCAAAGGCCTGGCCGACACCAAACACGATGCCCGCCTTCTGGCTACGCTGTTGCCACACGCCGTGGATGTGCACCTGTCCGGATGCCCGCGTTCCTGTGCCGCTGCGCACCGGGCGGCAGTGACTTTGCTGGCGGTCGCTCCCGGTCACTACGATCTCTATTTTCGCGATGCAGCACAGCCCGGTTTCGGCGCGCTGCACGCTCACAACCTTACTATCGAAGCGGCCGCGACCCTGCTCGCCGCCCGCTCACGGAGCCCCCTTGATGCTTGATTACATCCGCGACGGTCAGGAGATCTATCGCAACTCCTTCGCGATCATTCGCAGCGAGGCCAACCTCTCGCGCATCCCGGCCGACCTGGAAAAACTCGCGGTGCGGGTGATCCACGCCTGCGGCATGGTCGAAGCCATCGACGGGCTGCAATTCTCCGAAGGCGCGGGCAAGGCCGGGCGCGATGCGCTGGCCGCTGGCGCGCCGATTCTGTGCGATGCGCGGATGGTTTCCGAAGGCGTGACCCGTGCGCGTCTGCCGGCCAACAACGAAGTGATCTGCACCCTGCGCGACGACAGCGTGCCGGAGCTGGCACGTGAGCTGGGCAACACTCGCTCGGCAGCGGCTCTGGAACTGTGGCGCCCGCACCTTGAAGGCAGCGTTGTGGTGATCGGCAATGCGCCGACCGCGCTGTTCTATTTGCTGGAAATGCTCGACGCCGGCGCCCCGAAACCGGCGCTGATCCTCGGCTTCCCGGTGGGCTTCGTCGGTGCTGCCGAATCCAAGGCCGAACTGGCCGCCAACAGCCGTGGCGTGCCGTTCGTGATCATGCAGGGCCGCCTCGGCGGCAGCGCCATGGCCGCCGCTGCGGTCAATGCCCTCGCCACGGAGATCGAATGATGCAGGCCAAAGGACGTTTGATCGGCCTGGGCGTCGGCCCCGGTGATCCGGAACTGATTACCATCAAGGCCCTGCGCCTGCTGCGCGAATCGCCGGTGGTGGCGTACTTCGTGGCCAAGGGCAAGAAGGGCAACGCGTTCGGCATCATCGAAGCGCATCTGCAGGATGCGCAGAATCTGCTGCCACTGGTGTATCCGGTGACCACCGAAGTGCTGCCGGCGCCGCTGTCCTACGAGCAAGTGATCAGCGATTTCTACGATGACGCTGCCGAGGAAGTCGCTGCGCATCTGGATGCCGGTCGCGACGTGGCGGTGATCTGCGAAGGTGACCCGTTCTTCTACGGCTCCTACATGTACCTGCATGATCGCCTCGCCAGCCGTTACGAAGCCGAAGTGGTGCCGGGCGTCTGCTCGATGCTCGGCGGTGCTTCGGTGCTGGGCGCGCCGCTGGTGTATCGCAATCAGAGCCTGTCGGTGTTGTCCGGCGTGTTGCCACATGACGAGCTCAAGCGTCGTCTGGCGGATGCCGATGCGGCGGTGATCATGAAGCTGGGGCGCAACTTCCCGAAGGTGCGCGACGTGTTGGCAGAGCTGGGTCTGGCCGAGCGTGCGCTGTACGTCGAGCGCGCGACCATGGCCAACCAGAAGATCGTGCCGCTGGATGAGGTCGAGCCGATGTCGTCGCCATACTTCTCGCTGATCATTGTTCCCGGCGAACGGTGGCAAGGCTGATGACTCACTCCACACCGGCCATCGTCATTCTCGGTCAGGGCGCGCTGGGCACGGCCCGCCGCCTTCAACAGGTTTATCCGGCTGCGCAGATTCATGGCCTCTCCGGACGTGTCGAAGGGGCTGATCTGACTTACAGCGACTTCGGCGCGACCCTGCGCGAGCTGTATCAGCAGGACACGCCGATCATTGCCCTGTGCGCGGCCGGCATTGTCATCCGCACACTGGCGCCGCTGTTGCTGGAGAAAGGCGTCGAGCCGCCGGTACTCGCCGTGGCCGAAGACGGCAGCGCCGTGGTGCCGCTGCTCGGCGGCCTCGGCGGGGTGAATGTCATGGCTCGCGAGATCGCCGCTGCGCTTGAAGTGGCGGCGGCGATCACCACCAGCGGCGAGTTGCGCTTCGGCACCTGCCTGCTCAACCCGCCCGGCGGTTATGCCCTCGGCGATCTGGAGCAGGGCAAACGCTTTGTCTCCGACCTGCTCGCCGGTCACAGCGTGCGCGTCGACGGCGCCGCACCTTGGCTGGCTCAGGCACAGTTGCCGGAAGATCCACAGGCGCAGCGCTCGATTCATGTCGGCAGTGATGCCCGTGCAGCGAGTTCCAGTGAGTTGTTGATTTATCCACGCAGCGTGGCGGTTGCGGTCGGTTCAGAAGTGACTGACCTGCCGGGCACCATTCGCGATGCGTTGCTGCAGGCCGGTGTGGCGATTCAATCGTTGGCCTGTCTGGTAGCAGCAGATGTCCAGATGGCCAGTCCGGCACTGCGTGAAGCAGCGCTCGAGCTGGGAGTGCCGTTGCGTTTTGTCGCGCCAGCGAGTGACATCGGTGAGCTGGCTCGCGATGCCGTCCCTGACGCTCGAATCATCACAACCTCCCACGACATTGCCATCGCCGTGGCCGAACAGCCGCTGGATGTTTCGCAGGTCGGTCGTCCGCGCGGTCGTCTGGCCGTCATCGGCCTCGGCCCGGGTGCCGCAGAGTTGATGGTGCCGGCGGTGAAAGCCGAACTGGCCCGCGCCACTGACGTGCTGGGTTACGAAACCTATGTGCGCATGGCCGGCCCGTTCCGCGATGACCAGGTGCAGCACTGCACCGACAACCGCGAAGAAATGCAGCGTGCCCGCCATGCTTTCAGGCTGGCCGCCGAGGGGCGTTCGGTGATTGTGGTTTCGTCGGGCGATCCGGGTGTGTTCGCCATGGCGGCGGCGGTGCTCGAAGCGCTGCACGAGTCGACGGATCCGGCATGGCACAGCGTCGATCTGGAAATCCTGCCGGGGGTTTCCGCCTCACTCGCCACCGCCGCTCAGGCGGGTGCGCCGCTGGGTCACGATTTCTGCGTCATGTCCCTGTCGGACAACCTCAAGCCGTGGTCGATCATCGAAAAGCGTCTGGATCTCGCTGCCGAGGCCGATCTGGCATTGGCGTTCTACAACCCGATCTCCCGCGCCCGTCCGTGGCAACTGGGGCGAGCGTTGGAAATCGTCGCGCAACATCGTGCGCCGCAAACGCCGGTGGTGCTGGGTCGTGATATCGGTCGTCCGGGGCAGACGCTACGGGTTACGACACTTGGCGCATTGACACCGGATCAGGTGGATATGCGCACGATGGTGCTTATTGGTTCTTCCACTACCTGCACCTTTGCTCGTGCCGGAGGTGGTGAGTGGGTATATACGCCGCGCTGGTACGGTGAAAAGCCGCCGGGTTGACTGTTTCAAACTGCATTTGCGTCGTTATGAAAAAAAAAGGCCACGAACTTAATGTTCGTGGCCTTTTTTATGTCTGTATTTTCATTTGGAATATTGTCAGTTGTTTTAAGGTTTTACTGCTTTATGTTTCAACGGAAACTGTTTGAGTTTTTTTTTGTGTTTGATGTGTTGGTTGTTTTGGTTCTAGCCTGTCTCCCCGTTTCAATAGCCGTGTGAGTTGTCAGTGTCGACCTTTAATTGGTTGGGTTGGCGTGCGTGCCCAGTTGTTTAATGTTTCGGTTTAAATGGAATTTCATGGAGTGTGTTGTTGTGGACTTGCCAGGTTTTTTAGGTTTTCCCTCGGTCAACGAGTTTGATGCAATAAAGTCAGCACTCGCCGAGTATTCGACAAGTACCGAATACTCAGCGTTTGAACGCTATTATCAATCTGCCAATGCAACGGCTCCGCTCGCCGAAAAGCAGTTGCCGGCAAAACTTTTTCTGGAAACCTTCGAACTGTTGCTCGGGCGAATGGAAGGACCGGCCTCGCCGGTCATCGAACGGGTACATGCTGGCGTGAAAAGCTATGTGTCGAGGCTTTCCGAAACAGTCTCCATGCTGTCCGATGTCGCTCTTCCCGCGCCGAAAATCATGCATTTCGTCTGGGTGGGTGGCAGTGAAGTCGGCAACATTCAGCGCGACTACATGAATATCTGGCGAGCCGTTCTGGGCCCTGAGGATTATCGTTTCAATCTCTGGTACGACAGCGATGCGTTGCTCGCCTTCGAGATGAACCGTGTCATTCTCGAAAGCGCCCGGGCACATGCGATGGAATCCGGAGGAGATCAAGTCAGCAAGCCTTCGCAACTGGCGCAAATGATTGAAGATCGCGCACGCGTGCTCAAACTCCAGATGTGGGATTACATCAATCAGCCAAATTGGAGCGGGCGCAGGGATGAGGCCCGAATCCGGTTGATGGTCAGCGCTTATGGCAAGGATCGCGCGGTACTGGAGGCGTTTCGCAAGAAATGCCTGGACACGCATCTGGCGATGGCAGGAAAGGACATGAGTTTGCGTGATGTACGGCACCAGTTTGCCGGGCATTTTCTGCAGGATGTCTATGAGCGGGAAGTCGGCATGCGCGGAAATTTTGCGGCAGCCAGCGATGTCGTCAGGTTACAGGCCGAGTTTCTGGAAGGCGGCCGCTACAGTGACATGGACTATTTGCCACCGCTTGTCGAACGGCTGGGCGGGGTGGAGATCAGTGCGTTCAGTGATGAGGCGAAGGTTGGTGTCTTGCAGTTACTGCTCAACGAGGATGCTTCATTGATGCCAGGTCGGGACCTGGCTCGTTACAAAGACAGAACGGAAAAGATTCCTGCAGTACATAAGGATCAACTGCTTGCGTTCGCCCGCGAGAAGCCGGGTCTTTCCAGAATATTCGTAGCCCCTCAGGACAACTCTGTGCCCCAGGAAGCTATTCGCCTGGGGACAGCAAAGGGTCTTGCGACCAATGGGGAAATGAACGCGCACTTTTTGGCCCAACCGCGAAGCGGGATGACCATGGCCTACATGCAAGCTATCCGTTTGAATTATGACTGTTTGTATGAGGCCGAGCGTCGTCTGGACGCCTCGGGAGTTGCGGCGACGGATGATAACGGTGTTATTAACGTCATTCAGAACGTCGTCAATGAAAAACAGGCTGAAGGAAGATTTCCAGGTTCAAAGAATCACTATTCATCGGACAGGCTAATTGGAGCCATTTCTGGTTACTATCAAGACGGGATTCGTATTGGAGCTCGAGGAACCATCACGCTGACCGGACCTGGATGCGCGTTGGCAGGAGTGACAAAATATATAGAAGAAAAACTATTGCCCGACCATGTTGATGATGTGCGTAACTCTCTCAAGTTGGCAGAGGGCTATAACGTCTTTACCGAAGAGGAAATGATATCCGGCTGGACCGTCAATGATGATCCGGAGCAATGGCTGACAAAAGAACACAACAAGTGGAAGGAGGGAAAGCTCAAGTCACGTTATGGTGCCAGCCTGACGGAGTTGCTCAAGGAGCAACGTATGACATTCAAGCAAGGCTGGCCGGTCATTGAGGGCAAGCCGGTGTTCTTGACCGATGTATTGCAAAAGTTGATGAATGATCTGGGCGAACCCTTCATCAAGGCGATGCGTGACAAACTCAGCGGTGAAATCGATGTCGGCAAGCGCATCGAACTGGGTTTCGATATTCGACAGCAAATCCTCGCGCAACCTGACAGTGTCATACCTGTTGCCAACGGGGAGCAGTCCGGAGGCAATTTCAATGATTTTCTGACCCGGCTGGCCCATGGATCGTTTGCACTCGATCAAGTGAGTCCTTTGCAGAGGGTTGTTATCGGCGGGCTGTTCTCCGCTTCACGTGTGGATGCCGAGGGCTTTTCCGATGCCTGGCAAAAGGTGCTGGAATTGGCTCGGGAAACTGCCGATGACGGTTTTTTCAAACGCTACAACGCTATTGAAAAGATCCTCCATGAGCGAAAGGTTCCCGCTTTTGAGGCAGGGCTTGGTCAGGGAGGTGCTTCAGTCGGTGAAACGGCTGGCGAATTGAAAGTACGCGCACTGGCCGAGCCACTGACTTTGTATCAGTGGGGGCAGCGCATTGCGCAAATCAACAGTACCGCGCGTCGTGACTATCTGACGAAAATCCTCAAAAGCGCCGCGCAGATCCGAGAACGTTTTTTCAAGAACGGTGCTGTTTCGGCACGGCAGGTTCCCCAGGACCTGCTGAGAATGGGCGTCGATGACCCCGGTCGCCGTTGCTATCCGCTCGCGTTGCTGATGGCCGGGGCGCTTGGTCTCGGGGACAAAGCCGAGCGTGCGTTGATTGGCCGGATTGCCAACGCCAGTCTCACCCCCGAAGACGCTGGATCCCGGCTCATGTTTACTGCGCTGGATGATTTGTCAGCTGTCGTCTCGACTGAATTCGGGCGTTCGCAGGGGGTACTTGAGCTGGACACCATTGTCCAGAATCTTGAGGGGGAAACCGGATCAGCCGTGTACCTGCTCGATACCGGCAAACATGCCTTGCTGGTGGCCAGGATTCTGGAGGACGGGAAACCCGCCTATCGCTTTTTCGATCCCAATTTCGCAATTTTCGGTTTCTCCCGGACAGATCAACTCCGGCAGGGCATACAAGGTCACCTCGCCAGTGATGGTCATTTGTCCAGGCTCTATGGCCTGGACGGTGCAGTAGACCTCAGATTCACCGTAACCGAGTTGGACACGAAGGTGATTATCGACAAGGTATTGCCTTCGAAACTGCCAGTGAGCGACTTTCTGAAGAGTGAACAGATCGCGTCCGGTCCTGGGGTTTCTGTATGGGATGCACAGGCATCGGCACGCATGCGCTCGCTTTCGGAAAACGTGCGGATGGGAGAAGGCCTGGCGCAACTCGACGCACGCCACCAGGCAGAACAGTTCGAAGACGCGGCCCGGCGTTTGCGCAGTGAAAAAAAGCTGGGGGAGCAATACCTTCCATTGCTTGAAACGGTTCAGGAATCGTCGAACAAGCACTACACGCTGACCATGGTTGACGGTAACAATCCCAAGGTCTCGATCAACGTCAGCACCGCCGATTCACGCTTCATCAAAATCGCACGACACATCAAACGCCTGGCGAAAGCGGTTGCCGGCCCGGCACAAGGCGTGTCGGAGGCTGACGGCGGCAGCCGCTTGAGTTTTGCGTTCGCGATCCAGGCCATCATTACCGAAATGCGTAATCGGGAATATCAGCGTCAGACGGGGGAGATCCCCGCACTGTCGATCGCCTTGCAGGTCCAGGTGTACGTGAGCTATGCGCAGCTGGGTTTCGGGGTGGTGACCGATACGCTGCAAATGGTCAGTCTCGTGCGACAAGTGGCGGCCAGTGAAAAGGCGCTCGCTGCGGGCCACGCGTCACTGGCCTCGCGGCTGCTGGGGCGCGCGGCGTCGGCAGTGGGGCTCGGCTTCTCGGCGGTCAACATTGGTTTCGATATTCATGGCCTGACGGTGGCGACCAACGAGGAGCAACGCTCCCGGCTCGCCACGCAGCTCACATTCAATGTGGCGGCGTTGGGTCTGGATATTGCCGCCCTGGCTGTTGGCGGTACGGTGGGGTCGGTAGCCGCTGTGCTGTCAGTGCCATTGCTGGGCATCGGTATCGGTGCGGCGGCCATTGCCAGCAACCTGGGACAAATCAGTGACAAGGCCAGAGCGGTCGGACGGCACTTGTTTCTGATCAATGAAGCCTACACGGATGCGGGGCACACAATCGAGGAGGGTGTCCTGAGGTTCGAACCCGAAGCGGTCATTACTGAGCTGGATCTGCGACGGGCCAGCGTGGTGTTCGACAGCCAGAAGTTTTTTCCGACTGTTTTCCAGACGTTGGGACTGCCTTCCTTCGATGCCAGAGACCAGGAACGGCACCGGGCAATCGAGATCCGCGAAGCACTGCGCCTCCCATCAACGCTGAGAATCGACAGGCAGAAACAGGTCGATGCAGTCGTATTGCCCTGCACCCCAATCTGTTACTACGGATATGAGTATCAATTAGGCTCGTCTGGTTTTTCTCCCGACGAGGATGTGTTCGAACGCTTGAAGGCTTATCAGCGGTTTTGGGATTACGGGGACTATTCATTACCGGTTACCCAAGTCAGCGGCGGACTGCGCACGTCCTATCCCAATATCATCGATGGCTGGAAGGAGCGACTGGAGTTCGATGAGCAAGGCGAGCAGCGGTTCCAGTTCTTTTCCACGTCCCCATTCCCTCATATCCTCTACAAACTGTATCCGCACAACAAGCCGACAGTGATCAGCGTCAGCCTGAATGAGCATTGCCGTCAATTGGTCGTGCCTCAGTTGCCGGTCGAGTGGAAAAACCTGATTTCCTATGAAATCACCGCTCATTCCGGGCAAGTCCAACTGACACTCAGCCCTGGTGTCGTTTCGGTTACCCTCACTTCTCCGCCTCTCGTTGACGGACCGTTTCCTGAGGCGTTTGGACCGCGTGCCGAAGTCGACTGGGTGGTGGCTGCACCTTGGGCCAGTGAGCAGCAGCTCAGGTTCGAGGGCACTGTACTGATCGTCGATGGCATCCGGATCGAAGGCTTTGAAGGTTTTGTACGGCTCAAGGGTGGCGAGCTGTTTCAGGTGGATCGAAGCAGGGATAACACGTTGCTGTTGGTTCGTATTGACCTGGAAAGTCATTCGATCTCGCTAACGAGTGAAGTGGGTATCAGTGTCGAAATCGACTTGGCAGCCGGGGATGAGCGTTATACAGCCGTTCTGGCGAGGCTCAGGGAGCTGCGTTGCGCGAATCGACTGGCGTCGTCACGCATTCCGATTTCCGGTTTTGCTGTACCCCTGACCGCATCGAACAAATCGGTCCTGACCACCGGGTACTACGACGCCGTTCTGGATCGCATTCTGCACCCGCGCAATCTGCCGGACGCCGTGAATACAGGCATCGTTCTCGGCGCCGTCATCGGAGAGCATGCGTGGTTCTACCATCCCGATCATCCGACAATCTGGCGCGTCGATGCCATCTCCGGAACGGTCAATCATCGCTATCGCCTGACGAATCCTGTGCAGGGCTCAAAAATCATTGGTTTCGAAGGCACGGTCAGTGGAGAGCTGCGTGTCGTTCAGGAAATCACCGGGTCCGGCAAAACCGGTTATTCGCTGGAGTATCTGATTCGCGGACAAGAGCTGACATTCACTCAGTTCATTGCCAGGGAAAACTCTGATGATCTGCTTCAAAGGACACTGGAGTACTGGAAACAGCCTTTGAGCCAGCTCATGCGACCCGAACCGTATCGTGATGAGTCTGCCGGAATGTCCATGTCGTCGAGTTCCTGGAAAACTGCACCGTTCATTGGCTTGCGTTGTTTTGACTACAGCGGTTTTGCGTACGCCGGATGGCTTCGGCTGCATGACAGCCGATACGTTCTTCATGATTTCGATGTCTCGCAGCGGACGATGCTGATGTGGGACCAGGCGGATAATCAAGACGCGATTATTTATGACCGGAAAGATGGAACGCTCATTCGTGTTGCCCTGAGCCGGACAGATGATTGGGACACGGTTGACGACATTATTGAAAGCCATGTCGTCGAGATGACTTCTACCTCAGGGCGTTACATTGCCACCAAAGAGGATGGGCGTCTGTTCGAAGTCGACAGGGAGGGTGTTCTGCGGTTCATCGGCGTCGGACAGCGCTGGTTCGAATTGAATCCGGACTGGCTCGACGCGTTACCCGCGCTGGCTGAATCACACAAGGCCTCGCCGTTTGCGGTCATTGGCCTGGCCCGTACTTCCAGCCCCGGGTTCCTGGCAGTGTGGTGTATCGCCGGGCAGATGCTGCTGGCGGACATCGGTGCAGTCGGGGAGCTGACTTTGCTCGCCATGACACCGGATGCAAAGGCGGCCTGGGTGTTCGATGGCGCGGCGGGCAAGCTCTATCGCCAGACGCTTGTCGATTTCGAAATGGCACGGGCAGCCTTTACCAAAGGCTCGCGACTGTTGAATCCGGAGCACCTGCCGAAGGCGCAGCCCGTCGCGGCTCAGTGGCAGTTTTCAGAGGTCGAAGTCCAGGGTCAAGGGTTGCTGGCGCAAACCCGGGACGGTGTGAATCTGGAACTGTTCGATGGCCAGCCAGCCAGGATTCTTGGCGTGGAGAGTCGTTGGTCCGACGTCAATCATTCAAACGACGTCCAGCTGCGCAGTCGTTTGCAAGCGCTGGTTTCTGCACTCCCTCACGCCACGTTCATGCCGGTCGGAGAGAAGGATGGGCGTTATCGGTACTATGTTCCCGAGTCCGATCAATTGTTTGACGCTATCAAACCACTCGACGGCGTGTGGCCCGCGTTTCTGGGAATCAAGAGCGGATCGGAACCTTTGATGTACGACTCCGTGGATAACTTGATCTTTACTCCGAAATTTGACCCGGCTCCGTCAGTTTCGCTCTGGATGGACGACTGTCTGGCTCAACGGGATCAAGAGGTCATGTGGATTGCATCCGGCAGTGATTTTCCGGGCTCGCGGGCGGTAGTGCCGCAGGGTGTTGAAAAGCTGCTGCTGACGTTTGGCTCATCAGGGCAGTTCTGCCGCTTGACCGACGAGGACTGGCTGCGTCTGGATTGCATCGTGATCGAATGCCAGCAATCCCCGGACATCCAGCTGTCGAGCCTGCCTGTCCTGATGCTCGAACTGTCTGCGAACGAACGACTGTTGCTATCGGTGAAGGACGGACAGTTGGTGTTGATCGATCCGGACGACTCCCACTGTCTGATTGTGCGCAGTGTCGATCCCTTGGACGATGAATCGGCCATGCAGATGGAAGTCCTTATCAGTATCGGGAAGGTCGACCACCGGTTTCGAGTCGATCAGTTGATGCGCAAGATCGAAACTGATCAGATCGACAAAGGCCACGTGGAAATGAAGGCGTTGATCCAAATGAGCGGGTGATCCATCCGCTGACTCGATTGTGACCAAAAATGCCGCCGATCAGTGTATCGGCGGCATTTTGTACTTTGGCATCACGGCACCAGATAGCCTTTGACGCCGGTGAAGATGATCTGCGCGGCCAAAGCACAAACAAACAGCCCCATCAGTCGACTGACAATCTGCAAACCCTGATCGCCGAGAATACGCTCGATGCGGTTCGACAGGTACAACACCACTCCCACCGTGAAGCTGGCGAGGGCGATGCTCATAATCGCGATGAGCTTGTCATCCCAGTGCGGCTGACTGACGCCCATCACGAGCAGCGCACCGATGGTGCCAGGGCCGACCGTCAGCGGGATGGTCAACGGGACGATGGTCACGTCCTGCTGCACATTGTCGGCCTGCACCGCCGACTTGCCCTGCGCCATGCCCAGCGCCGAGATGAACAGCACGCTGCCGGCCCCGATGCGGAAGGCATCCACGGTGATGCCGAACACGTCGAAGATCACCCGCCCGAACAGGTACAGCAACACGCTCGATACCAGGGTGGCGATCGCCACTTTCCAGGCCAGGCGCCGTTGTTCCTTGCGCGAATAACCCCGGGTCAGGCTGATGAAGCAGGACAACACGAAGAACGGGCTGTAGAGCACCAGCATCTTCAGGTAAACGCTGAACAACACATGGAGCATGGTTAAAACTCGCGCGGGCGGAAGTTGAACGGAGTCTATCAGGCGGATCTGGCGTCATCACGGCAAGATCCGTCGAGAAGGTGAGCGCTCGCCGAGATCAGGGTGTTCGTGCTGTCGTGCGATTTTGCTGATCACGCTGGGCCACCCAGTGCTCGATCAGCTCGCGCAGTTGCGACAGTTCCACCGGTTTGGCCATGTGCCCGTCCATGCCGGCCTGGCGCGCCCGCTCCTTGTGTTCGGCGAGGATGTGCGCGGTCAGCGCGACGATCGGCGTACGGATGCGCTGATTGCCGACTTCCCAGGCCCGCAGTTGCTGGGTGGCGGAGAAGCCATCGAGGATCGGCATTTCGCAATCCATCAGCACCAGGTCGTAGCGCTGGGCCTTCATGGCCTGCAAGGCTTCTTCGCCATTGCTGGCGGTGTCCGGTTGCAGGTTGAGCTTGCCGAGCATGCCGCGAATCACTTTGGTGGAAATCGTGTTGTCTTCGGCGACCAGAATGCGGAAATCGCTCGGGACCTTGACGGCTGTGGCCGGGCCGGTCGGTTGTGGCTGGAATACCGCCTGACCGCGGTTGCGCTGGTTCAGCTCGTCAGCCAGCGTGGTCTTGAGGGTGTAGCCGGCCACCGGTTTGGCCAAAATACGTTTGATCCCCGAATTGCGCGCGATGATCTTGCTCGGCGCATTGCTGATGCCGGTGAGCATGATCAGCAGGATGTCGTGGTTCAGGCTTGGGTCTTCCTTGATCTTGGCGGCCAGTTGCATGCCGGTCATGCCGGGCATGTTCTGATCCAGCAGGACCACATCGAAATAGTCGCGCAGATGCGCCTTGGTGCGCAGCAGGGCCAGCGCTTCTTTGCCCGACGGTACCGCGCTGACGTTCAGGCCCCAGGCGCTGCACTGTTGCACCAGCACTTTGCGGCAGGTGTCGTTGTCGTCGACCACCAGTACCCGCGCGCCTTGCAGCGGACTGTCGAGGTCGGAGGTCGGGTGCTCCAGGCGGTCGGGGTCCAGCGGAAGGGTCAGCCATAGCGTGCTGCCCTGGGTAGCGCCGCTCTTGATGCCGAACTCGCCCTGCATCAGGCGAATCAGTTGCCGTGCGATTACCAGCCCGAGGTTGCCGCCCAACCGGTTGGCCGACAGGAAGTGCTTGCTGTGCAGCTCAGCGTGCATCAGCGCGTCGCGTTCTTCCTGATCCATCGGCTGGCCGCTGTCCTGCACGGCAATGCGCAGGCGCGGTTTGCTGCTGCGCTCATCGAGGGCGACCACCACCAGCACTTCGCCTTCTTCGGTTTTCTTCAGGGCGTTCTCCAGCAGGCTCAGCAGCGTCTGGCGCAGACGCGTCGGATCACCGCTGATGACCCGTGGCACTTGTGGCTGGATGAAGCTGATCAGCTCGACGTTCTGCTGTTCGGCCTTGGCGCGGTAGATGCTCAGGCAGTCGTCGATCAACGCGTTGAGGTCGAACTGCACGTCGTCCAGTTCGATCTGCCCGGACTCGAGCCGGGAGATGTCGAGGATCTCGTTGATCAGGGTCAGCAGTTCGTTGCCGGCGCTGTGAATTGTCTGCACGTAGTCGCGCTGCTTGACCGACAGTGGCGTACCAAGCAGCAGTTCGGTCATGCCCAGCACGCCGTTCATCGGGGTGCGGATCTCGTGGCTGATCTTGGCCAGGAACTCGGCCTTGGCATTGATCTCGGCGTTGCTCGCGGCGAGGTCGCGGCTGATGCTGAAACGGCTTTCGGTGATGCTGCGCTGGCGCTCGCCGAGGGCGATGCTCATCAGCAGGCCACTGATGCAGATGAAACCCATCAGGGTCATGATCAGGCCTTGCGGCGCCACCAGGGTCAGCCCCAGCAAGGCCGGGAGGATGATCAGCGTGCCGATGTTGAACACCACCATCGCGGCGACGAACAAGCGGGCAGGGCGGTAGCCTTTCTGCCAGTGATAGAACGCCACCAGCAACATGCTCAGCCCGGCCAGGGCCACCAGCGCATAGGTGATGATGTTCAGCGGCAGGGTGTTGACGAAAAGCAACAGCAGGCTGCAGATCACAATGAACAGGATGTCGCCCAGCAGCAGCTTGTTCAGCGGGTGCGGGCCGAGTGGGGCAAAGAAGCGGTAGGCGAACATCAGGCCGGCGGGCGCGGTCAGCAGCAGGGCCAGGTAGGCGCCAGGGGTCTGGATCGCATGCCAGTTTGGCAGCCAGGGGCCGGCGAGGTTGAGCAACAGCAACAGGCTCAGGCTCAGCAGGCCTTCACACACCGCCAGCCACAGGCTGCTGCGCGAACGGGTGTAGGCGTAGCGGATCAGGTTGTGCAGGATCAGCATGGCGAGGCAGCCGAACAGCAAACCGTAGATCAGCGTCTGGTTATGGTTGGCCGCACCCATCACCGCCGATTGCAGGGTGATGTATGGACGCAACTGGTGGTCGGAGACCAGTCGCAGGTAGACGTCGAGGGACTTGTCACTTTGCGGCAACGGCAACAGGAAGTCGCTGCTGGGAAGCGGACGTTCGACCTGAGCCTGGGTAGTGCCGGTTTCCCGCTGTTCGATCAGCCGGTCGCCGTCGAGCACGTACAGGTTGAGGTGTGACAGGTCGGGGGCGAAGATGCGCAGCACTTGTTCGTGCTTGCCGGGCGCCAGTCTGAAGCGCAGCCATAACGCGCCATCGGGTTCGGCCGCGGTGAGGCGGTCAAGCTCGATGGGGCTGAATTGATTGGTGTAGCGGGCGGAGCGGATGTCGCTCAGCTGGAGGTTGCCCTGATCGTCGAGCAATACCGACCAGCCACTGCCTTGCGCGGCCTGGGCCGGGAGCATGCAGAGCAAGGTCAACAGTGTGACGGTGAAACCTATGGCAATCCTGAGCCAGCGCACGGCGAAATCCCTTCGTAGGTTGATGCCAGAATATAACGATGCGCAGCGTCGGAACAGTCCGGCAAGGACCAAGGGCCCTTGCCGGAAACACAGCGTAGCTTATTACTGAGATTCGCCGCGTTCACGGGCAATGGCACGGTAGCCGATGTCGGTGCGGTAGAAGCAGCCTTCCCAGTCGATGGCCTTGGCCAGTTTGTAGGCCTGCTCCTGGGCAGCACTCACGCTGGCGCCCATGGCGGTAGCGCAGAGCACCCGACCACCGGCTGTCACGACGTTGCCGTCCTTGAGCGCGGTGCCCGCGTGGAAGACCTTGCCTTCCAGTGCGGCGGCTGCGTCCAGGCCGTTGATCGGCGCGCCCTTGGCGTAGTCGCCCGGGTAACCGCCGGCCGCCAGCACGATGCCGACGCTTGGGCGTGGATCCCACTGCGCTTCGACTTTATCCAGGGCCTGGGCCAGTGCCGCTTCGACCAGCAACACCAGGCTCGACTGCAGGCGCAGCATCACCGGTTGGGTTTCCGGATCACCGAAACGGCAGTTGAACTCGATGACCTTCGGATTGCCGGCCTTGTCGATCATCAGACCGGCGTACAGGAAACCGGTGTAGACGTTGCCTTCCTCGGCCATGCCACGCACGGTCGGCCAGATCACCAGATCCATCACGCGCTGGTGCACGTCGGCGGTGACCACCGGAGCCGGGGAGTAGGCACCCATGCCGCCGGTGTTCGGGCCGCTGTCGCCGTCGCCGACGCGTTTGTGGTCCTGGCTGGTGGCCATCGGCAGGACGTTCTTGCCGTCGACCATGACGATGAAGCTGGCTTCTTCGCCGTCGAGGAATTCTTCGATCACGACGCGGGAACCGGCGTCGCCGAAAGCATTGCCGGCGAGCATGTCGCGCACGGCGTCTTCGGCTTCGGCCAGGGTCATGGCGACGATCACGCCTTTGCCGGCGGCCAGGCCGTCGGCCTTGATCACGATCGGCGCGCCTTTTTCACGCAGATAAGCCAGGGCAGGTTCGATCTCGGTGAAGTTCTGGTAGTCGGCGGTCGGGATCTTGTGGCGCGCCAGGAAGTCCTTGGTGAAGGCTTTCGAGCCTTCCAGCTGCGCGGCACCGGCGGTCGGACCGAAGCAGTCCAGGCCACGGGAGCGGAACAGATCGACGACGCCGGCAACCAGCGGTACTTCCGGGCCGACGATGGTCAGGGAGACGTTCTTCTCGGCGAAGTCAGCCAGTTGTTCAAGGGCCAGCACGTCGATGGCGACGTTTTCGCACTTGGCTTCAATCGCGGTACCGGCGTTGCCCGGGGCGACGAAAACCTTCTGCACGCGCGGATCCTGAGCCACTTTCCAGGCCAGGGCGTGTTCGCGGCCACCGCTGCCAATGATCAAAACATTCATTTCAAAAACCTCGGATGACGCTAATTCTGTTGAGCGCCGCTGGGGCGCTTTTCTGTGGGAGCGAGCCTGCTCAAGAAAGCAGTTGTGTCAGTCACATCTGAAGTGAATGTGCCGCCGTCTTCGCGGGCAAGCCCGCTCCCACAGTGGATCGTGCACTTAGTGACGGAAGTGGCGCATGCCCGTGAACACCATTGCGATGCCCGCTTCATCAGCAGCAGCAATCACCTCGGCATCACGCATCGAACCACCCGGCTGGATCACCGCAGTGATGCCGACCTTGGCCGCATTGTCCAGACCGTCGCGGAACGGGAAGAACGCATCCGACGCCATGACCGAACCGGCCACTTGCAGACCGGCATGTTCAGCCTTGATCGCAGCGATACGCGCCGAGTTCACACGGCTCATCTGGCCGGCGCCGACACCGATGGTCTGACGGTTCTTGGCGTAGACGATGGCGTTGGATTTGACGAACTTGGCCACTTTCCAGGCGAAGATCAGGTCGTGGATTTCCTGTTCGGTCGGGGCGCGCTTGGTCACCACTTTCAGGTCGTCGGCGCCGATCATGCCGATATCGCGGCTCTGGACCAGCAGGCCGCCGTTGACGCGCTTGTAGTCCCAGGCCGGAACGCGATCCGCCGACCACTCGCCGCAGGCCAGCAGGCGCACATTGGCCTTGGCAGCGACGATTTCACGGGCTTCTGCGCTGACGCTCGGCGCGATGATCACTTCCACGAATTGACGTTCGACGATCGCCTTGGCGGTCTCGGCATCCAGTTCACGGTTGAAGGCGATGATGCCGCCGAATGCCGACTCGGTGTCGGTGGCGTAGGCCAGTTCGTAGGCCTGACGGATGCCGCCTTCGGCGTCCGGGCTCACGGCCACGCCGCACGGGTTGGCGTGCTTGACGATCACGCAGGCTGGTTTGACGAAGCTCTTCACGCATTCCAGCGCGGCGTCGGTGTCGGCCACGTTGTTGTACGAAAGCTCTTTGCCTTGCAGCTGGGTCGCGGTAGCGATGCCGACTTCGGCAGGCTTGGCCTCAACGTAGAACGCCGCGCTCTGGTGCGGGTTCTCGCCGTAGCGCATTTCCTGAGCCTTGATGAACTGGCTGTTGAAGGTGCGCGGGAATTCGCTGCGGCCTTCGGTGCTCAGGGTTTCGGCAGCCTGGTTCACGGTGCCCATGTAGTTGGCGATCATGCCGTCGTAAGCAGCGGTGTGCTCGAACGCCTTGAGCATCAGGTCGAAACGCTGAGCGTAGGTGAGGCCGCCGGCCTTGAGGTTTTCCAGGACGTTGGCGTAATCGCTGGCATTCACCACGATGGCCACGTCTTTGTGGTTTTTCGCCGCCGAACGGACCATGGTCGGGCCGCCGATATCGATGTTCTCGATGGCGGTCGGCAGGTCGCAGCCTGGCTTGCTGATGGTGGCTTCGAACGGGTACAGGTTGACGGCTACCAGATCGATCGGCTTGATGCCGTGCTCGTTCATGATGGCGTCATCGATACCGCGACGACCGAGGATCCCGCCGTGGATTTTAGGGTGCAGGGTTTTCACCCGACCATCCATCATTTCTGCGAAACCGGTGTAATCCGCGACTTCCACTGCGGCCACGCCGTTGTCCTGCAGCAGTTTGAAGGTCCCGCCGGTGGAAAGGATTTCCACGCCCAGGGCTTCCAGCTCCCTGGCGAATTCGAGGATCCCGGTCTTGTCGGAAACACTGATCAAGGCGCGGCGGATCGGCAGGCGGGTAGTCTGGTCGGTCATCTCAATTTCCATCAAAAGCAAGGGAAGTCAGCAAAAAAGGCGACCGGTTTTACGCGGGCGCCTTTCTGGTTGGATTGAATGCTTACAGCAGATCGTACTGCTTGAGTTTCTTGCGCAGCGTGCCGCGGTTGAGTCCGAGCAGCTCGCTGGCCTTGGTCTGGTTGCCCTTGACGTAGTTCATCACGCTTTCGAGCAGGGGAGCCTCGACTTCGGAGAGCACCAGGTTGTACACGTCCGTGACGGCTGCGCCCTCAAGGTGGGCGAAATAATTGTGCAGCGCCTTCTCGACACTCCCGCGAAGGGTCTGGCCTTCTTCGCTCGGGGTATTGAGGTGCTGTTTCAAATTCACGTTGTCGCTCACGGGTGTTGTTCCACTCACTAAAGTCTCGGTCATCATCGTCATGCGGCCACCCCTTCTCCGTCCCCTGTCAGGCTCTTGTAACGTTCGGCGAAGAACTCCCGAACGTTGGCGCATTGTGTTTCCGTACCATCCAAACGATTGAAACGGGCGCGGAACTCCTTGGCGCCCGGCAAGGTTGCGAGATACCAGCCCACATGCTTTCGGGCAATGCGTACGCCCATCACGTCCCCATAAAAGGCGTGGAGGGCAGCCAGATGCTCAAGCAGAATGCGTTCCACCTCGGACAGCTCCGGCGCCGGCAGTTTTTCGCCGGTACGCAGGAAGTGTTCGATCTCACGAAAAATCCACGGCCGCCCCTGGGCAGCCCGGCCGATCAACAGGCCATCGGCACCGGTCGCGTCGAGCACGTAGCGGGCCTTTTCCGGCGATACGATGTCGCCGTTGGCAAAGACCGGAATCGACACCGCCTGCTTGATCGCGGCAATGGTGTCGTACTCGGCCTCGCCGGTGTACAGGTCGGCGCGGGTGCGGCCATGCACCGCCAGTGCCGTGATCCCGGCCTGCTCGGCGATCTTCGCCACCGTCAGGCCGTTCTTGTTGTCGCGATCCCATCCGGTGCGGATCTTCAGGGTTACCGGCACATCAACCGCAGCCACCACGGCATGCAGGATCTCGGTAACCAGTGCTTCATCCTTCAGCAACGCGGAGCCGGCAGCCTTGTTGCAGACCTTCTTCGCCGGGCAACCCATGTTGATATCAATAATCTGTGCGCCCAGCTCGACGTTGGCCCGGGCCGCATCCGCCAGCATCTGCGCGTCGCCACCGGCAATCTGTACCGAGCGCGGCTCGGGATCGCCTTCGTGGATCATGCGCATGCGCGACTTGCGGGTATTCCACAGGCTCATGTCGCTGGTGACCATTTCCGAGACTACAAGCCCTGCGCCCAATCGCTTGCACAACTGACGAAAGGGCTGGTCGGTGACACCCGCCATAGGGGCGAGGATCAAGCCGTTCTGCAATGTATATGGGCCGATGCGTACCGCCGACATAGGACTTCCCTGAAGTGGGGCCGGATCATGAGAGTTCGAAAAAGGGTTGGCATGATACCCGCTCTCGATGACTGGATAAAGGCTGAATTGAACAAAATCTGAACAGTCATTTCGTTATTGCCTGCGGTTTGGTCGTGCAGGGCAAAGTCAGAAAACTGCCGTCAATCCTGGAGCGCTGAAGTGTTTCACTCGGGAGAGTGGAAACTCAGACTGTAGTTCACCGCTTTCGGTCCCGGATCGAGGATGTCCAGCGCGATGTGGATGGGCGTCTGCGGCGGCATTTCCGCCATGCCCTCGAGATCGCCGTTGAGGTATTCGCCGGGTTTGAATCGGCGACTGGCGATCAGGTGGCCGTTGAGGTCGGCAAAGCGCAACTCCAGCAGCGGAAACGGTTGCGAGAACGGGGCGCGGTTGTAAATGATCGCGTCCACCACCAGCGCACCGCTGAATTCCGGGTGGCTGCGCACCACCAGGTTGCTGCTCTTGATCTTGGCGATATCGACCTTGGACGGCACCGTGCAGCCGATCTGCGGGCACAGTTGCTGGAACCACGGGCGGTACTGGTCCTGGCGGGCCAGTTCGTCGAAGTGATAGGCGATGTACTGGCCGGCGAGACCGGCGGCGGCGAGCAGCACCAACACCAGCCACAGCAGGCGTCGGCCCCAGGGCGAGCGGCGTTTTTGCCAGTCCAGCTGCAACGGATCGTCGGTCAGGTCCTGCAGAACCTCGGAGCGCACGCCGGGTTCGTCACGTTCGCGCTTTTTTCGTGGAGGTTCGATTGCAGGCAGATCGTCGTCGACGTCCTCACTGGCCGACAGGCGCTCATGGCGAGCAGACGGATCGATCGGATCGTGCAGGCGCAGTTGCGGAATGGGAGGCTCGTCGTCGAGGTCTACCGGTTCCAGCGACAGCGAAGGCTCGGTGCGTTCCGGTTTCACCGGTTCGAAATCGACTGCTTCGGCTGCGTGTTCAGGTTCGATGGTCCGCTCATCCGCCGGTTCGCTGAACAGGCTGCCTGACCACGGCTCGTCTTCCGGTTCATGGCTGTCGCGGCGAGCACTGAGGGATTCCTCGCGTGCACGGCCGAATTCGGTGGTCGGCTGGATTTCCCGCTGCTCGAGGCGGGCCAGTTCCTGATCCAGATCCAGGCTGTCGAGATCCAGCTCGGCGGCGCTCCACTGCTTCTGGCTGATGGCGCGAGGTTCGGGCGGTTCGATTGGCTCCGGTTGTCTGGCGACGACCGGCGCTTCGATAACCGGTGCCGGTTCGACAATGGCTGGCGCTACCGGCGTGACTGCTTCCTTGCCTGCGCGTTGCTCTAGCAGCTGTTTGGCGGCGTTGAACACTTGCAGGCAGGAGCCGCAACGAACCACCCCGCGGGCCACGCTCAATTGAGTGTGACTGACGCGGAAACTGGTTTGGCAATGCGGGCACTGGGTGACGAAGCTGTCGGTCATGCGGCGATCCGGATTGAGCAGGCGGTCATTCTAGCGCCGACGGCCAGTGATGCGCACCCAGCCGTCGCGATTGGCGATCGGGTCAAGATCGAAGTCCTGCGCGTAGGCGGCGGCGACTTCTTCGCCCTGTTCGGCAAGGATCCCGGACAGCGCCAGACGGCCGCCGGACTTGACCAGACCAGACAGTTGCGGCGCCAGGGAAACCAGCGGGCCGGCCAGAATGTTGGCCACCAGCACGTCGGCTTTGACCTGTGGCAGATCTTCCGGCAGGTACAGCGGGAACAGTTCGTCGGCAATGCCGTTGCGACCGGCATTGTCGCGGGATGCTTCAAGCGCCTGCACGTCGATGTCGGTGCCGACCGCTTCTTTCGCGCCGAGCAGCAGGGCGGCGATGGCCAGAATCCCCGAGCCGCAGCCGAAGTCCAGCACGTTGCAGTCTTTCAGGTCCTGACCGTCCAGCCATTCCAGGCACAGGGCGGTGGTCGGGTGGGTGCCGGTGCCGAAGGCCAGGCCCGGATCCAGCAGCAGGTTGACCGCGTCAGGTTGCGGCGCGGCGTGCCAGCTCGGCACGATCCACAGGCGCTGGCCGAATTGCATCGGCTGGAAACCATCCATCCAGCTGCGTTCCCAGTCCTGGTCTTCGATCACTTCGCTGTGATGCTCGGGCAGCGGGCTGCCGGTCAGCAGTTCCAGATGGGCGAGTACCGGGGCGGCTTCGGTACCGCCCTCGAACAGGGCCAGCAGGTGGGTGTGCGCCCACAGCGGGGTGGTATTGAGTTCCGGTTCGAAGATCGGCTGATCTTCGGCGTCCATGAAGGTCACCGAAACGGCGCCCACTTCAAGGAAAGCGTCTTCGTAGGTTTCGGCTTGTTCTGGGCTGATGGCGAGACGGACTTGCAGCCAAGGCATGGCGGGCACCTGTGAAAAAGATTGATTGCAGCCTAGCGGCCTGCGAGAAGCGCGCAAGTTTACGCGAGCGCGACGGTTTTGTGGGAGCGGGGAATGTGTGAGCAGATGAAACCTGCAGAAACAACAAGGCCGCCCGAAGGCGGCCTTGTCATGTGCGGGCTTGAGCTTAGTGCTTGTCGCCAGCCAGCTTGTGCTCGAGGTAGTGAATGTTCACGCCCCCTTTGCAGAAGCCTTCGTCGCGGGTCAGATCACGGTGCAGCGGGATGTTGGTCTTGATCCCGTCAACCACGATTTCGTCCAGGGCATTGCGCATGCGGGCCATGGCTTCGTCGCGGGTGGCGCCGTAAGTGATCAGCTTGCCGATCAGCGAGTCGTAGTTCGGCGGAACCGCATAACCGCTGTACAGATGCGAATCGACGCGAACGCCGTTGCCGCCTGGCGCGTGGAAATGCTTGACCGTACCCGGGCTCGGCATGAAGGTCTTTGGATCTTCAGCGTTGATCCGGCATTCCAGCGAGTGACCGCGGATAACCACGTCATCCTGAGTGAACGACAGCTTGTTGCCAGCGGCGATGCTGAGCATCTCCTTGACGATGTCGATACCGGTGACCATTTCCGAAACCGGGTGCTCCACCTGAACACGAGTGTTCATTTCGATGAAGTAGAAACGACCGTTCTCGTACAGGAACTCGAAGGTGCCGGCGCCACGGTAGCCGATGTCGATGCACGCCTTGACGCAGCGAGCGAGGACTTCCTTGCGCGCGTTCTCGTCGATGCCCGGTGCCGGCGCTTCTTCGAGAACCTTCTGGTGACGGCGCTGGAGCGAGCAGTCACGGTCGCCCAGATGGATGGCGTTGCCCTGGCCGTCGGACAGCACCTGCACTTCGACGTGACGCGGGTTGGTCAGGAATTTTTCCAGATAGACCATCGGGTTGCCGAACGCCGCGCCAGCTTCGGAGCGGGTCAGTTTGGCCGAGGCGATCAGGTCTTCTTCCTTGTGCACCACGCGCATGCCGCGACCACCGCCGCCGCCGGCGGCCTTGATGATCACCGGGTAGCCGACTTCACGACCGATGCGCAGCGCCGTTTCTTCGTCTTCCGGCAGTGGGCCGTCGGAGCCTGGAACGGTTGGCACGCCCGCTTCGATCATCGCGTGCTTGGCCGATACCTTGTCGCCCATCAGGCGAATGGTCTCGGCTTTCGGGCCGATGAAAGCGAAGCCGGAGTTCTCGACCTGCTCGGCAAAGTCGGCGTTTTCCGCGAGGAAACCGTAGCCTGGGTGAATGGCGGTAGCGCCAGTCACTTCAGCGGCCGCGATGATTGCCGGGATGTGCAGGTAGGAGTGCGCGGCAGAAGCCGGGCCGATGCAGACGGATTCGTCTGCCAGACCCAGGTGCATCAGCTCTTTGTCGGCCTTGGAGTAAACGGCGACGGTCTTGATGCCCATCTCTTTGCAGGCACGCAGAATCCGCAGGGCGATCTCACCGCGGTTAGCGATCAGAACTTTTTCCAACTTCGCAGTCATCAAAGGCTCTCCGCAGTTCAAACGATGGTGAACAGCGGTTGGTCGTACTCAACCGGCTGGCCGTCTTCGACGAGGATGGACTCGATCACACCGCTGGTTTCAGCTTCGATGTGGTTCATCATCTTCATGGCTTCGACGATGCACAGGGTGTCGCCTTTCTTCACGGTCTGGCCGACTTCAACGAAGGACGGCGAGGTTGGCGAAGATTTGCGATAGAAGGTGCCGACCATCGGCGAACGGGCAACGGTGCCGTTCAGTGCTGGAGCAGCAGCGGCAGCTGGGGCAGCGGCTGCAGCAGCAACCGGAGCGGCAGCGGCGGCAGGTGCAGCGGCCGGAGCCTGCATCGGAGCCGGAGCATAGTACTGCTGCGCCGGGGTCTTGCTGTGACGGCTGATGCGTACGGACTCTTCGCCTTCCTTGATCTCGAGCTCGTCGATGCCGGACTCTTCCAGCAATTCGATCAGTTTCTTAACTTTACGGATATCCATGAATCATCAACTCCCAAGGGTCGGTCAGGGGCGTATAGCTTGTTGTTCAAGCTGCTCTAGTGCAGCCTCCAGGGCCAGTCGGTAACCGCTGGCGCCAAGGCCGCAGATCACTCCCACCGCTACGTCGGAGAAGTAAGAGTGATGGCGGAAAGGTTCGCGTTTGTGCACGTTGGACAAATGCACTTCGATGAATGGGATGCTCACTCCCAGCAGCGCGTCACGTAATGCGACACTTGTGTGCGTAAAAGCTGCCGGATTGATAAGAATGAAGTCCACGCCTTCGCTGCGCGCGGCATGGATACGGTCGATCAATTCGTACTCGGCATTGCTTTGCAGGTGCAGCAGATGATGGCCGGCTTCGCGGGCGCGGCGTTCCAGATCCTGATTGATCTGCGCCAGGGTGGTCGACCCGTAAGTCCCGGGTTCCCGGGTGCCGAGCAGGTTCAGGTTGGGGCCGTGCAGCACCAGTAGCGTTGCCATCTGCGTGTTCCTTGTTATGGGTGAGCCTCGTCAGAACCCGGCGACTATGCCGCAAAGACTTTGTGACTGTCCAGTTCTCTGCAATAGCCAGCACGATCTCCGATGTTTGCGCGAAATATGTGACTGAGTGATCAGATCCGGTCATTCACACCGCCAAACCCGGCACAATCGCGATCAGACGCGGAATGCCTGCACCGCTGTATGCAGTTGTCCACCCAATACCAGCAGATTCTCCCCCTGTTCGCGTCCTTCACCGATGCGCAGCAGGTTATCCCCACCCAATTGGTGAATCCGTTCGCTGTGATCGCGGATTTCGCTGACCGCGCCGCTTTGCTGCGCGGTGACATCGGCAATGCGCACTGCCGTGTCGGAAATGGTCTGGATTGCGCCGACGATCTTGTCCAGCGCGCCGTCCGCCGATTGCGCCTGGTTGGCCGTGGCTTCGGCGTGTTCAACCTGAGCGCGCATGCCTTCGACCGATTGTCGGGCGGCGGTTTGCAGGCCGGCGATCAAGGTCTGGATTTCCGCGGTGGCGCCGGCGGTGCGTTGCGCCAGTGAGCGGACTTCTTCGGCTACCACGGCAAAACCACGACCCATTTCCCCGGCGCGGGCCGCTTCGATTGCCGCGTTCAGCGCCAGCAGGTTGGTCTGGTCGGCAATCGAGCGGATCACCGTCAGTACGCCGCCGATGGTGGCCGACTCTTCGGCCAGATGCTCGATCATCTGCGCGTTGCCTTGCACCTCTTCTACCAGTGCATGCAGGCCGGTGAGGCTAAGGCCGATGACTTTTTGCCCATGTTCGACAGCCTGTCCCGCGTGATGGCTGGCGTCCGCAGCCTGACGCGCGTCGCCGGCCACCTGCTGGATGGTCGCTTCCAGTTCGCTCAGGGAGTCGCGGATCAGCGCTGTATCGCCAGCCTGATGTTCGGCGCCGCTGTGCAGGTCGTTGCTCAGTTCCGCCAGGGTGCGGCTGCTGCCCGCCACTTGTTCGGCATTGCCGCGAATGGTCCCGACCAGATCCACCAGATAGGCACGCAGACGATTGAGCGAGGCTTCGATGTCGTGCAATTCGCGGTTGGTCTTGCCCAGATGGATATCGCGGCTGAAGTCGCCTTCGGCCCAGGTCGAAAGGGCAGGGGCGAGATTGGTCAGGGTGCGAGCCAGGCGTCGCTGCAGGGTGTCGATCAGCAGGGCGATCAACAGGATCAGGCCGATCATCACGCCTTGCATCAGGCGCACTTCGCTCTGGATCTGGCCATGCTGGGCGCGCACCACGGGTTCGAGTCCGGCGATGGCTTGTTGCACGGCAGCGATTTTCTGGTGGGTCGCGGTGCTGAGGTCGGTGCGTTTCTGGATCTGGTCGCGAGTTCGCGCCAGTTCCGCCGGGTAGCGATTGAGCAAACTGTTGAGGTCGCGTTTGAGGCCTACGCCGGCGTCTTCGGCGACTGCCTTTTCAGTGCTTTCAATGCCCATCATCGAGGCGAAATCGTCGCTGCCGGATTCACTGCTGGCGACCACGCCGAGCAGGGGCAGGGCGTCGATTGCCTGGGCCTGGGTGCGGATGTTGGTGACTTCGCGTTCGACATCGGCGGCCAGCTCGCTGCGCCCGCTGCTGACCAGTTTGTCCCTGGCCAGCGACAGCTTGCCCAAGTGCTGAGAGGCGGCGAGCAACGGTGTCAGGTACGCCACGTTGCCGCCGGCATAAGTGCTGAGCTGATCGAGGCTGGCACTCAGTTCCCGTTCGGCCTGCAACAGCAAGGCTTGCGGATCGCCGGCCAGTTTGCCGGCAGCGAGGAGGTCAGTCTTGCTGAATTCTTCGAGGCCCGACAGGCTCGGACGCAGCGTCTCGGCCAGCGCCGGTGGCAGCTCGCCGAGTTCTTTCTGCAGGCTGTCGATGGCTTGGCTGGCACTGCTCAGGCGCAGGGCATCGCCGCTGCCGAGGTAGTCCTCGACGTTGCGCGCGACTTCATTCTGAAATTGCTGGGACAGCCCGAGGTAGCGCTCCATCAACAGATATGGGCGTTCGAGGGCTTTTTGCGACCACCAGAGCGTGGCGCCGAGGGCCACGCAGACGGCGACCAGCAACAGCGTGTTGAGATTGGTGAGCAACTTCAGGCGCATGACGGCTACCAACGGCAGTAATGGTAAGCGCCTGAATTTATTGCGGTTCTGTTACAAGGTTATGACCGAATCGGTGGATTCCGGTGAAAAAGTGGCACTTTGCTTTGAGTCCCGCGCGGTCTGCACCCGATTGCGGCCTTCACCCTTGGCGCGATACAGCGCCTCGTCGGCCTGGCTGGCCATCATCAGGCTGTCGGAGTCGTCGTGCATCTCCACGACCCCGGCGCTGAACGTGCACCACAGATCCTGCGGCTGGGCCGGGTAATGGATTTCGGCGAAGCGCTGGCGGATTTCGTCGAGCACTTTGTGTGCAGCTTCTATATCGGTGTCAGGCATGACGATGGCGAACTCTTCACCGCCGTAACGGCCGATGAAATCGGTCTTGCGCAGACGTTGCTTGAGGAACAACGCCAGGCTCTTGATCACCCGATCGCCCATGGGATGGCCATGGCTGTCATTGACCCGTTTGAAGTGGTCGATGTCGAGCATCGCAAAACTCAGCGGCTTGTTTTCGCGGCGGGCGCGGAACGAGCAGTCTTCCAGCAACTGAAGAATGTGTGTGTGGTTGTACAGGCCGGTGAGGCTGTCGCGCACCATCCGCGCCTTGAGATTGCGCGCGCGTGCCGCGCGGTTGCGTACAGTGGTGATCAGGTGGCGCGGTTTGATCGGCTTGGTCAGGAAGTCATCACCGCCCTCGCTCATGGCGTCGAGCTGCTTGTCCAGGTCGTCTTCGGCCGACAGATAAATGATCGGCACGCTGACATAGCGGTCGTTGTGACGGATGACCTTGGCCAGCTCGGTGCCGGTGCAGGCTGGCATGTACATGTCGAGGATGATCAGGTCCGGCTGGAAATCCGCCAGCTCGGCCATCGCCTGAATCGGTTCGATCAGCGTGCGGGTGACGATCCCGGCGCTGTTGAGCAGACGCTCGGTGTGCATCGCCTGGGCGCGGGAGTCGTCGATGATCAGTACTTTATAAGGTTCGTACTGGGCGACGCAGGTCAGGACTTCGATTTTCTCCAGCAGGCTCGAGGCTTCGAGGGTGCCGGTGAGGAACTCCTGGCCGCCGGCGCGCACGGCGGCGAGGCGGGTCGGGGTGTCGGTTTCGTGCAGGCTGAAGAACAGCAGTGGCAACGGTTCTTCCAGACCTTGCTGGGCTTCCGCCGCGAGTTTCAGGCCGACGCCGGCGCCGCTGAAGTCCACGTCCATGACGATGGCGGCCGGCAAACGCTCGACCATCGACGAGCGAAACGCCGACACGCTGTCCAGCGCCTGGGCGCTCAGACCAAAAAACTCAAGTTGCTTGGCCAGCCGTTCGGCGCGGTCGTGATCCTGCAACATCACGTAGATCGGTTTGCGCAGGGGCGGCAGAAAGGTCTGGTCGAGCTGATCGCCATGACGCAGGCCGGTGCGCGACAAACGCTGCATCAAACGATTGAGGTCGGTGATCAGGCCGCTGCTCAGGCGCCCGCGATTGGCGTCCACCGCTTCCAGCGACTGGCTGATGTGGTGAGCCAGCTGGGTGTGTTCGGGCTGTTCGAAGCGCTCGGCAAAACGCAGCAGGCGCAAATTGGCCTCGCTCAGTTCGGCGAGGTCGGCAGTGGACCACTCACTGCGTTGCAGGCGCTGCCATATCTCAAGAATCTGACGTGCCTGATGAATTACCCGCTGGGCAAAGTGGTGCTTGAGGCGCTCACGGCTGGGGTCTTCTGGCTCGGTCATATCCTGACTACTAGTTAGGGTGCATGCTGAGATCGACTGGTGGCTCTATGCTAGCACCTCTTTCCGGTTACATGAGTGTCGTACGTCAATAATCTGCGGTGCGTCACCATTCAGTTTGTGACCATTGGGTTTCAATTCGAACCCGCTCGTCGGGAACGCCCCCGTGAACAGGGCGTCGCGTGGCAATCCGCCGATCAGGTTTTGCTGCTGGCGAGAAGCTGATATCCGGGGATTCACGATTTTTTCCGTTCCCGTCGACAAGGATTTTTCGGGGCGAGGCGTATCAGGGAATCCCTTAGCTGCCGGAATCGGTTCTGAAGCGTCACCGCCTGTCATTATTCACGGGTGCGGGGCAGAGGCACGTTGTTGTATGGTTGCTGTCGAACCGTTGAACCCAAGATTGAAAGGATATCGCCATGCTGGACTGGAAGAATCGCGCGGGCAGTGCGCCCGAACGTGCCGCCGAGCCGAAATCCGCCGCCCGCAGCTATGTGGGCGGCCTGCTGTTCAGCCGCGCGCTGGCCACGCTGGTCGGTATTTACCTGTTGGTGACCATCGCCCTTGGCTGGTACTGGAGCGAAGAGCCGGCCCTGTTCCCCGTGGCGCAGAACGCCCAGCTGGCCGCCGAGAAGGAAGGCAAGCAGATGGTGGTCGGCTACACCACCGTCGAAACCCTCAAGACTGTCGCCGGCACCTTGCTTAACAAGCCGGGCGGCTACATTTCCAACGACCGTTTCCCGCCGGGCCTGTGGATGGACAACATGCCGAGCTGGGAATATGGCGTGCTGGTCCAGGTGCGTGACCTGACCCGTGCCTTGCGCAAGGACTTCGCCCGCTCGCAGTCGCAATCGGCTGAAGACGCTGATCTGGCCAAGGCCGAGCCGCGCTTCAACTTCGACAACAAGAGCTGGATCCTGCCGTCCAGCGAGTCGGAATACCAGGAAGGCATCAACTCCCTGAGCCGTTATCAGGCACGCCTGTCTGACCCGACGCAAAAGAATGCGCTGTTCTACGCCCGCGCCGACAACCTGAACAACTGGCTGGGCGACGTGGGTACGCGTCTCGGTTCGCTGTCGCAACGGCTGTCGGCCAGTGTCGGCCGGGTCAAACTGAACACAGCGCTGAAAACCGAAGTCCCGGCGGTGGGTGAAGTGCCGCAGGTCGACGAGGAAGTCGTCGAGACCCCGTGGATGCAGATCGACAACGTGTTCTATGAAGCCCGCGGCCAGGCCTGGGCGTTGTCGCACCTGCTGCGCGCCATCGAAGTCGACTTCGCCGACGTGCTGGCGAAGAAGAACGCCACGGTCAGCGTGCGCCAGATCATCCGTGAGCTGGAGGCTTCCCAGGAAACCGTCTGGAGCCCGATGATTCTCAATGGCAGCGGTTTCGGCATTCTGGCCAACCACTCGCTGGTGATGGCCAACTATATTTCCCGGGCCAACGCCGCCGTGATCGATCTTCGTCAACTGCTCAACCAGGGCTGAGTCATGAGCGACAACGCCAGAGAGGCGGCCCACCGCGCCGCCTCGGACGCCGAACAGATCGCCTGGGTCGACGAGCAGGACAACCTGCTCGGATCCCTTGTCCGTTCCGACTTGCGCGAGCGCGGGCTGATCGGGCGTGGCACCTACATCATGCTGTTCAACTCCGCCGGTGAACTCTGTGTCCATCGGCGGACCCTGAGCAAAGCCATTTATCCCGGCTACTGGGACGTGGCAGCCGGCGGTATGGTGCAGGCGAACGAGACCTACGCCGAGTCGGCGGCCCGTGAGCTGGAAGAAGAGTTGGGGGTGAGCGGTGTCGAGCTGACGGCCCATGACCATTTCTACTTCGAGGACCCCGGCAATCGCCTGTGGTGTTCGGCGTTCTCGGCGGTGTGGGACGGGCCGCTGATCCTGCAGCCGGAAGAGGTGCTCGAAGCACGCTTCATTCCGGTCGATCAGGTGATGCTGGAAATCGAGCAAAAGCCTTATTGCCCGGACTCTCTGGCAGCCCTGAAGCGCTATCTGAAGGCTCAACGAAGCGACGTCGCAAAGAACTCATAAATTGGCGCCGATTGGCACTTAGCAATCGGCGTTTTTGCCGTTACACTGCGCGACCTTTTCAAGCTGTGCCGGCCCGCTTTCAGAAGCAACCGGTGCAGTAGCGCTGCCCCTGCCTGAGTGGGGCTTCGCGGTCGATAGCCTTGCCCAAGGCTGCGATCAGTCTTTGTCCTCCCGAGAGGATTGCCGGTGGCCAAAAAAGCCGCATCCTTCGCCGCCCTGGGCGGCCTGGTATTTTCCACCGACGCAGGTCGTCATTGCCCGGAATGCAGTAAGCCGGTGGACGCCTGTATCTGCAGACAAACCGTGATCCCGGCCGGCGACGGCATTGCCCGCGTGCGCCGCGAGAGCAAGGGCCGTGGCGGCAAGACGGTGACCACCATCACCGGCGTGCCCTTGGCCGAAGACGCACTCAAAGAGCTGGCGACAACGTTGAAGAAACGTTGCGGCACCGGCGGTGCGTTGAAAGACGGGGTCATCGAGATCCAGGGCGATCATGTCGAGCTACTCTTGGCCGAGTTGACCAGGCACGGTTTCAAGGCGAAGAAGTCCGGCGGCTAGCAGCCTCTGTGAAAACCACCAGCGGCTTGATCCGGCACTGATGCTCGTCAGTTCCGGCGTCGCCTCCATGGTTTTCACAGAGCCTGTTCATGACCGGTTTCTAAACTCAACGCTGTCAGCGCGGTCTACCGCCCCGCTGACGAACCGTCATTTTCATTCTTTAGACTGCGCCGGCCTGCAATCAGGCGACGCACTATGACTTCTTTATAGGGGACTTCGATGTCCGTACGACGCACACGCAAAGACGATGGCAGCCAATGGACAGTTGCGGACAGCCGCAGTGTTTACGGGATTCGCCATTGGGGGGCCGGGTATTTCGCGATCAATGACGCCGGTCGCGTCGAAGTTCGTCCGAACGGCCCGAGCAGTTCACCGATCGACCTGTTCGAACAGGTCGACCAGTTGCGCAAGAGCGGCCTGTCGTTGCCGCTGCTGGTGCGTTTCCCCGACATCCTGCAAGACCGCGTGCGTCAGCTGACCGGTGCTTTCGACTCGAACATCGAGCGTCTGGAATACCAGAGCAAATACACCGCGCTGTACCCGATCAAGGTCAACCAGCAAGAAGCGGTGATCGAAAACATCATCGCCACCCAGAACGTCTCCATCGGTCTGGAAGCCGGCTCCAAGCCTGAGCTGCTGGCGGTACTGGCGCTGGCGCCGAAGGGCGGCACCATCGTCTGCAACGGTTACAAGGACCGCGAGTTCATCCGTCTGGCGCTGATGGGTCAGAAGCTCGGTCACAACGTGTTCATCGTGATCGAGAAAGAGTCCGAAGTCGGTCTGGTGATCGAAGAAGCCGCTTCGCTGCGGGTAAAACCACAGGTCGGCCTGCGGGTGCGCCTGTCGTCGCTGGCCTCGTCGAAGTGGGCGGACACCGGCGGCGAGAAATCCAAGTTCGGTCTGTCGGCCGCGCAACTGCTGTCGGTGGTCGAGCGTTTCCGCGCGGCGGGTCTGGATCAGGGCATCCGTCTGCTGCACTTCCACATGGGTTCGCAGATCGCCAACCTGGCCGACTACCAGCATGGTTTCAAGGAAGCGATCCGTTATTACGGCGAGCTGCGCAACCTCGGTCTGCCAGTCGATCACATCGACGTCGGCGGCGGTCTGGGCGTGGACTACGACGGTACTCACTCGCGCAACGCCAGTTCGATCAACTACGACATGGATGACTACGCCGGTGTCGTGGTCGGCATGCTCAAGGAATTCTGCGATGCGCAGAGCCTGCCGCATCCGCACATTTTCTCCGAGAGCGGCCGTTCGCTGACCGCGCACCACGCGATGCTGGTGGTGCAGGTGACCGACGTCGAGAAACACAACGACGACGTGCCGCAGATCGAGAACAAGGAAGCGCTGCCGGAAACCGTACAGTGGCTGGTTGACCTGCTCGGCCCGACCGACATCGAAATGGTCACCGAAACCTACTGGCGCGCCACCCACTACATGAGCGACGTGGCGGCCCAGTACGCCGACGGCAAGCTGACCCTGGCTGAAAAAGCCCTGGCCGAGCAGTGCTACTTCGCCGTGTGCCGTCGCCTGCACAACTCGCTGAAGGCCCGTCAGCGTTCGCACCGTCAGGTGCTGGACGAACTCAACGACAAGCTGGCCGACAAGTACATCTGTAACTTCTCGGTATTCCAGAGCCTGCCGGACACCTGGGCGATCGACCAGGTGCTGCCGATCATCCCGCTGCACCGTCTCGACGAAGAGCCGCTGCGTCGTGCGGTGCTGCAGGATCTGACCTGCGACTCCGACGGCAAGATCAATCAGTACGTCGACGAGCAGAGCATCGAGACCAGCCTGCCGGTGCATGGGCTGAACGAAGGTGAAGACTACTTGCTCGGCGTGTTCCTGGTCGGCGCCTATCAGGAAATTCTCGGCGACATGCACAACCTGTTCGGTGACACCGACTCGGTGAACATCTACCAGAACGCAGACGGCAGCGTGTACCACGCCGGGATCGAGACCCACGACACCATCGAAGACATGCTGCGCTACGTGCACCTGTCGCCGGAAGAGCTGATGACCCACTACCGCGACAAGTGCGCCAGTGCCCGTATCAGCGCCAGCGAGCGCACCCAGTTCCTCGATGCATTGCGCCTGGGCCTGACCCGTTCCTCCTACCTGTCTTCCTGACGGCAGGTTCCGAATCCATCAGGTTGTCTGAAATTGTTCCGCACGCAGCGGAAGTTTCAGATGACCTGATGCGACTTCTCTTTTTCTTCTAGCGAAATGACCTTCATCCTCACAAGAAAAGTGATGTCGTCTGCTTTTCGCGTAGGCCATTTCCTAATTTGTACTTCGGCTCTCTACTCGGCCATGGCTCTCGGCGAGAATCCCCGGCCGCCCCTCCTGTAGAGAATCGCCCATGTTCGATCCAGCCCACGAGCCGTCGTTTCGTCTCGATGTCGCGGGTCTGTCCGCCCCCCTCGAAGTCCTGGCCTTTACCGGTTGCGAGGCGATCAGCGAGCCTTTTTCGTTCGAAGTCGATCTGTTGATCGACGATCCTCATCTCGATCTTGCCGGTCTGTTGTATCGCTCGGCACGCCTGTGCTTCGGGCCTCCTGGCAATGGAGTGCACGGACAGTTGCAGGGGCTCGTCCAGCACGAACATGGCGACGGCGTCCGGTTGTGCCGGGCGCGGCTGGGTCCGAAGCTGGGTTGTCTGGGGCTGCGCCATAACCAGCGCATGTTCAGTGGCCGATCGGTGCCACAGATTCTCGATCACGTGCTCAGGGAGCACGGCATTACCGGCCATCAGCGCCGGTTCGAATTGCAGGCCGATCATCCGCCCCGCAGGTTCTGTACTCAATACGGTGAATCGGACCTGCAACTGGTGCAGCGTCTGTGCGCGCAGTCGCGAATTCACTATCACTTCGAGCATGGGCGCGAGAGCCATTGTCTGGTGTTTGGCGACAACCCGGCGCGGCTGCCGCGAGCGGGGAAGGTTCCATTCGATGCTCAGGCGTCGGCTCCGGCGGTGCGCCGCTGGCTGATTCAAGAGCAAGCCAGCGGGGCCTCTGAAGCCTCCGTGAGTTCCCGAACGGCGCAGGGGCATTCGGACGAACCAACCTTGCGTAGCGGTCGCTGGCTGAATCTGTCCCCGCGGCCGTTTGCCGGGTGCGACACGCACTGGCTGCTGACGCGAATCGAGCACCGGGCCGGTCAGATGCTTGAACCGCCCTACAGCTGTCGGCTCCGTGCCGTCGACGGCCTGCAGGCGTGCGGGCCGGTCGTCGAGCGCCCGGTGTTGAGCATGGGCAGTCTGCAGCGGGCCTGGGTGGTGGCCGTCGATGAACCTCAGCCTGATCGCTCGCGCCCGGTCGCGGTGCAGTTCGACTGGCTCTATCAGGGCGAAGGTGCGACGCCCAGCCACTGTTGGCTGCCTTTGGCGCCCGCATTGGCGGATGCGGCATTGGGGTCATTGCATGAAGGCGTCGAGGTGGTCGTGAGCTTTATCGAAGGCGACCCCGAGCAGCCGGTGATCAGTGGTGTTCTACAGCCGGCGGCAACCGCCGAGGACCATGGGGATGACGAGCCGCTGCCGCTGCCCGACACCCTGGCAAGTGAAGGCCTGGCGCCATGGCTGAGTGCGCGCGAGCCTTTGCTGCTGTTATGTCTGATGCCAGGGGGTGGTAGCTACCGGCACTGTCGGGAGTCGGTCTGCAGCTGTCGGCTGGTCGCCGGACTCAGCCCTGGCGATGGACGATGAGCGGCAAGGCACCGGGGCAGCGTGCGCAATGGCTGTTGCTGGATGTCATGCATGCACCGCAGGCGTTGAGCCTGTTGCGCCAGGCATTCTCCGGCGTACCGAGCCTTGAGCTGTTTGACGGTACGGAATTTCAGCCCGTATGCGAGCAAGGACCGTTGTTGGTCGATCTGCGCGATTGCCCGGTGCTGTCGGCGTTGTGTCACACCGATCCGCACACCTGGTGCGGGCTGTTGCTGGGCAGCGATGCCACGATCGAATCGCTGCGTGCGCATTTACAGCGGATGCTGACGGTCTCTGTGGGCTTGAATCATCGTGCGCTGCTCAATTACTACGACCGGCAGACAGCCAGCTACTTTTTCGACGCCTGCGATGCTCGTCAATTGAGCTGCTGGCTCGGGCCGATCAACTGGCTGCGCTGGTTCGGCGGTACCTGGGCTGACCGGGCGAGCGGCAGTCTGGGCTGGCAACAGCTGCGCAACCCGGGCCTGGACGTAGAGCCACTGGCGATTGAACAGGGGCTGACCCGTCATCAACGCGAGCGCCTGCATCGCTGCCTGCTGGAGCAGCACATCTGGCGCTGGAGCCAATCGACGGGAACCTCTTACCGCACGCTGTCCTCCCACGTTGAACAAGGCCTGACATTGGGGTTCAGCGAGCGGGCCGTGCTGGACGACTGGTTGTGGCTACGCTTGCTGCATCCGCGCGCAGAACTGCTGCAACCGCCACAAGGGTTGACCCAGCAAGAGCGGCTCGATCATCTGCGTCGCCGCTGGCAGAACAACCCACCCTGAGACGAGGTTTCGCGCGCATGGCCCACTCTTTACGGCATTGGTTTTGCGCGATCCCTGCCGGTTTTTTGCTGTTGGTACTCAGTGGCTGCTCGCCGCTGAAAATGCTCAACGGCCTGACACCGGACGGTAGCTACGTCAAAACCGCGGACATCGTCTACGGCGAGGATCCGCGTCAGAAGCTCGATGTCTACGTGCCGCGCCATCTGCTCGAAGACGCCCCGGTGGCGGTGTTTTTCTATGGCGGCAGCTGGAACAGTGGAGACCGTGGCGATTACCGGTTTGTCGGCGAGGCGCTGGCCTCCCGGGGCATCGTGACGGTGGTGGCGGACTATCGGTTGTACCCGCAGGTGCGTTACCCGTTGTTTCTCGAGGACGGAGCCCGCGCCGTTGCGTGGACCAAGGCCCACATCCACGAATTTTCCGGCAATCCCCGGCGGCTGTACCTGATGGGACACAGCTCCGGGGCCTACAACGCATCGATGCTGGCGCTGGATTCGCGCCTGCTGGGCGCGGTCGGAATGTCCCCCGCCGATCTGAGTGGCTGGATCGGCCTGGCCGGGCCTTACGATTTTCTGCCGATCAAGAACCCTGAGGTGCGGCCGGTGTTTTTCTGGCCGGACTCGCCGCCGCAATCGCAGCCGATCCGGCATGTCAGCCATGGCGCGCCACCGGCGCTGTTGATTGCCGCGAGCCGCGACAGCCTGGTCGATCCGACCCGAAATACCGGCGGGCTGGCGCGAACCCTGCGCGAGGCCGGGGTGCCGGTACAGGATTTGTACTATGCCCGGCCCAACCACGCGACGCTGGTGGCGACAATGTCTCGGCCATTACGTTGGTTGGCACCGGTACTGGATCAGGTTGTCGCCTTCATCCGGCACACGCCGCCTCAGTGAGCGGCGCCGGCAAACCAGCCGTCGTTGCGCCGCAACCGCCACGCCAATGTGCCGAGGGTCAGGCTGCGCAGCACCATGAACAGCAGGAAAGATATCCACAGGCCGTGATTGCCCAGCCCGCTCAATGCCCAGGCGAACGGCAGCAGCAGGGCGACCGTCAACAGCATGCCATTGCGCATTTCCCGGGCGCGAGTGGCGCCGATGAACAGGCCGTCGAGCAAGTAGCTCCACACCGCAATCAACGGCAGCACGGCGAGATAGGGCAGATAGATGAACGCGGTTTCGCGCACGCTCTGGATGTCGGTCTGCATTTCGATGAACAAGTGCCCGGCGAACAGAAACAACGCAGCAAAACCCAGGCTCGCCAGCAACGACCAGCCGCCGGCCACCACCAGCGAACGACGCAGCGCAAGACGATCGCGGGCGCCAATGGCATGCCCGCACAAGGCCTCGACCGCGTGGGCCAGACCGTCCAGCGCATGGGCGGTCAGCAACAGGCCGTTGAGCAGCAGCGCGTTGGCCGCGACCGTAGCGTCACCCAGCCGTGCGCCTTGTACGGTGATCAGGAAAAACACCGATTGCAGCGCCAGGCTGCGGATGAAAATGTCGCGGTTGACCCCCAGCAGCGGCCGCCAGCTCTGCCACACCCTCAATGCCGCCCAGACGATATGCCCGGGGTAAGCGCGCAAGGCCTTGCGGGTGAGCGCCAGGCCGAGCAGGGCGCCGCACCATTCGGCGACCACCGAGGCCCGGGCCGAACCGACCACGCCCCAGTCCAGACCAATCACGAACCACAGGTTCAGCACGATGTTGATCAGGTTGGTGGTCAGCAGAATCGCCAGTGGCGCCCGGGCGTTCTGGGTGCCGAGGAACCAGCCGACCAGCGCATAACTGGCCAGCGCCGCCGGCAGCCCGAACAGACGGGTGTGGAAGAAATCGCGGGTCAGCTGATTGAGCTCCGGTGACGGTTGCATGAAGTGCAGGGCGACGCCACTGAGCGGCACCCCCACGGCACCCAGCAGCAATGCCAGCCCCATCGCCAGCAACAAACCTTGCAGCAGGATCTGCCGCAGCGCCGCACCATCGCTGCGCCCGGCCGCCTGCGCGGCGAACCCGGTGGTGCCCATGCGCAGGAAGCCCATGGCCCAGGCCAGCACGGTGTACAGGCTGGCCCCGACCGCCACCGCGCCCAACTGATGGGCGTGAGGCAGGTGACCGATCACAGTGCTGTCGACCAGCGCCACCAGCGGCACGGAAATGTTGGAAAGGATCATGGGGGCGGCGAGGGCCCAGACCCGGCGATGGGTCGGGCGGTCGCGCCAGTCGGCGATCAGGTTGGACATGCGGGCTCCTTGGGGAGCGGCATTGTAGCGGGAGGTGTCAGTGAATGATCCAGCTCAGCAGCCACAACCCCAGCAGCAGCCAGATGATCCCGGCAATGATCGACGCGTTCATGAACGCCCGGATCGCCGACCACAGCAGCATCAGCCCGACGATCAGCGCGATGATGCTGATGATCGAAGTGTCCATGCCCAGCGCTTTCGCGAGGCCGTCGACGAAGTTGCCGCCAGCATGGCTCAGCACGTTGAACAGGCCGCTCAGGCCGTCGACGATGAAGCGGATGATCGAGCCGAGCGCCTGGCCCAGCCATTCGAAAAAGCTTTCTACCTGCATGTTTGCATCCTGATGAAAGAGCTGAGCCTTGGGCCGCGCCGGGGGCGGCCGAGTTCCCTGCAAGCATAGAGGGTTTGCCGGGTGGTGGCTGCCCCTTGCCTTCGCGCGGCATCCCCCCGAAGCTATACGCCTTCAGGAGAACCCGATGAACCTTGTTGAACTGACCGAACGCCTGCACGCCATTCGCGACCGCAATGACTGGCGGCAATTTCACAGCCCGAAAAACCTGGCCATGGCCGCCAGCGTGGAAATGTCCGAGCTGGTGGAAATCTTCCAGTGGCTGACTGAAGACCAGTCCCGCGAATTGCCGGCGGACAAACTGGCCCACGCCGGCCAGGAAGTCGGTGACATCGTCCTTTATCTGTTGCTGCTGTGCAGCGAGCTGGGGCTGGACATGAATGAAGTGGTGCGCAGCAAGCTCGCCGACAGCGAACGGCGGTTCAGCTGATGAGCGACCGTCATTTCGATCAGTTGGCGACCCGTTTCGCCGAAAAGATCTACGGCGGCGCCAAAGGCGCGATCCGCCTCGCGGTGTTGCAGGCCGACCTTGCCGAAGCCTTGCCGGATCGTCCGTTGCGGGTGCTGGACATCGGTGGCGGCCTGGGCCACATGTCGCTGTGGCTGGCCGAGCGTGGGCACGAGGTGACCTTTACCGAGCCGGCCGAGCCGATGCTCGAAGGCGCGCGTCAGCGTTTCGCCGAGGCAGGGCAGACCGCAACGTTCATTCAGGCGCCGTGGCAGGAACTGCTCGGGCAACTCACCGAACCCTATGACGTGGTGATCTGCCACGCGGTGCTCGAGTGGCTCGCCGAACCTCATGCGATCCTGCCGGTGCTACATCAACTGACCAAACCCGGCGGCTGGTTGTCGCTGGCGTTCTACAACCGTGATGCGCTGGTCTACCGCAACCTGCTCAAAGGCCATTTCAAGAAAATGCGCAGGAACGACATGGCCGGCGAAAAGCAGAGCCTGACCCCGCAGCAGCCGCTGGACCCTCGGGAACTGGCCACGCAACTCGAAGGGTTGTGGCAGGTCGAAACCCAGAGCGGGATCCGGGTTTTCCACGATTACATGCCGGTGGAATTCCAGGCTCGTGCCGAGTTGATTGATTTGCTCGAGATGGAGCTCGCCCACCGTCGTCACCCAAGCTTCGCCGGGCTTGGGCGCTACTTGCACTGGATCTGCCGGCCGATCTGATCGGAGCATGAAATGAAAGGTCATTCCGGGTTATTGCTGATCTGTCTGGGGTTGGCCGCGTGTCAGGGCAGCAACCCTTACGTGGCGCAGTCGCGGCCCTTGCCGCCGGCGCCACCACAAGCGGCGACCACCTTCGACCGCAGCGCTTATCCCGCGCCGCCACGGGATTACGGGCGCTACCGCAGTTGGACGTGGCTCAACGGGCGCCTGCCACCCGGCAGTGCCTGGGCGGATTCGGCGCAAGTGGCCGAGGCGGTCAGCAGTGCGCTGGATCAACGCGGCTTGCGCCCGTTGCACGACAATCGCCCGGCCGACCTTTTTGTCAGCGCCAACCTGAGTCTGGAAACCCGCTTGCGCCAGGTCCAGGACGATTACGGTTACTACGGCGGATATGGTGGTTATGACCGTTACGGCCGCGGTTACGGCATGTACAACACGGTGCCGATTGTCCGTACTTATCAGGAGCAGGTCGTGGTGGTGCGGGTCGATCTGTTTGACGCCGGCACCGGCCAGCCGGTCTGGAGTGCCAGCGCCGAAACCGGCACCCAGGGCAATCAGAGTGATCGGTCCGATGCGATCCGCGAGGCTGTCGAAAAGGCCATGTCGGCGTATCCTCCCAGTTAGCTTTCCGTGAACCGGAAGCTCCCTCAGGTTCATGTTTTCCACCGGAGAAAAACCATGTTCCGCCGTTTTGCTTTACTGGCCATGGCCGCGCTGCTCAGTGCCTGCGCCGCCAACCAGGTCAATCATGACTTCGACGCCAGCCGCGACTTTGCCGCCTACCGCAGCTGGAGCTGGAAAGAACCCGCCCTGCAATACCGCCCCGACGATCCACGGATCAAGAGCGACCTGACCGAACAACGGATTCGCCAGTCCGTCGCCGATCAACTGGACCAGCGTGGTCTGCGTCCGGCCGCTGCGGGCACCAAGGGTGACTTGAGTGTGCAAACCTACCTGATCGTCGAAGATCGCCAGCAGCAGGTCACCACCAATTACGGCGGCGGTTGGGGTGGCCCATGGAACGGTTACTGGGGCGCACCGATGTACAACGAAACCCGCAACATCACCTACAAGGTCGCGACCATTCAGATCGACCTGCTCGACGGCAAGGACGGCAAACTGGTGTGGCGCGGCAGCGATGAACAGATGCTCAGCCGTACGCCGAATCCGGCGGATCGCAGCAGCGCCATCCATGAAACGGTGACGCGGATTCTGTCGAACTACCCTCCGCGCTGAGCCTGCGCACAAAAACGGGAGCCAATGGCTCCCGTTTTTTATGGCGAAGCGGCTGGCGCGTTGCCAGCAGTGTCGTTGCGCCGGGTCTACACTGACATCCACCAATGGAGCTTGCGCCCGGCCGTGCGCCGGCAAAGGAGTGCGCCATGTCGCGTCTTTCGCAGTGTCGCGGCCCCGCCCGACAGCGCGGGGCCATCGGCTTGATGGCGGCCGCCACTCTCAGCCTCGCGCTGATCCTGATGTTGCTGGTGGTGGACACCGGCCGTCTGTACATGGAACAACGCAAGTTGCAGCGGCTGGTGGATAACGCGGCGCTGGAGGCGGTCAGCCGTGGCGGCAATTGTCTGCCGGGCCTTACAGCGGCCAGTTATGCGGGGCAAAGTGCGACACGCAACGGTTTTGTCACTGATGCGAACAATGTGCTGGTGGTCGACTGCGGCACCCTGGTGACAGCCTCCAGCGGTTTACGCACGTTCAGCGTGGACGCCACCCAGGCGGTGGCGGTCAAGGTTGCGGCCAACCACACCGTGACCACCAGTTTCGCCGGCGGCGTGCAGTCACTCTTCAGCGGCACACCGTTGAGCCTGAACACCGTGCTCTATGCCTCGGCCGTGGCCGCGCAACCCCAACCGACCGTGGCCCAACTGAATATCCGCAGCAACCTGGCCAACATCAGCACCGCTCAGTCGAGCATTCTGAACCCACTGGTCTCCGGCCTGCTGGGCGGCAGTGTGAATCTGACGGCGGTGGGCTGGAACGGCCTGCTCAACACCGACATCAACCTGCTCAGTTATCTGAACCAACTGGCGATCAACCTCAACGTCGCCGCCGGCAATTACACCCAGTTGCTCAATACCCAGACCACCGTGACGCAATTGATCCAGGCCGCGATTACGGTGGTCCAGCTTAATGGCGCAACCGCCGACGTGATTACCGCGCTGGGGCAACTGCAAGTGGCGGCGATCAATGCCTCGCCACTCAAGCTGGGCGATATCCTGCAGTTGCAGACCGGCACCACCGCGGCCGGGCTCGACGCCAATCTGCAACTGCTGCAACTGATCCAGGGCGTGATTCAGCTGGCCAACAGCAACAGCGCGGTGGCCGCCACCCTGCCGATCAGCGTGCTGGGGTTGGCGAATGTCACGGTGCGGGTCAAGGTCGTCGAGCCGCCGCAATTCTCCGCCATCGGCGATCCGGCGCTGGCCAAGGCCAACCCTCTGGGGCCGAACCGGATTTATGTGCGCACTGCGCAGATCCGCACGATGCTCTCGGTGAATCTGCCGGTGTTGTCCGGAGTAACCGGGCTGACCAACGCCGTGCTGGGACTGGTCGGAACCCTGACCCCGACACTCAATGCCTTGCTTAGCCTGAACCTGGTCGCCACCCTGAATTCGGTGGGTTGCCTGCTCGGCGCCGGTTGCGAGCAACTGGACCCACTGCTGCTGCCATCGCCGGAAATCGACATCAGCCTCGATGCCGGCGGAGCCATCAGTTACGTCACCGACTACAGCTGCCCGACCGGCAACACCGGGACCAAGAGCCTGACGGCCCACACCATTACCTCCGTTGCCGATCTCAAGGTGGGCAAGATTGATCCGACCAACGCCTTTTCTTCATCTGCCGAGCCGACAGTCACGCCGTTGCCGCTGGTGGATCTGGGCACCGTGACCTGCCACAAGATTCTGGGGATCGGCAGTTGTGACGAAAGCACCCACGTGCAATACGGCGCCGGCGGCATCGCGATCATGGTCAACACCAGCGTGGCGCAGAACACTCAGGATCTGGTGTTTTCCAGCGGCACGCCGTTCCCCACGCCACCCAACCTGAAACTGCCGCCGAGCGTGATTTCCGCTGCGCCCACCAGCAACATCGTCAACAGCCTGGCGAGCACGCTGGCGGGGATCAACCTGATCGTCTACAAACCCCAGGGCAGCAACCCGCTGGGGGCGATCATCACCGGCGTTGCCAGCCTGATCAGCGGTGTTACGACAATTCTGCAACCGCTGATCACCAATCTGGTCAGCCCATTGCTCGACCCGCTGCTGAACAACTTGCTCAACGGGTTGGGCATCAATCTGATGGACGTGGACGTCGGCGCCAACATGACCTGCGGCCAGACTGGCAAGGCGTATCTCGTCATCTAGTCATCGGGTGCGATCGGCAGTTCGATGCAGAACCGCGCGCCGTCCGCCGAGTTGCGCACGCTCAGATGGCCGCCCATGTTTTCGATGATCCCGTAACTTACCGACAACCCCAGACCGGTGCCGACGCCTACCGGTTTGGTGGTGAAGAACGGTTCGAAAATCCGCTCCAGCAGACGCGGGTCGATGCCGCCGCCGTTGTCCTCGACCCACAGGCGCACCTTTTCTTCATCCCGTTCGGCGTAGATCGAAATCCACGGTTTGAACCCTGACTCCGACTCGCGCTTGCCCAGCAATGCATCCCGGGCGTTGACCATCAGGTTGATCAACACCTGCTCCAGCTGATCGACGTAACCGCGCACCTGAACCTCGAACGGGGTTTCACTGATGCGCAAATCCACGCCTTTGCCGCGCATGCCTTCGGCCAGCAGCGACAGCGTGCCTTCGATGGCGCTGGCGGGATTGAACAGTTGCTGTTCGATCTCCGAACGGCGGCCGAACACCCGCATGTGATCCACCACTTTCGCGGCGCGCTGGACCTGGGCGTCGATGCGATTGAGTTTGTCGGTCAGGTAGTCGATCTGCACATCGCCGTTGCTCAGGCGCTTTTGCACGTTAACGATGGCCATGCGCATGACGTTCAGCGGCTGGTTGATTTCATGGGCCAGACCTGTGGCCATTTCGCCGAGGGTGGCCATTTTTGCGCTTTGTGTGAGTTGCTGTTGGGAGCGGCGCACTTCGGTGTTGTCGCGGCCAACGGCTTGCACTTCGATCAGTTTCCCGTGCTCATCGAACACGCCGCGATCCGACCACACCCACCACGCATGCTCGCGACCCGGCAATTGCAGATTGATTTCGGCGGTGCTGACGGGGGACTCCGGGGTCAACAACGCCAGACGCTCGATGAAGTCTGCGCGTTGCACGTCCGACATCCAGCTGCCCAGATTGACCCCGGGTAATTCTTCGGGCGCGCATTCCAGATAGGTCGCCAGCGGGCGGTTGCCGAAGGTCAGGATCAGGTCCGGGCGATAACGGCAGATCATCGCCGGTGAGTCCTCCACCAGAATCCGGTAACGCTCCTCACTCTGTCGGACCTGTTCGGCGGCCAGCGTGGCTTCAGTGACATCCAGCCACAAGCCGACGGCCTCCACCGGGAGCCCGAGGTCATTGCGCAGCAGGCGGGCCTCGTCGAGCAGCCAGTGATAATCGCCGCGACTGTCGCGCAGGCGATAACGGGCGCGTACTGAGCCTTCGCGCAACAGTTGCCGGGTGCGTTCGAAATACAGCGCCCGGTCATCCGGGTGGATCCGCTCCACCAGCGCACCGGCATCGCAATCTTCCAGGCTCCAGCCCAGCAGCGGTTGCAGACTGGCGCTGAAAAACGCCGGCAGCAATGCGCCTTCGACGTAGTGCTGGACATAGATGACCGCCGGTGAACTGGCGATCAGGTTGTCCAGCCGCGCATGGGCCGCAGCGGCCAGTTGCTGCTGGTTCTTGATGTCGCTGATGTCCAGCATGAAGCCCGCCAGCCGACGGTGATCGCCGGTGCCGCTGACCTGCCCCTGAAGGCGATACCACGCCGGCGCCTGACTGGCGTCGTGAGGATGCAGACGCACGCAAAGGTCGAGGATTTCCCCATGCATCTGCAGGGCCTGCAGGCGGCTGCGCACTTCTTCGCGGTCAGCGGGGTGGATCAGGTTCAGCCAGTGTTCCAGGGTCAGCTTCGAGCTGTCCTGTTGCAGGATGGCGGCCAGCGTCGGGGCCAGTTGGATGTGTTCGCCAGCGCTGCCGATTTCCCACCAGCCGGTGCCCAGCAATGTCTGCAACGACTCGAGGCGTTCCAGTTGCAGTTGATGCTGCTGTTCACGCAAACGCCCGAGCAACGGTCCCGCCAGTGCGCCGGCCAGCATCAGCCAGTCACGGTCGGTCAGATACGGCGCGGTCTTGTCGACTGCGTAAAAGCCGCAGAGCAGCCACGCCATCACGCCTCGATCATCGCTGTAGGGCACGGCGAACCCCTCGGCATTGCCGAACAGCCCCTGCACCCGTGTGTGTTCATACTGGCCGTAATGCGCGCCGAGGCGCTGCGGACCGGTGCCATTGAGGCTGTCCAGCGGCGTACCGAGGCGCTGGCCGTCGTGCCACAGCCCGGGTGCGTCGTGGGCGTGGAACTGGCAGTGAACCTGCCACACCTGTTCCTGCTCATTGAGCAAGGCGAGCGCCACACACGGGATCTGCCAGCGCTGGGCGATGATCTGCAGTTGATCGCTGACGACCATCGGCAGTCGTCCCAGGCTGCAACTGCGCAACTGCTTGCTGATCTGCCCGGCAATCCCTTGGCACGCCTCGCGTTGATGGGCTTGCTGGCGTTCGGACAGCAGGTCGGCAATGTCGATCAGTTGCAGCAGCCAGCCGTTGCCCAGAGGCTGGGCCCAGCCGCGCAGGTGCAGGGTCTGTTCGCCCAGGCCGGGGAAATCCAGGTCCAGCAGCAGCCCTTGCCATTCCTGTGGCCGGCCTTCGATCGCCAGGGTGCTGTGGGGCAGCAGTAAATCGTGCAGTGGCAACGGTTTGTCATGGGGCATCTGCTGTGCCAGCAACAGACGCAAGGGGCCGGCCATCTGCAACACGGCGCCTTCGCCATCGAGGTACAGGTGCAGGCCCGTCGCGGGGGCGCCGAGCACGTCCGGCAGGTCGCCGGCCAGCGGCGCGCGCTTGAGCAGGCGGCCGAACAGATTGTCCCCGGCCGTCAAAATTTCAGGCTCGAGCTGGCGGTCAGGTTGGTGGGCAGGCTGGGGACGGCGCCGACGCCCGGCAACACCAGAAACGGAATGACCTGATTGAGTTTGCTGACGGGGTAATTGACGCTGACGGTGAGCGTACCCTGCGTCGTGTCATAGACCGCTGAAGTGTCCACGCCGACCACCACGTTCAGGGCACTGGGCAGGCCTGAAAACTGCTGGGTCAGGGCGGCGTTGGCGGTGTTGACGACAACTGTCGAGTAGTTGGGCGTCGTGGGATCGACCGCCACGCTGCGACGGACCGCTTCAGCGGTGGCCTGATTGAACGTCTGCATCAGTACGAACGGCAGGGCATAGCTGACCAGGCCGTAAAACACCGCGAAAAAGATCACGAACACCAGGGCGAATTCGATCGCCACCGCGCCTTTTTGCGCCTTCCGAGAGCCGGTTTTCATCCGTGCGTCTACCCTGACAGTCACTGCGTAGTATCAGCATAGAATCATTCAGCCAAAACGGACGGTTTTTACCGGATGCAAAGCCTTGTTCTTCTGATCTGGTTGACCTTGTGTGCGGCCCAGGATGTCCGGCAACGAAGGATCGCCAACGCCATGACGTTGGGTGTTGGCGCTCTGGCACTGGTTTATCTGCTGTATTTCGGAACGACCTGGACGGGGGCCGCAGCGGAGCAGGGCGGCTGGGCCTGTCTGGTGGCGCTGGCGTTCACCCTGCCGGGATATTTCATGGGGCGCATGGGGGCCGGCGATGTGAAATTAATGACAGCCCTCGGCCTTGCGACGGACGGTCTGTCGTTGCTCGGGATTTTTATCGGCGCCGGCGTCGCAAGCGTTGTCTGGATCCTGCTGGCGCCAAGAGTCTGGCTGCATATGAGTCAAGGGCTTAGGCATCGTCTTCGATATATGGCGCCATCCATGTCAAAAAAGCTGCCATTTGCGCCGTTCGTGCTGATCGGTTTCCTGCTTGTACTACCTTGGATCCATTAGTCGCCAAACGCCACTAGTCTTATGTACATAGTCGGAAAGTGCGTCTACTTTCAAAGGTACTGGTTATACGGCCAACGGCTGACAGTACAGGAATGGTCAGTTTTGGCCCGGGCATGGAGTGGCACGTGAACAAGCTTACATCTGCGGTAAAAGTCCTCGTTGTCGATGATCAGGCGCTGATCGTCGAGGAACTCTGTGAGTTCCTCGAGAGCAACGGCTATCGCTGTGTCCCCTGCGGGTCCGGCAAAGAGGCCGTCGAGCGTTTTGCCGAGGATCCGGCGATCGGTCTGGTGCTGTGCGACCTGCACATGCCGGACCTCGACGGCATTCAGTTGGTGCAGGAACTGCAGCGACAGGCCGGCAAGGCGCGGGTGTTCGAAGCCATCATGCTCACCGGCCGCGCCGACAAGCAGGACGTGATCAAGGCACTGCGCGCCGGGATTGCCGACTACTACCAGAAACCGGTCAACCTGGACGAACTGCTCGAAGGCCTGCAGCGTCAGGAGACGGTGCTGCAGGAGCGACAGAAAACCCTGCAATTGGGGCACCTGAACCAGAAGCTGCAAGACCTGTCGTCGTCCATCGATGATCTGTATCAGGATCTGGACAAGGTGCGCCGCGGGCCGGCTCCCGTCAGCGAGCAGGCATCGGGTGACGCCGATGCGCTGGAGATCCCTGCCATCTTCAATCAGTTGTCACCGCGTCAACTGGACGTGGCGCGTCTGGTGGGCAAGGGGCAGACCAATTACCAGATCGCCTGCGAGCTGGGCATCACCGAAAACACCGTCAAGCTTTACGTCTCGCAGGTGCTGCGCCTGACCCACATGCACAACCGCACCCAACTGGCGCTGGCCTTGTCGCCGAGTGCGGCGGCGTTGCGGCAGCGGGTAACCGCGCACTAGTCCGTTGTGCCTGGCCGCCATCGCGCGGCCAGGGACGTCAGTTCTTCCTCTCGATCTTGCCCCCGGCGTCGGGGTCATAGAAATCGGGGATGTCATATTTGTACTTCTTCAGCCAGCGCTGCATGGCCAGCTCACGCTCGGTCGCCGTGGCGGCTTGCGGATCGGGGGATGCGGCTTTGTTGCGGCTTTGCAGCAACAGCCAGCCTTCGGTTTCCTGCTGCTGGGCTGAGGCAGGGCCGGCGTCGATGGCCAGCGCGCCGAGCGGCAGGCTCAACAGACTCATGCAGCACAGTGTTTTGCAGATGTTCATGAGGCCTCCCTGAGTTTCACTTGATCGTCGCCGGTTGCGGGTCAGTCGCCACCGCGACCTGATTGCCGGTGGCAGGTTTTGCCTTGATCGGTGACTTGAGTTTTTCCGCCCGCTCCTGAGCGTCGGTGAACTGTTCCGGGGTCAGGTGGGCGCGACTGACGATTTCAGCGGCCTGCTGCCAGTTGTTCTGGTAGATCAGCAAGGTGATCAGGTTCAGCGTCGCCAATTGATTGTTCTGCTTGAGTTCGATGGCCGTGAGGAACTCGAAGCGCGCATCTTCGAGTCGCAGCTGATTGAGGTACACCACGCCCAGATCGTTGTGGATGTTTTCATTGGTCGGAGCCAGTCGCACGGCCCGCTGCAGGTGAGCCTGGGCCTGGCCGTTATCGCCGCGTGCGGCATACAGCTGACCCAGACCGTGTTCGGCGTCGGCGCTCAGGCAAGTGCCGAGCAGGCCGCGATACAGCGGTTCGGCTTCGCTGCGCCCCAGCAGACGATAGACCTTGGCCTTGCGCAGACGCACCTCCACGAGGTTGTCGGGCAAGCCCTGCAGGTTGGCCAGGCTGGCGTGCAGCTTGCCGTCATTGGCCAGATCGTCCACCAGATTCAGCGACAGCTCCTGCTCGGCGCTCAGCTTGCTGCAACTGGTGGGCGCCAGCATGGCGGTCCACGGCGCCTGACCATCGGTTGCGCAACCGCCCAGCAGCAACAGGCTTGCCACCACCATCAGTGCTTTCATCAAACGCTCTCCATGTCAGGACGCAAACGCCCGGGTGATTGCGGTAAATCCGGGGCCCGCCAGTACGATCAGCAAGGCCGGAAACAGGAACAGCATCATGACCACCGACATCTTCGCCGACATCTTCGAGATGTATTCCTGCAAGCGCGTCAGGCGTCGGTCATCCAGCAATTGTTTGAGCGCCAGCAGCGATTTCATTGCGCCGCCACCCTGTTGAATCAGTTGTTGCAGGATCACGCAGGTGTCGGTGAACTCATCCACCGCCAGCATCACCGCCGCCTTGTTCAGTTCCTGCCCGAGCTCCAGCCCCGAATCGACGCGGGCGAGGATCAGGCGCAATTCGCTGGTCAGTTCCGGCAGCAGCTTCTGCCCTTCGATGCTCAGCACGCGCAGTGCCTGTTCGACCGCCATGCCGGACTCGAACAGGATGCGCAGCAGAGGAATGAACGTCGAAACCTCCACCGAAATGATTTTTTGCCGCCGGGCGGCGGCATAGGCCAGCAGGCGCTTGGGCAGCAGGTAGCCCAGACCGGTGGCGAACATCGGCACCAGCCAGCCCTTGGGCGCCTGGGGAAAGAACACTTCCTGCAGAAACAAACCGATGCCCAGTGCCAGTAACGGCGTGCCGATCTGGCACGCGGCAAACAGCGAGCGCTCACTGGCCCGGCGCCAGCCGAGGCGGTTGAGCAGGGTCTGGGTTTCGCTGTCCATGCTCACCGAACGCTGGCCGAACCGGCTGTTGCCCAGCGCTCGCAACAAGCTGCGCAAACGGCTCTCGCGCACCAGATGGCCCTGCAGGCGCTGGTTGACCTGCCGTACCCGGCGACGTTCGGTCAGCAAATGGTTGCCGACCAGCAAGAACGCCCCGAGCAGCAGCATGAGACTGGCCAGGATCACCATCTCAGACACTCCTCAACATGCGCCACAGCGCCAGGCTGCCGATGACCTGCAACACCACTGCGATGATCAGCATGGTCTGGCCGCCGGGGTCTTTCCACATGCCGAGCATGTAACCGGGATTGGTCAGCATGAAGTAGCTGACGATGATCACCGGCAGCGATCCCAGCACCCACGCGGTCAGGCGGGTTTCGCCGGTCAGGGCGCGCAACTGGCGGGCGCCCTGATCGCGTTCGCGGATCAGCTTGATCAGGTTTTCCAGCAACTCGCTGGCATTGCCGCCGTAGCGGTGATTGACCTTCAGGCCCAGGGCGAACATGCGCAGTTCGTCCTGTTCGTAGAGCTCGGCGAAGTCGCTCACCGCATCTGGCAGGTTCACCCCCAGTTGCACGTTGCGCTGGACCCGGCCCATTGCGGTCTTCAGCGGATCCTCGCTGGAGTCGATGCCACCCAGCACGGCATCGTTCAGGGTGCGCCCGGATTTGAGGCTGCGCACCGTGTGGTCCAGCAACTGCGGCAGTTGCTCGATCATGCGGTTGAGCCGGCGGCGATACAGCCAGGCGATGTACAGGCGCAACACCAGGGGCGGCGCCAGCATCATGATCAGCAGGCCGATCCACTCGGCGGTCAGGTAACCCAGCATCATCGCGATGGCCCATAACGCCAGCCACAACCCCAGACGCTCGCCGGGGCGGCCCAGGCCGGCCCGCAGGAACATGCGTTCGAGTCCCGTCCAAGTAGTTTTGCCGGGGGCTGTCTGCGGTTGCCCGGCAGCCAGTCGCGTGAGCACCCGTTCGTTGGCGGTCTTGCGCACGCCATGCAGGAACAGGCGAATCGACAGCCCCAGCAGCATCAGGCAAATGACGATGAGAATCACCGGCCCCATCATGACGAAAGCTCCATGCGCTCAGCCCAGGCTCGACTCGTGCCGCAACTTGTCGCCGGCCGGGTTGACCGCTTCGCGAAGGAAGCCGAACCCGGTGCGTCGATCGAGGCGGAACAAGGTGTTGGTGACGTAGATGTCTTCGCGCACGCCGACCACTTCCACCACCTCGCTCACGCAGCGGCGGCCGTCGGGCATGCGGGTCAACTGGATGATCATGTCGAGTGCGGCACAGATCATTTGCCGCAACGTGCGTTCGGCCACCGTGCGACCGGTCAGGCCGACCAGGGTTTCCAGACGCAGCAACGCATCCTGGGCATTGTTGGCGTGGACCGTGCTCATCGAACCGTCGTGGCCGGTGTTCATCGCCGTGAGCACGTCGAGCACTTCGACGCCACGGATCTCGCCGAGGATGATCCGGTCCGGGCGCATCCGCAGGGCGTTGCGGATCAGGTCGCTGGCCTTGACCTCGCCATGGCCCTCGGCGTTCGGCGGCCGGGTTTCCAGGCGCACCACGTGCGGGTGGCCGAGCTGCAGTTCGGCGACGTCCTCGATGGTCACCAGCCGTTCATGGGGGTTGATCAACTGACTGAGAATGTTCAACAGCGTGGTCTTGCCGGTGCCGGTGCCGCCGCTGATCAGGATGTTGCAGCGTTTGCCCACGGCCTCCTGGAAGCAATCGAAGATCGCCAGGTCGATGGTCTGCATGGCGATCAGGTCGCTGCTCTTGAGCATGTCCTTGCGGAATTTCCGGATCGACAGACACGGCCCGTCGAGGGCGATCGGCGGGATGATCGCGTTGACCCGGCTGCCGTCGGGCAGGCGCGCATCGACCATCGGCGACGACTCGTCAAGCCGTCGCCCGAGCGGCGCGAGAATGCGCTGCATGACCCGTTCGACGTGGTGCGCATCGATGAAGCGCAGGTCGCTCTGGTGCAGCACGCCATCGCGCTCGATGAACACCCGGTGCGGGCCGTTGACCAGAATTTCGGTCACGGCGCTGTCGCGCAGCAACACTTCCAGCGGGCCGAAACCGGTCAGCTCATCGACGATTTCTTCCGCCAGCCGCTCCATCTCGTAGCGGGAAATCGCCAGGTGCAAACGGGCGATGTATTCGGCGACCTTGTCGGTGACGAACTGCGCCAGCAGTTGCCGCGAACCTTCCAGCAGGTTTTTCCCGGACTCCTCGATGGCATCGATGATGTAGCGATGCAGGACCAGTTTCAGGCCTTCGTGGTCGGTGTTGCCCGACTGACCGCGAGCCGGGGCACCGAAGAGTTTTTCCGGACTCATGAGCTGCCCCGCAACCGGTCGAACCAGGTGACCTTGGGTTTGGCCAGGCCTTCGGAGCGTTTGGCCAGCCGTTCGCCAAGCGCCCGCAGGCTCTGGGTGAGTTTTTCCCGGGGAGCCAGTTCAAACAGGCTCACGCCCTGATTCTTGGCATTCAGACGCAGCTCCGGACTCAGGGCCAGCACGGCGATCACTTCCAGATTGAAGGTCTTGCCGAGGGTGTCCGCATCCGGCGCAACGTTGCTCAGATAGCGGTCGACCAACAGCCGTCCGTGATCGAGCTTCATGCCTTTTTCCCGCCACAGGTTGAACATTGCCAGGTTGCGCCGGCAATTGAGCACGTTCTGGTCGGTGTACCAGATCAGCTTGTCGCAATGGCTGACAAAGGTGCGCAAGGCTTCGCTGTCTGGCTGGCCGGTGAGGTTCACGACAATGTGCTGGAAGTGCTGGCGCAAGGCGCTGAGCAGCATGTACAGCTCGGCGGCGCTGGTGCTTTCCAGCGGTTCGTCATTGTCGGCGTAGGCGAGAATCCGCAGCCCGGATTCGGCGCTGGTGAAGGCGCTGTCGATCAACGTCGCATCGAGCCTGCGCAAATGGCGCAAGGCATCGCCGAAGTGGAACGAGCTCTCCAGCCCCAGCAGCGCCAGACTGTCGCCACGGGGCAGGCCAAGGTCCAGCAGCAGCGTCTGTTGCCCGCTCTTTTGCACCACCAGCGCCATATGGTTGGACAACAGCGCGCCGTCGGAACTGCTCTGCACGCCGTACAGCACCGTCAGGCCACCCAGTTGCGTGTTGTGGGTCACCGGCGGCATGCGTTTGCTCAAGCGACGTACCAGCCCGGCCACTTCGCTGGAGCGCGAACCGTAGGCGACAAAATCCCGTGCGCCGGCGCGCATGGCGTTGAGCACCAACTGATTGTCCATGCCGTCGCCAAGGGCGACGATCGCCAGCATCGGCTTGGCCTCCAGCGCGCCTTCGATCAACGCGCTCTGGGCTACCACGTGTTCACGGTCGAGGCCGACGAACACCAGGCTGGCGAAGGTGACATCCACCAGCGCGAGCAATTCATCGAGGCTGCCGGTACCGGCGCTGACCACTTGACCCAGCGGCGCGAGCGCACTTTGCAGCCATTCCAGATCGGTGCTGTTGCGGGTGATGGCGAGAAAGGTCTGGCTCAGGCTCTGGCTCATTGGGACAACCCGCTGCGCTTGTCGAAGTTGCCGTTCTCCATGAAGAACATGCGATAGAAGTTCGGGTCGTAGTTGCGCAGTTTTTCTCCCGGCAGCGACGGCAGTTGCGCCTCCGCCGACAGTGGACGCACCAGATGCGGGGTGACGATCATCAGCAGCTCGCGCTCTTCGCGTTTGATCTGCGAGCTTTTGAAAAACGCCCCGAGCACCGGGATATCGCCCAGCCCCGGAAACTTGTCGACCTGGGAACTGTTGGTGGTGCTGATCAGGCCGCTGATGACAAAGCTCTCGCCATCGGCGAGGGAAATGCTGGTGTCGGTGCGGCGGATGGTCAGGGCCGGCACCGTGGTGCCGGCGATCTGCACCGCATTGCTGAAGTCCAGTTCGCTGACTTCCGGTGCGACCTTCAGGGCGATGCGGTCGTGGCTGATGATCGTGGGCGTCAGGGTCAGGCGGATGCCGAACTCCTTGTACTCGATGGACACACTGTCGCTGCCGGAGCTGGGGACCGGAATCGGGATCTGGCCACCGGCAAGGAAGCTCGCGCTCTGCCCGTTCAGCGCCACCAGGCTTGGCCGTGCCAGGGTGTAGGCGAAACCGCTGCCTTCAAGGGCGTTGATGATCGCCATGGTATTGCCGCCGATCCACGAGAAGTTGAACAGCGAGTTGTCCACCGGCAGTCGTGGTTGCGGCACGCCATCGATGGGCGGCAGTGTCCCGGGGGAACCGAACAGGAAATTGCCGCGGGTGCCGATCAGCTTGGCCGAGGCCTGCTTGAGTTTGGTGCGGCTGACTTCAACGAAACGAATGTCGGTCTGTACCTGCGAAGGCAGCTGCGCGTCATCTGAAGGCAACGGGCCGGCGCCAGTGAGGGCGTTCGTGGCAGCACCCTGGACAAATACCATGCTCTGGCGCGGCTCGCTGGAGCAGCCGGTCCAGACCATCAGACTGGTGGCGCCGGGGGCTACACCCGTGAGCAGGAACGACGAGTTGCCGGTGGCGTGCACGTCGGCGATTTTCGGATCGCCAATGGCCAGGCGGGTGATTGCCACCGGCGATTGCAGATCCTTTTGCCAGCCTTCATTGACTTCGATTACCGGCGGCAAACGGCTCAGGGCCGAGCAATTGCCGGTGGCCGCCTGGGCGGCATTGATCGACAGTCCCGTCAACAGCAAGGCCCGGAGCAGGGGATTGAAGGTCGGCCAGAAACGACTCTGCATGCACTTGGATCCTTGCTCTGTCATGGGTTCTGTTGGGTGATCTGATTGCCGCGAATCACTTCCACCGCCGGCCGCGTTGCACTGCTGTGCTCGCCGCTGGGCGGGATTTTCGGCGCAGCGCCCAGCGCAAGCTGGGTGAACTGGAAGAGTTGGCTGTTGGCGGCCACCAGTTTGTCCGGTGCCTGGTTTTCGCCGGCCCAGTATTTGGCCAGGCGCTGTTCCTCACTGCTGCGCACCGCCAGGCGCAACGTCCCGACCTGAGTGGCGAGCATCATCCGGCTCAGCAGTTGTTCCGGCACCGCCAGCACCACGGTGCGCGCGGTGAGTCGGCGCTGATCCTGTTTGAGTTTGTCGTCGGCGCTCAGCGCGGGTGTGGCCGGCTGACCGTCGTTGGTCAGGCCGTACTGTTCGCCGACGCCGAGTACGCGCATCGCCGGCACCACAATCTGCGCTGACTGTTGCGGATTGCTGGCGTCCTGACGCAGGTACAGCAACACATCGACGTAATCGCCGGGCATCAGTTGCCCGGCGGCACCGATGACTTCATCGACCGACACCGCCAGCGCGCGCTCGTCGCTGTGGATCATGCGCGCCAGCGCGCCGCCCGCTTCGAAGCTTTCAGCGTTGAGCCAGGTGCCGGCACTCAGGTGGCGCCATGGTGTGCGGCCCACGGCCTGATCGATGGCACTCAGGCTGCCGGCGGGGGCGCTGCGCAGTTTCTCGATGGCCAGGTCGGCGGCGGTGAGCGGGGTGAACGGCGGTACGTCATGCACCAGCACCACCACTGGCTGGCGGGTCTGGTCTTCGGCGGCGGCGACGGTCTTTTCCACGGTGACCACCGCAGGCGCCGGTGCCTCGGCAACCGGTGCCGGTTGCCGGCTGAGCACCAGGCCCCAGTAGCCGACGACGATGGCCCCCAGCAGAAGCACGGCGGCAAGACCCATGGTGACACGACTGTTCATGACGGCTCTCCCTTTCCTGCTGCACTACCAGCCCGCACTTCCAACCAAGGGAACATCGCAATCAGGCAGCTATGAACATCCAACTATTTCGCTATTTCCACGCTAGCTGAAACAAGCCAAAACGCCATTACTGGCCGGCAAATAACCTACGAAAGTATGGGTGTTGGCCAATTAGCAGTCGAAATCATGGCAGTCGACGAAGCGATTAACGCTTTGTGATTAATCCGTTCTTACAGTTGTTGACGGGGGCTTTGTTGACAATGCTCAGATAGCACGGTGGAAGCTTTGCCGCTGTCGCGACATCGGCGCCATGGGCGCAAAGGAGTGGACGTATGATTCTCGATTATCTGCTGGCCAGGGCCCGTTTGTTTTTCAAGAGTGAGGAAGGCGCTTCGGCTATCGAGTACGCGATCGTGGTAGCGATGGTGGCGGTGGTGGTCGTGGTGTTCGTGACACCGATGGGCACCAAGGTCTTCAATATTTTCAGCGCGATCCTGACCTCGCTCGGTGGCACTGCTCCGACCAAGCCCGGCATACCTTGACCGAACGCTCTCTCCCTCTGTCGATGCCTGTCTGCTGCTGAGCAGGAGCGTTCAGGCATTGCCCCGATCATTGGCTTTCCGGTGCCCGGAAGATCCCGGGCATGAAGGAGAATGTCCATGTTCTTCGAATACCTGATGATGCGTGCCCGGTCGTTCCTGGCAAGCACCGAAGCCGCGTCGGCCATCGAGTACGCAATTGTGGTGGCGATGGTCGCCATTGTGGTTGTGGTGTTCGTGACGCCGGTAGGCGCCAAGGTGCTGGCGATCTTCAACAACATCCTCGTGGCGCTGGGCGGTACGGCACAGACTGCGCCGACGCAGTTACCCTGACTCGATGGGTGGCGAATCTCGCACTACACTCGGTTCCACCTTCAGCTTCTCAGGGATTGACCAATGACTGCTTCTTCACTGCCCCGCCAACAGTTGCTTCTGGTTGACGATGAAGAGGACGCATTGCTCGAGTTGGCGGAGTTGCTGGAGGGCGAGGGCTTCGTCTGTCATACCGCGACCTCGGTGAAGCTCGCCCTTCATCATCTGACCCGCCATCCCGACATCGCCCTGGTGATCACCGATCTGCGCATGCCCGAAGAGAGCGGCATGTCGCTGATCAAACGCCTGCGCGAACACACCTCGCGCCAGCATTTGCCGGTGATCGTGACCTCGGGGCATGCGGACATGGAGGATGTCAGCGACATGCTGCGCCTGCAGGTGCTGGATCTGTTCCGCAAGCCGATCTATCACGTGCGGCTGCTGGAAACCCTCGACAACCTGTTTCCCAAGCCCAGGGTCAATGTTTCCTGAGTCCTGAGACCGCTGCAGTGACCGTCGGTGGTCTCAAGGCTGACGGTCACTGCGAAAGAACTTCAATCCGACGCGCGATGGCTACAGCTGATAGCTGAAGCTGATGCTGTAGCGCGGCCGGCGGTTGTAGGTATCCAGCGCTTCATCCGACATGGGTTTGGCCGCTTCCAGGGCGATGTTGTAGTACTTGGCATCGCCAAATCGGAGGCCCACGGCTGCCGATGACAGGCTGTTGGCCTGCACCGGCAACTGGTTGAACCAGCTGCGGGAACGGTCGAGCACGACATAGGGTTGCAGGATGCGCACCCAGTTGCCGTCGCGGTTGAAGCTGTAGTTGATCTCGTAAGCCACGCCCCAGCCCTTGTCGCCGGACGCCTGATCGTCCGGGTAGCCACGGCCGAAGTTCTGCCCGCCGAACACCGCGCGTTCGCTGTCGGGCAGGGTGTCGTCGGTCCAGTACAGCGCGCCGGACAGCACGCCTTGCCAGTTATCGAAGAACTTGTCGCTCTGCACCCCGGAAAGGCGCAGGCGCAGGAAGTTGAGATCGATGGCGCTGTTGTTGGTGTGCGCCCCCATGCTGTCCAGCCCTTGATAGACGCCGCCGCTGAGAATCCGCAACTGGCGGGCGTCGGCCTTGCGCCAGTCGCTTTCGAAGGCGAGGGCGCGGATGTCGGTGCGTTCTTCGATGCTCAGCGGGTAGCCGATGACGTTATAGCGGGTCTTGTCGTTGACCGCGTACAGGCGTGCTCCGGCGGTCAGCAATTCGTTCGAGGCGGCAATCAGCGGCAGGCTGAAGCCGACCGAGTACCGGTCGTTCTCGCGGTGGGGCTTGAGCTCCAGGCCACTGTCCAGCGCGACGTTGGTGCCGGGGTCGGCACGGTAGCGCGAGGCGGACAGGTTCAGTTGCGTGCCTTCGGCGTCGAGGAACTGACTGTAGTCCAGTCGGTAGTAATGCTCGTGATCCTTTCCCGGTGGAAACAGCCCGCTGAGCGTCAGCTGTTCGCCCATCGATGTCTGTGAGTTGCTGCTCACGCCGAGCAGGGCTTGAGTACCCTTGCGGTTGTCTTCGGTGGTGCTCAGGGAACTGGTGAAGGGTTTGCGGCTGGCCTGGGCGACCAGCGTGGTCGCGCCGTCGGTGGTTCCCGGCGGTGGCACCTGGGCCTGGATCGTGACGCCGGGAATGCGGGTCATCAGGGTGGTGTAGCGTTCGAAGGTCTTGCGGGTCAGAGGACGTTCAGCCTGGATTTTCGCCGCCAGTCTGTCGAGCAGTCCCTTGACCCGGCCCACGTCGCCCTGTACCTGCACATCCCGCACATAGCCTTCCACCAGCACTACGCGCGCCACACCGTTATCGAAATTCTGTTTCGGCAGGAAGGCGTAGGACAGCAGATAGCCGTCGTTCTGGTAGCGTCGGGTGATGTTGCGGGTGGCTTCGATCAGGTCGGCCAGGCTGGACTCATGGCCGATCAGCGGTTTGTAGATCTCTGCCAGCTCGTTTAGCGGGTAGATCGTGCCGCCTTCGATCTGCACGGTTTTCAGGTTGATCTTCGTGCCCATCATCAACGGCTCGGCAGCCGCGGCACCGGGTTCCGGGACTTGCAGCGGGGCTGCGCTCGGCCGGTAGGCGTCGGCAGGCAGGTTCGGCACCGGCAGGTTGCGGATGGTTTCGTTACTGTTGAGAAAGCTGGGCAGGGTGTCGGCGAGGGCGGTGGAACTGAGACTGAGCAACAGCAGGGATGCCATAACGCGCATAGGACACTCCATGTTCAAACCGCAGCACCGGGCAGGGTTTTCCTAAGAAAAAAAGCGGAAGACTCACGGGAATCTTCCGCCTTCAACCAAGCGTAGGCGCTGTAGGTGCGGCCGTCGAATCGGCCAGGTGCAATTCAGCGTTTGTTGCCGCCCAGCGCGCCGCTCAGGCCACCGAGCACACCGCCCAGACCGCCAGCGGTGCCGGTACCACCGGTGGATGCGCCACCGTTGACCAGCCCGCCGACCGCCGCCACGGTACCGCCCACGTTGCTGACCAGACCACCGACGGCGGTGGTGACCGGGTTGTTGGTGGCGGCGATGGCGCCACCGAGATTACCCACCGCACCGCCCACCTGGCTGGTGATACCAGCCACCGGAGCACCGAGCCCGGTGGTGCTGCCGACGTTCTGGGTCAGGTTGGTGACCGCACTGGTGACTGGCGCGAGCCCGCCGCCGACGCCGCTGCCCAGGCTGGCCAGAGGCGTAGTAGGGCTGGTGATCGGCGAGCCCGAGCCGCCGAGCACGGTGTTGAGCGAAGCCACGGTATTGCCGGCCGAGACCAGCACGTTACCCGGTGCGCCAAGTGTGCCGTTGCCTGCACCCAGCCCGGCGCCGACGTTGACCACGGCGCCGCCGACGGTTTGCAGCAGGCCATTGTTGCCGACGCCGCCGAGTCCGCCACCCACGCCGGTGCCCGACCCGGTGCCGTTGTCCACCAGCCCGCCGGCCTTGTCGACGGCAGTGCCGACGTTGCTCAGGGCGCCGCCGACGGTGTTGGTCAGGGCGTTGCCGTTACCGGCCGCTGTGACGTTGTCGCCCACGCCGTCGACGGTGCTGCCGACTTTCTGCAGGACGCCGTTCAATGGCGCACCCAGGCCGGTCGCGCTGCCCAGTTTGTCGGTGGTGCTTTCGACCATGGCGATCACCGGTACGAGACCGTTGCCGACGTCTTTGGTCACCGAACCGAGTGGGCCGGTGGTTGTGGCCGTGCTCAGGGTATCGCCGAGCATGGTGACTTTTTCACCCACCCCGTTGAGCAATGGCGCAACTTTGGTGACCACACCGCCGACCACGGGAACGCTGCCGGTGGCGCTGGCCAGTTTGCCGCTCAGGTCAGACACGCCGTTGCCGACATCCTGCACCACGCCGCCGACCGCCGAGGCGGTGACGCCCAGACCGTTGTCGGTCGTGCCGAGTTTGCCGAGGCCGTTGGCCACGCCGTCGCCCAGTGTGGTGACCACATTACCGGCAGTCCTGGCGGCGCTTTGCACGACACCGCCGACCACGGGAACACCACTGAGGGAATCACCGACCTGACCGACACCACTGCCGACGCCGGCAACGGTGCTGCCGACATCCTGCACCAGCGTCGAGGTCACCAGTGGAGCGGGTGTGCTCGGGTTGGTGGGGTTGGTCGGATCCGTCGGGTTGGTTGGATTTGTTGGATTGCTCGGGTCCGTGCCACCTGTTCCGCCTGTTCCGGCAGTGCCGCCGGTCCCGGTCGTACCGCCGCTGCCGCTGGTTCCGCCAGTGCCGGCGGTGGAACTGTCCGGAGTCGAGCTGCTGGAGCTGCTGTGATGACCGCCACCGCCGCTGCTGCAGCCGGTCAGGCCGAGGGAGAGGATCAATGCCAGCGCTGTTGCCGATTTGCACCACACTTGGGTTTTCATGATGGTAATTCCTTGCACCTGTCACAACGTTCGTTGTTTTCGATGGCCCGCCGGTTCTGTTGCCGGCAATGCCTTCGCCCGTTGTGCTCATATCAATCGCAAGGCTGGATCCACGCCATTCTCGAGTTGGTATTAACGCCTTTATATAGATCGGTGAACCTGCTGCTTAACAACTAATGCCGAGGATATAAGCGCGCAAAAAAAAGCCTTGAGAATCAAGGCTTGATGTTTGACTTGCGGGTGGGAGGCGGGGGTAAAAACTTAAGTTATATACACAATTAATCATGTTCCGCCGCTGTGATCCGCCTGCCGCCAGGGACGGGAGAGCGGCTGAAGCGGCGTATCGATTCAGGCAATCGGTTGCCAGTTGCCGACCATGTGCTCCAGATCCCCGGCACCGATCAGGCGCAGTTCACCACTGGAACCCGCCGCACTGGCGAACAGCGATACTTCGCTCGGCAGGCGCACCGGCTTGCGAAAATGCACGGTGACTTCCAGATTGGCCCGGGGCAGGTGATCCGCCAGGGCTGCCAGCGTACGTGCCTTGTTCCACAGGCCGTGGGCAATGGCGGTGGGGAAACCGAACAGCTTTGCACTGGCCGCGCTCAGGTGGATCGGGTTGTAGTCGCCGGAGACTTTGGCGTACTGCCGACCAATGTCTGTCGGGGCTTTCCATTGCGCGACCTGCATCAAGGGCAGCGCAGGTTCCCACGCTTGTTCGAGCGCCTCGCCCTCAAGTTTCACGCCTCGGCAGAGCATCTGGCTTTCGGCCTCCCACAGCGGGCCGAGCTGATCGTCGAGGGTGGTCAGCAGGTCGAACGTCGCGCCTTTCGGATGGGGTTGCAGGTTGTGCACCCGAACGCTGACCTGCGCGCGACTGATCCCACCCATCGGCCGCAGCACGCGAATGCGGTTGCTCAGGTGAATCAGCCCCAGCAGCGGGAAGGGAAAGTCCTTGTCCGTGAGCAATTGCATCTGCAACGCAAACGCCAGGACGTGTGGATACGTCGGCGGCAGCAGACCGTCATCGGCAAAACCGCAGACCTTGCGATAGGCCGCCAGGCGTTTGCCGTCGACGTCGACCCAGCAGCGCAAACCGCTGTCGGGCAAAGTGGTGCCGGTGATTTTGCGCCGGGTCGCGGCTCGGGCATACAGCCCCGGCAGGCTCGGTTCGCGGTGCAACGTGTGCCATTCGATGCTCATGCCTAAGCCCCCAGAACACTTTGTCCACAGACCCGCAGCGCCTGCCCGGTGAACGCGCCGGTGCCCGGTTGCGCCAGCCACGCTACCGCCTCGGCAACGTCTTGCGGCAGGCCGCCCTGGCCCAGCGAACTCATGCGCCGCCCAGCCTCACGCAGGCCGAACGGAATGTGCGCGGTCATCTGGGTCTCGATGAATCCCGGCGCCACGGCGTTGATGCTGATGCCACGTTCCAGCAGGGTCGGTGCCCAGGCCTGAGCCAGCCCGATCAGCCCGGCCTTGCTCGCCGCGTAATTGGTCTGCCCGCGATTGCCGGCGATGCCGCTGATGGAGGCCAGCAGAATCACCCGCGCATTGTCGTGCAACGTACCGCTGTCGAGCAGGGCTTTGGTCAGTACCTGCGGCGCGTTGAGGTTGACCGCCAGCACCGCGTCCCAGAACTCGGGCGTCATGTTGGCCAGGGTCTTGTCGCGGGTGATGCCGGCGTTGTGCACCAGAATGTCGAGGCCGTCCGGCAACTGTTCGATCAGTTGCACGGCGGCGTCTTCGGCGCAGATGTCGAGGGTGATGGCGCGCCCACCGAGGCGAGCGGCCAGGGCTTCGAGATCGGTTTTTGCTGGCGGCACGTCAAGCAGGATCACTTCGGCGCCGTCACGGGCCAGGGTTTCGGCGATGGAGGCACCGATGCCGCGAGCCGCGCCGGTGACCAGCGCCTTGCGCCCGGCGAGCGGGCGCGTCCAGTCAGTCACCGGCGTGGCGCAAGGGGTCAGGCGAATCACTTGCCCGGACACGAACGCGCTTTTCGGCGAGAGGAAAAACCGCAGCGGCCCCTCGAGCTGATCCTCGGCGCCTTCGCCCACGTAGATCAATTGCAGCGTGCCGCCGCTGCGCAATTCCTTGGCCAGCGAGCGGGAAAAACCCTCAAGTGCGCGCTGTGCGCTGGCGGCAAACGGATCGCGCAGGGTTTCCGGGGCGCGGCCGAGGATCACCAGATGCGCGCTGTTGTCGAGGTTCTTCATCAACGGCTGGAAGAACTCGCGCAGCTGCTTGAGCTGGTCGGTGTGCTGCAGATCGCTGGCGTCGAACACCACAGCCTTGAGCTTCGGGCCATGGCCGGGAATCCATTGAGTGGCAGACGCAGGCTGGTCGCCGTAGCGATAAATGGCATCGGTCAGCCGGTTGGCGAAGGCGCTGACCCGTTCGGCCAGCGGCCCGCCACCGATCAGCAGCGCGCCCTCCACCGGCCGCAGGCGCCCGGCCTGCCAGCGTTCCAGGCGCACCGGCGACGGCAGGCCCAGGGCCCCGACCAGACGGTGGCCGATGGACGAGTTGGCGAAGTCGATATAGCGGTCAGACATGGAACGCTCTCCAGAAGATGGGGTTCAAAGTGTGGACTGCGAAGGGCAATCAATCGTTCGATCCACACATTTAGGCCTACGCTAGAACAGCAGAGTAGTTTGCCCCCGGTGTTTTTGGGGCCCGGCGGGATTTTCAGTGCCCGATTTTCAGACTGGATATTTCACAAGGAGTTTTTCATGAGTCAGCTGCGCCGCGTCGCGATCATTGGTGGCAACCGCATTCCGTTCGCCCGTTCCAACGGCCCGTACGCCACCGCGAGCAATCAGGTGATGCTCACCGCCGCCCTGGAAGGCCTGATCGAACGCTACAACCTGCACGGCCAGCGCATGGGTGAAGTGGTCGCGGGGGCGGTGCTGAAATTGTCACGGGATATGAACCTGACCCGCGAATGCGTGCTCGGCTCGCGTCTGTCACCGGCCACTCCGGCCTATGACATCCAGCAGGCCTGCGGCACCGGCCTTGAAGCGGCGCTGCTGGTGGCGAACAAGATCGCGCTCGGCCAGATCGATTGCGGCATTGCCGGCGGTGTCGACACCACGTCGGACGCGCCGATCAGCGTCAGCGAAGGCCTGCGCAAGATCCTCCTGCAAGCCAACCGCGCCAAGACCACCGGCGACAAACTCAAGACTTTCCTGCAATTGCGTCCGAAACACCTGATCCCCGAATTCCCGCGCAACGGCGAACCGCGTACCGGCCTGTCGATGGGTCAGCACTGCGAACTGATGGCGCAGACCTGGAACATTCCTCGCGAAGAGCAGGATCAACTGGCCCTCGAAAGTCACCACAAACTGGCGGCGTCCTACAGCGAAGGCTGGCACAACGATCTGATGACCCCGTTCCTCGGTCTGACCCGCGACAACAACCTGCGTCCGGACCTGACCCTGGAAAAACTCGCGACCCTGAAACCGGCTTTCGAGAAAAGCGCCAAGGGCACGCTGACCGCCGGCAACTCCACACCGCTGACCGATGGCGCGTCGGTGGTGTTGCTGGGCAGTGAAGAGTGGGCGAAAGAACGCGGCTTGCCGATCCTCGCGTATCTGCGGGACGGCGAAGCGGCGGCGGTGGATTTCGTCAACGGCGCCGAAGGGCTGCTGATGGCCCCCGTGTATGCGGTGCCGCGCCTGCTGGCGCGCAATGGTTTGACCTTGCAGGATTTCGACTACTACGAAATCCACGAGGCATTTGCTGCGCAGGTGTTGTGCACGTTGAAGGCCTGGGAGGATCCGGAATACTGCAAGACCCGGTTGGGGCTGGATGCGCCGTTGGGCTCGATTGACCGCAGCCGCTTGAACGTCAAGGGCAGCTCGCTGGCGGCGGGGCATCCGTTTGCCGCGACGGGCGGGCGGATTGTGGCGAATCTGGCGAAGTTGCTGGATGCGGCGGGGCGGGGGCGTGGGTTGATTTCGATTTGTGCGGCTGGCGGACAAGGTGTGACGGCCATCATCGAGCGCTGAAAGAACAGGAGTTCCCTCTCTCAAAGAGAGAGGGAATTCCAAAGGTTACTCAGGTACGGAACCTGCGCACCAATCCATCCAGCTCATTCGACAACCCCGCCAGACTCTGCGAATCCAGCCGCGCCGAATTGGCCAGTTCGGCCACCAGTTGCGCATCACCATGAATCTGGCTGATATGCCGATTGATGTCCTCGGCCACCTGATGCTGCTCTTCGGCAGCCGTAGCAATCTGCGTGTTCATGTCACGAATCACATCCACCGATTCACGGATCTGGCCAAAGCTTTCCCGTGCTTCACCGATGCGCGCCACCGATTGCTGCGACACATCGAGGCTGGCACGCATCTGCTGGGTCACGGCGCTGGTGCGCTTGGCGAGGTTACCCAGCAGCCCGTCGATTTCCGCCGTCGAGTCAGCCGTGCGTTTGGCCAGTGCGCGAACCTCATCGGCCACCACCGCAAAACCACGCCCTTGCTCTCCGGCCCGCGCCGCTTCGATGGCGGCGTTGAGCGCCAGCAGGTTGGTCTGCTCGGCGATGGAGCGGATGGTGCCGAGAATGGACTGGATATCGTTGCTGTCGCGTTCCAGTTGCTGCATCGACTGCGCCGACTGTTCCAGCTCCTGGCTCAGTTGATCGACGCTGTGCACCGCCGCATCGATCTGCTGCTGACCTTCGCGGGCCTGGCGCTGGCCGCTGTCGGCCGACTCCGCGGCCTGGCTGCACGAGCGGGCGACTTCGTTGGCGGTGGCGACCATTTCGTGGAATGCGGTCGAGACCATGTCCACGGCTTCGCGCTGGCGTCCGGCGGCTTCGGCCATGTCGCCGGAAACCCGGGTCGAACTCTGCGAGGTGGCGAGGATTTTCCCTGCGGCGCCGCCGATGTGCTGGATCAGGCTGCGGATCGCGGTGAGGAACTGGTTGAACCAGCTCGCCAGTTGCGCGGTTTCATCGCTGCCGCGGATATCGAGGTTCTTGGTCAGGTCGCCTTCGCCCTGGGCGATGCCTTCCAGACCGCTGGCCACGCTGCGGATCGGCCGCACGATCAGGCTGGCGAAACTGGCGCCGACCACCGCGAAGATGACCGCCAGCACGGCGGCGATGATTGCGATCAGCCAGGTGAGCTTGGTGGCCGAACTCATCACGTCGTTCTGTTTGATCAGGCCGATAAAGGTCCAGCCCAATTGCTCCGACGGCCAGATGTTGGCCATGTAGCGCTCGCCGTTGAGCTCGACTTCCACCAGCCCTTTGCCGGCCTTGGCCAGTTGCGCGTAGCCCTCGCCGAGACTGTCGAGGCGTTTGAAGTTGTGTTCGGGCTGCTTCGGATCTACCAGTACGGTGCCGCTGTTTTCCATCAGCATCAGGTAGCCGGTTTCGCCCAGCTTGATCTGTTTGACGATTTCGGTGAGCTGCTTGAGCGAAACGTCGATGTTGACCACGCCGCCCTGGGCGCCCAACTGGTTGGCCACCGCGCGCACGGTGCTGACCAGCACCGCATCGTCGCCGGCCCAGTAGTAGGCCTCGGTGCGCAGGGTCTTGCCCGGGTTGGCCATGGCGGTCTTGTACCACGGGCGCGTGCGCGGATCGTAGTTGGACATTTTCGGGTCGCCCGGCCAGAACGCGTAGCCGCCGCTGTTCAGGCCATAGGAGACATAGGAATAGGCCGGATGGGATTTGGCCAGTCCTTCGAACAGGGCAAACAGCTGCTTGTCGATTTCACCGTCGCGGGTGTCGTCGGGGTTGGCGCTCATGCGGCTTCTTACGCTGCCATCGGCGCTCTGGACCAGCGGTTGCGCCGCCAGGTAATCGACGTTCTGGCTGATGCCGTCGAAGAACAGCTGCATGGCATTGCTGACCTGTCGGATCTCGCGCCCGCTGCTGTCGACAAATCCTTCCCGGGCATCGCTGCGCAGGTTCAGTACCACCAGGGTGGCGACCAGCACCACGGGCAAGCAGGCGATGATTGCAAACGCCCAGGTCAACTTCTGTTTGATGTTCATCCGCGCTCCAGATTTTCTTGTAGGCCCACGCAGTGCAGATGACTCGCGGTTTTTTGGCAGCCGAAAAACGATGTTTGCCACTCTTTTCCTTGAGTGCGACATCGAAGTTTTTTTGAACGATTGTCGGACAAATTCCTCTGTCTCAGAGGAATTCGGCTGCCGAAGAGGGAAATTGAGGCGAAAGGGGAAAAATCTTACGAAGCGAGTGCGACTGGATGTCAGATTCTGTCGCAAATGCCCTCAAGTCCTTGCGCCAACAAGTTCGACAGGCTCGGCTATGATTCGCAGCGGTCGATACAAGAGCGGTGGATTGACGTATTTGATCCGGCACAGTGTGTGCATCCACAGGTTCACAGGTCGGCAACCCTTCCCCGTGATGCGGGGATTGCCGTATAACGAGTGACATTCGCGTGTTTGGCAATAAAGGACCCACAATAAAAGCTGATGAAGACTCCAAAACGCATTGAACCCCTGATCGAGGACGGTCTGGTCGACGAAGTGCTGCGTCCACTGATGAGTGGCAAAGAAGCAGCTGTTTATGTGGTGCGCTGCGGCAATCAGTTACGTTGCGCAAAGGTCTACAAGGAGGCGAACAAACGCAGTTTCCGCCAGGCGGCCGAGTATCAGGAAGGCCGCAAGGTTCGCAACAGCCGACAGGCCCGGGCAATGGCCAAGGGGTCCAAGTTCGGGCGCAAGGAAGCCGAAGACGCCTGGCAGAACGCCGAAGTCGCGGCGCTGTTCCGCCTGGCCAACGCCGGGGTGCGGGTGCCCAAGCCGTACGACTTCCTCGAAGGCGTGCTGCTGATGGAGCTGGTGGCCGATGAATACGGTGATGCCGCGCCGCGTCTGAACGACGTGGTGCTGGAACCGGATCAGGCCCGCGAATATCACGCGTTCCTGATTTCGCAGATCGTGCTGATGTTGTGTACCGGTCTGGTGCACGGTGACCTCTCGGAGTTCAACGTGCTGCTGACGCCGACCGGCCCGGTCATCATCGACCTGCCGCAAGCGGTGGACGCCGCCGGCAACAACCACGCGTTCAGCATGCTCGAGCGTGACGTGGGCAACATGGCGTCGTACTTCGGCCGCTTCGCCCCGGAGCTGAAGAAGACCCGGTACGCCAAGGAAATGTGGGCGTTGTACGAAGCAGGTACGTTGCACCCGGCCAGCGTGCTGACCGGCGAGTTCGACGATCCCGAGGACCTGGCCGATGTCGGCGGGGTGCTGCGCGAGATCGAAGCGGCGCGTCTGGACGAGGAGCGCAAGCAAGCCATCCGCGCGGCAGAGGATGCGCCGAAAGGCAAGTCCGACGAACCGCCTCCGCCACCGTGGATGCAGTGAGCATCTGAAAAAGAAAACCCGGCTTCGGCCGGGTTTTACACATTCAAGGATTGATTGTGACCACCACCTCCCGCAATGCCCGGCTGATCATCACGGCGCGGCTGATTTCCGATTTCGGCGCTTTCCTGAACATGGTGGCGCTGGCCACTTATGTCTACCTGCTGAGCAACAGCGCCATGAGCGTCGGGATCTTCCTGGCCAGTCGCGTGGGCGGGGGGATTTTCGCCAGCCTGATCGGCACCGCGTTCTATCGCCGATGCAGCGGTCGCTTGCCGTTGATGGTCTACGATCTGCTGCGCGCCGCTGTGCTGGGGTTGTTGCTGATCGTGCCGGTCAGTCAGCAGGCGCTGTTGCTGCCGCTGATTGCGTTCGGCCTGGGCTTTGGCAATTCGATGTTCGCCATCGGCCTCAACAGCCAGTTGCCGCGATTGATCGAGCCGGCGCAGTTGCTCAAGACCAATGCGTGGATCACGTCCGCCTCTTCCATGGCGATGGTCGGCGGCAGTCTGGTGTCCGGGTTGCTGGTCGCGGGATTCGGTTTTGAAATGGTGTTTGCGCTGAATGCGCTGACCTATCTGTTGGCGGCGCTGTTGATCGTGCCGCTGCGGTTCAGCGCACCGGAGCCGGTGACCGAATCTAGCGCTAAACAGGGTGAGTGGTCGGCGTTGTTGCAGGGATTGCGCAGTGCCCCGGTGGTTGCCGCGATGCTGGCGGTCACGATGGCCGACACCTTGGGCAGCGCTGCGCACAACGTCGGATTTCCGATCATTTCCAGACTGCTCACGCCGGACTCGGCGAGCACCACGCTGGGCCTGATGCTCGCAGTCAGGGCCGTCGGCAAACTGCTGGGCGCACGAATCGCCAGTCGCCTGAACGGCTCTGACAATATCCATCTGGAGCGTCGCTACTTCGGCGGCGTGCTGCTGATGTCTTGCGGTTTCATCCTGATGTTCCAGCAGCACAGCGTTGTCGGGCTGTTGCTGTTTTCGTTGCCGGCCGGGCTGGGCGACGGATTCTCGGAAGTGGGGCTGATGTCACGGTTGCAACGGGAGCCGGAACCCCTGCGCCTGCCGATATTCAGCTTCCTGACGCTGTTGCAGATGACCGGGTTCGGTGTCGGCATGCTGATCGCCGCACCGTTCTACAACGGGTGGGCGCCGGGTGCCGTGGTGCTGCTGTTCCACGGCATTCCCCTCGTCACTGTGCTGTCGATGAAGATCCTGTTGCTCAGGCGCGGGCGGGTTGCGCGCAGCAGCCCGACGCCAGTTCCTTGAGGATCGGGCAGTCCGGGCGGTGGTCGCCGTTGCAGTGTTCCACTAGGTCCTGCAGGGTGTCGCGCAGCTCGCCGAGTTCGCGGATCTTCTGATTCAGCTCGTCGATGTGCTGGCGGGCCAGGGCCTTCACATCGGCGCTGGCGCGCTGGCGGTCCTGCCAGAGCGTCAGCAGTTTGCCGACTTCTTCCAGCGAAAAGCCCAGGTCCCGGGAGCGTTTGATGAATGCCAGGGTATGCAGGTCATCGTCGCCGTAAACGCGATAGCCGCTGTCGGTGCGATGGGCGGCCTTGAGCAGGCCGATTGACTCGTAATAACGAATCATCTTCGCGCTCAGGCCACTGTGGCGGGCCGCTTGGCCGATGTTCATCGATTGTCCTCCAGATCCTCGGGTTTCCAGGTTTTCAACAGTAGCGCATTGCTCACCACACTGACGCTCGACAGGGCCATTGCCGCGCCGGCCAGCACCGGATTGAGCAAGCCGAACGCCGCCAGCGGAATGCCGATCAGGTTGTAGACGAAGGCCCAGAACAGGTTCTGGCGGATCTTCGCGTAGGTCTTGCGGCTGATCTCCAGCGCGGCCGGCACCAGTCGCGGGTCGCCGCGCATCAGGGTGATGCCGGCGGCGTGCATGGCCACGTCGGTGCCGCCACCCATGGCGATGCCGATGTCGGCAGCGGCCAGTGCCGGGGCGTCGTTGATGCCGTCGCCGACCATGGCCACGACCCCGGTTTTCTTCAGTTCGGCGACGGTGGCGGCTTTGTCTGCTGGCAACACCTCGGCGTGGACGTTCTCGATGCCCAGCGCTTCGGCGACGACGCGGGCGCTGCCACGGTTGTCGCCGGTCAGCAAGTGGCTGTGGATATGTCGCGCAGCCAGTTGTCGCACCGCATGCAGTGCGCCGGGCTTGAGGGTGTCGCCGAAGGCGAACAGACCGAGTACTCGGGGTTCGGGGCTTTGTTCGATCAGCCACGACAGTGTCCGGCCTTCGGTTTCCCAGGCCTTGGCGGACTCCGCCAGCGTGCCGGCGTCCAGACCGGTTTCTTCCAGTAGTCGACGATTGCCCAGCGCCAGGCGCCGACCGTCGAGATGGCCGGCGATGCCACGACCGGTCAGGGACTGGCTGTCGCTGACGTCGGGCACCGTCAGATTGCGTTCGGCACAGGCATCCAGCACTGCTTTGGCCAAGGGGTGTTCACTGCCGCGTTGCAGCGCGCCGGCCGCTGTCAGCAGAGCGTTTTCATCACCGTCGATCGCACTGAAATGCGCGATGCGTGGGGTGCCGGAGGTCAGGGTACCGGTCTTGTCGAACACCACGGCGCTGACTTCATGGGCGCGCTCCAGCGCTTCGGCGTCCTTGATCAAAATCCCGTGGCGAGCGGCGACACCGGTGCCGGCCATGATCGCGGTCGGTGTCGCCAGACCGAGGGCGCAGGGGCAGGCGATCACCAGCACCGCGACGGCGTTTATCAACGCGGTTTCCAGCGGCGCACCGTAGAGCCACCAGCCGATCAGCGTGGCGAGGGCCAGCAGCAGAACCGTCGGCACGAACACCTGACTGACTTTATCCACCAGTTTCTGGATCGGCGCCTTCGCGGCCTGAGCGTCTTCCACCAGACGGATGATCCGCGCCAGCACGCTTTCCGCACCGAGCGCCGTGGTGCTCACCAGCAAGCGGCCTTCGCCGTTGATCGCGCCGCCGGTGACCTTGTCCCCCGGCTGCTTGGGCACCGGCAGGCTTTCGCCGCTGATCAGCGCTTCGTCGGCATGGCTCTGGCCTTCCAGCACCTCGCCGTCCACCGGGAAACGTTCACCGGGTTTGACCATTACGAGATCGCCGAGGCGCAGGGCGCTGATGGCGACGTCCTGTTCGCGGCCATCGATGACTTGAATCGCCCGCTCCGGCCGCAGCGCTTCCAGTGCGCGGATGGCGCTGGCGGTCTGGCGTTTGGCGCGGCTTTCCAGGTACTTGCCGAGCAGCACCAGCGCGATGACCACCGCCGAGGCTTCGAAATACAGATGCGGCATGCCCTCGGTGGTCGTGGCCCATTCATAGAGACTCAAGCCGTAACCGGCGCTGGTGCCGAGGGCCACCAGCAAATCCATGTTGCCGGCCCCGGCGCGCACGGCTTTCCACGCGGCCACATAAAAACGTGCACCGAAGATGAATTGCACCGGAGTGGCGAGGGTGAATTGCGCCCAGGCCGGGAGCATCCAGTGAATACCGAACGGTTGCAGCAGCATCGGCAACACCAGCGGTAAGGCGAGGGCGATGGCGCAGATCAGCGCCCAGCGCTCGTGATTCAGGCGTTGCTGATGATTGTCGGTCTGGTGTTCATGTTCGAAGAGGCTGGCCGAATAACCGGCCTTGCTCACGGCAGTGATCAGGGCTTGTGGGTCGACTGCGCCGAGCAGCTCGAGGTGGGCGCGTTCGTTGGCGAGGTTGACGCTGACGCTTTTCACCCCTGGCACTTTGTTGAGTGCACGTTCGACACGACCGACGCAGGAGGCGCAGGTCATGCCGTCGATGTTCAATTCCACGGTTTGCTGCGGCACGCTGTAACCGGCGCGCTCAACCGCTTCCATCAGCGCCGGCAGGCTGTCGCCGGGGGCCTGCACCCGGGCCTGTTCGGTGGCGAGGTTGACGCTGACGGCACTGGCGCCGCTGACTTTGCTCAAGGCGCGCTCGACGCGGCCGGCGCAACTGGCGCAGGTCATGCCGCTGATGGGCAGATCGAACGTGATGGAATCGGACATCGGTCGTACTCCCTGTAGTGGATGCCTACAGGATCAACCTTGCCATGCTGGCAAGGTCAAGGCCAAAAAAAGGGGGAGCCTGCCGGCTCCCCCTTTTCGGGCCCTGGCTCAGTATTCGAGCGCGGCTGGCCGCAGGTACAGTCCCCTTTGATCGTTGGACGCGATCCGGTACTTCACCACACTGCCGGCCTTGAGCGTGATTTCCTGCGCCGGCGGTGCCAGCATCCCTGGCTTGCAGCCCGGCATCTGGCTTGGCTCCAGTTTCAGACGAATGGAAACTTTGCCGTAGGGCAGATTGAACGATGTGGTCTGTTCCTGAAGCAGCCGCCCGGCCAATTGATCCTGGATGTACACGCCGATCTCGCAGGAGGTCGGCACTTCCAGACGCTCGCGGGAGATGATCAGAACGGCGTAATCCTCGCCGGTTGCGTTGGCCTGGGGCAGGCAGGCAAAGAAGCTGAGTAGGCCAAACAGGCTGAAAGCTGACCAGCGCATGGCTGAATCTCCTGAATTGATGTCATGGATGCACGCAGCTTGGCCGAGCGCGGCGCCGATTGCCAGCCCGGCAGTTGTTTGCAGAACTTGACCTTGCCATCGTGGCAAGCTCGACACTGCCGGCAACCTCACTCAAAGGAGTCATTCCATGCAAGTGTTCAGTGTTGAAGGCATGTCCTGCGGTCACTGCGTCAAGGCCGTTACCCAGGCGGTGCAGAGCAAGGATCCGGCGGCCAGCGTGCGGGTCGATCTGGCGGCGAAGGAAGTCGGTGTCGAAAGTGCGTTGAGCGCCGAACAAGTGATCGAGGCGATCAGCGAAGAAGGCTACGCCATCAGACTCGCCTGAACTTTTTAATAGTTAGCGAGCTACCGGATTGTTCAAGGCGTCCTCGCGCGGCTAGACTGTCGGGCTGCACTCTTTACCAAAGTGCCCGCCCAACTGCCTGCCAAACCTGGACGCCTGATGAACTTCCGTACCATTCTGATTCTCGGTGCCTTGACCGCTTTCGGTCCGTTGGCGATCGACTTCTATCTCCCCGCGTTTCCCTCCATGGCGCTGGCGTTCGGCACCGATGAGAAACACGTCCAGCTGACGCTGTCGGCTTACTTCTTTGGCTTGTCCATCGGCCAACTGGCCTACGGGCCGGTGGCGGACCGTTTCGGGCGGCGGATTCCATTGCTCACCGGCCTGGTGCTGTTCACCCTGGCGTCATTGGCCTGCGCTTATGCGCCGAATCTGGAATGGCTGATCGGTGCGCGGTTCGTTCAGGCACTGGGCGGTTGTGCAGGGATGGTGATTGGCCGGGCGGTGGTCGCCGACAAATGCGATGCCGTGGAATCGGCGAAGGTCTTTTCGCAACTGATGCTGGTGATGGGACTGGCACCGATCCTGGCGCCGATGCTCGGCGGTCTGCTGGTCAACACCACGGGGTGGCAGTCGATCTTCCTGGTGCTGACCGGCTTCAGTGCCATGGCCGGTCTGGCGGTCGCTCTTGGCCTGCCGGAAAGTCTGCCGGCCCATGTTCCGCGCCAGCCTCTGTCCGGTGCACTGCGCCAGTACGGCCGCCTGCTGACCGACCCGATCTACATGGGCCATGCCCTGACCGGTGGCATCGCCATCGCCGGGATGTTTGCCTACATTGCCGGCTCGCCCTTCATTTTCATCAAGCTGTACGGCGTTCCGCCCGAGCATTTCGGCTGGCTGTTCGGCACCAACGCGGCGGGCTTCATTCTGGTGGCGCAGATCAATGCGCGACTGTTGGCCAAGCGCGGCCCGGCGTTTCTGTTGTCGCGGGCAGTCTGGGTCTACTTCGGTGCCGGGCTGACCTTGCTCGCGGTCAGCACCCTGCACACCGAGGCCCTGTGGCCGCTGCTGATTCCATTGTTCATTTGCGTGGCCAGTCTTGGCTGCATCAGCCCCAATGCGGCGGCGAGTGCGATGAACGGCCAGGGCGCTCGCGCCGGCAGTGCTTCGGCATTGCTCGGGTGCATGCAATTCAGCGTCGCCGCCGGGGCTTCGGCGCTGGTGGGAGTCTTGCACGACGGCACCGCCGTGCCGATGGCCATGGTCATCAGCCTGTGCGGTCTGTTGGTGGTCAGCGCGGCGATGCTCACCCGGCGCATGCAGAATGCCCGGGCGCTGGCAAAGGCGCAGGCCGAAGTCTGAACGGAAGAAACTCAGCCGACAGCGCGTTGCTGGGTAATCTCGGGAATCTGATGGGGCGCGTGCAGACGCGCTTCGAGGGTGCGGGTGAAGGCCAGGGCTTCGGCTTCACTGCGGAATGTCACGGCGTGCTGGTCAAGGCGAACTTGCCATTGGGACTTTGCCACTTCTTTTATCAGGATCTTCATTGCTGACCTCCCGTACGTAAAAGATTGCATCGCAGAGGTTTCGATTGTAGACCCGAATACGATCGCAATTGTGACAAGGGTCAAGCATCTGACTGACGGCAAAAAGTGACCGCAGCCCCCGAGTCAGCCACTTCTGGCGCTGACGAAGACTGCGGCCTCCGGAGTTTTAGAAACTTTCTAAAACAATTTTCCCCTTGGCCTTGCCGCTTTCCAGCAATTCATGGGCCCGGCGCAGGTTGCTTGCATTGATCTTGCCGAAGTGCTCGCCCACCGTGGTTTTCAACGTCCCGGCATCGATCAGGTCCGCCACGCGGTTGAGCAGTTTGTGCTGCTCGATCATGTCCGGCGTCTCGAACAGCGAGCGGGTGTACATGAACTCCCAGTGCAGCGACAGGCTCTTGCGCTTGAGCTTGGTCACGTCAAGCGACTTCGGATCATCGATCAGCGCCAGTTTGCCTTGCGGCGCCAGAGCCTCGACCAGTTGGTCCAGGTGCTGGTCGGTCTGGGTCAGGCTGGCGACGTGGGTCACATGAGTGAGGCCGGCGCGTTTCAGTTCTTCGCTCAATGGCTGGCTGTGATCGATCACCACGTCGGCGCCCAGTTCTGTCACCCACTCCCGGGTTTGCGGACGGGAGGCGGTGCCGATCACTTTGAGCCCGGTCAATCGGGCGGCCAGTTGGGTCAGGATCGAACCCACGCCACCGGCGGCGCCGACGATCAACAGGCTCTGACCTTCGTCAGTGTTGTCTTCGCGGATTTGCAGGCGTTCGAACAACAGCTCCCACGCCGTGATGGCGGTCAGTGGCAGGGCGGCGGCTTCGGCGAAGCCGAGGCTTTTCGGCATGTGGCCGACAATGCGCTCATCCACCACGTGCAGTTCGCTGTTGCCACCGGCCCGGGCGATGGAACCGGCGTAGAACACCTTGTCGCCGGCCTTGAACAGCGTCACTTCGCTGCCCACCGACTTGACCACACCGGCCACGTCCCAGCCCAGCACTTTGGCGGCGCCGCCTTCCGGCGCGACGTTCTGGCGAACCTTGGTGTCGACCGGGTTGACCGAAATCGCTTTGACTTCCACCAGCAGGTCGCGCGGGCCGGCTACTGGCTCCGGCAGTTCGATGTCTTGCAGGGATTTTTCGTCGCTGATGGGCAGGGAGGCGTAATAGGCGATGGCTTTCATGTTTGGCTCCACAAATTAATAGAAGAAAGACTCAGGCGATGGCGCCCAGGCGTTTTAACTGGAAGTGTTCGATGCAGTGGCCGGCGGTGGCCTGGAAGTCCTGAAAGTGTGCGCTGGCATTGTGTGCCTGAAGGACTTCCTCGCTGGCCCAGTGCTCGATCACATAAAAGGTCAGCGGATCGGCCAGGTCGCGGTGCAGGTCGTACTGGCTGCAGCCATCCTCGGCACGGCTCGGCTCAACCAGTGCGCGCAGGGCGTTTTCGAGTGTGTCCTGCTGGCCGGACTTGGCGATCAGGGTGGCGATAGCGGTGAAGGGCTGGGACATGGTCGACTCCGGAACGGGATGAATTCGATGGGAGGCATGATTAGCTATTTCTACGCGAGATAAAACCGGCTAAAAGAGCAGTCTCTTTCAATATTTTTTTGATAATCGAGGCTGATGATGTTGCGGTTCGATGACTTGCAGTTGTTTGTCCGGGCGGCGGATCTGGGCAGTCTGTCGGCGGCGGCACGGGTGATGGATATGTCCCCCGCCGTGGCCAGCGCGGCGCTCAAACGTATCGAGCAACAGCTCGGCGCACGCCTTCTGGCGCGTTCCACTCGCAGTCTGCGGCTGACCTCCGAGGGCGAAGGTTTTCTCGAATACGCCCGGGCGGCGCTGAGCAACCTGGATGAAGGGCGTCGTCTGCTGGCCAGCGGTCAGGATCAGGTCAGTGGGATTCTGCAGTTGTCGGCCCCCTCGGATTTCGGCCGCAACCTGCTGCTGCCGTGGCTCGATGAGTTTCAGCGCGAACACCCAAAACTGACCGTGCGTCTGTTGCTGGGCGACCGCATCGCCGACCTGTTTCGCCAACCGGTGGACATCGCCTTGCGCTACGGCGAACCGGAAGACTCCAGTCTGGTCGCGTTGCCCATCGCCGCACAGAACCGGCGGGTACTGTGTGCCTCTCCCGGCTATCTGGCGAAACACGGTGAGCCGACTCAACTGGAACAGCTCGCGCAGCACAATTGCCTGCTGTACATGCTGGGCAGTCGGGTGCACGACCACTGGAGTTTTCATGACGGCAAACGCGAGGTCGGCCTGACCGTCAGTGGCGATCGTTTCAGCGACGATGCCGATGTGGTGCGCCTATGGGCCGTCGCGGGGGCGGGCATCGCTTACAAATCCTGGCTGGATGTGGCCGGGGATGTTCTTGCGGGGCGATTGAAAGTTCTGCTGCCGGGGCTGCTCTGTGAGCGGGCTCCGCTGAATCTGCTGTGCGCCCATCGCGCACAATTGAGTAAGCCGGTGAACCTTCTGAGGGAGATGCTCGCCAGCCGTTGCGCGGAATTGAGTAGCCGATTTCCCGTTTTTCCGCAGGTTGATCATTAGTCGCAGGCAAAAAGCGAAATTTCTGTCAGGAACAATCACCAGATGGACCTGCTCCGGCGCAGGACGCTGCGGGCAACCCGCTTATACTAGCGCTCGCCTGAAGCCTGCACCCGCACGCAGGCACAGGCATGATCGGGCTGACACCGGCCGGGTAGCGGTGACGGTCGTGTCGAGTACTGCGAATACCGGGTGGCAGTGTGTTGCCTTGCCTCGGATCAAGGCGTTTTTGCGCGGCTTGGCCGACGACTGATTACTGGTCAAGATGTCTCTGAGCAGTAGACGATACGTTTCAACAGGGAGTGAATACATGGAACATGCACCTTGCATCAGCCAGATCGCCACGTTGCTGGCCGATCCCAAACGCAGCGCGATGATGTGGGCGCTGATGGATGGTTCGGCCCGGCAGACCGAGGAACTGGCGCTGCTGGCGGGGCTGTCGCCCTCATCGGCCAGTGCGCATCTGGGGCGCTTGTCCGCTGGCGGTCTGTTGAAGGTCGAGGCTCGCGGGCGCAAGCGCTTCTTTCGCCTGGCGGCTCCGGAAATCGGCGCGGCCATCGAGGCTTTGGCCAGCGCCACGCTCGCCAGTGCCCCGCGGGAAATTCCCGATGTCTTCAAACGCGCCACACCCATCGCCAGACCCCAGTCCGCACCCTCTTCCCTGCTGCGTGCGCGTTTTTGCGACGACCATCTGGGTGGCACGCTGGCGGCCGACCTGTACCAGCGTCTGCTGGATGCCGGCTGGATCGAACAGCTCGAACATCGGGTGGTGGTCACTCACAAGGGGGCGACACAATTGGCCAGTCGCGGGGTCTTCATCCAGGCGCTGGCCCACCGTAACGCACAGGTCGCCTGTGCGTGCCCGGACTGGAGCGAGCGGCGCCCGCACATGGGGGGCTCGCTAGGTGCGGCGTTGTTGCAGCTGTTCATGCAGTCCGGCTGGTTGACGCTACCCAACGACTCCCGCGCCCTGCAGCTGACGGCGACGGGACAGCGGGAAATTCATCGATTCGCCCGGGAGACCGAGCTGGAAATGGCGCTGTAGAGCGCTTTGCTCCATTGTCCGGATGACTGGCGTCGCCTACGGCTGCGAACAGGTCGCATCTGGCACAAAGGCTGAACGGCTATCGCGCACACTCGATCCGCAGACATTTCGGATGGAGGAGGTGGCATGGACACGGGAAGCTTCAGCGCGGCGGATCGACTGGAACGCCTGCCGGTCAGCGGTTATCACCGGATCATTTTCATCATCATTGCCCTGGCGTTTTTCTTCGACTCCATGGATCTGGCGATGATGACCTTCCTGCTCGGCTCGATCAAAACCGAATTCGGCCTGAGCAGCGCCGAAGCCGGTCTGCTTGCCAGCTCGAGCTTCTTCGGCATGGTGCTGGGGGCGTCGCTTTCCGGGCTGCTGGCCGATCGTTTCGGTCGCAAACCGGTGTTTCAGTGGAGCATCGTGTTGTGGGGGCTGGCCAGTTACCTGTGTTCCACCGCACAAACCGTCGAGAGTCTGACTCTGTTCCGCATCCTGCTGGGGATCGGCATGGGCATGGAGTTTCCGATTGCCCAGTCGATGCTGTCGGAGTTGATACCGGCCAAGCGTCGCGGGCGCTACATTGCCTTGATGGACGGCTTCTGGCCGTTGGGGTTTGTCGCTGCCGGTGTGCTGTCGTATTTCCTGCTGCCGTTGATTGGCTGGCGTGACATATTTCTGGTGTCGGCGGTGCCGGCGGTGTTTGTGCTGGCGATCCGCTTTTTCATTCCCGAGTCGCCACGCTGGCTGGAGCAGGCCGGCAAGCATGACGCGGCGAACAAGGTGCTGTGTGCAATTGAGGATCGGGTGCGGGCGTCGCTCGGCGGAGCTGCATTACCGGAACCGGTTCGCCTGCCTCGGGTAATCACACCGCCGGGCAATTTCCTGTCGGCCCTCGGGCAGATCTGGTCGCCACTGTACCGTCAGCGCACGATGATGATCTGGAGCCTGTGGTTCTTTGCGCTGCTCGGGTTCTACGGCCTGACCTCCTGGCTCAGCGCGTTGCTGCAACAGTCAGGGTTTGCGGTGACTCAGTCGGTGTATTACACGGTGCTGATTTCCCTCGGCGGGATTCCCGGATTTCTGATGGCTGCGTGGCTGGTTGAGCGATGGGGGCGCAAACCGGTATGCATCATCACGTTGCTCGGCGGCGGAGTGATGGCGTTTCTGTACGGCCAGAGTGCGGTGTTCGGCGGCAATGTCGGGTTGCTGATCGGCACGGGCCTGTTGATGCAGTTTTTCCTGTTCGGCATGTGGGCGGTGCTCTACACCTACACGCCTGAGTTGTACCCGACATCGGCGCGGGCGACGGGCTCGGGGTTCGCCTCGGCCATCGGGCGCGTGGGCTCGCTGCTCGGGCCGTTGGTCACCGGGCTGGTGTTTCCGATTACCGGGCAGGGCGGGGTGTTTGCGTTGGGGGCGTTGTGCTTTGCGGTGGCTGCGGGGGTGGTGTGGCTGTTCGGGATGGAAACCCGGGGCAAGACGCTGGAAGAACTGACCGAAGCGGTTGTGCGCTGAAACTTGAAAAGCCGTTCGAACACGGGCGTGTCCGAACGGCTTTCTGCTGTTACGGTTTTACCAACCGCGCATCCAGGCTGTTCTGCGCCAGGCGCTTGGCCTGATCCTGGGTCATGCCCAGATGTTCGTGCAGCGCATGGAAGTTTTCGGTGACATAACCGCCGAAGTACGCCGGGTCATCGGAGTTCACCGTGACCTTCACGCCGCGCTCGAGCATGTCGAGGATGTTGTGCTGCGACATGTGATCGAACACGCAGAGTTTGGTGTTCGACAGCGGGCATACCGTCAGCGGGATCTGCTCGTCGATGATCCGCTGCATCAGGCGCTCGTCTTCGATGGCGCGCACACCATGGTCGATACGCTGGATCTTCAGCAGATCGATGGCTTCCCAGATGTACTCCGGCGGGCCTTCTTCGCCGGCGTGGGCGACGGTCAGGAAGCCTTCGTGACGGGCACGGTCGAACACACGCTGGAACTTGCTCGGCGGGTGACCCATCTCGGAGCTGTCCAGACCTACCGCGACAAACGCATCACGGAACGGCAGTGCCTGGTCGAGGGTTTTCTGCGCTTCGTCTTCGCTCAGGTGGCGCAGGAAACTCAGGATCAAACCGCTGGTGATGCCCAGTTGCTGCTCGCCATCCTTCAGCGCGGCGGCGATGCCGTTGAGCACCACTTCGAACGGGATGCCACGGTCGGTGTGGGTCTGCGGATCGAAGAACGGCTCGGTGTGGATCACGTTCTGTTCTTTGCAGCGCAGCAGGTAGGCCCAGGTCAGGTCGTAGAAATCCTGGGAGGTGCGCAGCACGTCGGCGCCCTGGTAATACAGGTCGAGGAATTCCTGCAGGTTGTTGAAGGCGTAAGCCTTGCGCAGGGTTTCGACATCGCTCCACGGCAGGGCGATTTTGTTGCGTTCGGCCAGGGCGAACAGCAGCTCGGGCTCCAGCGATCCTTCGAGGTGCAGGTGCAGTTCAGCCTTGGGCAGGGCGTTGAGCCAGTCGTACATATTCTTTTCTCATCAGGTGCAATGACGGCATTCTACAGATGCCCGCCGAAACAATTGGCAAAACCTGACCAACCGATCCATCACACCGCTTCTTGCTCCCGTCGGTAGGCGTAGGTATCGGCGAAGCGCGACAGCAGGAATTCGGCACAGGTGGTGGTCGGATATTTCGCCGGATGATGTGCGTCCTGGCAACCGGGCAGGCATTCGATGCGGGTGTCCGGGTGCGGCTCGGCGAAGAACGGCATCGAATAGCGATCCACGCCCAGCGGGCTGATCACCCGGTGCGGGGTCGAGCGATAACGGTCGTTGCTCCAACGCGCCATCATGTCGCCGAGGTTGACCACAAACGTGCCGTCGATGGGCGGTGCGTCGATCCATTGGCCTTTGACGTTTTTCACCTGCAAGCCGCCGGCGGTGTCCTGATACAGCAGTGTGATACAGCCGTAATCGGTGTGTGCTCCGGCACCTTGCTGTTCGGCGGAACTGGCGGTGTGGCGCGGCGGGTAATGAATCATTCGCAGGACGCTGACCGGCTCATTGAAGCGCTTGTCGAAGAAATTGCGCTCGATGCCCAGCGCGAGGGTCATTGCCCGTAACAGGGTTTGCGCAAGGGCCTGCATGTCGCGGTAGTGCTGTTCCATCAGCGATTCCCAGCCGGGAATGGCCGGGTGACGGTTGGGGCCACGCAAGGGTTTTTCCGCCAGCACCTCGGGATGGTCGGTCGGCAGGTGCAGGCCCATGTCGAAGGTTTCCTTGAGATCGCTGGGTTTGTCCGGGTCCAGTTGTTCGGTGGCGATGGCGCCGTAGCCGCGATGATGGATGGTCCGGGTGATGTCGATCTTGAGTTTTTCTGCTGTCGGCAATGCGAAGAAGTGCCGGGCGTGATCGAGCAGGGATTCGATGCGCTGCTCAGAAATCGGGTGGCCCTTGATGTAGAAGAAGCCCCATTCGCGGCAGGCGTGGTCGATCTGTTCGGCGACGGCGGGCCAGGCGTTGTGGTCGTTGGAGTAGAGCGGGGAGATGTCGATGATTGGAAGCTGATCCATACACAACCCTTGAAAGTTAATGATCGTTCCCACGCAGAGCGTGGGAACGATCGGGAGGAATTTACTTCGGCATCTCGGCCTTCATGCCTTCGACGTAATAGTTCATCGACGCCAGTTCCACGTTGGTCGCGCTCTTGCCCGCCGGAATTTTCTCGACCCCGGCCTGATCCTTGATCGGCCCGGTGAACGGTTGCAGGGCGCCGCTCTTGATGTCGGCAATGATCCGCTCGGCTTCGGCCTTCACCGGTGGCGGCACCAGATCGCTGATCGGCAATTCGACCGTGCCTTCCTTCAACCCGCCCCAGTAATCCTGGGATTTCCAGTTGTGGTCGATCACGCTCTGGGTCGCCTGAATGTAGTGCGGCGCCCAGTCGTTGACGATCGAGGTCAGCACCGCCTTCGGCCCGAAATGCGCCATGTCCGAAGCGTAGCCCACGGCGTACACGCCACGCCGTTCGGCGGCCTGGATCGGTGCCGGGCTGTCGGTGTGCTGGAACACCACGTCCACGCCTTGGTCGATCAGCGCGTTGGCGGCGTCGGCTTCCTTGCCCGGGTCGAACCACGAGTTGACCCACACAACCTTGATCTCGGTGCCGGGGTTGTACTTGTTCAGGGCCAGCTGGATGGCGTTGATGTCGCGGATCACTTCCGGGATCGGGAACGAGGCGACATAGCCAATCTTCTTGGTCTTGGTCATTTTCGCCGCGAGGAAACCGCCGACGTAACGGCCTTCATAAGTACGCGCGAGATAGGTGCCAAGGTTCTTGTCCTGCTTGTAGCCGGTGGCGTGTTCGAAGGTCACTTTGGGAAATTGTTTGGCGACCTTCACCGTCGGGTTCATGTAGCCGAAAGAAGTGGTGAAGATCAGGTCGTAGTTGTCCTTGGCCATGTTGCGGATCACCCGCTCGGCATCGGCACCTTCGGCGACGTTTTCCACGTAGTTGGTGGTGATCTGCGTGCCGAGTTTTTCCGCCAGCGCCTTGCGCCCCTGTTCATGCTGATACGTCCAGCCGTGGTCGCCGATGGGGCCGATGTAGACGAAACCGACTTTCAGTGGATCGGCGGCACTGGCGCCCAGGCTGAGGCCGAGGCCCATGGCGATGCACAGCAGTTTCTGCAATGGACGTTTTTGCATGAACGCGAACTCCCTTTTGTTGTGTGTGGGGAGGGCAATGCAAAAGGCTGACCAAGCGGACAACAAATCAATTGGAAATCGGGGCGAGGCCTTCGCGAGCAGGCTCGCTCCCACAAAAACGCCGTGATCCCTGTGGGAGCGAGCTTGCTCGCGATGAGGTCGGCCGGGCCGAAAAAAGTGCATGTCCGTACAAGGACGCCATCCACTGGTGCGCTAAGGTGTAACGAACCATTAGCGCCGCCCCGCAGTCAGTAGCTCATTCGACCTCGGCACCCGAAGGCCCGCCATGCTCACGATCCTCAAGCAAGAAAGCTTTCTGCTGCTGGCTCTGATCGCCGCTCTCGTGGCGTATCCGTTGGAGCACTGGTTGCTGCACAGCGGCCAGGTCGTCGCGCTGACGGCCGGGCTGGTGCTGATCGCCTTCATCGTCGCCGCCTCGATGCGGGTCGCCCATCAAGCCGAGTTGCTCGCGGAAAAAGTCGGCGACCCGTACGGCACGATGATCCTGACCCTCGCCGCCGTGCTGGTGGAAGTGGTGATCCTGGCGATCATGATGAGCAACGAAGCCTCGCCGACGCTGGTGCGCGACACGATCTATTCGGCGGTGATGCTCGACATCAACGGCATCCTCGGTCTCGCCGCGCTGATGGGCGGGATCAAGCATGGCGAGCAGTCCTACAACGACGATTCCGCCCGCAGTTACAGCGTGATGATCCTCACCGCCATGGGGGTGTCGATGGTGGTGCCGGAGTTCATTCCCGAGGCCAACTGGAAAATCTATTCGGCGTTCACCATCGGCGCGATGGTGGTGCTTTACGCGTTGTTCCTGCGGATGCAGGTCGGGCCGCACAGTTATTTTTTCAGCTACAGCTACCCGGATAAACGCCGCAAGAAACAGCCGACGGAGGAGAAGCCGGAAAAGGTCAATCTGCCTTTGTCGATCGCCATTCTGGTGTTCGGTGTGGTGGTGATCGGTGCACTGGCCGAGGTGATGTCCAAGACCCTCGATCTGGGCCTGGAAGGGACGGGGGCTCCGCCGGTGATCACGGCGATTCTGGTGGCAGCGATTTCAGCCGCGCCGGAGATCCTGACCGCCTTGCGCGCAGCGTTGGCCAATCGCATGCAGTCGGTGGTCAACATTGCGATGGGCGCATCGTTGTCGACGGTGATCCTGACCGTGCCGGTGATGGAGGCGATGGCGCTCTATACGGGGCAGCCGTTTCAGATGGCGATGACGCCGGTGCAGACGGTGATGATCTTCATCACGCTGATCGTCAGCGCGATCAACCTCAATGACGGCGAGACCAATGCCATTGAGGGCATGACCCATTTTGTGTTGTTTGCGACGTTCATCATGTTGTCGCTGCTCGGACTTTGAGCCCACCAGAAGCCACTGTGGGAGCTAGCCTGCTAGCGATTACGGTATATCAGTCAACATCTCTGTTTACTGACAGATCGCATTCGCTAGCAGGCTAGCTCCCACAGGTTAAGCACCGGGGAATCAGGTACCGGCGATCAACTGCCGAGCCGCCTGACTGTGATCGGCAATCAGGCCTTTGAGATCCAGCCCTTCAACCTGTCCATCAACCACACGCCACTTGCCGCCGACCATCACCCGATCCGCACGGTCCGCGCCGCACAACAGCAATGCCGAAATCGGATCATGACTGCCGGAGAAGCGCAGCTCATCCAGCTTGAACAGCGCCAGATCCGCCTGCTTGCCCACCGTCAGCTCGCCGATGTCGGTGCGACCGAGCAGGCTCGCCGAACCCTTGGTCGCCCAGCCCAGTACGCGTTCCGGGGTGATCTTCTCGGCGCCATAACGCAGGCGCTGAATGTACAGCGCCTGACGCGCTTCGAGGATCATGTTCGACGCATCGTTGGACGCCGAGCCATCCACGCCCAGACCGAACAACGCGCCGGCATCGGTCAGCTCGATGCTCGGGCAGATGCCGGAGGCCAGGCGCATGTTCGAGCTCGGGCAATGGCAGATGCCGGTGCCGGCCGCGCCGAGGCGGGCGATTTCGTCAGGGTTGAAATGAATGCCATGGGCCAGCCAGGTGCGCGGGCCGAGCCAGCCGACGCTGTCCAGATAATCCACGGTGCGCAGACCGAAACGTTGCAGGCAGAAATCTTCTTCGTCGAGGGTTTCGGCGAGGTGAGTGTGGAGACGCACGTCGAGTTTGTTCGCCAGATCGGCGCTGGCGGACATGATTTCCGGGGTCACCGAAAACGGCGAGCACGGCGCCAGAGCGATCTGGATTTGCGCGCCGTCGCCACGTTCGTGGTACTCGTGAATCAGCCGCTGACTGTCGTCGAGAATCACCTGTCCTTCCTGCACGGTCTGCTGCGGAGGCAGGCCGCCGTCCTTCTCGCCGAGGCTCATCGAACCACGAGTGAGCATGGCGCGCATGCCCAGTTCGCGCACGGTTTCGACTTGCACGTCGATGGCGTTTTCCAGGCCGTCCGGGAACAGGTAGTGGTGATCGGCAGCGGTGGTACAACCCGACAGCAGCAACTCGGCCAGCGCGACTTTGGTGGCGAGGGCGAGTTTTTCAGGCGTCAGGCGCGCCCACACCGGGTACAGGGTTTTCAGCCACGGGAACAATGGCTGGTTGACCACCGGCGCCCAGGCGCGGGTCAGGGTCTGATAGAAGTGGTGATGGGTGTTGATCAGGCCCGGCAGGATCACATGTTCACGGGCGTCGAACACTTCATTGCATGGGGCGGAAGGTTGCTGGCCGGCGCCGAGCACTTCGGTGATCACACCGTCTTGCAGCACCAGACCGCCACGGGCATCGAGACCGTTGGCCGTGAAAATGGCGAGGGGATTTTTTAACCAGATACGGGTCGCAGGCATTGTGGCCGGCTCCTCTGAAAGTTGGGTTCAGGGTTGCCAGCTCAGTGTTGCCCTGTCTGCTGATCCAGGGTCGCCGCGAAGGACGAGGTGCGGAGTTTCGAACAAAATGTTGCGACGGGCAAGCCCAACCCGACCAGACACCGGGATAACCCTGTGGGAGCAGGCTCCCACAGGGTCCGGTGCTTACCAGGGAATGGTTTCACCCTTGTAGTTCACGAAGTGATGGCCGCCCTTGCCGGCAAACGCGTCCACTTGATCCACCAGACCACGGGTGCTGGTGTCCACGTCGATGTCGGCACCTTCGCCGCCCATGTCGGTTTTCACCCAGCCCGGATGCAGCGACAGCACAGTCAGTTTCTGATCGCCCAACTGGGTGACGAAGCTGTTGGTCATCGAGTTCAGCGCCGCTTTGCTGGCCTTGTACAGCGCCAGTTCCGGCGCGTCGGGCATGGTCACGCTGCCCAGCACCGAGCTCATGAACGCCAGCACGCCGCTGCCGTCGCGGATCTGCCCGACGAAGCGCTGGGCCAGATTGATCGGCGCCACGGCGTTGGTGAAGAACAGCTGGCCGACTTCCGCCAGCGTCGCGCCGCCCGGGGTCTGCACGTCAGGGCCCTTGACCCCGGCGTTGACGAACAGCAGATCAAAGGTCTCGCCCTTGAGCTGCTGGCTCAGGGCAATCACCGCTTGCTGGTCGTCCATGTCGAGTTTTTCGATCTGCACGTTGCCCAGTGCTTTGAGCGCCTCGGCGTTCGCAGGGTTGCGAACCGTGGCGGTGACTTGCCAGCCGTCGGCCAGCAGGGTTTTCACCAGCCCCAGGCCCAGGCCACGGGAGGCGCCGATGATCAGTGCGTGCTTGGCAGGATTAAGTGCGGACATGATTGGCTTTCCTTGAAAGTTGAAAGATCACGGGTTCAATGGACAGCGTTGACCGAGCCGTTGCTGCAATTCGTGGCGCAGCTCGCCGAGTTCGGCCATGCGGGTTTCGATCAGCTTGAGCTTGTCTTGCAGCAATTGCGTGACGGCGGTGTCCGGATCCGGCGATTGCCACAGCGCGCCAACGCTGCTGCCAATCTCGCCGAGAGTGAAGCCCAGACGCTGCGCCGTCTTGATGTACAGCACCAGTTGCACCATCTCCGGCGGATAGTCGCGATAGCCGTTGGCGCTGCGTTGTGCCGCGATCAATCCGCGCTCCTCGTAGAAACGCAGCGTGTCACGGCTGACATCGCAGCTCTGGGCCAATTCACCGATGCGCATCAAGGACATCTCGAAAGTGTTTGACCCTGGAGCATACTCCAGGCTTTACCGTGGTTGCTCCCTGAATTTTCGGAGCAAGGACGATGTGGACTTCAACGCAGTATCGCAATCTGGTGCGTGGCAGTGCCTGGTATGACTTGATCGTGACGGCGGCGTTTGCCACGCCGTGGAGTTTTGCCGCGCTGCACGGGGTTTTGACGGCGCTGAGTCAGGCGCTGGATCTGCACGGCGATTTGCCGTCGTTCGAGCCAGTGCATCTGTTGATGGCGAACCTCTTGGGTTCGGTGGTTTGCGTGTGGGCGGTGCTGCGGATTCGCGATCCGCAGCAGGTTTATGGACGCTATGACGCGGTGGCGCGGTTTCTGTTCGCCGCGTGGCAGGCGTATGCCCTGGCCCACGGCGCCAGTTCGTTGCTGGTGGGTTTCCTGGTCTTCGAACTGGCGTGGGGTATTGCTCAGGTGTTGCCTGTTAAAAGCCCCTCAGTGTCCGGCCTGCCACGGCTGGCCCAGTGACACCGGCGCATACAACCGCGTACGCACTGCATCCCGCGACAACAACACCAGCACCAGGATGGTCGCGACGTACGGCAGCATCGCCAGCAGACTCGATGGAATCGCCAGCCCCAACCCCTGCGCCACCAGGTGCAGGATGCTGGCGAGGCCGAACAGATACGCGCCGAGCAACAACCGCCACACCCGCCAACTGGCGAACACCACCAGTGCGAGGGCAATCCAGCCGCGTCCGGCGGTCATGTTCTCGGCCCACATCGGCGTGTACGCCAGCGAAAGATAAGCCCCGGCCAGTCCGGCCATCGCGCCGCCGAACAATACGGCCAGCGTACGCACGGTCAGCACGGGTAGGCCCATGGCACTGGCCGCATCGGGATTTTCGCCGACCGCTTGAATGATCAGCCCGACACGGCTTTTCACGATCACCCAGGCCACCAGCGCAAACAGCGCGAACGACAGGTACACCAGCAGATCCTGGGCAAACAGCATGCGGCCGATCAGCGGAATGTCACTCAAGAATGGAATCGCCAGCGGCTCGAACCCCGCCAGCGGTTTGCCGACCCAAGCGGCGCCGACAAAGGTCGACAGGCCCACGCCAAAAATCGTCAGCGCCAGCCCGGTCGCCACCTGATTGGCGTTGAACACCAGCGCCACCAGCGCAAACAGCGACGACAACAGCATCCCCGCAAGCATCGCCAGTAAAACACCGAGCCACAGGTTGCCGCTGTTGAACGCGACGATGAAACCGATCACCGCGCCAAACAGCATCATCCCTTCCTGTCCGAGGTTGAGCACGCCGCTCTTTTCGCAGATCAATTCACCCAGCGCCACCAGCAACAGCGGAGTGCCGCAACGCACCATGGCGTAGAAAACATTGCTCAGCAGATCGATATCCATCACAGCGCTCCGGCGGTTACGGCGGTGGTAGAAGTGCGTCGGGCCCAGCGCAGGTTCAGGCGTGGTCGGTAGAGGATCAGCACGTCACAGGCCAGCAGGAAAAACAGCATCATTCCCTGGAACAGCTGGGTGATCGCCTGCGGCAGATTCAGCGTCATCTGCGCGCTCTCACCACCGATGTACAGCAGCGCCATCAACAGGCTGGAAAACAGAATCCCGACGGGATTTAGCCGCCCAAGAAACGCCACGGTGATCGCCGCATAGCCGTAGCCCGGTGAGACCTGCGGCACCAGTTGGCCGATCGGCCCGGTGACTTCGCAAACACCGGCAAGTCCCGCCAATCCTCCGCTGATCAACAGCGCGAGCCAGATCAGGCGTTTCTCGCGAAACCCGGCAAATCCCGCCGCGCGTTTATCCAGCCCGAGCACTTTGATCTGGAAACCGACAAAGCTTTTCTGCAACAACACCCACACCGCCACCAGCGCCAGCAGAGCGAAATACACCCCGGCGTGAACTCGACCATCCTCCATCAACAACGGCAGGCGGCTGGCGTCGCCGAACATCGCCGACTCGGGAAAGTTGTACCCGGCCGGGTCCTTCAACGGCCCGTGAACGCAGAACAGCAGCAGGTTCAGCGCGATGTAATTGAGCATGATGCTGGTGAGGATTTCGTTGGCGTTGAAGCGCGTGCGCAGCCAGGCGGTGAGCCCGGCCCACGCGGCGCCGACGAGGGTGCCGGTGAGCAGGATCAGCACCAGTGCCCAGTGGCTTTGCATGTCGATGATGTTCACCGCCAGCGCACTGCCGGCCAACGCACCGAGCAACAATTGACCTTCGGCGCCGATGTTCCAGATTCGCGCCTGATAAGCCACCGCCAGACCCAGCGCGCAGAGCAGGATCGGCAACGCCTTGACCAATAATTCGGACACGCCATACAAGTCGCTGACCGGCGCGATCAACAAGGTGTGCAAGGTTTGCAGCGGGTCATGACCGAGAGCGATGAACAGCAGCGAGCCACAGCCGAGGGTCAGCACCGCCGCCAACAGCGGCGAGCACCACAACATCAGGCGCGATTGCCGGCCACGGGGTTCGAGGGAAAGCAGCATGAAAAACTCCGTTAAACCGCAGCGGGTTGAGGTTGAGGGCTGTGGAACTGGCCGGCCATCCAGCCACCGACATCGCTGATCCGTGTTTGCGCCGTGTCTTGCAGCGCCGACATCCGCCCGCCGCAGAGCGCGCCGAGGCGGTCGCTGATCTGGAACAGCTCGTCGAGGTCTTCGGATATCACCAGAATCGCCGCGCCGGCATCGCGCAGGGCGATCAGGGCGCGATGAATCACTGCCGCCGCGCCGACGTCCACGCCCCAGGTCGGGTGCGCGGCGATCAGCAGTTTTGGCTGCTGGAGGATTTCCCGGCCGAGGATGAATTTCTGCAGGTTGCCGCCGGACAAACTGCGAGCGCTGGTTTGGGTATCCGGGGTTTTCACCCCGAAGCGCTGGATGATTGCCTGGGCGAGGGATTCGATTTTGTTGCGCTCGATCAAACCGTGGCTGACCAGCCCTTGCTGAAAGGCTGTGAGCAGGGCGTTGTCCGCCAGGCTCAACTCCGGGACCGCGCCGTGCCCGAGACGCTCGGCTGGGACGAATGCGAGACCGAGTCTGCGCCGTGCATCCGGGCGCAGATCGGCGACGGCGCGTTCTCGGAAACGGATCGTTTGCGCTGCATCGCGGGGCAGTGTCTGTTCGCCGCTCAGCAGTGCCAGCAATTCATCCTGACCGTTGCCCGCAACGCCAGCGATGCCGACGATTTCGCCGCTGCGCACCTGCAAGTCGATGCCGGTCAACGAACAGCCGAACGGATCGGGGTTGTGCCAATTCAATCCGCTGACCCGCAGGAATGTCGCGCCGCCATTGGCTTTCGGATACTCGCCGATCAGCGCCGCCGACTCGCCGACCATCAGTTGCGCCAGTTGCTGGTCGGAGCATTTCGCCGGTACGCAATGTCCGGCCACCCGGCCGCCGCGCAGAACCGTGGCGCTGTGGCACAAGGCGCGCACCTCGCCGAGTTTGTGGCTGATGAACAGAATGCTGCAGCCCTCGGCCGCCAGCCGACGCAGGGTGATGAACAGATCGTCGGCTTCCTGCGGCGTGAGCACCGAGGTCGGTTCGTCGAGAATCAGCAGGCGGATATCCTGCATCAGGCACCGGACGATCTCCACCCGTTGGCGCTCGCCGATCGACAGGCTGTGGACAAGTCGCTCCGGTTCCAGCGCCATGCCATAACGGCGGGACACTTCGCGGATTTTCGGTTCAAGCTGTTTCGGCGTCCCGGCGGCCGGGCCCATCGCCAGCGCAATGTTCTGCGCCACGGTCAGGGTTTCGAACAGCGAGAAATGCTGGAACACCATGCCGATGCCCAACTGCCGGGCCTGCGCCGGATTGCGCATGTTCACCGGTTGCCCTTGCCAGAGCATTTCGCCCGAGTCGGCCTGGGTGACGCCGTAGATGATCTTCATCAGCGTGCTTTTGCCCGCGCCGTTTTCACCGAGCAGCGCGTGGATTTCACCGGGGGCGATGCTCAGGTCGATGGCGTCATTGGCCAGACAACCGGGATAACGTTTGCTGATGCGGCGCAGTTGCAGGCGCGGGGTGGGCGTGGCGTTGGGCATGACAGGCTCGGCTTGCTTGGGGTTGTGCCTGTGGATAAAGCAATTTCCTGGCCATTGAGTCAGGAACCCTTCAAGCGTTTGCCCGGCGCCCCTTCACCTAGAGCCGCGAAGGTAAAACTGCTCCGATTCGCAGCACCAATTCAGCGCAAAGCCTTTGATCAGGCTCCAGTTTTGTTCGTGAAATTCTGGTTAAAAAACGAGCAATCCCACCGGAGCCAAGCTGCACCTGAGGCTACGTGAGTCATGAACGGGTTATCCACAGGTTGCTCCACAGTATTTGTGCGCAATCGGACAACCTTGGCATAAGCGCACCGGTGCTATCTCCCAATGGCGATAAACAGATCTAACTGATTGTTTTTACTTGGAATTAAATTTTTTTCATGTGCTTTGGGCGAAAAGTGTACAAATCGCGCAAAGCCACGTGACAGAAGGGTTACAGCGGTGTGTGCTCAGGTTATCCACAGTCGGGTGCACAGGTGATGTGGGCAACTCTCTGGAATATGGGGATTTGCTCGTGCCCCGAAATATTGCAAGTGTTCAGCGCTGGAGCAGGATGCGCCCACGGCTGAGATCGGCCAGTTGGCTTTGCAGCAATGGAATCTGCGCCTCACCCACCGCCAACTGTAATTCGACGCCATTGGCGGTGAAGTTTTCTTCCACAACGAGACCGCCAAGATCCGCCACCCGCAACTTCACCAACGCCAACTCGGCAAACCCGCAGGCACAACGCAGGGGCACACGGCTGATCAATTCGATTTTCGGTGCGGCTTGCAGGCACTTGTTGGCGCCGCCGCCATAGGCCCGGGCCAGGCCGCCGGTGCCCAGTTGAATGCCGCCGTACCAGCGGATCACCAGCACCGCGACCTGATCGCAATCCTGCGCCTCGATGGCCGCGAGAATCGGTCGACCGGCAGTGCCGCCGGGTTCGCCGTCGTCGTTACTGCGGTACTGATCACCGAGTTTCCACGCCCAGCAATTGTGCGAGGCGTTCAAGTCGCTGTGCTGCTCGATGAAGGCTTGCGCCTCGGCAGGGCTGCCGATCGGCGCGGCGAAGGTGATGAAACGGCTTTTGCGAATCTCTTCGCGGAATTCGCAAAAGCCGCTGAGGGTAAATGGCATAAACGTCTTATAGAGAAGGAGTGAGGCCGCAGCCCTTGAGAATGATGCGGATCAGGTTGTTGCCGGCGTCTTCCATGTCCTGTTTGGTCAACTTGCTGCGACCGCTGACGCGGCAGATCTGCGTGGCGAAGTCGGCGTAATGCTGGGTGCTGCCCCACAACAGGAAGATCAGGTGTACCGGATCCACCGGGTCCATTTTGCCGGCGTCGATCCACGCCTGGAATACGGCGGCCCGACCCTGGAACCAGGCGCGGTAGTCCTGGTTGAAATACTCGGTGAGGCATTCGCCACCGCTGATCACTTCCATCGCGAAGATTCGCGACGCTTGTGGCTGACGGCGGGAAAATTCCATTTTGGCGCGGATGTAGCGGGTCAGCGCTTCGGCCGGATCGTCCTCGGCCGTCAGGGTGTTGAAGGTGCTGTCCCACAGTTCGAGGATGTTGCTCAGCACCGCCACGTACAACCCGAGCTTGTTGGTGAAGTAGTAATGCAGATTCGCCTTGGGCAACCCGGCCTTGGTGGCGATGGTGTTCATGCTGGTGCCTTTGAACCCGTGACGGGCGAACTCGTCTTCGGCGGCTTTGATGATGGTCTCTTCGTTCTTCTGACGAATGCGGCTGGCAGGTTTGCCGCCGTGAGCGGGGACTTCAAAGGTCATAGGCACTTCCGGGTTTGTCTGTGGGGTGCAACCAGTTGCGTTGATAGCGCAACCATCGGCCTGCGACAAGCCCCGGGCAATAAAACGCCGGTCATCAGCGGGTGGCGGCGAGGCTTTCGAGAAAACTTTCCAGCACCAGATGCGGACGCCGGCCCTTGCGGGTCACCGAAGCCAGGCTCAAGTCATAGAACCGCGTGCTGGCCTTGAGAGCACGCAGCCGTCCCTGTTGCACCCAGAGACTGGCGTAGTGATCCGGCAGATAACCGATGTAGCGCCCGGTCAGAATCAGGAATGCCATACCCTCACGGTCAGAAGCGCTGGCCGTGCAATTGAGGGCCTGATAATGCGCCTGAATCTCCGCCGGCAAACGAAAGGTTGGTGCGATGGCGTCCTGACTGTTCAGGCGTTCGTCGTCCAGTTGCTTGTCATCGACGTAAAACAGCGGATGGCCGACCGCGCAATAGAGCAGCGAGCGTTCGCTGTACAGCGGCTGATATTCCAGTCCGGACAGCGCACTGGCCTGCGGCACCACGCCGACGTGCAGGCGACCGTCGAGCACACCTTGTTCGACTTCGTTGGGGGCGATCATGCGGATCTGGATCTGCACGTCCGGCCCGCGCTCCTTCAATTGCGCCAATGCGTGGGTGATGCGCATGTGGGGCAGGGTGACGAGGTTGTCGGTCAGGCCGATGATCAATTCGCCGCGCAAGTGCTGGTGCAGGCCGTTGACTTCGGTGCGGAAACTTTCCAGCGCACTCAGCAGCTGCAACGCCGATTGATAGACCTCGCGACCTTCTTCGGTCAGGGAGAAACCGGCGCGCCCGCGCTGGCACAGGCGCAGGCCGAGGCGTTGTTCGAGATCGCTCATCTGCTGGCTGATTGCCGAACGTCCGATACCAAGCACGGTTTCCGCCGCCGAGAAACCACCGCACTCCACGACGCTGCGGAAAATCCGCAACAGGCGGATATCAAAGTCACTGACCTGGGCCAGTGGATCGGGGCGGCGGCTGCTCATCTTGTTGTTCTCATTGTTTAGCAAGGTTCTAACTGAAGGTTAGAAAAGTTGGATTTCACCGACTTTATCGGCGTGGCAACTTAGCTGCAACAACGACTTTTATCTCCCTGAAGCTTATTGCCCTGCGAGGTTTTGCCCGATGAACATGCCTGAAAACGCGCCGTCGCCACTGGCCAGCCAACTGAAGCTGGACGCGCACTGGATGCCGTACACCGCCAACCGCAACTTCCAGCGCGATCCGCGTCTGATCGTCGGTGCCGAAGGCAGCTGGCTGATCGACGACAAGGGCCGCAAGGTGTACGACTCGCTGTCCGGTCTGTGGACCTGCGGCGCCGGGCATACCCGCAAGGAAATCCAGGAAGCGGTGGCCAAGCAGTTGGGCACCCTCGATTACTCGCCGGGCTTCCAGTACGGCCACCCGCTGTCGTTCCAGCTGGCCGAAAAGATCACCGACCTGACCCCGGGCAACCTGAACCACGTGTTCTTCACTGACTCCGGCTCCGAGTGCGCCGATACCGCAGTGAAAATGGTCCGTGCCTACTGGCGCCTGAAAGGCCAGTCGACCAAAACCAAAATGATCGGTCGTGCCCGTGGCTACCACGGCGTGAACATCGCCGGCACCAGCCTTGGTGGCGTCAACGGCAACCGCAAGCTGTTCGGCCAGGCGATGATGGATGTCGACCACCTGCCGCACACTCTGCTGGCGAGCAATGCGTTCTCCCGTGGCATGCCGGAGCAGGGCGGTATCGCCCTGGCCGATGAACTGCTGAAGCTGATCGAGTTGCACGATGCTTCGAACATCGCTGCGGTGTTCGTTGAGCCTCTGGCCGGTTCCGCTGGCGTACTGGTTCCACCACAGGGTTATCTGAAGCGTCTGCGCGAGATCTGCGATCAGCACAACATTCTGCTGGTGTTCGACGAAGTGATCACCGGTTTCGGCCGTACCGGCACCATGTTCGGCGCCACCACTTTCGGCGTGACCCCGGACCTGATGTGCATCGCCAAGCAAGTCACCAACGGCGCGATCCCGATGGGCGCAGTGATTGCCAGCTCCGAGATCTACCAGACCTTCATGAACCAGCCGACCCCGGAATACGCCGTGGAATTCCCGCACGGCTACACCTACTCGGCGCACCCGGTGGCTTGTGCCGCTGGCCTGGCAGCACTCGACCTGCTGCAAAAGGAAAACCTGGTACAGAGCGTGGCCGAAGTTGCACCGCATTTCGAAAATGCCCTGCACGGCCTGAAAGGTGCGAAGAACGTGATCGACATTCGTAACTACGGCCTGGCCGGTGCGATCCAGATCGCGGGCCGTGATGGCGACGCCATCGTGCGTCCGTTCGAAGCCGGTATGGCGTTGTGGAAAGCCGGGTTCTACGTGCGCTTCGGCGGCGACACCCTGCAGTTCGGCCCAACCTTCAACAGCAAGCCGCAAGACCTCGATCGTCTGTTCGACGCGGTCGGCGAAGTGCTGAACAAGCTCGACTGATTTTTCCTTCTATATAGCTACGCAAATAGCAGGCGCTCCTTGCGGGCGTCTGCGCACAAGAATTCAGGAGTTTTCGATGAGCGTTATTCCGCATTTGATCAATGGCGAACTGGTGACCGAGAACGGTCGCGCGGTCGATGTGTTCAACCCGTCCACCGGTCAGGCTATCCACAAGCTGCCGCTGGCCAGCCAGGAAACCATCCAGAAAGCCATCGATGCCGCCAAGGCTGCGTTCCCGGCCTGGCGCAATACGCCACCGGCCAAACGCGCCCAGGTCATGTTCCGCTTCAAGCAACTGCTGGAGCAGAACGAAGCGCGCATCTCGCAATTGATCAGCGAAGAGCACGGCAAGACGCTGGAAGACGCTGCCGGTGAACTGAAGCGTGGCATCGAGAACGTCGAGTTCGCCTGCGCAGCGCCGGAAATCCTCAAGGGTGAATACAGCCGCAACGTCGGCCCGAACATCGATGCCTGGTCGGACTTCCAGCCGCTGGGCGTGGTGGCCGGTATCACCCCGTTCAACTTCCCGGCCATGGTGCCGCTGTGGATGTATCCGCTGGCGATCGTCTGCGGTAACTGCTTCATCCTCAAGCCGTCCGAGCGTGATCCGAGCTCGACCCTGCTGATCGCTCAACTGCTGCTGGAAGCCGGCCTGCCGAAAGGCGTGCTGAGCGTGGTGCACGGTGACAAGACTGCAGTGGACGCGCTGATCGAAGCGCCGGAAGTCAAAGCGCTGAGCTTTGTGGGTTCGACGCCGATTGCCGAGTACATCTATGCCGAAGGCACCAAGCGCGGCAAACGCGTTCAGGCACTGGGCGGCGCGAAGAACCACGCGGTGCTGATGCCGGATGCGGATCTGGACAACGCGGTCAGCGCACTGATGGGCGCGGCATATGGTTCCTGCGGCGAGCGCTGCATGGCGATTTCGGTAGCGGTGTGTGTGGGCGACCAGGTAGCCGATGCACTGGTGGCGAAACTGGTTCCACAGATCAAGGCGCTGAAAATCGGTGCCGGCACTTCTTGCGGTCTGGACATGGGGCCGCTGGTTACCGGTCAAGCGCGCGACAAGGTCAGCGGTTATGTCGAAGACGGCGTGGCGGCGGGCGCGACCCTGGTGGTCGATGGTCGTGGTCTGAGCGTTGCCGGTCATGAAGAAGGCTTCTTCCTGGGTGGCTGCCTGTTCGACAACGTCACCCCCGAGATGCGCATCTATAAAGAAGAGATCTTCGGGCCGGTACTGTGCATCGTTCGGGTGAACAGTCTGGAAGTGGCGATGCAACTGATCAACGATCACGAATACGGCAACGGCACCTGCATCTTCACCCGTGACGGTGAAGCCGCACGTCTGTTCTGCGACGAGATTGAAGTCGGCATGGTCGGTGTCAACGTGCCGCTGCCGGTGCCGGTGGCTTACCACAGCTTCGGCGGCTGGAAGCGTTCGCTGTTCGGCGACCTGCATGCCTATGGTCCGGATGGCGTGCGCTTCTACACCCGTCGCAAGGCGATCACCCAGCGCTGGCCACAGCGCGCGAGCCATGAAGCCTCGCAATTCGCATTCCCTAGCTTGTAAGTAGAAGGGCTGTGCACAGAAGGCCGACCTTTTAAGGTCGGCCTTCTTGTTTTCGGGCTTTTTTGACCGATGTGACAGATTTATGAAAATAGGGGTTGACGGCAGATTCTGAATCTCTATAATTCGCCCCACTTCCGGCGCAGTCGAAACGGAAAACTCCTTGAGATTCAATGAGTTAAGTAGGTTTCGATAGCGGGTAGCTTCAGATCATTGAAGCCTGGAAGGAGTTGGAAATGCCGGTTTTTCTGGCGCTTTCAACGGTTCGGTCTTCTCGATCGAAAGCGGAGAAAAAGAGGTGTTGACAGCAGCGTGTAACGCTGTAGAATTCGCCTCCCGCTAACGAGAGATCGGAAGCGCAAGTGGTTGAAGTTGTTGAAGAAATCTTCGAAAACTTCTGAAAATAATCACTTGACAGCAAATGAGGCTGCTGTAGAATGCGCGCCTCGGTTGAGACGAAAGATCTTAACCAACCGCTCTTTAACAACTGAATCAAGCAATTCGTGTGGGTGCTTGTGGAGTCAGACTGATAGTCAACAAGATTATCAGCATCACAAGTTACTCCGCGAGAAATCAAAGATGTAACCAACGATTGCTGAGCCAAGTTTAGGGTTTCTTAAAAACCCAAAGATGTTTGAACTGAAGAGTTTGATCATGGCTCAGATTGAACGCTGGCGGCAGGCCTAACACATGCAAGTCGGGCGGATGAAGGGAGCTTGCTCCTGGATTCAGCGGCGGACGGGTGAGTAATGCCTAGGAATCTGCCTGGTAGTGGGGGACAACGTTTCGAAAGGAACGCTAATACCGCATACGTCCTACGGGAGAAAGCAGGGGACCTTCGGGCCTTGCGCTATCAGATGAGCCTAGGTCGGATTAGCTAGTTGGTGAGGTAATGGCTCACCAAGGCGACGATCCGTAACTGGTCTGAGAGGATGATCAGTCACACTGGAACTGAGACACGGTCCAGACTCCTACGGGAGGCAGCAGTGGGGAATATTGGACAATGGGCGAAAGCCTGATCCAGCCATGCCGCGTGTGTGAAGAAGGTCTTCGGATTGTAAAGCACTTTAAGTTGGGAGGAAGGGTTGTAGATTAATACTCTGCAATTTTGACGTTACCGACAGAATAAGCACCGGCTAACTCTGTGCCAGCAGCCGCGGTAATACAGAGGGTGCAAGCGTTAATCGGAATTACTGGGCGTAAAGCGCGCGTAGGTGGTTCGTTAAGTTGGATGTGAAATCCCCGGGCTCAACCTGGGAACTGCATCCAAAACTGGCGAGCTAGAGTATGGTAGAGGGTGGTGGAATTTCCTGTGTAGCGGTGAAATGCGTAGATATAGGAAGGAACACCAGTGGCGAAGGCGACCACCTGGACTGATACTGACACTGAGGTGCGAAAGCGTGGGGAGCAAACAGGATTAGATACCCTGGTAGTCCACGCCGTAAACGATGTCAACTAGCCGTTGGGAGCCTTGAGCTCTTAGTGGCGCAGCTAACGCATTAAGTTGACCGCCTGGGGAGTACGGCCGCAAGGTTAAAACTCAAATGAATTGACGGGGGCCCGCACAAGCGGTGGAGCATGTGGTTTAATTCGAAGCAACGCGAAGAACCTTACCAGGCCTTGACATCCAATGAACTTTCCAGAGATGGATTGGTGCCTTCGGGAACATTGAGACAGGTGCTGCATGGCTGTCGTCAGCTCGTGTCGTGAGATGTTGGGTTAAGTCCCGTAACGAGCGCAACCCTTGTCCTTAGTTACCAGCACGTTATGGTGGGCACTCTAAGGAGACTGCCGGTGACAAACCGGAGGAAGGTGGGGATGACGTCAAGTCATCATGGCCCTTACGGCCTGGGCTACACACGTGCTACAATGGTCGGTACAAAGGGTTGCCAAGCCGCGAGGTGGAGCTAATCCCATAAAACCGATCGTAGTCCGGATCGCAGTCTGCAACTCGACTGCGTGAAGTCGGAATCGCTAGTAATCGCGAATCAGAATGTCGCGGTGAATACGTTCCCGGGCCTTGTACACACCGCCCGTCACACCATGGGAGTGGGTTGCACCAGAAGTAGCTAGTCTAACCTTCGGGAGGACGGTTACCACGGTGTGATTCATGACTGGGGTGAAGTCGTAACAAGGTAGCCGTAGGGGAACCTGCGGCTGGATCACCTCCTTAATCGACGACATCAGCTGCTCCATAAGTTCCCACACGAATTGCTTGATTCATTGAAGAAGACGAAAGAAGCAGCCCGAAATTGGGTCTGTAGCTCAGTTGGTTAGAGCGCACCCCTGATAAGGGTGAGGTCGGCAGTTCGAATCTGCCCAGACCCACCAATTTTGTGTGGGAAACGCCTGTAGAAATACGGGGCCATAGCTCAGCTGGGAGAGCGCCTGCCTTGCACGCAGGAGGTCAGCGGTTCGATCCCGCTTGGCTCCACCACTACTGCTTCTGAAGTAAGAGCTTAGAAATGAGCATTCCATCGTGCTGATGGTGAATGTTGATTTCTAGTCTTTGACTAGTTCGTTCTTTAAAAATTTGGGTATGTGATAGAAAGATAGACTGAGAGCCACTTTCACTGGTGGTGATCAGGCTAAGGTAAAATTTGTGAGTTCTCTTAGTTGAGAAATTCGAATTTTCGGCGAATGTCGTCTTCACAGTATAACCAGATTGCTTGGGGTTATATGGTCAAGTGAAGAAGCGCATACGGTGGATGCCTTGGCAGTCAGAGGCGATGAAAGACGTGGTAGCCTGCGAAAAGCTTCGGGGAGTCGGCAAACAGACTTTGATCCGGAGATGTCTGAATGGGGGAACCCAGCCATCACAAGATGGTTATCTTGCACTGAATACATAGGTGCAAGAGGCGAACCAGGGGAACTGAAACATCTAAGTACCCTGAGGAAAAGAAATCAACCGAGATTCCCTTAGTAGTGGCGAGCGAACGGGGACTAGCCCTTAAGTGGCTTTGAGATTAGCGGAACGCTCTGGAAAGTGCGGCCATAGTGGGTGATAGCCCTGTACGCGAAAATCTCTTAGTCATGAAATCGAGTAGGACGGAGCACGAGAAACTTTGTCTGAATATGGGGGGACCATCCTCCAAGGCTAAATACTACTGACTGACCGATAGTGAACTAGTACCGTGAGGGAAAGGCGAAAAGAACCCCGGAGAGGGGAGTGAAATAGATCCTGAAACCGTATGCGTACAAGCAGTGGGAGCAGACTTTGTTCTGTGACTGCGTACCTTTTGTATAATGGGTCAGCGACTTATTTTCAGTGGCGAGCTTAACCGAATAGGGGAGGCGTAGCGAAAGCGAGTCTTAATAGGGCGTCTAGTCGCTGGGAATAGACCCGAAACCGGGCGATCTATCCATGGGCAGGTTGAAGGTTAGGTAACACTGACTGGAGGACCGAACCGACTACCGTTGAAAAGTTAGCGGATGACCTGTGGATCGGAGTGAAAGGCTAATCAAGCTCGGAGATAGCTGGTTCTCCTCGAAAGCTATTTAGGTAGCGCCTCATGTATCACTGTAGGGGGTAGAGCACTGTTTCGGCTAGGGGGTCATCCCGACTTACCAAACCGATGCAAACTCCGAATACCTACAAGTGCCGAGCATGGGAGACACACGGCGGGTGCTAACGTCCGTCGTGAAAAGGGAAACAACCCAGACCGTCAGCTAAGGTCCCAAAGTTATGGTTAAGTGGGAAACGATGTGGGAAGGCTTAGACAGCTAGGAGGTTGGCTTAGAAGCAGCCACCCTTTAAAGAAAGCGTAATAGCTCACTAGTCGAGTCGGCCTGCGCGGAAGATGTAACGGGGCTCAAACCATACACCGAAGCTACGGGTATCACGCAAGTGATGCGGTAGAGGAGCGTTCTGTAAGCCTGTGAAGGTGAGTTGAGAAGCTTGCTGGAGGTATCAGAAGTGCGAATGCTGACATGAGTAACGACAATGGGTGTGAAAAACACCCACGCCGAAAGACCAAGGTTTCCTGCGCAACGTTAATCGACGCAGGGTTAGTCGGTCCCTAAGGCGAGGCTGAAAAGCGTAGTCGATGGAAAACAGGTTAATATTCCTGTACTTCTGGTTATTGCGATGGAGGGACGGAGAAGGCTAGGCCAGCTTGGCGTTGGTTGTCCAAGTTTAAGGTGGTAGGCTGGAATCTTAGGTAAATCCGGGATTCTAAGGCCGAGAGCTGATGACGAGTTGCCTTTAGGCGACGAAGTGGTTGATGCCATGCTTCCAAGAAAAGCTTCTAAGCTTCAGATAACCAGGAACCGTACCCCAAACCGACACAGGTGGTTGGGTAGAGAATACCAAGGCGCTTGAGAGAACTCGGGTGAAGGAACTAGGCAAAATGGCACCGTAACTTCGGGAGAAGGTGCGCCGGTGAGGGTGAAGGACTTGCTCCGTAAGCCCATGCCGGTCGAAGATACCAGGCCGCTGCGACTGTTTATTAAAAACACAGCACTCTGCAAACACGAAAGTGGACGTATAGGGTGTGACGCCTGCCCGGTGCCGGAAGGTTAATTGATGGGGTTAGCTAACGCGAAGCTCTTGATCGAAGCCCCGGTAAACGGCGGCCGTAACTATAACGGTCCTAAGGTAGCGAAATTCCTTGTCGGGTAAGTTCCGACCTGCACGAATGGCGTAACGATGGCGGCGCTGTCTCCACCCGAGACTCAGTGAAATTGAAATCGCTGTGAAGATGCAGTGTATCCGCGGCTAGACGGAAAGACCCCGTGAACCTTTACTATAGCTTTGCACTGGACTTTGAATTTGCTTGTGTAGGATAGGTGGGAGGCTTTGAAGCGTGGACGCCAGTTCGCGTGGAGCCATCCTTGAAATACCACCCTGGCAACTTTGAGGTTCTAACTCAGGTCCGTTATCCGGATCGAGGACAGTGTATGGTGGGTAGTTTGACTGGGGCGGTCTCCTCCTAAAGAGTAACGGAGGAGTACGAAGGTGCGCTCAGACCGGTCGGAAATCGGTCGTAGAGTATAAAGGCAAAAGCGCGCTTGACTGCGAGACAGACACGTCGAGCAGGTACGAAAGTAGGTCTTAGTGATCCGGTGGTTCTGTATGGAAGGGCCATCGCTCAACGGATAAAAGGTACTCCGGGGATAACAGGCTGATACCGCCCAAGAGTTCATATCGACGGCGGTGTTTGGCACCTCGATGTCGGCTCATCACATCCTGGGGCTGAAGCCGGTCCCAAGGGTATGGCTGTTCGCCATTTAAAGTGGTACGCGAGCTGGGTTTAGAACGTCGTGAGACAGTTCGGTCCCTATCTGCCGTGGACGTTTGAGATTTGAGAGGGGCTGCTCCTAGTACGAGAGGACCGGAGTGGACGAACCTCTGGTGTTCCGGTTGTCACGCCAGTGGCATTGCCGGGTAGCTATGTTCGGAAAAGATAACCGCTGAAAGCATCTAAGCGGGAAACTTGCCTCAAGATGAGATCTCACTGGAACCTTGAGTTCCCTGAAGGGCCGTCGAAGACTACGACGTTGATAGGTTGGGTGTGTAAGCGCTGTGAGGCGTTGAGCTAACCAATACTAATTGCCCGTGAGGCTTGACCATATAACACCCAAGCAATTTGACTGCTCCTGAATAAAGAGCAGAGCCAGATTGCGGTGTGTGAAGACGAAAGAACCGAAAGTTCGATCTTGCAAAACACCGAAACCTATCCCATACCCAATTTGCTGAAGCGAGGCCATCCGGTCACGAGTCAGTACCCGAATTTCTTGACGACCATAGAGCGTTGGAACCACCTGATCCCATCCCGAACTCAGAAGTGAAACGATGCATCGCCGATGGTAGTGTGGGGTTTCCCCATGTGAGAGTAGGTCATCGTCAAGATTAAATTCCGAAACCCCAATTGCGAAAGCAGTTGGGGTTTTGTTTTGCCCGCAGGAAAGTTCGTACAGCATTCTCAGACGCCTTGCGGCTGCCCTTACCAACCGACAATGCTAAGGTTCAGCCCTAGCTTTTGTATTTTTCCAAGGAAGCCTCATGCCGGACACACAGTCCCTCAACGCTGCATTCATGGTCGTTCAGAGCAATAGCCTGGACGAACTACGCAGCCTTGTGATCAGCATCATGCGGCGTTATCCGCTGGCTCCTCTGGAAAACGAAATTGCGCTCGTACAGAGCAACGGCATCGCCCAATGGCTCAAGCTGGCTTTAGCCGAGGATCCTGAGGAGGATGACCTTGGCGGCTGCGGTATTGCTGCCGCAATTGATGTGCAATTGCCGGGCAGTTTCATGTGGCAGCTTTACCGCATGGTTCTTGGACGAGATGAGATCCCGGCCAAATCCTTGCTCGACAAAGCCCCCCTGACATGGAGACTGATGCGCCTGTTACCGCAGGTCATCAATCTGCCGCATTTCGAACCCCTGCAACGTTTCCTGACCCACGACAGTGATTTGCGCAAGCGCTACCAGTTGTCTGAGCGTCTGGCTGATCTATTCGATCAGTATCAGGTGTACCGTGCCGACTGGCTGGAGGATTGGGCCGAGGGGCGTCATCAGCTACGAAATGTCAGAGGCGAAATAAAACCACTGCCCATCACCAGTTGCTGGCAGGCGGAGTTGTGGCGCGCATTGCTTGAGGATGTCGGTAAACAAGGTATGGCTCAAAGCCGTGCAGGCGTGCACCAGCGATTCATTGAATGCATCAACAACCTTGAAAAAGCACCGACAGGCTTGCCGTCACGGGTAATCGTTTTCGGAATTTCCTCACTGCCTGCGCAAGTACTCGAAGCATTGGCAGGGCTGGCCCGTTTCAGCCAGGTCCTGCTCTGCGTACACAATCCTTGCCGTTATCATTGGGCCGATATCGTTGCCGACAAGGATCTGTTGCGTCATCAATACAAGCGTCAGGCTCGCAAGAGCGGCATGCCCGTAGTGCTGGATCCGGAGTCACTGCATCAACACGCCCATCCGCTGCTTGCTGCCTGGGGCAAGCAAGGTCGTGACTACATCAATCTGCTCGACAGCTATGACGACCCCGGCAGCTATCGCGCGGCATTTCGCAATGGTCGTATCGATCTGTTCAGTGAAACAATTCCGCAAAACATGCTCAATCAACTGCAGGACGACATTCTGGAGTTGCGCCCGCTCAGCGAGACGCGTGAGCTCTGGCCTGAGATAGATCTGAAGCAGGATCTATCGATTCGATTCCACATTGCCCATAGTGCACAACGTGAAGTCGAGATTCTCCACGATCAGCTCCTGGCTCGATTCAGCGCCAATCCCGATCTTCGCCCCCGCGATGTGATTGTGATGGTGCCCGACATCGACAGTTATGCGCCGCATGTCCGTGCGGTGTTCGGGCAACTGGATCGTCATGATCCACGGTTTATTCCTTTCACGCTGGCCGACCAGGGGCAACGCGGTCGCGATCCATTACTGATCGCTGTCGAACATCTGCTTAAACTGCCCGACAGTCGTTTCCCCGTCAGTGAAATTCTCGACTTGCTCGATGTGCCGGCGTTACGCGCACGGTTCGGTGTGGAGGAACGGGATTTGCCGACTCTGCATCGCTGGATCGAAGGCGCCGGTGTGCGTTGGGGGATGGACGCTGACCAGCGCGCCGGACTGGGATTGCCAAATGAACTGGAGCAGAACAGCTGGCGTTTCGGCCTGAGGCGGATGCTCCTCGGATATGCGGTTGGCGATTCCAGTGCCTGTGCAGGTATTGAGCCATACGACGAAATTGGCGGCCTCGATGCCGCGCTGATCGGTCCTCTGTCCGCCTTGCTGGATGCCTTGGAGTACTCGCACCAGCAATTGCTCAAGCCTGCGAAACCTCAAGAGTGGGGGAGTCGGTTACAGGTACTGATGCAGTTGTTTTTCAAAGCGAGCAATGAGCATGACGACTACTTGCTGACTCAACTTGAGGAGCTGCGCGAGACATGGCTGGAGACCTGTGAATCTGTCGGACTGGAAGACGAATTACCGCTGACCGTTGTTCGCGAGGCGTGGCTGGCCGGGCTGGATCAGGGGCGTTTGTCCCAACGCTTCCTGGCCGGCGCGGTGAATTTCTGTACCTTGATGCCGATGCGGGCAATCCCGTTCAAGCTGGTTTGTCTGCTGGGCATGAACGACGGCGATTATCCTCGGGCACAACCACCGCTGGACTTCGACTTGATGGGCAGCGATTACCGGCCGGGAGATCGCTCCCGTCGTGAGGATGATCGCTATCTATTGCTCGAAGCACTGCTGTCTGCTCGCCATCAGCTCTACATCAGTTGGGTTGGGCGCAGCATTCGTGACAACAGTGAACGGCCACCCTCGGTGCTGATCGGTCAGTTGCGCGATCATCTCGCCAATGGTTGGCGAACGACTGCTGAAAACGCGGATCTGTTGCATGCCATGACCCAGGAACACCCGCTGCAGCCTTTCAGTTCACGTTACTTCCATGACGGTGATGAGCTGTTCAGCTATGCCAATGAATGGCAGGTGCTGCATCAACGTCATGAGCCTGCCGAAATGAAAGGAATGCTTGAACCCCATATCCAGGAGGAGCCGCTCGGCCTTGCACTGTTGCAGGATTTCCTGCGCAACCCGGTTCGACACTTTTTCACTCAACGCTTGAAGGTTTACTTCGAAGCGGCACAGGTACCTCAAGTCGATGAAGAGCCCTTTGTGCTGGATGCCTTGCAGCGATACACCCTCAGCAGCAGCTTGCTCGACGCGGCCTTGAGATATCCGGAGAGTGTTGATCAGGCGCTTGAGGCTCAGGCTCGGCGCCTGCAAAACAGCGGGCTGCTGCCCATGGCGGGATTTGGTGAGTGCCTGCAGCGAGAGTTGATCGAACCGCTTCCTGATTTGCTGCAACGCTATCAACAACTGCTGACGCTTTGGCCTACTCCGCTGACCAGTGCGATCCCGATCAATCTTGAATGGCAGGGATTACGTCTGGAAGGATGGCTTGGAGGTTTGCATCAGCGCGCCGATGGCGGTGTGCTGTCGGTGACGACGATTCCCAACAGCATCGGCTCGGTCAAAAACCGTAAATGGCACCGTCTGATCAAACCGTGGGTCGATCATCTGGTCGCTTGTGCGAGTGGGCTTTCCTTGACCACAGCACTGGTCGCCAGCGACGACACTCTCTTGCTTGAACCGATGGAACAGGATCGGTCATGGCGGATACTCGAAGATCTGCTGCTCGCCTGGCAGGCAGGAATGCGCCAGCCACTTCCGGTTGCGGTTAAAACCGCTTTTGCATGGCTGGGCCAGAGCGACCCGCTGAAGGCTGAAGCCGCTGCACGCAAAGCCTATGAAGGTGATGGCCAGACCAGCGAAGGCGAGAGACGCGAAAGCCCCGCATTGGCGCGGCAGTTCCCGGATTACGATGCTTTGCTGGTCGAGGAGACATTCCCCGATTGGTGTAACGCTCTATACCGCCCGGTGCTCGAAGCCCCCTGGCAATCATTGGCCAGCGAGGGGGGACGTTCATGAGTACACAGCAGCCACTTGCCCTGGCGTTTCCATTGAAGGGCAGTCAACTGATCGAGGCCAGCGCGGGTACTGGCAAGACGTTCACCATCTCCGCGTTGTATCTGCGCTTGATCCTTGGTCATGGAGGCGAAGCGAGTGGCTTCGGTCGCGAGCTGCTGCCACCGCAGATTCTGGTGGTGACCTTCACCGACGCAGCAACCAAGGAGTTGCGCGAGCGCATTCGCACACGTCTGGCCGAGGCCGCACGCTTCTTTCGTGACGAGACGCCGCCTCCTGATACGTTGATCGATGAGCTTCGCGCGCAGTTCGAGCCTCAACAATGGCCCGGTTGTGCCAACCGCCTGGACATCGCCGCGCAATGGATGGACGAGGCTGCCGTCTCGACGATCCATAGCTGGTGTCAGCGAATGCTGCGCGAACACGCATTCGACAGCGGCAGTCTGTTTACCCAGTCTCTGGAAACCGATCACAGCGATCTGCTCGACGAAGTGCTCCGCGATTACTGGCGCCTGTTCTGCTATCCGATGCAGGGTGATGCCCTGAATTGGGTTCGTACTAACTGGGGAGGTCCGGCCGCCCTGTTGTCTCGTGTACGTGCTCTCTTCGGCACTGAACGTGACGGCAAGGAAGGCAGATCTCCGGCCGAGATGATCGATGAGTGCCTGCAGGAACGCCGCGCAGCATTGGTTGAATTGAAGAAGCCCTGGCAGCAGTGGGCGGATGAGTTGCTCGCCATTTGTCATCAGGGAGTTGCCAGCAAGACAGTCGACGGGCGCAAGATGCAGGCCCGCTACTTCGAGCCCTGGTTCGAGAAGCTCAAGGCCTGGGCGGAAGACGAGTCACTGGAACAACTGGATATCGGTACCGGATTTACCCGGCTGACGCCGGACGGCATGGCCGAGGCCTGGAAAGGTGAGCCCCCGAGTCATCCGGGACTGGACGCGATGTCGAGGCTCAAGTCGAGTATCGACGGGTTGCCGACGCCTGACGCGGCCGTGTTGCAGCACGCCGCCAAATGGGTGGGCGAGCGCTTTGAAGAAGAAAAGCGCCGGCGTGCCGAAATGGGCTTCGATGACATGCTGCTGCGCCTTGACGCAGCCTTGCAATCCGAAGGCGGCGAACGCCTCGCCACGCTTATTCGCGAGCAGTTTCCGGTCGCTTTGATCGACGAATTCCAGGACACGGATCCGGTGCAGTACCGGATCTTCGAGAACATCTATCGCATCGAGGAAAACAATCCCGAAACCGGACTGTTTCTGATCGGAGATCCCAAGCAAGCGATCTATGCCTTCCGTGGCGCGGACATCTACACCTACCTGCGCGCGCGAATAGCCACCGCAGGGCGACTGCATACGCTGGGTACGAATTTCCGCTCCAGCCACGGGATGGTCCGCGCAGTAAACGAGGTGTTCGAGCGCGCCGAGTCCCGTGAACAGGGACGCGGTGCGTTTCTGTTTCGAGAGAAAGACGGTGACAACCCGGTGCCGTTTCAACCTGTGGATGCTCAGGGACGCAAGGAGCATTTACAGATCTCCGGGCAAGACGTTCCGGCGCTGAACATCTGGCGTTTATCTACCGAGCAGCCGGTCTCCGGTGCGGTGTATCGCCAACAATTGGCGGCGGCTTGCGCCAGTGAAATCACTGCCCTGCTCAATGGCGGACAAGCCGGCAGCGCGGGTTTCGCGCAGGACGGCAAGGATTTTCGTGGGCTGCAACCGGCGGACATCGCAATTCTGGTGCGCGATGGCAAGGAGGCTCAAGCAATACGCGGTGAGCTTGCCGCCCGTGGGGTGCGCAGCGTCTATCTGTCGGACAAGGATTCAGTCTTCGCGGCCCAGGAGGCCCATGACCTGCTGGCCTGGCTCAAGGCCTGTGCCGAGCCGGATGTCGAGCGCTCGCTAAAGGCAGCCCTGGCCTGCATTACCTTGAATCTGCCGCTGGCTGAACTTGAGCGCCTGAATCAGGATGAGCTGGTCTGGGAAGAACGAGTCATGCAGTTCCGGGCCTATCGCGAGATCTGGCGCAAACAGGGCGTGCTGCCGATGTTGCGGCGCTTTCTTCATGACTTTCATCTACCGCAAACCCTGATCGGTCGCAGTGATGGCGAGCGGGTGCTGACTAACCTGTTGCACCTGTCGGAGTTGTTGCAGCAGGCGGCCTCTGAGCTGGATGGCGAGCAGGCGCTGATCCGGCATTTGGCCGAGCACCTTTCGTTGTCCGGTCAGGCGGGTGAGGAGCAGATCCTGCGCCTTGAAAGCGACGAGCAACTGGTCAAGGTCGTGACGATCCACAAGTCCAAGGGGCTTGAGTATCCGTTGGTGTTTCTGCCCTTCATCTGCTCGGCCAAACCCGTGGACGGCAGCCGGCTTCCGTTGCATTACCACGATGCATCCGGCAAGGCTCAGGTCAGTCTCAAAGCGGATGCCGAGCTGATTGCCCTGGCCGACAATGAGCGACTGGCGGAGGATCTGCGTTTGCTCTACGTCGCCCTGACCCGGGCACAACATGCGTGCTGGCTTGGTGTGACGGATCTTAAACGCGGCAATAACAGCAGCTCGGTCCTGCATCTCTCGGCACTTGGCTATCTGCTGGGTGGTGGCCCGTCGCTGAGCGAGTCCAGCGGTTTGGCTCGTTGGCTGGACGATCTGCAACAGCATTGCCCAGCGCTGAGCATCGTGGAAATGCCACTGGCAACCAGCGAGCGCTACCAGCCACCACGCAACGAAGCGACCCCGAGTGCCACGTTGATCCCCAAGCGCAAGGCCAGCGAAAACTGGTGGATCGCCTCTTACAGTGCCTTGCGAATCAGTGATGTGTTGAGCGTAGGCAGTGATGAAGCACCGGACAGTCCCCAAGCGCAGAAGCTGTTCGACGACGAGCGCCTAGAGCCCGATGCTCCCCGCGAGATCATTCCGGGAGGCGCCGAGATTCATCGTTTCCCCCGTGGGCCGAATCCGGGGACGTTTCTCCATGGATTGCTCGAATGGGCAGGTGATGAAGGTTTCGCGGTTTCGCGCGAAGCGCTGGAAGACGCGATCGCCCGGCGCTGCAATCGTCGTGGCTGGGAAGGCTGGATCACGACACTCAGCGACTGGTTGCAGCATCTGCTCAAATCGCCGATGCCGGCAGGTGCCGGTCGACCTGCAGTCGTGCTGGAGCAACTGAAACAGTATCGGGTCGAGATGGAGTTCTGGTTCGCCAGCCACAAGGTCGATGTCGTCAGACTCGACGAGCAGGTACGCAAGTTCACCCACAACGGCGTAGCCAGGGTGGCCGCCGAGGCCGTGCAACTCAACGGCATGTTCAAAGGATTCATCGACCTGACCTTTGAGCATGATGGTCGTTACTACGTAGCGGATTACAAATCCAACTGGCTGGGTGTCGATGATGCCGCCTACACCGAACAGGCCATGGAACAGTCGATTCTGGAAAACCGCTACGACCTGCAATACGTGCTGTACCTGCTGGCACTGCATCGTCAGCTCAAGGCCCGCCTCGCCGATTACGATTACGACCGGCACGTGGGCGGTGCGCTGTATCTGTTCCTGCGGGGTACACGGGCAGACAGCGGTGGTGTGTATTTCGCGCGGCCGCCACGGGAGCTGATCGAGCGTCTGGACCGGATGTTCCAGGGCAAACCGGAACCGAAATCCGAGCCGGTATGGGAACAGGGAGAATTGCTATGAGCCGCACCTTCGCGCACTTGTCGCCGATTGCGCTGGATGCAGACAGTCTTGCTCGACTGACGCCCCTGATGCAGGCCGAGGACTTGCTGCAGTTACTGACCCACTGGGTAGAGCGAGGGTGGCTGCGGGCACTGGACAAGGCATTCGTGACGTTTCTTCATGAGTTGGTGCCAAACGTCGACCCGCTGGTTCTGCTTGCCGCGGCTTTGACCAGTCACCAGCTCGGTCATGGTCATGTGTGCCTGGATTTGTTCGAAACCCTCAAGGCTCCTGACTTTGCCCTGTCCCTGCCACCTGAGGGGGATGCGCAATCCGGCGTGTTGTTGCCATCGCAATTGCTTGAATCACTTGAAGGCGCGCACTGGTGCAAAGTGCTGGCCGGCAGCCCTCTGGTGGCGCTGGCTGCCGACGAGAGTGAGTCTGCACGGCAATGCCCTCTGGTGCTGTCCGGTAAACGCCTGTACCTGCGCCGGTACTGGACCTATGAACGACGTATCGACACGGCACTGCGCCAACGTTTGGCAGAGCATGAACCGACGCCGGGTGATCTGTCGCAGCGACTGGACGAGTTATTCGGGTCGGCAAAGACATCCGGTGCGATCGACTGGCAGAAACTCGCCTGCGCACTGGCGACCCGAGGTGCCTTCAGCATCGTCACGGGCGGGCCGGGCACCGGCAAGACCACCACGGTCGTGCGTTTGCTGGCCTTGCTTCAGGCTCCCGCCGTCGAAGCCGGCCAGCCTCTGCGTATTCGCCTGGCCGCGCCTACGGGTAAAGCGGCAGCGCGGCTGACCGAGTCCATTAGCCAGCAAGTGCAATCGCTGGAGGTTGCCGAAGCCGTTCGGGAGAAGATTCCTTCCGAGGTGACTACCGTTCACCGACTGCTCGGCAGTCGTCCCGGCACTCGACACTTCCGCCATCACGCGGGTAACCGCCTGCCACTGGATGTGCTGGTGGTCGATGAAGCATCCATGATCGATCTGGAAATGATGGCCAACCTGCTTGATGCGTTGCCTTCACATGCTCGTCTGGTGTTGCTGGGCGACAAGGATCAACTGGCCTCTGTCGAGGCCGGTGCGGTGCTGGGGGATCTGTGTCGTGATGCCGAGGCGGGTTGGTACAGTCCGCAGACACGTCAGTGGCTGGAATCCGTGAGCGGGGAGTCCTTGCAGGACGCCGGTTTGCACGAAGACACGGACGGTACGCACCCGCTGGCGCAGCAAGTGGTGATGTTGCGTCACTCGCGGCGTTTCGGCGAGGGCAGTGGCATCGGCCAGCTTGCGCGCCGGGTGAATCAGCAACTGCCGGATGAAGCTCGTCACTTGCTGGCAGCGCGAAGCCATGACGACGTGTATTCGCTGGCACTCAAGGGAGAGCATGACCATGCACTGGAACGCCTTGTTCTGGACGGGCATGGCGAGGGGCCCCATGGTTATCGGCATTACCTGAGCGTCTTGCGCAATCAGCGCCCGCCTGCCGGTGCCCCACTTGAGCATCCCGGTTGGCTCGATTGGGCGCGAGCAGTCTTGCAGGCGTTCGATACGTTCCAGTTACTGTGCGCCGTGCGCAAAGGGCCGTGGGGTGTCGAGGGGCTGAACCTGCGTATCACCGAAGCACTGCTCAAGGCGCGGCTGATCGACAGCGACCAGCAGTGGTATGAAGGCCGTCCGGTCCTGATGACCCGCAATGACTATGGCCTGGGGTTGATGAACGGTGATATCGGTATCGCTCTCAAGCTGCCCGAACGAGATGGACCGAACGCCGGTGAACCGGTGCTGCGGGTGGCGTTCCCGCGTAACGATGGGCGCGGAGGGGTGCGGTTTGTGTTGCCGAGCCGGCTCAATGATGTTGAAACCGTGTACGCCATGACGGTGCACAAGTCGCAAGGCTCGGAGTTTGCCCATACCGCGTTGATCCTTCCCGACGCCCTGAATCCGGTATTGACCAAAGAGCTGATCTACACCGGCATTACCCGAGCCAAACACTGGTTCACCTTGATCGAACCGCGAGCCGGGGTATTCGAGGAAGCGGTGCAGCGCAAGGTCAAGCGCTTGAGCGGTTTGATGCTGGAACTGGAGGAAGGCGCGGCGCTTCGAGGGTGAAGTTGCCAGTGATTGCCGGCGTTATCTGACCGACCGGTCAGAGGGGGCTGTATCGCTGGCGTTCCAACGCTGTGCTATCGTTGCGGCATCATTTCGTTACGATCCAAGAGAATCCCTGCATGAAGCTGGCTGTCTGGGCGACAGAGCGCGTAGTTGGCAGCAAGCGAGCGTTGCTTGCCGTTCTGCTCTGTTTGCTCACAGGTGGGGTTGCTGCCCAGCCGCAAACACCGGTCGGTATGGCTGAACAACGGGCCAAATCCGTCACTCAGGTAGTCCTTGGCATCCTCAGTTACGCCCGTTGGCCGGTCGAGCCTGCGCAATTGCGCCTGTGCATCGTCGGTCCCACCGAATACACCGACGATCTGGTGAAAGGCACGACCCAGGCTACGGGCCGGCCTGTCACGGTGCGTCGCCTCTTGGCCGATAACCCGTCCATCGTCAGCGAGTGCGATGCGGTGTATATCGGCAAGCTCACCGCCGATGAACGCAGCCGACTGTTCGCTTCGCTGATCGGTCACCCGGTATTGAGCATCAGCGAGGGCGGCGATCAATGCACGGTCGGCAGCCTGTTCTGCCTGCGGGTTGGTGATGAGCAAGTGTCGTTCGAGGTCAATCTCGACTCCGTCGCCCGCAGCGGCGTGCGCATTCATCCGAGTGTGCTGCAGTTGTCGCGCCGCAAGCCGGCGGCTCCATGAGACGCGACAAATCCACAGGGCGTCCGACCCTGGGTTCGGTCATCGGCCGCGGGCACTTGATCGTGGCGCTGGTTGCCGTGGCAATGGCCAGTGTGTCCCTGACCCTGCTGGGCGTGCTGGCGCTGCGGGTCTATGCCGATCACAACCTGCACTTGATCGCTCGTTCGATCAGTTACACCGTGGAAGCAGCGGTGGTGTTCAACGACAAGCCTGCCGCGACGGAGGCGCTGGCGTTGATCGCCTCGACTGAAGAGGTGGCAGACGCGCAGGTGCTGGACAGCCAGGGTCAGTTGCTGGCGCGATGGCAGCGACCGGAAAACGGTTTGTTTTCCGGGCTGGAAATGCAGATCACGCGGATAGTGCTGGAAAAACCGATCAGCCTGCCGATCCTGCACCAGGATCGCGAGATCGGCCGGATCCTGTTGATCGGTCACGGCGGCAGCCTGATGCAGTTTCTGTTGAGCGGTCTGGCGGGCATCATTCTCTGTACCGCGATCAGCGCCTGGGTGGCGCTCTTTCTGGCGCGCCGTCAGTTGCGGGGGATCATCGGCCCGCTGCACAGCCTGGCGGGGGTGGCCCACGCCGCTCGCAGCGAACGGGCACTGGACCGGCGGGTGCCACCGGCGAAAATCGCCGAGCTCCACAACCTCGGCAACGACTTCAATGCTCTGCTCGATGAGCTGGAGTCGTGGCAGACCCACCTGCAAAACGAGAACGAAACCCTTGCCCACCAGGCCACTCACGACAGCCTCACGGGACTGCCCAACCGGGCGTTTTTCGAAGGGCGCCTGATTCGTGCATTGCGCAGCGCTAACAAACTCAACGAGCGCGCAGCAGTGCTGTTTCTGGACAGTGATCGTTTCAAGGAGATCAATGACAATTTTGGCCATGCGGCCGGCGATGCGGTGCTGGTGGCGGTCGCGAACCGGGTGCGCGCGCAGTTGCGCGAAGAGGATCTGGTGGCGCGTCTGGGCGGCGATGAATTTGCCGTGCTGTTGACGCCGTTGCACAAGACCGAAGACGCCGAGCGCATTGCCGACAAGATTCTCGCCAGCATGGACACTCCGATTGCATTGCCGGGCGACACCAGTGTGGTGACCTCGCTCAGTATCGGCATTGCGGTTTACCCCGACCATGGCGCCACGCCCGGCACCTTGCTCGATGCGGCCGACGCCGCGATGTATCAAGCCAAGCGCCTGTCCCGCGGCGCCCAATTCACCGCCGGGTCGGAGCACCCGGTCGATCCCGTTCAAACCAGGAGCTGATGCCCGTGTTCTCAATTTCCTTTCGACTGATTTCCACCCTGTTACTGACCGCCATGCTGGCCCTTACCGGTTGCCAGACCGCTCCGCAAAAAGGCCTGACGCCGGCGCAGATTGCCGTGCTCAAGCAGCAAGGTTTTGAACTGACCGACGACGGCTGGGAGTTCGGCCTGTCGGGCAAAGTGCTGTTTGGCAGCGACATCGAAAGCCTGAACAAGCAAAGTACCGAAATCGTCGAGCGTATCGGCAAGGCCTTGTTGGGTGTAGGCATCGAGCGGGTTCGCGTGGATGGCCACACCGATGCCTCGGGCAAGGAAGCCTACAACCAGCAGCTGTCTCTGCGCCGGGCAAAAAGTGTCGGCAAAGTGCTGACCACGGTCGGCATGAAGGAAGAGAACATCCAGCTGCAAGGCCTCGGTAGCCGCGAGCCGGTAGCCTCCAACGACACCGCCGCCGGCCGCACCGAAAACCGCCGGGTGTCGATCGTGGTCAGCGCCGACTAGTCGGCGAACTGCATCTCCCGGGTCTGTCCCATCAACAGCGCCTGATTGCGCTCGGTCACTTCGCGGATGTAGTCCCACAACAGGGTGATCCGCTTGAGCTTGCGCAGGTCCTCCCGGCAGTACATCCAGAACTGCCGGGTGATATCGATTTCCTCCGGCAACACCGGCAACAGGCGCGGATCCTGGGCCGCGAGGAAGCACGGCAGAATCGCCAGCGAACGTCCCTGCTGCGCCGCCACGAATTGCGCAATCACGCTGGTACTGCGCAAGTTCGCGCTGGCGCCGGGCACCACGTTTGCCAGATACAGCAGCTCCGAGCTGAACGCCAGGTCATCCACATAACTGATGAATTGATGCTTGCCCAGGTCGGCGGGGCGGCGGATCGGTGGGTGTTTGTCGAGGTATTCCTGGGTCGCGTAGAGCTGCAAACGGTAGTCGCAGAGTTTGCAGCACACGTACGGCCCGTGTTCCGGGCGTTCGAGGGCGATGACGATGTCGGCCTCGCGTTTGGACAGGCTGATGAAGTGCGGCAACGGCAGGATGTCCACCGAAATCGCCGGGTAGGCGTCGACGAAGTGGCTCAGTTGCGGGGTGATGAAGAAGCTGCCGAAACCCTCGGTGCAGCCCATCCGCACATGTCCGGACAGTGCGACGCCGGAGCCGGACACCTGCTCGCAGGCCATGTGCAGCGTACTTTCGATCGACTCGGCGTAGCTCAGCAGACGCTGGCCTTCGGCGGTCAGCACGAAACCGCTGGTGCGGGATTTCTCGAACAGCAATGTGCCCAATGCCGCTTCCAGCGAACTGATTCTGCGCGACACCGTGGTGTAGTCCACCGCCAGACGTTTGGCCGCGGTGCTGGCCTTGCGGGTACGGGCGACTTCGAGGAAAAACTTGAGGTCGTCCCAGTTCAGCGAGCCTAAAGAGGTGATGTTTTTTTGCATGATGGACGGGCTTATATGTGCGTTCTTATTAGAAGTTTGCACATCTATACTCCAAAAACAGTCCGACAACCAATTCGCGACACACGCCTCATCTCAAGGCGAACCTTTCGCCTTGGCTCCCAAGATAAAAACAATTTCTGGAGACCAGCATGAACGCATCGCTTACGCCCAACGAAACCACGGTCCAGAAGGTCAAGCTGCTGATCGACGGCGAGTGGGTCGAGTCGCAGACCACCGAGTGGCACGACATCGTCAACCCGGCGACCCAGCAGGTGCTGGCCAAAGTCCCGTTCGCCACTGCCGCTGAAGTTGATGCTGCCGTCAGTGCTGCCCAGCGCGCCTTCCAGACCTGGAAGCTGACCCCGATCGGCGCACGCATGCGCATCATGCTCAAGCTGCAGGCACTGATCCGCGAACACTCCAAACGCATCGCCGTTGTACTGAGCGCCGAGCAGGGCAAGACCATTGCCGATGCCGAAGGCGATATTTTCCGTGGCCTGGAAGTGGTCGAGCACGCGTGCTCCATCGGCAGCCTGCAAATGGGCGAGTTCGCCGAAAACGTTGCCGGCGGTGTCGACACCTACACCCTGCGCCAGCCGATCGGCGTCTGCGCCGGCATCACGCCGTTCAACTTCCCGGCAATGATTCCGCTGTGGATGTTCCCAATGGCCATCGCCTGCGGCAACACCTTCGTGCTCAAGCCGTCCGAACAGGATCCGCTGTCGACCATGCTGCTGGTGGAACTGGCCATCGAAGCCGGTATTCCGGCCGGCGTATTGAACGTGGTCCACGGTGGCAAGGACGTGGTTGACGGCCTGTGCACCCACAAGGACATCAAGGCCGTTTCGTTCGTCGGTTCGACCGCCGTCGGCACTCACGTTTATGACCTGGCCGGTAAACATGGCAAGCGAGTGCAATCGATGATGGGCGCGAAGAACCACGCCGTGGTGCTGCCGGATGCCAATCGCGAGCAAGCGCTCAATGCCTTGGTCGGCGCCGGTTTCGGTGCGGCCGGTCAGCGCTGCATGGCTACTTCGGTGGTGGTGCTGGTGGGCGCGGCCAAACAGTGGCTGCCGGATCTGAAAGCGCTGGCGCAGAAACTCAAGGTCAACGCCGGCAACGAGCCGGGCACCGATGTTGGCCCGGTCATTTCGAAAAAGGCCAAGGCGCGGATTCTCGATCTGATCGAAAGCGGCATCAAGGAAGGCGCGAAACTCGAGCTGGACGGTCGCGACATCAGCGTGCCGGGCTACGAGAAAGGCAACTTCGTCGGCCCGACCCTGTTCTCGGGCGTGACCACCGACATGCAGATCTACACCCAGGAAATCTTCGGCCCGGTGCTGGTGGTGCTGGAAGTCGACACCCTCGATCAGGCCATTGCGCTGGTCAACGCCAACCCGTTCGGCAACGGCACCGGCCTGTTCACCCAGAGCGGCGCGGCGGCACGTAAATTCCAGACTGAAATCGACGTCGGCCAGGTCGGCATCAACATCCCGATTCCGGTGCCGGTGCCGTTCTTCAGCTTCACCGGTTCGCGCGGTTCGAAACTCGGCGACCTCGGCCCGTACGGCAAGCAAGTGGTGCAGTTCTACACCCAGACCAAAACGGTCACGGCGCGCTGGTTCGATGACGACAGCGTCAACGACGGCGTGAACACCACCATCAACCTGCGCTGAGGAATGGCCATGAAAATCGCATTTATCGGTCTGGGCAACATGGGCGCGCCGATGGCGCGCAACCTGATCAAGGCCGGGCATTCGCTGAACCTGGTGGACCTGAACAAAACCGTGCTGGCGGAACTGGAGCAACTGGGCGGCACCATTCGCGCTTCGGCTCGCGAAGCTGCTGAAGATGCAGAACTGGTGATCACCATGTTGCCGGCGGCCGTGCATGTACGCAGCGTCTGGCTCGGTGAAGACGGCGTACTGGCCGGGATCGGCAAGGGTGTGCCGGCGGTGGATTGCAGCACCATCGATCCGCAGACTGCGCGCGACGTGGCGGCAGCGGCCGCCAAACAAGGCGTGGCCATGGCCGATGCACCGGTGTCCGGCGGCACCGGCGGCGCCACGGCGGGTACGTTGACCTTCATGGTCGGCGCCACCCCGGAACTGTTCGCCACCCTGCAACCGGTGCTGGCGCAGATGGGCCGCAACATTGTGCATTGCGGTGAAGTCGGCACCGGGCAGATCGCCAAGATCTGCAACAACCTGTTGCTCGCCATTTCGATGGTCGGCGTCAGCGAAGCGATGGCCTTGGGCGATGCGCTGGGGATCGATACCGGTGTGCTCGCCGGGATCATCAACAGCTCGACCGGTCGTTGCTGGAGCTCGGAAATGTACAACCCGTGGCCGGGCATCGTCGAAACGGCTCCGGCCTCGCGTGGTTACACCGGTGGCTTCGGCGCCGAGCTGATGCTCAAGGATCTGGGGCTGGCCACCGAAGCGGCGCGTCAGGCCCATCAGCCGGTGGTGCTGGGCGCCGTGGCGCAGCAGTTATATCAGGCGATGAGTCAGCGCGGGGAGGGTGGCAAGGACTTCTCGGCGATCATCAACAGCTATCGCAAGCCGCAGTAAATGTCGTCAGGCCTGTGCTCGGCACAGGTCTGTATTGCCGGGAAATCACGTCGGGTGGTTTCCCGGCTTTTTTGTATCAGGCGAACACGAAATATTTGCGCACGGTCTCGACCACTTCCCAAGTGCCTTTCATGCCCGGCTCGACGACAAAGATATCGCCGGCACGCAGGTGGATCGGCTCCATGCCGTCCGGGGTGATGACGCAGTAGCCTTCCTGGAAATGGCAGTACTCCCACTTCACGTAGTCCACTCGCCACTTGCCCGGCGTGCAGATCCAGGTGCCCATGATCTTGCTGCCGTCTTCGCTGGTGTAGGCGTTGAGGTTGACGGTGTGCGGATCGCCCTCGAGCTTCTCCCATTTGCAGGCGTCGAGTACTGGCAGCGGGTGGGTGTCACGCAGAACGGTGATAGGTGCGGGCATGACGGCTCCAGGTCAAAGGCAGTTTGAGTCGCCACCGTAACGTGGGTGAGCACCGTCGAAATGTCTGGGTTCGACCTCCAGATGCCCGTTAGCGCTGAGCGGGAAAACCCGATAAAACCGCAATTTGCACCAATGCTGTGCATATATGACGGTTTTAATACAAGTGCGCACCATAAAAGTTCAATAAATTTTTAGACCAAAACGAGATAACCATCTTGGCACCTATTGCAAAACAAAATCGTCTGTACTATAACATTCGTACTAAAGGACAATCCCACTCTAATGGAGCTACACCAGAGTCACGGACAGACTTGAATCGGCTTTTCTTCACATGAAACTGACTTGGCTTTCGGCGCAAGCGTGAACGTCTACCTGTTGTTAATGAATAACGACAATTGAATGAACCGGTCAGTTAATAAGTTGCGCAGACGCAATGTTGTGCGTGCTTTGAATAGAAGCCCTAAATAAACAGTTAATTATTATTTGTGCTGCGGCGGAATTATATCTGCGGGATACGCACGCCTATCGAATTTTTATGTGCCCGGCATCAATGGAATGAGGCTTTATTGTGGACGACATAAATGTAGTTGAAGTTTTGACGACCGTGAATGACGCGAGTGAGTTGGGCCGGCATGTCTGGATTCGTGCTGGCAGTTGCCTGCAAAACGTTCAGGTCGCCGATGATTGTTTCATCGGATTCAAGTGTGATTTGCAGTTCACCTCAGTTGGCGCGTCCAGCATGTTTGCCACTGGCGCTCGTTGCCTGGGAACGGCGCAAGCACCGGTGCAGATTGCCGAAAACGTCTGGCTGGGCGCCAAGGCCACCGTGACCGCCGGCGTTTCCATCGGTGCGGGAGCGGTAATTGCTGCCGGAGCGTTGGTGACGGCGGATGTGCCGGCCGATGCCATCGTGGTCGGTCGTCCGGCACGGGTCATCGCCCAGCGCACAGTCGTCGAAGACGGCCTGCCGAGCCCGGCACCTGTGCTGGCCAAAGTCCGGGACCGGGCGCGTCAGGGCTTGCCGTCGATGCTCGATCGTTCCACGCAGTCGGTGCCGCGCCTCAAGGCGTTGAACCCCGACACCGCGACCTGGGACATCAGCGACGAAGCCTTGATCGATGCCGAATTGCGCGGCGGTGCTTCGGTGGAAATCGCCCGGGACTGCATTCTGATCGGGCGCAGCAGCCGTCAGGGCGGCATGTCGCAACTGGGCGGCATCGAACTGGGCACCGGCGCCCGACTGGCGCCGGGCGTGGTTATCGAAGCGGCCGGCGGAGTGACCATCGGTGCCTTCAGCGAGCTGGCCGAAGGCGTCACGATTGTTGCGTCCACTCATGATCATTCTTTCCGCTCACTGCCCTGGGAGGAGGCACCTGTGCGCATTGGAAGTCGTTGCGTAATTGGCGAGGGCGCCATCTTGGTAGGTCCACTGAGTATCGGTGACGGTGCAGTAATAAAACCGTACTCGGTGGTGATAAGGGATGTATTGGAAAACACTGTGGTTCATGGCGTTGTTCAACTAATGGAGATTCAAGAATGATTTTATTTGCCCCCAATCCGACCGGTTCAGGCCACAACATGCGCGCGCTTTCGATCGCTCAGGCGATTAAAAAGCAACGTCCGGACATGCCATTGACCGTGGCACTGGCTTCTTTGCAGCCGACCTTCACTCCGATGTTTGAAAAATCCGGCGTTGAAGTGGTGGATATTGCCGGCCGTCTGGTCGATTACTCGAAAAAGAGCAACTTGTCGAAAGAACTCGACTGGAATAATTACATCGGCGGTTATATCGCCAATACCTTCCTGTCTGGCGAGCGGATTCTGTCTTACCTGGCCCTGATCGACGAGTACAAGCCGACCGCCCTGGTGTCGGACTACAACATGGCCGCCTGCCTGGCCGCGATTTTCAGCGGCACGCCGCTGGTGTTCGTGACCGAGCGTTATGACTTCACCCTCTGCCAGCTCCAGGATCACGACCTGGCCGACGGTGGTTTCGAGGTCAATGCGCTGGAAATGGCCCGGGCCCGCACCGCGCTGCACAGCCAGTTCAACTGGATGATCAATCAGAGCCAACTGGTGCTGACCGACAAGCCGTACGTGGCTTCACTCGATCAGGGCACGCCGGTGGCTGAAGCACTGAACAGTGGCAAGGCGCATTTTGTCGGGCCGATGATCCGCGACATCAATGTGCAGACCGGCTTGAACGTGCGCGAGCAATTGAACCTCGGTGATGCGCCGTTTGTGGTTGCCTCGATCAGCGGCACCACCATGTTTGCGCAGAACAAGGACGCGCTGCTCGCCGCCTACCTCGACAGCTTCAAGGTCCTGCGCGAACGCAATCCGGAACTGAAACTGGTATTGCTCGGACGTCAGGATACCCAGGCCCAGGACGGCGTGGTTTGTGTGCCGTATTACCCGGACTGGATGGGCCTGCTGCGCGAAGCCAGTCTGCTGATTTCGGCGCCGGGCTGGATCACCGTGACGGAAATCGCCGCACTGCAGGTTCCGACCCTGTTCGTGCTGCCGTCCAAATCCGAATACCACGAACTCGAAGCCCTGCGCCGTCTGGAGCTGCTCGGTTTCCCGACGCATCTGGGTCACGATCGCGACGCCATCGTCGATCTGATTCAGGGCGAACTGGAGAAAGACACTCGCGCTTCGGCCTATTACGCGCCTCATCGCCAGGTGGCCGCACCGGACGGCGAAGGTGCCGCCCGCGCCGCGACGCGCATCATCGAGTTGTGCCAGGGCAGCGTTGTATCGCTGACCGCAAGCAAAGCCGCTTAACCTCAAGGAAGAGGGATTTACCATGCCGCTGCATCCGCAGTTTGTATTTGATCAAGGCCTCAAGGACATTGAGTACGGCGGTTTTTTTGCTGTCACCGATGCCAGTGGCGAAGTCGCGATTTCCACTGACAAGCAGTTGCAGGACCAGGTCGCGGCCACGCTCTACCAGGCCGACCACGGTGACGATGTTCAATTGCGTTTTGCCCACGACGGGCTGATGCGTTTGTACGATGCGCCGAACGCCGGTTTCCACGAGCTCGCTGACCGCTACTGGACGCCCCACGGTTCGGGGCGTTGCCGAACGCTGGCGCTGCAACTGGACGCATTGGCTGCGCTGATTGCCTATCAGCGTCGAGTGCCGCAGGACGCGGCGAACGATGCTGTGATCCGCGGCATGCTGGAAAAGGTCGAAGCGCTTTACGCCCGTTCCACGGTTGCCGGCCTGTACAGCAGCGACTGGTCGACGCCGCTGGAGCTGGCGACCTCGATCGATCTCGACATCAGCGCCACGGCGTTGCTGGCGCGCATCGGCAACGAGCCGTTGGGCCTGGGACTGGTCGGGCACCTGCAGATTCATGCAGAAAACCTGATCGGCCGGGTGGCCGGCAGCGACAGCCAATCCTGTGTCGATGTGGCGCTGACCCGTTGCGCCGTGCGTGCTCAGGTCAGCGTGGTGCTGGCGCGTCTGGCCAATGTGCGGGACGACAACGCGTTGTCGAACCTGGCCCGTTCGTTCCTGCTGCAGACCCTGGCGTTGTTCCGCGATCCGGCCTACGGCGGGTACTGGGACCGGGTGGGTATCAACGGCAAAGTGCGTTGCGACTGGCACACCTCGTACAAAAATCACGAGTCGCCATTCCCGATCAAAACCGCCTACGACGTGGCGTTGCTGTTGCAGGCGATCCAGGCCTTGCCGTCCGGCGCGAGCGACGCTGACCGCGCTTCGGTGACGGCTGCTTTGCTGGAGTTTCACGACTCCCGCAATGGCGGACTGTTCATGGGCAAGGGCTATTTCTGGTCGACGCCGGATGACCCGACCGTACCGTTCATTCGGCAGTTCTGGGCGCCGCCACGTCAGCCGGGGATTTTCAGCATCGGCAATCTGACGTACCTGCCGCTGCACCTGAAGAGCCTGAAAACCCAGCTCGCTGCTGCCCACGCCTTGCAAGCCATCGAGCCGGCCGCCGCCGTTGCTCATCATGACGATGCGGTGTTGGTAAACCGTGAGCTGCAAGTGATCGATGGCGGTGGCGACGTCCAGCGCATTCACCCGAATGGCGTGCCGACCATCAATGTCGATCTGCAGCGTTATCTCGCCTGGTTGGCCAAGGCCCGGGCTTCGAACGAAACGCCTTACGGGCTGACCGCCGAAACCGCGCCGCTGGGTTTCCGGGCCGACAAAACATGGCAGGTGTTTTCCGGGCTGCACGTGATTTCGGACTTGCACGCCCTGGGCCTGCAAATCGAAAACAAGGCCAGCCTGATCGATTGCATCAGGGCCTCGCAAAACACCGACGGTGGATTTGCCGAGCAGCCGGGGCATCTGAGTGACGTGTTCGCGACCTACTGCGCGGTGTTGTCGCTGCGAGTGCTGGGCGCGTTGCCGAACGATATCGGCGGTTGCGTGCGTTACCTGCAAGCGTGTCAGAACCCCGATGGCGGGTTCGGCGATGTGCCGGGTTTCGGCTCGGACATCTGGCACACCAACCTGGCAGTGCTGTCGCTGCATGCGCTGGAAGCCAAAGCGCCGGACGAGCAGGGCGTGATGGCTTTTGCCCTGCGCTGCCGCTCGGCCGACGGCGGTTTCGCCAACAAGCCAGGGTATCCGCCGGATGCGTTTTCGGTGTACCGCGTGGTGTCGACGCTGTTCATTCTCAACCGGCGCATCGTCGATGCGGAACAGACTGTCGCCTGGCTGCAAAAGCTGCAACTGGCCAACGGATCGTTCCATTACCGGCCGGGCAAGGCAGTCAGTCTGGTGGGCACTTACATGGCCATCGCGGCAATGTTTCTGCTCGACGCGCAGCCGACGTATTTGCAGGAATCGAAAGACTGGATCGCTTCCCATCAGAAGCAGGACGGTGGATTCGGCCCGCTCAACGCAACCTCGGCGACCACTGACGAAAGCTTCGTCTGCATCCAGACGCTGCTGATTCTCGAGCAAGGGCTGTCGCAATACTGGGTCGCGTTGTTGAACTGACCAGCACATAGCATCGAAGGACGTTAAATCATCATTTTGCCAGGGGAGGCGCTGATGAAAATTTTAGTGACAGGGGGCGCGGGCTTCATTGGCTCGGCCGTGGTGCGGTTTCTGATCGAAGAGACCGAATGTGAAGTGATCAACGTCGACAAACTGACCTACGCCGGCAATCTCGAGTCGTTGGCCGATGTGTCCAACTCGCCGCGTTATCGGTTCTGTCAGGTGGACATCTGCGACAAGCCGGCGCTGGATGAGCTGTTCGCGCGCCTGCAACCGGATGCGGTGATGCACCTGGCCGCCGAGTCCCATGTGGACCGCTCGATCGATGGCCCGCAGGCCTTCATCGAAACCAACATCGTCGGCACTTACACGATGCTCGAAGCCGCGCGTGGTTACTGGAACCGACTGGACGCGACGCGTCAGGCGGCGTTCCGTTTCCATCACATTTCCACCGACGAGGTGTATGGCGACCTGGAACCCGAAGATCCGGCGTTCACCGAACGCACGCCGTATGCGCCAAGCTCGCCGTATTCGGCGACCAAGGCCGGTTCCGATCATCTGGTCCGCGCCTGGCATCGCACCTATGGTTTGCCGGTGGTGATGAGCAATTGCTCGAACAATTACGGGCCTTATCACTTCCCGGAAAAACTGATTCCTCACGTCATCCTCAATGCGCTGCAAGGCAAGCCGCTGCCGGTGTACGGCGATGGCGCGCAGATCCGTGACTGGCTGTTCGTCGAGGATCACGCCCGAGCGCTGTATGCGGTGGTGACCCGCGGCGAAGTAGGGCAGACCTACAACATCGGCGGCCACAACGAGAAGACCAACCTCGAAGTTGTGCAAACCCTGTGCGATCTGCTCGAAGCGCGTGGTGCGGAAAAACCGGCAGGCATCGCGCACTTCCGTGACCTGATCACCTTTGTCAAGGATCGTCCGGGCCACGACAAACGCTACGCCGTCGATGCCGGGAAAATCCACGCGACGCTCGGCTGGACGCCGCAGGAAACCTTCGAAAGCGGCATGAAGAAAACCGTCGACTGGTACCTCGACAACCGCGCCTGGTGGGTGCGGGTGATGTCCGGTGCCTACGCACTGGAGCGTCTCGGCGAGCAACGCAACGAAGCCCTCGTGGCCTGAACACTCAGTCATTCAAATCTCACTGCTTGAAAGGAAAAAAGCATGGCCAAGTACAAAGGAATTCTGCTGGCGGGCGGCGCCGGTTCGCGTCTGCACCCGATCACCCTGGGCGTCTCGAAACAGTCGCTGCCGGTGTATGACAAACCGATGATCTACTACCCGCTGTCGGTGCTGATGCTGGCGGAAATCCGCGAGATCCTGATCATCTCCACCCCGGAAGATCTGCCGGGTTTCCAGCGCATGCTTGGCGACGGCAGTCAGTTGGGCCTGAGCCTCAGTTACGCGGAGCAACCAAGCCCGGACGGCCTCGCCCAGGCGTTCATCATCGGTCGTGAGTTCGTCGGTGAAGACAACGTCTGTCTGGTGCTCGGCGACAACATTTTCTACGGCGCCGGTTTCGGTGAAACCCTGCTGCAAGCCGCGTCTCGTGACGAGGGCGCCACAGTGTTCGGTTACTACGTGGCCGACCCCGAGCGCTTTGGCGTGGTGGAATTCGATGCTGACGGCAAGGCCCTGAGCATCTGCGAAAAACCGAGCGATCCGAGATCCAACTACGCCGTCACCGGCCTGTATTTCTACGACAACGAAGTGCTGCAGATTGCCGCCGACATCAAGCCGTCGCCGCGCGGTGAACTGGAGATTACCGACGTCAACAACGTCTACCTGCAACGCGGCAAGTTGAACGTATCGGTGATGGGCCGTGGCATGGCCTGGCTCGACACCGGCACCCACGATGCGTTGATGGAAGCCGGCAACTTCGTGCAGGCCATCGAGAAACGCCAGGGCCTGAAAATCGCCTGCCTCGAAGAGATCGCCTACAACAAGGGCTGGATCGACGACGCACAATTGCTGGTGCACGCGGGCAGCATGAGCAAGACCGGTTACGGTCAGTATCTGGCGCGGCTGATCAACGATGATGTGGTGGTTTCGATGGATGCGCAGCGTCCGTTGAAAGGCGCTGCCTGACCGTTGTGAGATCAATGTGGGAGCACGGATGCTCCCACAGTTTCAGTGGCCGGTCACACTGTCATGTTGCGGGGTTTTGACACCCGGGCGTGGTTCGGCTGGCGAGGGTTGCAGGGATTGCAAACGGGCCAGGCGATTGGCGTGAGTCGGCGCTTCGGCCGCCAGTGGCGAGCGGCGTTTGCGGGTTTCCTCACGCAGCACCGGCAACACTTCCTTGCCGAACATGTCGAGTTGCTCCAGCACGGTCTTCAGCGGAATACCGCCGTGGTCGAACAGGAACAACTGACGCTGGTAGTCGCCGAAGTGCTCGCGGAAGGTCAGGGTTTTGTCGATGATTTCCTGAGGGCTGCCGACCGCCAGCGGGGTCATTTCCATGAACTCTTCCAGGGAAGGACCGTGGCCGTACACCGGGGCGTTGTCGAAGTAAGGGCGGAACTCCCGACGTGCATCCTGGGAGTTGCGACGCATGAAGATGTGCCCGCCGAGGCCGACGATCGCCTGCTCCGGTGTGCCATGGCCGTAATGGGCAAAACGCGTGCGGTAGAACTCCACCAGCGCCATGAAATGTTCCCGGGGCCAGAGGATGTGGCTGGCGAAAAATCCGTCGCCGTAATACGCCGCCTGCTCGGCGATTTCCGGGGTGCGGATCGAGCCGTGCCAGACGAAGGGCGGCAGGTCGTCCAGCGGTCGCGGGATCGACGTGAAGTGGTTCAGCGGTGTGCGAAAGCGTCCGCTCCAGTTGATGTCTTCCTCGCGCCAGAGTCGGTGCAGCAGGCGATAGTTTTCCATCGCCAATGGCAGGGCGTCGGCGATGCTTTTGCCAAACCAGGGATAAACCGGCGCGGTGTTGCCACGGCCGAGCATAAGGTCCATGCGACCGCCGCAGAGGTTTTGCAGCAGCGAATATTCTTCGGCCAGGCGCACCGGATCGTTGGTGCTGATCAGGGTGGTGGATGTCGAAAGTATGATGCGTCGGGTTTTCGCTGCGATGTAGGCCAGCAGCGTGGTGGGAGAGGAGGTGATGAACGGGGGATTGTGGTGCTCGCCGGTGGCGAACACGTCCAGTCCGATGTCTTCGGCCTTCTGCGCAATTTGCAGGGTGGCCTGGATGCGCTCGGATTCACTGGGGGTACGGGCGTTGGTAGGGTCCTGTGTGACGTCGCCAACGGTGTAGATCCCGAATTGCATAAAGCCTCCTTGCCTTGGGTAAAGGTACGTTTGAAACCCTTGCCGCGAAGAATGAATCAACGTGGCACTTGAAATGTACGCCTGTACACGTACAATCGCAATCGTGGGTCATTTCACAAACGGATTTGAAGACCTCATCGAGAGAGGAGCGCGACATGGAACTGGGATTTATCGGTCTGGGCACAATGGGTGCGCCGATGGTGCTGAACCTGCTGAAGGCCGGGCATCGGGTGCGCGTGTGGAATCGCTCGTCGGCACCGCTTGAAGCACTGATCACCGCCGGTGCTGAAGCTGTCGATACACCCGCGCTGGCAGCGCAGGCCGAGGTGCTGATTTCGATGCTCGGCGATGACACGGCGATCCGCTCGGTGTTTCTCGATTCCGGGGCGCTGGAAGGACTTCAGGCCGGTAGTGTTCACATCAACATGTCCACTGTTTCCGTGGCACTGGCCCGGGAGCTGTCGGCACTGCATGAATCCCGTGGCGTCGATTACGTCTCGGCTCCGGTGCTGGGGCGAGTCGATGTGGCGGCCGCCGGCAATCTGAATATCCTCGCCTCCGGGCCTGCCGAAGCACTGGCCCGGGTGCAGCCGCTGTTCGATGTGCTGGGACGCAAGACCTGGCACTTCGGTGAAGCCGCCGACGTGGCGTGCGCCGCCAAACTGTCGGCCAACCTGATGGTCGCTTCGGCGATCGAATCACTGGCCGAAGCCTCGACCCTGGCCGGTGGCTACGGCATCAGCCGCGCGGCATTCATCGACATGATCACCTCGACGCTGTTCCCCGTTCCGGTCTATCAGGGTTACGGCAAGCAGATGGCCGATGACACATTCGAGCCGGCCGGCTTCAAATTGTCGTTGGGATTGAAGGACGTCCGTCTGGTGCTGGAGGCCGGTGAGGCTGCCCAGGTACCGCTGCCGTTTGCCAGCGTGTTGAAGGACAACTTGCTGGACGGCATGGCCCATGGTCAGGCCGATCAGGACTGGGCATCGCTGTCGCGGGTCAGTGACCGGCGTGCCGGCGTAAAGTAATCAAACAGATTTAAACGCCGTAACTTGCTTAGGTTCGGATGGCATCTTGCGCCGTTAATTATTGTCGGACAGTTATTTGGCTTTCACTGAAAAGTTAAAGAAGTCTGATAATAGTGCTTGTCAAATGTACGACTGTAGACGTACATTTTTATCGGGGTTTAACAACAATAAAAGTTCGTCTGTTTTTTCGTCTGCTGATCGTAAATAAATAATAGCTAGGAGCCGTTATGAAAAATCTAATGCAATGGAACAGCCTTCCCTCCGAATCCAATGAATGGCTCGAGAAGGTGCGTGCACTAAACCCGCTGATTGTTCAGCACCGCGATTACAGCGAGCAGACCAATGCGACGCACAAGGATGTGATGTCCCGCTTCTTCAAGGACGGTTTTGGCCGTACGTCGGTGTCCCGAGCGTTCGGCGGTTCCCAGGTCGATATCCAGACCACCTCCGCGCTGGTGCTGGAATTTGCCCGGTACGACGCTTCGCTGTCCTGGCAACTGGCGGTTCAAGTGGCGATGGGGCGCCTCTCGGACTACCTGCCGGAAGCCACTTCCGAAGCGATCTACAACCACTGCGACGGTTTCGTGATCGGCGCCATCCACTCCGGCGGCGAAGCGCTGCCAATGGGTGATGACTATCTGTTGAGCGGCAAATGGGCGTTCGCCAGTGGCTCGGCCCACGCCGACTGGCTGGTCTGCACCGCCACCGTCAAAGGCACCGAAAACAACACCACCCCTGAAGTGCGGATGTTCTTCGTCCCCGCCAGCCAGTGCACCGTCCTGCCGACCTGGGACACCCTGGGCATGCGTGGCACCGGCAGCCATCACTTCCAGTGCTCCAACGTCATCGTCCACAAGTCGTACTCGCTGGACGTCGAAACCCTGAAAAAATCTCCTGAAGCGCGCAGCTCCCGGGCCTACGCCACCGGCTACTACGAGTTCGGCACCCTGGCGGCGATGTCCACCGTGCTGGGCGTGGCCCGAGCCGCCGTGGATCATTTCCGCAATGACCGCGCAGTCAACACCGACCCGGGCCTGGAAGGGGTGATCTTCGAGAAGACCGGTCGCGCCATCTCCTCAGTGCACACCGCGCAGTTGTTGCTGGAAGATGCGATTCACCAGGTGATCAGCCGTGGTGAAACCATCGGCGAACCGGTCAGCGCCCGTGTCGGTCTGGCAGCCTCGGTGCTGACTGAAAACTCGGTCAATGCGGTCAACCAGCTCTACTCGATGGCCGGCTCCAAAGCGGTGTACAAGTCGCACTTCCTGGAGCGTTGCTTCCGCGATATTCATACCGGTTCGAAGCACTTCACCCTGTCGCCTTTGAACTTGCACGGTATCGGCAAGTATTACCTGGATAAAACCAATGTACTGGCCGCGGCGTAATAGCCGATAAATAAAAAAACGGGTGCGTTATCAGTGAATGTTCACAGGGATTAATAACGCGCCCGTTTCAAGTTGCACCTTTATTTTCTTAAATCTCAAACTTTTGTGCTCGCAGCAAAGAGTCAAGGGAGTGCCACATGCTTGCTCGAAATATTATCAAGTCGCTGATCTTTATTGTTCTGGTGGTGGTACTTTCCGCCGCGCTGGGCTGGCGTTTCTGGTCGCCGCCACCGGCCGCGGCCGAACAACGGATCCCCAGCACCCGGGTCGGTCTGGCCGTGGTCAAGAAACAACCGTACACCTACTACCTCGAAGCCATCGGCAAACTCGAGGCGCAGCGTCAGGTGCTGGTCTCGGCCGAAGTCAGCGGCAAAGTGGTGGACATCGATTTCGAGTCCGGCGATGAAGTGAAGGCGGGGCAGGTGCTGCTCAAGCTCAACGATGCGCCGGAGCAAGGCGAACTGGTGCGCCTGAAAGGCGAGTACGAATCGGCCAAGGCGCAGTTCGCCCGGGTCCAGGAACTGGCCAAGACCGGTGCCGAAAGCCGTCGCGCCTTCGACAGTGCCCGCGCTCAATACGACGCGGCCAAAGGCGACATGGAACGCATGCAGGCGCAGATCGCCCAGCGGCACATTCGTGCGCCGTTCGCCGGCACCCTCGGCATTCGCCAGGCGCACCTTGGCCAATACCTGCAAGCCGGCAGCGCGGTGGCGACCCTGACGGATCCGGGCCTGTTACGCGTCAACTTCACCCTCGCCGAGCGCGATGGCTCGCAAGTGCAACTGGGCCAGACCGTGCAGGCCAAGGTCGATGCCTGGGGTGACGTGACCTTCGCCGGCAAGATCGTCGCGGTCGATCCGCAGATCAACCAGTCCCACACCATCAACGTGCAAGCGGTCATCACCGACACGCAAAAACGCCTGCGTCCCGGCATGTATGCACGGGTCTCGGTGACCCTGCCACAGACCGCCGAGCTGCTGATCCCTGAAACCGCGATCACCTACAACGCCTACGGCGAGAGCGTGTTCTCGGTCTACACCGACGAGACCGGCGTGCAGAAGGTCAAGCGTGAAAGCATCAAGGTCGGCGAGCGTCGAAACGGTTGGGCGGTGGTCGACAAGGGCCTGATCGAAGGCGTGCAGGTGGTGACCTCCGGTCAGCTCAAACTCCACGACGGCGTGGCAGTGGAAGGCGTGCCGGACACGATTGCTCTTAAACTCAGTGGGCTGGAAAAATGAATTTCACCGACCTCTTTCTTCGCCGCCCGGTGCTGGCCGTGGTGGTCAGCACGCTGATCCTGCTGTTCGGGGTGCGTGCGCTGATGAACCTGCCGATCCGCCAGTACCCGATGCTGGAAACGTCGACCATCACGGTCACCACCCAGTATCCCGGCGCCTCTTCGGAGCTGATGCAGGGCTTCGTCACCCAACCGATCAGCCAGGCCGTGGCCTCGGTCGAGGGCATCGACTATCTGTCGTCGGCCTCGACCCAGGGTCGCAGCCAGGTGACGATCCGCATGGCGCTGAACAGTGATTCCATCGCGGCGCTGACCGAGGTCATGGCCAAGGTCAACCAGATCAAATACCGCTTGCCGAAGGACGCTTACGACCCGGTGGTTGAACGTACTTCCGGCGGTTTCACCAGCGTGGCCTACGTCGCGTTCGCCAGTTCCAACCTGACCATTCCGGAGATGTCGGACTACATCTCCCGCGTCGTTGAGCCGATGTTCGCCGGCATCGAAGGCGTGGCCAAGATCAACATCATGGGCGAGCAGAAACTGTCCATGCGCCTGTGGCTCGATCCGCAGCGTCTGGCCGGTTACGGCATGACCGGGCAGGACGTGTCGGCGGCCATCGAAGGCAACAACTTCCAGGCGGCACCGGGCCAGGTCAAAGGCCTGTACGTGGTCAGCAACCTGCGGGTCAACACTGATCTGAACAGCGTCGAAGACTTCCGCGACATGGTGCTGCGCAACGACAACGGCCACATCATCCGTGTGCGTGACGTCGGCACCGTCGAGCTGAACGCAGCCTCCACCGACACCAGCGGCGCGATGAGCGACGTACCGGCGCTGTTCCTCGGTCTGGACGCCGCGCCGACCGGCAACCCGCTGGTGATCGTCAAGCGCGTGCGTGAATTGCTGCCGCAGCTCCAGGAAACCCTGCCACCGGGCGTGACCGTGCAGATCCCGTTCGAAGTGGCGCACTTCATTCAGTCGTCGATCGACGAGGTGAGCTACACCCTGCTCGAAGCGCTGGTGATCGTGGTGCTGGTGATTTACCTGTGCCTGGGTACGTTCCGCACCGTGCTGATTCCGCTGGTGACCATTCCGCTGTCGATGCTCGGCGCGGCGATGCTGATGCAGATGTTCGGTTTCAGCCTCAACCTGCTGACCTTGCTTGCCATGGTGCTGGCCATCGGGCTGGTGGTGGACGACGCCATCGTCGTGGTGGAAAACGTCCACCGTCACATCGAAGAGGGCAAGAGCCCGTTCGAAGCAGCGCTGATCGGTGCCCGTGAAGTGGCCGGGCCGGTGGTGGCGATGACCTTCACCCTGGCGGCGGTGTACGCGCCAATCGGTCTGATGGGCGGCCTCACCGGCACGCTGTTCAAGGAGTTCGCACTGACCCTGGCCGGTGCTGTGGTGATTTCCGGCATCGTCGCCCTGACTCTGTCGCCGATCATGAGTACCCGTCTGCTGGACGCGAAAACCAGCGAAGGCTTCATGGCGGTCAAGGCGGATCGTTTCTTCCAGTACCTGTCCCGTCGTTATGGCGCGCTGTTGGGCGGCTCGCTGGCACGGCGCTGGATCAGCCTGAGCGTGGCGCTGGTGATTTTCTTCAGCCTGCCGTTCCTCTATCGCTCGGCGCAGACCGAACTGGCGCCGCTGGAAGACCAGAACATCCTGCTGACCGCGATCAAGGCACCGCAACACGCCAACTTGAACTACCTCGAAGCCTACGCTCACGAGCTGTACAAGACCTTCAACGAAATCCCCGAGGGCTACAGCAACTGGGTGGCGAACGGTTCCGACGGTCTGTCCAACAGCGTCGGCGGGATCAACCTGGTGGATTGGGAAAAGCGCGGTCGCGATGCCAACACCATCCAGCCTGACTTGCAGGCGCGGGTGAACCAGATCGAAGGCACGAGCATTTTCGTGTTCCAGATGCCGCCGCTGCCGGGCTCTACCGGTGGTCTGCCGGTGCAGATGGTAATCCGCAGCGATCAGGATTATCTGGCGCTGTACAACGTGATGGATCAGCTCAAGCAAGCCGCGCAGGCCAGTGGTCTGTTCGCGGTGGTCGACAGCGATCTGGACTTCAACAACCCGGTTGTGGAAATCCAGGTTGACCGGGCCAAGGCCAACGCCCTGGGCATCCGCATGCAGGACATCGGCGAGACGCTCAACAGCCTGATTGGCGAGAAGTACGTCAACCGGTTCTCGTTCCATGGCCGTTCCTATGACGTGATCCCGCAGTCGGTGTCGGCGGACCGCCTGACCCCGGAAACCCTGAAGCTGTATTACGTGAAGGATCAGAAGGGCAACCCGGTGCCGCTGTCGACACTGGCCACCCTCAGCGTCAAGGTCGAGCCGAATCGCCTGACCCAGTTCAACCAGCAGAACTCCGCCACGTTCCAGGCCATTCCGGCACCGGGCGTGACCCTGGGTGATGCGGTGGGCTTCCTGCAAAAACAATCGGAAGGTTTCCCGGCCGGCTTCAGTTTCGACTGGCAGTCCGACGCCCGCCAATACGTGCAGGAAGGCAACAGCCTGGCGTTCACTTTCGGCCTGGCTCTGGTGATCATCTACCTGGTGCTGAGCGTGCAATACGAGAGCTTCCGCGACCCGTTCATCATTCTGATCAGCGTGCCGCTGTCGATCTGCGGGGCCCTGGTGCCGCTGGCGCTGGGCATGACTTCGATGAACATCTACACCCAGATCGGCCTGATCACGCTGATCGGTCTGATCAGTAAACACGGGATCCTGATGGTCGCGTTCGCCAACGAGTTGCAGCGCCAGCAAGGCATGGACCGCGTGCAAGCGATCCAGCACGCCGCGCAGGTGCGTCTGCGACCGATCCTGATGACCACTGCGGCGATGGTGGTCGGCCTCGCGCCGCTGTTGTTCGCCAGCGGTGCCGGCGCCAACAGCCGCTTCGGCCTGGGCCTGGTGATTGTGGTGGGGATGCTGATCGGCACCTTGTTCACCCTGTTCATTCTGCCGTCGGTGTACACGCTGCTCAGTTCGATCAAGCAACCGAGCCACGCACCCGAAGCCGAACCGGCCGGTGTGCCGCAACCCATCCTGTGAGGACGTGACATGTATTCGATTACACGTTTGATGCTGGCGCCCCTGGCGGCGGCCATCCTGTTGGCGGCGGGTTGTGTGAACTACGCCGGGATCGATCATCAGGGCAAACTGCTGGCGGTCGGCGATGCGCCGTCCGACAGCCTGAAAGACAAGTTGCCGCCGGCCCAATGGCCGCGTGCGGATTGGTGGACATCGCTGGGCGATCCACGTCTCGGCGCGTTGATCGAAGAGGCGTATGCCAGCAACCCGGACTTGCAGGAAGTCGCTGCCCGGGTCGCCAAGGCCAACGCATTTCTCGATCTGCGCGATGCCGAGCGCTACCCGGAAATGGACGCGTCGGCGGGTGTCACTCGCGGCCGGCTGTCGCGCTTCGAGGACTACAGCGGCGAAGGTGAGAAGTACTTCACCGCACGCAATCTGGCAGTGAACTTCAGCTACACCTTCGACCTCTGGGGCGGCCAGCGTGCCGCCTGGGAATCGGCACTCAACAGTGCACGAGCGGCGGAAGTCGACCTGCAATCGTCGCGGCTGATTCTGGCGGTCAACGTGGCCAAGGCCTACAACCAGCTGGCGTACGCATGGCAGGTGTCGGAGCTGAATCAGCGCGATCTGGAACGCTTGAGCAAACTGGTGGAACTGACGGATTCGCGCTACGGCTCGGGGCTCGACAACCTGTCGCAACTCAAGCAGGTGCAGAGCCTCAAGGCACGTTCGGAATCGACCCTGATCGGCGCCAACGAAGACATCGAAATCGCCCGGCTGCAATTGTCGGCGCTGATCGGCAAGGGCGTCGATCGTGCACACACGCTTGAGCGGCCATCGACTCTGCAGGCCAGTGTGGTGGCATTGCCGGCGCAGTTGCCGGCCCAGTTGCTCGGTCGTCGTCCGGACATCGTCGCTGCGCGTTGGCGGGTGGAGGCCGAGACCAAAAACGTCGAGGCGGTGAAGACCACGTTCTACCCGAACATCAATCTGGCGGCGGCGGCGGGTTCACATGCCTTGACCGGTGATGCGATGTTCGCCGGGGTCAGCAAATTCTGGAATGTGGCACCGACGGTGTCGCTGCCGATCTTCGATGCCGGACGCCTGCGCTCGGATCTGAAGGCCGGCAACGCCGAACTCGACAGCTCCATCGCGCAGTACAACCGGGTGTTGAATTCGGCCCTGCACGAGGTGGCGATTTCGGTGACGCAGTTGCGTTCTTTCGAGCAGCAAATTGTTGTGCAGCGCGATGCCTGTTCGATTGCGCAGTCGTCTTACGATCTGTCGCAGTCGCGCTACAAGGCCGGGGAGGACACGTTCCTCGACGCGCTGAATATCGAGCAACAATTGATTCAGGACGAAATGCGCCTGGCCTTCCTCAACAGCAAGCACATCGACAGTTCGGTTTCGTTGATGGCAGCGCTGGGCGGCGGGTTCCAGGCACCCGCGCTGGAGACGGCACAGAGCAGTGCTCTGTAGTGTTTTCCGGGACGCCGCCTTCGGGGCGGCTGTCGCGGGAAAAAAACATCTTGTGTATAGTCTTACTGTTCTCGTATAGACGAATACAAGACGGATTTTTCCCGCCTATATCATCAAGGGTACCTACCTATGAACGTCCCGAATCATCCCAATCAGGATCAGATCCTTCTGGAAAATGTGCTGAACGCATTGGGAAGCCCGCTACGCCTGACCGTGTTGAAAGTGTTGTCCGATGGCCAGGAACATCCATGCGGCCGGATCCTCAAGGGCGCATCGAAGTCGACCATGACCCACCACTGGCGGGTCCTGCGCGACAGCGGTCTGATTTGGCAACGCCCCTACGGTCGGGAAAACCTGCTGTCCTTGCGTCGTGAAGACATGGACGTGCGTTTCCCTGGCCTGCTCGATTCGCTGTTGTCGGCGGTCAAGACCGATGAACAGACCATCAGCGTCATCAGCAAACACGAAGTGACCGAAGAAAACGGAACCGAGTGACAGACACCGCCGGTGAAGGGTTGGCCTTCCACGGCAACCAATCAATTCACCATCACCAGGAAGGTGTGTGCGGGTATGGATACAAGTCATTACTGGTCGTCGCGACCCCTGTCGGATTTGACCGGCTCCGAGCATCACTGGCTGTTTTTGCCCGGGGCCTTGACCCCGCGTCTGAAAGCCATGGGCGACTATTCAATCGAAGTGGTCGAGCAGTCCCATGGCCCGCTCAATCCAGAAGAAGCGCAAGCGCTGAACGTGCCGCCGATGACCATCGGCTGGGTGCGCGAGGTGGTCATGAAACTGGATGGCGAGGCCTGCGTCACCGCGCGCAGCCTGACCAGCATGCCGGCGCTGAACGGCGACTGGGCGGATCTGAACGGCTACGGTCGTCGACCGCTGGCCGAGATTCTCTACACGTCGGAGCAGACGCTACGCGAGCCCTTCCAGTGCGCCTTGCTGCCCCCCGGCGCACCGTTGGCGGCGCTGTCCCAGCGCTACGCGCCGCAGGCCAGACGTCTGCTGGCCCGGCGTTCGCGCTTCACCCGCAATGGCTCGGCGCTGCTGGTCAGCGAGTGCTTCCTGCCGGCGTTCTGGGCCCGGGTCGAGTACGCTCAGGCGCGCAAATCGGCCTGACAAAAAAAACCTGCGGGAGCGAACCCCCGCAGGTTTTTTTTCGCCGGTTTTTCAGAGCCGGATCACCGCTTCGATCTGCTTGATTGCCGGCGTCAGGGCCTGCGCCAGTTCCTCGGCTTTCGAGGTCGGGCGCATGGTTCGGGATGAACGCAGAAACAGCGGATCATCGAACCGCTTGCGCAGCCGTGCCAGCGATCCGCTGATGGCGGGTTGTTTGACGTGCAGGCGCTCGGCCGTGCGTGACACGCTGCGTTCGCGGAACAGCACCAGAAAAATGATGATCAGGTTCAGGTCGATATCCGCGAAGTTGTCTTCATTGAATAGCATGGTTACATCCCTGTCATGACCCGCCGGCTGGCGTCAGCCGAGGCCGGCGGGTGTCTGGATCACTGCTCGGGTGCCAGGCGCAGTTCGTCGTTCAGACGGTAGTAACTGCGGTTGAAATAGACCAGGCCTTCCGTGGCCTCGCTGTGTTGCTGCAGTTCGAGGATTTCACAGTAGAAGATGCTGTGGGTGCCGACCTCGTCGACCTTGCTGACCCGGCAATCGAGACTGACCAGCGCTTCTTCGATCACTGGCGAACCGGTCTTCAATGTCTGGCAGTTCACGCTGGAAAAACGCTCCTGCATGCTCAACTGCCGATTGGCGAATGCCCCGGAGGTCGACTGGTGATCGCCGGTCAGGACGTTCACGCACAGCACGCCATTGGTCTTGAAATGCTCGTGATTGGACGACGAGCGATTGACGCACACCAGCAGCGTAGGCGGTGAATCCGTCACGCTGCACACCGCCGACGCGGTAAAGCCGAAACGCCCCGCAGGGCCATCGGTCGTGACGATGGTGACGGCACTCCCCAGCATCGCCATTGCATTACGAAACTCCGTTGAATCAACCATCGCGTCACCTCATTCCATGTAGGTTTAATGGAGCCGATCCGTTCTTCCTTGTCCGTTGTCGTTGTGCGAAAACGGGTATCGGGCAACACGTTCGCTCTGGCGATATAGTACGTATGTATACGTACCTTGCAAGCTATTCCTTGTGCTTATTTTGCGGATGAAAAGATCAATCCTCGGGGAGTGCCAAAGCTCGCAACAAGGCTGTGGCATAGGGTGGCAACGTGGAGAAGTCCCGGGCACACAGCAACAGTTTGCGCGTGGCCCACGTTTCACTCATAGGCACAGTCTTGAGGGTTCGCGGCGCGGCACGCTGGACCGCCGCCAGCGGCACTATGCCCAGACCAGCACCTCGGGCCACCATGCGCATCACACCGTCGAAGCCATCAGCGCGGATGCGGATCTGCATTCGTGAGCCGCTGTGCAGCGCTTGTTCTTCCAGATACACCGCCAATGCGCTGTCGGCATGCAGACCGACGAAGTCATGGCGCAGGGCGTCGCTGAAGCTGATTTCAGTCGCGTCAGACAGCGGATGTTCCAGCGGCAGAATCAGCACCAGTGGATCATCGCGAAAGGCTCGGGTCTGCAAGTCGGTGGTGTCGATCGCGTCGGACACAATGCCCAGATCCGCCGCCCCCTGGCGCAAGGCATGGGTGATGCGGGAGCTGGGCAACTCCTGCAGATCGATGTCGAGATTGGGATGCCCACGCAGGAAATCCGCCAGCACTTCCGGCAGGTATTCGCTGAGTGCCGTGGTGTTGCACAGCAGACGCACCTGACCTTTGACGCCCCGGGCGTATTCGGCCAGATCCTGTTTCAGACGTTCGGCCTGTTGCAGCAACACCCGCGCATGTTGCGCCAAAGCTTTGCCGGCCGGTGTCGGCGTAACGCCACGGCGCCCGCGTTCAAGAAACTCGGTGCCCAGTGAAGCTTCCATCGCCCGGATCCGCGCACTGGCCGCCGCCAGCGAAAGATGACTGCGTGCAGCGCCGGCGGTGATGTTGCCGCTGTCGATAATGTGCAGGTACAGGCGCAGGTCGGTGAGGTCGAAGTGCATGGCGGGTGACTCTTGCTGAAAGAGAGGCTGCCTCAGTGTATGACAGATTTTCAGTTCATCCGCGCAAGCGCACAGTATCGCCATGAACGCACTCGCAGATTTTTATCAAAACCTCGGTCTGGCCCTGTCTTTGCTGGTGCTGATGACTTTCGTCCTCGCCGGTCTGGTGAAAGGCGTGATCGGCCTCGGTCTGCCCACCGTCGCCATGGGCCTGCTAGGTCTGGCTATGGTGCCGTCGCAGGCTGCGGCGTTGCTGATCATTCCGGCAACCTTGACCAACCTCTGGCAACTGGCGTTCGGCGGGCATTTGCGCGGGCTGGTAAAACGCTTGTGGCCGATGCTGCTGGCGATCTTTTTCGGCACGGCCATCGGCACGTTGTGGATCGGCATGGCGGGCGGGCATTGGGTGGTGCGCGGGCTCGGCGCGGCGTTGTTGCTTTATGCGTTGAGCGGATTGTTTCTGCCGACGCTGAGTGTCAGTCGCCGCCATGAACCATGGCTGGGGCCGCTGTGTGGGGTGATCACCGGCGTCATCACTTCGACCACTGGCGTGTTCGTGATTCCCGCCGTCCCGTACATGCAGGCCTTGGGTTTGAGCCGCGATGAACTGGTGCAGGCGCTGGGCCTGTCCTTCACCGTGTCGACCCTGGCGCTGGCCGGTGGATTGCTCTGGCGCGGCTCACTGGGCGGCGCGGAACTGAGTGCTTCGCTGCTGGCGCTGATCCCGGCGATGCTCGGCATGCTGCTCGGGCAATGGCTGCGCCAGCGCATCAGCGCCGTGCTGTTCAAGCGGGTGTTCTTCATCGGTCTGGGCGCGCTCGGCGCCCATCTGTTGATCAGCGGCTAGCGGACGAATCGCTGAGCATTTCAATCGGGCGGATGTCGAAATCCCGCTCCAGATACTCCATGCGCTGGGCCAGGAATTGCTGCATGTGCGGCAGGTTCGAGTGCACGTCCAGATGCGCCTGGCTTTCCCAGATCTCGTAGAAGATGAACAGGGTCGGGTCTTCCTTGTCCCGCAGCATGTGGTACTCGATGCAGCCGGGTTCGGCGCGGCTCGGCTCGACGTAGGCGCGGAAAAACGCTTCGAAGGCCTCGGCTTTTTCCGGGCGGGTCTTGGCGTGCAGGATGAAGCCCTGGCGTTCGCTCATCGCAAAAAACTCCTCAGATTCAGATGGCGGCCAATCCTACGGCAACAATCGGCAATCGATTCGTGCGTTTTACTCAAATGAATTTTGCGCAACCGATGCTTATTCCGCGCGAGGCGCATCGTTAATCTGCCGCCATCCAATTTCTCCCCTTGTCCATCCGGCGCTCTGCGCTGTGCATCGGCATCCGATCGAGGCTGTCCCATGAAAAAAGTGCTGTTGCTCAACGGCGGTAAAAAATTCGCCCACTCCGACGGTCGCTACAACACCACCCTGCACGAAGCGGCGCTGAGCGTGCTGGATCGCGGCGGTGTCGACGTCAAGACCACCTTCATTGACGAGGGTTACGACATTGCCGAAGAAGTCGCCAAATTCCTCTGGGCCGACGTGATCATTTATCAGATGCCGGGCTGGTGGATGGGCGCGCCGTGGACCGTGAAAAAGTACATCGACGAAGTCTTCACCGAAGGCCACGGCAGTCTGTACGCCAGCGACGGTCGCACCCGTTCCGACTCGTCGCAGAAGTACGGCAGCGGCGGCCTGATCCAGGGCAAGCAATACATGCTGTCGCTGACCTGGAACGCGCCGCAACAGGCGTTCGATGATCCGACCGACTTCTTCGAAGCCAAAGGCGTGGACGCCGTGTACTTCCCGTTCCACAAGGCCAACGAGTTCCTCGGCATGACCGGCCTGCCGACGTTCCTCTGTGTGGACGTGATGAAACGCCCGAACATCGAGGCGGATGTGTCGCGTTACGAGCAGCATCTGACCGAGGTGTTTGGCCTCAAGGCCTGACGCTCGGCTACTATCGAAGGCCTGAGCCTGTGCAGCAGGCCTTTCGATTCGAGGACCCCCGTGAAAGCCAGATCCGATGAGTTGCAGATTTTCGTCTGCGTGATCGAATGCGGTTCGATTTCCGCCGCCGCCGAGCAGGTCGGACAGACGCCGTCGGCGGTCAGCCGCACGCTGTCGCGGCTGGAAGCCAAGCTCGACACCACGCTGATCAACCGCACCACACGGCGCATGGACCTGACCGAAGAAGGCAAGTATTTCTTCGAACAGGCCAAGCTGATCCTCGACCAGATGGATCAACTTGAAGAACGCCTGTCTTCACGTCAACAGACGCCATCGGGGCGACTGCGCATCAACGCCGCCTCGCCGTTCATGCTCCACGCCATCGTGCCGTACATCGACGAATTTCGGCGGCTGTACCCGGACATCCAGCTCGAACTCAACAGCAATGACCTGATCATTGACCTGCTGGAACAAAGCACCGACGTCGCCATCCGCATCGGCACCCTAGCCGATTCAACGTTGCATGCCCGGTCGCTCGGCTGCAGTCCGCTGCTGATCGTCGCCAGTCCTGCGTATCTGGAAAAACACGGTGCGCCGCTCCAGGTCGCCGATCTGAGCGAACACACCTTGCTCGGCTTCACCCAGAACGAAGGCCTCAACCAATGGCCGCTGCGCTATGTGCACGGTGACCGCTGGCCGATCACCCCGGCGATCAGCGCCTCCAGCGGCGAAACGGTTCGCCATCTGGCGCTGGAAGGCCAGGGCATTGCTTGCCTCTCGCATTTCATGACCATCGACGACATTCGCGCCGGGCGCCTCAAGGTGCTGCTGGCGGAATTCAACAGCGGTTATCGCCAGCCGATCAACGCGGTGTACTACCGCAACTCGCAGCTGGCGCTGCGCATCCAGTGCTTCCTGGATTTCATCCAGAGCAAACTGGCGGCTTACGCCAGCGCCGATTTCAAAGGCTGATTCGTGACCCCTGCGCAACAGTGATTTGGTTGTGGGCGGGTTTTTCCACCGGGCCCGGCGGTCGATACTCGCTCCATCACTTATTCACGCAGGGAGTTTCTCCATGAACGTATTCGTCACCGGCGCTGCCGGTTTTATCGGCGGCTCCATCGCCACCGGTCTGGTCCAGGCCGGCCACACCGTCACCGGTCTGGTGCGCAGCACCGAACAGGCCAATGAGCTGAAAGCACTGGGCATCACCCCGGTGATCGGCACCCTCGACGACAAGGCACTGCTGGCCGAACAGGCCCGCGCCGCCGACGCCGTGATCAACGCCGCCAGCAGCGACCATCGCGGCGCCGTCGAAGCCTTGCTCGATGCCCTGCGCGGCTCGAACAAAGTGTTCCTGCACACCAGCGGTTCGAGCATCGTCGGCGATGCCTCGGGCGGCAAATCCAGCGACGTCATCTACTTCGAAGACAACCTGCCGGAGCCGACCGTCGACAAGGCTGCACGAGTGGCCATCGACAATCTGATCCTCGCCGCAGCGAAGGACGGCGTGAACTCGGCCGTCATCTGCAACACTCTGATCTACGGCCACAGCCTGGGCGTTAACCGTGACAGCGTGCAACTGCCGCGCCTGCTGAAACAGGCGCGCAAAAACGGCGTGGTGCGTCACGTCGGCACCGGTCAGAACATCTGGTCCAACGTGCACATCGAAGACGTGGTGTCGCTGTACCTGCTGGCCCTGACCAAAAACGTACCGGGCACCTTCTACTTCGTCGAAAGCGGCGAAGCGTCGTTCATCGACATGACCACCGCCATGGCCGCAGCCCTGAATCTGGGCGAGCCGCAAGACTGGCCGCTGAAAGACGCCGAAGCCGAGTGGGGCTACGAAATGGCCAACTACGGCCTGGGCTCCAACAGCCGGGTACGCGGCAAACACGCCCGCGAATTGCTGGGCTGGGCGCCGAAGCGTACTTCGGTGGTTGAATGGATTCGTAACGAAATGGTGTGAGTCCACACACCGCACTTGAACCTGTGGGAGCCAACCGGCTCCCACAGGTTTTTTTATGCCCCGGAAAAGAAGGACAGGGCATCGAGGCTCATCGAAACGTTCAGACATTTCCTACTAGTCTGATCCCCGCACAGACATGGCCAAGGCAGCTGGCCGGTTTGTAGGATAGCGGGCACCCACTGGTTGTCTGGCCATGAGGCCAGGTCGGTGGGTAACGCCCGTGGAATTTTTCTGCAAAAAGGAATTTGCGATGGCAATACGCACCTCTGCTGCCTGCTCGTAAAGGCATATCCCGGGCGAACCAGACGATTTCGCCTCCTCACGGTTCATGACACGGCGCCAAGCGCCCTGGCCGGAGCATTGCGCTCTTCGGTCACGGGCAAACTCATCCGCGAAATTGGCAAGAACAAGGAGTAGTTATGGTCATTTTGGGCATTACCAATAACGATTTGTCGGGCGCTTGCCTGGTACGCGATGGTCAGATTCTCTCGGCAGTCAGCGAAGAGCGTTTCACCCGCATCAAGGACCACAAGATCTGGCCCGCCAAATCCATCGAGTTTGTGTTGAGCCAGGCTGGCGTGTCGCTGGAAGATGTCGACTACGTGGCTTACGGATGGAATGCCGGTTTCAACGCCGATAAACACCTGGAGCTGTATTTCGACCGGATCGTCGAAGAGGTCCGGAACAACCCCGAAGGCCTGACGCAGTTCCGCCAGCGTGTCACCGATGAAGTCCGCAACGACAAAGAGAAGCGCGCCGAATTCGACCAGTACATCGCTGCCAATGGCTTGCTCGGCAAGGCTTACTACATCGATCACCACGAGTGCCATGCCCTTGGTGCCTATGTCTGCTCGCCGTTCGATGAAGCCTTGACCCTGACCTGTGACGGACGCGGCGACTTCCAGTCCCTGACTGTGACCTGGTACAGCCCGACCGAAACCACGGTGCTGCAGCGCGAAACCAGCATCGACAGCCTGGGTTACTTCTACGGCCGGATCACCCACTTGCTGGGCTACAAACCCAACCGGCATGAAGGCAAGGTCACGGGCTTGGCCGCGTTCGGCGACCCGCAGAAGTTGCTGGGGGTGATGCAGCAGATGATCCGTTTCGAAGACGGGCGCATCAAGGCGAGTTGCGGCGACCTGTTCGTGCCGTCCTACAACAACTACAGCGAATCACTGGAAACCCTGTTCTCCCGGGAAACCCCCGAGGACATCGCCGCCGCCGTGCAGCGCCACTCCGAAGACTTGCTGGTGGCGGTCGTCAAACATCATCTGGAACAACGCGGCAGCACCAACCTGTGCCTGGCCGGCGGTGTGTTTGGCAACGTGAAACTCAACCAGCGCCTGCGCGAGATTCCCGGGGTGAAAAACGTCTACGTGCTGCCGTGCATGGGCGATGGCGGGCTGGCGCTGGCGGCGGCCGTCGGGGCGGCGTACCTGGAGAATGGCACCCGCTTCAAGAACCCGGTAATGACCCTCGGCCCGGACTCGCGCAGCGTTTCGCAGAACATCAACCTGATCCATCGCGACTATCCCGAGCTCGGTTACCACACCCCGTCGAACATCATCGATGTGCTGACCGACGCACTGATGGAAAACCAGGTGCTGGGCATGTTCAAGGGCAAGATGGAGTTCGGCCCGCGTTCACTGTGCAACCGCAGCATCGTCTATCACGCGCAGGATGGCGAAGTGAACGACTGGCTGAACAAACGCATGCACCGCACCGAGTTCATGCCGTTCGGCCCGGTCACCGCCATCGAACAGGCCGCGGCCTGCTACGTCGGCTGGGATGAGGATCAAGTGGCGGCAGACACCATGACCATGACCTACGATTGTCATCCGCAGTTCAGCGAAGCCAGTCCGGCAGTCGTGCACATTGATGGTACGGCGCGGCCGCAGATCATTCGCCCTGAGCGTGATGCGTTCATGCATCGTCTGTTGAATGCCTGGCATGAGCGGACCGGTCAGGCGGCGTTGATCAACACCTCGTTCAATCGCCATGAAGAGCCGATCGTGTGTTCGCCTCAGGATGCGCTGGATGCGTTGAAAGAAGGGATGGTCGATCTGGTGGTGATGAGTGAGTCGCTGATTGTCTGGCGCAAAGGCAAAAACAGCTTCACCCAGCAACGCTTCGAATAACGCAAGGATGGTTACAGGGCTCCGCTGGAGCCCTGCTCAGGAGTATCGAGCGTATGGTTGATTCATGTATCTGATCTTTTTCGGGTTCTTTGCGGCAGAAGGGATCATCTATCCGTTCTGGCCGACCTGGCTGAATTCGCTGGGTTTCAGCGCCAGCCAGATTGGTCTGCTGATCGCGGCGGTCTATTGGCCCCAGGTGGTGACCGGAGTGTTGATCACCTACGTGGCCGACTGGCGCGTGGACCAACTGCGGCTCGCGGCTTTTCTCGGTTTCTCGGCAGCGTTGTGTACGTTGCTGTTCTATTTCATGCCGGTGCACCTGTGGGGATTCGTGTGCCTGAGCATTCTGTTTGGCGGGCTGTGGATGGTGGTGTTGCCGCTGTCCGAGTCCTATCTGCTCAAGCGTGACAAGCAAGCCCTGCAGAACTATGGCTGGGTTCGCGCGGTGGGCTCTTCGGCCTTTATCCTGACATCGACCCTCGGCGGCCTGTTGTTTGCGCAGTACAGCCAGTCGTGGGTGCCGGTGGTGATTGCCGCGTGCATGTTGCTCACCGCGCTGGCGTGCTTGTGGCTGAAGCGTCAGGTCACGCTGGCGCCTCTGCAACCACCCGAGCGTGCGACGAAGCGCCCCGACTGGAAGGCGCTGTTCGCCCAAAAGGGCCTGCTGATCGCGATTGCCGCCGCCAGTTTCATTCAACTGAGTCACACCCTGTACTTTTCCACGGCGTCGATCGGCTGGGGCGTGAAGGGCTACTCTTCAACCGCCATCGGGGTGTTCTGGTCAGTGGCCGTGATCGCGGAAATCACCTATTTCGCGTTCTCCAACAAAGTCCTGTCGTTCTGTTCGCCGTTGTCCATCGTGATGTTTTCCAGTGTCTGCGCAGCGGCGCGCTGGGCGCTGTTTTCCGACAGCGATGCGGTGCCGGTGATCCTGTTGGGGCAATGCCTGCACGCCTTGAGTTTCGCGGCGTACCACTCGGCGATCATGCGCTGCATTCGCGACCATGCCCCGCCAGACATCCAGGTGTTTACCCAGGGCGTCTATTACTCGCTGGCGGTTGCCTTGCCCATGGGTTTGGCCACACCCTTTGCCGGGTATCTGTACGAGACGCAGCCACAATGGTCCTGGTATGTCATGGCGCTGTTTGCCCTGATGGGGACCGTGCTGGCATTCATTGCTCACCAGAAAATGCGAAGTACAACCGATGACACAACGAACGTTTACAGCCGTCTGCTTTGATATGGATGGCGTGCTGATCCAGTCGCGCCAGGTCATCGAACTAGCCTGGACCACGGTGGCGCGCAAGTACGGTGTGACGGTCGATCAGGCCTTCATCGACGATCACATTCACGGCCGCCCGGGTGGTTACACCCTGCAGGCCCTGTTTGGTCAGTTTGACGAGCAGCAGCGCGTGACCATCAAGCAGGAAGTCGATGCCATCGAAGAGGTTTCGATCTGCGCGCTGGTGCCGGGTGTCGCTGCGTTCATCGCCGGATTGACCGGGCGCGTGCCGCTGGCGCTGGTGACCAGCAGCTGGCGAGCGCGCGTCGACCACGTCCTGCAGCAACACGACCTGACGTCGGTTTTCGACTGCATCATCTGCCGCGATGATGTGCGCAGTGGCAAACCGGCTCCTGATCCCTATCGTCTGGCCGCCGCGCGACTGGAGCGTCAGAGCGATGAATGCCTGGTCTTCGAAGACTCGGTCAGCGGTGTGCAGTCGGCGGTCAGTAGCGGCGCGCTATGCATCGGTATCGGCGACGATCCGACGCTGAGCGCTCACGGGGCACTGCGGACGTACGCAGATTTCACGGCGCTCCCGATCTCCCAGGGCGGGGTAGATACACACCTCTATGCTGACGGTGGATTGTTTATCAGCGGGCAGGTTGCCCAGAGGTTCGCACGCTCATGACGCCGACCTTGCGACACGCGACCGTCCTGTGGAATTTCCTCGGAGCAGGGCGCCAACACAACGATTGTGAGCTGATCGTGGTGTGCGGCTCCTACGACCTGCGGGTCTGTGATTACGCCTGTCAGTTGCTGAAAAAAGGCGTCGCCCCACATCTGTTGTTCACCGGCAACACCGGCAACTGGACGAAGCATTTGTGGGAGCGCACCGAAGCCGATATTTTTGCGCAACGGGCCATGATTCAAGGTGTTTCGCCGGATCAATTCACCCTCGAATCCCGTGCCACCAACTTCGCCGAGAACATCGCGTTTGCCAGGGAGTTGTTCCCGGACGTGCGCCGGGCGACTTTCCTGACCAAGCCGAATTCGATCCGGCGCGTGGCGTTGACCTTGCCCGTCCAATGGCCAGGGCTTGAGGCCTGGGTGGATGCGCCGTCGTTCGGTTTTCCGGGGGAGGTCAGCAATCTGATCGGGGTCCTGGGGCTGATCGACGAAATGGTCGGGGATATCCACCGGATCATGGTTTACCCTTCGCTGGGCTTTCAGGCCGAGCAGGTGATTCCCGAGGAAGTCGAGGCAGCCTGGTGCTACCTGATCGAACAGGGATTCGATCACCATTTGATCAAAGGCAGACACTGACGCCGCTGCCGCCGGAGACTGACATGCTGTACGACACACTGATTCGCAACGCCCTGGTCATCGACGGCAGCAACACTCCCGGTTACGCCGCTGACGTGGCAATCCTCGATGGTCGCATCGCGCGCATCGGCGATCTGGGCGATGCCCGTGCCACCGAAGAGATCGACGCCGCCGGCCGCGTGCTGGCGCCGGGCTTCATCGACGTACACACCCACGACGACACCGTGGTGATCCGCCAGCCGCAGATGCTGCCCAAGCTCAGCCAGGGCGTGACCACGGTGATCGTCGGCAACTGCGGGATCAGTGCAGCCCCGGTCAGTCTCAAGGGTGATCCACCGGATCCGATGAACCTGCTCGGCACGGCGGCGGCGTTCGTTTATCCGCGTTTCAGCGATTACCGCGCGGCGGTCGAAGCGGCCAACACCACGCTGAACGTCGCGGCACTGGTGGGGCACACGGCGCTGCGCAGCAATCACCTCGATGACCTGTTTCGCACGGCGACCGACGATGAAATCGCCGCGATGCGCGAGCAGTTGCGTGAAAGCCTGGAGGCGGGCGCCCTTGGTTTATCCACAGGTCTGGCGTATGCGAGCGCGTTCTCGGCGTCCACCGATGAAGTCATGCAGCTGACTGAAGAATTGAACGCGTTCGGCGCCGTGTACACCACCCATCTGCGCAGTGAATTCGAACCGGTACTGGAGGCCATGGACGAAGCCTTTCGCATCGGCCGCCACGCCCGTTCGCCGGTGATCGTTTCCCACCTCAAGTGTGCCGGCGTGGGCAACTGGGGACGCAGCCCGCAGTTGCTCGCGTCGCTGGAGGAAGCGGCGAAAACCCACCCGGTCGGCTGTGATTGCTACCCCTACGCGGCGAGTTCTTCGACGCTGGATCTGAAGCAGGTCACCGACGCCCACCGCATCACCATCACTTGGTCGACGCCGCACCCGGAAGTCAGCGGTCGCGACCTGACTGCCATCGCGGCCGAATGGACGATGCCACTGCTCGATGCCGCCAGACGCCTGCAACCGGCGGGTGCGGTGTATTACGGTATGGACGAGAAAGACGTGCGCCGGATCCTCGCCCATCCGCTGACGATGGTTGGCTCCGACGGCTTGCCGGAAGACCCGTTCCCCCATCCGCGCCTGTGGGGCGCTTTCCCACGGGTGCTCGGCCATTTCAGTCGCGACGTCGGCCTGTTTCCGCTGCACACCGCCGTGCACAAGATGACCGGTCTGTCGGCGGCGCGTTTCGGCTTGAAGGAGCGCGGCGAGATTCGCGAAGGACACTGGGCGGATCTGGTGTTGTTCGACCCGGCAACCGTGCATGACGTGGCGGACTTCAGCGACCCGCAACGGGCCGCGCAAGGTATCGATGGCGTGTGGATCAACGGCGTGCTGAGTTATCGCGAGGGGCAGGCCAACGGGCAAAGGGCAGGGCGGTTTCTGGCGCGTGAAGGTGATCTGCGTGACAACTTTCACTGAGTTTCGCGGATTGCGTCACAGTGATGGCACATTGCGATTAAAGAAAGCCATCACCGAGCCGAATTGCTGACATCTACCCCGGCTACACTGCGGGGCCAATCAGTCAGGGAGCACCCCATGAGCTTCGGCAAAACCACCCCGATCCTGCGGATTTTCGATGAAGCCAAGGCCTTGGAGTTCTATGTCGACTTCCTCGGTTTCAAGATCGATTGGCAGCATCGTTTCGAACCCGGTTTCCCGTTGTATCTGCAAGTCTCCCGGGGTGAATGTGTGCTGCACCTGTCCGAGCATCATGGCGATGCAACACCGGGTTCGGCCCTGCGGATCGAGACCGATGAGCTGGAGGCCTTCCAGCAGCAGTTGATCGCCAAGAACTACAAGTTCTCGCACCCGGGCATTCAGGCAATGCCGTGGGGCAGCCAGGACATGACCATCGCCGACCCGTTCGGCAATCGCCTGGTATTCACCAACGCGATCAGCCTCTAACTGTCGTTCGATACCCGGTGAGTCTGCCGAAACTCACCGGGCGGCATGCCGCGCCGGCTCTTGAACGTGCGGTGAAACGAGCGCGGTTCGGTGAAGCCCAGATACTGCGCAATGTCCTGAATCGGCAAGGTGCTGTTGAGCAGGTAATGCTCGGCCAGCTCCTGGCGCAAGTCATCGAGAATCTGTTGATACGAGGTGCCGGCCTGATGCAACTGGCGTTGCAGCGTGCGCACGGACACCGCGAGATGCTCGGCCACTTGTTCCTTGCGCGGCAGACCTTCCTTGAGCAACTGGCGCAGGATGCTTTTGACCCGCTGCTCCAGCGACGCATCCTCCAGCGTCGCCATCAGGCTCTGCGCGTGCTCTTCCAGCGTGCGCAGCAAATGCGCATCGGCCTGACGCAGCGGTAACTGCAAATACGGTAACGGCACGATCAGCGCGGAATACGGCTGATCGAACAGCACCGGGCATTCGAAAAACTGTTCGTACTGTTCCAGCGTCGTGTCCGCCGGGCGTGAGTGCTCCAGCCACACGGCGGCCGGCGACAATTGGGTGTCGGCGATCCAGCGTGCGTATTGCAGCCAGGAGCCGAGCACGTTTTCCACCAGATGCCGGCGAATCCGCGGGCGTTCGAAGCGGCAGCTCCAGATCAGGTGCACGTGGCTGTCGTGCATCTCGGCGCGGCTGACGCCCATGTCGCCCACCAGTTTCTCGAACGGCATGATGCGGCTCATGGCGTCGCCCAGTGTTGCGCAGTTCATGGTGATGTAGCCCAGCACGCTCCAGGAATTGGGCAGCACGAAATTCGCCGCGTTGAGACCGAACAGCGGGTCGCCCGAGTGTTCGCAAAAGTAGTCGAGCAACCGTTCATGGGTTTCCCCCGGCAGGCGCAGGCTGTTGTCGCTCAACTGCTGCGCCTGCAACCCCGCCGCCGCCAACGCAGGCTCGATGGCCAGTCCCAGATGTTCGGCATGACGCAGGTACTTGAGCAGTGGCGGAACGGAGGTGAAGCCGAGCGATTGCATGACCGTATTCCCTTGATCGAGGCCGCCACGGGCGGATGAGCGCCCTGAAAGGTAATTTGAATCCACGACTAAAGTAAATGGCTGACGCTTGCGCGACGTTTGACTCAATTGGCTACTCGAACTGGCCGGATGCGACCGTGACACTTTCGGCCGGCTGACTAGTATGAGGGCCTGAAATCTCACTGATCAGACTGCACAGAAGGACACACGCATGCGACGCTGGAACGGCTGGGGAGATGCAACCACGGTGGTCGAACTGCCGGCCCGGGGCGCAAGTTTTCTCCATGAGCGACTGGGGGAGGGACGCGCGCTGCCCGACGCGACGCTTGAAGCAGCGTTGGCCCGGGTGCCGGTCTCTCGGCTGGCGGAACACGCCTTGTACAGCATCGATGCCCATGACCGTCTGCTGCATGCCCGGGGCCAGAGCCTGCCGGACTGGCTGGCGTTGCGTGAAGGCGCGCTGGGTAACTATCCCGACGCCGTGGCATTCCCGGAAACCGCCGAACACATTCGCCAGTTGCTGGCGCTCGCCCAGGCGCAGGATCTGTGCCTGATTCCCTACGGCGGCGGCACGTCGGTGGCCGGGCACATCAACCCGCCGGACTCTGCGCGGCCGGTGGTGACGGTGTCCCTGGCGCGGATGAATCGTCTGCTCGACCTCGACGAACAAAGCCTGCTGGCGACTTTCGGCCCCGGTGCCAGTGGTCCGCAGGTGGAAAGCCAATTGCGCGCCCGAGGCTACACGCTGGGGCACTTCCCACAGTCGTGGGAGCTGTCGACGCTGGGCGGTTGGGTGGCCAGCCGTTCCAGCGGCCAGCAGTCGTTGCGTTATGGGCGGATCGAGCAACTGTTCGCCGGCGGAACCCTGGAAACCTTTGCCGGGCCGCTACAGATTCCAACCTTCCCGGCCTCGGCGGCGGGTCCTGACTTGCGCGAAGTGGTACTGGGTTGCGAGGGGCGTTTCGGGATCATTTCCGAGGTCAAGGTGCGGGTCAGTGCGTTGCCGGCCGATGAGCGTTTCTACGGCGTGTTTCTGCCCAGCTGGAGCAAGGCGCTGCAAGCCATTCAGCAACTGGCCCAGGCGCGGGTGCCGCTGTCGATGCTGCGCTTGTCCAACGCGGTGGAAACCGAAACCCAACTTGCACTGGCCGGCCATCCGCAACAAATCGCCTGGCTGGAAAAATACCTGAGCCTGCGCGGCGCCGGGCAAGGCAAATGCCTGCTGACTTTCGGCGTGACCGGCAATCGTAAGCAGAATGCGTTGTCCCTGAGCCAGGCCCGTCAGCATCTGAAGGCCTTCGGCGGGGTGTTCACCGGCACGCTGCTCGGCAAAAAGTGGGCGCAAAACCGCTTTCGCTTTCCGTATCTGCGGGAGAACCTGTGGAACGCCGGTTATATGGTCGACACCCTGGAAACCGCCACCGACTGGAGCAACGTCGACAACCTGCTCAATCTCATCGAAAACAGCCTACGGGATGCCTTGGCGGCGGAAGGAGAGCGCGTGCACGTGTTCACCCATCTGTCCCACGTCTACGGCGAAGGTTCGAGCATCTACACCACTTACGTGTTTCGCCCGGCGGCGGACTATCCCGCGACGCTGACCCGCTGGAAGGCCCTCAAACACGCGGCCAGCCAGACCATCGTCGACAACCACGGCACCATCAGCCACCAGCACGGCGTGGGCAAGGATCACGCGCCGTACCTGCCGCGCGAAAAGGGCGCGCTGGCGATGGACACCCTGCAGGCGCTGAGCCGGCACTTCGACCCGGCCGGGCGCCTGAACCCCGGCACGCTGTTGCAGGAGTGACCGCCATGAGCGCGGACTGGAACGCCGAATGGCGCGAGCAAGTCCTGCCGACGTTGGCGGGTGAAACCTGGGATCTGATCGTCATCGGCGGCGGTATCAGCGGCGCCGGCATCCTGCGCGAAGCCGCACGCCGTGGCTGGCGTTGCCTGTTGCTGGAGCAGCGTGATTTTGCCTGGGGCACGTCCAGTCGATCCTCGAAAATGGTCCATGGCGGTTTGCGCTATATCGCCAAGGGCCAGTGGCGGCTGACCCGGGATTCGGTGCGCGAACGCCAGCGCCTGCTCGACGAAGCGCCGGGGCTGGTGGAGCCGATGAGTTTCATGATGCCGCACTATCGCGGCGGCTTCCCCGGGCCTCGGGTGCTGGGTGGTTTGTTGTCGGTCTATGACGCATTGGCCGGGCGCCGGGATCATCGTTTCCATGATGCGCAGCAACTGCGTTATCTGGCGCCGGGCGTGAAAGAAAACGACCTGCTGGGCGGCACCTGTTTTGTCGATGCGCTGACCGATGACGCACGGCTGGTGATGCGCGTGTTGAGCGAAGCGCGGGCTGATGGCGCGGTGGTGCTCAACGGCATGCGCGTCGAACATCTGTTGCGGGAAAACGGGCGGGTAAGCGGAGTTCAGGTCGAGGATTGCGAGGCCGGTGCATCGCTGCAACTGCGTTGTGGTGTGCTGGCGGTGGCTACCGGGGCCTGGGCCGAACGCTTGCGTCCACCCGAGGCGCCGCGCCAGTTGCGTCCGTTGCGCGGCAGTCATTTGCTGCTGCCGGGCTGGCGCTTGCCAGTGGCGCAGGCCTTTACGTTCATGCACGAGCAGGACCGGCGGCCGGTGTTCGTTTTCCCGTGGGAAGGCGCCACGGTGGTGGGCACCACAGACCTCGATCATCGCGAGAATCTGGACCAGAGCGCGAGCATCAGCGGTGAAGAACTGGACTATCTGCTGGCCGCCTGCCGACAGCAGTTTCCCGGCGCTGAAGTGACAGCCGCCGACGTACTTTCGACCTGGTCCGGCGTGCGCCCGGTGGTGGGCAGTGCGGCGGGTGAGCATCAGGACAAACCGTCGAACGAAACCCGTGAACATGTGCTGTGGCAGGAGCCGGGTTGCGTCACGTTGGCCGGCGGCAAACTCACGACGTTCCGTCCGCAAGCCATCGAGGTGCTCAAGGCCTGCGCCGACATGCTCGGCCGTTCTTTTGATGACGATGCCGCGCCGGTATTTGCCACCGTGCCGCCACTGACAATTCCGAGCCTTAGTCCTGGCCAGTGGCGGCGTCTGGCCGGACGGCATGGCCGGGACCTGCCGAGGCTGGCGCAATTGCTCGCCGAACTGGGCCATGAAACGGTCGGCGCCACCGACACCTTGTGGGCCGAACTGGCCTTTGCCTGCGAAGCGGAAATGGTCCTGCACCTGGATGACCTGCTGCTGCGCCGCACCCGTCTCGGCCTGTTGCTGCCCCATGGCGGCGCGGATTATTTCCCGGCCATTCGCCGACTCTGCCAGCCACGACTTGGCTGGGACGACGAACACTGGCAACAGGAACAGCAACGCTATCAGGCGTTATGGCAACGCCATCACGGCCTGCCGGAAATCGCGCAGTGATGCCCCTCGAAGAGAGCTCCATGGACAACCACCCGAACAAGCGTTACCTGCTGGCCATCGACAATGGCACCCAGAGCGTGCGCGCGCTGCTCTTCGATTTGCAGGGCAATCTGCTCGGCAAGGGCAAGGTTGAATTGCAGGCCTATTACTCGACGCAACCGGGCTGGGCCGAACAGGATCCGGAATATTACTGGGCGAAACTGGGCGAGGCCTGCCAGCAGGTGTGGGCGCAAACCGGTATCGATCGTTCGCAGATTGCCGGGGTTTCTCTCACGACCCAGCGCGGCACGGTGATCAATGTCGATGCTCAGGGCAAGCCGTTGCGCCCGGCGATTCTCTGGCTCGATCAGCGCCAGAGCCAAGTCGAAGGCGGGATCAAGGGGCCGTGGGGCTGGCTGTTCAAACTGGCCGGCGCGCAGGCCACGGTGGATTACTTTCGCGCCCAGGCCGAGGCCAACTGGATCGCTCGCCATCAGCCTGATGTGTGGGCGGCGACCGACAAATTTCTGCTGCTCTCCGGGTTTCTCACGCATCGCCTGTGCGGGCGCTTCGTCGACTCTGTGGGCTGTTGCGTCGGATATCTGCCGTTCGACTTCAAACGTCTGCGCTGGGCCGCAACCCGTGACTGGAAATGGCAGGCGCTGGCGGTGCGTCCCGAGCAACTGCCGACCTTGCACAAACCCGGTGAAACCCTCGGCCACATAACCGCCGAAGCGAGTCTTCACACCGGCATTCCCGAAGGCGTGCCATTGATCGCGGCGGGGGCGGACAAGGCCTGTGAAGTGCTCGGTTCCGGTGTCGTCGATTCGGGTACGGTGTGCCTGTCTTACGGCACCACCGCGACCATCACCAGCACCCGTTCGCGCTATCTGGAAATCGTCCCGCTGATTCCGCCGTACCCGTCGGCGGTGCCGGATCAGTACAACTGCGAGGTGATGATTTATCGCGGCTACTGGATGGTCAGCTGGTTCAAGAACGAGTTCGGCCTGCGGGAAATGCAGCAGGCCAAAGAGCAGGGCATCGAGCCCGAGCAACTGTTCGATGCGCTGGTCGAGGCGGTGCCGCCGGGCTCGATGGGATTGATGCTGCAGCCGTACTGGTCACCGGGCATTCGCGAACCGGGTGTCGAAGCCAAAGGCGCGATGATCGGCTTCGGCGACGTGCACACCCGCGCGCATATCTACCGGGCAATCCTCGAAGGCCTGGCGTATGCCTTGCGCCAGGGCATGGAGAAAATCGAGAAGCGCTCGAAGATCTCCGTCACCCGTTTACGAGTGGCTGGCGGTGGCTCGCAAAGTGATGCGGCGATGCAACTGACGGCGAACATTTTCGGCCTGCCGGCGGAGCGTCCGCACGTCTATGAAGCGTCCGGTCTGGGGGCGGCGATTTGTTGTGCGGTGGGGCTGGGGTTGCACGCGGATTTCCCTTCGGCGATAGCGGCGATGACCCGGGTCGGCGCGGTGTTCCTGCCGCAACCCGAGGCGCAAAAGATCTATGAGCGCCTGTACAGGGACGTCTATCTGCGCATGTACCGACAGCTCAAGCCGTTGTACCAGAGCATTCGCAAGATCACTGGTTACCCGGCCTGAGGGAACAGCGCACGTGGCGCTATCGGAGAACTTTTCTGGTGAGATCGGACAGTGTCAGGGGCGGGGTCGGTTGTTAGGCTCGATCCCCACGGCACACATAACAAGAACCAGAAGCAATGAAGCTGATCTCCCTCCTGCTGCTTTGCGCAATGGCCCCCACGGCGTGGGGCTGGTCGAACCATACGGTGGGCAGCTACCTGGCGTTGCAGGATCTGCCGGCGTTGCGCGATGCGTCGCCCGTTGAAGTCGAACCGCTGGAACAGTTTCTCTCACAACAATACCCGGCCATCGTCGCGTTGCTCGATGAGCAGGAACGCTTCGCCCGTGAACACTTCAAGCAATACCCGCCGCGCCCTGACAACCTCAGGTTGCCCGCCGCGCCGAGCGACAATCTGCGCCACGACTTCCTCACTGCACTGCGGATCAATCCGCTGATCCATCTGGCGATGGTCATCCAGCCGTTGCCGGGCAAGGACCTGCCCGAGCGCGAGCATCTGCAAGCCGATCAGGTGATGGTCGAACAGACGCTTTCGCCGTGGAATCGCCAGCGGTTCATTCGCGTGGCCGATCACGAAAAAGTCGCGCCCCTGGCCGTGTTGGCCAGCGCCGCCGATGAGCCGGACTACGGTCATGACATCAATCTGTTCAGCGACAACCCCGGTGAAGTCGCCGCGTTGTACGGCTTCGGTCCGCAGCCGTTTGGCGATGCACGCTTCCAGTACAGCTCCCAGGCACCGTTTCACATGGGCTTCTTCCATGAGAGCCCGGTGGTGTATGCGGCTGCCGGATTTCTCGAACGCAGCTGGCCGGACTGGCGCGCGTATCAATACATGGGGCTGGCGCGACTGGCGTTTGCCACGGGGCATTCCTACTGGGGTTATCGCTTTCTCGGCTGGGGCCTGCACCACGTTCAGGACCTGACCCAGCCGTATCACGCCAAGCCGTTGCCCGGCGTCGAACTGCCGAGCCTTCTGCTGCTGGAGGGCAAGGCGCTGGCCGGTTTTGCGGAAGACAAACAGGCGTCCATCGAACGGGTCGCGACCCGCCACATGGAAGTCGAGAAATACCAGTCGACCTGGCTGCGGCGCGTGCTGCGCGCCGGTCAGCCGCATCCGATGCTCGATGCTTACGCCAATCCCGCCGGGGACGCGCATTACCCGCCGTACTCCGTGGACTATTTGCGCGAAGTGGTGAGTGCCGAGTCGGTCGATGACTCCGCCGCCTTCGACGAAGCCATCGGCCAGTGGCTGGAAACGGCGCCGGTCACTAGCGACTTCAGTGCCGGCAATCAGTTGCAGCAAGAGAATTTCGACCATCCGGAGCTCAACCGGCAACTGCTCAAACTGCTCGGCCATTTCGGCGCCCATAGCCGGATTTATGTCAGCGCGGGACTGGCGCCTTGAGCATCGCGGCAACACACAACAATAAGAACAGGGAAGGAGGAACAGATGATCAACACTCGATTGCGCCTGTCTGGCGTAGCGCTCCCCGGTGTCGGTTTGGCAGGGCTGCTGCAACTCTGCGCAGTCGATGCGGTGCAGGCCGCCGAGTTCAGCGTGCTGGACAATCAGGTCACCGGCTCACTCGACACGACTCTGTCCTATGGCCGCTTGTGGCGGGTTCAGGGCCGGGACAAGAACAACGATGACGTCAACACCAACGACGGCAATCGCAATTTCGACACCGGGCTGGTTTCCGAGGTGTACAAGATCACTTCGGAGCTGGAGGCCAACTACCAGAACTACGGGATGTTCCTGCGCGGCACGGCGTTCTACGACACCCAGTTGATGGACAAGCGCAACGACTACTACCACAACAACAGCCCGTCGCAGCCGAGCCAGAGTTATCCCCAGGACGACCGTTTCACCAGCCAGACCCGCGACATCGCCGGCAGCCGGATCGAGATGCTTGACGCCTACGTTCACGGCAGTTGGGACGTTGCGCAAATGCCGGTGACGGCGCGGGTAGGGCGTCAGGTGTTCAACTGGGGCGAGGGGATTTTCTATCGCGGCGGGATCAACACCACCAACCCGGTGGACGCCGCCAAGTACCGCTTGCCCGGTGCCGAGGTCAAGGAAGTGCTGATGCCGGTGGAGGCGGTCAGCTTCAACATCGGCCTGACCGACAGCCTGACGATGGAGAGCTTCTACCAGACCAACTGGAAGGAAACCCGCATCGACCCGGTCGGCACCTTCTACTCGCAGACCGATCTGTTCGCCGACGGCGGCAACACCGCTTACAACAACTTCAGCGGCACTGCCCTCGATACACCGGTGCCGGGGTTCGGCAATGTCATCGGCCTGTACAGCGCACTGGGCAACAACCCGATGCTGGGCCCGGCGTTGAAATCCACCGGCCTCTACGCCAACGGCGTGACCCCGGCCTACGGCAACACCCTGAAAGTGGCGTCCATCGGCAAGGACTACAACGCACGCAACGACGGCCAGTTCGGCTTTGCCTTTCGCTACATCGCCGAAGAACTCAACAGCACCGAGTTCGGCCTGTACATGGTCAACTACCACGCCAAGGAACCGACCATTGCCGCCGACCTCGGTGGCTACAAGGGCATCGACATGAATGCCCTGACCAACATGCTTTCCAGTGTCGCCGGCAGTCAGGCCGGGGCCCTGGCCAACGGGCTGGCGACTGCCGATGTGATGGGCAACATCCAGGCTCATCGGCGGTATGCCGAAGACATCCGCATGTACGGTTTCAGCTTCAACACCACGCTGGGCAATGCCTCGGTATTCGGTGAGCTGGCCTATCGACCGAACCTGCCCATCGGCATCGCGGCCACCAACGATTTGATCGGCGATCTGGCCAACGGCGCTGCGGCGGCGGTGTCCGGCAAGGCCATCAACGTCGGCGGGCAAATGGTCACCCTCGACAGCCAGATCAACAACGCCGAGCGCGTCGAAGCGTTCAACACGTCGTTGGGCAGCATCTACAACTTCGGCCCGACGCTGTCGTTCGACTCGATGTTCGGCATCTTCGAACTGGCCTCCGAGCACCTGCGCGGCAGCAGCCTGCAATACACCGCCTACGACGGCAGCACCCGTTACTACGCCGGCACCGGCAACACTTCGTACGTGTCCGGCGGCGATCGCGACGATCAGGTCAACCGCAATTCCTACAGCTACACGGTGATGTTCAACGGCACCTGGAACGATGTCTACGCCGGGATCAACGTCTCGCCTTACGTCGTCTACAAGGACGACTTCAAGGGCAACAGCTACCAGGCCGGCAACGCCATCGACGGGCGCAAGGCGTACACGCTGGGGGTCAAGGCCAACTACCAGAACAAGCTCGAAGCCGAACTGCAGTACACCGAGTTCTGGGGCGGCGGGCAGAACAACGGCATTCGCGACCGCGACAACGTCGGGTTCAACCTCAAGTATTTCTTGTGAGTCCACAGGTTTTTTGAATTCGGAGAACGAACATGTTTCCTGCATCACGACTGACCAAGACCACACTGGCGTTGCTCTTGAGCCTAACCGCCGCAAGCGCACTGGCGGCCATCTCGCCCCAGCAGGCCGAACAACTGAAGACCTCGCTGACCCCCATGGGCGCCGAGCGCGCTGGCAACGCTGCCGGCACCATCCCGGCCTGGACCGGCGGCATCACCCAGGCGCCGACCGGCTACAAACCTGGCCAGCATCACCCCGATCCGTACGCGGCGGACAAACCGCTGTTCACCATCACCAAGGCCAATCTCGACCAGTACAAGGCTCATCTCAGCCCCGGTCAGATCGCCCTGTTCAGCAGCTACCCCGACACCTTCCAGATGCTGGTCTATCCCTCGCGCCGGTCCGGCTCGGCGCCGCAATGGCTGTATGACAACACTCTGAAAAATGCGACCTCGGCCAAACTGCTGGAGGGCGGCAGCGGGTTCGCCGATGCCTATGGCGGCGTGCCGTTTCCGGTGCCCAAGGATGGCGTCGAAGTGTTGTGGAACCACATCACCCGCTATCGCGGCATCTACGTGGTCCGTCGCGCTTCCGAAGCGCCGGTGCAGCGCAACGGCAGCTTCGCGCTGGTGACCTCGCAGCAGGAAGGCTTCTTCAACTACTACCGCCCGGGCGGCCAGTTCGCCGACCTGAAAAACATCCTGTTCTACTACCTCGCCTTCGTGAAAAGCCCGGCGCGTCTGGCCGGTGGTGCCGCACTGGTTCACGAAACGCTGGACCAGCTCAAGGACCCGCGCCAGGCCTGGATCTATGACGCCGGCCAACGCCGCGTCCGCCGTGCGCCGAACCTCGCCTACGACACGCCGATCGCTTCCTCCGATGGCCTGCGCACCGCCGACGACACCGACCTGTTCAACGGCTCGCCCGACCGCTTCGACTGGAAGCTCAAGGGCAAGCAGGAAATCTACATCCCCTACAACAACTACAAAGTCGGCAGCCCCGACGTGAAATACGCCCAACTGCTCACCCCCGGCCACCTCAACCCGCAATACACCCGCTACGAGCTGCACCGCGTCTGGGTGGTGGAAGGCACACTCAAGCCGGGCGCGCGGCATGTCTATTCCAAGCGAGTGCTGTTCCTCGACGAAGACAGCTGGGGTGCCGCACTGGTGGACCAGTACGACGGGCGAGGGGAGTTGTGGCGCGTGTCGATGGCCTACCTGAAAAACTTCTACGACCTGCCGACCACCTGGAGCGCACTCGACGTCTTCCACGACTTGCAGGCCCGGCGGTACTACGTGCAGAACCTGGATAACGAAGAGGCCTCCACCGTCGACTTCTCGCAACCGGTGCCGGAGGATTCGTATTTCATGCCGTCGGCGTTGCGGCAGCGGGGGACTCGGTAAACGACGGGAATCAGCTCCCTTTCTCCCTCACCCTTTCGAGAGTGGGCGGGGTGAGGGAGTAGCTCTTGGGGGAACCAGCGCATCGATGATTCAGTCATCAATTCACTGCGCAATAAAGTGTGACGAAGTAGCTGCTGAACCCAGAACAGCATCCGAGATAGATTTCGCCCTCGAACAAGATTGAAGGCGAAAGCATGCAGCGCAATATGTCCGATTCAACGGAACCCAATGCCTCCAGAGCTGATATCGCACAGATGGTTGGTGAGCTCGGCGATCAGGTAACAGATTTTCAAAAACTGTTATCTGCCTGTCATGACTCGATAAAGAGCGATGCTGACTTGCAAGGGCGAATGGCGCTGATTGATGAGCTCTACTCGCATGCTGACAGTGAAGATCACGCAGCGGCACGATTTGCGGAGTTGGTGGCTGATCGTGTGTATGAGTACGAAGCTGAAACCGTTTTGATTCCTTATCCCCTTCCGTCGGAGATGACAGAGCAACTACGTATCGCTGCCGCCCAAAACGGCCATTCCATGGAAGATGAAGCGCGGCAGATTCTGGAGAACGCGTTGGCTACGGTTGACCGAGCTGGCGGGTTAGGTACTCGGATACGCAATCGATTCGGCGCCATGGGTGGCGTCGAGCTCGATCTGCCATCACGTTCAGAAAATCTCAGCGGCTGATAAACGTTCACAAAAAGCCCGCCGCCACACTAAAACCAGTGTGGCGGCGGGCTTTTTACAGGGTGTAAAAAATGGCGAGTGCACCGCACTCGCCACATCACGTATCAATCAGTCGGCACCACTTTGTCCAGCGCACGGTTAACGGCCATTTCGGCGATCATCACGATCTGGGCGATGCCTTGCAGAGTCTTGCGGTGGCTGCCCTCGACCAGTGCCACATGATTGTTGAGCATGACGGTGGCGGAGCCGAGGGATTCGCTGGCGTCCACCAGCAGGGATTCGGTGTCGGCTTCGGGGTGAGCCTGATAGAGGGTGTTGGGTTTGTAGGGCGCGGCCATGATGTGGGCGCTGAGTGGGCCCAGGTGATAATCGAGGGCGCGTTCGGCGGCTTCGTTGAAGCGTTTCGAGCCGGGGCATTCGTAGGGGGATGTTGGATCCGGGAGGGTTGTGGGTTCGGTGAGCGGTGGGTTTGGCGTTACCTTGAACATAGATGCTTACCTCTGATGAGGCTGCGCCCATTTCGCCGCTGAGCAAAAGGGAGGCAGCTGTGCGCAAGTTAGCGGCCCGGTAAGCATCACAACCCGGCGCATCCGAAGATGCCATGCGCACAGCCACCATCAAGTGCAGGCGAATGCCTGACTGGATCGGACGTGTACAACCGTGAACGCATGCCGAACCGCTAAGTTCGATCACTGGAAATCAGTGACGCAATCAAATTACGCAGCCAGCCCAAGGCGCACAAGCCGGCGGATTCTGGCGTAGCCGTAGGCAACGGCGCAAGGTTTTGTGGGCTTTGGGACGTATCACGGCGTGTCCTTAAACATCGCTGACCAACCGTGTGTAATAGCGATTCAGAACCCGTCATCCAATTCCTGAAGATGGCCATTTCAGGACAAAAAAGAAGGGCAGCTTTTCAGCTGCCCTTCTTTGTACATCGGCTTTCGTGTGCAGTTCTTACACGCGGAAATGACTCACCATCTGCTGCAACTGACCACCCAACCGAGCCAGTTCAACACTCGACTTGGCCGTCTCATCACTCGCCGCTGCCGTCTGCTCCGACACGTCGCGGACGTTGATGATGCTGCGGCTGATTTCTTCGGCCACGGCGCTTTGCTGTTCGGCGGCTGCGGCGATCTGCTGGTTCATCGACTGGATGTTCGACACCGTGCGGGTGATGTTTTCCAGGGAGTCACCGGCCTTGCGGGTCAGGGCGACGCTGCTGTCGGTCAGGGCGCGGCTGTTGTTCATCACGGCGGACACCTGTTGCGTGCCGTTTTGCAGACCGGCCACCAGGCCTTCGATTTCTTCGGTGGATTTCTGCGTGCGCTGGGCCAGGCCACGGACTTCGTCGGCGACCACGGCAAAACCGCGACCGGCTTCACCGGCACGGGCGGCTTCGATGGCGGCGTTGAGGGCCAGCAGGTTGGTCTGTTCGGCCACGGCCTTGATCACGTCCATGACGCTGCCGATCTTGTCGCTTTCCTGTTGCAGCACGCTCATGGCTTCGGTGGATCGCACCACTTCGCTGGCCAGACGCTCGATCTGGGCGATGGCTTCGTTCACCACTTTGTCGCCTTCGCGGGCTTCGCCATCAGCGGCGGCCGCGGCTTGCGAGGCTTCTTCGGCGTTGCGCGCGACTTCCTGCACGGTGGCAGTCATCTCGTGCATGGCGGTGGCCACCTGATCGGTCTCGACCTTCTGGCTGTTCACGCCGGCGCTGGTCTGTTCGGTGACAGCCGACAACTCTTCAGCGGCGCTGGCGATCTGGGTCACGCCGTCGCGGATGCCGCTGATCAGGTCGCGCAGGGTCACGCCCATGCGCGCGATGCCTTGTTGCAGCACACCGAGTTCGTCGCGGCGGGTGACGATCACGTTGTGGCTCAGGTCGCCGCTGGCGATCCGCTCGACCACGGCCATGGTTTCCTGCAACGGACGGGTGATCTGGCGGGTGATGATGAACGCCGCGATGACGCCCACCAGCAACGCCAGCAGAGTGCTGATCAGTTGCAGGGTGCGGGCTTGAGCGCTTTCCATGTCACGACGATCGAGCTGGATCTGATACATCTGCTCGCTCAGGGTCACGATGGTGGCGCCCTGATCGGTCATTTCCTTGCGTGCCTGCACCGCTTCGCTGTTGGCGTTCTTGAACGCCTGCAAGGCACTGCGGTAGTTGGTCAGCGCTGTTTCCAGCTGACGCAGGGTGTCTTGCTGGGTGCTGGAGAAATGCACGCTCAGCTGTTTCAGGCTGGCGATGGCCACATCCAGTTGACCGACGGCTTTCTGCTCGGTGTCGGCATTGGCGGTGGCGGTGTAGCCGCGCACTTCATAGCGCGCCAGGATGAACGCTTCCTTGGCTTCGGTGATGGCCTGGAACTGTTCGAAACGTGTATCGCTCAGCGGCATTTGCTGCACGCGGTTGCTGATCGACTCGATCAGGTTGTACGCGGTCTCGGCATTGGCGGCCATGGTGTCGCGCGCGGTGTTGCCGGTGCGGTAGGCGTTGCGCATCTTGTTCAGGGACGTCTGGTACTCGGCGATGGTCGCCGCCTGCTCCTTGAGCAGCTTGACGTTCTCCGGGCTCTTGAACTTGCCGATCAGCGCTTGTTGCTGTGCAGCGAAACCGTCGAGGGTGGTCTGCACGTTCTGCGCGGCGGTTTCATCGCCGTTGGTCAGCATGTATTGCAGGCGCACCACGCGCAGCTTGGTCAGGCCGGCGTTCAGCTGGGTGATGTCGCTCATCCAGTTGCTGCGGTCAATCAGGCCGCCGAGGCTGGTCCAGCCGGTCAGGGCAAGGATGCAGGTCAGGGCCAGGACGAGACCGAAACCCAGCCCCAGTTTGAGGTTCACGCTGATGTTGCCGAACCAGCTATTCATCACAATTCCTCCAGAAAACGTTGTGCGTCTTGATCGTCGGTCAGGCTGGAAGATTGTTGTTTTTTTGAGCCAGCAAGGGTGTTAGCAGGACTGTATCGGCCGCAAATCCGAGAGCTGAAAGGATTTTGTCCGACGGAATTTGTAACAAGGGATCCCAAGACTTTTTTCACATGACTTTCACTGGCTGCCCACGGGGGCCTCTGTACCTTCGCCGGATCAAATGACAGTGCTGCGAACTGGCGAGGCGGATTTTTGTGGAATTGAGACTGAGTCTGTTCGGCGTCAAACGCTCGATCGACCTGAGCGGTTTGGCCCGTTTTCGGAACACCGGGGTTGTTCTGGCAACCTTGGCGCTGGTGGTGCCATTGACCCTGTGGCTGCTGGCCCCGGCGGCGGTGCCTGATCTGGCCCACGGCAATGTGGCCGGTGCACAGGCGTTGGCGGCCGGTTGGGCCAAGGGCGACATGATCGTGCTGGTGCGTCATGTCGAGCGCTGCGATCACTCCCCGGCGCCGTGCCTGAGCGGCAATGACGGCATCACCGACCGTTCGCGCAGTGTCGCGGTCGCCGTCGGCGCACAGTTCGAACACCTGGGCCTGAACCATGCCGACATCTACAACAGCCCGATGACCCGCACCGTGCAGACCGCCGGTTACATGTTCAACCACGCGACGACCGGCGAAGACTGGCTGATCAGCTGCAAGGGTCGCATGTTGCAGGATGCGCTCGCGCACAAGGTCCCGGGGCGCAACCTGATCCTGGTCACCCACAGCGAATGCATGGCGCAGCTGGAAAAAGACCTCAAGGTACCTAACTCGACCCTTGGTTATGGTTCCTCACTGTTCGTTTCCGCGGCCAACCCGGCGGCTCCGAAAATGCTCGGTTTCATCGAGGCCTCCGACTGGCGCACGGTGTCCACCCGATGAGTGCTCGCTTTTACGCTTACAACTTCGGTATCCCGCTGTTTTGTGCTGCTGTGGTGTTTCTGATGTTCGACATGACGAACATCGACATCGCCTTCAGTAATCTGCTGTTCGATCCCCTGACCAATACCTTCCCCCTCGACAAGATTCACTTCTTTGAAACGCTGACCCACAAGTGGGCGCGGATCATTCCGAACTGGACTGCTGAAATTGCCTTGGTCGGTGCGATGCTGTCGGTGGTCTGGCCGTTGGTCAATCCGCAGAAGCGCCCGGGCCTCGCCGGGTTTCTCGAGCGCTGCAAAGTGGCGCCTGTGCTGCGCTTTGCCGCTGACCATCGCCGGGATTTTCTGTTTGTGGTGGTGGCGTTCGCGGTGTGCACCGGGGTGATTCACTTCCTCAAGGCCCACACCAGCGTTTACTGCCCGATCGAGACGACGCTGTACGGCGGCAAGATGGCGCACATCGAGTGGTACAACAATTTTCAGCTGTTCCATGAAGCCGGTGACGGCCGTTGCTGGCCGGGCGGACACGCCTCCGGCGGGTTCACCATGCTGGCGCTGTATTTTGCCGCGCGGCGTTATCAGTGGCGCTTCTCCAGCGCCTTGTTGTGGGGCTCGCTGCTGCTCGGTTTCGTCTACGGCACCACACGCGTCCTGCAGGGCTGGCACTACATGTCCCACACGTTCTGGGCCGGTATCTTCGTCTGGCTGGCGTGTTTGCTGACGGCGCTGGCGTTTTATGGACGGGCGCGTCTGGAGTTGCCGGTGTTGAGCAAGCGTGAGCGACAGGTGTTCAGTGCACAGCCTGAGGCAACTCTCTGAAGCGTCGCGATTGAAATGAAAAACCCGCCATCACCGGCGGGTTTTTCGTTTGTGCATCGCTGTATCAATAGCCTACGAAGTAGTACGCCTGGCGCCCGACCATCATGGTCTTGAGGACTTTCAACGGGGCGGCGGGCTCGCTGTCCCCCGACATCACCGCGATGTTCGAAGGCGAGGCACTGAGGAAATCCTTCAGTTGCGCATCGGTATCCAGGCCCTTGAGGACGCTCTGGGTGTAGAACACGCTGGCGCCGCCGACCCGTTCGTTGGCCTGGAACAGCGCGACCTGATGTCCGCTGGCTTGCAGGCTCTGGATATGTTCGGTCAGTGGCAGGAACGACAATTCCTTGTCCGCCTTCGGCAGTGCCCATTGCGCGGCACCGAGGTAGCTGGCGATCACCACGGTCAGGATACCGGCCGCCAATGCCTGACGATGACGGGCGATCCATCCGACAAACCCGCTGTTACGGTCCTTCAACCTGTCGAACAGTACGCCTGCATATTCGGCCGCAATCACTGCCGCCGCTGGCGTCATCGACATCAGGTACACGGTGCGCTTGCTCGACGCCAGGGTCAGCATGACGAACTGCGCAACGATCCACAGGCTGAAAAACAGCAGGTAACGATTGGCCTTCAATTGTTTACGGAAATGCCACAGCCCCAGGTACACCAGAATGTTCCAGGGCAGGAACGCTTCAGGCAGTTTGGCGATGTAGTAGTAGAACGGCTCATAGTGCCCGGCTTCGACGAAGGAACCGCTGAAACGCCCGACGCTGTTGGTCAGCAAGACTTCTCTGACCGCCTGGGCGCCGCCGTGCTGATAGAGCACCGCGAGCCAGATCAGCAGCGGAATCAGCCCGAGCGCGGTCAACAAACCGGGCCGCAGCCACTCGGTCAGTTTGAAGCGCTTGTCCATCAGGTTGTCGGCCAGCAGGTAAGCGAAAATCACCACCCCCGGCATCGCCAGACCGAGCACGCCTTTGCTCAGGGTAGCGATGGCAATCCCGACGATAAACAGCAACGAATTACCCGGCGTCGAAGCGCGTTGCGCCTGGAAAAACGCCAGCAACGCCGTGGTCACGCCGAGTGCGAGCAACGCATCCTCGCCAACCCCGCGCACGTTGCTCCAGTAACTGGCCATGGTCGCCAGCAGAATCCCCGCCGTCCACGCGATCGCTTTCGGCCGTCCGAAGCGCCGCAGCATGCCGTACAGAATCATCACACTGAGCAGACCGGCCACCGCCGACGCCAGCCGCACCGCCCACGGCGAAACACCGAACACGCGCATCGCGCCGGCGTCCAGCCACAGACTCAGCGGTGGTTTTTCCAGAAACGGTTCACCGAACAGACGTGGCGTCACCCAGTCATCGTCCAGATGCATCTCCATGGCGATGCCGGCGACACGGGCCTCGGTGGAGCCTTGCAATTGATGGTTACCCAACGCGAAGAAAAACAGCAGGGCGGCAAGCAGGAACAGGGAAGTGACGGCACGCGACGACATAGGTTTCAGTTAACCGGAAGGGGCGAGAGGCGTGAGCATACTTCGTCAATGCTTAACAAATTGTGAAACTCACGCGAGTCGTCGCGACCAGCGCTGATCCGGCGCTTCAAACCCCGGGTTGACCAGAGCCGTCAGCACATGATCCTGCCAACGCCCGGCAATGTTCAGATACGCCTTGGCGTAGCCTTCTTTCTCGAACCCAAGGCGCTCAAGCAACCGCGCACTGCGTTCATTGCCGGGAATGTAATTGGCCATGATCCGGTGCAGATTCTGGGTCTCGAACATGTACGCGATGGCGGACTCCAGCGCCTCTTGCATCAAACCCTGACCCTGATGAGCTGCATCGATGTGATAACCCAGATAACACGCCTGGAACGCGCCACGAATGATCCCGCTGAAATTGCAGGCGCCGATCATTTGCTGGCCGTCGGGAGTCAGCAGCGCCATATGCACCGCCAACCCGGCATCGAAAGCGCTGGCCTGGACTTCGAGGCGTCGGCGGATCTGTTCGGTGGAGAAATAATCGGTGGTGCGGATCGGTGACCACGGGGCGAGATGGCGTTGGTTGCGTTGGTAGAAATCGCTTTCCAGAGACGCTTGGTCCGGGGAGAGCACCGCGAGCGTCAGGCGTTGGCAGGGGAGGGTCAACAGCGGCATTGGGGGCTCCGGGGATCGGGGTTGATCGCCAGAATTGCGCGGTGGGCGGGAAAACACAAACGCGTGGCCAAAACCCGGGCAAAAAAAAGCCCGCAGGAGAGCGGGCGAACCGTAGTTTCTTGAATGAGCGAGCGGACTTTACAGCTTTGGCGGAAGCGGAGCAGTGAAGAAAAATTCATCTCGCAGCACCTTCGTTCAAGACGCCAAGTCGCCTGATTTCGGCTCTTTCAAGAGGGTCAGTGGCAGATAACCGGCTTCGAATCGGCCGCCTGCTGCAGTGGGTCAAGTTTGCTCAGGGCGCTGCTGACCAGCATCTCCGCCAACCCCGCCAACTGATGCATCGCAACGATCCGCGCCCGTTGCACCTCATCCGGTCGATGGACGAGATCATGCGCCATCATATTGAGCGCCGCGAGATTCTGGCTGGCGTGGGTCAACAGCGTGACCAGATCGACGTCGGGACGCACGCTGAAGATCTGATCGACCGGAAGGAGCCGGGAATTGCGCCTGCGGGCAACGGTAATTGGCCGTTCGGAAGTCGAGATCGTCCTGGACTCGGCAACCGGGGAATTTTCGGATGGATCGGGGGTGTCTTTTTTCATGACCGGACTCCATGTGAGGGGTGATCCTTGCGCTTCGGCGGGGTAGTGCCGTTCACCTGTTTGTTGCGAGGGGTGGAGGGTAACCGGGTGGGGAAGGGGGGGGCTAGTTCATGGAAGTCGACGCGGGTTGAGGGAAATTTCCTAGGATGCTGGCAGTGAGGGTTGGAGCTCGCTCACCGTCAGCGCGTTCCCGAAGTGGTGCTCCCATAACTTCACGCCCAATTCACCCGAACGATCCACCCGAACGATCCAGCGAAGATCCCACGGTTAGATCGGTTAGCAACGTCGGCTGCAACCCGGCGTATAACCGTATTTGATAAAGATGTGGTCTGCGACGAACAGGCTGTCATCGTCCGACGCGGGGTCCCAGCCAAGCTGACGCTGCAGGGGGGCTTTCATCGTGACGTTCTACCTTGGCGACGCTTGGAAGCGCTCCGATAAGCGACCGAATGCCCTCAACCAGCCAGGGTGGCGGAGAAGCAGGGTTGTACGTCGATGATCAACAGCGCCAGGTGCATGAGCTCTCTGGATATGAATCCCCAGATGCGACAAGGCCCGCACTTGGCGGGCCTTGTCGTTGAGAGTTGGTGGGCCGGGGTAAGTTGAATTCCTCCAGCAACGCACTAAGTAAAAAAGTTATATTGGCTAATATTCTATTTGGGGTGCCAAATGGAATGATGCATCCATATTCTTACTCCTGTGATCGGGTTTGCGGTGAGTTGCTCCGTATTCGACGCCAGGCTTGCCCCATCGCCGTAGGAGCCATCCAGCTAGAGTGTATCGACGGGTTTGCGGTCATAGCTCTCTCGTCGGAGCTCATCCCAAGAATTGGCACGACGGCGAGAGCTAAAATCTCCCATCTTGGAATAGGAGATTGAAGTTCCTTGGAGTGTCTACGACACTGCAGCTAGAACTGAGTGGTTCACATAAAAATCATAAAATTCACAGGTTTTAACAGGCTGCGAAAATATAATTAGTATGGGTCAGTTAGTTGTTGATGACGGTCGATTTGGTTCGATTTTCATCGGCTGTTAAATTTGACGAGCTTAAATATATCCGACTGATTCTAGGAATTTGTTGACTCTTTCAATTAGTCCGGAATTTTGTTCTTTGTGAACTACTACCCATTGAAATGCATTCAGCGCTGCGCGCTGCTTCAGTGGGTCCCATAGTGAAACAATGTGAAGGAGATCTGTTCGAGATAGTGCATGAATACCGAGAGCAGCTATCGACTCTCTAGCCCCTGAAACATAATTTTCAGAAACAATCATCCCTAAAGCGGCGCGCTCTGATACTGAGGATGAGAAATGGGCGAATGATCCAATGTCTTTTTCTGATACAACAAAATGTTTTACTTCGGCCGAGATAACTAGCTTATCGCCCTCCCAAGCGTCAATGTCTCCAATTCCTTGTGTGCGAGCCGAACCTGCTCTAGCTTTGCGTGCCTCAACCTGCAAGTGCGGAGCGTCTGCTCGAATATATCCAAACACCATCGCTTGAAATGCAGCACCTGTAGGTTCGCCCTTCGCCCGGGCAGAAAAATCGAAGCTTTCAAGGAGCCACTTAAAAATAGGGGGCTCAACTTTAACTGTGCTTGGGTCAAAGCTCTGATCTTTAAGCTCGTTGAGTACAAAGGCAACTGTCGCGGCGATGATCCATTTAAGATCTTCTTTAGACATACCAACTAAAGCGTCGAGCCATTGCCGGTAGTCGCCCCATTTTCCCGTTGCATAAGGTTGGGAGCGTGGGTAGTCGAGTCGGTGATGGTCGACAATATAGAGGTGGTGGTACCGCTCATAGGCGGGTCGAATGGTTTTCTGCCCACCACCAGGCAGCGCCACGGTTAAAGTGGAAACACCATCCGTAATCTGTGGGTAATCGACAAATAGCTTGGAGAGGGAGGAGTAGCGTTTTTTGTAGGTCTCCAGCTCAATCAAAAAATCACAGAAGGCAGGGAGGAGGCCGCCAATGTATTTCCTCGGTTTACCAGCACCCTCGCCACGGAAGTCGCGAATCATTGCGTCAAGTACTTGCTGCCTATCCATTGCTTCGCCGTCCAAGCAAAGCAATGGAGAATGCTCACTGATTCAAACTGTGTCAATATCCTTGATTTTTAGTTTACTGAGCTGAGGTATCGCTTCTGTGGCGAGCCGGAAATAGTCCCCATCTCGCTCGGTGCCGATGCTTTGATATCCAACGGCATTCGCAGCTGCCAGGGTAGATCCTGATCCTGCAAATGGGTCGTAAACAATCCCCTCACTCAAAGGTAATGAGGCTCGGACCAGTTGTCTCAAAAAACCTTGAGGCTTTAATGAGGGGTGGGGTGCAATACGCTTTTCGCTTGCGGGAGTCGGGTGAGACCGGATGACATCGCCAAAAGGTCTATCTTCAGAAATACGCCTGAATCCACCAGTGCCCCATTTTCTCAGGTTGTCCTGCACTCGACCTTCTAGTGGGGCGCGTAGGACTACCCAAGGCTCATGCATGGAGCGGGGCATAACGCTGACACCTGAGAATTCTTCATGGGCGTTTTTTGGTCTATCGCCACCCCGCATTGTCATCACCAGACGACTAATGTAGCCCCTTAACTCTAAGCCACCCTCACTCATCGCAGATGCGACAATATGAGCAAGCAAAGGGTTGGATGCAACAACGATATTCGCTCCTGGGACTGCCACCCTAGCGATGTGCCGGGCTAAATCTAAGAAGAAAACATGCATCGCGTCTCGATCACCATCCGTTAAGGTGGTGAACCTAGGCAGAGGCGCTCGTTGATGACCGTCGAACGCTGGAGGTATGCGCCATACCCCACCTTTACCCGCTCGCAGCTTAGCTTGCTCAGCGTTTGTATACTCAACCAACCCATAGGGCGGATCAGTCACAATCGCATGGACTGATTTCGAAGGCTGTTCACGGAGCCAATCGAAGCAATCAGATGAAACAAGGCTGGATTTATCAAAGTTGAAGGTAGGTTGTTCTTTTAAAAGTTCGATCTGAGGGGAGGTACGTCCAGCTAACTTATATCTTCCTCTTTCGACTCTTTCAAAAACCTCAGGCTCATTTAAGTTTAAATATGAGCGAACCGAAGACTGAGCTACGGTGCCTAATCGGGTTTCAACAGCTTTATGTATCTCTTTGATTGGTGCTGAATCAGTAGTCGATAAAAAATCAAAGATTGAATCCCTAATGCAACCTGGTGCTATTCGCGTCATACCTTCCTCCAATAGAGGATGATTCTGACGCAAAGACGTCTTGACGTCAATTTTCAAAGATCGGCGGCTGCAGGTGTTGGCCGAAATGCTCCCCTAAGACTGCGTTTCGATCCTTGTAGCTGATGCGGGTTTTCGCCGCCCGTGGATCAAAGCTGTCGAGGCAAAAGGCTGGTATTACGTGGGGCGAGTGCGTAACCGAGACCTCTATCGTAGCGACGCACACACTTGGCTGCCGGTTATAAACCTTTACACCCTGGCATCGGCGTCACCGAAATCACTGGGGCGGATCGAGATGACCCAAAGTGCTCCGCACTTCATCCATTTGTACTGTGTCAGGCATTCAGCGAAGGGTCGCAAACACCAGCTTGTCACGGGCTCAATCGCCAAAAACAAACTCAGCAGGCAGTCAGCCATCCGTGAACGCGAGCCCTGGTTTTTGGCCAGTAACCTGCCGAAAGATCAATGGAACCCATCGAAAGTCGTGGCCATCTACAAGCAGCGCATGCAGATAGAAGAAGACGGAAAAGGGGGCGACGGAAAAGGGGACAGATTTATAAGCGGAAAAGGGGACAGATTTATTATGAATGAAATCAATCTCTCCCCTTTTTCAATTGGCTTCGCGTGTCTTTTTCATGACTGAGCTCTATGGTTTCATGCTCCCGGCGAACTCCTTTGGCAAACCATCTGCCGGCTCGCAGCGGAGCGCGAAGACTAGCGCTCGGAAGCACCTTGAACCAGTTCATGAAAGTCGACGCGTGCTGCAGGACACTTCCTGGGACGCCTGCAGGCAGGAGCGAAGTTCACTCGACGACAGTGTGTGCTTGAAGTGATGTTCCCACAGCCGCACACCCAGCCCACCCGAACGATCCAGCGACGAACCCACCGTCAGATCCATCAGCAACGTCGGCTGCAACCCAGCATCAAACAGCGCAAATCCAGCAGCGAGGCAGCAAGTCTCGGTCTGCAGGCCACAAACCAGCACGCGATCCAGATTAAGACTTTTCAGGTACTCGATCGTGTCCGGCGACGGCGCATAACCGTACTTGATGAAAATACGATCCGCAGGGATCAGGCTGTCATCGTCCGGCGCGGGGTGCCAGCCGATCTGTCGCTGGAAAGGGGTGCGGCTTTCGTCGTGACGTTCGACCGTGGCGACGCTCGGCAGTTTGCCGATCAGCGATTGAATGCCGTCGACCAGCCATTGCGGCGGGGAAAAGCAGGGTTGTACGTCGATGATCAACAGTGCCTGGCGCATGAGCTCTCCGGATAAAAATCCCCAGATGCGACAAGGCCCGCACTTGGCGGGCCTTGTCGTTGAGAGTTGGTGGAGCCGGGGGGATTTGAACCCCCGTCCGCCAGTACTCCGCTGTCGGTACTACATGCGTAGCCGTGTCTATTAAGTTAACCCTCAGCGACCCGACGGGCAGGGTGCTTTGGGCGAGTTGTGTAAGTTTTAGCCGCTTCGTCCACAACGTACTGCACGGCGATTCTGTTCTATATGACAATCATTTCGGGTTTACAGACATCCCCTGATGATTGCTGGGCCCGAAGGCACCAGGAGTGCATGTCAGCTGCAATTAAGCAGCGAGAGCAGCACCGTATTGGTCGTCATTGGCAACTATAAGAAGTTGCAACAGTGGATTTACGACTTCTGTTACCAAGTCGGCATGCACCTAGAGTTTCGCAACCGGCGTCGAATCCTAAACGGCCCCGAACTCATTGCCCGGTACATCTGTTCGAGCAACAAGCACGCGCAGTGTACGCCAAACGGCTCGCAAGGCCAACCCGAAGGTTGGCCGGGCCTGGATCAATTGTTGGTGCCGGTGGATTTGCGCAGTTCCAGAATGGTTTGCGAGGTTTCCGCAACACAGTCATCGATCTTGCCCTGGGCCTTGAGCGCCTGGGCCTTTTGCACGCTGGTTTCAGCACGCTGGCTCAGTTCGGGCGACGAAGACAGCTGCCCCTTGGCATTGTTGATGGTCTGGATGTTGGCATCGCACAGGTCGGCAGGCTTGTCTGCAGCAAAGGACGTGGAAGCCATCATCGAGGCAGTAACGAACAGACCTAACAGTACAGAACGTTTCATATGAATCTCCTTGAACTGAGGGATCCCGACTTCGCTGGCCGTCAGGACGGGCAACCGAATGGAGGAAAAGCCCCGATTGTTCGGGGCCTGTTCTGTGGACTGCGGTCGTTCGCAGGGGTTCTATTTTTCTTCAAATGGCGGTTTCACGGGGTTTGGCCCGGGTCACTCGATCCACCAGGTAGACCAGTCCGTGGTAGTCGATTCCGCCATGTTGCGTCAGACCGATCTCACAGGTGAGGCTGGTGGAGATCCCTTCGCTGCAATGCTGCACCGCATCCTTGAGAGTGCGCAGAGAATGGCTGTTCAGCTCCGGCGTGGTGAAGCCCTTGTCGCCGGCAAAGCCGCAGCAATGAATGCCTTCAGGGATGACCACGTTCTTGCTGCACTTGCGCGCCAGTTCGATCAACGCCTGGCTTTCCCCCAGGTGCTGCGTGCTGCATGTCACATGAACGGCAATCGGTGCTTCTTGCGGAGTGAAATCCAGACGATCCATCAGATGCGTACGGATAAAACGCACAGGGTCATACAGATCAAGGCGAACATTTCCCACATCCTGCACCAGTCGCAAAGTGCAGGGGCTGGTGTCGCAATAGATCGGATCGAGCCCGCCACGGCTGGCGTGCAGTAAGGCGCCAATCAGCTCCTGACGCTTGTGCTCGGCCTGTTCGGCATAGCCTTTGGACGCGAAAGGCTGGCCACAGCAGAGGTTGTCCAGATTGTCCGGGAACACCACCTGATAACCGGCCTTTTCCAGCAGGCCACGGGTTTTGTCGTACAGCGACATCTGCTCCTTGTCGCCGGCTGCCGGCCCCATTACACGAGATACGCAGGCCGCCAGATACACCACACGCGGGCGTTCGTCCGAGATTGTCGGATTGAGGCGAATGGCTTTTTCCGGCTGCGGCATGGCGTTGGTCCATTGCGGCACCTGGCCCTTGGACAGGCGCGTCAGCGTCGCCGACAGCTTCGCCAGACGCGGCGCCCCCAACAACATCCGTGCACCGTTGGCCACGTGCAGGGTGAAGCGCGCCCCTTGCAGGGTGGTGGCGAAATTTCCTTCGATCCAGTTGGCGGTTTTCGCATGCGTGGCGTTGCGGGCACGGAGCTTTTTCACCAGCTCACCGGTGTTGATACCTACAGGGCAGCGTTGCGCGCACAAACCGGTCGCGGCGCAAGTGTCGATGCCCTGGTACTCGTAGGCTTTTTCCAGTTCGGTGGTGTCGATCCCTGCGCGCTTTCTTGCCTGAATGTCGCGCCAGATCACGATGCGCTGACGTGGACTGAGGGTCAGGCCCTTCGATGGACAAACCGGCTCGCAGAAACCGCACTCGATGCACTTGTCCACAATCTCGTCGGCGGCAGGCAGCGGCTTCAGGTGTTTGAGGTGGATCTGCGGATCTTCGCTGAGCACCACGTCCGGGTTGAGAATGCCCTGAGGGTCGAGCAGTCGCTTGAGCTGCCACATCAATTGATAGGCATCGCTGCCCCATTCCAGTTCAACAAACGGCGCCATGTTGCGCCCGGTGCCGTGCTCGGCCTTCAGTGAGCCGCCGAACTCCACGGCCACCAGTTGCGCCACGTCGTCCATGAACGCCTGATAGCGTGCGACTTCTTCCGGGCTGTTGAAGCCTTGGGTGAAGACGAAGTGCAGATTACCTTCCAGCGCGTGTCCGAAAAGGATCGCTTCGTCGTAGTGATGTTTGTCGAACAGCTCGATCAGACGGTTCACGCCGATCGCCAGTTGTTCCACCGGGAAGGTGACGTCCTCGATGATCACCGTGGTGCCGGTCTTGCGCACGGCGCCGACGGCGGGGAAGGTGTCTTTGCGGATCGCCCAGAGGCGGGCGTTCTCGATCGGGTCCTCGGTGAAATCGACCTGTTTTTCCACCAGGAAGCCGTTGAGCGACGCCATGATCTGCGCTAGTTGCTCTTGCAGCAAAGTGGAAGAGGCAGCGCGGGATTCGATCAACAACGCGCAGGCATTGTTCGACAGGTGCTGTACGAAATCCGGCATGCCGGGTTTGTCCTGCACCGAGCGCAAGCTGCGGCGGTCGAGCAGTTCCACGGCGGATACCGGTTGGCTTTTCAGCACGGTGACGGCGTTGCAGCAGGTTTCCACGTCGGGGAAAACGATCAGCGCCGAGGCCTTGTTCGGGTGGTCGATCACCGTGTCGTAAGTCACCGCGCTGATAAAGCCGAGGGTGCCTTCGGAGCCGACCAGCAAGTGGCTCAAGATATCCACAGGCTCATCGAAATCCACCAGGGCATTGAGTGACAGGCCGGTGGTATTTTTCAGACGGTATTTGTGGCGGATTCGTGCGGCGAGTTCGGCATTGGCGCGGGTCTCGCGGCCTAATGTCGCCAAGCGTTCCAGCAACTCGCCGTGGCTTGTGCGAAATGCCGCGACGCTGGCGGCGTCTTCGGTGTCCAAGCGCGTGCCGTCGGCCAGCACCAGACGAATTCCGGCCAGCGTGTGGTAGGTGTTTTGTGCAGTGCCGCAGCACATGCCGCTGGCGTTGTTGGCAACGATGCCGCCGATCTTGCAGGCGTTGATCGACGCCGGATCCGGACCGATCTTGCGCCCGAATGGCGCGAGCCAGGCGTTGGCCTGGGCACCGATCACGCCCGGTTGCAGGCGGATTTGCGTGCCTTGCCCGCGAATCTCCCGGGCATTCCAGTTATCCCCAAGCACGATCAGCACCGAATCGCTGATCGCCTGGCCGGACAGGCTGGTGCCGGCGGCGCGGAAGGTCACCGGGACCTGATCGCGCTGGGCCAGTTTCAGCAGCGCCACCACTTCGTCTTCGGACTCGACGCGGATCACCAGTTGCGGAATCAGTCGGTAGAAACTGGCGTCGGTGCCGAAGGCCAGTGTTGACAGCGGATCGTCGAAACGCCGTTCGGCCGGAATCAGTTGTTGCGCGTCGCGCAGGAAAGTCGCCGGTAAGGTCATTGGTCCTCCAGGATCAACACCACCAGGTCTTTCGGGCCGTGGGCGCCGTAGGCCAGCACTTGTTCGATGTCGGCGGTTTTCGACGGGCCGGACACCAGCAGCGCGTTGGTTGGCATGCCTTGGGCCCACTCGAATTCCTGTTGGACCTGATAGAAGTTGTCGCGGATCTGACTGGCTTTAAGCAGGGCGAAATGCACCGGCGGTACCAGGCTCATCAGCCGTGGTTCTTCGCGGGTCGGCCAGAGAATCAGGCTGCCGGTGGCGGCAATGGCGCCGAGGGTGCCGGTGAGGCTGGCCGGGGTGTCGTTGAACAGCTCGGCTTTCCAGTCTTCCATCGGCCGGTCGTAGGATTTCAGTGCCGGCAGATCAGGATTGTTCGCCCAGTGCTGTGTGATGCGTTGCCCGTGAGGCGTTGTCGGCGCGATCAGCAGGCTCGGCAACTGACGGTCACGCAGCAATTGAGCGAGCAGCGCCGGCCACGCTTCAGCAGACGTCAGGTGGATTTCGGTGTGCACCGCTTCCATCAGTTTGCGCAGTTGCGGGATACGTTGTTCGGCGCTGTAGGTGTAAGGCCGGGTCACCAGATCGACATCGAAGTTGTCGGCAATCGGTGTGGTACCCGTCAGACTTTTACGCAACTTGCCGAGGATTTTTTGCTTGGCGCTCATCAACGGTCTCCTTGTTTGGCCAGGTGCTCGCGAGCCATGTCATGCAGCGAGCGGGCGGCGGGTTTGGGAGCGCTGTGGTTCTGCGTCCACGGGCCGACGTTGTTCGGCGCCAGGGCGCGCAGGCGCGTGGCGAAAAACGCAAACAGTCGATACAAAGTCGGCGAGCTGTTGAGCTTTGCCCAGGCGTTCCAGATAAAGCGTTCCTTGCGCGAATACTTGCTGCCCTGGCCGCGCATCACTTGATGAGGGCTGTCGGGAGCTTTGACGTTCTCCTCGCGCAGGCGGCGCAGCAACGCGGGGATAGGAATTTTTACCGGACACACTTCACCGCAGGCGCCGCACAACGAAGAGGCGCTCGGGTGATCCGGGACTTTCGCCAGGCCGACCATGTGCGGGGTGATGATTTTGCCGATCGGGCCGGGGTAAACCTCGCCGTAGGTGTGGCCGCCGACGCGGGTGTAGACCGGGCAATGATTCATGCACGCGCCGCAGCGGATGCAGTTCAACGTCTGGCGCAGTTCGCTGTCGGCAAACGCCTGGCTGCGACCGTTGTCGAGCAATACCAGATGCACTTCCTGCGGGCCGTCGAGTTCGTGTTCCTTGCGCGGACCGGAGATCATGTTGACGTAGGTGGTGATCGGGATGCCCAGCGCCGAGCGGGTCAGCAATGACAGAAGCGGCACCACGTCGCGCAGGTTCTCGACGACTTTTTCGATGCCGGTGACGGCGATGTGCACCGGCGGCACCGTGGTGGTCATGCGGCCGTTGCCTTCGTTTTCCACCAGCAGCAGGGTGCCGGTTTCGGCCACGGCGAAGTTGACGCCGGAGACGCCGATGTCCGCTTCGAAGAATTTCTGCCGCAGGACCCTGCGACCGATCTGAATGAGTTGGTCAACGTCCTTGGTGTATTCCACGCCAAGTTTGTCGTGGAACAAGGACGCGACCTGACCGGCATTCTTGTGGATTGCCGGCATGATTATGTGAGAAGGCTTCTCGTGGTCGAGCTGGACGATGTACTCCCCCATGTCGGACTCCAGACATTCAATGTCCCGAGCCTCGAGGAAATGGTTCATCTCCATCTCTTCGCTGACCATCGATTTGCCCTTGATCACTTGCCGCGCCTCGTGAGCGCGGATGATCGAAAGGACGATGCCATTGGCCTCGTCCACCGTTTCCGCCCAGTGCACTGTCACACCGTTGCGGGTCAGGTTCTGTTCCAGTTGCTCGAGCAGGTCGGGCAACTTGGAGAGCGCGCGGGCACGGATCGCATTGCCCAGTTCACGCAGGTGTTCTCTTTCGTGGGCATCGCTGAAAGCCGCTGCCCGCTTGGTCATCAGTGAATCCATCGCGGTGCGGAAGTTGTTCCGCAACTGCGAATCGCCCAGGGCGTTGTGCGCCCGGGTGCGGAAATCTTCTTCTACGGCAACCGTAGGAATAATCGTGGAAGTGCTCATCGGGCACCTCCGGTTCGTTGCCACAGGAAGCTCGCCAAATGTTGCCCGCGCAGCGCTTCCTTCTGTTTTTCCAGCGAGCCGTTGATGTTCATCAAGCAGCCGCAATCGGCACTGAGCACCTGATGCGCGCCGGATTCCTTCAACGCCCGGGTCTTGTCGGCCACCATCGCGCCGGAAATGTCTGGCATACGGACGCTGAATGTCCCACCGAAGCCACAGCATTCGCTTTCATGGTCATGGTTGACCCGTTCCACGTTGCTCAACTGCGCCAACAACTCGCGGCCGTGCAGGTGGGTGTTCATTTCCCGTCGTGCCGAACACGAGGTGTGCAGCGCCACTTTCACCGGCTCGCCGCTGTCCTTGAGCTGCACCTTGCAGACGAACAGCAGGAACTCGGCCAGCTCATAGGTGCGAGCCGCGAGGGCCTGAACCTGTTTCAACGTTTCCGGCTCGTCCTTGAACAAGTCGGCGTAATGCTCACGAATCATTCCCGCGCAGGAACCCGACGGCACCACCACCGGATAATCCCCGGCAAACAGCGCCAGTTGCGAGCGCGCCACCGTCCGCGCCTGCTCGGTGTAACCCGAGGTGTAAGCCGGTTGTCCGCAGCAGCTCTGCCCTTGCGGGTACTCGACCCGAATCCCATCGCGCTCCAGCAAGTGGATCGCATCCATTCCGGCTTCGGGATAAAACAGGTCGACCACGCAGGTGCCGAACAGGTAGACCCGCGAGGGCTTCTCGCTCGGGTATTGCCGGGGTTCTGGCAGTGGCGGTGCGACGCGAGTGGCGTTGGGCACCGCGTTGTAAAAAAGCTCGCTCATCAGGCGTGTCTCCGGGTGGGCCCGGTTATCCGTCTGTGAGGCTGCCGAATATAGAGCGTGTTGCTTTCAGCAGCCTTACAGACCGGGTCGTGAATTGCTGACGCCGGAATCACGAACCGGCGTCGGTTATTTCCATGCTTCTTGTAGTCTTCTTGTCGTTATCAGTGCACCAGCATGCCGGTGAACCAGTAGGCCTGAGCCAAAGTGATCAGGCCGACAATCGTTGCAAAGAATAGGCTGTGCTTGAGGGTGAAGCGGAACAGATCGGATTCCTTGCCCACCAGCCCGGTCGCGGCGCAGGCCACGGCAATCGACTGCGGCGAAATCATTTTGCCGGTCACGCCGCCGCTGGTATTGGCCGCCACCAGCAAGGTGTCGTTGACGCCGATCTGGTGCGCGGTGGTCGCTTGCAGCGAACTGAACAGCGCGTTGGACGAGGTATCGGAACCGGTGAGGAACACGCCCAGCCAACCGAGGAACGGCGAGAAGAACGGGAACGCTGCGCCGGTCGCTGCCAGCACCAAAGCCATGGTCGAAGACATGCCGGAATAGTTGGTCACGAAGGCAAACGCCAGCACCATGCCGATCGACAGAATTGGCCAGCGCAGTTCGTAGAAGGTCTCTTTCAAAGTGGTCAGACCAGTTTTGAAATTGATCTTCAGGATGACCATCGAGATCAGCGCGGAGAAGAAAATCGCCGTGCCGGTGGCGGAAATCGGGTCGAGTTTGAACACCGCCGGGATGGCTGTCGGTGTGGCGACGATCGGCGCAGTCTTGATCACCAGTTGATCCAGGTGCGGGATTGCGAAGTTGAACACCCAGGCGTACATCGAGCCGCCAGCGGCGAACATGGCCTTGAATGGTTTGAGGGTCCAGATGGTGACCAGTACGGTGAGGATCAGGAACGGCGACCAAGCCTTGAAGATTTCCCCGAGGCTGTAGGGGGAAGCGATGGTGGTGCGTTTCTGGCCGAAACCGCCGACGCTGGCAGTGACCGCCACGTTCGAGGTGGCGCCAGCAATCTGTGCGCCCGCAGTGCGTTTTGGCTGCCAGACTTTCAGGAACAGGGTCAGCGCGATCAGGCTGGCCAGGGCCGAGGTGATGTCCGGCAGTTCCGGGCCAATGAAGTTCGACGTGAAGTACTGGGTCACGGCGAAGCTCAGGCCGGCAACCAGCGCGGCTGGCCAGGTTTCACGCACGCCACGCAGGCCGTCCATCATGAACACCAGCCAGAACGGCACGAACAGCGACAGCAATGGCAGTTGGCGGCCGGTCATGGCGCCGATCTTGAACGCGTCGATACCGGTGACTTGCCCGGCGACGATGATCGGAATCCCCAAGGCACCGAACGCGACCGGCGCGGTGTTGGCAATCAGGCACAGGCCGGCGGCATACAGCGGGTTGAAGCCCAGTCCTACCAGCAGCGCGGCGGTAATCGCCACCGGCGCACCGAAACCGGCTGCACCTTCGAGGAAGGCTCCGAAGCAGAAGCCGATCAGCAGCACCTGCAAGCGCTGGTCATCGGTGATCGACAGCACCGAACTGCGGATGACTTCGAACTGACCGCTCTTGACCGTCAGTTTGTACAGGAACACCGCCGCGACAATGATCCAGGCAATCGGCCACAGACCATAGGCGAAACCATAACCGGCGGCGGCGAACGCCATGTCCACCGGCATCTGAAACGCAAATATCGCCACAAGAATCGCCAGAGCCAGCGTGATGCTGCCGGCGACATGGCCTTTGAGGCGGAACACCGCCAGGGCAAGGAAGAAGAAAACGATGGGGATGACGGCCGCGAGTGCGGACACGCCGAGACTGCCGAGCGGGCTGTAGAGCTGTTGCCAGGTTTGCATATGGGGTGGCCCCTAATTGTTGTTGGTCAGGCACTGTGAGCGTTTTGGTTAATTGGTAAGACCAATTTACAATCGCTGTTGGCTAGGGTAAAAGCCTTGATGTCGGTGTGTCAATTTGCCGCCCTGAAACTTTCGTCGAATCACCGGTGCAGACTCGATCTGATCCGGTCCGGGGCGTTTCATCTGGCAGGTGTCGGCAAGGCGCCGATAGGCCAGAATAGAGAGCCCGGCGAGTGGTCGGGCTCGTGGAGAATTGAGTGATGGGGTTTGATCAGATACGTCAGCGCCGTTTGTCTGACGATATTGTCGAGCGGCTCGAGGGGATGATCCTCGAGGGCACGCTGAAGTCTGGCGAGCGCCTGCCGGCGGAGCGCGCATTGGCGGAGCAGTTCGGTGTTTCCCGACCTTCGTTGCGCGAGGCGATCCAGAAGCTGGCGGCCAAGGGGTTGCTGGTCAGCAAGCAGGGTGGCGGCAATTACGTGGTGGAAAGCCTCGGTTCGACCTTCAGCGATCCGTTGCTGCAATTGCTGGAAAGCAATCCTGAAGCCCAGCGCGATCTGCTGGAATTTCGCCACACGCTGGAGGCATCGTGTGCTTATTACGCAGCATTGCGTGCCACGGATGTGGATCGCGAGCGGCTGACCGCAGCGTTTGAAGAATTACAGGACTGCTACTCGCGTCACGACGAGGTCAGTCGGGCGGAGGAGGGCGCGGCGGACGCGAAATTCCACCTGGCCATCGCTGAAGCCAGTCACAACGCCGTGTTGCTGCACACCATTCGCGGGCTGTTCGACCTGCTCAAGCGCAACGTGGTGACCAACATCGGCGGCATGTACAAGCAGCGCACGGAAACCCGCGACATGCTGATCACGCAGCATCGGGAACTGTATCAGGCGATTATCGAAGGGCGTGCGGAACAGGCACGAGAGGTTTCCAGCCGACACATTCTGTATGTGCAGGAAGTGCTGGAAGAAGTGCGTCAGGAAGTACAGCGCATGGCTCGGGCCGAGCGGCGCAAGGGAATGTAAGCATGACCGTTCCCGAGCCGCGCGCGGGAACGGTCATTCAGGCAGAAGAATCAGTCTTCCTTGCCCTTGTTGCGCACCGCACGCTGCAACTCGCGACCAGCGTCGCGTTCGCGTTCGGTATCACGCTTGTCGTATTCCTTCTTGCCTTTGCCCAGAGCGATTTCGCACTTGACCATGTGCTTGCTCCAGTACCAGGACAGGCACACGCAGGCGTAACCCTTCTGCTGTACGGCGGCGGCCAGCTTGTCCAGCTCACGGCGGTTGAGCAGCAGCTTGCGGGTGCGGACCGGGTCGGCGATGACGTGGGTGCTGGCAGTCATCAACGGCGTGATGTGACTGCCGAGCAGCCAGGCTTCGCCGTCCTTGAGCAGGACGTAACTGTCGACCAGTTGCAGCTTGCTTGCCCGCAGACTTTTTACTTCCCAGCCGGCCAAGACCAGACCAGCCTCGAACTTGTGCTCGATGAAGTAATCGTGTCGCGCCTTTTTGTTCTGCGCGATGGTCCCTGTTGGGTGTTTCTTCTGTTTAGCCATAGGGGCGGCATTATATGGAGATAAACGGCTGTCGGCTACGGTGATGCTGCGTGCTTGAGCAGGTTGAGTGAATCCCGGACAATGCGGCCTCTTTTTCTAACGCTTGGGCGTGATAAACGATGTCGACAGACAAGGTTTCTGTCCACGGCAGTTGGGCTAGCCGCTGGGTTTTCATATTCGCCGCGACCGGTTCGGCCGTGGGATTGGGCAGCATCTGGAAATTCCCCTACATGGTCGGGGTCTACGGTGGCGGCGCCTTTGTGCTGATGTTTCTGGCGTGTATCGCGCTGATCGGCATCCCGGTGATGCTCGCGGAAACCCTGATCGGCCGCCGTGCCCGTCAGAGTCCGGCCAATGCCTTGAAGGTGCTGGCGCTCGAAGCCGGACACTCGGGCAAGTGGTCGTGGGGCGCGTTCGCCGGGATGATCACGGCGTTGCTGATCCTGTCTTTCTATAGTGTGGTCGGCGGTTGGTCTCTGGATTACATCATTGATATGGGGCGTGGGGATTTCCAGGGGGCGACGGCCGATCAGGTGGGCGCCTACTTCGGTAATGTCATCGCCGACCCATGGCGCATCACGCTGTGGCACACGGTGTTCATGCTGCTGTCGGCGGTGGTGATCGCCAAAGGCGTGGTCGCCGGGCTTGAGCGCAGCCTGCGGATCATGATGCCGCTGTTGTTCGTGATGGTGCTGGTGCTGCTGGGTTACAGCATGACCACCGGGCACTTCATGGAAGGCGTGCATTTCATGTTCGACTTCCACCCGGAGAAAGTCCTTGATGGCTTGCTGCCGGCCATGGGCCATGCGTTCTTTTCCCTGAGCGTGGGCGTGGGCTCGATCATGATCTACGGCGCCTACATGACCAAGGAAGCCTCGCTTTCCGGCACCGTCGTGGGGGTGGCGCTGCTCGATACCTTCGTTTCGCTGGTCGCCGGTCTGGCCTTGTTTCCGATTGTGTTCGCTGGCGGTTTGAACCCGAGCGAAGGTCCAGGCTTGATGTTCGTCAGCCTGCCATTTGCGTTCGGTAACGTGCTGTTCGGCCAGTTGATGGGCGTGGTGTTCTTCGTTCTGGTGGCGATTGCTGCCTGGAGTTCGGCGATTTCCCTGCTGGAGCCGATGGTCGCCTATCTGGTCGAGCGGACTAAAATCAGTCGTGCGTGGGTGACATTCTGGTTGGCGTTCACCTGCTGGTTTGTCGGTCTGGGCACGGTGTTTTCCTTCAATATCTGGAAGGAAGCGAAATTTTTCGTGAACGAAGGCGGGATGTTCCATCTCTACCAATGGGGTGCCGCAGGCGGTCTGGACTTCTTTGGTGTGATCGACTTCTTCACCTCGCGGATCATGTTGCCGCTCGGCGGGCTGTGCTTTGTGCTGTTTGCCGGTTGGGTGATGGGGCGTGAAGCGGTGCGTGACGAATTGTCGATTCGCAGCCCGGCGCTGTTCGCCCTGTCTCTGTTCTTGATGCGCTATGTGGCGCCCATCGGCATTCTTGTAGTGTTTGCCACCCAGCTCTGGAAGTGACGCTTACATGACGACACATATTCAACGATCAGCGCTGCTGCCTTACCCGGCGCAATTTCTCTATGACCTGGTCAATGACGTGGCGCGTTATCCGGAGTTTCTGCCGTGGTGTTCGTCCGCGGAAGTCCTGGAAAGCTCGCCTGAACACATGCGGGCCAGTGTCGGTGTGGCCAAGGGCGGCCTCAGCCAGCACTTCGTGACACGCAATACGCTAGTGCCGGGGCAGTCGATCGAGATGAACCTTGAGGAAGGTCCGTTCAATCAATTGCACGGGGTCTGGGTGTTCAAGGCGCTGAACGAGAAGGCCTGCAAGATCAGCCTCGATCTGTCCTTCGATTATGCCGGCCCGCTGGTACGAGCCACACTCGGGCCGCTGTTCAATCAGGCTGCGAACACTCTGGTGGATGCATTCTGCCAGCGCGCCAAGCAGATGCATGGTTGAGCCGGTGATCGAAATAGAAGTGGTGTACGCGGCGGTTGATCGTCAGGTGTTGCGCACGATCAGCGTGGCAGAAGGTTCGACGGTGCGCGCTGCGCTGTCGGCCTGCGGCATCGATGGCGACTTTCCCGAGCTGGATCTGGCGGGTTGTCCGGTCGGGGTTTTCGGCAAAGTCATTGCCGATCCGGATGTGCGGGTTGTTCAGGCGGGGGATCGCCTCGAAATCTACCGACCGCTGCTGGCTGATCCGAAAGAGGTGCGCCGATTGCGGGCCGCCAAGGCTGCCGAGGCCAAAGCCGGAAAACAGTGATTGCGCCGATCGGCAGGCAATAAAAAACCCGGAATTTCCGGGTTTTTTATTGCGTCGCAAATTATTGCGGCGAAGTGTCCAGCGGCTCTGGTGTCGGAACCGGAACGGTTTCCACACCATCGACGTCCTTCTGGATCTGATCCAGCAAGGAACCTGGCTTGACCGGTTTTTCCGGTTTTGGCTTCTCGGCGTTTTCGGCAGGAGCGGTCACGCTGGTGCCACTGTCCTTGCCGAGAATGGCTTCGTCACGGCTCACACCCGGCATGAAGTCACCGGACAGGCTGACAAGGCGGTCGTTAGAGTCGAAAATGACACTCATGCGTTCCTGCTGGCGTTCACCGCCACCAGGTTGCAGGCTGTACAGATAATCCCAGCGATCGGCATGGAACGTGTCGACAAGCAGAGGGTTGCCCATGATAAACCGTACTTGCGGCCGGGTCATTCCCGGGCGTAACTGGTCTATCATGTCCTGCGTGACGACATTGCCCTGCTGGATGTCGATTTTGTAAACCCCGGGGAATGAACAACCGGCGAGTGCGAGCAGTCCCACAAAGGTGAAACTGGTTAGCAAGAGCTTGGTGTTTTGCATCGGTGGGCGACTTCCACTATCTTGGCTGGGACAACGTAAACGCCGATCATACCCGCATTAAGAGAAGCTGCGAAGCAGCATCGCGAGAAAGCTGACCATGGTTGAAAATAGCGAACTACGCAAAGCCGGCCTCAAAGTGACCCTGCCACGGGTCAAGATCCTGCAAATGCTCGACTCTACCGAGCAGCGTCACATGAGTGCCGAGGACGTCTACAAGGCGTTGATGGAAGCTGGCGAGGACGTCGGTCTGGCCACGGTTTACCGTGTTCTGACCCAGTTCGAAGCGGCTGGCCTCGTGGTCCGTCACAACTTCGACGGTGGCCACGCGGTATTCGAATTGGCCGACGGTGGCCACCACGACCATATGGTCAACGTGGAAACCGGTGAGGTTGTCGAATTCGTCAGCATCGAAATCGAAAAGCTCCAGAAGGCAATTGCCGAAGAGCACGGTGTCGAGTTGGTGGATCACAACCTGGTGCTGTACGTACGCAAGAAAAAGTAAGCATGTCGCGCGAATTTCAGGTTCGCGAAACGAACGAAGGCGACCCAAGGGTCGCCTTCGTGCTTTCTGTCGTGCTTAAACCTTAGCGGTAACGACCATCTTTTTGGCGTGCGCCAGAGACTCTTTGGTCAGATCAATGCCACCGAGCATCCGTGCGACTTCTTCTATACGGTCATTCTTGCTCAGCTTCGAGACGGCAGTGTGGGTCGCCTGATCGCCCCGCACCTTGTGCACAAATAAATGCTGATGGCCCTGCGCGGCCACTTGCGGCAAGTGCGTAACGGTCAGGACCTGGCCGCGTTCGCCCAGGCGTCGCAGCAACTGGCCGACAATCTCGGCGGTCGGGCCGCCGATGCCGACATCCACTTCGTCGAATACCAGCGTCGGCACGCGTGAGGTCTGGGCGGTGATGACCTGAATCGCCAGGCTGATCCGCGAAAGCTCACCGCCGGAGGCTACTTTGGCCAAGGCCTTTAATGGCTGGCCAGGGTTGGCGCTGACCAGCAGTTCGACCTGTTCAAGTCCGTTGGGCAGGAGTTCGCCGCTGGCGTTGGGCCGCAACTCGATGGTGAAGCGTCCTCCAGGCATGCCGAGGCGTTGAATCTCCTGTTCCACGGCGCTGGCCAGACTGCCCGCAGCCTGATGACGCAGATCGCTCAGCTCGCGAGCCTTTTCCTGATAATGACGGGCATATGAAGCAAGTTCTTCGCCCAGTCGTTCGATGGATTCATCGTTGGCATTCAGGGTTTCGATTTCATCCAGCAGTTTTTGCTGCATCTCCGCGACTTCGGTCGGCTGGATCCGGTGCTTGCGCGCCAGGGTGTAAATGGCATCAAGACGTTCTTCCAGATATTGCAGGCGCGCCGGATCGGCGTCGAAGTTGTCGAGGAAACGATTGAGTTCGCCGACAGCCTCTTCGACCTGGATCTGCGCACTGGTCAGCAAACTGCTGGCTTCGCCCAGGGCGCCGATCGAATTGTTCACGCTGGACAGGCGATTGAGGCTGGCGGTCAGCGCATTCAGCACATTGCCGGAATCGCTTTCGCTGCATTGCTCGACCACTTGCCGGCAGATGCCCAACAGGGTTTCGGCGTTGGTCAGGTTCTTGTGTTCCTGCTCAAGGTCTTCCAGTTCGTTCTCGCCGAGACCGAGGTTTTCCAGTTCTTCGAGCTGATAGCTGAGCAGTTGATGACGTGCGCGTTGCTCGTCGCCGGAGTTGGACAGGCGCTCCAGCTCCTGGCGGGTCTGGCGCCAGCGCTGGGCGGCCAGTTGTACCTGTCGGGCCAGATCGGTGGCGCCCGCGTACTCGTCGAGCAGGCGACGGTGGGTATCCGTCTTGAGCAGGGATTGGTGTTCGTGCTGGCTGTGGATGTCGATCAACAGCTCGCCGAGGGCCTTGAGGTCGCCGAGCGGGCAGGGCGTGCCGTTGATATAGCCACGGGAGCGGCCTTCCGAGGTGATGACCCGGCGCAGGATGCACGGGCCGTCGATTTCCAGGTCGCGCTCGGCCAGCCAGGCGCTGGCTTCGGGGATGTCAGCCAGGTCGAAGGTCGCCAGGATATCGGCCTTGTCGGCACCCGGGCGCACCACGCCGCTGTCGGCGCGGTCGCCAAGGGTCAGGCCGAGGGCGTCGAGCATGATCGACTTGCCGGCGCCGGTTTCCCCGGTAATCACGCTCATCCCGCGATCGAGTTCGAGATCGAGATGTTCAACGATGGCGTAGTTGTGTACGGACAGGTGCACCAGCATAAAGGCCGCTCCCAGGCTTTAGGTCTGGTTATTTATACAGTGTTTTGTTTCGGCCTGACAATGCCCTCGCTTAGCTCGATTGGCTTGATCCGATCAAATGCTTATCGCGCCCGGGAATGACAATGCAGCACTTTTTTGTAGGGTTAATCATTGTCAGCCCTTGAAGCCTGATTTTGCGGCCCCATATACCGGGGCAGAAGCGCGAATCGAACTCGCGGACGATATTGAAAGGAGAATTCTATGGCTGACGAACAGACAGTAGATACGCAAAATCCAGAAGCCAATCAGGCGCCCGAGGCTTCGGGTGATGACCTGGCGACCCGTGTACAAGTGCTCGAAGAGCAATTGGCCGCCGCGCAGGATCAATCTCTGCGCGTAGCTGCCGATCTGCAGAACGTCCGCCGCCGCGCCGAGCAGGACGTCGAAAAGGCTCACAAGTTTGCACTGGAAAAATTCGCCGGCGACCTGCTGCCGATCGTCGACAGCCTGGAGCGCGGCCTCGAGCTGTCGAGCCCGGACGACGAAAGCATCCGTCCGATGCGCGAAGGTATCGAGCTGACCCTGAAAATGTTCCAGGACACCCTCAAGCGCTATCAGCTTGTAGCCGTAAGTCCGCAGGAAGGCGAGCCGTTCAACGCCGTGGAACATCAGGCAATGGCCATGCAGGAAAGTGCTGACCTGGAACCGAACAGCGTTCTGAAAGTGTTCCAGAAGGGCTATCAGCTCAATGGCCGCCTGCTGCGTCCGGCGATGGTCGTGGTCAGCAAGGCGCCGGCGCCAGTTTCGCCTTCGATTGACGAGAAGGCTTGAAATTAGCCGCAAGGCCCCCATTTAGAAGTCAAGCGTTTAAGTATTACCGCAGTTAGCCACCACTGCTGCGGCAACCAAATCCAAAGTTTCGGGAGAGTGAACATGGGCAAAATTATCGGTATCGACCTGGGGACTACCAACTCCTGCGTCTCCGTGCTGGAAAACGGCGTAGCCAAAGTTATTGAAAACGCCGAAGGCGCGCGTACCACGCCGTCGATCATCGCTTACGCCAACGATGGCGAAATCCTGGTCGGCCAGTCCGCCAAGCGTCAGGCTGTGACCAACCCGCACAACACACTGTTCGCGGTGAAGCGCCTGATCGGCCGCCGCTTCGACGAAGAAGTCGTGCAGAAAGACATCAAGCTGGTGCCTTACAAGATCGTCAAGGCCAACAATGGTGACGCTTGGGTCGAGGCCTCCGGCAAGCAGATGGCTCCGCCGCAAATCAGCGCCGAAGTCCTGAAGAAGATGAAGAAGACCGCCGAAGACTACCTCGGCGAAGCAGTGACCGAAGCGGTGATCACCGTTCCGGCCTACTTCAACGACAGCCAGCGTCAGGCGACCAAAGACGCCGGTCGCATCGCCGGTCTGGACGTAAAACGTATCATCAACGAACCAACCGCAGCTGCTCTGGCTTACGGTATGGACAAGGCCAAGGGCGATCACACCGTGATCGTTTACGACCTGGGTGGTGGTACCTTCGACGTTTCCGTGATCGAAATCGCTGAAGTTGACGGCGAGCACCAGTTCGAAGTACTGGCCACCAACGGTGATACCTTCCTGGGTGGTGAAGACTTCGACATGCGTCTGATCGACTACCTCGTCGACGAGTTCAAGAAAGAGTCCGGCATGGACCTGAAGAACGACCCACTGGCCCTGCAGCGTCTGAAAGAAGCCGCGGAGAAAGCCAAGATCGAGCTGTCTTCTTCGCAGTCGACCGACGTCAACCTGCCGTACATCACAGCAGATGCGACCGGTCCTAAGCACCTGAACGTGAAGATCTCTCGTGCCAAGCTCGAGTCGCTGGTCGAAGATCTGGTGAACCGTACCATCGAGCCATGCCGCATCGCTCTGAAAGACGCCGGCATCGACGCCAGCAAAATTGACGACGTGATTCTGGTCGGTGGCCAGACTCGTATGCCTCTGGTGCAGAAGGCTGTTACCGATTTCTTCGGTAAAGAAGCTCGTAAAGACGTGAACCCGGACGAAGCCGTTGCCATGGGTGCTGCGATCCAGGGCGCTGTTCTGGCCGGTGACGTGAAAGACGTTCTGCTGCTCGACGTCAGCCCGCTGACTCTGGGTATCGAAACCATGGGCGGCGTGATGACCGCGCTGATCGAGAAAAACACCACGATTCCTACCAAGAAATCGCAAGTGTTCTCGACTGCCGACGACAACCAGGGCGCCGTGACCATTCACGTCCTGCAAGGTGAGCGCAAGCAAGCCGCACAGAACAAGTCCTTGGGCAAGTTCGACCTGGCCGAGATTCCACCAGCGCCACGCGGTGTTCCACAGATCGAAGTGACCTTCGACATCGACGCCAACGGCATCCTGCACGTCGGCGCGAAAGACAAGGCGACCGGCAAAGAGCAGAAGATCACCATCAAGGCCAACTCCGGTCTGTCGGATGAAGAAATCCAGAAGATGGTGCGCGACGCCGAGCTGAACGCCGAGGAAGACCGCAAGTTCGAAGAGCTGGCCGCTGCCCGTAATCAGGGTGATGCACTGGTTCACTCGACTCGCAAGATGATCGCTGACGCTGGCGACAAAGTGACTGCAGAAGAGAAGACTGCAATCGAAGCGGCCGTGGTTGCCCTGGAAGCCGCCGTCAAAGGCGACGACAAGGCTGCCATCGACGCCAAGGTTGAAGAGCTGTCGAAAGTCTCTGCGCCGGTTGCCCAGAAGATGTACGCCGAACAGGCTCAGCCTGCCGAAGGCGCGGCACCGCACGCAGAGAAAGCTGAAAAGGCTGACGATGTTGTCGATGCCGAGTTCGAAGAAGTCAAAGACCACAAGTAAGTTGTTGGTCGGCCGGTTGACTGCCTTTGGGCACTGACTGGTAGGATGTCGCCGCGCGGGAGCTTGCTCCCGCGTTGGCGTATCTGGAATACGCGAATTTTTACAGCATGCGACAAGGCTCGAATGCTGGCGGTATGGCCGGGAATGCTCCTGCTTTTCGCGCCGAAAATACCGCATGAATCAAAGACCAGGATCGTTGAATTGACGTGAGTTGGGTCCGGGCCTGTATTGGGGCTCAACGAGTTTGGCGAAGCTCAGGAGGGGTTTGCCGGACGTCCTTAAGAGTGCAAAGACTTATGGCAAAGCGTGACTATTACGAAGTGTTGGGTGTTGAGCGTGGCTCAAGCGAAGCGGACCTGAAAAAGGCCTATCGCCGTCTGGCGATGAAGCATCACCCGGACCGTAATCCCGATGACAAAGCGTCGGAAGAGCTGTTCAAAGAGGCCAACGAGGCCTACGAAGTATTGTCCGATTCCAGCAAGCGCGCGGCGTACGATCAGTACGGTCATGCCGGTGTCGACCCAAGCATGGGTGGCGGCGGTGCCGGTTTCGGCGGTCAGAACTTCTCCGATATTTTCGGTGATGTCTTCAGTGATTTCTTCGGCGGCGGTCGCGGCGGTTCCCGTGGCGGCGCCCAGCGTGGCAGCGACTTGCGCTACACCCTGGAGCTGAACCTGGAAGAAGCGGTGCGCGGTACGACCGTTAATATCCGCGTTCCGACACTGGTCAACTGCAAACCATGCGACGGTTCGGGCGCCAAGAAAGGTTCGTCGCCATCGACGTGCCCGACTTGCGGCGGCATCGGCCAGGTGCGCATGCAACAAGGCTTCTTCTCGGTGCAGCAGACCTGCCCGCGCTGCCATGGCCAGGGCAAGATCATTTCCGATCCGTGCGACTCCTGCCACGGTGACGGTCGCGTCGAAGAATACAAAACCCTCTCCGTCAAAGTGCCAGCCGGCGTTGATACCGGTGACCGCATTCGTCTGTCCGGCGAAGGCGAGGCGGGTACTCAAGGTGGCCCGACCGGCGACCTGTACGTTGTGATCAATGTGCGCGAGCACGCGATCTTCCAGCGTGACGGCAAGCATCTGTTCTGCGAAGTGCCGATCAGCTTTGTCGATGCGGCGCTGGGCGGCGAGCTGGAAATCCCTACCCTCGACGGTCGCGTGAAGCTGAAAATTCCGGAAGGAACTCAGACCGGCAAGCAGTTCCGCGTGCGCGGCAAAGGCGTGGCGCCGGTGCGTGGCGGTGGTGCGGGCGACCTGATGTGCCGTGTGGCGGTCGAGACCCCGGTCAATCTGAACCGTCGTCAGCGTGAATTGCTCGAAGAATTCCGCAGCTCTCTGGCGGATGACAACAGCCACTCGCCGAAAACCACCGGTTGGTTCGATGGTGTGAAGCGCTTCTTCGGCGATCTGTAAGGAGTCGGCATGCGACGTATAGCTGTGATGGGCGCCGCCGGGCGCATGGGCAAGATTCTGGTCGAGGCCGTGCAGCAGCGCGCGCCGCTGACCGGTTTGACGGCTGCCATTGTTCGCCCTGGCAGTACGCTGATCGGGGTGGATGCCGGTGAGCTGGCTTCGCTCGGTCGAATCGGCGTGCCGTTGTCGGGGAATCTGGAATCGGTCGCAGAAGAGTTCGATGTATTGATCGACTTCACCCTGCCGGAAGTCATGCTGAAAAACCTGGCCTTCTGCCGCAAGGCTGGCAAGGCGATGGTGATCGGCACGACCGGGCTGGATGCTGCCCAGAAGCAGTTGCTAGCCGAGGCGGGCAAGGATATTCCGATCGTGTTCGCGGCCAACTTCAGCGTTGGCGTCAATCTGTCGCTGAAGCTGCTCGACATGGCGGCTCGCGTGCTGGGTGATGATGCGGACATTGAAATCATCGAAGCCCATCACCGTCACAAGATCGATGCGCCGTCGGGTACGGCCCTGCGCATGGGTGAAGTGATTGCCAGTGCACTGGATCGTGATCTGCAGAAAGTCGCAGTCTATGGTCGCGAAGGCCACACCGGTGCGCGTGAGCGTGAAACCATCGGTTTCGCCACTGTTCGCGGTGGTGATGTGGTAGGTGATCACACGGTGCTGTTCGCCTGTGAAGGCGAGCGTCTGGAGATCACCCATAAGGCTTCGAGCCGCATGACATTCGCCAAGGGCGCGGTGCGTGCAGCGCTGTGGCTGGATGCTCGTGAGCCGGGTCTTTACGACATGCAGGACGTGCTCGACCTGCGTTGAGCCTTGTTTGAACCCGGCGCAAACGCCCTGTTTGTGCCGGTTTTGCTCCGCCTGGCGACGACCTGTCGCATTCTCCGGCCTTTCGGGCTCATTGGCGGTAGACCAAAAATCCCTTTTTCTGTAAGCTACAGCTTTAGTGTGTCCACTAAAAGCGCGCAGAATAATTCAGTGAAGAAGCGGGGTGACGTGTCCATACGTCACTCCGCTTTTTTACAACCTGCGATTGCCCTTTCATGCGTTATTTACGGGAGGTCTTCTTGACTAAGCCAGCCATACTCGCCCTTGCTGATGGCAGCATTTTTCGCGGCGAAGCCATTGGAGCCGACGGTCAGACCGTTGGTGAGGTGGTGTTCAACACCGCAATGACCGGCTATCAGGAAATCCTTACCGATCCTTCCTACGCCCAACAGATCGTTACCCTGACTTACCCGCACATCGGCAACACCGGCACCACGCCGGAAGACGCCGAGTCCAATCGCGTCTGGTCCGCTGGCCTGGTCATCCGTGACCTGCCGCTGGTAGCGAGCAACTGGCGTAACACGATGTCCCTGTCCGACTACCTGAAAGCCAACAACGTTGTGGCAATCGCCGGTATCGACACCCGTCGCCTGACCCGCATCCTGCGTGAAAAAGGCGCACAGAACGGCTGCATCATGGCCGGCGACAACATCTCCGAAGAAGCGGCCATCGCCGCTGCGCAAGGCTTCCCGGGCCTGAAGGGCATGGACCTGGCGAAAGTCGTCAGCACCAAGACCCAATACGAATGGCGCTCCACTGTCTGGGATCTGAAGACCGACAGCCACGCGACCATCGAAGCCTCCGAGCTGCCATACCACGTGGTTGCCTACGACTACGGCGTCAAGGTCAACATCCTGCGCATGCTGGTCGAGCGCGGTTGCCGCGTGACCGTAGTGCCAGCGCAAACCCCGGCTGCCGACGTGCTGGCCCTGAATCCGGATGGCGTGTTCCTGTCCAACGGCCCTGGTGACCCGGAGCCTTGCGACTACGCGATCAAGGCGATCAAGGAAGTGCTGGAAACCGAAATTCCGGTGTTCGGCATCTGCCTCGGTCACCAGCTGCTGGCTCTGGCCTCCGGCGCCAAGACCCTGAAAATGGGCCACGGTCACCACGGTGCCAACCACCCGGTTCAGGATCTGGACACTGGCGTCGTGATGATCACCAGCCAGAACCACGGTTTTGCGGTTGACGAAGAAACCCTGCCAGCCAACGTCCGCGCGATCCACAAATCGCTGTTCGACGGCACCCTGCAAGGTATCGAGCGCACCGACAAGAGCGCGTTCAGCTTCCAGGGTCACCCTGAAGCGAGCCCGGGCCCGAACGATGTGGCCCCCCTGTTTGACCGCTTCATCAACGAGATGGCCAAGCGACGCTAAGCGCTCGCCTTGAGACTGTAGCGAGAAGCCCCTCGAGGGCGGCCCCGGAACCGGCGGCCCCCTCGGGACTTCAGAAATCGATCAAGACGGCTTGCCGACTGACCTGCGGATTTGAGTGACAAACCCATGCCAAAACGTACAGACATTAAAAGCATCCTGATTCTCGGCGCTGGCCCGATCGTTATCGGCCAGGCCTGCGAATTCGACTACTCCGGCGCCCAGGCCTGTAAAGCCCTGCGCGAAGAGGGTTACCGCGTCATCCTGGTGAACTCCAACCCGGCCACCATCATGACCGACCCGGACATGGCCGACGCCACCTACATCGAGCCGATCAAGTGGCAGACCGTTGCCAAGATCATCGAAAAAGAGCGTCCGGATGCGGTGCTGCCAACCATGGGCGGCCAGACCGCTCTGAACTGCGCCCTGGACCTGGAACGCGAAGGCGTTCTGGAGAAGTTCGGCGTTGAGATGATCGGTGCCAACGCCGACACCATCGACAAGGCTGAAGACCGTTCGCGTTTCGACAAGGCGATGAAAGCCATCGGCCTGGAATGCCCGCGTTCCGGTATCGCCCACAGCATGGAAGAAGCCAACGCGGTGCTCGAGCGCCTGGGCTTCCCGTGCATCATCCGTCCGTCCTTCACCATGGGCGGCACCGGTGGCGGTATCGCTTACAACCGTGAAGAGTTCGAAGAAATCTGCGCCCGTGGTCTGGACCTGTCGCCAACCAAGGAACTGCTGATCGACGAATCGCTGATCGGCTGGAAAGAATATGAAATGGAAGTTGTCCGCGACAAAAAGGACAACTGCATCATCGTCTGCTCGATCGAAAACTTCGACCCGATGGGCGTGCACACTGGTGACTCGATCACTGTTGCCCCGGCTCAGACCCTGACCGACAAGGAATACCAGATCCTGCGTAACGCCTCGCTGGCGGTCCTGCGCGAGATCGGCGTCGAGACCGGCGGTTCCAACGTTCAGTTCGGTATCTGCCCGGACACCGGTCGCATGGTTGTGATCGAAATGAACCCGCGTGTATCGCGTTCGTCGGCCCTGGCTTCGAAAGCCACCGGTTTCCCGATTGCCAAGGTCGCGGCCAAACTGGCAGTCGGCTACACCCTCGACGAGCTGTCGAACGACATCACCGGCGGCAAGACCCCGGCGTCCTTCGAGCCGTCCATCGACTACGTCGTGACCAAGCTGCCGCGCTTCGCCTTCGAGAAGTTCGCCAACGCTGACGCTCGCCTGACCACTCAAATGAAGTCGGTTGGTGAAGTCATGGCCATCGGCCGTACCTTCCAGGAATCCCTGCAGAAAGCTCTGCGTGGTCTGGAAGTCGGCGTTTGCGGTCTGGACGAGAAAGTCGACCTGAGCAACCCGGAAAGCATGAGCGTGCTCAAGCGCGAACTGACCGTGCCGGGTGCCGAGCGTATCTGGTACGTGGCGGACGCTTTCCGCGCCGGCATGACCGTCGAAGAAATCTTCGGCATGAACATGATCGACCCGTGGTTCCTGGTGCAGATCGAAGATCTGATCAAGGACGAAGAGAAGGTCAAGACCCTCGGTCTGTCCGCTATCGACCGCGACCTGATGTTCAAGCTCAAGCGTAAAGGTTTCTCCGACCAGCGTCTGGCCAAGCTGCTGGGCGTCACTGAGAAGAACCTGCGCACTCACCGTCAAAAGCTGGAAGTGTTCCCGGTCTACAAGCGCGTCGATACCTGCGCCGCCGAGTTCGCCACCGACACCGCTTACCTGTACTCGACTTACGAGGAAGAGTGCGAAGCAGCGCCGTCCGGTCGCGACAAGATCATGATTCTGGGTGGCGGTCCGAACCGTATCGGCCAGGGCATCGAGTTCGACTACTGCTGCGTGCACGCCGCTCTCGCCCTGCGCGAAGACGGCTACGAAACCATCATGGTCAACTGCAACCCGGAAACCGTTTCCACTGACTACGACACTTCCGACCGTCTGTACTTCGAGCCGGTGACCCTGGAAGACGTGCTGGAAATCTGCCGTGTCGAGAAGCCGAAAGGTGTGATCGTCCAGTACGGTGGTCAGACTCCACTGAAACTGGCTCGCGCCCTCGAAGCGGCCGGCGTGCCGATCATCGGCACCAGCCCTGACGCTATCGACCGTGCGGAAGACCGTGAGCGCTTCCAGCAGATGGTTGAGCGCCTGAATCTGCGTCAGCCGCCAAACGCCACCGTGCGCAGCGAAGACGAAGCCGTTCGCGCTGCCGCGAAGATCGGTTACCCGCTGGTGGTTCGTCCGTCCTACGTACTGGGCGGCCGGGCGATGGAAATCGTCTACAAGGAAGAAGAGCTCAAGCGTTACCTGCGTGACGCGGTGCAAGTGTCGAACGACAGCCCTGTGCTGCTCGACCACTTCCTCAACTGCGCCATCGAGATGGACGTGGATGCGGTCTGCGACGGCAAGGACGTAGTGATCGGCGCGATCATGCAGCACATCGAACAGGCGGGCGTTCACTCCGGTGACTCTGCGTGCTCGCTGCCGCCGTACTCGCTGCCGGCGCACATCCAGGACGAGATGCGCGAGCAGGTCAAGAAAATGGCCCTGGAGCTGGGCGTGGTCGGCCTGATGAACGTTCAGCTGGCGCTGCAAGGCGAAGACATCTACGTCATCGAAGTCAACCCGCGTGCTTCCCGCACCGTACCGTTCGTGTCGAAGTGCATCGGTGTTTCCCTGGCCATGATCGCGGCTCGCGTGATGGCTGGTAAAACCCTGAAGGAAATCGGCTTCACCAAGGAAATCATCCCGAACTTCTACAGCGTGAAAGAGGCGGTATTCCCGTTCGCCAAATTCCCTGGTGTTGACCCGATCCTCGGCCCGGAGATGAAGTCCACCGGTGAAGTGATGGGCGTCGGCGACACCTTCGGCGAAGCATTCGCCAAGGCCCAGATGGGCGCGAGCGAAGTGCTGCCGACCGGCGGTACCGCATTCATCAGCGTACGTGATGACGACAAGCCGCTGGTTGCAGGTGTGGCGCGTGATCTGATCAACTTGGGCTTTGAAGTGGTCGCCACTGCTGGCACTGCCAAGCTGATCGAGGCTGCAGGCCTGAAAGTGCGTCGCGTGAACAAGGTGACCGAGGGTCGTCCGCACGTGGTCGACATGATCAAGAATGACGAAGTCACGCTGATCATCAACACCACCGAAGGTCGTCAGTCGATCGCCGACTCTTACTCCATTCGTCGTAACGCCTTGCAGCACAAGATCTACTGCACCACCACCATTGCTGCTGGCGAAGCCATCTGCGAAGCGCTGAAGTTCGGTCCCGAGAAGACCGTGCGCCGCTTGCAGGATCTACACGCAGGATTGAAGGCATGAATAAATACCCAATGACCGTCCAGGGCGCGAAAGCCCTGGAAGAGGAACACGCTCATCTGACCAAGGTTGTTCGTCCGAAGCTCAGCCAGGACATCGGTACGGCCCGCGAGTTGGGTGACTTGAAGGAAAACGCCGAATACCATGCCGCCCGCGAACAGCAGGGCATGGTCGAGGCGCGGATCCGTGACATCGAAGGTCGCATGCAGAATGCCGTGATCATCGATGTGACGACCATTCCGCACACCGGCAAGGTGATTTTTGGCACTACCGTCGAAATCGCCAACGTCGAGACCGATGAAAGCGTGACTTACCAGATCGTGGGTGAGGACGAGGCGGACATCAAACTCGGCAAGATTTCGGTCGGCTCGCCGATTGCTCGCGCCTTGATTGCCAAGGAAGAGGGCGACACGGTCGTCGTGAAAACGCCGGGCGGCGATATCGAGTATGAGATTGTCGAAGTCCGTCACATCTGAAACGGGGCGCCCGCTGCAGGCGGGCGCCATGCTCTGGCAGCTGGCCCAGATGTTGTGGGTTGGCGGTTTATGGCTGGTGCACCTCGGTCTGCGGCCGGTGCTGGGTCAGATTGGCTTGGCACCGCTGCTGATCGACGAAGTCGCCAGTGCGTTTGAAGTGCCGGTGGTGGGTTTTGCTGCCGCGTGCGTGATTTTTCAGGCTTTGGTGCTGGTACGGGCCGAAGGCCTTGCCAGTCTATGGCGGGATTTTCGCGGGCAAGTGCTGCTGATGGCGTTGTATGCGAGTGCGATGTATGTCGCAGTGCGTGTCGGCTGGCCGGATGCGCAGCGCTGGCAGGTGTTCAGTTATCTTGTTCTGGGCTTTTCCGGGCTGGTACTGGTGTTGCAGCCGGTGCCGGGATGGAGTGGCAGGGTGCGCGAAGCACACCCTTGACCCTTTTCATCACTTGAAGCGATGGACGTTCGACAGCTGCTTGTTGACGCTGAAGTTCTTGCGATAAATCAGTGCCATCTTGCCGATGACCTGAACCAGATCGGCCTTGCCGACCTTGCACAGCTCTGCAACGGACGCCAGTCGCGCCTCGCGATCGAGGATGTTGAGCTTGATCTTGATCAGCTCGTGATCCGCCAATGCGCGTTCGAGTTCGGCTAAAACACCCTCAGTCAAACCGTTGTCAGCCACCGTCAAAACTGGTTTGAGGTGGTGGCCGATGGATTTGTACTGTTTCTTCTGCTCTGGAGTGAGCGGCATAATCTGACCCTTTCGTCTGGATTCTGTAAAATGGCGGCCATTTTACCCGAGGGCTCGTGGATCCGCCCAATTAATCACGACCCTAATCAACGAGGTGCCCAATGGCGCGTTCCAAGACAAGCCTTGGTTGGCTGAAACGACATGTCAACGATCCTTATGTGAAGCAGGCGCAGAAGGATGGCTACCGCTCGCGTGCGAGTTACAAGCTTCTGGAAGTCCAGGAGAAATACAAACTGATTCGCCCAGGCATGAGCGTGGTCGACTTGGGCGCGGCGCCCGGCGGCTGGTCTCAGGTCACCAGCCGGCTGATCGGTGGCCAGGGGCGTCTGATCGCCTCGGACATCCTGGAAATGGACAGCATTCCGGACGTGACCTTCATTCAGGGGGATTTCACTCAGGATGAAGTGCTCGCTCAAATCCTTGAGGCGGTGGGTAATTCGCAGGTGGACCTTGTGATTTCCGATATGGCCCCCAATATGAGTGGTACGCCTGCCGTAGATATGCCGAAAGCCATGTTTCTTTGCGAGCTGGCGCTTGACCTGGCGGAGCGGATTCTCAAGCCGGGTGGTAATTTCCTGATCAAGATATTTCAGGGCGAAGGGTTCGATGTTTACCTGAAGGACGCTCGTCGGAAATTCGACAAGGTCCAGATGATCAAGCCGGACTCTTCCCGCGACAGTTCCCGGGAGCAATACATGCTGGCTTGGGGTTATCGCGGTCGCAGCGAGTGAAACGAGGTTTTTTGGCGGGGTGATAGGTTTTTCGTATTTCGCCCCGCGTGCATAAGCGAATATTGTGTAGAAAGTGTTTCACAAAGGGTTACAGACGGCGCCTGCCAGAGCTGTAGGTAATGTAGTAAGTTAGGCCGGTGAATATCATGCGAAGCGCGCGCCAGTAGCGGAGCTTGCTTCAGAGGGTAGTTAATTGAACGATATGGCAAAGAATCTGATCCTGTGGTTGATCATCGCGGCTGTCCTGGTGACGGTGATGAACAACTTCTCCAGCCCTAACGAGCCGCAGACCCTCAACTATTCCGACTTCATCCAGCAGGTCAAGGATGGCAAGGTCGAGCGCGTGGCCGTCGACGGCTACGTGATTACCGGCAAGCGCAACGATGGCGACAGCTTCAAGACCATTCGTCCGGCAATCCAGGACAATGGCCTGATCGGCGACCTGGTCGACAATCACGTTGTGGTCGAAGGCAAGCAACCTGAGCAGCAAAGCATCTGGACCCAGCTTCTGGTGGCCAGCTTCCCGATCCTGGTGATCATCGCGGTGTTCATGTTCTTCATGCGCCAGATGCAGGGCGGTGCGGGCGGCAAGGGCGGGCCGATGAGCTTTGGCAAGAGCAAGGCGCGTCTGCTGTCCGAAGATCAGGTGAAAACCACCCTGGCTGACGTTGCCGGTTGCGACGAAGCCAAGGAAGAAGTTGGTGAGCTGGTCGAGTTTCTCCGTGATCCGGGCAAGTTCCAGCGCCTGGGCGGCCGCATTCCTCGCGGCGTGCTGATGGTTGGTCCTCCGGGCACCGGTAAAACCTTGCTGGCCAAGGCGATTGCCGGCGAAGCCAAGGTGCCGTTCTTCACCATCTCCGGTTCCGACTTCGTCGAAATGTTCGTCGGTGTCGGTGCAAGCCGTGTTCGCGACATGTTCGAACAGGCCAAGAAGCACGCACCCTGCATTATCTTCATCGACGAGATCGACGCCGTTGGTCGCCATCGTGGCGCCGGCATGGGTGGCGGTCACGACGAGCGCGAGCAGACTCTCAACCAGTTGCTGGTGGAGATGGACGGCTTCGAAATGAATGACGGCATCATCGTTATCGCCGCAACCAACCGTCCTGACGTACTGGACCCGGCTCTGCTGCGTCCGGGCCGCTTCGACCGTCAGGTGGTGGTCGGTCTGCCGGATATCCGTGGTCGGGAGCAGATCCTCAAGGTGCACATGCGTAAAGTGCCAATGGGTGATGACGTTGCTCCGGCCGTTATTGCGCGTGGTACTCCGGGCTTCTCTGGTGCTGACCTGGCCAACCTGGTCAACGAGGCCTCGCTGTTCGCTGCCCGTGCCGGCAAACGCATCGTCGAGATGAAGGAATTCGAACTGGCCAAAGACAAGATCATGATGGGCGCCGAGCGCAAATCCATGGTCATGTCCGAGAAGGAAAAGCAGAACACCGCTTATCACGAAGCAGGCCACGCCATTGTTGGTCGCGTCGTGCCCGAGCATGATCCGGTCTACAAAGTGTCGATCATCCCGCGCGGTCGCGCGTTGGGTGTGACCATGTTCCTGCCGGAAGAAGATCGCTACAGTCTGTCCAAGCGTGCGTTGATCAGTCAGATCTGCTCGCTGTACGGCGGTCGTATCGCCGAAGAAATGACACTGGGCTTCGACGGGGTGACTACCGGCGCCTCCAACGACATCATGCGTGCCAGCCAGATTGCACGGAACATGGTGACCAAGTGGGGCCTGTCTGAAAAACTCGGTCCGTTGATGTATGCGGAAGAAGAAGGCGAGGTGTTCCTCGGTCGTGGCGGTGGCGGTCAGAACGCCAGCTTCTCGGGTGAAACCGCGAAGTTGATCGACTCGGAAGTGCGCAGCATCATCGATCAGTGCTACGGCACCGCCAAGCAGATCCTGACCGACAATCGTGACAAGCTCGATGCCATGGCAGATGCCTTGATGAAATACGAGACGATCGATGCCGAGCAGATCGACGACATCATGGCGGGTCGCACGCCTCGCGAACCTCGTGACTGGTCGGGTGGCACCGGCACCGGCACGCCTCCTCCGGTGGTTCAGGATGAGCGTCCGGAGACACCGATTGGCGGTCCGGCTGCTGACGTTTAAGGTTTGAAATGACTTCTGTACCGTCCCTGACCCGGTTGCCTTGCGGCAACCGGGTTCTTGATTTGGCCCGGACGCATGTCATGGGCATTCTCAATGTCACTCCTGATTCCTTCTCCGATGGTGGCCGATACAGCCAGCTTGATGCGGCCCTGCGTCATGCCGAGGCTATGGTGTTGGCCGGTGCGACACTGATCGATGTTGGAGGAGAGTCAACCCGTCCTGGCGCTCGTGCGGTTTCTCCTCTCGAGGAGCTTGAGCGAGTGGCGCCGATCGTCGAGCTGATCAATCGCGAACTCGATGTGATCATTTCGGTCGATACATCCACTCCGGCTGTCATGCGGGAAACTGCGCGTCTGGGGGCAGGCCTGATCAATGATGTGCGATCGTTGCAGCGTGATGGTGCGCTGGATGCTGCTGCGGCCACCGGGTTGCCGGTCTGCCTGATGCATATGCTGGGGGAGCCCGGCAACATGCAGGACAATCCGCACTATCAGGATGTGACTCGTGAGGTGGGGGCGTTCCTCGCCGAGCGTATGGAGAGATGCGCCTCGGTCGGCATACCCGCCGAACGGATCATCCTCGATCCTGGCTTCGGTTTCGCCAAAACCCTTCAGCACAATCTAAGCTTGTTCAGGCACATGGAAGCCCTCCATGCATTGGGGCGACCTCTGCTGGTGGGCGTTTCGCGAAAAAGCATGATCGGACAGGCCCTGAATCGCCCGGTGGGCGAGCGTCTGTACGGTGGTCTGGCCCTGGCTGCACTGGCATCGGTCAAAGGCGCGCGTATATTGCGCGTCCATGATGTGGCAGAAACGGTGGATGTCGTGCGCATGATCGCGGCCGTGGAATCAGCCGAATAAGAATGATGGAGCACTTATGAGCAAGAAATACTTTGGTACCGACGGCATTCGTGGTCGTGTCGGTGAATACCCGATTACTCCTGACTTCATGCTCAAGCTCGGCTGGGCTGCGGGTATGGCATTCCGAAAAATGGGTGCCTGCAAGGTGCTCGTCGGCAAGGACACGCGAATCTCCGGTTACATGTTCGAATCGGCGCTGGAAGCTGGCCTGACATCGGCAGGCGCCGATGTAATGTTGCTCGGCCCGATGCCGACGCCTGCCATTGCTTACCTGGCGCGTACCTTCCAGGCTGAAGCCGGTATCGTGATCAGTGCTTCGCACAACCCGCACGATGACAATGGCATCAAGTTTTTCTCCGGCAGGGGCACCAAATTGCCGGACGAGCTCGAACTGATGATCGAGGAGTTGCTCGATACGCCAATGACCGTTGTCGAGTCGAGCAAGATCGGCAAGGTATCGCGAATCAACGATGCCTCCGGTCGCTACATCGAGTTCTGCAAAAGCAGTGTGCCGACCAATACCAGTTTTGCCGGTCTCAAGATCGTGATCGATTGTGCGCACGGGGCAACCTATAAAGTCGCGCCGAGCGTATTCCGCGAGCTGGGTGCCGAGGTCGTCGTGCTGTCCGCGCAACCCAACGGGCTGAACATCAACGACAACTGCGGTTCGACCCATATGGGGCCGTTGCAGGCGGCGGTGCTTGCCGAGCACGCTGATCTGGGGATTGCGTTCGATGGCGACGGTGACCGCGTGCTGATGGTCGACCATACCGGTGCGATAGTCGATGGTGACGAACTGATCTTCATTATTGCCCGTGACCTGCATGAGCGTGGCAAATTGCAGGGTGGCGTGGTCGGCACGCTGATGAGCAACCTTGGCCTGGAGTTGGCTCTGGCGGATCTCGGTATTCCTTTCGTGCGTGCGAACGTCGGCGACCGTTATGTGATTGCCGAATTGCTGGAGCGCAACTGGCAGGTTGGTGGTGAGAATTCGGGGCATGTCGTCTGCTTCAATCACACCACCACGGGGGATGCGATCATTGCAGCATTGCAGGTGTTGATGGCACTCAAGACTCGCAATGAAGGTCTTGCCCAAACCCGCCAGGCCCTGCGCAAGTGTCCGCAAGTGCTGATCAATGTCCGGTTTGGCGGTGGCGACAGTCCGCTCGATCATCCAGCTGTCAAGGAAGCCAGCAAGCGTGTGACCGAGGCAATGGCGGGGCGTGGGCGTGTGCTTCTGCGCAAGTCCGGGACAGAGCCTCTGGTGCGTGTCATGGTTGAAGGCGAGGACGAAACCCAGGTTCGCAGCTATGCCGAAGAACTGGCAAAACTGGTAACTGAAGTTTCTGCCTGATACGGCTTGCCAGCCATGATTGTGTTGGGTAACATCTGCGCCCACTTTGACCGACGAGGTACGGCATGCGTCGCCCTATGGTAGCTGGTAACTGGAAGATGCACGGTACCCGCGCCAGCGTCGCTGAGCTGATCAATGGCCTTCGTCATCTGGCCTTGCCAAGCGGTGTTGATGTCGCGGTATTCCCGCCTTGCCTGCATATCAATCAAGTGATTGATGGCTTGAAAGGAAAGTCGATTTCGGTCGGCGCGCAGAATTCTGCGGTGGAATCGATGCAAGGTGCGTTGACCGGTGAAATTGCACCGAGTCAGTTGGTGGATGCAGGTTGTTCCCTGGTGCTTGTCGGGCACTCCGAGCGCCGCCAGATCATGGGCGAGCGAGACGGGATGCTGAATCGCAAGTTCGCAGCGGCACAGGCATGTGGCTTGATTCCGGTGTTGTGCGTAGGGGAAACCCTGGAGCAGCGCGAAGCTGGAAAAACTCTTGAGGTTGTCGGGCGTCAGCTGGGCAGCATCATCGAGGAGCTGGGTGTCGGTGCTTTTGCCAATGCAGTGATCGCTTACGAGCCGGTCTGGGCCATTGGTACCGGGCTGACTGCAACGCCGCAGCAGGCTCAGGATGTGCATAAAGCCATTCGGGAGCAGCTGGCGGCAGAGAATTCTGAAGTCGCGCGAGGTGTGCGGCTTCTATACGGCGGCAGCGTGAAGGCGGCCAATGCGGTCGAACTGTTCGGCATGCCGGATATCGATGGGGGGCTCATTGGTGGAGCTTCCCTGAATGCAGATGAGTTCGGTGCGATCTGTCGCGCCGCGGGAAACTGAAAAAATGCTGGAAACAGTCGTAGTCGTTTTTCATCTGCTGGGTGCATTGGGCGTAGTTGCTCTGGTTTTGCTGCAGCAGGGTAAGGGTGCGGACGCTGGCGCGTCTTTCGGAGCAGGTGCTTCAAATACTGTGTTCGGAAGCCAAGGTTCCTCTACCTTTCTTAGTAAGTTTACTGCTATACTTGCCGCCGGTTTCTTCATAACCAGCTTGGGGTTAGGATACTTTGCTAAAGAGAAGGCTCATCAGCTGACTCAAGCAGGTTTGCCAAATCCGGCAGTGTTGGAAGTTCCAAAGCAGCAACCGGCTTCTGATGATGTCCCGGTGCTTCAAGAGCAAAAGTCGGCTACTCCAGCGACTGACGTGCCTCCAGCTCAAGAGCAGAAGTAAGAAGGGTTTCAAACGTAGTATTGCCGAGGTGGTGGAATTGGTAGACACGCAACCTTGAGGTGGTTGTGCCCATAGGGTGTAGGGGTTCGAGTCCCCTTCTCGGTACCAATTAGTCAGGAGAGCCCGCTGTTGCGGGCTTTCTTGCAGGTGGAAGGTTACATTGACCCTACTGGGGATCGGTCGTATACTTCCGCCCCAGCTTTGTCGCGGGGTGGAGCAGTCTGGTAGCTCGTCGGGCTCATAACCCGAAGGTCGTCGGTTCAAATCCGGCCCCCGCAACCAGTTTAAGGAGCCCCTTTTAAGGGGCTTTTTGTTAGCTGGACACTTTCAACGCCGCTGTTCGACGGCGTTTCAAGGATGGGCGTTTCGCCCATTTTTTTATTTTGCAAAGCATGCACATACATGCACGAGGGGGTTCAGGTGTCGAGCAAGCTAGAAGAGTTGCAGGCCTTGTTGGCCCCGGTGGTCGTGGCCCTGGGCTATGAATGCTGGGGTATTGAGTTCTCGGCTCAAGGTCGTCACTCAATGTTGCGCGTTTATATCGATAAGGAAGGCGGCGTACTGGTGGACGATTGTGCCATCGTCAGCCGTCAGATCAGCGGTGTGCTGGATGTTGAAGATCCGATCTCCGTTGAATACACCCTTGAAGTTTCCTCGCCTGGCATGGAACGCCCACTGTTCACTCTTGAGCAGTTTGCCAAATTTGCCGGTGAACAAGTAAAGATCAGGCTGCGCTCGCCTTTTGAAGGACGACGCAACTTTCAGGGCCTTCTGCGCGGTGTAGAAGAACAGGATGTCGTGGTGCAGGTAGATGACCATGAGTTCCTGTTGCCGATCGATATGATCGACAAGGCCAACATTATTCCCAGTTTTGACTGAGACGCGGATCCCGCGGATCCAATGGCTTGCGAAAGGCGAGGCGTACGATGAGCAAAGAAGTACTGCTGGTTGTTGAGTCGGTATCCAATGAAAAGGGCGTACCGGCAAGCGTAATTTTTGAAGCGCTGGAGCTGGCTCTGGCCACTGCTACCAAAAAGCGTTTTGAAGACGAAGTTGATCTGCGTGTGGAAATCAATCGCCACACCGGTTCTTACGAAACTTTCCGTCGCTGGACGGTCGTCGAAGAGAATGATCTCGATGATCCGGCCATCGAAACCTGGCCAAGCAAGGTTGCTGAAACGCATCCTGGTGCCAAGGTTGGTGACGTCGTCGAAGAAAAGATCGAATCCATCGAATTCGGCCGCATTGCTGCGCAGACCGCCAAGCAGGTCATCGTGCAGAAAGTGCGCGAAGCCGAGCGCGCTCAAGTGGTCGACGCTTATCGCGAGCGCCTGGGAGAAATCATCTCCGGCACCGTGAAAAAAGTGACCCGCGACAACGTGATCGTCGATCTGGGCAATAACGCCGAGGCGTTGCTGGCCCGTGAAGACATCATCTCTCGCGAAACCTTCCGTGTCGGCGTGCGTCTGCGTGCGCTGCTCAAGGAAATCCGCACCGAGAACCGTGGCCCTCAGTTGATCCTGTCGCGTACCGCGCCGGAAATGCTGATCGAGCTGTTCCGTATCGAAGTGCCGGAAATCGCTGAAGGCCTCATCGAAGTCATGGCCGCTTCCCGTGATCCGGGTTCGCGCGCCAAGATCGCCGTCCGCTCCAAGGACAAACGCATCGACCCGCAGGGCGCGTGCATCGGTATGCGCGGTTCGCGCGTCCAGGCCGTGTCGGGCGAGTTGGGTGGCGAGCGTGTCGACATCGTCCTGTGGGACGACAACCCGGCGCAGTTCGTGATCAATGCCATGTCGCCGGCAGAAGTGGCGGCCATCATCGTTGACGAAGATGCCCACGCCATGGACATCGCCGTTGGCGCAGACAATCTGGCTCAGGCCATCGGTCGTGGTGGTCAGAACGTGCGTCTGGCGAGCCAGCTGACTGGCTGGACCCTGAACGTGATGACCGAATCGGACATCCAGGCTAAGCAACAAGCGGAAACCGGCGACATCCTGCGCAACTTCATCGACGAGCTGGAAGTCGACGAAGAGCTGGCTCAGGTGCTGGTTGACGAAGGCTTCACCAGCCTGGAAGAGATTGCCTACGTACCGTTGGAAGAAATGCTCAACATCGACGGCTTTGACGAAGACATCGTCAACGAGCTTCGCGCTCGTGCCAAGGATCGCTTGTTGACCAAAGCCATCGCTACTGAGGAAAAGCTGGCAGACGCCCATCCGGCCGAAGACCTGCTCTCGCTTGAGGGTATGGACAAGGATTTGGCGATGGAACTGGCGGTGCGCGGCGTAATTACCCGCGAAGACCTGGCCGAGCAGTCTATTGACGACCTGCTCGACATCGACGGCATTGACGATGATCGTGCCGGCAAGTTGATCATGGCCGCCCGAGCCCACTGGTTCGAGTAATTAGGCGCGGCCTGAGGAGAGAAATGCATGACGCAAGTCACGGTGAAACAACTGGCCGATGAGGTCAAAACACCGGTAGAGCGCCTGTTGCAGCAGATGCGTGAGGCAGGTCTGCCGCACACCGCCGCCGAAGAACATGTGACTGACAGTGAGAAGCAATCCCTGCTGACTCACTTGAAGAGCAGCCACAAGGCGAAAGTGGAAGAACCACGCAAGATCACGCTGCAGCGTAAAACCACCAGCACCCTGCGTGTGGCTGGCAGCAAAAGCATCAGCGTTGAAGTCCGCAAGAAGAAAGTTTTCGTACAGCGTAGCCCGGAAGAAATCGAAGCCGAGCGCAAGCGTGAACTGGATGAGCGTCGCGCAGTAGAAAATGCTGCCCGTCAAAAGGCTGAAGAAGAAGCCCGCGTTCGCGCCGAAGAAGAAGCGCGTCGCCAGCCTGCTGCTGCACCGACCGCTTCTGCCGAGCCTGTTGCTGCGCCTGCGCCAGCCGCTGAACCCGTGCGCGAAGCTGCACCGGTTGTGGCTGCTGCGCCAGCTGCCGACACTCGCAAGCGTGACGAACAGCGCCGTCCGGACAAGCCGCGCGCCGACGACAACAACCGTCGCGGCAGCGGTGATGGCGAGCGCAAGAACGCTCCGCATCGCGCTTCGGTCAAGGAAAAGGCGCCGGCTCCACGTGTGGCGCCACGCACTACCGACGAAGAAAGCGATGGCTTCCGTCGCGGCGGTCGCGGCAAGGCCAAGCTGAAGAAACGCAACGCCCACGGTTTCCAGAGCCCGACCGGCCCTGTCGTGCGTGAAGTGAAGATCGGCGAAACCATCACTGTTGGCGATCTCGCTCAGCAGATGTCGGTGAAGGCTGCTGAAATCATCAAGTTCATGTTCAAACTGGGTACTCCAGCCACCATCAACCAGGTGCTTGATCAGGAAACTGCTCAGCTGGTAGCCGAAGAGCTGGGCCACAAAGTGACCCTGGTCAGCGACACCGCCCTGGAAGATTCCCTGGCCGAGTCCCTGAAGTTTGAAGGTGAGGCTGTTCCTCGTGCGCCGGTTGTGACCGTGATGGGTCACGTTGACCACGGTAAGACCTCGCTGCTCGACTACATCCGTCGTGCCAAGGTAGCCGCTGGCGAAGCCGGTGGTATCACCCAGCACATCGGTGCCTACCACGTTGAAACCGAACGCGGCATGGTCACCTTCCTCGACACCCCGGGTCACGCCGCGTTTACCGCAATGCGTGCCCGTGGTGCCAAGGCGACCGACATCGTGATCCTGGTGGTTGCGGCGGACGACGGCGTGATGCCACAAACCATCGAAGCTGTTCAGCATGCTCAGGCGGCTGGCGTTCCGCTGGTAGTTGCAGTGAACAAGATCGACAAGCCGGGTGCTGATCTCGATCGCATCCGTAGCGAACTGTCGGCCCACGGCGTGACCTCCGAAGACTGGGGTGGTGACACTCCATTCGTTCCGGTCTCGGCGAAAATGGGTACCGGCGTCGACGAACTGCTTGAAGCGGTATTGCTGCAAGCCGAAGTTCTCGAGCTGACTGCAACCCCATCGGCTCCTGGCCGTGGTGTCGTGGTTGAATCGCGTCTGGACAAGGGCCGTGGCCCGGTAGCGACTGTTCTGGTTCAGGACGGTACGCTGCGTCAAGGCGACATGGTGCTGGTCGGCTCGAACTACGGCCGCGTGCGCGCCATGCTCGACGAGAACGGCAAGCCGATCAAGGAAGCAGGTCCGGCCATTCCGGTCGAGATCCTCGGCCTGGACGGTACGCCTGATGCTGGCGACGAGATGAGCGTGGTTGCCGACGAGAAGAAAGCCCGTGAAGTGGCTCTGTTCCGTCAAGGCAAGTTCCGCGAAGTCAAACTGGCTCGCGCTCACGCCGGCAAGCTGGAAAACATCTTCGAAAGCATGGGTCAGGAAGAGAAGAAGACGCTCAACATCGTCCTCAAATCCGATGTCCGTGGTTCGCTGGAAGCACTGCAGGGCGCTCTGAACGGCCTGGGCAACGACGAAGTGCAAGTGCGCGTGGTCGGTGGCGGTGTCGGTGGTATCACCGAATCCGACGCCAACCTGGCACTGGCTTCCAACGCTGTACTGTTCGGCTTCAACGTGCGTGCCGATGCCGGCGCACGGAAGATCGTCGAGCAGGAAGGTCTGGACATGCGTTACTACAACGTGATCTACGACATCATCGAAGACGTCAAGAAAGCCCTGACCGGTATGCTTGGCAGCGATGTTCGCGAGAACATCCTCGGTGTGGCCGAAGTTCGTGACGTGTTCCGTTCGCCTAAGTTCGGCGCCATCGCCGGCTGCATGGTGATCGAGGGTACTGTTCACCGTAACCGTCCGATCCGTGTACTGCGTGAAGACATCGTGATCTTCGAAGGCGAGCTGGAATCCCTGCGCCGCTTCAAGGATGACGCTTCTGAAGTACGTGCCGGCATGGAATGCGGTATCGGCGTTAAGAGCTACAACGACGTCAAGGTCGGTGACAAGATCGAAGTCTTCGAGAAGGTTCAGGTTGCTCGCAGCCTCTGACTCGCGCACTTCAAGGGCCACGTCGGGCCGTCGCATGAAAATGCGCGGCACGGCGTCAGGACTCTAAACGCAACGCCCGGTCTGGCTTTTTGTCAGGCCGGGCGTTTGCCGCTTTCAGACCTTGCGGGTTTCACCGCGGGGCAGTAACAGGTAACAAATCATGGCAAAAGAATACAGCCGTACCCAACGTATCGGCGATCAGATGCAGCGCGAGCTGGCCCAGCTGATCCGTCGTGAAGTCAAAGATCCGCGTGTCGGCCTGGTCACCATTACCGCTGTTGATGTCAGCCGTGACGTGGGTCACGCGAAGATCTTCATCACCGTGATGGGGCAGGACAACGCCGAAGACATCGCGCAAAGCATCAAGGTGCTCAATGCTGCCGCCGGTTTCCTGCGCATGCAGTTGGCCCGTGAAATGAAGCTGCGCAGCGTGCCTCAATTGCACTTCCACTACGACGAAAGTGTCGCCCGTGGCGCGCACCTGTCGGCTCTGATCGAGCGCGCAGTGGCCGAAGACAGTCAGCACGAAACTGCTGCACCCGAAGACACCAAGGAGTAACTCGGTGGCTCAGGTCAAACGTATCCGTCGTAACGTCAGCGGCATCATCCTGCTCGACAAGCCGTTGGGGTTCACCTCCAACGCCGCGTTGCAGAAGGTTCGCTGGCTGCTCAACGCCGAGAAGGCCGGTCACACCGGCAGTCTCGACCCGCTGGCCACCGGCGTACTGCCGCTGTGCTTTGGCGAGGCGACCAAGTTCTCGCAGTACCTGCTCGATTCCGACAAGGGTTACGAAACCCTGGCGCAACTGGGCAAGACCACCACCACGGCAGACGCCGAGGGCGAGGTTTTGCAGGAGCGTCCGGTGACCGTTGGTCAGGCCGACATTGAAGCGGTCCTGCCGAAATTTCGCGGTCAAATCAGTCAGATACCGCCGATGTACTCGGCTCTCAAGCGTGATGGCCAGCCGCTGTACAAGCTGGCCCGTGCAGGCGAAGTAGTGGAGCGCGAACCGCGTTCTGTTACTATTGCGCGCTTGGAATTGCTGGCCTTCGAAGGCGATACTGCGCGTCTTGCGGTGGATTGCAGCAAGGGCACCTATATTCGTACCTTGGTGGAGGATATCGGTGAGCAACTCGGTTGTGGTGCGTACGTCGCTGAATTGCGCCGTACCCAGGCCGGGCCTTTCACCCTGGCGCAGACCGTGACCCTCGAAGAGCTGGAAGCGGTACATGCCGAAGGCGGCAACGAAGCGGTCGACCGCTTCCTGATGCCATCGGACAGCGGCCTGCAGGATTGGCCACTGCTGCAGTTCTCGGAAGCGAGCGCGTTCTACTGGCTCAACGGCCAGCCGGTACGTGCCCCGGATGCTCCGAAGTTCGGCATGGTGCGGGTACAGGATCATAACGGTCGCTTCATCGGTATCGGTGAAGTGAGCGAAGACGGGCGCATCGCGCCGCGTCGACTGATTCGGTCAGAATGACCGAACGAGTGTGGCTGTTAACAGGCACGGTCACTACTCATTTATAGATACAGGGATTTGTCCCTGGCCTGTTGAAACCGTTTTTGTAACGGTTTCCTGATAAAAGGATTGCCTCATGGCTCTCGACGTTCAAGAAAAAGCCCAAATCGTAGCTGACTACCAGCAAGCTGTTGGTGACACTGGTTCGCCAGAAGTGCAAGTTGCACTGCTGACCGCCAACATCAACAAACTGCAAGGTCACTTCAAGGCCAACGGTAAAGACCACCACTCCCGTCGTGGTCTGATCCGCATGGTAAACCAGCGTCGTAAGCTGCTGGACTACCTGAAAGGCAAGGACCTGAGCCGTTACAGCGCTCTGATCGCTCGCCTGGGTCTGCGTCGCTAATCAGCGATTGCGCTAGAGGTTGGTTGTCTGTCGTGCGTCAACGGGTTTCCCGCTGGCGCATGGCAGGCTCCCAGCCTCAAGTTTTATCTGAACTACCGTTTTACCCGGACAATCAGCGGGCCGATTCCCGACGTTGCCCAAGAATTTCGCAAGAAACCAGTTCCCCCAAGAGCCACAAAGAAGGTAGGACACCGTGAACCCGGTAATCAAAAAATTCCAGTTCGGTCAGTCGACCGTTACCCTCGAGACTGGCCGTATCGCCCGTCAGGCCTCCGGCGCAGTATTGGTCACCGTTGACGACGACGTCAGCGTATTGGTGACCGTAGTCGGTGCCAAGCAAGCCGATCCGGGCAAGGGCTTCTTCCCTCTGTCCGTTCACTACCAGGAAAAGACTTACGCTGCCGGCAAGATCCCTGGCGGTTTCTTCAAGCGTGAAGGCCGTCCTTCCGAGAAAGAAACCCTGACTTCCCGACTGATCGACCGTCCGATCCGTCCGCTGTTCCCTGAAGGCTTCATGAACGAAGTGCAGGTTGTCTGCACCGTTGTTTCCACCAGCAAGAAGACCGATCCGGACATCGCTGCGATGATCGGTACCTCGGCAGCCCTGGCTATCTCGGGCATCCCGTTCGACGGCCCGATCGGCGCCGCCCGCGTTGCTTTCCACGAAAGCACCGGCTACCTGCTGAACCCGACCTACGAGCAGCAAGCTGCCTCGAGCCTGGACATGGTCGTTGCCGGTACTTCGGACGCCGTGCTGATGGTTGAATCGGAAGCCAAAGAGCTGACCGAAGACCAGATGCTGGGCGCGGTACTGTTTGCTCACGACGAGTTCCAGGTCGTGATCAACGCAGTCAAAGAACTGGCTGCCGAAGCGGCCAAGCCAACCTGGACCTGGGCACCGGCTCCGGAAGCTACCGAGCTGCTGGCCGCCATCCGTTCCGAGTTCGGCGAAGCGATCTCCCAGGCTTACACCATCACCATCAAGGCCGACCGTTATGCGCGTCTGGGCGAGCTGCGTGACCAGGTGGTTGCCAAGCTGTCCGGCGAAGAAGGCCAGCCTTCGGCTTCCGACGTCAAAGCTGCTTTCGGCGAAATCGAATACCGCACCGTTCGCGAAAACATCGTTAACGGCAAGCCGCGTATCGACGGTCGCGACACCCGCACCGTACGTCCGCTGAACATCGAAGTCGGCGTTCTGCCGAAGACCCACGGTTCGGCACTGTTCACCCGTGGCGAAACCCAGGCTCTGGTTGTCGCGACGCTGGGCACCGCCCGTGACGCACAGCTGCTGGACACTCTGGAAGGCGAGAAAAAAGACCCGTTCATGCTGCACTACAACTTCCCTCCGTTCTCGGTGGGCGAGTGTGGTCGCATGGGTGGCGCCGGTCGTCGCGAAATCGGTCACGGCCGTCTGGCCCGTCGTTCGGTTTCGGCCATGCTGCCAGCCGCTGACGTGTTCCCGTACACCATCCGTGTGGTTTCGGAAATCACCGAATCCAACGGTTCGAGCTCGATGGCTTCCGTTTGCGGCGCTTCCCTGGCCCTGATGGACGCTGGTGTTCCGATGAAGGCTCCGGTTGCCGGTATCGCCATGGGTCTGGTTAAAGAAGGCGAGAAATTCGCCGTCCTGACCGACATCCTGGGTGACGAAGACCACCTGGGCGACATGGACTTCAAAGTAGCCGGTACCGCCAAAGGTGTTACCGCGCTGCAGATGGACATCAAGATCAAGGGCATCACCGAAGAGATCATGGAAATCGCTCTGGGCCAGGCCCTGGAAGCGCGCCTGAACATCCTCGGCCAGATGAACCAGATCATCGGTCAGTCGCGTACCGAGCTGTCGGCCAACGCTCCGACCATGATCGCGATGAAGATCGACACCGACAAGATCCGTGACGTTATCGGTAAAGGCGGCGCGACCATCCGTGCGATCTGCGAAGAAACCAAGGCTTCGATCGACATCGAAGACGACGGCTCGATCAAGATCTTCGGCGAAACCAAGGAAGCAGCTGAAGCAGCACGTCAGCGCGTTCTGGGTATCACCGCAGAAGCCGAGATCGGCAAGATCTACGTCGGCAAGGTTGAGCGCATCGTCGACTTCGGCGCGTTCGTCAACATCCTGCCGGGCAAGGACGGTCTGGTTCACATCTCGATGCTGAGCGACGCTCGCGTAGAGAAAGTGACCGACATCCTGAAAGAAGGCCAGGAAGTGGAAGTGCTGGTACTGGACGTGGACAACCGCGGCCGTATCAAGCTGTCCATCAAAGACGTGGCAGCGGCCAAGGCTTCGGGCGTTTAATTACCCCGTCGCTTTAGCGCAATGAAAATGCCCCGCCGTGAAAACGGCGGGGCATTTTTTTGTCTGCGAAATATCGAGTCATTCTACGAAGTTGCCGACCTTCAATACCGGTGCTAGGTTTAGCCCACCGCCCGTGTAGCTCAGCCGGTAGAGCAGCGCACTCGTAACGCGAAGGTCGCAGGTTCGATTCCTGTCTCGGGCACCACTTCCCCTTACTTCACCTTGCGGCTCAACTCCTCGACGGTGCGTTTGAGCTGATCCATCGCGCGATCCTGATCGTTGAGCTTCTGCTTCAGGCTGGAGATTTCGCTGTTGTTGGAACTGGAACTGGAACTTGAGCCGCTGTTGCGCTTGAGGTCGTCGACCTGACGGCTCAGCGTATCGATCTGACGGTCCTGTTCCTTGACCTTGCTCTTCAGATCATCAATCTCTCTGCCGCTGGAGCTTGAGCTCGAACCGCTGCTTCGCTTGAGTTCTTCGATCTGACGCGACTGGTCGTTAACGGTGTCGCGCATCTTTTTCAGGTCTTCGACACCGATACCGCTCTTGATCACCACGTCTTTGCCGAAATCGTTGTGAATGGCGGAGATCTGGTCGCCATAGGAAGGGCTGCTGCTACTCAGTTCAACGGCCATTGCGCTGGCCGGCAGGGCCAGTGTGCCCAGCAGGGCGGTCAAAGCGGTGGCGGACACAACAGAAGAAATCTTCGAAAAACGGCGCATCACTGGGTTTCCTTGTGAACAGCGAAGGTGAGTGCCGATATGGCACATCGCTATGACTTGGTAATCCGGTTTATGTTCCGCAGGTCAACTTTTTGTGGGAGAGATGTAAAGACCCGTGTAATTCGCTCACCAAACGTCCTATATTCGCTGTCTGCATGAGCATCGCCCAGCAGTTTTCAGATGATCCCGAATGGTTCCGAAGGCCGGACAATCCGTGTCAGAGAGATCCTTGATGATCCAGATCCATCTTCCATTCTTACGATCAGCGAGAACGCCATGACTGAATTGACCCAAGAGCAACGCCACGAACAAGCGCTGGAGAAGTACAAACTTGATGCGCCGGAGTTGATGGACGAGATCAAGGACCTGAGTCCCGATGAGCAGAAGGACCAGATCCAGTGGGCGTTCGAAGACGAAGCCGAAGCCCAGGGTTTGCAGCCATGGGAACTGACGCTCAAGTACACCAGCACCCCTGAAGAGTTCGAGGCCAAGCGCCTGGAACTGCACAAGGAGGCGGCCGAAGTGCTGGGTGTCGATTGGGAAGAGTACTGCGAGATGAACAATCTCGTCGTATAACGACAGCTGCGAGCGTCGAGCCGCAAGCTACAAGTTAAAGCAGAACAGCTTTTAGCTCGTAACTTGCCGCTTGTAGCTCGCTGCTCCTCAGAGACTGAGGCGCATTGACAGGTCCACGGCCTTCACATCCTTGGTCATCGCACCGATCGAGATGTAATCCACCCCGGTCTGTGCAATCGGCAACAGCGTGCTTTCGTTGATGCCGCCGCTGGCTTCCAGCTTCGCCTTGCCGCCGTTCAGGCGCACGGCTTCGCGCATGTCGTCGAGGCTCAGTTCGTCGAGCATGATGATGTCGGCGCCGGCCGCCAGCGCTTCCTTCAGTTCATCCAGGCTTTCCACTTCGATTTCCACCGGTTTGCCCGGCGCGATCTTGTGCGCGGCGGCAATGGCCTGCGGGATTCCGCCGCTGGCGGCGATATGGTTTTCCTTGATCAGGAACGCGTCGTACAGGCCGATGCGATGGTTATGGCAACCACCGCAGGTGACCGCGTATTTCTGCGCCAGGCGCAGGCCCGGCAGGGTCTTGCGGGTGTCGAGCAGTTTCACGTCGGTTTCGGCGACGAAGTCCGCGAGGTATTGCGCGCGGGTGGCTACGCCGGACAGCAACTGCAGGAAGTTCAGGGCACTGCGTTCACCGGTCAGCAGCGAACGGGCCGGGCCTTCCAGGTGAAACAACGGCTGGTTCGGCGAAACCCGTTCGCCATCGCGCACCTGCCAGTGCACTGCCACCCGAGGGTCGAGCTGACGGAACACCGTATCGACCCACGCTGTGCCGCAGATGACAGCCGCGTCGCGGGTAATGATGGTGGCTTTGGCCAGGCGTTCGGCCGGGATCAGTTGCGCGGTGATGTCGCCGCTGCCGATGTCTTCGAGCAACGCACGGCGCACGTTGGCTTCGATTTCGGCGGTCAAATCGGCGAGACGTAGATTCGGCATAACGGGCTCCACAAACTAAGTGGCCCGATTATAGGGGCATGGCACCGACCAACCCAAGGCAAGAACCTCCCCGTCGACTTGCATCCGGTCGAATTTCTTTGAGCAAACCCGATTCCCGGGTGGTCACTTGAAGGCGTCGGCGTCTAGGGGAAACCCTGACACCTCTGGCGCCGAAGACAACTTTTGCAAGATAATCCGCCTTGCATTTGACGCCATGACTTTGACATCTGCAAATCACCGTTTCAGGAGGCTTGGATGCACAACGACGGGAACGTAGTGCCTTTGCACAAGGCCGCTACCGATCAGGCGACTCACTCGCCGCTCGCCCGCCTGCCTGTGATTCTGCTTCAGGTTCGCGACAAGGCTGCACAGCGCCTGCGCAACGGCCTGCAGGAACTGTTCGATAACGCCGACGATACCCTGTTCGAAATGGCCGACCGGGCCCGCAACGACGTCGAACAGAACATCTTTTTCGAAGCCATGCGCGATCTGCGCCTCAAGCGCAAGAACATCGAGCGCGGCTTTCTCGAACAATTCTTCGAGGCCTTTGTCGGCCTCACTCAATATGATCCCGTGCCGAACGTCGTGCCTCACGCTTTGCAGTACGAGGACACTACGGCGCGCACCGACGACATGGAGCGCAGCGTCGCGATCGAAACGATGGTGGGGCGCGTACTGAATCGTGATGGTTTCGCCCTCGATCAATTGACCGCGCGATTCAATGCGCTGCTCGGCAAATCCCTGGACGATCAACACAACCCGCTGGGCCCGGCAATGCTGTGTGAGTATTTCCTCCAGGCCGGGCGCAACCTGGGCGTGGAGATCAAGGTCAAGCTGATCCTGCTCAAACTGTTCGAGCGCTATGTGCTGGCCGACACCGACCAACTTTTCGCGGAGGCCAACCAACTGTTGGTCGCCACCGGGGTGTTGCCCGAGCTCAAGCCTGCACCGGCCCGCCGGGCCAGGGATCACGCCTCGGCCAGCGCGCACAGCGAGTTCGACGAACACGATCAATCGCCGGCGGACGCGGGCGTGCAGGAAGTTTTCGCTGCACTCCAGGAGTTGCTGTTGCACGTGCGCGGCAGCGTCGCGCCGACCCTTGAACCGAGTGCGGCACCCCAGCCGATTTCCACCCGTGACCTGCTGCGTCTGCTCTCGCACTTGCAGCAGTACGTGCCGGCGTTGGCGGGGCAGGAAGATTTCGATTTGCGCAATCAGCTTGAACAACTGCTGACCCGGGTCAGCGTGAAAAGCGGCAAATCGCGGATCGTCGGCGGTGCGGACGAGGACGTGATCAACCTGGTCGCGATGGTGTTCGACTGCATTCTCGATGACCGCAACCTGCCGGATTCGCTCAAGGCGCTGATCGCCCGCTTGCAGATCCCGATGTTGAAAGTCGCGGTGATCGACAAGAGTTTTTTCAGTCGCAGCAGCCATCCGGCACGACGCCTGCTCAATGAGATCGCCGAAGCGGCCATGGGCTGGGGCGAATGCGACGGCGATGCGCGCGACAGCCTCTATCTGCGCATCGAGCAAGTAGTGCAGCGCTTGCTGACGGATTTCGTCGATGACCCGGCGATTTTCTCCGAGTTGCTGGCGGACTTCCTCACCTTCACCAGCGACGAGCGCCGCCGCAGTGAACTGCTTGAGCAGCGCCTGCGCGATGCCGAAGAGGGCCGGGCGAAAACCGAACTGGCCCGCCTGCGTGTCGAACAGGCGTTGAACCAGGCGATGCTGGGCAAAGTCCTGCCACCGACGGTGGTGACCTTCGTCCAGGCGGCCTGGAGCAAAGTCTTGCTGCTGACGTGCCTCAAGCACGGCGATCAGTCCGCCGAATGGCAGGCCGACGTGCAGACCATGGAGCAGTTGATCTGGAGCGTGCAGCGTCACGAGGATGCCGAGTCGGGCCTGCGTTTGCTGTCACTGGTGCCGGGACTGCTCAAGTCGCTGCGTGACGGGTTGAGTAGCTCGGCGTTCGATCCGTTTGCCACCAGCGAGTTCTTCAGCGCGCTGGAAGCGTTGCACGTTCGTTTGCTCCGGCCTTGCACCGAGCCGGATCAGGCCGAGTCGCCGCCGATGATCCAGGTGTCTCAGGCCATCGTTTTGCAGACCGCCGAAGAAGGTCATCCGATGTTGGGCCCGGAGCGTTTGCCGGCCGATGACGCCAGTCTGCGTCAGGTCGACCAGTTGCGCCTGGGTAGCTGGGTGGCGTTCGAAGAGGATGAGGAACACACCTTGCGCTGCAAACTGGCGGCGATCATCGAGGCGACCGGCAAGTATGTGTTTGTCGACCGCACCGGAACGAAAGTGCAGGAGCGTAGCCGCATCGCACTGGCCATGGAGTTCCGTCGCGGGACGGTGCGGGCGCTGGATGACACCTTGCTGTTCGACCGCGCGCTGGAGTCGGTGCTCGGTAATCTGCGACGGCTCAATCGCGGCAAGTGATCGCACGCCGGGGGCCGATCACGGCATACTGGGCGCAACACAGTCGGCGTTGAAGGAATCGGTATGCAGTTGGATCCCGCAAGCGGGTGGTGTCACGGGGTGCAGGTCTGCCCCTCGCCCAACTTCAATGAACGCCCGGCGGGCGAAGTCTCCCTGTTGGTCATCCACAACATCAGCCTGCCGCCGGCGCAGTTCGCCACCGGCAAGGTGCAGGAATTTTTCCAGAATCGTCTGGATGTCACGGAGCATCCCTATTTTGCAGGGATCGCCGACCTGCGCGTCTCTGCGCATTTCCTGATCGAACGTGACGGCAAGGTCACCCAGTTTGTCTCCTGCCTTGAGCGTGCCTGGCATGCCGGCGTGTCGGTGTTCGAAGGACGGGAAACCTGTAACGATTTTTCCGTGGGCATCGAACTCGAAGGCACCGATGATCTGCCGTTCACCGAGGCGCAGTATCAGGCGTTGGTCGTGCTGACCCGGCATTTGCAAAAAGCGTTTCCAGCGATCACTGTCGAACGTATCTGCGGACATAGCGACATCGCACCCGGACGCAAGACCGACCCTGGACCCGCATTCGACTGGGCACGCTACCGCGCCGCCCTGGCACAAGAGGAAGGACAATGAGTTTTCTGGTGTTACTGCTGGCGGTATGGATCGAGAAGTTCTCGGCCCTGCGCCATCGGGTTCAACGCGATGGCGGATGGATCCGCGAACTGCACAAGCTTGAAAGCGGCAACCTGGCAAAACGGCCGTGGCTGGTGCTGGTCATTCTGGTGCTGCTGCCAGTGGCATTGCTGGGGTTGTTGCTGCTGGTGCTGGAGCCGGTTGCCTATGGCCTGCTGGCCCTGCCGGTGCATTTGCTGGTGGTGATTTACAGCCTGGGGCGCGGCGATCTGCTCGGCGGTCTCGGCCCGTTCCGTGATGCCTGGCGTCGGGAAGACTTGCAAGCCGCCGCTCACGTGGCCAAGCGCGATCTGGATATCTGCGCCGAAAGCGGTGAGCAATTGCTGGAACAAGTGCAGCGGCATCTGTTGTGGCAGGCCTACCAGAGCTTTTTCGCGGTGATTTTCTGGTACTTCCTGCTTGGCCCGGTTGCCGCGCTCAGCTATCGCCTGCTGGCGCTCGCTGAAGAAAACGCACAGAACCCGGCACTGGCCGAGCGGGCAGGGCAGCTACGGCACGCGTTCGACTGGGTGCCGGTGCGCCTGCTGGCGGCGAGTCTGGCTCTGGTCGGCAACTTCGTCGCGGTCAGCCGGATCATGCTGCATGAACTGTTGAACTGGAACATCAGCGCCGCGCAATTGATCAACAGGGTCGGCCTGGCCGCCGGAGAAATTCCGCCCGCCGTCGTCGGCCCGGAAGGCATCAACACCCTCGATTGCCTGTGGGAGCTGCTGCTGCGTGCAGCGGTGTTGTGGTACGCCGGGTTTGCCCTTTGGACCGTCCTGATCCACTGATGCCTGCCTGAAGATCAAAATGTCGCCCGAACGCAGCCCGCGTTCAGGCGATCCTCTGCCGTTAACCTTAAGTTACAAAACCTCCCTTCGATTTGAGCTATACAGAGATAGCGCCCGATAGTGGCTATCTGCTGTCGCCCTGCGCCTGCCAATAAAAACAAGAAAAAACCAAGGGAGACTTCCAGTGAAGAGCTTGCTCTATCCCGCCGTCTCGCTGATGAACCGCCTGAGCTTCGGCATGAAGTTCAGCCTGATCAGCGTGCTGTTCCTGGTACCGATGCTGGTGACCAACTTCTATCTGGTGCGCGATTCCTATCGCGAATTCCAGGGCACCCGGGTGGAGTTGCAAAGCCTCGACCTGCTGGGCAGCAGCCTGACCCTGCGTCGGGATCTGGAAACCCTCAACAACCTGGTGCAGATCAACGTCACGCTCGGTCAGTCGGGCAAGGCCGGCAATGTCGAATCGCAAATCACCAGCCTCGAGCAAAACATTCTGGCGCGCCTGCAAGGGCTGACGGCCATGACCGAGGACCCGGAGCAAATCAAGGTCTTCGATGCCAAGCGCGATGAAATGATCGCCGCGTTCAAGGCCCAGCAAGCGGAGAACTCTCTGCAAAGCAAAAGCGCGCTGATCGGCAAACTGCTGGGTAGTGCGCAGATTTTCAGCCAGATCGTCGCCAGCCAAGCCGGCCTGAGCCGCGACACCCAGAGCGATATTCGCCAACTCAGCGAACTGGTCACCGCGATCACGCCAGCCATCACCCAGACTCTTGGCGAAGGCCGGGCCATGGGCTCTTTTTCGTTGGGGCAGGGGTTTCTCAACAGTTCCTCCAGCACCCGCTTCGATGAGCTGCTGGCACAGATCGAAAAGCTTCAGGGCGAGTACGGGCTGAAACTGCAGGACGCGCTGGGCTCGAGCAAGGCCGCGCGGGATTCGCTGAGTGCGGCGGCCGACGCCAGCAAGGCCACGCTGAAGCAGGCCAGCGAAGTCTTCGAAGAGCAAGTGGTGGTCGCCGAGACCCTCGATGCGCCGTGGCAGGCTTTTTACGATCAGGTCACCGGGCTGATGGAGCGCACATATCAGCTCAACGAAGCCACCCTGAAATTCCTCGACACCCAATTACAACAGCGCCTGACACAGAACCGCACGCACATGGTGTTGCAGGCTGTGGCGCTGTCGGTGGTGTTCGTGCTGATTTTCTACCTCTATGGCGGCTTCTACGCCTCGACCCGCAATACGCTAAAACGTCTTGGCGCGATGATGGACAAAGTCGCGGCCGGGGACATGACGGTCAACTTCGTGGCCCATAGCCGCGATGAGCTGGGCGAACTGGGCGAGGTGTTCAATGGCACGGTGCGCAAGATCCACGACCTGATCGAGCGGGTCGGGCAAACCGTCGGCGAGGTCGAGCGTCAGGCCGGGCAAGTGGAAGATGTCTCGGCGCAGAGCAACCAGGCCGTGGCCGGTCAGCGCACCCAGATCGAGCAGGTGGCCACGGCCATGAACCAGATGTCGGCGACCTCGCAGGAAGTTGCGCGCAGTGCGGCGGCTGCGGTGAGCAGCGCCCACAGCGTCAATGACGAAACCATCAGCGGACGTGGCCTGGTGGAGTCGCAGCAGGGCAGCATCGCGGCACTGGCCAGTGAGATCGATCAGTCGGTGCGGGTGATCAATCAGTTGGCCAGCGACAGCCAGTCGATCAGCAGCGTGCTGGAGGTGATCAAAAGCATTGCCGAGCAGACCAATCTGCTGGCCCTCAACGCGGCGATCGAGGCGGCGCGGGCCGGTGAGCAGGGCCGGGGCTTTGCGGTGGTGGCGGACGAAGTACGGACGCTGGCCAAACGCACTCAGCAATCGACCGAAGAAATCGAGCAGATGATCGCCAAGCTGCACGGCGGGGTCGGCGCGGCGGTGAAGGCCATGGGCGTCAGTCATTCGATGGCCAGCGGCACCGTCGGACAGTCGGAAAAGGTCCAGCAGGCGCTGGAGAACATCCTTGGTGCGGTAGGCATGATCGTCGATCAGAACCAGCAGATCGCCGCTGCCGTGGAGCAGCAGACCGCAGTGGCTCATGACATCGACCAGAACATCGTCGAAATCAACCGTGCCGGCGAGCGCACGGCCGAAGGTGCCTGTCAGACCGAAAGTGCCAGCCGGGCCCTGTCGGCGCAGGTGGTCGAGTTGAAGCAGTTGATCAGCGCCTTCCGGGTTTAAGCAGCCTGCCTCTCCGGAGGCAGGTATGTCGGAATAATTTGTAGTACTTCTTTGCTTACGTTTGTAAGCAATTTCCTGATTTCCTCCGGGCTCTGATTTTTCGTCTTCAATGGATCAAGATCACATCAACTGACCGTTTGGAGGAGGCCACACATGTCTGTTGCAACCCTGGGAGTCCAGGGCCGCTGCGCCCACTGCCAGACCACGCTGCTGCTCAAACCCTGGCAACTGAATGCCATCGCGATCAATGAACCGTTCACCTGCGCTCACTGCCAGAAAACCCTGGAGTTGCGCTGCCCGAAACAGATCAGACGCTTCAAGTCCCTGGATTCGCTGGGCTGGTTACGCTTCAGTGCTTCGTTGACGGTGTGCACCGCGTTGCTGGTGGCGCTGGTGATGGAATGGGTGGGACTGCTCAGTGTGACTGAACAGTTGAATGCTTCACTGATCGTGATTTTCGTGTACTTCGCGCTGGCACGTTTTGTTCGCCACCGTCAGCACATGACCTTGATTCTCGATGCGGCGAAAGCCCACGGCGACTGACTACCAGCCGAACACTTCGCAGCAGTTGGCGGTGCTGGTCTCGGCAAGTTGTTCTGCACTGATATTCATCAATCCCGCCAGCGCGTTGCAGATCGCCGGCAGATGCGCCGGTGTGTTACGCACGCCGGGGTACATGGCGGGCGCCATGTCCGGTGAGTCGGTTTCCAGCACCACCGAGCCCAGCGGTAAATCCGCCAGTACTCGATGCATGCGCAACGCTTGCGGCCAGGTCGGCGCGCCGCCGAGACCCAGTTTGAACCCGAGTTTGATGTATTCCCGCGCCTCTTCACGGCTGCCGGCGAACGCGTGGATGATGCCTCCGCGCTTTAGCTTGAAGCGCTTGAGCGTGGCAATCACCGCCGCGTGGCTGCGCCGCACATGAATCAACGCCGGTAACTCGAAATCCGCTGCCAGTTGCAGTTGCGCGTCGAACAGCGTTTGCTGGCGTTCGCGGTCGAGGGTTTCGATGAAGTAATCCAGTCCGATTTCGCCGACAGCGCACAGTTGTCGATGACCGCGCAGCCGTGTCAGCCAGTCGCCCAACGCAAGCAAGTCTTCCGGCCGATGCTGATCCAGATACACCGGGTGCAAGCCGAAAGCCGCATACAGATCGGGATCGCCTTGCACCAGATCCCACACCCGCTGCCAGTTCCCCTCGTAGACCCCGAGCACCACCATCCGCCGCACCCCGAGGGCGCGGCTTTCGGTCAGCAGCGCCGCGCGGTCGGCGTCGAAGTCGGGGAAGTCCAGATGGGTGTGGCTGTCGATCAGCTCCACGGCTCAGTCCCGGTGAATACGCTGCTTGAAGGTACGGGCGATGGCCTGCACGCCAGGCTGGTAATCAGATTGCTCGACCGCCGCCAGCGCCAGTTCCAGCGCCTTGTCGGCGATCAACTGGTGCTGCTGGGCCATGGCGTTGACCGGCAGCGGCAGGAAGTCCAGCAACTGGGTGTCGCCAAACGTGCCGAGACGCAGCGGGCGGTTTTTCAGCGGGAAGTCATGCAGCGCATCGAACACGCCCTGCAACAGCACGTAGGACGTGGTCACCAGCGCATCCGGCAAATGCCCGAGGCGTTGCAGGAGTTCTTCCATCAATTGCTTGCCGCACTCGCGGCTGAAGGACTCGGCGTGCTCGACCAGCACTTCGCCCTTGAAGCCGGCGAGGGCCTGTTTGAAACCGGCGGCACGCTCCTGGCTGATGCTCAGTTCCGGGCGGGCGCCCAGCAGCACGATCTGTTTCGGCTGCGGGTCGAGCAGGCTTTCGGTCAGGTGCAGGCTGGCCTCGCGGTCGTCGCTGACCACCGAGCAGAAGTGTTCCGGATCCATCACCCGGTCGATGGCGATGACCGGCAAGCCCTTGGCCTGCAACTGGCGGTAGCTGTCGTCACCGGCTGGCAGGCAACTGGCGACGATCAACGCATCACAGCGTCGGGCGCGGAACAGTTGCAGCAGTTGCCGTTCGCTGTCCGGCGCATCGTCGGAGCTGGCGATCAACAACTGATAGCCGCGCGCCCGGGCGCCTTGTTCCAGCAGCTTGGCGATCCGCGCGTAGCTGGGGTTTTCCAGATCCGGCAGGATAAAACCCAGGGTCCGGGTGTGCCGACTGCGCAGCCCGGCCGCCTGTGGATTGGGAGTAAAGCCGTGCTGATCGACCACCGCCCGCACCCGCTCGACGGTCGCGGTGCTGATGCGTTGCTGTTCGGCCTTGCCGTTGATGACGTAGCTGGCGGTGGTCACGGACACTCCGGCCAACCGCGCGATATCACTGAGTTTCAACCCGGGATTTCCTTGTTTTTTCGAGCTTGCCGCCACATTTTCGCCAATCCTACCCGATTCAGGCAGGCGACCATTGTCGCAGCGCATCCGACAAGTTGGACTTCAAGGATGAGACATTATCGAGTAACGTGCCGATCAATCTAGATTAAACGTTTCAGCAAGCGTATTTTCTACGTTTTAGGTGCCTTTGGCCGGTTCTGCCGTGAAACCGCCAAAACTGCCTCCTGAAAGGGAAGCCTACAAGCGCCTAAGCTGCAACCATTCAAAACAATACCTGGCGCACCAACGCGTCAAAAAGGAGATCGCATGCTCGAGCTCACTGTAGAGCAGATATCCATGGGCCAATCGGCTGTGGATAAACCCGCCGCCCTGCAATTGCTGGCCAATCATCTGGTCGCTGATGGTCTGGTCGCCGACGGTTACCTGGCCGGGTTGCAGGCGCGGGAAGCCCAGGGCTCGACCTTTCTCGGTCAGGGGATTGCGATCCCCCATGGCACGCCCGAAACCCGCGATCAGGTATTTGCCACCGGCGTGCGGCTGATGCAGTTTCCCGACGGCGTGGACTGGGGCGACGGCCAGATCGTCTATCTGGCCATCGGCATCGCGGCCAAATCCGACGAACACCTGCGCCTGCTGCAATTACTGACCCGTGCCCTCGGCGAGACCGATCTGGGCCAGGCCCTGCGCCGCGCCAGTTCGCCCGAAGCGCTGCTGAAACTGCTGCAGGGCGCGCCGCAGGAACTGGCACTGGATGCGCAGATGATCGGCCTCGGCGTATCCGCCGATGATTTCGAAGAACTGGTCTGGCGCGGTGCGCGATTGCTGCGCCAGGCCGATTGCGTAAGCAACGGTTTTGCCGGCGTGCTGCAGCAAGTCGAAGCACTGCCGCTGGGCGATGGCCTGTGGTGGTTGCACAGCGAGCAGACCGTGAAGCGTCCGGGCTTGGCGTTCGTCACGCCGGACAAACCGATGCGCTACCTCGGCCAACCTCTCAGCGGTCTGTTTTGCCTGGCCAGTCTCGGCGAAGCGCATCAGGCGTTGCTCGAGCGTTTGTGTGCGCTGCTGATCGAAGGTCGCGGCCATGAACTGGGCCGCGCTACCAGCAGCCGCAAAGTCCTCGAAGTGCTCGGCGGCGAATTGCCTGCCGACTGGCCGAGTGCGCGGATTGCCCTGGCCAACGCCCATGGTCTGCATGCACGGCCGGCGAAGATCCTCGCGCAACTGGCGAAAAGTTTTGACGGCGAAATCCGTGTCCGCATCGTCGACGGTCAGGACAGCGCCGTATCGGTGAAGAGCCTGAGCAAACTGCTGAGCCTCGGTGCCCGTCGTGGCCAGGTGCTGGAAATCATCGCCGAGCCGAGCATCGCTGCCGATGCCTTGCCGGCCTTGCTGGCGGCCATCGAAGAAGGCCTCGGTGAAGAAGTCGAACCGCTGCCGGCGGTGAGTCAGCAGCGCGAAGTCATTGCCGACATCGCCGAAGTCCTGAGCGCCCCGGCCTCCGGCAGCCTGCTGCAAGCGATTCCCGCCGCCCCCGGTATTGCCATCGGCCCGGCACACATTCAGGTCCAGCAAACCATCGATTACCCGTTGCGTGGTGAGTCCGCCGCCATCGAGCGCGAGCGTCTGAAAAACGCCCTGGCTGACGTGCGTCAGGACATTCAGGGCCTGATCGAACGCAGCAAGGCCAAGGCGATCCGCGAGATTTTCATCACCCATCAGGAAATGCTCGACGACCCGGAACTCACCGATGAAGTCGACACCCGCCTCAAGCAAGGCGAAAGCGCCGAGGCCGCGTGGATGGCGGTGATCGAGGCCGCCGCAAAACAACAGGAATCGTTGCAGGACGCCTTGCTCGCCGAACGTGCTGCCGATCTGCGTGATATCGGGCGACGGGTGCTGGCGCAACTGTGCGGCGTGCAGACGCCTGCCGAGCCTGAGCAACCGTACATTCTGGTGATGGATGAGGTCGGTCCGTCCGATGTGGCGCGGCTGGATCCGGCGCGGGTCGCGGGGATTCTCACCGCCCGCGGCGGCGCCACCGCTCACAGTGCCATTGTGGCTCGTGCGCTGGGCATTCCGGCACTGGTCGGTGCGGGCGCAGCGGTGTTGCTGCTGAATCCGGGCACGCCGTTGCTGCTCGACGGCCAGCGCGGTCGCCTGCATGTCGATGCGGATGCCGCGACCCTGCAACGCGCCAGCGAAGAACGCGACACCCGTGAACAACGCCTGAAAGCCGCCGCCGAACAACGTCATCAACCGGCGCACACCACCGACGGCCACGCCGTGGAGGTGTTCGCCAACATCGGTGAAAGCGCCGGAGTGATCAGCGCGGTGGAGCAGGGTGCCGAAGGCATCGGTCTGCTGCGCACCGAACTGATTTTCATGGCTCACCCGCAGGCGCCGGACGAGGCGACTCAGGAGGCTGAATACCGCCGCGTCCTCGATGGCCTCGCCGGCCGGCCGCTGGTGGTGCGTACCCTCGACGTCGGCGGTGACAAACCGCTGCCGTATTGGCCGATTGCCAAGGAAGAAAACCCGTTCCTCGGTGTGCGCGGGATTCGCCTGACCCTGCAGCGTCCGCAGATCATGGAAGCGCAGTTGCGCGCTTTGCTGCGTTCGGCGGATAACCGTCCGCTGCGCATCATGTTCCCGATGGTCGGCAGCGTCGACGAATGGCGTCAGGCCCGGGACATGACCGAGCGCCTGCGCCTGGAAATCCCGGTCGCCGACCTGCAACTGGGGATCATGATCGAAGTGCCGTCCGCCGCGTTGCTGGCGCCGGTGCTGGCCAAGGAAGTGGATTTTTTCAGCGTCGGCACCAACGACTTGACCCAATACACCCTGGCCATCGACCGTGGTCATCCGACCCTGTCCGCCCAGGCTGACGGCCTGCACCCGGCGGTGCTGCAACTGATCGACATCACCGTTCGCGCGGCCCATGCCCATGGGAAATGGGTCGGCGTCTGCGGCGAGCTGGCGGCGGATCCGCTGGCGGTGCCGGTGCTGGTCGGCCTCGGTGTGGATGAACTGAGCGTGTCCGGGCGCAGTATCGCCGAGGTCAAGGCGCGCATCCGCGAACTCAGCCTGACCCAGACGCAAACCCTTGCTCAACAAGCCCTGGCCGTGGGCAGCGCCAACGAAGTGCGCGCATTAGTGGAGGCCCTGTAATGGCCAAGATTCTTACCCTGACCCTCAACCCGGCGCTGGACCTCACGGTGCAGTTGCCGCGTCTGGAGGCCGGTCAGGTCAATCGCAGCGACGAGATGCACACCCACGCTGCCGGTAAAGGCGTGAACGTCGCTCAGGTGCTCGCCGATCTCGGTCATCAACTGACCGTCAGCGGATTTCTCGGCGAAGACAATCTGCAGGCGTTCGAAACCCTGTTCGCCAAGCGTGGTTTCACGGATGCCTTTATTCGTGTGCCAGGTGAAACCCGCAGCAACATCAAGGTCGCGGAACAGGACGGACGAATCACCGACATCAACGGTCCGGGGCCGGTGGTCGGCGTGGTGGCGCAACAGGCGTTGCTGGATCGACTGGTGCAGATTGCGCCGGGGCATGACGCGGTGGTGGTCGCCGGCAGTCTGCCGCGCGGGGTCAGTGCGAAGTGGTTGCGCGAACTGATCAAGCGTCTGAAAGCCTTGGGTCTGAAGGTGGCGCTGGACACCAGCGGCGAAGCGTTGCGCACCGCACTCAAGGCCGGCCCGTGGCTGATCAAACCGAATACCGAAGAACTGGCCGATGCGCTGGAGTGTGAAGTGTTGTCCCATGTCGCAGAGGCAGATGCGGCCAGTCGTTTGCACGCTCAAGGCATCGAGCATGTGGTGATCTCCCACGGCGCCGACGGTGTGAACTGGTTCAGCGTCGGCTCGGCGTTGCATGCCACGCCGCCGAAGGTCAGCGTCGCCAGCACGGTCGGTGCCGGTGATTCGTTGCTGGCCGGCATGCTCCACGGTCTGCTCAGCGCCGACACGCCGGAACAGACCCTGCGCACGGCCACGGCGATTGCGGCGCAGGCGGTGACCCAGATCGGATTCGGTATTCACGATGCTGCGCAACTGACGCAGCTCGAACAGGGCGTGCGCGTGCGTCCCCTGACAGAACAATAAGAGGGTTTGTCATGAAGTTAGCCATTGTCACGGCCTGCCCGAACGGCATGGTCACCAGTGTGCTGTGCGCCCGGCTGCTGGATGCTGCGGCCCAGCGTCAGGGCTGGAGCACCAGCGTCGAGGTGGTGGATGCGGCGCACCCGGAGCGCGCGTTGTCGGCAGCCACTATCGAGGCGGCGGAGTGGGTGTTGCTGGTAGCCACCGGCGATATCGACATGACGCGTTTCATCGGCAAGCGCGTATTCCGGATCGCGCCGGCGCAAGCGCTTCAGGATGTCGAAGCGGTGCTGCGACGCGGTACCGAAGAAGCCGAAATCCATGTCGCCAGCGAAGCTGTCCCGATTGCCGTCGAGCAGCGCGTGCCGCGCATTGTCGCCGTCACCGCATGCCCGACCGGCGTGGCTCACACCTTCATGGCCGCCGAAGCGTTGCAGCAAACCGCCAAGCGTCTGGGCTATGAGTTTCAGGTAGAAACCCAGGGTTCGGTAGGGGCCAAGAATCCCCTGAGCGCGGCGGCGATTGCCGAGGCCGACGTGGTGCTGCTGGCAGCCGATATCGAAGTCGCCACCGAGCGTTTCGCCGGCAAGAAGATCTACCGCTGCGGCACCGGGATCGCCTTGAAGCAATCCGAAACCACACTGAAAAAGGCGCTGGCCGAAGGCAAGCAGGAAAGCGCCGCGAGCGACGGCAAGGCTCCGGCCAAACAAGAGAAAACCGGCGTCTACAAACACCTGCTGACCGGTGTCTCGTTCATGTTGCCGATGGTGGTGGCGGGCGGCTTGATGATCGCTTTGTCGTTTGTGTTCGGCATCACCGCGTTCAAGGAAGAAGGCACGCTGGCGGCGGCGCTGATGCAGATCGGTGGCGAGACTGCGTTCAAATTGATGGTGCCGTTGCTGGCCGGTTACATCGCCTACTCGATTGCCGACCGTCCGGGCCTGGCGCCGGGGATGATCGGCGGGTTGCTGGCAAGCACGTTGGGCGCCGGCTTCATCGGCGGGATCGTCGCCGGTTTCATCGCCGGTTATGCGGCGAAGCTGATCAGTCGTTATGTGGCGTTGCCGCAGAGTCTGGAAGCACTGAAGCCGATTCTGATCATCCCGCTGTTCGCCAGCCTGATCACCGGGCTGGTGATGATTTACGTGGTCGGCAAACCGGTGGCCGGGATGCTCGCGGCGCTGACGCACTTCCTCGACAGCATGGGCACCACCAACGCGATCCTGCTAGGTGTGTTGCTGGGCGGCATGATGTGCGTCGACCTCGGCGGGCCGATCAACAAGGCTGCCTATGCGTTCTCGGTGGGGCTGCTGGCTTCCCAGAGTTACGCACCGATGGCCGCGACCATGGCTGCCGGCATGGTGCCGCCGATTGGTCTGGGCATCGCCACCTTCATCGCGCGGCGCAAGTTTGCCCAGACCGAACGCGAGGCGGGCAAGGCGGCGCTGGTACTGGGCTTGTGCTTTATCTCCGAAGGGGCGATTCCGTTTGCTGCGAAAGACCCGTTGCGGGTGATCCCGGCGAGCATTGCCGGCGGTGCGCTGACCGGTGCGTTGTCGATGTACTTCGGCTGCAAGCTGATGGCGCCCCACGGTGGACTGTTTGTGCTGGCGATTCCGAATGCGATCAACCATGCGCTGCTGTATCTGCTGGCCATCGTTGCGGGCAGCCTGTTGACGGCGGTGGTGTATGCGCTGGTCAAGCGTCCGGAAGCGGTCGAGCTGGCGCTGGAGCCGGCCAACGCCTGAGGTGTCACACCCGCTTCATCTGGTGATGGTTAAGTTTTCCTTTTTTCAGGGAGAACAGCATGAGCGATTTCAACCTCGGTCGCCGGCGTGTGATGCAAGTGGTCGGCGCCGGTTTGCTGATGCCGGGGCTGGCCCCGGCAGTCATTGCTTCGGTCAAGGATCGACCGCAACTCACCGACGGCGTGCAGTCCGGCGACCTGCAGGGCGACCGGGCGATGATCTGGAGCCGCAGCGACCGTCCGGCGCGGATGGTGGTGGAATGGGACACCCGCAGTCAGTTCCGCCATCCTCGGCGCGTCATCTCCGCGCTGGCCGATGCCCGCAGCGATTTCACCGCCCGCGTCGAACTCACCGGATTGCCCGCCGATCAGGCGATTTTCTACCGCGTATATTTCAAGGACGCCCAGACCGGCGTCGCCAGCGAACCGTGGCTCGGCCACCTGCGCAGTGCGCCGACAGCCCGGCGAAATATCCGATTCGTCTGGAGCGGCGACACGGTCGGCCAGGGCTTCGGCATCAATCCGGACATCGGCGGCATGCGCATCTACGAATCCATGCGTTTGCGCCTGCCGGACTTCTTTATCCACAGCGGCGACACCATCTACGCCGACGGCCCGGTGCCGGCGCAACTGACCACCGAGGGTGGCCGCGTGTGGCGCAACCTCACCACGGAAGCGAAGAGCAAGGTCGCCCAGACCCTCGACGATTATCGCGGCAACTATCGCTACAACCTGATGGATGAAAACATCCGCCGCTTCAACGCCGAAGTGCCGCAGATCTGGCAGTGGGACGACCATGAAGTGGTCAACAACTGGTCGCCGGGCAAACAGCTCGACGAGCGCTATCAGGAAAAAGATATCCACACCCTGGTCGGGCGTGCGCGTCAGGCCTGGCTCGAATATTCGCCGATGCGCCGTCAGGCAGCAGACGGTGGCGGGCGGATCTATCGCAAGCTGAGCTATGGGCCGATGCTCGATGTGTTCGTGCTCGACATGCGCAGCTATCGCGGCGCCAACGACGACAATCTCGGCGCGGAAAAACCGTTCCTCGGGCGTGAGCAACTGAAATGGCTCAAGCGCGGATTGAAGGCCTCGAAAGCCCAGTGGAAGGTGATCGCTGCCGACATGCCGATCGGTCTTGGCGTGCCGGACGGTGAAGTCAGCCCCGGCGTGCCGCGTTGGGAAGCGGTAGCCAACGGCGATCCCGGCCCGGCTCAGGGGCGCGAGCTGGAAGTCGCGGAATTGCTCGGGTTTCTGCGGGCACATCAAGTGCGCAATTTCGTGTTCCTGACAGCGGACGTGCATTACTGCGCAGCCCATCACTATCACCCGGATCGCGCAGCGTTCCAGGATTTCGAACCGTTCTGGGAGTTTGTCGCAGGGCCTCTGAATGCCGGGAGTTTCGGGCCCAATCCGCTGGACAAGACCTTTGGCCCGGAAGTCGTGTTCCAGAAAGCGCCGCCGACGCAAAACGCCTCACCGTTTGCCGGATTCCAGTTTTTTGGCGAGGTGAATATCGAAGGGCAGAGCGGGGAGATGAGTGTGGTGTTGCGGGATCTGAACGGGGTGGCGGTGTTTGAGCAGAAGCTGCAGCCGACCTGAGTTCAGCGCAAACAAACTGTGGGAGCGAACTTGCTCCCACAGTTGTTATTTATGGTCAGTAAACGTCGCGGCGGTAGCGACCCTGTTCGATCAGGCGTTCGACTTCTTCCGCGCCGAGGATGTCATGCAGCGCCAGGTCGACGCCTGACGCCATGCCTTGCAGGCTGCCGCAGATGTAGATCACGGCACCGTCCGCCAGCCACTTCTTCAGTTCACCAGCCGATTCGCGCAAGCGGTCCTGCACGTAGATCTTCTCGGCCTGATCCCGGGAGAACGCCAGGTCCAGTCGCGCCAGATCACCATTGATCAACCACTCTTCCAGCTCCGCTCGACAGAGGAAATCGTGTTCCCGATTGCGCTCGCCGAACAACAGCCATTGGCACTGTTGACCGTCGGCAATCCGCGCCTTGAGCAGACTACGCAAACCGGCAAGGCCGGTGCCGTTACCCAACAGGATCATCGGCACAGGCTGGTTCGGCAGGTGGAACCCGCTGTTGCGCCGTACTCGCAGGCTGATGCTGCCGCCCACTGGAGCGTGCTCGGTCAGCCAGCCGGAGCCGATGCCGAGGGTGCCGTCGCTGTGCTGTTCCTGACGCACGATCAGTTCCAGCACGCCGTCGGCGGCAATCGAGGCGATCGAGTATTCGCGCATCGCCAGCGGCACCATCGCATCTACCAGCGCCTGAGCATGCAGGCCCACCAGATGCGCGCGATGCTCGGGCAACTGGCGGGTGGCGAGGGCCACTTCCAGCGATTCTTCCAGACCGTTGACCTTCACGCTGGTCTCGCCACGAATGCCGAGTCCGTCGAGGAAATGCTCGATGGCCCACGGGCAGTTGCGCGGCAGCACTTCCACCAGATCGCCGGCCAGCCAGCTGCTGGTATCCGGTGCGGAAAGCCCCAGCAGGAAAACCGGCGAGCCGCTGCTGTCAGGGTTCATCAACTCACGACGGACCAGCGTCCAGTTGCCGTAGCTCGGTGCCTGCCAGGTATCGACCGGCACCTGGCCGGTAATCAGGCCCAGCTGGGTCTGCCAGTGCCGCAGCGCGTAAGGGTCGCCGCTATCGACTTCCACCGGGGCGAACAGGGTCTTGCCGCCATGCTCCCCCAGCCATTGATGCAGGCGTCGGGCGAAACCGCAGAAGTGCTGATACTGACGGTCGCCGAGACCGAGCACCGAGTAGTTGAGGTTGTCGAGAGCCGAGGCACGGGTCAGCACTTTGCGTTCGAAACCGCGAGCGCTGTCCGGCGCCTCGCCGTCACCGAACGTGCTGACCACGAACAGCGCGTTGTTTGATTCCTGCAGATCCTGTTCGCTGACATTCGCCAGCGGCTGCACCTTCACCGGCAAACCGGCGGCCTGCAACTGGCCGGCGGTCTGCCACGCCAGTTGTTCGGCAAAACCGCTCTGGCTGGCGAAGCCGATCAGCCACGCCGGGCCATCACCGGCCGGTTGTTCGAGACCCTGACGGGCATCCTTGATCTGCTTTTTCTTGCGTCGGCGGTCCAGGTACAACAACCAGCCTGTGATGAAGAACAGTGGCATCAGCACCGCCGCGACGGTCACGATGATTCGTCCGACCAGACCGAAATAGCTGCCGACATGCAGCGCATAAATGCTGGTCAGCAATTGCGCCTTGAAGCTCTTGTCGGCGTAACGGTCGACCCGTTTGACGACACCGGTGGCCGGGTCGAGAGTGATCTGGTTCAGCGCGCGCTCGTGGGGTGAGCTGTCGAGCAGGTAGAACACGGTCGCCGGCTGACCGGCCACTGGCGGCATGCGGATGTTGTAGGAGGCGAGGCCCGGGCCGGCGGCGCTGTAGATGCTGATCCACATGGCCGCGTAATCGGCAGTTGGCGCCGGACCTTCGGGAGCCGGACCACGGCCGCCACGCACGCGCTCGTTCTGCGGTGCATCCGACAGCAATTTCGTCAGGCCTTTGTTGTACCACTCGTAGGACCAGGACAATCCGGTCAGTGCCAGCAGCAGATAGACCAGCATGCACCAGGTGCCGAACACCGAGTGCAGGTCCCAGTTGAAGCTGCGGCCCTTTTTCTTCCAGTCCAGGGTCAGCCACACGCGCCAGCTGTTCCACTGGCGCGGCCAGCGCAGATAGAGGCCTGAAAGGCAGAAGAACAGCAGCATCAGGGTGCAGGCGCCGGTGATGTTGCGGCCGGTATCACCCATGGCGAGAAACCGGTGCAACTGCAGCATCAGGCCGAAGAAATCCTGGCCGGTGGCCTCGCCCTTGAATTCGGCGGTGTAGGGATCGAAGTAACGCATCTCGCCACGGCGCTCGCCTTTCGGCGGGGTGAACCAGACGCGCCCGGCGGTGCCGCTTTCGGTCTCGACCGAGAGCATCGAGACTTTCTTGCCCGAGGCGGCTTCGATCTGCGCCACCAGGTCGGCGGGCGGCAGGACGCCGGCGACCTGTTTCTCCACCTGCAACACGGAGGGGTTGAGGGCTTTCAGGATCTCGTCCTGAAACGAATAGGCAGCGCCGGTGATGCCCATCAGGGCCAGCACCAGCCCGGCAGTGATGCCAAAAAACCAGTGCAACTGGAACAGGGTTTTCTTCAACACGTCGCTAGCCTTGTCCGTTCGAAAGTGGTGTTCACGGCGTGCATTATGCCGTGGGTTATCGAGAAACGTTCTTTATTGCGCACAAAAGCCCCGTTCAAGTGAATGAACGGGGCTCAAGACTTCCCTCTTCGATCAGAAGTGGAAGTTGGTGCTCAGCAATGCCGTACGGCCCGCGGCCTGGTTGGCGAAGTGAGTCGAGAAGGCTTTGTCGTAGTAGGTTTCGTTGGTCAGGTTCTGCACGTTCAGTTGCAGGTCGACGTTTTTGCTCAGCTTGTACGCGGCCATCGCGTCGTAGCGAACATAGGAATCGACCATGGTGGTGTTGGCCACGCTGCCGTACACGTCATCCACGTAGAACGCACCGCCACCGATGGTCAGCTTCGGCGTGACCTGGTAAGTGGTCCACAGGCTGGCGCTGTTTTTCGGGGTGTTCGGCAGTTCGTTGCCGTTGTTGGCCTTGTTGGCCGGCAGGTCACCACCGTCCACTTGCTCGCTGTCCATGTAGGCGTAGCCGGCGAATACTTGCCACTTGTCGGTGATCTTGCCGCTGGCCGACAGCTCGATACCCTGCACACGGGTCTTGCCGACGTTTTCGTACGAGGTGGTATCGACTTGCACACGAGCGTTGTCTTTCTCGGTGCGGAAGATGTCGGCGGTCAGCGACAGGCGATCGTTCAGCAGATCCCACTTGGTGCCGATTTCGTAGTTCTTGGTGGTTTCCGGCTCCATGTCGCTGCTCAGCAGGTTGCCGCTGCGATCAGTGGTGCCGCCCAGCGGGTTGCCGTCCATGCCTTCACCCAGGGTGCTGCCCGGTGGGGTGGCCGAGGTGGCGTAGGACGCATAGATACTGCCGTTTGGTGCCGGTTTGTAGACCACGCCGAACTGCCCGGTGACGAACTCGCTGGTGTCTTTGCCCTTGGACTCGATGCCTTTGGTCACGACGGTGGCGCCCGAGCCATCGTAGGTGCGGTACTTGGTGTCGAAGTGGTCGTAACGCAGGCCCATGTTCACCAGCCACTGATCGGACAGTTCCAGCGTATCGAACGCATACAGCGCGTAGGTATTGGCCTTGGTGTCGGTGCCGGCGTAGTTGCGCGAGATTGCGCCATTCCACGGATCATTCGGGTTCGGGTTCGACAGCGAGGTGCAGTTGTAGCCGCTGGAAGCGCCGATCATCGACGGCGTGCAGTTGGTGCTGGACGTGCCAGGGCTGCCCGGGGTGGTGTCGGTGTTGACGTTGTACGAGGACTTGCGGCTTTCCTCACGGGTGTACTCGACACCGGTGGAGAAGCTGTTCTTGAAGCCCGCAACGTAGAAGTTGCCGAACAGGTCAGTCTGGTTGGTGGTGGTCTCGGTGTTGCTCACGCGAGTGTTCGCACGACGCCAGACGCTGCCATTGTTGACGTTGCCCTTGCTGTCGTCCGGCTGGGTCAGGATGTAGTCCTGCATGCTGGTGCCGTGACGCAGGGTGTTCTTGATGGTCAGCGAGTCGCTCAGATCGTGTTCGATGGCGAAGGTCGCGGTGTCGGTGCGGCCCTTGCGGAAATCGCGGCCGTCCAGACCGTAGAAGTTGCTGTGATCGCCACCCGAGTACGGTTTGTCCGGGTTGGACTTGGTGCGCGCGGCCGAGCCGGCGGCCGGAATGGTGTACGGGATGCCCGAGTCCGGGGTGTCGTTGCTTTCGAGATGGTAGTAGTCGAGGTTGACACGGGTGTCGGTACCCAGGCCGAAGGCCAGGGACGGCGCGATGCCCCAACGGTCGTAGTCGACGCTGTCGCGACCGGCGACATTGCTCTCGTGGCTCATCAGGTTCAGACGGCCGGCGGCGGTGTCGCTGAACTGGTAGTTGCCGTCCAGGGTGTAGCGCTGGGTCTGGTCGGAGCCCCAGGTGAAACCACCGTCGAACGAGTTGCCCAGGTGGGCTTTCTTGCTCACCAGGTTGATGCTGCCGCCAGCCGCGCCGCGACCGCCAATGGCGGAGTTCGGGCCCTTGCTGACTTCGATGTTTTCCACGGCGAAGATCTCGCGGCTCTGGGAACCGGTGTCGCGCACGCCGTCGAGGTAGGTGTCGCCCTGGGCGTCGAAACCACGGATGAACGGACGGTCGCCCTGTGGGTTGCCACCTTCACCGGCACCGAAGGTGATGCCCGGCACGGTGCGCAGCGCATCCTGCATGTTCAGGGCGCCGGTGTCTTTCAGGACTTGTTGCGGAATAACGGTAACCGAGCGCGGTGTGTCGACCAGCGGCGCGGTGTACTTGGGCGAGGAGGCCTTCTCGACCTGGTAGGACGTCGAGTCCTGGGCTTCGCCGGTGATGGCGGTGGCGTCCAGGGCAATGGCATTGCCGGAGGCTTTGCTGTCGGTCTTTTCGGCCGCGAACACCATGTGGCCTGCGGAGCCGGCGGTCAGTGCGACGCCGATGGCAGAGGCGAGCAGACGTGGTGAGCTGACGGGTAATTGTGCGTGTTGACGTGACATTTTTATTCCCCTCCCCAAGGATTTGAGGCGGCGGAATATAGGGTAAACAGGTATTCGTATCAATTGCGAAACATTGTTATTCGCGACGAATTTACATTCTTTACAATTTAACCTTACGGTTTTTGCCGATTCATTCGTCTAGCGGGTTTTACACAGCCAATAAGAATCAATACCATTGCCGCCTCTTTGCCATCAGGTGACTTCGACATGCTGCTGCACATCCCCGCTCTGTTCGAGAAAGACGAAGTGCGGCGCATCCGCGAGGCTCTGGAACAGGCCGACTGGGCCGACGGCAAGATCACCGCCGGCTATCAATCGGCCAAGGCCAAGCACAATCTGCAACTGCCCGAAGGCCATCCGCTAGCCAAGGAAATTGGCGCCGCGATGCTTGAACGCCTGTGGAAAAATCCGCTGTTCATGTCGGCCGCATTGCCGCACAAAGTATTTCCGCCGTTACTCAACTGCTACACGGCGGGCGGCAGTTTCGATTTCCACATCGACAACGCCGTGCGTCAGCCCAAGGGCAGCATCGAGCGAGTGCGCACCGACCTGTCGGCCACGCTGTTCTTCAGTGAGCCCGAGGATTACGACGGCGGCGAGCTGGAGATCCAGGACACCTACGGCACCCAGCGCGTGAAACTGCCTGCCGGCGACATGGTGCTGTACCCCGGCACCAGCCTGCACAAGGTCAACGCCGTCACTCACGGCGCACGTTATGCCTCGTTCTTCTGGACCCAAAGCCTGGTGCGCGAGGACAGCCAGCGCGCCTTGCTGTTCGAGATGGACGGCGCGATCCAGCAACTCACCCAGGACATGCCCGACCACCCTTCGCTGATCCGCCTCACCGGCACTTATCACAACCTGTTGCGTCGCTGGGTCGAGGTGTAAGTGGCGGACTTTCGGTTACGTCGCGAAGAAGTCCTCGACGGCGATCGACTCACGGCCATGCTCGAAGAAAGTCCGGCCCGCGCGGCCCAGGCCATTCTGCTGGCGGCAGGTGAGGGCGTGCTGGAAGCGCAGGCGCTGCTCGGGCAGATTCTGCTCGATGGTCATGGGATTGCCCAGGATCAACCGCTGGCATTGCGCTGGTTTGAAATTGCCGCCGGGCAAGGTCATCTGATGGCGCGCAACATGCTCGGCCGTTGCCATGAACACGGATGGGGTTGTGTGGCCGACGCAGCGGTTGCCGCCAGGCATTATCGCGTTGCAGCGGACGCCGGGCTGGACTGGGCGATGTACAACCTCGCCAATCTGCTCGCGACCGGACGCGGTGTAGTGATCGATCATCTCCAGGCCATGACGCTTTATCAGCGTGCGGCCGAAGCCGGGCATGCCAAGTCGATGAACCTGCTCGGTCGTTATCTGGAAGAAGGGCAAGTGTGCCCGGCGAATCCGTCAGCGGCCCGTGACTGGTATCGACGCTCGGCCGAGGGCGGGGATTTTCGCGGGCAGTTCAGTCATGCGGCGGTGCTGGCAGCTGAGGGGCGCGTCAATGACGCGCTGGTCTGGCTGGAGAAAGCATTGGCCGTCGGTAATCTGAATTTCCTGCGAGTCGCCAGTGTGTCTTTGTTGAATGCACAACATCCGCAAATCCGTGCGATGGCCGGTGCTTATAAGTTACGACTGGCAGATCTGACTGGTTTGTAATTATTTATTCTTCAGTTGGTCGTTTTTATACAGTTGATTGGGCTGTTGTCGGCTAGTGGTGCGGGTGAGTGATGGTGTTGTCTCGAATTCTAATATTTAAGATCTTGTTGGTTGTTATCTTGCTGTCCTAAGGTTGTTTTGCGATATCGATGCTCAAGTTGAAATGACTCGCTTGATGGTATCGAGTATCCATTGTGACTTTTATTAAATATCCGAAGAAGACAAGGAGTCTCTTATGGAATTCAAGATGGATAACAAGATTGTCGAGGCCGCTGCAAAAGCACCTCGAATGTTTGTAAGTGCTTCGCTCGGCGAGGGTGAAGAGTACAATCGGGAAACCGGTATTCAATTAACCAAAGAACAGATTATCAGCCTGCGCAAGTATGAAGTGCTGGGGCTGTCGCTTCCCGTTCGGCTGGCGGATGTCATTGCCTATCTGAACTATGGCGCCGGGGATGCAGGGGGCGTTGGTCTCAAGGCAGCAGACTTTCTGCGGACATTCACCTACACCTACGACCATGCGAAACGCTGGTCGCCGTTGCGTGAAAAAATCATGCTCACCGGTACTGATCTGAAGATTTTTGCCGGCAGCATTATTCGCACGGGTAAAGGGATCGTTGAGATCTACGAAGACCTGAAAGCCTCCAGGTATCTGGAGGAATACGATATCAATACGCCGGAAGAGTATCTGGAGCTGAAACGCACGATTCCGGGTCTTCCAGACCTCGGCTTGCCGTCCAGTGATGTTCCGGAAATCAAGGCCTACCTTAATGACATGCTGGCCAAAGTCATGCAGTGCCACGGGAAGGCCGAGCATGTCAGGTCCGAACTGGACAGCTTTGGCGCAGACATGCGCGAGATCGTGCTGCCGGAGATCAGGTTGCGACTGGAGTTTGTGTCTCGCAATACTTATCAGGCGGACATTCAGGTTCTTCAGGACGAGATCGATCAGCGTTCGAAAGAAATCGATGAACTGAACAAACAATATGATCAGTTGGTTCAGGAAGCGATCAGGTCCGCAGCGACGCTGAATATCGGTGGTTTGATTCTTGGCATCTATCAGGGCGTCAAGGCCGAAAAGATCCGCAAGGAGCGAAACCTGCGTAAGGCAGAGCAACTGGCCTCCAACCAGCTGATGGCCAGCAAAAATCAGACACTGAGTTCCCTGAACAAGATTCGCGACGACTTGCAGAACCTGAGTTATGTAGCGATAGAGGCTGAAGTTGCCACGCAAAACCTGATGCTGGTATGGAATGCGCTGAGTACCTATATCAATGCGTCGGTCAAAGAAGTTGACTTGCTCCAGGAAGCAACTTCCTTGAGGAAGTTCAAGAACCAGATTCTTGGAATCATTGATCCGTGGGAACAGATAAAGGTAAGTTCCGATCAGCTGTTGGGCGTTTTTGCTGCGGCAGATAAAGAGTATGGAAGCAGTTTCACGATGTTCGGGAGTAAAGCAGTGATGTTTTCGCTAAATAGTTCCGTTAATTCGGATTTTGACGCCGCAGCCTTGCGTGCCCACGCGGCGGCTGTTCAGACCAGTAATGTCACTGCGCAAATGCTGGGTGAGCAGTTCGATTATCTGCCGGGCACCGTTCGCACAATGAACGGGCTGACGATGGCTATCCAGAACGCCACATTCGGGCTCCGTAACCAGGCCCAGGTAACCGGGATCAGTCTGGAGCGTGCGCAGAATAAGCTGAAGACAGCTCAGAGCGAACTGATTGATTACCCGGAAGACGCGGATGAAATCCGCGAAGAAATGGAAATCGAGCTCAAGAATGTATCGATGAAAGTCTCCGAGCACGCGAACGATTTGAAGATGACGCACAACGGCTTGAGTACAGCTTATGACCGATCGGCTTCGGCGCAATGGATTGTGGAGCTACAGCAGGACCATGCGTTCGCGGAGGCATTGAAGGTCAAGTCGGAAGAAAAAATCGCCGATTTCGAAAAGCAGATGAAATCGGTGTCTGAAGCGCTTGAGCTGATCGCGAAAGCCGGGGTGGAGAAAATCGGTAAGGAAGCCCGATTGACGCTGGATAACCTCAAAGCACTGGGGCTGGCGCCACCGCAGGTTCAGATTGCACTGCTTGCCATTGATACCTTGAAAAAAATGATCGCGGGTATCGGCGAGGCCATTTCTTATCTGAACATGCTGGCGGGTTACAACCAGCTCAAGGATAAGGCGGCTGATATGAGGGAACAGTTGAAGAAGCACGTCAACGATATCTACCAGATCGATGGAAAGATTCAGCTGGTGCAAGTCCTCGACCAGTTGGACGAAGAGCGCTGGAGTTACGTGAATGAGTATTCGAATCTGGTGGCCGTATTCGAGTCCTTCGCCCGAGACTTCAAACCGGATAAGTCGCAGCCTGCCGAGCAACGGACGGTTGCCGCACTCACCCGGATTGCCGACGTCAGGCAGTACCTGAAAACTGTTCAGCAGTAAGGAGTCGAGGCGGTGGGCGACATGCCCGCCGCTTCCCTGTCATTCATGAAAACACTTGCCTATGAATTCTCCACAACGCAGCGACGCGTGCTGGATCGATACACAAGTTTCCTCGGTTCTCTTCACCCAACCTTCAACAACATTCCTTTGGTGTTTGAGCGCCGCAGAGCCAGCGGTCATCAACTGGCGGTACTGGCCAGCGATTCGCGTTTGAACAACGCCAGCTTCAATGCACGCTACTTGCAGGAGTTCTGGCAGCGCACCGAAGAGGCTCGGTGCCTGTGCAGTACTTACGTTGCGGATCTAGCTGCGTTCACTACCGAAACGCTGGAAATTACCCGCAATACTTCAAGGAACGAGCCCCTCAGCCAGGTGGATTTCAAGTTGTACAGCTTATCCAGGTCGCCGACCTGGAGGTTGTTTCCCCCTACCGATGTCCCGGACCTCGTTCACGAACTGGCGCTTCGTTTTTCCTCGTTGAGGGCAGCGATAGGCCAACTGAAATACACAATCGTCGAGGTGCATGACGAGTCGTTCGGGCTCAAGTCGGTGTTTGGCAGGGCGATGGATCATCGCTCGTGCCAGTGCCATACCCAGCCCGCAGTGGTTGAGGAGTTGTTTCGTGAAGCGCGCACGACGCCGGTTTGGGACGTGGCTTATTCGTCAGCGGATCCGGTAGTCAGGGCCGCTGAATACAAAGCTGATGTAGCAGCGTTGTTTAACGGATTGGCTTCCGTGAGTTCGCACATCAACGTGTTTCTCGAAGAAACCGGCTTGCGCATCGACATGCTGTTCTACGACTTATTGAGGGCAGAGCGCGTGTCGAAACTCGGTGAGTTGAATTTCCACCTGGCCGCCACGCAAGAGGGCGCCGATGAGTTCATGACGATGCTCGATCATCTTGAGAGCTGGCTGCGCAAATAAAAAAGGCCCATGCATGCATGGGCCCTTTCATTTGAAGCGTTTTCACACGTAGAAGGATTTCAGCGGCGGGAAGCCATTGAACTCTACGGCGCTGTAACTGGTGGTGTACGCACCGGTCGACAGCCAGTACAGGCGATCACCGATCGCCAGGTTCAGCGGCAGGCCGTACTTGTAGTTTTCGTACATGATGTCGGCGCTGTCGCAGGTCGGGCCGGCGATGACGACTTCCTCCATCTCGCCTTTCTTCTCGGTCCAGATCGGGAACTTGATGGCTTCGTCCATGGTTTCGATCAGGCCGGAGAACTTGCCCACATCGGTGTAAACCCAACGCTCGACGGCGGTGCGGGATTTGCGCGCAACCAGTACCACTTCACTGACCAGGATACCGGCGTTGGCGATCAGCGAACGGCCCGGTTCCAGGATGATTTCCGGCAGGTCATCACCGAAGTCTTCCTTCAGGAAACGGATGATTTCTTCGGCGTAGGTTTCCAGGCTGTTGGTGCGGGTGATGTAGTTGGCCGGGAAGCCACCGCCCATGTTGATCAGCTTGAGGTGGATGCCGTCTTCTTCCTTCAGGCGCTCGAAGATCACTTTGACCTTGGCGATCGCCGCGTCCCAGACGCTGATGTCGCGCTGTTGCGAACCGACGTGGAACGAAATGCCGTACGGCACCAGACCCAGGTCGCGGGCGAGGATCAGCAGGTCCATGGCCATGTCGGTCTGGCAGCCGAACTTGCGCGACAGCGGCCAATCGGCCGTGGTCGAGCCTTCGGTCAGGATGCGCACATAGACTTTGGCGCCCGGTGCTGCTTTGGCGATATTGCGCAGGTCGGCTTCGGAGTCGGTGGCGAACAGGCGCACGCCTTTCTCATAGAAGTAGCGGATGTCCTTGGATTTCTTGATGGTGTTGCCGTAGCTGATCTGGTCCGGGCTGACGCCACGGCTCAGCACTTTGTCCAGCTCATAGATCGAGGCGATGTCGAAGCTCGAGCCTTTCTCTTTGAGAAGGTCGATGATCTCGACGGCCGGGTTGGCCTTGACCGCGTAGTAGACCTTGGCGAATTCGAAACCGGCGCGCAGGTCATCGTAGGCCTGCGCGATCATCGCGGTGTCGATCACCACGAACGGGGTTTCCTGCTTGTCGGCGAACGCCTTCATTTTCTGAAAGGTTTCGCGCGCGAAATAGTCTTCGACCTGGATCGACATACTTGGGACTCCTAGTGGCAAACGTCGTTAATCAATGGGTGCATATGAACGTCCTCCGTATCCCCACTTTGGTTCGCCTACTTCCCAAGGCATGTCGCCGAAAGCAAAAAGGCCATGGGTCGTTGCCCTTGGCCTTGCTGTCTCGTCGTCAGTACTTGAGCCGGATGGATCGTTTCCAGCATGGACGTTCGGCGCGAACTTTAGGGCGTGAGGGGCCTGAGATCAACTAAAAATGTCGCGTTTTTGCACGCTTCTGACGTGCGTCGCGGATATCACTCTTTGTAGCCGACCGAGATGACGGTCAGATGTTCCGCAATATTTTTCAGGTGTTAAAAATACCTGCACGTTCGAAGCTGATGCGTGCCAAGTCATTGCTAAGTATGATCACTTCAACATCGGCGACGTTGGCGGCGAGAAGGACGGCTGAGGGTGGATTTGCTGGCTGTGGCTGACAGTTTCGGTCGAGTTCGGCCACCCGGGGTGTTGATATTTCTTGCCGGGTCATGGGCGGAGTAAAAAACGCAGCCTTCAGGATCCGGTGGTCGAAAAAAAACAGCTATCGAACATTCTTTTGGATTTTGATCAGGCCACCGCCTCGGCCAGCGCGCGGATCATGTCGATCCGCTGCTGCTAGCCGAACAGGCATTCAATCGCAGTCTGGCTATAGCCTCACCTGTTTTAATCTCGAAAAAATATGGCTGGCCTGTCAACTACTGTCAGTTCTGACAGGTGCTTTATTTCTGAATAGTTATTAGGGTAATTGCACGGTCGTCAAGCTGAACTCGTTTAGATGTTATTCCGAAATCTGAATTTGAAAGTGCATTTTTTTGCGCGAAAAAGTTCAGGGTCGGGGTTCGGCTTATGATTTTTGGAGGCGGGGAAAATGAACAGGGTATTAATGTGGCTGGTTATATTGTTACTTTCGGGGTGCGTGACTCATGATCTTTCACCGAATGTCTCCCCCGACAAAAATGCACAAGCCAGTTCTGGAATAACACAGTCCTATACCGGACCCGAGACGGCGTCTTATTTAACCGAGTACTACAATAATGTTTCTATCTCCATGTGCCGAGCCAACCCCCGAGCACCGAAGTTCCTGTGCAGTGGTGTGATGCTGCGAGCGACACAGCACTCTACTGCCTTCCATTTCTGGGACCCGAACCCGAACTCCACAGGTGTTTCATTTTCCTGGCTGAGCAAGGGCGCCAAGTTCAGCAAGCTGGTGTTCGGCTACAACAATGGTTTTATTTTTAACCCATATTTCTATAAACCCGCCGGAAAGATTTCACCGGAAATCCTGTGTTTCTTTCCAGTCGATGGCGCCACAACTTCACGTACCAACAGTGGCTGCGGAGAAACGCCTGGCATCCCTAGCAGTGCTCCATGTCAGGGGCAGAGTATAAATACGGCTGCGCAATACATTGCCCACTACAACAGCCATGATCAAAAATACGGATACCTGTGCGGATTTGATGTCCGCGATGCCCTGGATGAAAAAGCCACGCAAGCATTCAATGAAGCCGTCAAGGCTCAAGGGCAAGGCGGGACGTTTGCCTTCAATACACAAAACGAATTCCGACTGGAAAACTGGGGGCAGGGCAAAGGTGCGGTGTTGCCGATCATGGCGGTTTTCTACCTCAACGACTCGGGTAAACCTGCGGCGCAATACGACCAGCGTGATTTCAAGACGCAGACCGGCATCTGGCTTCCAATGATCCGGATGACACTTCCCCAAACACCGGCAGTTGAAGCGAAGTTTGAATTCATCGCCGCGGATCAAGCCATCTCTTCCTGACCATAAATGGACAGCACCTCTCCACTGTCGCCGCCTTTTTCACAACCCCGTGCTTCACGCCAACGCAACGTTCAATGACTTTGAGAAGGTGAGTGCGATGAAACGAATAGTGGTTTTGTTGTTTATGCTCCTGCTTTCAGGGTGTGCGAATCACGCTCCTGTGCCGAGAGTCGATTCCGTAAAAAGTGCACCGGACGTGCAGTCCTCAGAAGTCGGGATACAGGGGGCGGGTACGGGACCGCAGATCGCGGCTTATCTGGCGGAGGCCTATAACAACACGTTGAGCATGTGTAGAAATAACCCCTCAGCACCGGCATTCCTGTGCACAGGGGTATTGTTGCGTGCGACCCAGCATTCCACGCAGTACCACTTCTGGAACCCGAATCCGAGTTCCACTGGCGTTTCGTTCTCTTGGTTACGTAAGGATGCAAAATTTAACAAGTTGGCGTTTGGGTACAATAACGGGTTTATTTTTTATCCTTACTTCTTCAAACCCGATGGTAAGTTTCAACCGGAGATTTTGTGCTTTTTTCCGGTGGACGGTGCCACAAGTAATCGCGGGGATAAAGGGTGTGGGCAGTATCCGGGATACGCTACAAGCATTCCGTGCCAATCGCAGAATATTAAGACTGCCGCGCAGTACATCGCGCTCTACAACAGTCAGTCGGCGAAATATGGATCGCTTTGCGGATTTGATGTACGCGATGATTTGAACCAGGCGGCAACCGTAGCTTTCAATGAGGCGGTCAAGGCGCAAGGACAAGGGGGGACCTTTGCATTCAATACACAGAATGAGTTTCGTATTGAGAAGTGGGGGCAGAACCTGGGTACCACCGTGCCAATAGAAGCGCTGTTCTACGTCAACGATACAGGCAAGGCCGGCGCGCAATACGACCAGCGTGATTTCAAGACGCAGACCGGCATCTGGATTCCAATGATCCGGATGACACTTCCCCCGACCCCTGCGGCTGATGCGAAATTTGAATTCATTGCAGCCGATCAGGCCATTTCTTCCTGAACCAACAAGGGCGGTGCTTACCCACAAGCACCGCCCATTTCACGGCTGGTTTTCACACCAGCGCAACTTCCGCCGGCGACACAATGCTGGTCTTGCCCCCACGGGATTTGCCCGAGCTCAGATACTCGGCAATCGACTCCTGGGTAACCTCGCCGAGAAACACTCGCTCGGCATCCATCACCGGCAACCAGGCACGATTGAATTCGTACATGCGCGACAACAGGATGCGTAAATGCTCGTCGTACGCAGCCGTGGCGTTGAACTCACGCAGGAACTGCGCGCACGTACCGGTCTGACGATGCAGGTCGCGACGTCGCACGTAACCCAGAGCCTTGTTCTCGGCACAGGTGACCACCACGTAGCGACGGTCATGCTCGTCCATCAATTCCAACGCATCGGCCACCGGGGTTTCCGGGCTCACGGATGGAGCGTTGTCCGCCGCGTCTTCCGCCTTCACCAGCAACAGGCGTTTGAGCGTGCTGTCCTGGCCGACGAAGTTACTGACAAAGTCGTCTGCCGGATGGGCGAGCAAGGTGTCCGGGTGGTCGATCTGCAGCAGTTTGCCGGCGCGGAAGATGGCGATCTTGTCGCCGAGCTTGATCGCCTCATCGATGTCGTGACTGACCATGATCACGGTCTTGTTCAGCGCCCGCTGCATCTCGAAGAATTCGTTCTGGATCATCTCGCGGTTGATCGGGTCCACCGCACCGAACGGTTCGTCCATCAGCAGCAGCGGTGCATCCGCCGCCAGTGCCCTGATCACACCGATCCGTTGTTGCTGGCCGCCGGACAGTTCACGGGGATAACGATGCAGATATTGCTTGGGTTCCAGCTTGATCATGCTCATCAGTTCGCGGGCGCGGTCATGGCATTTCTGTTTGTCCCAGCCGAGCAGTTTCGGCACCACCACGATGTTCTCTTCGATGGTCATGTTGGGGAACAGACCGATCTGCTGGATCACGTAGCCGATGTTGCGACGCAGGGTCACTTCGTCGAGGTCGGTGGTGTCTTCGCCGTTGATCAGGATTTTGCCCGAGGTCGGTCTGATCAGGCGGTTGATCATTTTCAGCGTGGTGCTTTTGCCGCAACCCGATGGCCCGAGGAACACGCAGATTTCGCCTTCATTGACGGTCAGGCTTACCGAGTCCACGGCTTTCACATCTTTGCCGTTGCTTTGGAAGGTCTTGCTGAGGTTTTGAAGTTCGATCATTTGAGGAGTCCTTTTGGAGTCAGCGAACGTTGCAGCCACTGCAAAATGAGGTCGGCGAAGATCGCCAGAAGACTGACCAGCAGCGCGCCGACGATCAGCATCGACATGTCACTGCGGCTGATGGAGGCGAGGATCAGCACGCCGAGGCCGCCGGCGCCGATGGTCGCGGCGATGGTCATCACGCCGATGTTCATCACCACGGCGGTGCGCACGCCGGCGAGGATCACCGGCACCGCAATCGGCAGCTCGACCATGTGCAGGCGCTGGCCGAAGGTCATGCCGATGCCGCGTGCGGCTTCGCGAATGCCCGGTTCGACGCCGGTCAGGGCGAGGTAGGTGTTGCGCATGATCGGCAGCAGTGAATAAAGGAACACGGCGGTGATCGCCGGCATCGGGCCGAGGCCCTGACCGAATTTCGAATAGAACGGCAGCAGCAGGCCGAACAGCGCAATCGACGGCACGGTCAGTAGCACCGTGGCGCTGGCCTGCAACGGGCCGGCGAGGCTCGGGAAGCGCGTCATCAAAATGCCCAGCGGCACGCCGATGAGGATCGCCAGGCTGACGGCAATGCCGACCAGGGTGATGTGCTGCCAGGTCAGGTGCATCACCTGCTGCCAGTCGAGGTGGGAAAAGGCGTTCAAAAATTCCATGACTTTTCCTCCTTCAGTTCAGTGGGTGCTGGCGCAAGAAGTCGGCAGCGACTTTCGACGGACTCTCGTGATCGACATCGACCCGTGCGTTGAGCTGACGCATGGTTTCGTCGTCGAACAGTTCGGCCAGTGGCTTGAGTTGCGCCGCCAATTGCGGGTGAGCGTCGAGGTAGGCCTGACGCACCACAGGCGCGGCGGTGTAGTCCGGGAAGTAATGCTTGTCGTCTTCCAGCAGCTTCAGGCCGAACGCGTTGAGGCGACCGTCGGTGGTGTAGACCAGGCCGGCAAACACCTGGCCGTTGCGCAGTGCGGTGTAGACCAGCCCCGCGTCCATCTGCCGGATGTTCTGGCGCGTCAGGTTCATATCGTAGAGCTTGACCATGCCGTCCAGACCGTCGGAGCGGTTGGCGAATTCGGTGTCCAGCGCCACCAGATGATTGCTCTTGGCCTCGCTGCGCAGCACGTCGTTCAACTGGCTGATGTTGCTGATCTGCGGATATGCCTCGGCCACTTTCTTCGGCAGGGCGAGGGCGTAGGTGTTGCTGAATTTCGACGGCGTCAGCCAGACCAGGCCTTTTTTCGCGTCGAGTTCTTTCACCCGGGCATAGGACTGTTCGCTGTCGAGTTTTTCGGTGACATGGTTGTAGGCCACCAGCGACACGCCGGTGTATTCCCAGAGCATGTCCAGTTGCCCGCTTTCGTGGGCGCTGCGGGCCAGGTTGCTGCCCAGTCCGCCGGTGATCTGCGCGTCGTAGCCTTTGCTGCGCAGATATTGCGCGGTGATTTCCGCGAGCAGGGTCTGCTCGGTGAACACCCGGGCGCCGAGGCGAATGAGCGGTTTTTCGGCGGCTTGCGCCAATCCTGCGAACAGCAGAACGCAGCCCAGAATCAAGCTAAGTCGTTTCATGAATATTCCTTTGCCGAAGCCTTAAGACGGGCGCAAACCGCGTTCCAGCCAGAGACGGCTGGCGAGGGTGACCACGCCATCGAGCAGCAGGGCCAGCAGCGCGGTGCACGCGGCGCCGAGCAGCAGTTGCGGCTGATTGTTCAGGGCGATGCCGGGGAAGATCAGGCTGCCGAGGCTGTTGGCGCCGATCAGGAACGCCAGCGGCGCCGTACCGACGTTGATCGCCAGAGCCACCCGCACACCGCCGACGATGATCGGCACGGCATTGGGCAACTCGACCTGCCACAACACCTGGCGCGGGGTCATGCCGATGCCGGTGGCGGCTTCTTTCAGCGAGCCCTGGACGTTTTTCAGGCCTTCGTAGGTGTTGCGCACAATCGGCAAAAGCGAGGCGAGGAATAAAGCGAAGATCGCCGGACCACTGCCGATGCCGAGTATCCCCAGGGCAATCGCCAGTACGGCCAGCGGTGGCACGGTGTTACCGATGTTGAAGATCTGCATGAAGCGTTCGGCGCGGCCGACCATGGTCGGGCGGCTCAGGAAGATACCGGCGGGGATGCCCACGACAAGGGCGGCCAGCATTGAAGCGAGGACGAGAATCAGATGAGCTTGCAGGTAAAACAACAAATCGTCGCGGTAGTGTTCGATCGTGTTGATGCCGATCCAGTGGACCAGCAGGGCCAGGAGCGCGATCACCACCGCACCTCCCATCAGCCCTTTGCCATAGCGGATAGCCACAGGCGGACTCCTTTTTTATAGTCGGCGGACGCTGTCCCGAGTGGCATGCCATGCCTGGCTGCCGGGAGTGAACGTTCGCGAGAAGCAGCTCGCCCAGCACCGGCCAAAAGCGGTCTGAAAGCGAGCCGTGAGCGCAACCTCGTCAGGCTAACTTGCTGATTTTTCAGCCCCTGACAAAAAGTCGTAACAGGGGATGGACGTCTCCGTGCTTTAAAAGGTTCCCATCTGAGGCAGCATTTGGCCACCCTTAATGTGCTCAACGGTTCGGTTATTGTCTTGACTTGGGCTATAATCGCGGCCCTTTTTTGAATCACCGCCAGGCGATTTCCCATGACCAGACAGGCCGCCGAAGTCGCGAAACGCCGCACTTTCGCCATTATTTCCCACCCCGATGCCGGTAAAACCACGATCACCGAAAAGCTCCTGTTGATGGGCAAGGCGATTGCAGTGGCCGGTACGGTGAAATCCCGTAAATCCGACCGCCATGCGACATCCGACTGGATGGAGATGGAGAAGCAGCGGGGTATTTCCATTACCACGTCGGTCATGCAGTTCCCGTATCGCGAACACATGATCAACCTGCTCGACACCCCGGGCCACGAAGACTTCTCCGAAGACACCTACCGCACCCTGACCGCGGTGGACTCGGCCCTGATGGTTCTCGACGGCGGTAAAGGTGTAGAGCCACGTACCATCGCCCTGATGGATGTCTGCCGTCTGCGTGACACGCCGATCGTCAGCTTCATCAACAAACTCGACCGTGACATCCGCGACCCGATCGAACTGCTCGACGAAATCGAAGCCGTCCTGAAGATCAAGGCCGCGCCGATCACCTGGCCGATCGGTTGCTACCGCGACTTCAAGGGCGTGTACCACCTGGCGGACGACTACATCATTGTCTACACCGCCGGTCACGGTCACGAACGCACCGAAACCAAGATCATCGAGAAGCTCGATTCCGACGAAGCCCGCGCCCACCTGGGTGACGAGTACGACCGCTTCCTCGAACAGCTGGAACTGGTGCAGGGCGCCTGCCACGAGTTCAACCAGCAGGAGTTCATCGACGGTCAGCTGACCCCGGTGTTCTTCGGTACCGCACTGGGCAACTTCGGTGTCGATCACGTCCTCGACGCCGTGGTCGACTGGGCGCCGCGTCCGCTGCCGCGTGTGGCCAACGAGCGCACCGTGGAGCCGGTGGAAGAGAAGTTCTCGGGCTTCATCTTCAAGATCCAGGCGAACATGGACCCGAAACACCGCGACCGCATCGCCTTCATGCGTATCTGCTCCGGCAAGTACGAGAAAGGCATGAAGATGCGCCACGTGCGTACCGGCAAGGACGTGCGCATCGGCGACGCCCTGACGTTCTTCTCCTCCGAGCGTGAACAGCTGGAAGAGGCGTATGCCGGCGACATCATCGGTCTGCACAACCACGGCACGATCCAGATCGGCGACACCTTCAGCGAAGGCGAAACCCTGGGCTTCACCGGTATCCCGCACTTCGCCCCGGAACTGTTCCGCCGCGTACGCCTGCGCGATCCGCTGAAATCCAAGCAACTGCGCCAGGGCCTGCAACAGCTGGCCGAAGAAGGCGCGACCCAGGTGTTCTTCCCGGAGCGCAGCAACGACATCATCCTCGGCGCCGTCGGTGTGCTGCAGTTCGATGTGGTCGCCAGCCGCCTGAAAGAGGAATACAAGGTCGAGTGCTCCTACGAGCCGATCACCGTGTACTCCGCGCGCTGGATCGAATGCAGCGACAAGAAGAAGCTTGAGGAATTCTCCAACAAGGCGGTGGAAAACCTGGCGCTGGACGGCGGCGGTCACCTGACCTACCTCGCTCCGACCCGGGTCAACCTGGCCCTGATGGAAGAGCGCTGGCCGGACGTGAAATTCCGTGCGACCCGTGAGCATCACTAAGCGTTGACTGCAACATCCAGAGCCCTGAGGCGCGAGCCTCGGGGCTTTTTATTGCCTGGGCGGTGGTTGTGACTGCCGTTGTAGGTTCTTTCCCGAACGCTTGTGGTTTGTGTCTGCTTTTACCGCAGCGGCGTTTTTGGCCGCGACAATCCGGGCGACGAGGTCTAGTGTTCAAGGCCCAAAGCGAGCTTTCTGAAGGATCAACGGAATGACCGGTCGGCTCATTCACTTGCTGCGATTCGATGGTTACTTCTCCACGATGGCCTGGGTACTCGCGGCGCTGTTGTTCATCAATCGCCTGAGCAGCATGGTCAAGCTGTTCATGGCGTTGTATCTGCGTCAGGAGCTGGGCTTCGCCATCGAGACCGTTGGCTGGCTGTTGGCGGCGTACGGCGGCGGACTGTTGATCGGTTCGATGCTGGGCGGCTTGCTCAGCGACCATATCCGCACCGCCCGACTGACGGCGACGCTGTTCTTCGTTTCGGCATGGGTGCTGCTCGGGCTTGGGCTGGTGACGCAGATGTGGTTGCTGGCCGGGTTGCTGCTGCTCAGCGGCACGATCGACGGCGCGATCCGTACGCTGCATCAACGCCTGATCATGGAATATTGCGAGGTTGCGCAGCGCCCGCGCGCGCAGGCCTTGAGCCGTATTGCGCGAAATCTCGGGATGGCCGCCGCCGGTATCGCGGGCGGTGTTCTGGCGCAGACGGATTTTCGCTGGGTGTTCTTCATCAGCGCGGCGCTGACGCTGGTGGCGTTGCTCTGGTTTGTCCGCACGACCTGGCGGCGAACCGTGCTGATCCCGGAAGAAACGCCTGAGGCTAAGACCGGCTCCGGCCTGCCATACCGCGACAAACCCTTTCTCTGGCTGCTGGCAGCGACCGTCCTGCTCGGCATGGCGTTCGACACCGTTTACAGCACCCTCGGCAACTATCTGCGCGACTACTATCGCTTGAGTACCGAGGCCATCGGCTGGCAGTTCGCAATCAACGCGGTCCTTGTCGTGGCGTTGCAGATTCCAATCTCGCATTGGGGCGAACGCTGGGGCTCGCGGCGGCCCTTGATCGCCGGTTGTGTGCTGCTGGCGCTCGGGCTTGGCATGCTGCCACTGGGTTCCGGGCTGTTTTATGCCTGCCTGTCGACGGTGGTCTGGACGCTGGGGGAGGCGCTGTTCATGCCGCCGCTGAATGTGCTGGTCATGCAGCATGCGCAACGCGGCAAAAGCGGCCAGTACTTCGGTCTGTTCTTCATGGCCTGGAGCGCAAGTGCATTGCTCTCGCCGGTGCTCAGCGGACAGCTTTACGGGCAGTTCGGTGGTCACAGCGTCTGGGTAGCCAGTGCGGTGCTGGCTGTGATGTCGGTTCCGCTGGTTTGTCTGGCGACCCGCCTGCGCGTCTCGACCAGCCAGCCCGTGCAAACCCGCAAGGCCACCTCGCTTAGCTGATCCGGTTATGGGGGTTATTCGAAAGCGGTCTGTCCAGCCATGGCATTTCCGGGCATTGGTTAGCGTCCTATCTGGTGAACCCGGCTGATCGGAACTAGATTTTATTCAGCGCCGGACCGGCACTCTGGCTTCAACCACGAAAGGATGGAAACGCTTATGAGCATTTTTCAACGCATAGTGTTGTTGCTTAAGGTTTTGGTGATGCTGACGCTTGGCACCACGGCGGCGTGGGCGAGCAACGCGGCGCCTGCGCAGGGTTTCAATGCGGCCCAGGGGCACGCGGGTGTGATCATGCTCGCCAAGTCCGAATCCGAACCCGGTGATCAGGATCAGGGTGGCAGCAAGGACGATGACGACTCGACCACCGACGAGCCGGACACCGATGATCCGGACGATGGCGACAGCCAGACATAGATCGCAGACAAAAGAAAACCTCTTCTTCCCCGACTGATGCGCAATCGAGAAAGAAGAGGTTTGGTCAACGCTTTAACGACCCGCCCCGGCAACAGGGCGGGTTTTTTATGCCGCGCCGTCGAGGAACTGTTCGGCGTAGTGGCACGCTACCTGACGCGTGTCGAGCTGGCGCAGGGCCGGCTCTTCCGCGCTGCAACGTTCGGTCGCGTACGGGCAGCGCTTGTGGAACGCGCAGCCCGGTGGCGGGTTCAGCGGGTTGGGCAGCTCGCCGACGATCTTGATCTTCGGCTTGTCCGGATCCGGGTGGATGGTCGGAGTCGCCGACAGCAGCGCCTGGGTGTACGGGTGCAGAGGACGGGCATAGATGTCGTGCTTCGGACCGATTTCCACCGGACGCCCGAGGTACATCACCATCACGTCATCGGCCACGTGCTGCACCACCGCCAGGTTGTGCGAGATGAACACGTAACCGGTGTTGAACTCCTGCTGCATGTCCATGAACAGGTTCAGCACCTGCGCCTGGATCGACACGTCCAGCGCCGAAGTCGGTTCGTCCGCCACCAGCACTTTCGGTTGCAGCATCATGGCGCGGGCCAACGCAATACGCTGACGCTGACCGCCGGAGAACATGTGCGGATAACGCTGGTAGTGCTCGGGACGCAAGCCGACCTGCTTCATCATCGCCTGGACTCGTTCGCGACGTTCGGCGGCCGACAGGTTGGTGTTGATCAGCAGCGGCTCGGCCAGTTGATCACCGATCTTCTGCCGAGGGTTCAACGACGCGTACGGGCTCTGGAACACCATCTGCACGTCTTTGCGCAGTTGCTTGCGCTGGGCCTTGTCGGCGCCGGCCACTTCTTGCCCGGCGATTTTCAGGGAACCGGACGAAGGCTCCTCGATCAGGGTCAAGGCACGGGCGAGGGTGGATTTGCCGCAGCCCGATTCGCCCACGACGGCGAGGGTCTTGCCGGCTTCCAGCTCGAACGACACACCGTTGAGGGCGCGTACGGTCGCATGGCCCTTGAACAGGCCACGGGAGACTTCGTAGTGACGGGTCAGGTCGCGGGCGGTAAGTACGACGGCCATTACGCCACCTCCTGGTTCAACGGGTAGAAGCAGCGGGCGAGGCTGTGGCTTTTCGGATCAAGGGTCGGACGCTGCGCGCGGCAGCTGTCCTGCACATACGGGCAGCGCGGCGACAGCAGGCAGCCTTGTGGACGGTCGTAACGGCCCGGAACAATGCCCGGCAGGGTCGCCAGACGCTCGGCGCCCTGGCTGTGTTCCGGAATCGCCTTGAGCAGCGCTTCGCTGTAGGGGTGGGCCGGGATGTCGAACAGTTGCGGCACCTGACCGACTTCCACGGCCTGGCCGGCGTACATTACACAGACGCGCTGGGCGGTTTCGGCCACCACGGCGAGGTCGTGGGTGATCAGCACCAGGCCCATGTTCTGCTCTTTCTGCAACGCCAGCAGCAGGTCCATGATCTGCGCCTGGATCGTTACGTCGAGTGCCGTGGTCGGCTCGTCCGCGATCAGCAGTTTCGGCTCGCCAGCAATCGCCATGGCAATCGCCACACGCTGACTCATGCCGCCGGACAGTTGGTGCGGATAGGCGTCCATGCGGCTCGAAGCGCCGGGGATTTCAACCTTTTCCAGCAGTTCGATGGCGCGTTTGCGGGCGGCCTTGCCGGACATTTTCAGGTGCAGGCGCAGCACTTCCTCGATCTGGAAACCGACGGTGTAGCTCGGGTTTAGCGCGGTCATCGGGTCCTGGAACACCATGGACAGGTCTTTACCGACGATCTGCCGACGCTGGCGATTGCTCAGTTTGAGCATGTCCTTGCCGTCGAAGCTCAGAGAGTCGGCAGTGACGATCCCCGGGTGCTCGATCAGGCCCATCAGCGCCATCATGGTCACGGACTTGCCGGAACCCGATTCGCCGACGATGGCCAGGACTTCGCCCTTGTCGACCTTGAGATCGAGGCCGTCGACCACCGGTGTGGCGTTCTTGTCGCCGAAGCGAACGTTGAGATTCTTGATTTCTAGCAGTGACATGGGAATCTCCTCAGGCGGCGTTCTTGAGTTTCGGGTCCAGCGCATCGCGCAGGCCGTCGCCCATCAAGTTGATTGCCAGCACGCTGAGCAAAATGGTCAGACCAGGGAGGCTCACGACCCACCAGGCGCGTTCGATGTAGTCGCGGGCCGAAGCCAGCATCGTGCCCCACTCAGGGGTTGGCGGCTGGACGCCGAGGCCGAGGAAGCCCAGGGCGGCGGCGTCGAGGATTGCCGAAGAGAAGCTCAGGGTGGCCTGGACGATCAGCGGTGCCATGCAGTTCGGCAGCACGGTGATGAACATCAGGCGTGGCAGGCTGGCACCGGCCAGGCGTGCGGCGGTCACGTAGTCGCGGTTCAGCTCGCCCATGACGGCAGCACGGGTCAGGCGCACGTAGGACGGCAGCGAAACCACGGCGATGGCGATTACGGTGTTGATCAGGCCTGGGCCGAGGATGGCGACGATCGCCACGGCCAGCAGCAGCGACGGCAGGGCCAGCATGATGTCCATCAGACGCATGATGGTCGGGCCGAGGATCTTCGGGAAGAAACCGGCCAGCAGGCCCATGAAGATACCCGGGATCAGCGACATCACCACCGAGGACAGACCGATCAGCAGCGACAGGCGCGAACCCTGGATCAGGCGGGACAGCAAGTCGCGACCCAGCTCGTCGGTGCCGAGGAAGAACTGCCATTGCCCGCCTTCCAGCCACACCGGAGGGGTGAGCAGGAAGTCACGGTATTGCTCGCTCGGGTTGTGCGGCGCGACCCAGGGGGCAAAGATCGCGCAGAACACGATCAGGGTGAAGAACGCCAGACCGGCAACGGCGCCCTTGTTCTTGGCGAATGCTTGCCAGAATTCCTTGTACGGCGACGGATACAGCAGGCTTTGATCCACGTTCGAGGTGGCGGTGGCTACTGAGGATGTTGGAGTGCTCATGGGTATTGACCTCAGCGCTGGTGACGAATGCGTGGGTTGGCAAAGCCGTAGAGGATGTCCACCACGAAGTTGACCAGAATCACAATGCAGGCAATCAGCAAGATGCCGTTTTGCACGACCGGATAGTCTCGGGCGCCAATGGCTTCGATCAGCCATTTGCCGATGCCGGGCCAGGAGAAGATGGTTTCGGTCAGGACGGCGCCGGCCAGCAGGGTGCCGACTTGCAGGCCGACCACGGTCAGCACCGGGATCAGCGCGTTGCGCAGGCCATGGACGAACACCACGCGTGCTGGCGACAGGCCTTTGGCACGGGCGGTACGAATGTAGTCTTCGCGTAGCACTTCGAGCATGGAGGAACGGGTCATCCGGGCGATCACCGCCAGCGGAATGGTGCCCAGCACAATGGCGGGCAGGATCAGGTGATGCAGGTAGTCGAGCAGGGCACCCGGTTCATCGCTGAGCCAGGTATCGATCAGCATGAAGTGGGTTTTGCGTTCAACGTCGATCAACAGGTCGTTCTGCCCGGAAACCGGCGTCCAGCCCAGGCTGACCGAGAAAAACATGATGAGAATCAGGCCCCACCAGAAGATGGGCATCGAGTATCCCGTGAGGGATATGCCCATTACCCCATGATCGAACAGGGACCCTCGCTTGAGGGCGGCAATGACGCCGGCCAGCAGCCCGAAGACGCCGGCGAACAGCAGGGCAGCCATCGACAATTCAAAGGTGGCCGGGAACAGTTGCGTGAACTCGGTCCAGACGCTTTCACGGGTACGCAGGGATTCGCCGAGGTCGCCGTGGGCCAGCTTGCCGATGTAATCCAGGTATTGGGCATACAGCGGTTTGTTCAGACCGAGGCGTTCCATTGCCTGAGCGTGCATTTCGGGATCGACCCGACGTTCGCCCATCATCACTTCCACGGGATCGCCGGGGATCATGCGAATCAACGCGAAAGTCAGCAAGGTGATGCCGAAAAACGTGGGGATCAACAACCCCAGTCGGCGGGCAATAAAACTTAACATCTTGTGTGGTACCTCATCGGCCGGTTAGGCGTGCCCGGCGACCCTGGGGTCAGGGAGGCCGGGAGTTTCTTATCTACTTCACCTGGGTGGTGGCGAAGTTATTGGTTGTCAGAGGGCTGATGTGATAACCCTCAACGTTGTTGCGCATTGCAGTGAACATCCGGGTGTGGGCCATGCTGATCCATGGTTGATCCTGATTGAAGATCGCCTGGGCCTCTTCATACAGTTTCGCGCGTTCGGCCGGATCTACTTTAGCCCGTGCTTCGTCGAGCAGGGTCTGGAATTTCTCGTTGCACCAGCGAGCGTAGTTTTCGCCGTTCTTGGCGGCCTCGCAACTGAGCATAGGCGTCAGGAAGTTATCCGGGTCGCCGTTGTCGCCCGCCCATCCGGCCGACACCATATCGTGTTCGCCGGCCTTGGCGCGCTTGAGCATTTCGCCCCATTCCATCACGCGGATGTCGATCTTGATCCCGACTTTCGCCAGGTCAGCCTGCATCATTTGCGCGCCGAGCATCGGGTTGGGGTTGGTCGGGCCGCCGCCGTTGCGGGTAAACAGGGTAAACACGGTGCCTTCCGGCACACCGGCTTCCTTGAGCAGTTTGCGCGCTGCGTCGAGGTCACGTGGCGGGTTTTTCAGCTCGTGGTTGTAGCCCAGCAGGGTCGGCGGGTACGGGTTGACTGCGACGGTCGCGTTACCCTTGCCGAACAGCGCGTTGACATAGGCCTCCTTGTCGAAGGCGATGTCGATCGCTTTGCGCACCCGCACGTCGCTGATGTATTTGTGCTGGGTGTTCATGGCGATGTAGGAAACGGTCATCGCGTCCATTTCATCGACTTTCAGCTTGTCGTCTTTCTTGATGCTCGGGATGTCATCCGGCTTCGGATACAGCGCGACCTGGCACTCGTTGGCCTTGAGTTTCTGCAGGCGCACGTTGTTGTCGGTGGCGATGGCCAGGACCAGAGCGTCGGCTGGCGGCTTGCCACGGAAGTAGTCCGGGTTGGCCTTGAAGCGAACCTGGGCGTCCTTGTTGTAGCGCTGGAAGACGAACGGGCCAGTGCCGACCGGCTTGTTGTTCAGGTCGCCGGTCTTGCCGGACTTGAGCAACTGGTCGGCGTATTCGGCCGGGTAGATCGAAGAGAACGCCATGGCGATGTCGGCCAGGAACGGCGCTTCGCGGCGGGTCAGGGTGAACTTGACGGTGTTGTCGTCGACTTTCTCGACGCTCTTGAGCAGTTCCTTGAAGCCCATGCTTTCAAAGTACGGGAAGCCCACGCTCGACAGCTTGTGCCACGGGTGATTCGGGTCCAGCTGACGCTGGAAGCTCCAGACCACGTCGTCGGCGTTCAGGTCGCGGGTCGGCTTGAAATATTCGGTGGTGTGAAACTTGACGCCTTTGCGCAGGTGGAACGTGTAGGTCAGGCCGTCGTCGCTGATGTCCCAGGACTCGGCGAGCGCCGGGATCACTTCAGTGGTGCCGGGCTTGAAGTCGGCCAGGCGGTTGAAAATGGTTTCGGCCACCGCGTCGGCAGTGACTGCAGTCGTGTACTGGACCATATCGAAGCCTTCCGGACTGGCTTCGGTGCAGACCACCAAGGGTTTGGCCGAGACGCCGATGGCGGCGCTCAACAGGGCGGCAGCGACGGCCGCACGTAGGGGAAGCATTTTCATCGATAACCCTCTGCAATCGGTTGAAGACAAAAAGCCGAACGGCCGACTCGTCACTGAGTCAGCCGTCGGCACGCGTTTTTACAGAATGTTGAACGGTACGGTGGTCACGAGACGGAACTCGTTGATGCTGCCGTCAGCCTGGTTTTCGCTGGCGCGGTGAGCAGTGTAGGTGGCACGCACGGTGGTCGCCTTGAGCGGGCCGCTCTGTACCGCGTAAGTGGCACCGATGCCGTATTCGTAGTGGTGCTCGCCGTCCATGCTGCGTACGTCATACGCAGTGCCGGTGTAGTGAGTACCGTCGATGCCCCAGCCGCGGGCCTGGTAGATGTTGAACTTCAGGCCTGGCACGCCGTATTCGGCCATGTTCAGACCGTAGGCGACCTGGAAGGATTTCTCGTTCGGGCCGTTGAAGTCGGACAGCAGGGAGTTGGCCAGGTAGATGCCGTTGGTTTCGTGCAGGTAGTCGAAGTATTCGTCACCGTTGATCGCCTGGTACGAGAAGGTCAGGCTGTGAGCCTGGTGAGTCAGGCCGAACGACAGCGAGTAGGTGTCGTTGTCGATGTTGCCCATCTCTTTCTTGCCGGTATCGACGGTCTTGTAGTAGTTCAGGCCGGTGGTCAGGCTCACGACGTTGCTGTCACCCAGTTCGTGGGTGGCGCCGAAGTAGTACTGGTTCCAGAAGTCTTCAGCCTTGGAGGCGTACAGGCTGGTCTTCAGGCTCTGCAGCGGCTGGTAGTTCAGGCCGACGATGCTCACGCGATCGGTTTCGGCGCCGTTGGCGCTGTACTCGGTGCGGAATTTCGACAGGCTCTCTTCGGTACGCGGCGATACGCGGTCGAAGCTGCCGGCGTCGAACGACAGGTTGTTCAGCTCTTCGCTGTGCAGGCTCACACCTTCAAAGCTCGAAGGCAGCGCACGGTTGCCGATGGTGTCGACGATTGGCGTGCTGAAGTTCTGGCGACCGGCGGTCAGGGTGGTGTTGGAAACACGGAACTTGACGTTGGCCAGGCCCAGTTTGCTCCACTGGCCTTCAGCGTCACCGCCTTCCTTGGTCAGGGTACGGTTGTTGCCCGCGCCTGGACGCGAACCCGGTGCACCACCGTTGTTGGAGGCCAGGGCCTTGCGGTCACGCTCCAGGGCCACGGCGTTGTAGGCGGCTACTTCAGTGCTGACACCCACGGTGCCCTGAGTGAAGCCGGAGGTGAAGTTGACGATGGTGCCCTGTACCCAGTTGATACGACGATCGGTCGGGGTGGCAACGCCGTCTTTGCGGTAAGTGAACTTGCCGCCGCGCTTCAGTTGTTCGTTGGCGTACCAGTTACGGGTCGTGCCGCTGACTTTGGAGCCTTCGAGGAAGCCGGTGGCGTCAGCCTGGGCGCTTTTCTCGTTGACGGTCACCGGGGTGAACGCCTGGCTCTGCTCCTCGGCAAACGCCGTGGCGGTGATGCTGCTGATGGCCAAGGCCAGTATCGCGGTGCTGCTCAGTTTCATGGGTGAAGCTCCTTTACTTTCTTTTTATGCCGGCTTTTTTTGTTGGGCCGGTTTTTGGTTTTAGAACTCATTCACACATCGCAAACGTTTGCAAAAGGCCTGATCGGCAAATTTCGGCAAAGCGCTTGCGTGAGGAGGTAGACGGCCTCCTCAGCATTGCGGCTAATCGGTTATGGGTTTAATCGATGCTGACACCCGAAAACACGTTGCGGCCGAAAGGACTGACCTTGAATCCTTCAACCCTGGCGCTCAGCGGCTGGTTGACCGTCGAGTGGGCGACAGGCGTGATCGGCACTTGCTGCTTGAGCAACTGCTGGGCCTGTTTATAGAGCACGGTGCGCTGGTCGCGGTCGGTGACGACCTTGGCCTCCTTGATCAGCTTGTCGTAAGCCGGGTCGCACCACATGGAATAGTTGTTGCCGCCAATGGCGTCGCAGCTGTACAGCGTGCCGAGCCAGTTGTCCGGGTCTCCGTTGTCACCGGTCCAGCCGATCAGGCTGACGTCGTGTTCGCCATTCTTGGTGCGCTTGATGTACTCGCCCCATTCGTAGCTGACGATCTTCACTTTCAGACCGATCTTCGCCCAGTCAGCCTGGAGCATTTCGGCCATCAGTTTGGCGTTCGGGTTGTACGGGCGCTGCACCGGCATGGCCCACAGTGTGATCTCGGTGCCTTCCTTGACGCCGGCAGCCTTGAGCAGTGCCTTGGCTTTTTCCGGGTTGTAGGCGGCGTCCTTGATCGTGGTGTCGTAGGACCATTGGGTCGGCGGCATGGCGTTGACCGCCAGTTGACCGGCACCCTGGTAAACAGCGTTGAGAATCCCCTGTTTATTCACCGCCATGTCCAGCGCCTGACGCACTTCGAGCTGGTCGAACGGTTTGTGGCGCACGTTGTAGGCAATGTAGCCAAGGTTGAAGCCCGGCTTTTCGATCAGTTGCAGTTTCGGGTCGTTCTTCAGTGCCGGCACATCCGCCGGGCGTGGATGCAGAGTGACCTGGCATTCGCCGGCCTTGAGCTTCTGCACGCGAACCGAGGCGTCGGTATTGATCGCGAAAATCAGGTTCTTCAGCTTCACCCGGCTCTGATCCCAGTAATGCGGGTTGCCGGTGTAGCGGATGTTCGAGTCTTTCTGATAGCTCTTGAACACGAACGGACCAGTGCCGATCGGCTTCTGGTTGATGTCGCTCGGTTTGCCTTCGGCCAGCAGCTTGTCGGCGTATTCGGCGGACAGAATGGCGGCGAAGCTCATGGCGATGTTCTGGATGAACGCGGCGTCGACGCTGTTGAGCGTGAACTCCACGGTCAGCGGCCCGGTCTTCTCGACCTTGGCGATGTTCTTGTTGAGGCTCATCCCGTTGAAATACGGGAACTCGGTCGGATAAGCCTTACGGAAAGGCTGCTGCGGATCGAGCATGCGGTTAAACGTGAACAACACGTCGTCGGCGTTGAAATCGCGGGTAGGTTTGAAGTACGCCGTTGTATGAAATTTCACCCCTTCACGCAGGTGAAAGGTGTACTTGAGGCCATCCTCGGAAATATCCCAGCTCGTTGCCAGGCCCGGTACGACATTGGTCGCGCCTTTTTCGAACTCGGCCAGACGGTTGTACAGCGGTTCGGCGGCGTCGTTATCGGTCGCGGTCGTGTACTGCGCGGTATCGAAACCGGCCGGGCTGCCTTCGGAGCAGAACACCAGACTGTCGCTGGCGGCAAAACTCGCGGACGTGACGGCCAACAGGCCGGCGCCCAGCAATGCGGAAAAAACCAAGGTGTGGCGCATGACGCTCCCTCTTGTCTCAGTGTTTTTCAATGCGCCGCGATCCCTTCCAGGGAAGTTGTGGCTGCATTGAGCTCAATCCAACAGCAAACCGATAGCCCACGCAGTCACTGGTCAGAACCCGACGGTAGAAGCCGCAGGTCTGGCAGTAAATGCGCTGAGTCCTAAAGACTCGTAGGAAAAGGCGACACGTCCTGAGCCAACTTGGTCAGACCAAGTGGAAATGGATGTAGGCAAATTCCTGACTATTCGGCAGAAAAAAGCAGCGGCGACGCTGAAAACGTCGCCGCTGCGTTTTTTACTTGATGCTGACGCCGTAGAAGGAGTTCAAGCCGAATGGGCTGATCTTGAAGTCCTGCACGTTGGCGCGCATGGGTTGATACACCGTCGAGTGAGCGATAGGTGTCATAGGGACTGCGTCTTTGAGGACGTGTTGCGCCTCTTTGTAGAGTTCGGTGCGCTTGGCCTGGTCAGTGGTGCGCTTGGCTTCTTTCACGAGGCCGTCGAATTTCTTGTCGCACCATTTGGAGAAGTTGTTGCCGCTCAGCGAGTCGCAACCAAACAACACGTTGAGCCAGTTGTCCGGGTCACCATTGTCACCGCTCCAGCCAATGATCATGGCCTGGTTCTCGCCACCTTTGGAGCGCTTGATGTACTCGCCCCACTCGTAGCTGGTGATCTTCACGTTCAGACCGATCTTCTTCCAGTCGGACTGGAGCATTTCGGCCATCAGTTTGGCGTTCGGGTTGTACGGACGCTGAACCGGCATCGCCCACAGGACGATCTCGGTACCTTCCTTGACGCCGGCTTCCTTGAGCAGCTGCTTGGCTTTCTCAGGATCGTATTTGGCGTCCTTGATGGTGGTGTCGTAGGACCACTGGGTCGGCGGCATGGCGTTGACGGCCAGCTGGCCTGCACCCTGGTAAACCGAGTCGATGATCTGTGGCTTGTTCACAGCCATGTCCAGCGCCTGGCGAACGCGCAGGTCGGCCAGCGGGTTGGCTTCGTTGCTGCCCTTGACCTTGTCCATCACGTTGTAGGCGATGTAGCCCAGGTTGAAACCGGCCTGGTCAGGCATCTTCAATGCTGGATCGGCTTTCAGTGCGGCGAGGTCCGCCGGACGCGGGAACAGGGTGACCTGGCACTCGTTCTTCTTCAGCTTCTGGATACGCACCGACGGGTCGGTGGTGATGGCGAAGATCAGGTTGTCAATCTTCACGTCTTCGGGCTTCCAGTAATCCTTGTTGCCGGTGTAACGGATGTTGGAGTCTTTCTGGTAGCTCTTGAACACGAACGGACCAGTGCCGATCGGCTTCTGGTTGATGTCGGCCGCCTTGCCTTCCTTCAGCAGCTGCGCTGCGTACTCGGCGGACTGAACCGACGCGAAGCTCATGGCCATGTTCTGGATGAACGCGGCGTCGACTTCTTTCAGAGTGAACTTGACGGTGTGGTCGTCGACTTTATCGATCTTGGTGATGTTGGTATCCATCCCCATGTCGGTGAAGTACGGGAATTCGGTCGGGTACGCCTTACGGAACGGGTCATCCTTGTTAATCATGCGATTGAAGGTGAACAGCACGTCGTCGGCGTTGAACTCACGAGTCGGCTTGAAATACGGGGTGGTGTGGAACTTCACGCCTTCACGCAGGTGGAAGGTGTAGGTCAGGCCGTCCGGGGAAATGTCCCAGCTGGTCGCCAGCCCAGGAACAACGGCGGTGCCGCCACGCTCGAACTGGGTCAGACGGTTGAACATGGTTTCGGCTGAGGCGTCGAAGTCGGTTCCGGTGGTGTATTGGCCTGGGTCGAAACCGGCCGGGCTGCCTTCGGAGCAGAACACCAGGTTAGTCGCAGCGGAAGCGAAAGGTGCGGAGGCTAACAAGCCTGCGCCGACTAAAAACGGAATGACCGCGTGTTTAAGCATGTTGGCCTCATGATTTGTTGTCATTTTTTAATAGTGAGGTACGACCTCGTGAGTCGTGCCTGCGGATACTTATGCAGGGCCCATACCCAATGCAAGATCCAGAGCGCCCGGCGGCATCAAACGGTGGCACGAACGTACCTTAATGTCGCATCTGTATAACTTCTGACGCATTTGACCGTTTGCGGTCGGTTTTTACGGTGCAAATGAAGCCCCAAAACGGTGCATTGGTCACGATTTGCGCGCCGCCTTGGGGCCGGGTGTTACTTATTTATACCCACGCCATAGAAGGGGGTTAGACCGAACGGACTGATCTTGAAGTCGGTGACTTCCTTGCGCAGTGGCTGGAACACCGTGGAGTTGGCGATCGGCGTGATCGGCACCTGCTGTTTAAGGATCAGTTGCGCCTGTTGATACAGTTTTACCCGTTGCGATTTATCCGTGGACACCTTGGCCTGTTGCACCAGCTTGTCGTAGGCCGGATCGCACCACTTGGCGTAGTTGCTGCCTTTCACCGCCGCGCAGCTGTACAGCACGCCCAGCCAGTTGTCCGGGTCGCCGTTGTCACCGGTCCAGCCATAGATCATCGCGTCGTGTTCGCCATTCTTGGCGCGCTTGATGTACTCGCCCCATTCATAGCTGACGATGTTGGCCTTGATGCCGATCTTCTCCCAATCCTGCTGGATCATCTGCGCCGACATTCGCGCATTCGGGTTCGAGGCGCGCTGCACGGTCATGGCCCAGAGATTAATGGTTGTACCCGGTGCAACCCCGGCTTCCTTGAGTAGCGCCCTGGCTTTTGCGGGGTCGTACGGGGCGTCCTTGATGTTCGGGTCATAGGACCATTGCGCGGGTGGCAGGGCGTTCTGCGCCAGCTGCCCGGCACTCTGGTAAACCGCCTTGATGATCGCCGGTTTGTCGATGGCCATGTCCAGGGCCTGACGCACCTTTAATTGGTCCAGCGGCGGATGGGTGGTGTTGTAGGCGAGGAATCCGAGGTTGAAACCGGCCTGCTTCAAGACGCGCAGGTTCGGGTCTTTTTCCATCACGTCGATGTCGGCCGGGCGCGGGTAGCCGCTGACCTGGCATTCGCCGGTCTTGAGCTTCTGCAGGCGGACGGCGGCGTCCGGGGTGATCGAGAACACCAGGTTGTCGATTTTCACATCTTCGGGTTTCCAGTACTCCTTGTTCGCCGCGTAGCGGATCTGCGAATCCTTCTGGTAACGCTTGAACACGAACGGGCCGGTGCCGACCGGTTTCTGGTTGATGTCTGCTGCCTTGCCTTCCTTCAGCAACTGCGCGGCGTATTCGGCCGATTGCACCGAGGCGAAGCTCATGGCGAGGTTCTGCACGAAGGCGGCGTCGACGTTGTTCAGATTGAAACGCACGGTGTTTTCGTCGAGTTTCTCCACGGATTTGATCGTGGTGTTCAGATCCATGTCGGTGAAGTAGGGGGACTCGGCGGGATAGGCCTTGCGAAAGGCGTTGTCCGGGTCGAGCAGGCGCTGGAAGGTGAACAGCACGTCATCGGCGTTGAAGGTACGGGTCGGGGTGAAGTAATCCGTGGTGTGGAATTTTACGTTCTGGCGCAGGTGGAAGGTGTACTGGAGGCCGTCCGGGGTTACGTCCCAGCTTGTGGCCAGACCGGGTTCGACTTCGGTGCCGCCGCGTTTGAATTGGGTGAGGCGGTTGAAGACGGTTTCGGCGGAGGCGTCGAAGTCGGTGCCGCTGGTGTATTGGCTGGGGTCGAAGCCTGCGGGGCTGGCTTCGGAGCAGTAGACCAGGGTTGTTGCTGCGTTGGCGATTGGGGTGATGGTTGTCAGGGCCAGGGTTATCAGTAGTGGTTTCAGGGTGAATCTTTGCATGTCTGCCCCGTGGGTTTGGAGGTGGTTGTGGCGGGGGAGGGTAGCTGGGGTTTTGGTGGGCGCGGAAATATCGTTTTTCTAGGTTAGGTGTCTGTCTCGGTATATCTGGGGGATTGGGTACATATCCGTTGCTGCGGTAACGGCCTCTTAGGGTTCCGCCCTTACGGCGGGTCACTTTTTACAAACGCCTAAAAAGTAACCAAAAACGCTTGCTCCTACGTTCGGCCCGCTCGCTAAGGCTCGGGGTTCCTTCGCTCCGGGATTCATCCGGGGGGCATCGCCTACGGTTTGCTTCGCTGCACCTCCTCTCGATGTGTTTGGCTTCGCCAAACGGTCGCTGCGCTCCCACCCCCGGACAAATCCCTCCACTCAGCCTTCCGACGTCGCCCGTGGATCAAGATCAAAAGCTGCAGCCGAGCTAACGCTCATCCTGTTGAGTGGTGAGAAGCGGATGCGGGCTGCTTTCGCTTTCTGTGGGAGCCAGCCTGCTGGCGATGGCGGCCTGATAGCCGATCCGATCTTGTGGGGATTGATTGTTCCCACGCTCCGCGTTTCATTTTCGGATGTTTAAACATGTGTGGGATTCGCCGACCCTTCCCACAAGGTTTTCAGGTTGTCCGTCGGAAGCACGCTCTCTAGTCTTTGTTTGTCGCAGAAGATTCTGCGATCGGGAGGTGAGATTCCCGGTTACTGAATTTGGAAACCAGCGCAAGCCGCCCCATAATCGCCGCCAGTTCATGCTGTCGGCAGTTCTTTATGGCGGCTATGTACGGGCGGACTTCGGTCCGGCCGGGTTGGTTTCCTTACCGGTAATCTCACTCCGTACATAGTTGCCACCTCATTTCGCGAGTGAGATCGGAAATGAGTGGCGCACATTCATAAGGAAATGCTCCATGAACAAGCCAGTACCCGATCCACCACTTGAATCAAATACCCCCCTCGAAGAAGCCATGCGCGCCGAAGACCTCGCCCGCAACCGCGAAGCCATCAAACGCGCCCTCGACTATTACCTGTGTCCCAACCCTTCCAGACCGCGCCCGAGTACGATGTATATGGTCACGCCCAACGTCGATACCGAAAGCCTGCTGGCCAATGCCTGCGAGTCCCTGGCGTCGGCCAGTACCATCGCCAGCAATTTCGCCAATGAACTCAGCGGTTCGCAGCGCAGTACGGCGCTCGGCATCCAGCAGATCATCATGCTGGCCGAACTGGCGGTGAACCGGGCGCTGGATCGGGTTGATCCTCGAGCCTGACAACCCAAATCCCGGACACAAAAAAACCGGCGATCATTTTCTGATCGCCGGTTTTTCATTCAGCTGTCATTCAATCACTGCATCAACACTTCAATCGAGCCATCGGCCGTCAGGCTGACCTGGCTGGTGCCTGCTTCGACTTCCGGGGTCACTGGCGCAGCGTCCATGCCAGCGGCCGCTTTCATCATCATCGGGGCGCGCATGTACGGTTGTGGGTAGCCGTTGCTGTTGAGGTTCAGGTTGACGATTTTGTAACCCTTGCCGCCCAGGGCGTCGGTGGCCAGTTGGGCGCGGGCCTTGAAGGCGGTGACGGCTTCTTTCAGCAGTTTGTCTTCGCTGGCCTTGCGGGTCGGGTCGGCGATGGCGAAGTCCATGCCGCCCATTTTCAGGTCGGTCAGCAACTCGCCGGTGAGTTTGGACAGGGCGGCGAAGTCGGTGCTTTCCAGGCGCAGTTCGGCGCGTTCGCGCCAGCCGGTGATTTTCTGGCCCTTGGTGTCGTAGATCGGGTAGCTGTTGCGGCTGCCCTGGCGCAGGGTGATGTCTTTCACCTGTTTGGCCTGGGCCAGGGCCTTGTTCATGGTGGTGCTGACGTCGGCGGCGAGTTTGGCCGGGTCAGTGTTCTGTTCTTCGGTGTAGAGGGTCACGATCATCAGGTCGCGGGCCACTTCCTGGCTGACTTCGGCGCGCAGGGAAATCTGGTTGTAGTGCAGCTCATCGGCGGCCAGGGCCGGAAGGCTGGCGACGCTGCCGACGGTCAGGGCGAGAAGGGCGGCGCTGCGGCGAAATGTGTGCATGAAAGCTCCTTGATGAGGGCGCAGGTGATGGTTCGGGGGCCTGCGTGAAACCATCAGACTCTAGCTTTTATGATCCGGTTCGCCCAGTTACAACTTCTATACAGATGACAACAAGGCCAGCGACGAGCCACAAGCCACAAGCAACGAGCTTTTGCTTGTAGCTTGAAGCTCACAACTTGCAACTGCTTATTGGTGTGGTCGTTTGCCGCACTTTCGCCTCTCAAGCCCGCGCCTTGGTTATACTCCGTGCGATCCGCCTGGAGCGCTCATCAGGAGAGCTCATGCTCGCCCCCGTACAACTGACTTCCGCCACTCGCCAGAACCTCTGGCGGCTGACTTTCATCCGCACCCTGGTGCTGGCCGCGCAGGCCGGTTCCGTGGGCCTGGCCTACTGGCTGGAACTGTTGCCGTTGCCATGGGTGCAACTGGTGATGACCCTCGGCTGTTCGATTTTGCTCTGTGTGTTCACCGCCGTGCGCCTGCGCACTTCGTGGCCGGTCACCGAGCTCGAATACGCGCTGCAACTGGCCTGCGACCTGGTTATCCACAGCGCCTTGCTGTATTTCTCCGGTGGTTCGACCAACCCGTTCGTTTCGTATTATCTGGTACCTCTGACCATCGCTGCGGTGACGCTGCCGTGGCGTTATTCGGTGGTGTTGTCCGGTATTGCGCTGGCCTTGTACACCCTGATGCTGACGCATTTCTATCCGCTGGAAACCCTGCCGGTGGCCCGGGAGAACCTGCAGATCTACGGCATGTGGCTGAGCTTCGCCCTGGCGGCAGCAGTGATTACCTTCTTCGCCGCGCGCATGGCCGAAGAGCTGCGCCGCCAGGAAGAGTTGCGTGCGATCCGTCGTGAAGAAGGCCTGCGCGATCAGCAATTGCTGGCCGTGGCGACTCAGGCGGCCGGTGCCGCTCATGAACTGGGCACACCGCTGGCGACCATGAGCGTGTTGCTCAACGAAATGCAGCAGGATCACCACGACCCGATGCTTCAGGAAGACCTGAAGGTGCTCAAGGATCAGGTAAAACTCTGCAAAGAGACCCTGCAACAACTGGTGCGCGCCGCCGAGGCCAATCGCCGGATGGCAGTGGAAATGCAGGATGTCACCGAATGGCTCGACGAAGCGCTCAACCGCTGGCACCTGATGCGCCCCGAGGCCAGTTATCGCTTCCAGCGCCTGGGCCAGGGCACGCTGCCGCGTGTAGCGCCGCCGCCGGATCTGACCCAGGCCTTGCTGAATCTGCTGAACAACGCCGCCGATGCCTGCCCGGAAAACCTTCAGGTGACCCTGGACTGGACCGCCGAAGACCTGACCATCAGCATCCGCGACCACGGCGCCGGTGTGCCGCTGGCCATCGCCGAACAGATCGGCAAACCGTTTTTTACCACCAAGGGCAAAGGTTTCGGCCTGGGCCTGTTTTTGAGCAAGGCCAGCGTGACACGCGCCGGCGGCTCAGTGAAACTCTATAGTCATGAGGAAGGCGGCACGCTCACCGAGCTGCGCCTGCCCCACGGCGCCCGAGGAGAGCAACATGAGTGACGAAATCCAAGTCGAAGGCGAAGAACTGCCGCATTTGCTGCTGGTCGATGACGACGCGACCTTTACCCGGGTGATGGCCCGCGCCATGGCTCGCCGTGGTTTTCGCGTCAGCACCGCCGGTTCCGCCGAGGAAGGCCTGACCATCGCCCAGGCCGATCTGCCGGACTATGCGGCGCTGGACCTGAAAATGGACGGCGACTCCGGTCTGGTGCTGCTGCCTAAATTGCTGGAGCTGGACCCGGAAATGCGCGTGGTGATTCTCACCGGTTACTCGAGCATCGCCACCGCAGTCGAGGCGATCAAGCGCGGCGCCTGCAACTACCTGTGCAAACCGGCGGACGCCGATGACGTGCTGGCGGCGCTGCTGTCCGAACACGCCGACCTCGACAGCCTGGTGCCGGAAAACCCGATGTCGGTAGATCGCCTGCAATGGGAACACATTCAGCGCGTGTTGACCGAACACGAAGGCAACATCTCCGCCACTGCCCGCGCCCTGGGCATGCACCGCCGTACCCTGCAGCGCAAGCTGCAGAAGCGCCCGGTTCGTCGCTGAACCTGCGCTGAACGGCCATCGCCAGCCCTCGCGATAAAGCGCACCGATCAACTATGATCGGTGCGTGTCTGTTCTTTTCTTTATCGAGCCTTTTCCATGAATCAGAACGCTGAATATTCCGCGGTCAACGATGCTGTGCGCGGGCAGTTTTTTCGCAAGGTGTGGGCCATGACCACGCCTTACTGGCGCAGCGAAGAGAAGGGCAAGGCCTGGACGTTGCTGATTGCCGTGATTGCGCTGACATTGTTCAGCGTGGCGATTTCGGTGTGGATCAACAGTTGGTACAAGGATTTCTATAACGCCCTGCAGAAAAAAGACGAGGCGGCGTTCTGGCAGTTGATCCTGTATTTCTGCGGCATTGCGGCCGTGGCGATCCTCGGCGCGGTGTATCGCCTGTACCTGACGCAAATGCTGACCATCCGTTGGCGGGCATGGCTCACCGAAAACCATTTCAAGCGCTGGCTCGGGCACAAGAACTACTACCAACTGGAGCAGGGCGGCTACACCGATAACCCTGACCAGCGGATTTCCGAGGACCTCAACACCTTCACCAGCAACACCTTGAGTCTCGCTCTGGGCTTGATCCGCACAGTGGTCAGCCTGGTTTCGTTCTCGATCATTTTGTGGGGGGTCTCCGGCAGCATCGAGGTGTTCGGCATCGAGATTCCCGGCTACATGTTCTGGTGTGCGCTGCTGTATGCGGCGGTTGGCAGCTGGCTGACGCACCTGATCGGTCGACGCCTGATCGGCCTGAACAACCAACAACAACGCTTCGAAGCCGACCTGCGTTTCTCCATGGTGCGAGTGCGCGAGAACGCCGAGAGCATTGCGCTGTACAACGGCGAGCCGAACGAGAATCGCCGTCTGAGCAGCCGCTTTGGTCTGGTCTGGCACAACTTCTGGGACATCATGCGCGTGTCCAAGCGCCTGACGTTCTTCACCTCGGGTTATGGCCAGATCGCAATCATTTTTCCCTTCATCGTCGCGGCGCCCCGTTACCTGTCCGGCAAGATCGAACTGGGTGAGCTGATGCAGATCAACTCGGCATTCGGCAACGTGCAGGAGAACTTCAGCTGGTTCATCAACGCCTATGCGGACCTCGCCGCGTGGCGCGCTACGTGTGATCGTCTGCTGAGTTTCCGTCAGGCCATGACTGACAACGAAGAACGTGCACCGGCCATCGACGTGCAGAATCAGGGCAGCGAATTGAAGGTACACAACCTCGGGCTTGATCTCGCCGATGGCCGTCACTTGCTGACCAGCGCCGACATGACCGTAGAGCCGGGCGACCGGGTAATGCTCAGCGGTCGTTCCGGCAGCGGCAAGTCGACGCTGCTCCGAGCAATGGGGCATTTGTGGCCGGCGGGCCACGGCAGCATCCGCCTGCCTGCATCGCGTTATCTGTTCCTGCCTCAGAAGCCGTATCTGCCGATCGGCACCCTGCGCGATGCCTTGAGTTATCCACAACCGGGCGACACCTACGCCCCAGAGCGTTATGCGCAAGTGCTGGAAACCTGCCGTCTGCCGCATCTGGTGGCGCGGCTGGACGAAGCCAACCACTGGCAACGCATGCTCTCGCCGGGTGAGCAGCAACGACTGGCCTTCGCCCGTGCGCTGCTTTACGCACCGCACTGGCTGTACATGGACGAAGCGACGTCGGCGATGGACGAAGAAGACGAAGCCACGCTGTATCAGGCGCTGATCGACCAGTTGCCGGGCCTGAGCATCGTCAGCGTCGGCCATCGCAGCAGCCTCAAGCGCTTCCATCCACGGCATGTACGGATCGACAGCGGGCATCTGGTCGAGCAGACCGTCACGGCCTGATGTGTACCGAATCTGTGGGAGCCCGCTCCCGCAGAGGACGGTGATCGTACAACTCCCTTGGGCTATGATGCCCCTCTTACCGAATTTTCGAGACAAACGCAGACCATGGAAACCCCGATCGACACCCCGCGCCTCCCTCGCAAGCGCCGCAGCCTGGCACAGGAACTGGTGACGGTGCTGACCGAGCAGATCCGCGACGGTCTGCTCAAGCGTGGCGACAAGTTGCCCACCGAGTCGGCGATCATGGAAGCCCATGGCGTCAGCCGCACCGTGGTGCGCGAGGCGATTTCCCGGCTGCAGGCTGCGGGGCAGGTCGAAACCCGCCACGGCATCGGCACCTTCGTCCTCGACACCCCGAGCCCGAGCGGTTTCCGGATCGACCCGGCCACCGTGGTCACCCTGCGTGACGTGCTGGCGATTCTCGAATTCCGTATCAGCCTGGAAGTCGAATCCGCCGGCCTCGCCGCACAGCGTCGCAGCGCCGAACAGCTGGCCGCGATGCGCGCCGCCCTCGATGCGCTGAACGAAAGCGTGGCCCACGCCAGCGATGCGGTGGCATCGGATTTCCAGTTCCACCTGCAAATTGCGCTGTCTACCGGCAACCGCTACTTCACCGACATCATGACCCACCTGGGCACCAGCATCATTCCGCGCACGCGGCTGAATTCGGCGCGCCTGGCCCATGACGATCAGCAGCACTACATGAATCGCCTGAGCCGTGAGCATGAGGAAATCTACGAGGCCATCGCCCGTCAGGATGCCGATGCCGCCCGCGCGGCCATGCGCCTGCATCTGACCAACAGCCGCGAACGGCTGCGTCAGGCTCACGAAGAGGCGCAGGCGCAGGGCTGAGGAAGTCAGGCTTCGACGTAGAGTCTCAGTGGCTCCGAACAAGGTTCCAGACTGGACTCGTCGGCGAACTTGTAACGCAGTTCGACGGTGCTGTTCAGGTACTTTTCCAGCTCGAATCGGGGAATGCTCAGTTCGATCCCGGTCAGGCCGACCATGTCATCGAGTGCGTCATCCCAGACGCCGGTCGGCTCCGACAAGCCCTGCCATTCAGGCTCTTCCGGGTCCTCGCCGAGGATTGGGTACACATCCCAGTTCGGCGGGGTGTTCTGGCCATCGGGTACGCGGACGATCAGGTCATCATCCAGGGCCGACAACCGCAGGATGATCGAATCGCTGGCGTGATCGGGGAACTGCGGAAGGTGTGCAGCGGCAAACGTCATGCTTCGTTCTCCTTGAAAGATCTGCCGCGATCCTTCGCGGCAGTTGTCGCACTTTACCCGGCGAATCAGCGATTCGCGCCGGGGCAATCTTGTCCGGGCATTTCAGCTCTGGGGCAGAATCGAACGATCGACCCTGACCGCCAGTTTGCCCGGGCCGGGCCTGACATCGAATGTTGCGTTCCCCTGAGCGTCCACCGACGTCCGGGCGATGGCCACGCCGTCGCGCAGCAATTGCAGCGGCGCACCTTTCAACGATTGGCCCGAGGCCAGTTCCAGTTTCAATTTGATGCTCATCGAATCGCTCCTCAATTCGTGTTGCCGGTTGGGTGATAGTCCTTGAGCAGCAGGTAAGTGCTCCAGCCCCACCAGTCGTCGACGGTGGCGGTGTCGTTGAGGTTGTTCACGTCCTTGCGGCGCAGGACTTTGTTGCCCTGTAGGCGGAACAGTGGCGAGAAATTGTTCGTCAGACTCATCACGAAAGTCAGGTCCGGCAGCCGTTGCAGCGCGTTGAAGGTGGTTGGCACGTTGCCGCTTGAATACGCGGCATACACCTCGTCCGCCGAATCCTGCACCGCCAGATTCACTTGATTGCGATTGTCGGCGTCCGTGGCGTCGAAGTAGCGTTTGTCGCCGAACGCACGCCATTGCTCGCCATGTCCGTTGCGTACCTTGAGCCCGAATTTGCTGTCTTCGTCATGCATGAAGCGAGTGATCAGCGAGCCCAGATCACTCGGCGTTACGACGGCGGCCATGGCCTTGCGTGGCACCCGCAAATGACCGGAGGAGAACAGGTCGGTGAGGTAGTGATCCGCGAACGCATTCATCGCGTAGGCCCGTTCCAGTTGCAATTCGTCCTGACTGGCGTGGGCGGCTGCGGCAGTTTGCAGGGCGGCGGTGTGCCCGGCGATGTAGGCCTGTCGGGCCCATTCGCCAAAATGGTCGGCGTTGTTCGCCGCCAGTTTCAGATAACGACCGAGGGGGAACAGTGCCGAGACGAAACTGCCGCCACCGGTGATTTTGTTCCACTCTTCCGACAACGTATCTCCCAGCGCGTCATAGGCTTCGTGGGGTGGTTTGCCGTCCTTGATCGCCTGTTTAACGGCATCGATCTCTTTTTGCATGATCGCGAGAACTTGTGGCGCTTCGGCCTTTGAAGCCGGCAGGGCGGCGAGGGTGTCGAACGCCGCCGAAAAGCGTTGCAGGCGATCCGCCGGGGTGGCGCCTTCGTTGATCGGGCGGTCGGCGATTCCGTAGAAATCACCGCCCAGCGCGAGCACCTGGCCGTACGTCAGCGCCAACCCGTTCGGCAGGTGCAGCGGCACATTTTGCGCGAGCACCGGCTCGGCATCTTCAACGAAGCGCAGCCGGGTGTTATCGCCGATCGCCGTGTGTTCCGCGCCTTCGAAGCGCAGCGGCGGTTTGACTTTCATGGCTTTGCCGGTCAGTGCGGGGGAGGGTTCGACATCGCTGTGGGAGTCGGCAATGTGCAGCACCAGGTGCGGATTTTCAGCACTGAAGGCGATGCCGCCGGGGGTAAAAAGATCATCGAAACGGGCGATGACCGGTGTGGGTTTTTCAAGGCATTTGGGTTGTAGACCGGACATTTCTTTCTCCTTGATATGTCGTCGGTGGGTTCTTATTTAACTGTATGTATATACAGTTAAATGGAGCCTAGTCGAGAAAACTCCTGCGTCAAAAAGAAATCTTGTCCGACAAAAATGCACCCCAGCGATGAAATGCAGTTGACGGTTATCTTTTAAGTTGTACGATGACCTACAACTTCGGCGAAGGCTGAACGGTCCACTCACAAAAAACGTTGCTACCAGGGTGTTCGAATAATGAATCCACAAGAACTGAAGTCCATCCTCTCCGCCGGCCTGCTGTCGTTCCCGGTGACCGATTTCAATGCCCAGGGCGATTTCAACCGCGCGGGCTACATCAAACGCCTGGAATGGCTGGCCCCATATGGTGCTTCGGCCCTGTTCGCCGCCGGTGGCACCGGTGAGTTCTTCTCCCTGGCGGCCAGCGAATATTCGGAAATCATCAAGACTGCCGTCGACACTTGCGCCAGCAGCGTGCCGATCCTTGCCGGTGTCGGCGGTTCGACCCGCCAGGCCATCGAATACGCTCAGGAAGCCGAGCGTCTGGGCGCCAAAGGCCTGTTGCTGCTGCCGCACTACCTGACCGAAGCCAGCCAGGACGGCGTCGCCGCCCACGTTGAAGCGGTGTGCAAATCGGTGAACATCGGTGTGGTGGTTTACAACCGCAACGTCTGCCGCCTGACCGCGCCGCTGCTGGAACGTCTGGCCGAGCGCTGCCCGAATCTGATCGGCTACAAGGATGGTCTGGGCGATATCGAGCTGATGGTGTCGATCCGCCGTCGCCTCGGCGACCGCTTCAGCTACCTCGGTGGTCTGCCGACTGCTGAAGTCTATGCCGCTGCCTACAAGGCCCTGGGTGTGCCGGTCTACTCGTCGGCGGTGTTCAACTTCATCCCGAAAACCGCGATGGACTTCTACCACGCCATTGCCCGCGAAGATCACGCCACCGTCGGCAAGATCATCGACGACTTCTTCCTGCCATACCTGGACATCCGCAACCGCAAGGCCGGTTACGCCGTGAGCATCGTCAAGGCAGGCGCCAAGATCGCCGGCTATGACGCAGGCCCGGTGCGGGCGCCGCTGACCGACCTGACCCGCGAAGAGTACGAAATGCTCGCCGCGCTGATCGACAAGCAAGGTGCGCAGTAACACAACCCTCTAAACAAGGCCGCTGAGCAATCAGCGGCCTTTTGCGTCAGGAGAATGATTCGTGACCAAGCGCTATGACAACTACATCAACGGTGAATGGGTCGCCGGCAACGATTACTCGGTCAACATCAACCCGTCCGAGCTGAGCGACACCATCGGCGACTACGCCAAGGCTGATCTTGCTCAGGTCAACGCCGCCATCGACGCCGCTCGCGCCGCGTTCCCGGCGTGGTCGACTTCGGGCATTCAGGCTCGCCACGACTCGCTGGACAAGGTCGGCACCGAAATCCTCGCCCGTCGCGAAGAACTCGGCACGCTGCTGGCCCGGGAAGAGGGCAAGACCCTGCCGGAAGCCATCGGCGAAGTGACCCGCGCCGGCAACATCTTCAAGTTCTTCGCCGGCGAGTGCCTGCGTCTGTCCGGCGACTACGTGCCGTCGGTGCGCCCGGGCGTCAACGTTGAAGTCACCCGCGAAGCCCTCGGCGTGGTCGGCCTGATCACCCCGTGGAATTTCCCGATTGCGATTCCGTCGTGGAAAATCGCCCCGGCCCTGGCCTACGGCAACTGCGTGGTGTTGAAACCGGCGGATCTGGTGCCGGGTTGCGCCTGGGCGCTGGCCGAAATCATCTCCCGCGCAGGCTTCCCGGCCGGCGTGTTCAACCTGGTGATGGGCAGCGGTCGCGTGGTCGGTGAAGCGCTGGTCAACAGCCCGAAAGTCGACGGCATCAGCTTCACCGGCTCCGTCGGCGTCGGTCGTCAGATCGCGGTCAACTGCGTGTCGCGCCAGGCTAAGGTGCAACTGGAGATGGGCGGCAAGAACCCGCAGATCATTCTCGACGACGCCGACCTCAAGCAGGCGGTGGAGCTGTCGGTGCAGAGCGCGTTCTACTCCACCGGCCAGCGTTGCACCGCGTCGAGCCGCTTGATCGTCACCGCCGGGATTCATGACAAGTTCGTCGAAGCCATGGCCGAGCGCATGAAGTCGATCAAAGTCGGCCACGCGCTGAAGGCCGGCACCGACATCGGTCCGGTGGTTTCGCAAGCACAGCTTGAGCAGGACCTGAAATACATCGACATCGGCCAGTCCGAAGGTGCCCGCGTAGTCAGCGGCGGTGGTCTGGTGACCTGCGACACCGAGGGTTATTTCCTCGCACCGACGCTGTTTGCCGACAGTGAAGCGTCGATGCGCATCAGCCGCGAAGAGATCTTCGGCCCGGTGGCCAACATCGTCCGCGTGGCGGATTACGAGGCTGCACTGGCCATGGCCAACGACACCGAATTCGGTCTGTCGGCGGGCATCGCCACGACGTCGCTGAAGTACGCCAACCACTTCAAGCGTCATTCCCAGGCCGGGATGGTGATGGTCAACCTGCCGACCGCCGGCGTCGATTACCACGTTCCGTTCGGGGGCCGTAAGGGTTCATCCTATGGCTCACGTGAGCAAGGCCGCTATGCGCAAGAGTTCTACACCGTGGTGAAAACCGCCTACATCGGTTCGTAAGTCGCTGCACCCGCGCAGGGTTATTGCCAAGGCCCTGCGCGGCACAAGACCAAAGAATGTTTTACCCGCATAAAAATAATCAGTGGGAGTACATCTACATGCAATCGTCCAAGCCGACTCACGTCCGCTATTTGATCCTGCTCATGCTGTTCCTGGTGACCACGATCAACTACGCCGACCGCGCCACCATCGCGATCGCCGGTTCCAGTTTGCAAAAAGACCTCGGCATCGACGCGGTCACCCTCGGCTACATCTTCTCTGCATTCGGTTGGGCCTACGTGGCCGGGCAAATTCCCGGCGGCTGGCTGCTCGATCGTTTTGGCTCGAAAAAAGTCTATGCCCTGAGCATCTTCACCTGGTCGCTGTTCACCGTGCTGCAAGGCTTTGTCGGTGAGTTCGGCATGTCCACGGCTATCGTGGCGCTGTTCATGTTGCGCTTCCTCGTGGGCCTGGCCGAAGCGCCATCGTTCCCCGGCAACGCACGCATCGTGGCGGCCTGGTTCCCGACCGCCGAACGCGGTACGGCTTCGGCGATCTTCAACTCGGCGCAGTACTTCGCCACCGTGCTGTTCGCGCCGCTGATGGGCTGGATCGTCTATGCCTTTGGCTGGGAACACGTGTTCATTGTCATGGGCGTATTCGGCATCCTGTTCTCGCTGATCTGGCTGAAGGTTATCCACAGCCCGCGCCAGCACCCGATGGCCAACGAAGCGGAAGTGAAGTTCATCGCCGACAACGGCGGCATGGTCGACATGGACCAGAAACAAGGCAAAAAAGCTGACGGCCCGAAATGGGACTACATCCGCCAGTTGCTGACCAACCGCATGATGCTCGGCGTGTACCTGGGCCAGTACTGCATCAACGGCATCACCTATTTCTTCCTGACCTGGTTCCCGGTGTACCTGGTGCAGGAGCGCGGCATGACCATTCTCAAGGCCGGTTTCATCGCCTCGTTGCCGGCGATCTGCGGTTTTATCGGCGGCGTCCTCGGCGGGGTGATTTCCGATTACCTGCTGCGCAAGGGCCACTCGCTGACCTTCGCCCGCAAGGCACCGATCATTGCCGGCCTGCTGGTCTCCAGCAGCATCGTCGCGTGCAACTATGTTGAAGTGGAATGGATGGTGGTCGGCTTCATGGCCCTGGCCTTCTTCGGCAAAGGCGTGGGCGCACTGGGCTGGGCGGTGGTCTCCGACACTTCGCCGAAACAGATCGCCGGTCTCAGTGGCGGCCTGTTCAACACCTTCGGCAACATTGCCTCGATCACCACGCCAATCGTCATCGGCTACATCATCAGCTCCACCGGTTCGTTCAAATGGGCGCTGGTGTTTGTCGGCGCCAACGCGCTGGTGGCGGTGTTCAGCTACCTGGTGATCGTCGGCCCGATCAAACGTGTGGTACTGAAAGAGCCGCCAACCAATGGCGGTTCCGAAGCCACCGGTAAATTGTCTCAAGCGCATTCCTGAGGAGCGGCGCCATGCAGTTGATTGAACATTCCGACTCGCCGCGCTACATCCGCCTGCACGAGCGGGACAACGTAGTGGTCGTGGTCAATGACCAGGGCGTTCCGGCCGGTACTGCCTTCGCCGATGGCCTGGTGACGGTGGATTTTGTGCCGCAGAGCCACAAGGTCAGCCTCGTGGACATCCCCGAGGGCGGCACGGTGATTCGCTATGGCCAGATCATTGGCTATGCGTTGCAGCCGATTCCCCGTGGCAGTTGGGTCAAGGAAGATCAACTGCGCATGCCGACCGCGCCACCGCTTGACAGCCTGCCGCTGTCCACCGACGTGCCGGCCGCCCAGGCGCCGCTGGAGGGTTACACCTTCGAGGGTTATCGCAATGCCGACGGCACCGTCGGCACGCGCAACATCCTCGGGATCACCACCACCGTGCAGTGCGTCACAGGGGTGCTGGATCACGCGGTCAAACGCATCAAGGATGAACTGTTGCCCAAGTACCCCCACGTCGATGACGTGGTGGCGCTGACCCATAGTTACGGTTGCGGCGTGGCGATCACCGCTACCGACGCCTACATTCCGATCCGCACTGTGCGCAATCTGGCGCGCAACCCGAACCTCGGTGGCGAGGCGTTGGTGATCAGTCTGGGCTGCGAGAAATTGCAGGCCGGGCAGGTGATGCACGAGGACGATGCGTCGGTGGATCTGAGCGAGCCGTGGCTGTATCGCTTGCAGGATTCCAGTCACGGTTTCACCGAGATGATCGAGCAGATCATGGATCTGGCCGAAACCCGCCTGAAGAAACTTGACCAGCGCCGCCGGGAGACCGTGCCCGCGTCCGAGCTGATCCTCGGCATGCAGTGCGGTGGCAGCGATGCGTTTTCCGGGATCACCGCCAACCCGGCGCTGGGTTATGCCTCGGACTTGCTGCTGCGAGCAGGGGCGACGGTGATGTTTTCCGAAGTCACCGAAGTGCGTGACGCGATTTACCTGCTGACCTCCCGGGCCCAGAGCAAAACCGTTGCCGAGGAACTGGTGCGCGAGATGGACTGGTACGACCGTTACCTGGCCAAGGGCGAGGCGGATCGCAGCGCCAACACCACGCCGGGCAACAAGAAGGGCGGGTTGTCGAACATTGTCGAGAAGTCCTTGGGCTCGATCGTCAAATCCGGCAGCAGCGCGATCAGCGGCGTGCTGGGTCCGGGGGAACGCTTCAAGCAGAAGGGTTTGATTTTCTGTGCGACGCCGGCCAGCGATTTTGTCTGCGGCACGTTGCAACTGGCGGCGGGGATGAACCTGCATGTGTTTACCACCGGGCGTGGCACGCCTTATGGTCTGGCCATGGCGCCGGTGGTGAAGGTGTCGACCCGGACCGAACTGGCGCAACGCTGGCCGGACCTGATCGACATCGATGCCGGGCGCATCGCTACCGGTCGCGCAAGCATCGAGGAGTTGGGCTGGGAGTTGTTCCACTACTATCTGGATGTGGCGAGCGGCAAGCAGCAGACGTGGGCCGAGAAGCACAAGCTGCATAACGACATTACGTTGTTCAATCCGGCGCCTATTACGTGATGGTTGCTCGTTCCCACGCGCTGCGTGGGAACGATCGGGGTGAAAGTGGCTTATCATTAGCCCCCTAACGACGCTCACCTTCAAGGCTCCCCGGCATGCTGGCAATCTTCCTCGAAACCCTGAACATCACCGCGCCGGTGTTTGCCATGCTGTTTCTGGGTGTGCTGCTCAAACGCATCGAATGGATCAACGACAACTTCATCCACACGGCGTCGTCGCTGGTGTTCAACGTCAGCATGCCGGCACTGCTGTTTCTCGGCATCCTGCATGCCGACCTGCATGCCGCGCTGCAACCGGCGCTGCTGATCTACTTCGCCGTCGCCACCCTGGCCAGTTTTGCCTTGGCCTGGGGCTGGGCGATTCTCCGCTGCCCGCGCGAGGATCGCGGCATCTACACGCAAGGTGCGTTTCGCGGCAACAACGGGGTGATCGGTCTGGCGCTGGCGGCGAGCATGTACGGTGACTACGGGATTTCCCTCGGAGCGATTCTCGCGGCGCTGGTGATCCTGTTCTACAACACCCTGTCGACCATTGTGCTGGCGGTGTACAGCCCGGTGATCAAGTCCGATCCATGGAGCATCTGCAAAAGCGTGTTCAGCAATCCGCTGATCATCAGCGTCATCGCTGCGGCGCCGTTTGCCTGGTTCAAGATCGGTCTGCCGGGCTGGCTGGAAACGTCCGGCCAGTACCTGGCGCAAACCACGCTGCCACTGGCGTTGATCTGCATCGGCGGCACGCTGTCGCTGGCGGCGCTGCGCAAGAGCGGGAGCATGGCGCTCAGTTCCAGTCTGGTGAAGATGATCGGCCTGCCGGTGCTCGCGACACTGGGTGCCTGGCTATGGGGCTTTCGCGGGGCGGAGCTGGGGATTCTGTTTCTGTACTTCGGCAGCCCGACGGCGGCCGCCAGTTTTGTCATGGCACGGGCGGCCCAGGGCAATCATGAACTGGCGGCGGCGATCATCGTGTTGACCACGTTGATGGCGGCGGTGACCACCAACGTCGGGATCTTTCTGTTGCAGTGGGGCGGGTGGATCTGAGGCTGGCTGTTACTCAGGCTTCTGGTAACTGTCGATCACTTCCTGCGCTGCCCGAAACGCATCGATCGCCGCCGGCACCCCGGCGTACACCGCGCAATGCAGCAGCGCCTCGCGGATCTCGTCGACCGTGCAGCCATTGTTCAACGCGCCGCGCACGTGGCCCTTCAATTCCTGCGGGCACTTCAACGCGGTCAGCGCGGCGAGGGTGATCAGGCTGCGGGTCTTCAGCGGCAGACCTTCGCGATTCCACACACCGCCCCAGGCGTGTTCGTTGACGAAATCCTGCAAGGGTTGGGTGAACTCAGTGGCATTGCCCAGGGCGCGGTCGACGAACGCGTCACCCATTACCTGGCGGCGGATTTCGACCCCGGATTTCTTCGATTCGGTCATGGCACATCCCTCTTGTGGTGTTGGCGGCGCCAGGCGCGCACCGACGTAAAAAACAAAAACGTCAGCAGCGTTGGCAGGACATAGAACAGCATCAACCGTTCGAGCTTGCCGGCGAGCGGCATGCCGGTGGTGAACGACACCACATGCAGCGCATACGCCAGATACAAGCCGAGCAGTAGCAAGCCTTCAGCCCGGGTCACGCGGTAGCCGGAATAGAACACCGGCAGGCACAGCGTGGCGACGCCGAGCATCACCGGCAGGTCGAAATCCAGCGCGTTGGGCGACACCGACAGTGGTGTCGGGGCGATCAACGCGGTGATGCCGAGGACCCCGAGCAGGTTGAACAGGTTGGCGCCGATCACGTTGCCCACGGCAATGTCCCGCTGACCGCGCAATGCGGCGATCAACGAAGTGGCGAGTTCCGGCAGCGAAGTACCGACCGCGACCACGGTCAGGCCGATCACCCGTTCGGAGAATCCGAGATCGGTGGCTACTGCGACAGCGGCACCCAGCAACAAATGTCCGGCGAACACCAGCATGGCGAGACCGGCGACGATCATCAGCAGGCTGGTGAACCAGGGGGCGGGTTGAGTCTGAGGATGATCGGAATGTGGCCGGCCCGAGTGCCGCGACTGGCGCAGCAGCAAGCCGAGGTACAACCCCAGAGCCGCCAGCAGCAGGATGCCGTCGAAACGGCCGATCTCTTCGTTCCAGGCCAGCACGAACACCAGCAGGCTGGCGCCGATCATCAGCGGGATGTCGAGGCGCACCAGTTGCCGTGAGACGCGCAATGGGATGATCAGCGCCGACAGGCCGAGGGTCACGAGGATGTTGAAAATGCTGCTGCCGATCACGCTGCCGACTGCGATGTCGGAGTTGTGCGTCAGGGTCGCTTGCAGGCTGACCGCCATTTGCGGGGCGCTGCTGCCGAGGGCGACGATGGTCAGACCGATGATCAGCGGCCGCACATGCAGGCGCGCGGCCAGGCGCACGGCGGCGCGCACCATCAGTTCGGCACCGGCGATCAGCAGGAACAATCCGCAGAGCAGTTCGATCACGTTGATCAGCGGTAAATCGGTCAATCCGAAAATGGCGGGCGCTCCATCAGTCGTCGAGGGCCTGCACGCGAACCCGCGCCGTGCCACTGCCAATCATGCCGAGGCGTTCGGCGGCTTCCCGTGAAACATCGATGATGCGCCCACGGGTGTGTGGCCCGCGGTCGTTGATACGCACCACGCAGGATTTGTCGTTTTTCAGGTTGGTGACCTTCACCCGGGTGCCGAACGGCAATTGGCGATGGGCGGCGGTCAGGGAATTCTGGTTGAACGCTTCGCCGCTGGCGGTGCGTTTACCGTGGTGTTTGGCTCCGTAATAGGAGGCGACGCCGGTCTGGTCGTAACCGTGCGGGTCGATGACATCGGTGCTGGCGCAACCGGCCAGCAGGGAAAGCAGGGCGCAGCTGATGAATAGACGCTTCATTCAAAGGTTTCCCGAAAACAGATGTGGGAGCCAGCCTGCCGGCTCCCACAGGGAATGGAGCCAGGCGTTGGAACTGGCCCCATTTTCATCAGCCTTCGAGCTTGCTTTTCAGCAGTTCGTTCACTTGCTGCGGGTTGGCCTTGCCCTTGGAGGCTTTCATGGCCTGACCGACGAAGAAACCGAACATCTTGCCGCGCTTGGCTTCGTCTGCCGCACGGTATTGCTCGACCTGCTCGGCGTTGGCCGCGAGCATTTCGTCCAGCACCGCCGAAATCGCGCCGGTGTCGGTAACCTGCTTCAGGCCGCGTTTCTCGATGATCTCGTCTGCGCTGCCTTCGCCATTGGCCATCGCTTCGAACACCACCTTGGCGATCTTGCCGGAGATGGTGTTGTCCTTGATGCGCAACAGCATGCCGCCCAGTTGCTCGGCGGAAACCGGCGAATCCTCGATGTCCAGGTTCTGCTTGTTGAGCAGGCTGCCCAACTCGACCATCACCCAGTTCGCCGCCAGTTTGGCGTCGCCGCCAATGCTCGCGACTTTCTCGAAGTAGTCCGCCTGCTCACGGCTGGTGGCCAGCACGTTGGCGTCGTAGGCCGACAGACCGAAGGCACTCTGGAAGCGCTCGCGCTTCTGCGGTGGCAGTTCCGGCAGGGTGGCGCGCACGTCGTTGAGGAACGAGTCCTCGATGACCACCGGCAGCAGGTCCGGATCAGGGAAGTAACGGTAGTCGTTGGCTTCTTCCTTGCTGCGCATCGGACGGGTTTCGTCCTTGTTCGGATCGTACAGACGGGTCTGCTGGATCACTTTGCCGCCGTCTTCGATCAGGTCGATCTGACGCTGGATCTCGGAGTTGATCGCCTTCTCGATGAAGCGGAACGAGTTGACGTTCTTGATCTCGCAGCGGGTGCCGAACTCGACCTGGCCTTTCGGACGCACCGACACGTTGCAGTCGCAACGCAGCGAGCCTTCGGCCATGTTGCCGTCGCAGATGCCCAGGTAGCGCACCAGCGCGTGGATCGCCTTGACGTAGGCCACGGCTTCCTTGGCGCTGCGCATGTCAGGCTCGGAAACGATTTCCAGCAGCGGCGTGCCGGCACGGTTCAGGTCGATGCCGGTGGCGCCGCTGAATTCTTCGTGCAGGCTCTTGCCGGCGTCTTCTTCCAGGTGCGCGCGGGTGATGCCGACGCGTTTGACCGTGCCGTCTTCCAGGGCGATGTCCAGGTGGCCCTTGCCGACGATCGGCAATTCCATCTGGCTGATCTGGTAGCCCTTCGGCAGGTCCGGGTAGAAGTAGTTCTTGCGGGCGAACACGTTGTGCTGACCGATCTCGGCGTCAATCGCCAGACCGAACATCACCGCCATGCGCACCGCTTCCTGGTTGAGCACCGGCAGCACGCCGGGCATGCCCAGATCGATCAGGCTGGCCTGGGTGTTCGGCTCGGAGCCGAACTGGGTGGAACTACCGGAAAAGATTTTCGACCGGGTGGTGAGCTGGGTGTGAATCTCCAGCCCGATCACGACTTCCCATTGCATGTGTGTCTCCTCAGAAGCCGGTTGGGGTGCGGGTGTGCCAGTCAGTGTTCAGCTGATACTGGTGGGCAACGTTCAACAGGCGACCTTCCTGGAAATACGGAGCGAGCAGTTGCACGCCGACCGGCAGACCGTCGACGAAACCGGCCGGCATCGACAGGCCCGGCAGGCCCGCGAGGTTGGCGGTGATGGTGTAGACGTCTTCCAGGTAGGCAGCGACCGGGTCGCTGTTCTTGGCGCCGAGTTTCCAGGCCGGGTTTGGCGTGGTCGGGCCGAGGATGATGTCGACTTCATTAAAGGCAGCCATGAAGTCGTTCTTCACCAGGCGACGGATCTTCTGCGCTTTCAGGTAGTAGGCGTCGTAGTAACCGGCGGACAGCGCGTAGGCACCGACCATGATCCGGCGCTGTACTTCGGCACCGAAGCCTTCGCCGCGGGAACGCTTGTACAGGTCTTCCAGGTTCTTCGGGTCTTCGCAGCGATGGCCGAAGCGCACGCCGTCGAAACGCGACAGGTTGGAGGACGCTTCTGCCGGGGCGATCACGTAGTACGCAGGAATCGCGTGCTGCATGTTCGGCAGGCTGATTTCCTTGATCACGGCACCGAGCTTTTGCAGCTCCTTGATGCTGTTCTGGATCAGGTCGGCAATGCGCGGGTCGAGACCGGCACCGAAGTATTCCTTCGGCACGCCGATGCGCAGGCCTTGCAGCGAGCCATTCAGACCGGCGGCGTAGTCCGGCACCGGTTCATCGATGCTGGTGGAGTCGTTCGGATCGAAGCCGGCCATACCTTGCAACAAAATCGCGCAGTCTTCGGCAGTACGAGCCAGAGGGCCACCCTGATCGAGGCTGGAGGCGTAAGCGATCATGCCCCAGCGCGAAACACGACCGTAGGTCGGTTTCAGGCCGGTGAGGTTGGTGAACGCGGCCGGCTGGCGGATCGAACCGCCGGTGTCGGTGGCCGTGGCGGCTGGCAACAGACGAGCGGCAACTGCCGCCGCCGAGCCACCGGACGAACCGCCCGGTACGTGTTCCAGGTTCCACGGGTTTTTCACCGCGCCGTACCAGCTCGACTCGTTGGCCGAACCCATGGCGAATTCGTCCATGTTGGTCTTGCCCAGGGTCACGGTGCCGGCGGCAGCCAGTTTCGAAACCACGGTGGCGTCGTACGGGGCCTTGAAGTTGTCGAGCATCTTCGAGCCGCAGCTGGTGCGGATGCCCTGGGTGCAGAACAGGTCTTTGTGGGCGATCGGCGCGCCGAGCAGGGCGCCGCTCTCACCGTTGGCCCGGCGCACGTCGGCGGCTTTCGCCTGCTCGAGGGCCAGCTCTTCGGTGAGGCTGATGAAGCTGTTGAGCTGCGGATCGAGCTGGGAAATGCGCGCCAGCAGGACCTTGGTCAGCTCTTCGGAGGAAAACTTTTTATCGGCGAGACCGCGGGCGATCTCGGCCAGAGTCATTTGATGCATTGCAGGCTCTTTCCCTTTAGTCGATGACTTTCGGAACCAGATACAGGCCGTTTTCGACCGCTGGTGCGATGGACTGATAAGCCTCGCGGTTATTGCTTTCGGTCACGACGTCGGCGCGCAGGCGCTGACTGGCTTCCAGCGGGTGGGCCAGCGGCTCGATACCGTCGGTATTGACCGCCTGCATTTCGTCGACCAGCCCGAGAATGCTGTTGAGGGCCGAAGTGATGTGTGGAAGATCGGCGTCATTCAGGCCAAGGCTGGCCAGATGAGCGATTTTTTCCACGTCGGAGCGTTCTAGCGCCATCGGGTTTCTCCAGTGGAAAACAGGACGGACGGCGTCCGTGTGTTAGATTGTCGGAACACTACCGCACTTCTACGGTCATAAGGCCGCGATTGTGGGGCTTGGTGCACAGAAAAGCGGCCAATTTAACATATTGGCGCCTTGCCCAAAATCCCTGTCGTTGTTAGAGTTTGCCGCACTTTTTTACCCACGCGTTGCCTAGGGTCCCTTTCCCATGTTCAAGAAACTGCGTGGCATGTTTTCCAGCGATCTTTCCATTGACCTGGGCACTGCCAACACCCTTATTTACGTGCGCGAGCGCGGTATCGTCCTGAATGAGCCATCGGTTGTGGCCATTCGGACACACGGTAACCAGAAAAGTGTCGTTGCTGTCGGCACCGAGGCCAAGCGCATGCTCGGCCGTACGCCGGGCAACATTGCTGCCATTCGTCCGATGAAGGACGGCGTCATTGCCGACTTCAGCGTCTGCGAAAAGATGCTGCAATACTTTATCAACAAGGTTCACGAAAACAGCTTCCTGCAGCCCAGCCCTCGTGTGCTGATCTGCGTTCCATGCAAGTCCACCCAGGTTGAGCGTCGCGCCATCCGTGAGTCGGCCCTTGGCGCCGGTGCCCGTGAAGTGTTCCTGATCGAAGAGCCGATGGCTGCTGCGATCGGTGCCGGCCTGCCGGTTGAAGAAGCTCGCGGCTCGATGGTCGTGGATATCGGTGGTGGTACCACCGAAATCGCGCTGATTTCCCTGAACGGTGTGGTCTATGCCGAATCCGTACGTGTTGGCGGCGACCGCTTCGACGAAGCGATCATCACCTACGTGCGCCGCAACTACGGCAGCCTGATCGGCGAGTCGACTGCAGAGCGCATCAAGCAGGAAATCGGCACGGCCTATCCGGGCGGCGAAGTTCGCGAAGTCGACGTTCGCGGTCGCAACCTGGCCGAAGGCGTTCCACGCGCATTCACCCTGAACTCCAACGAAGTGCTGGAAGCTCTGCAAGAGTCCCTGGCCACCATCGTTCAGGCCGTGAAAAGCGCCCTGGAGCAATCGCCGCCGGAACTGGCTTCCGACATCGCCGAGCGTGGCCTGGTGCTGACCGGTGGTGGCGCGCTGCTGCGTGACCTCGACAAGCTGCTGGCCCAGGAAACCGGTCTGCCGGTGATCGTTGCCGAAGATCCGCTGACCTGTGTTGCTCGCGGCGGTGGCCGTGCACTGGAAATGATGGACAAGCACACCATGGACCTGCTCTCCAGCGAATAAGTCGCCGGGTGCAATACGTGGGTGAGCGCGCAGGCAGCACTTTGCAGTGCTGCCTGTTGGCGTTTATCTTCTGTCAGTCTTCATCCAGGCCGGTTTGATGCCGTATGAATAAACAGAACATTTGCCTGGGAGGAGCGGCCTATTAAACCGCTTTTCGCCAAGGGCCCCTCACTGGGCGTGCGCTTGTTGGTGCTGGCCGTGCTGTCGGTCGCGCTGATGGTGGTCGATGCCCGTTTCAGCCTGCTCAAGCCTGCCCGCAGCCAGATGTCGCTGGTGCTGATGGACGCTTACTGGATCACCGACCTGCCCGGCAGGCTGTGGGAAGGTGTCGCCAGTCAGTTCGGCAGCCGCACCGAGCTGGTCGCCGAAAACGAAAAACTCAAGACCGAGAACCTGCTGTTGCAGGGCCGCATGCAGAAGCTTGCCGCCCTCACCGAGCAGAACGTCCGTCTGCGCGAGTTGCTCAATTCCTCTGCGCTGGTCAACGAGAAGGTCGAAGTGGCCGAGCTGATCGGCATGGACCCGAATCCCTTCACCCATCGCATCATCATCAATAAAGGTGAGCGCGACGGCGTGGTGCTCGGTCAGCCGGTGCTCGATGCACGCGGCCTGATGGGGCAGGTGGTCGAGCTGATGCCGTACACCTCCCGTGTCCTGCTGCTGACCGACTCGACCCACAGCATTCCTGTGCAGGTGAACCGTAACGGTCTGCGGGCGATTGCCAGCGGTACCGGTAACCCTGAACGCCTGGAACTGCGGCATGTGGCCGATACCGCCGATGTCAAGGAAGGCGATCTGCTGGTCAGCTCCGGCCTGGGCCAGCGCTTCCCGGCCGGTTACCCGGTGGCGACGGTCAAGGAAGTGATCCACGATTCCGGCCAGCCATTCGCCATTGTCCGTGCCGTGCCGACTGCCGCGCTGAACCGCAGCCGCTACCTGTTGCTGGTGTTCAGCGACAACCGTACGGCTGAAGAACGTGCCAACGATGCGGCGCAGGCCCAGGAAAATCTTGATGCGTTTGGCGGTGGCCCGATCATTCCGGCCACAGTGCCGAAAACAGTGAATGCACCGGCTCAGGCTCCTGCCGCGTCGGGCACGCCAGCCGCTGCACCTGCTGCAGCTACGCCGGCCAAACCCGCCGCGAGCAAGCCGCCAACCAAACCACCCGCAGCGGCTCCGGCAGCGAGCAAGCCGCCGGCCGCTCAGCCTGCCAGTGCACGGCCGGCCGCCAAACCGCCAGTCACTGCGCCGGCCACCACTGGGGGACGAGAATAATGGTCGGTGTCAAAGCCTCCCGAAACGGCTGGATCGTCTGGCTGACATTTCTGATCGGCATGCTGCTCAGCGTGTCGCCATTGCCGCAATTCATGGAAATCCTGCGCCCGCTGTGGCTGGCCCTGCTCCTGGCATTCTGGGCACTGGCCCTGCCGCAAAAGGTCGGCATGGTCACTGCATTTTGCCTCGGGCTGGCTGAAGACGTGCTGTACGGCACGCTGCTGGGACAGAACGCCTTGATCCTGACGTTGATCACGTTCCTGGTGCTGTCGTTGCAGCAACGCCTGCGAATGTTCCCGATGTGGCAGCAGTGCCTGGTGATCCTGGTGATCTTCGGCCTCGCGCAGCTTGTGCAATTGTGGCTCAGCGCCCTGACCGGCAACCGCCAGCCGACCCTGGCACTGGTCCTGCCGGCACTGGTCAGCGCCTTGCTCTGGCCGTGGGTCAGCTTCGCTTTGCGTGGATTGCGCCGGCGCTACAAAATCAACTGATTCGGTCAGGCATGGGCCCCACCGGTGCCATGAGGCAGGGCACTCAACAGGGAGATGTTTGGATGAAGCCGCTTTACCTCGCCTCCGGATCGCCGCGTCGGCGTGAATTGCTCACGCAGGTCGGCGTTCCGTTCACCGCTATCAGTGCGGATATCGATGAAACCCCTTTCGCCAATGAATCCCCATCGGCCTATGTCGAGCGCCTGGCGCGCGGCAAGGCTGAGGCCGGGCAGCGCTCTGTCGTCAGCGACAAACCGTTTTGCGTGTTGGGCGCCGATACCGCTGTGGTGCTGGACGGCAAAATTCTGGGTAAACCGGTGGACGAAGCCGACGCATGCGCCATGCTGATGATGTTGTCCGGCAAGGAGCACGAAGTGCTGACCGCCATCGCCGTGCTCGACGGTGAGCGCTGCGAATCGCAAGTGGTGCGCAGTCTGGTACGGTTCCGGGCGATCAGCCATGAAGAAGCTGCCGCCTACTGGGCCAGCGGCGAGCCTCGGGACAAGGCCGGCGGTTACGGCATTCAGGGACTGGGCGCGGTGTTTGTCGCTGGTCTCAACGGCAGCTATTCAGCTGTGGTCGGTTTGCCGGTGTGCGAAAGCGCAGAACTGCTCGGCCATTTCGGCATACCCTGTTGGCAAAACCTGAGTGCGCAGTAAGCGTCGAACGGAACAAGATGCGGCCATTATCGTGAACATGCCTGAACGAGACCCTGCCATGAGTGAAGAGATTCTGATCAACATCACGCCGATGGAATCGCGCGTGGCGGTGGTCGAAAACGGTGTGCTGCAAGAAGTGCACGTCGAGCGCACGCAAAAACGCGGGATCGTCGGCAACATCTATAAAGGCAAGGTCGTTCGGGTATTGCCGGGCATGCAGGCGGCCTTCGTCGACATCGGCCTGGACCGTGCAGCATTCATCCACGCTTCGGAAATTTCCCTGCGCGAAGGCCCGGCCGTGGAAAGCATCAGCGCGCTGGTGCATGAAGGCCAGAGCCTGGTGGTGCAAGTCACCAAGGATCCGATCGGCTCCAAAGGGGCACGGCTGACCACTCAGCTGTCGATCCCTTCGCGTTATCTGGTGTACATGCCGCGCACCGCCCACGTCGGCATTTCCCTGAAGATCGAAGACGAAGCCGAGCGCGAACGCCTCAAGCAGGTGGTCAGCGATTGCGTGGCCAAAGAAGGCATCAAGGAGGCCGGCGGTTTCATCCTGCGCACCGCCGCCGAAGGCGCCGGGGCCGATGAAATCCTGATGGACATCCGCTACCTGCGGCGCCTGTGGGATCAGATCAACGAACAGATCAAGACCATCGGCGCGCCCAGTGTGATCTACGAAGACCTCGGTCTGGCCCTGCGCACCTTGCGTGATCTGGTCAGCCCGAAGATCGAGAAGATCCGCATCGACTCCCGGGAAACCTTTCAGAAAACCACGCAGTTCGTTGCCGAACTGATGCCGGAAATCGCCGATCGTCTGGAACACTACCCGGGTGAGCGGCCGATTTTCGACCTGTACGGCGTCGAAGACGAAATCCAGAAAGCCCTCGAGCGCAAGGTGCCGCTGAAGTCCGGCGGTTATCTGGTGGTGGACCCGGCAGAAGCCATGACTACCATCGACGTCAATACCGGGGCGTTCGTCGGGCATCGCAACCTCGAAGAAACCATCTTCAAGACCAACCTCGAAGCCGCCACGGCGATTGCCCGGCAGATGCGTCTGCGCAATCTGGGCGGGATCATCATCATCGACTTCATCGACATGGAAGACGAAGAGCACCAGCGCCAGGTGCTGCGTACCCTGGAAAAGCAACTGGAGCGCGATCACGCCAAGACCAACATCATCGGCATCACCGAGCTGGGTCTGGTGCAGATGACCCGCAAACGGACTCGCGAAAGCCTGGAGCAGGTGCTGTGCGAGCCTTGCAGCAGTTGTCAGGGACGCGGCAAGCTGAAGACGCCGGAAACCATTTGCTACGAGATTTTCCGCGAGATCCTGCGCGAGGCCCGGGCCTATCAGGCCGAGGGTTATCGCGTACTGGCGAACCAGAAAGTCGTCGACCGGCTGCTCGATGAAGAGTCCGGTAACGTCGCCGAGCTTGAAGGGTTTATCGGGCGCACCATACGCTTCCAGGTGGAAACCATGTATTCCCAGGAACAATATGACGTGGTGCTGCTCTGATCCCCTGCGTCACCTTTTTCCTGAAACGGCTGGCCTCAGCTTTTTGCAGTATTTTTGCCATGGGAGCCAACTGACATGGAACGTCTGACACGCATTTTGGCTGCACTGACTCGCTGGGGTCTGGGCCTGTGCGCGTTGGTTCTGGTGTTGATGGCGTTGTACGTCAGCCTCGGCCGGGAACTCACGCCACTGGTTGCCGAATATCGCGCCGACATTGAAGACAAGGCCAGTGCCGCCCTGGGCATGCCGTTGCAGATCGGTGAGCTGGAAGGCAACTGGAGCGGCTTCGCGCCGATCCTGCTGGCTCACGACGTGATGGTCGGCGACGGCGCCAATGCTTTGCGTCTGGATCGGGTGCGTGCCGTGCCGGATCTTTGGGCCAGTCTGCTGGCCCGGGAAGTACGTATCGCGCATCTTGAACTCAATGGTCTGAAGATCAGCCTCAAGGAGGGTGAGGACGGCCAATGGGCGCTCGAAGGCTTGCCGGTGCAGAAGGATCAGCCCATGGATCCCGAGCAACTGTTCAACCGCATGCAAATGGTCCAGCAATTGTCGGTGCTCGACAGTCAGGTGACGTTGCAGCCGCTGGAACAGGCGCCGCTGACACTTACCTATGTCGGACTCAACCTCAAGACCGGCCTCAATCGCCAGCGCCTCGACGCGCGGTTGACCTTGCCCGACGGGCAGCCCGTTGCACTGAGCCTGCGTACGCGGATTCGTGCCAGCCAGTTGCAGGACAGTGCGGTCGAAGGCTATGTCAGCCTGCCGCAAAGCGACTGGGCGAAATGGTTGCCCGAACGCCTGACCCAGCAATGGAATTTCTCCGAGATCAAGGCCGGCGGCGAGCTGTGGGTCAACTGGAGCGAGGGTGCGCTGCAAAGCGCCGCCATCCGCCTCAACGCTCCGCAACTCAACGGTGCCTACGGCGAGCGCAAGCCGATCCAGATCAACAACCTGGCCCTCAACGGATACTTCCAGCGCAGTGCCGAGGGCGCGACCGTCACTCTAGATTCCCTGGCGATGAATTTTGGTGAAACCCGTTGGGAGTCCCACGTGCAGGTCAAGCAGACCGCCGCCACCGACAAGGTTGACGAGCTCTGGCACCTGCAGGCCGATCGCCTCGATCTGACGCCGATCACGCCGTTACTCAATGCGCTGGGCCCGTTGCCACAGGGCTTTGCCACCGTAGTCGAGCATCTGAAAGTGACAGGCGGCTTGCGCAACGTACTGCTGGATTTCCGCCCGAACGCCACCGACGACAGCAAATTCAGCTTCGCCGCCAACCTCGATCAGGTCGGCTTCGACGCCTATCACGGCGCGCCGGCCGCACGGAATGTCAGCGGCAGCCTGACCGGCAACCTCGGCGGCGGTGAGTTGCGCATGGACAGCAAGGACTTCGTCCTGCACCTTGACCCGATCTTCGCCAAACCATGGCAATACATTCAGGCCAACGCCCGGTTGACCTGGAAACTCGATAAAGAAGGCTTCACCCTGATTGCGCCGTACCTGAAGGTGCTCGGCGAGGAAGGCAAGATTGCCGGCGACTTCCTGATCCGCCTGCATTTCGACCACGACCAGGAAGACTACATGGACCTGCGGGTCGGCCTGGTGGATGGCGACGGTCGCTACACCGCCAAATACCTGCCGGAAGTCCTGAGCCCGGCCCTCGACGAATGGCTGCGCACGGCGATTCTCAAAGGGGCGGTGGATCAAGGGTTCTTCCAGTATCAGGGTTCCCTGAACAAAGGCGCCGCAGATGCGGATCGCAGCATCAGCCTGTTCTTCAAGGTGCACGACGCCGAACTGGCGTTCCAGCCAGGCTGGCCGCACGTGAGCAAGGTCAGCGGCGATGTGTTCATCGAGGACAGCGGCGTGAGGATTGTCGCCAGCAAGGGGCAGTTGCTCGACACCCAGGTCAGCGACGTCTTCGTCAATATTCCCCATGTGCCGAGTGGCGAGCACAGCCATATGTTCCTCGACGGCGGGTTTGCCGGCGGCCTGGGCGACGGCTTGAAAATTCTCCAGGAAGCGCCGATCGGCACCGCCGACACCTTCGCCGGCTGGGAAGGCGAGGGCGACCTGCAAGGCAAACTCAAACTGGATGTGCCGTTGGCCAAGGGCGATCAGCCGAAGATCCTCGTGGACTTCAAGACCGCCAATGCGCGATTGAAGCTGGCCGAGCCCAAGCTGGAATTGAGCCAGCTCAAGGGTGATTTCCGATTCGACAGTGCCAAAGGCCTGAGCGGACAGAACATCAGCGCCCGGGCCTTCGATAAACCGGTCACCGCGCAGATATTTGCAGACGGCGGCCCCGGCAAACTCAAGACCCGGGTGGCAGCGTCGGGGCAGGTCGAAGTCAAGAAACTCACTGACTGGCTCGGCGTGACTCAGCCATTGCCGGTGTCCGGGACGATTCCTTACCAGTTGCAAGTGAATCTGGACGGTGCCGACAGCCAGTTGATGGTCAGTTCCAGCATGAAGGGCGTGGCGGTGGATCTGCCAGCGCCGTTCGGCATGACCGCCGATGTCGGGCGTGACACGGTGTTCCGCATGACCCTGCAAGGGCAGGAGCGGCGTTACTGGGTCAATTACGATCAACTGGCCAACTTCACGTTCGCCGCGCCACCGAGCAATTTCGCCGATGGCCGTGGCGAGTTGTTCCTCGGCGCCGGCGAAGCGGTATTGCCGGGCAACAAAGGCTTGCGCATACGCGGCGTGTTGTCGGAGCTGGATGTCAAACCCTGGCAGGATCTGGTGGACAAGTACGCCGGTCAGGATCCGGGCGGCAGCGCCAAGCAACTGCTCAGCAGCGCGGACTTCAAGGTCGGCATACTGACGGCCTTCGGCACGACGCTGGATCAGGCAGCGGTGCAACTGGATCGCAAGCCCGGCGCCTGGGCCCTGGCCCTCGACAGTCAGCAGGCCAAAGGCACTGCAGCCATTCCAGACGCCAAGGCCGCGCCGATTGTGGTGAACCTGCAATACGTTCGCCTGCCGGCGCCGGACCCGACGGTGCAGGCAGACGAGAACGCACCTGACCCGCTGGCCTCGGTGGATCCGACCAAGATCCCGGCGCTGGATATCACCATCAATCAGCTGTTCCAGGGCCAGGACCTGGTCGGTGGCTGGTCGCTGAAAGTCCGGCCGACGGCCAAAGGTATCGCCCTGAACAATCTGGACATGGGCCTCAAAGGCATTCTGTTGCAGGGCAGCGGTGGCTGGGAGGGGACACCTGGTGCCACCAGCAGTTGGTACAAGGGCCGGATCGGCGGCAAGAATCTCGCCGATGTGCTCAAGGGCTGGGGCTTTGCGCCGAGCGTGACCAGCGAAGAATTCCATATGGATGTCGATGGCCGCTGGCCGGGCTCGCCGGCATGGCTGGCGACCAAGCGCTTCTCCGGCACGCTCGATGCGTCGATGAACAAGGGCCAGTTCGTCGAGGTCGAGGGCGGCGCCCAGGCGCTGCGGGTGTTCGGCCTGCTCAACTTCAACTCCATCGGCCGGCGTCTGCGCCTCGACTTTTCCGACCTGTTCGGCAAAGGCTTGAGCTATGACCGGGTCAAGGGTTTGCTGGTGGCGAACAACGGCGTCTATGTGACGCAGGAGCCGATCAAACTGACCGGGCCGTCGAGCAACATTGAACTGAACGGCACGCTGGATCTGGTCGGCGATCAGGTTGACGCCAAATTGCTGGTGACCCTGCCGGTGACCAACAACCTGCCGATCGCCGCGTTGATCGTCGGTGCACCGGCGGTCGGCGGCGCGCTGTTCCTGATCGACAAACTGATCGGTGACCGCGTGGCGCGGTTCGCCAGCGTCAAATACACCGTAAAAGGCCCGTGGAAAGAGCCGAAAATCACCTTCGACAAGCCTTTTTGATCAGCCAGGCCGCAAACCGATGGAGTAGCATGGCTGCCTACCTCTTGCGGAGTTCGCCATGTCTTTAGCGGTGATTCAAATGGTCAGCCAGAGCGACGTGCTGGCCAATCTGCGTGATGCCCGGCGTTTGCTCGAACAAGCGGCCAGCGCTGGCGCGAAGCTGGCGGTGCTGCCGGAAAACTTCGCCGCCATGGGGCGTCGCGACATCGCCGATATCGGCCGCGCCGAAGCGCTTGGTGGAGGCCCGATCCTGCCGTGGTTGAAACAGACCGCCCGCGACCTCAAGTTATGGATAGTGGCCGGCACCTTGCCGTTGCCACCGGCGGGGCAACCTGAAGCGAAGTCAAATGCCTGCTCGTTGTTGGTGGACGATCAGGGCGAAATCGTTGCCCGCTATGACAAGTTGCATCTGTTCGATGTGGACGTGGCGGACAATCGTGGGCGTTACCGCGAATCCGATGACTATGCTTATGGCAGTAACGTGGTCGTGGCGGACACGCCGGTCGGCCGACTCGGGCTGACGGTGTGTTACGACCTGCGTTTCCCGGAGCTGTACAGCGAATTGCGTGCGGCCGGGGCTGAACTGATTACCGCACCGTCGGCCTTCACTGCGGTGACCGGTGCGGCGCACTGGGACGTGTTGATCCGGGCACGGGCGATTGAAACCCAGTGCTACGTGTTGGCGGCAGCCCAGGGCGGGACGCATCCGGGGCCACGGGAAACTTTTGGGCACGGGGCGATTGTCGATCCGTGGGGCCGCGTTCTGGCGCAGCAGGAACAAGGCGAAGCCGTGTTGCTGGCCGAGCGCGACAGCGACGAACAGGCGTCCATCCGGGCGCGAATGCCGGTGACCGGTCATCGGCGGTTTTTTTCGCAGGGCGCACAGCGACCTGCTTCAGAACACGAATTTAAGGCGTAAAACCTATGAGCGAGTTGTTGTCCTCAGTCAGTGATCACCTGTTGGCGCCCGGCGGCGTGACGATCGAGAGCCTGCAAGGCGTGCTCGGTGATCTGGCGGGTCCAGGCATCGATGCGGCCGACCTGTATTTCCAGGGGCAGATTTCCGAGTCCTGGTCGCTGGAAGACGGCATCGTCAAGGAAGGCAGTTTCAACCTCGACCAGGGTGTCGGCGTGCGTGCGCAGTCCGGCGAGAAAACCGGTTTTGCCTACAGCAACGCGATCACCCTCGAAGCCCTAGGCGCGGCGGCCCGCGCGGCCCGCTCGATTTCCCGCGCCGGGCAGAACGGTACGGTGCAGGCGTTCAGCACCCAGGACGTTGCTCAGTTGTACGCGCCGGACAACCCGCTGGAAGTGCTGAGCCGCGCCGAAAAAGTCGAACTGCTCAAGCGCATCGACGTCGCGACCCGCGCCCTCGACCCGCGTATCCAGCAGGTCAGTGTGAGCATGGCCGGGGTCTGGGAGCGGATTCTGGTGGCTTCGACCGACGGCGGTCTTGCTGCCGACGTGCGCCCATTGGTGCGTTTCAACGTCAGTGTGATCGTCGAGCAGAACGGTCGTCGCGAACGTGGTGGCCATGGCGGCGGCGGGCGTACCGACTACCGTTACTTCCTCGCCGAAGACCGTGCCATGGGTTACGCCCGTGAGGCGCTGCGTCAGGCACTGGTGAATCTGGAAGCGATTCCGGCCCCGGCTGGCACCTTGCCGGTCGTTCTGGGCTCGGGCTGGTCCGGTGTGCTGCTGCACGAAGCGGTCGGCCACGGTCTGGAAGGTGACTTCAACCGCAAGGGCAGTTCGGCCTACAGCGGGCGCATGGGTGAGATGGTTGCTTCCAAGCTCTGCACTATTGTCGATGACGGCACGCTGGCCGGTCGTCGCGGCTCCCTGAGCGTCGACGACGAAGGCACGCCGACCGAGTGCACCACGCTGATCGAAAACGGCGTGCTGAAGGGCTACATGCAGGACAAGCTCAATGCGCGGCTGATGGGCGTGGCCCGCACCGGCAACGGTCGCCGCGAATCCTACGCACACCTGCCGATGCCACGGATGACCAACACCTACATGCTTGGCGGCCAGAGCGATCCGGCGGAAATCATCGCGTCGGTGAAGAAGGGCATCTACTGCGCCAACCTTGGTGGCGGTCAGGTCGACATCACCAGCGGCAAATTCGTGTTCTCCACCAGCGAGGCGTACTTGATCGAGGACGGCAAGATCACCGCGCCGGTCAAAGGCGCGACGTTGATCGGCAACGGCCCGGAAGCGATGAGCCGGGTGTCGATGGTCGGTAACGATCTGGCGCTGGACAGTGGTGTGGGGACGTGTGGCAAGGACGGGCAATCGGTGCCGGTGGGCGTGGGTCAGCCAACGCTGAAAATCGATGCGATCACCGTGGGTGGCACGGGCGCGTAAGAAGGGATGGAGCTTCGGGTGGCGCGCGGTGCGGCCACCCGGTGGCGAATATCAACGCAGACCGCGTTGAGTCTCGTCCAGCTCACGGATGTACTTGAAGATTTTACGGCTCGAGGCAGGAGGCTTGTTATGCGCAACCTCGTGCTGGGCCTGACGGATCAGGGAACGCAGTTGCTGGCGGTCGGCGTCCGGGTACTCGACGACGAATTTCTCCAGCACGGCATCGTCACCGCTGATCAAGCGGTCGCGCCAGCGTTCGAGGTTGTGGAAACGCTCGTTGTACTGACGGGTAGAGGCATCAAGTTGATCGAGCAAGGTGAGAATCGCGTCAGTGTCCTGATCGCGCATCAGTTTGCCGATGAACTGCAAGTGCCGTTTACGCGCGATGTTCGCGGTGTGCTTGGGCGCATCGGCCAGGGCCCGGCGCAAAGCGTCGGTCAATGGCAGTTTCGCCTGCAAGTCGGGCTTGAGCGTTGTAAGGCGCTCGCCAAGGTCAACCAGAGCATGCAGCTCGCGTTTGACCTGGGATTTGCTTTTTTCTCCCGTATCGAGGGAGTCGTCGTAAGAATCAACCATGGTGGCAGTCCGCAAAGAAACGCCGCCATGATAACCAGTCGGGGGCCGCTTGTCCGGCCCGGTCGCTCGAAGGCCCCAGCCGAAAGCAGAATTTGAGTGGAGATGAGCATGAGTGCAGTTGAAAGCGTCGGCCCACAGGCATTGCCGGCACTGCAGGAACAGGTCGAGCAAATCATCGCCGAAGCCAAGCGTCAGGGCGCCAGTGCCTGCGAAGTGGCGGTGTCGCTGGAGCAGGGCCTGTCGACGTCGGTGCGTCAGCGTGAAGTCGAAACGGTCGAGTTCAACCGCGATCAGGGTTTTGGCATCACGTTGTATGTCGGTCAGCGCAAGGGCTCGGCCAGCACGTCTGCTACCGGACCCGATGCGATTCGCGAGACCGTTGCTGCGGCGCTGGCAATTGCCAAACACACCTCCGAAGACGAAGCCTCGGGGCTGGCCGATGCCGCGCTGATGGCCAGGGATATTCAGGATTTCGACCTGTTCCACCAATGGGACATCACCCCGGAACAGGCCATCGAGAAGGCGCTGCTCTGCGAAGCCGCCGCGTTCGACGCCGATGCCCGCATCAAGAACGCCGATGGCACCACGTTGAGTACTCATCAGGGCTGCCGTGTGTACGGCAACAGCCACGGTTTCATCGGTGGTTACGCGTCGACCCGGCACAGCTTGAGCTGCGTAATGATTGCCGAGGCCGATGGCCAGATGCAGCGCGATTATTGGTATGACGTGAACCGTCAGGGCAGCTTGCTGGCCGACCCGGTGAGCATCGGCCAGCGTGCCGCACAACGGGCCGCGAGCCGTCTGGGTGCGCGTCCGGTGCCGACCTGCGAAGTGCCGGTGCTGTTTTCGGCGGAGCTGGCGGGCGGACTGTTCGGCAGCTTCCTGTCGGCGATTTCCGGCGGCAGCCTGTATCGCAAGTCGTCGTTCCTTGAGGGCACGCTGGGGCAGAAGCTGTTTCCGGAGTGGCTGACCATCGACGAGCGCCCGCACCTGATGCGTGCCATGGGCAGTGCGTCGTATGACGGTGACGGTCTGGCGACCTATGCCAAACCGTTCGTCGAGAAGGGCGAGTTGGTGTCGTACATCCTCGGCACTTATTCCGGGCGCAAACTCGGCATGCCGAGCACCGCCAATGCTGGCGGGGTACACAACCTGTTCGTCACCCATGGTGATGAAGATCAGGCCGCACTGCTGCGGCGCATGGGGCGTGGGCTGCTGGTCACCGAGTTGATGGGCCATGGCTTGAACATGGTGACAGGTGATTATTCGCGCGGTGCGGCGGGTTTCTGGGTCGAGAACGGTGAGATCCAGTTCGCGGTGCAGGAAGTGACCATCGCCGGCAACATGCGTGACATGTTCAAGCAGATCGTCGCAGTTGGTAACGATCTGGAGCTGCGCAGCAACATTCGCACCGGTTCGGTGTTGATCGAGCGGATGACTGTCGCCGGCAGTTAAGCCCGGGCCAATACAAAAAGGCGCGCCACCCGATTGGGCGGCGCGCCTTTTTTGTGTCCGGAATTTGTTTGAGCGGGTCGGGGCCGCTAAAAAAGCCACTCTTGTTTTGGTTCTCATTATCATCTAATAATAAATCTCATTATCGGATGAGCCCAGGATCATGAGTTCTGCCTTGCACGAGCAGCCGTACCTCGAAAGCTGGCGCTGGATGAGTCGCCAGATCCGTTGCGCCATGGATCCCGACGAACCGCGTCTGATTGAACACTACCTGGCCGAAGGCCGGTATCTCGCCTGTTGCACGGCGACCTCGCCCTGGACCGTCGCTGAAACCTCTTTCCGTCTGCTGCTCGACACGGCCACCGACATCGCGTTGCCGTGGCACTGGCGCAGCCTCTGTCTCGATCAGGCCTGGCGCCCGTTGCGTGAAATGGAACGCCTGTCGCTGTGCAAATGCCGGCTCAAACGCTGGCAAAGCTACACCTGGGGGCTCGCCACCTGCGAGTTGCAACCCTCCATTCCTCTTATTGAACTGGTGCAAGGATTTTCAGATGACCAAGACACGTATTGAGCGCGACAGCATGGGCGAACTGCAGGTGCCGGTGGACGCTCTCTACGGCGCGCAGACCCAGCGCGCAGTGGATAACTTCCCGATCAGCGGCAAGCCGATGCCGACCCAGTTCATCCGCGCGCTGATCCTGGCAAAAGCCGCTGCCGCCCGGGCCAACGTCGAACTCAATCAGCTCAGCGCCGCGCAAGGCAAGGCCATCAGCGACGCGGCCCAAGGGCTGCTTGAAGGCGATTTCATGCAGCATTTCCCGGTGGATATCTTCCAGACCGGTTCCGGCACCAGCTCCAACATGAACGCCAACGAAGTGATCGCCACCCTGGCCAGCCGCTTGCTCGACGAGCCAGTGAATGCCAACGATCACGTCAACTGCGGGCAGAGCAGCAACGACATCATCCCGACCACCATCCACGTCAGCGCCGCGCTGGCCCTGCACGAACAACTGCTGCCGGCGCTGCTGCATCTGGTGCAAGTCATCGAGCGCAAGGCCGAGCAGGTGCATCACCATGTCAAAACCGGCCGTACTCACTTGATGGACGCCATGCCGGTGCGCATGAGCCAGGTACTCAACGGTTGGGCGCGGCAGCTCAAGGCCAATATCGGTCATCTGCAGGACTTGTTGCCAAGCCTGCAATCCCTGGCCCAAGGCGGCACGGCGGTCGGCACCGGGATCAATGCGCATCCGGAATTCGCTGCGCGTTTCAGCCGCCAGCTCAGTCAGTTGACCAACGTTCAGTTCACGCCGGGCAAGAATCTGTTCGCCCTGATCGGTTCGCAGGACACCGCCGTGGCCGTGTCGGGCCAGCTCAAGGCTACCGCCGTGTCATTGATGAAAGTCGCCAACGACCTGCGCTGGATGAACTCCGGCCCGCTCGCCGGCCTTGGCGAAATCGAACTGGAGGGCCTGCAACCGGGTTCGTCGATCATGCCGGGCAAGGTCAATCCGGTGATTCCGGAAGCTACCGCGATGGTTGCCGCGCAAGTGATCGGCAATGACTCGGTGATCACCATTGCCGGTCAGTCGGGCAATTTCGAACTGAACGTGATGCTGCCGATCATCGCCCAGAACCTGTTGAGCAGCATCGAGTTGCTGGCCAACTCCAGCCGTCTGCTGGCTGACAAGGCGATTGCCAGCTTCAAGGTCAACGAATCGCGGCTCAAGGAAGCGCTGTCGCGCAACCCGATTCTGGTCACCGCGCTCAACCCGATCATCGGTTACCAGAAGGCCGCCGAAATCGCCAAGCAAGCCTACAAACAGGGCCGTCCGGTGATCGACGTCGCGCTGGAACACACCGATCTGTCGCGCAGCCAGCTGGAAGAGTTGCTCAATCCCGAGAAACTCACCGCCGGCGGCGTGTAAACACCGCAACCGCTTTGGAGGCTCATCATGGAGCACTGGAAACGTACGATCGAACGGGCCAATCGCTGCTTCATGCTGGGCGAGTTGATCGACGCCCGCGAGGCTTATCTGCAGGCCCTCGCTTTGGCGCAAGTGCTGTTCGAGCGCTGGGCCGATGCCGACGAAGCGGTGGCGGCCTGCGTCATTTCCCATCACAACCTCGCCGATCTGCATCTGCGTCTGAACCAGCCGGAGGAGAGCGCCGAATACCTGTGCGCGATCCATCAACGCCTGTTGCAGACCATGCAGGACGAGCGCCTGCGCCCGGCCCTGCGCGAAGCCGCGCTGCGCCAGAGCAGCAAGACCTATGTCGAACTGCTCAATTTCATCAGCGAACACGGCGAATACCCGCGCACCCAGCGCTTGCTGCACCCGGATACCGGCAATGCGCGCCGCGCCCCAGCCCAACATCACCACGGAGTCCACTGAAATGGCTTTTACCCTGCCGGCCCTGCCTTACGCCTATGACGCACTGGAACCGCACATCGATGCGCAGACCATGGAGATTCACTACACCAAGCATCACCAGACCTACATCAACAACCTGAACGCCGCGGTCGAGGGCACGGAATACGCCGAGTGGCCGGTGGAAAAACTCGTCGCCAGCGTCCAGCAGCTGCCGGAAAAGCTGCGCGCGGCGGTGATCAATCAGGGCGGCGGTCACGCCAACCATTCGCTGTTCTGGGAAGTGATGGTGCCTGGCGGTGGCGGCAAACCGGATGGTTCTCTGGCCAAGGCGATCGATGAGCAACTGGGCGGCCTCGACAACTTCAAGGAAGCCTTCACCAAGGCTGCGCTGACCCGCTTCGGCAGCGGCTGGGCCTGGCTCAGTGTCACCCCGGACAAGAAACTGGTGGTGGAAAGCAGCGGTAACCAGGACAGCCCGCTGATGAACGGCAATACGCCGATTCTCGGACTCGACGTGTGGGAGCACGCCTACTACCTGCGTTATCAGAACCGCCGCCCGGAATACATCAGCGCGTTCTACAACGTGATCAACTGGCCTGAAGTCGCTGCGCGTTATCAGGCTGCACTGGTTTAAGTCTCCTATAAAAACAATCCAGGGCTGACTATGGGCACTGAAACACTGGCGATCGGAAGCGGACGAATGTTTCGTTACGCATTCGGGTCGCTGCTGCTATTGGCGGGCATGACCTTGCTGGTGGCTCACGGACTGGAATGGCTGAACCTGGAGCCGAAACTGTCCCGGGCATTGCAGGGCGGTGCGATCTGCGCGCTCGGCACGGCGCTTGGGGCCGTTCCGGTGCTGGTGATTCGCAATATGCCGCAGGCGCTGGGCGACACGCTGCTGGGTTTTGGTGCCGGCGTGATGCTGGCGGCGACCGCGTTTTCGTTGATCGTGCCGGGGATTGCCGCCGCCGAAAGCCTTGGGCTGAGTCCTTGGGGCGCCAGTGGCCTGATCTGTTTCGGCATCATGCTCGGTGCTTTCGCGCTGTATCTGGTCGACCGCAGGTTGTCCGGCGCTTCACCGGAAATGCTCATCGGCACCGTCGAGCATCCGGTTATTCCGCCGCGAATCTGGCTGTTCGTGTTTGCCATCATTGCCCATAACATTCCGGAAGGCATGGCCGTCGGCGTCTCTGCGGGGGGCGGCATGCCGGACGCTGACAGCCTGGCGATGGGGATCGCCTTGCAGGATGTGCCGGAAGGGCTGGTGATTGCGCTGGTGCTGGCCGGGGCGGGGATGTCGCGGGTCAGGGCGTTTCTGATCGGGGCGGCGTCAGGTCTGGTCGAACCGGTGTTCGCGCTGCTGTGTGCGTGGCTGGTCAGTCTGGCGGAATTGTTGTTGCCCCTCGGATTGGCGCTGGCGGCCGGGGCGATGTTGCTGGTGGTGACACACGAAGTGATCCCGGAATCGCGACGCAATGGTCACGACAAGCTGGCGAGCCTGGGATTATTGATCGGCTTCTGCCTGATGATGGTGATGGATACCGCGCTGGGATAAGCGTGGCGAGAGGCGCATCTCTCGCCACAAAGGACTTTCAACCGCCTTCGTCGAAGTAGTTGTTGATCAGTGCCACCAGAGCATCCATGGCTTCCTGTTCCTGATGGCCTTCGGTGCTCAGGTGGATCTTTGTGCCCTTGCCGGCAGCGAGCATCATCATCGCCATGATGCTTTTGCCATCTACCGTGGTTTCCGGGGTGCGACCCACTCTGATCGTGCAGTCGGGATACTGACCCGCCACGCCCACGAACTTTGCCGACGCCCGGGCATGCAGGCCCAGCTTGTTGATGATTTCGATTTCCAGAGCAGGCATCGCGGTGTGAATCCTTTAGCTGAGGTCGCGGTGGCGAACCTGGACGTTCTTCAGGGTTTTCTGCAAGGCCTGACCGAGGCGTTCGGTCAGGTAGACGGAACGGTGATGTCCGCCGGTGCAGCCAATGGCAATGGTCACGTAGGCACGATTGCTCGCAGCGAAGCGCGGCAACCACTTGAACAGATACGCATAGATGTCCTGGAACATCTCTTCGACTTCCGGCTGTGCCGCCAGGTACTCGGCTACCGGCTCATCGAGCCCGGATTGCGCACGTAATTCCGGTTTCCAGTACGGGTTGGGCAGGCAGCGTACATCGAACACCAGGTCCGCATCCACCGGCATGCCGCGTTTGAAACCGAACGACTCCACCAGAAACGCCGTACCGGGCTCCGGCTGGTTCAACAGCCGCAGCTTGATGGTGTCGCGCAACTGGTACAGGTTCAGATTGGTGGTATTGACCTTCAGGTCGGCCAGATCGGCGATCGGGCCCAGCAGGGCCGTTTCATCGTTGATGGCTTCAGCCAGCGAGCGGTTGGCACTGCTCAGCGGGTGACGGCGACGGGTTTCCGAGAAGCGCTTGAGCAGGGTCTCTTCATCGGCATCCAGATACAGAACGTCGCATTGGATGTGCCGGTTGCGGACTTCCTCGAGCAACTCCGGAAAACGCGAAAGGTGGCTTGGCAGGTTGCGCGCATCGATCGATACCGCGACCAGTGGCTGAGACAGTTCCGTATGAATCAGTGCGCGTTCCGCCAGTTCCGGCAGCAGGCCCGCCGGCAGATTGTCGATGCAGTAGTAGCCGTTGTCCTCAAGGACATCCAGGGCCGTGCTTTTGCCCGAGCCGGAGCGGCCACTGACGATGATCAAGCGCATGTTTAGTGCCCGTTTTGCTCGTCCAGGACAACCTGATACAAGGCTTCGTTGGTGGTGGCGCGACGCAGCTTTTCGCGTACTTCCTTGCGATCGAGCATGCTGGCGATCTGGCGCAGCAGTTCCAGGTGTGCATCGGTGGCAGCTTCCGGGACCAGCAGCACGAACAGCAGGTCCACCGGTGCGCCATCGATGGCATCGAAATCGATAGGTGCTTCAAGGTGCATCAAGGCACTGATGGGCGATTCACAGCCCTTGAGGCGGCAATGGGGGATGGCGATGCCGTTGCCAAAACCGGTCGAACCGAGTTTTTCACGGGCAATCAGCGCCTCGAAGACATCTTGCATCTCCAGATCCGGTTTCTCCCGGGCGATCAGGTTGGCAATTTGTTCGAGGGCTTTCTTTTTACTGCCGCCCGGCACGTTCACCAGGGAACGGCCGGGGGTCAGGATGCTTTCAAGTCGGATCATGGGGGTGGGGGTTATCGACCGGTAGCGCCCTGAAGCAGGCTCTGGGTCTTTTCCTTATGCTTTTTGAGTTGTTTATCAAGCTTGTCGGTCAGCGCGTCGATCGCTGCGTACATGTCGGTATGTTCCGCGTTTGCGACGACCTCGTTGCCGGGAATATGCAGCGTGGCTTCGATTTTCTGCTTCAGCTTTTCGACGCACATCGTGACTTGCACGTTGGTGATCTTGTCGAAATGTCCCTCAAGCCTCTTGAGCTTCTGCTCAACGTATTCACGGAGAGGTTGGGTAACTTCCAGTTGGTGTCCACTGATGTTGACTTGCATACAGCTTCTCCTTCGTTGCCAGTGCATAAAGCGGCAGGCCGAAGAGCCTGCCACTGGAACGCTGTAACGTGGCTTACATCAACCGCTTGCGTTCGCTCGAAGGCGCGATCCCGAGGGATTCGCGGTACTTGGCGACGGTGCGGCGAGCCACCTGAATGCCTTGTGCCTCCAGTAAACCAGCGATCTTGCTGTCACTCAACGGCTTTTTCTGATTTTCCGCGGCGACCAGTTTCTTGATGATCGCGCGGATCGCCGTGGACGAGCATTCGCCGCCTTCGGAGGTGCTGACGTGGCTGGAGAAAAAGTATTTCAGTTCATATATGCCCCGGGGGGTATGCATGAATTTCTGCGTGGTCACCCGGGAAATCGTCGACTCGTGCATGCCGACTGCCTCGGCGATGTCATGCAGCACGAGTGGCTTCATCGCTTCGTCGCCGTATTCCAGGAAGCCGCGCTGATGCTCGACGATCTGGGTGGCAACCTTCATCAGGGTTTCGTTGCGGCTCTGCAGGCTCTTGATGAACCAGCGGGCTTCCTGCAACTGGTTGCGCATGAAGGTATTGTCGGCGCTGGTGTCGGCGCGACGGACGAAACCGGCGTATTGAGCGTTGACCCGCAGACGCGGAACCGATTCCTGGTTCAGCTCGACCAGCCAGCGCTCGTTGTCCTTGCGCACAATGACGTCAGGCACCACGTATTCGGCTTCGGTGGATTCGATCTGCGAGCCGGGGCGCGGGTTGAGGCTCTGGACCAGTTCGATGACCTGGCGCAGTTCATCTTCCTTGAGCTTCATGCGGCGCATCAGCTGGCTGTAGTCGCGGCTGCCGAGCAGGTCGATGTAATCGGTGACCAGTCGCTTGGCTTCGGCCAGCCAAGGGGTCTTGGCTGACAGCTGGCGCAATTGCAGCAGCAGGCATTCGCCCAGGTTGCGTGCGCCAATGCCGGCGGGTTCGAATTGCTGGATGCGGTGCAGGACGGCTTCGATCTCGTCCAGCTCGATGTCGAGCTCCGGATCGAAGGCGTCGAGGATTTCTTCGAGGGTTTCGTCGAGGTAGCCCTGATTGTTGATGCAATCGATCAGGGTCACGGCGATCAGGCGATCGGTGTCGGACATCGGCGCCAGGTTCAGCTGCCACAGCAGGTGGCTTTGCAGGCTCTCGCCGGCGGAGGTACGGGTGGTGAAATCCCACTCGTCGTCATCGCTGCTCGGCAGGCTGCTGGCGCTGGTCTGGTAGACGTCTTCCCAGGCGGTGTCGACAGGCAGTTCGTTGGGGATTCGCTCGTTCCATTCGCCGTCCTCGAGATTGTCGACCGTCGGCGCGGTTTCCTGGTAGGAAGGTTCCTGGATCTCGGTATTGGGCTTCTGTTCGGCGTTGTCGGCCAGCGGGTCTGAATTGTCGAAGTCGTCGCCGTCTTCCTGGCGTTCGAGCATCGGGTTGGATTCCAGAGCCTCCTGGATTTCCTGTTGCAGATCCAGGGTCGACAATTGGAGCAGGCGGATGGCCTGTTGCAGCTGCGGTGTCATCGTCAGCTGCTGGCCCATTCTCAAGACTAGCGATGGTTTCATGGCAGGGGCTTAACACCTTATTCGCCGGCGCTATGCGCCATCCACTACAGGGCGCCGAGGCGCCAAACTTAAGCAAATTATATGCCTGAAACTGTCGTGTTTGCCTAGAGCGCTGTAACAATAAAAGCGTATAAAAATGCGCTTCAACGTTACAGCACCCGGACGGCTGGTCGAATGCTGTCGCGCTTACAGGCGGAACTCGTGACCCAGATACACTTCCTTCACCAGATCGTTGGCGAGGATGGTCGCGGAGTCGCCTTCGGCGATCAGCTGGCCGTCATTGACGATGTAGGCCGTTTCGCAGATATCCAGCGTCTCGCGGACGTTGTGGTCGGTGATCAGTACACCGATGCCCTTGGCCTTGAGGTGGTGGATGATCTGCTTGATGTCGCCCACGGAGATCGGGTCAACACCGGCGAACGGTTCGTCGAGCAGGATGAATTTCGGTGCGGTGGCCAGTGCGCGGGCGATTTCCACCCGGCGACGCTCGCCACCGGACAGGCTCATGCCGAGGTTGTCGCGGATATGGCTGATGTGGAATTCCTGCAGCAGGCTTTCCAGCTCCTTGCGACGGCCGGCCTTGTCGAGCTCCTGGCGGGTCTCGAGGATGGCCATGATGTTGTCGGCCACCGACAGCTTGCGAAAGATCGAGGCTTCCTGCGGCAGATAGCCGATACCGGCCTTGGCGCGGCCGTGCATCGGCTGGTGGCTGACGTCCAGATCGTCGATCAGGACGCGGCCCTGATCGGCCTGCACCAGGCCGACGATCATGTAGAAGCAGGTGGTCTTGCCGGCGCCGTTGGGGCCAAGCAGGCCCACGATCTGACCGCTGTCGATCGACAGGCTGACATCGCGCACGACCTGGCGGCTTTTATAGGCCTTGGCCAGGTGCTGAGCTTTCAGGGTTGCCATTACTGGGTTTTCTCGTCGGTTTTCTTCTTCGGCTGGATCACCATGTCGATGCGCGGACGCGCTTCGGTGACCTTGTTGCCGGTAGCGCGACCGGCGCTGGCGAGTTTTTTCACCGTGTCATAGACGATCTTCTCGCCCTGAGTGGTGTTGTTGTCCTTGTCGACGACCTTGGCCTTGTCGATCAGTACGACGCGGTTCTGCTGCGCGTGGTACTGAATGGTCACGCCCCAGCCCTGGACAGGTTTCTTGTCGCCAGCGGTCTGCAGTTGTTCGAAATAGGCCAGGTTGCCTACCGAAGTCACCACGTCGATCTCGCCGGCCGGGTTGCGTGTCAGCGTTACGGTGTCGCCTTTGACGATCATCGAGCCCTGGGTGATGATCACGGCGCCCTTGTAAGTGGCAACGCCATTTTTGTCGTCCAGCTGGGCATCGTCGGCCTGAATGCGGATTGGCTGCTCCTGATCGTTCGGCAGAGCCCAGGCGCTCACGCTTCCCAGTGCTGCGCCCAGACTGAGCAAAATAGGGAGGGTTTTAACGAGCCTCATACTGTCCTCTTACGTTCGATAGCAGGTGTATCCTGCTTTCCTTCAAATACGCTTTCATTCCCACGCCGGTCGATACACCGCCAGCGCCGTCGATTCTAACGGGTTGCTGGGTCTGCGCATATTGCTGCTGAGGGAACACCGTCATTCGGGTGCTGGTGATCAGGGTGTCGCGGTTCTTTTCGTCGGTGCGCTTGACGCGAACCGAGTCGATCAGTTCGACCTCGGTGCCACCGGAATTCACCTCGCCACGTTCACTGGTCACGTGCCAAGGGAAGTCGGTGCCGCGAAACATGTTCAGGTCGGGCTTGGTGACCAGTGTAATGTCGGTCGCCTTGACGTGCTCGGCCTTGTCGGAGGTCATTTCGTACTGCACCTTGCCATCTTCCAGGTATTGCAAGGTGTGGGTGTTGGTCGCGTACCAGTCGATCGGGCTCTCTTCTGCCGAGACAGGAGGCTTGTCGAGGAAGCGTTCCGGGCTGATGTTCCAGTAGCCGACCGCGCCGAAAATGGCGGCGATGCAACCGAACAGCAGGATGTTGCGAAACTTTTTGCTAAACATGGTTTGACTCACAGGTACGCGTTGTTGGCGGCATCGAGGCTACCCTGGGCGCGCAGGATCAGTTCGCAGAATTCACGGGCGGCACCCTCGCCACCACGGGCCTGGGTAACGCCATGGGCATGCTCGCGCACAAAGGGGGCCGCGTTGGCCACCGCCATGCCAAGTCCCACCCGGCGGATCACCGGCAGGTCGGGCAGGTCGTCACCGAGATAGGCGACCTGCTCATAGCTTAGGCCCAGTTGCTCAAGCAGGCCGTCGAGAACGACGAGTTTGTCTTCACGGCCCTGAAACAGGTGCGGAATACCGAGGTTTTTTGCCCGACGCTCGACCACCGGGGTCTTGCGACCGCTGATGATGGCGGTCTGTACGCCCGCGTTCATCAGCATCTTGATGCCCTGGCCGTCGAGGGTATTGAAAGTCTTGAACTCGCTGCCGTCTTCAAGGAAGTACAGGCGTCCGTCCGTGAGGACGCCGTCGACGTCGAAAACCGCCAGTTTGATGGCTTTGCCGCGCTGCAGCAGATCGGTGCTCATTTACATCACTCCTGCGCGCAGCAGGTCGGAGAGGTTGAAGGCGCCGATCGGGCGATCGTCCTCATCCACGACGACAAGCGCGTTGATTCGATGGTCTTCCATGATTTTCAGGGCCTCGGCGGCGAGCATCTCGGCACGAGCGGTCTTGCCATGCACGGTCATCACCTGATCGATGGTCGCGCTGTGGATATCGATGCTGCGATCCAGTGTGCGGCGCAGGTCGCCGTCGGTGAAGATCCCGGCAAGCTTGCCATCGGCTTCGAGAATGACGGTCATGCCCAGACCCTTGCGGGTCATTTCCATCAGTGCGTCCTTGAGCAGGGTGCCGCGTTGTACCTGCGGCAGCTCTTGACCGGCGTGCATGACGTTTTCCACTTTCAGCAGCAAGCGCCGGCCGAGTGCGCCACCCGGGTGGGAAAAGGCGAAATCTTCGGCGGTGAAGCCGCGGGCTTCCAGCAGCGCCACGGCCAGGGCGTCGCCCATGACCAGTGCGGCAGTGGTCGAGGAGGTTGGCGCCAGGTTCAGCGGGCAGGCTTCGTGCTCGACGTGAACGTTGAGATTGACCTCTGCCGCTTTTGCCAGAGGCGATTGCGGGTTGCCGGTCACGCTGATCAACTGGATGCCCAGGCGCTTGATCAACGGCAGCAGGGTGACAATTTCGTTGGTGGAGCCGGAATTCGACAGGGCCAGGATCACGTCGTCACGGGTGATCATGCCCATGTCGCCATGACTGGCTTCGGCCGGGTGTACGAAAAACGCCGGGGTGCCGGTGCTGGCCAGGGTCGCGGCAATCTTGTTGCCGATGTGCCCGGACTTGCCCATGCCGACCACCACTACACGGCCCTTGCTGGCCAGAATCATCTCGCAAGCGCGTACGAAATCGGCGTCGATATGGGGCAACAAGCCTTGTACGGCTTCCACTTCGAGGCGGATGGTGCGTTGTGCCGATTGAATCAGGTCGCTGGTTTGGCTCATGTCAGAAATCGTATAGCCCGATGAAAAGGCGGCGATTATAGCGGTTATGTTGAAAAGCCTCACGCAAGTTCGTCGTGCTTTGTCATTCCCGGTTACTAAAACCCTTTTATAGAAGCCTCGGGCCTGTCATATCGCTGAACGTGGCCGGGGAGAGGCCTTGGGCGCTTGCCCTTTGCAGTGATATAGTTCGCCGCCAGTTCGGCCTGCCCGGGATGTAGGGGCTTTCTCCAGAAAGCCAGGCGTCCGAGTGAGAGGCTGCATCGCAAGGAGTTTAGATGAGTGCCGATAACGCCTACGCGGTCGAGCTGAAGGGAGTCTCCTTCAAGCGCGGTGCGCGGAGCATTTTCAATAACGTCGATATCCGCATCCCGCGCGGCAAGGTCACCGGCATCATGGGGCCTTCCGGGTGTGGCAAGACCACGCTGCTGCGCCTGATGGGTGCCCAGTTGCGGCCATCGCAGGGCGAGGTCTGGGTCAATGGCCAGAACCTGCCGAAGCTGTCGCGCAGCGATCTGTTCGATGCGCGCAAGCACATGGGCGTGCTGTTTCAGAGCGGCGCGCTGTTCACCGATCTCGATGTGTTCGAGAACGTCGCCTTTCCCCTGCGCGTTCATACCCAGCTGCCGGAAGAGATGATCCGCGACATCGTGCTGCTGAAATTGCAGGCGGTCGGTCTGCGGGGCGCCATCGAGCTGATGCCCGATGAACTGTCCGGCGGCATGAAACGCCGCGTGGCTCTGGCCCGGGCGATTGCGCTCGATCCGCAGATTCTCATGTATGACGAACCGTTCGTCGGCCAGGACCCGATCGCCATGGGCGTTCTGGTGCGCCTGATCCGTCTGCTCAACGATGCGTTGGGGATCACCAGTATCGTGGTTTCCCACGATCTCGCCGAAACCGCGAGCATTGCCGATTACATCTATGTGGTGGGCGATGGTCAGGTGCTGGGGCAGGGTACGCCGGACGAGTTGATGAACTCGGATGAGCCGCGTATCCGTCAGTTCATGACCGGCGATCCCGATGGTCCGGTTCCGTATCACTTTCCAGCGACGGATTACCGCGCAGATCTTCTGGGGAAACGTTGATGCGCAGAATCTCATTAATAGAACGCGTACGCCGGTTCGGCGAATCGGCTATCGATGCCGTCGCGGTATTCGGACGGGCGACGCTGTTCCTGTTTCATGCCCTGCTGGGGCGTGGTGGCATAGGCGGCGGTTTCGGCCTGCTGGTCAAGCAACTGCATTCGGTCGGTGTGATGTCGCTGGTGATCATTGTGGTCTCCGGGATTTTCATCGGCATGGTGCTGGCGCTGCAGGGGTTCAACATCCTGTCGAGCTATGGCTCGGAGCAGGCGGTGGGGCAGATGGTTGCCTTGACCTTGCTGCGTGAGCTGGGCCCGGTGGTGACGGCGCTGCTGTTCGCCGGTCGCGCCGGTTCGGCGCTGACGGCGGAAATCGGCAACATGAAGTCCACCGAGCAGTTGTCCAGCCTGGAAATGATCGGTGTCGATCCGCTCAAGTACATCATTGCTCCGCGCCTGTGGGCCGGTTTCATTTCCCTGCCGGTGCTGGCGATGATCTTCAGCGTGGTCGGCATCTGGGGCGGTTCCTGGGTCGCGGTCGACTGGCTGGGCGTCTATGAAGGCTCCTACTGGGCGAACATGCAGAACAGCGTGAATTTCTCCAGCGACGTGCTCAACGGCGTGATCAAAAGTATCGTTTTCGCCTTTGTCGTGACCTGGATTGCCGTATTCCAAGGCTATGACTGTGAGCCCACTTCCGAGGGAATCAGTCGTGCCACCACCAAGACCGTAGTATTCGCCTCGCTGGCAGTGCTCGGCCTGGACTTTATTCTGACCGCTTTGATGTTTGGAGATTTCTGATGCAAAACCGCACCCTGGAAATCGGTGTCGGCCTGTTCCTGCTGGCAGGGATCCTGGCCTTGTTGCTGCTTGCCCTGCGGGTCAGTGGCCTGTCTCCGACTTCGACCACCGATACCTACAAGCTCTATGCCTACTTCGACAATATCGCCGGTCTGACGGTCAGAGCCAAAGTGACCATGGCCGGCGTGACCATCGGCAAGGTCACGGCGATCGATCTGGACCGCGACAGCTTTACCGGCCGGGTGACCCTGCTGGTGGATAAAAAGGTCGACAACCTGCCGACCGACTCCACAGCGTCTATCCTGACCGCTGGCCTGTTGGGCGAGAAGTACATCGGCATCAGCGTGGGCGGGGAAGAAACCCGGCTCAAGGATGGTGGAACCATTCACGACACCCAGTCGTCTCTGGTGCTGGAAGACCTGATCGGTAAATTCCTGCTCAATACCGTTAGCAAAGACGCCAAATGAGGAGCTTTTGAATGATCTCTACCTTGCGACGTGGCCTGTTGGTGTTGCTTGCGACACTGCCACTGCTGGCAAACGCTGCGCCCGGGCAGTCGGCGCACGATCTGGTCCAGGACACCACCAACCGGATGCTCGCCGATCTGGCGGCCAATAAAGAGAAGTACAAGCAGGACCCGCAAGACTTCTACACCGCGCTGAATACCATCGTGGGTCCGGTGGTGGATGCCGAAGGCATTTCCAAAAGCATCATGACGGTCAAGTACTCGCGCAAGGCCACCCCGGCGCAGATGCAGACCTTCCAGGAAAACTTCAAGCGTGGCCTGTTCCAGTTCTATGGCAACGCCTTGCTGGAATACAACAACCAGGGCATCACTGTCGATGCGCCGAAGGATGAGTCGGGCGACCGCACCAGCGTCGGCATGACCGTCAAGGGCAACAACGGCGCGATCTATCCGGTTCAGTACACGCTGGAGAAGATCAACGGCGAGTGGAAGCTGCGCAACGTGATCATCAACGGCATCAACATCGGCAAGCTGTTCCGTGACCAGTTCGCCGACGCGATGCAGCGCAACGGCAACGACCTGGACAAGACCATCAACGGCTGGGCCGGCGAAGTGGCCAAGGCCAAGCAGACCGCCGAGAAACAAGAGAAGCCTGCCCAATGACCGAGTCGGCCATTCGTCTGGACGAAGCCAGTCAGCTTCAGCTCACCGGTGTGCTGGATTACCGCACCGGTCCTGGCCTTCGGGAACAGGGCCGGGCGCTGATCAAGTCGTGCAATGCCCCGGCATTGGTGATCGATTGTTCGGCAGTGGAAAAGTCCAGCAGCGTCGGCCTGTCGTTGCTGCTGTGCTTCATTCGCGATGCGAAAGCCGCCGGCAAGGCAGTCAGCATCCGCGGGATGCCGGAAGACATGCGTGAAATTGCTCAGGTCAGCGAGCTGACCGAGCTGTTGGCGCAACCCTGAACCCGCATCTATAAAGAAGCCCCCCGTCAGAGTCCTGCGCAGCGGGGTTCGCAGGCGCGGGGCTTTTTTGTATGATGTCCGACCCGTGCGCACAGGGCGCCGATTGAGGTTGAGCATGCAGGCCGTAGAAGTGAAAAGCTTCCTTGAAGCAAATCTGCCCGGAACCCGGGTGGAAGTTGAAGGCGAAGGCTGCAACTTTCAGCTGAACGTGATTAGCGATGAACTGGCGGCGTTGAGCCCGGTCAAGCGTCAGCAAAGCATCTATGCCCATTTGAACCCATGGATCGCCGATGGCAGCATCCACGCGGTCACTATGAAATTTTTCAGCAGCGCGGCCTGGGCCGAGCGCACCTGAGCCCTAGGGCGTCGAGATTGTTATGGATAAATTGATTATTACCGGTGGCGCTCGTCTTGATGGCGAGATCCGCATTTCCGGGGCGAAGAACTCCGCCCTGCCGATCCTGGCCGCCACCTTGCTGTGCGATGGCCCGGTGACCGTCGGCAACCTGCCGCACCTGCACGACATCACCACCATGATCGAGCTGTTCGGTCGCATGGGCATCGAGCCTGTGATCGACGAGAAGCTCAGCGTCGAAATCGACCCGCGCACCATCAAGACCCTGGTCGCCCCGTACGAGCTGGTAAAAACCATGCGTGCGTCGATCCTGGTGCTTGGCCCGATGGTCGCCCGTTTCGGTGAAGCCGAAGTCGCCCTGCCTGGCGGTTGCGCCATCGGCTCGCGTCCGGTTGACCTGCACATCCGCGGCCTCGAAGCCATGGGTGCGATCATCGACGTCGAAGGCGGCTACATCAAGGCCAAGGCGCCTGAAGGCGGCCTGCGCGGTGCGCACTTCTTCTTCGATACCGTCAGCGTGACCGGTACCGAGAACATCATGATGGCCGCTGCTCTGGCCAAGGGCCGCAGCGTGCTGCAGAACGCCGCCCGCGAGCCTGAAGTGGTCGACCTGGCGAACTTCCTGAACGCCATGGGTGCCAAGGTATCCGGCGCCGGTACCGACACCATCACCATCGATGGCGTCGAGCGTCTGGGTTCGGCTTTCTACAAGGTCATGCCTGACCGTATCGAAACCGGCACCTACCTGGTGGCCGCTGCGGTCACCGGCGGTCGCGTGAAGGTCAAGGACACTGATCCGACCATCCTCGAAGCGGTTCTGGAAAAGCTCCGTGAAGCCGGTGCAGAAATCACCACCGGTGAAGACTGGATCGAGCTGAACATGCACGGCAAGCGCCCGAAAGCGGTCAACGTGCGCACCGCGCCGTACCCGGCGTTCCCGACCGACATGCAGGCGCAGTTCATCTCGCTCAACGCCATTGCCGAAGGCACCGGTGCCGTGATCGAGACGATCTTCGAAAACCGTTTCATGCACGTCTACGAACTGCACCGCATGGGCGCCAAGATCCAGGTCGAAGGCAACACCGCCATCGTCACCGGCACTGAAATCCTCAAGGGCGCGCCAGTGATGGCGACCGACCTGCGGGCTTCTGCCAGCCTGGTGATTTCGGCCCTGATGGCCGAAGGCGATACCCTGATCGACCGCATCTACCACATCGACCGTGGTTACGAGTGCATCGAGGAAAAACTGCAGATGCTGGGCGCCAAAATTCGTCGCGTTCCGGGCTAGTCGCTGCATTGGGACACAGGGAAGTGTCCGTTGAATTCGTTTCGATCGGGGGTGGTGACGCCCTCGATGTATGTCCGGCGCCGATTGCGACCGGGCATGAGTACCTTGATAAGGACTGACGTTTCCCATGTTGACCATCGCACTGTCCAAGGGCCGCATCCTTGACGACACCCTGCCGCTTCTCGCCGAAGCGGGCATCGTGCCGACCGAGAATCCGGACAAAAGCCGCAAGCTGATCATTCCCACGACCCAGGAAGACGTTCGCCTGTTGATCGTGCGCGCCACCGACGTGCCGACCTATGTCGAGCATGGCGCGGCCGACCTCGGCGTTGCCGGTAAAGACGTGCTGATGGAATACACGGGTCAAGGCCTGTACGAGCCGCTGGACCTGCAGATTGCCCAGTGCAAGCTGATGACCGCCGGCAAGGTCGGTGCCGTCGAGCCCAAGGGCCGCCTGCGCGTCGCCACCAAGTTCGTCAACGTCGCCAAGCGTTACTACGCCGAGCAGGGCCGTCAGGTCGACATCATCAAGCTGTATGGCTCGATGGAACTGGCGCCACTGATCGGTCTGGCCGACAAGATCATCGACGTGGTCGACACCGGCAACACCCTGCGTGCCAACGGTCTCGAACCCCAGGAACTGATCGCCACGATCAGCTCGCGTCTGGTGGTCAATAAAGCTTCGATGAAAATGCAACACGCCCGAATCCAGGCGTTGATCGACACACTGCGCAAGGCAGTGGAGTCTCGACACCGCGGCTGATGTACCTGCGCGACGTTGAGTCGCGCCCGTCTATCCGCCTCATAGCCAGAATCTCAGGTGCCCAAGCGGAAACGACTGCTAAGTTAGGGCGCCTGAGTTTTTGCCATTCCTATGAGGCTCTCGCTATGACCGCACCGACTGCAATTCGCCGACTCAACGCTGCTGACCCGGATTTCGCGCATCATCTGGATCATCTGCTGAGCTGGGAAAGTGTGTCTGACGACTCGGTCAATCAGCGGGTGCTGGACATCATCAAGGCTGTGCGCGAGCGCGGTGATGCGGCGCTGGTCGAATTCACCCAGAAGTTCGACGGCCTTGAAGTCGCCTCCATGGCAGACCTGATCCTGCCGCGCGAGCGTCTGGAGCTGGCCCTGACCCGCATCACCGCTCCGCAACGCGAAGCGCTGGAAAAAGCCGCCGCCCGCGTTCGCAGCTATCACGAAAAACAGAAGCAGGACTCCTGGAGCTACACTGAAGCCGACGGCACGGTGCTGGGCCAGAAAGTCACGCCGCTGGACCGCGCCGGCCTGTACGTGCCGGGCGGCAAGGCGTCGTACCCGTCGTCGGTCTTGATGAACGCGATTCCGGCCAAAGTTGCCGGCGTCACCGAAGTGGTGATGGTGGTGCCGACCCCGCGTGGCGAGGTCAACGAACTGGTACTGGCGGCGGCGTGCATCGCCGGCGTTGACCGGGTGTTCACCATTGGCGGCGCCCAGGCCGTTGCCGCACTGGCCTACGGTACTGAAAGCGTGCCGCAAGTGGACAAGGTCGTCGGCCCGGGCAACATCTATGTGGCGACTGCCAAGCGTCACGTGTTCGGTCAGGTCGGCATCGACATGATCGCCGGTCCGTCGGAAATCCTCGTGGTGTGCGACGGCCAGACCGATCCGGACTGGATCGCCATGGACCTGTTCTCCCAGGCCGAGCACGACGAAGACGCCCAGGCGATTCTGGTCAGCCCGGACGCCGAATTCCTCGACAAGGTCGCCGCGAGCATCGACAAACTGCTGCCGACCATGGATCGCGCCACCATCATCGAAACCTCGATCAATGGCCGTGGCGCCCTGATTCACGTGCGTGACATGGCTCAGGCCATCGAAGTCGCCAACCGCATTGCGCCGGAACACCTTGAGCTGTCGGTCGCCGATCCGCAGGCCTGGCTGCCGCAGATTCGCCACGCCGGCGCGATCTTCATGGGCCGCCACACATCCGAAGCGCTAGGCGACTACTGCGCAGGTCCGAACCACGTGTTGCCGACTTCCGGCACTGCGCGTTTCTCCTCGCCACTGGGCGTGTACGACTTCCAGAAACGTTCGTCGATCATCTTCTGCTCCGAGGCCGGTGCTTCCGAACTGGGCAAGACCGCCTCGATCCTGGCTCGTGGCGAATCCCTGAGCGCCCACGCGCGCAGCGCCGAATACCGCATCAAAGACGAAGTGAAGGGGAACTGAACATGAGTAAATTCTGGAGCCCGTTCGTCAAGGATCTGGTGCCTTATGTACCGGGCGAGCAGCCGAAGCTGACCCGTCTGGTCAAACTCAACACCAACGAAAACCCGTACGGCCCGTCGCCAAAAGCCCTGGCGGCGATGCAGACCGAACTCAACGACAACCTGCGCCTATACCCGGACCCGAACAGCGATCTGCTGAAAAACGCCGTCGCCAAGTACTACGGCGTGCAGAGCAATCAGGTGTTCCTCGGCAACGGTTCGGACGAAGTGCTGGCGCACATCTTCCACGGTCTGCTGCAGCATGATCAGCCGCTGCTGTTTCCGGACATCAGCTACAGCTTCTATCCGGTCTACTGCGGCCTGTACGGCATCAAGTTCGATGCGGTGCCGCTGGATGCACAGTTCCGTATCAACCCGGCGGACTACGCCAAACCGAACGGCGGGATCATCTTCCCCAACCCGAATGCGCCGACCGGTTGCCTGCTGGCGCTGGAAGCGGTCGAGCAGATCCTCAAGGCCAGCCCGGATTCCGTGGTAGTGGTCGACGAGGCCTACATCGACTTCGGCGGCGAGACCGCGATCAGTCTGGTGGGCCGTTATCCGAACCTGCTGGTGACCCAGACCCTGTCCAAGTCCCGTTCGCTGGCGGGCCTGCGGGTCGGTCTGGCGGTCGGCCATCCGGACCTGATCGAGGCGCTGGAGCGGGTCAAGAACAGCTTCAACTCCTATCCGATCGATCGCATGGCCAATGTCGGTGCAGCGGCAGCGTTCGAGGATCGCGAATACTTCGACAAGACCTGCGCGCTGGTCATCGAGAGTCGTGAGTGGGTGATTGCGCAGTTGCAGGCCAAAGGCTTTGAAGTGTTGCCATCGGCGGCAAACTTCATCTTCGCCCGGCACCCGCAACATGATGCGGCAGGGCTGGCGGCCAAATTGCGTGAGCAGGGTGTGATCGTGCGCCACTTCAAGCAGGAGCGGATTGCCCAGTTCCTGCGGATCTCGATCGGTACGCCGGAGCAGAATCAGGCGTTGATCGACGGTCTCGGCGACCTCTGACTGGCCGATAAAAAGATGGGAGCGGATGCGCTCCCATCTTTTTTTGTACTTACTCTTCTTCTTTCACTGGTGCCGGTGGCGGGCGCAGACCGATCTCGGCGGTCAGCTTCAATTCCTTGCCATTGCGCATCACTTGAATCGTGACCTTGTCGGTCGGCTTGATCCGCGCCACCTGGTTCATCGACTTGCGGCCATCGCCGGCCGGTTCGCCGTCGATGCTGAGAATCACGTCACCCAGTTGCAGGCCGGCCTTCTGTGCCGGGCCATCGCGGAAAATCCCCGCCACCACAATCCCCGGACGCCCCGACAGACCGAACGACTCCGCCAGTTCCTGGGTCAGCGGTTGCACCTCGATCCCCAGCCAGCCACGAATCACCTGACCGTGCTCGATGATCGACTTCATCACTTCCATCGCCAGCTTCACCGGGATCGCAAAACCGATGCCTTGCGAACCACCGGACTTGGAGAAGATCGCCGTGTTGATGCCGGTGAGGTTGCCGTTGGCGTCCACCAGTGCGCCGCCGGAGTTGCCCGGGTTGATCGCCGCGTCGGTCTGGATGAAATCTTCGTAGTTGTTCAGGCCCAGCTGATTACGGCCGGTGGCGCTGATGATGCCCATGGTCACGGTCTGGCCGACCCCGAACGGGTTGCCGATGGCCAGTGCGACGTCGCCGATGCGGATGTTGTCGGAGCGACCGACGGTGATCGCCGGCAGGTTTTTCAGGTCGATCTTCAGCACCGCCAGGTCGGTTTCCGGGTCGCTGCCGATCACCCGGGCCAGGGTTTCACGGCCATCCTTGAGCGCCACGACGATCTGGTCCGCGCCGGTGGTGACGTGGTTGTTGGTCAGGATGTAGCCTTCCGGGCTCATGATCACGCCGGAGCCGAGGCTCGACTCCATGCGCTTCTGCTTCGGTGAGTTGTCACCGAAGAAGCGGCGGAACTGCGGATCCTCGAACAGCGGATGCGCCGGTTTGGCGATGACTTTGGTGGTGTAGAGGTTGACCACCGACGGCGCGGCAATCACCACCGCATCGGCGTAGGACACCGGCCCCTGTTGCACGCTGGTGGTCTGCGGAGCCTGTTGCAGGTTGACGTCGAGGCTCGGAAGCCCGACCCACTGCGGGTAACGCTGAATAATCAACAGAGCGATAAGCACACCGGCCAACAGCGGCCAGCCGAAAAAACGCAGCGCCTTGAGCATTAAGCACGTCCTGGAAAAGTTGCAGGCGGGGTCAGACCGCCCATAATGTCGCGCATTATACGAGGCCGCGCGCGCCTCTGAACGGGATTTTCAGGAGTCTTTCATGGCCGTTGCCCTCAGTACCCTGGTCGAAGAAGCCGACCGTTACCTCGGCAGTGCGAAAATTGCCGATTATTGCCCCAACGGCCTGCAGGTCGAGGGCCGTCCGCAGGTGATGCGCATCGTCAGCGGCGTCACTGCCAGCCAGGCATTGCTCGATGCCGCCGTCGAGGCCGAGGCCGATCTGGTGCTGGTGCATCACGGTTACTTCTGGAAGGGCGAGAACCCGTGCATCACCGGCATGAAGCAACGCCGCTTGAAAACCCTGCTCAAGCACGACATCAGTCTGCTGACCTATCACCTGCCGCTGGATCTGCACCCGGATGTCGGCAACAACGTGCAACTGGCCCGGCAGCTCGACATCACTGTCGAAGGGCCGCTGGACCCGGACAACCTGAAGATCGTCGGGCTGGTCGGCTCCCTGGATGAACCGGTGACCGCCCGCGACTTCGCCCGTCGCGTGCAGGAACGCATGGGCCGTGAGCCGCTGCTGATCGAGGGCAGCGCGATGATCCGTCGGGTCGGCTGGTGCACCGGCGGCGGTCAGGGCTACATCGACAACGCCATCGCCGCCGGCGTCGATCTGTTTATCAGCGGTGAAGCTTCCGAGCAGACCTTCCACAGTGCCCGGGAAAACGACATCAGCTTCATCGCTGCCGGCCACCACGCCACCGAACGCTACGGCGTGCAGGCGCTGGGCGATTATCTGGCGAAGCGGTTTGCCCTGGAACACATCTTCATCGACTGCCCGAATCCGATCTGACTTTCCCTGAAAGCACCCGAACGGGTGGGCATATTCATATGCTCTTTCGTTCTAGTCCGCGCCCTGATTAGAAGAAGGGCGCTGTGCTAGGATTCCCCGCTCGAACACGGCCCGCTGGCCGTTCATAAGAAAGCTTTCGTGAGTAGCCATGGTCGACAAACTGACGCATCTGAAACAGCTGGAGGCGGAAAGCATCCACATCATCCGCGAGGTGGCCGCCGAGTTCGACAACCCGGTGATGCTGTACTCCATCGGTAAAGACTCCGCCGTGATGCTGCATCTGGCACGCAAGGCGTTCTTCCCGGGCAAACTGCCGTTTCCGGTGATGCACGTCGACACCCGCTGGAAATTCCAGGAGATGTACAAGTTCCGCGACAAAATGGTCGAAGAGCTGGGCCTGGACCTGATCACCCACGTCAACCCGGATGGCGTTGCGCAGGGCATCAACCCGTTCACCCACGGCAGCGCCAAACACACCGACATCATGAAGACCGAGGGCCTGAAGCAGGCACTCGACAAGCATGGCTTCGACGCCGCGTTCGGCGGTGCCCGTCGCGATGAAGAGAAGTCCCGCGCCAAGGAGCGCGTCTACTCGTTCCGCGACAGCAAACACCGCTGGGATCCGAAGAACCAGCGTCCGGAGCTGTGGAACGTCTACAACGGCAAGGTCAACAAGGGCGAATCCATCCGTGTGTTCCCGTTGTCGAACTGGACCGAGCTGGACATCTGGCAGTACATCTACCTCGAAGGCATCCCGATCGTTCCGCTGTACTTCGCCGCCGAACGCGAAGTGATCGAGAAGAACGGCACGCTGATCATGATCGACGACGAGCGCATCCTCGAGCACCTGTCCGACGAGGACAAGGCGCGCATCGTCAAAAAGAAAGTGCGTTTCCGTACCCTTGGCTGCTACCCGTTGACGGGCGCGGTGGAGTCCGAGGCCGAAAGCCTGACGGACATCATTCAGGAAATGCTCCTGACGCGAACTTCCGAGCGCCAGGGCCGTGTCATCGACCACGATGGCGCCGGCTCGATGGAAGACAAGAAACGTCAAGGCTATTTCTAAGGGGCTGTCATGTCGCACGCATCTGATTTGATCAGCGAGGACATCCTCGCCTACCTGGGCCAGCACGAACGTAAAGAGCTGCTGCGCTTTTTGACCTGCGGTAACGTCGATGACGGCAAGAGCACCCTGATCGGGCGCCTGCTGCACGACTCGAAGATGATCTACGAAGATCACCTCGAAGCCATCACCCGCGATTCGAAGAAAGTCGGCACCACCGGTGACGACATCGACCTGGCATTGCTGGTCGACGGCCTGCAGGCCGAGCGCGAGCAGGGCATCACCATCGATGTCGCCTACCGCTATTTCTCCACCGCCAAGCGCAAGTTCATCATCGCCGACACCCCCGGCCATGAGCAGTACACCCGCAACATGGCCACCGGTGCCTCCACCTGTGACCTGGCGATCATCCTGGTCGACGCCCGTTACGGCGTGCAGACCCAGACCCGTCGCCACAGCTTCATCGCCTCGCTGCTGGGCATCAAGCACATCGTTGTCGCCATCAACAAGATGGACCTGAAGGGCTTCGATCAGGGCGTGTTCGAGTCGATCAAGGCCGACTACCTGAAGTTCGCCGAAGGCTTGAAGATGAAGCCGACGAGCATGCACTTCGTGCCGATGTCCGCCCTGAAGGGCGACAACGTGGTGAACAAGTCCGAGCGTTCGCCGTGGTACACCGGCCAGTCGCTGATGGAAATCCTCGAGACCGTGGAAGTGGCGGGCGACCGCAACTTCACCGATCTGCGTTTCCCGGTGCAGTACGTCAACCGTCCGAACCTGAACTTCCGCGGCTTCGCCGGCACCCTGGCCAGCGGCATCGTCAAGAAGGGCGACGAAGTCGTGGTCCTGCCGTCGGGCAAGAGCAGCCGCGTGAAATCCATCGTCACCTTCGAAGGTGAGCTGGAACATGCCGGCCCGGGTCAGGCGGTGACGCTGACCATGGAAGACGAGATCGACATCTCCCGTGGCGACCTGCTGGTACACGCCGACAACGTTCCGCCGGTGACCGACAGCTTCGAAGCGATGCTGGTGTGGATGGCTGAAGAGCCGATGCTGCCGGGCAAGAAATACGACATCAAACGCGCCACCAGTTACGTGCCGGGCTCCATCGCCAGCATCGTCAACAAGGTCGACGTCAACACCCTCGAAGAAGGCCCGGCGAGCGCGTTGCAGCTCAACGAAATCGGCAAGGTGAAGATCGCGCTCGATGCGCCGATCGCCCTCGACGGTTACGACAGCAACCGCACCACCGGCGCGTTCATCGTCATCGACCGTTTGACCAACGGCACCGTCGGCGCCGGCATGATCGTCGCCCAGCCGCTGGCTCATGGCACGGCCACCCATCACGGTAAACTGGCTCATGTCGCGACCACCGAGCGCGCCCAGCGTTTCGGTCAGCAACCGGCCACCGTGCTGTTCAGCGGCCTGTCCGGCGCTGGCAAGAGCACGCTGGCGTACGCGGTCGAGCGCAAGCTGTTCGACATGGGACGTGCGGTGTTTGTACTCGATGGCCAGAACCTGCGTCACGACCTCAACAAAGGTCTGCCGCAGGATCGCGCCGGTCGCACCGAGAACTGGCGTCGTGCCGCGCATGTGGCGCGTCAGTTCAACGAAGCGGGTCTGCTGACGCTAGCTGCGTTTGTGGCGCCGAGTGCTGAAGGTCGTGAGCAGGCCAAGGACCTGATCGGCAAGGAGCGTCTGCTGACGGTCTATGTCCAGGCTTCGCCGACTGTTTGCGCCGAGCGTGATCCGCAAGGGTTGTACGCTGCGGGTGGCGATAATATTCCGGGTGAGTCTTTCCCGTATGACGTGCCGCTGGATGCTGATCTGGTGATCGATACCCAGTCGCTGTCGCTGGAAGAAGGTGTCAAGCAAGTGCTGGATCTGCTGCGTAAGCGTGGCGCGATTTAAGCGTTAGCTGCCAATAAAAAGCCCGTCGATGAGTGATCATCGGCGGGCTTTTTTTTGGGTTGTTTGGGGTGAATATCCGTTTCTTCGGGGGTTGCGGCTGGCGGTTTCGCCCTTACGGCGAGTCACTTTGGCAAACGCCCCAAAGTAACCAAAAGGCTTGGCCCCGGCGTACGGCACCTCGCTTTGGCTCGGTGTTCCTTCGTTACGGGATTCATCCGGGGGCATCGCCTCCGGTTTGCTTCGCTGCACCTCCTCTCGATGTGTTTGGCTTCGCCAAACGGCGCTTCGCGCCCACCCCCGGATAAATCCCTCCACTCAGCCTGCCGAAGGGGCCGGCGCGTCAAAAGCGGTACTCGAGCTAACGCTCATTGTGTTGAGTGGTGGGAAGCGAGAGGCGAGAAGCGAGAAGCGAACTGCTTTCCTGTGGGGGGCAGTCTGATGGCCGGCCTGTTCTGTCGGAGGGGCTCAGGTAATCAGCGTTGGTTCGGATATTCGCGATGCATCTGCTCCAGCAGCGCATCCTTGTCCTTCCACAGCTGGTTGATCCAGCCCTGGAATTGCAGGCGGTATTCGCCGTCCTGGTCGTAGTTCTTGCCGATGAACTGTGGCGGGATTTGCAGTTCTTCAAAATGCACCACCACGTCCCGCACGTTGCCGCACAGCAGGTCCCAGAAACCGGGACGTCCACCCGGGTAGTGGATGGTCACGTTGACGATTGATTCCAGCTGTTCGCCCATTGCATCCAGCACGAATGCAATTCCGCCGGCCTTGGGTTTGAGCAGGTATTTGAACGATGATTGCTGCTGCGCGTGCTTGCCTTCGGTGAAGCGTGTGCCTTCGACGAAGTTGAAGATGCCCACCGGGTTGTCGCGGAATTTCGCGCAGGTCTTGCGGGTGGTTTCCAGGTCTTTGCCTTTCTTTTCCGGGTGCTTCTCCAGATACGCTTTCGAATAGCGTTTCATGAACGGAAAGCCCAGCGTCCACCACGCCAGGCCGATCACTGGCACCCAGATCAGTTCCTGTTTGAGGAAGAATTTCAGCGGCTGAATTTTCCGGTTGAGCACGTATTGCAGCACCAAAATATCGACCCAGCTCTGGTGGTTGCTGGTGATCAGGTACGAGTGTTGATAGTCCAGGCCCTGCAGGCCGCTGAGGTGCCAGCGGGTGCGGCGCACCAGGTTCATCCAGCCTTTGTTGTTGCTGATCCAGGCTTCGTGGGTGTGGCTCATCAGCCAGCGCGAGGCGCGGCGTGCGAGGTCGAACGGCAGCACTTTGATCAGCGCCACGAGAAACAGGAACGAGCACAGCAGGATCGTGTTCAGCGCCAACAGCAGCGCGGCGATCACGCCGCGCAGGGTGGCAGGGAGAAAAGCCAGCATCGGGTCAGATATCCAGAGGTCGGTTGGCAGCCTGAATCGCAGTCAGGGCAATGGTGTAAACGATGTCGTCGACCTGCGCGCCGCGCGGCAGATCGTTCACCGGTTTGCGCAGGCCTTGCAGCATCGGGCCGAGGCTCACGCAGTCGGCGCTGCGTTGCACGGCTTTGTGGGTGGTGTTGCCGGTGTTCAGATCGGGGAACACGAACACCGTGGCGCGACCGGCCACCTGGCTGTTCGGCGCCAGTTGCCGGGCCACGGTTTCGTTGGCGGCGGCGTCGTACTGCAACGGCCCGTCGATCAGCAGCGAGTGCTGTTGCTCGTGAGCGAGCAGGGTGGCTTCGCGGACTTTCTCGACTTCCTCGCCGGTGGCGGATTCGCCGCTGGAGTAGCTGATCATCGCCACGCGCGGAGTGATGCCGAACGCGGCGGCCGAGTCGGCGCTTTGCAGGGCAATCTCCGCCAGTTCGCTGGCGCTCGGGTGCGGGTTCATCACGCAGTCGCCGTAGACCAACACTTCTTCGGGGAACAGCATGAAGAACACCGACGACACCAGCGTGCAGCCTGGCGCTGTCTTGATCAATTGCAGGGCCGGGCGGATGGTGTTGGCGGTGGTGTTGATGACGCCGGAAACCAGTCCGTCGACCTCATCCAGCGCCAGCATCATGGTGCCGATCACCACCGTGTCTTCCAGTTGCTGCTCGGCCATCGGCGCGTTGAGGCTTTTGCTCTTGCGCAGGGCCACCATCGGTTCGACGTAGCGCTCGCGGATCAGATCCGGATCGAGGATTTCCAGCCCCGGCGGCAGCACGATGCCCTGGGCCCGGGCGACGGCTTCGACGTCCGCCGGTTTGGCCAGCAGCACGCAACGGGCAATGCCGCGTTCCTGACAGATCGCCGCCGCTTGCACGGTGAACGGCTCGCTGCCTTCGGGCAGGACGATGCGTTTGTTCGCAGCCTGGGCGCGTTGAATCAATTGATAGCGGAACACCGCTGGAGACAGGCGCATTTCTCGCGGCGTACCACAGCGCTGATGCAGCCACTTGGCATCCAGATGACTGGCGACGAAATCGGTGATGATCTCCGCGCGTTCGCGGTCATCGACGGGAATTTCCTTGTTCAGGCCGTTGAGCAGGTTGGCGGTGTCGTAGGAGCCGGTGCTCACCGACAACACCGGCAAACCGGCCTGCAGCGCGCCACGGCACAGGTCCATGATGCGCGGATCCGGCAGGGTGTCGCTGGTCAGCAGCAGGCCGGCCAGCGGTACGCCATTGATGGCCGCGAGGCTGACGGCGAGGATGATGTCGTCGCGGTCGCCGGGGGTTACCACCAGCACGCCGGGCTTGAGCAGGTCCACGGTGTTGCGCATGGTGCGCGCACAAATGATGGTCCTGGTCATGCGCCGGGTTTCGTAGTCGCCGGCGTTGAGCACCTGGGCGCCCATCAGATCGGCGACGTCGCGGGTGCGCGGGGCGTTGAGTTCCGGCTGGAACGGAATGCAGCCGAGCAGACGGAAATCACCGCTGCGCAGCAGTGGCGAATGCTCCTTCAGGCGCGCGGCGAAGGCGTCCATGCTTTCATCGGTCTTGACCTTGTTGAGGATCACGCCGAGGACTTTCGGGTCTTTCGGCCCGCCGAACAGTTGCGCCTGCAACTCGACGCGGCCGGACAGTTCGGTGAGCACTTCGTTTTCCGGCGCCGAGACCAGAATCACCTCGGCGTCCAGGCTCTTGGCCAGGTGCAGGTTGACCCGTGCGGCATAGCTGGCGCTGCGGGTCGGCACCATGCCTTCGACGACCAGCACGTCCTTGCCGACGGCAGCCTGCTGGTAGAGCGCGATGATTTCTTCGAGCAGCTCGTCGAGCTGACCGTCGCCAAGCATCCGCTCGACATGGGCCAGCCCCAGTGGCTGCGGCGGTTTCAGGCCGTGGGTGCGGGCCACCAGTTCGGTGGAGCGCTCAGGGCCGGTATCACCCGGGTGCGGCTGGGCAATCGGTTTGAAGAAGCCGACTTTGAGCCCGGCCCGTTCCAGCGTCCGCACCAGCCCGAGGCTGATGGAGGTCAGACCCACACCAAAATCGGTGGGCGCGATAAAAAAAGTTTGCATGCGGATTCTCTAAGGGTGCATGGCAAGGGCGTAGGCCTATGGCTGGCCTTCCACCGGTTTTTCAGGCGTCAAGGTTAGCGCTAACCGCGCCTTGAGCGCACCAACCGCAAGCAAAGGGTTGGCCTATTTTTTCAATACGTTGCGTTGCGTCCAGCACCCATGCCCGCGACTGCCACGGCGGCTGGTGACGCAGATGCTGGGTGTGGCCGCAGGAGAGCTCGGCCACCCAGTGACCGTCCTCGTCCTGATGGAAGCCTGTGATCGTCGAATCCCGTTTGTCAGGGTTGTGTTCGCTTTCGAGCGATTGCTTCGCTAAACTTGGCCTTTCTATATTCTTATGCAAAAGGTCTCGCCCCATGCTGATCGCCGCCAATAAGGCTGTCTCCATCGACTATACCCTGACCAACGACGCTGGTGAGGTCATCGACAGCTCCGCCGGCGGCGCTCCGCTGGTTTACCTGCATGGCGCAGGCAACATCATCCCGGGCCTGGAAAAAGCCCTGGAAGGCAAGGAAGTCGGCAACGAGCTGGAAGTTTCCGTCGAGCCGGAAGATGCCTACGGCGAGTACTCGGCCGAACTGGTCAGCACCCTGAGCCGCAGCATGTTCGAAGGCGTCGACGAGCTGGAAGTCGGCATGCAGTTCCACGCTTCGGCGCCGGACGGCCAGATGCAGATCGTCACCATCCGTGATCTGGACGGCGACGACGTCACCGTCGACGGCAACCACCCGCTGGCCGGTCAGCGCCTGAACTTCAAAGTGAAGGTCGTTGCCATCCGTGACGCCAGCCAGGAAGAAGTCGCTCATGGTCACGTCCATGGCGAAGGTGGCCATCACCACTGATTTTCTGCGCTAAGCTCAGAGAACTGGAGAGGCGCCCGAGGGCGCCTTTTTAGTCCGCGGCTGTCCTTGGTAGTCTCGCCAAGTGGCTGTTTCGAGTAGAACACGGGAATCTGGAGTTCGTCATGAGTGCTTTTCACGACCTTAAGTTGACAGCCCTGGATGGTCAGGAGCTACCGCTGGCACCCTTCAAGGGCCAAGTCGTGCTGGTGGTCAACGTCGCCTCCAAATGCGGCTTGACCCCACAGTACGCGGCGCTGGAAAACCTCTATCAGCAATACAAGGGCAAAGGCTTCAGCGTGCTGGGCCTGCCGTGCAACCAGTTTGCCGGTCAGGAACCGGGCAGCGAGCAGGAGATTCAGGAATTCTGCAGCCTCAACTATGGCGTGAGTTTTCCGTTGTCGAAGAAGCTCGAAGTCAACGGCCACGACCGTCATCAGCTCTACCGTCTGCTGGCGGGCGAGGGCGCCGAATTTCCCGGCGACATCACCTGGAATTTCGAGAAATTCCTGCTCGGCAAGGACGGTCGTGTACTGGCCCGTTTCTCGCCGCGCACGGCGCCGGATGATCCTTCGGTGATCACGGCAATTGAAAAAGCCCTGAGCTGAAACGCGAAAATCGCAGCCATCGAGCTGCGATTTTTTTTGCCTGCCTTTTGACCCTTAATCATTCAGATCAATAGTGCTATGACACTGTTGGAACTCCGCATATTATCGCCGTCATATGAATTCAATGCCCGCCGATCAATTTTTCGTGGAGCCTCCCATGCCTGTTCAAGCCTTGTTCAAACCGTTCCAGCTCGGTGCCCTCGAACTGCCGACCCGCGTGGTCATGGCACCGATGACCCGTTCGTTCTCTCCGGGTGGCGTACCCAACTCCAAAGTGATCGAGTACTACCGTCGTCGCGCGGCGGCCGGTGTCGGCCTGATCATCACCGAGGGCACCACCGTCGGCCATCAGGCCTCCAATGGCTACCCGAATGTGCCGCAGTTCTTCGGCGAAGCGGCACTGGCCGGCTGGAAGAAAGTCGTCGACGCAGTGCACGCCGAAGGCGGCAAGATTGTTCCGCAACTGTGGCACGTCGGTAGCGTTCGCCGCATTGGCACCGAGCCGGATGCCAGCGTGCCGGGTTATGGCCCGACCGAGAAACTCAAGGACGGTCAGGTCGTGGTGCACGGCATGACCAAACAGGACATCCAGGACGTGATCGCGGCCTTCGCCCAGGCTGCCAAAGATGCCAAGAGCATCGGCATGGACGGCGTGGAGATCCACGGCGCCCACGGTTACCTGATCGACCAGTTCTTCTGGGAAGGCAGCAACCAGCGCACCGACGAATACGGCGGCAGCCTGGCCAACCGTTTGCGTTTCGCCATCGAGTTGATCCAGGCCGTGCGCGCTGCAGTGGGCGAGGGCTTCCCGATCATCTTCCGCTTCTCGCAGTGGAAGCAGCAGGACTACACCGCGCGTCTGGTGCAAACCCCGGAGGCGCTGGGCGAGTTTCTCAAGCCGTTGTCCGACGCCGGCGTGGATATTTTCCACTGCTCGACGCGCCGTTTCTGGGAGCCGGAATTCGACGGTTCCGAACTGAACCTGGCGGGCTGGACTCGCAAGCTGACCGGCAAACCGACCATCACCGTCGGCAGCGTCGGCCTTGATGGCGAGTTCCTGCAGTTCATGGTCAACACCGACAAGGTGGCGCAACCGGCCAGCCTGGAAAAGCTGCTGGAGCGTCTGAACAACGATGAGTTCGATCTGGTGGCCGTGGGCCGTGCGCTGTTGGTGGATCCGGACTGGGCGCAGAAAGTGCGTGAAGGCCGCGAGCAGGACATTCTGCCGTTCAGCCGTGAGGCGTTGATGACGCTGGTTTGATTGCCGTGGGGGGCTTGTCGCGCAGGTCGCGGCAAGCTCCCTGCAAATGGTTTTCAAACTGCTCGATGATGGCCGCCCAGCCTTGACGACTGGCATGTTGGCGGGCGTTCAATCTGACGCAGCGCAAGGTTTCATCCTCTTCCAGCAGCCACTGCGCTGCATCGAAAAACGCCTCTTCATCCCCCGGCATTGCCAGCACGCCGTTGTAGCCGTGGCGAATATGCTGCGCAGCCGCTGCCTGATCGTAGGCCACCACGCCAAGGCCTGACGCCAGAGCTTCCAGCACGACGTTGCCGAACGTCTCGGTCATGCTCGGAAACAGGAACAGATCGCCGGACGCGTAGTGCGCCGCCAATGCTTCGCCACGTTGGGAGCCGCAGAAGATCGCTTCGGGCAATTCCTTTTCCAGGGCCACCCGTTGTGGCCCGTCACCGACGATGATCAGTTTCAGATTGCGTTGCGGGTACGCGCCGGCGAGCTTGTCGAAGCAGCGTTTGAGCAGACCAAGATTCTTTTCCGGCGCCAGGCGTCCTACGTGAATCACGGCGATGTCCTGCTCGCTCAGTCCCCATTGTTCACGCAGGGCGTTCAGGCGTTTGGTCGGGTGGAACAACTGGCTGTCGACGCCTCGGGACAGCAGCGCCAGACGATCGAAATGCCGCCGTTCCAGTTCCAGTCGCTGGCTGACGCTCGGCACCAGGGTCAGCGCCGAACGATTGTGGAACCAGCGCAGATAGTGGGTCAGCAAACGCGTCAGCAAGCCGAGACCGTACTGATTGGTGTACTGCTGGAAATTGGTGTGGAAACCACTGACCACGGCGATGCCCAGACGACGTGCCGCGCGCAGTGCCGATAACCCGAGCGGACCTTCGGTGGCGATGTACAGCACGTCCGGGCGCTGGCGTGTCCAGCGGCGCAGCAACTTGTGCATCGACGACTGACCCCACTGCAACCCCGGATAACCCGGCAGCGGCCAGCCCCGGCACAACAGCAGCGCATCGTCTTCACTGCGCTGCGGATCGTCACCCTGACGCGGCCGCACCAGTTCCACCCGATGCCCGCGCGCGCGCAAGCCGTCGCACAAGCGGCCAAGGGTATTGGCCACGCCGTTGATTTCCGGTGGGAAGGTTTCGCTGATCAGGGTGATATGTAGAGCTGTCGTCATGGCCTCAGTGTCGGCTGAGGCCATGTCGCGCTTGTGACGTTCGGATGATGGATTTGTGACGTGCGCTCAGCGTTGTGTCACGAGGTTTTCGGCACCGCGCTCGCGTACCCAGAACAACGTTGCCCCGGCCACCGCAGCGGGCATCATCAGGATGTTCACCACCGGGATCAGCAGCGCCAGGTAGACGATCCCGCCGAAGCTCATGCTTTGCCAGCGCTTCTGGCGCAGCCAGGCGAGCATCTCGTTCCAGCCCAGTTTGTGGTTGTCCGCCGGGTAGTCGATGTACTGGATCGCCATCATCCATACGCCGAACAGCAGCCACAGCGGCGCGGCGATAATGTTCACCATCGGGATGAACGACAGGATGAACAGGCCGATGGCCCGGGGCAGGAAGTAGCCCAGTTTGCGCATTTCCCGGGCGAGGGTGCGTGGGATCATCGCAATCAGTTCGCCCCAGCTGAAGGCCGGGAAATCGTCGGTGCCGCGCACCACGACTTCGACTTTCTCCGCGAGAAATCCGTTGAACGGCGCGGCGATCACGTTGGCGAGCATGGTGAAAGTGAAGAACACCATCAACGCCACCAGCACCACGAACAGCGGCCACAGGATGTAGCTCAGGAAGCTCAGCCAGTCGGGGAGCGACGGCATCAGGGAATCGACCCACAGGCTGAACTGGTGACCGGCGAAATAGATCAATCCGACGAACAGCACCAGGTTGATCGCCAGCGGCAGCAGCACAAACAGGCGCAGGCCAGGACTCAGGACCAGTTTCAGGCCTTCGCGCAGGTATTGCGGGCCGGAGAGAACAGGGGCGGGCATAGGGTGCTCCGAGCAAGGGAAAACGCGCCGACCTTACCGGCTTTGCTCAAGGCGTGAAAGCGCGGCAGCGGGATCGACATTCACTGTAACAAAGACGTCCATCTCGTCAGTGTGTCGGCATAGAGACCACCTATGAGCTGGATTGTTAAACCGTATTTCCTTAATCTTGCCCCCCTCGATACGCTGCACCCAACTTTTTACAGGACTGTCGAGCTCACGCCTTCCCCAAGGTTATCCACAGTCCTTTTTTATTCTCGCCGGCAGTCCGGCGTCCGCGCCTGATGTATCGGCCGGTCAACAGGAGACAGGTTCATGTCTGAAGTCCGTCATTCGCGAGTGATCATTCTCGGTTCCGGCCCTGCCGGTTACAGCGCTGCTGTCTACGCTGCCCGTGCCAACCTCAAGCCGCTGCTGATCACCGGCATGCAGGCCGGCGGTCAACTGACCACCACCACCGAAGTCGACAACTGGCCGGGCGACGTCCACGGCCTGACCGGTCCGGTGCTGATGGAGCGCATGCGCGAGCACGCCGAGCGTTTTGAAACCGAGATCGTCTTCGATCACATCAACGCCGTGGACTTCGCTTCCAAACCGTACAGCCTGACCGGCGACAGCGGCACCTACACCTGCGACGCCCTGATCATCGCCACCGGCGCCAGCGCTCGTTACCTGGGCCTGCCGTCGGAAGAAGCGTTCATGGGCAAAGGCGTTTCGGCCTGCGCGACCTGCGACGGTTTCTTCTATCGCAACAAACCGGTGGCCGTGGTCGGTGGCGGCAACACCGCTGTCGAAGAAGCCCTGTACCTGGCCAACATCGCCAGCAAGGTCACTCTGATCCACCGTCGCGAAACCTTCCGCGCCGAGAAGATCCTGATCGACAAGCTCAACGCCCGTGTGGCCGAAGGCAAGATCGAGCTGAAACTGAACGCGACCCTGGACGAAGTGCTGGGCGACAACATGGGCGTGACCGGTGCGCGTCTGAAGAACAACGACGGCAGCTTCGACGAAATCAAGGTCGACGGCGTGTTCATCGCGATCGGCCACACCCCGAACACTTCGCTGTTCGAAGGTCAGCTGGAGCTGAAGGACGGCTACCTCGTCGTTCAGGGCGGCCGTGAAGGCAACGCCACCGCGACCAGCGTCGAAGGCATCTTTGCCGCCGGCGACGTGGCCGACCACGTTTACCGTCAGGCCATTACCTCGGCCGGCGCCGGCTGCATGGCGGCACTGGACACCGAGCGTTACCTGGACGATCTGCAGAACGCTTCGTTCTAAGAACGCAGACATAAAAAACCGGCCAATTGGCCGGTTTTTTTGTACCTGCGATCCGCTCGGGAATCAGCGGCGGGTCAGCGGCTGCGCGTCGAACTTCACACCGGCCAGACCGTGCTTGATCAGCGCACGGATATTGCCGTGATCGCTACCTTCAGGCGTTGCCACAACCGAACGGTAGTGTTCGCCGAACGCCAGCAGCGCTTCTTCATCGCTCAAGCCTTCCAGCAGCGCCAGACCCAGAGTCTTGCACGAGCCTTCGTTTTGCCCGGCCGCGTTTTCCACGCCGCCGTTGTTGAACGCCTGAGGCTGGTAGTCGTAACCGGCGGCGATGAACGCCAGGGTATCGGCAAAAACGTGTTCGCCGCTCTTGAGGCTGGCGCGCAGGGTGTTCAGATCACTCATTAGGTTTTCCTTTGGCGAACGCCGCTTGTTGTTCGGCGCTGGCTTCTTGCTGAAATTGGGCTTTCCACTCGGCGTACGGCATGCCGTAAACCACTTCCCGGGCATCGTCGAGGCTGACCTCGATCTGGCGCTCGTCGGCGGCGGCCTTGTACCACTTCGACAGGCAGTTGCGGCAGAACCCGGAGAGGTTCATCAGGTCGATGTTCTGCACATCCTTGCGGCTGTCCAGGTGGGCAACCAGCCGGCGGAAGGCGGCGGCTTCGAGTTCGAGGCGTTGTTGTTCGGTCATGGAAGTCTCTTCGAGACAGCTGAGAGCGGCAAGCTCCAAGCTGCAAGATTCTGAAATGTGGGGTGCCTTTAGCTTACCGCTTGCAGCTCGAAGCTTGAAGCTTAGCGGCTTGCCGCGAGCGTGATCGACACCGACTCGGCAAAACGCAACGCGTGCGGCTTGTCGACTTCGACCTCGGCGTACAGCACCGATTCGTTGGCCATCACCAGATCCAGCAGCTCCTGGGTCAGGCGTTCGAGCAGCGCGAAGCGGTTGCCCTCCACGTGGGCGATGATCGCCTTGGTGATGGTGCGGTAGTTCAACGCGTGGTCGATGTCGTTGTCACGCACCGCTTCCTGCGCGGCGTACAGGATGGTCAGGTTGATCAGCACATCCTGCTTGTTGAGGATTTCGTCCTCGTTGATCCCGATAAAGGTGCGCAGGCGCAGATCCTTGACCCGGATGCGCGCCATTCCCGGTTGAAGTTGTGGCATTTACTTGCTCCGTCCAATCAATTGCAGGAACTCCTGGCGGGTGTTGCTCGACTCGCGGAAGGCGCCGAGCATGACCGAGGTGTTCATGGTCGAATTCTGTTTCTCGACACCGCGCATCATCATGCACATGTGTCGGGCTTCGATGACCACCGCGACACCGGCGGCATCGGTGACTTGCTGGACCGCCTCGGCGATCTGGCGGGTGAGGTTTTCCTGGATCTGCAGGCGGCGGGCGAACATGTCCACCAGCCGTGCGATCTTCGACAGTCCCAGCACCTTGCCTGTCGGAATATAAGCCACATGGGCCTTGCCGATGAAGGGCAGCAGGTGATGTTCGCACAACGAGTAGAGCTCGATGTCGGCGACGATGATCATCTCGTCGCTGTCGGAAGCAAACAGTGCACCATTGACGATCTCGTCGACGCTCTGTTCATAGCCGTGACACAGATACTGCATGGCCTTGGCCGCGCGCACCGGCGTGTCGAGCAAGCCTTCACGGTCGGGATCTTCACCGAGGCCGATGAGGATCTCGCGGTAGTTTTCGGGCAGGGAACGGGTCATGGAGCATCCTCGCGGGGGCGTTTTACTTGACGTGCCGCCCGCCGTTGACGGTCAGGGTGGTGCCGGTGACATAAGGGTTGTCGAGCAGATAACGCAGGCTCTGATAGATCACTTCGCTGCCCGGCTCGATGCCCAGCGCGGACTTGGCCAGCGCCTTGGCACGGTATGCCGCGTCGTCGTCGGGATTGAACAATAGCAGGGCCGGCGCGATGCCGTTGACCTTGATCGACGGGGCGTAGCGCGCGGCGAAGGACAGCGTGAGGCTGTCGAGCCCGGCCTTGCTGGCGCAGTAGCCGATATGTTTGCTGCTGCCCTTGCGCGTGACGTCGTCGCTGATGTGGATGATGTCGGCTGGGCTCGACCGTTGCAGCAGATCAGCGCAATGCAGGTTGATCAGGTACGGCGCCAGCATGTGGATGTTGAACATGCGGGTGAAGGCCTCGGCTTCGCCGTCGCCGTTTTCCGCCAGCCATTCGGAAGCGTTGTGCACGATGGCCCGCAGGCTGTCGGTGTGGGTCTTCAGTTCAGTGATGAAAGCGAGGATCGAGGCCTCACTGGAAAAATCCGCGAATACCCCGATGGCCCCCAGATCCCTTAACGTTTTCACACCGGGACGTTCGCTGCGGTAGGTGAAGATGACCCGGTGGCCGTCTTCCAGCAGCCGCTGCGCGCAATGCAGCCCGACGCGCTGGCCGGCGCCAGTAATGAGAATGGGGGCTGCAAAGGAGGTCATGATCGGCTCGCGTCGAGGTCAGAGCAAAAACTATAACAGCGACGCGAGCGATGGTTTCAGCGATTTTGCGCAGGCGCCGCACCGGGCAATGGACTGGCCTGGGCACCGTTGAGCCAGCCGGCCAGCAGACGCGTCGACAGCGGGATGAAGAAATAGACCATCAACGGTGTCAGGCACAGCGTGCTGATGAATACGCGGGGCAACAGGCTCATTTCACCGAGCAGCGGGCCCAGCACGAAGTTGAACAGCAGCGACACCGGGAAGAACGCCAGCCAGATCGCTACGGCCTGTTTCCAGCGTGGTGGGCGGACGCCTGCTGCGCCGAACCAGCCTTCGATGCCGCTGACCCGATGTTCCTTCGGATGGGCGAACAGATCACTGCCACGGGACAGCCACGCGGTGCGCGACGCCGAGTGCTCCCAGGCATGCAGGGTCTGTTCGTCGACAAAGCGGAAAATGATCTGAAACTCATTGTCGCCGGGAGGCGGAGCCAGGACGCCGGAACCGAGATAACCGGGGAAATCGGTGGCCAGTTGTTCGCCTTCGCGCAGCCAGGCGATCAAGTCCTGATAGCGACCATCGGCGACGCGACGGGCGACCATCAGCGTGACGGGGGAAGTAGACATTGTGTATCTCCGAATTGCATTTGCGTCGCTCCGGGTAGGAGTTTCGCCTGACGCAGCGCCGGGGTAGAGGGCTGCGCTTTCGACAAGCAAGGATTATTCCTGATTATTGTGACGAAACCAGAGACGTTCGTCCCATTTCATCGCTTGAATCGGAACGGGGCATCAGAGGTAGAATGGGATCCAACTACGCCAACAAGGACGTGTCCGCACACATGCCTGTCATTACTGACGTTCGCCTTGCCTCGCAGGCCTCTGTTGCGCTTGAGCGCGAGGAGCTTTTCCCCATACGCGAGGTGGCGCGGCTGACCGGCGTCAATCCGGTCACCCTGCGCGCATGGGAGCGGCGTTATGGTCTGATCCAGCCGACACGCACCGAAAGTGGGCACCGGTTGTATTCGATGACCGATATCGAACGCGTTCGCAGTATCGTCGACTGGATCGATCGTGGTGTCTCGGTGAGCAAGGTCGGCAGGATCCTGGCCAAGACCGAACCGATGAAGGCGTTGGCGCACATCATTCCCGATGACCTGGTGCAGGCTGACTATCTGCAATGGCAGGAGCAGGTTCAGCGAGCGGTCAGTTCGTTCGATGACCAGGAACTGGATCGGGTCTACGGTCAGATTTTCTCTTCCTACACGCTGCCTGTGGTGTTCCAGGACATCCTGATGCCGCTGTGGCTGCAGCTGTTGCAGCGACAGGATGCATTCGGCCAAACCAGCGAGTGGCTGTTCCTCGACGGTTTCCTGAGGGCGCGGGTACTGCAGCGCATCGTTGTGTTGCGTGGCTCGCATCCGCGCAAGGTGATTGTCAGTGCCCTGGCGGGGCAATGCCGTGAGCTTGAACTGCTGGTGGCGGCGCTGTTTCTCAGTGGCAACGATGCAGGCGTTCGGGTGTTGACCACCGGCCAGCCGTTCGATGAGCTGACACTGGTCTGCGAAAAGATCAAACCCCAGGCGCTGGTGCTGTTTTCCAATCACGCCCCGACTGCCGAATTGCCCCGGCGTCTGAACCGCCTGGCCCTGAGCCTGGATTGTCAGCTGATGCTGGCGGGCGATGCGTCGGATCTGGCGCAGGACAGCCTGGCCGGATCATCGGTGGGCTGTCTGGGCAATGAAGGGTCAACCATGCGCCAGCGCCTGAACCAGTTTCTCGCGGGGACGCTGGATACCTGAGGCTCAGGTGTGCAGGGCAGGGTGGGTCAGGCGATGTTGCTGAAGGATGAACTGGCGCAGGCGCTCGGTTTCGTCAGCGTCGCTCTGGCTCAGGTCGTAGGCGAAGAAACCGCTTTCGGTTTCCCGTTCGAAGGTGCCGCGCAGGGAAATCCGCTCATAGCCTGAAGGGCTGAACCACAGGGCGAAATGCTTCGGCGGCTTGGTCTTGTTGCGCACTTCCAGCAGCACGCCTTTATGCGAAACCTCGTGAACCCACAACATGCCCGGTTGGCCTTTGGCATTCTCCAGAGCTACCGGTTCTTCAAGGGCCAGACGCCACGGGCGAACCATCGGGCCGTCTTCGTAGATGCTTGGCACACCCAGGCGCAAATGCAGGGCATGGAACTCGTCTTCCACCAGATGCAGCGGAAAGGTCATCTGCTGGTTTTCGAAGTTGGCCTGGATGGTGACCTGCTCATGGGCCGCCAGGCGCGTGAGCAGATCACGGATCTGCGAACCACCATTGACCAGCAGGCTCGACGTCGCATCCCGCACATTGAGCTGCGGGTTGTGTTGCATGGTCTGGATGAAATCCAGCTCATCCTGGGTCAGGAGGGCGTCGCGTTGCATGGCTAGCTCGAAATAAATAATTACAAAGTCATTGGTGATTGTAGTTAATGACACTTAGTTCGCAGTTTTGTTTGCGCCGTTCGTCGCTTTCACGGCCGCCAGTTCTGCCTCGAGAGCTGCGACCTGGGCTTCCAGTTGCGCCACTCGCTGCTGCGCCTTGACCTGAACGGTGACGTCCTTTTGCACGCCAACGAAGTAAGTCTGACCATCATCAGCGTTTTTTACCGTCGACAGCGACAGCTCGTTCCAGAACGGTGTGCCGTCCTTGCGATAGTTTCGGATGATTTCCCGACACGAACCGTTACTGCGCAATGCTTCGCGGATCAGCGGCAAATTTTCCTGGTCCCGGTCTCCGGCCTGCAGAAAACGGCAATCCTGATACAGGATCTCTTCACTGGTGTAACCCGTCAGGCGTTCGAAAGCCGGGTTCACGTAAATCAGGATGTTGTCTTCCTTGCCTTCTCGCTCGGCCACCACGATTCCATCGTTCGACGCGTTGATCACCATCTGCAGCAGGCTGGCATTGATCATCTTTGAATCCCTTCAAGGTTGTCGGTGGCAGGCATTCTAGAAGATCAATCGGCGCTGTCTACTGGCCATCAGCGCTTATCGAGAGCCAATCGCAACATTGCGTCGGTGGCTGTTACTATCGCCGCTCTTTTTTTCAGTTTCAGGATCAGATTGATGAAAGTCGCCATCCTCTCCGGCTCGGTGTACGGCACGGCCGAAGAAGTCGCTCGCCACGCGCAGAGCCTGCTGAAAGCCGCCGGTTTTGAAACCTTCTACAACTCGCGCGCCAGCCTCGCCGATCTCCAGACCTTTGGCCCCGAGGCCTTGCTTGCCGTGACTTCGACCACCGGCATGGGCGAGTTGCCGGATAACCTGCAACCGCTGTATTCGAGCATTCGCGACCAGTTGCCGGCGGCCTGGCGCGGCTTGCCTGGCGCGGTGATCGCTTTGGGCGACGCCAGTTACGGCGACACGTTCTGCGGTGGTGGCGAGCAGATGCGTGAATTGTTCGGTGAGCTGGGCGTGCGTGAAGTGCAGGACATGCTGCGTATCGACGCCAGCGAAAGCGTCACCCCGGAAACCGACGCAGAGCCATGGCTCGAGCAGTTGATCGCCACGCTCAAAGGCTGATATCGCGTTCGCGCAGCAGCGCGAGCCAGGCCTGCGCCGCCTTCGACAGATAGGCGCCCCGGCGCCAGATGAACGCAATGTCCCAGCGCAGATAGTCCGGCGCGTTCAAGGTCAGGCGAACCACGCCTGGCCGCACCAGACCGCGGGCCACCACGCTGGGCAGCAGCACCACGCCTTGCCCGGCGGCCACCAGTGCCGCAAGAAAATCCGCCTGACCACTGCGGCCACCTTCCTTCGGGGTGAAGCCCATCTGCTGGCACGCTTGAAGTAAACGGTCGTTGAGCACGAAACTGCGCTGATACAGCAGGAACGGCGTGTCGGCCAGTTCCTCCAGACCGATTTCACCTTTCGTCGCCAACGGGTGATCCACCGGCAGCAGTGCATCGAGCGGCTCATCGCAGAACGGCTGAAAATCGAACTGCGGATCTTTCGGCAGCAGACTGCCGCCCAGCTCCAGTTCCCCGCTCAGCACCGCCTGTTCGACATTGCGGCTGCCGCCTTCGAGCAATTGCACGCTGATGTTCGGGTAACGCCGTCGGTATTCGGCGAACAGCCCGGCGAACAGCGCATCGCTGCCCAGCAAGGGCAAGCCGAGGCGCAACTCGCCCCGCGCCAGATGACTGAGATCATCCAGTTCCGTGAGCAATTCATCGCGCAAGCGCAGCATGCCTTCGGCCCGTTGCAACACCACGCTGCCGGCGGCGGTCAGGCGCAATTGCGAACCCAGGCGATCGAGCAGCGGGGTGCCGAGGCTCTGTTCGAGCTGGGCGATCTGCTTGCTCACGGCGGACTGACTGATGTGCAGGGTTTTCGCCGCTTGGGTGAAACCACCCTGATGCATGACTTCGACGAAGCTTTTGAGCTGTTTGAAATCCATGGCCTGATTCCAGATTGGAATGGCTTTGAGTCTAACAATTCGCTTCGGAGATGGCAGTCGGCTTCGTAAAATAGGCATCTGAAAGGAGCCCACCGATGAAAGCCTCAACCCTCAAATATCTCTCTCGCCTGCTGGCCGAACTGGCCGTGCTGCTCGGTCTCTACCTGCTCGGCTGCCAATTGGCGACGTGGCTGGCGTGGCCGATCCCCGGCGGGGTGATCGGTATGGCATTGTTGCTGCTGGCGTTTGCATTCGGCTGGGTCAAGCCGGCGGCGCTGCAAATGGGCGCGGGACTGTTGATGGCCGAGATGCTGCTGTTCTTCATTCCGGCGCTGATGAGCCTGCTGGATTACGGCGCCTTGTTGCGTGACGACGGCTGGCGGATCTTGCTGGTGATCGCCGCCGGCACGCTGATGGTGATGCTGGTGACGGCGTTCACCGTTGAATTGGCCGTGCGCCTGAGGCGGTCCCATGAAGCTTGAACTGATGCCGATGTTCTGGCTGGCGTTCACCTTGCTGGCCTACCTGTTCAGTCGCTGGCTGTATCGCCGTACCGGGCGTTACCTGCTGTCGCCGCTTATTCTGGTCCCCGCGTTGCTGCTGGCGCTTGCGGTGCCGCTGCATACCGCATACGCCGAATACTCCAGCAACACCCACTGGCTGATGCTGGTGCTCGGCCCGGTCACCGTCGCGTTTGCGGTGCCGATCTGGCAACAGCGACGTTTGCTGGTGCGGCACTGGTCGGCGTTGTTGCTGGGCATGCTGGCCGGCAGTGTCGCATCGATTGCCACCTCGTTCGGTCTGGCCAGGGCTTTGGCGTTGGACAGTTCGGTCACGCTGTCACTGGTGCCACGCTCGATCACCACGCCGTTTGCCATGCCGCTGGCGCAGGATCTCGGCGGGGTGCCTGAATTGACGGCGGTGTTCGTGATGTTCACCGGGGTCTTCGGCGCGATGCTCGGCGGGGTATTGCTCAAGTGGCTGCCGCTGCGAAGTGCCCTGGCGCGTGGCGCGTTGTTTGGCGTCGGCGCCCATGGTGCAGGCGTCAGTCGCGCCCATGAAGTGGGCGGCGAAGAAGGCTCGGTGGCGGGACTGGTGATGGTGCTCACCGGGCTGCTCAATCTGTTCGCCGCACCTTTGTTGGCGTCGTTGCTTTGACATGGATCCAAGCGGTTTGCGCAGCTGACTCGCTCAGTCATCAAGCTGGCTGCCAATGCAACTACGCGAAACCCCGGGGCTGACTAGACTGCTGACACCTGCCGAAAAAAACAAAAACAGAGGTGCATACAGTGAGCGTAGCCCCCGTCCCTTCTTCCTTGAATGTCAAAGATCAGGTCAGTGCTGCGGAGTGGCAGACCCGGGTCGATCTCGCCGCCTGCTATCGACTGGTCGCCCTGCATGGCTGGGACGATCTGATCTTTACCCACATCTCGGCCAAGGTGCCTGGCACCGAAGATTTCCTGATCAACCCGTTCGGGATGATGTTCCATGAGATCACCGCGTCCAGCCTGGTGAAGGTCGACCAGGCGGGCAACAAGCTCATGGACAGCCCCTACGAGATCAACCCTGCCGGCTACACCATCCACAGCGCCGTCCACGAAGTGCGCCATGACGTGGCCTGCGTGCTGCACACCCACACCGCTTCGGGTGTCGCCGTGTCGGCGCAGAAGCAGGGCGTGCTGCCGATCAGTCAGCAATCGTTGTTCGTGTTGTCGAGCCTGGCCTTTCACGCTTATGAAGGCGTGGCGCTCAATCACGAAGAGAAAGCGCGGCTGCAGACTGACCTCGGTGAAAACAATTTCCTGATGCTGCACAACCACGGTCTGCTGACCTGTGGCGGCACCATCGCCGATACGTTCCTGATGATGTTTACCTTCCAGCGTGCCTGTGACATTCAGGTCATGGCGCAAAGCGGCGGTGCCGAACTGATCGCCATCGAACCGCAGATTCTGGCGGGCGCCAAGGCGATGATCGCCGGCGTCACCAAAAGTGCTCAAGGCATGGGCGGCGCGCTGGCCTGGCCGGCGCTGCTGCGCAAACTCGATAAACAAGACCCGGGGTATAAACTCTAATGCCTCTCGCCGAGATTCCTCTGAGTGCCTGGCGCAAACGCAGCCAGTCGTTTGTCTTCCGTGGCCAGCCGATCCGCTACTGGACGGCGGGGCAGGGCGAACCGCTGCTGCTGATCCACGGCTTCCCGACGGCCAGCTGGGACTGGCATTACCTGTGGCAGCCGCTGGCCCAGCGCTTTCGGGTGATCGCCTGCGACATGCTCGGCTTCGGCGACTCGGCCAAACCGTTGAACCACACCTACAGCCTGCTGGAGCAAGCCGATCTGCAACAGGCGTTGCTCGCGCATCTTCAAATCGAGCAACCGGTGCATCTCCTTGCCCATGACTACGGCGACAGCGTTGCCCAGGAACTGCTGGCCCGGCATTACGAAGAGAAGATCGAAGTCGCCAGTTGTGTGTTCCTCAACGGTGGCCTGTTCCCGGAAACCCATCGTCCGCTGCTGGCGCAAAAGCTGTTGCTCAGCCCGCTGGGCTGGATGATCGGCCGAGCGTTTACCCGCGATGCCCTGGTGAAAAGCTTCCGGCAGATCTTCGGCCCGGACACCCGGCCCAGCGAAAGTGAAATGGATGATTTCTGGAGCCTGGTCGAGTGCAATCGCGGGCCGCGCATCATGCACAAGCTGATCACCTACATTCCGGAACGCCGGGTGCAGCGTGATCGTTGGGTCTCGGCAATGCAGCGTGGCGAGGTGCCGCTGCGGGTGATCGATGGCGAAGTCGATCCGATCTCCGGTGCGCACATGGTCGAACGTTATCGCGAGTTGATCCCCGATGCGGACACCGTGCTGTTGCCGGGCATCGGTCATTACCCGCAAATCGAAGCGCCGGTGCAGGTGCTCAAGCATTACCTGGAATTTCGTGATCACTTCGTGTTGCCGCCGCGCAAGGTGGCGTGCTCCTGATCGCAGGGCGGGGGCGCGTTGCGCCTCTGCACGGTTTCATCATCCCCCAGCCTTATCGCGCACCATTCAGCCTCAGCCGTGTTCGTTGTGACCGCACGCTCTGTGCCTGACACTCGGGGACACTGTCCCTCAGGCCTGCTGGAGTTGCCTCGATGAATGAGTCTGTGCGTTTCGAAGATAAAGTCGTGATCGTCACCGGAGCCGGTGGTGGCCTGGGGCGCGCTCATGCTTTGCTGTTCGCCAAACAGGGCGCCAGAGTGCTGGTCAACGACCTCGGCGGCTCGACCCAGGGCGAAGGCGCCAACGCTTCGGCCGCTGACCGCGTGGTGGCGGAAATTCGCGAGGCCGGCGGCATTGCCGAGGCCAACCATGACTCGGTGACCGACGGCGACAAACTGGTGCAGAACGCCCTCGATGTATTCGGTCGCGTCGATGTGGTGGTCAACAACGCCGGCATCCTGCGCGACAAGACTTTCCACAAGATGGAGGACGCTGACTGGGATCTGGTCTACCGCGTCCACGTCGAAGGCGCCTACAAAGTGACCCGCGCCGCATGGCCGCACCTGCGTGAGCAGAACTATGGGCGAGTGATCTTCACCGCATCAACGTCGGGCATCTATGGCAACTTCGGCCAGTCCAACTACGGCATGGCCAAACTCGGTCTCTACGGCCTGACCCGCACTCTGGCCATCGAAGGTCGCAAGAACAACATCCTGGTCAACGCCATTGCCCCCACCGGCGGCACACGCATGACCGAAGGCCTGATCCCGCCGCAAGTGTTCGAACAGCTCAAGCCGGAACTGGTCAGCCCACTGGTGGTGTACCTGGCCAGCGAGCAATGCCAGGAAACTTCCGGCCTGTTCGAAGTCGGCGGCGGCTGGATGGGCAAGGTGCGCTGGGAGCGGAGTCTGGGGGCCGGATTCGATCCTCGTGTTGGGTTCTCGCCGGAAGATGTGGCGGCGCACTGGCAGCAGATCTGTGATTTCGAAGGGGCGGCGCATCCGAAGGACAACATTGAAGCGCTGAAGGAGATGATGGGGAATTTGCAGAAGTTTTCGATTTGAACTCTCAAAACCACCCGACTATTCAGAGATAGTCAGGTGGTTTTTTAATAATTAATCGTAACGTTTTTCTACCAGGAACGTAGGTGCCTTCCAGTTGGGCCCTTTGACTGTTTTGCCGCTCTTATCGCTGGAGAGCACCCCGTCATTGAATAGTGAATTGTAAGTGGCGACCAAAATACCTTTTTGAACTACCTCACTACGATATAGCCCATACATCCTGTCAATACGCATTGCTGGCCAAAGCAGTGCAAATAAGGAGACCACATCGGCAACAGGCTCATTTTTGATGATTCTTTCGACCGTGTTCATTGTTCGAAACTCCTCATGTCCTTTTCGTACTCTCTCTGATCCTGCGCATTCATCGCATTGATTGCCTGCTCGGTATATAGGAGTGTTAATTCACTGCCGAGTTTGTAGTCTTCAAGGGCCGCTGTATGAGCGTTGTTCCATATCGGGGACTCATCCGATGGCGATGTATTGTCGCTATAGCCGAAAGCCCTATACCGCTCCAGCTCTCTCATTTCATGAGTGTAGTAGCGCAAATCCGTGTCTGAGTGCGCCCGGTGTCCGCTGAGAATGTCTTCCAGGCGTTGAATCATAATGTCGTTGGCGTCCGATTGATTGAGCCTTGCGATGTGTAGCTTTACCGCGTCAATCCCCTCTCGGGTGATGATGGCCGATCTCCAATCCAGATTAAGTATCGGCCCGCCAGCCTGCTCCGGATTGAATTTGCGGCCACTGTATTTGCCTTTGACTGAGGCCCCCTCATAAGGACTGCTGAAAACCACATAAAGCGGTTCAATCCCCGAATCAGCCGGAAACACGATGATGAATCGATCCCAGCCTTCCACCAGTATCGGATTCAAATCCAGCCGTCCTTCAACCGGCACGATGGACACCCCGGAATAAGCGGAAGAATCGGTATCCACTATTGGCGAGGCGGTCGATGCGTCACCCGGCGAAATAGCGGGTGTCCAGGTCAAGTAGTCGGTGGGCGAGTCCGATAGCGCGACCTTGTATACGTTGTTGAGCAGATCGTAGGCGGCATTCAGGACCAGCACACTTGAGCGAATATGGAAGTCATCGCTCGTAGCGACGAACACTTGCATACCGGCACCGAGTCGCCTGAGGCCGAGTCCGGTGTGCATCTCCAGCGTACCCTGTCGATCGGCGATTTCGCGGAGCGTCTCTGCCGGCTCGGACGACAACTCTGTGAGAGGAACGCTCATGGTAAAACGCTCGCCGTTGCCCAGATTTGAAGGCATCAACAGCGCCGCGAACCCCATCAGTACCGGACTGCCGAACAGCGCCGTGCCTGTCGCTGTCAGGGTCGCTGTTGCGGTACGTAATGCATTGAGTATTCCCGCCGAGGTAGCAGGGCTGAGGCTGACCGCAGTCGAAGCGAAAGAAACAGCCGGGCCGTTGCTGGCCATTGCTCCGGAGGCCGGAAAGACATGCTTCCTTTCCTCCTGTAACCGGGTCTGTTCCGCCGCAAGCGCCCGTGCCGCTGTTTCAGCGTTGGCTTGTGCCTCGGCCTGGGCGATCTTCAACGCAGCCACCCGTTCTTTCTCCCGAGCTTCAGCCTCAGCGTTCAGGCGCGCGGTCTCAGCCGCCAGTCGAGCCTGTTCGGCATCCCGACGTTGTTTCTCCGCCAATGCGGCCAGTCGAGCCTGTTCGCGTGCTCGTATTGCCTCCTGCTCCCGGCGTGCGGCTTCGGCAATATCTCGCTGGCGCTGTTGCTCCGCTGCAATTCGGGCATGTTCCGCAGCCTGCCGCTGCGCCTCTGCCGCGGCTGCCTGATCCTGTGCCTGCACGGTGGCCAGCCAGTTGAGCACACCGACCTGTTGCTGGTTGAGAAGCGCCAATGTCTGGCCCAGCAGCCGGGCTTCGTGGGCGGCCCGCAACGATTCACTCCATAACGCCCGGCTCTTGACCCCCGCGCCGTGCGCCCGCCGAATGGCAGATGCCTGATCCAGATAATCCTTGAAGGTTTTCCCCAGCGGATCGCTGCCATAGAAGCGGTTGGCGATGGCGGTCTGCCTTTGAAACTCTGCGCCCTTGCGTTGAATCAGCGTGTTCCTGACGCCGACTTCGCGAGCCAATGCCGCTGCGGGTGGTAGAGGGTTCGTCGGGCCTTCCAGTCTGATGGCCGCCAGTTCCACTTCAATGGAATGTGGAATCGAGGCGGCTTTTGCGTTGAATTCCTGTTCAACGGCGACTTGCGTTTCATGCATCAATTGACGCGTTTGCGAATTGGCACCGGCAGGGCCGAACGTGCCGCTGTAGGAATAACCCACATTGGTTTCTTTGAATGGCTCGTAATCATCCGGGGCGAACTCCCGGATATGTAATGCGTCCAGCTCTAACGGTGGAGGTTTTGGCATATTCATGTCCTTTTGAATGTGCGTTTTCATTCGCCCGAAAAATGCTCACGGGGGCGATGACATCCGTGTCACCGGCGAATGGTTGAGGTGTTTCAAGTTACCTCAGAGTGGAGGTGATCAAATCTGAGAAGCCCGTAAGTAACAGGGCGTTGTGTGGGAAGGGTTTTCGCGGGTTGTCGTTAATGCAGAAGGGATTCGTTCGGAACTCAAGGAAATGTCTGACGCGGTAATCGGAGGATCTTTGCAGAACCGCCATCCACACTTTTTTAAACGCCCATAAAAAAGGCCGCTGCAAACGCAGCGGCCAAGGTAAGACGTTGGATCAAGGAGCTACAAATCAACGTCAGTGAACACCTGGGCGATGGAGCGAAAAACGCTTCGGTCCATCAGAAATCGGATGCCGACGACTCGGTCGCGGACTTTTGCTTCGTGGCGGTCTGCCGTGAAAGCCCGTTCAGAATAAGCGCCTGAGGCCAAAGGAAAAATAGCGATTCCGGACATGCACTGTTACGGGGCATGTAACAGTGGGGTGCTCCGAGGTGGGGATCATCCGTTGCGTTGATCATGGGTTATCCAGCCGGTTCATGTCCTGCGGAAAGCCCCGTCCCAGGTAGGGATTCATCCTTTCGAGCGACAGCGCGAATACCTCCTTGGTGCGCTTATCGTCCCCGTGTGGCGGCAGTAGGGTGGGGCCTTCTGTCACTCACCGGGGAAGACGCATGACAAAAACAACAATGCGCGCCATCTTCAAACCGCAGGCGCTGGCCGCTGCGGTGGCCTTGGGTTGTTGGGCCCAGGCCCATGCCGTGGATTTCAACATCGGTGAAATCGAAGGCACGTTCGACTCGTCGCTGTCGGTCGGCGCGAGCTGGGGCATGCGCGATGCGGACAAGTCGCTGGTCGGCACGGTCAATGGCGGTACGGGTCAATCCTCGACCGGTGATGACGGGCGTTTGAACTTCAAGAAGGGCGAGACGTTTTCCAAGATCTTCAAGGGCATCCACGACCTTGAATTGAAGTACGGCGACACCGGTGTGTTCGTGCGTGGCAAGTACTGGTACGACTTCGAACTCAAGGATGAAGACCGCGAGTTCAAGCCGATCAGCGACAAGGGCCGCAAGGAAGGCGCCAAGTCTTCCGGCGGGCAGATTCTCGATGCGTTCGTCTATCACAACTACTCCATCGCCGATCTGCCGGGCACCGTGCGCGCCGGCAAGCAGGTGGTGAGCTGGGGTGAAAGTACCTTCATCGGCAACTCGATCAACAGCATCAACCCGATCGACGTCTCGGCGTTCCGTCGGCCCGGCGCGGAGATCAAGGAAGGCCTGATTCCGGTGAACATGCTGTTCGGCTCCCAGAGCCTGACGGACAAACTGTCGGTTGAGGGTTTCTATCAACTGGAATGGGACCAGACCGTTCTCGACAACTGCGGCACCTTCTTCGGTGTCGACGTGGCGGCGGACGGTTGCAACAACGGTTACACCGTCGGCAGCCCGGCGATTGCTCCTTTGGCGCCGTTGGCCGCTGCCTTCGGGCAACCCATTCAGGTCACTCGCGAAGGCGTGGTCGTGCCCCGTGGCGGCGATCGGGATGCGCGGGATTCCGGGCAGTGGGGGACGGCGTTGCGCTGGCTCGGCGACGATACCGAATATGGCCTGTACTTCATGAATTACCACAGCCGCACACCCACGGTCGGCACCACCACGGCCGGGCTGTCGACCCTGTCGGCACTGCCGGGGATGGTCAGCACCGCCAACCGCCTTGCACCCGGGAGCGGGTCCGGGCTGGCGCAAAGCGTGATGCTCGGGCGCGGTCAGTACTATCTCGAATACCCGGAAGACATCCGTCTGTATGGCGCAAGCTTCGCCACCACACTGCCCACCGGCACCGCGTGGACCGGTGAGCTCAGCTACCGGCCGAATGCACCGGTACAGGTCAACACCAACGACTTGACGCTGGCACTGCTCAATCCGATTGCCGGCGGTACGGCATCGCCGCTGACCACGTCGCCCGGCGCCGATAACAAAGGCTACCGGCGCAAGGAAGTGACGCAGCTGCAGAGCACCCTCACGCACTTTTTCGATCAGGTGCTGGGTGCCGAACGCCTGACCGTGGTCGGCGAGGCGGCGGTGGTGCGGGTCGGCGGACTGGAGTCGCGCAGCAAGCTGCGTTATGGCCGTGACTCGGTGTACGGCCAGTACGGTTTCGGCGGTGACACCGGCGGCTTCGTTACCTCGACCTCCTGGGGTTACCGCGCCCGGGCCATCCTCGATTACGCCAACGTGATCGGCGGGATCAACCTCAAGCCCAACCTGTCCTGGTCCCACGACGTTTCCGGTTACGGCCCCAACGGGTTGTTCAACGAGGGTGCCAAGGCCATCAGCGTCGGCGTCGATGCCGACTACCGCAACACCTACACCGCCAGCCTCAGTTACACCGATTTTTTTGGCGGCGATTACAACGTCCTCACTGACCGTGACTTCGTGGCCCTGAGCTTCGGCGTGAACTTCTGATCTGCCCGAGAAGGATGAAATCCATGCGCAAGATGATTCTGCAATGCGGTGTCTTGGCCCTGAGCCTGTTGGCTGTCAACGTGATCGCGGCGGTGTCGCCGCAAGAGGCCGACAAGCTCGGCACCAGCCTGACGCCGCTCGGCGCCGAGAAGGCCGGTAACGCCGACGGTTCGATTCCGGCCTGGACCGGCGGCATTCCAAAAAACGCCGGGGCGGTGGACAGCAAGGGCTTTCTTGCCGACCCGTTCGCCAATGAAAAGCCGCTGTTCACCATCACCGCCGCCAACGTCGACCAGTACAAGGCCAAACTCTCCGAGGGGCAGGTGGCGATGTTCAAGCGCTACCCGGAAACCTACAAGATTCCGGTCTACCCGACCCACCGCACCGTCGCCGTGCCACCGGAAATCTACGAGTCGGCCAAGCGCAGTGCGCTGAACGTGACCACGATCAACGACGGCAACGGCCTGGCCAATTTCACCGGTAATCGCTACTACGCCTTCCCGATTCCGAAGAACGGCGTCGAGGTGTTGTGGAACCACATCACCCGTTATCACGGCGGCAATCTGCGGCGGATCATCACCCAGGTGACACCGCAGACCAATGGCAGCTACACGCCGATCCGCTTCGAGGAAGAGATTGCCGTGCCGCAGTTGATGAAGGATCTGGACCCGCAGCAGGCGGCCAACGTACTGACCTTCTTCAAGCAATCGGTGACCGCACCCGCACGCCTGGCCGGCAACGTGCTGCTGGTGCACGAAACCCTCGACCAGGTGAAGGAGCCGCGTCTGGCCTGGATCTACAACGCCGGCCAGCGCCGGGTTCGCCGCGCGCCGCAAGTCGCCTACGACGGCCCGGGTACCGCCGCCGATGGCCTGCGGACCTCGGACAACTTCGACATGTTCTCCGGCGCCCCGGATCGTTACGACTGGAAGCTGGTCGGCAAGAAGGAAATGTACATTCCGTACAACAGCTACAAACTCGATTCGCCGAAGCTCAAGTACGACGACATCGTCAAGGCCGGGCACATCAATCAGGACCTGACCCGTTATGAATTGCATCGCGTCTGGGAAGTGATCGGTACGGTCAAACCGAGCGAGCGGCACATCTACGCCAAGCGCCACATGTACATCGACGAGGACAGCTGGCAGGTGGCATTGGTCGATCACTATGACGGTCGCGGGCAGCTGTGGCGGGTCGCCGAAGGGCATGCCCAGTACTACTACGATCACCAGGCCCAGGCCTACACGCTGGAAGCGCTCTACGACATCATCGCCGGTCGCTACATCGCCCTCGGGATGAAGAACGAAGAGAAGCACAGTTTCGAATTCGGCTTTGAAGCCAAGGTCGCCGACTTCACCCCTTCAGCCTTGCGTGCCGAGGGTGTCCGGTAAGGGATCGATACACTCGTGGGACAAAAGGCGACCGGGCGGTCGCCTTTTTTATGGGCCGCAATCAGCGACCTGAATACTCATCAACAAGCGTCGGGGAGAGGGCTAGGGTGAACGAATAACGATAAAAAGGCGCCCCCGATGACCGCCATGACACCCTGTCTGGACCGACCGGAATTTCTCCCGAGACTGTCTCCCCATCATCTGCCACGCCCGCGTCTTTGCGAGGCACTGTTCGATTCGGCGGCCCGGGTCAAACTGATCTGCGCGCCGGCCGGCAGCGGTAAAACCGCACTGCTCACCGAGTGCCTGCTGCAGGCTCCCGTCAATTGCACCGTCTGCTGGTTGCCGCTGGCAGGGGCGTCCTTGAGTGTCGGTGAATTTTGCGAACGGCTTGCGCGTGCGATGGGACTGACGGCCTCGGACGAGGCTTCGCTGCTTTATGAACTGGCGCGACGGTCCTCAGCAACCTGGGTGGTGATCGACGATTACTGCCGGAGTCCGGAACCTGCGCTGGATGCACTGCTCGACCGAATGCTGGCGATCAGCAGTCCGGCCATGACATGGTGGATCGGTACGCGGCGGCGTCCACCCTGTAACTGGCCGCGTCTGCTGCTCGATGATGCCTTGTACGAATGTGAAGGTGCGACGCTGGCGCTGACCCGGGAAGAAATCGCCCAAGTGTTGCGTCACTTGCCGCCGGCCCAGGCCGACAGCGTGGCTGCTCGTATTCATCTGCGCAGCGGTGGCTGGTGCGCCGGAGTGCGGATGCTGATGATGCAAAAATGCGACTGGTCGCAAAAGACCTTGCCGCAGCAACGCATGGACACCTTGCTCGACTACCTGCAACACGAACTGTTCAGCGGCCTGAGCCCGGAACTGGCTGAAGCCTGGCGGGTGCTGGCGCATTTGCCGCGCTTCAATGCCGGCCTGTGCGATCACCTGTTCGGTGCCGGGGACGGGGCGCAATGGATGCGCAGTCTGCAAACCCTCGGGTGTTTCATCGAACCCTGGCATGGATCTCCGGACTGGTTGCAGGTATGTGCTCCACTGTCGCGCCTGATGCGTGACGAACCGTGGCCTGCCGGGCGTTCCTGGCATCGCCGGGCCTGTCAGTGGTTTGCCGCCGGACAACATTGGAAATGTGCTTTCGAGCAGGCATTGCTGGCTGAAGAGTACGAGGTCGCAGTGAGCCTGTTACAGCATTTCAGTTTCGAGCATTTGTTCGAGGAACAGACGGTCGTGCTGTTACTGCGTCTTTATGAGCAACGCGGCGAGGAACTGCTGTTGGGTTCGGCGCAACTGGTCGGGTTGATTGCGGCTGCGTTGCTGTTCGCCGGGCGCTTTGCCCAAGCGGCGGATTGCATCGGGCAACTGTCGCGTTTTTTGCCGCCGCCGTCGGCTGCCCAGCAACGGCAACTGATCGCCCGCTGGCAGGCTCAGCAAGGCTGGCTGTTGCATCTGCAAGGACGGATGGACGAGGCGCGTGAGCACTTTGAGCAAGCCTTGATCGATCTGTCGCCCAAGGCCTGGACGGCGCGTCTGCTGTGTCTCTCGGGACGTACACAGCAGGCGTTGCTGTGTGGCGATCTGGAGCTGGCGCATTCGATCAATCGTGAAGCCCTTTGCCTGGCTCGGGCTGAAGGTTCATTGCTGTTCGAGGCGTTGCTGGAACTTGATCACGCCCAGTTGCTGGAGCAACGAGGGGCGTCTGCCCGAGCCGAAGAACTGCTGGCCGGCCTTTGCGAAATGCTCGGCTCGTCCGTCGAGCGACCGACGCCGCTGCTGGGGCGCATTGCCCTGCGTCGAGGGCGACTGGCGCTGAGCATGGGGCAACCGGAACGGGCGGCCGAGCACTTTCAGCAGGGACTCGACGACTGTCTGCGCAGCTTTGACAAACGAGTGCTTTACGGCTTTCTCGGCCAAGCGCAACTGGCCGCCGATCAGGGCGATTACCCACAGGCTTTCATGCGCCTGCGTGATGCCGAACGGTTAATGCAGCAGCGACAGATTCCGGACACGGTTTATCGCGGCGTCCTGTTGCAGGTCAGCAGCGAATTATGGCTGCAGCAAGGGCGGCCCGAACTGGCTCACGAGGCATTGAGCCGGGTGCTCAGACATTATCGTGGCTCACGTGCACGGCAGGCACCGCCGGCGACGCTTGAGCTGATTCCACGCATCGAGTGTTTGCTGATTCTGGCCGAGACCCGGTTGCATCAGGCGCATCAGCCAATGGTGCGTTTGCAATGTTTGATCGAGCTGGCTCACGCCAGCCGGATGATTGCGCTTGAAGCCGAGCTGTTACTGGCAATGAGCGAGGTGGCTTCGTTGCTCGGAAACCTGGAATCTTCCCGGCAATATTTTGAAAGAGGCCGGGCATTGGCCAGTCATTTCAGCTTGCCGCGATTGTTGATGAAGTTTGCGGAACGAGCACCGGGACTTTGGCCCGATTCGACACCCGACAGGAAACTTGCGGCTCACTGTGATGATGAAAGCTCACTGAGCCTGCGAGAGTCGCAGGTTCTGGAGTTGATTGCATCGGGAAGTTCCAATCGGCAAATTGCCGACAAATTGTTCATCTCGTTGCACACGGTAAAGACTCATGTCAGGCGAATCCACGTAAAGCTGGGTGTTGAGCGCCGTACGCATGCCGTGGCGCGGGCAAGAGTATTGGGTTTGTGTCGTTGAGGATTGTCGGTTTTCGGCTCATCGGAAATATATGGGAAAGGCTACAAATGCCTTGTGGTGGTTGTCGGCTGTCCTGATTTTTTTGCTTTGGATAGCTTTTGGAAAGAACAGGCGAGGCCTGGGTTTCCATCAACTGCCAAGGTGAATGAATTGAATATTGCATTGAATGAAAAGCACATGCTCGGTAGTCAGCCGTTGTGGCTCGATCGACTTGATCCCGATGTTCGAAATGCCTATTTCGAGCGACAAAGGGCATCCGCCATTCAGGAGGGAAATCTTCAAGGTCTACTGGCACCTTTCGGGTCGCTCAAAGAGTATGCCCGGCATGTGGTCAATCAGGTTTTGCATCTGGAGTTCGGAGATGCGTTCGATGCCGATGAGATCCAGTGCACATCCCGCTACACCTTCGCGGTGGGGACCCGGCAAGTTGTGCAGGAAGAAATCCGATCGCTGACCGAGCAATTCATCCTCGGTTTGCATGAAGAAGGACGCAGGGCTGTCGTTTCGTTCAAGGGGCGGGATCTTCCTCCCGGGCTCAACCAGCAATGGCTGGAGGAAATACTGATTCATGATGTCCGATCGCGCTATGGCGCGGAACTGGGCAAGCGTTACCAGCGTGCCGATGTCATTGCGGCGATGGCCGGCGCATTGCGAGAAAGCCTGCTGTTGAGCGCACTGGAGGCTCGTTATCAAGGCCACCTCAGCAACGACGACAATCTTTCGAGCATCCAGCGTGCGGTGACAGGCGACGGTGCATTCGTGATCGATGGCATCCGGTTTCTCGACAACACGCGACCATTGGCACAGATGCTGGTGATCGGGTTTCGCGAGGGGCGTGACACCCCAATGTTCCTGTACGCGCCGTACTCACCCGGCGGTCAGACGTGGTACGAGTGCCGAAGCCGGCGTCAGGTGGACATCACCGTGATCGACTGGACCAGAGAACCGGCAGGACGCGACTTCATCGCCTCCCGTGCTCATGCCTTGAACCGCGACCAGATTGTCGGTTTTCTGAAAAGGCTCGAGCAGATGCCGACCCTCTGGCAAGGCATCATTCCAGCCCCCACCCCACACCTTGCCGATGAAGTATTGAATGGCATTGTGGAAAACGAACGAACCTGGAGAATTTCTGAAGAGGAAAACCAGAGACCCTACGGGTACCGAACCGCGCCGGTTGAGCAGCGCCAGCGGTTTGCCCGCATCCATTGCGAACTCAAGGCATTGCAGACGCTGGCGGTGCGTGAAGGGGGGCTGATCACCTATGAGCGGTTCTGTTTTGAGCTGATCAAGGAACGTGTCGAACAGATCCTGGGAGAAGATGACGAGACCCACGTCAATCCCGACCTGATTTACGTGGACGTCGATCCGCAGCGGCAAATGACGTTGACCGAGTTGATCATCACCGAAACCCATTTTTATGCCAACGATGCCGGCTCGCCCTGGAGTTATCCGCGTTACACCCTTGACTCCGCCCATCCTCCGGTCAAAAAACTGGATATCCGCCACATTGCCAAGTGGTCGCAACATCTGCGTCCGGGTGAAAAATATATTGAAATGCTGACGAAGGAGTACCTCGATCCCACTCATCCAAAAGGTGCATTCAAGCGACAGCTTCACAAGGAAATTTCACTCCGCCAGATGCAGATCGGTGTGCTTCACGAGTGCTTTCACGGACGCCTGAAGAGTGCTCAATTCGATGAGCTCTTGCGGATCATCGCTGCCGGCGAAAAGGTCGATACCCGCCCGCTGTTTTCCATTCCGTTCGAAGCGCCGGGGCTGTTCCAGCTCCATATCCGGGATCGACCGGTCGTGGGAGTCTTTGTTCTTCGCGGGATAAGCGCAGGGCCGTTCGAGAGTTACCTTTTTACCCCGGATTCACCCGACGGTCGTTTGATCCGGCCGTATTCGGAGTTTGTTCCGGCAGTCAAGACTCTGGGACTTGGGCAGTATCTCTACAAGCGGGTGAGGTACAAGGATCAGCCAGTGGTCGGGACCTATATCACCGATCTGGAACAATTGAGAAGTTTCACCGAGGCACCGGTTGTTCAGCCGTTTTCGCGAGCCACTGATTTCAGCGGTGATTTCGACGGTTTGATCCAGCGGACCCTTTCCGATGTCGACGAGAAAACCGAAAGTCTCGACGAAATCGTTTTCAGACTGGTCTTCAATGCGGTGGAGGCCGCCGCCACGGCCATCAGCATAGTGATTCCGCCAGTGGGTATTGCGATGGGCGTGGCACTGCTGACAAAAAACCTGTGGGAAGCGGCCGAGGCTTACAACGATGGCGACCGTGCAACGGCACAGGTGCATTTTTTCTGGGCGCTGGTCGAACTGGCATCGTTGGGCAAGGCCGGTTATAGCCGTTTGGCTCCAACGAAAGCGCAGAAGGATCTCATCGGATTGTTGGGTGATGTCTACACGGTCGAAAAGTTCTTCTCTCAGGCGACCGGGCAAAAGAGACTTCCGTTGCAGGCGCTGGAGATCATTCAGTCAGTTCTCGATGAACCAGACTCCTTTGTCAGCCGGACTTACCTCAGATAACGGTCAGGACGTCCGTTCCTCCGGCTGATACCCCATCCGCCAACTCACGGCCCGCGTCGCCGCCAGCAACCGCTGCGCCGCCGGGCCGTTTTCGTCGGCGTGAAACAGCGATGTCGGGCCGACGATGGTCAACACAGCCGCGATCTGCCCGAGGGCGTTGAACACCGGTGCCGAGAGCGCATCGACACCGGGCATCAGCAAGCCGTGGACATGATGCAGACCGCGTTCGCGGATCTGTTCGCACAACGCCGCATAGGCCTTTTCGTCCGCCAGCGGATGGCCGCCGCTGGCGATTTCCTGTTCGCGCAATTCGTCGGTTTCCCGGTGCGGCAGATAGGCGCCAAACACCAGACCTGTCGAAGAGCTGAGCAGCGGCAACACCGAGCCCAATTGCGTCACCACCGTCACCGCGCGCACCGCCGGTTCGATGTGCACCACGGTCGCGCCCTGATTGCCCCAGACCGCCAGGAAACAGGTTTCGTTGAGCTCGTCGCGCAGTTCGGCCAGCGGCAGGGCGGCGACTTTCAGCACGTCCATACTGTTGAGTGCGGCCAGACCCACACGCAGCGCTTCGCGGCCAAGACCGTAATGGTTGGTGGCGGTGTTCTGTTCGGCGAACCCGCTGGCGATCAAGGCCTGCAGATAACGGTGAACCTTGCTCGCCGGCATCTGCACATGTTCGGCCAGGCGCGACAGCGAAGTGGACGGCGACAACTCGGCCAGGGCCTTGAGGATGTCGGTGCCGACTTCGGCGGAGCGGACTTTCTGTTTGCCGTTGCTGTCGCTGGTTTTTTCCATGGTGCTGCCGTGTCCCGGAACGAATGGGCGTCTTTATAGCTTGACGCTGGATAGCGAGCAAATTACGTTATGCGTAATTGAATTACGATAAAAATAACCCCGGCGTGCCAAGACCTCCGACCCAGAGCGTCCGGCCATGCCGACTCCCTGTTCAGGAGGCTCCATGAACCTCGATTCAGCCCTGGCTTACCAGTCCGGTTTCGGCAACGAATTCAGCTCCGAAGCGTTGCCCGGCGCACTGCCCGTCGGCCAGAACTCCCCCCAGAAAGCCCCTTACGGTCTGTACACCGAACTGTTCTCCGGCACCGCGTTCACCATGACCCGCAGCGAAGCGCGGCGCACCTGGATGTACCGGATCCAGCCGTCGGCCAACCACCCGGCATTCGTCAAACTGGAGCGGCAACTGGCCGGCGGCCCGTTGGGTGAAGTCACCCCGAATCGCCTGCGCTGGAACCCGCTGGAGATCCCGTCCGAACCGACCGATTTCATCGACGGACTGGTAAGCATGGCGGCCAATTCCGCTGCCGAAAAACCTGCCGGCATCAGCATCTACCACTACTGCGCCAACCGTTCGATGGAGCGGGTGTTCTTCAACGCCGACGGTGAGCTGCTGCTGGTGCCGCAACTGGGGCGCCTGCGCATCGCCACCGAACTCGGTGTGCTGGAAGTGGCGCCGCTGGAAATCGCCGTGCTGCCACGGGGCCTGAAATTCCGTGTCGAACTGCTCGATGCGCAGGCGCGCGGTTATATCGCCGAGAACCACGGTGCGCCGCTGCGCCTGCCGGATCTGGGGCCGATCGGCAGCAACGGTCTGGCCAACCCAAGGGATTTCCTGACCCCGGTCGCCGCCTACGAAAACCTGCAACAACCGACCACCCTGGTGCAGAAATTCCTCGGCCAGCTGTGGGGCACCGAACTCAATCACTCGCCGCTGAACGTGGTCGCCTGGCACGGTAACAACGTGCCGTACAAATATGACCTGCGCCGCTTCAACACCATCGGCACCGTCAGTTTCGATCATCCGGACCCGTCGATCTTCACCGTGCTGACTTCGCCGACCAGCGTCCACGGTCTGGCCAACCTCGACTTCGTGATTTTCCCGCCGCGCTGGATGGTGGCCGAGAACACCTTCCGTCCGCCGTGGTTCCACCGCAACCTGATGAACGAATTCATGGGCCTGATCCAGGGCGAATACGACGCCAAGGCCGAAGGTTTCGTGCCCGGCGGAGCGTCACTGCATAGCTGCATGAGCGCCCACGGCCCGGACGGCGAGACCTGCACCAAAGCCATCAACGCGGACCTGAAACCGGCCAAGATCGATAACACCATGGCCTTCATGTTCGAGACCAGCCAGGTGCTGCGTCCAAGCCGCTTCGCCCTCGACTGCCCGCAACTGCAACCCACTTACGACGCCTGCTGGGCCACGCTGCCCGCCACGTTCGACCCGACCCGGAGATAACCCATGACTCAGAATTCCATCACCCGCAGTTGGGTCGCTTCGGCCAACGGCCACACCGATTTCCCGTTGCAGAACCTGCCACTGGGCGTGTTCAGCAGCAAGGGCTCCGCGCCGCGCGCGGGCGTGGCGATTGGCGAGCACATCTTCGACCTGCAGGTGGCGCTGGAGGCGGGGCTGTTCGACGGTGCCGCGCGTAGCGCAGTCGAGGCCATGCACGGCGGTCAGTTGAACGCATTCTTCGAACTCGGCCGCGACGCTCGTGTCGCCCTGCGCGAGCGTCTGCTGGAACTGTTTAGCGAGGGCAGCACCCATCGCGGCGACATTGAAGCCCAGGGCGCGAAACTTCTGCCGCTGGCCGCCGATTGCCAGCTGCACCTGCCGGCGCGCATCAGTGACTACACCGACTTCTATGTCGGTATCGAGCACGCGCAGAACGTCGGCAAACTGTTCCGTCCGGACAACCCGCTGCTGCCGAACTACAAACACGTACCGATCGGTTACCACGGTCGCGCGTCCACCGTGCGCGCCTCCGGCACCGACGTGCGCCGCCCGAAAGGCCAGACCCTGCCGGCCGGTGCGACCGAGCCGACCTTCGGTCCGTGCGCTCGACTGGACTATGAGCTGGAACTGGGGATCTGGATCGGCCAGGGCAACGAAATGGGTGAGCCGATTGCCATCGGTGATGCCGCCGAACACATCGCCGGTTTCTGCCTGCTCAATGACTGGTCGGCCCGTGACATCCAGGCCTGGGAATACCAGCCGCTGGGCCCGTTCCTGTCCAAGAGCTTCATCACCAGCGTCTCGCCATGGGTGGTGACCGCCGAAGCGCTGGCGCCATTCCGTACCGCGCAACCGGCGCGTCCGAAAGGCGATCCGCAGCCGCTGCCGTACCTGCTCGACAAGCGCGATCAGGATGGCGGTGGTTTCGACATCGAGCTGGAAGTGCTGCTGCTCACCGAGAAGATGCGCGAGCAGAACCTGCCAGCCCATCGTCTGACCCTGAGCAACACCCGCTACATGTACTGGACCGTCGCGCAAATGGTCGCGCACCACAGCGTCAACGGCTGCCAGTTGCAGGCCGGTGACCTGTTCGGTTCGGGCACCTTGTCCGGCCCTGAAAACGGCCAGTTTGGCAGCCTGCTGGAAATCACCGAGGGCGGTAAAAAGCCAATCGAACTGGCGTCCGGTGAAGTGCGCAAGTTCCTTGAAGACGGCGACGAAATCATCCTGCGCGCCCGCTGCGCCCGCGAAGGTTTTGCCTCCATCGGTTTCGGCGAATGCCGTGGCACCGTGCTGGCGGCACGCTGACAGGAGCGGCTCATGGATCTCTATACCTATTACCGTTCCACCTCGTCGTACCGGGTGCGGATCGCGCTGGCACTCAAGGGCCTCGACTATCAGGCGCTGCCGGTCAACCTGATCGCACCGCCCGGTGGCGAACATCGGCAACCGGCGTATCTGGCGATCAATCCCCAGGGCCGCGTGCCGGCGCTGCGTACTGACGACGGCAAGTTGCTGATTCAGTCGCCGGCCATCATCGAGTACCTGGAAGAACGTTATCCACAGGTGCCGTTGCTGCCCGAAGACCTCGTTGCCCGCGCCCAGGTGCGCGGCGTAGCGGCGGTGATCGGCTGCGACGTGCATCCGCTGCACAACGTGAGCGTGCTCAATCGCCTGCGCGGGTTGGGGCATGACGAGCCGCAGGTCAGCGAGTGGATCGCTCACTGGATCGGTCAGGGCCTGGCGACGGTGGAGCAGTTGATCGGTGACAGCGGCTTCTGTTTCGGTGAGTGGCCGTGCGTGGCTGACGTGTACCTGATTCCGCAGCTGTACGCGGCCGAGCGCTTCAATGTTTCGCTTGAGGCGTATCCACGGATTCGTCGCGTGGCCGCGCTGGCGGCCGAACATCCGGCGTTCGTTGCGGCGCATCCGGCGAACCAGCCGGACACCCCGTAACCCCTGTGGGAGCGAGCCTGCTCGCGATAGCGGTATCTCTGTCACATCGATCGTGGATGTGCCGCCGTCATCGCGAGCAGGCTCGCTCCCACAAGGCTCTCGTTGCGGCACCAAAAATCATAAAAACAAAACAGGTACCTTGCGATGCACAACCAGATTGCCAGCTTCCGGGCGGCACTCGACGCCCGTCCTGTGTCCCGCTTTCAGTGGTTGCTCCTGATTCTTCTCGCCTTGCTGCTGGTCACCGATGGTTATGACGCCCAGGTGCTCGGTTACGTGGTGCCGGCGCTGGCGCAGGACTGGGGCCTGGAGAAATCGGCGTTTGGCCCGGTGTTCAGCGCCAACCTGCTGGGCCTGACGCTTGGCTCGCTGGCCGTGACGCCGCTGGCCGACCGTTTCGGCGTACGGCGGATTCTGCTCGCCTGTGTACTGATCTATGCCAGCCTCACCGTGCTGATGGTGTTCGCCGATTCCCTGAACACCCTGATGATCGCGCGCTTCATCTGCGGCATCGGCATGGGCGGCGCAATGCCCAGCGCCATGGCGTTGATGTCGGAATATTCGCCACCGCGCCTGCGTACGCTAATGGTGACGCTGGCGGCCTGCGGTTTCTCTTTCGGTGGTGCGGCGGGCGGTTTTGTCGCGGCCGGGTTCATCGACCGTTTTGGCTGGCAGGCGGTATTCCTCGCCGGCGGTGTCACGCCGTTGCTGCTGTTTCCGTTTCTCTGGTGGATGCTGCCGGAGTCCTTGCCACGACTGCTGTGTGATGCTCCACCGTATGCACGCCTGCGCAAGGTCACCGCGCGAATGCTGCCGGATTGGCAGCCACCCGCTGCATCGGTCGAACAAAACGAGCGGGAGCAGGGCAGCAAACTGACGGTGGTGGAGTTGTTCCGCAACGGTTATGCGCGTCCGACCTTGCTGATCTGGGCGACGTTTTTCGTCAGCCTGATCCTGCTGTATTTCATGATCAGCTGGCTGCCGTCACTGCTGCTGGAAAGTGGCCTGAAACTTAATGAAGCGAACCTGGTGACGTCGATGTTCCTGTTCGCCGGTACGCTGGGCGCGATCTGCATGGCATGGTTCGCTGATCGGTTGAAAAGCAAAGTGCGTCTGCTGTCCGGTGTGCTGGCCGGTGCAGCGCTGTGCACGATTCTGTTGGGCTTGAATCACGACAACCCGCGTTATCTGGTGGCCTGTGTGTTTGCGGCGGGGTTCTGCATCATCGGCGGGCAACTGACGCTGAATGCTTTCGCCAGCAATTTCTATCCGGCCCATGTGCGCGCCACCGGCACCGGCTGGGCGCTGGGAGTAGGGCGCTTCGGCTCGATTCTCGGGCCGCTGTTCGGCAGCCTATTGCTGGCGATGCACATTCCGGTGCAGCAGATTTTCTTCTTCTGCGCGATTCCGGCCGTGATCGCGGCGTTGCTGATCATTCAGGTGCGTTCGCCGGTCAGTGGACGACTGAGTTGGGCGGCAGATGCCCCAGCCGCTCCGTCAGGCGAAGCCGCTGAATCGGGTCGTCACTGAGCAGCAGCGCGTGTTCCAGGTCGAAACGTTCGGCGTTCGGGCAGTCCAGGCGCTGATACAGGCTGGCTCGGGCCAGGTAGTCGGCGACGCTGGCATTACCCAGTTCGAGCACACGCTCGGCATCGATCAGCGCCGCGATGTAGTCGTCGTGGGTCAAATGCAACTGACGCAGGTTGCGCGACAGGCGCTGTAGCATTTGCAGCGGCGTGGCGGTCAGCAGGTGGTCGGCGTTGAGTTGCATCTGGTGGCCGTATTGGCGATGCAGCAACTCGCGACAATCGTTCGGATACAGGCGCCGTCCACCGCACGGATCGAGCAGGTGATCGGCGCCGGGAACCTTCAACAGGAAATGCCCGGGGAAGTTCACGCCTACCAGCGGAATCTCCAGGCCTCGGGCCAGTTCCAGAGCAATCAGCGCCAGGGCCAGCGGTTGACCGCGGCGGGTCTGTAACACCTTGTTCAGCAGCGCGGCCTGTGGGCGCACTGGCGCAAAATCGTCTTGCGCGAAGCCCAGCTCGACCATGCGCCGCAGCAACGGTTGCGCCAGCTCGCTGACCGGCAACAACGGCAAGCCAAAGCTGACCCGTTGCTGCAGCTCGATGAAATCCTGCAACAGCGCATCGGGATCGACGTGCTTATCGTGCTCGGCGGCCATCCACAACGCTGCCTCCAGCAGCGCGGGCGGTGAACGGTGCAGACAGTCGAAAAAACGTTGGCGCGGACTCATCAAAATCTCCGGAGAATGCCTCGTTTTAGCCCCGTCTCTGACATTCGTCCAGTGCCGCGCCGCTCTGCCATCGGGTTATGCCGCAACGCATTGGTCGCTGTCGGGCCTTATTCCCGTGCGCTTCAGCAATTTTTGGGCGCAAGCCTATACTGGCGACTACCAGAAGTGATTCGGGAGCCTGCCGATGTTCGCTCTCATGCAAAGCACTCGCCTGGAATCGCTGCACCTTAGCGTTGATCCGGTGTCCGGATTGAAGGCGGTCATTGCCATCCATAACAGTCGCCTCGGGCCAGCCCTGGGCGGGTGTCGTTATCTTGCCTATCCGAATGACGAGTCTGCCGTTGCGGACGCCATACGCCTGGCCCAGGGCATGAGCTACAAGGCCGCGCTGGCCGGTCTGGCCCAGGGCGGCGGCGTCGCCGTGATCGTGCGGCCGGCCCATGTGGAAAACCGTGGCGCCTTGTTCGAAGCCTTCGGCCGTTGCATCGATCAACTCGACGGCCGCTACATCACCGCCATCGACAGCGGCACTTCGGTGGCGGACATGGACTGCATCGCCCAGCAGACCCAGCATGTCACCAGCACCACTTCCGCCGGCGATCCGGCACCCCATGCCGCGATGGGCGTGTTCACCGGCATCCGCGCTACCGCCATGGCGCGGCTGGGCAGCGACAACCTCGAAGGCTTGCGCGTAGCGATTCAGGGGCTGGGCAATGTCGGTTACGCACTGGCCGAACAACTGCATGCCGCCGGCGCCGAACTGCTGGTCAGCGACATCGACCATGGCAAGGTGCAACTGGCGATGGAACAGCTCAATGCTCATCCGATTGCCAACGACGCCTTGCTCAGCACGCCGTGCGACATTCTTGCGCCGTGCGGCCTGGGCGGTGTGCTCAACAGCCACACCGTGACCCAGTTGCGCTGCTCGGCGGTGGCAGGGTCGGCCAACAATCAACTGACGCATTTGGATGTGGCCGATCAACTGGAGCGGCGGGGCATCCTGTATGCACCGGACTACGTGATCAATGCCGGCGGCCTGATCTACGTTTCCCTCAAGCACCGGGGCGAAGAGCTGACCACCATCACCGCGCACCTGTCGAAGATCAGCTCGCGGCTGACCGAAGTGTTTGCTCACGCCCAGGCGGAAAAGCGTTCACCGGCGCGGGTTGCGGACGAGCTGGCGGAGAAGGTGTTGTACCGCTGAGTTTCTTCCAGACATGAAAAAGCCCCTGAGTCATTCAACTCAGGGGCTATTCAATTCAGAGGCGTCAATTCAGGTGTCGATTACTTCGCAGCCTTCGCCGCCTTGGCGGGTTTGGCCGGGGCTTCTGCAGGTTCGGCTGCGTCCGCCGTCTCGGTCGCTACAACCGGTGCCGCCGGTGCGTTGATCAGCTCCGACAGGGCATCAGGCTGGCTCTTGAACGCCCGGGCAAACACATCGCGGTTCTTCGCCATGTAGATCCCGACTTCTTCCACTTGCTGCTCGCTCAACGAAGGAACGGCTTTTTCCAGCACTTCGGCCAACAGTTCGGCCAGTTCGAGCATTTTGTCATGACGGTCAGCTTCGGCTTTATCCATGAACAAGCGCTCCAGATCTCGGCTGCTGCGGTATACCACTTCGACGGCCATTCACCACCTCACATGCCTTCACATTAAGTTGTCTTTGCGACTACTGTATCTATATACAGCGAAAAGGATAAGCGAATCCCTGCGCTTTGGGTAGTGGCTTTTTAATGTAGACCGGATTCGGATTTTGTCAGCCCGACGGTTATATACAGGTGCGACCAAACGCCACGGCGCAGGTTTCGCGGCGCCTCGCCATGATGGCGTGGCCTCTTTTCTGCATGCATCTGTGTACGTGCGCAATAACCGTCACGTCCAGCACGCAACATCCGCTCGAACCGGGCTAAGGAACCTTCATCGTGAAAATCAACTGGGCCGAGAAACTGCGGCAAAACGTGCATCAACTGGCCGAGTCCCTGGGCAACCTGTTCGTCGAGACCTTCCACTACCTGGCGCTGTTCGCCATTGGTGCGGTGACCGCCTGGGCGGCGGTGATGGAATTTCTCGGGATGCTCGAGGAAGGGCACATCAAGATCGATGACATTCTGTTGCTGTTCATCTATCTGGAACTGGGGGCGATGGTCGGGATTTATTTCAAGACCAACCACATGCCGGTGCGCTTCCTGATCTATGTGGCGATCACCGCACTGACGCGCCTGCTGATCTCCAACGTCTCGCACCACAACCCGCCGGACATGGGCATCATCTACCTGTGCGGCGGGATTCTGCTGCTGGCGTTCTCGATCCTGGTGGTGCGTTACGCTTCGTCGCAATTCCCTTCGGTGAAAATCGAGAAGCCGCAACGCAAGCTCGGTGCGGGTTCCGGTGAGCACCCGGAGATCGAGAAGGGCGAGCTCTAAAGACCGATCGAGGGTCGATGCTGCCCCTTGATCTGCCGCGGCGGCGGGGTAAGCCCGTCGCCGCGGGTCATGGCTTCGAGGATCGCCATGGCGCTGTGGCCCTGTTCGATGGCGATGCCGAACTGGATGCTTTGCACCAGTCGCTTGAGGCGTTTGGGATCGTTGCGCTGTTCGGCGCTGATCATCCGTTTGGCGACGATCCGGCCGCTGTTGGAAAGGGTCAGCATGATGCTGCCGTCGAGGCCCTGAATGCTCAGGTTGATCTGATAGTCCGGCGCGAAAGCATCGGTAATGATCTGAAAAGGATTGTCCATGATGCGTCACCGCCTGATTGAACGTGCAGTTGTTGACCGGCCTTGATCGGGTTGGTTCGCCAAACCTGACCGTCGGCCATTCCGTGGTCCTGTCTCCTTCAGCGATGTAGCAAGGGACATGCCGGGAATATTGTCGAACAACAGAACCGGCCAAAAAGAAGGCGAGCCCATGGCTCGCCTTCTTCGTTTGCGGCCCGTTTCAGGGCAGAACCGAGTAGATGATCGCCGACAGTGCAATCAGGCCGATCAGCACCACGAACACGTTGGACACCTGGCCCGAATACTGGCGCAAGGCTGGCACGCGGCGGATGGCGTACATCGGCATCAGGAACAACAGGCAGGCAATCACTGGCCCGCCGAGGGTTTCGATCATGCCGAGGATGCTCGGGTTGAAAGTCGCCACGGCCCAGCAGCTGAGGATCATGAACAGCGCGGTCGCACGGTTCAGCCAGCTGGCCGACATCACCCGGCCACGGCCGCGCAGGCTTTTGACGATCATGCCCTGGAAGCCTTCGCTGGCGCCGATGTAGTGGCCGAGGAAGGATTTGGTGATCGCCACCAGCGCGATCAACGGCGCGGCGTAGGCGATGACCGGGGTCTGGAAGTGATTGGCCAGGTACGACAGGATCGAAATGTTCTGCGCCTTGGCCGCTGCCAGATCCGCCGGCGACAGCGCCAGCACACAGCTGAAGCAGAAGAACATCACCGTCACCACCATCATGCCGTGGGCCATGGCGAGGATGCCGCTGCTCTTGCGTTCGGCCTGGTCGCCGTAGCGCTGTTTCTGCTCGACGGCGAACGCGGAAATGATCGGCGAATGGTTGAACGAGAACACCATCACCGGGATCGCCAGCCACAAGGTCTTGAGGAACACCGACATTTCCATCGGTTCTTGAGCGCTGGCGAAGAATGCGCCGTTCCAGTTCGGAATCAGGCTGATGCCGAGCAACAACAACGCGGCGACGAACGGATACACCAGCACGCTCATGGCTTTGACGATGACGCTTTGACCGCAACGCACAATGGCCATCAAACCGAGGATCAACGCCAGCGACAACACTGCGCGCGGCGGCGGAGCGATGTGCAACTGATGTTCGAGGAAGCTGCTCAGGGTGTTGGTCAGCGCCACGCTGTACACCAGCAGGATCGGGAAGATCGCGAAGAAATACAGCAGCGTGATCAGCTTGCCGGCCCCGACGCCGAAGTGTTCTTCCACCACTTCGGTGATGTCACCGGAGCGGCCCGACAGCACGAAGCGGGTCAGGCCCCGGTGCGCGAAGAAGGTCATCGGGAACGCCAGCAATGCAAGGATCAGCAGCGGCCAGAAGCCGCCGACACCGGCGTTGATCGGCAGGAACAGCGTACCGGCACCGATGGCGGTGCCGTACAGGCCGAGCATCCAGGTGGTGTCGAATTTGCTCCAGCCCTTGTGGGCGGTTTCGTTATTGCGTGTGCGGTCTACAGCAGGATTTTCGGCAGCAGGTGTGCGTACATCGGTCATCGTTTTTGCCTCGTTATTATTCTTGCTCGGGCTCACGTGTTACGGGCGGTCAGGGAGTGCTCCTCAGCACTCCACCCAGCTCACGGCCAGGCCGCCCCGTGAAGTCTCTTTGTATTTGTCATGCATGTCGGCGCCGGTATCGCGCATGGTGCGGATCACCCGGTCGAGGGAAATGAAGTGTTTGCCGTCGCCGCGCAGGGCCATTTGTGTGGCGTTGATCGCCTTCACCGCAGCGATGGCGTTGCGCTCGATGCAGGGCACCTGCACGAGGCCGCCGACCGGGTCGCAGGTCAGGCCGAGGTTGTGTTCCAGGCCGATTTCGGCGGCGTTTTCCAGTTGCTCCGGCGTAGCACCGAGTACATCGGCCAGACCTGCAGCGGCCATCGCGCAAGCCGAGCCGACTTCGCCCTGGCAGCCGACCTCGGCGCCGGAGATCGAGGCGTTTTTCTTGCAGAGAATGCCGACGGCCGCCGCGCCCAAAAAGAACGCGACTACGTCATCGTCGGACGCGTCCGGGTTGAATTTCATGTAGTAGTGCAGGACGGCCGGAATGATCCCGGCGGCACCGTTGGTCGGCGCGGTGACCATGCGCCCGCCGGCGGCGTTTTCTTCGTTGACGGCGAGGGCGAACAGGTTGACCCACTCCATCGCCGACAGAGTCGAACTGATGACGTTCGGCTTGCCGATTTCCAGCAGGCTGCGGTGCAATTTCGCCGCACGACGCGGAACATTCAGACCGCCAGGCAGGACGCCTTCGTGACGCAGGCCCTGCTCGACGCACTCGCGCATCACCGACCAGATATGCAGCAGGCCCTGACGGATCTCGGCGTCGCTGCGCCAGGCCCGTTCGTTGGCCATCATCAGTTCGGAGACCCGCAGGTTGTGCTGCTTGCACAGCGCCAGCAGTTCGACGGCGCTGGAAAAATCGTAGGGCAACTCGACGTCACCGGCCGGCGCTACACCGGACTCTGCTTCGGCCGCTTCGATGATGAAACCGCCGCCGACCGAGTAGTACGTTTGCGTGAACAGCTCGGCAGATTCGCCAAAGGCTGTCAGCGACATGGCGTTGGGGTGGTAGGGCAGGCTCTCGTCCAGCAGCAGGAGATCGTGTTGCCAGTTGAAGGCGATGTTTCGCTGCCCGGCCAGGCAGAGTTGGCCGGTTTCCCGCAGTTGCTGGATGCGCGGGTCGATGGTCGACGGATCGATGCTGTCCGGCCATTCGCCCATCAGGCCCATGACCGTTGCGCGGTCGGTGGCGTGACCGACGCCGGTGGCCGATAGCGAGCCGTATAAACGGATTTCCACCCGCTTCACATCCAGCAGCAAATGCTGGTCGATCAGGGCTTGGGCGAAGGTGGCGGCGGCGCGCATCGGGCCGACGGTGTGGGAACTGGACGGACCGATGCCGACTTTGAATAGATCGAAAACACTGATAGCCATGCTAAAGCCTTACAAGCAATGGAGTAGGAATCGCCGCCATTTTTTGTAGGACAAGCGCAATGTCGGCGATACTGCCTACCTCGCTTCAGCGTGACTAACGAAACTTCCTAAGTAAGCCTTTAGCAGGACTAAACCATGAGTCGTCAATTGCATGCCCAGACTTACGTCTGGCTGCAGGTGTTTTCCTGTGCCGCGCGGCACCTGTCGTTCACCCGTTGTGCCGAAGAACTGCACATCACGCCGGGGGCGGTCAGCCAACAAATCCGACAACTGGAAGAGCGTCTGGGCTTTCGCCTGTTTCACCGTCGCGCACGGGGTGTGGAGCTGAGCGCGGAAGGGCAGCGACTGGCGATTACGGTCAACGAGGCTTACGGCAGCATCGATGCGGAGTTGCGTCGTCTCGATGCGGGGATGATCAGCGGAATTCTGCGAGTCCGTTCGATTCCGTCGTTCCTCAGCAAATGGCTGACCCCGCGTCTGCCGCGCCTGCAACAGCGTTACCCGGACATCCAGCTGCGGCTGGTGGCCGAAGACAGCAGCGTACCGTTGCATGAAGGGGACTTCGACCTGGCCATCGACTTGAACGACGGCAGTTATCCGGGCCTGTTATCCACAGCCTTGCTCGACGAGCAGATTTTCCCGGTGTGCGCGCCGGGCCTGCTGCGCGGACGACCGCCCCTGCACGGGCCGGCGGATCTGGTGCATTTCCCGCTGCTGCACGACATCACCGCGTGGCGCGGCAGTTACGAGTACGCGGAGTGGGAGTTCTATCTCAACGCTGTCGGTTTCGAGGGTGCCGACGTACGGCGTGGGCACACGTTCAACCGCAACCACCTGACCATCGAAGCGGCGATTGCCGGCATGGGCGTGGCGATTGCCCGGCGCACGCTGCTCAACGACGAGCTGGAGCGGGGGACGTTGATCGTGCCGTTCGGGATTTCGGTGCCCAATCACAAGCGCTATGTTTTGCTCTATGCGCCGGGGGCCTTGAGCCATCCGGGCGTGCGCGCGGTGCATGACTGGCTGGTGGAAGAGGCGGAGATTTTTCGTGGCCTGCACCCGTTGGGTGATGGCCAATTGTGAGCAGATTTTTCAGGGTGACGGGGCGACCCAACTCCCGACCTTACCAGCGCTTTGCCCGGTTGTCCGGCTTTTTTTGCGTATGAATATTTATCTTTTTTCAGGGGTTGAAATGTTCGTCAAGCGGGCCGATTGTTGTAATCAAGAGGTCACGAAATCCTGTTCAAGGCCTCTTGCGAGCTAGCTGAAATAAGGGATGAACTATGCAAATCCAAGTCAACAGCGACAACCATATTCAAAGCAGCAAACGACTGGAGGAGTGGGTACGAACCACAATTGAGAGCACGCTCGACCGTTATGAGGAAGACCTGACCCGTGTCGAAGTCCATCTGAGCGACGAGAACGGTGACAAACCGGGTCCCCATGATTTGCGCTGCCAGCTGGAGGCGCGGCCAAAAGGCCATCAACCGATTTCCGTCACCCACAAAGCCGATTCGCTGGAACAGGCGATCGATGGTGCAGCCGAAAAACTGGAGCACGCGCTGGAGCACCTGTTTGGCAAACTGCGGGGCAAGCCGCGAGCCGCTGTGGTGCCATTCGAAAGAAAGGCGAATGACCGGTTGCTGGAGGAAGAATTTCTGGAAAACGAACAGGCAGCGATCAACAGTTGATGCGCTGATTTCATAAGTCACCCAATGAGAACGGGCCTGCAATTGCAGGCCCGTTTTTGTTTGTGGCGGGTTTGAAACCCCTCTCCCTTGGGGAGAGGGCAAGGTGAATGTTGTTATCAGAAGGCAACGGATGTCTGCACATACACCGTGCGCGGCTCACCGACATACTTGCCCTTGTTGTTGTCATCGAACGAGCGGGTGAAATACTGGGTGTTGAAGATGTTCTTCACCCCCACCGCCACGTTCAGGTCCGACAGCTGCGGGCCGAAGTCATAACCGGCGCGGCTGCTGAACAGCATGTAGCCCGGGATCTTGCCGGTGCTGCCGTCGGCGCTTTCCTTGGAGGTGTTGGCGTTGTCGGCGAACTGATCGCTCTGGAAGCTGCTGTCCAGGTTGAGCTTCCACGGCCCTTCGGTGTAACCGACGCCGATCGTGCCTTTGTGCTTGGACGAGAACGGCACACGATTGCCCTTGTTCGGCCCGTCTTCGCGGATGGTCGCGTCGACATAGGCGTAAGTGGCGTAGACATCGAAGCCGGCCAGCGCCGGGCTAAAGTCATCCAGTGCGTAATTGACGCTGGTCTCGATGCCCTGATGCCGGGTCTCGCCACGGGCGATCACCGAATCGTTGGTCTGGTTGCTTTCGTACTGGTTGTCGAAGTTGATCAGGAACGCGCCGATTTCCGCGCGCAGCGCGCCGTTGTCGTAGCGGGTGCCGAGTTCCCAGGTGCGGGCCTTCTCCGGTTTCACTTCGCCGCTGCTCACGCGGTTGGGCATCTGGCTGTATTGCACGCTGCCGAACGAACCTTCGGTGTTGGCGTACAGGTTCCAGGTGTCGGTCAGGTGATACAGCACGTTCAACGCCGGCAGCGCGGTGTTGTAGTCGCCCTTGTATTTGACGTTGGTCAGGTTGTTGGTCTGTTGCGACTCGATCATCTCGTAGCGCATACCCGGTGTGATCGTCCACTTGCCGATGTCGATGCGGTCATCGACGAAGAACGCATTGGCTTCGGTGCCGCCACGGGTGTCGCGGTCGTTGCGGCTGTTGGTGGTCGGGTATTGGTTGCTGGCAATCGGGGTGCGATAGCGCAACTCGTGGCCGGCTTCATTGATGTAGCGATAGCCGACGCCGACTTCATGGCTGGTCGGGCCGAGGTCGAAACCTTGAGCGAAACGGGTTTCCAGACCGCGAACCCAGTATTCGCGAGGCGACAGCGACAGGAACGTGCCCTGATCCAGATAACCGCTGCGCAGCGTCTTGGTGAAGAAGGTGTTGGCGGTGAACTCGCGGCGATCTTCCTGATAGCGATAGCCGAAATTGAACATGGTGCGACGACCCCAGAACTGGTCTTTCGGGCGGGTCGACTGATACGGGGCGGCATCGTAGTCAGCGACATTCAGACCGCCGGGCATGTCGGCCTTGCCTTCGTAATACTGGGCCATGGCGTTGAAGCTGTTGGCTTCGTCGAGCTGGTATTTGCCCTTGAGGATCAGGTCGTCGATTTCCGTGTCGCTGTGTTCGCGCCAGTCGCCACCGCGGGTGCCGGAGTACAGCAGCGCACCGCCCAGTCCGTTCTCGTTGGTGCCGCCGGCCAGCAGGTTGGCGCTGGTCTTGAAGCCGTCATGGCTGGACGATGGGCTGGTTTCGGTCTGGAAACCGCCCTTGACGGTCGGCTCGTCCGGAATTGCCCGGGTCACGAAGTTGACCACGCCGCCGACGTTCTGCGGGCCGTAACGCACGGCGCCGCCACCACGCACCACATCCACTGCGTCCATGTTGCCCATGCTGATCGGCGCGAAGGACAACTGCGGCTGGCCGTAAGGCGCGAACGGCACCGGAATGCCGTCCATCAAAACGGTCGAACGTGCAGCCAGGCGCGGGTTGAGGCCGCGAATGCCGAAGTTCAGCGCCATGTCGTGGCTGCCGGTGCCGTTGTTTTCCGGGGCGTTGACCCCGGGAATGCGATTGAGCACATCGCGGGCCTGAGTCGCGCCCTGACGTTCGAATTCTTCGCGGCGGATCACGTCACGGGCACCGGGATGTTCGAAGACGTTGACCTGCGCAGCTTCACCCAGCCAGTCGCCAACCACTTTCGAAGTGTCCAGCTCCAGCGCCGTATCGCTCGACGGTTGCAGGCTGAAGGCGTTGCCGCCCTCGGCGCGGGCTTGCAGGCCGGTGCCTTCGAGCAGCGCGTTCAGACCCTGTTCCGCTGTGTAGCTGCCTTCCAGTCCACGGCTTTGCACGCCGCTGGTGACTTGCGAGCCGAACGAGATCAGCACGCCGGCTTCACGGCCGAACTGGTTGAGGGCGTTTTCCAGCGACGACGGGGCGATGTGATAAGCCTTGGTGTCGGCGGCCTGCGCAAGGGGCAGGGCGCTGAAGCTCAGGCTGGCGCCGAGGACAAGATTGCGCAGGGTTCGGGCCAATGGCGTGAGGCGGGTGGGGTGCATGGAGGACGGTCCTGAGAAGGTTGAATCAAGGGGGCTTTCCTTCTCTGTCACGCCAGATCTGAAAAACGGCTCATTTATTTTTTGCGATGGATCAAACCTTGGCTTCGACCGTCACCCAGTAGCGGGTAAAGCGCTTCACTTTTACCGGCAGGCTGATTTCCAGCAGGTCGAGAATCCGTTCGCTGTCGTCCAGTGGATAAGTCCCGGAGATCAGCAGGTCAGCCACTTTCGCATCGCAATGGAGCTGCCCGCGACGATAGCGGCCGAGTTCGTCGAGGAAGTCATCCAGGCGCATGTGCGCGGCCACCAGCATGCCGTCGGCCCAGGCGCCGCTGTTGGCGTCCAGCGGTTTGGCTTCGCCGACAGAGGTGGCGCTGAAACTCAATTGCCGTGCGACCGGCAGCAACATCGGTGCGCGACCATTTGTGCTCAACTCGACCCGACCTTCAAACAGTGCAACCTGCGTGCGGCCGGCAAACTGCCGCACATTGATCCGCGCCCCTTGGGTTTTCAGCAGCCCTTGGGCGGTTTGCACTTCAAAGGGTTGAGTGGCGGTCAGCAGCATTTCACCTTCCAGCAGGCGGATCAGGCCATCGCCCCGGACATCCGCCGCACTTGCGGTGTTGAGCTGCAACTGTCCGCCGGCGCCGAGCGAAATCTTGCGCCTTTGACCGACCGGGCTGCAGTAATCGGCCAGCAGCGACGGCAATGGATTGTGCTCGCGCATTCCCCAGGTGACCGCCGAACCTGCGCCGAGAATCAACAACAACTTCAGCGCCTGACGCCGGCTGCCGGACTTCGGCGCATTCAACGCGGCATGGGCCAGTGGCGATGACAAACCCCGCAACCGCGAATTGACCCGCTGCATGTGTTCCCAGGCGCGGCGATGTTCGCTGTGGGCGTCGATCCATTGTTGCCAGGCTTGTTGCTGGCGCGGATTCAACGGGCCCTGCTGCATTTCCAGCAACCAGTGCACGGCCTGCTCGGCGACCTGCGATGAAAAATCCATCGGCGGGTTCACAGGGCGAAGTAGCAGCGCATCGCTGCCTTGTTCAGATGACGTTTGACCGTCGCCACGGAAATGCCCAGTTCAACGGCGATCTGTGGATAGGTCAGGCCATCCACCTGAGCGAGTAAAAAGGCACGTTTGACCGCACGCGGCAGACCATCGAGCAACTGATCCAGCTCCATCAGGGTTTGCAGGATGATCGCTTTCTCTTCTTCCGAAGGCGCGACCACTTCCGGCATCTGCGCGAGGGTGTCGAGGTAGGCGCGCTCCAGATCCTGGCGACGGTAATGGTTGAACAACACGCGCTTGGCCAGGGTGGTGAGGAATGCGCGCGGCTCGATGATCACCGGCGGCTCGCGAGCAGTCAGCACCCGGATGAAGGTGTCCTGGGCCAGATCGGCGGCGCTGTCCGGGCAGCCGAGTTTTCTCCGCAACCAGCCGGTGAGCCAGCTGTGGTGGGCCTGATACAGCGATTCGACGGGATGGGCGGACGACAACGGCATCACTCCGGGCGCATGCGGATGCGTTAGAGAACAAGAATGGTTCGCATTGTATGACCGTGAATGTATGCCGGCAATCAGACTCTTTTGCGTATGAGAATATTTATCATTAATATCGCTCATCTGTCGTCTCGGCTCGTTGGCCGGGCGTTAACCGTTTCAGGGCCGAAACATGAAAGCCAAACTCGCCGAACTCCCCCTGTCCTATCGTCTGGCCGTCACTTCGCGGGTGCTCGCGGCGGTGTTCGGCGGCTATCTGGTCGCGGCGCTGGCCAGTGTCACACTGACCCTCTGGTTGCCGCTGAACCGCGCCGAAGCGGTCGTCACCGGCATGACCGTCTCGTTCCTGGTCTATCTGGTGGCTGTGCTCTGGTGTTTCGCCTGCCGTAGTGCCTGGTCGGCGTGGGTCGGACTGTTGGTGCCGAGTGTGATTCTGGCGACGATCTCCGGCGCTGCTCGGGGCTTGGGTTACGCATGAAAGAGGGTTTAAGCCAGGCAATGACCGGCCCGCTGCCGCTCTCTGTCGCAGGGTTCTTGAACTGACATGCTGATCAGCCATCCGCCCGAGTCCCGCGACGACGAACCCCACGGCGCCCGTGCGCATTTTCTGCAGGTGTTTCTGTCCCAGCGCTCGCAAATGGAAGCTTTGGTGAACCGCCGCGTCGGCTGTCGGGCAACCGCGGCGGACCTGGTGCAGGATCTGTTCTTGCGTTTCTGGCGCCGGCCGCTGGTGCAGGTCGAAGAACTCAGCACCTATCTGTTGCGTTGCGCCGGCAATATCGCCATCGATCATTTGCGCAGTGAAGGCACGCGGGTACGGATCAACGAAGGCTGGCAGCCGGATGAACCGGACAGCAGCGCCAGCGAACCGCAAGCCGCGCTCGAGGCGGGCAATGATCTGCGCCATGTCGAGCGGGCGTTGCGCGCATTGCCCGAGCGCACGCGGCAGATCTTTTTGCTCAATCGCATCCATGGGCGCAAGTACGCCGAGATCGCCAAAGCGATGGGCCTGTCCCAAAGCGCCGTGGAAAAACATATGATGCGCGCCCTCGAGGCCTGCAAGGCCAGCCTGCGCGAACCCGCGCCACGCCTGCCAGGGAAAGCACCGTGAATCACACCGACCGCGTCACGCCGACGCCTGCTCAGGAACAGGCGGCTTTTGCCTGGCTGAGCCTGTTGCACGACCGCCCGAGCACCGGCGATCAACTGACCTTCAGCCAATGGCTGCATGCCGATCCGGCCCACGCCGAGGCTTACGCCCAGGCACAAGTCATCTGGGAATTGAGCGAAGGGCCGGCCCGCACACTGGCCGATGAAGAGGCGTTCGCCTTGCAGGGTTACCTGAATGCGATGGACCGGCCACGCCGCCCGCATCTCCGGCGTTGGGCCGGGGCGCTGGCGATGGCGGCCTGTCTGTTGTTGATGATCAGCCTCGGTACCGGTTGGCAGCCGCAGCGCTGGATCGACGATCTGGGCGCTGATTACGTTTCGGCGCCCGGTGAAATCCGCACCGTGACATTGGCCGATCAGTCCCGGATCACGCTGGATGCCGACAGTGCCATCGCCGTGGATTTCAGTCACGGCGAGCGACATGTGCAATTGCGTCGGGGCGCCGGATTTTTCAGCGTGACCCACACCGGTGAGCCGTTCGTGGTCGAGGCCGAGAAGGGCCAGGCGCGGGTGCTCGGCACGCAGTTCGAAGTGCGCCTGCAACCTCACGGCGCACAAGTCACTGTGCTGTCCGGGCGCGTCGGCGTGACGGCATCCCGTGATGATCAACAGCAGATTCTCATCGCCGGCCAGCAAGTGGCGTATGGCGAAGGTTCAGCGCAAAAACTGCACGCCGTGGACAGCGAAGCGCAACTGGCCTGGCGTCAGGGCTGGCTGACTTACTACAAGTCGACACTGGCCGATGTGGTGCAGGATCTGCGGCGTTATTACCCCGGGCGCATCGTGTTGCTCAATGACGAACTGGGCGCGCGCAAGGTCAGCGGGAGTTTCCCGAGCAAGGATCCGCAAGCGGTGTTGAATTCACTGCAAGGGGTTCTGGGATTCGAGCAGCATCAGGTGTTGGGCAAGCTGATTATCCTGCGCTGAAAATATTTTCAAATTTGTGGTGAGGTAAATCCCGACGCCATCCGTGTAGTGACTGAAACTGCGAGTCATTCGCATCCGTTGCGGTTCTACACAGGTCATGAGCAATGAAGTCCAGGGCAAAATCGGGTTCGGTCAAACAGTGGTTCGGCGCCTCGGCGCTGAGTTTTGCGGCGTTGGCATTGCTGCCGATGAGCGTGGCGCAGGCCGCTGAAAGCAACAGCAGCCAGCCACAGAAACAGTTCAGTTTTTCCCTGGCTGCCAAACCGCTGCCGCAGGCCTTGAGCGATTTCAGTCGCGTGACCGGCCAGAGCGTGGTCTACACCGTCGAAGCGCCGTACGGCCTCAACGCACCGGCGGTCAACGGGCAGATGAGCGCCGAACAGGCACTGCAACGATTGCTCACCGGTTCCGGCCTGACCTTCCGCCGCACCGACAGCCATACCCTGGCACTCGAACCGCAACCGACCGCTGGCGCGCTGAACCTCGGCGCGACGAACATCACCTCGGTCATCGATCAGCCGATGAGTTACCAGCCACCGGAAACCAGTTCGGTGATGCGCTCCTCGGCTTCGCTCCAGGAAATCCCGCAGACCGTCAACGTGATCCCGGCCCAGGTCATTCGCGACCAGGCACCGCGCAATCTCGATGATGCACTGGCCAACGTCAGCGGTATCACCCAGGGCAACACGCTGGGCAGCACCCAGGATTCGGTGATGACCCGCGGCTTCGGCGACAACCGCAACGGCTCGATCATGCGCGACGGCATGCCGGTGGTGCAGGGCCGTGGCATGAACGCCACCGTGGATCGCGTCGAAGTCCTCAAGGGCCCGGCCTCGCTGCTGTACGGGATTCAGGACCCGGGCGGCGTAGTCAACATGGTCAGCAAGAAGCCTGAACTGACCCAGTACAACGCCCTGACCCTGCGCGGCTCGACCTACGGCGACGGCAAGAACGGCAGCGGCGGTTCCTTCGACAGCACCGGTGCGCTGGGGGACTCCGGTCTGGCCTATCGCATGGTGCTGGACCATGAAGACGAAGATTACTGGCGCAATTTCGGTACCCACCGTGAAAGCCTGATCGCGCCGTCGCTGGCCTGGTACGGCGAGCGCACCAAGCTGTTGTTCGCGTATGAGCATCGGGAATTCCTGACTCCATTTGATCGCGGCACCCTGATCGATCCGCGCACCAACCATCCGCTGGATATCTCGCGCAACGAGCGTCTCGACGAGAAATTCAACGACATGGAAGGGCGTTCGGACCTTTATCACTTTGAGGCCGATCACGAACTCAACGACGACTGGAAAGCCCATTTCGGCTATAGCTGGAACCGCGAAACCTACGACGCCAGCCAGGTCCGCGTAACCGCCATCGACACCAAAAAAGGCACCCTGACCCGCAGCATGGACGGCACCCAGGGCGCGATCAGCACCGACCGTTTCACCACCGCCAGCCTCGAAGGCAAGGTCAACGTGCTGGGCATGCAGCATGACCTGGTGTTCGGCGTCGACGACGAGTACCGCAAGATCTACCGCGCGGACCTGATCCGCCAGAAAAGCCTGAGCACCTTCAGTTACGTCAATCCGGTGTACGGTCGTGAAGTCGCCGGCTCCACCGTCAGCCCGGCGGACAGTGCGCAGACCGATCTGCTGCGCAGCGACTCGGTGTTCCTGCAGGACTCGATCCACCTCAACGACCAGTGGATTCTGGTGGCCGGCGGGCGTTTCCAGGAATACGACCAGTACGCCGGCAAAGGTGTGCCGTTCAAGGCCAACACCGACAGCAACGGGCAGAAGTGGGTGCCGCGCGCAGGTCTGGTGTATCGCTACACCGACGCGTTGTCGTTCTACGGCAGCTACACCGAGTCGTTCAAACCGAACTCGACCATCGCCCCGCTCAGCGGCAGCAGCACCGTGCTCGACGGCAGCATCGCGCCGGAAGAAGCCAAGTCCTGGGAGCTGGGCGCACGCCTCGATATTCCGGGCCGTGTTACCGGCAACATCGCCCTGTTCGACATCAAGAAACGCAACGTGCTGGTGGCCAACGCCGAAGGCCCGACCACGATTTACAGCGCTGCCGGTGAAGTGCGTTCCCGTGGTCTGGAAGTGGACCTGACCGGCCAGCTCAGTGACCGCTGGAGCATGATCGGCAGCTACGCCTACACCGACGCCGAGGTCACGGAAGATCCGGACTACAAAGGCAACAAGCTGCAAAACGTGGCTAAGAACACCGGCTCGCTGTCGGCGGTCTACGACTTCGGCAGCGTGATCGGTGGCGATCAACTGCGGGTCGGCGCGGGCGCGCGGTATGTCGGTGAGCGAGCGGGTAACGCAGTGAATGATTTCGAGCTGCCGAGCTACACCGTGGCCGATGCGTTCGCCACTTACGACACCAAGGTGGAAGGGCAGAAGGTCAAGTTCCAGCTCAACGTGAAGAACCTGTTCGACCGCACCTACTACACCTCGGCGGCCAGCCGCTTCTTCGTGTCGATGGGCGATTCGCGGCAGATTTCGTTGTCGAGCACGCTGGAGTTCTGATCAGCGTAAAAACGCCTGGCGATACTCGCCGGGCGTTCCACCCAGCACCTGGCGAAAGCGGTTGGTGAAGTGGCTGGCACTGGCAAACCCGCACGCCAGGGCAATTTCTCCCAACGGCAACGCCGTCCCGCGCAACAACTCCCGTGCCCGGCTCAGGCGCCGCGCCAGCACATACTGATGCGGCGGAAGACCGAAGCTCACCCGGAACATCCGCGCAAAGTGGTATTCCGACAACGCACACAATCCCGCCAGTTGCCCGAGGCTGATCGGCTCGGCCAGTTGGCTGTCGATGAACTCCACCAGTTGCCGGCGCTGATGCGGCGCCAGGCCGCCCTTCAAACGTAGACCCTGACGCACGCCGACCTGACTGAGCAGGGTGTGGCTGATCAGTTCATGGGCAAGGCTGCTGGTCAGCAAACGTTCGGCGGGTTCGTCCCAATTCAGCGTAAGCAACTGCCGGAAGCGTTGTGCTTGTTGTGGATCTTCGAGGAAGGTCTGTTCGCGCAACTGCATTTCCCGGGGCTCGCGATCCAGCAGCGTGACGCAACCCAAGGCAAATTGTTCGGCGCTGAAATACAGATGTGCCAGCCTGATATCGCCATTGATCACCCAGCCCGACTCGTGATCGGCCGGCAGGATACAGAGCTTGTCCGGCCCGCCTTTCTGCCCGGGTTGATCGCGACGGAACGTACCGGTGCCGCCGGCGATGTAGCAGGACAGGGTGTGATGGCTCGGCGCTTCATAATCCTGCGCATCGTGGTGGTTGGTCCACAAAGCGGCAGACAAGCCGTCGCCCAACTCGGCGCTGTGCACAAGACGTGCGTTCGGCGAGCTGTTCAATGCTTGAAAGACTTGCAGGGTATCGATGGCAGCCATAGTCAGTCGGTTCTCTTCAACGCCTTGCATCCTACTCCGTAGATTTTCCGCTGCCAGCCTGCGGCCCGACAAAAGCGCAAGTTTATGCAAGCGTGAGCGGATGGCGCGGACGGACACTGAAACCCAATCAAGGAGTGTCTGCCATGAACCTGTCGTTGTATTTGTTGACCGTACTGATCTGGGGCACCACCTGGATTGCCCTGAAGTGGCAACTGGGCGTGGTGGCGATTCCGGTTTCGATCGTCTATCGCTTCGGCCTCGCCGCGCTGGTGTTGTTTGCGCTGTTGCTGCTCAGCCGCCGTCTGCAACCGATGAACCGGCGCGGACATCTGATCTGTGTGGCGCAGGGTTTGTGCCTGTTCTGCGTCAACTTCATGTGTTTCCTGACCGCCAGCCAATGGATCCCCAGCGGCCTGGTGGCGGTGGTGTTTTCCACCGCGACCTTGTGGAACGCCCTGAATGCGCGAGTGTTCTTCGGCCAACGTATTGCGCGCAATGTGTTGATGGGTGGGGCGCTGGGGCTGTTTGGCCTGGGCCTGTTGTTCTGGCCGGAGCTGGCCGGGCATCACGCCAGCCCGCAAACACTGCTTGGCCTTGGTCTGGCGCTTTGCGGCACCTTGTGTTTCTCGGCGGGCAACATGCTGTCGAGCCTGCAACAGAAGGCCGGCCTCAAGCCGCTGACCACCAACGCCTGGGGCATGGCCTACGGCGCGGCGATGCTGTCGGTGTGGTGCCTGGTCAAAGGCATTCCGTTTGAGATGGAATGGACCTCGCGCTACATCGGCGCGCTGCTGTACCTGGTCATCCCCGGTTCGGTGATTGGTTTCACCGCGTACCTGACCCTGGTCGGTCGCATGGGGCCGGAGCGCGCAGCGTATTGCACGGTGCTGTTCCCGGTGGTGGCGCTGAACGTTTCGGCCTTTGCCGAAGGCTATCAATGGACGGCGCCGGCATTGGCGGGTTTGGTGCTGGTGATGTTGGGCAATGTGTTGGTGTTTCGCAAACCCAAACCGGTTATTGAAATGATCGCCAAACCTGCACATTGAACACTGAATGTTCAACTGTCGACTTTCATTACCAGAAATATAAGTGCCGGTAACAGAAAGTCGACAATGCTTTGTGCCCACTTCATGGCATTCCAGTCTTTTGACTGATCCATGTCGAACCATTCATTGCCAATGACTTGCAGGCAGAAGTAATAAACAAACAACGCCACGAGAAACCCAAGTACGGCATATTTCTTTGCTTCATGAAACTGCTCGTCTGATGCGTTTATATTCTTTGCAAGTTGATAGCCTCCCAGCAGGCAAGCTGAAGTAAATATGGTCTCCAGTGTCATGATCATCCAGTAGATCCGGTGATGCATCATTTCCGAGTTGATCGAACGGTACATCAAATGGCTGCCTGTCGTATCCATGCTCAGGATATGGCCAAGGTAAATGTAGTTCGAGTCGTAATCGGTGGCGTTGCTGAAAACAATCAGCGCGCCCAGCATGCCTACCATGAAAACGATTGCAACTTTACTTCTTCGAATAAGTTGGGAGGTTTTAAGGCCAGTCATTTGTTGATTCTCCGTGAATAGTATCTGTCCGTTGGCAGATGGTTCACGGGATTCTATAGAGAGTCTAAGAGGGTTGGGCGAAGAGTCGTTTTCAAGTTGTGTAGTTTAAAAGGGTGGTGAATAACTTCAGGCAATTTTAGAAAACAGGTTTAAGACCGGTGGGGCCGGGAAACAGTGTTCCAGCCCCGTGGGTCATCAGTCTTTCCAGACTTGCGGATTAACCAGATCCTGCGGCCGTTCGCCGAGCAGTGCACTGCGCAGATTGGTCATCGCCCGATTGGCCATGGCTTCACGGGTTTCATTCGTCGCCGATCCGATGTGCGGCAAGGTCACTGCGTTTTTCAGCTGGAACAGCGGCGATTCGGCCAGCGGCTCTTTTTCGTAGACGTCGAGGCCGGCGCCGCGAATGCGGTTGTTCTGCAACGCTTCGATCAATGCGGGCTCGTCGACTACCGGGCCGCGGGAGATGTTCACCAGAATCGCGTTCGGCTTCATCAGCGCCAGTTCGCGATGGCTGATCAGATGACGGGTCTTGTCGCTGAGCGGCACCACCAGGCAGACGAAATCGGCTTCGGCCAGCAGTTGGTCAAGGCTGCGGAACTGTGCGCCGAGTTCCTGTTCCAGTCCGGTCTTGCGACTGTTGCCGCTGTAGAGGATTGGCATGTTGAAACCGAAGCGCCCGCGACGGGCGACGGCGGCGCCGATGTTGCCCATGCCGACGATGCCCAGGGTCTTGCCGTGCACGTCGCAGCCGAACAGCGGTGCGCCGACGCTGGCCTGCCACTGACCGGCCTTGGTCCAGGCGTCCAGTTCGGCGACGCGGCGGGCGCTGCTCATGATCAGGGCGAAGGCCAGGTCGGCGGTGCTTTCGGTCAGCACGTCCGGGGTATTGGTGAGCATGATTCCGCGTTCATTGAAGTAGGCGAGGTCGTAGTTGTCGTAGCCGACGGAGACGCTGGAGACCACTTCGAGTTTCGCGGCGTTTTCCAGTTGGGCCTTGCCGAGTTTGCGACCGACGCCGATCAGGCCGTGAGCGTGGGGCAGGGCTTCGTTGAACTGGGCGTTGATGTCGCCGTTTTTCGGGTTGGGGACGATGACGTCGAAGTCCTGTTGCAGGCGTTCGATCATGGGTGGGGTGATGCGGCTGAAGGCCAAAACTGTTTTTTTCATCGCTATGGGCTCGGCTTCGGGGCTTTATTGCCAAGCAAGCTAACATTTCTGTTTTGGGTTGTCTTGGCGGCCTCTGGGCCGACCAGGCTTTTGGGGTTTTGGGTGAATATCCGTTTCTGCGGGTGTTGCGGCTGGCGGTTTCGCCCTTACGGCGAGTCACTTTGGCAAACGCCCCAAAGTAACCAAAACGCTGGGCCCCGGCGTTCGGCACCTCGCCTGGGCTCGGAGTTCCTTCGCTCCGGGATTCATCCGGGGGCACCGCCTCCGGTTTGCTTCGCTGCACCTCCTCTCGGTGTGTTCGACTTCGTCGAACGGCGCTACGCGCCCACCCCCGGATGAATCCCTCCACTCAGCCTGCCGAAGGGGCCGGCACGTCAAAAGCGGTACTCGAGCTAACGCTCATTGTGTTTAATTCGCCACCCGCACCCCCGCCAGACTCCCACTCATCTCATAAGCCGCCAATTCCGCCTGATGCCCCGCCAGTATCTCCGGCAAAGACCCGCGCAGATACTCGACCCAGGTCTTGATCTTCGCATCCAGATACTGCCGCGACGGGTAGATCGCATACAGGTTCAGTTCCTGCGAGCGGTAGTTCGGCATCACCCGCACCAGCGAGCCGTTACGCAAGCCTTCGATCGCGGCATACACCGGCAATACACCGACACCCATCCCGCTGGTGATCGCGGTTTTCATCGCGTCGGCGGAGTTCACCAGGAAGGGTGAGCTGTTGATGGTGACCATTTCCTGGCCTTCCGGGCCGTCGAAGGCCCATTTTTCCAGGGGGATCACCGGGCTCACCAGACGCAGGCAGGCGTGGTTCAGCAGGTCGCTGGGTTTCTGTGCGCAGCCGTTGGCTTTCACGTAGGCCGGGGAGGCGCAGACGATGCTGTAGGTGATGCCCAGGCGTTGCGAGACGAAGCCCGAGTCCGGCAGTTCGCGGGCCAGGACGATGGACACGTCGTAGCCTTCGTCGAGCAGGTCCGGCACGCGGTTGGCCATGGTCAGGTCGAAGGTCACGTCCGGGTGGGTCTTGCGGTAGCGGGCGATGGCGTCGATCACGAAGTGCTGGCCGATGCCGGTCATGGTGTGCACTTTCAACTGACCGGCCGGGCGCGCGTGGGCTTCGCTGGCTTCGGCTTCGGCTTCTTCGACGTAGGCGAGGATCTGCTCGCAGCGCAGCAAGTAGCGCTTGCCGGCCTCGGTGAGCGCAATGCGTCGGGTCGTGCGATTCAGCAGGCGGGTTTGCAGGTGGGCTTCCAGGTTGGAGACCGCGCGCGAGACGTTGGCAGTGGTGGTGTCGAGTTGCACGGCGGCAGCGGTGAAGCTGCCGGCTTCGGCCACACAACTGAAGGCGCGCATGTTTTGCAAAGTGTCCATGGGGTGCTCTCAAGGGAGATGGCAAATTGTGACACGAAGTTTCAGGGGCTGAGACCCCCGACCAAGGGATTATCTCGTTAACCGTAACAAAGATTCGCAGAAAACCCAGCTTATCGCCGTTCAGGGCGCCCCCTAGAATTGCGCCCACCTCGAAACATCCCCCACCTCAGGAATTCGCAGCAGTGCCGCGTCGCATCAACAGAGCGTTTTTGCCGCTCAGTGTTCTGGCTATTTCGTTAGGTCTCAGCGGCTGCATCGGAACCGGAGGGATTGCCCCGCAGGGCAAGGCTCTGGAGGCCAATGAACTGGCCACCGACGAGGCCATCGCCCACGCCGCCCGTGACGCAAACTGGCCCACCGCCCAATGGTGGCAAGCCTACGGCGACCCGCAACTCAATCGCTGGATCGACCTGGCCGTGCAAGGCAGTCCGACCCTGGCCATGGCCGCCGCGCGAGTGCGTCAGGCCCGGTCCATGGCCGGTGTCGCCGAAGCTGCCGAGTCGTTGCAGATCAATGGCGAGTCGACCCTCAAGCGCCACAACTGGCCGACCGATCAGTTCTACGGTCCCGGCGAGCTGGCCAATACCACGACCTGGGACAACAACGCCGCACTGGGTTTCAGCTACGCCCTCGACCTCTGGGGCCGTGAAAGCAACAGCACCGAACGTGCGGTGGACCTCGCGCACATGAGCGCTGCCGAGGCGCGCCAGGCGCAGCTCGAATTGCAGAACAACATCGTGCGCGCCTACATCGAACTGTCGTTGCATTACGCCCAGCGCGACATCGTCGCGGCGACGCTCAAGCAGCAACAGCAGATTCTCGAACTGGCGCAGAAGCGCCTCAACGGCGGGATCGGCACGCACTTCGAAGTCAGCCAGGCCGAAACCCCGCTGCCGGAAACTCATCGACAGCTGGATGCACTGGACGAAGAAATCGCCCTGAGCCGCAACCAGATCGCCGCACTGGCCGGCAAAGGGCCGGGCGCCGGTGCGCAATTGCAGCGTCCGACCCTGTCCCTCGGCGCGGCACTGAAACTGCCGTCGGCATTGCCCGCCGAACTGCTCGGCCAGCGTCCGGACGTGGTCGCCAGTCGCTGGCAAGTGGCGGCCCAGGCACGCGGGATCGATGTCGCGCATGCCGGGTTCTACCCCAACGTCGATCTGGTCGGCAGCCTCGGCTACATGGCCACCGGCGGTGGTGCGCTGGAGTTTTTGACCGGCAAGAAGCTCAACTACAACGTCGGGCCGGCGATCTCCCTGCCGATCTTCGACGGCGGGCGACTGCGCGCCGAACTCGGTGAAGCGTCGGCGGGTTATGACATCGCCGTCGCGCATTACAACCAGACCCTGGTCAATGCGCTGAAGAACATCTCCGACCAGTTGATCCGCCGCGAGTCGATGGACAAGCAGCAGACCTTCGCCGCCGAATCGGTGGCTACGGCGCAGAAGACTTACGACATCGCGATGATCGCCTACCAGCGCGGGCTCACGGATTACCTCAACGTGCTCAACGCCCAGACCCTGCTGTTCAAACAGCAGCAGGTTCAGCAGCAGGTGCAGGCGGCGCGGTTGAGTGCCCATGCGGAACTGGTGACGGCATTGGGCGGTGGCCTTGGCGCGGGTAAAGACGTGCCGACTGCCGAACAGACCGCCGCACCGAAAACCCCGGCCCTACTTCAAGCCCTCGACCACTGAGCAAGCCTTAATGACTCCCTTGCCCGCACCTTTGCGCTGGCTCTACTCCCTGGAATGGCGCCGGGGTTTCTTCGACTGGGCGCGCAGCGACGGCGTGACCTGGGTCTACATCTTCAAGGTGTTGATCGCAGCATTCCTGACCCTGTGGCTGGCGATGCGCCTGGAGTTGCCGCAACCGCGCACAGCGATGATCACCGTGTTCATCGTCATGCAGCCGCAGAGCGGCCAGGTGTTCGCCAAGAGTTTCTATCGCTTCCTCGGCACCCTGGCCGGGTCGGCGATGATGGTGACGCTGATTTCACTGTTCGCCCAGAACACCGAACTGTTCCTCGGCTCGCTGGCGATCTGGGTCGGCATCTGCTCGGCCGGCGCCGCCCGTTGCCGCAACTTCCGCGCCTACGGTTTTGTGCTGGCCGGGTACACGGCGGCGATGGTCGGCCTGCCGGCGCTGGCCCATCCCGATGGCGCGTTCATGGCGGCGGTGTGGCGAGTGCTGGAGATCTCGCTGGGGATTCTCTGCTCGACCCTGGTCAGCGCCGCGATCCTGCCGCAGACTGCCAGTGCGGCGATGCGCAACGCCTTGTATCAGCGTTTCGGTGTGTTCGCGCTGTTCGTCACCGACGGTCTGCGCGGGCGCAGCAAACCGGAGGCGTTCGAGGCCAGCAACGTGCGCTTCATCGCCGAAGCGGTGGGGCTGGAAGGGCTGCGCAGCGTGACCGTGTTCGAAGACCCGCACATGCGTCGGCGCAACGGTCGGCTCAGTCGCCTGAACAGCGAGTTCATGGGCATCACCACCCGGTTCAACGCCTTGCACCAGTTGCTCGAGCGTCTGCGCGTCAATGACGAAGAGCATGTCGTGGCGGCGATCAAGCCGGGCCTGCAGGATCTGGCCGAAGTGCTCGACGGCTTCAGCGGTCGTGCCCTGACCAGCCCGGACGCGGCGCGTCTGGTGACGGCGCTGACAGCTTACAAGGAAGGTTTGCCGGCACGGGTGCGCAGTCTGCGGGCGGCCTTCCAGGAGAGTGCACCGAGCGACGCCGAGTTGCTGGATTTCCACACCGCGTATGAACTGCTCTATCGCTTCGTCGATGACCTGCACGGTTATGCACAGACCCACGCGTCGCTGGCCGATCACAGCCACGAGCGCGAACGCTGGGACGAGCCGTTCACCCCGCAGACCAGTTGGTGGGCGGCGGCTGCATCGGGGATTCGTGCCGCGTTCATCCTGGTCGTGCTCGGCAGTTACTGGGTCGCCACCGCGTGGCCGAGCGGCGCGACCATGACCCTGATTGCCGCTGCCACCGTGGGCCTGTCGGCGGCGACGCCGAACCCGAAACGCATGGCGTTCCAGATGGCCTGCGGTACGTTCCTCGGGGCGTTGATCGGCTTCGTCGAGATGTTTTTCATCTTCCCGTGGATCGATGGTTTCCCGCTGCTGTGCGTGATGCTCGCGCCGGTGATCGTGCTCGGCTCGTTCCTCGCATCGCGGCCGCAATACGCCGGTGTCGGCCTGGGGCTGCTGATCTTTTTCAGCACCGGTTCGGTGCCGGACAACCTGACGATCTACAACCCCTACACCTTCATCAACGACTACATCGCCATGGTCATGGGCATGCTGGTCTGCGCGGCGGCGGGGGCGATCATCCTGCCGCCGAACAGCCGCTGGTTGTGGCAGCGCCTGGAGCAGGACCTGCGCGGGCAAGTGGTGTACGCGATCAGCGGCAAGCTCAAGGGCCTGGCGTCGAGCTTCGAAAGCCGTACCCGCGACCTGATGCATCAGGCTTATGGTCTGGCGGCCGGTCAGCCGCTGGTGCAGAAAAACCTGCTGCGCTGGATGTTCGTGGTGCTGGAAGTCGGCCACGCGATCATCGAATTGCGCAAGGAACAGGCGATCCTGCCGGTGCATCCGGCGTATGCCGAATCCCAGCCATGGCGCCAGGCGATCCGGGTCATGGGGCGTTCGCTGGTGCGGCTGTTCCTGCAACCGAATACGAGCAATCTGGAGCGCGCACTGGTTGCGGTCGATCATGCGATCAGCCGTGTCGCCGCCACCGACGAGCCGTTCGCGCCGCACTTCGATACCTCGGCGCTGCGTCGGGTGAAAAGCTACCTGCACTTCATCCGCACCTCGCTGCTCGACCCGCAATCGCCACTCGCTGCCTACGCCATCGCCAAGCCCGAAGGACTTGCCCATGCCTCGTGAAATCGCCTTCCACGGCGTGTACATGCCGACCATGACCCTGATGTTTTTCGTCGCTGCGGCACTGGCCTGGGCGCTGGATCGATTCTTGTCCGGGTTCGATCTGTATCGCTTCTTCTGGCACCCGGCGCTGTTGCGTCTGAGCCTGTTTACCTGTCTGTTCGGCGCGATGGCGCTGACTGTCTACCGTTGAGAACGTTCTGATGAAAAAGTTTTTCAGCCTGCTCGCGACCCTGCTGGTGCTGGCCCTGGCGCTGTGGATCGGCCGCACGTTGTGGGAGCACTACATGAACACCCCGTGGACCCGCGACGGTCGGGTGCGCGCCGACATCATCAACGTCGCCGCCGACGTCACCGGTGAAGTGGTCGACGTGCCGGTACGTGACAACCAGTTGGTGAAGAAGGGGGATCTGCTGATGCAGATCGACCCCGAGCACTATCGCCTGGCGGTGAAACAGGCGCAGTCGCTGGTGGCTTCGCGCAAGGCCACGTGGGAGATGCGCAAGGTCAACGCCCACCGCCGCGCCGATCTGGACAACCTGGTGATCTCCAAGGAAAACCGCGACGACGCCAGCAACATCGCAGACTCGGCACTGGCCGATTACCAACAGGCCCAGGCGCAACTGGAAGCCGCCGAACTCAACCTCAAACGCACCGAAGTGCGGGCGGCGGTGGACGGCTACGTGACCAACCTCAATGTGCATCGCGGCGACTACGCGCGTATCGGCGAAGCGAAAATGGCGGTGGTCGACATGAACTCGTTCTGGGTCTACGGCTTCTTCGAAGAAACCAAACTGCCTCACGTGCGCGTCGGTGACAAAGCCGACATGCAACTGATGAGTGGCGAAGTCCTCAAGGGGCATGTGGAAAGCATTTCCCGCGGCATCTACGATCGTGATAACCCGGAAAGCCGTGAATTGATCGCCGATGTGAACCCGACCTTCAACTGGGTGCGCCTGGCGCAACGGGTGCCGGTGCGGATTCATATCGATGAAGTGCCGGAAGGTGTGCTGCTGGCGGCGGGGATTACCTGCACCGTGGTGGTGAAGCAGGGCGCTGTGGATAACTGACAGACCGAGTGGTAGCCATTCGCCTGATCGTTCCCACGCTCTGCGTGGGAATGCATCCTGTGACGCTCTGCGTCACGCCCTGTATTTCAAAGCTGCCCGCGCAAGCCGAAGCGCTTCATCAACGTCGACTCCAGCAAGCCTTTCGGCAGCAAGGTCGCCAGCAACGGCAACGCCCGGCTGCCATTGCCGATGCGGATCAGCCGTGGCGGCTTGCTTTGCTGCACAGCCTTGAGCAGCTCGGCGGCAAATTCGCTGGCCGGCGTCGGTTTGTCCTGGGACGCCTTGGCCCGCGCCCGGATGCCTTCACGCAATGGAAACCACGGCGATTGTTCGTTGATCAGTTGTTCGGCCTCGTGCCCGGCATTCTTGGCGAAGCTGGACTGAATCGCCCCCGGCTGTACTTCCATCACGCGAATCCCGAACGGCGCCAGCTCCATGCGCAGCGCATCGCTCAACGCATGCACCGCCGCTTTCGACGCGCAATACGCACCAGCGAACGGTGTGACCAGCACCCCGGAAACACTGCCGACATTCACCACCAATCCCTTGGCCCGGCGCAGCACCGGGAACAGCGCTCGGGTCACGCCGACGATCGAAAACACGTTGGTTTCGAACTGGCGCTGCATGGCCGCCACGCCGCCGTCGAGCAGCGGCCCCATGGCGCCGTAACCGGCATTGTTGATCAGTACGTCGAGGCCGCCGTGTTGCTGGTTGATCCGCTCGGCGAGTTGTTCCAGTGCTGCGTTGTTGTTGACATCGAGCTGCACCGCCGTGAATCCGGCGGCGCTTAGCGCGGCGACATCTTCAGCCTTGCGCGCACTGGCCCAGACCTCGTAGCCAGCGCCTTTGAAGGCATCGGCGAGGGCGCGGCCGATGCCGCTGGAACAACCGGTAATCAACGCAACGGGCATGGCGCATTCCTTGTGCAAAGTGTGAGGGGAGGGGATCAGTCGGAGAAACTACCCTGCAATCGCTCGGCGCGAAACTCCAGGGTTTGCGGGCGATAACCGGGACGCAGCGGTGGCAGCGGCAAGCAGTCTTCCCAATTACCGCCGGCCTGCAGTTCGCCGGGGCCGCGATAGCGTGGGGCGGCGTATTGATTGTCGGCCAGATTCACCGTGTCGCCCGGCGCATAAGCTGCAATATGCCAGCGCAGTTCGGTCAGCGGCACGTCGTTGCCGTTGTTCATCTTCAGTTGCAACGGGCGATCCGCCGGGCACTGCCCGGGTGCATAGGTGATGCGCAACTCGAGCCGCGCCAGTTGCTTGACCTCGCGATTGTCCAGCCACACCACCCACATCGCCACCAACCCGAGGCCGACAGCGGCAGCCATCGACACCGGCAAGGCCTTGGCCGGATAGCGCAACAGCAGGATCAGCCAGGTGATGACCAACAAGACGCCGATGAACATGTCGCGAAACCTCGTGGGCAGGGAAGCTTCATCCTACCTAAGCCTGAATGAGGTTGGCGAAAAAAAAAGCCCCCGCCCAACCCGCTGCGGATAGGGGACGCAGCGGGCTGGACGGGGGCTTTTAATTACAGAGCGATCACTGCGCGATGGTTTTCACCGACACGCCGCGTTCGATCGGGGTGGAGCGACCGTAGATATCCTCGAAGCGCTCGATATCGTCTTCACCCAGGTACGAACCCGACTGCACTTCGATGATTTCCAGCGGGATCTTGCCCGGGTTGCGCAGGCGATGCACCGAGGCGATCGGGATATAGGTCGACTGGTTTTCGCAGAGCAGGAACACGTTCTCGTCGCAAGTCACTTCGGCGGTGCCGCTGACCACGATCCAGTGTTCGGCGCGGTGGTGGTGCATCTGCAGCGACAGGCACGCACCCGGTTTGACCGAGATGTGCTTGACCTGGAAGCGTCCGCCCATGTCCACCGAGTCGTAGGAACCCCACGGACGGTAGACCTCACAGTGGTTCTGGGTTTCGCTGCGGCCCTGCTCGTTGAGCGTGTTGACCATCTGCTTGACGCCCTGGACCTTGTCCTTGTGGGCGATCATCATGGCGTCCTTGGTTTCGACCACCACGATGTTTTCCAGGCCGATCACCGACACCAGTTTGCCGTTGCCGTGGATCATGCAGTTCTTGCTGTCCTGGATCACCACGTCGCCCTTGCTGACGTTGCCGTTGGCGTCCTTCTCGTTGACTTCCCACAACGACGACCAGCAGCCGACATCGCTCCAGCCCGCCGACAACGGCACCACGCAGGCGCGCTGGGTCTTTTCCATCACGGAATAGTCGATGGAGTTGTCCGGGCAGCAGGCGAAGGTGGCTTCGTCGAAGGTGATGGTGTCCGGATCCTGAGTGCTGCGCTCCAGGGTCAGCAGGCAGGTGTCGTAGATGTCCGGATCGTGTTTTTTCAGCTCTTCGAGGAAGCGGCTGGCGCGGAACAGGAACATGCCGCTGTTCCAGTAGTAACCGCCGGACTCGACGTACTCGGTGGCGCGTTTGACGTCGGGTTTTTCCACGAAGTGCGAAACGCGGCTTACGCCTTCCGGCAGCAGCGAATCGCCTGTGGACTTGATGTAGCCGTAACCGGTTTCCGGTTTGGTGGCCGGCACGCCGAACAGCACCATCTCGCCGTTTTCTGCCGCCACGGTGGCCAGGGCCAGCGCACGTTGCAGGGCTTTCTGGTCTTCGAGAACGTGGTCGGCCGGCAACACCAGCATCAGTTCGTCGCGACCTTCATTGACCAGCATCATCGCGGTCAGCGCCACGGCCGGCGCGGTGTTGCGGCCGAACGGCTCCATCAGGATGCGCTGGCATTCCAGGTTCCGGTTGCTCAGCTGTTCGTTGACGATGAAGCGGTGATCCTTGTTGCAGACCACGATCGGGGTGTCCATGCCTTCGAACACCAGACGCTCGAGGGTTTGCTGGAACAGTGTGTGTTCGCCGGTCAGGGCGAGGAACTGCTTGGGAAACTGCTTGCGCGAAAGCGGCCAAAGACGTGAACCGCTACCACCTGACAAGATCACCGGAATCATATTGTTTACTCCATAAAATCGATTGGGTTAGAGCCACGAGCCTGTGTCGTTTCACTCTTGTTGTTATTCCGTGCCGGGCAGCGACGGCTGCCCGGTTTCATGTGCTTAGCGGGTCGACACCGGGCGCTTCACCCAGACTGGCGACAGGTTGCTGCCGTTGCCGGTGACGTACAGCACCGCTGCCTCACCGCGCTCCAGGGCGACCGGTTTCACGTCGCCGACTTTCTTGTCGCCTTCGTACAGCGCGAGGCTGACTTTCACCGGGTTGATTTCACGCTCGCCACGGCCCTTGGCGGCCACGTTCGGCACCACGTCGGTCTTGCCGTCGGCGGTCTTCAGGGTCAGCGGCTTGTCGCTGAGGTTCTGCACGCGCACCAGGGATTTCTGCTTGTTCTTGAACGGCGGTTCTTCGATCAGTTGCGGTGCGCCGGAGGCGTTGTTGACCAGGGTGTAGTAATGGTCACCGGCGAGTTTTACCGGCAGGGTCTGGCTGCCGATCTTGGCGCTGTAGTCACCGCCCGGCATGAAGCTGAAGTCGCTGCTGGCCAGTGGTGCAACGTCGCTCAGATTGGTGCTGCCGACGGTGGCGCTGACTTCAGCGTTGCTGGCGTTGTAGACCCGTACGAAGGTCGAGCCTTTCGGTGCGGTCGGGCCGTACAGCGCAGCGTCACCACCGGCGAAGGCCTGGACCGACAGCACGCTGAGGCCAGCGACCAGAGCAATGCGTTTGGCGAGACGACGAGGAGTTGTAGTGAAAGTCATGGTGTACCTCTCTTTCAGTTTTGCGCCCGATCGGGCGTCTCGGATTTAGTGTTGATTGCTACGTTTTGTTGGCGCGCGCCGGCTTGTTTAAGCTCTGCGATCCACTGCGGGTCGGCGTCGCCGATTTCGTTGTTCACAGGCAGATATCGTTCAGGAAACTCCCAGATCAGCACCTGTGGCGGGCTGTTCTTGAAGTCATCGCTTTTCAGGTAACTGAGCATCGGCAGGATCGGGCCGTGGCCGTCCTCGGCGTAGTTGACGACGTCGCTGTGCAGCGCTTGCTTGAGCGCACCGACAAAGTTCCAGTTGGGGTTGGCGCTGTAGCTGGTGCCGATCAGCGCGACCGGCACTTCGCTGTTGGCGAACAGCGCGTCGTCACCGGCAGGCTGTTCGGTAGCGGCCACGGTGTTGCGCTTTTGCAGCGGCTCTTGCGCCGGCATCAGGTTTTCGAACAGCGGATCCAGCGGCAGGAACAGACGCAGGTCGCCCTTGTGCGTGACCTTCTCCGCCGGCGTAGTGACGAAGCGCTGCGGCTCGCCGCTGAGCGGGAATTTTTCAGCGATGGTCTTCGCCAGGGTGTTGGCGGCGATTTCGGCGCCTTCCGGGGTCCAATGGGTGTCGGTGCGCAGGAACACTTGCTGTCCGTTCTGCTTGGCTTTTTGCAGCGGGCCGAGCAGGTCGGGGGCGAGGATCTTGTCGGCCGCGACACGGGCGTGGAAGTCCTGATAAAGGTTGGCGTGGATGCTCGCCGGCTTCACTTCACCCAGGTGTTCCGGGTACAGGCGAACCTTGGCCGGCACGATCGCCATCACCAGTTTCACGCCTTTTTCTTTCAGGGTCTGGCGCACGCCTTCGACCAGCGCGTAGTTGCCTTGCAGGTTCAGCTCTTCGTTGACGATCGGGTTGAATTCCTCATCGCTGTACAACCACTGATCGCGACCGAGCACCACGCCCGGACGACCTTCGTTGAACAGTTTGAAATCCAGCGCGGCCCAGAGGTTGGTGCCCAGACGCTTGATCGGGAATTCATCGTCGTAATGGGTTTCCACGGCTTTGGTCCAGCGACCGTTGAGCACCGTCGCGTCGGCGTTGGTGCTGAAGCCGAAGAAGCTGCGCACCGACCACAGACCGAGCACCAGCAGGGTCACCAGAAACAGCGCGATGTAGAAGATGCGTAATGAGCGGGTCATGTCAGATCCCTCAGAACTGGAAGTAAAGGAACGGCGAGAAGCTTTGCGCCGAGAGTTTGAGAATCGAGGCGATGAACAGCAGCAGGATCAGCCCGCGCATCACGTAGCGCGACCAGTCCGCCGTCCAGTACGCCGGTTGCACCTGGGCGTCGACGCCGACGGTGTAGCCAGGTTCGTGGATGCTCGCCGGGTTTTCGCCGGGGGCAGCCTTGATCAGGCCCGGGGTCGCTGCGGCAGGGCCATCGGACTCGACGTTGACCGCAGGTTTTGTTTTGACCGGAGGCTGATTGGTGTACAGATCACGTAGGCCGAAGAACGCCAGGGTCACGTAGGCCACAACGAGGGTTGCGACCTGCAGACCGGTGAGGCTGGCCTGATTGAGTTCCGACAGCGACCAGTCGCCGAAGCTGAACATCGCGCCGTACATGCGCCCGGCGACGTGCAGGTTCTCGGCACGGAAAATCACCCAGCCCATGACCACCAACAGGAAGGTCAGCGCCCAGCGGATCGGGTTGAGGCTGCGCGGAGAGGTGTTGAGGCCGAGCATTTTTTCGATCGCCAGCCACATGCCGTGCCACGCACCCCAGACGATGTAGGTGATGTTCGCGCCGTGCCACAGACCACCGAGCAGCATGGTCAGGAACAGGTTGCGATAGGTCATCAGCGTGCCTTTGCGGTTACCGCCGAGGGTGATGTAGAGGTAGTCACGCAGCCAGGTCGACAGGCTGATGTGCCAGCGGCGCCAGAACTCGGTGATCGACTGGCTGATGTACGGCTGCTTGAAGTTTTCCATGAAGCGGAAACCCATCATCAGGCCCAGACCAATCGCCATGTCGCTGTAGCCGGAGAAGTCGAAATACAGCTGCGCGGTGTAGGCCAGCGCGCCGAGCCAGGCATCACCCGTGGTCGGGTTCTGCAGGGCGAAGCAATGGTCGGCGACCACGGCCAGGGTGTCGGCGATGAACACCTTCTTGATGAAACCCTGCATGAACCGTGTGCAGCCCTCGGAGAACTTGTCGAGGGTGTGGGTGCGGTTGTTGAACTGGTCGGCCAGGTCACGGAAACGCAGCACGGGCCCGGCGATCAGGTGCGGGAAGATCGCCACGAACGCCGCGAAGTCGATCAGGTTGCGGGTGGCCGGGGTGTCGCCGCGATACACGTCGATGATGTAGCTGATCGACTCGAAGATGTAGAACGAGATACCGATCGGCAACAGCACGTGGGTCAGGATGAACGGCTCGAGACCGACCGACGCCATCATCGCGTTGATGCTGTCGACGCCGAAGTTGGCGTACTTGAAGTAGCCGAGGATGCACAGATCCACCGCCACGCCGAGCAACAGCCAGCGCTGGGCCGGTCTGGTGCGCACGCCGGCGGCGCCGACTTTGAGGCCGATCCAGTAGTTCCACAGGGTGACGCCGGCGAACAGCGCCAGGAAGTCCACCCGCCACCACGCATAGAACACGTAGCTGGCGATCAGCAGCAGCAGGTTGCGATAGCGTTGCCCGCTCAGGTAGTACAAGCCGAGAAAGATCGGCAAGAACAGAAACAGGAACACGTTGGATGAAAATACCATCCCGATCTCTCCATGTTTGAACCAACAGTCAAGGGCCAAAGCCCCCCCAAACCCCCCGTGGTGCTGGAGGGGTGAAACGATCTGCGACTAACTGCCCTTGTTACCTTTCTCGTGGGACGGGTCGTAGACCTTGGTCAGGTCGCCACCCAGTCGAAACGTCTTGAACGGCTGCATCCCGTGCTTCTTCTCCAGCACATCCGGCGAACAGGTGTAGAGGCTGCAGAACGGCTCGAGCCAGGCGAATTTCATGTCCTCTTTCAAATCGGTCATGTCCTGTTCCTTGCCGTTCTTCTTCTCGAACTCCTCGGGGTCTTTCACCCCGGCCAGCACCCGGTCACCCAGACGCTTCAGCGCGCCGTTGTTTTCCTGACGCAGATCCACACCGTTGACCTGGGCGAAACTGGCAATCATCGCCAGCGGCGGCAGGGCGTAGTTGTGATAGGCGAGGGCGCGTTGCTGGCGCTTGAGTTCGTTCGGCAGGTAGCCGTCGGCGTCGATCTGATTGACGCCGACCTTGTATTCCTTGACCGCCCAATCGAACAGGTCGCGGCGGTTGGTGGCGATGGACGTCGCCATCACCGACCAGGCGGCCCAGTAGGAGTGGTTGTTGGTTTTCTCCAGCGGCAGGTTGTCCCAGTCGCTGACCACCTGATCGGCCATCTTGCTGAACCAGGCTTCGATCAACTGCGCTTCCTGCTGGTGCTGGGCCAGCGGATGGGAGTCGGAGAATTTCAGGCGAATGTACGAAGAGGCCATGCTGCCCAGCGCCCATTTGCGCATCGACTTGCCGGTGTGGTTGAAGTCCTTGGACATCAATGCATCCGCCCGAGCCCAAGTAGCCAGCCAGTTCAGCGTGCAATCCAACTGCTCCGGACGACCGTCGCGCATGAACTGCATCACGCGTTTGGCGGTGCCGCGTTCCAGCGTGGTGATGTCTTTGGTGGTGTCGCGAAAGGCTTTTTCCGACTGCACGTTCAGCGTGGCGCGGGCCTTGTCCGAGCCTTCGTATTTGCTGCGAAATTGCAGCGGCCCGGTGTAGGGCGCCGGCATCGCGTCGCAGCCTTCGCTCTTGTCGCCGGTCTTGAATTTATCCACAGCGGCGAAGTAGCCCTGAGGCGGACGCAGTGGCGCGGCGGCCTGAGTGGCCCCGGCGAACATCGCCAGGGTCAGCAGGGATGGCGCAAGCAGATGTTTGATCGTTCGGTTTCGCATGGCAGACCTCATTGCCCGACCTGAGCGGTTTGTTGCCCAGCGCCCGGGAATACGTTGCGTTTGCAGATTTTCGCTTCGACTTTCTGTGGCGCGGTGCCCGCATCCGGGCCCTGGACTTCGACCGCCAGCAGGTTCTGCGAGGCCCAGTCTTCGTCCGTGCGCAACTCAAAGGCGAAACGACCGTCGGTGTCGGAGGTTTCCGGTTTCTCGATCTTGATGTCCTCGTGGCGACCGTTCATGTACCAGAGGGTGGCTTGCAGTTTCTTCACCGATGGATCGGCGAAGCGGATGTCGACCTGATGGCCGCTGTTCTGCAGGTTCAGGTTCTTGCTGTTGACCAGCAGTTCCTGTTTGCCGCCGGGCTTGAGCGTGGTGCTGGCGGACATTTGCGCATCTTTGCCTTCGCAGCCGTTGTCGAGCAGGGACATCATCTGGCGATAGATGGTTTCCTGGTCGAGGCGATACAGCGGCGAGAACTCCCAGATGAGGATTTTCGGCGGCGTCTTCTGGAATTCGTCGCTGCCCAGGTACTGCAGCATCGAACCTTCCAGACCGCCGCCGGGAAAGGCGACGTTGAGAATGTCGGCGCCGATGGCTTCTTCGAGGAAACCGGCGAAGTTGTAGTTCTTGCCGCTGTGGGAAGTGCCGACCAGGGTGATCTGCGGATTACCGGAATCGCCGAACAGATCGCCGTCACCGGCTTCGCCTTTGGGCTCGGTGGTGAACTGGTCCATGTACTGGATCGCGTAACTGGTGCCGCACAGTTGTCCGGCCATGTTGTGCAGGGTGCCGGTCTTGCCCATGCGCCCGGAGCGTTTGGTTTCGAATTCACGTTTGGGAATGTCGGCGAAGGCCGGGATCTGCTTGACCTTCTCGGCGACGATTTTCGCCGTGCGCTGCGCACCGTACGGCGTCCAGTGCTGGTCGCCACGGAAGTAGAAATCGTGGGCGGGCAGGGTGTCGGGCAGCGATTCGTTGGTCAGGGGCGACAGGTCCGGCACCACGTAACCCATCTGCGCGAAACGGCCGAGCATGGTCTTGTAGTTGCCCAGCGCTTTCTCGTAATCGAACGCGGCTTTTTCTGCTGGATTGAGCTTGTTGCGGTTCACCAGGCCACGGGTCGGCTGGTAGACGATCACCAGTTCGACGCCCTTGGCCTTGAACGCATCGTGCAGCTGTTGCAGGCGCTTGTAGCCGGCCGGGGTGGTGTTGAACTCGGTGCGCAGGTCTTCCTGGGTCCGGAACAACCAGTCGCCCTGGGCTTGCACCAGCGTGGTGAAGTTCTGCTGATAACGCGTGGTGTAGTTCTTCGCGTCATGGGCGGCCGGGCACAGGCTGCAGCAGGGTTCGGCGGTGAATTTCGGTGGCTGGACTTCATCTGCGCGGGCGCTATTGCTGGCCGCCAGAATGCCCACGGTCAGGGCCGACAGGCTGAGTAATTTGATCAGGTGTGGGTGCATAAAATTATCCTCAGTCCCGCATTTCGGTCTGGCGTTCGACAGGGTCGATCAGCACGGCTTTCTGCTGGCGCACCAGCAGGTCGAGAATTTCATCCTGTCGGTCACCCAGGACGCCGTTGAAGCTGATGCCGCTGGATTTGGTCGGCGCCAGCATCGACACGCGGTACAGCTCGACACTGAGCGGCGAGTCGATGGCCATCGGGCCGCTGCCGTTGGCTGCCAGTTCACCGCCGACCACGATCAGCGAAACCTGGGCGTCGAACGGGTCGAGCTTGATGTCGCGGTCGGTGTCGGTCAGGTCCTTGATGTGGCCGTAGACGCCGGTCAGGCCGTTGGCCATGGCGATGTTTTCGTAGAGGCGGATGTTCACGCTGTTACGAATGCGGATGCCGTGGCGCTTGTTGCTGATGACCTTGTTGCCCCACAGCAGGTTGTCGGCGGACTCGTAAAGCGTGATGCCGTCGGTGTGGTTCTTGTAGATCTCGTTGTAGGCAACGATGTTGTTCACGCTGTTACGGTCGATCACCAGGCCCGAGAGGTGGTTGTCGAAGCTTTTGTTGTTGAAGATGAAGCTGTCGTTCACCTCACGGGAAATGATGATCCCGTGCTTCTTCTTCGTACCGTGGACGGTGTTCTCGGCAATGATCAGACCGTGGGAACGGTCGTGGGGGTCGATGCCGTAGACGATGTTGTCCTTGTAGGTGTTGCCCTTGACCACGAAGTCGCGGGTCTCGTAGCAGTAGAAGCCGTACCACATGTCCGAGAATTCGGAACCGACGATCCAGCCGGTCGGCTCGGGACGCTTGAGCACCTTGGCCATGTTCGGCGTGTACTGGGAAATACTCACGCCGTAGGACTTACTGTTGGCGTAGCCGAAGCTGGCCATCTTGCTGTTGACGATGTAGGTCTCGGTGCCGCCCCAGGCCAGCAGGAACGGGCGGAATTCCTTCGGCGAACGGAAAGTCGCCGGGCCGTTGTCCTTCTCGCGCCAGCCGGTGACTTTGGTGTCACGCACGAACAACTGGCCGTCGTTGACCAGGAACGAACCGGCCTCCTGGGACAGGCGCAGTTCCTGGGTCTGGCCGTCGATTTCGAGGATGCCTTTGCGGCCCACGACGATCGGCAATTTCGCCAGATACACGCCCGGAGAGGTTTCGCTGAAGTACTGTTTTGGCAGTTTCTGCGCCAGCTCTTTCAGGTTCATGTAGCCGTCGTCGACGAAGATCGCCTGCGGGATGCCGTGCTGACGCACCACCCATTCGGCCATCTTGTTGTCACCGCCGATGAAGTCCTTCAGGGCGTCTTCCTGCATCATCCGGCGCACGCTGATCTTGCCCGGTTTGCTGCGCACGATCTTCGCGGCAGCGGCCTCTGCGGTGAAGCCGGAGAGGTCGGGCAGTTTCGGCTTGGCCAGCTCCAGCGCCTCGGTCGGTGCGCTGCTGACGGTGTAGGTCTTGGCCTGTTGCAGCTCCTTGGCGATGGTGACGGGCTTGCCTGGTTGAGGGGCCGCCGGTTCGACGGTGGCGAAGGCGCCAGTCGAGGCCAGCAGCATTGCGCCGGCCAACAGGCTGAGCGAGCCTTTCCTTGGGTTGTTCATGTCGGGCACTCCCTTCGCGGTTTGCATCAGAAGCGCCAGATCACGTCGATGAACGCGCGGTGCATGTACGAATCGACCTGGCTGCCATAGGCGTCACCCGGCTTGAACACGCCGCCACGGAAACGCACCAGGGCCGAAGGCTCGTCGATTGACTGGCTCAGCGCCGCCGGCAGCAGGCCTTGCTTGAAGTACTTGGTGACCACCAGATCCATCTCCTGGCCCAGATCCTTGTTGCCGTCCTGCAGTGGCAGCGAGGTGCTGGAGAGGATTGCGCCGGTCACGTCGTCGGTGTTGTTTTCCACCGCGTTGATGCCGTTGCTGCCCACCGGCTTGTTGCCGTCCACGCGCCAGAACTTGTGGTAGATCAGGCTGGCGTCGTACTGGTCGTTGAGCATCCAGGATCCGAACAGCGTGGCGGTCTGCATGTTGTTCATTTCGCCCCGGAACGCCTCGCCGAAACGGTGAACCCGCGAGCGAGTACCGGTGTAGTTGGAGCGGTTGCTCTCCAGACCGTTCTGTTGGTAATCGGCGCTGGCGCGGGCATAGGCCGCACCGACCTGCCATTGCGGATCGAGGCGCAGGCGCACGCCGATGTCGGTGGCCCATCCGTTGATGTCTTCGCTGCGCTTGGCCTGCACCGGGCGGGTACCGTCGGCGTTCAACGGGTTGACCGTATCGCGGTCGCCGCTCATGCCGGTGATGCTGCCCCAGTAGTTGACGGTGTTGGTGTTGCGCCAGTTGTAGGCGTCGCTGTCGGCGGTCAGGCCGAGCCAGCTGATATCGCCGTTCTGGGTTTTGTCGAGGGTGTCGCGGGGCACACCCGGTTCGGCGTAATCGAGTTTGCCGTCATCGTGGGTGTGATGGCCGCGAATGCCGACCCAGTTGCCCGGTGTCCACTGATACGCTGCATCGGCGTAGGCGTGCAAGCGATCCTTGTCTTTCGGCGCCAGCTCTTTCAGGTCGGTTCGGTATTCGCTGAAGCGTTCGGCGACACCGGCGTTGGCGCGCAGCAGGGTGGTGTCGAAGGTCCAGTTCAGCGCTTCGATGTTGGTGTCGCGCCACTGGCCGTCGTCGTTGCGCAGGCGCTGGCGACCGAATTTGAGGATCTCGCCGGGGTAGGGCGTCAGGCCGCTGTAGCCGACCCAGAATTCACGCATCGCCAGGTAGTTTTTCTTGGTCTTGCGATCACCGCTGTCGGTGGTTTCGGCACCGTCGGACTGTTGCAGGGTGTCGGTCTCGATGATGTCGGTCGAGGTCACGGCCTGGCCCATGGCGTAGGCGCTCCACGCGCCGCTTTCGCCGTAGATCCATGGGCGCAGATCCAGGCCGACGCCGTTGACGTCGCCACCGGGCGCGGTGCCCAGATCACGGTCCTCTTCGGACTGGCCGGTGATTTTCACTTCGAGGCCGAAGTTCTTGGTTTCAGTGATCGCGGCCAGTGTCGGGCAAGACCAGATCAGCGCGAACGTAAGGCCAATGCCGGCCTTCACGAATGGATTCAACTTCATAATTTTTCCTCGCCGTCTTCTTCTTGCAGGGCGTGCAGTTGCAGCGTGTTCTGATTCAGGGCGCCACGGCTGGCCTGTTCCTGTTGCAACAGGCGCTGGGCTTCGGCCAGGCGCTCGGGGGGCAATTGCGCCGCGAGGGTGGTCGCCAGTTCATCGGCTTGCGGGGTGTTTTGCGCCTTGGCCAACTGGCTGAACACATAGGCATTGAGTGGGTCGGGCTGGGTGCCCTTGCCTTGGGAAAACAGCTGGGCAATGGCGAAATCGGCGCTGTTCTGGCCGTTGCGCGCGGCAGTCAGCAGATGGTCGAGAGCCTTCTGCGGATAGACCTTGCCCAGGTAGCCACGGCGGTAGATCTGGCCGAGGTAGTAGTCGGCGGCGACTTCGCGGCCGACGGCTTTCTGGAAATGTTCCTCGGCGACTTTCGCGTCGGCCGGCACCAGTTTGCCTTCGTAGTAGAGCTTGCCCAGCAACAGCTCGGCGCGGGGCTGATCGGCGGCGCGGCCGTTGTCGAGGTACTTCATCATCTGGTCGACGTCGCCCAGTTCCGGGAAGTCGTAGAGCAGTTGCGCCAGCGTCACCCACGAGGCCGGGTAGCCCGGTGCGATCGGTTCGAGCAGCGATTGCGCGGTTTTTTCGTCGGTCTTGCCGAGGGTCGAGTCGGCGAGCACACGGGCAACGGAGTCCACGCGCTGGGCCGTGACGCTGCCACGGCTGTAACCGGCCTGCATTTGCTTGATCAGCTCGGCTTGCTGGTCCGGCTGGGCACGTTTCTGATAGACCGTGGCCAGTTCGACGTAGCAGATGTCGGTGGTGTGCAGTGCGGCCTTGCAGATCTTTTCCACGTCATCCAGATGCTGGTCGTAAGTGCCCTGGGTGCGATACAGCAGCACCTGCGCCAGGCCGGCTTCCGGGTAACCGGATTTGCGCCACTGATCGATCTGCTGCTGGGCGTTGATGTTCGGGAAACTGTGCGGGTATTGCAGGTACAGCATCGCCAACGGGATCAGCGTGTTGCCTTCGCCGTTGGCAGCGGCTTTCTTCAGCAGGGTTTCGGCTTCGTGATGCTCGGCTTCGGTGGAGCCGGGCTTGGCCACCAGCAAGCGACCGAGTCGGGCCTGGGCACGCGGCGACACATCGGCCGCTGCGCGATAGGTCGCCTCGGCCTGTTTGATCTGCGCGGGATCGCGGCTGTCGACCTGGATGTCGGCAAGGCCAACCTGAGCTTCGCTGTAACCCAGATCGGCCAGCGCACGGTAGTTCTGCGCGGCGGTCGCGGTGTCGCCGCGCTTCAGCGCTTCGTTGGCCAGACGCTGGTCGGGCAGGCCGGCGCAACCGGCCAAAGCGATTGCCATGGCCAGCGTCAGCGGGACCGGCAGGATTCTGATAGGGCTCGTCACGGGCATGTCCTCGACTTAAAGACCGGCAGCCATGGCTTTGTCGATCAGCCAGTTCAGGTTCGGGCCACGGTCGCTGTTCACTTCCACCGGGCGGCCGGCGAAGGTGCTGTCCAGCGGCTCGTCAGGCTGGATCTGCACGCGGATGTCGGAGGACAGGTCGGCGCTTTTCAGGCTGGTGCTGCTGATGATCTTGCCGGTGCGGGTCTTGTCTTCGCCGGCGATCTGGAAGCTCACCGGGGTGCCCGGACGCACGTCGCCGAACTGGCGATAGGAGAAGCGCGCATCGACGGTGGCCTGGGTGTTGCGCGGTACCAAGGTGAAGATCACGTCGCCCTTGCTCGCGTACTGACCGTCAGCCACCAGTTGCTGGGCCACGGTGCAATCGCACGGCGAGGTGAGAGTGCCGGTCATCTGCTTGCCGAACAGCTCTTCAACCTTTGCCGGTTGCAGTTGATCTTCGTCCAGATGGCCCTTGAGCACGTCGAGCATGCTGGTGCTGAAAGTCGCCAGCGGTGCGCCCTTGGCGGCGACGCCGTCGGACTTCACCAGGCTCTGCACGGTGCCGTCGCGGGGCATGGTGATGTTCATCCCCGGCACGCTGACCAGACCGGCCTGTGCGTGGCTGACGAAATACATGCTGTACACCGATTTGAAGACGAAACCCGCTGCCACGAGGCCGATCGCGAAGATACCGGCGCTGAAGGTCACGGCTTTCAGGCGACCGAACGGGGTCATGCCGTGGCCGCCGTCCTTGACCTTGCGCGCCTTGGTGAAGTTGTCGCGCTGCAGGGTCGCCAGCACTTCGCCGATGCTGACGATGTCGCCGGCCAAGTGCGAAGTGATCAGGTGGCGCAGGGTCGAAATGTCCTGCGGCTCGAGGTTCTGGAACTGGCAACCGGCGCGGCCGGTCTGGCGGTCGTAAGAGCGCACTTGCAGTTCAACGTCCATGGCGATGCCGAGGTTGTCGATGACGAATTGCAGGCGCGCCTTGTACACCTGGCCGACGGTCAGCGGCAGTTGCCCGGCATTGAACGCCAGACCACCGGCGGACAGGTCGATGACCCGCGCTTCGACCGGTGTGCGGTCAGGGCCGAAGAACCGCAGCTTGGCCGGGATTTTCACCCGGGCGTGCTGGCGCTGGGCTTCGGATTCATGCACTACGTTGACGTTGACGGCGGTATTCATGGGGGCGATTTCCTTGTTAATTCAAGAGGGGCAGGTCAGACCATCATCAGCAGCACGGCGACGAAAATGCTGCCGGCGGAGAAGGTCATGGTCCGAGACGACCAGGTGTTGAACCAACGTTGAAAGCTGGCGAGATCACGGGTCAGGGAAGTGGGCTGGCGAGTCCAGGATTGCTGGTCGAGGCGGAAGAACACGTAGATCTTCACCAGCGCACCGACGATCTGGTTGTAATAGAGAATCACCGGGTAGGCCGGGCCGATGCGGTGACCGGAACACGACAGCAGCAGCGTCAGAATCAGGCGGGTGATGCCGATCCACAGCAGGTAGGCGAGGATGAACGCGCCGCCGTATTTGAAGCTGGCGATGATCGCCACTGTCAGGCCCAGCAGCGAGGTCCACATCGATACACGCTGGTCGAACAGCACCACCGAGGTGAAGGCGCCGAGGCGTTTCACACCCAGGCCCAGGGCTCGCGAGTTCTGCCGCAGGTTGTTGCCGTACCAGCGGAACATCAGTTTGCGACTGGCCTTGATGAAGCTCTTTTCCGGCGGGTGTTCAACGGTATTGATCGCCGCGTCCGGCACGTAGAAGGTGTCGTAGCCCAGGCGCATCAGGCTGAACCAGCTCGACTTGTCGTCGCCGGTCAGGAACTTGAAGCGGCCCAGTCGCCAGTGTTGCAGCGAGTCGCTTTCGACGTCGGCGATGAAGTCCGGGTTGGTCACCACGGAGGCACGGAACACCGACATCCGGCCGGTCATGGTCAGCACGCGCTTGGACAGGGCCATCGAGCACATGTTGATGTGGCGCTGGGCGAAACGCAGCTTGTGCCACTCGCTCATGATGTAGCCGCCGCGCACTTCGCAGAATTCGTTGGTGGTCAGGCCACCGACATTGCCGAACATCTGGAACCACGGCACGGTCTTGCGCACCACGCCTTCGGCGAGCACGGTGTCGCCGTCGATCACGGCCACCACGGCGCGGTCGTCCGGCAGGTGACGGGAGATCGCACGGAAGCCGTAGGCCAGGCCATCGCGTTTGCCGGTGCCGGGAATGCGCACGAAGTCGAGCTTGACCCGGTCCGGCGGATTCATCCGCGCCCACAGTGCCTTGACCAGCAGCTCATCGGACATTTCAACGATGGAGCAAACCACGGTGGTCGGCAGTTCGCAGTCGATGGCTTCGCGGATCACCGAGCTGTAAACCTGCGCGGTGGTCAACGCGTCGATGCGGAAACTGGTGACCATCAGAAACACATGGGACGGGTCCGCCGCCTTGCCCAGCTTGCGAACCTTGCGGCGCAGGTGCGGGTAGACGATGTAGAGAAAGATCATGCCGCGCACAAAGTGCGTTGCACCCATCGAGTAGCGCCAGATACCCACGGCGCCAATCAGGAAAATGAAGTCCTTCGACTCGGAGTCGAACGTGGACTCGGGCAGCATCAGGGCCAGGCCCATCAGCAGGCTCAGAAACAAAAGCCAGCCGGCGGATTGCAGAAAAAAATGTTTGAGCTTGGACATGACCGTCATCCGAAGGTGATGGGGGCTTCAGGCCGCCCGCCGATTCACGGCGTGCGGCTTGAAGCTCGAGGCTTGCTGCTGCGTTACCAGCAGATCCCTTCGGTGCGGGTGCCGGCATCGGTGGCCTTGGCCATGAAACCGACCAGGTCGATGACCTGTTTGCCGTGCGGTGCCTGTTGAGCCAGGGAGCGGAACTTCTCGTCGCGGTTGCCGAGGATGATCACGTCGGAGTTGTCGATCACCGAGTCGAAATCCGCGTTGAGCAGGGACGACACGTGGGGGATCTTCGACTCGATGTAATCCTTGTTCGCGCCGTGGACACGGGCGTACTGGACGTTGCTGTCGTAGATGCTCAGGTCGTAACCCTTGCCGATCAGCATCTCGGCCAGTTCCACCAGCGGGCTTTCGCGCAGGTCGTCGGTGCCGGCCTTGAAGCTCAGGCCGAGCAAGGCGACTTTGCGTTTGTCGTGGCTTTCAACGATGTCGAAGGCGTTCTGCACTTGCGATTCGTTGCTGCGCATCAGCGAGTTGAGCAGCGGTGCTTCCACGTCCAGGGAACCGGCGCGGTAGGTCAGGGCACGCACGTCCTTTGGCAGGCACGAGCCGCCGAAGGCGAAGCCCGGGCGCATGTAGTACTGGGACAGGTTGAGGGTCTTGTCCTGGCAGACCACGTCCATCACTTCACGGCCATCGACGCCCACCGCTTTGGCGATGTTGCCGATCTCGTTGGCGAAGGTCACTTTGGTCGCGTGCCAGACGTTGCAGGTGTACTTGATCATCTCGGCGACGGCGATGTCCTTGCGGATGATCGGTGCGTCGAGTTCTTCGTACAGCGATTGCAGAACGTCGCCCGAGGCCTTGTCGAACTCGCCGATGACGGTCATCGGTGGCAGGTCGTAGTCGGCGATCGCGGTGGACTCACGCAGGAACTCAGGGTTGACCGCCACGCCGAAATCGACGCCGGCCTTCTTGCCGGAGCAGTCTTCGAGAATCGGGATCACCACGTTGGCCACGGTGCCCGGCAGTACGGTGCTGCGCACCACGATGGTGTGACGGGTGGATTTTTCACGCAGGACAAAACCGATCTCGCGGCACACTGCTTCGATGTAGTTCAGTTCCAGGTCGCCGTTCTTCTTGCTCGGCGTGCCGACGCAGATCATCGACAGGTCGGTGTCGCGAATCGCCTCGGCGAAGTTGGTCGTGCCGCGCAGACGACCGGTCTCGATCCCTTGCGCCAGCAACTCGCCCAGGCCCGGTTCGACAATGGGGGATTTGCCAGCGTTGATCATGTCGATCTTGTCTTTGGCAACATCGACGCCAACCACGTCATGGCCCCGTGCAGACAGGCAACCGGCGCAGACTGCACCGACGTAACCCAAACCAAATATGCTGATGCGCATCGCAATTACCTCTGTATATATCAGGCCGTTAGAGGGCCGGAGTTAATGGTGTTCAGCGGTCTTAGTGCACTCGAAAGTGTGACTTGCAGGCGTCACAATGCCGTGTGCAGGCATACTAAGTTTCGAGTGTCTAAATAAGTGCACTCAAGATGTGCGCAACCAGGCCTTATTGTTGTGACATGCCCTGTTATGCAGCGGATCCTCTGGCAAGAGGACTCTTGTGCAATCTCGTATTGCGCGCCCGATGTCAGGCGCAGGCCTGTAGATCGGGCGGTTGGGTGCTCAGGCGAGCACGTTTATAAGGGCGCGGCCTTGGCCTTGTAGGGGATATTGATGGTGCGTATCTCCTGTCCTTCGCTAGTTGTCCAGAGTTGTTATCCATTCAGGCAAGTTGCTGTGACAACTTGGTTACATGGTTTTGATCTCTGCGTAAGTTATCTCGTACATATTCGGCGAGAATCGTTACCGGTGGTATGAGCTATGCATTTGGACATAGTTCCTGTCCGCTCATCGCGAAATCTGAAATTTTTTGAAATATTGAGAAAGATGGCACTGCTCTCATATTGATAGCACTTTCCATTTCGCCCTTTATTAATAGGCAGATAATCGCGTTAGATGGTTTTGTGCCACTACCCGGAAAAAATTTGGGTGCCACTACTGAAAAAAATGACAACTGTCGAGTGAAAGAAAAGATAGAAATGGGGGTGATGTTTTTATGGCGCCAATAAATCGGCGAAAAGAAGGGAGGTTTTTTTGACGTCGTGCGAGGTGCACGACTCTTTATATAAAGAGTCGTGCAATGGGCATGCTTTATTCGGGTGCGTGATCGCGCAGAAACACCAGATTGTCCGGTTTTGATTGCTCGGCGCTGTAGCGATAGCCCTGCACATCGAACTGTTTGAGGGCCGCCGGATCGTTGATGCGTTCCTGGATCACGAAGCGGCTCATCAGGCCACGGGCTTTCTTGGCGTAGAAACTGATGATCTTGTACTGGCCGTTCTTCAGGTCCTTGAACTCGGTGTTGATGATCCGCGCGTTCAGGGCTGTGCGTTTAACCGCCGAGAAGTACTCGTTGGACGCCAGGTTCAGCAGCACGTCATCGCCCTGGTCGGCCAGCGCTTCGTTCAGCCATTCGCTGATGCGCGTGCCCCAGAACGCGTACAAGTCCTTGCCCCGGGCGTTGGCCAGTTTGGTGCCCATTTCCAGCCGATACGGCTGCATCAGGTCGAGCGGGCGCAGCAGGCCGTAAAGGCCGGAGAGCATGCGCAGGTGCTGTTGCGCGTAATCGAAATCGGCTTCGCTGAAGCTCTGGGCGTCGAGCCCGGTGTAGACGTCACCCTTGAAGGCCAGCAGTGCCTGCTTGGCGTTGGCCGGGGTGAACGCCGGTGTCCAGCTGCCGAAGCGTGCAGCATTGAGGCCGCCGATCTTGTCGGAAACGTGCATCAGTTCGCTGATCTGGGCAGGCGTCAGTTCGCGCAACTGCTGGATCAGCTCCTGGGAATGGTCGAGGTATTGCGGCTGGGTGAAGCGCTGGGTCGCCGGCGGTGTTTCGTAATCGAGGGTCTTGGCGGGGGAAATCACCATCAGCATGAAGTCGTCTCCTTTAATCGTGGGGGCGATTCTAGGGGGTTGGGACGGATGACTCCAGCTATCAGGTCCATAGGTGATCGGCGGTTCGCCAGCCGGATCGGCTATAGTGCCGCGCGGGTTTTGTTATGGAGACACCCCTTTGCGCATTGTTCTTTTATTCACCGTGTGGCTGTTGAGCTTCGGGGCCGTCGCGGCGCCGGGTGATATTGCCACGCTCGATCGCAGCACCTGGCCGGAGAAACTCGACAACCCGACCCTGTTCGACGTCGCCTCCCGGGCGGAAGTCCTGATGTTCGCCCGGGGCCTGCTGGGCAGTGAAGCACTGGATGAGGCCGCGCTGGCCCAGCGTCTGGGGCTGCGCACGGTCAATCTGGAGGCGATCAACAGTCTGCGCGAGCGTCTGTGGCAGCGTTTGCTGACCAGCTACAACTATGCCCAGCAGAGCTGCGATCAGGACGCTTCCTTCTGCTTCCTCGTCGAAGACCTGCCGACCCTGCGCGAGCAGGCGGCCAAGTTCGTGGTCAGCGAGGAAAGCTATTACACGAAGTGGGCCGAGCCGAGCCGGATCTTCCATCAGCAGTATCTGGATGAACTGCTGCGCAAGGCGGCGTTGTCGCCGCAGACCACCAGCGAAGTCGATCATTTCGGTGACTACGAGCGCAACGGCGACGACATGCATGACCGCTTGTTCCTGTTGAGTTTCGACAGCGCTGCCAACCTGCAGCCGGACAACACCGAATGGCTTGCCGACTACCTGCGCAAGGCAAACCTGAGTGGTACGTTCTTCATGTTGGGCAAGGACATTCAGGCGCGACTGACCGAACATTCTGTCAGCAACCTGCAATCACTCTTCTCGCGGCAATGCGTTGGCGTACAGGGCTGGGAATTCCGTTCCCACAGCCACTGGCAGGACTGGCAGGATTCGGTGCGCCGCAGCGCCGATCTGGTCAAGAACAAGCTACCGGAAAACTACGTACCGCTATTCCGCCCACCTGAGGGGCAGCGCCGCAGTGATGCCGGCAGTTTCTTGCGCAATCAGGGCCTGCAAGTGGCGCTGTGGGACATCGATGCCCAGGACGGCGCCGGCAAGCTCAAGGGCAATCCCAGCGCGCAGCGGGTGCTGACCCTGATGCTGTTGTGGCGGCACGGAGTGATCAATTTCAACATGAAGCAGGACGCGGTGAAGACAGCGTTGCCGTGGCTGATCACGCAGACCGCGCAAAGCGGCATCGGCTGGGAAGACTGTCAGGACGCTTTTCGCTGACAAACGGCAAGAGCCCGGAAACAGTGGGCTTGGGGTAATTTTTTTGCAGGATTCGATGCAGGCGGACTTCCGACTCTAACGGGGGCGCGGCGGTCCGCCAAGGGCTTTTCGTCACTTTGCAAAATAAACTTCAAAAAAGCGTCAAAGTGCTTTTTTCTGTCACGGGTTTTGGAGTATTACGAAGTCAGACCGCCGAAACCTGCAACACAGGTGGCGTCTTCCAAGACCCATTTTGTGTGCAATTCACCTGCTATTCCGAACAAAAGCTTCGCAGGTGGATTCGGCAGTCACTTCGAGGCGCAGCACCGCCCAGGTATTGCGTCGAATGGCTCCCACAAAGGTGACCGAGTATGGATGATCACGGACGTAGCCCTTCCTCCAACCAGCCAATCCTTTATGTACTCGATACCAACGTACTGATTCACGATCCAAACGCCCTGCTGAATTTCGAAGAACACCACGTCGCGATCCCGATGACCGTGCTTGAAGAGCTGGACAAGCTCAAGAGCGGGCATCACAGCGTGGCCGCCGAATGCCGCCAGGCCATCCGGCTGATCGACAAGACGTTGGGCGATGCCTCGCCCGAAGACGTCGAGCAAGGGGTGCCGATCCAGCGCGGAAAGGGCGGGCCTAAAGGTTTGCTGTCAATTCTGATGAGCAAACAGGCCGAATCGAACCTGATTCTGCCCGAGCACCTGAACGACAACAAAATCATCAACCAGTTGATCGATCTGCACACCCGCGATCCGAAGAAACCGGTGGTGCTGGTCACCAAAGACATCAACATGCGCCTCAAGGCGCGGGCCTGCGGGATCGACGCCGAGGACTACAGCACCGACCAGTTGGTAGATGACGTGTCCCTGCTGCCCAACGGCTATCACAACATGACCGGCTCCTTCTGGGACCGCGTGAGCAAGGTCGAAACCCGTCAGGACCATGGCCGCACCTGGCACCAGGTGCAACTGATCGACAACCTGCCAGCCGTGCACATCAACGAGTTCATCATCGATGAGCAGGGCTTTGTCGGCTGGATCAAGGAGATTGAAGAGGACCGTCTGCTGATCCTCGATCTGCACCAGGAACCGCTGCTGCATCAGGAAGCCTGGGGCCTCAAGCCGCGTGACATCTATCAGAGCCTGGCGCTGTACGCCTTGCTCGACCCGGACATTCACCTGGTCAACCTGTCCGGTGCCGCCGGTTCCGGCAAGACCATCCTGGCGCTGGCAGCTGCGATCGAGCAGACCATGGTCAGCAAGCGTTATCGTCGCATCATCGCCACCCGCAGCGTGCAGGGCCTGGACCAGGAAATCGGCTTCCTGCCCGGCACCGAAGCGGAAAAAATGGAGCCTTGGCTGGGCGCCATCACCGACAACCTCGAAGCCTTGCACATGGATGACGAAAACACCCATGGCAGCGTCGACTACATCCTCAGCAAAGTGCCGTTGCAGTTCAAATCGCTCAACTACATTCGCGGTCGAAGCTTCCAGCAGAGCCTGATCCTGATCGACGAATGCCAGAACCTCACGCCGCACCAGATGAAAACCATCATCACCCGGGCCGGCGCCGGTTCCAAAGTGGTGTGCCTGGGCAACCTGGCACAGATCGATACCCCTTATCTGTCCGCGACCAGTTCCGGGCTGACCTACCTGACCGAACGCTTCAAAGACTTCCCCAACGGCGTACATATCACGCTGCAAGGGGTGCCTCGCTCGATTCTGGCCGAATACGCCGAATCCCATCTGTAACCCGCCAAATGGAACCGGGCGACTGCAAAGTCGCCCGGTTTTTTGTGTGCGCAATTCTGACCCTCGGGTTTACAATCGACGCTCCTGATCAGGAGTAACCCCGTGCTGACTCATCTCGATTCCCAAGGTCGCGCCAACATGGTCGACGTCACCGAAAAAGCCGTGACGTTCCGCGAGGCGACGGCCCAAGCGCTGGTGCGCATGCTGCCCGACACTTTGCAGATGATCGTCAGCGGCGGCCATCCCAAGGGCGACGTGTTCGCCGTGGCGCGCATCGCCGGCATTCAGGCGGCGAAGAAAACCAGTGACCTGATTCCCCTGTGCCATCCGCTGATGCTCACAGGCGTCAAGGTCGAACTCAGCGCCGAAGGCGACGACGCCGTGCGCATCGTGGCCCGTTGCAAACTGTCCGGGCAGACCGGCGTCGAGATGGAAGCGCTGACCGCCGCCAGCGTCGCCGCGCTGACGATCTACGACATGTGCAAGGCCGTGGATCGCGGCATGACCATCGAAAGCGTGCGCCTGCTGGAGAAGGTCGGCGGCAAGAGCGGGCATTTCCAGGCGGAGCAGCCATGAACCTGACCGTGAAGTTTTTTGCCCGTTACCGCGAGGCCTTGGGTGTGGATTCGGTGAAGGTCGAAGGTGATTTCGCGACGGTCGAAGACGTGCGTGCATTGCTCGCCAAGCGTGACGGCGCCGAGGTACTGAGCGAACAGAACCTGATGTGCGCGCGGAACGAAGATTTGTGCCAGCTCGACGAGCCAGTGGTCGATGGCGACGAAGTGGCGTTTTTCCCCACCGTGACCGGAGGCTGAGGCATGGCGATTCGTGTGCAGTCCACGACGTTCGATCCCGGTGCTGAAGTCAACGCGATGCACGCGGCCAATGTCGGCGTCGGCGCGGTGGTGAGTTTTGTCGGCTACGTGCGCGATTTCAACGATGGGCTCGATGTCGCCGGAATGTTCCTCGAACACTATCCGGGCATGACCGAAAAGGCTCTGGGCAAGATCGCCGTCGAGGCCGAACAGCGCTGGCCGCTGTTGAAGCTGGAAGTGCTGCACCGCATCGGCGCGCTGGAACCGGGCGAACCGATCGTGTTCGTCGGTGCCGCCAGCGCTCATCGTCAGGCGGCATTCGACGCCTGCGCCTTCGTCATGGATTACCTGAAAACCCGCGCGCCGTTCTGGAAGAAAGAGAACACCAGCGACGGCCCGCGCTGGGTCGAAGGTCGTGACAGCGATCATGCGGCGGCGGATCGCTGGAAGCAGTAACGCCTCTCCCCAATCAATCTCCCCTCGACTCCCGACCATCGGCTGACGCCGATGGCGTTTGTCCAATTGACGGTTTGTACGTAAAAGTCCAGTATGGATTTACAAGTACAAATACAGCGTTTCCCGTTTCAGCTCTTTCTTCTGTCTTGCCAAACCAACAACAACCCGCGAGAGAACGAACATGAAGAAACTCCCCCTCATCACCGGTCTGGCGCTGAGCCTGTTGGCGTGCAGCAGCGTGTTTGCCGCCGAGAAAACCCTGCGCATCGGTATCGAAGCGGCCTATCCGCCCTTCGCCTCAAAGACCGACCAGGGTGAAATCGTCGGTTTCGACTACGACATCGGCAATGCCCTGTGCGCGCAGATGCAGGTCAAATGTGTGTGGGTCGAGGGCGAGTTCGACGGTCTGATTCCTTCCCTGAAAGTGAAGAAAATCGACATGGCGCTGTCGTCCATGACCATCAATGAAGACCGCAAGAAGTCCGTGGACTTCACCCACAAGTACTATTTCACCTCGTCGCGGCTGGTGATGAAGGAAGGCGCCACGGTGGATGATCAGTACGCCAGCCTCAAGGGCAAGACCGTGGGCGTGCAGCGTGCGACCACCACCGACCGTTATGCCACCGAGGTGTTCGAGCCCAAGGGCATCAACGTCAAGCGCTATGGCAACAACGAAGAAATCTACATGGACCTGGCGGCCGGCCGTCTCGACGCGATCTTCGCCGATACCATTCCGCTGACCGACTTCCTGTCGATGCCACGCGGCAAAGGTTACTCCTTCGTCGGGCCTGAGCTTAAAGACCCGAAATACGTGGGTGAAGGCGCCGGGATCGCGGTGCGCAAGGGCAACACCGAACTTGTCAGCCAGTTGAATACCGCCATCGACGGCATTCGCGCCAGTGGCGAGTATCAGAAGATTTCCGAGAAGTACTTCAAGTCCGACATCTACGGCGACTGAGTTTCAAAATGTGCAGCCTGCCATCGCAGGCTGCACGCTTTCAGCCCTTCAATTCCTTCAAATGCTTGTACACCGTCGCCCGCCCCATGTTCAGCACATTGGCCACGTAGTTCGAGGCGCTCTTGCCCTTGAACGCTCCCTCGGCGTGCAGCGCCAGCACCAGTTCGCGTTTGTGATCGCGAGTCAGCAGATTCAGGCTCAGTTGCCGTTCCCGTAGCCAGGCGTGCAGGAAAGTGTTGATGCGCTCCTGCCAGTCATCGCGAAACAGCGAGTCCGGTTGTGGAATCAGCTTGCTCGGCGAGAGGAACAGATCCAGCGCAGCCTTGGCGTTCTCGAACAGCGAAATATTCAGGTTGATGCACAGCACAGCCAGCGGACGCCCTTCGCTGTCGCGCAGCACGGTGCTCAGGCTGCGAATCTTCTGGCCGTCCCAGTTGAGCTTTTCGTACGGACCGATGTTCCGTTCGCTGACGTCGTCGCTGAGCATGTCTTCCAGCGACGATTCATCACCAATCACCCGTTTCGACAGGTTGTTGGCGATGTAGTCGACCTTCTGTGTGCGCAGGTCATGCAGCACCACTTCGGCGTGGGGAAAGAACAGGGTGGCGATGGCATCGGCGATGGCGTGATAGTTATCCAGCGCGGCGTCATTCGGCTCGGGCGTTTGTTCGGGGGCGGTCATAACTGTGGAGCTCCAGGCAACGTCAACGCCCCCGTGGTCCGGGGGCGTTGCGAGTGTGCCGCAATCCGTTGGGCGAGTCATCCGGGTGGGCGGTCAGGACAGGCGGGCAGGGGAGAGCATGGCGGCGCTCAGGCCGAACTGCTTGAGGTGCTCGGGTAACGATTCACCGCGCACCAGCGCTGCGCTAGCCATGCCCATGGCCGGCGAAGTCTGGATACCGTAACCGCCCTGGGCCGCGACCCAGAACAGCCCCGGCACCTGCGGATCGAACCCTGACAGCAAATCGCCGTCGGCGACGAAACTGCGCAGGCCGGCCCAGGTGCGGGTCGGTCGGCGGATGGTCAGGGTCGTCGCTTCTTCGATCTGGTAGATGCCCATGGCGATGTCCAGTTCTTCCGGCTGCACGTCGTGGGGCTCGACCGGATCGGCGTTGGCCGGGGAGCCGAGGAACATCCCGGCGTCGGGCTTCATGTAGAACGACTCGTCGAGGCTGACCAGCATCGGCCAGTGATGAATGTCCACGCCTTCGGGGCCGGCGAAGATGAACGCGGCGCGGCGTTTCGGTTGCAGGCCCAGCGGCCGGGCACCGGCCAGGGCACCGATCTTGTCGGCCCAGGCGCCTGCCGCGTTGATCACGATGGGCGCGCTGAAGGTCTGGCCGTTGGTCTGCACTTGCCAGACGCCGTCGGCATCACGGCTAAGCCCGAGCACTTCGCAATCGGTCAGGACTTGCCCATTGTTGCGACGGATACCACGCAGATAACCCTGGTGCAGCGCATCGGTGTCGATGTCGCTGGCGGTCGGGTCGTAGATTGCGCCGTGGACTTTTTCCCGACGCAGAATCGGCAATCGCACGCAGGCTTCTTCCGCGCTGAGCAATTGCATCTCCGGCACCGTGGCTTTGGCGCTCAGGTATTGATTGTTCAGTTCGGCGGCGTCGCCAGTGAAATCCACGGTCATTTCGCCGCGCGGGGTCAGCAGCGGATGTTCACAGAAACCGCTGGGCGGGTGATCGAAAAACGCCCGGCTGGCCTGGGTCAGCGCCCGAACCTGCGGGGTGCCATAAGCGGCGGTGAACAGCGCAGCCGAACGCCCGGTGGAGTGATAGGCCGGGTGCGACTCACGCTCCAGCACCACGACCTTGCCGTGTTGCGACAGCCAGAAACCGGTGGACGCGCCGGCAATCCCGCCGCCGATGATGATGAAATCTGCATGACTCATGAAAATCTCCGGTGTCAGCGCTGCAATTGATAGACGGCGTTGGCCAGGGCGATGTCTTCCAGGCCCAGGCCGATGGAGCGGAAAAACACGTGACGGTCGTAACCCGGACGCTGCACTTTTTCGCTGAGCAGGTCCGCGAGGTCACCGAGGATCGCGCGGTTGTCCCAGCCATGCTGTTCGCCGGCGATCAGCATTTCTCCCGCAGAACCCGGCGTGGTCAGACGATAGTCGCAGAACACTTGCATGTCGTTGAGGCTCTGCGGCGGCACTTCGTGGGCGCGCGGTGCGTTGGTGCTGATCGAGGTGATCAGCGCCGGTTTGCTCAGGGTTGCCGGGTCGATCACAGGTCCTGCGGAGGAGGTGCAGAGCATGATCACGTCGGCGTCGGCAATGGCGGCTTCGCGGCTGTCGGTGATTTGCACGCGCGGATCAAGGGCTTGCAGCAGGCTGGCGGTTGCCCCGTCTTCGCTCAAGGAGGGCGAGTACACGTTGATACTCTGCCAGTCGCGCAGATTCCTGGCGTAATGCAGGTGTGCCTGGGCAACCTTGCCGCTGCCGATGATCGCCAGGCGTTTTGCGTTCGAAGGGGCCAGAGCGTCGACAGCGACAGCTGTGGTCGCAGCGGTGCGTGCGGTGGTCAGTTCACCGGCATCGCAGAGCAGCAGCGGCTGGCCGGTCTGCATCGACATCAGCAGCGTCCACGCCGTTACCATCGGGCCTTGCTCGCGAACGATGTACGGCGAAGTCTTGACCCCGTACACGCCGTCTTCGGCCAGTACGCCCAGATAGTTGATGAAGTCCCCGGCACCCTGTGGGAATTCCACCAGTTGCTGCGCCGGTTGCACCGCACGCCCGGCCGCCAGATCGCGGAACAGCTTGCGCAGGATCTGCGGCACATCGATCCGGGCCAGAAGCTCGCGGGCCTGGGTTTGATCAATCACGTACGGCGTACTGGACATGTCGGACTCCGGAGACTGTTTATAAACTAATTTGTCCATTATGGACTTTTAGTTTTATTGAACAATATCCGGGCGAAAAAAAAGCGCAGTCCGTTGCCGGCTGCGCTTCTCTTTATGGCGTCGTTTACTGTGGACGCTTGCGCTCAACCGCCCGCAACAGATGCGTTGGTGGCGTTTCACAGCTGATCTTGCGACCGAGTTTTTCTTCGATGGACGGCAACTGATAGGAGTCGTCTTCACCGGCGAAGCTGATCGACACGCCGTCGGCGCCAGCCCGACCGGTACGGCCGATGCGGTGCACGTAGTCGTCCGGCACTTCCGGCAGGGTGAAGTTGATCACATGGCTGATACCGTCGATGTGGATGCCGCGACCGGCCACGTCGGTGGCGACCAATACGCGGATCCTGCCTTCGCGGAAACCCTCAAGCGTCTTGATCCGCTTGTGCTGCGGCACGTCGCCGGACAGTTGCGCGGCGTTGATGCCGTCACGTACCAGACGTTCTTCGATGCGGCGCACTTCGTCCTTGCGGTTGGCAAACACGATGACCCGCTCCCAGCCGTTGTCGTTGACCAGGTTGAAGAGCAGTTTGTATTTGTCGGCACCGGCCACCGCGTAGATGTGCTGTTCGACGTTTTCGTTGGCCACGTTGGTGACCTCGATTTCGACGATGGCAGGATCGGTGGTCCACTGCTTGGCGAGGTTCATCACGTCATCGGTGAAGGTCGCGGAGAACAGCAGGGTCTGGCGTTCGCTTTTCGGCGGGGTCTGGCGAATGATCTGCCGTACCTGCGGGATGAAGCCCATGTCGAGCATGCGGTCGGCTTCGTCCAGCACCATCACTTCGACCATGTCCAGATGCACGTCGCCGCGCTGGTTGAAGTCGAGCAGACGGCCCGGGGTCGCGACGAGGATGTCGCAGTGGCGGGCTTCGAGGTGTTTGAGCTGCTTGTCGAAGTCCATGCCGCCCACGAACGTCATGACGTTGAGGCCGGTGTACTTGGTCAGGTCGGCGGCGTCCTTGGCGATCTGCACCACCAGCTCACGGGTCGGCGCGATGATCAGCGCCCGTGGCTCGCCCATGTAGCGCTCTTTCGGCGGCGGGGTCTGCAACAGCTGGGTGATGATCGAGATCAGGAACGCGGCGGTCTTGCCGGTACCGGTCTGGGCGCGGCCGATGGCGTCTTTACCGGCAAGGGTGAAACCCAGCACCTGGGCCTGGATCGGCGTGCAATACGGGAAACCCAGGTCGTGGATGGCGTGCATCAGTTCCGGGGCGAGTTTGAAATCGTGGAAACGGGTCTTGCCTTCCTGTGGCTCGACGACGAAATCTTCGAGTTTCCAGGGAATGACCGGCGCCTTGGGCTTCGGTTCGCGGCGTGGCTTGGCCGGTTTTGGTGCTTCGCTGCGGGCCGGTTCAGTGACCGGTGCGGCGACAGGGTCGGTTTTCGGTTCGCGTTTCGGTGTGGCTACGGGAGCCTGGCGGTCGGCCTGTTTGCCATCGCTGCGATGGCCGGGGGCGTGCGACGGCGCACTGGGAGCGGGCGCGAGCTGCTCAGCCTCGCTTTTACCGAACATCTTCTTGAGTGCTTTGAGCACGGTCATCTCATCAATTGGTTAAGGAATGTACGCCGGCCAGTGTAATGCAAGAAACGGGCGCGGCGTAGTGGGATGATCAAAGGGGCCCGACCACCGGAAAATCGAGCCCCGGACGATCAGCGCAGACGTTCGCTCAGCCATACGCCGATGTCGCGAATTTCTTCGGGTAACACTTCGTGCTCCATTGGGTATTCCTGCCATGTCACGGTGACACCATGGGCCTTCAGATACTCATACGCCGTGCGGCCCATGGAGTTCTGCACCACGTTGTCGAACTGGCCGTGCAGCGCCAGCGCCGGAATCCGTTGCTGGCTGGCGGACAGCTCCAGTTCGTCACTGAAGGTCGGCGCGTAGGTCGACAACGCCAGCACGCCGCCCAGCGGTCCCTGCCATTTCAAAAACGCGGTGTGGTAGACCACGGCGCCGCCCTGGGAAAAACCGGCGAGGAAAATCCGCGAAGCGTCTATTCCGCTGGCGCGCTGTTGTTCGATCAATTCGATGACGTGATCGGCGGAGGCTTCCAGCTCATCGCGGTCGATGGCCCGGGCCGGGCTCATGGCCTTGATGTCGTACCAGCTCGGCATGGCATATCCGCCATTGATGGTCACCGGGCGGGTCGGCGCCTGAGGCAGGACGAAGCGGGTGCTCAGCAGGCTTTCCTGCAAGGCCTCGGCCACCGGCAGGAAGTCATAGCGGTCGGCGCCGAGGCCGTGCAGCCAGATCACGCAGGCGTCGGCTGCCTTAACAGGCTGAAGAATCAAGGGCTCGGTCATGGCTGCTCCAAAAATGTGCGGGCGCTCTCATTAAGTGCGTGATTGGGGTGCGCGCCCGGTTGATCCGTTAAGAAGATGTCGCAAGGCTACAAGTTTTGCTATTGACCTGTCGCTCAATCGCTTCAGCGAGCGGTGTGGTACGGGCTTTGCTATGAGGTAGTCGTGCAATCGATCTCGCGCCTGGCGGTAACACTATCAGTGAACGCCCGGCGACGGGATAGCAAAGAATCCGGTGATGGATGTTCGCCAATGGCCGCAACGGGCTTCGCGAACGTGAAAGGGCTACCGCCCGTTCGGCCGACTGGTGAGAAGTGAGTTGTCCATGATGTGGATTTTCTCCTACTAGACTCATAGCGAAGGTCCTGCGTCGGTTGACCCCATAAAAAGCCAACACGGGTCAACAACGCCTCAAAAGGGTGCGACTGGACTCAAGCTCCGACACAACAAGAGCAAAACTGGAGGTTTGAATGAAGATGTTGAAATCCACGCTGGCGATCGTGACTGCTGCTGCAGTACTGGGTGTCAGCGGGTTCGCTCAGGCGGGTGCAACCCTGGATGCGGTACAGAAGAAAGGTTTCGTGCAGTGTGGCGTGAGCGACGGTCTGCCAGGTTTCTCCGTACCGGATTCGACCGGCAAGATTCTCGGCATCGACGCCGACGTCTGCCGTGCCGTGGCCGCTGCCGTGTTCGGCGATGCGACCAAGGTCAAGTTCAGTCAGTTGAACGCCAAGGAGCGCTTCACCGCGCTGCAGTCCGGCGAGATCGACATCCTGTCGCGCAACACCACCATGACCAGCTCCCGTGACGCCGGCATGGGCCTGAAATTCCCTGGCTTCATTACTTACTACGACGGCGTGGGCTTCCTGGCCAACAACAAGCTGGGCGTGAAAAGTGCCAAGGAACTCGACGGCGCGACCATCTGCATTCAGGCCGGTACCACCACCGAGCTGAACGTCTCCGACTACTTCCGCGCCAATGGCCTGAAGTACACCCCGATCACTTTCGACACCTCCGATGAAAGCGCCAAGTCGCTGGAATCCGGTCGTTGCGACGTGCTGACCTCCGACAAGTCCCAGCTGTTCGCCCAGCGCAGCAAACTGGCTTCGCCGAAGGACTACGTGGTTCTCCCGGAAACCATTTCCAAGGAACCTCTGGGCCCGGTCGTGCGTAACGGCGACGACGAGTGGCTGGCCATCGTGCGCTGGGTCGGCTACGCGCTGCTCAACGCTGAAGAAGCCGGCATCACTTCGAAAAACGTACTCGAAGAAGCCAAGTCCACCAAGAACCCGGACGTTGCCCGTCTGCTGGGTGGCGACGGCGAGTACGGCAAGGACCTGAAACTGCCGAAGGACTGGGTGGTGAAAATCGTTTCCCAGGTGGGTAACTACGGCGAAATCTTCGAGAAAAACCTCGGCAAGAGCACTCCGCTGGAAATCGACCGTGGCCTGAACGCGCTGTGGAACAACGGCGGCATTCAGTACGCACCACCAGTGCGCTAATGGTTCTATCACCCGGCGGGCCAACCGCCGGGTGATGTTCTGTTCCATTTCTTGCGGGGCACTTCATGCAAAATTCAATCGGCGCACCAAAGCAGAGGTTCAGCCTCAGCGATCCGCGTGTGCGTGCGTGGCTATTCCAGATCATCACTGTCGTGGCGGTGGTCGCCATGGGCTGGTATCTGTTCGACAACACCCAGACCAACCTGCAGCATCGGGGCATCACGTCCGGGTTCAGCTTTCTGGAGCGCAGTGCCGGGTTCGGCATCGCTCAACACCTGATCTCCTACACCGAAGCGGACAGCTATGCCCGCGTGTTCGTGATCGGCCTGCTCAACACTTTGCTGGTGACTTTCATCGGCGTGATCCTGGCGACTTTGCTGGGTTTCATCATCGGTGTGGCGCGGCTGTCGCCGAACTGGATCATCAGCAAACTGGCGACCGTGTATGTGGAAGTCTTCCGCAACATTCCGCCGCTGCTGCAAATCCTGTTCTGGTATTTCGCGGTGTTCCTGACCATGCCGGGGCCGCGCAACAGTCACAACTTCGGCGACACCTTTTTCGTCAGCAGCCGTGGCCTGAACATGCCGGCCGCGCAGATGGCTGACGGCTTCTGGGCGTTTGTGATCAGTCTCGTGGTGGCTATTGTCGCCATCGTGCTGATGAGCCGTTGGGCCAACAAACGTTTCGAGGAAACCGGCGAGCCGTTCCACAAGTTCTGGGTCGGCCTGGCGATGTTCCTGGTGATCCCGACACTGTGCGCGCTGATCTTCGGCGCTCCGCTGCATTGGGAAATGCCGAAGCTGCAAGGCTTCAACTTCGTCGGCGGCTGGGTACTGATCCCGGAACTGCTGGCCCTGACCCTGGCCCTGACCGTGTACACCGCGGCGTTCATCGCCGAGATCGTGCGTTCGGGGATCAAGTCGGTCAGCCACGGCCAGACCGAAGCAGCCCGTTCCCTCGGCCTGCGCAACGGTCCGACCCTGCGCAAGGTGATCATCCCGCAAGCGCTGCGCGTGATCATTCCGCCGCTGACCAGCCAATACCTGAACCTGGCGAAGAACTCCTCGCTGGCGGCCGGTATCGGTTACCCGGAAATGGTTTCGCTGTTCGCCGGCACCGTGCTGAACCAGACCGGCCAGGCGATCGAAGTCATTGCCATCACCATGAGTGTGTACCTGGCGATCAGTATCAGCATTTCCCTGCTGATGAACTGGTACAACAAGCGCATTGCGCTGATCGAGCGGTAAGGAATAGCGCATGAGTACTCATACTTTCAAACCCGACATGCCACCGCCGGCCAAGGTCTTCGGCCCGATGGCGTGGATCCGCGCGAACATGTTCTCCAGCTGGCTCAATACCCTGCTGACTCTGTTTGCGTTCTATCTGATTTACCTGGTGATTCCGCCGTTGCTCAGCTGGGCGATCTTCGATGCCAACTGGGTTGGCACCACTCGCGCCGACTGCACCAAGGCGGGCGCCTGCTGGGTGTTCATCGAGCAGCGTTTCGGCCAGTTCATGTACGGCTACTACCCGGCGGACCTGCGCTGGCGCGTGGACCTGACCGTGTGGCTGGCGGTCATCGGCGTGGCGCCGCTGTTCATCAAGCGTGTGCCGCGTAAAGCGGTGTACGGGCTGAGCTTCCTGGTGGTGTATCCGATCGTTGCCTGGTGCCTGCTGCATGGCGGCGTGTTCGGCCTGAGCGCCGTTGCCACCAGCCAGTGGGGCGGCCTGATGCTGACTCTGGTAATTGCCACCGTCGGTATCGCCGGCGCGCTGCCGCTGGGGATCATGCTGGCTCTGGGACGACGCTCGAACATGCCGGCCATTCGTGTGGTCTGCGTGACGTTCATCGAGTTCTGGCGCGGCGTGCCGCTGATCACCGTGCTGTTCATGTCGTCGGTGATGCTGCCGCTGTTCCTGCCCGAAGGCATGAACTTCGACAAGCTGCTGCGGGCACTGATCGGCGTGATCCTGTTCCAGTCGGCCTACGTTGCCGAAGTGGTGCGCGGCGGTCTGCAAGCGATCCCCAAAGGCCAGTACGAAGCCGCGGCCGCGATGGGCCTCGGTTACTGGCGCGCCATGGGCCTGGTGATTCTGCCGCAAGCCCTGAAGCTGGTGATTCCCGGCATCGTCAACACCTTCATCGCGCTGTTCAAGGACACCAGCCTGGTGATCATCATCGGCCTCTTTGACCTGCTCAACAGCGTCAAACAAGCCGCTGCCGATCCGAAATGGCTGGGCATGGCCACCGAAGGCTACGTGTTCGCCGCCCTGGTGTTCTGGATTTTCTGTTTTGGTATGTCGCGCTATTCCATGCATCTGGAACGCAAGCTCGACACTGGCCACAAGCGTTAGGAGTTTTTTCGATGAGCGAAGCAATCAAAAAGCCAGTGGGCCCTGAAGGCATCATTCAGATGCAGGGCGTGAACAAGTGGTACGGCCAGTTCCACGTGCTGAAAGACATCAACCTCAACGTCAGGCAGGGCGAACGTATCGTGCTGTGCGGCCCGTCCGGTTCCGGCAAGTCCACCACCATCCGCTGCCTGAACCGTCTGGAAGAGCACCAGCAGGGCCGCATCGTGGTCGATGGCGTGGAGCTGACCAACGACCTCAAGCAGATCGAAGCGATCCGTCGTGAAGTCGGCATGGTGTTCCAGCACTTCAACCTGTTCCCGCACCTGACCATTCTGCAGAACTGCACGTTGGCGCCGATGTGGGTGCGCAAGATGCCCAAGCGCAAGGCCGAGGAAATCGCCATGCATTACCTGGAACGCGTACGCATTCCGGAGCAGGCGCACAAGTTTCCGGGCCAACTGTCCGGCGGTCAGCAGCAGCGTGTGGCGATTGCCCGCGCGCTGTGCATGAAACCGAAAATCATGCTGTTCGATGAGCCGACCTCGGCACTCGACCCGGAGATGGTGAAAGAGGTTCTCGACACCATGATCGGCCTGGCCGAAGACGGCATGACCATGCTCTGCGTGACCCACGAAATGGGCTTCGCCCGCACCGTGGCCAACCGCGTGATCTTCATGGACAAGGGCGAGATCGTCGAGCAGGCAGCACCGAACGACTTCTTCGACAATCCGCAGAATGATCGGACCAAGCTGTTCCTGAGTCAGATTTTGCATTGATATCTAATTCATAAAACAAACCCGGCCTTGTGCCGGGTTTGTTTTTTTGGGATCAGGACACGGTGAGGGTTTCGTGTTCTTTGTGCTCGGTATACTTGAAGGCGTTCCTCAGATCCGCCCCTTCACCCAAGGCTTTCGCATCGGCGAGCAAGTGCGGATAGCGATCGAGCAGGCGCATCAGCAGCATCAACGCCTTCGGCGGAAGCACTTCGCCGCGCTCATAGCGGGAAAATGCGTTGTGTCCGCCACCAGACAGCAGTTGCACCGTTTCTTTTTGGGTCAGGTGCAATTTGCGCCGTATGCGCTTCATTTCGTTACCGATCATTTGTCGGGCAGCGATCACCAGATCATCACCGGCTTGCGTGTAGCGTTCTGCACTATCGGTATCGGCGTCCCACTCGACCTCACCGCATTTGCGACATTCCCAGCCAGCAAGGTCATCGATACGACGTTCCATGCCTTTGACACTGATGGTTTCGCCGCGGCCCTCGAAATGTGTCATTCCCTCACGTGCACCGCAGCTGAAACATTGCCGGGTCTTCATTGGTTTTTCTCCTTGAAGGAGATTACCGGTGGGCCACCTTCGGGGCGGTATGTCACCTTGATGTAAATCTCCAGATCGTGTGAGTGCGTGTGATAAACGTCTTGCCAGACTCGATGATCGTCATAGGTGGTCATCGACTTGTACAACATCCTGTTCTGCAGTTCGAAAACGATTTCTTGCATCTCTATGATGCTGAAACCGAGATCCAGTCCGGTTTTTTCTGCGCTCTTGGTGAATGCCTGTCTTCCCCGTCGCCTGACCTCAGCCTTGATCACCACCAAGTCGTAATGGGGTGTGTTCTTTTCCATAAGAAACCAAAACCCTGTCCCTGAAATTACCCTTAAAGGGTAATTTTGACCAATCGAAAATCCCGCTTCATTTGCCTCCTAATCAACCTAGGTGGTTGCTGTCCTACACGGAGCTGACTAACATGTCAGAAAATTCATCCCATGATTGGATGAAAGGGCGAATCCTATGTCAGACATTTCTCCACTCATTAAGCGATCCCTGGTCGATCAGGCCCTGGATCAATTGCGCCAACGCATCACCGATGGCACCTGGCAGGTCGGACAGCGTCTGCCGACCGAGCCCGAGCTGTGCGCCGAACTCGGCATCAGCCGCAATACCGTGCGCGAGGCGATGCGGGTGCTGGCGTTCTCCGGGCTGATCGAAATCCGCCAGGGTGACGGCAGCTATCTGCGGGCGGTGGTCGATCCGATGGACACGCTCAAGGCGCTGTCCAAGTGCTCGCTGGATCAGGCCCGGGAAACCCGACACATCCTTGAAGTCGAGGCCATCGGCCTGGCGGCATTGCGCCGTACCGATGAGGATCTGGCAGGGCTGCGCGAGGCGCTTGGCGTTGCCGGCAGCCACTATCACGGTGACCTCGACAGCTACATCGCCTGTGACCTGGTGTTTCACCGCCGCCTGGTGGACGCCGCGCACAACCCGACCCTCAGCGAGCTGTATCGCTATTTCTCCAGCATCGTCGGCGCGCAATTGCGCCAGACCCTGAATATCGTCCCTCGTCGACAGGAAGTCTTCGATTTGCACATCGCCTTGTTCGAAGCCGTCGAACAGCGCGATCCGGAACGGGCCAAGGCCCTGTCGAGGCAACTGATCAATGAACCCTGAAACCGAGAAAACCATGTCCCGCCCTGAAACCGCCAACGCCCCCAAGCGCACCGCCGAACTGGAGGAGCTGCTGATCGATGCCGAGGCTGACGATGAGCAGGTGCAGCAAAGTCATCCGCTGGTGCGGCGCCCGTGGCTGTTGCTGCTGGGGCTGATTCTGGTGGCGTTGAACCTGCGCCCGGCGCTGTCGAGCATGGCGCCGCTGCTCAGTGAAGTGTCGAAAAGTCTTGGTCTGACTGCTGCGCAAGCGGGGTTGCTGACGACGTTGCCGGTGCTGTGTCTCGGCCTGTTCGCCCCGTTGGCTCCGGTGCTGGCACGGCGCTTCGGTGCCGAGCGGGTGGTGCTGGGGATCCTTCTGACTCTGGCTGGTGGCATCATCCTGCGCAGCAACTTCGGCGAAATCGGTTTGTTTGCCGGCAGCGTTCTGGGCGGCGCCAGCATCGGCATCATCGGCGTGTTGCTGCCGGGTATAGTCAAGCGTGACTTCGCCAGGCATGCCGGCACCATGACCGGTGTCTACACCATGGCCCTGTGCCTGGGCGCGGCAATGGCGGCGGGTTCGACCGTGCCGTTGAGCGAGCACTTCGATCACAGCTGGGCCATGGGCCTGGGCTTCTGGGTGATTCCGGCGCTGGTCGCGGCGGTGTTCTGGCTGCCGCAAATCGGTCAGAAGCACGGTGCGCACAATGTCGCGTATCGAGTGCGCGGGCTGTTGCGTGATCCGCTGGCCTGGCAGGTGACCTTGTACATGGGCCTGCAATCGTCGCTGGCCTACATCGTGTTCGGCTGGTTGCCGTCGATCCTCATCGGTCGCGGGCTGACGCCGACTCAGGCCGGTCTGGTGTTGTCCGGCTCGGTGATCATCCAGCTCGCCAGCTCCCTGGCGGCGCCGTGGCTGGCCACGCGCGGCAAGGATCAGCGGCTGGCGATCGTGGTGGTGATGGCGCTGACCCTCGGCGGCCTGTTCGGTTGCCTCTATGCGCCAATCGAAGGCCTGTGGGGCTGGGCGATCCTGCTGGGCCTGGGGCAGGGCGGTACGTTCAGCCTGGCGCTGACCCTGATTGTATTGCGCTCGCGGGACTCCCATGTCGCGGCGAACCTGTCGAGCATGTCCCAAGGCTTCGGTTACACCCTCGCGTCCATGGGGCCTTTCGCGGTCGGCGTGGTGCACGACTGGACCGGCGGCTGGAACGCCGTGGGCTGGATCTTCGGCATCGTCGGTGCCGGTGCGATCCTTGCCGGTCTCGGTGCCGGGCGTGCGTTGTACGTGCAGGTTGAAAGCGAAAAGGTCTGATGTGCACACACTGTCGGTATTCGGAATGCGAATGCCGATAGTGTTTCGGGCGTTTGCGGATTATCGTGCTGGCAATCTGTACATTTCCTGGAGATTGCCCATGAGCGAAGAAGCCAACAGCGCCTTGATCACCCGTTTCTACCAGGCTTTCCAGCGCCTCGACGCCGAGGCCATGGCCGCCTGCTACACCGAAGACGTAGTGTTCAGCGACCCGGCCTTCGGCGAACTGCGCGGCCGTGATGCCGGCGACATGTGGCGCATGCTCACCACCCGGGCCAAGGACTTCTCCCTGACCTTCGACAACGTCCGTGCCGACGAACGCAGCGGCGGTGCCCACTGGGTCGCAACCTACCTGTTCAGCCAGACCGGCAACGTCGTGATCAACGACATCCAGGCGCGTTTCGTCTTCCGCGACGGCAAGATCTGTGAACACCACGACCACTTCGACCTGTGGCGCTGGTCTCGCCAGGCACTGGGCTTCAAGGGCCTGCTGCTGGGCTGGACGCCGCTGGTGCGCAACGCGGTGCGCGCCCAGGCACTGAAAGGGCTGAAGGCATTTCAGGCGAGTCGCTGATAAGATCGCCGCCTGTTTCCCTTGCGCCTGAATTGCCCCGTGACCAGCCTCAGCGAAAATCCTCCCGAAGCCGACGTTCCAGTGAGCAAGTCCTGGTTCGTCTACCTCGTTCGTGCCGCCAACGGTTCGCTGTACTGCGGGATCAGCGATGATCCCGTGCGCCGTTTCGCCAAGCACCAGAGCGGCAAGGGTGCGCGATTCTTCCTCTCGAGCCCGGCGATGGCGTTGGTCTATACCGAGCGGTGCCGCGACAAGAGTGATGCATTGCGCCAGGAGCGGTTGATCAAGAAGCTCAGGAAGAGTGCGAAGGAGTGTCTGGTGGCGTCTTATCGGCCTGATTGATCGGGTGCGAGCGGTAGAAATACCTGCACGTCGAAGCGGCGCGTTCTGACAAATGACAGACGAAAAAAAACCGCCTTTGCGAGGCGGTTTTTCTGTAAGCCTCGGTTTGCGGCCGGGCTTACTGTGTCTCACTGGACACACTAGCGTGGACGAAGGTTATTCGTCTTTGCGTCTCTTATCAACCTGACTGATCAGTTCCCATCAGCCGGATCCGTAGGCTGCGAACGAATTGCGCGCTAAGCTGCTGGTTCATTTTCTGTGCGGCGGAGCCGAGCATGTCCGAGTTGATTCTGCATCATTACCCGACCTCTCCCTTTGCCGAAAAGGCCCGGCTGTTGTTGGGGTTCAAGGGCTTGTCCTGGCGTTCGGTGCACATTTCGCCGGTGATGCCAAAACCGGATCTGACCGCCCTGACCGGTGGCTACCGCAAGACCCCGGTGCTGCAGATCGGCGCCGATATCTATTGCGACACTGCGCTGATCGCCCGCCGCCTCGAGCAGGAAAAGGCCCAGCCTTCGTTCTTCCCGGAAGGTCAGGAAATGATCGCCGCCAGTTTCGCTGCCTGGGCTGACTCGGTGGTTTTCCAGCATGCGGTGAGTCTGGTGTTCCAGCCGGAATCGGTGGCGGTGCGTTTCGGCAAGTTGCCGCCGGAAGCGATCAAGGCGTTTCTCGCCGATCGTGCCGGACTGTTCAGTGGTGGCAGCGCGACCAAAATTTCGGCCGAGCAGGCCAAGCACAATTGGCCAACCATCATGGCGCGTCTGGAGCAGCAGTTGCAGCGCGAGGAGGGTGACTTCCTGTTCGGTGAGCCGTCGATTGCTGACTTCGCCATGGCGCATCCGCTGTGGTTCCTCAAGGCTACGCATGTGACGGCACCGCTGGTGGATGACTATCCGGCGGTGTCCGCATGGCTCGGGCGGGTGCTGGGCTTCGGTCACGGTGCGGCCAGTGCGATGAGCTCCGAAGAGGCACTGGAGATTGCGCGCGACTCGACACCAGCGGCATTGCCTGACGAGCAGTTTGTCGATCCGAACGGGTTTGCAGCGGGCCAGCAAGTCGTGATCGCAGCCACTGACTACGGCGTTGATCCGGTTGCCGGCGAGCTGGTATTTGCCGGTAGTGAAGAGCTGATCCTGCGCCGTGAAGACGAACGCGGTGGCGTGGTGCATGTGCACTTTCCGCGGTTCGGTTTCCGGATCGAGAAACGCTGAAACAAACGAGGGAGCCGATTGGCTCCCTCGTTCATTTCAGTGCGGCGAGAATGTCGTCCGGATCAAACCCGCGAATCAACGTGCCATTGACGTCGATCAGCGGGATCCCGCGCCCGCCCAGCGCTTCGTACGCCTTGCGTGCCTCGGCGTCCTTCTCGATGTCGAATTCCTTGAACGGAATGCCTTTCTGATCGAGAAAACGCTTGGTCTGCTTGCAGTAGCCGCACCAGTCCGTGGCGTACAGCACGACTCTGGCGTTGGCGCGGACCTGCTCGGACGCCATCTGTGACGGGTTGAACACCCGCTCGATCTTGCCCCAGTTCTGATAGACCACGACCACCAGCAGAACCAGTGCGACCTTTTTCAGCACATTGCCGAGCATCAGTTGCGACGCTTCAGCTGATCGGTGAGCGAGGTTGGCAGGCCTTTGATGACCAGCGTCCCGGCCTCTTCGTCGTATTCGATCTTCGAGCCCAACAGGTGCGCTTCGAAGCTGATCGACAGGCCTTCAGCGCGGCCGGTAAAGCGGCGGAACTGGTTGAGTGTGCGTTTGTCTGCCGGGATTTCCGGCGACAGGCCGTAGTCCTTGTTGCGGATGTGATCGTAGAAGGCCTTCGGGCGTTCTTCATCGATCAGCTCCGACAGTTCTTCCAGGCCCATCGGCTCGCCGAGCTTGGCCTGGCTGCTGGCGTAGTCGACCAGGGTTTTGGTCTTCTCGCGGGCGGAATCTTCCGGCAGATCTTCGCTCTCGACGAAGTCGCTGAAAGCCTTGAGCAGCGTGCGGGTCTCGCCCGGGCCGTCGACGCCTTCCTGGCAGCCGATGAAGTCGCGGAAGTATTCCGAGACCTTCTTGCCGTTCTTGCCCTTGATGAACGAGATGTACTGCTTGGACTGCTTGTTGTTCTGCCACTCGGAGACGTTGATCCGCGCCGCCAGGTGCAACTGGCCGAGGTCGAGGTGGCGCGACGGGGTCACGTCCAGTTGATCGGTCACGGCCACGCCTTCGCTGTGGTGCAGCAGGGCGATGGCCAGGTAGTCGGTCATGCCTTGCTGGTAGTGGGCGAACAGCACGTGGCCGCCCACCGACAGGTTCGACTCTTCCATCAGCTTTTGCAGGTGCTCGACCGCGACTTTGCTGAATGCGGTGAAGTCCTTGCCGCCCTCCATGTATTCCTTCAGCCAGCCGCTGAACGGGAATGCACCGGACTCCGGATGGAACAAGCCCCAGGCTTTGCCCTGTTTGGCGTTATAGCTCTCGTTGAGGTCGGCGAGCATGTTTTCGATGGCGGCGGACTCGGCCAGTTCAGAGTCACGGGCGTGCAGGACTGCGGGCGTGCCATCGGGTTTTTTGTCGATCAGGTGGACGATGCAATGACGGATCGGCATGGGCTTCTCGGCAAGTGAAAGGGAGGAGGGCGGGCTCCCCCGAAAAAGCGCTCAGTGTACCGCAACCACTGGTTTTGGCGCGGGCTGAAGGGCAATTCGGGGTCATGGGCTGGCGCTTATGCATTTATTTAACGATTTAGCGCAATAAACCTGACCATTTGGCTAGCTAGAGGCGGATATTTCCTTGTCTCTGTGCTAGTTTTGCCCGGTCTTACGCGTAGTCACTGCGTTAAGCGTGCATTCAGCATTTGTCAGGTCGAACCAAACCCTGATTTCGGCATCTATAACCCCGACTCGTCGTGGTTATCGCCGAGGGTGCCAGATCCAGAAGATCGGGCTCGATGGCTGACACTGCACTCTGCAATCCATATGAATTTGATAGGGAAGGAACACTACATGGCTCTTACTAAAGACCAACTGATCGCCGACATCGCTGAAGCTATCGACGCGCCGAAAACCACCGCGCGTAACGCTCTGGAGCAACTGGGCCAAATCGTTGCCGATCAGTTGGAAAACGGCCACGAAATCACCCTGCCAGGTATCGGCAAGCTGAAAGTGACCGAGCGTCCTGCCCGCACTGGCCGTAACCCATCGACTGGCGCTGCCATCGAAATCCCTGCCAAGAAAGTGATCAAGCTGGTTGTGGCCAAAGGCCTGACCGACGCTGTGAACAAGTAAGACGCAGCGATAAAAAAAACCGTGCGCCGGAGTGATCCGGGCACGGTTTTTTTGTGCCTGCCGATTGTGTTTCAGCAGTAGTGGCGGCTGCTGCGATCAAGCGCCGCCCCGGTTGAAACGTATTACTTGCGAACCCAGCGCTCACGCCGCCAGATTTGCTGCTCGGACTTGGTCTGGAAGGTCCAGGCGACGAAGCGGCTCTGCTTCTGGCCCTGGGACATCTCCACTACCTGGCTTTCCAGCGCGCCGGCCTTTTTCAGCGCTGTCTCGATAGCGGGCAGGTTTGAAGCTTTCGAGACCAGGGTGCTGAACCACAACACCTTGTGCGCAAGGGTCGCGCTTTCGGCGATCAATTGCGTCACGAAACGCGCTTCGCCTCCTTCACACCACAGTTCGGCAGACTGGCCACCGAAGTTCAGCACCGGCAGCTTGCGCTTCGGATCGGCCTTGCCCAAGGCGCGCCATTTACGCTCGCTGCCCTTGGTGGCCTCTTCCATCGACGCGTGGAACGGCGGGTTGCACATGGTCAGGTCAAAACGCTCACCGGGCTCCAGCAGGTCGATCAGGATGTGCTTGCGGTTCTCTTGCTGGCGCAGCTTGATGACTTTGCTCAGATCGTTGGACTGGACGATGGCCCTGGCGGCGGCCACGGCCGTCGGGTCGATTTCCGAGCCCAGAAAGTGCCAGCGGTATTCGCTGTTGCCGATCAATGGGTACACGCAGTTGGCGCCCATGCCGATGTCCAGCACGTTGACGATGGCACCGCGCGGAACCACGCCATCGTTGTTGCTGGCCAGCAGGTCGGCCAGGAAGTGTATGTAGTCGGCACGGCCCGGCACCGGCGGGCAGAGGTAATCGGCCGGGATGTCCCAATGCTGGATGCCGTAGAACGACTTGAGCAACGCCCGGTTGAACACACGCACCGCATCGGGACTGGCGAAGTCGATGCTTTCCTTGCCGTACGGGTTGGTGATCACGAATTTCGCCAGCTCCGGCGTAGTCTTGATCAACGCCGGGAAGTCGTAACGACCCTGATGGCGATTGCGCGGGTGCAGGCTGGCTTCTTTACGCGGCTCCACGGGCTTGGCCGGGGTGGCGGAGTCAGGCTTCTTGCGCGCAGGTTTCGGTGTACGTGGGGCGTTCATGGGCGTGGTCGATTCGGGTAGGGCTGAAAGTGGCGGCTATTGTCCCACAGGGAGCCGCGTTGTTGGCCGGAAAAGTGCCGGGCACAAAAAAGGGAGGCCGTTGCGGGCCTCCCTTTTTCAGTGCGATTTACCGTTACAGGCTGGCAATCCGCGCGTGCTGCTCGGCCAGCTTGCCCAGAGCCTGTTCGGCTTCGGCCAGTTTGGCACGTTCCTTCTCGATGACTTCGGCCGGGGCCTTGTCAACGAAACCGGCGTTGGACAGCTTGCCGCCAACCCGCTGGACTTCGCCCTGCAGGCGCAGGATTTCCTTGTCCAGACGCGCCAGTTCGGCGTTCTTGTCGATCAGGCCGGCCATCGGTACCAGCACTTCCATCTCGCCAACCAGCGCGGTGGCGGACAGTGGCGCTTCTTCGCCGGCCGCCAGTACGGTGATCGATTCCAGACGCGCCAGCTTCTTCAGCAGCGCTTCGTTTTCGGTCAGGCGACGCTGATCTTCAGCGGTGACGTTTTTCAGGTAGATCGGCAGCGGTTTGCCCGGGCCGATGTTCATTTCGCCACGGATGTTGCGGGTGCCGAGCATCAGGCCCTTGAGCCATTCGATGTCGTCTTCGGCCGCCGGATCGATGCGCTCTTCGTTGGCCACCGGCCAGGCTTGCAGCATGATCGTTTTGCCCTGAATGCCGGCCAGCGGCGCGATGCGCTGCCAGATTTCTTCAGTGATGAACGGCATGAACGGATGCGCCAGACGCAGCGCCACTTCCAGTACGCGAACCAGCGTGCGACGGGTGCCGCGCTGACGCTCGACCGGCGCGTTTTCGTCCCACAGCACAGGCTTGGACAGTTCCAGGTACCAGTCGCAGTACTGGTTCCAGATGAACTCGTACAGCGCTTGCGCCGCCAGGTCGAAACGGAACTGATCCAGTTGACGGGTCACTTCGGCTTCGGTGCGTTGCAGTTGCGAGATGATCCAGCGATCCGCCAGCGACAGCTCATAGGCTTCGCCGTTCTGGCCGCAGTCTTCGCCCTTGTCCAGAACATAACGCGCAGCGTTCCAGATCTTGTTGCAGAAGTTGCGATAGCCTTCGACGCGGCCCATGTCGAACTTGATGTCGCGACCGGTGGACGCCAGCGAGCAGAAAGTGAAGCGCAGGGCGTCGGTGCCATAGCTGGCGATGCCGTCGGCGAATTCTTCGCGGGTCTGCTTCTCGATCTTCTTCGCCAGTTTCGGCTGCATCAGACCGGAAGTGCGCTTCTGCACCAGAGTTTCGAGCTCGATGCCATCGATGATGTCCAGCGGGTCCAGGACGTTGCCCTTGGACTTGGACATCTTCTGGCCCTGGCCATCACGCACCAGACCGTGCACGTAAACGGTCTTGAATGGAACCTGCGGCGTGCCGTCCTCGTTCTTGATCAGGTGCATGGTCAGCATGATCATCCGGGCAACCCAGAAGAAAATGATGTCGAAGCCCGTCACCAGCACGTCGGTGGAGTGGAATTTCTTCAGGAATTCGGTCTTTTCCGGCCAGCCCAGGGTGGAGAAGGTCCACAGGCCCGAACTGAACCAGGTGTCGAGCACGTCGTTGTCCTGTTGCAGCGCAACGTCCGGGCCGAGGTTGTGCTTGGCGCGCACTTCGGCTTCGTCGCGACCGACGTAGACCTTGCCCGACTCGTCGTACCAGGCCGGAATCCGGTGGCCCCACCACAGCTGACGGCTGATGCACCAGTCCTGGATGTCGCGCATCCAAGAGAAGTACATGTTTTCGTATTGTTTCGGCACGAACTGGATGCGACCGTCTTCAACGGCAGCAATCGCAGGCTCGGCCAGCGGCTTGGTGGACACGTACCACTGGTCGGTCAGCCACGGCTCGATGACGGTGCCGGAGCGGTCGCCTTTCGGCACTTTCAGGTTATGGTCGTCGACGCTGACCAGCAGGCCGGCGGCGTCGAATGCGGCCACGATCTGCTTGCGCGCTTCGAAACGCTCGAGACCGGCGTATTCGGCCGGAATCTTGCCGTCGATGCTTTCGTTCAGCGTGCCGTCGAGGTTGAACACCTGCGCTGCCGGCAGCACGTTGGCGTTCTTGTCGAAGATGTTCAGCAGCGGCAGGTTGTGACGCTTGCCGACTTCGTAGTCGTTGAAATCGTGGGCCGGGGTGATTTTCACGCAACCGGTGCCGAATTCAGGATCGCAGTAATCGTCGGCGATGATCGGGATGCGGCGGCCGACCAGCGGCAGCTCGACAAATTTGCCGATCAGGGCTTTGTAGCGCTCGTCGTTCGGGTTCACCGCGACGGCGGAGTCGCCGAGCATGGTTTCCGGACGGGTGGTCGCAACGATCAGGAAATCGTTGCCTTCGGCGGTTTTCGCGCCGTCGGCCAGCGGGTACTTCAGGTTCCACAGGAAACCTTTCTCGTCGTGGTTTTCCACTTCGAGGTCGGAAATCGCCGTGTGCAGCTTGGTGTCCCAGTTGACCAGGCGCTTGCCGCGATAGATCAGGCCGTCTTCGTGCAGGCGCACGAACGCTTCTTTAACGGCTTCCGAGAGGCCGTCGTCCATGGTGAAGCGCTCGCGGCTCCAGTCCACGGACGAGCCGAGACGGCGGATCTGACGGCTGATGTTGCCGCCGGACTGATCCTTCCACTCCCAGACTTTCTCGAGGAATTTTTCCCGGCCCAGATCGTGGCGATTTTGGCCCTGGGCTTCGAGTTGACGCTCCACCAGCATCTGCGTGGCGATACCGGCGTGGTCGGTGCCCGGCTGCCACAGGGTGTTGCGACCCTGCATGCGGCGGAAACGGATCAGGGCGTCCATGATCGCGTTGTTGAAACCGTGACCCATGTGCAGGCTGCCGGTGACGTTCGGCGGCGGGATCATGATGGTGTAGGAGTCGCCCGCGCCTTGCGGGGCGAAGTAGTTCTCGGACTCCCAGGTGTTGTACCAGGAAGTTTCAATGGCGTGCGGCTGGTAGGTCTTATCCATGCGCGGCGGGACCCTATTGGCATTTATTCAGGAAAAGCCGGGAAGTATAGCGGGGCATGGGGCGCAGGGCGAGCGGGGCGGGCCGGGTGGAGGCTTAAATGTGGGAGCTGGCCTGCCAGCGATGCAGGCGCCGCGGTTTTTCAGGAAAGGTGCGGTGATGCTATCGCTGGCAGGCCAGCTCCCACAGGAGATAGGGGAGTTACTCGTACTGGCTCAGAAGCCGTTCCATCCGCGCCTCGAGGCGACGTTTGATTTCATTTTCGATGTGCGGGGCGAAGTCGTCGATCACGTCCTGCATGATCAGTTGCGCGGCGGCGCGCAGTTCGCTGTCCAGGTGCAGCAGCGCGTCGGGGCCTTTATCCACAGGTGCGACGGGCGCGGTGGCGGGCTTCACGACGGGCGCTGGCGGCGGTTCGACAGCGGGTGGCTCAGTGGCGACCGAGTCGAACAGCATCGGAATCTGTTCCTGTTCGCCATCATCGACCGTGTCGGTCAGCAGCGGCGGTTGCAGGTTGTCATCGCCGAGCAACTGGCGGATCGACTCGAGGTCATCCAGCAGGTGTGCGGGCTTTTGCAGCGGTTTTGGAGTGTCCATCGGCGTACTCAGAGTCGCTGTAAACGGTGGTCTTGCAGAGGATAGCCCTGTTCCCGGTAGAAACGGAAACTCTCCCGCGCAGCTGCGCGGATCACCGGATCTTCCACCACCACTTCCGCCACTCGGGCGAATTTGTTGGCGAAGGCCGGGACTTTCAGGTCCAGGTTGACGAGCAAATCCTGATGGTGGCCGCAGTCATCCCCCAGTCCAAGCACGATCAAACCTTCCGGTTCACTCTCGGCCGGGCCGTGGGGCACGAAGGTTTCGCCCTTGAACGCCCACAGCCGCGCATCGAGGTCATCACGCTGGGCGGCATCGCTGCAATGCATGTAGATGCGGTGGCCCATGCGCCAGGCTTTCTCGGTGAGCTTGCAGGCAAAATCCAGACGCGCCGAAGGATCAGCGCTGGGCAGGATGTAGAAGTCGACTTTGGTCATTGCGGTTCCTGAGCAGCAAGCGCCGCCCCTCGAAAGGTGCGGCGCTTGCCGTCATCGGTTTCAGGCCTTGGCGCGATCCAGCAGGTACTGGGTCAGCAGGGGAACCGGACGGCCGGTGGCGCCCTTGTCCTTGCCGCCGCTGGTCCACGCGGTGCCCGCGATGTCCAGGTGCGCCCAGTTCAGGTTCTTGGTGAAGCGCGACAGGAAGCACGCAGCGGTGATGGTGCCGGCCTTCGGCCCGCCAATGTTGGCGATGTCGGCGAACGGGCTGTCCAGTTGCTCCTGGTATTCATCGAACAGCGGCAGTTGCCAGGCGCGGTCGTCGGCAGCCTTGCCGGCGCTCAGCAGTTGCTCGATCAGTTCGTCGTTGTTGCCCAGCAGGCCCGAGGTGTGGGCGCCCAGGGCAACCACGCATGCGCCGGTCAGGGTGGCGATGTCGATCACCGCTTGTGGCTTGAAGCGCTCGGAGTAGGTGAGGGCGTCGCACAGCACCAGACGGCCTTCGGCGTCGGTGTTGAGGATTTCCACGGTCTGGCCGCTCATGGTGGTGACGATGTCGCCCGGACGCGAAGCGGTGCCGCTCGGCATGTTTTCGGCGCAGGCCAGGATGCACACCAGGTTGATCGGCAATTTCAGTTCCAGCACGGCACGCAGGGTGCCGAACACGCTGGCGGCGCCGCCCATGTCGTACTTCATCTCGTCCATGCCGGCGCCCGGTTTCAGGCTGATGCCGCCGGTGTCGAAGGTGATGCCTTTACCGACCAGTGCATACGGCTTCTCGGATTTCTTGCCGCCGTTGTATTGCATGACGATCAGGCGCGGCGGCTGGGCGCTGCCCTGGCCGACGGCGTAGAACGAACCCATGCCCAGGGATTTGATCTTCTTCTCGTCGAGGACTTCGACTTTCAGATCCTTGAACTCTTTACCGAGGTCCTTGGCTTGTTCGCCGAGGAAAGTCGGGTGGCAGATGTTCGGCGGCAGGTTGCCCAGGTTGCGGGTGAAGGCCATGCCGTTGGCGATTGCGGTGGCGTGGTTCACGGCGCGCTGCACTTCGGCTTGTGCAGCCTTGATGGTCAGCAGGGTGATTTTCTTCAGGGCGCGCGGTTCGGCTTTCTGGCTCTTGAACTGGTCGAAGGTGTATTCGCCGTCGACCAGGGTTTCGGCCAGCAGGCGGGTCTTGCCGTAGCTGTCGCGGCCCTTGACGATGATTTCATCCAGTGCGAGCACGGCATCGCTGCCGCCCAGACCCTTGAGGGTGTTGAGGATGCCGGCAACGATCTTGCGGAACGGGCGGTCGCCCAGTTCTTCATCCTTGCCCACGCCGACCAGCAGCACGCGCTCGGCTTTCAGGTTTGGCAGGCTGTGCAGCAGCAGGCTCTGACCGACCTTGCCGGCCAGGTCGCCACGCTTGAGCACGGCGCTGATGGCGCCGCCGCTCAGTTCGTCGACCTGCTTGGCCGCGACGCCGAGTTTGCGGCCTTCGCCGACGGCAACCACCAGGGTGGCGGTTTTCAACGTTTCTGGGCTAACGCTTTTTACAACCAGTTCCATGTCCGGATCCCTGAATGAATGGTCAACACGCAGGCGTTCGACGGTGTCCGCCGTCGCCTGCTTATAGAGAGAAGAGGCGCAGGCCAGTGCCTGCGACAGAGGCGGCAGTTTGAACCTCGCTCACCGCGCCTGACAACCCTCGGTTGTACGATCTTCAACGGATTGCACGCTTGCGTGAGTGTGCGCAGTGACAGGCGCCCTCAATCACAGGATAATGCCGCATCTTTTTTCGACGGCTCTGCCTTGCGGGCCTGTCGATACGTTTGCTTGTTTGGCCGCCTTAGCCTGACAACCCTGGAGTGTCTGGTTTGATCGTCTTCCGTTATCTGTCCCGCGAAGTCCTGTTGACCCTGAGTGCGGTAAGCGCCGTGCTGCTGGTCATCATCATGAGCGGTCGCTTCATCAAATACCTTGCCCAGGCCGCTGCGGGCCAGCTCGATCCGGGATCGCTGTTCCTGATCATGGGCTATCGTCTGCCGGGCTTCATGCAGTTGATCCTGCCGCTGGGCCTGTTCCTCGGGATCCTGCTGGCGTACGGCCGGTTGTATCTGGAAAGCGAAATGACCGTGCTGTCGGCCACTGGCATGAGCCAGCAGCGCCTGTTCCGCATGACCCTGTTCCCGGCCACCCTGGTGGCACTGGTGGTGGCTTGGCTCAGCCTGAGCCTGGCCCCGCAAGGCGCCAACCAGTTCCAGCTGCTGCTGAACAAGCAGGACGCCCTGACCGAGTTCGACACCCTCGAACCGGGCCGCTTCCAGGCGTTGCGCGACGGCACCCGGGTGACTTACACCGAAACCCTGAGCGACGACCGGGTCAATCTGGGCAGCGTGTTCATTTCGCAGAAAAACCTCGGCGCCAACCAGGCGGATCGCGGGATTTCCGTGCTGGTGGCTGAAAAAGGCCGGCAGGAAGTCCGTCCTGACGGCAACCGTTACCTGATCCTGCACAACGGCTATCGCTACGATGGTAGCCCGGGGCTGGCCAACTACCGTGCCATCCATTACGAAACCTATGGCGTGCTGCTGCCAAAGCCTGATGTCAGCGAGGAAGTCACCGATCGTGACGCCATGCCGACCTCGACCCTGATGGCCAGCGACGACATCCGTGCCAAGACCGAACTGCAATGGCGCCTGTCGCTGCCGCTGCTGGTATTTATCGTGACCCTGATGGCGGTGCCGCTGTCTCGCGTCAATCCGCGCCAGGGGCGCTTCCTCAAGTTGCTGCCGGCGATTCTTCTTTATATGGCTTACCTGACCATCCTGATTGCCGCCCGCGGCGCCCTCGAAAAAGGCAAGATCCCGGCGAGCCTGGGTCTGTGGTGGGTGCACGGGATCTTCCTGGCCATCGGTATCGGCCTGCTGTACTGGGAACCGCTGCGCCTGAAACTGGCCAGCCGTCGCAGCGCTGCGCTGGAGGTGGCCCGTGGTTAAACTCGACCGCTACATCGGCAGCAGCGTGTTCATCGCGATCATCGCGGTGCTGGCGATCATTCTTGGCCTGGCCACCCTGTTTGCCTTCATCGACGAAATGGGCGACGTCAGCGAAACCTACACGCTGGTCGATGTGCTGAGCTTTGTACTGCTGACCGCACCGCGCCGGCTCTACGACATGCTGCCGATGGCGGCGTTGATCGGCTGTCTGATCGGCCTCGGCAGTCTGGCAAGCAGCAGCGAACTGACCGTCATGCGCGCGGCTGGTGTGTCCATCGGACGCATCGTCTGGGCGGTGATGAAGCCGATGCTGGTGCTGATGCTGGCCGGCGTGCTGATCGGCGAATACGTTGCCCCGGCTACCGAGAGCATGGCTCAGGCCAATCGTTCGCTGGCTCAGGGCAGCGGTGACGCACAGAGCGCCAAGCACGGCATGTGGCACCGTCAGGGTGACGAGTTCATCCATATCAACGCCGTTCAACCCGATGGCCTGCTGTATGGCGTGACCCGCTATCACTTCGACAAAGAGCGTCACCTGCAGAGTTCGAGCTTCGCCAAGCGTGCCGAATTCGATGGCAAACGCTGGCAGCTCACCGATATCACCACCACGCTGTTCCACGAGCGCAGCACCGAAGTCGTCAACAAGCCGACTGAAGACTGGGATGTTTCCATCAGTCCGGAACTGTTGAATACCGTGGTCATGGCGCCGGAAGCGCTGTCGATCAGCGGCCTGTGGGGTTATATCCATTACCTGGCGGATCAGGGGCTGAGCAATGGCCGTTACTGGCTGGCGTTTTGGGTCAAGGTGTTGCAGCCGCTGGTGACCGCTGCGCTGGTGCTGATGGCGATCTCCTTCATTTTCGGCCCATTGCGTTCGGTGACCCTGGGGCAGCGAGTGTTCACCGGTGTGCTGGTGGGGTTCACCTTCCGGATCGTCCAGGATCTGCTGGGGCCATCCAGCCTGGTGTTCGGCTTCTCGCCGCTGTTCGCGGTGCTGGTTCCGGCCGGCGTCTGTGCGCTGGCGGGTGTCTGGTTACTGCGTCGAGCCGGTTGATGAACAAGGTTTCACCCTTGCTTCAACCTTGAAAAACGCCCCGGTCGCCAGACCGGGGCGTTTTTGCATGCAATCCGGGTGACAGGCGAACGTGACGCTTGCGCCGTGTATCAGGTACAATTCCCGGCTATTTTTCGGCGGGCCAAGCCTGCAGCCTTTTTGAGTGTTGATCCGTGAGTGATTTGAGTCATATCCGCAATTTCTCCATCATCGCCCACATTGACCATGGCAAGTCGACGCTGGCTGACCGATTCATCCAGATGTGCGGTGGCCTGGCCGAGCGTGAAATGGAAGCCCAGGTACTGGATTCCATGGAGCTGGAGCGCGAACGCGGGATCACCATCAAGGCCCACAGCGTTACCCTCTATTACAAAGCCAAAGACGGCGTCACCTACCAGCTGAACTTCATTGACACCCCGGGCCACGTCGACTTCACCTACGAAGTCAGCCGTTCCCTGGCCGCGTGTGAAGGTGCCTTGCTGGTGGTCGACGCGGGTCAGGGCGTAGAAGCCCAGTCCGTGGCCAACTGCTACACCGCCATCGAGCAGGGCCTCGAGGTCATGCCGGTACTGAACAAGATCGACCTGCCGCAGGCCGAGCCTGACCGCGTCAAGGACGAGATCGAGAAGATCATCGGCATCGACGCCACCGACGCCGTCACCTGCAGCGCCAAGACCGGCCTGGGTGTCGACGAAGTGCTCGAGCGTCTGGTCGCCACCATTCCTGCGCCGACCGGCAACATCGAAGATCCGCTGCAAGCGTTGATCATCGACTCCTGGTTCGACAACTACCTGGGCGTTGTTTCCCTGGTGCGCGTGCGTCATGGCCGCGTGAAGAAGGGCGACAAGATCCTGGTGAAGTCCACCGGCAAGGTGCACCTGGTCGACAGCGTCGGCGTGTTCAACCCGAAACACACCGCCACCGCTGACCTGAAGGCCGGCGAAGTAGGCTTCATCATCGCCAGCATCAAGGACATTCACGGTGCGCCAGTCGGTGACACCCTGACCCTCAGCTCCACCCCGGACGTTGAAGTGCTGCCAGGCTTCAAACGCATCCAGCCACAGGTTTACGCCGGTCTGTTCCCGGTCAGCTCCGACGACTTCGAGGATTTCCGCGAAGCGCTGCAGAAACTGACCCTGAACGACTCGTCGCTGCAATACACCCCGGAAAGCTCCGACGCCCTGGGCTTCGGCTTCCGTTGCGGCTTCCTCGGCATGCTGCACATGGAGATCATCCAGGAGCGCCTGGAGCGCGAATACGACCTGGACCTGATCACCACGGCGCCGACGGTAATCTTCGAACTGGTGCTGAAAACCGGTGAAACGATTTACGTCGACAACCCGTCGAAGCTGCCGGACGTGTCGTCCATCGAAGACATGCGCGAGCCGATCGTGCGGGCCAACATCCTGGTGCCGCAGGAACACCTGGGCAACGTCATCACCCTGTGCATCGAAAAACGCGGTGTCCAGGTAGACATGCTGTTCCTCGGCAATCAGGTCCAGGTGACCTACGACCTGCCGATGAACGAAGTGGTCCTCGACTTCTTCGACCGTCTGAAATCCACCAGCCGCGGCTATGCTTCGCTGGACTACCATTTCGATCGTTACCAATCGGCTAATCTGGTGAAACTGGACGTGCTGATCAACGGCGACAAGGTCGATGCCCTGGCGTTGATCGTGCACCGTGACAATTCGCACTTCAAAGGTCGCCAGCTGACCGAGAAGATGAAAGAACTGATTCCTCGTCAGATGTTCGACGTGGCCATCCAGGCCGCCATTGGCGGTCAGATCGTCGCCCGGACAACCGTCAAGGCGCTCAGAAAGAACGTATTGGCCAAATGCTACGGCGGTGACGTCAGTCGTAAGAAGAAACTGCTCGAGAAGCAAAAGGCCGGTAAGAAACGCATGAAGCAGGTCGGCAACGTGGAAATTCCACAAGAAGCCTTCCTTGCTGTGCTCAGGTTGGAATAGTCAGGTCCTATGTCACTAAATTTCCCGCTGTTGCTGGTTATCGCCGTGTTCGTCTGCGGCCTGTTGGCGTTGCTCGATCTGTTGATCCTGGCACCGCGTCGGCGCGCCGCCATCGCTTCCTATCAGGGCAGCGTCAGCCAGCCTGATGTGCTGGTGGTGGAGAAGCTGAACAAGGAGCCGCTGCTGGTCGAATACGGCAAGTCGTTCTTCCCGGTGCTGTTCATCGTGCTGGTGCTGCGTTCGTTCCTGGTGGAGCCGTTCCAGATTCCGTCCGGCTCGATGAAACCGACCCTGGACGTCGGCGACTTCATTCTGGTGAACAAGTTTTCTTACGGGATCCGACTGCCGGTGATCGACAAGAAAGTCATCGAAGTCGGTGATCCGCAACGCGGCGATGTGATGGTATTCCGCTACCCGAGCGACCCGAACGTCAACTACATCAAGCGTGTGGTTGGCCTGCCGGGCGACACGGTGCGTTACACCGCCGACAAGCGTCTGTTCGTCAATGGCGAGTCGATTGCCGAGCAACTGGTCGGCTCCGAGCCGGGCACCCTCGGCAGTGCGGAGCTCTACAAGGAAAAACTCGGCGCCGCCGAGCACCTGATCCGCAAGGAAATGAGCCGCTACCGCGCCACGCCGGACCATACCTGGACCGTGCCGGCCGGGCACTACTTCATGATGGGCGACAACCGCGACAACTCGAACGACAGTCGCTACTGGGATGACCCGAACATTCCCAAGGATCTGCTGGGCATGGTTCCCGACCAGAACATCGTCGGCAAGGCCTTTGCGGTCTGGATGAGCTGGCCGGAACCGAAACTCAGCCACCTGCCGAATTTCTCGCGGGTCGGCCTGATCAAGTAAACAATCACGGCGCTGTTGACCACAGCGCCGAATGCATTTCTGGCGTCGGCACAACCGGCTCCGGGGCATGAAGCCACGATATTCAGGACGTCATTTTTGAACACAGCGTTAATTGTCCCAGGCCTGCGCCGTATCCCGGCGATGGCGGTGGAATCCAGCCACGAACTCAGCGTGGTCAAACCGTGAGCGTTTCTCTAAGCCGTCTCGAGCGTCAGCTCGGTTACACCTTCAAGGACCAGGAACTGATGGTCCTGGCCCTCACGCACCGCAGCTTTGCCGGACGCAACAACGAGCGTCTGGAATTCCTCGGCGATGCGATCCTCAACTTCGTTGCCGGCGAAGCTCTGTTCGAGCGCTTCCCGCTGGCCCGCGAAGGCCAGTTGTCGCGTTTACGTGCACGTCTGGTGAAAGGCGAGACCCTGGCCGTTCTGGCCCGTGGTTTCGATCTGGGCGAATACCTGCGCCTGGGTTCCGGCGAGCTGAAAAGCGGTGGTTTCCGTCGTGAGTCGATTCTGGCCGATGCCCTGGAAGCGCTGATCGGCGCGATCTACCTCGATGCCGGCATGGAAGTCGCCCGCGAGCGCGTCCTGGCCTGGCTGGCCGGCGAGTTCGAAGGCTTGACGCTGGTCGACACCAACAAGGATCCGAAGACCCGCCTGCAGGAATTCCTGCAATCGCGCGGTTGCGAGCTGCCACGCTACGAAGTCGTGGATATCCAGGGCGAGCCGCACTGCCGTACCTTCTTCGTCGAGTGCGAAGTTGTCCTATTGAATGAAAAAAGCCGGGGTCAGGGTGTGAGCCGTCGTATTGCCGAACAGGTAGCGGCCGCCGCAGCACTGATTGCCCTGGGTGTGGAGAATGGCAATGACTGATACAAACGCAACTCGCTGTGGCTACGTTGCCATCGTCGGCCGTCCGAACGTGGGCAAGTCCACGCTGCTGAACCACATCCTCGGCCAGAAGCTCGCGATCACCTCGCGCAAGCCGCAGACCACTCGCCACAACATGCTCGGGATCAAGACCGAAGGCGACGTGCAGGCGATCTACGTCGACACTCCCGGCATGCACAAGGGCGGTGAAAAGGCCCTGAACCGCTACATGAACAAGACTGCTTCGGCAGCGTTGAAAGACGTCGACGTGGTGATCTTCGTGGTCGACCGCACCAAGTGGACCGAAGAAGACCAGATGGTCCTGGAGCGCGTGCAGTACGTGACCGGCCCGCTGATCGTCGCGCTGAACAAGACTGACCGCATCGAGGACAAGGCCGAGCTGATGCCGCACCTGTCCTGGTTGCAGGAACAGCTGCCGAACGCGCAGATCATTCCGATTTCGGCACAGCAGGGGCACAACCTCGACGCGCTGGAAAAGGTCATCGCCGATCACCTGCCGGAGAACGATCACTTCTTCCCGGAAGACCAGATCACCGACCGCAGCAGCCGCTTCCTCGCCGCCGAACTGGTTCGCGAGAAGATCATGCGCCAGCTCGGTGCCGAGCTGCCGTACCAGATCACCGTGGAAATCGAAGAGTTCAAGCAGCAGGGTGCAACACTGCACATCCATGCGTTGATTCTCGTCGAGCGTGACGGCCAGAAGAAAATCATCATTGGCGACAAGGGCGAGCGCATCAAGCGCATCGGCACCGAGGCGCGCAAGGACATGGAGCTGCTGTTCGACTCCAAGATCATGCTCAACCTGTGGGTCAAGGTGAAGGGCGGCTGGTCCGACGACGAGCGTGCGCTGCGTTCGCTGGGTTACGGCGACCTGTAAAGCAATACATCGATCCATTGTGGGAGCGAGCTTGCTCGCGAAGACGATGTAACATTCGGCATTGATGTTGACTGTTGCACCGCTTTCGCGAGCAAGCTCGCTCCCACATTGGTTTTGGGTGATGAGTAAACCGCGTTTCCCTCAACGAGAAGTCCATGTCTCAAACGCCTCCCGCCCAACCCGCCTACGTCCTTCACTCCCGTGCCTACCGCGAAACCAGCGCGCTGGTGGACTTCCTCACGCCGCAAGGTCGGCTGCGGGCGGTGTTGCGCAGCGCGCGGGGCAAGGCAGGAACACTGGCGCGACCATTCGTGCCGCTGGAGGTCGAGTTTCGCGGTAAGGGCGAGTTGAAGAACGTCGGGCGCATGGAGAGTGTTGGTAACGCGACATGGATGGTCGGCGAGGCACTGTTCAGCGGTCTCTATCTCAACGAGTTGCTGATCCGCCTGCTGCCGGCCGAAGATCCGCATCCGGCGGTGTTCGATCATTACGCCGCCACGCTGCTGGCCCTCGCCGAAGGCCGTCCACTGGAGCCTCTGCTGCGTTCTTTCGAATGGCGTCTGCTCGACGACCTCGGTTATGGCTTCTCCCTGAACACCGACATCAACGACGAGCCCATCGCTGCGGACGGCCTCTATCGCTTGCAGGTGGATGCCGGACTCGAGCGGGTCTATCTGCTGCAACCCGGCCTGTTCAACGGCACCGAACTGCTGGCCATGGCCGAAGCGGACTGGTCGGCCCCCGGCGCTCTGTCTGCCGCCAAGCGTTTGATGCGCCAGGCACTTGCTGTTCACCTGGGCGGTCGCCCCCTCGTCAGTCGCGAGCTGTTTCGCAAGCCGTAGCCCCGTGTATGCTGTGCGCCGAATCTTTCCCTTCAGGAGCGCATCCGTGACCACCAGCAATCGCATTCTTCTTGGCGTGAACATCGACCACGTCGCCACCCTGCGTCAGGCTCGGGGCACACGCTATCCGGATCCGGTCAAGGCTGCGCTGGACGCGGAAGAGGCGGGCGCCGACGGCATCACCGTGCACCTGCGCGAGGACCGTCGCCACATTCAGGAGCGCGACGTGCTGCTGCTCAAGGATGTGCTGCAAACCCGCATGAACTTCGAAATGGGCGTCACCGAAGAGATGATGGCGTTCGCCGAGCGCATCCGTCCGGCCCACATCTGCCTGGTACCGGAAACCCGTCAGGAGTTGACTACCGAGGGCGGTCTGGACGTGGCGGGTCAGGAAGAACGCATCAAGGCTGCGGTGGAGCGTCTGTCGAAGATCGGCAGCGAAGTGTCGCTGTTCATCGACGCTGACGAGCGGCAGATCGCTGCTTCGAAACGAGTCGGCGCACCGGCCATCGAATTGCATACCGGGCGTTATGCCGATGCTGAAACACCGACCGAAGTGGCCGAGGAGCTGAAGCGTGTGGCGGACGGCGTGGCATTCGGTCTGGCCCAGGGCCTGATCGTCAATGCCGGTCACGGTCTGCACTATCACAACGTTGAAGCTGTGGCCGCGATCAAGGGCATCAACGAACTGAACATCGGTCACGCGCTGGTGGCGCATGCCTTGTTTGTCGGCTTCAAGTCGGCGGTTTCGGAGATGAAGGCGTTGATTCTGGCGGCTGCGAAGGTTTAAGCGTCAGTGCAGATCCTGTGGGAGCTTGCTCCCACAGTGATTATCAGAGCGGCGGGTTTTCCTGCGCTGGTTTGGACTTGTCGATCCCCGGCACATGCAGATTGCCTTCAGCCACCTGATCGCCCTCAAGCTGCGGCTGGGTCACCCAGGTCAGGATGTCGTAGTAGCGACGGATGTTCGCCACGAAATGCACCGGTTCGCCGCCACGGGCGTAGCCATAGCGGGTCTTGCTGTACCACTGCTTCTGCGACAGGCGGGGCAGCATCTTCTTCACATCCAGCCACTTGTCCGGGTTCAGGCCTTCCCGGGACGCCAGTTTGCGCGCGTCATCCAGGTGACCGCTGCCAACGTTGTAGGCGGCGAGGGCGAACCACGTACGATCCGGCTCCTGGATCGAGTCATCCAGTTGATCCTTCATGTAGGCCAGGTACTTCGCGCCGCCCATGATGCTCTGCTTCGGATCGAGGCGGTTGGACACGCCCATGGCCTGCGCAGTGTTCTGGGTCAGCATCATCAGACCGCGTACGCCGGTCTTCGAAGTGACGGCCGGTTGCCACAGCGATTCCTGATAACCGATGGCCGCGAGCAGGCGCCAGTCGACTTTCTCTTTCTTGGCGTAGGTCTTGAAGTGCTGTTCGTACTTGGGCAGGCGTTGCTGCAAATGCTGGGCGAAGGTCGTGGCGCCCATGTAGCCGAGCACATCGACGTGGCCGTAGTAGCGGTCCTTCAGGCGTTGCAGGGTGCCGTTCTTCTGCACCTTGTCCAGATAGCTGTTGATCTCGTTGAGCAGGCTGTTGTCTTCGCCGGCGGCCACTGCCCAGCTCTGGCTGCGGGCATCGCCGAGGTCGAAGGCGACGCGGATGTTGGTGAAGTACACCTGGTTCATCGCCACTTCGTTGGAATCGACCAAGGTCAGGTCGATCTGGCCTTCATCGACCATGCGCAGCAGATCGACCACCTCGACGGCGTCGGATTCTTCGTATTCGATCCCGGGATATTTCTGTTTCAGCTCGGCGAGCTGGTCGGCGTGGGTGCTGCCCTTGAGCACCATGATCTTCTTGCCGACCAGTTCACTGGCATCGGTTGGCCGGGACTGGCCGTTGCGATAGATGATCTGCGGGGTGACTTCGAGGTAGGAATGGGAGAAGCGCACCTGCTTCTTGCGCTGTTCGCTGCTGACCAGACCCGCGGCAGCCAGTACCGGGCCGTTGGGCTTGCCGATCTGGTCGAACAGGTCGTCGAGGTTGTCGGCGGTCTCGATTTTCAGCTCCACCCCCAAATCGTCGGCGAAGCGCTTCACCAGCTCGTATTCGAAGCCGGTCTCGCCGCTGCGATCCTGAAAGTAGGTGGCGGGGCTGTTACGGGTGATCACCCGCAGCACACCATCCTCCTTTACGCGCTCGAGTGTGTTGGGTTTATCAACACAGCCACTGAGCATCAGGAAGAGTCCGGTAGCGATCAGCCATTTGGCGTACCGCGGACGCAAAGCCGTTGGGGAAAACATGTGCGCAGTATACGCAAAGCGCAACGGGCGCCATATCTCGACAGTGGAGGGGTAGTCTGCTAGCGATTGAAAAAGCGCCCGCAACCCCGCAGGAATGGGGCCGGACAGCATTTTGTGACAGAAAAAATAAGCTGTTGTCTTGCAGGCTCTAAATCTGACTTCAGAGGCAGAAACACAGATTGCGGTCCGAGTGCAACCGTGCGTAGCGTTTCGGGTGATGTTGAGGGCGGTTTAGGCTAGAATGCACGGCCTCAAAGCACACCCCTTCCCGAGGCTGTCCCGAAGATGTTGATCCTGCGCGGCGCTCCTGCCCTTTCTGCCTTTCGCCACAGCAAACTCCTTGAGCAACTGAGCCAGAAGGTTCCAGCTGTCAGTGGCCTGTATGCTGAATTCGCTCACTTCGCCGAAGTCACCGGCGTCCTGACCGGCGACGAACAGCAGGTGCTTGCGCGCCTTCTGAAGTACGGTCCAAGCGTTCCGGTACAAGAGCCGACCGGTCGTCTGTTCCTGGTGTTGCCGCGTTTCGGCACCATCTCGCCATGGTCGAGCAAGGCCAGCGACATCGCCCGCAACTGCGGCCTGAGCAAGATCCAGCGTCTGGAGCGCGGTATCGCGTTCTATGTGGCCGGTCAGTTCAGCGACGCCCAGGCGCAGCAGATCGCCGACGTACTGCATGACCGCATGACCCAGATCGTTCTGGGCAACCTCGAACAGGCTGCCGGTCTGTTCAGCCACGCCGAGCCGAAGCCGCTGACCGCCATCGACATCCTTGGTGGTGGCCGCGCCGCGCTGGAAAAAGCCAACGTCGAGCTGGGCCTGGCCCTGGCCGAAGACGAGATCGATTACCTGGTCAACGCCTTCAACGGTCTCAAGCGCAACCCGCACGACATCGAACTGATGATGTTTGCCCAGGCCAACTCCGAGCACTGCCGCCACAAGATCTTCAACGCCAGTTGGGATATTGACGGCGAGAGCCAGGAAAAAAGCCTGTTCGGCATGATCAAGAACACCTATCAGATGCACAGCGAAGGCGTGCTGTCCGCTTACAAGGACAACGCTTCGGTGATCGTCGGCAACGTTGCCGGCCGCTTCTTCCCGGATCCGGAAACCCGCCAGTACGGCGCGGTGCAGGAGCCGGTGCACATCCTGATGAAGGTCGAAACCCACAACCACCCGACCGCGATCGCTCCGTTCCCGGGCGCGTCCACCGGTTCCGGCGGCGAGATCCGCGACGAAGGTGCAACCGGCCGTGGCGCCAAGCCGAAGGCCGGCCTGACCGGTTTCACCGTGTCGAACCTGCAGATCCCGGGCTTCGAACAGCCGTGGGAAGTGCCGTACGGCAAGCCTGAGCGCATCGTCAACGCGCTGGACATCATGATCGAAGGCCCGCTGGGCGGCGCCGCGTTCAACAACGAATTCGGTCGTCCGGCCCTGACCGGCTACTTCCGTACCTTCGAACAATCGATCACCACCCCGCACGGTGACGAAGTTCGCGGTTACCACAAGCCGATCATGCTGGCTGGCGGCATGGGCAACATCCGTGAAGAGCACGTCAAGAAAGGCGAGATTCTGGTCGGCTCGAAGCTGATCGTCCTCGGCGGCCCGGCGATGCTGATCGGTCTGGGCGGCGGCGCTGCCTCCTCCATGGCCACCGGCACCAGCTCGGCGGATCTGGACTTCGCTTCGGTTCAGCGTGAAAACCCTGAAATGGAGCGTCGCTGCCAGGAAGTCATCGACCGTTGCTGGCAGTTGGGCGACAAGAACCCGATCAGCTTCATCCACGACGTGGGCGCGGGCGGTCTGTCCAACGCCTTCCCGGAACTGGTCAACGACGGCGACCGCGGTGGCCGTTTCGAACTGCGCAACATTCCAAACGACGAGCCGGGCATGGCCCCGCACGAAATCTGGTCCAACGAATCCCAGGAACGTTACGTTCTGGCAGTCGGCCCGGCCGACTTCGAGCGCTTCAAGGCGATCTGCGAACGCGAGCGTTGCCCGTTTGCCGTCGTCGGTGAAGCCACCGCCGAGCCGCAACTGACCGTGACCGACAGCCACTTCGGCAACAACCCGGTGGACATGCCACTGGAAGTGTTGCTGGGCAAGGCGCCGCGCATGCACCGTTCGGTGGTTCGCGAAGCCGAGCTGGGCGATGACTTCGATCCGTCGAACCTCGACATCGCCGATTCCATCGAGCGCGTCCTGCATCACCCGGCCGTGGCGAGCAAAAGCTTCCTGATCACCATCGGCGACCGCACCATCACCGGCCTCGTGGCCCGTGACCAGATGGTCGGCCCATGGCAGGTTCCGGTGGCCGACGTGGCCGTTACCGCCACCAGTTTCGACGTCTACACCGGTGAAGCGATGGCGATGGGCGAGCGCACTCCGCTGGCACTGCTGGACGCTCCGGCGTCGGGCCGCATGGCCATCGGCGAAACCCTGACCAACATTGCCGCCTCGCGCATCAACAAGCTCTCCGACATCAAACTGTCGGCGAACTGGATGTCCGCTGCCGGCCACCCGGGCGAAGATGCGCGTCTGTACGACACCGTGAAAGCGGTCGGCATGGAACTGTGCCCCGAGCTGGGCCTGACCATTCCGGTGGGCAAGGACTCCATGTCCATGGCCACTCGCTGGAACGACAACGGCGAAGACAAGACCGTCACCTCGCCGATGTCCCTGATCGTGACCGGTTTCGCGCCAGTGGCTGACATCCGTCAGACCCTGACTCCGGAACTGCGCATGGACAAGGGCACCACCGACCTGATCCTGATCGACCTCGGTCGCGGCCAGAACCGCATGGGCGCCTCGATCCTCGCTCAGGTTCACGGCAAGCTCGGCAAGCAGGCTCCGGACGTCGATGACGCCGAAGACCTGAAAGCGTTCTTCGCGGTGATCCAGGGCCTCAACGCCGACGGTCACCTGCTGGCGTACCACGACCGTTCCGACGGTGGTCTGCTGACCTCCGTGGTGGAAATGGCCTTCGCCGGCCACTGCGGTCTGAGCCTGAACCTCGACAGCGTTGCGGAAAACGCCGCTGAAATCGCCGCCATCCTGTTCAACGAAGAACTGGGTGCCGTGATCCAGGTTCGCCAGGACGCTACGCCGGACATCCTCGCGCAATTCAGCGCGGCCGGTCTGGGCGACTGCGTTTCCGTGATCGGTCAGCCGATCAACAACGGCCAGATCAACATCACCTTCAACGGTGACACTGTGTTCGAAGGCCAGCGTCGTCTGCTGCAGCGTCAGTGGGCCGAGACCAGCTACCAGATCCAGCGTCTGCGCGACAACGCCGACTGCGCCCAGCAGGAATTCGACGTCCTGCTGGAAGAAGACAACCCGGGCCTGAGCGTCAAGCTGAGCTACGACGTCAACCAGGACATCGCCGCGCCTTACATCAAGAAAGGCATTCGCCCACAGGTTGCCGTGCTGCGTGAGCAGGGCGTCAACGGTCAGGTGGAAATGGCGGCCGCGTTCGACCGCGCCGGTTTCAACGCGATCGACGTGCACATGAGCGACATTCTGGCCGGCCGTGTCGACCTGAACGAGTTCAAAGGTCTGGTGGCCTGCGGTGGTTTCTCCTACGGCGACGTACTCGGCGCCGGTGAAGGCTGGGCCAAGTCCGCACTGTTCAACAGCCGTGCCCGCGATGCGTTCCAGGGCTTCTTCGAGCGTAACGACAGCTTCACCCTCGGCGTGTGCAACGGTTGCCAGATGATGTCCAACCTGCACGAGCTGATCCCGGGCAGCGAGTTCTGGCCGCACTTCGTGCGCAACCGCTCCGAGCAGTTCGAAGCGCGCGTGGCGATGGTGCAGATCCAGGAATCGAACTCGATCTTCCTGCAGGGCATGGCCGGTTCGCGCATGCCGATCGCCATCGCTCACGGTGAAGGCCATGCCGAATTCGAAAGCGAAGAGGCACTGCTTGAAGCCGATCTGTCCGGTTGCGTGGCGATGCGTTTCGTCGACAACCACGGCAAGGTCACCGAAGCCTACCCGGCCAACCCGAACGGCTCGCCGCGCGGGATCACCGGCCTCACCAGCCGCGACGGTCGCGTAACGATCATGATGCCGCACCCGGAGCGTGTGTTCCGCGCCGTGCAGAACTCGTGGCGTTCGGAAGACTGGAACGAAGACGCTCCTTGGATGCGCATGTTCCGTAACGCTCGTGTGTGGGTGAACTAAGCGCTGTGTACAAGCTCGCTTTTTTTGTTCCCGACAGTCATGTCGAGGTGGTCAAGGACGCTGTATTCGCTGCCGGTGGTGGGCGAATTGGTGACTATGACCACTGTGCGTGGCAGGTGCTTGGTACGGGTCAGTTTCGGCCTCTGGACGGCAGTCAGCCGTTCATTGGCGAGGCGGGGCAGGTTGAGCGGGTCGAGGAGTGGAAGGTCGAGCTTGTCGTTGGCGATGAGTTGATTCGTGGGGTGGTGGGGGCTTTGAAGTCTAGCCATCCTTACGAGACGCCGGCTTATGAGGTTTGGCGGTTGGAGGAGTTTTGATCTTCCTTGGCTGCTGAAATGGAAAACCCGCTGAGAGTGATTTCAGCGGGTTTTTTGGTTTTTGGGGGTTGGGGGTTGAGTGAATATCCGTTTCTTCGGGTGTTGCGGCTGGCGGTTTCGCCCTTACGGCGAGTCCCTTTTGGCAAACGCCCCAAAAGGAACCAAAAGGTCTTGGCCCCTGCGTTCGGCACCTCGCTTTGGCTCGGTGTTCCTTCGTTCCGGGATTCATCCGGGGGCATCGCCTACGGTTTGCTTCGCTGCACCTCCTCTCGATGCATGCGGCTGCGCCGCACGGTCGCTGCGCTCCCACCCCCGGATAAATCCCTCCACTCAGCCTTCCGATGGGGCCAAAAGATCAAGAGCTTTACTTGAGCTAACGCTCATCGTGTTGAGTGGTGGACCTAAACCTTCGCACTCACCTCACTACGATTAACCAGCCCCTCCAACGCCGCACTCAAATTCTGCGCCCGCTCGCCCACCAGCAAGTGCCAAACGCCATCCTCCAGCGCGCTCACACCCAGACATCCAAGCTCTTTCAACCGGCTTTCCGACAGTGCCTTGCCATCGGCCAGTTGCAGGCGGATCCGGCTCATTGCGATGCAGTCCAGTTGCAGCACATTGTCGCTGCCGCCCACTGCAGTCAGCCATTGCTGTGCCAGCGGTGTGGCGACTGCGATGGGATCACTGGTTTCGACGACGGCGACAGGAGCAGCCACTACGGCTCGGCCCAATGCAGGCATCGCCAGTCGAATCTCATCGGCAATGCTGTCGGCCATCGGCCCCACAACAACCTGCAAACTCCCACCCTTGCCCGGACGCACAACGGCCATGGCACCCAGCGCTTTCAAGTCGGCATCAGAGGCTTTGTTGCGGTCGACCATTTCCAGTCGCAGACGTGTGGTGCACGCGCCGACGGTGACCAGATTCTCCGCACCACCGAGCGCCTTGATGTACGCGCTGGCGCGTTCGTTTTCAGTCAGGACTGCTTTGTCGGCGGTGGCGACGTCTTCACGCCCCGGCGTCTTCAGGTTGAAGCGGCGGATACAGAAATCGAACACCGCGTAATAGATGACCGCATAGGCCAGACCCACCGGGATCACCAGCCAGCCGTTGGTGGACTTGCCCCAGCCCAGCACCATGTCGATGAAACCGCCGGAGAAGGTGAAGCCCAGATGAATGTTCAGCGCGTTGGTGATCGCCATCGACAGGCCGGTCAGCAGCGCATGCACCAGATACAGCAGCGGTGCGAGGAACATGAAGGCGAATTCGATGGGTTCGGTGACGCCGGTCAGGAACGAGGTCAGGGCCATCGACAGGAAGATCCCGCCCATCACCTTGCGCCGTTCCGGCAGGGCATTGCGGTACATCGCCAGGCAGGCGGCGGGGAGGCCGAAGATCATCATCGGGAACATGCCGGTCATGAACTGGCCGCCCTTCGGATCACCTGCGAAGTAGCGTGAAAGGTCGCCGGTGACCAAGGCGCCGGTGGTCGGGTCGGTGAAGTTGCCGAACACGAACCACGCCATGTTGTTGAGGATGTGGTGCAGGCCGGTGACGATCAGCAGGCGGTTGAACACGCCGAAGACGAAGGCGCCGAAGCTGCCGCTTTCCATCATCAGGCTGCCGAAGCTGTTGATGCCGTGCTGGATCGGCGGCCAGATGTAGCCGAACAGCACGCCCAGACCGACCGCCGCAAAACCGGTGACGATCGGCACGAAACGCCGACCGCCGAAGAACGCCAGGTACTCCGGCAACTTGATGTCCTTGAAGCGGTTGTACAGCGCGCCGGCCATCAGACCGCTGACGATCCCGGCGAGCATGCCCATGTTGATGCTGGCGTCGAGCACCTTGAGCGTGGAGATCATCACCAGGTAACCGATCACTCCGGCGAGGCCGGCGGTGCCGTTGTTGTCCTTGGCGAAGCCCACCGCGATGCCGATGGCGAAGATCATCGCCAGGTTGGCGAAGATCACCTGACCGGCGTCGTGGATGATCGCGATGTTCAGAAGGTCGGTATCGCCCAGACGCAGCAGCAGGCCGGCAATCGGCAGGATCGCGATCGGCAGCATCAGCGCCCGGCCGAGCCGTTGCAGGCCTTCGATGAAGAGTTGGTACATGGCGTTTGTCCTTGTTGTTTTTGTTAGCGCAGAGGCCAATGTTGATGACAGGCATGACGCACCGCGGCGGCGCTGCTCAGCTTGAGCAAGTCCCGGGCGAGGCGTTGGCATTCGGCTTCGTGCAGCTGGCGCACGCGATCCTTGATTTCACCGATCTGTACCGGGCTCACCGACAGTTCGGTCACGCCCAGGCCGATCAACACCGGCGTCGCCAGCGGATCCGAAGCCAGGGCGCCACAGACGCCGACCCAACGCTTGTGCACCGCCGCGCCTTCGCAGGTCATGGCGATCAGGCGCAGCAGCGCCGGGTGCAAGGCATCGACCCGTGCGGCGAGGCCGGCGTGGTCGCGGTCCATGGCCAGGGTGTATTGCGACAGGTCGTTGGTGCCGATGGACAGGAAGTCGGCGTGTTCGGCCAGTTGTTCGGCCTGCAGCGCAGCGGCCGGGACTTCGATCATCACGCCGATTTCCGGACGTTGATTGATGCCCAGTTCCAGACACAGCGCATCGACCCGCTGGCGGATGTGCAGCAGTTCGTCGACCTCGGTGACCATCGGCAGCAGGATCCGGCAGCGCTGCAACGGGCTGACTTGCAGCAGGGCGCGCAGTTGCTGATCGAGGATTTCCGGGCGGGCCTGGGCCAGGCGAATACCGCGCAGACCGAGCACCGGGTTGGCTTCCACTGGCAGCGGCAGATAGTCGAGTTGTTTGTCGCCACCGACATCGATGGTGCGGATGATCACCGACTTGTCGCCCATGGCATCGATCACCGCTTGATAGGCGGCGCGCTGTTCTTCGACATCCGGCGCGGTGTGGCGATCGACGAACAGGAACTCGGTGCGCAGCAGGCCGACGCCATCGGCGCCATTGGCAAACGCATCCGCCGCTTCATGGCTGGAGGCGACGTTGGCGACCACTTCAATGGCCACGCCGTTGCGGGTTTCAGCCGGCAGATGGGCTTTGGCTTGCTGGGCATCGCGACGTTGCTGACGGTCGATTTGCGCTTGTTGGACTTCGGCCAGACGCTCGGCATTCGGCGTCAGTTCGAGGCGTCCGCCGTCGGCATCGAGCACCACCGATTGGCCTTGCGTTTGATCGAGCAGCGCCGCGCCCAGTGCGACCATGCACGGCAGGCCTTTGCCCCGGGCCAGAATCGCCACGTGTGACGTTGCGCCACCCTCGGCCATGCACAGCCCGGCGACGCCTTGCGCACTCAGCTGCAGCAGGTCCGAAGGCGTCAGTTCGTGAGCGGCGACGATGGCGCCGGCCGGCACTTCGTAATGCCAGGCTTCGCCGAGCAGGGCGCGCAGCACCCGTTGCTTCAAGTCGCGCAGATCGTTGGCGCGTTCGGCCAGCAATGGGCTGCCGGTGTTTTGCAGCACTTCGCATTGCGTGTCGATGGATTGGCTCCAGGCGTGAGTCGCTGCAGTGCCGGTTTCAATCGATTGCTGCGCGGCGTCGAGCAGGGCCGGGTCTTCCAGCAATGCGAGGTGCGCGGCGAAGATTGCTTCTTCGTCGGCATTGCGGTGTTTTTTCGCCTGGGCGAGGGTGCCGTCGATTTCGCTGCGAACCTGATTCAGCGCCGTATCGAGGACCTGCAATTGTTGCTCGGGCTGATGATTGCCGGCGTCCGCCGGCAGGCTGATCGCGTTCAGGCGAAACAGCGGCCCGCCGACCAGCCCCGGTGCTGCGCACACGCCGTGCAACACGCCGGCTTCGGCCGGGCGATTGCGCGGCGCGGCAGCAACCGGTGCAGCGGCGTGATGATCCTCCGGCAGGGCGGTGGCCAAGGCATTGAGCAAGGCTTGCAACGCCGCTTGCGCGTCGGAACCCTGGCAACTGATCTGCACTTCGTCCTGTTCGCCAATCGCCAGGCCCATCAAACCGATGAGGCTGTTGCACGGCGCCGATTTGCCGGCGAAATGCAGCTGCGACTGGCTCTTGAAACCTTGTGCCGTCTGGCGGATCAACGCCGCCGGACGTGCATGCAGACCGCCACGATGGGCGACCCGCACATGACCGTGAACTTCTGGGCCACCCGGTTCTTCTGCATTCGCCGCCGTGCCGTGACGGGCGACGATGTGCAGCAGGGGTTCGCCGACTTTCACCGTTTTCAGAGTGATGGGCCGCGCCTGAAAGTCCTGGCTGTTGGTCAGGATCAACAGGCTGACCAGGCTTTTGCACTGACGGCCGACCTTGTCCAGGTCATAGCGCAGCAATGGCTGGCCACTGCTGACCCGGGTGCCTTCCTTGACCAGCATCGAGAAACCTTCGCCCTGCAACTCGACGGTGTCGAGCCCCAGGTGCAGGAGGATTTCTGCGCCGTTGTCGGCTCGCACGGTCAGCGCGTGGCCGGTGCGGGCGACGTGAATCACCACGCCGGCGCAGGGCGAGTACAAGGTGTCGTTCAGCGGATCGATGGCAATGCCGTCGCCCATCGCGCCGCTGGCGAACACCGCGTCCGGAACTTTGGCGAGCGTGAGCACCGGGCCGCTGAGCGGGGCGCTTAAAGTCAGCTCTTTATTGTTGTTGTGCATGGCTCGGTCTCATCAGGAAAACATTCGGTTCGGACTCAGTGCGTACGGGTGACTTTGCTCAGATGACGCGGCTGATCCGGGTCCATGCCACGTGCCACGGCCAGGTTGGCGGCCATCACGTAGAAGCTCTGGATCGCCAGAATCGGATCGAGCGCCGGGTGTTCGGCACGGCTCAGGGTCAGGTCGCGTTCGAGCACATCATCCGGCGCCGCCAGCAATACACGGGCACCACGCTGACGCATTTCCGCCGCCAGGCTCAGCAGGCCGGCCTGCTCGGCGCCGCGCGGGGCAAACACCAGCAAAGGGTAGTTGGCGTCGATCAGGGCCATCGGGCCGTGACGCACTTCGGCACTGCTGAAGGCTTCGGCCTGGATCGCCGAGGTTTCCTTGAATTTCAATGCGGCTTCCTGGGCGATGGCAAATCCGGCGCCACGGCCGATCACCATCAGACGTTCGCAATCGCGCAGGGCATCGATGGCCGGGCTCCAGTCCTGTTGCGCGGCGTCGCGCAAGCCTTCGGGCAGGGCGTTGTGTGCCTCCAGCAATTCGCTGTCTTCTTTCCAGTGCGCGATCAGGCGGGCGCTGGCGCTGAGGGTGGCGATAAAACTCTTGGTCGCGGCGACGCTGCTTTCGGTGCCGGCCAGCAGCGGCAGGCTGAATTCGCACGCGGCCTCCAGTGGCGAATCGGATGCGTTGACCATCGACACGCTCAAGGCGCCACGCTTGCGCAGCAGACGCAGGCTGTTGACCAGATCCGGGCTCTGACCCGACTGGGAAAACGCGAACGCGACCTGACCGCTGACCTTCAACGGCGCCTGCTGCATGGTCACCACCGACATCGGCAGTGACGCCACCGGAATGCCCAGTTGCTGCATGGTCAGGTAGGCGAAGTAGCTCGCCGCATGATCGGAGCTGCCACGGGCGACGGTCATCGCCACTTGCGGCGGCTGACGGCGCAGGCGCCCGGCGATCTCGATCATCGAGCCATCGAGCTGTTGCAATTGGGCTTGCACGGCCTCGAACGAGGACAGCGCCTCCTCAAGCATTTTTGAAGTCAATGTCTTCTCCTTCGACCATGACGGCGGTCAGTGTGAGTGAGCGATCCAGCCGCACGCAGTCGGCCCAGGCACCAGGTGCAAGGCGCCCGCGTTCGGTGATGCCGAGGTAGTCGGCGGGGAATTGCGAAAGACGTTGCGAGGCCTCGGCGATCGGCAGACCGATCTTCACCAGATTGCGCAGGGCCTGATCCATGGTCAGGGTGCTACCGGCCAGCGTGCCGTCCGGCAGGCGCACGCCGCCCAGGCATTTGGTGACGGTGTGGCTGCCAAGCTTGTACTCGCCGTCGGGCATGCCGGCGGCGGCAGTCGAATCGGTGACGCAATACAGGCACGGGATCGAGCGCAGGGCCACGTGGATTGCGCCGGGGTGCACGTGCAGCAAGTCCGGAATCAGCTCGGCAAATTTGGCGTGGGCCAGCGCCGCGCCGACGATGCCCGGTTCGCGGTGATGCAGCGGGCTCATGGCGTTGTACAAGTGGGTGAAACTGGTGGCGCCGGCCTCGAGGGCGGCGACACCTTCTTCGTAACTGCCGAGGGTGTGGCCGATCTGCATGCGAATGCCGCGGCGGCTCAGTTCACGAATCAAACCGTCATGGCCGGCGATTTCCGGGGCGATGGTGATCACCCGGATCGGTGCCAGTGCCAGATACTCTTCGACTTCGGCCATCAATGCGGTGTGGGCAAAGTTCGGTTGCGCGCCGAGTTTGCCGGGATTGATGTACGGACCTTCGAGGTGAACGCCGAGGACCCGGGCGGCGCCTTTCGGACGCTGTTCGCAGAATTCCCCGACATCCTTGAGCACGCTGGCAATCTCGGCACTCGGCGCGGTCATCGTGGTGGCCAGCAGCGAGGTGGTGCCGAAGCGTACGTGGGTTCGGGTGATGGTCTCGAAGGCGCTGGTGCCTTCCATGATGTCTTTGCCGCCACCGCCGTGAACGTGCAGGTCGATGAAACCTGGCAGCAGGTAAGGCAGGTCGTTGTCCGCAGGATCGCAGGGCACGCCTTCGATGGACACGACTCTGCCGTGTTCGTGGATCAGCCGGCCGCGAATCCAGCCGTCAGCGGTGAGGATGTTGTCTTCGGACATTTCGCTTCTCTCGTTTGGCCTGGCTGCCGGTCAGCGGCGCAGCTCTGCAACAAAGTCGTAGTAGTCGTTGCGGCAATAGGTGTCGGTGACTTCGATCGGCGTGTTGTCTTCCAGGTAGCCGACCCGGGTCATCAGCAGCATCGCGGTGCCGGAGGGGATGCCGACCAGCGCGGCGAACTCGTCCGAGGCGTTGATCGCCTGGATGTGTTGCAAGGCGCGCACGATCGGCTTGCCGATGCTGTCGAGGTGTTCGTAGAGGGAATCGCCCACCACTTGCGGCTTGGGCATGATCGAGGCGGGCAGGGTGCTCATCTCGATGGCCATCACCGTGTCGTCGGCCTTGCGCAGGCGTTTCATGCGCGCGACTTTGTCGTTCGGTGACAGGCCCAAGCGGATCAATTCTTCGTGGGTGGGCAGGGTGATTTCACGCTCGAGCCATTGCGAGCTGGGCACGAAACCCTTGAGACGGAGCATTTCGCTGAAGCCCGACAGACGTGACAGCGGTTGTTCAAGGCGCGGAGTGATGAAGGTGCCGGAACCTTGCAGGCGGCGGATCAAACCTTGATCGAGCAGGACTTCCAGCGCCTTGCGGGCGGTGACCCGGGAAATCCCCAGCATCTCGCTGAGATTGCGCTCCGACGGCATCGCCTGTTCGGCTTTCCACTGGCCGGCATGAATCGCCGCTTCCAGGTTGCGCGCCAGTTGCAGGTACAGCGGCGTCGGCTGGGAGTCGTCAGGGCGCAGGGCGTGGAGATCGTTCATGCAGGCACTTCCGGAGCTGATATTGGATTGTTGTCGCTCGCTGTTTCGGCGAAAACTAATACCACTTGCATACCATGTCAACGCAGTGGAAAGGCCTGTAGTCCTTTGGGATCGGGTGTTTCAGGGTGGGTGGTTTCAAGTGGTATTAGAGGTGGGCTGTGAAACGCAAAAGATCGCAGTCTGCGGCAGTTCTGGCGGGTGAAAGTGGTATCACCGTTCAGACGTTGCCGCAGGCTGCGATCTTTTGCATTTATTTTTTGCGGGCGACCAATGGTCAGGGGAAAGGGCCGCTTGGCGGCCCGGAGAGCGCAGGCGCGCTGATTACTGAATCAGGGGCGGATTTCGATCATCGTGCCGTCCGGCACCAGGTTCCAGACTTCGCGCATGTCGACGTTGCGCATGGCGATGCAGCCGTCGGTCCAGTCCAGGGTGTGGAACAGGTTTTCCGGGTTCTCTGCGGAATCCGGCGTGCCGTGGATCATGATCATGCCGCCGGGCTCGACGCCTTCGCGGCGGGCGCGGGCGGAGTCGCTGATGTTCGGGTAGGAGATGTGCATCGACAGGTTGAATTTGTCGCTGGTCTTGCGCCAGTCGATCCAATAGAAACCTTCGGGTGTGCGTTTATCGCCTTCAATCAGTTTCGGACCTTTCTTCGCGCCCTTGCCCAGGGAAATGCGATAGCTCTTGAGCGGTTTGCCGTCGGCGATCAACTGCAGTTGATGAGCCGATTTGAGCACCAGTATTTTTTCGATGAGCGGGGTGTTCGAAGGCGTCACGGTGGTCACGAACGACGCTTGGGAGACGGTGACGAACGACAGGCAAAACAGGGCAAGCAACCAGCGCATTGAAACGATTCCCCAGAAGGTGATGCAGATAATTTATTTATAGATCTTATGCAGGCGCTGTCGCGGGCTGCGCACGCGGGTTATCGGCCGGCTGGCGCTGAAATCAAGTGATGGCCGGCTGAGCGAGCGGCGGAATCGATTCCGAGCGCACGGGGTAAGTCTCGGCGCGGCGGTCAGCGAAGAAGCATTCTAAGGTACGGCCCACCGTGCGGAAAGCCAGCTCGTCCCATGGAATCTGCGCTTCGTCGAACAGTTGCACTTCGAGACTCTCGGGGCCGGCGGAAAAATCCAGGTCTGCGAGCTCGGCGCGAAAGAACACATGCACCTGACTGATGTGCGGCACGTCGATCAGGGTGTAGATGCTCAGGTTGCGTACCCGGGCGCAGGCTTCTTCGGCGGTTTCGCGGATGGCAGCCTGTTCGATGGTCTCGCCGTTCTCCATGAAGCCGGCGGGCAGCGTCCAGTAACCGAGGCGCGGCTCGATTGCACGGCGGCAGAGCAGGACTTTGCTACCCCAGGTCGCTACACAGCCGGCCACGATATTGGGGTTCTGGTAGTGAATGGTCTGACAGCTGTCGCAGACAAATCGCAGCCGCGAGTCGCCTTCGGGAATGCGCTGGGTCACCGGGTTGCCGCACTGGCTGCAAAATTTCATGCTGGGGTTCCTGAATGCTGCGCCTATCTTGGCGTGCAGCGGTGTCAGTCGGCAAGTTGTCGTTTCGCGACATGTCCCTTGTTCAGGGCTTGGGCGGTCGCATTGATTGGTGCATGATGCAGGGCAAGGCACAGATCGAGAACACTTATGCTGGACGAGCTACTGCACCGGGTAAGCAATCACACGCCGCGCACGCTGGAGACCGACACGCGTTTCCCCGAGGCCGCCGTCCTGGTGCCGATTACTCGCAGTGACGAACCCGAACTTGTCCTCACCCTGCGTGCCAGCGGGCTCTCGACCCACGGTGGCGAAGTCGCCTTTCCCGGTGGCAGGCGTGACCCGGAAGACCCGGACCTGATCTTCACCGCCCTGCGTGAGGCTGAAGAGGAAATCGGCCTGCCGCCGGGACTGGTCGAAGTGATCGGTCCGCTCAGTCCGCTGATTTCCCTGCATGGCATCAAGGTCACGCCGTATGTCGGGGTGATTCCCGATTTTGTCGAATACCAGGCCAATGATGCCGAGATCGCCGCGGTGTTCAGCGTGCCCCTGGAGTTCTTCCGCAAGGACCCACGCGAACACACCCACCGCATCGACTATCAGGGTCGCAGTTGGTACGTGCCGAGCTATCGTTATGGCGAATACAAGATCTGGGGGCTGACGGCGATCATGATCGTCGAGTTGATCAACCTGCTCTATGACGCCAAAATCAGCCTGCATCGACCGCCAAAAAGCTTTATCAATACCTGAAGCCATCGTTCGAATGGTCAGCCATCGTGAGCCCTGAGGAAAACAAGATGAAATATCGCCTGGGCGACGCCCGCGTCGAAACCCATCCGCAGAGCTGGGTCGCCCCCAACGCCGTGCTGGTGGGCAAGGTCAAGCTGGAAGAGGGCGCCAACGTCTGGTTCAACGCCGTGTTGCGCGGCGACAACGAACTGATCCTGATCGGCAAGAACAGCAACGTGCAGGACGGCACGGTGATGCACACCGACATGGGCTTTCCGCTGACTATCGGTACCGGCGTGACCATCGGCCACAACGCCATGCTCCACGGCTGCACGGTCGGCGACTACAGCCTGATCGGCATCAACGCCGTCATCCTCAATGGCGCGAAGATCGGCAAGAACTGCATCATCGGCGCCAATTCGTTGATCGGTGAAGGCAAGGAAATTCCCGATGGTTCGCTGGTGATGGGCTCTCCGGGCAAGGTGGTGCGTGAACTGACCGAGCCGCAGAAGAAGATGCTCGAAGCCAGCGCCGCGCACTATGTGCATAACTCCCAGCGCTATGCGCGCGATCTGGTCGAGCAGGAAGAATGACAACCCCGGAAAGACCCGTCGCCTCGCCGTGTGTGAGCATTTGCGCGCTGGACGAGGATGACATTTGCACCGGTTGCCAGCGCACGGTCGAGGAAATCACCCGCTGGAGCCGGATGACCAACGACGAGCGGCGAGTGGTGCTGGGGTTGTGTCATGAGCGGGCCAAGGCCAGTGGATTGATTTGGATGATCCCTGCCAAGCGCTGATGCTTGTCTGGCGTCGGGTGTATACAATTTGCTCCCCGACTTGGCCGGACTCTCCTCCTCAAGTAACCTGTGCGCCAATCTGACAGGTCGCTCCCCATGATTTTCCTCATCGCCTATATCAGCAGTGTCGTGCTGATCAACTTCGCTTTCTCCACCGCGCCGCACCTGGACATCATCTGGTCGGCTTGGGGCGGGCTGGTGTTCGTGCTGCGCGACATGGTGCAGATTCGTTTCGGCCATGGCGCGATTGTGGCGATGCTGGCGGCGCTGGTGCTGTCCTATGTCACCTCCGATCCATCGATTGCGCTGGCCAGTGCCACGGCGTTTGCGGTGTCCGAGTGCATCGACTGGCTGGTATTCAGCATCACCAAGCGTCCGTTGCGTGATCGTCTGTGGATCAGTTCGGCGTTGAGCATTCCCCTCGACACCTTCATCTTTTTCGGCATGATCGACCTGCTGACACCGCCGGTGATCATCACCGCCCTGGCCTCGAAGTTCGCCGGTGTGACTGCGGTCTGGCTGATCATGGCCTGGCGCGAACGCAAACAGGCTGTCGCCGGCTGAAGCCAAACCCTCGGGTTCATGTAAAATGCCGCGCTTTCTCCCCATGGAAAGCGCGTCTGGCGTTGCTTTCCTCGATGATCCGCTTCTTTGAGGACCTGAGATGACCCGTATCGGAACTCCATTGTCGCCGACCGCGACCCGCGTATTGCTGTGTGGCTGTGGTGAGTTGGGCAAGGAAGTGGTGATCGAGCTGCAACGCCTGGGCGTTGAAGTGATCGCCGTTGACCGTTACGCCAATGCGCCGGCCATGCAGGTTGCCCATCGCAGTCACGTGATCAACATGCTCGACGGCGCCGCCCTGCGTGCGGTGATCGAAGCCGAAAAGCCGCACTTCATCGTGCCGGAAATCGAAGCCATCGCCACCGCCACCCTGGTCGAGCTGGAAGCCGAAGGCTTCACCGTGATCCCGACCGCCCGCGCCGCGCAACTGACCATGAATCGCGAGGGCATCCGTCGTCTGGCCGCCGAAGAGCTGGATCTGCCGACTTCGCCGTACCACTTCGCCGACACCTTCGAGGACTACAGCAAAGCCGTTGAGGACCTGGGTTTCCCGTGCGTCGTCAAACCGGTGATGAGCTCGTCGGGCAAGGGCCAGAGCCTGCTGCGCAGCGCCGATGACGTGCAGAAGGCCTGGGACTACGCACAAGAAGGCGGTCGTGCCGGTAAAGGTCGCGTGATCATCGAAGGTTTCATCGATTTCGACTACGAAATCACCCTGCTGACCGTGCGTCATATCGGCGGCACCACGTTCTGTGCACCGGTCGGCCACCGTCAGGAAAAGGGCGACTACCAGGAATCCTGGCAGCCACAAGCCATGAGCCCGATTGCTCTGGCTGAGTCCGAGCGCGTTGCCAAAGCCGTGACCGAGGCGTTGGGTGGCCGTGGCCTGTTCGGTGTCGAGCTGTTCATCAAGGGCGATCAGGTGTGGTTCAGCGAAGTGTCGCCGCGCCCGCACGACACCGGTCTGGTGACCCTGATTTCCCAGGACCTGTCGCAGTTCGCCCTGCACGCCCGGGCAATCCTTGGTTTGCCAGTGCCGCTGATCCGTCAGTTCGGCCCATCGGCTTCGGCAGTGATTCTGGTGGAAGGCCAGTCGACCCAGACCGCATTCGCCAACCTCGGCGCTGCGCTGAGCGAGCCGGATACCGCGTTGCGTCTGTTCGGCAAGCCTGAAGTCAACGGTCAGCGCCGCATGGGTGTTGCACTGGCCCGTGACGAGTCGATCGAGGCCGCTCGTGCCAAGGCGACCCGCGCTTCTCAGGCTGTCGTTGTAGAGCTGTAAATCTCGCTATCTGATCGCTCCCGCCTGTGCGGGAGCGATCATTGCGCTTACGACACCTGATTCAGGTCGTTATGGCGCGTTTCCTTCAGGCACAGCACAGCGATCAAGCTGAGCACCGCGGCCGCAGACACATACCCGCCGACGTAACTCAAACCACCCATCGCCACCAGTTTCTGCGCAAAGAACGGCGCCGCCGAGGCTCCAACGATGCCGCCGAGGTTGTAGGCCGCCGATGCGCCGGTATACCGCACGTGTGTCGGAAACAGTTCCGGCAGCAGCGCGCCCATCGGGGCGAACGTCACGCCCATCAGGAACAGCTCGATGCACAGGAACAGTGCCACGCCCCAGGTCGAGCCCTGAGTCAGCAACGGTTCCATCAGAAATCCGGAGAGAATCGCCAGCACACCACCGACGATCAGCACCGGCTTACGTCCATAACGATCACTGGCCCAGGCCGACAACGGTGTCGCGGCTGCCATGAACAACACGGCGAAGCACAGCAGACCGAGGAATGTCTCGCGGCTGTAGCCCAGCGTCGACACGCCGTAGCTCAGGGAAAATACCGTAGAGATGTAGAACAACGCGTAGCAGACGACCATGGCGGCGGCACCCAGCAATGTTGGCGCCCAGTATTGGCTGAACAGCTCGACCAGCGGCACTTTCACCCGCTCCTGACGGGCGATGGCGTTGGCGAACACTGGCGTTTCGTGGAGTTTGAGACGCACGTACAGCCCGACCATCACCAGTACCGCACTGAGCAGGAACGGAATCCGCCAGCCCCAACTGCGAAACTGTTCGTCATTGAGCGTCATGGCCAGGGTCAGGAACAGGCCGTTGGCTGCCAGAAAACCAATCGAAGGGCCCAACTGCGGGAACATGCCGAACCATGCCCGTTTGCCTTTCGGCGCGTTTTCGGTGGCCAACAATGCCGCGCCACCCCATTCACCGCCGAGTCCGAGACCCTGACCGAAGCGCAACACGCAAAGCAGGATCGGTGCCCACGCCCCAATGCTGTCGTAACCTGGCAGCACGCCGATCAGCGTGGTGCAGACACCCATCAGCAGCAGCGAAGCCACCAGCGTGGACTTGCGCCCGATCCGGTCGCCGAAATGGCCGAACAGCGCAGAACCCAGCGGGCGGGCGAGGAAGGCGATACCGAAGGTGAGGAATGCCGAGAGCATCTGCGCGGTGCCGGATGTCTGCGGAAAGAATACCGGCCCGATCACCAGCGCAGCGGCGGTGGCATAGACGTAGAAGTCGTAGAACTCGATGGCCGTGCCGATGAAGCTCGCGGTGGCCACTCGGGTGGCGGAATTGGCCGGTTGGGTCGGCGCGGTGTCGCTGTAAGCGGTACTGGTCGTCATGCGGTGATCCCTGACAGTCATGAGCTCCATTGGAGCGAATTATTATGGTCGACTACCCGGGGATGTGGGATAGGGCGCGAGCGCTGTTTCAGGTAGGAACAGTCGTCGGTGTGATGCGGAAAACGGCGATGAACCTGCCGGAACCTGTCGGGTGCGGGGTAAGCACGGGGTTCGGCGGGGCTTGGGTAAGCACCGCGATTATAGGAAGGTGGCTAACGATTGAACAAGGGGCGAGCTAGCGGATGGGCGTGAGCGCCGGTGCCGAGCTGGTGTGCCAGATGAGCACTTTGCTCACGCGGTTTTCCTCGGTTTCGAGGATCTCCAGGCGATAGCGCCCGATCTTCAGGCACACCGCGCTTTCCGGAATGGTTTCCAGCGCTTCGGTCACCAGGCCATTCAGGGTCCGCGGGCCGTCGCTGGGCAGGTGCCAGCCCAGGCATTTGTTCAGCTCGCGGATCGAGGCGGCGCCATCGATCACCATACGGCCATCGGCCTGCGGATGAATGTGCGGGTTGTCGAGGCTGTGCTCGCTTTCGAATTCGCCGACGATTTCTTCGAGAATATCTTCCAACGTGACGATCCCCAACACTTCGCCGTACTCGTCCACCACCATGCCCAGACGACGCTGCTGCTTGTGGAAGTTCAGCAGCTGCAGTTGCAGCGGTGTACTTTCCGGGACGAAATACGGCTCGTAGCTGGCGGCGAGCAGCGCTTCGCGGGTCAGGGCGTGATTGTCCAGCAAGTGGCGGATCTGCCGGGTATTGAGGACCGCCTCGACCTGGTTGATGTCGCTGTGGAAAACCGGCAGGCGCGTGCGCTTGTTGTGGCGCAACTGCTCGATGATCTCTTCGATCGGATCGTCGAGATTGATGCCGTCGACGTCACTGCGAGGCACCAGGATGTCGTTGACCGTGATGTTGTCCAGCGCGTGGATACCGGAAACCGGGTGCGTGCGTGACGGATGTTCCGGGTCGTCGTGGCGTTCCGGCGGGACGTCATCTTCGCTCTGTTGCACGACCTGCTGCTTGCGCACCAGCGGACGCAGCAGCAAACCACTGATGCTGCTCAGCAGCCATGCGAGCGGATAGATCACTTTCAGCGGCACTGCCAGCAACGTGTTGCCGAATGACAGCACGGCGTCCGGATAACGCTGGGCGAGGGTGCGCGGGAAATAGTCGGCAAACACCAGCAGGACGGCGCCGGCACCCAGGGTGGCTGCCCAGGGACCGTTTTCTTCACAGAGGAAAATCGCCAGCAGCGTGGCAAGTACCACGGCGAGGGCGCGGCACAGGGTGTTGCACAGGATCAGGCTGTCGAGCGGAAAGCTGAGTTTTGCCAGTGGCTTGTCACTGGCACGCGACGCGGTGCGTTGTGCCAGCAGATGCTGTTGCGCCACTTCGATGGCGGTAAACAGCCCCGACCAGAGAATCAGCAGGACAAATACCGCGAGCATCGGCCCTATGGGCAAACCGTCCATTTATGCCGCCCGTCAGATGTGCAGGATATATTCACGGACCAGTTTGCTGCCGAAATACGCCAACATCAGCAGACAGAAACCGGCGAGGGTCCAGCGGATCGCTTTGTGGCCACGCCAGCCCAGGCGATTGCGGCCCCACAACAGCACGCTGAACACGATCCAGGCCAGACAGGCGAGCAGGGTCTTGTGCACCAGGTGCTGGGCAAACAGGTTTTCGACGAACAGCCAGCCTGAGATCAGCGACAGCGACAGCAGCGTCCAGCCGGCCCAGAGGAAGCCGAACAGCAGGCTTTCCATGGTTTGCAGCGGCGGGAAGTTCTTGATCAGCCCGGACGGGTGTTTGTTCTTGAGCTGGTGATCCTGCACCAGCAGCAACAAGGCCTGGAACACGGCGATGGTGAACATGCCGTAGGCGAGGATCGATAGCAGGATGTGCGCAAGAATGCCCGGCTCTTCGTCGATGATCTGCACGGTGCCGGTCGGCGCAAACTGCGCCAGTAACACGGTGATCGCCCCCAGCGGGAACAGCAGGACCAGCAGGTTTTCCACCGGGATCCGCGAGCAGGCCAGCAGGGTCAGGGCGATGACTGCTGCGGCAATCAGGCTCGACGCACTGAAGAAGTCCAGGCCCAGACCGATCGGCGTCAGCAGGTGAGTCAGCAGGCTGGCACTGTGGGCCAGCACGGCGAGCACGCCAAGCGTGACCAGCAGGCGCTTGTTGGCCTTGGCGCCAGTGGCCAGGCGGGTGCCCTGATAAAGGGTCGCAGCGGCATAGAGAAGGGCGGCGGCGAGGGTGGTCAGCAAACTCGGTGACAAGGGGAGCATAAATCCTGTTAGGCAAGCCCGAAAGGCGCTGAGTTTGGCATAGAACGGTCATCGCACGAAAGACCGGCAAGCTGACAGCGAGGTGTCCGCCAGACGCAGTCTTCGCTATAATCCGCGACCTGCCCACGCCGCAGGCTCGCCGAGTACATGTTGATTCCGGTCCGGGCCGCCATTATCCCGGTCTACACAGGGCCTGAAAGGATCGCGCAATGTTTGAAAACTTAACCGACCGTCTCTCGCAGACGCTGCGCCATGTCACCGGCAAGGCGAAACTGACTGAAGACAACATTAAAGACACCCTGCGTGAAGTGCGCATGGCGTTGCTCGAAGCCGACGTTGCCCTGCCGGTGGTCAAGGACTTCGTCAATTCGGTCAAGGAACGCGCTGTCGGCACCGAGGTGTCGCGCAGCCTGACGCCGGGCCAGGCGTTCGTGAAGATCGTCCAGGCCGAACTCGAAAGCCTGATGGGCGCGGCCAACGAAGACCTGAACCTGAGCGCCGTGCCGCCTGCCGTCATTCTGATGGCCGGTCTGCAGGGTGCCGGTAAAACCACCACCGCCGGCAAGCTGGCGCGCTTCCTTAAAGAGCGCAAGAAGAAGTCGGTCATGGTCGTGTCGGCGGACATCTATCGTCCTGCCGCTATCAAACAGCTGGAAACCCTGGCCAACGACATCGGCGTGACGTTCTTCCCGTCCGACCTGAGCCAGAAGCCGGTCGACATCGCCAACGCGGCTATTAAAGAAGCAAAACTGAAATTCATCGACGTGGTCATCGTCGATACCGCCGGTCGTCTGCACATCGACGAAGAGATGATGGGCGAGATCAAGGCACTGCACGCCGCGATCAATCCGGTCGAAACCCTGTTCGTGGTTGACGCCATGACCGGTCAGGACGCCGCCAATACGGCCAAGGCCTTTGGCGATGCACTGCCGCTGACCGGCGTGATCCTGACCAAGGTCGACGGTGACGCCCGTGGCGGTGCCGCACTGTCCGTGCGTGCCATCACCGGCAAGCCGATCAAGTTCATCGGTATGGGCGAGAAGACCGAAGCCCTCGACCCGTTCCACCCTGAGCGTATCGCTTCGCGGATCCTCGGCATGGGCGATGTGCTCAGCCTGATCGAACAGGCTGAAGCGACCCTCGACAAGGACAAGGCCGACAAACTGGCCAAGAAGCTGAAGAAGGGCAAGGGCTTCGACCTCGAAGACTTCCGCGATCAGCTGCAACAGATGAAGAACATGGGCGGCCTCGGCGGCCTCATGGACAAGCTGCCGAGCATCGGTGGCGTCAACCTTTCGCAGATGGGCAATGCCCAGAGTGCGGCAGAGAAGCAGTTCAAGCAGATGGAAGCCATCATCAACTCCATGACCCCGGCCGAGCGCCGCGATCCCGAGCTGATCAGCGGTTCGCGCAAGCGTCGGATCGCCATGGGTTCCGGCACCCAGGTGCAGGACATCGGTCGCTTGATCAAGCAGCACAAGCAGATGCAGAAGATGATGAAGAAATTCTCCGCCAAGGGCGGAATGGCGAAAATGATGCGCGGCATGGGCGGAATGCTGCCCGGCGGCGGCATGCCAAAACTGTAAAAGAACTCGCCGGTCGTCGCACCGGCGCAGTCCCGCATGGATGCGGGATTCACAGCAAACCCGCATTCGGCGGGAGCTGACAGGCCGTTTTTATTGACGGCTCTACCGCAAATCAGCACGGCATGCCATAGGCGCCGGAAAAAGTCATTTGCAAAAGTCCGGATATTCCTTAGAATATGCGGCCTTTCGGGCACCCATGCCCGCTGTGCATTTAGATTTGCAGCACCGACTACAGGAACGATGTTCACATGCTAACAATCCGTCTTGCCCTTGGCGGCTCCAAAAAGCGCCCGTTTTACCACCTGACCGTAACCGACTCCCGCAACCCGCGTGACGGTTCCCACAAAGAACAGGTTGGTTTCTTCAACCCTGTTGCCCGTGGTCAGGAAGTTCGTCTGTCCGTGAACCAAGAGCGCGTAGCCTACTGGCTGAGCGTTGGTGCACAGCCTTCTGAGCGTGTTGCTCAGTTGCTGAAGGAATCGGCTAAGGCTGCGGCCTGAGCAATATGAACGCGACGCCTGCTGTTGCCGATGATTTGATCGTTATTGGCAAAATTTATTCTGTTCACGGCGTTCGCGGCGAAGTGAAGGTTTATTCCTTTACTGATCCGACTGAAAACCTGTTGCAGTACAAAACCTGGACGCTCAAGCGCGAAGGCAATGTCAAACAGGTCGAGCTGGTCAGTGGACGCGGGAGCGACAAGTTCCTGGTCGCAAAGCTCAAGGGTCTTGATGATCGTGAAGAAGCTCGTCTTCTGGCCGGTTACGAGATCTGTGTGCCGCGCAGCCTGTTCGCTGAATTGACCGAAGGCGAGTACTACTGGTACCAGCTGGAAGGTCTGAAGGTCATCGATACGCTTGGGCAACTGCTCGGGAAAATCGATCATCTTCTGGAAACCGGCGCCAATGATGTAATGGTAGTCAAGCCTTGCGCTGGCAGCCTGGATGATCGCGAACGCCTGTTGCCCTATACGGAGCAATGCGTGTTGGCAGTCGACCTCGCAGCGGGCGAGATGAAGGTGGATTGGGACGCGGACTTCTAAGCGTGGCTAACTTGCGCGTAGAAGTGATCAGTTTGTTTCCCGAGATGTTTTCCGCCATCGGCGACTACGGCATCACCAGTCGAGCGGTCAAACAGGGGCTCTTGCAGCTGACCTGTTGGAATCCGCGGGATTACACGACGGATCGGCATCACACTGTGGACGATCGCCCGTTTGGCGGTGGTCCGGGCATGGTGATGAAGATCAAGCCCCTGGAAGATGCTCTGGTTCAGGCCAAGGCAGCAGCCGGGGAGGCGGCGAAGGTGATTTACCTGTCCCCCCAAGGCCGTCAACTGACTCAGTCGGCGGTACGCGAACTGGCGAAATCGGATGCATTGATCCTGATTGCCGGTCGCTATGAAGGCATTGACGAGCGTTTTATTGATGCTCATGTCGATGAAGAGTGGTCGATTGGGGACTATGTCCTGTCTGGCGGCGAGCTGCCGGCGATGGTCCTGATAGATGCGGTTACACGACTGCTGCCCGGAGCTTTAGGGCATGCGGACTCCGCGGAGGAAGATTCCTTCACGGATGGTTTGCTGGATTGCCCGCACTACACCCGACCGGAGGTGTATGCGGATCAGCGTGTTCCCGACGTATTGCTAAGTGGCAATCACGCACACATCCGGCGTTGGCGTTTACAGCAGTCCCTTGGTCGGACCTATGAACGACGCGCCGATCTTCTGGAAAGCCGCTCGCTTTCTGGAGAAGAGAAGAAGCTGCTCGAGGAATACATCCGCGAGCGGGACGATAGTTAACAACGTATCGATGGTAGATCCGACGATTTACCTTAGGAGCACAGCATGACCAACAAAATCATCCTTGCACTCGAAGCAGAGCAGATGACCAAAGAGATCCCAGCCTTTGCCCCGGGCGACACCATTGTCGTTCAGGTGAAAGTGAAGGAAGGCGATCGTTCCCGTCTGCAAGCGTTCGAAGGCGTTGTAATCGCCAAGCGTAACCGCGGCGTGAACAGTGCGTTCACCGTTCGTAAAATCTCCAACGGTGTTGGCGTAGAACGTACTTTCCAGACCTACTCCCCGCAGATCGACAGCATGGCTGTCAAACGTCGCGGTGACGTACGTAAAGCCAAGCTGTACTACCTGCGCGACCTGTCGGGTAAAGCAGCTCGCATCAAGGAAAAACTGGCTTAAGTCCAGCTTCCGATGCAGAAAAAAGCAGCCTACGGGCTGCTTTTTTGTTGTCCGCAATTTATCCACAGCACCATTGCTTCAGGCCGTACCCATGACATCTCGCGAGCAAGAAATCGAACGCCGCACCGAACTCTCGGTGACCCGCGTGACCAAGGCGGTTTTCCCGCCGACCACCAATCACCACAACACCCTGTTCGGCGGCACCGCGCTGGCCTGGATGGATGAAGTGTCGTTCATCACCGCCACGCGTTTCTGCCGTCTGCCGCTGGTGACGGTCTCCACCGACCGGATCGATTTCAACCATGCGATCCCGGCAGGTTCCATCGTCGAGCTGGTCGGGCGGGTGATCAAGGTCGGCAACACCAGTCTCAAGGTCGAGGTGGAAGTGTTCGTTGAAAGCATGAGCTGCGACGGTCGTGAAAAGGCGATTCACGGGCAATTCAGCTTTGTTGCCATTGATGATGACAAGCGGCCAGTGCCCGTGCTGCCGGGCTTCGCGGCCTGACCCGGCACCGAGCCACGGCATTCGCGGGCAAGCCCGCTCCCACAGATTTTGTGTTGTCCGCTGATGTCGTGTTCGACACGGACACTGTGGGAGCGGGCTTGCCCGCGATTTGATCTATCAGGCGCTGACACTTTCCGGTTGAATCAACGCCAGCAACGTCCACCCCGGCCCCGGTTTCAGCACGGTCTCCGGCGTCACCACATGCACCCAGCCACTGTCATCGCGCATGAACAGCAGAGTCGCGCGGTTGCCATGCAGCGCCCGGTAATCGTCCCAGCCAAACCCGTCCGTCAGCGTCGTGCTGTACAGATCGGCGCCCTGGCCCAACTGGCTGGCCAGCCTGGCGTAAGTCAGCACCTCGCTCCCCAGTTGATTGCCACGATGCTCCAGGCTGGCGCGGTGCTTGTCGCTGCGCCGGCTTTCGTGACCGCTGGCCAGTCCGAACAGGCGCTGATGGCCAAAGTCATGTCGAAAGCGCATGGCTGCCAGCGTATTGAGTTCACCGGACGGTGACAGCGCCAGCAAGTGTCCCAGCCCGACCAGATCCAGATGCGCATCCGCGTGCTGCGAGGCCGGATTACCGAAGTAGGTCGGCAAACCATCCATGCGCGCCGCCCGAATGTTTTCCCAACTCGAATCCGTGAGCAGCACCCGGCTGCCCAGTTGTTGCAGCGACTTGCCCAGCAGGCGAGCCGGACCGTTTGCACCAACAATGAGGAAGCCGCTGGGTGCCGGCTCCGCTACTTTCAACAGACGCGCCAGTGGCCGGGCAGTCGCGCTTTGCAGCACGACGGTGCCGATGATCACGGCGAAGGTCAGCGGCACCAGCAACAGCGCGCCTTCATGGCCTGCTTCATCCAGGCGAATCGCAAAGATCGCCGAGACTGCCGCCGCGACGATCCCGCGCGGGGCGATCCAGCACAACAATGCACGCTCACGCCAACTCAGGCTCGAACCCGCGGTACTCAAGACCACGTTCAGCGGTCGGGCGATCAGCTGGATCACCAGCAACAAAATCAGCACCAGCGGTCCGAGACCTATCAGCGCGTTCAGGTCCAGCCGCGCCGCCAGCAGAATGAACAGCCCGGAAATCAGCAGAACGCTGAGGTTTTCCTTGAAGTGCAGAATGTGCCGCACATCCACGCCTTTCATGTTCGCCAGCCACATGCCCATCAGCGTCACCGCCAGCAGCCCGGATTCGTGCATGGTCTGGTTGGCGGCGATGAATATCCCCAGCACCGCGGCGAGCGATGCCAGATTGTGCAAATACTCCGGCAGCCATTGACGCCGAATGATCGTACCGAGCAGCCAGCCACCGGCGATGCCGAACGCGCTGCCGCAGACAATCACCCCGCCGAACGTGAGCAGGCTCTGTTCCAGGCCATGGCCTTCGGTCCGGGCAATGATGAAGCTGTAGACCACCACCGCGAGCAGCGCGCCGATCGGGTCGATCACAATCCCTTCCCAGCGCAGGATGTTGGCGATCGAAGCCTTCGGTCGTACCACGCGCAGCATCGGTACGATCACGGTCGGGCCGGTCACCAGGGTCAGGCTGCCAAACAGGATGGCGAGCAGCCAGTCGAAGCCCAGCAGCCAGTGAGTCGCGACCGCAATCACTGTCCAGGTCGAGAGCGCGCCGAGGGTCACCAGCCGATGCACGACGCTGCCGATCTCGCGCCACTCCGACAGGTGCAGGGTCAGACTGCCCTCGAACAGGATCAGCGCCACTGCCAGTGACACCAGCGGCATCAGCAGCGGACCGAACATTTCCTGCGGGTCGAGCCAGCCCAGCACGGGGCCGGCGAGAATGCCGGTCAGCAGCAGAAACAGAATCGCCGGCAACTTCAGCCGCCACGCCAGCCATTGGCAGCCCAGAGCGGCAGCGCCGATACCGCCGAAGGCCAAGAGAATTTGCTGCTCGTTCATTGAAGCTCCCTGTTCCTTGAAATAGCGGGCTATGAAAGACTAGCGAGCCTTTCAACCGTTCACTGTTTATTTGCGCGTCGTGCCTGTGCCGGCGCGCCCAGAGTGCCCATGCCCGCCATCGACCACCCGCTGATTGACCAATTCCTCGATGCCCTGTGGCTGGAGAAAGGCCTGTCCGACAACACTCGCGATGCCTACCGCAGCGATCTCGCGCTGTTCAACGGCTGGCTGCAGGAAAAACATCTTGAGCTGATCAATGCCGGGCGCGAGTTGATCCTCGATCACCTGGCCTGGCGTCTGGAGCAGAACTACAAACCCCGTTCCACCGCGAGATTTCTCTCGGGCGTGCGTGGCTTTTATCGCTATTTGCTGCGGGAAAAACTGATCTCGGTCGATCCGACCTTGCGTGTCGACATGCCGCAACTGGGCCGGCCGTTGCCCAAATCCCTGTCGGAAGCCGACGTGGAAGCGCTGCTGAAGGCGCCAGATTTGAGCGAAGCCATCGGCCAGCGCGACCGTGCCATGCTTGAAGTCCTTTACGCCTGTGGCCTGCGGGTGAGCGAGCTGATCAGCCTGACCCTGGAGCAGGTCAACCTGCGGCAGGGCGTGTTGCGGGTGATGGGCAAGGGCAGCAAGGAACGACTGGTGCCGATGGGCGAGGAAGCGATTGTCTGGGTCGAGCGCTACCTGCGCGACGGTCGCGGCGAGTTGCTGGGCGGGCGCCCGAGTGATGTGCTGTTTCCAAGCCAGCGCGGCGAGCAGATGACTCGCCAGACCTTCTGGCACCGCATCAAGCACCAGGCCAAGGTCGCCGGGATCGGCAAATCGCTGTCGCCGCACACGCTGCGTCACGCCTTCGCCACACACCTGCTCAACCATGGCGCGGATTTGCGCGTGGTGCAGATGCTGCTGGGCCACAGCGACCTGTCGACCACGCAGATTTACACGCACGTCGCCCGTGCGCGGTTGCAGGATCTGCATGCCAAGCATCACCCTCGCGGCTGAGCGTTCTGCCTTGCGACAGGCGCATTCGGCCACGGGAGCCTTATGTGGTAGGCTTTGCCGGTTTGCACGATGGACGGTTATGACCCGGTGTTCCGGCACGGGCGTTCTGATCGTTCCATTTGTCCGCCTTCAGGAGTTCACATGCGTCTGACCCAGATTTTCGCCGCCGCAGCCATTGCGTTGGTCAGCACCTTTGCCGTCGCCGATGATGCGGCCGACAAAGCCATCCGCCAGAGCCTGGAAAACCTCCAGCTCGACGTTCCGGTGGACACCATCACCGCCAGCCCGCTGCCGGGCCTGTACGAAGTCAAGCTCAAGGGCAGCCGCGTGCTCTACGCCAGCGCCGACGGCCAGTACATCGTTCAGGGCTACATGTTCCAGCTCAAGGACGGCAAACCGGTCAACCTGACCGAGAAGACCGAACGCCTGGGCATTTCCAAACTGATCAACGGGATTCCGGTCGCCGAGACCGTGGTTTACCCGGCCGTGGGCGAGACCAAGTCGCACATTACTGTGTTCACTGACACCACTTGCCCGTACTGCCACAAGCTGCACGCCGAAGTGCCTGAGCTGAACAAGCGCGGCATCGAAGTGCGTTACGTGGCGTTCCCGCGTCAGGGCCTGGGCTCGCCGGGTGACGAGCAACTGCAAGCCGTGTGGTGCTCGAAAGACAAGAAAGCGGCCATGGACAAAATGGTCGATGGCAAGGAAATCAAGGCCGCCAAATGCGAGAACCCGGTTTCCAAACAGTTCGCCCTCGGTCAGTCGATCGGCGTGAACGGCACGCCGGCCATCGTTTTGGCTGACGGACAAGTCATTCCGGGCTACCAGCCTGCGCCACAAGTCGCCAAACTGGCGCTGGGCGCGAAGTAATTCGCATCGTCGCGCCAAGGCGTGACGAGCGTGGCCCGGCGGCAACATGGCCGGGCCATCAATAGAGAGCCGCGATTGCGCGGTTGTTTTCACGGCCGGCCTCGCGTCGGCCGTTTTATGGGGAGTTCACAGTGAAACCGGTCAAAGTAGGCATCTGTGGGTTAGGGACCGTCGGTGGCGGTACCTTCAACGTACTTCAGCGCAACGCCGAGGAAATTGCTCGTCGTGCCGGGCGTGGAATCGAAGTGGCACAAATTGCCATGCGCACGCCAAAGCCTCAGTTCCAGACGACCGGTATTGCGATTACCAACGATGTCTTCGAAGTGGCCACGAACCCTGAGATCGACATCGTCATAGAGCTGATGGGCGGCTACACCGTTGCCCGCGAGCTGGTACTCAAGGCCATCGAGAATGGCAAGCATGTGGTCACCGCGAACAAGGCTCTGATTGCCGTTCACGGTAATGAAATTTTCGCCAAGGCTCGCGAGAAAGGCGTGATCGTGGCGTTCGAAGCGGCGGTAGCCGGCGGCATTCCGGTGATCAAGGCGATCCGTGAAGGCCTGTCCGCCAACCGTATCAACTGGGTCGCCGGCATCATCAACGGCACCGGCAACTTCATCCTCACCGAAATGCGCGAGAAGGGTCGCACCTTCGAAGACGTGCTGGCCGAAGCGCAGGCGCTGGGTTACGCCGAAGCCGATCCGACGTTCGACGTCGAAGGCATCGACGCCGCGCACAAGCTGACGATCCTGGCGTCCATCGCGTTCGGTGTTCCGCTGCAGTTCGACAAGGCCTACACCGAAGGCATCACCAAGCTGACCACCGCCGACGTGAACTACGCCGAAGCGCTGGGCTACCGCATCAAGCACCTGGGCGTGGCACGCAGCACCGCCGCGGGTATCGAGCTGCGCGTGCACCCGACGCTGATCCCGGCCGATCGCCTGATCGCCAACGTCAACGGTGTGATGAACGCGGTGATGGTCAACGGTGACGCTGCCGGTTCGACCCTGTTCTACGGCGCCGGCGCCGGCATGGAGCCGACCGCGTCGTCGGTGATCGCCGATCTGGTGGACGTGGTTCGCGCCATGACCTCCGACCCGGAAAACCGCGTGCCGCATCTGGCCTTCCAGCCGGACTCGCTGTCGGCCCATCCGATCCTGCCGATCGAAGCCTGCGAAAGCGCCTACTACCTGCGCATCCAGGCCAAGGACCATCCGGGCGTACTCGCTCAGGTGGCGAGCATCCTCTCGGAGCGCGGCATCAACATCGAGTCGATCATGCAGAAGGAAGTCGAGGAACACGACGGTCTGGTGCCGATGATCCTGCTGACCCATCGCGTGCTGGAGCAGCACATCAACGATGCGATCGCCGCCCTTGAAGCCCTGGCGGGCGTGGTCGGTCCGGTCGTGCGGATCCGTGTCGAGCACCTGAACTAAGCCGATCTCCTTCACAGGGCCCGTCTGCGGGCCCGGTGTTGTGAACACTGTCCATTGGAGTCAGTCATGCGTTACATCAGTACCCGCGGCCAGGCACCGGCCCTGAATTTCGAAGACGTCTTGCTGGCCGGTCTTGCCACCGACGGCGGTCTGTACGTCCCGGAAAACCTGCCACGTTTCACTCAGGAAGAAATCGCTTCCTGGGCCGGCCTGCCGTATCACGAGCTGGCTTTCCGCGTCATGCGCCCGTTCGTCACCGGCAGCATTCCGGACGCCGATTTCAAAAAGATTCTCGAAGAAACCTACGGTGTGTTCGCCCACAACGCGGTTGCGCCACTGCGTCAGCTGAACGGCAACGAATGGGTCATGGAGCTGTTCCACGGCCCGACCCTGGCGTTCAAGGACTTCGCCCTGCAGTTGCTCGGTCGCTTGCTCGACTACGTGCTGGAAAAGCGCGGCGAGCGCGTTGTCATCGTCGGCGCCACCTCCGGTGACACAGGCTCGGCCGCCATCGAAGGCTGCAAGCACTGCGAAAACGTCGACATTTTCATCCTGCACCCGCACAACCGTGTGTCCGAAGTGCAGCGTCGGCAGATGACCACCATCCTCGGCGAGAACATCCACAACATCGCCATCGAAGGCAACTTCGATGACTGCCAGGAAATGGTCAAGGCCAGCTTCGCCGACCAGAGCTTCCTCAAGGGCACGCGTCTTGTGGCGGTGAACTCGATCAACTGGGCGCGGATCATGGCCCAGATCGTTTACTACTTCCACGCAGCGCTGCAACTGGGTGGCCCGGCTCGCTCGGTGTCGTTCTCGGTACCGACCGGCAACTTCGGCGATATCTTCGCCGGTTACCTGGCGCGCAACATGGGCCTGCCGATCAACCAGTTGATCGTCGCCACCAACCGCAACGACATCCTGCACCGCTTCATGAGCGGCAACCAGTACGTTAAGGAAACCCTGCACGCCACGCTGTCGCCGTCGATGGACATCATGGTTTCGTCGAACTTCGAACGCCTGCTGTTCGACCTGCACGGTCGCAACGGCGCGGCGATTGCCGGCCTGATGGACTCGTTCAAGCAGGGCGGCGGTTTCAGCGTCGAACAGGAACGCTGGACCGAAGCCCGCAAACTGTTCGACTCGCTGGCCGTGGACGACGCGCAAACCTGCGAAACCATCGCCGAAGTCTACGAGCAGACCGGTGAAGTGCTGGATCCGCACACCGCCATCGGCGTGAAAGCCGCTCGCGAATGCCGTCGCAGCCTGGATATCCCGATGGTGATCCTGGGTACGGCGCATCCGGTCAAGTTCCCGGACGCGGTGGAGAAAGCCGGCGTAGGAAAAGCTCTCGAACTGCCTGCACACCTTTCTGATTTGTTTGAGAGAGAAGAGCGCTGCACTGTTCTGGCAAACGAGCTGAAAGCCGTGCAAGCCTTTGTCAGCCAGCATGGCAATCGCGGCAAGCCGCTTTAAGCCCTGAAAGCTGTCACATTTTGAAGCCCGTCTCCTGACGGGCTTTCTTGTTTTTGCATGCCACACTGCGTGTGTTTCGCCCACGAAGGACGGGCGAGTCGATGACGAAGGATGTGGCAATGCGGTTTTATTCAGGATTGAGGCCAGCGCTGAGCTGGTTGTTTTTATTGGGGCTGTCGGGGGTTCTGCAATTGACCGAGGCGGCCCATCTGACGATGCATTCAGAAGGGGCAGAGTTGAACATCCAGCCCATTGAGCTGGACGCGCAGGAGCAACAGTGGATTCGTGAAAACCCAAGGGTGACAGTCGCCTCGGTGCAGTATCCCTTGTATCTGTTTCAGGACGAACACGGTCAGTGGAGCGGCCTGAACAACGATGTGCTCAAGCACATCAGCGCCATGACCGGTTTGCAGTTCGTGCATCAGGAGTCGTTCTCCACCAACCACATGCTTGAGCGGCTCGAAAGTGGCGTCGCCGACATCAGTACCACACTGGCGATGAACGAGGAGCGCAGGCAGTTTCTCGATTTCAGCCATGCCTTTGGGGGAGCAGGGTGGGTGTTCGTCGGGCGGGCAGGTTTGCCGGCGGTGCAGTCCCTTGAAGAGCTGGAGAAACGGGTTCTTGTGCTGCCGGCCAGGCATGCGCTGGAGGACAGTATCCGACGCGACCATCCGCTGATCGAAATACGCTCGGTCAAGACCTACGCCGAGGCCCGGGCCCTAGTGGAGAGTGGCGAGGCTTACGCCACGATTGAAAACGAGATCGGTGCGCAGTTGTTTCCATCGGGCCTGCTCAAGGTCGGTGGTCTGGTGGAGGGCAAGTGGGAGGCCGATCATCTGGCGGTGCGCAAAGGCTTGCCTGAGTTGCTGAGCATTCTCAACAAAGCTCTTGGGGCCTTCTCGGCAGCCGAATTGCGTGCCATGCGTTTGAAATGGCTGGATGGCATTTCTCCCGCTCCGACGCCCTCGCTCGGAACGCGCTTGCTTGAGTGGGGGTGTTGGGGCATGGGCGTGCTCGGAGTGTTCGGCCTGTTTTTGCTGCTATGGAGTCGCCGGCTCGCTGTCGAGATCAAGCAGCGACGTGAGGTGGAGAAGGATCTGGGCGATCAGCTGGCTTTTCAGCATGCGTTGATCGATGCCATGCCGGACCCGGTGTTCGTGCGTGACCTGCAGGGGCGCCTGATCATGTGCAATCGCAGTTATGAAGAGGCGCTCGGCGTGCGTCTTGAACAGGTGCAGGGGCGGACGCTGTGTGAGCTCGACGTGCTTCCGCAAGCCACGGCATTGATGCTTCATGATGAGTTCATGGTGCAGCTGCGCACCCGCAAGACACGCTTCAGCAGACGGCATCTGATGTTCAAGGGCGGTTCTCGGCAGGTCTATCAGTGGACGGTACCTTTTTACGGTGCCGATGGGGCGCTGCGCGGTTTGCTGGGGGGCTGGACGGACATCATTCAGAGGCAGACCGATAGCGGGTGTCGATGTCTGCGTTGAAGATAGGAAATGTCCTATAAAACCTGGCTACTTTTCTGATGGGAGGCTTAGGACGACTGCCCTAGAGTGACAAGCCACTGCGGCGAGAAACCGCGATTGTCGTGCAAGAGGTTGTCCAATGCGCTCGCTCAAAATCCTGCTTCTCGAACCCGACCCGTTTCAACTGATGGCGTTGCACCAGATGCTCAACGCCATTGGAATCTACGACGTGTTGACCGCGCCTTCGCTGGGAGCGGCAAAGCGCTCGCTGGATCGTCGGGGGGCTGTCGATATCGCCATTTGCAATCCGCAGCTCAAAAATGGTGAGGGGCTGGCACTGATCAACCATCTGGTTGCCCGACGGGATGCTCGATCGTTGATTCTGCTGGGGGTGGTCGCTCCCAGCGTACTGGCCGACCTGGAATCTTTACTGGAGGAGAGCGGGGTACAGCTCCTGGGCAGACTGTATACGCCGGTTTCGGCGGTGCTGATGCGCAATCTGCTCGATCGCTATCTGTCGTCGCCCCGACGTTCGGTCAGCGCCTGAAGCCATCGGTTATTTTTCTGTCATCTTCTCCATGCATGCTCCGACAGGTCGGTGACGCTCTCGCAGAGGCCGCCGATATGCAGAACTTTCTTCTCGGGCCGGTGGTCATTTACTGTGGACACGCCCCAGGCACAATGTTTTCGGACTATTGAGTGGAGATCGAGATGGAAAGTATCAGTCTATTGCTCGGTGAGGCTCTGAGCCCGTATCAGGTAACGCTGACCCCTCGCGGTCTGCAGGGCGAATGCCTGGTGACACTGAAGAACGGCAGTGGCGCCATCGTGGTGGAACGCGAATTCAATAGGGCGCAGTTGAGCGACAAGCGCCAGCTGACGGACGTGGTCGATGGCTTGCATCGCGACATCCTGATCGCCGAAGGCCGGCTGGAACCCTGTGTGATCGCTGCATTGCGCAACGTTGCCCGCGACAAGCACCCGGTACTCTGAAACTGATGGGTCTCTTGTGGGAACCTTCCTGCATCCAGGTCAGTCAGACCCCATAACAGCAGGATCAAGCATTGTGCTCCGGTGCTTGTCGCTTGCTGCTACGGGTCTTTGATACAGACCACGTTTAACCCCGAGTCGTCTCCCCACTTCTCGGGGTTTCTTTTGTCCGGGATTTACTGCGCGGCCTGCTGCTGGAAGAAAACCCGTGCCTGCTCCAGATAGTCCGGACGCATTTCAGGGTCGAGCCATTCGGCGTATAGCTGGTTCAGGTGTTCGTGGGGCAGGGTGCGCAGCAAATGATCGATTTCGCGGATCGCCTGGCGACCCTGGGTGGTATCGGTGCAGCCGACATGGCTCGAGATGTACTTGTCCGCACCGTGAACGGGGAAAAACTCCAGTTCGTCTTCAGCGATCTGAACCTGACGCGCCTGGTAGCGGATTTCCGGCCAGTAACCCAGCACCGCTTGCAGCCGACCCAGTCGCTGCATCGACAGCAGACTGCTGAGGGCATCGTTGCCATAGTGCGGCGTCAGCGAGCCACTGGGTGCCTGGCGCAGCAGCTTGTCGACGTATTCGCCATAACTGCGCTCGGCCACCACCCCGACTTTTCTCTCGCCGTTGGCCAGGTACGCCGACAGATCGACCTGGTCCTCGACCAGAAAAGGCTCCAGCATTTCGCGATCTTTGCGACGAACCACCAGACCATTGCTGACTGCGCGAAAAGCAGGGATGGAGAATGCAATCCACTGCGCCCGCTCCCTGTTCCAGAGCAACGACGGATCGCAGGCAAACGGATGTTCATGGAGCATCTGGAGGCCCCGGGCGCGGTTGACCCGCATCAGGGTGTGTTCATATTGCGGCATGCCGGCTATCAGCATCGGCATCAGTTGATCGATGACGCCCTGGCCCTTTTTCGGGCCTTCGAGAATGGTCAGCGGCGGCAGGTCACGCAACAGCCAGATCAGCGTTGGCTTGGCCTGCGCCCAGGCTGGCAACACCAGCAGAAAAAGCAGGCCGAACAGCCGCCACGTCCACCAGTGGCGGGCGCGGTTGGAGGCTGAGGCCGGTCGGCGTTTCAGCTCAGATGGCTCCGTCTTCGCGCAGCCGGGCGATCTGCTTCTCGTCGTAGCCAAGATCGTGGAGTACCTGCGCATTGTGTTCACCGAGCTGCGGTCCGACCCATTCGGACGTGCCGGGTGTCTCAGAGAGTTTCGGCACGATGCCGGGCATCTTGAAAGGTTTGCCGTCCGGCAGGTTGGCGTGCAGGAACATTTCCCGGGCCAAATACTGCGGATCGTTGAACATGTCTTCGGCGCTGAAGATCCGGCTGGCCGGGACTTCGGCCTGGTTCAACAGGTCCAGCACGGTTTGCAGCGGCAGCGAATTGACCCAGCGATCGATCACGCCGTACAACTCGTCACGGCGGGTGTCGCGCCCGTCATTGCTCGCCAGTGCAGGGTCGTTCGCCAGATCCTCGCGACCGATGATCAGCATGAAACGCTTGAAGATCGCATCGCCGTTGGCGCCGATCTGCACGTGTTTGCCGTCGGCACTGGTGTGAATCGACGACGGCGTGATGCCTGGCATGATGTTGCCGGTACGCTCACGAATGAAACCGAAAACGTCGAACTCCGGCACCATGCTTTCCATCATGGCGAAGATCGCTTCGTACAGGGCCACATCGACCACCTGGCCGAGGCCACCGTTGACCTCGCGATGACGCAGGGCCATCAATGCGCCGATCACGCCCCACAAGGCCGCAATCGAATCGCCGATGGAAATCCCGGTGCGCACTGGCGGGCGGTCTTCGAAACCGGTGATGTAGCGCAGGCCGCCCATGGATTCGCCGACTGCACCGAACCCCGGCTGATCCTTCATCGGTCCGGTCTGGCCGAAACCGGACAGGCGCACCATCACCAGCTTCGGGTTCAGCGCGTGCAGGGTTTCCCAGCCCAGGCCGAGTTTTTCCAGCACGCCGGGGCGGAAGTTCTCGATCAGGATGTCGGCTTCACCCAGCAGTTTTTTCAGGATCGCCAGGCCGTCCGGGTGTTTCAGGTTCAGCGTCAGGGACTTTTTGTTGCGAGCCTGGACGAACCACCACAACGAAGTACCTTCATACAGCTTGCGCCACTTGCGCAGCGGATCACCGCCGTCCGGCGATTCGATCTTGATCACTTCGGCACCGAACTCGCCGCAAATGCGCGAGGCAAACGGCCCGGCAATCAAGGTACCCAATTCAATGACTTTCAGACCGCTGAGCGGTTTGTTGGCGAACGGCATGCGAAATCCTGTAGGACAAGGCTGAGCAGATACAGCGTTTTAACATAGCCGGCTGTCAGTCGCGCAAGGTTGATCGCCATCAATTCGTGGATTGCCTACAGCATCGGTTAGACTTGCCGACTTTCCTCGTATCAAGAAGCCCGTTCATGGCCCAGCCGTCCACTACCTACAAATTCGAACTGAACCTCACCGATCTTGACCGCAGCGTCTACGAGAACGTGAAGCAGACCATCGCCCGTCACCCTTCGGAAACCGAAGAACGCATGACCGTACGCCTGCTGGCCTACGCGCTCTGGTACAACGAGCAACTGTCGTTCGGTCGTGGTCTGTCGGATGTCGATGAACCTGCGTTGTGGGAAAAGAGCCTGGACGACCGTGTCCTGCACTGGATCGAAGTCGGCCAGCCAGATGCTGATCGCCTGACCTGGTGCTCCCGTCGCACCGAACGCACCAGCCTGCTGGCCTACGGCAGCCTGCGCGTCTGGGAAGGCAAGGTGATCCCGGCGATCAAAAACCTGAAGAACGTCAACATTGCCGCTGTCCCGCAGGAAGTGCTGGAAACCCTGGCCCAGGACATGCCCCGCGTCATCAAGTGGGACGTGATGATCAGTGAAGGCACGATCTTCGTCACCGATGATCGCGGCCAGCACGAAGTCCAGCTCACCTGGCTGCAAGGCGAGCGCGGCTAAGTCCGCGTTACTCCCGAAAAATCCCACGTATTCAAGAGAAGCTTCTGTCACCCCATGCGTATCGATCCTCGCCCGTTGCCCGCCACTCTGCCGTTTCTCGGTGAACTGCCACCCCTGCTGACCCGCCTGTACGCGGCGCGGGGCGTGCAGTCCGAGGCGGAGCTGGACAAGAGCCTGGCGCGGTTGATTCCGTTCCAGCAGCTCAAGGGGATCGATGCGGCGGTGGACCTGCTGGTGACGGCGCTGGAGCAGCGTCAACGGATTCTGATTGTCGGTGACTTCGACGCCGACGGCGCGACGGCCAGCACCGTGGGCGTGCTTGGCTTGCGCCTGCTGGGCGCGGCGCACGTCGATTATCTGGTGCCGAACCGCTTTGAATACGGCTATGGTCTGACCCCGGAAATCGTCGAAGTCGCGATGACCCGCGAGCCGCAACTGTTGATCACCGTCGACAACGGCATTTCCAGCGTCGAAGGTGTGGCGGCCGCGAAACGTCACGGCCTGAAGGTCTTGATCACCGACCACCACTTGCCCGGCGATGAGCTGCCGCAGGCCGATGCGCTGGTCAACCCGAACCAGCCTGGCTGCGAGTTTCCGAGCAAGGCACTGGCCGGTGTCGGGGTGATCTTCTATGTGTTGATGGCGTTGCGTGCGCGTCTGCGCAGCCTCGGCTGGTACGAGAGCAAGACACAGCCGAACATTGGCGAACTGCTGGATCTGGTGGCGCTGGGCAGCGTTGCCGACGTGGTGCCGCTGGATGCCAACAACCGGATTCTGGTGCACCAGGGCCTGGAGCGGATTCGCGCCGGGCGTGCGCGGCCGGGGATCAAGGCGATTCTTGAAGTGGCCAAGCGTGATGCCTCACGCATCACGTCCACCGACCTCGGCTTCATCGTCGGCCCGCGCCTGAACGCGGCGGGGCGTCTGGATGACATGAGCCTGGGCATCGAATGCCTGCTGACCCACGACGCTGCGTTGGCCCGGGAAATGGCCGCGCAACTGGACGGCATGAACCAGGATCGCAAATCCATTGAGCAGGGCATGCAGCGCGAGGCGCTGGCCCAGCTCAAGGACTTGCCGGTCGAGTCGATGCCGTTCGGTCTTTGCCTGTTCGATCCGGAATGGCACCAGGGTGTGATCGGTATTCTGGCTTCGCGGATGAAAGAGCGATATTTCCGCCCGACCATCGCCTTTGCCGACGCTGGCGACGGTTTGCTCAAGGGCTCGGGGCGTTCGGTGCAGGGTTTCCATATTCGCGATGCGCTGAGCGTGGTCGCGGCGCAGCATCCGGATCTGATCGCCAAGTACGGCGGCCACGCGATGGCGGCCGGCCTGACCTTGCCGCAGGAGAATTTTCCGTTGTTCGCCGAGGCCTTCGACGCCGAGGTGCGCAGGCAGCTTCGCGAAGAAGATCTGACCGGGCGCCTGCTGTCGGACGGCACCTTGGCTGTTGAAGAATTTCATCTGGAGCTGGCCCGCGCCCTGCGCCATGCCGGGCCGTGGGGGCAGCATTTTCCGGAGCCGCTGTTTCATGGCGTGTTCCAGTTGGTCGAGCAGCGAGTGGTCGGCGAGCGGCACCTGAAAGTGGTGCTGAAAACCGAATGCGGTTCGGTGAAGCTCGACGGCATCGCGTTCGGCATCGATCGCGATATCTGGCCGAACCCGACGATCAAATGGGTTGAACTGGCCTACAAACTTGATCTCAACGAATTTCGCGGCAATGAAACCGTGCAATTGATGATTGCCCACATCGAACCGCGTTGACCCTTTCGCGAGCAAGCTCGCTCCCACAGGTACGCTCTTGTCCTTGTGGGAGCGAGCTTGCTCCGGGCGGCGTTCCGACGAAAGCGGACTTACACACACAGAATCACTCTGAACCCTCCCTCATCCCCGGATGTCGACTAGGCTCTAAGCACTGCTTGATTGGCCTTGTGACGTCTTGTCGAATTTTTTGCCCGCGGGGGCGGGTGCTGCACCTTTTTCCTGTCACTCGTCGACTTTTCAAACAGAACCCTGGAGCCTGCCCACTGATTTGAGAGGTGCCCCATGAGTCTGCTGCTTGAACCCTTTACCCTTCGCCAACTGACCCTGCCCAACCGCATCGCCGTGTCGCCCATGTGCCAGTACTCGAGCGTCGATGGCCTGGCCAACGACTGGCATCTGGTGCACCTCGGCAGCCGGGCCGTGGGGGGCGCGGGCCTGGTGTTTACCGAAGCCACAGCGATCACGGCTGACGGGCGGATCACCGCCGAAGACCTGGGCCTGTGGAACGACGAACAGATCGCACCGCTGCAACGCATCACCCGATTCATCAACGCGCAAGGCGCAGTGGCCGGCATTCAACTGGCCCACGCCGGGCGCAAGGCCAGCACCCATCGGCCGTGGATCGGCAAGCATGGCAGCGTCAAACCGGATGACGGCGGCTGGACCCCGGTCGGGCCTTCGCCGATTGCCTTTGACCCGCAACACACCCAACCCAAGCAACTTGATGAGGGGCAGATCGCCCAGGTCATTCAGGACTTCGTGTCAGCAGCCAAACGCGCGCTTACCGCCGGTTTCAGTGTGGTCGAGGTGCATGCGGCGCATGGTTATCTGCTGCACCAGTTTCTCTCGCCGCTGAGTAATCAGCGTCGTGACCAGTACGGCGGTTCGTTCGAAAACCGCATTCGTCTGGTGCTGCAAGTGACCGAGGCGGTACGTGCCGTGTGGCCGGAAGAACTGCCGGTGTTTGTGCGCCTGTCGGCGACCGACTGGGTCGAGGACGGCTGGAACCCCGATGAAACCGTGGAGCTGGCGCGACGCCTGAAAACCCTCGGCGCGGATCTCATCGACGTGTCGTCTGGCGGTACCGCAGCGAACGCGGAAATTCCGGTGGGACCGGGTTATCAGACGCGCTTCGCCGAACGGGTGCGCAAGGAGTCAGGCATTGCCACCGGCACCGTGGGAATGATTACCGAGCCTGCGCAAGCCGAGCACATTTTGCGAACCTGTCAGGCCGACATCATCTTCCTCGCCCGTGAGCTGCTGCGTGATCCGTACTGGCCGCTGCATGCCGACGATGATCTGGGCGGTCGTAAAGCGGTGTGGCCGGCGCAGTATCAACGTGCGACCCATCGGGATCAGCCGATTCACGAGTCTGATCTGCGGGATTGATTCCGACCCGCCGCACAGCCTATAAAACCCGCCATTGAACCGGCGGGTTTTTTCTTGTCTGCCGTCCGGAATCGCAAGGGAATGGACTGCAATGTTGATCGAACGAGCGCTGACTGAATCCGACTTGCCACTGCTGGCGCTGATCGACCGAAGTGAGTTGGTCGAGGAATGTTATCGCGTGGAGAACGGTGAGTTGATTCTGTATCCAGCGCGTTTTGACATGCGTGGCTGGCCCGAAGGGGAGGCGGAGGAGAATGCGCGGGTATTGGAAAAGTGCTGGCGCAGCGGCGGCTGGCTACACGGCCTTTTCGATGGCGAAACACTGGTGGCGGCAGTGGTTGTGGATAACCGGGTTATTCACAATCAGGGCCTGAAGATGCGGCAGTTGAAGTTCCTGCACATCAGCCGTGCCTGGCGCGGGCAGGGATTGGGCGGGCGCTTGTTTGCCCTGGCTTGCGAGCATGGCCGAGAGGTTGGCGCCGAGGCGTTGTATGTCTCGGCGACCGAGTCGCGAAATACCGTGGAGTTCTATCAGCGCCAGGGTTGCCGGTTGCTGGCGCAACCGGACCCCGAGTTGTTTGCACTCGAGCCTCACGATATCCACTTTTACTGTCGCCTGGACTGACGCCATCGCGAGCAAGCTCGCTCCCACAGGTTTTCGGTCGTTCACAAACACTGTGATCAATCGATATCCATGTGGGAGCTGGCTTGCCAGCGATGAGGCCCGATCTGACGCCAGAGAATCATCAAGGATACTTGCGCTTGTCCGGCGCTGGCGGGAAGTACTGGTACAACCAGGTTTCGCTCAGCGTGCGGTCGTTGGTGCGGATGAACAGGCGCAGCTCCACGGGATCGACGCTGTCATTGGTCGGGTACCAGTCGAACAGGATCCGGTAGCCCTTGATGTCATCCAGCACCAGCACGCTGAAGTCCTGCACCTTGCCGTTGGAGCAAGTCACCACCGGTTCGATCCCGGTGCCCTGCGGCAGGCGATCCAGACCGCCACCGGTAAAGTCCACGGCAAAACGACGGGCCCAGACCGGCGGGTAGTGCTCGCCCGGTGCCCAGCCTTCGACAAATCCACCCATGCCCGAGCGAGTTGCATGCACTCGTGCCAGTGGCGTGCCGACCGGCGGCAAGGCGCTCCAGTAGAGCTTGTAGCCGTAATTCAGCGAGTCGCCGGCGGCCACAGGCTTTTTCGGCGTCCAGAACGCGACGATGTTGTCGAGGGTCTCGCCGGTTGTAGGAATTTCCAGCAGATCGATGGAGCCTTCGCCCCACGCGGTCGTAGGTTCTACCCACAGGCTCGGCCGCTTGCTGTACCAGTCGACGGTATCCTGATAGTTGGCGAATTCGTGGTCGGTCTGCACCAGACCGAAACCCTTCGGATCGGTGTCGGCGAAAGCGTTGAATTGCAGGGTCGCCGGGTTGTTCAGCGGGCGGCAGATCCACTCGCCGTTGCCGCGCCACATGGCCAGACGATCCGAGTCATGGATTTGCGGGTGAATGGTGTCGCACATCCGGCGCTCGTGGGTGCCGCAACTGAACATGCTGGTCATCGGCGCGATGCCCAGCTGTTCGATGGCGGTGCGGGCATTGATGTGGGCATCGACTTCCATCACCACGCGCTCGGCCTGGCAATCGATGTCGAAGCGATAGGCGCCGGTCGCACTCGGCGAGTCGAGCAGGGCGTAGACCACGAAGCGGGTCGCGTTCTGATCCGGAGTCTCGAACCAGAACTTGGTGAAGTCAGGGAATTCTTCGCGTTTCTTGGCGTAGGTGTCGACGGCCAGGCCACGGGCGGAGAGGCCATATTGGCCAGTGGCATCCACCGCGCGGAAGTAGCTGGCGCCGAGGAACGACACCACGTCATGCCGATCCAGTTCCGGCGCCTTGAACAGCTTGAAGCCGGCAAAACCCAGGTCGCCCTTGAGCTGCTGGGTGTCGACCGAGGTGTTTTCGTAGTTGAACAGTTGAGGGCGGAAATGCACCTCGCGGGCTGTGCGAGTCTTGGGATCGACGCTGTACATACGCACCGGCTGGCGGAAACCCATGCCGACGTGGAAGAACTGCACGTCGAGCTGACCCTTGTTCTCCTTCCACAGCGAGTGTTCGCCGTCGTAGCGGATCGCGTTGAAGTTCTGCGGGGTCATGGTCGCCAGGGTCGGCGGCAGCACCTGCTTGGTGTCCTGATACGCGCTGCCGGCCAGTTGCTTGGCCTGGCGCTTCAGCGTTTCGAAGTCGAAGGCCTGGGCTTCACCGTCGGCGGCACCGCCAGAGGCGGCCCAGGCGCGGGAGGCCAGCAGGCCCGTGGCCGATAGGCCGGTATAAGCCGCAATGGCCATGGACGCTTTGAGCAAATTCCTGCGGTGCATAGATACAACCTGTCGTGGACAATCCCGCGCCGTTCCTGGCACGTACTGGATCAGAAATTACGGTTCGGACAAGCCTTCGGCCAAACGCTACGGACTAGTAACAGATGCGCGCTAGCTTAATCCGTTCGCTGATTTTGCAAAATTCCTTGATTACACGGCGACAGCGTCTCAATGAAACAAGACGTTACGGTTACTTATCCCACAGCCTTTTCTGATTTACAGGGCATATCTGCTTTTTTCGACTAATTACTCTAAAAACCACTTTTCAGCGCCGATTTAATTTCTATTCTATGGGCATGGCCGGTCTCGACCTTTCGGGCGGGCAGGGCTCGAATCGCTGCTTAAGGGAGCAGGGCGATGCGGTTTTGGAAAAATTCTGACGTACTGGAAAAGGACAACGTCCATGGCAAAAGGACAAGGCATTACCGAAATGTTGGGCATCTTTCCCTGCCTCACCAACGTCCGGCGAAGACGCCGGCTCAGTCCTGACGAACTGAAGCTGGTGGAGCGATACCGGGAGTTGTCGGAGAGCGACCGGATTGCGATGAGGTATCTGGTGGATGCGATGAGGAGTGTTTCGCGGTTTTGAAGTGAAAAACCAAAGGGGCGGACTGTGAAGTCCGCCCCTTTTTCATTCTTGAGGTTTACCGGGGACGCTGCGCCAGCATCAACTCAGGCATGTCCCGCCATTTCACCCAGGCCTGTTGTTGCCAGTGGAGCAGCGGCACGGTGACGCCGGCCCAATGCACCGAGCTCAGGCTCGGGTAGTTTTCCTCTGTTGCTGAGCTGGTTTCCCGCAGGATGGGAATCACCTCATTGCTCAGCCATTGCCGCAGATTGCGGTTTTCCGGGATGAAATGGTGCACGAGTAACGTGTACATGCCGGATTCGCTGACCATCGGTGTCTCGACAACTTTGCCGTACTTGCGCAGCCGGACGGTGCGGCGTTGGTCGGGGTCGAGTTTCAGGGTGACACGTGGGGTCAAGGGATGGCCCATCATGCGGCCGAGATCCTGAGCGCAGAACCAGGCTTGGTGATCGAGCAGGAGAGCATGGAGGAAGCGGTTGTGGCGGGTGAAAACCGTAGGGATAAAGTGCGTTTGGGTCTCAGGTGAGTTTTGCGCGTGCATAGTCAATTTCTACTCCATGTTGAAATGAGAGCCGCCTAATCCTTCGACAGATTTGGGAGGCGAACCGTGCGGCGTTCGAAGTCGGAACATTCTCGATCAACATGGAAGCCGAGAGGCCCGCGCCACACGGTCCGCCATAACGCGAATCCGAAAGGCAAAAAAGCCTCGGTTTCTATGGAGGACGCAGTTGCGCCATGTTGATGATGTACCGGCTTCGACCCCGGGCCGCTGATTGGGCAGCGACGGGATAAAGCCTATCGGTCAGGCGCTAGCAGCGCCAAGTCTACTCTGCCGACGGATGTTGTAGGAATTGCAGCTATTTCAAGAAGGGCGGATCTGTAGGAGTTTCCTGTATTTGCCGTGAGCTTACGAAAGCTCCACTTCTCCCCGTGAGTTTCCTATATCTATCCAACTGAAACCGATTACTGCGGTGACCCGGAGCAGACCATTGAACAAACACAGCAAGGGCAGCCGTCCGAAAGATCCTGAAGATTGTTTCGACAAGGTGCGCGGAAAAGCGGATATCAAATGGCGTACCGACGATTTGATGGTTTTGCTTCGCGGAGACGATGCCGATCAAGCCCCGGAATCAAACAACGATGCCGGGGCTATTCAAATCAGCGGCTAACTTTCCACGCATCCCCAGCCGGCGCCTTCCCATGGTCATACGGCTTGCCAATCCACATATAAATCAACCCCAGACCAATCACGATCACCGTGCTCAGCACCATCGCGTAGTTGATGTACCACGCCGCATCCGGCGTGCGTGGCCAGGCCATGTTGATGATTGCGCCGACGCCGTAGACCAGCGCGCTGATGTTCACCGGCCAGCCCCAGGCGCCGAGGGTGAATTTGCCGCTGGGTTTCCAGCCTTTGCTGCGGGCGTACAGGGCGGCCAGCACGATCATCTGGAACGCGAGGTAGATGCCGATGGCGGCGAAGCTGACGATGGTCGCTACGGCGTCTTGCAGGAAGAAGCCGAGGGCGATGATCAGGCCGGGCAGGACGCCGGACACGAACAGCGCAGCAACCGGCACCTGAGTAGTAGGAGAAATCTTTTTCAGCAGTCGGCTGCCGATGACCATTTCATCGCGAGCGTAGGAATACAGCAGACGACTCGCCGCCGCTTGCAGGCTGATGACGCAGGAGATGAAGGAAATCATCACCACGCCCATCACCACTTTCGAACCGACCGGGCCGAAGGCGTTGTTGAGGATGGTGGTGACCGGGTCCTTGTCGGTGCCGTTGATCACCGCTTGCATGTCCGGTACGGCAAGGATCAGCGCGAGGCAAGCGAACATCGCCGCGATGCCGCCGATGTAGATGGTCATGCGCATGGCCACCGGGATTTTCTTGCTCGGGTTCGGGGTTTCTTCGGCCACATCGCCACAGGCCTCGAAGCCGTAGTAGAGGAACATCCCCGCCAGCGAAGCGGTGAGGAACGCCGGCAGGTAAGAGCCGTCGACGCTGATATCGAAGGTGTTGAACAGCACGCTGATCGGCTGGTGACGCTCGAAAATCAGCAGGTACACGCCGACGATCACCGCGCCCACCAGCTCGCAGAGGAAGCCGAACATGGCGATCCGCGCCAGCACTTTGGTGCCGCTGAGGTTGACTAGTGTGGCGAACAGCGTCAGCACCAGGGCGATGACGATGTTGGTGTTGTTGCTCGGCTCAAAACCCAGCATGGCGGCGAGGTACGGGCCGGCACCGACCGCAACGGCGGCGATGGTCACGCACAGGGCGATGGAGTAGATCCAGCCGACCATCCATGCCCATTTCTTGCCCACTAGACGCCGCGCCCAAGGATAGACGCCGCCGGAAATCGGGAACTGCGACACCACTTCGCCGAAGATCAGGCATACCAGCAATTGCCCACAACCGACCAGCAAGTAGGCCCAGAACATCGGTGGTCCGCCGGCGGCGAGGCACAGGCCGAACAGGGTATAAACCCCTACGACCGGTGAAAGATAAGTGAAGCCCAGCGCGAAGTTTTCCCACAGGCTCATGCTGCGGTTGAAGTTGGAGGTGTAGCCCAGTCGGCGCAGTTGTTCGGCATCGCTGTCGGCAACGGCGGCTGAGAGATCGGGTGATGCACTCATGTGTGTTTGCTCCGTGAAATCGGCAGATTTCGGATGGCCGAAACCGTGGCGGGGCTTTGTGAGCGCCGCCCGGATCGGTAGTTATTGTTTTGAATGCCTGGTGGTGCGAATGACCGGTTTCTGCCTTGAAGCCGGGGGGATGCCTTTAGTGCTTGAACATCACATGCCGAACCGTGGTGTAGTCCTCCAGCCCGTACATGGACATGTCCTTGCCGTAGCCGGACAGTTTCTGACCGCCATGGGGCATTTCGCTGACGAGCATGAAGTGCGTGTTCACCCAGGTGCAGCCGTATTGCAACCGTGCGGACAGGCGATGGGCGCGTCCTACATCCGCCGTCCACACCGAGGACGCCAGACCGTAGTCCGAATCGTTGGCCCACTCCAGCGCCTGGGCTTCATCGGTGAATTTGGTTACCGACACCACCGGCCCGAACACTTCGCGACGGACGATTTCGTCGTCCTGCTGCGCGTCGGCCAGCACGGTCGGTTCGAAGAAGAAGCCATTGCCCTCCACAGCCTTGCCGCCAGTGACCAAACGAATGTGCGGTTGCGCTACGGCGCGCTCGACAAACCCGGCCACGCGGTCGCGATGCTGGGCGGTGATCAGCGGCCCCAGTTCGGTCGACGGATCATCCTGCAAGCCGTACTTGATGCTGCTCACCGCCGCGCCGAGCTTCTCGACGAACTTGTCGTAGATGCCTTGCTGGGCGTAGATCCGGCAGGCAGCAGTGCAGTCCTGGCCGGCATTGTAGAAGCCGAAAGTGCGAATGCCTTCGACTGCAGCATCAATGTCGGCGTCGTCGAAGATGATCACCGGGGCCTTGCCGCCCAGTTCCATGTGCATGCGTTTGACGCTGTCGGCGGTGCTGGAAATGATGTTCGAGCCGGTGGCGATGGAGCCGGTCAGCGAAACCATGCGCACTTTCGGATGGGTCACCAGCGGACTGCCCACGCTCGGCCCACGACCGAACACCAGATTGAGCACACCGGCCGGGAAAATATCCGACGCCAGTTCGGCCAGACGCAACGCAGTCAGCGGGGTTTGTTCCGACGGTTTGAGCACCACGGTATTACCGGCGGCGAGGGCCGGGGCGATTTTCCAGGCGACCATCATCAGCGGGTAGTTCCACGGCGCGATGGAGGCGATCACGCCCACCGGGTCGCGGCGGATCATCGACGTGTGGCCGGGCAGGTATTCGCCGCCGGCCGAACCGCTCATGCAACGACTGGCGCCGGCGAAGAAACGGAACACGTCGGCAATCGCCGGGATCTCGTCGTTCAGCGCGGCACTGTAGGGTTTGCCGCAGTTGTCCGATTCGAGTTTCGCCAGCTCTTCACCGTGGGCTTCGATGGCGTCGGCGAGTTTGAGCAGCAGCAGCGAACGGTCTTTCGGCGTAGTCTGCGACCATTCGGCGAAGGCACTGTCGGCGGCGCGCACGGCGGCATCGACCTGGGCTTCGGTGGCTTCGTTGATTTCCACCAGCACTTCGCCGCGCGCCGGGTTGAGCACCGGTTGCGCCGGGCCTTCACCGTTGACCAGGTGGCCGTTGATCAAGAGTTTGGTTTGCATGTTGTTGTCCTCTTTCTACTGCAAATTCAGGGTGGGAAAGGTCAGGAAATTCATTTGCCGCCGCTGCCGGCCACGCTCTCGCCACCCCGGGTCAGGTAGTAGGCGCCGAGGATCGGCAGCATGGTTACGAGCATCACGAGCATCGCCACGACGTTGGTCACCGGCACGTCCCGTGGGCGGCTCAACTGGTTGAGCAACCACAGCGGCAAGGTGCGTTCATGGCCGGCGGTGAAGGTGGTGACGATGATTTCGTCGAACGACAGCGCAAACGCGAGCATGCCGCCGGCGAGCAGGGCCGAGCCGAGGTTCGGCAGGATGATGTAGCGGAAGGTCTGCCAGCCGTCGGCACCAAGATCCATCGACGCCTCGATCAGACTGTGCGAAGTGCGGCGCAAACGGGCGATGACATTGTTGTAGACGATCACCACGCAAAAGGTCGCGTGGCCGACGATGATGGTGAACATCCCTGGCTCGATCCCCAGCGTCTTGAAGGTCGCCAGCAGCGCGATCCCGGTGATGATCCCCGGCAATGCAATCGGCAGGATCAGCATCAGCGAAATGCCCTGTTTGCCGAAGAAGTCCCGGCGATAAAGCGCAGCGGAAGCGAGGGTGCCGAGCACCATCGCAATCAGTGTGGCGATGGCCGCGATCTGCAACGACAGCTTGATCGCTTCCAGCACGTCCGGCCGGGAAAACGCCACGCTGAACCAGTGCAGCGTGAAGCCTTTCGGTGGAAAGCTGAACGCCGCGTCTTCGGTGTTGAAGGCGTAGAGGAAGATGATCAGGATCGGGAAGTGCAGAAATACCAGCCCGCCCCAGGCTGCGATGCGCAGACCGAGAGATGCTTTTTCAGAGTGCATCGAAGGCCCCCAGTCGTTTGACGATGGACAGGTAGATGGCGATCAGCACGATGGGCACCAGCGTGAACGCCGCAGCCATCGGCATGTTGCCGATCGCGCCTTGCTGCGCGTAGACCATGCTGCCGACGAAGTAGCCCGGCGGGCCCACCAGTTGCGGCACGATGAAGTCGCCCAGGGTCAGCGAGAACGTGAAGATCGAACCGGCCGCGATGCCCGGCACCGACAGCGGCAGAATCACCTGCATGAAGGTCTGGCGCGGTTTGGCTCCAAGGTCCGCGGAGGCTTGCAGCAACGACGGCGGCAGGCGTTCCAGCGAGGCCTGGATCGGCAGAATCATGAACGGCAGCCAGATGTAGACGAACACCATGAACCGCCCCAGATGCGAGGTCGACAAGGTGCTGCCGCCGACCCCGGGAATCCCGAGAATGAAGTGCAGAACCGGCTCCAGCCCCAGGTGCTGAACGAACCACTGCGCCACGCCGCCCTTGGCCAGCAACAACGTCCAGGCGTAGGCCTTGACGATGTAACTGGCCCACATCGGCATCATCACTGCGATGTAGAAAAACGCCTTGGTCTTGCCGGTGGTGTAGCGCGCCATGTAGTAGGCAATCGGGAACGCGACGATGGCGCTGGCGATCGACACCACGACGGCCATGCTCAGGGTGCGCAGAATGATGTCGAAGTTCGACGGCTGAAACAGTGCGGCGAAATTGGCCAGGGTCAGGTCAGGCGTGACCGCCATGGTGAAGTCGTCGAAGGTGTAGAAACCTTGCCACAACAGCACCAGCAGCGAGCCGAGATAGATCGCGCCGAACCACAGCAGCGGCGGCACCAGCAGCATCGACAGATACAAATTCGGCTTGCGATAGAGCAGGTTGGAAAACCTGCGCAACGGTGCCGATTGAGGGAGGGCGAGGGCGGTCATATCACACCCCGCTCGCAACGGTGTCGTGCAGCGCAATCATCGCTTCCCGCGCCCAGCGAGCACTGATGCGCTGGCCGGTCTGGTGCTGGGCGCTGCTGTCGATCCATTGATTGTTGGCCTGGCTGATGCTCAGGGTCTGGCCGTTTTCCAGGGTCAGTTCATAGCGCGTGGCGCTGCCTTGATACTGGATGTCATGGAGCAGACCGCTGACTTCGATTTCATGGCTGGCCAACGGGCCTTCGGCGAAACGTACGTGTTCCGGGCGGATCGAAAACGGCTGCGGATGACCGCTGAGCTGGCGCGCCAGATCACCGCGAATCACGTTCGAAGTGCCGACGAATTCGGCGACGAAGGTGGTGGCGGGTTTCATGTACAGATTGCGCGGGGTGTCGACCTGCTCGATACGACCCTTGTTGAACACGGCCACGCGGTCGGACATCGACAGCGCTTCAGTCTGGTCGTGAGTGACGAAGATGAAGGTGATGCCGAGTTGGCGTTGCAGCTTCTTCAGTTCACTCTGCATCTGTTCGCGCAGCTTCAGGTCGAGAGCGCCCAACGGTTCGTCGAGCAACAGCACTCGCGGACGATTGACCAGCGCGCGGGCGAGGGCGACACGCTGGCGCTGACCGCCGGACAACTGCACCGGCTTGCGTGCGCCGTAACCGCCGAGGGCGACCATGTCCAGCGCCTCTTCTGCACGTTTGTGGCGTTCGGTCTTGCTCACACCTTTGACTTTCAATCCGTAGGCGACGTTGTCCAGCACGTTCATGTGCGGGAACAGCGCGTAATCCTGAAACACGGTATTTACGTCGCGTTGATACGGCGGCAGACCGGCGGCCTCGGCGCCGTGAATGCGGATCGAACCCGCGCTCGGTTGTTCGAACCCGGCGATCAGGCGCAGGCACGTGGTCTTGCCTGAACCGGAAGGGCCGAGCATGGAAAAGAACTCGCCGTCCTGGATGTCGATGGAAACCCGGTCAACGGCCTTCACCTCGCCGAACTGCCGGGAAACGTTGGTGAACTGGACTGCAAGCGTCATGATGCGGTGCTCCAAAAAGGCGAGGGCCGTCGCAGCGGCCCTGCCTGGACTTCTGAAAAACGAATAACGGTTATCTGTTGCCAGATGAGATCGCGGTATTGGCGGGGATCTGTTGTGGGAGCGAGCTTGCTCGCGAAGACGGTGGGTCAGTCACCTGCAATGTTGGATGTGATACCCACTTCGCGAGCAAGCTCGCTCCCACAGGAAAGATCGATTACCTACCGCCCATAATCGCAATGTAGTCCTGCGTCCACCGGCTATACGGGACAAACTTCCCACCCTCAGCCTGCGGTGTTTTCCAGAAAGCGATCTTGTCGAACTGATCGAACCCGTTGGTCTTGCAGCCCTCGGCCCCGAGCAACTCACTGCCCTGACAAGCCGCCGGAACCGCCGGCAATGAACCGAACCACGCCGCCACATCACCCTGGACTTTCGGTTGCAGCGACCAGTCCATCCACTTGTACGCGCAGTTCGGATGCTTGGCCTCGGCGTGCAGCATGGTGGTGTCGGCCCAACCGGTGGCGCCTTCTTTCGGCACGGTAGAAGCGATCGGCTGTTTGTCGTTGATCAGGCCGTTGACCTGATACGGCCAGGCGCTGGATGCGACCACGCCTTCATTCTTGAAGTCGCTCATCTGCACGGTGGTGTCGTGCCAGTAGCGGTGGATCAGCTTCTGCTGGGCGCGCAACAGTTCCAGCACGGCCTTGTACTGATCTTCGGTGAGTTGATACGGATCCTTGATCCCCAGCTCAGGCTTGGTAGATTTCAGGTACAGCGCCGCGTCGGCGATGTAGATCGGGCCGTCGTAGGCTTGTACGCGACCCTTGTTCGGCTTGCCGTCCGGCAGGTTCTGTTCCTCGAACACCACGTTCCAGCTGGTCGGCGCGGTCTTGAACACGTTGGTGTTGTACATCAACACGTTCGGGCCCCACTGGTACGGGGTGCCGTAGGTCTGTTTGTTGACCACGTACCACGGCGCGTCTTTCAGGCGCGGGTCGAGGGATTTCCAGTTCGGGATCAACGCGGTGTTGATCGGTTGCACACGCTTGCCGACGATCAACCGCAGCGAGGCATCGCCCGACGCGGTCACCAGGTCGTAACCGCCCTTGGCCATCAGGCTGACCATTTCGTCAGAGGTGGCGGCGGTTTTCACATTGACCTTGCAGCCGGTTTCCTTCTCGAAACCGGTCACCCAGTCGTAGGCCTTGTCGCTTTCACCGCGTTCGATGTAACCGGGCCAGGCGACGATATCCAGCTGGCCTTCGCCGGCGCCGACGGCCTTCAGCGGCTCGGCGGCCTGCAGGCTGGCGCTGGCCAGCAGGGCCGTAGTGATTGCACTGAGCAGTGCGGTCTTGTGCACGAACATGGTGAACCCTCTTCTTTAAATTATGGTCGGGGCAGTTGTGAACGCGGTGGAGCATGCCGTCAGCGGCTTGTTATTAGCGTAGTCAGAGATGCTGGCCGTGGCGGGCCATGATGTGCCGCGCCACGCTGTAGTCCTGCAGCGAATCGCTGGATAAGTCTTTGCCGTAACCGGAGCGTTTCAGCCCGCCGTGGGGCATTTCGCTGACCAGCATGAAATGGCTGTTGATCCAGGTGCAGCCGTATTGCAGGCGTGCGGCGACCTGCATCGCCTTGTCCAGGTTCTGGGTCCACACTGACGAGGCGAGGCCGTATTCCGAGTCGTTGGCCCAGTCCACCGCTTGCGCCAGTTCGTCGAAGCGGGTCACGGTCACCACCGGGCCGAACACTTCGCGCTGGACGATTTCATCGCTCTGTTTGCAACCGGCCAGCAGGGTTGGCTGATAGAAGAACCCGGCGCCGGAATGCACCGCTGCGCCGGTCACCCGCTCGATGTGCGGTTGCCCGAGGGCGCGCTCGACAAAACTGGCCACCCGGTCGCGCTGGCGAGTGCTGATCAGTGGCCCGATCTCGTTGTCGGCGTCGCGTTTGCCAGCGAAGCGCAGGCTGCTGACCGCCGCGCCGAGTTCGGCGACCAATTTGTCGTGAATCCCGGCCTGAGCGTAGATCCGGCAAGCCGCCGTGCAATCCTGCCCGGCGTTGTAATAGCCATAGGTGCGTACGCCTTCGACCACGGCTTTGAGATCGGCATCGTTGCAGACGATCACCGGGGCCTTGCCGCCGAGTTCGAGGTGCGTGCGTTTCAGGGTTTTGGCGGCGGCCTGGAGGATTTTCTGGCCGGTGACGATATCGCCGGTCAGCGACACCATGCGCACTTTCGGATGGCCGACCAAGTGACTGCCAACGCCTTCACCGCCACCGCAGACAATGTTGATCACCCCACGCGGCAGGATCTCGGCCAGTGCCGGAGCCAGCGCCAGGATCGACAGCGGCGTGTGTTCGGACGGCTTGAACACCAGCGTATTGCCGGCGGCGAGGGCCGGGGCGATTTTCCACGCGGCCATCATGATCGGGTAGTTCCACGGCGCAATCGACGCGACGACGCCAATCGGATCGCGGCGCACCATGCTGGTGTAGCCCGGCACGTATTCGCCGCTGAGCTGGCCGGTCTGGCAGCGCACGGCGCCGGCGAAAAAGCGGAATACATCGACGGTGGCGGTCAAATCGTCCTGACGCGCCAGATGTAGCGGCTTGCCGCAGTTCAGGGCTTCGAGGCGGGCGAGGTGATCGGCGTGCTTCTCGACGGCACTGGCGATTTCCAGCAGCAAGTTCGAGCGTTGTTGCGGAGTGGTGCGCGACCAATCGGCAAAGGCGCGGTGGGCCGCGAGGATGGCGGCTTCGACTTGCTCGGTGCTGGCTTCGGCGATCTGGGTCAGGACTTCGCCGGTGGCCGGGTTGAGGATCGGTTCGACAAAACCTTGACCGGCGACCAGTTCGCCGTCGATCAGCAACGCGGTGTGCATGTGGGTCTGCGCGCCAGCCATTTTCCGTGATCTCTTTTCTTGTATGGCCATGTTGCTCCCTGTTCCGGGAGCCGACCGTCTTATAGATGCAGCAAGACTAGTGCGCGGCTCCGGGGTCGACAAATTCTAAATACTGAAGGTGGCATTCGATTAAATAGATGGCTTGCGTCCGCCGTGCGGCTGTTCGCGGGCCACAGTCAGGAACGGATCGACCAGCGCGGGGCGAGCGGTGCCGCGACGCCAGGCCAGCCCGACGTCGAGAGTCTGGCTGAGGTCGGCAATCGGCCGGGCCTCGATGATGTCGCCTTCCAGCGACCAGGGGCGGTATGTCATGTCTGGCTGGATCGACACGCCCAATCCCGCCGCTACCAGGCTTCGCACTGCCTCGGTCGACGCAGTTCTGAGGGTGATCTTTGGTTGCAGTCCGGCGCCGCGCCACAGGCGTTGGGCGTTGCGATCCATCTCGTCGACGTTCAGTTGAATCAGAGGCTCCCGGGCAACGTCGGCGAGGTTGATGCTGTCGTGCTCCAGCAGCGGATGCTGGGCCGGCAGCCACAAACGGTGCGGCGAGTGGGTCAGCACTTCGGTCTGCAAGGCGTGGCGGTCTTCGAGGTTGGAGAGGATCAGCACGCCGACATCGATCTCGCCGCTGACCAGCAGATGCTCGATGTACGGCCGTTCGTCCTCCATCACCCGTATCTCGACGTTGGGATACGCACGCTGGAAGCGGGTGAGCAAATCCGCCAGGTAATAACCGGCCACCAGACTGGTCACCCCGACGATCAACTGCCCGGCGACCTGATCGGTGCTCTGTTGCAGGCTGCGTTTGGCGTTGTCCACGGTCGCCAGAATCAGGTGCGCCTGGCGCAGGAACTGGTGACCCTGATGGGTGAGCGTCATGCCCTTGGCGTGGCGATTGAACAAGCTGACGCCGATTTCTTCCTCCAGTTGCTGGATGGCCAGGGTCAGGGTCGATTGGGAAATGAACGCGGTTTGCGCGGCGGCGGAGATCGAGCCGGTCTCGGCCACGGCGATGAAATGGCGGATCTGACGCAAGGTCATCATGGAAGGTTTACCCGGTGGGCGGTTTTTATAGATTGCCTCGAGTGTATATCTATTTTCGCGAATGGCTGCGGCGGGCCAGGCAACATCTGGAAGCACACTCGCACCCAGGTGACGGGCACTTTCGAACTAGGCTGAGGGCCTTATTGATCCGGATAACCCCTGTTTGGAGACGGAACATGAACACCCGTGGATTGCTCGATCAACTCCTCAAGTCCGGCCAGGATCTGCTGCAGAACAAGGCGGGCGGGGCGCAGAACAAACCGGCTGCCGGTGGTCTGGGCGGCTTGCTGGGCGGATCTTCCAGTAATGGCGCACTCGGCGGCTTGCTGTCAGGCGCTGGCGGCGGTGCCCTGGCGGCCGGTGCCATGGGCCTGTTGCTGGGCAGTAAAAAGGCCCGCAAAGTTGGCGGTAAAGTCGCCCTCTACGGCGGCCTCGCCGCACTGGGCGTGATCGCCTACAAAGCCTACGGCAACTGGAACGCCCAGAAAGGCACCGCCCCGCAAAGCGAACCGCAAACCCTCGATCGCCTGCCACCGGCGCAAGTCGAACAACACAGCCAGGCCATCCTCAAGGCCCTGGTTGCCGCCGCCAAAGCCGACGGCCACATCGACGACCGCGAACGCCAACTGATCGAAGGCGAATTCACCAAGCTCGACAACGATCAGGAACTCAAACACTGGCTCCACGCCGAACTCAACAAACCCCTCGACCCCACCGACGTCGCCCGCGCGGCAAGCACACCGGAGATGGCCGCCGAAATGTACGTGGCGAGCGTGATGATGGTGGATGAGGAGAACTTCATGGAGAAGAGCTATCTGGACGAACTGGCGCGGCAGTTGAAGCTGGAGCCGGGGTTGAAGGTGGAGTTGGAGAGGCAGGTGAGGGTGGCTTTGGTGTAAGCGGGGTGATCTGCTCTTGTCTGTGTAACGAGTAATTCGATGCAAGAAAAAGGAGGAAGATAATATTTTATATTGATCTTCCTTTTTTGTTATGGGCTAACTTAGTGTGCGCAAGGCGTGCGCTTGAATTGTTGTGGCTATTTGATTTTTTAGTATCCATAAATTGGCGGAAAGTATGAAAGAGGAGGGTGTGATTTTTCCCAGTTTTTGGCAAGCAGTATGCCTTGCTTGATTTCTTTTTCCGTCATCTCTTTGGCAATGTCAGAAAGTATCATTTTTCCATCTTCAGCAGCCGTTCCGCCACCGTTGAACCCAGACATCAAGTAAGCAAGGGCATATGCCTCCTTCAGGTCTTTTGTATAGCCAAGATCGTCAGGCATATGAGCTACACTCAGGGCGTAGTTTCCAACCGCCTCAATGTATCCATGTTCCGCAGATTTTTTGAGCCAGAAAGCAACGTCTTCTTTTTTGCCGTTGTTTTCAAAAAGATAGTTTGCGTATAGATACATTGCCCGTGGGTATCCGCCTTCAGCCGATGCTCTATACCATTTTTCAATGGCTTTATTCCGGCTGCCCGGAATAAAAAACCATCCACCACCGTCTTTGTAAATTCCCGCGAGTGTGTTTTGTGCCAAAGGGTCGCCCGCTTCTGCAGCCTGTTCTAACCAGTTAAATCCTTGTTTGGTGATAAAAAGTACAGTCATAGCCTCAGTGTTGCCATGTTTAGCACGTTTCTTGGCTATTTCTATTGCTTGATCGCGCCATTCGTCAGCGCTCATTCCTGTGCAATCCCCAAAAACATTGCAGGGATCGCTTTTGCTGCTCAAGCGCAGCATCGCGTAAAGATCGCCTTGACTCGCAGCGGCTTCGTACCACTTTCTTGCTTCGGCAGTGGTGTAGCGATTGCTCAAGCGAAGGGCTTCCCCCAAGTAGTATTGGGCAACTCGATCTCCTCCTTCGGCTGCGACTTTAAGTAGCGGTTGAGAGTCGTACCAGTCACTCTGCTGATACAGATGTAGGCCTTGATCTTTAGCTATTTGCTGGTCCGCAGAGAGCTGGGCATAGGCCGGGTATGATGAAAGTGTGAAATATAGAGCGAGTGCAATGTTTTTTATATTCAAAGTGCAGCTCTGTCGGGGTTTCTTGTTTTTTGAAAACGGCCAGGTCTATGTTGGTGTTGTTGAACTGGCCTTGCTTGTCTTTGCTGGGTGTTAATATCCGTAAATTGGATCAAAATACGAAAGTGGCGGGTGAGTTTTTTCCCACTCTTTGGAAAATTCGATGCCTTGTTTTATTTCATCTGGTTTCATCTGGCTCTCAAGCTCTGGAAGCTTTCGTTTTGCGTCCTCTGGAGCCGTTCCGGCCTCAAGCTTCGAGAGTATTAGAATCAAACCGTATGCTTCTTTCAGATTTACTGGGTAGCCGAGTTCGTTGGAAGGGTCGGAGATTTTATATGCATAAGTAATTAGTGAGTCTATATGGCTATTTTCTGCAGCTTTTTTTACCCAGTGTGCGATTTCCTCTTTGCTGCCGTCGTGGTCATATAAATAATTTGCGTAGAGAAACATCCCTCTCGGATTGCCACCTTCAGAAGAAGATTTGAACAGTCGATTAATCTCTTTTTCGCGGCTCCCTGGAACTAAAAACCAACCAGCACCGCTTTTGTAAACGCTGGCTAACAGTTGTTGGGCATAACTGTCACCGCCTTCCGCCGCTTTCTCAAGCCAGGAAATCCCTTGGCCAGCTGTAAAGAGCACGGTCATTGCTTCAGTGTCGCCTTTAACTGCTCGTTCGTTTGCCGCTTTTAATACTTGCTCTCGCCAATCTTTTGCGTCTTTTTCAGAGCAGCTGTCCATAATAGTACACAAGTCATCTTCTTTACTTAAACGAAGCATTGCATAAAGATCGCCCTGCTCAGCAGCTGCCTCATACCATTTTTTAGCTTCGGCAGTGATATAGCGCTTACTTAGTCGAATTGCTTCGCCCAAATAGTATTGGGCGTCACGATCTCCAGCTTCCGCTGCGATCGTGAGGAGTGGCTGGGAGTCGTACCAATCACTTTGACGAAAAAGCGCAATGCCCGAATCTCTGGCTGTTTTTTGCGCGGGGTTAAGCTCAGCTGTTGCGCTACTGCAGAAAATCAACGAGAGCCAGAAAGCTCCAATAAAATTCCTAATCAATGTTTGGTCCTTTATAAGTGCTTTTGATTTTTTGAACTGGTGCGAAAGCCGGGCCTTTGTACTCGGTTTGGTAGTCGCAATGGCTATTCAATCGAGCTCCCATATTCGAAACTAGCGATCGATATCGAGCCCTCATCTCGTTGGTGCCAGCTTGCAGAGCCAAAACGCGCTCAGTCATAAATGAGTCTAGCTTCAACTTATTTTTGCAATAAGTCTGGCCCGCTTGGCTTGGACGTGCGCCGTCCCTATTCATGCATATAATCGCTTCTTCGAACTGATGAGAAGAGTTTTTCTTAGTCGATATCCAAGTTAAACACTTCTCTATAGATCGTTGCTGGAGGAGATGTGTTTCTTCTTCATCAAAGAATTCATTTTTTTCTTCGTCTTCAACGGTGAACTCTTTCGGAGGTGCGCTCAGCGCTAATAAAAGTGGACCTAACGCTTGCGGCGGCAGGTTGTACACCCACTCCTGTATCGCCTGCTGATTCTTATCTCTGACTATCGTATACGCAATCTGCCCCCCACGATCCCCCGCAGTAAGAGCTTCAAAAATCTCTTTAACAATTGCATACCCACGCACATAAGCAAACGCCACATCAATTCCCGTGGCGCCGAGGAAGCTCAGTTTTTTCACGTAGGCCAGGGCTTCGGTTTCCACCCACTCCAGATCCTTGTATTGGTTCGCGGCCATTTCCTGTCGCACCAGTTCCGTCAGGGCTACGATGCTTTCGTATCCGACCTCAAAGGTCAAATAGCCTTTGACCCCAGCGCCCCATACGAGCGCGCCTTTGATCGACAGCAAAAGACGTCCGTCGTGCACTCGCAGGTTCAGGTCTCCCGAAATGCCGGCACCGACCGCCACCGCCATTTCGACTTCCAGTTTTGCCAACGGGCGCCATTGGTTGGCTGCCAGACGGTTCGGCACTGGCGCAGGCGGGAGGACGCCAGCAGGCGGGCACCAGAACAATTTACCCGTCACCTTGCATCCAGCCTGGGCGCCAGCAAACACTTCGTACTTGCCCACTTCGCCGGTTTTTTCGGCAACGTCTACGCCAACAAGGCTGGTGTAACCGGTTTTTTGATCCAGAGACAGATCGCGGGAAAGCATCAGGCTGGCGCCGGCGAAGCCCCAGGCCTTGGCTTCCAGATCCAGGGACAATTTGCCGAAATTGACGCTGCGGATACTGCCATCGTGAGCCTTGTATTTGGCGGTCCAGGGTTCAGCCTTGGCCCGTTTTGGCAGCTCGACTTTCAGCAGGGTCACTTCCCCGCGCCATGCCGTTACATCCAGAGCGACTTCAACGTTGGCAATTTGAGGGGCGCCATTTGTCCAGGTGGGGCCTTCCATTTTGACTTCTGTCAGCAGGTTGGCGCCTTCTGGCAACAAGCATCTGACCAGTTGGGCCTGCGGGCTGTTGTCAAAAAGCATGAGATTACGAAGCTGCTTGTCTTCGAACACCATCGCTTTGAGGTTTTCACCCCAACGTTTGCGCTTGTCTTCAGCCTTGATGCTTTCAACTCTGTAGCCTTTGGCCTCCAGCGCAGCGAAGAATTTGTCGGGCACAAACAAGCCATGCTCGTCGAACCACGGACCTTTTTCATCGAATTGAAGTGCGCCCTCCTGATTGAGCCAGTCACTGAAAACACGATCGTCGTCGGCCTCTTTGGCGATTGACTTGGGCAAGCTGGTGGCAAGCTCTTTCAGTTGCCCTTTGAATGCATTGCCGCTGACCTGAGCCAAGTGCTTGAGGCTGATGTGGTTCAGGATCGTTGTCGACGACGCGCTGCTGAGCTCGCGCAAAGGAATGTTGGTCTTGGCAAGGCGCTCAATCTGTTTTGGCTTATAGGTTTCGGGGTCCCAGAGAAACATACGAGGGGGCCGGATTTCTCGCACGCGGGCTTCGGCGGTCGTCTGAATCCGCTCTGCTTCGGTATTCAGCTCGTTCCACTGATCTCTCAATTTAACGAAGAGCACCCCGGGTGGCGCGGACTTGCCTCCAGTGGCCGAGACCCACTGGGAATAGCGGTCTTCAATTTTCTTCTCGAGTTCATCTCGCTTGGTGGTCAGCTCTACGAAGGCTTGGAAGTCTTCTGTGCCCGCATACTGATCGTCGGGGCTGAGGGCGAACTCGGGAACCGCGATCCCGCATTCAGCGAGTTCCACGATGGAGTTGATGTACTTGGACATCAAGTCTTTCAACGCAAGGATGTTGAGCTGTACCCCCTTCAACGCCTTCTTATCGACTTCACCGGTTTCAATCAGTTTTTTGTGTAGCGCCTTGTAGTCTTTCAAGTGCTCCCAGGCGGAAGCGATTTTCTTGGTGCCAGGGTCGAACATTTTGTAGCCATGGGCTTTGGCCTTGTCACGCTCTTCAATGTACTTGTCGATGGCGTCCCGAGCCTTTAACGCACGCGGGGTATAGAAGACCCCATTTTCTCGTTTGTACCCCAACGTTTTTGCTTTTGCGTCGGATACTTTTTCGAGGGTTTCCATGTTTTTCCGGTTTTTCTCGATGCGTTGTCCGGCGTGGAACATCTCGCGCTCGGCATGCATCGTCGCGTCGCTGTCACCCTTGGCTTTTGCCGCCTCCCAATCCTTACGGCACTGGGCTTTTTTGGTAGTGTCTTCGGGGATTGCCGACTTCGATGCCAAGTAACTGCTATGTTGCTCGCCTTCGAGAAAGGCTTCCGGCCCCGGCGTGAGGAAGTACTCCATCAATCCGGCATCGGCGATGTTGCTCATGCGAGTGGCCTTGTCTGCGTCGACGGTCTTCTGCTTGAGCAGGCTGACGCTTTCCTTCAGCTTTTCCGACGTGCGTTTGGGCAGCAGCCAGAATCGACGTTGGCCGGTGACGTAGATGATGTCGTCGTAGCTACTGCTGCAACCGGGCTTCTTGTCCTTGCAGAACGTCTCGGCATCAGCGGGCGTCTTTGGCGGATCCGCCGGTATAACGACTGGTGTGGGCTCTTGCGGGGTTGTTTGTTCGGACGTACCTGTCATCTCAGACTTCCAGTCGTTGTACTTTCTCGAATGCCGGCATCTCGCTGCTCAGCACGTTCATGGCGTCGGTGCGTTCTTGTAAGGGGCTCCGCCTCAATTGCGGCAGCAAGCGCTCAAGATGTCGGCCCTCGTCAATGCCGTGATCTACCAGCAACTGCAAATTTTCCGACACCACAGGTAGTTCACTGTCGGGTAACCCATTGGCTGATTCAGCCTCCCGGGACCTGATCCAATACCACCAGCGGATTTCATCGAACGCGGCAAGCGTGTCGTCGTGCAATTGCAGGGGATACCTGAACTCATCTTTCGCGCCGTTGGCGTCGTGTGGTCGTTCCCAGGTTCGCCAATTCTGATCTTCGACATGAGCCGGCGGCGTATGGACACTTTCCCATGGGCCGTAGAGAGCTTGTGCAGGGGCAGTCATTGCCAATGCGCTCCAGAAAGCCGGGTCGTAGAACCGCGCCAGAGAGTCTCCGTAGGATTGGGAGTTCATTCGCAACAGACGACGGGCATGCAGTAAGGCATTTGCCGGTGTATCGCTGGAGGTCAGAAGCATGCCTGAACGATTCTCCCGGCATAGTTCAATGGCCTTGGTTGCTGCGGCGCTTCCCGGTTTCAATTGAAGCCAAAGCGGGCTGACATCATTCATTTCAGAAAAAGGCGTGTCCTGAAACAGTTTTTCCACTCCGTTCAGGTCGGATTGCTGATAGAGCTGCTCGAGGGCGTGGGGCTGGCGGACACTGTCGATAATGCAATACAGAGAACGGCTTCCACCGCTGCTCGAAGGCGCTGCGGCTACTGGTATTTCAAGGAATTGACTCAGCCATGCAGACATGGGCAAACCTCTCGTGAGCAAGCGCCGTTGGATTGCTTTCCGCAGACAGGAACAAGGGGAAGGCCTTGCATGCTTTTTCGTACAAACGGATTGAGCATGGCCGGCACCAACAACTTCCCGGCCTTATCCGTATCCGCCTGCTTCAACGGCCCCGGCATCAATGGCGCCGCCCCCGTGCCGCTCCCCGGCCCACCGCCTGAATTGATATTGATCGCCGGCCCGCTCATGGTCACGCCGCCGCCATCGATCTTGATAAAGCTGCCGCCACCGACCAGCGTCAGTTCGGCGCCGGCCTCCAGCACCACTTTCATCCCGCTGCTCAGGTGGATTTCCTGGCCGGCGTCGATGAATTGCCCGGTGCCGATCTTGATGTGCTGGTTCACGCCCACGGTGAGGTGGTCGTTGGCGCGGGCTTCGACTTTGCGATCTTCGTAGACGGTGTGGTGTTCTTCGGCCTTGAATTCCGTGTAGCTGTTTTTTTCCACGACGTCGTGGCGTTCGTTGCCGACGCGGATTTTCTGGTCGTGTTCGATGTTCTCGTCCCAGTCGCGCTGGGCGTGGAGGAAGATCTGTTCCTGGCCTTTCTTGTCTTCGATGCGCAGTTCGTTGAAGCCACCACCGCCCATCGAGCTCAGGGTCTTGAAGGTGGTGCGGGTCTTGTTCGCCGGCAGGGCGTAGGGAACGGTGTTTTCCTTGTGGTACAGGCAGCCGCTGATCAGCGGCTGGTCGGGGTCGCCTTCGAGGAAGGTCACCAGCACTTCCATGCCGATGCGCGGGATGGCGATGCCGCCGTACTGGGCGCCGGCCCAGGCGGAAGACACGCGCAGCCAGCAACTGGTCTTGTCGTCGGCCAGGCCGTCGCGGTCCCAGTGGAACTGGACTTTGACGCGGCCGTATTCGTCGCAGTGGATTTCCTGGCCTTGCGGGCCGGTGACCACGGCGCTCTGGCTGCCGAGGATGCGCGGTTTCGGGTGGCGCAGGGGCGGGCGGTTCGGCACGTCCCACGGGGTGGCCTGGAAGCGGTTGCGGTAGCCCTGATGGAAATCGTCTTTCAGCGCGGTGGTGTCACTGGTGACCGACTCTTCCAGCACCTGCGGCTGCTTGCCTTCGTGGTGGACTTCGGTGAGCAGCCACAGGTCATTCCACTTGGCTTTCGGGTGTTCTTTCAGCGCGAGGAAATGGCCGCTGACCAGCAGCGGCTGGTCGCTCTTGCCTTCGGCGAGCTGGAAGTCGCTGCGATGGCGTTCAAGGGCGCGTTTGGCCAGGTGTTTGCCGCGTTCGCGGTCGACGAAACGGCCCGGGTAATCGTAGTCCTCGAGGTCGGGCAGGGCGTCGCCGCGGTTTTCGCTCTCTAACGTGATCCGTGGTTTTTCGAAGTCGTAATCGCGGCGGGTGGTGCGGCTGGTGCGGGTTTCCAGGCGCAGGTCGAAGCGCTTGATCACCGGGTCGCTGGCGACCATGCCGGAGTCCTGCTGATAGGCCACCGGCGCCAGTTTGTGGAACACCGTCTGGTCATCGCCGAACACCAGTTTGTGCGCCGTGGCACTGTGCTGGAAGTGGTAGTGAATGCCTTCTTCTTCGCACAGGCGCTGGATGAAATGCAGGTCCGATTCGTCGTACTGCACGCAGTAGATACGCTCGGGGTAGATCGAACCGGTCTGGAATTCATAGGCGTTGCCCTGGATGCCATGTTCTTCGAGGACCTTGCCGATGATTTTCGGCACGCTGAGGTTCTGGAAGATCCGCTGGTTGATCCGGTGCGCCAGGTACGAAAGTTGCGGGCGCAGGGTCACGGAGTAGCGCGTCAGGCGCTTGCCGGAATCGCCTTGCGCGGCGCGGTCGATCAGGCCGTGGATGCCGCTGCCGTCGGGCGACAGCTGCAGGAAGGCCGGTTTGTGCAGCAGGGTTTCGAGGTCCAGCGACGGCTGCTCACTGACCAGCTCCACCTCGAAGGCAAACGGCTGGCTGATGGCTTCCCGACCGGTGAGGGTAAACACCTGGAAATCGGCGGAAAGCCCTTCGATGGTCAGGGCAAAGTGGGTTTCATTGGCCGGCGCGAACATCCCTTGTTCCTCGTGCTGTACAGCGGCGTTCGTCGACCGCAAGAGCGGTCAACGCGCGCGAAATTCTGGAGGGGCGTAAACAACATCGACCAGCAGAGCTGGCCGATGCTTGAAACGATCAGCCGTAATTAAACGACTGGAGCACGCCAGTCATCGGAACCCGAAGTACCGGATACTTCGTGGGTCCAGGTGATTTTGCGGTAGGTGAACTGCACTTCTTCCAGGTGGGTGAAGTGCGCGTTGCCTGGATCCTGGCAGTTGTGCATTTTGTTGTTGATGGCGACGATGATCGCGTCTTCCAGTTTGGTGGTGTAGTAGTGCTCTTGGGTACCTTGAGCCGAGGTGCGGTACCACTGGATAACGATTTCGCTCATGCGCTCGCCGGAGGTCAGAGCGGCTTGCAGCAGAGGCGAAGCCTTGTCGTAGACCTTGGTGATCACGACTGGCTTGTGCACGCGCTGACCGGTTGGCTGACCGGATTGCGGGTCACGCGGGATGATCACGTCGTGGGTGAAAGCCTGAACCATGACCTGGTCTTCGTGGCCTTCCTGGTAGGTGTTGCCAACGGAGTCGGCAGTGAAGGCGCCGGCAGTGATCAGGCCTTGTTTTTCGCCGGTAACCGACATGTACGCTGGTGTTGCCATGGGAGGTGCTCCTTGCGGATAAAGTTAGGGTGCCCGGGAGGCGAAATCGCCCGGTGGGTGCCAAAGCTATATCAAGGACCGTGCCAGGTTTTCCAAAGTCTCCGTGATACGGGGCTGAAACTGCTGTTTAGTGCATGTTTCAAGATGTTTCATGCCAATTTAAGGCCAAAAGTGCGCAACTTCTTGCGCAGTGGTGTGCAAGAAGTTGCGCACTTGGCTACAGGCAACGGAACCCGGGGGCTGTAGCGAAATCAGGCGGCGATTTTGCGAAACAAGTGCGCAAGAAGTTGCGCACCATGGCACATGGCTATGTCGGTGCCAGACCTCTCCGTTGCAGAAATGGCCAATCCATCGCCCCTTTTTGCCATTGCGCCACTGGCACGTTGCCCTGCGATTCCTTGAAAGTCCTTATCCAGAGCCTATCCCGTTTACGCTCGGGCGGCGCGAGCGCGGCAAACCGTCTTATAAATGAAACACCGCCCTCAGCTATACTCCCCCGCAATTTCGATCTGGCCCCGAGGACTGACTGTGAAGAACTGGACGTTGCGCCAACGCATTTTGGCGAGCTTTGCGGTGATTATCGCCATCATGCTGTTGATGGTGGTCGTCTCGTATTCACGGTTGTTGAAGATCGAAGCGGGCGAGCAGAGCGTGCGTCAGGACGCAGTGCCGGGTGTGTATTTCAGCTCGATGATTCGCAGTGCCTGGGTCGACAGCTATCTGCAGACTCAAGAGTTGCTGGGCCTGAAAAAAGGCCAGGGAATCAGTGCCGAAGACGCCGCGGACTTCAAGTCTTTCGAAGCGCGCCTCAACGAACAGATGGGCAATTACGAAAGCACTGTCACCACCGCTGAAGACCGGGCCGAGTACACCGTGTTCAAGCAGGACGTGCTCAACTACAACAAGATTCAGGCGCAGGTGCTCGACCTGCATGTGCGCAACCAGGAGGACGCGGCCGCGAAGTTGTTCAATGAACAACTGACCCCGGCCTGGACCGCAGGCCGCATGAAACTCAACGACATCATTCGCGAGAACAAGGCCGTTGCCGATGAAGCCATGAACAACATCGACGACGCGGTCGCGGCGGCGAAAGTCAGCATGGGCATCTCCCTGCTGGTGGCCGTGCTGGCCGCCGGTCTGTGCGGTCTTCTGCTGATGCGCGCGATCATGGCCCCGATGAACCTGCTCGTGCGGATTCTCGACACCATGCGCACCGGCGATCTGAGTTCGCGCCTGAACCTGGGCCGCAAGGACGAATTCAACGCTGTGGAAACCGGCTTCAACGACATGATGACCGAGCTCACCTCGCTGGTGTCCCAGGCCCAGCGCTCGTCGGTGCAGGTCACCACTTCGGTGACCGAGATTGCCGCTACCTCCAAACAGCAGCAGGCCACCGCCACCGAAACTGCCGCCACCACCACCGAAATCGGCGCAACGTCCCGCGAGATCGCGGCGACCTCCCGCGACCTGGTGCGCACCATGACCGAAGTCTCCACCGCTGCCGATCAGGCTTCGGTGCTCGCCGGTTCCGGGCAGCAGGGCCTGGCACGCATGGAAGACACCATGCACTCGGTGATGGGTGCAGCGGATCTGGTGAACGCCAAACTGGCGATCCTCAACGAGAAGGCCGGCAACATCAATCAGGTCGTCGTGACCATCGTCAAGGTGGCCGACCAGACCAACCTGCTGTCCCTGAACGCGGCGATCGAAGCGGAGAAGGCCGGGGAGTACGGTCGCGGTTTTGCCGTGGTCGCCACCGAAGTGCGGCGTCTGGCGGATCAGACGGCTGTCGCGACTTACGACATCGAACAGATGGTCCGCGAGATCCAGTCGGCGGTGTCCGCCGGGGTGATGGGCATGGACAAGTTCTCCGAAGAAGTGCGTCGCGGCATGGCCGAAGTGCAGCAAGTCGGCGAGCAGCTGTCGCAGATCATCCATCAGGTGCAGGCGCTGGCGCCGCGAGTGTTGATGGTCAACGAAGGCATGCAGGCCCAGGCCACCGGTGCCGAGCAGATCAACCACGCGCTGGTGCAACTGGGTGATGCCAGCAGCCAGACGGTCGAGTCGTTGCGTCAGGCCAGTTTCGCCATCGACGAACTGAGCCAGGTGGCCGTGGGCCTGCGCAGCGGCGTTTCGCGATTCAAAGTCTGATGAGCGAAATCATCGCCAAACGCAGCGCTGCACCGGTGGCGAAGCAGGCGTTGTTCCTGCTGTTTCGCATCGGCAACGAACGCTACGCTCTGCGCGCCACGGAAGTGGCGGAAGTGCTGCCACGCCTGCCGCTGAAACCGATTGCCCGGGCGCCGCACTGGGTGGCGGGGGTGTTCGCCTATCGCGGCTCGGTGGTGCCGGTGATCGACCTCAGTGCCCTGACGTTCGGCCAACCAGCCGAGGCGCGCACCAGCACGCGACTGGTGCTGGTGCATTACCGCGCCGACGATTCGCAACCCTCGCAATGGCTCGGGCTGATCCTCGAGCAGGCCACCGACACCCTGCGTTGCAACCCGGATGATTTCCAGCCCTACGGCCTCGACAATCGTCAGGCGCCGTACCTCGGTCCGGTGCGTGAAGACGCCAAGGGGCTGGTGCAATGGGTGCGGGTCAACGATTTGCTGGACGATACGGTGCGCCCGCTGCTGTTCCCGACGCCGCCGCTGGATCCGGCGCGGCTTGAGGATCTGCCATGAGCAGCGACCAGCGCTTCTTCGATTTCCTCAAGGAACGCATCGGTCTCGACGTCGCTTCGGTAGGGCCGGCAATCATCGAGCGAGCGGTGCGCCAGCGGATCATCCTGGCGCAAATGGTCACGGCCGATGAATATTGGCAAACACTGCAAGGTTCGCGGGACGAACAGCAGGCATTGATCGAGGCGGTGATCGTCCCCGAAACCTGGTTTTTCCGTTACCCGGAATCCTTCGCCACCCTGGGCAAACTGGCGCGCAAACGCCTGGCCGAGCTGAACAACATGCGGGCGCTGCGCATTCTCAGCCTGCCGTGTTCCACCGGTGAAGAACCCTATTCGATTGCCATGGCGTTGCTCGATGCGGGCCTCAAGCCCCATCAGTTCAAGGTCGATGGCATGGACGTCAGTCCTCTGTCGGTGGACAAGGCGCGGCGGGCGTTGTACGGCAAGAACTCGTTTCGCGGTCAGGAACTGGACTTTCGCGAGCGGCATTTTTTCGCCGAGAACGACGGTTATCGGGTGAATGAAATCGTCCGTGAGCAGGTGCGTCTGCAGGTCGGCAACGTGCTCGATCCCTCATTGCTGGTCAGCGAACCGCCGTTCGATTTCGTGTTCTGCCGCAACCTGTTGATCTATTTCGATCAGCCGACCCAGCAGCAGGTATTCGCCGTGCTCAAGCGCTTGACCCACGTCGACGGCGTGCTGTTTATCGGCCCCGCCGAGGGCAGTCTGCTCGGAAGGCTGGGCATGCGTTCGATCGGGATTCCGCAGTCTTTCGCGTTCAGTCGCCACAGCGATCCGCAGCCCGAACCGCTGCCGATGCCGGTCGCTCTCCCGACCCCGTTGCCCGTGCGCCAACCGGTGCGCAGCACGCCACCGCCGCCAGTGCGCAATCGCCCGTTTGCCGCTGTGACGCCGTTGCCCGCCACCGCCAAAAGCCCGAATCCCGACGCGGCGAGCCTGCTGGCCAACATCGCCGCCCTGGCCAACGAAGGCAAAAGCGCCGAGGCCCGGGCCGCGTGCGAACAGTATTTGCGCAGTCATGAACCGGTGGCCCAGGTGTTCTACTGGCTCGGGCTGCTCAGTGATGTCGCCGGCTCTGCTCTCGAAGCCCAGAGCTACTATCGCAAAGCCTTGTACCTCGAACCGCAACACCCCGAAGCCTTGATGCACCTGGCCGCGCTGCTGCAGGCCCAGGGCGACACGGCCGGTGCCAGACGATTGCAGGAGCGCGCCGCCCGCAGCGGCCGAACCGCCGACAGTGAGCGTAAACGATGATCCCGTCCGACACCTTGAACGTCACCCACGAAGACGCCCGGGCCATCGACGATTGCTGGAACCGCATCGGCATCCACGGCGACAAGTCTTGCCCGTTGCTGGAAGAACACATTCATTGCCGCAATTGTTCGGTGTATTCCGCTGCTGCCACGCGCCTGCTCGACCGTTATGCGTTGCAGCAGGACGAGCGCGATCCGGTGGCGACCCAGGCCGAAGCCGAGCTGAAAACCCGTTCGCTGCTGATGTTCCGTCTTGGCGAAGAATGGCTCGGACTGGCCACTCGCAGTCTGGTGGAGGTCGCACCGTTGCAGGCGATTCACTCCTTGCCGCACCAGCGCTCCCGGGCCTTGCTCGGCGTGGCGAACGTGCGCGGAGCGCTGGTGGCGTGCCTGTCGCTGGTCGAACTGCTCGATCTCGACGGTAACGCCGCCCCGGCGACCGGCGCGCGGGTCATGCCGCGCATGCTGATCATCGCCGCCCAGGGTGGGCCGGTGGTGGTGCCGGTGGACGAAGTCGACGGGATTCACGCCATCGACGAACGAATCCTCGATGCCGCGTCGCGTTCCGGGGCGCAGGCCAGTGCCAAATACACCCGAGGCGTGTTGCCTTTCAAAGGTCGCAGCCTGCGTTGGCTGGATGAAGAACAGCTGTTGTCCGCCGTGTCCCGGAGCCTTACATGACCCCCGAGCAAATGCGCGACGCCTCCCTGCTGGAGCTGTTCAGCCTTGAAGCCGAAGCCCAGACCCAGGTCCTGAGTGCCGGGCTGCTGGCGCTGGAACGCAATCCGACCCAGGCCGATCAGCTTGAGTCGTGCATGCGAGCGGCGCACTCATTGAAAGGCGCGGCGCGGATCGTCGGCATCGACAGCGGCGTCAGCGTTGCCCACGTGATGGAAGATTGTCTGGTCAGTGCGCAGGAAGGGCGGCTGTTCCTGCGCCCGGAGCATATCGACGCGCTGTTGCAGGGCACCGATTTGCTGATGCGCATCGCCACCCCGGCCAATGGCCCGCAACCCGCGGACATCGAGGCTTACGTGGCGTTGATGGGTGGTTTGCTCGACCCGGCGGCTCCGGCCGTGGTGGCCGCCGCTCCGAGCGCACCACCGATGGCCGAGTTGCAGCTTCAGCCACCGCCAGTGGTTGAGCCGGCACCCGTTGAAATCCCCGTCGAAGTGGCCGAGCCAGAGCCTGCACCGCGCAAGAGCAAACGCACCACCGAAGGTGGCGAGCGGGTGCTGCGGGTCACTGCCGAACGCCTGAACAGCCTGCTCGATCTGTCGAGCAAATCCCTGGTGGAAACCCAGCGTCTCAAACCGCACCTGGCCACCATGCAGCGCCTCAAGCGCATGCAGAACAACGGCCTGCGGGCGCTGGAAAGTCTCAACGTGCATCTCAAGGAGCATGCCCTGAGCCTTGAAGCTCAAGAGGCGCTGGAAGATGCACGACGACTGCTCGCTGAATCCCAACAATTGCTGGCGGAGAAAAACGCCGAACTCGACGAGTTTGCCTGGCAAGCGAGCCAACGCGCGCAGGTGCTCTACGACACCGCGCTGGCCTGCCGCATGCGGCCGTTCGCCGACGTGCTGTCTGGCCAGGTGCGGATGGTGCGCGACCTCGGTCGCAGCCTCGGCAAGCAGGTGCGACTGGAGATTGAGGGCGAGAAAACCCAGGTCGATCGCGATGTGCTGGAAAAACTCGAAGCGCCGTTGACGCACCTGCTGCGTAACGCGGTCGATCATGGTATCGAAACACCGGAAGAACGCCTGCTCAAAGGCAAGCCCGAGGAAGGGTTGATCCGTCTGCGTGCCTCGCATCAGGCCGGCCTGCTGGTGCTGGAGTTGAGCGATGACGGCAACGGTGTGGATCTGGAAAAGGTCCGCCATAGCATCGTCGAGCGTCAGTTGTCGCCAGCGGAAACTGCCGCTCAATTGAGCGAAGAAGAGCTGCTGACGTTCCTGTTCCTGCCGGGTTTCAGTCTGCGCGACAAGGTCACCGAGGTGTCCGGTCGTGGCGTCGGCCTCGATGCCGTTCAGCACATGGTCCGCCAGTTGCGTGGGGCCGTGGTGCTGGAGCAGACGGCGGGCGAGGGCAGTCGCTTCCATCTCGAAGTGCCGCTGACCCTGTCGGTGGTTCGCAGTCTGGTGGTGGAAGTCGGCGACGAGGCCTATGCCTTCCCGTTGGCGCACATCGAGCGCATGTGCGATCTGGCGCCGGACGACATCGTACAGGTCGAAGGACGCCAGCACTTCTGGCACGAAGGCCGACATGTGGGGCTGGTCGCGGCCAGTCAGTTGCTGCAGCGCCCGGCGAGCCAGAACAGCGGCGACACGCTGAAAGTCGTGGTGATCCGTGAGCGCGATGCGATCTACGGCGTTGCGGTCGAACGCTTCATCGGCGAGCGCACGCTGGTGGTGCTACCGCTGGACGAGCGGCTGGGCAAGGTACAGGACATTTCCGCCGGGGCCTTGCTCGACGATGGCTCGGTGGTGTTGATCGTCGACGTCGAAGACATGCTGCGCTCGGTGGATAAATTGCTGAACACCGGGCGTCTGGAACGCATCGCCCGCCATGGCAATCAGGCCGCAGAAGCCGCGCGCAAACGGATTCTGGTGGTCGATGACTCGCTCACCGTGCGCGAACTGCAACGCAAGCTGCTGCTCAATCGCGGCTATGACGTGGCCGTTGCGGTAGACGGTATGGACGGTTGGAACGCCCTGCGCTCCGAGGATTTCGATCTGTTGATCACCGACATCGACATGCCGCGCATGGACGGTATCGAACTGGTGACGCTGCTGCGTCGCGACAATCGCCTGCAATCGCTGCCGGTGATGGTGGTGTCCTACAAGGATCGCGAAGAAGACCGGCGCCGTGGACTGGATGCCGGGGCGGACTATTATCTGGCCAAGGCCAGTTTTCATGACGATGCCCTGCTCGACGCAGTGGTTGAGCTCATCGGAGGAGCGCGGGCATGAAGATCGCAATCGTCAACGACATGCCCCTGGCGGTGGAGGCCCTGCGCCGGGCGCTGGCCTTCGAGCCGGCGCATCAGGTGGTATGGGTCGCCAACAACGGCGCCGAAGCGGTGCGCCTGTGCGCGGAAAACACCCCGGACCTGATCCTGATGGACCTGATCATGCCAGTGATGGATGGCGTCGAGGCCACCCGCCGAATCATGGCCGAGAGCCCCTGCGCCATCGTCATTGTCACGGTCGACCGCCAGCAGAACGTGCACCGGGTGTTCGAAGCCATGGGCCACGGCGCGCTGGATGTGGTCGACACCCCGGCCCTTGGCGCCGGCAATGCCCAGCAGGCGGCCGCGCCACTGTTGCGCAAGATTCTGAATATCGGCTGGCTGATCGGCGAGAAAACCGCTCGCGCCCGCCCGGCCCAGACAACGCCGCGCAGTTCGGCGTCGTGCCAGCGGCTGGTGGCGATCGGCTCGTCAGCGGGCGGGCCGGCGGCGCTGGAGGTTTTGCTCAAAGGCCTGCCGCGCAACTTTTCTGCGGCCATCGTGCTGGTGCAGCATGTCGATCAGGTGTTCGCCGCCGGCATGGCTGAATGGCTGGCCAGTGCCAGCGGCCTCGATGTGCGGCTGGCCCGGGAGGGCGAGCCGCCGCAGGCCGGCGCGGTGTTGCTGGCCGGCACCAATCATCACATCCGGCTACTCAAGAACGGCACGCTGGCCTACACCGCCGAGCCGGTCAACGAGATCTACCGCCCCTCGATCGACGTGTTTTTCGAAAGCGTCGCCAATTACTGGAACGGTGACGCAGTAGGGGTTTTATTGACCGGGATGGGACGCGACGGGGCTCAAGGGCTTAAGCTCATGCGCCAACAGGGTTACCTGACCATCGCGCAGGATCAGCAAAGCAGTGCGGTGTACGGCATGCCCAAGGCCGCCGCGGCCATCGATGCAGCCGTAGAAATCCGTCCACTGGAAAAGATAGCGCCACGATTGCTGGAGATTTTCCCCAAATGAACGCATTACTCCGCAATCCAGGCCCCCGCAGCACTCAGGTGACCGCCCATGAATGACTTACAGATCGATGACATCAAAACCGACGAGAACGCCGCCATGGTGTTGTTGGTGGACGATCAGGCGATGATCGGCGAAGCCGTGCGCCGCGGGCTGTCGAATGAAGAGAACATCGACTTTCACTTCTGCTCCGACCCGCATCAGGCCGTGGCCCACGCCGTGCGGATCAAGCCGACCGTCATCCTCCAGGATCTGGTGATGCCTGGCCTCGACGGCCTGAGCCTGGTGCGCGAATACCGCAATCACCCCGCGACCAAGGACATTCCGATCATCGTCCTCTCGACCAAGGAAGACCCGCTGATCAAAAGCGCGGCGTTCTCCGCCGGGGCCAACGATTACCTGGTGAAGCTGCCGGACAACATCGAGCTGGTGGCGCGCATCCGTTATCACTCGCGCTCCTACATGACCCTGCTGCAACGGGACGCGGCCTATCGTGCGTTGCGGGTCAGTCAGCAGCAACTGCTCGACACCAACCTGGTGCTGCAGCGCCTGATGAACTCCGATGGCTTGACCGGGCTGTCCAACCGCCGGCACTTCGACGAGTACCTGGAGCTGGAATGGCGCCGCTCGCTGCGTGACCAGAGCCAGTTGTCGTTGCTGATGATCGACGTCGATTACTTCAAGTCCTACAACGACACCTTCGGCCACGTCGAAGGTGACGAGGCCCTGCGCAAGGTCGCCACGGCGATCCGCGAGGCCAGCGCCCGACCGTCGGACCTGCCGGCGCGTTATGGCGGCGAAGAATTTGCGCTGGTGCTGCCCAACACCTCGCCGGGCGGGGCGCGGCTGGTGGCGGAGAAACTGCGCCAGACCGTGGCGGCGCTGAAGATTCCGCACAATGCCCCGGCCGAAGGGGCGAGCCTGACCATCAGCATCGGCCTGGCAACCATGGTGCCGGAGGCGGGCAGCGACTGCCGGTTGCTGATCTCGGCGGCGGACCGTGGCTTGTATCTGGCGAAGAACAACGGGCGCAACCAGGTGGGGATCGAATGAACCATCGGGTTCATTCGCCTCAAGAGCCGCCAGACGGGCTGCCGTGACAGCTTGATTACGTTATACTCGCCGGCTTTCAAAAGTTCGCCAACGAGTGCTGCCCGTCATGGAAATCAATCCGATCCTGAACACCATCAAGGACCTGTCCGAGCGCTCCGAATCTATTCGGGGGTATCTTTGACTACGATCAAAAGCATGAGCGTCTGATCGAAGTCAATCGCGAGCTTGAAGATCCTGCAGTCTGGAACAAACCTGAATACGCCCAGGAACTGGGCCGCGAGCGCTCGGCGCTGGCGCAGATCGTCGACACTCTGGACGAGCTGGCCACCGGCCTGGCCGATTCCCGCGAGCTGCTCGACATGGCCGTCGAAGAGAACGACGAAGGCGCCGTGAACGACGTCGTCGAAGTCCTTCAAGGTCTCGAAGAGTCCCTGGCCAAGCTGGAATTCCGTCGCATGTTCAGCGGCGAGATGGACCCGAACAACGCCTACCTGGACATCCAGGCCGGTTCCGGCGGCACCGAAGCCCAGGACTGGGCCAACATCCTGCTGCGCATGTACCTGCGCTGGGCCGACAAACGCGGTTTCGATGCGACCATCATGGAGCTGTCGGCCGGTGAAGTCGCCGGGATCAAGGGTGCCACCGTTCACATCAAGGGCGAATACGCCTTCGGCTGGCTGCGTACCGAGATCGGCGTGCACCGTCTGGTGCGCAAGAGCCCGTTCGACTCCGGCAACCGTCGCCACACCTCGTTCTCCGCGGTTTTCGTCTCGCCAGAGATCGACGACAAGGTGGAAATCGAAATCAACCCGGCAGACCTGCGGATCGACACCTATCGTTCCTCCGGTGCCGGTGGTCAGCACGTAAACACCACCGACTCGGCCGTACGTATCACCCACGTACCGACCAACACCGTGGTCAGCTGTCAGAACGAACGTTCCCAGCACGCCAACAAGGACACCGCCATGAAAATGCTGCGGGCCAAGTTGTACGAGCAGGAAATGCAGAAGCGCAACGCGGCGTCCCAGGCGCTGGAAGACACCAAGTCGGACATCGGCTGGGGTCACCAGATCCGTTCGTACGTGCTCGATGCCTCGCGGATCAAGGATCTGCGTACCAACATCGAACGCAGCGACTGCGACAAGGTGCTCGACGGCGACATCGACGAATACCTGGAAGCCAGCCTGAAATCGGGGCTGTAAAGACGCAATACAGGATCGCTGATTCAACGCGATCCCTGTAGGAGCCAGCCCTGCTGGCGATCCCCGGGCCGCAAGGCCCGGGGGCAACGAACCTGTGATGGAATATTTAAAGACATGAGCGACCAACAACTCGACCCGCAAGCCCTGCAACAGGAAGAAAACTCCCTGATCGCCCTGCGCAAGGAAAAGCTTGCTGCCGAGCGCGCCAAGGGCAATGCCTTCCCGAACGACTTCCGCCGCGACAACTACTGCGAAGCACTGCAGAAACAGTACGCGGACAAGACCAAGGAAGAGCTGGCAGAGGCTGCGATCCCGGTCAAGGTTGCAGGTCGCATCATGCTCAACCGTGGCTCGTTCATGGTGATCCAGGACATGACCGGTCGCATCCAGGTCTACGTCAACCGCAAGACCCTGTCCGAAGACACCCTGGCCGCGGTGAAAACCTGGGACATGGGCGACATCATCGCCGCCGAAGGCACCCTGGCCCGTTCCGGCAAGGGTGACCTGTACGTCGAGATGACCAGCGTGCGCCTGCTGACCAAATCCCTGCGCCCGCTGCCGGACAAGCACCACGGCCTGACCGACACCGAACAGCGCTACCGTCAGCGTTACGTTGACCTGATCGTCAACGAAGACGTGCGCCAGACTTTCCGCGTGCGTTCGCAAGTGATCGCGCACATCCGCAGCTTCCTGATGAAGCGCGACTTCCTCGAAGTCGAAACGCCGATGCTGCAGACCATTCCTGGCGGCGCCGCAGCCAAGCCGTTCGAAACCCACCATAACGCGCTGGACATGGAAATGTTCCTGCGTATCGCTCCAGAGCTGTACCTGAAGCGTCTGGTGGTTGGCGGCTTCGAAAAAGTGTTCGAGATCAACCGCAACTTCCGTAACGAAGGCGTTTCGACTCGTCACAACCCTGAATTCACCATGTTGGAGTTCTACCAGGCTTACGCCGACTACGAAGACAACATGGACCTGACCGAAGAACTGTTCCGTGAGCTGGCGCAGCTGGTTCTGGGCAGCACCGACGTGCCGTACGGCGACAAGGTGTTCCACTTCGGCGAGCCGTTCGTGCGCCTGTCGGTGTTCGACTCGATCCTCAAGTACAACCCCGAGCTGACCGCCGATGACCTGAACGACATCGACAAGGCCCGCGACATCGCCAAGAAGGCCGGTGCCAAGGTGCTGGGCTTCGAAGGTCTGGGCAAGCTGCAGGTGATGATTTTCGAAGAGTTGGTCGAGCACAAGCTGGAACAGCCGCACTTCATCACTCAGTACCCGTTCGAAGTGTCGCCGCTGGCCCGTCGCAACGACGACAACCCGAACGTCACCGACCGCTTCGAACTGTTCATCGGCGGCCGTGAAATCGCCAACGCCTACTCCGAGCTGAACGACGCGGAAGACCAGGCCGAGCGCTTCATGGCCCAGGTGGCCGACAAGGACGCCGGCGACGACGAAGCCATGCACTACGACGCCGACTTCGTTCGCGCGCTGGAGTACGGCATGCCGCCAACGGCCGGTGAAGGTATCGGTATCGACCGTCTGGTGATGTTACTGACCAACTCGCCGTCGATCCGCGACGTGATCCTGTTCCCGCACATGCGGCCGCAAGCGTAAGTGTTTCAATAAAAAAGCCGCCTGAAATGGGCGGCTTTTTATTGCCTGTCTGGTACAAACGTATCAAATGGTTACTTTTGAAAAAAACAACAGAGGAAGTCCTGTCGTGATCGGTGCAATGGCTCAAGAGGGTGCAGCGGGTATCGCCACTGCGGTCGCTGAAAGTGTTCAGTACCAGGGCCGCAAGGCCAGCCGACAGGGCAGCGAGCAGCGTCGGCAGGACATTCTCGATGCGGCGATGCGCATTGTCGTGCGCGACGGCGTACGGGCCGTGCGTCACCGTGCGGTGGCGGCCGAGGCCGGTGTGCCGTTGTCGGCCACCACCTATTATTTCAAGGACATCGATGACCTGCTCACCGATACCTTCGCCCAATACGTCGAACGCAGCGCGGCCTACATGGCCAAGCTGTGGATCAACAACGAAGGCCTGCTGCGGGAAATGGTGGTCAGCGGCGACGGCAGCCCGGAATCGCGCTCGCAATTGGCTGACGACATCGCCCGGTTGATGGCCGACTACGTGCACCGGCAACTGGTCAACCGCCGCGAGCATTTGATGGCGGAACAGGCGTTCCGTCAGGAAGCGCTGCTCAATCCGCGTCTGGCGGAACTGGTACGTTCCCATCAGCAGATTCTGTTGCAGGGCACCTGCCAGTTGTTCCAGGTGCTGGGCTCCCGCGAGCCGCAGCAGGATGCCAAGGTGTTGACGGCGATTATCGGACGGATGGAATATCAGGGCCTGCTCAACGACGCCGAGCCTTTGGCCGAAGAGGACATGCTCGGTATTCTGACGCGTTATATGCATCTGGTACTCGCGTCGGTGTAACGCTCCCACAGGTCCGGTGGTGAGTTCGGTTCATAGGGAGTGTTGAATGAAAGCCTGGCGTGGCGCGTTGATCGCGCTGTCGTTCCTGCTGCTCAGCGGTTGTCTGGTGACCTTCAAGGATCCGCTGCCTGCCCGTGAGCCGGCGCCCAAGGGCCTGCTCGGCGAATGGGCAAGCACCAATGCCTGGGGCGAGCCGATGAACCTGGAACTCACGCGCCTGGGCAATGACCGCTATCAGGCGGTCACCTGGTTCAAGGCCCGTCCCCATGAGCGGGAAGCTTATCCGTTCACCGTGTCGCGTCATGGCAACCGCTGGTATCTGTCGGCGAAGGTGCCGGCGCAGTATGGCGGGCACTTCACCATCGCCGGTTTCGAGATTACCGATAAGCACGAACTGGTGATCTACAACCTCGATCTCGAACAGATCAACCAGGCCATCGCGCAGAAAAGCCTCGACGGCCAGGGCTTCCAGACCGATGACGGTCAGGGTGTGCAGGTCGACAGTCCGCTGGAAAAGGTCTTTGCTTACCTCGACGACCCGGCCAACTCAGACGTTTTCGTCGAAGCGGCGCGCTACCAGCATCAGGCCAAGGCCAAATAATCCAGTACGTCATGTTTTCTACAGGAGTTTCGGGTGGACGATTACCAGCAGACGATACGCACGCTGTCTGATCGCATTGTGCTGGCGCAGACGCCGATTCGCGTCCTTGACGCAGTCAAGTGGGACGAGAACATCCGCAAGGGGTTCCTCAAGGCCAAGGGCAAGGAATTGCCGGCGGTGGATCGCGACTACTACCTCAACCGGCCGCTGTCCTTCGATTCGAGCAAGGTCAAGCTGGAATTCCAGAACATCGAGCGCGACATCACCCGCCAGCTCGGCCAGTTCAACCCGGTCGGCCAGATCATGCGCCGCATGTGCAAGGAATACCGGATGGTGGTGCGCATGCTCGAGGCGCGCGGCACCGAGGATTTCGGCCTGATTTCTCAGGAACTGTATGGCGCTGCGTCCGATGCGTTCCACGCCGGTGACCCGACCCTGGCCGACCTCGGTTTGATGATGTCGGACTACCTGAACAACATCGACGGCCGAGGCGACCTGAAGGACGAACCGAAAATCCTTACCGCCAAGGACGCTGTGCACTTGCTGCAAACCCGCCTGAACAAAGTGTTCGGCGAGGCCGAGGAAACCATCCGCGTGTTCGAGTCCGACGGCATCGTCGCCGACGCGGCGGCGGGCGCCGATTACATCAAGATCCGCACCGACGCGATGTTCAACGACCGCGACGTGCGCGCGCTGGAAGTCCACGAAGGCCTGGTGCACGTCGGCACCACGCTCAACGGTCTGAACCAGCCGATCTGCACCTTTCTGTCCAAGGGGCCGCCCTCGTCGACGGTGACTCAGGAAGGTCTGGCGATTCTGATGGAAATCATCACCTTCGCCTCCTACCCGAGCCGCCTGCGCAAACTGACCAACCGCACCCGCGCCATTCACATGGTGGAGGAGGGCGCGGACTTCCTGCAGATTTTCGAGTTCTTCCGCGAGCAGGGCTTTGAAATGGCGGAAAGCTACGGCAACGCCAGTCGGGTTTTCCGTGGATCGACGCCGACCGGTCTGCCATTCACCAAAGACTTGTCCTACCTCAAGGGCTTCATCATGGTTTACAACTACATTCAGTTGGCCGTGCGCAAGGGCAAGCTCGAGCAGGTTCCGCTGTTGTTCTGCGGCAAGACCACCCTGGAGGACATGCGAACCCTGCGGCAACTGGTGGATGAAGGCCTGGTGGTGCCGCCGAAGTACCTGCCGGACCAGTTCCGTGACATGAACGCGTTGTCGGCGTGGATGTGCTTCTCCAACTTCCTCAATCACTTGAGCCTGGACCGGATCGAGGCCGATTACTCCAACATCCTGTAGGCCCATTGATCATTCCCGCGCTGAGCGCGGGAATCCGAACCTTGCGAGGTTTCACCGGATGAGAATCCTCGGCATCCTCTGCCTGCTCCTGACCCTCGGTGGTTGCAGCTCTTTGCTGTTCTACCCCGAGCCGGGCCAGATATTCACCCCGGAAAAGGCCAAACTTGAATACCGCACCGTCACCCTGACCACCGCCGATGGCCTCAAGTTGAACGCCTGGTGGCTGCCGGCGAAACCCGGTGTCGAGGTCAAGGGCACGGTGCTGCACCTGCACGGCAACGGCGGCAATCTGCCGATGCACCTGGGCGGCAGCTGGTGGTTGCCGAAAAACGGCTATCAGGTGCTGCTGGTGGACTATCGCGGTTACGGACTGTCCGAAGGCAAGCCGAGCCTGCCGGCGATCTATCAGGACATCGACGCCGCATTTGCCTGGCTGGACAAGGCGCCGGAAGTCAAAGGCAAACCGCTGATCCTGCTCGGTCAAAGTCTCGGTGGTTCGATGGCGGTACATTGGCTGGTGCAACATCCGGAAAGACAAAAACAGCTCAAGGCTTTTGTGCTCGACGGGGTTCCGGCCAGTTACCGTAGCGTTGGCCAATATGCTCTCAGCACCTCGTGGATGACCTGGCCATTCCAGGTGCCGCTGTCGTGGCTGGTGCCGGACAGCGACAGTGCGATCAACTCGATGCCGCAGCTCAAAGGCGTACCGAAACTGATCTTCCACAGCATCGATGATCCGCTGGTGCCTCTTTCTAATGGCATCCGCCTGTATCAAGCTGCGCCGCCGCCCCGGGTCCTGCAACTGACTCGCGGCGGCCATGTGCAGACCTTCGGTGATCCGGTGTGGCGTCAGGTCATGCTGCGTTACCTCGACGATCCCGAGCATTTCAACGGCCTGCGCCGCCTCGGCGAAGTCCCGAATTACCCGCAACCTCCGAATTCTGAAAACGAGAGTCCGCAATGAGTGAAGAACGCAACGCCATCCCGCTGATCATCACCGGTATCTGCAGCATCCTCGGCACCGTCGGCGCCCTGTGGTACTACGGCTACCTGCACTTCGCCAAACCCGAGGATGCGTTGCTGCTCAACGAGTTCACCATGCTCAAGACCATTCCCGGCGAAGACTACAAGGTCTCCCTGGACCCGGCGCCGCAAGTGGCGCAATGCATCGATGGCGTACTGGTGCTGTTCGACACCGAACAGAAAGGCCTGACCGGGGTGCTGATCAACGCACAGAAAAAGGCTGTGCGCTGCATGGGGCAGGAGACGCCGCAGAAGCTCGAGCAATAACTCCAATACTTTCGGAGCTTTCCCCAATTTCATATATGAAATTGGGGAGTCACTGGTTTCGCATTTCAGGGAGAAACACCAAAGTTTCGGAAAGTAGCCAGCGAAGCTCTATTTCCAATAGTTTGCCAAACCTGACCGTTGTAGTTGGCTGCCGGTAAAGTCGGCAGTGGTGCTTTCCAACTGCCGGTGGCGTCAGCAGTCACCTTTACATCTTTCCAGTTATTTCCCCCCGCCAGTCGGTAAGAAACATTGATCAGGGCGCCAGGACGACTGATCCCTGAAAACACAATCGGATTTTGAACTGCTGGAGCTTGTGGTACAGGTGCTTGTATGACGGGCGGAAGTAATGGCAGGGTTTTGCATAGATTCGCTGTATTCTCGATAACAGCAACGGCAACGGTCACTCCAGTACCGGACGCACTACATACTTCAATAGTAATGCCTGCCTGGCTATCCTTGAGAGTCTTACCGGGCAAAAGGGCCGGGTCAGCCGTCGTCGTCGTCTCCGGTGTGCCATCGAGTTGAACGTTGCTGACTATCCTGTCCATGGTGGTGTATCTCACCCAGATACCGTTGGTTGGGTTATCCGCCGTGAAGTTGTCGTAAGGAGGGCTGAATTTGCGGTACTCAAGCGAAATTTGCTGCGCGCCGCTGCTGTTTTTGCGGTTGATCAAATATAGCTGGGGGCCATCTGTTCCCAGCGGCACAAGGCGATAGAGGCCAGATTCACTGATCACACTCGCCTGTGAGGCATCCAGCCAGCCGGAGTACCATCGATAGTTTGCGGGGTAGAGTGAAGAAATATCATATGGCCTCTGGATGGGATTGCCCCAGTCTCCTGCGTAGCTTGTTTCACAGGTGTCAGGTGCGAATACGACATTTCCCGAAAGCGAGCAATTGACATAACTCCAGAGATGATTGCCAAATGATATTTCATGGCTATAGCCCAGGTTGTGCCCGAACTCATGGGCCCAAATGTAGTTTGTTCTATAGCGAAAAACACCGTCGCGGACAACGATTTGATTCCCGGGCATATTGCCTTGAGCGCCACCTATACCGTTATCGTGGACAACCCAAAAGTAATCGTACTTGCTCGGATCATATCCCTGCGCCAAGGCCGCTGTTTTTGCCTCCGCTATTTCCCCATAAAAGCCCGAGGTGGGTGCCGGTGTCGAGAAGTTGGCTTGAATCGTCGTTCCTTTGAGGATGAGCTTGCCCATAGAGGCCGTCTGCAAGTAATGATTAAGTGACCCGGGCTGTTGTGCGAAAGTGCCGGCATTTAGTGCAGACATATCAATTACATGATCGCCAGCCCAGCGGGCAGCAACGAGCAATACGGTTTTTTCCCCCGTTACGGGTCGCTGGTTAACTCCCGCCCTAGGAAGTGGAATATCGGTGGGAATGGCATCGCTCATCAGTTCAGCGGGAGGACTTTGAACGCAAGCGGTAAGCGCAATGACCAAAAAAATTGTTAGTAAAACTCCAAATCGTTTCATGGGTTCCTATTCCGCGTAGTCAAAAGTTGGCCGAAACAACTTGGCTCACATCAGGAACCCTGCCTACTGTCAGAAATGACAGTCGCGATAAACGGTTAAAAAAACGCCCCACGTGATTGAATCAAGTGGGGCGTTAGTAGTTGCGAAAAATCTAATTGGCACTCACCGCCGAACGTGGCATCACCGGCTGGTTGTCGTTGGAAATGGTCACTTCCACCCGACGGTTCATCGCACGGCCCGAGACGCTGCCGTTATCCGCGACCGGGTATTCCTTGCCGTAGCCCTGCACCACGATGCGCGACGGATCGACGCCCATCTTGATCAGCGCAACCTGCACCGAGGTCGCACGACGCTCGGACAGCGACTGGTTGTACGAAGCGGCGCCGGTGCTGTCGGTGTAGCCCTCGACGATCACTTTGCGGTCAGGGTTTTCCTGGAGGAATTGTGCCAGTTTGTTGATGTTCACCAGACCGCTGGATTTCAGGTCGGCCTTGTTGGTGGCGAACAGCACGTCACCGAAGGTCACCAGCGTACCGCGATCGGTCTGCTTGGCGTTGAGGCTGTCCTGCAGCTGTTTGATCTGTTGATCGCGGGCATCCAGACGGGCCTGGGCACGTTGGGCAGCGGCGTTCTTCAGGTTGTTTTCAGCGGTGCGCAGGGCGATGGTCTGCTTGGCCACTTCCACGCGCTGGTTGGTCAGGTAGGCCAACTGGTCGACCTTGGATGCGTTTTCCTTGTCCAGATAGGCCTTGTCAGCCTTGTCCAGGTAATCGCTGGCGTCCTTGGTTTCCAGTGCCGCCACTTTGCTCGCCTGCGGGTTGGCCTGCAGGCCGGCATAGTTGGTGCGCGCCTGTTCCAGGTTCGGGTTCGGTGGCGTCGAGCAGGCAGCCAGGGCAACGCTTGCGGCCAGGAGAGCGGGGATCATCAGTTGTTTACGCATAATCGTTCGTCCTTTCTATCGATAAGAGATTCAGCCTTGTGGTCGGGATGCGCGCTTATTGCACGGTGCGCTGACTTTCCTGACGCAGTTCCTGAACACCTTTCTGGGAATCCTTCACAGCCTGTTCGGCTTTCATCGCCTGAGCCTTGCGTTCGGCAACGCGGGCGTCCCACTCGGCTTGCTCGGCGAGCGTGCGGGCCTCGTCATACTTCTTGTCGTGCATGGCGATTTCGGCTTGTTTGAGCTTGTCCTGCGCCTGCTTCATTTCCACGGCGGCGAACTCGGTACCGCCGGCGCTGACCGCGCTGTTGACGGCCGATTGAGTCACCGCGTATTGCTCGGTCGGTGGATTGCCGGCACAACCGGCCAGCACGAAGCTGGTGCCGATGGCCAGGGCGGCCAGTTTCAGACCGCGCAGGTGGGAGAACGAGGTTTGGGTCTTCATGGTCTTCAACTCCATTGGTTAACTCCTTGGAAGCTTCGAAATCCATCCTGGTAGCGGAGCCGCAACCGTCATGTGCAAGTGCGTTTTGAAACGCTCGTTCCAGGCGTGGTTACCTGTTCCGACCGAAGGCTTTTTTTAAAAGTTCAGAAAAGATGGCTCATCGCCAAAAAATATTCTGACCGAATGGACAGGGCTCTAAACCGGGAACTTTGGCGGGGGAGAGTGGTACGCGCGGGCGAAAAAAGGCGCAAAAGCGGAGGGGGAACAAAGTCCCTGTGGGAGCTGGCTTACCAGCGATGAGGTCATTCAATTCAACCCATTTGCGGCTGAATTGACGTCATCGAGGGCAAGCCATTTCCCACAGTTTTGAAGTATCAGGGATCAGTGTTTTTGTTTGCCGGCAGCCGTCGACAGGTCCTGCAGATGCCGACGCGACAACGCGAGAAAACGCGGCGTAGGACCGACGTCTTCATACAGCGGATCACCTTCTTCATCGGTGGCAACCACGGTCGAGCCTTTCACATACGGCAGGCTCGCCTCGAACTCTTCAAGCGCCGCGCCGATCAGTTCGCCGAGCAATTCTTCGGCATGCCGTTTGGGGTACATCTCGGCAATCGCCGCAAGGCGTGCGGCGGCTTCCACATCCAGATGAATCGTGTAGCCGGTATCGGTCAGGCGACCCTTGGCGGTTTCTTCCCAATGCTGGGCGAGTTCACGGATTTTCATGATGACCTCATGTCGTACCTGCTCGTGGCAGGTCTGGGTGAGTGTCCGCCGTCAGGCGGCGGCAAGCCGTTGTGGGGCTTACTGTTGAGACTAGCTTCAGGGCGCAAGGTTTAAAGTCCCTTCGTCGTCTGCTTGTAAGAAGCGTTGCAGAGCGGCACTCTCTGTTCATCCACTCACTTGCGATCCGTCACCGATTACTGCTGGAGAGATGCTGATGACCGATATTGATGCACGCTTGCGCGAAGACGTTCACCTGCTCGGTGAGCTGTTGGGCAATACCATCCGTGACCAGTACGGCGAGGCGTTTCTCGACAAGATCGAGCAGATCCGCAAGGGCGCCAAGGCTGACCGGCGCGGTTCGATGGACGCCGAACTCAGCGCCAGCCTCAATCAGCTGAGCGAAGACGAATTGCTCCCGGTGGCGCGGGCGTTCAACCAGTTTCTCAACCTGGCGAACATCGCCGAGCAGTACCAGCTCATTCATCGCCGCGAAGAGTCGCAGGCCGCGCCGTTCGAATCCCGCGTGCTGCCGGAATTGCTCGCCCGACTGCGCGAGGAAGGGCACAGCGCCGACTCCCTTGCCCGGCAGTTATCGCGACTGGAAATCGAACTGGTGCTGACCGCGCACCCGACCGAAGTGGCCCGGCGCACGCTGATCCAGAAGTACGACGCGATTGCCGCGCAACTGGCCGCTCAGGATCACCGCGACCTGACCAGCGCCGAGCGCGAGCAGATCCACAACACCCTGCAACGCTTGATCGCCGAAGCCTGGCACACCGAAGAAATTCGCCGCACCCGACCAACCCCGGTGGACGAAGCCAAGTGGGGTTTTGCGGTGATCGAGCATTCGCTGTGGCAGGCGATTCCCAACCATATGCGCAAGGCCGATCAGGCGTTGTTCGCCGCCACTGGCCTGCGATTGCCGCTGGAAGCCGCGCCGATCCGCTTCGCTTCGTGGATGGGCGGCGACCGCGACGGCAACCCGAACGTGACCGCTGCCGTGACCCGCGAAGTGCTGTTGCTGGCGCGCTGGATGGCGGCGGATCTTTACCTGCGTGATGTCGATCACCTGGCCGCCGAACTGTCGATGCAGCAAGCCAGCGACGCGCTCAAGGCCAAGGCCGGCGACAGCGCCGAACCCTATCGCGCGGTGCTCAAGCAATTGCGCGAACGCCTGCGCGCCACGCGCAACTGGGCCCATGCCTCCTTGACTGCGACGACCCCGGCCCCGGCCGATGTGCTGCACAACAATCGCGAGCTGCTTGATCCGCTGGAGCTGTGCTACCACTCGCTGCACGAGTGCGGCATGGGCGTGATCGCCGACGGACCGTTGCTCGATTGCCTGCGTCGTGCCGTGACCTTCGGCCTGTTCCTGGTGCGCCTCGATGTGCGTCAGGACTCGTCGCGACACACCGCCGCCATGACCGAAATCACCGATTACCTCGGCCTCGGTCGCTATGAAGACTGGGATGAAGAACAGCGCATCAGCTTCCTGACCCGCGAACTGCAAAATCGTCGGCCGCTGCTGCCGGCGCATTTCAAACCCTCGGCGGACACTGCCGAAGTGCTCGCCACCTGCAAGGAAATCGCCGCCGCGCCGGGGGCTTCGCTGGGTTCCTATGTGATCTCCATGGCCGGTGCCGCCTCGGATGTGCTCGCGGTGCAACTGCTGCTGAAGGATTCTGGTGTGCTGCGGCCGATGCGCGTAGTGCCGTTGTTCGAAACCCTGGCCGACCTCGACAACGCCGGCCCGGTGATCGAGCGTCTGTTGCTGTTGCCGGGTTATCGCGCACGTCTGCAAGGCCCGCAGGAAGTGATGATCGGTTATTCCGACTCGGCCAAGGACGCCGGCACCACGGCGGCGGCCTGGGCGCAATACCGGGCTCAGGAGCGGCTGGTGGAAATCTGCCGCGAGCAGCAAGTCGAACTGCTGCTGTTCCATGGTCGCGGCGGCACCGTGGGCCGTGGCGGCGGCCCGGCTCACGCGGCGATTCTGTCGCAGCCGCCGGGTTCGGTGGCTGGACGCTTCCGCACCACCGAGCAGGGGGAAATGATTCGATTCAAATTCGGCCTGCCGGACATCGCCGAGCAAAACCTCAATCTCTATCTGGCTGCGGTACTCGAAGCGACCCTGCTACCACCGCCGCCACCGACGCCGGAGTGGCGGCATCTGATGGACGAATTGGCCGCCGACGGTGTGGCTGCTTACCGCGCCGTGGTGCGGGAAAATCCGCAGTTCGTCGAGTATTTCCGCCAGTCGACGCCGGAGCAGGAATTGGGGCGTTTGCCATTGGGCAGCCGTCCGGCCAAGCGTCGCGCCGGTGGCATCGAAAGTCTGCGGGCGATTCCGTGGATCTTTGGCTGGACCCAGACGCGTTTGATGCTGCCAGCGTGGCTCGGTTGGGAAACCGCATTGAGCAAGGCGCTGGAGCGCGGCGAAGGCGAGCTGCTGGGGCAGATGCGCGAGCAGTGGCCGTTTTTCCGCACCCGTATCGACATGCTGGAAATGGTCCTGGCCAAGGCCGACGCCGACATTGCGCTGTCCTACGACGAGCGACTGGTTGAGTCGGACTTGTTACCTTTGGGTGTGCACTTACGCGACCTATTGTCGCAGGCATGTTCCGTGGTCCTCGGCCTGACCGGTCAGTCGCAACTGCTGGCACATAGCCCGGACACCCTGGAATTCATCCGCCTGCGCAACACTTATCTCGACCCGCTGCATCTATTGCAGGCCGAACTGCTGGCGCGTTCGCGACAGCCGAACGTCGAGCAGGACAGCCCGGTAGAACAGGCGTTGCTGGTGTCTGTGGCGGGGATTGCCGCCGGTTTGCGAAATACCGGCTAAGGTTTTCTGCGTGGGGCGGGGCACCCGGGGCAAACGTCGGGTGCCGTTTATCGAGCGTGGGAAAAATGCGGGCAAGCGACAGTTAATGATGGGGTTGCGACTTGGGGAACCGCGTCGCAAGGTCGCGGCAGGCGCCGGTTTCTCCGACTTTTGGCGTCTTGTGTGGGCGCAGCCTGCTGTGTATCTTGGTCAGCCTCTGGCCGTTTGGGCGGTCACGACCCTATTTCCAGGATTTCGCCCCATGAGGCGAATCCGTTGTTTTGCAAAAGCTTTTTATAAAAAAATTGAGGAGCACATCTAATGCGCGTCATTCTGCTGGGAGCTCCCGGGGCCGGTAAAGGTACTCAGGCTAAGTTCATCACCGAGAAATTCGGCATTCCGCAAATCTCCACCGGCGACATGCTGCGTGCTGCGGTCAAGGCCGGCACCGAACTGGGCATCAAGGCCAAGAGCATCATGGATGCCGGCGGCCTGGTGTCGGATGACCTGATCATCGCACTGGTAAAAGACCGCATCGCTCAGGCTGACTGCGCCAACGGTTTCCTGTTCGACGGTTTCCCGCGCACCATTCCTCAGGCTGAAGCGCTGGTGACCGCCGGTGTCGAGCTGGATGCCGTGGTTGAAATCGCCGTTGAAGACGAAGAAATTGTTCAGCGTATCGCTGGCCGTCGCGTTCACGAGGCCAGCGGCCGTGTGTACCACATCGTCTACAACCCGCCGAAGATTGCCGGTAAAGACGACATCACCGGTGAAGAGCTGGTGCAGCGCAAGGACGATACCGAAGAAACCGTGCGTCATCGCCTGTCGGTCTACCACTCGCAGACCAAGCCGCTGGTGGACTTCTACCAGAAGCTGTCGGCCGCCAACGGCAAGCCGAAATACAGCCACATCCCGGGTGTCGGTTCGGTTGAAGCGATCACCGCCAAGGTTCTTGAAGCGCTGAGCTGAAAAACCTGATCCGCTGCATCATCCACGGCCCGCTTGCGGGCCGTAGTTGTTTATACTGGCGCACTTTTCCCCACCTGATTTACGGACACATCGATGAGCACCTTGCTGGCCCTGGACACCGCGACTGAAGCTTGCTCCGTTGCCTTGCTGCATGACGGCAAGGTCACGAGCCATTACGAGGTGATCCCGCGCCTGCACGCGCAGAAACTGCTGCCGATGATCCAGCAACTGCTGGCCGACGCCGGCACCACGCTGCAAGCGGTGGACGCGATTGCCTTCGGTCGCGGCCCGGGCGCGTTCACCGGCGTGCGCATCGCCATCGGCGTGGTGCAAGGCCTGGCGTTCGCGCTGGATCGTCCGGTATTGCCGGTGTCGAACCTGGCGGTGCTGGCGCAACGCGCTTATCGCGAACACGGCGTGAGCCAGGTCGCGGCGGCCATCGATGCGCGTATGGATGAGGTGTATTGGGGCTGCTATCGCGAGACGGCCGGGGAGATGCGTCTGGTCGGCACCGAGGCGGTGTTGCCGCCGGAAGTCGCTGCGCTGCCGGACGACGCGTCTGGCGATTGGTTCGGTGCCGGAACCGGTTGGGGCTACGGCGAGCGCATCGCTGTCAACCTGAGCGGTTCCGACGCGGGCATGCTGCCCCACGCCGAAGACCTGCTGACGCTGGCGCGATTCGCCTGGGAACGTGGCGAGTCGATTCCGGCCGACGATGCCCAGCCGGTTTACCTTCGCGATAAAGTCGCCACGCCGAAAGCCCGCTGATGACTTCGACCCTGTGGCATTCGCCGCAGGGTCATGCCAATGCCTGCCAATCGTCCGTTTCCAACCCCGCGCTTTAAACCTTTTGTCTTTTATGTGTTCTAGTTATCACTCGGCGATTTGCTAAGTCGGTCAGGTGCCGCTAAATTGCCATCATCGATACCGAGCATGACTTTATGCGTATAGACGGCGTTTCCACTCATTCCTACCCCATCAAGCGCAAGCCTCGCAAAGGCAATCCGGCGCTGGATGAATCCGTCGAGGATATTGAAGGCGAGCTGGAATTCCCCACCGAAGCGCAACTGGCTGCCCGCGCCGCCAAGGCCTCCGCGCAACGCCTGAGCAATCTGCCCGCCCGCCAACAAGACATGATTTATCACCGTGCGATGAAGAAAAGCGTGGCCATGGCCTTGGCCAGCTACCTGAGCACCGCCGGTTTTGTCGACTGGGACGCAGACGTGCTGGGCCTCGACCTGTACATCTGATGGATCTGCCTTACTACCTCGGTTGCCCGTCCTGGAGTGAAAACGCCTGGCGCGAGTACCTGTATCCGGTAGACGCCAAGACCTCCGATTTCCTCGGTCTGTATTCGCAAGTGTTCAACGCCGTGGAAGGCAACACGACTTTCTACGCCAGCCCGTCGCCGGCCACCGTGCAGCGTTGGGCCGAGGTCATGCCCGAGCACTTTCGCTTTACTGCCAAATTCCCCGGCGACATCAGCCACGGCGGTGACCTGCGCGATCAACTGACCGCCGCCGAAACCTTCATCCAGTTGCTCAGCCCGCTCGGCGAGCGCGTATCGCCACTGTGGCTGCAACTGTCAAAAAGCTTCACTCCGCAACGTTTGCCAGAGCTCGCAGCCTTCATCGATGCGTTTGATCGACCGCTGGCGGTGGAAGTGCGCCATGAGCAGTTCTTCGCCAAAGGCGAGAGTGAACGCCTGCTCAATCGCCTGTTGCTGGATCGCGGGGTGGAGCGCATCTGCCTCGATCCGCGCGCGTTGTTCAGTTGCCTGTCCACCGAGTCTTCGGTGATCCACGCCCAATCGAAAAAGCCCCGCGTGCCAACCCGCCCGGCAGCGTTCACCCAATTTCCGCAGGTACGTTTCATCGGCCATCCCGAGCTTGAGGCCAACGATCCGTTCCTGGTGCCGTGGGTGGCGAAGATTGCCGAGTGGATCGAAGAGGGCCGCACGCCGTACATCTTCCTGCACACCGCCGATAACATCCTGGCGGCCAAACTCGCGCAGCGATTCCATGCACAGCTGATGCAACGTTTGCCTGGCCTGCCATCGCTGCCTGAGCTATACAGAGAACCCGCCGCCGAGCAACTTGGCTTGCTCTAAGGCGGTTTTTTTCTGCCCAGGAGCCTGCCGATGGACGCCCAAGCCCGCAAAGAACAAGTCCGTAAAGCCGAAGCCTTCAAAGCATTGCATGAACGTCCCGGGATTTTCGTGATTCCCAATCCGTGGGATGCCGGTTCCGCGAAGATGCTTGCCAGTCTGGGTTATCAGGCGCTGGCGACTACCAGTGCCGGGTATGCGTTTTCCCAGGGCAAACCCGATGGCGCGCTTGGCCTCGAAGAAACCTTGAACAACGTCCGGGCGATTGCCGCCGCCACGGATTTGCCGGTGGCAGTGGATCTGGAAAATGGTTTTGCCGACGCTCCGGCCGAGTCCGCGCAAAGTCTGCTGCGCGCCGCCGCGGCGGGCGCCGTGGGTGGCTCGATCGAAGATGCCACCGGCCGACCGGACGCGCCGATCTACTGTTTCGAACACGCTGTAGCTCGGATCGAAGCCGCAGTAGCAGCGGTGCGCACATTGGCGATTCCCTTCATCCTGACGGCCCGTGCGGAAAACTACCTGCACGGCAATCCGGACATCAACGACACCATTCGCCGCCTGCAGGCGTTCGCCGAGGCTGGCGCCGACGTACTCTATGCTCCGGGTTTGAGGACGGCTGAAGAAGTGTTGGCGGTGGTGCGAGCGGTGGCGCCGAAACCGGTCAACGTGTTGATGTCCGGTGGCCTGAAACTGACCGTGCAGCAACTGGAAGAAATGGGTGTGAAGCGCATCAGTACCGGCTCGGCGCTGGCGCTGGCGGCGTTTGGCGAGTTCTTCCGGGCTGCGGAAGAAATCCAGCAATCGGGCACGTTCGGCTTCACCTCGCGTTCGATGCCGTACGCGAAGGCCAACCAGTTTTTCAAGGACTGAAGCAGGGCGGAATCAGGCGGCGATACGCAGGTTCTGATTAACGATCGGGCGTACCCAGCCGTTATCGAAGTCCAGGGCTTTCTGCTGTTCGACGATCTCTTCCGGCGGGAACGGCGGGTAAGGCTGCAGCAGATCCAGGTCGAACTCGGCAATCGGCAGGTACAGCGGCTTTTTCTGCGGGGCAGGGCCCGGTTCCGGAATCGGCTGGCCGTTGTTGATTACGACCGGACGAACCCAGCTGCTGTCGAAGTCCTGCTGCTTTTGCTGAGTCTTGATGTCTTCCGGTGGGAACGGTGGGTACGGCTCGGCCAGGTTCATGTCGATTTCGGCAATCGGCAGGAACAGCGGCTCAGGCGGGCGTACCTGGGTTTCCACTACATCGCATTCGCGCTGGTCGATGATGTGGGCGTGCAGTTCGCTGCCGATAGTCGGCTCTTCAGGGCTTTCCAGATCGACCGGTGGGAAAGTGCCACAGGCCGGCACCACATCACTCGATTGTTCGGCCAGTGCCTGGGCAAAGAAATCCTGCCACAGGTGGCTGACGCCGCCCAATGCTTGAGTGTTATGACGGCTGAAATCGCCTGTAGGCGAGATGTAGCCAATCGATGTGGGAAGAATGCCTGACATTTTTTTCGGTCGACGCTCAGCTCTGGCAAAATGCGCGTTGATTGGGTTATCGGCGGTTTTTGCCGATCCTTAACTTTTTTGAGCGTGTTTTCCATGATTGAGCAACCTGCGGCCTGCCGCATCCATGTCGAAGCCCTCGGCCCGACGTTCGAAGCGCAGGCCGAGCAGTGGGCGCAGCGCCTGAATCTGCCGTTGCAGGTGGCCGACGGCGAGTTTGCCTTGCAGGTCGGCGAGCAGGGCTTGCAGCTGCAACAGCTGGGGCCGGATGCGCCGGGGCCGGTGCGGGTCGATTTCGTCGAGGGTGGCGCGGCCCACCGTCGGTTGTACGGCGGTGGCAGCGGACAGATGATCGCCAAGGCGGTCGGTATCGCCCAGGGCGTGCGCCCGCGGGTGCTGGATGCCACAGCGGGGCTCGGGAAAGATGCGTTCGTGCTGGCGAGCCTGGGCTGTGAAATGAGCCTGATCGAGCGTCAGCCGCTGATCGGCGCGTTGCTGGAGGATGGTCTGGCCCGGGCGGCGGAAGATTTCGACGTGGCACCGATCGTGGCGCGGATGACGCTGCTCAAGGGCAACTCCATCGACGTGATGCGCAATTGGGAGGGAGAGCCGCCGCAGGTGATCTATCTGGACCCGATGTTCCCGCACCGTGAGAAAACCGCGCTGGTGAAGAAGGAAATGCGCCTGTTCCGCCCGCTGGTGGGCGATGATCCGGATGCACCGGCCTTGCTGGAAGCGGCGCTGGCGCTGGCCACGCACCGGGTGGTGGTCAAGCGCCCGCGCAAGGCGCCGTGCATCGAAGGGCCGAAGCCGAGCCATGCGCTGGATGGCAAATCCAGCCGCTATGACATCTACCCGAAGAAAGCGCTCAAGCCCTGAGCCGGCTCATAAGAAAATCCCACGCATGGCGTGGGATTTTTGTTTTCAGGGTCGATAGGCGCGCATGAACAATTCGACCACTTCCTGCACATGGCTTTCCGCCGCCTCGCCGGTCAGTGGTTCACCGCAGCCGTACAACAACCGGAAATTCCCCGCGCCCTTGATCAGGCAGAAGAAATGCTCAGCGGCGTTGTGCGGGTTGTCGATGCGCAGCGCGCCAGTCTCATCGATCCGCCGCAGAAGTCGCTCCATGCCTTGCACCATGCGCTGCGGGCCGGCCTCGAAGAAGATCAGCGACAGCTTCGGGTCCTGACTGCCCAGCGCCATGATCAGGCGATGCAGGTTCACCGATTCATCGCTGTTGATCAGGTGGTGAAAGCCTCTGGCAATGTTCAGCAACACATTTTCCACCGCGATGCCGTCCGGCAATTCGAAGAACAGCGGCGGTAATTGCTCCTCGCATTTGGCCACGACAGCGGCGGAAAACAGCGTCTCCTTGTCATTGAAATGGCTGTAGACCGTCAGCTTCGACACGCCAGCCTCGGCGGCCACTGCGTCCATGCTGGTGTTGGCATAGCCGTGACTCAGGAACAGGATTTTCGCCGCTTCGAGAATCGCCTGGCGCTTGGCCGGATCCTTCGGGCGGCCGGGGCCGTTTGGAGCTGAAAGATTGTTCGACATTCTTCGCTTTTAATACTGGACTGGTGAGTTTGCTATTAATAACATACCGGCCAGTATAATTATTCCAAGCCTCCTTAGCGAAAGGTCCTTCACCATGTTCCGCCATGCGTTGTCCTTTGCGGTGCCAGTCACTCTGGCGTTTTTATTGTCGGCATGTGGCAAGGAAGAGGTGACGCCAGTCAGCGTGCGACCGGCCATGGTGGTGCAGCCAGAGCCTTCGGCGCAGGCGATGGAAAGTTATCCGGGCGAGGTTCGCGCCCGCTACGAACCGGATCTGGCGTTCCGCATTGGCGGCAAAGTCAGCCGACGACTGGTCGAGGAAGGCCAGCGCGTGAAAGCTGATCAACCCCTGGCCGAACTCGACCCGCAGGACGTACGCCTGCAACTGGAAGCCACCCGTGCCCAGGTCACCGCCGCCGAAGCCAATCTGAATCTGGTGCGCGCCGAGCGTGATCGCTACAAGACCCTGATGGAACGGCAGATGGTCAGCCGTTCGGCCTACGACAATGCCGAAAACCTCTATCGCTCCGGTGAGGCGCGCCTCAAGCAGATCAAAGCCGAATTCAACGTCTCGACCAACCAGGCCAGTTACGCTGTGTTGCGCGCCCCCCAGGATGGCGTGGTGGCCAAGCGTTCGGTGGAAGTCGGGCAAGTGGTCGCCGCCGGGCAGACCGTATTCACCCTCGCCACCGATGGCGAACGCGAAGTGTCGATCAGCCTGCCGGAGCAAAGCTTCGGCCGGTTCAAGGTTGGCCAGCCTGTGTCCGTGGAGCTGTGGACGCAACCGAACCAGCGCTTCGCCGGGAAAATCCGCGAGTTGTCCCCGGCCGCCGATCCGAAATCCCGAACCTTCGCCGCCCGCATCGCCTTCACCGCCGGCAACGTGCCAGTCGAGCTCGGCCAGAGCGCCCGGGTGTTCGTGCAGACCGCTGACGTGATCCCGCTGTCGGTGCCACTCTCGGCCCTGACCGCCGAAAACGGCGCGACCTACGTCTGGGTCGTCAGCGCCAACAACACCTTGAAGAAAACCCCTGTGCGTGTCGGCCCGTTCGGCGAGAAAACCGTGCCGGTGCTCGAAGGCCTCAACGCCAGCGACTGGGTCGTGGCCGCCGGCGTGCATGTGCTGCTGGAAGGGCAACAGGTGCGTCCCGTGGATCGCTCCAACCGTGTGGTCAATCTGGCGGACAAGGAGTAAGTCCCGATGCGCTTCAACCTTTCCGAATGGGCGCTGCGTAATCGCCAGATCGTACTGTTCCTGATGCTTTTGCTGGCCATCGTCGGCGCCTTGTCCTACACCAAGCTCGGCCAGAGTGAAGACCCGCCGTTCACCTTCAAGGCCATGGTCATCCAGACCCGCTGGCCCGGCGCCACGGCGCAGGAAGTCTCGCGTCAGGTCACCGAGCGCATCGAAAAGAAACTGATGGAAACCGGCGAGTACGAACGCATCGTTTCGTTCTCCCGTCCCGGTGAATCACAGGTCACCTTCATCGCCCGCGACTCGATGCATTCGGTGGAGATTCCGGACCTCTGGTATCAGGTACGCAAGAAGGTCGGCGATATCCGCCAGACCCTGCCACCGGGCATTCAGGGCCCATTCTTCAACGATGAATTCGGCACCACGTTCGGCAATATCTATGCACTGACCGGCGACGGCTTCGACTACGCCGTGCTCAAGGATTACGCCGACCGCATCCAGATCCAGCTGCAACGGGTCAAGGACGTGGGCAAGGTCGACTTGCTCGGGCTGCAGGACGAGAAGATCTGGGTCGAGCTGTCCAACGTCAAACTCGCCACCCTCGGCTTGCCGCTGGCGGCAGTCCAGCAGGCGCTGGAAGAGCAGAACGCGGTATCCACCGCCGGCTTCTTCGAAACCGGCAGTGAGCGATTGCAGCTACGGGTTTCGGGGAATTTTCAGACAGTCGACGAGATCAGAAACTTCCCGATCCGGGTCGGTGATCGTACGTTCCGCATCTCCGATGTCGCTGACGTGCGGCGTGGTTTCAACGATCCGCCAGCGCCGCGCATGCGCTTCATGGGCGAAGACGCGATCGGACTTGCGGTGGCGATGAAGGACGGCGGCGACATTCTGGTGCTGGGCAAGGCCCTGGAAACCGAATTCTCCCGCCTCCAGAAAAACCTCCCGGCCGGCATGCAGCTACGCAAGGTTTCCGATCAGCCGGCGGCGGTGAAAAGCGGTGTCGGCGAGTTCGTCCAGGTGTTGGTCGAAGCGCTGGCCATCGTGTTGCTGGTGAGCTTCTTCTCCCTCGGCGTGCGCACCGGCATGGTGGTGGCGCTGACCATTCCGCTGGTGCTGGCGATGACCTTCGCCTGCATGTATTACCTCGGGATCGGCCTGCACAAGATTTCCCTCGGCGCGCTGGTGCTGGCGCTGGGCTTGCTGGTGGATGACGCGATCATCGCCGTGGAAATGATGGCGATCAAGATGGAGCAGGGCTTTGACCGGATCAAGGCCGCCAGTTACGCCTGGACCAGCACCGCGTTCCCGATGCTCACCGGTACGCTGATCACCGCTGCCGGTTTCCTGCCGATTGCCACGGCGCAGTCCGGCACCGGTGAATACACCCGCTCGATCTTTCAGGTCGTCACCATCGCGTTGCTGGCTTCGTGGGTGGCGGCGGTGATGTTTGTGCCGTACCTCGGGGAAAAACTCCTGCCGGATCTGGCGAAAATTCACGCGGCCAAACACGGCTCGGGGGACGGACATCCGGATCCCTATGCCACACCGTTTTACCAGCGGGTACGACGATTGGTGGAGTGGTGCGTGCGTCGGCGCAAGACAGTGATCGTGCTGACAGTGGGGCTGTTCGTCGCCTCGGTGATGCTGTTCAAGTTCGTCCCGCAGCAGTTCTTCCCGGCCTCCAACCGACTGGAGCTGATGGTTGATCTGAAACTGGCGGAAGGCGCTTCGCTGGCCAACACCACCGCAGAGGTCAAGCGACTGGAAGCGATGCTCAAGGATCATGCCGGCATCGACAATTACGTGGCCTATGTCGGCACCGGCTCGCCGCGTTTCTATCTGCCGCTGGATCAACAACTGCCGGCGGCGAGCTTTGCCCAGTTCGTGGTGTTGGCGAAAACCATCGAGGAACGCGAAGCCCTGCGCACCTGGCTGATCGATACCCTCAACGAACAATTCCCGGCCCTGCGCTCGCGGGTCACGCGACTGGAGAACGGCCCGCCGGTCGGCTATCCGGTGCAGTTCCGCGTCACCGGTGAACACATCGAAGAAGTTCGCGCATTGGCACGCAAGGTCGCGGCCAAGGTGCGTGAGAACCCGCATGTGGTGAACGTGCACCTGGACTGGGAAGAGCCGAGCAAGGTCGTGTACCTGAACATCGATCAGGATCGCGCCCGGGCGCTGGGCGTCAGCACCGCCAATCTGGCGAAATTCCTCCAGAGCTCGCTGACCGGTTCCAGTGTCAGCCAGTATCGCGAAGACAACGAGCTGATCGAAATCCTCCTGCGCGGCACCGTGCATGAGCGCACCGAACTATCGCTGCTGCCGAGTCTGGCGGTGCCTACCGACAACGGTCGCAGCGTTGCGTTGTCGCAGATTGCCACGCTGGAATATGGCTTCGAGGAAGGCATCATCTGGCACCGCAACCGACTGCCGACCGTGACGGTGCGGGCCGATATCTATGGCAAGGAGCAACCGGCAACGCTGGTGAAACAGATCCAGCCGACCCTCGATCCGATCCGTGCCGAATTGCCTGACGGTTATTTGCTGGACGTCGGCGGCACCGTCGAAGACTCCGAGCGCGGGCAGAAGTCGGTGAATGCCGGTGTGCCGATGTTCATTGTCGTCGTGTTGACGTTGCTGATGGTGCAGCTGCGCAGTTTCTCGCGCACGGCGATGGTGTTTCTGACGGCGCCGCTGGGGCTGATCGGGGTGACGCTGTTTCTGCTGGTGTTCCGTCAGCCGTTCGGGTTTGTGGCGATGCTGGGGACGATTGCGCTGTCGGGGATGATCATGCGCAACTCGGTGATTCTGGTGGATCAGATCGAGCAGGATATCGCGGCGGGGCTCAAGCCCTGGCAGGCGATCATCGAGGCAACCGTGCGGCGGTTCCGGCCGATTGTTCTGACTGCTTTGGCGGCGGTGCTGGCGATGATTCCGTTGTCGCGCAGTGTGTTTTTCGGGCCGATGGCGGTGGCGATCATGGGCGGGTTGATTGTGGCGACTGCTTTGACGCTTTTGTTTTTGCCGGCGTTGTATGCGGCTTGGTTCAGGGTTCGTCGGGACGGTTGATTTGCTTTGTTGAGCGTGGCGGCCTTCGGGCCGACCAGGCTCTGGGTGTTCTTTGTGAATATCCGTTCCTTCGGGTGTTGCCGCTGGCGGTTCCGCTCTTACAGCGGCTCACTTTGGCAAACGCCCCAAAGTAAGCAAAGGTCTGGGCCCCGGCGTACGGCCCCTCGCTGGGGCTCGGGGTTCCTTCGTTACGGGATTCATCCGGGGGCATCGCCTCCGGTTTGCTTCGCTGCACCTCCTCTCGATGTGTTCGACTTCGTCGAACGGCGCTTCGCGCCTACCCCCGGATAAATCCCTCCACTCAGCCTGCCGATGGGGCCGGCACGTCAAAAGCTTTACTCGAGCTAACGCTCATCGTGTTTGAGTGGCTATGGGCTGCGGTGTCTCCTACAGCTTTTTCAGAATTCTCTGATATTGAGGCGGTTCGGTCTGGGTGTTGTACTCGGTTCTCTGTTTTTATGAGTGATCGAGAGGTTTTTTGTGAAGAAGCCGCCAGTGTTGAAAGGACGGTCCGATCCGGTGTTCGACTTGTTGGCGCGGGCGCCGCACAAGCAGCATCTGGGGGATTATCTGGCGCTGCTCAAGCCTCTCGATGATCGGGGGCGTTATTTGCCTTTTGAGGATTTGCGCTATCGCTGGGCGTCGGGGCTGGATGCTCGTTTGTGTTGGGCGTTGGTGAAGAGGGCAAGGGCTGCGCAGTACATCAATCTCCTGCCATTGGGTGAGCCGCCACAGTGGGGCAAGTATTTGCTGACACCCTCGGCACGGAAAACCCTTTCGGCCGTCGATCTGCAGACGACTTCCGCTTCGCTGGAGTGCATGACCGGGCAGATTGGCGAACGGTCGCATTTCAGTTATTTGCTCAATGATCTGATCGAAGACGAAGTGATCGCCAGCAGCCAGTTGGAAGGTGCGGCAACGACCACGCGAGTTGCCAAGGACATGCTCAAGTATCAACGGCAGCCGCGCACGCCGGATGAGCGCATGGTCATGGGCAATTACAGGATGATGAATTTCGCCTGGGAAAACCGTTACCAACCCTTGAGCGTCGACTTGATCGCGGCAATGCATCGGGTGGGCGTCGAGGGGATCGATGACGCGCAATACAGTCCCGGTTTTTTCAGGACGAACGATGCCGTGGTGGTACAGGATGGCGAGGGCAACACGGTGCATACACCGCCGCCCGCTGTCGGGCTGGTGATGCGTTTGCAGAGGCTCGTGCGCTGGATCAATCAGCCACTCGGTTCACCTCAAGTAAGGGACTACCTGCACCCGTTGATCAAGGCGATCACGCTGCATTTTTCTCTGGGCTACGAACATCCGTTTCGCGATGGTAACGGACGGGTTGCGAGGGCGTTGTTCTACTGGTTCATGTTCAAGCACGAGTTTTCGGCATTTCGCTACATTGCGATCAGTCCTTTGCTGCGCAATGCGCCGGTGAAGTACGGGCGGTCGTATTTGCATAGCGAGGCCGATGAGCTGGATCTGACGTATTTCATCGAGTTTCAGTGTTCGGTGATTCAGCGTGCAGTCAGTCGCTTCACGGATGTCTACCGCAAAAGCCTGGTGTACACGGAAGACTTTGAGCGCTGGCTGATGGCGTCGGGTTTTTTCGAGCGGCTGACGCCAAGGCAGCGGGCGCTGTATCAGGTGGCCAAGAGCGGAGTGGCGAAGGAGTTTACGGCGAGCAACGTGAGGGAACACTTGGGTTGCTCTTGCAGCACCGCGATGTCGGCCCTGAATGGACTGGTCGAATTGCGGGTCTTCGAGAAAAGGAAAATGGGCAGCGAGTGGGTGTTCTTTTTACGCAGTCCAGCCAGTGTGTTGAAGCACGGGAGCGAGTTTTCTCGCTCCCGTGCAGCGTCGGCCTAGAGGCTGCCGAACACCTTCTTCGCCAGACTCGTCGCCGCAGCGGCCGGGTTCTTGCGGATGGTTTCTTCCTGTTTGCCGATCATCTCGAACAGGCCGTTCAGCGCTTGTTCGGTCACGTAGCTTTCGATGTTGGCGCTCTTCGCGTCGACCACACCCAGCGTCGCAGCCTGGCCGGCGAACGAGTTGTACTTCTGCGCCACGCCGACCTTGTCGGTCGCCTGTTTGACGATCGGCAGGAACTTGGCGCGGATCTGTTCGCGGCTGGACTTGTCCAGGTATTGGGTGGCGGAGTCGTTGCCGCCGCTGAGGATGCCTTTGGCGTCAGCCACGCTCATTTTTTTCACGGCATCGACCAGGATCGGCTGGGCCTGGGTCACGGCGGTTTCCGCGGCCTTGTTCATGGCGGTTTCCAGTTCATCGACCTGGGCGCCCATGCCGAATGCTTTCATCTTGCCGGCGACTTTGCCGAGTTTGCCCGGCAGTTCGATTTTTACGTCCGGGTTGTTGCTGAAACCACCCGGCGTGCCGAGCTGTTTGACGGCCAGTTGCGCCCCCTGGGTCAGGGCATCCTTGAGGCCGCCGGTGGCGTCGCCCTGCGACAGGTCGCTGAGGGACAGGGCCATGGCGCTGGCGGAGATCATCAGGCCCGCGCACAGGCCGGCGAAGCGAAGGGTAGGGCGGAGCATCAAGGCTTCCTTGTTCATAAGAGCGTTAGCGGGCGGCGTCGACGCGGATCTTCAGCGGCTGGGGATCCTTGCCATCAAGCTGCACGGCATGGTTTTCGGTGGTGATGAACATCAGTTCGCCGTTGACTTCGATGCGTGCGCTGACCGAGTAGCGGTGGCCGGGTTTGACCTGGGCCGGATCGTAGCTCAAATGGAACGGCAGCGGCACTTGTCCCTTGATCGGGCCTTTCTGTTCGTCGAGCACGACAGCCGGCGCATCGGCCAGCGAAACGTCCTGCAGGCTCACACTCAAGGTCGCGCTTGGTGGCAGGGCGATGCGTTGCAGGTAGAACACTTCGCCGTCCAGGCTCGCTTTGCCGCTCGGTGTGGTGGACTGGCAGGCGCTCAACAGAGTGGCGGCGGCGAGAAGAGAAAGTTTTTTCATGGGGACCTCAAAAGACTTGGGCGCCAGAAGGGCGCCCAAGGAAATCTAGCGGATTTTGGAAAGTGAGTCAGTGAACAAACGTAACGGTGCATTCAGCCACTGATCGATGACCCGCAACAGGCGCGATCGGGCCGGACGTGTCACAGGTACAAGTTCGATAGCTTCAGGAAATACGGAAAGCCGTTGGTGGTATCTGTTTTCTATGCCGGTAAGTGCATAGCGTTTGCCCGGCACCACATGCTCCGGATCATATTCAAGATAAAACGAAGTAGCCGTTTCCTCATCGTGGGAAACGCGCGCCAGTTCGACATCGGGACTTTCGTTTTCATGCAGGCTGATGGTGATTGCCTGTTCGGGGGGAATCATTTCGGGTTCCTGCACTTCAACGTACAAGTAACCGATCGGACTCAAATGCAACGTCTGGCGATGGGGCGCCTGATGAACAATGACGAAGTGATCCTGTTCCAGCAACAAGGGTTGTCCATTGTGAAACAACTGGATGGTGACGCGGTATTTGACGCTGACTTCACTGTGTCGGTGCGGGAACCGGAAGTTCCACTGGCCGTCAACGATGGAGGGATGTCGCCAGTGTTTGACGCTTGTCGTTTGCCGGGTGCTGACCCGTTGAACATCGACAACGGTTTCATTGTTTCCGTCGAGAGGCGCGTTGAACTCAGGTGGAAGGCTGAACGTTACATTGATGGTCTGGGGTGATTCATTCAACAGGCTCATATCGATTTCCTTATCGATTGAAAAGAGCCCATTAATTCATAAAACAACTAACCGGAAAACGATCCGGTCTGCCGGTTAGTTGTCCTCAAGTTTCAGGAAACCGGCGAGGTTGCAGTTTCCGCCGCATCTTCACTGCGATGTAGCGCCACCTGGCGGATCGACAATCGAATCTCCGCAGGCAACACCCGTTTCGCTGCGCCTTCGGCCAGTTCTCCAAGCAGTTCGTGATAACTCAACTTGCCTGCTTCGTCGCGACGCAACACGTCGAGGTCGAGCATGGTCTGGATGAAGTGGCGGAACAGGCTCTTGTCGAAGAACTCCGGTGCGTTCAGGCCATGCAGGATCGACAGGCGTTGGGCCATGACCGTGCACAGGTCTTCCAGCTCTTCGGCGCTGATGGTGTTCTGGCCTGCGTTGAGCAGCAACGACACGGTCATGTAGAAGCGTTGCAGCGTCTGGGCGATGCTCTTCGACAGCAGGGTCAGCAGCACGAAATGCCGCGAACTCGGTGCCGGGCGCAGGTACACGTCTTTTTCGAAGCGCAGCAGGCCTTGTTCGACGAACGCTTCCAGCCACTGATCGATCACTGCGTCCAGTTCGTCCAGGGGCCAGCGGATGAACAGCTCCGATTGCAGGTACGGATACAGGGCGCGGGTGTAGCGCAGGATCTGTTCGCGGCTCATGCGCGAGGCGCTCTGGAAGAAGCTCGCCAGCAGCGCCGGCAGGGCGAAGATGTGCAGCACGTTGTTGCGGTAGTAAGTCATCAGGACGGCGTTCTGCTCGTCCAGATACAGAATCTTGCCCAGCGCATCATTCTGCTCGGACAGCAGGTCCATGTCCTTCACGTGTTCGATCAGCGCCCGGCCATCGCCCTCCGGCAACGTGGTATGCGGCGAGTACGGAACCTTGCGCAACAGCGCCAGATACAGATCCAGCACCCGCGCCATGGCCCGGTCATCCAGTGCCAGGCGAGTGGTCGACAGCAGCGCCAGCGCCACCAGGTTGACCGGGTTGATCGCCGCCGCTTCGTTCAGATGCTGCGCAACCTTTTCGCCGAGGCGATTGGTGGTTTCGTTGAGCCATGCCGGTTTGAACTGTGGGCCCAGCTCCTGCTGGCGCCAGCCCGGCTGTTCGCTGTCGAGGAACTCCGCGAGTTTGATCGGTTCGCCGAAGTTCACCGCCACCTGGCCGAAACGCTGCTTGAGCGCGCCGATAACTTTGAAGATGTCGAAGATCGATTCTTTCTTCTTGCTCGCGCCACGCAGTTCGCCGAGGTAAGTCCGCCCTTCAAGCACGCGTTCGTAACCGATGTACACCGGCACGAACACGATCGGCATCCGTGAGGAACGCAGGAAGCTGCGCATGGTGATCGCAAGCATCCCGGTTTTCGGTTGCAGCATGCGCCCGGTACGCGAGCGACCGCCCTCGACGAAGTATTCGACCGGGAAGCCTTTGGTGAACAGGGTGTGCAGGTATTCGTTGAACACCGAGGTGTACAGCGGATTGCCCTTGAAAGTGCGGCGCATGAAGAACGCACCGCCACGACGCAGCAGGCTGCCGATCACCGGCATATTGAGGTTGATCCCGGCGGCGATGTGCGGCGGGGTCAGGCCGTTGCGAAACAGCAAGTACGACAGCAGCAGGTAGTCGATGTGGCTGCGGTGGCACGGCACGTAGATCACTTCGTGACCCTGGGCGACCTTCTGCACGCCTTCGATGTGGTTGACCTTGATCCCGTCGTAGATCTTGTTCCAGAACCAGCTCAGCACCACTTCCAGAAAACGGATCGCGGTGTAGGTGTAGTCCGAGGCTATCTCGTTGCCGTAGCGCAGGGCCTGGGCCTTGGCTTTTTCCGGGGAGATGTTTTCGCGCTCGGCTTCATCGAGGATCGCTTGCTTGACCAGCGGCTGGTTGAGCAGGCCTTTGACGAGGTTACGGCGGTGGGAGATGTCCGGGCCGATCACCGCAGCCTTGAGGTTGCGGAAGTGCACCCGCAGGATCCGCTGGGCCATGCGCACGGTGCGCTCGTGGCCCTTGTTGTGTTCGATCAGTTCGCGCAGGTGGATCGGCGCGGAGAATTGCACGCGGGTCTTGCGACCCAGAATCATGATGCTCAGCAGGCGACGCAGGCGTCCGGTGACGGCCCAGCTGTCGGCGAACAGCAGTTTCCAGGGGCTGTTTTCGCTGTCAGGCGACTGGCCCCAGAACACGCTGACCGGAATGATCTGCGCGTCTTCGGCGGCATTCTGGCTTAGGGCGCTCACCAGTCGGGTCAGGGTCGGCGGTGCGCCGCGCTTGTCCTGGCGGCCGAGCCAGTCCGGGTCCGGCGTCAGGTAGAAGAACGCCGCCGGTTCGATCAGCGAACCCACGGACACCGGCAGCACCGGGCGCGGCAGACCGGCCTTGGTGCACTCGGTGTCGACCACCGCCAGATCAGTCAGCGATGGGTTTTGCAGGACGTAGAACACCGGACGACTGCGGTCGAGGTTGAGGGTGAACGACGACTGGTTGATCGTCTCGGAGCGAACCCAGAGATACAACAGTCGGCGCAAGGTGCCAAACACAAGACGGCGGAACGGGGAGCGGGTCATACGGCTTCTGCATGAGTGGATAAACCGAGCGTTTGCTCGGGCGGTCGACAGTTTGCCGGATTACTCGAAAATCGGCAAAAAAGCGGCGAAGTAATCTCCTGTTGAGAGTTTTGTCGCCTGTCATATACTCGGCGCTCTGTCGCCGGGGCCCTTTTATGGACGTCGGACGCAGGCTGACGTTCCGCAAAGGCTTTCCTGCGAAAAGCCTGTTCAATAATAAAAAAGGAGTATGAACAGATGGCAACACGTGAAACCGGCAACGTGAAGTGGTTCAACGACGCCAAGGGCTACGGCTTCATTCAGCGCGAAGACGGGGTGGACGTGTTCGTGCACTACCGCGCGATCCGCGGCGAAGGCCACCGTTCGCTGACCGAGGGTCAGCAGGTTGAATACGCGGTGGTGGAAGGGCAGAAGGGATTGCAGGCTGAAGACGTTGTAGGCCTCTGATGATCGTTCCCACGCTCTGCGTGGGAACGCCTCAATGGACGCTCTGCGTCCGCTTTGGGACGCGGAGCGTCCCGGGCTGCATTCCCACGCGGAGCGTGGGAACGATCAGAGCGCGCAGCATGCGAGCGATCAGGGTTACGCAGTTTTCCAGGTGATCTCTTCTTCACCATCGGCGCTGATGCGAATCCAGCGATCCGCCGTTTCCTCACCTTCTTCCTCGATCCACGTCCCCGGCGCGCAGCGCACTTCGACGTTCAGCGCGGCAAACGCTGCACGGGCACAGGCGATATCGTCATCCCATGGCGTCTGGTCGCTTTCCAGGTACAGGCTGTTCCACTTGCCCACGGCTTTCGGCAGCCAGGTCACCGGGATGTTGCCGGCCTTGCATTTGTAGGTCTGACCTTTCTGTACCCAGTCGCTGCATGGGCCAAGGGCGGCGCCCAGCCAGGCGGAAATGGCCTTGTGGTCGACGTCGGCGTCTTTCAGGTAAATCTCGATGTCCGGTTGGCGCATGGATATCCTCACTGCGGGTCTGAAAAATCCATTCGCGGATTTAGCCGGCCCCGGGCTGCTTGCCCGAGTCCAAAAGTTATTGAAGAACGAAATAATCGTAGCGCATCGACACGGTGGTCACGAACGGCTCGGGCTGTTCGATCACTGCGGCACGGCGTTCGGCACTGGCGCGCCAGCCGTGGGGTGTCATCGCCAGCAGGTTGGCGCGATCCTCGGGCTTGTCCAGCGTCAGCTTGAATTCCAGGGTTTCGCTGTGGGCCAGCGCCATGCCTTCCGGCACCAGGGCCAGGTGCTTGTCGTCGGTGTACTCGCGTACTTCGTCGTACAGGCGTTCGCGCAGTTCCATCAGATGGCCGCTGGTCGGGCCGACTTTCATCAGGCCGCCGCCGACACTGAGCAGGCGCTTGGCCTCTTCCCAGTCAAGCGGACTGAAGACGCTGGCCAGAAACTGGCAACTGCCGGAAGCCAATGGCACGCGGGCCATGCTCGCAATCAACCACGTCAGCGCCGGATTGCGTTTGCAGGCGCGTTTGACCGCTTCCTTCGAGATGTCCAGCGCGTAGCCATCAGCATCCGGCAAGGCCTCGGCGATCTGCGCGGTGTAGTAGCCCTCGCCACAACCGATATCGACCCAGCGGGCCGGCGCATAACCCGCCGCCAATTCCGCCAGACGCTTCGCCACCGGTGCGTAATGCCCGGCGTTCAGAAAGTCGCGGCGGGCCTCGACCATCGCCTGGTTGTCGCCGGGATCGCGGCTGTTCTTGTGCTGCACCGGCAACAGGTTCAGGTAACCCTGGCGCGCACGGTCGAAGCGGTGGCCGGCGGGGCAGACCACGCCATTGTCCACCGCGTTCAGCGGTTCACTGCAGATCGGGCACGCGAGCATCAGGCGAGCAACTTGATCAGGGTCTGGTAGTAGATCTCGGTCAGCACGTCGAGGTCGGCCGCCAGCACGCGCTCGTTGACCTGGTGGATGGTCGCGTTGACCGGGCCCAGCTCAACAACCTGCGTGCCCATGGTCGCGATGAAACGGCCATCGGAGGTGCCACCGCTGGTGGACGCCTTGGTCTCGCGACCGGTGATCTGCTTGATGCTCGACGACACCGCGTCGAGCAGCGCGCCCGGCTCGGTGAGGAACGGCAGACCGGACAGCGCCCAGTCGATGTGCCAGTCCAGGCCGTGCTTGTCGAGGATGTCGGCGACGCGCTTCTGCAGGCCTTCGACAGTCGATTCGGTGGAGAAACGGAAGTTGAACAACGCCACCAGATCGCCCGGAATCACGTTGGTCGCGCCGGTGCCGGAGTTGACGTTGGAAATCTGGAAACTGGTCGGCGGGAAGAAGTCGTTACCGTGATCCCAATGCTCGGCGGCCAGTTCGGCCAGAGCCGGAGCCGCGAGGTGGATTGGGTTCTTCGCCAGGTGCGGATAAGCCACGTGGCCCTGCACGCCGCGCACGGTCAGCTTGGCGCCGAGGGAGCCGCGACGACCGTTCTTCACCACGTCGCCCACCAGCGTGGTGCTCGACGGTTCGCCGACGATGCACCAGTCCAGACGCTCGTTACGGGCGGCCAGACGCTCGACCACGGCCTTGGTACCGTGGTGCGCCGGGCCTTCTTCATCGCTGGTGATCAGGAATGCGACCTTGCCCTTGTGATCCGGGTAGTCGGCGACAAAGCGTTCGGCCGCCACGGTCATCGAGGCCAGGCTGCCTTTCATGTCCGCCGCGCCACGGCCGCAGAGCATGCCGTGCTCGTCGATCACCGCGTTGAACGGATCGATCTGCCAGGCGGTCACCGGACCGGTCGGCACCACGTCGGTGTGGCCGGCGAAGCACAGCACCGGGCCGTCGTTTTTGCCGTGAGTCGCCCAGAAGTTATCCACATCTTCGATGCGCATCGGCTCCAGGGTGAAACCGGCATCGCCCAGGCGCTGCATCATCTGCTTCTGGCAATCGGCGTCGACCGGCGTCACGGACGGACGGCGGATCAGGTCGATGGCGAGTTGGAGGGTCGGCGAAAGGTCGGCGTGGGCCGTCATGGAAAACTCCGGATTGAAATTGGGCGAGGGCCAAAGTGGGAGCCAGCCTGCTGGCGTTGGCGGTGTGTCAGTCAACATAAAGGCTGATTGTTACATTGCCATCGCGGGCCAGCTCACTCCCACAGGGTTGGATATCACGCCAAGCCCCGCAAAATGGCGGTTATCTTAAAGCAAAACGGCGACCATTGGCCGCCGTTTAGTGCTTCGTCGAGGAATTAGACGACAGGTGCCGGTTCAGGCGCCGCCGAAGGTTTCGGCAGCGACGACAGGAACGCCATGATCAGCGCCGCCACGTACGGCAGCGACTGCACCAGCAGCATCGCCACCCAGAAACGCATGTCGTTGCTCGGAATGCCCTGCACCAGGTAAATCCCCAGCGCCGCGCCCCACAACAGCAGCATGATGAACAGCTCTTCCCGGGCCTCGGAAATCGCCACCCAGAAGCCATGGTTGTCGGCGTTTTTCGGGGTGCGGAAGAACGGAATGCTGCTGGTGAAGAAGCCGTACAGCACCGCTTTGGCGATGGTGTGCGACAACGCCAGGCCGGCCAGTGCCGCGCAGAACGCATCTTTCAGGTTCACGCCCACGGCGCGACGGTACAGGAAGATGATCTTGCCGACCTTGAACACGAACAGCGCCAGCGGCGGGATCGCGAAGATCAGCAGCGGCGGATCGACCCGTTGCGGCACGATGATCATCGCCGCCGACCACAGCAACGCGCCGACGGTGAAGAAGATGTTCATGCCGTCCGCCACCCACGGCAGCCAGCCCGCGAGGAAGTGGTAACGCTGGCCGTGAGTCAGCTCGGTGTCCTTGCCGCGCAGCAGGCTGCGGGTGTGACGCTTGATGATCTGGATCGCACCGTAGGCCCAGCGGAAACGCTGCTTCTTGAAGTCGATGAAGGTGTCCGGCATCAGACCCTTGCCATAACTGTCGTGGTAATAAGCCGCCGACAGGCCTTTCTCGAACACCCGCAGACCAAGCTCGGCGTCTTCACAGATGCACCAGTCAGCCCAGCCCAGTTCTTCCAGAACCGAGCGACGGGTCATGGTCATGGTGCCGTGCTGGATGATGGCGTCGCGGTCGTTGCGGGTGACCATGCCAATGTGGAAGAAGCCTTTGTATTCGGCGTAGCAAAGCTTCTTGAAGGTGCTTTCGTTCTGGTCGCGATAATCCTGCGGCGACTGCACCACAGCGATTTTCGGGTCGGCAAAGTGCGGCACCATGTGCTTGAGCCAGTTCGGATGCACGCAGTAGTCGGAGTCGATGACTGCGATGACTTCGGCGTCCTTGGCGGTGTGCGGGATCAGGTAATTCAGCGCGCCGCCCTTGAAACCGGCCAGGGGCGAAACGTGGAAGAACTTGAAGCGCGGGCCGAGGGTTTCGCAGTAGTCGCGCACCGGTTCCCAGACCGCAGGATCCTTGGTGTTGTTGTCGATGATCAGGACTTCGAAGTCCGGATAATCGAGGTTGGCCAGGGCGTTGAGGGTCTGTTTGACCATCTCCGGCGGCTCGTTGTAGCAAGGCACGTGGATCGAGACTTTCGGGCGGTAGTCCGAATCGCCGACCACCGGCAGGAATTCACGGCGACGCTTGTGAATCCACACCGCTTCGGCCAGTTCGTGGGCCTCGGTCAGCAACACGATGAACACCCCGAGCGCACCGAGCGCCAGCAGGAAGCCCACGGTCAGGCTGAACCACGTGCTGTATTGCTGGCTGTAGTCGTAACCGATCCACACCAGCACCGAACCGCAGAGGAACGCGATAAAGGTCAGGAAGGTACGGCCGCGCTGGCGCAGGGCCGAGCCGTCGATCATCAGCAGGGTCAGTGACAATAGCGCCAGCACCACCGAGCCGATGGCCAGGACGCGCCATTGCGGGATCGCCACCACTGGGCCTTCGAAGTTGAATTTCTGCTGGCGCGCGGCGTTGAACACGCCCCAGTAGGCGCCGACCGAACCTTCGTCGCTGGCCTTCCACGGCTGGTCAAACGCTTCGATCACGAAGTAGTTGAAGCCCTGGCGGTTGAGTTTGTTGACCAGCGTGCGCAGGTAGATCGCCTGATCCGCCGGCGACGCATCGGCGCCACCGCGCATGCGGCCGTTGCTCGGCCAGCCCACTTCAGACAGCAGCAGCGGCTTTTTCGGGAACATCTTTTTCAGGTCGCGGGCACGGTCGAAAACGAACTGCCCGGCCTTGTCCACCGGAATGAATTCCCAGTAAGGCAGAACGTGCGCGGCGATCAGGTCGACGTGCTTGGCCAGTTCCGGGTGTTCTTCCCAGACGTGCCACTGTTCGGAGGTGGTCACCGGCACTTTCACGGCCGCGCGCACGCGGTCGAGCAGCACGCTGAGTTCCTGGGCGGTGATTTCCTTGCGGAAGATCGCTTCGTTGCCGACCACCACGCGAACCACGCTGCGTGAGGTGTTCGCCAGTTCGATGGCGCGGGTGATTTCCCGTTCGTTGCGTTCCTGATCGGGGCTGATCCAGATCCCCAGGGTCACGCGCAGGCCGAACTCTTCAGCCAGTTTCGGGATGTCTTGCAGGGAACCGTCGACCGAGTAGATGCGGATGTTGTCCGTCAGCTTGCTCATGATCTCCAGGTCGCGGCGCATTTCGTCGTCAGTCGGATACTGATCCTTCTGCGGGAACTGTCCTTGCTGGAACGGTGAATAGGAGAAACCGGAGATCTGCTCCGGCCAGTTCGGCGCGGAGACGGGGCGGTTGATCAGCGCCCAGAAACCGGTGAACAGGGCGGCGATTGCCAGAACCACCACCAGGTTGAGTCCAAATTTACGCGATGACATAGCTGTGTCGGGTTCCAAGGTCTGTGGAACGAAGGGTCGGCTGGTTGACGCCTGAGGGCGCGCATCCTACACCGGCAGTTCGCCGAGTCCTACAACAGACAGGGAAATGCCGGACGTTGGGCAATCCAACCCGACTTAAGTTCTTTCGTTTCAGCATGTAAGGCAAAACTTTGTTACGTGCAGCTTTAATTAAAGCAGGCAGGTTCGCCGTTCATAGCGCAAAGGTGCTCTTGGCCGCCGACGGCCCTATAATGCGCGCCGGTTTTTGGGGTAATGGTCATGAGTACAGAAGATCCGCGGTTTGCAGGCATCGCCCGTTTGTATGGCATTGAAGGGATGGAGCGTCTGCGCGCCGCCCACGTGGCGATTGTCGGCGTTGGCGGCGTCGGTTCCTGGGCGGCGGAAGCCATGGCCCGTTGCGGGGTGGGCGAGATTTCCCTGTTCGACCTCGACGATGTCTGCGTCAGCAACGCCAACCGGCAGTTGCATGCGCTGGACAGCACCGTCGGCAAACCCAAGGTCGAAGTGATGGCGGAGCGTCTGCGCGGTATCAACTCGGACTGTAAAGTGCACGCCGTGGCGGATTTCGTCACCCGCGACACCATGGCCGAATACATCACGCCGAACATCGACTGCGTGATCGACTGCATCGATGCGGTCAACGCGAAGGCAGCGCTGATTGCCTGGTGCAAGCGACGCAAGATCCAGATCATCACCACCGGCGGTGCCGGCGGGCAGATCGATCCGACATTGATTCAGGTCTGCGACCTCAACCGCACCTTCAACGATCCGCTGGCTTCGAAAGTGCGCTCGACATTGCGCCGCGACTATGGCTTTTCGCGCACTGTGACCCGTCACTACAGCGTGCCGTGCGTGTTCTCCACCGAACAGCTGCGCTATCCGAAACCGGACGGCAGCATTTGCCTGCAGAAGAGTTTTGTCGGCGACGGTGTGAAGCTGGACTGCGCCGGCGGGTTTGGCGCGGTGATGATGGTAACGGCGACGTTCGGCATGGTCGCGGCAACCAAGGCGGTGGACAAGATTGTCGCGGGCGTCCGGCGTCCGGCGGATCGGGTCAAGCCTCAGGCTTGATGTGGCGCCTTAAGGCCTCTTCGCGAGCAGGCTCGCTCCCACATTGGAATGCATTCACATGTGGGAGCGAGCCTGCTCGCGAAAGCGATTAACCAGCCAGCTCGTTCATCCGCTTGAGCACGGCATTCAGGCCATTGCTGCGCGATGGCGACAGCTGCCGCGACAGCCCCAACTGATTGAACCAGTCCGGCAGATCCACCTGCTGCAATTCTTCAGCATTCAAGCCGTTGACCCGCAACAGCAACAACGCCACCAATCCACGAATCATCCGCGCATCGCTGCTCGCCGCGAACTGCCAGTGGCCATCGCGCAACTCGCCGACCAGCCACACCTGACTTTCACAGCCATGCACCCGGTTGGCCTCGCACTTGTCCGCATCGCTCAACGGCGGCAGGCGATCACCAAACTGCATCAGCAACCGCGCCCGTTGTTCCCAGCCGGCGGCGTTCTGAAAGGTTTGCAGGGCTTCGGCTGCCTCGACCGGCAGGCTCATCGCAACAACTCCAGCGCCTGATCCAGCGCTTCAAAGAAACGCTCCAGATCTTCGGAGTCGTTGTACAGCGCCAGCGACACACGAATCGCCCCGGCCAGTTCAAAGCGCTTGAGCAGCGGCATCGCGCAGTGGTGACCGGCACGCACGGCGATGCCCTGTTCGGTCAGCAAGTGCGCGAGATCAGCGTTGTGCACACCTTCGACGACAAAACTGGCCAGCGCCAGCTGTGGCTTGCCCAGCAGGCGAATGCCATTGCGGGCGGCGAGGCCACGCAACAGGTAATCGTGCAGCGCGGCTTCGTGGGCGGACACCGCGTCCAGTTCCAGACCGGCGAGGTAGTCGAGGGTCGCACCGAGGCCGATCACACTGGCAATCGGCGGCGTTCCGGCTTCGAAGCCCAGCGGAGCAGGGCGGAAACGGGATTCGTGATAGTTGGCTTCCAGTACCATTTCGCCGCCGAACTGCCACGGCCGCAGTTGTTCGAGCGCTTCATTGCGCCCGAACAGCACGCCGAGGCCATCGGGGCCGTACAGCTTGTGGCTGGAAAACACATAAAAGTCGCAACCCAGTGCCTGCACGTCATGGCGGCCGTGGACCACGCCTTGAGCGCCATCAACCACAGTCAGCGCGTTTTGCGCCCTGGCCATCGCCAGCAGGGCCGGCAACGGTTGCCAGGCGCCGAGCACATTGGACAACTGGCTGACCGCCAGCAGACGGGTGCGCGGACCGATCAGGTGAACGGCGGCGGCGAGGTCGATCACACCGTCATCGTCCAGCGGCAGGATCACCAGTTTCAGGTCGCGACGATGTGCCAGTTGCTGCCACGGCAGCAGGTTGGCGTGATGCTCCAGGGCGCTGATGACAATTTCATCGCCCGGATGGAAAAGATGTTCCAGGCCATAAGCCAGGAGATTCAGCGCACTGGTGGCGCCGTGGGTGAAGATGATCTGCCCGCTGTCACCGGCATTCAGCCACTGGGCGACCTTCAGGCGACTGTCCTCGAACGCCTGCGTGGCATGGGCGCCGGGCAGATGCTGGGCACGATGCACGTTGGCCGCGCCGTTGGCGTAGTAATGCGCCAGCGCGTCGAGCAGGGCCTGGGGTTTTTGCGTGGTGGCGGCGTTGTCCAGATAGGTCTGGTCTTGCCGTTGCAGGGCGGCGATGGCCGGGAAATCGGCGCGCCAGGGGGAGGGAATCATCATGTGGTATACGCCTGACCCTGTGGGAGCGAGCTTGCTCGCGAAGGCGTCCTTGAGGACGCCAAAAAGCTTCGCGAGCAAGCTCGCTCCCACAGGTTATCAATGTGCTGCTTAGTTGTGAGCGTGCAGCGCTTCGTTCAGTTCGATCGCCGATTTGTGGGTCTTGCATTCCACGGCACCGGTTTCCGAATTGCGACGGAACAGCAGGTCGGTCTGGCCAGCCAGTTCACGGGCCTTGACCACTTTGACCAGGTTGTTGTGCTCGTCCAGCAGCGCGACTTTGGTGCCGGCGGTCACGTACAGGCCCGACTCGACGGTGTTGCGGTCGCCCAACGGGATACCGATACCGGCGTTGGCGCCGATCAGGCAGCCTTCGCCGACCTTGATCACGATGTTGCCGCCGCCCGACAGGGTGCCCATGGTCGAGCAACCGCCGCCCAGGTCCGAACCCTTGCCGACGAACACGCCAGCGGAGACGCGGCCTTCGATCATGCCCGGGCCTTCGGTGCCGGCGTTGAAGTTGATGAAACCTTCGTGCATCACGGTGGTGCCTTCGCCCACGTAGGCGCCCAGACGCAGACGTGCGGCATCAGCGATACGCACGCCGGCCGGTACCACGTAGTCGGTCATTTTCGGGAACTTGTCCACCGAGAACACTTCCAGCAGCTCGCCGCGCAGACGGGCTTCGAGTTGCAGCTCGGCCAGTTCGCTCAGGTCGATGGCGCCCTGGCTGGTCCAGGCGACGTTTGGCAGCAGCGGGAAGATCCCGGCCAGGCTCACGCCGTGCGGCTTGACCAGACGATGGGACAGCAGGTGCAGCTTCAGGTACGCCTCTGGCGTGGAGGTCAGCTGAGCGTCTTCAGCCAGCAGGGTAGCGACCAGCGGCTTGTGGCTTTCGGCCAGACGGGTCAGCAGCTTGCCCTGGACGGCGTCGATGCCTTTCACGGCTTCAGCCAGTTGTGCGGCCTGTGCGGTGGTGAAGCTGATGGCCTGGTTGCCTTCGGTGTAGCCGAGGATCGGTGCAACGGCAGCGACCAGTTCGGCCGAAGGATTGAGCAGCGGCTGAGCGTAGAACACTTCCAGCCACGCGCCTTGACGGTTCTGGGTGCCGACGCCGAAGGCAATACTGAACAGGGAGTTGGACATGTGAATACCTCTACAAAAAGTGACGGGCTGCTTACTTGAGCGCGGCCGCGTAGATATCTGGCTTGAAGCCAATCAGGGTTCGGTCACCGAGATCGAGCACCGGGCGCTTGATCATCGAGGGTTGAGCGAGCATCAGTTCGATGGCTTTCGACTGGTCGAGATCGGCTTTGCGTTCGTCGTCGAGCTTGCGAAAGGTCGTGCCTGCGCGGTTCAACACCGTTTGCCAGCCGTGTTCGTCACACCATTGGGTCAGGTGTTCACGGTCGATGCCGGCGGTTTTGTAGTCGTGGAAGTCGTAGCTGACAGCGTGTTCATCGAGCCAGGTGCGCGCCTTCTTCATGGTGTCGCAGGCTTTGATGCCGAAAAGGTGCAACGTTTTGCTTGAAACGGTCAAGGAATTGCCCCCTTTACAGGTTGCCGGAAAGAAAAGGTGACGGATTATGCCACGACCGGACGGTTTCGGCGTCGCCGCTGGCCGGGGTTTGTCCCATTGTCACTGGCCGCCGTCCACCGATGTGCGACATAGGTGCAACGGTCAGCCACAGCCTAAGCGGCTAATATGGCAGTTCAACGCTGTCGATTGTCCGGGATTTCCGCTTTATGCAAACCGCTTATACCGTCCTGATCCTGCTGATGCTGGTCAGCGTTTCGCGTCTGGTCGGACGGGTCATCCCGTTGCCGCTGCCGTTGGTGCAGATTGCCGCCGGGGCCTTGCTGGCCTGGCCAACACTTGGCCTGCATGTGGCGCTCGATCCCGAGCTGTTCCTGTTTCTGTTCCTGCCGCCGCTGTTGTTCTCCGATGCGTACACCCAATTTTCTATGCCAAAATGGACAGTATTAAATCAATAAAAATCAACAACTTATGACTATTGTGGTGATGTCCATTTTTTTGCCAAGCAAATGGACACTGGCACGTTAATGGGACAAAAACGCCTGCCTGTGCTGCTTGATTGTGGAAATTGTCTATATGTCTGAGCACTGCATCGAAACTTCCCAGCGTGCCTGCTGTTCTGGGGTGACAGGAGGATCCACCCCGTCATTTTTCGCTGCCCACAGAGCACCAATTTTTACGTTGGATTTTTCTCAGTAGTCCGCAAGCGACTCCATTAAGACGGGGGGGCGCGCGCGAGGCCTGCGCTGCCGCTAGATTGACCAAAAAGCGTCTTCTCCCAACGTCCCTATTGCTGGCACTATGAATGCACCATAAGGCTGTGCCCAGTTCTAGAAATTCGGGCTCATGCGTCAAAGCGAATTGAAACCAACATGGATGGGATTTCTGCATGAGCAATGCATCCGAGGACGTAAAGGGGAACGCCTCATTGCGCACCAAAGTCAGCCGTTTTTTTAGCAGCAAGATGAGCTTGAGTACGCCGTTCACCCGTAAGTCCGTGAGTCCAAAAGACCCATTTATCACCTTGAGCTCTGCCAGACCCAAGCAGAAAGATAGCTTGCTGGCAGGCGCCTTGGGAGCAGCGTTAGTTGCCTTTATCGGTGTGATTGCGGCGTCGGCAGTTTCAATTTATAGCAGTAAAGTCGTTGACCAAGGTGGTGAACTTATCAAGCAGTTCACAGGTGAGCTAACACCTCCTGAAAGTTGGGAGCTTAAACTTACGCTCCTACTTATCGGTCTAGCTATACTTGTCATTTATTTTCGTGAGAGGGCTCTCGGTGAGGTTGTTAACAGTCGCGTAAAAGAGTTTCAAGACAGCATGTCGACGCTTCCGCCACAAAATTTTTTGGATGTTTATAGTGAAGCTATTAGACAAGTAGGCGATGTTCGCAGAAATACTAAAATTCTATATCGCGAAAAAACGCTGACCTCCGATAGCTTAGAAAACTCGATTCGAGGGGTCTTGAAAGTTGTGCTGGGCCTCGCGAAGCTCTGGGATGGTGTGGCTTCTGAAAAAGATACTATGGTGTATCGCGCCAATATAATGATTGTCATTCATCCGGACAGCATGGAGTCGCTCAAAACCCCAGGCAATCCCTTCGAGTCTATTATTACTGAAAGCCCATTTTTTCTATATCGTGACAATCTTGAAGCCAGACTTGATTACTCAACGGGTTTGCTGGTTATCGAGAACTCTGCCTTAACTACCCGATCGAACGTAGTCGACAGAGCACCTGATGATATGGTCAAGCCCCTATGCTTGCCGTTTTCAACGCAAGTTGGTTATGTCCAACCAAATCTTCCTGGCGCCCCGGAGGGGGTAGTCAATGGATCCGCCTCCTATGTTGGCAACACGACAAAAGAGATCACGAAATGGCTGGACGGACTCTCCACTGCCGATCCGCGTTACCATAAAGAGTATGCGAGGGGTATTCGAAATTATTATGAGAATCGTCGCGAAGCACAGTCGATTCTATCGATGCCTATTGAGTTGGAAGGCGAAATTATTGCCATGCTAAATGTTTATCGTAATAAAGATGATATTTTCAAAGGCGAGGAGCGTGCGCGTCAGTTTGTTGCACTAATGAAGCCAATTTGCTATCAGTTGTCGAAGATGCTAAAATTGGCCTCGGAATTGGATTGATTGTTGTGCTCAGGAGGACTGCAAATGAATGCACTGAAACTTGCTAGAGCCCATTTTGAAGCTCTTGAGTCTCGCCGCAAGTCCGGTTTAGAGATTGAAGTAGAAATGGTGAAGCGTGCTGACGCTATATTGAAAGGAAAAGCAGTTTCCTTTCCATCCGTTCGCATGATTGTTCGCGCAGGCGCTCCTGTCAGCGCTTGAAGTCCCCTACAATTACTGATCCCGCTCCAGCAGCTTGTTGCTGAATGAATTGCTTTTAAATATATCAAAACGCAAACGGGTAGGAAGTTTGAGCTGAAGGGGTCGGGTCTGCGACTTTTCAACGATCGGCTGGATTTGGTGGCCGTTGAGCAAGTCCCTCATGATCCTTACGCTGGGGCAGGGGCTGCTACTGGTGCGCGTCCAGTTAGCCTGGACGCCGCCGTTCCCATCAGAGTAATTAAGCAGGTAGAGCCCCATTGGCCTCATCGCTCTCTTGCCCTGATTCCACTTGCTGATCACGAATCAGAGCGCGCGTCTGAGCTGAAGTAACGCCAACGGCAGAATGAGTATCCTGATAAACCTTGACCAAGGTCGGGATCTCATCAGCTTCGTACTGATTACCTTTTCTACTATTTTTGGTGAGCTGAAGAGCGATCACTTCATGATCCACTTCCGCTTCATCCATTTTCCCTACCCGTTCGATCGTATGACCTGCACGCGAGGTAGGAGTGGACGTAAGATCCAGATCTACCGCAAAGTCGATAGCATCTTCGCCGGCCTTTTTGACTGTCTCAATCAATTTTTTCATCGTATTTTGCCTTGTGAGGTGACAGAAGAAAGGTGCCTGTCACGTGCGCACCGGCATCCCTATATATAGTCCTATGCAGTCAAGCGCAAGGGTGTCTTACATGGTCTGAATCTGCCGTGAACAGGCGGTAGTAGAGCCTCCTCTTGGTCTACATGCCTGGATGAAAGGTAGCTCTACGGACTCAACTGATGCAAAGCCCGATTGGCAAACCCTTCTCGCCCGCTGTGCCAGTAGAGCGGGGTGTGAATGTCTGGTTGATCGATTTTTTTTCAGGGGCATGCAAAGCCAGCGGCCAACCGGGTGACCCTGAAATTTCGTGCCACCATTTGGATCCCACTACCCTGAATTCTCAGCTAGGCTGGAAAAGCTGCAGCGTTACCTGAAGCGCAGTCCTGTTCACTCCAGGCTGCTGGATATGGTTAACCAGAAGGGATTTGGAACCTTGATTCTCAAGTACCTGCGTGTCTGTGGTTTCCACTCGTTTGGCGCTCAGCCAGTCACGATAGACTTTGAAAAACTCACCTTTTTGATTGGGCCGAACGGTTCAGGCAAGACTGCTACTTTGCAGGCCCTATGTCGGTTGTTCTCGTTTGATCCCAATCAACGCAGACTCCGTAAATCTGACTTTTTTGTCCCTCATGACGAAGTCGAGCCGCCGGAACAACGCACCCTCTGGGTGGAGGCGGATTTTCACTTTCCAGAACTCGCCGATAACACCAAAGAGCATCCCACGCTTCCCTGCAACTTTGGGCACATGCGTCTTGATGACCACAATGGCGTTCCTCGCGTGAGGTATCGACTGGACGCTTCAATTGGGCCTGACGATGAAATTGAACAAAGCCTGCAGTACGTGTTGGATGTCGATGAGGAAGGGAAGCCTATCGAGGCAGTGCCGGTACCTAGGGAGGAGCGAACGCACGTGCAGGTTCACTACTTGCCGGCCCGGCGAGACCCAGCCGAACACATAACCTATGGCGCCAACGCGCTCTTGGGTCGGTTGCTTAGAGCGGTGAACTGGACGGAACAACGGGAGAAGATCTCACAGCTCACGGCTGATATTTCGAAAAGCCTGCGTGACAATCGCTCTGTCTCGAATCTGGGCGAGGGAATCGCCCAGGCGTGGCGCGCACTGCACAAAGGGGAGTTTTTCAAAGATCCAAGTTTGACGTTTGTCGCCAGTGAAATCGAATCGTTGTTGCGTCACCTGTCTGTTTCCTTCACGCCTGGGCACGGTGAGCAGCAAGTGGACTTTTCGAGACTCAGTGACGGACAGAAATCAATGCTCTACCTGACGCTGGTACTGTCCTCTCAGGCCATTGGTAGAGGTGTGCTCAGAGGCGATGACGACTCCTTCGATGTCGATAAGCTTCGTCCAGCGGTCTTCACGATTATTGCGCTTGAAGAGCCTGAGAATAGCCTCTCCCCTCACTACCTGGGCAGGATAGTGTCATCGCTCAAAGGGTTGGTGAACCATGCTGAATGCTTTGACGCACAGGCGCTCATTGCCACTCATGCGCCGTCCATGTTGAGGCGAGTTGAGCCGACCGACATTCGCTATCTCCGATTGAATGATCAGCGCTGTACTGATGTAAGGACGATCCAGATGCCACCTGACAAGAAGGGGGAGCCTTACAAGTTTGTGAGGGAGGCAGTTCAGGCTTTCCCCGAAATCTACTTTTCCCGTCTGGTAGTCCTGGGAGAAGGGGACAGCGAAGAGATCGTCTTGCCCAGGCTCTTGGCTGCCAAAGAGCTGATGGTCGACGAAGCCGCTGTGACGGTTGCACCTTTGGGTGGACGGCACGTGAACCACTTTTGGAGATTATTGACTGGGCTCAAAATTCCGCACGTTACGTTGCTTGATCTTGACTTGGCCAGGCATGGTGGCGGGTGGGGGCGAGTTAAGTACGTTTCGACCGAGATCGCGAAATACAATCCTGACGATATTTTCTTGAGCGACGATCAAATTGAAAAAATGCCCAAGTGGAACAACGCCGAATTCCACATTCTGAAGGTTGAGAAAAGCCCGGACTACAAGCACTGCATAGCCGATCTCGAAAAGCGTGGCGTGTTCTTCTCTTCACCTATGGATCTGGACTTCGCCATGCTACAGGCCTTCCCTGCTGCCTTTGGCGTCAATCCTGCGGACTTGATTCGCCCGAACAAGAATCAGGTCAAGGCGGTGCTTGGCGATGCCTGTGATCAGCCAATGCAATACTCACTGGCGCAACGCAAACTATTCATCTCGTACCACAAGCTTTTCAAGCTGGACAGCAAACCGAAGTCGCACATTGAAGCGCTGTCAAAGCTTGACGATGAGGCTCTTCTGGCAAATATGCCGCCCTCGCTGTCTCGACTGGTCGATTACGTCATCGCTCAATGCGAGGCTCTCCACGAATGATTAAATCAGAAGCGTGGAAGCAGTCCGAAGGGATTGTGTTTGAGCCAAATGCGGAGAAAGCCGTTCGGGAAACCCAACTATGTATCGCGCTCACGGCAGGGCCCGGTGCGGGAAAGTCTGAACTGCTTGCCCAGCGGGCCGATTTCTTGCTCACAACGGGAGCATGCCGGTATCCCAAAAGAATTCTGGCGATCGCTTTCAAGGTGGATGCAAGCAATAACCTGAGAGAGCGTGTATGGCGACGGTGTGGCGCGACGTACGCCTCCCGTTTTGACAGTTTCACGTTCCATGGCTTGGCAAAGCGAATTATCGAGCGATTTCGTCCAGTACTGACTGGGGACGACGCGCTGGATGTTGGATTTAAGGTCGTCCCGAAAGGGAAGGCTCATCCCAAGCAAACTGAATTCGCTTTGTTGATTCCATTAGCGCTGAAGATCCTGGATGCCTACCCACCGGCAGTCAACGCAATCCGACAAACCTACAGCGACGTTTTTCTGGACGAGTTCCAAGATTGCACCGATGAGCAATATGCGCTGGTCATCAAAATATTTGCAGGGTCTGAGCGGCGCATTACTGCAGTGGGTGATGTGAAGCAGAAGATCATGGGATGGGCTGGAGCGCTGGACGGTGTCTTTGCCAAGTTCGTTGACGAATTCAAAGCCGTGCACCTGCATATCTACCGAAATTTCCGATCGCAGCCGCAGCTACTTCGTCTACAGAACGAAATCGTGAAGGTATTGGAGCCCAACTCCGAAATGCCCGCTGAATTTCTGGAGGGGGACGGCGGTGAGATTTACGTCCAGTCTTATCTCAACTGCCAAGACGAAGCGACTGGTTTGGCTGAGCAGATTAATCACTGGATCAATGTGGAGGGTGTTGCTCCGGCAAAAATAGCGATCCTGGTTCGGAACCAGCCTGAGGCCTATACGATTCGGTTAGCAGCTGCACTTGATAGCTGGGGTGTGACTTACCGCAATGAGAATCGCGCGCAAGATATCGCTACAGAGCCTATTGCCTTGGTCGTAGTCGATTACTTGCTGTGTGTTTACGGCTTGAGAGAACCGAAAGCCTGGACGCGATTGATGAGGCGCATCATTCCCGCAGATGACGATACCGATGGCGTATTACGCAAGAACTGGGGACGCTTTATCAAAGAGGCTCGCAAGCTAGCTGCCATTGACCTGGTGAGCAACTGTTATGACCAGCGCTGGCAGCTTCTCAAGGATTTCCTTTCCATGGTTGGAGTAAATCTCCTGGTCGGGCTTTCGCACGACTACGAGTCCAGGGATCGCCTCAGGGAAATAATCCACGATGTCAAAAAGTACATTGATGAGGCGTTGGAGAAAGAGCCCGACCTTTTGAAGGCACTTGCGCAGCTATCTGATGATCAGTCGGTTCGAATTCTGACGGTACACAAGAGCAAGGGATTGGAGTTCGATAGCGTAGTACTGCTCGGTGTGGAGGAAGAAGCCTACTTCGGAAAGGATCTTTACGAAGTTCGCTGCACATTTTTTGTGGGGGTCTCCAGAGCTGAGCGAAGGCTTGTTGTCACGACGGCACTGCAGCGAGATAACCTCGCGAATCTCGGCACGTGGCGGGTCAGACGCAAGCCACAAGAGGAGTTCTTGGGCTACGTGAACCTTTGGAGAACCATTCCGACGTTGGCCTTAGACGGTATGCATCTCCACCAGTGAGGAAGAATGCTTGCGTGGCTCAGAAGATTTCCAGCGCTTCTCGCCAGGCCCTTTCAAACAACTCCGATACTGTTTGCTCGTAGATTTCAGGTGACTGGAATCCCACGCCTGAGTCGATTCTGTGCTTCTTTTCCCCAAAGTCAGAGCTCATGATCCATACAGTCTCTGGTGCAACCATCAACACCTTGGCCCCGAGGTCATGGTGGAGGGCAATACGAACCTCGGGGAGCGCGGCCTTTATGTGTTCTGCTGCTGCTCGGGCATTAACGTGAGTGACAATGTAAATATCGCGTGGACGCTTGCTCAGTACTTCCAAAACATAAACGGGATCCGGAAGCTCACTCGTCAGTATGCTCACACGTCCCTTGGTCTTTGCGAGCTGGCTGAGTCGCGTTGACCAAGTGCTCGCGTTATACGACATCTTGGCATCCTCACACTTGAATTTGAAACCACCGTTGTCTGTTTTGAAAGACATCTGTCCTCCTCGCTGAACGCTTCGAAAACAAGCCTTGGACATTCGTCTATATAGCAAAATAAGGCCTTTTGCTAACAAAATGCCATCACGCTACAATCCAGAATCTATCGCCGCAAAGAGCTGTTTGTATATACAGTATTGGTGGCTTGGTTTTTCGAGGTACACGATAACTGTACCGGAATCGATTTTTCCAGGTGCGGTAGCAGATTTGCCAGGATGGCCAACTTTTCTCCTCGCGAATAGGCTCGTACCGCAACGGTGAAGCAATAAGCGGAGAATGTTGTGGCAAAGCTCGCCAATGATGCAACTAGACTGCTCGAAGCAATAGGCTATCAGTTGATAGTGACACTGGAGTATTGCCATGACTTGGTCGAAGGGCAGACTCTTTGGCTGGAGGTGTTCGGCGATGTCACAGTCAGTAAAAGTGTTCAGGTCGAAGTAAAAAACTTCATGGAAGACCTCACAGATGGACACATCAATTTTTGGAATACTCTGAAAAACTGGATGTCGCCCAAGTTTAAGCAAGATAAATATTCTGAGCTTATTCTGCTCACAACCCAAGCATATGGCGCGACGGCTGAACTTCGTCATTGGAACCAGTTGACTGTCGGTGAACGCCTGACTCTTCTTGATAATGTCCTGACTTATAGCGAGGCGCGCTTGGCTGCGTCCGCCAATAAGGCATCGAAAGCTGTACAAACGCAGAGGTTTGTAATGGCAGATGAGAGGCGTAATGTCTTACTGGATATCATTGAAAAGGTGAAGATTGTCTCAGGCGAGCCAGGTCTTGAGGTGCGTGCCGAGGAGGCTAAGAGTCGCTATGGCAAAGGACTTGATCCGTCAAAGCGGGGAGATTACTTTGAAGCGTTATTGGGATATCTAATTGAACCCTGCCTATCCAAGGAAGGTTGGAAAGTCACTTACGACGATTTTGATTTAAAAATTGCCACTTTGTTCTCTCGTTACGGCAGGAATTCACGAAAGTTTCCTGTCGTTGAAAAGTCTGTATTTGAAAATGTTGATGTGTCCGATTATTCAAATCGACTGTTTGTAAAAAAGCTGCATGAGATTGAATATGCCGAAATTGTGCCCACCGCCATTTTGGAGCATATGTTGACGGTTCACACAATCAGCAACGAATTCAAGCGTTTCGCGGTAGAGAAGGTTGATGTCGATAATTATAAGCAAGATCAGCTGAAAAGGCACAGAAGTATCAGGTCGGCACAAGTAAAGCTTTGCTCTCGAAAACCTCAACAAGACTGGTGTTTCGAGTCGCAAATTTTTTTCGACACGCGTCGTGGAGAGACGGTCGATGGTTTGCCTGCCTTTGATAACACTTCCGTGGATTTTCGAAATGGTATTTGGCATATGCTCGCTGATGACGAAGATGAAGATAATGATGAGAAGCTGCACTGGAGGCTTTGGTAATGGCGCTGACAACAACTGACCACATTCATACGCTCCATCGCAGTCCTTTGATCATGGCGCCGATTCTTCATGCTTTTTACAGCGAATTAAAGGTCACTCAGAAAAATATCCTTTTTAGCTATCTCGTTCTTCCCTTGGTTCTGCATGACGCCACGGCATCTTATCTTCATCGTATTAGCGAGCGGAACACTTGGCGAACCATGATTTCGGACAAAACACGAATCGCGGGTGTGCACAAAAGGATTCATTCTCTTAGGGAAATTACCAACACTACGCTGATGAGTTTGGTGAGTGCAGAGTACTTGACCGTTGATGATGAGATGGTAGTAAGGGCCACCAGGAAGACCTTTCCACCCCTCCAGGGTATGGGGCAAAAAGTGACGTCCGCTCGAAATCTTGCAAAACTTCTTGAGGATCGAGAAGCACCGCGTGTATACAAGTCGTTAGGGATTATTCAATTATGAAATGTTTCGTCAAGTCTGTTGGTGTGATTGATAGGGATAATGAAGTTCACCAAGTTACATTTAAGCCAGGGTTGAATGTCATTACCGGAAAGTCGTCGATGGGCAAAAGTGCCATCATCGAGATTTTTGACTTTTGCTTCGGAAATGGCGACGACACAATTCCTAAGGGCGTAATCACTGCTCGATCCAAGATGTATTTCACCATTCTGGAGTTTGAAGAGGACATTCTTCTTCTCGCACGCGACCCAGATGTCGATAGGCTCTTCATTGGTGAGGTGCGCGGATCGCTGGATGAGATATTTTTCAATATGAAGAATACTAAAAATTTCTTCTCTCCCAGCTTGTTCTTGCCTTTGCGTGATTTCAAAAAAGAACTGGGCCGGTATTTTGCGGTTACGATGACCGACATCGATGAGGATCTCAGTCCCCGAGAGTACGGGAAGTCGAAGAGCGCGACCCCTTCAGTGAGAAGTTTCGCATCGTACATGCTCCAACATCAAAATTTGGTGGCGAATAAACACGCACTGTTCTATCGCTTCGATCAGAAGGAAAAACGTGATCAGGCGATCGAACACCTAAAAATTTTTATGAATTTTGTTGATCAGCAGTATTTCTGGCTATCGCAGGAAAATAATCAGCTCAGAGCAGAGATGAAAAAAATTGAAGCTCAGATACCCAAGACCAAGGAGGAAAAAACCCGGTTCGTTGCAAGGGTCGATGAGCTGCTTGCTGAATACAAAACTATTAGTGGTACGGATCTTATTGCACTGACGGGTGATCAGATCGCCGGCAGCGTAAAAACCTCTTTCAAAAGGATCAGGGATGCTAATGTTCGAATCGACAGCATCGCTGATACTTACACTGAGCGTAAAAAGATCCTGGAAGATGAGCGTTCTAAGCAGACTATTGTCGTTCGAGAGTTGCAGGACAAGTTACACGCTGTAAAGTCCTCAATCAGTCTCACGGAAGACTTCGCCAAAAATATCAGCGAGATCCCAGTTCCCGAATATGCAGAGGTAAGCGACTCGCAATGTCCATTTTGCGCTGCGCCTAGTGACCACGTGGAGAATGAGGCGAATAAACTGACGGCGGCCATCGGATGGATGAACACGGAGCTGAAGACCACCTCCTATGCTCGCGAAAGCTTCCGAGAAGAGGAAAGCAAGTTGGCGAAGTCGCTTGATAAACAGAAAGAGATTCTTTCTGGTATCCAGGCGAAAATCACGCAGCTCGTAAAACAAGTTGAAGACTTGAAGAAAAGCAAAACAGTTGACGAGATCGCACTGCGTGTCAAACATCGTCTTGAGGGCGTCATTGAAGACTACGCAAATAAGCAAAAATCGGAATTTGAAGGGACTCTCCAGCACCTAAAATCCAGGATTTCCGAGATTAAGCCCCTGTTGGATGCTTACAACGTCCCTGGAAAGATGAATGATCTGAGTGATCTCATTAACAGTGAAATGGCGCGGATTGGCGCAGGTTTTGACTTTGAGGAGGCCTACCAACCGATAAACTTGAAATTTGATCTTCACACCTTCGACCTGTGGCATGAGAGTTCAACCATGGGCAACGTTTATCTGCGCTCGATGGGTAGTGGGGCGAATTGGCTCTATTCCCATTTGACGTTGTTCCTTGCGTTGCATTCCGTGTTCGCACTCAAGCATGAAGAAGGGTGCAAGATTCCGCCCATTTTGTTTTTCGATCAGCCAACGCAGGTCTACTTTCCCTCCAAAATCGATCATGGTCAGACTTTTGATGCAAAAACTTTGGCCGAGCTCACAGCCAGTACTGATCGTTTGGATGATGACCTAAGATCGGTCACTAACATGTTCAATAGGCTTGTGGAATTTTGTGAGCAAACCCAAAAATCAACGGGGATCATGCCGCAGATCATCGTGACCGATCATGCGGATGATTTGACATTGAAAGGTGAGGCCAACTTTCAATCGTTCGTGCGTGCAACTTGGAGAAAACGAGGTTTTATTGCAGAGCGTCCAGCTGACGCGATTGCTTGAGGTATGTCGTACCTACTCCGTAATGGGAGTAGGTATAATTTGTCCTTAACATCACTCGCTGTAACTTTTACGCGCGTAATAATAGTGTTGATATTTTTAGTTTCTAAGGTTCTATTGGATGAGTCAAAATCTATCGAAATCGCAAAAATATACACTTGTTACACTTTCCTCCATTTCATTGGTTTTGGCTGGGGTGTGGTTGGTGCTGGAGCTGTCATATAAGGGTAACGCACCGTTCAACATGGAGCCCTTGGTGGTGACTTGTGCCAGCGCTATTCCCATCCTGACGCTGTGGTGGCCGTTCAACCCTAGATCCCGATCGAGGAGGAAATCCGGGCGGGTGACGGTGCAGCTTCACATGAGCCGCTCCACTGTGTTAGGTGAGGGTGACTATGCTTTCCACCCACACTTTTCAACAAACTCCCCCACATCTGTTCATCTGCAAACTCGTTACCATCCTAGCTTGGCTGGGGGAGCAATAGCTGCAGATGCCAATTACTTTTCAGATATCAAGGATGCGAGCTCCTACGAACTGTCAGCTGAGGACATGTCTCCGAACGTTGATGATATTGTCATCTTGAAGAACAGATTCAATAATTATGCGCTGCTGCGGATCGTCTCTATTGTCGCGTCTACTTCAAGTGTTCGAGGGACTGACGTTTCGATTGAGTATATTATTAATTCTCAGGGGGGATTGAACTTCAGCTAGTCGTTACCGGTTGCAGGAGGGAAGTTAAATTGAAAGGGCTGATCAAATTGACCGTATGAATGCGACAGCCCATTAAGCTATTGCTCAAAGAGTTCGGTAAGCCAGTCTAAATGAGCCTCCCTGAAAGACGCTGCTCCTTAACTTTTTCGAGCTCTTCGGTATACTTTATCAAATATCCGGCTAAATCCGGTCATTCTTGGATTTTGGCGTGAAAACCAGCCAAACAAGTATCTCGTGCAGATAGAGCTCGATTCCTTCAAATCAAAAGGTAAAAGTAAGTGAAGTGAATGCGTTTGCTCAATCCTTCTGCCAGTACCGATGGACTGTGGACTTCGACAATCCCAGAGTCCGGCGGACTTCTGCTTGGCTGAAACCGTCAGATTTCAGTTTTTTGACCGCCTCAGCGTTTTCGCTATGTGTGGGCTTCCCAGGACTGCGCTTAACCAGTTCGTTCCCAACGTACTCCCCCTCTAATTGCTTGATGCCTCCCCGGTGCTTGAAATCAGCAAGCTGGGTTTGGGCGTGTTCAAGCGCCTGATCGCAAGTGCTGCCATCTCGCAGGGCCACACATATCGCCATTAGGGCTACGGGATCAAAATCTAATGCCTCGGCAAGGCTCACCAGCTTGTCCAGGCTAGGACTAGCGTTGCCCTGCTCCAAGGCGCCGATATGGGCTTGGACACTGACGTCGGCCAGATCCTCATAGCCGAGTCCACGTTGCCTGCGAATCACTCTGATTGCTGCGGCAAGTTCTTTGGTGAGCGACATGTTCGTCCCAAAAAGACAGGATGGGGCCACAACGCTGTGGTTCCGATAAAGTCAGTTTGGTGGTAGTATCGGAACCTCTGGGTTTGACCCTGAGCATCGGCTGCGCAAGAAAGGCCGCTCGCAGCGACCATTCGGGGGCGCGTACCTAGACTCTAAGCAATATAGGTTTAAATCGAGATAGAGCGAGCCATGAGGATTCGACTTTACTTAGACCTGCACCTTAAGTTCGCGCCTTTCGCGCAGACCCTTGCTGATGCAGATATTCCTGGAGAACAAATCCGATTCATTCCGGATTTCACGACTGAAACCTGATCTACTCGAGGAATAACGCGGGGATGTACTGGATAAAAACTTATGGAGCCAAGCTGTCCGATCTGACCTTTTACAGATACCCGACAGTTATCGAAAACGCACGTCACGCCGTTACTGATTCAGATGTTGTGGGGTATCTGTTGTGCGCCGTGGAGAGCCTTCCGAAAATCACTGGTTTGCTTTTTTACGATCCAGCAAGAAAGCACCCGGACGGTTTACCGCTGCATGCGCTCCCAGTTGTGGAGCGCAGCCATCGCTCAGGGTACGACGTGTTCACGACAATAGATGGCGGGGCCCTTGTCGTTGCTCATTGGTGGCATGAAAACGGCGCTTTAGACCGGTTAGACCTAGTCCATTGATTCAGCTAGAGGGGCCCATTTTCACCAGTAAACAGGCTGAAGCTTGTGCAAGTGGTTTCGCCACAATGCGTTATTGATGCTTGGCAAATTGGGTTGAGTGGCCAAATTAGTGGGTGTCGGTTTCGCGCCAAATATGAGATGGAGGTAGCCGTTTGATAGCGAATTTATCGAGCTTTTGCACGGTGGTGGTGAAGCCATCAATGGCTTTGCTAAAGAGCTTTCGGAAGCGGAGGTTGAAGCACTTCTGAATTTTCCCGACAAGCCGTTCTGCATTCTTAATGGATGGCGAATAATCGAATTAGACGTCGATGAAAGTTACAGGGCCTCGCTGTTAAGTGATGAACTTACCCCGTATGTGCTGTACGCCAAAGAGGTGATTATTTATAGCACTGGCAAACGAAGGAGAGAGGACTGGGTGCGTAGCACTTTTCAGCGTTCGCTGAAACTGGGCTATCTGTTTGAAACGAGCAATACCGTCTACGTCTTGCTTGGGCGCGGTGTCCGCAAAAAAGGCAGTGCCCGAGCGGTCATGGCGATTGGTTGATAGTCACGGCGATTCAGGTTTACCAAGAGTATGTGTGCGTAGGTAGTTCCTTTTTTTACTGCTGGGAAGCGGTACTGCGCATCACCAAAAAATAAGTGGGATAGTGTGGAATTAGAATTGTTGTCAGATTTGTTCTATGGCCCTGCGTGCGTTTTAAATGGTGCAAAGCTCGATGACGACGAGTTGATTCGAGCATCGCACGAAGCTTTCACCGGGCGCCCTTTTTGCGTCGTACGGCATTGGATGTTGTTGGATGTCATGCTCCCAACGTCCCAAGAGCAAGAGGTCAAAATGCAGGGCCTGAAGCCGTGCGTGTTGTATGCCCAGGCGACCGTATATGACAGTCTGGGTGAACTCAAGCGGGACGACAGTCTCTTGAGTGATTATGAGCGCGACTTCGACAGCTGTATTTTTGAAAGCAAAGATGTGGTGTACATCCTCGGTGGCCGAGGGGCTCGAAAGCATGTGAGCTTTCCCGCTCTTCAAGCGCTGAGCGCATTCGGGAATGCTGGTAGGGGGGCGTATCTTCGCTCCTGATGCTTTCATTTTCGCACCGATATCCTTATCGGTCTTACTTAAGCCATCTTTCAGTTTGCTTGGCGTATCCACGATTGAGTTGCAAAGCTACCTACCCGCTGAGAGAAACCGATATGCTCGATCCCCAGCTGTTACGTAGCAACCTTCAGGACGTGGCGGATCGCCTAGTGCCCCGTGGCTTTGCCCTGGATGTTGCGCGCATCGAAGCGCTGGAAGAACAACGCAAGACCGTCCAGATCCGCACCGAAGCACTGCAGGCTGAGCGTAACGCGATTTCCAAGAGCATTGGTCAGGCCAAGCAACGCGGCGAAGACATCGCACCTCTGATGGCCAATGTCGAGAGCACGGGCGGCCAACTGAGCGAGAACAAGGCTGCATTGGACGAGATCCAGACTGAGTTGGAAGCGATCCTTCTGGGCATTCCCAACCTGCCGAATGAGTCCGTGCCGGTCGGCGAACACGAAGACGGGAGTGTCGAAGTGCGCCGCTGGGGTACTCCACGAATCTTTGATTTTGAGATCAAAGATCACGCCGCGCTTGGCGGGAAGTCCGGTTGGGTGGACTTTGAAACCGCCGCCAAGTTGTCCGGCGCGCGCTTCAGTCTGCTGCGCGGCCCGATTGCCTGTCTGCACCGCGCCCTGGCGCAGTTCATGATCAACCTACACACCAGCGAGCACGGCTACGAAGAGGCCTACACCCCATACATGATGCGGGCCCCTGCGCTGCAAAGCACCGGTCAACTGCCGACGTTCGAGGAAGATCTGTTCAAGATCGCCTGTGAAGGTCAGGACGATCTTTACCTGATCCCTACGTCCGAAGTCCCGTTGACCAACCTGGCGGCAGGGCGGATTCTCGATGCGGAACAGCTGCCCCTCAAGTTTGTTGCCCATACCCCGAGCTTTAGCAGCGAAGCCGGCGCTTCGGGGCGTGACACCCGTGCCATGCTCCGCCTGTACCAGTTCGACATGGTCGAACTGGTACAGATCGTCGAGCCGTCTAACTCGATGGGGGTGCTGGAAGACTTAACCGCCAACGCCGAGAAAGTCCTGCAACTGCTAGGCCTGCCTTATCGAATTCTGGCGCTGTGCACCGGTGACCTACCTTTCAGCGCGGTCAAGACTCACGACCTGGAAGTGTGGATTCCGAGCCAGGAAAACTACCGCAAAGTTTCCTCATGCTCTAACTGCGGCGATTTTCAGGCCCGCCGCATGCAGGCACGTTTCCGTAACCCAGAAACTGGCAAGCCGGAACTTGTGCACACTCTAAACGGCTCTGCTTTGGCGGTCGGTCGTACGTTGGTAGCAGTAATGGAAAACTACCAGCAGGCCGACGGTTCGATCCGCGTACCGGATGTACTGAAGCAGTACATGGGTGGCATGGACATCATTAGTTGTGGGCGTTGAATTTTCCTCCGCCAGATCCAGAGGTCGACAAGGTGGCCGCTGCGCAGCAGATTGCTGGTGCGGCAAGGCGGGTCTTAACGTGTTGAGTAAGCACAATGGTGAAGGCAAAAAACCTGCTTTTGAGGCAGGTTTGCATGCTTTTTACGTCGAGCGTGGATGGTTCAGAATCAAGTCGCTTACGTGTTCTCTGCTGAGGTTGCTGACTCATTCAGGTGACTCACCAAGGCCTCGCGTAGCGTTTCAAGAGCGTCCTGCAGACGCCGCTTCTCTCGCGGGTCATCTCCTGCTGGCTCGAAGCTCTCGCAATGCCTGATCAACGCCTCACAGTCGTTTGCATTCAAATCAAACTCAATCATTTTGAATCCGCTCCCGGTGCGCTTTGAGTTGTTCCATCTCCCGTACCCATAGTCGTAAAAAGCGTCGCCAGTCACTTGCGTAGCTTCCTTGGGGTAAGCGGGTAGAAAGCACGCTAGCGGCTTCAAATCTTGCGTGCCAAGGTTGGGGGATGTGCTGATCCAGGACGATCACAAAAGAATGGCCGTCAGTGCCTCCGATATGGGTCTCTGGAACGGCTTCACGAAGCTCATCGATCGACAAAGCGCCGGAGTGGCCAATAGGGTTTTCCAGATCTTCCCGGTCAATTTCAGCCAGTGTGGCCAAAACTGCTTTGGCTTCTGCTGCGCCAGGTTGCAGAACTTCCAGATCCCACAGCGCTTCTCTACGGTTTCGCTCGCGCAGCCAAAGGGCTTTTAGATCAGTATCCATTCACATTTCCTTACCTTGTATCGACCTTTATCACTGGGACAATCAGGTGGCAGGCTTCTGAGGATCGGTTTCGATCGACTTTTTGACCTCCGCTGCCATTTCGGGTTTTAGCGGCATCCGGAGGGCCTTGCTGTTTTTTGTTACAACACAGTAAACCGATTTGGCTGGCCAATCTTTGAGTTCAGTTTTGATCAGCTTTTCTGGACAAAGCAGTAGCACATCACCGAAAGAAAAGAGTGGAAATGCGGAGGCTAGAGGATATTTGCGCACCGTCTCCACAGTTCCCCAAACCTCAGGATCGAGATCCTCTTTCGCATAATTTTCGGTCAGCAAAAACTTTGCTGCGGTCTAGTCGCGGACGTTCATCATCGAAGACGCCGTGTACACAATGGTCAGAGGGCCTCCTGGTGAAGCCCCAATGATGATGACTAAGATTACGAATGCTGCTGCCAGACACTGCGAAACCCGTTTGAAAAGATCGGTTTTGCTGTCATAGAAAACGACGACAGGGATCAATGTCATACTGGCGAAAAGAATGGATATGAGATTCAGCTTGATTAAGGCTTCGGGCGTATCCTCACCGGAGTAAGATTTAAGGATGAGGCTGACAGGTAGTACGGTTGATAGGACAGTGCTGATCAGAATGCATGCCAACATGACCAAAAAAACGACACGTGTTGCCTGGTTTTTTAATTTTCCAGGTGAGTCCGTCGTTGCACAACGGTTTATTGCCTTTCTGAACGTCGGGTTTTTCTGCAATGCCAGAATTGTCAAAATGCCATATGCAACTACCCAGATCAGCTTATAGCTATCGGTGATTTCTATACCTCTAAATATCGTGACCATCAGCACTGCGATTCCGAGCAGTACCGGTAAAAGAAGCAGTTTCATCACGTCAACTTGGAGGTCTGGGCTTTTGTTGAAAAGTGATACTGAGAGCCCGAATAGTACACTCGTCGTCATGAGTACCAAGAAATAGGCCGCTACCAAGAATGCGATTACTGCGAGCCAAAGTAGCAGTGCTGATTTAGCTTCAATCGCTGAAGCCATCAAATCTGGACGACCGATCGCTGTCGTATAGGCCGATATCGTATAAAACCCCAAAATGGTACCGAGACCACCCAAGATCACACTGATTGGTGCCCAATAGGTGAAAATCCGTTTGATGTTTTTCTTCAATGCCGCTTGGAAGGTCAAAGGCCTCTTGAAGGTCATGAATAGGTTCCTTGCAAGGATTTAAATGAGGGGCATTCGAGCCGCGAGGCTTCGCAGGAGTGATCGAGATAGCAAAACCGAAAGCGTGACGGGCGATGTATCGCCCGGCGCCTATTTTGCTTGATGAAAATTTATTTTTTTTCGCCCCTTGAAAATTTTTTTGTGCGACGGATCTTTGTATTTGAGGACAACAGTAAAGCAGCGATCTCGGCGGCTCTCCGTTCACCGTTCTTCCTGGACAACCTATGTGGTTTTTCGCTGTTGCTGCGCTCTTGCTTCTGGCTTTTTCTTGCGACTTTTTCTGGCTGACGCAGGTGTATGGCTGCCTTACAGGCACAGCAAAATCGTCCCTTAGCGGCTGAAAGCCGTTGCTAACCCGTTTGATTTCAAATTCACGGTCTTTTTTTTGAAAAAAATACTCGTGTCGGACAACTTTGTGCGTGTCAGTCCGCAGATCAACTGGAGAGAGCAGATGGAAGACGAGATTGAGTCTCAGGTTTGGCGCACGGCGCAGCAGGCATGTAGCAAGGTGTCGTTTGCGCGACTGCTTGAAGAGACGGTCGCCAGTTTCAAGAGAGTTCCTGGCCTTGATCCTATCGTGCGGCTGCACGCGTCACGGATCGGCGCTGAGAGCATCAAAGTGCTACGTGATGCTCTGAAGCGTCTTGATATCGACGCTGGCCCAACTGAAAGTTACGTCGAGCTTAGATCTCGTCTGAGAATGCACTTACGCGATCATCTGCAATCGCACCTGATGAAGATCGGCTTTGCTCCTGACGCGATGAAAGCTGATCAGTTGGATCGAGATTTGGGGCTGTAAAGGGGCGGGGAGAGCCCAATAGCAGAGCCTTAGTCACCTTCTGATAAGGGGGATTCCGACAGTGTGGTAAACGGCAAAGAGCTGCTAGTGCCTCAGTCCGATTTTTCGCAAAAAAATGCCGTTAACTGATGCTTAAGTAGCCTACTAGTGTCGATTTCGTGGCTTATGGTTGCGTGAATCAGCTGCCGGTAGCAGCGTCTGGAGGTGTTCAAAACTGGCTGCTTTCGGCCATAAGCGGACATTCGACTAGGGGTGAGTTCTGCTAAGGTATGGGCAATGAAATTCATGGTTGGTGACTCGCTACCTTCCAGTTTCGACTACGCTTCCGTTTAAAGGTGCTCGTACCTCCTCAATGATTTGGATGTAGGGTTCATGACAGAAGTACGCATAGCTGAAACATCAAGAACTTGGGAAGAACACGTATTAAAGCGAATTTTTGAAGCTAAACAACTAGGTCTGCTGGGAGCTGATGATATCGTTGATATCGGCTTGGGAATCATTATTTTTCCTGAGGAAGTAGATGGATCATCGATTTCATTGGCAACACCTAGCACCTCAGTCAACGATCTTTTAGCTGTTCAGAAAAGCCGCAATGGTAAGTGGGTCGAGCGCATCGATTGTCTAGATATATCTGTCGAACTTATTAAAAGATTAAGCTTAAGGCTGAACAACGTATTTATTTTCTGTGAAGCAGGCTTTATGAAAGTAGGTGACAAAGCCCTTAGCTGTTTTGGATATTTTTTGATAGACGACATCCCTATATTATTTTTAGACGTACTCGAAAATGAGTCTATCGATATTGCTCGCACCCTAAGGGCTGGGCGCTCGCTGAGGATAGTGGGTGTCGTGAAGGATGAAGTTTCTAAAGCAAAGGAGTTTCTTGGAAATACTATGCTTTTTCTGTGCGATGCTTTGGACGGTGACTCATTGATTATTTGTCCGGCGAGGTAGATACCGCCGTTCAGCTAATTCAGCTAATTCAGCTAATTCAGCTGCACCTATCAAAAAGCCGTGATCGGCTGCGGAAGGTGCTTGAAGAAAGTCGGCTCAGCATTCGGGCTCGCCGCCAATTGTCCGGCAAGGAGAGCGACATTCAGTTTGAGCGCAGCGGGTGAATGGCTGGTTCTGGCCGACAGCGGTAGCTTGCCGATGTCCGCTTGTGGCCGGTAGCGGTCATTTGCCAACGTCTGTTTCTGACCGATTGCTGCCCGCAAAGGCGATATTAGGATTGCCGTATCCGCATAATCGCATCTGTAATCGCTTTTGCATTTGTGTCTAAGGTCTCCATAGCCATCACAGCGTTATCTGCAACCACTGCCGCGCCACTGGCTGCAAGCCAAACGGCGACCTCCTCGATTGCCGCCGCCAGTGCATGCTGGTTGTGCAGGAGCAATGTCAGGGCGTCAGCAGTGGCAATATTAGAAACTGAGTTATTTGGCATGCGATCCATCCTGGCAATGAGGGTTCGCAAAGACTAGCTCATGCGGCAGCAGCAGAGGGCTTAGGTACTGAAGGCTTAAAATTGCTACGCCGCGCAGATGATTTGAGACTTTAGCCAATGAGTTGGGGGGGGAGGCGGGGCTACTGCGTCAAATCCATCATCGGAGCCAACCAGTGGCCGCTTTCGGCTGTAAACAGCCATTCACAATGTCCTTTACGTCGGACGCTTGTTCGCTTCTGCCTGCCTGCTATCCAGCCTTCACCGTCCACAGTTGATCAATCTTGGTCGTATAACTCTGGCTCATTAGGTCTCGACGCATCGCCCATTCAGGCGCCGCAGGTACGCTAGCTAACCGGACAACTCCCTTTCCCCAGCGGTTATTGATCTCATCTAGAACACTCATGACCTTGTCTGCCATCGCGGGTTGAGAGTGCGCGAACAGATCATCGGTGAACTCACCTGGCTGCCGTAGATCCATCAGCAGAACCTCCGCCTTGCTGTACTTGAAGCCTGGTCGGAAGAGGCGATTGACCGCTTCGGTCGCAGCCTTGGTCATGAGTCGAACGTCGTTTGTGGGGTAGGGGAGTTCGACGAGTGCGCCGTTCGCGTACTTCGCTTCTTCGGGATTGAACATGCCTGTCCTGATACTCACGCGGATCTTCTTGCACAGTGAGTTTTGCGCTCGGAGCTTTTCCGCCGCGCGTTGGGTGTAGGTAGCGACCGCTTCCTTGATCGGCTCGATGTGTGTGAGACGGTTGCCGAACATCCTGCTGCAGCAAATCTCCTGCTTCGGTGGCTCAGCTTCCCCCAGTTCCAAACATGGCGTACCGGCTAGCTCCCGAGCCGTTTTCTCAATCACCACGCTGAATTTCTGTCGAAGCATCCATGGGTCGGCTTTCGCCATGTCCATCGCCGTCTTGATCCCCATCGTTTCCAGGTGTGCCTTCATGCGACGCCCGACGCCCCAAACCTCGCCGACGTCGGTGTTGCGCAACGTCCAGTCTCGCTTGAACGGATCGCACAGATCCACCACGCCTCCGGTGATGTCCAGCAGCCGTTTGGCTGTATGGTTGGCGAGTTTGGCCAGCGTCTTCGTGCGTGCAATCCCTACCCCGACTGGAATACCTGTACGCTTGAAAAGGGTGGAGCGCATGTGTCGGCCAAACGCGGACACATCTCCAAGCATGCCAGTCAAATCGGCAAATGCCTCATCGATGCTGTAGACCTCAAGTGCCGGCACCATCGATTCGATGATAGTCATGACGCGCTCGCTCATGTCGCCGTACAGAGCGTAATTGCTGCTGAACGCCACGACTCCATGCTGGCGTAGATGGTCTTTGATCTGGAAATACGGCTGGCCCATTTTCACGAAAGGCTTAGCGTCATAGCTACGCGCGATTACGCAGCCGTCGTTGTTGGACAGCACTACAATGGGCGTCTTCGCCAGGTCGGGCCTGAAGACCCGCTCGCAGCTTGCGTAAAACGAGTTGCAGTCGATCAGGGCGAAGACAGGCTCACGTGTTGTCATGATCGCGCACGCTGTATTTTACAACGCCCCAGATCACAAGCTCATCGCCTTCCATGACATGTCTCGCCGGATATATTGGATTCTCTGACACAAGCACAACGGCGTTCTCTCGCAGAAGCAGGCGTTTGCAGAAGGGATCAGAGTTGAGCGCCGCGATGACGATATCCCCACTCACTGCATCGATGCTTCGATCAACAACTACCAGATCCCCTGAGAAGATCCCGGCGCCCTGCATGCTATCTCCGTCAATTCTCACCAGGTACACGTGTGGCGCGCGGATATCGAACAGCTCATCGAGGGAAATGTGTTTTTCGATGTGGTCAGCTGCAGGGGAGGGAAAGCCTGCCGGAACTCTTGCTGAATAGAGGGGTAGCTTCCTGCCGCCAGACGCGAGTGGGCCGAGGATGGTGATACTCATGATGCAAGCCTTGAGAGGTGGTTGACTGTACGTATATACAGTTAACGATTCAGTTCGCTTGCGGTCAATCTCTTAGGTACGACAATTCGACGGGTGACACCATGTGCGGACGCTACTCGATCTACGAACCCATGGATCACTACCTCAAGGAGCTTGCGCCAAAGCAGCTGGTGATCAATGGCTATGACCTTTGGCCCGTTGAGCGGTACAACGTGGCACCGTCGACTCGGGTAGAAATAATTCGGCCCGTTCGAGAGGGCTTGAGTGTGGATAAGATCAAATGGGGATGGGCGCCTTTCTGGGCGAAGGGGAAGCGTCCTGACCCTATCAATGCCAGAGTCGAGACGGTCATCACCGGCAAGTTTTTCAATCGGCTGTGGCCAAACGGACGCGTGCTTGCTCCGGCGAACGGCTGGTTCGAATGGGTCAAGGACGAAGAAGATCCGAAGAAAAAGCAGCCATATTTTATAACTCTGAAAGAGCAAATTCCGATGTTCTTCGCAGGGTTGGCTGAGGTGCACGAAGGCCTGGAGCCGGATGATAGAGACGGTTTCGTGATCATCATCGCCGCCAGCGATCAAGGAATGGTAGATATCCATGATCGGAAACCGCTGGTTTTGGCTCCTGAGCACGCCCGCGAATGGGTCGATCCCGGCACCTCACCTAAACGTGCTCGCGAATTAGCACTGGAGCACTGCAGGCCCGCTACAGACTTCCATTGGTACAAGGTTGCGAAGGATGTGGGGAATGTTCGTAATCAGGGCTCGCATCTGGTTCAGCCACTCTCGCTGGCGTCCGATGCTGACGACTGACTAAAACCGAGAGTCGACAGTATTTGTCGGGGGAACGACGTGCTCTTCAAAATTATTTGGAATTATGGCTGAGCCATAATTATTTCTAATTCATAATTTGCCCTAGCCCGGTCACGAAGCGGGCACAAAATGCAGAACTGCAATACACTCTTAGTTACCTACCTAATCGAGACCTGTCATGTCAAAACTTGCGGAATTTCGCCAACTCGAAAAACACCTTGCCGAACAGCTCCAGGCTCTGGAAGCCCTCAAGGGTGACGCAGGCCTCAAGAAAGAAATTGAGTTTGAAACCAAACTGCGCGATTTGCTCGCAACGTATGGCTACAGTCTTAAGGACGTGATCAACCTGCTAGATCCACAAGCAGGTCGTCGCGCTCCAGCGGTTGAGTCCAAAGCCGGTAGTCGCAAGCCTCGCCAGGTGAAGGTCTATAAAAACCCGCACACTGGGGAAGTTGTTGAAACTAAAGGCGGCAACCATAAGACGTTGAAAGATTGGAAGGCAGAACATGGCTCCGCGACCGTTGAGTCTTGGCTGACCAGCTAAGTTTGGTTTGATTGCAAAAAAGGCCCAAACGGCCTTTTTTTATTGGCTGCGTTATCAGCTCTAAAGATTGAGACTGCAGTTGGCGAAAAAGGAGACTGTGCAGACTCGCCAGAAATAAAGAACCTCAAACTACACAATAGTACAGCGGTCGAGTGATACTACTTGGTAACATCCTTAAATTAGCTGGGGAAAACCGTAGGAAAGTGGTTGAAGATGTCTTTGCTCGACATTTTAATTATAAAAAACCTTCTGTATGGAAATATACCTCGGTCTCGCACAGGGCGGGGGGCGAAACTTGTGATATGGGTTCATCTGAGCTTATTGCTAGCATTTACGAGCAATAAGCTCATCATGTTGAGCTTATTGCCATCTTGAACAGGCTGCGTGAAGGCGTAGCATGGAAACTGCGAGCAAGAGCTGGATCGGCTTAGCTAAGGCTACTTTGAAAAAATAGACGCCCTATAGCTTGCTTAGTGCTTGCATTAACTCAGTGTTATGAAAGTGAAAAAAACAGCAGCATGCCCTTAATTTAATTACAATACCTAGGGACAACTCCATGATCGCGCTTCGTAAGCTCACTGCTTTGGCAGTGCTACCCCTCTGTGTCAGCTTTGTTCAAGCAAAAGAATATAAAGAAATCCGTTTTGGTGTGGACGCAAACTACGCACCGTTTGAGTCGAAGGCTCCTGATGGAAGCCTTGTTGGGTTTGATATTGATTTAGGTAACGCCATTTGCGCAGAGTTGAAAGCTGAGTGTAAGTGGGTAGAAAGCGATTTTGATGGACTTATTCCTGGTCTGCGTGCTAACAAGTTTGATGGTATTTTGTCTTCTATGACAGTAACGCCCGTACGAAAAAAAGCCGTAGACTTTACCAATGAATTGTTCTCGGGGCCAACGTCATACGTTTATAAGAAAGGCTCGGGGCTTAGTGCTAATGTAGAGTCGCTGAAAGGAAAAAGTGTTGGCTTCTTTCAGGGCAGCATCCAGGAAGGTTATGCAAAAGCGGTGTTGAAAAAGGCGGGCGTGAAAGTGCAGTCCTACCAGAACCAGAACCAAGTGTATTATGACTTGGTTTCTGGTCGCCTAGATGCCTCTATTCAAGACTCACTTCAAGCCAAAGCTGGCTTCTTAAACTCACCGCAAGGTGCAGATTATGAAATGAGTGAACAGGTGGACAGCGAACTACTGCCTTCCATTACAGCTATTGCGGTAGCGAAGGGGAATGATGACCTCAAGGATCAATTGAACTCCGCCATTAAGACCATCCATGAAAATGGGACTTATGATCGACTGCAGTCGAAATATTTTGGTGATTTGAACCTTTATAGCGGTAAGTGACTGGTTGCGCCTACTTCGGGTAGGCGCTTCATCTCATCAAGAGTCTGTTGATCATGATTGAAAACGTTTTGGAAGCTACGGGCTTATCTGCGCTCAGCTTTTATGGCTTCGGGCCGCTTTTGTTGAAAGGCACTTGGATGACCTTACAACTCTCCCTACTGTCCCTAGTAGTGAGTGTTGTGCTGGGCCTGGTTGGTGCTAGTGCAAAACTTTCACCACTACGGGTGCTCAGATTGCCCGCACAGTTGTACACCACGCTCATTCGTGGGGTACCTGATCTGGTGCTCATGCTGCTGATCTTTTACAGCTTGCAGACCTGGCTTACTGAACTTACTAAATATATTGGGTGGGACTATGTAGAAATAGATCCCTTTGCAGCTGGGGTGATAACCCTGGGTTTTATATACGGAGCTTATTTTACTGAGACGTTTCGTGGTGCATTGCTGGCTGTACCTAAGGGGCAAGCAGAAGCAGCTATTGCGTACGGCTTAGGGCGATCACAGCGTTTTTTCCTAATTAGTTTTCCACTGATGATGCGTTTCGCGCTGCCTGGGATAGGTAATAATTGGTTGGTGCTATTGAAAGCGACCGCTCTCGTTTCAATCATTGGACTTGCAGATCTTGTGAAAGCTGCGCAGGACGCCGGAAAAAGTACATTTCAGCTTTTCTTTTTCCTTGTTCTGGCAGGTCTAGTCTATTTGTTTATTACAACGGTTTCCAACTGCATATTGCGTAGACTTTCACGTAAGTATTCAGCCGGTTCACGCGAGGCTCTGCAATGATCGATTTAGTGCAAGAGTATTGGAAGTCATTCTTGTACACGGATGGAGCAGGGATAACTGGCCTAGCGATGACGCTATGGCTATTGACCGCATCAATTATCCTGGGGTTTATTGGGGCGATCCCGCTAGCCATTGCCCGAGTTTCGATACATGTGTATCTGCGTTGGCCAGTTCAATTTTACACTTATCTATTCAGGGGCACACCACTCTATATTCAGCTTTTGATTTGCTATACTGGAATCTACAGTATTGCAGCAGTTCGCTCTCAGCCAGTCCTGGATACTTTTTTCAGAGATGCAATGAATTGCACGATTCTTGCGTTTGCATTAAATACATGTGCCTATACAACGGAGATATTTGCAGGAGCGATCAGGAATATACCTTACGGCGAGGTGGAGGCGGCCAAGGCGTATGGCCTGAGTGGGTGGAGGATGTATATGTTTGTTGTCATCCCATCAGCACTGAGGCGGGCACTCCCTTATTACAGCAACGAAGTCATTCTGATGCTTCACTCCACGTCAGTAGCCTTTACTGCAACGATACCAGATATTTTGAAAGTGGCACGTGATGCAAACTCGGAAACCTTTTTGACTTTTCAAGCGTTCGGTTTAGCTGCGCTCATTTATCTTGCCGTTTCATTTGCACTTGTTGGCTTTTTTCGACTCGCTGAGCGACGCTGGTTGTCGTTCTTGGGCCCGGCCCATTGACTTATAGGATTTTTGAGCATGACCAGTTTAATAACCTCAAACAGCATCGAACAAACTCAACGCATCAACCTGGGATCAGAATATGTTTATAAGCTGACTGTTGATAATCTTCACAAAAGCTACGGCGATCACAAAGTCCTTAAAGGCGTTTCCCTGAAGGCAAATAAGGGGGATGTCGTCAGCCTGATAGGCTCAAGTGGGTCTGGCAAAAGCACATTTTTACGGTGCATCAATTTCTTGGAGACACCTACTGATGGTGCAATGACACTTGATGGCCGTGAAATCAGAATGGTTAAAGATAAGCATGGGCTACGCATAGCTGAGGCAAGTGAGTTGCAGCGTCTGCGGACTCGGTTGGCGATGGTATTTCAACATTTCAATTTGTGGAGTCACTTGAGCGTTTTGGACAATATAACGTTGGCTCCTCAGCGTGTATTAGGTGTGAAAAAAGCTGTCGCAGAAAAGGTTGCTCGCCAATATCTGGACAAAGTTGGTCTTCCAGCAAGGGTTGCAGAGCAATACCCTGGATTTCTTTCGGGAGGTCAGCAACAGCGGGTGGCGATCGCTCGGGCCTTGGCAATGGAGCCGGAGATACTGCTTTTCGACGAACCTACATCAGCCCTGGATCCAGAGCTCGTAGGTGAGGTGCTGAAGGTGCTTCAGACGCTCGCAGAGGAGGGGAGAACGATGCTCATGGTGACTCATGAAATGGCCTTTGCCAGACAAGTCTCTAGCCAAGTACTGTTTCTTCATCAAGGACTGGTTGAGGAGCAAGGCAGCGCCGATATTTTGTCCAATCCGCGCAGTGAGCGCTTGAAGCAGTTTCTCTCGACTGGGTTGAAATAAGTACAATCTATTCGCATTCAGGCCAATCGATTATTTCGGTTGGCTTTTTTTTGGGCGATAAGGTAGTCGTCAATGAAATTAAAATTTTCCCACAAAATTATATTGTCCGCCGCTTTGGTGGTGATTGCCGCTTTTACCAGTTTTTCTATTTACAATGATAGCTTGCAGAGGGTTGCGCTGTATCGAAGCATCGAAACTCAGCTGTCAGGCCTCAGTAACTCAACAGCTAATGGCATTAGCCTATGGATGTCCGGAAGGTTACTTCTGATTGATAGCTTGAAAGAATTGCTAGCTGCCCCGGCGAGCCCGGAAGCTCTAAGCGCTGTGTTAGATCAATCTGTCTTGAAATCTGTTTTTGCATTTACTTACATTGGTGGAGTGGACGGGTCATTTTTTATACGACCTCAAGATCAAATGCCCGATGATTATGATCCGAGATCCAGACCCTGGTTTAAGGTTGCAGCTGACAAGCAACAAACTATTCTGACTGAGCCTTATCGTGACGACACTAATGGAAAGCTAATGCTTACCATAGCAGCTCCGGTTATTAATGGTGCTGATCTTCAAAGCGTTGTAGCGGGAGATTTGACGCTCGATACAGTGGAGAAAATTATAAGCTCAGTGGATCTCAAGGGAGTGGGCTACGCATTTTTGGTCGATTCAGATGGGAAAATACTGGTTCATCCTAATCGTGAATTACTCATGAAGGATTTTGTTTCTGAGTATTCTAGTGACCGGAGAGGTTTCAATGGTGATCTCATTGAGGTTCAGCGGTTGGGGAAAAGTGAGTTAGTGATGTTCTCTCCCATTGAAGGCTTACCGGCGGTGAAATGGTATGTCGGCTTAGCGCTGGATAAAGACAAAGCCCTCCACGAGTTGACTGGTTTTCGGGTTGCAGCTTTCTTCGCTACGTCAGGCACTGTAGTAGTGACCATAGTGCTGTTGGGTGTGTTGATCTATTGGCTAATGCGCCCGTTGCGGTGTATCAGCGAGGCGATGAAAGACATAGCGCAGGGAGATGGAGACTTAACGAAACGTCTGAATGTAAAATCGCAGGATGAGTTCGGTTTGTTGGCTCAGGACTTCAATATTTTTGTTAAGCGGATATATGATTCGATCTGTGAGGTGTCATCTGCTACTGAGCAAGTATTTGCAGAGGTGAAACACGTGACAAAATCTTCTGCAGACTCTTTGTCGATGTCTGGCGAGCAAGCTCAGCGGACAGATAGTGTAGCTACAGCTATTCACGAATTGGGGGCGGCTGCCCAAGAGATTGCCCGTAACGCAGGTGGTGCTTCAATGCAAGCGGCTGAGGCACGTGGTCAGTCCCATGAAGGAGGAATAGTTGTTGTTGATACTATCTCGAAGATGAATGAGCTTTCTGAAAATCTTCGTCATGCTTCCAGCAGCGTTGAATCATTGAGCGAGAAAACCGTCACCATTGGGCGAATTTTAGAAGTAATCAGAGGAATCTCGGAGCAAACTAATCTGTTAGCGCTTAACGCTGCAATCGAGGCTGCACGAGCTGGAGAGGCTGGACGAGGTTTTGCAGTAGTGGCTGATGAGGTTCGCAGCCTGGCTTACCGAACTCAGGCTTCCACCCAAGAGATTCACGAGATGATCGAGGTGCTTCAAACGGGAGCTCGTGAGGCGGTCAATCGGATGAATACGGGTGAGCTACTCAGCGAGCAAGGCATGGCTGTGGCTAATGAAGCTGGGGTTTATCTCAATATTATCAATCACCACGTGGGCGATATTGATGGAATGAATATGGCAGTCGCAACTGCGACTGAAGAGCAGTCTTCTGTTATTGAGTCCCTAAACAAAGATATAGCCCAGATTAATGGTTTAAATGCAGAAAGCGTAAAAAATCTTCAGTTAACATTGAGTGCCTGCACGAGTCTGGAATCTCAAGCTGTGCGCCTCAAGGAGTTGGTCGGATCATTTCGGACATAATCCATTAAATTGAAAGTACTGGCCAAGTCGTATTCTCTAAAAAGAGTGTTGGCGTAGTTCATCACTAACAAATGAAATGAATTCGCGTACTCTAGCGGTATGACGGAGATCTTTATGGGTCAGAATCCATAGGCCGGTTTTAAATTGATCCAGGGCTCGCGATGCCAGCCGGGTTAGTCCGATGGTATTATCTCCTAAATAGCAGGGTAGGGGAACTATTCCCATCCCTGCAATGGCAGCTTGCCTCAAAGAAATCAATGAGTTTGCCTTAAAGACTATTGAATTGGCAGGTATCGCTGATTGAATCCATTTTGTAATCGCCATTTGGCTGAAAGTGGAGTCAGGTGAAATCCAGCTATTGAAATCAAGAGGATCTGTTCCCGCAATTTTTTTTGCTATTTCATCAGAGGCATACAAAGCGAAACGGACATCAGCAAGATGCCTTCCAATTAGAGATTCACTAGGGTTGTCTCCAGTTCTTATTGCTACATCTGCGTGCCGTTGAGCCAAATCAGTCACAAAATTTCCAGTAGATAATTCAACAACAATTTTCTTGTGTAGCTTGCTGAATCTTTCCAGAATTTCTGGAAGTATGGAGCCCATAATCGTGTCACATGTAGTGATTCGAAGGGTTCCTTCTAGTTTAAGATCTTTTCCCTCAAATCTGAATGCTAGGTTGCTGACTGCTTCTCTCATGATCTCGGCGGTTCTCAGCAATTCTTCTCCTGCTTCAGTTAATGTATAACCAGCTGAAAGCCTATTGAAAATCCGTAGGCCATGCTCATGCTCAAATGTGTTGACTCGTCGCAGTACGGTGGTGTGGTTGACATTAAGTAACCTCGCTGCTGCTGCAAATGATTTATGCTCAGCCACCGCAAGAATCAAGCGAAGGTCATCCCAGTCCCAGTTGTGCATTTGTGCATTCCTATTTAGTAAAAGTGCAGATTGTTCTTGTCCAAATACTTGCCCAGAATGATCGCTAAGCAGGGCGTTGAGTCCTGTGTTCAATAAAAGGAAATCACATGACTGAATTTAAAACTGCTCGCCTTGGTAGCTTCATTCTTTCTTTTACAGCTGGCATAGCACTCATAACCCATTCGCTCTATCTCAAAGTTTTTGTATTCACCATGAGTGGTACAGTTTCATTTTTTGAGTCGATTGGCCTCCCAGGTTTTTTGGCTTGGGTCACTCTGCTTGTCGAGATTGTTACAGGTGTAATGCTTGTCCTCAGAGTGAAGCCTAGTTATGCCGCGTTAGCAGCGATCCCGGTTCTGCTTGGGGCTACATGGGCGCATTCCTCTAATGGCTGGTTGTTTAGCAACACTGGAGGCGGGTGGGAATATCCGCTTTTCTGGACAATGGTGCTGGTGTCGATTGTCTTGTCTGAATGGCAAGCTGGAGAGGCTGCACCGGTGTATCGGGCAGAAGGCTGAATCCGCTGCGATTGTCCAAAGGCCGTCTCGGCATCGCAGTGAGACTCTAGGTTCATATGACTGCAAAAGTCAATATAATGACCATTGGTCAGATGCCTGGACGACCCTTGGAGTCGGCCCGGTTTTGAAGATGGACTTTTTTCTCGACAGGTAGGCGACTTACTTCAAAAGTCGCCTTTGACCTCCATGCAGTGCTTCGTAAACGCTTTCGGCTGCCCACGCTTCGCGCTCAGAATTCTCGCTGAGAGAAACGTAGGTGGGGTCAGGTTATGGTGCTGGCTTGGGCTGTAAGAGTGAGGCCTTAAGATCCGTTGCAAAAGCCTGGGCGAGGTCATCTGGGAGCTTTGACACGGTAACCCTGAGAGCTTGAGGGCAGTCTTGAACCGTAAATGCGCTGCCTAACCGCACCAGCCAGCCGCGTTTGGCTAACTCGTAACCGACGTCTTTGAGATCCCCTTGAATGGGAATCCAGACGTTGAATCCGTCTGAGGACTCAAATGAGCTGATACCTATCCCATCGAGCAGGCGACGGAGATTTGCCCGACGCTCACTGTATTGAAGTCGTACCTGATTTAGGTGGGGGATTGTCCCCTTGTCTATAAGGCATCGAGCAATGATGGTCTGAAGTATGTGGCTCACCCATGTCATACCAGGTGCAAGACGTGTGCGAAGACGTTCAGCAGTGCCGGCATCACAAGCTAGAAATGCTACGCGCAGGTCTGGCCCTAAGGCCTTTGAAAGAGATCGAATTAACGCCCACCGAGTCGACGTCTCGGGAATGACTGAGTAATAAGCGGTTTCTGCCAGCAGCGCAAAGTGATCATCCACAATCACAAATACGTTGGGATAATGAGCAAGAACCTTGCTGATCTCCTTTGCCCTGGAGTTAGAAAGGCTGCATCCGGTAGGGTTGTGGGCTCTTGGGGTGATCAGAACGGCTCTCGCTCCGTCCTTTAATACTGCCTCCAGCGATTCGGGAACTATTCCCTCTTCATCGATTGCCACGCCCACAGCGTGCATACCTGAGAGCCTCAATGCATTGATAGTTCCCAGAAAGCATGGTTGTTCCACGGCGACCTTGTCACCTGAGACAAGGTGAGCAGCTGCCAGTCTCTCAATCGCGTCAACAGCACCATGTGCCAGCTCTAACTCGAATCCTGTCGGGCAGTCCTGTGCCAACCATTCTTTTCCCCAGCGATGCAGTTCTGGCAGAACGGTCTCATCACCATAGAGGAAAGGCCTTGGCCACTTCCCACTTATGTATGTCGAAATGTCAATGAGTGCATCCGGATCGGGATTTCCATCAGCAAGATCAATAAGTGCAGTGTCTTTGCTTAGCCCCTCTTGCTCACCCGCCTGAGGCTGTTCGCAAATGGATGTGCCATATCTGCCTTGTGTCATAGCGATGCCAGCTTTCACAAGGCGTTGGTACGCAGCGGCAACCGTGTTTCGGTTGAGGCTTAGTTCCTCGCCCAGTTCCCGGACGGGTGGTAGGGAGTCTCCTGGCTGAAGCGTTCCAACCTGAACGGCCTCACGGATGCATTCATAAATTTCTGCTGCAGTGCTACCTGTGATCTTCACTTTTGTCCTATGCCAATGTAGGATTTCGATTAGGACAATTCTAGCGTTTCTGCCTACGAGGTTGAAGCACCGATCGAAACATGGCCTGGCAGCTCGGTGTCTAAGGCCGGAAGGAACGTCCCTGCTGGCAGATCGACCAGCCCCGGTTGGCAGGCAGCTACCTTTGATGGACGGAAATTGGGTTATTGGATTGCGGCTTAGATAAGCGGATTTTTTCTAATTTGCGGCAGGACTGATTTGGATTTTCGTAAACCGCCAATACGGCGATACGGATGCGTTCGCGCCAAAGAAAGTGATTTCACATTGAAATTCGGAGGTTGTAGCTATGTTTACCGGACTGAGTGCGTTCCCGTTGACTCCCATGGATGAGCACAAGATTGATGAAGCGGGCTTCGTTCGCTTGGTAACACGTCTTGTGGAGGCTGGTGTGGATTCTATTGGTGCCTTGGGCTCGACAGGCAGCTATGCGTACCTTTCCCGGGCTGAACGGGCGAAGGTAGCCCAGCTCGCTGTGCAGAATGCTGGGAAGATTCCAGTAATGGTGAGTATCGCCGCGCTTCGTACTCGGGACGTTCTGGAATATGCTGAAGACGCACAAAAAGCTGGGGTGAATGGTGTCTTGCTAGCTCCTATGTCTTACCAGCAGCTGAAGGATGAAGAGGTGTATGACCTCTACAAGACTGTTACAGCCAACCTCTCTGTGCCTCTTTGTGTCTATGACAATCCAGGTACCACCAACTTCCATTTCTCTGATGCTCTGCACGGCAGGATTGCGCAACTTCCGAATGTGCGTTCCATTAAAATTCCGGGTGTGCCGGCATCTGTGACCCAGGCCCGAGCTAGAGTTGATCAGCTTCGGGCGCTGATTCCTTCTTACGTCACGATTGGAGTGAGTGGTGATTCCTCTGCGGCCACAGGGCTGAATGCTGGTTGTGAAGCATGGTACTCGGTGATCGGTGGCTTGTTCCCGCGTACAGCTCTTGAGCTGAGTCGGGCTGCTAGAGGTGGGGACAGCGCAGAGGCTATCCGGCTTTCCGAGCGCTTGCAGCCTCTTTGGAGCCTGTTTGCGGAATGTGGCGGAAGCCTACGAGTAGTCGCTGCTGCAGCAGAGTTGCAAGGTCTGGTGAATAGGGCTTGCCTGCCGGCCCCGCTCAAGAGTGCCAGTGGTGTCATTCGCGAGAAGCTTGCCCTGGTAATTAAAGAACTTGAACTCGCCTAAGTGATATTGCGAGTGCTCAGCAGTACTGCTCAGTGCTCGCTGTCACTAGGGAGAAGTAGATCAAATACTCAGTCACTTGTGGTTAATGGGGGGGCGCTACCGTGTAACGCCCAGTCTTTCTTTATTACTGTTCGGCTTTCAAGAATGTAGTGAAGTGGTCGCGCCAACCTTCTGCAGCTGCAAAAGGAAGCAAGCCGCTAACCATCCCGCGATGTAATAATCCATGAGACAAAACATGGGTTAGCATTTGAGATCTGTTCATATCCCCTGTTTTGCCATCTGCAAAAACAAAGGTTAATCTTTTGTCGAGTTCAGTCTCAGTAATATTTTTTGTGTAGTTAATAAACCAGTTATTGGCTTCGGCAAATTTGAACGATAGATCTACTATGCTTTGTGGCTCTTCGGTAGTAGTCGAGCTGCATGGCATGAGTTCTCCTTGCAGTCTGCCAATAAATAATTTATCAACAATATTGATATGTGCCAGATGCCAAAGTGCATCTGGCATATTTGAGCTAGTTGGCGCTTTGGGTGACGCTGCCAAAATTCTGAACAGCTCAGATTCTGACCAAGCTTTGTATTTGAATAGTGAGTGGAAAACACTTGCTGCAGTCATTTTTTTATCCTCCGCTTCATCAAAGTCATACTGGGTTGACCAGCCAGCCTGCGGACAGGGTGGCGATTCGTCGGTCAGTATATTGACTTTTACAGTCGATACCACGAATCTGTGTCAACGTTCGACGACTGCAGCTGCTTGCTCTGATGAAAATGTAGGTCTCGTGCATACGGATGGAGGGACTCATCTTTGCCAGGGTTGCTGGCTAGCTCCTGTCAGGATCGAGGGGGGGCGCCTTGATGTCTGAATCAAAGTCTAAATTTGAATGATTGCTTTGCGCGATCCGGAGGTGGCGATGAAACGCACTTTGGACAAAGTTGATGAAAAGATTCTAGAAGAACTTACTTGGAATTCGCGTTTAGCTCATAACGATATTGCGATGAAAGTTAATCTTTCTAGAAACGCTGTCCGTTTGAGGATCGAACGTTTAGAGCGAGATGGTTATATCAAAGGCTATACCATTGTAAAAGGATCAGCTTTCTCAGAGCATCCTCCAATACGAGCTTTGGTTTTTGTATATCGCCAAGATCGTATGCGGGGAGCAGAGGTTGTACGTTTTGTTGCTGGAATTCCAGAAGTTGTCGCTTGTAATGTCATGAGTGGGGATTTGGATATTGTTCTGACTGTTGAGGCGACTTCTTCTGATCGTATCAATAAGGTGTGGGCTGATATTGCAAGCTTGCCAGGTGTGATGGATACCGTCACCTCTTTTGTTTTGTCCCATACAAAATAAGCGTCGGGCAAATTGACATGGAATACGAGCGTTTTGCCAGTGAAATAAGTCGGTTTGGCATATTTGGTTAAGCAGGGCTGCAGATTACGATTTCCTCCAGTGATTAATAACAAAATGAGGCCGTTACTGTGACTGAATACAAAATTGCTTTGCTGGGTTTCGGTGGTGTGAACCGAGCGCTGGCTCAACTGGTAGCCGAAAAGAATGATGTCTGGGCTCAAGAGCTTGGCTTTACTCTGAAAATCGTAGGTGTCAGCGACATTTTCCTAGGTTCGGTAATTGGAAAAGAAGGCATTGATCCTAAAGCGCTAGTAGCTGTCCCGGCTACAAAGGGAGCGTTCTCCTCTTTGGATAACGGTTGTGCTGAACCCGCCAACGAGACTGTCATTCGATTCACAGGGGCAGATATTGTTGCTGAAGCAACCTTCACAAATCCAGTGGATGGTGAACCTGCCAATACCTTCTGTCGTTGGGCTTTGGAAAAGGGTGTAAGTGTAGTAACGACCAATAAAGGCCCAGTGGCACTGCATTCCGCTGCGTTAAAGAAGCTGGCTGCTAGCACCGGTGCTGCATTCGAATTTGAAGGAGCCGTGATGAGCGGTACTCCCGTGATTCGCATGGCGCAGGAAACCTTGGCTGGTTCGGAAATTACTGGTTTCAAAGGCATCCTTAACGGTACCTCTAACTTTATTTTGAGCAGTATGCAAGCTGGCTTGGACTTCGGTAGCGCTTTGGCGAAGGCCCAGGATCTGGGTTATGCCGAAGCAGATCCTACTGCGGACGTAGAAGGGCATGATGTTCGACTCAAGGTCGTGATCCTTGCTAACGAGCTACTGGGAGCGAAGCTGACTCCTAATGATGTTTGCTGTGAAGGAATCTCGAAGATTACTGCGACCGACGTTGAGAATGCCGCTCGCCAAGATTCCCGTTGGAAACTCATCGGTAGTGCCCAGCGCAGTGCAAGCGGCACCGTAACTGCTTCGGTTAGCCCGCAGCTTCTGCAGAACTCTGATGCGTTGGCCGGGGTAAGTGGTGCAACGAATGCTGTCACTTTCGAAACCAATCTTCTTGGCCCTATCACTGTGGTTGGTGCTGGTGCAGGCCGTATTGAAACCGCCTATGCGCTGCTGTCCGACATTATCAGCATTCACAAGAACAAAACTAAACGGGCGATCTGAATATGAATAGTTTGAGTATGGCTCTGTCCACTGATTACGAAGAGATCGCAGTATTCAACCCGTTTGATGGCTCTGTGATTGGTGTAGTGGCTAAGGTTCCGGCAACCTCTGCCCATCTGGTAATCGAGGCTGCAAAGCACGGTGCAGTGATCGCTCGTAACCTTTCTCGTGCTGAACGCTCTCGTATCTTGGAGCAAGCAGCTGCGTTGGTTGAGAAGGACAAGGACGCTTTTGCTCAGATGATTTCGGCTGAGTCTGGCAAGACCATCCGCCAAGCGCGCAAAGAAGTTCTCCGCTGCGTAAACACTCTCAAGCTGTCGGCGGAAGAGGCTAAACGGAACGCAGGCGAGGTGATTCCATTCGATTCTTATGTTGGCTCCGAATCGCGTCAGGGTTGGTTCACTCGCGAACCTCTGGGCGTCATTTTGGCAATCACTCCGTATAACGATCCATTGAACCTGGTTGCCCACAAACTGGGCCCGGCAATCGCAGGCGGCAACTCCGTAGTGCTGAAGCCTTCTGAACTTGCTCCATTGTCGGCATTGAAGTTGGTCGATTGCCTTATTAAGGCTGGCTTGCCTGGAGAAGTTGTTTCAATAGCAACTGGTGACGCTGAGCTGGGTAAAGCTCTGGTTGCTCATCGCGCTGTTCGTATGATTTCGTTCACCGGCGGATTCATTACCGGCGAGCAGATTACAAAGACTGCTGGCTTGAAGAAAATGGCCATGGATCTTGGCGGTAATGCGCCAGTGATCGTCATGGGGGATTGTGAACTTGATTCTACCGTGGAGTCCTGCGTTTCTGGTGCCTACTGGGCTGCTGGTCAGAACTGCATCGGCACCCAACGAATTCTGATCGATACAAAAATCTATCAGATTTTCAAGGAAAAATTCATAGAGCAGTCCCGTGCCTTGATTGTTGGGAACCAGGCAAATGAATTGACTGATGTTGGCCCAATGATCTCGGAGGCAGCTGCAAAGCGAGCTGAAGAGTCTGTGCAGGAAGCAGTAAACAAGGGCGCCAAGGTTCTGCTTGGCAACAAGCGGGAAGGCACGCTGTTCTACCCAACAGTACTGGAAGACGTGAGCTTTGAGTGCAAGGTTTGGCAGGAAGAAGTGTTCAGCCCCATCGTGATCCTGCAAGAGATCAGCACGCTAGAAGAGGCTTTGACGCTCGCGAATGCCCCAGAGTACAGCCTGCATGCTGGCATTTTCACCAGCAACCTGAACACCGCAATGAAGGCAGCCAAGCTGCTTGAAGCTGGTGGAGTGATGATCAACGACTCGTCTGATTATCGCTTCGATGCCATGCCGTTTGGTGGTTTCAAATACGGCAGCATGGGGCGTGAAGGCGTGCGTTTTGCTTATGAAGACATGACCCAGCCTAAGGTCATTTGCCTGAACGGGCCATCAGAGTAGCTCCCTAAAGTTTCTCTAGAAAGTTGCTGCTTAAAGTAGGGCCTCGATTGATGTAGGCCCTACTGCAATATAATAATAAGGTGTAAGGGTATGAGTTTTAAAGATAATGAACCTGCACTTGCCAGTTCGGCGAGCTCGGGTAAGAAAAAGTATGTCGGCGCAGAAGATGTTGGATACAAAAAGACGCTTCGGGCCCGGCAAATTCAAATGATCGCTATCGGTGGCGCGGTAGGCAGTGGCTTGTTTCTTGGAGCCGGTGCACGACTTTCAGAGGCGGGGCCGTCTCTCGTATTTGCTTTTGCTGTGTGTGGTGTATTTGCATGGTTCATTATCCGCGCTCTCGGTGAGCTCGTTCTCCATAGGCCTTCCACAGGGTCTTTCGTGTCTTATGCGCGAGAGTTTTATGGCGAAAAGCTCGCTTATGCTGCTGGTTGGATGTATTGGACGAACTGGGTTACTGTTGCCATTGCAGAACTCACAGCAACCGCTCTCTATTTGAATTTTTTTAAAGCATATGTGCCTTTTCTTGCAGATGTACCCCAGTGGGTATCTGCGCTAGGAGTGTTGGCTGCGATTACTGGAATTAATCTAGTATCTGTAAAGATTTTCGGTGAGCTGGAGTTTTGGTTCGCTTTCTTCAAAGTGGCAGCCTTAGTTACATTCCTCTGTGTGGGTGTATATATGGTTGTTTTCGGAACGCCTATTGATGGTCATGTTCCTGGGTTTCAGCTGATCGCCGACCATGGGGGATGGTTCCCGTATGGTGTCATGCCCGCTGTTATCCTAATTCAAGGAGTTGTTTTCGCTTACGGTAGTATTGAACTTGTCGGGACAGCTGCGGGGGAAGCCAAGGATGTTGAAAAGGTTATGCCTAAAGCGATTCGAGCAGTTGTGTTCCGTATTGTTGTTTTCTATGTTGGCACTATATTGCTGTTGTCTTTGCTTATGCCAAGCTCCTCTTATGTCCCAGGAGTGAGTCCATTAGTGACCTTCTTTGGTGCCATTGGTGTGCAAGGCGCTGATGCAATCATGAATATGGTTCTTTTTACGGCAGCTATCTCATCACTTAATGCTGGTATTTACACAACTGGTCGTATTCTTCGTTCGCTTGCAGTAAGTGGTTCTGCACCGCCTTTTCTTGTAAAAATGAATAGAAGTGGCGTGCCATTTGCTGGAATCATGTTTACCACTGCTGCCTCTCTGGTGGGAGTTGCAATGAATGCATTCCTTCCAGATCAGGCTTTTGAGATCGCCATGTCGTTGACGGCAATTTTGATGCTGGGTGCATGGGGTGTAATTATTATTTGTCAGCTAAAACTCTATAAGCTGTCTCAGAAGGGGCTTGTTGAGCGGCCTAGATTCAGAATGATGTTTGCCCCTTATAGTGGTTATGCGACTTTGGTGTTTTTCGTTCTTGTATTTGTTCTGATTGCTCTTGATTACCCGGTGGGTACTTACTCTGCTGCATCTATCCCATTCTACTGTGCAATTCTTGTGATCGGATGGTATTTGGTACGTGGTCGCGTGAATGATATTGCAAGTGGAAAGTTAAAGTTTGATGAGAGGCAGGAGTTGGTTTCTACCGATGATGCTGAGGCATGTCATGGCTTGGGTTTTAAGCCCTAATTAAAAAGTTCAATAAGCGAGAGGGTATTAAGATGCGTCCAGATAAAGAAAACCTGGCAACATTGGGGGTTAGTAGTCAAGCTGTTCATGGCGGTAACGTCATGGATGTCACCACCGGAGCTGTACGTACTCCGTTGGTGATGGCGAACTCTTATCGTCTTCCAGATGATCCGGAGGACATGGACTGGTCGAGCCCAGATGGTTTGGTATACACCCGAAATGCCGGTCACAACCAGGTTTGCCTTGAGAGGAAGCTAGCGGCTATTGAGGGGGGCGAGGCTGCCGCAGCGTTCGCGACAGGTGTGGCTGCATTGCACTCTGTGTTCTTCACGTTCCTGAAAAGTGGTGATCACATTGTTGTTGGGGATGTGACTTACGAAGCAGTGTGGCGCTTGTTCGCCGAGTTGCTGCCTGAGCGTTATGGCATTCAAGCCAGCTTTGTGAATATGGGGGATTTGGAGGCGGTGCGTAAGGCAATAAAGCCGAACACCAAGCTGATTCACACCGAGTCGATCGGAAATCCTACTACGAAGGTCGCTGATATCGAAGGCCTGGCAGGCATTGCTAAAGAGCATGGCATCCTCCTGTCGGTTGACGCCACGTTCACTCCGCCGCCGTTCTTCCATGCATTGAGTAAGGGCGCTGACCTCGTAGTTCACTCTCTGACCAAGTACATCAATGGCCATGGTGATGCCATGGGCGGCATTGTGATCGGCAGCAAAGAGCTGATTGGTAGAATTAAGCATGACGCCCTGGTTGACTTGGGGGCTGTTATTTCGCCGTTCAATGCCTGGCTGATCATGCGAGGCTCGGTGACGCTTCCTCTGCGAATCCGCCAGCATCTCGCTACGGCTGAGAAGGTGGCTACTTACCTTGATTCTGATGATCGGATCGCTTACGTCTACTACCCGGGCCTCCCGTCGCACCCTCAGCATGAACTGGCCAGACGCCAATTTGAAGGCAAGGGGTTTGGCGCTGTGATGGCATTTGCTATCAAAGGTTGTTCAGACGTCCAGAACCGCTTCGTTGCAAAACTTAAGGTCATCACTTCAGCCGTCTCGATTGGTCATGACGAGTCTCTCATTGTCCACGTAGGGCCTGAGGCGCGAGGAGGCTCCGAGCATTATCCGAAAGAATTTCTCGAATATGGCCATCTGCGTCTGTCGATTGGTCTTGAGGATGCTGATGATTTGATCAAAGACATCTCGGCAGCCTTGGACGAAACCTTCCGCAAATGAGTCGTATCCAGGAGAGTTCATGCGCTCTCCCAGATAGCTATTCTTCGTAGGTAACCCTCTTTGCCTCCCCGTACCAGGAGGCTTTTTTTTACCTTAGAAAAACCGTCACTGATGCAGTTCTGCAACTGTCATGCTGAAAATTAGATTACTTTTCGCACCGTTGACATATTGATGGGGCACATCTGTTTTTGCGATTGCTGAGGATCCCTCGTTGATAATGAGCTCAACACCATCAATTATTAACTTCAAGGTGCCTTTTTCAACGTGAAACAGTTCGAATGTGCCAGTCGGATGGCTACTTGACTCGAAAAACTCTCCGGGCTTCATTTCCCACTTCCAAAGCTCAATCATATTGGGCCCGGCGGTACCCGCTAGTAAACGAGCCGTCCCGCCTTTGGGGCCGTTCCACAATGTTGGAATTTCCTGCGCTTCAATGAGCCGGGCAGCGGGGGTGCTTGCCACATTGACGACGTCGGCTACCGACAGTCCCAGTGCTGCAGAGACTTTACAGAGGATGGCGATGCTGGGGTTGGCATTGCAGTTTTCGATTTCAACTACCATTCCCTTGCTCACCCCAGAGCGACGTGCCAATTCGTCAAGTGAGATTTTTTGCTGCTTGCGCGCCTCTCTGAGCCGCTTTGCAACGGCTTCGCTCACCTGCTGAACATGTATGCTTGGGTCGGTCGATATATTGACTTTTCTGGTCATTGGTCAGTAAAATGCTCTAAATTGGTCAATTTGAGGAGATTCTCTGATGCTTTCTGTACATCCGTCAATTGACCCTAGGGTTGCCGAGCTTGCTCCTGGTTTTAGAGCAGTCAGTGTTGTGGTTGAAGCCGCTCCGATCGTCAATCCTGGTGTAGCAGCCCGAGCAATGGAACGCGCGTACAAAGTGGTTGAGACTGGTAACTCGAATTGGAGTGATGCTCACCTTGCAGCTTGGGCTGATGCATTCCGAAAATTCGGTGCTAAACCTCAGCGCACTCCTTGTTCCGCAGAAGCTCTGCTGAAACGAGTGAAGAAGGACGGAGCGCTTCCTGTGATTGATCCGATAGTCGACCTTTACAATGCGATCAGCATTCAATATGCGATCCCAGTAGGGGGTGAGAATTTTTCCGCTTATGTCGGCATGCCCCGGTTGACGATTGCTGATGGGAGTGAAGAGTTCGACACCATGAAAGGTGGTGAGCCTGCGAATGAGTCGCCAGATGCTGGTGAGGTCATTTGGCGAGATGATCGGGGCGCTACATGCCGTCGCTGGAACTGGCGCCAAGGCGTTCGAACCCGCTTGGATGCTGAGGCCAAGCAGATGTGGTTCATACTTGAAAGTCTGCCAGAGATGCCGATTGAGGCATTGAATGCAGCTGCAGATGATCTTGTTGCGGGCTTATCGGAAATGATGCCTGGTGCTGTTATTACCACCGAGTTAGTTGAAGCTTGATTTATTTTCTAGGTTTATTTTGCCCAGGGGACGACCCCGTTTAATTGGGTCAATCGTGCCGGGACGACCCGGCTTCTATAGGGAGCCGTCGATGGCTTGGTTTTGTTTGATCATCGCAGGAATTCTGGAGATTGTTTGGGCCTTCTCTATGAAACAGTCTGAGGGATTTACAAAAATTGGAGCCTCAGTTGTAACTATTGCTACAGTTATTGCCAGTTTCATCTTGCTATCATATTCAATGAAAAGCTTGCCGTTGGGCACCGCGTACACCATTTGGACGGGAATTGGTGCAGTTGGAGCGTTTGCGGTTGGGATCGTATTTCTGGGTGAGCCCGCCGGAATGCTTAGGGTTCTTGCTGCAATCATGATTATCGGTGGCCTACTTCTGATGAAATTTTCATCGGTGGCATGAATTAATTGAAGTATAAAAAAGGCCGCTTTTGAGCGGCCTTTTTTAATGGTAATAGAGAGGCTCTCAGCCGCCGAAGAGTTCGTCGCGAGCAAATTGCTCGTTTTAGAGCATATTGGCCATAAAATAATGCGTTTTGTCCTGTTTAAATGCTAATGCTCCGCGCATAAAGTGCTTATAGGGCTGCTGAGCATAGTGTTCGAGTAGCGCAGGATGTTCGATTATTTTAATTTGGAGTGATTATGGACTACGTAAGCACTCGTGGTTCTATACAACCTGCCAATTTTCGCAGTGTTGTATTGTCAGGCTTGGCGTCTGATGGCGGGCTATATGTCCCGAATAGCCTGCCTCACTTTGATAGTGAAGACATCGCAAATTGGTCGTGGCTTCCTTTTGATGAACTTGCTTTGCGTGTGATCTCGCCATTCGTTGGAGGCGAAATTGAGAGTGCTGTTCTGAAAAGTATGCTGAAAGATTGCTATCAGCGCTTTGATCATCGAGCCGTAGCCCCGCTGCAGCAGATCGGCCCCAATGAGTGGGTTCTGCAGCTGCACCATGGGCCTACACAGGCTTCCAAGGATTTCGCTGCGCAGCTTCAATCCAGGCTCGTGGCTCACTTTCTTACTCTACCTGATCGGGCCATCGTCATTGGGGCGACCAATGGGGATACTGGGCTTGCAGCCGTTGAGGCCTTTAAGGATGTGGCTAATGTCGAGGTGGTCGCTCTCTATCCTCGGGATGGAGTGCCTGCCGATCGCCTGGCGGGGCTCAAGGCGTCTAGTTCAGGCCATGTCCGGTTGATTGAGGTTGACGGCAGCTTCGACGACTGCCAAACACTTGTTTCAAGAGTGCTTAGAGCTTGGCCATTAGATGACGTTATTCCTATCAGTTTCAACTCGACGAATTGGGTTGGAGTTTTAGCGCAGATTGTCTTCTTCTTCCATAGTGCATTGCAGTTGGGAGGAGGAATACGCCCGGTTGGTTTCAGTATTCCAGGGGCGAGCTTTGCTGAGATCTACGCCTGCTTTATTGCTCAAAAAATGGGTCTGGCGATAAATCAGGTCATCGTGTCAACGAACACCAATGATGCCCTTCATCGCTTTATCAACCAGAATAGCTATTCGACTCGTGAGGTGAGCCATTCTCTGTCACCTTCAATGGATTTTTCGCTTTTTTCCAACCTGGAAAGATTCATTTGGGAGCTATACGACCGTGATGGCAGGACTGTGCAACACCTCATGGCCAATTTCGAAGACTCGGGTAAGCTGAGCATCGGGAACAAGCAGTGGTTGCAGGCTCGGATGCTGTTTGACTCCTATGCAGTAGCCGACGACCAAGTGAGGGAGGAGTTGCTCACTATTTTCAAAGAGGCTGGCACAGCGGTGGATCCTCAGACTGCTACCGGAGCTCTAGCGGCGCGACTCCATCGGCGCAGCATTGCAAGCCCCATGGTGACCCTCGCTCAACTTGCTCCCAGCAAGTCTTCTCAGCTTTTGGCTGAGCTGGGGGTGTGGAATGGGGACGTGGCGGCTACGCCAACCTTATCTGTCGATCATGTTGTGCTGAGTGAGGGAGATATCGATGGTCTTACCCATTTCCTTCAAGGCGTATAGGAAGCTTGTATGAAACGTCTGCTCGATCTTCAAGATGAGCGGATCCTGGCTGAGCTGGCTGCTAACGCCAAGATTTCCCATGCTGAGCTTGGCTCCAAAGTTAACCTTTCGCGCAATGCAGTTCGTCAGCGTATTGAGCGCATGGAACGTGATGGAGCTATCCAAGGGTATACGATCCGCATAGGTGAGGGGCGTAAACCATCTCCGCCAATCAGTGCCATCATCTTCGTGTATCGACATGATCGGATGCGTGGGGACGATGTGGTGAAAGGGGTGAAGGCTATTCCAGAGGTGACGATGTGCGAGGTCATGAGTGGTGAGTTCGATCTGATGGTTAGGATCGAAGCCGCCCATCCGGAACGCGTGCACCAAGTGTGGAATCTGATCGCGACGATGCCTGGTGTTGAGAACACCGTTACCACGTTTGTCTTGAGCAAACTCAACTAGCCTACGGCTGCAAAAAGGCGGGCTATTTGGGTGCAAACCATAGATTGGACGTTAGAAAGCTTTTACAACAAAAGGATAAGTGGTGCCGAATTTGAATCCATCTAGATTTTGGTCGTTAGCGCTAGTTGCAGTTACGGCCATCTGGGGGTGGAGCTTCGTCGCAAAGCATGATTTACAAGGGATGACAGCCTCGTGTCTGAATAGTTGGTTGTTTCTGGTGGGAGGGGCAAGTTTATTACCTTTTTCACTCAAGTCGTTGATGAGAATAAAGGGTAGGGACTGGATAACTGGCCTTGTGGCAGGTGCAGTACTCTTTGTTGCTTTTGCATTTCAAACAACAGGCATTCAGCTCACCTCCCCATCGAACGCTGGGTTTATTACTGGGTTGGCCGTGGTTTTTACTCCATTGATTCTTTTTCTCGTAAATAGGGAAAAAACAAACATCTTCCAGATGATTGGAGCGATAACCGCATTAGTGGGCTTGGGGCTGCTGAGTGCTCAGGATTTTGCACTGCATTTAGGAGATCTTCTGATACTTGCATGTGCTGTTTTTTTTGCAGCTCACATTGTCGTTCTTTCGAGGGGACGATTCGCAGGCGCACCATTGGCTTTTACTGTGATTCAACTGTTCACCGTTGGTGTGCTTTCTTTGGTTTGGAGTGTTGGGGCGGGTGAGTTTGATGTCCCTGGTGATTTAGGTAACTGGACGATTGTTGGGTTGCTTGCAATATTGAGTACAGCACTTGCTTACGTTGTTCAAACCAAAGCACAAACAGTGATACCACCCCAAAAAGTAGCTTTGATTCTACTGGCGGAGCCGGTGTTTGGTGGAGCCTTTGGCTATTTTCTTGCGGGGGATAGGTTAACTACACTTAATTTCCTTGGTGCGGGGTTTATCCTCTTGGGAATGTTGATCAGTGAAATGCGCTCTGTTAACCAGCTCAAGGTTTTAGTGCCGAAAAAGACTGGCTAAAAGATGCCTTTTAAAAACGAGCAGAATGCCAGTTGACGCTGAGCTCATGAGCAACGATGATCGTTCAGCACTTATGCAACGAGTACCTGTAATGTCTCAATCCCACTGCACGATAATGACTTCGAACTTCAAGGGTTCGGCGTGTGCGCGTGTTTACGTTGCTAAGAAATCCAAGAAACAGCCGCTCATCTGACCGAGGCGCGCTGTCTTGTCAGGTGGGCTGACGAGACAGACGGCACTGGGTATCCCTATCAGACCTCTTTCGACTCAAGCCCTTCTGACGGTGAATTCAGTCAGTAAATAGGAGTTTTGCATGTCGAATTTTCGTGGAATCTGGATTGCCCTAGTTACACCGTTCCGCTCATCTGAGATTGATTTCGACGCTTTAGAGCGCCTGGTAAAGAAACTTGTGGCAGATGGCGTTGCCGGGTTTGTGGTCTGTGGTACCACGGGAGAGGCCGCTGCCCTATCAAAAGCTGAGCAGCTATCGGTGCTCGATGCCGTGCTCACTTGGGTTCGGCCATCGCAGGTTGTGATGGGGCTTTCGGGCAACAACCTGCGAGATATGTTGGCATTCCAGAAGGAAATTCAGACACGTCAAATTGCAGGTCTGCTTGTGCCGGCACCGTATTACATCAGGCCTTCCCAAAAAGGTATTGAGTCCTTTTTTACCGCGATCGCGGATGCAGCTTCCGTCCCGGTCATTGTTTACGACATTCCTTACAGGACAGGAGCTCAGATCGAGCGGGAAACACTCAGAAGGATTGTCCAGCATCCACGTATCCAGGCGGTCAAGGATTGTGGCGGCAATAGCGAAACCACGATGGTATTGATCCAGGATGGCCATGCTCAAGTGCTGGCTGGTGAAGATTCTCAGCTGTTCAACAGTCTGTGTCTGGGCGGTGCGGGGGCTATCTCCGCCTCGGCCCATGTCAGGGCTGATCTCTACGTAAAAATGCAGGAGCAACTGGACGGGGGCGATGTGTTTGGAGGTCGAGAGACGTTCTATCGCCTTCTGCCCTGGATGCAGATGGCCTTTGCCGAGCCAAATCCGGCTGTTGTAAAGGCTGCTCTTGAGGTTCAGGGGATACTGATTGGCGAGCTGCGGGAGCCGATGCAGTGTTGTACTACCGTTACTCGGCAGAGACTGGTTCACATACTGAGCGAGCTTGAATACTAGGCTTGCCCCCAGGCTGCCATCGAGAGCATTGGTGGCTACCCTGATTACAAGTGTAGGCTTGTTGCAGCTGCTGCTTTAATAGCCTTGGTAAATGCAAGAAAGGTGTCTGAGCGCACTGCGACATGCTGCCAATACATGGGCACTTCAACATACTTGCCTGGTGCTATCTCTACGACCTTTCCTGCGTTACGGGACGCTTCAAACAGACCTTGAGCGACGACACACCAACCAAGGTGGCGCTCTGCCGCCTCAATGAAGCCCGTGGTAGTAGGTAGGTAGTGCACTGGAGGGCTTACATCGAGCGAGGTAACGCCTCGTATGAACGATGACTGGAGTGTGTCCTTCCGGTTGTAGGAAAGGACAGGAGCTTGTCCGAAACCCTTGGCATCCAGACCTTCAGAAAAGTAATCCTGAACGAATTTCGGGGAGGCTATGGCGTGATACCTCATGCATCCCAAGTAATGCACTTGGCAGCCTTGTAGGGCTTGGGCTTCTGAGGTGATGGCACCCATTGCAGCTCCGCTTTTCAAGAATTCGAGTGTGTGGCCTTGATCATCTCGTTGTATATCAAAAAGGTAGCCATGCTCTTGGTGGATGTTAGCCAGGGCGGAGATGAGCCAGGTGGAAAGGGAGTCATCGTTCGCTGCTATAGAAATTGCGGTTGCGAAAGCCGAGCTACTGAATTCTGGCAGGAAGTCTCCTAATGCCTCGGCTTCAAGGATCTGCATGGGACGCACCCGGCTCAATAAGCGTTCACCGGCAGGGGTTGGGCGGCAGGGAAATTCTCGAACGATGAGTACCTGGCCGAGGCGATCCTCCAGGGCCTTGATGCGTTGTGATATCGCTGAGGGTGTAACCGATAGGCGAGTGGCTGCCTTTTCAAAGCTTGTCTCTTCCAAGACAGCGATGAATGCCGCGACCTGTGGATGCACAAGGTTCATGCTCAGTATCCGGATTAGAAGCGCTTAACCTAGGTTAGGTATTATAGCTTTTCTTAAGGGCTTGAAGTGCCTAGCCTGATCTCGCAATCAGTGCTGATCACGGCACAATCTTGAACCCATAGTAGGTAGCGCCATGAAGATAAAATTCATAAGCCTTTGGAAAACGTTGATGATCTGCTCTGTTGCGTGGGGGCAGTACAATAAAAGAAATTTAGGGCGGCATTGAGTTTGAAAGTTAACTGCGAGGGCTACACATGTCTGTGTGTAGCCTTTTTTTGAACAGAAGTGGGTGGAGCAGATACTCGAACTAAAGTTTGTTACTAAGTTAAGGGGCCCATAAGCTGTGTTAATGCAGAGAATGTTGAGTTAGAAACGGGTCATCAGCAATTTGAAGCCTGCAGCTCCAAAGACTATGGCCAGTGAGCCCTCAATGACGCGACGAGCACGCTGGTACGCGCGAATCATTGGAGCAGTCGAAAATATGATTGCGTATCCGCAGAAGATGGTAACGCTGAGAACTGCGCAGCCTGCCAGGATGATTGCCACTGTTGACTGAGACGCTTGTGCACCGAGACCGAGGCTCATGGTTGCCACCCAGCCTAAGAGGGCTTTGGGGTTTGTCAGGTGCATCAACAGACCTCGCTGATAAAGCTTGAATCCAGAAACTTGCGGGGGCAGGCCTGAACCATTGGCAAGCTGCTCATCCGTTTTCAAGGCTGAACGAGCTGCTTTGAACCCCAGGTACAGCAAGTATGCCCCACCAAGGATCTTCAGGATTACCAATGCCTGAGCGTACTCCGCCAGCATCGCAGATATGCCGGTGGCTGCCAGACTCCCCCAAAAAAGCGATCCGCTGACTACACCAGCAGCAAGGCAAAGGGCTGATTTACGTCCTTCCTGCATGGCAACAGCCATGATCCGCATGTTGCTTGGCCCTGGGCTCGCTGCGCCAATGATGTAGACCATGAAAACCAGCAGTATGTGATGCATTTCGACTGGCATGATCGCCTCGCAGGGGGAGAGTTTGGACTGTAACTATAGATTTCATTGACCGAGGCGGTCAATATAACGACCCAGAAAGCTCACATGGAATGTGCAGGCAGGCCGATTCAGGCCCCCCATCCAGGATGCCCAGATTTGCTAGCCGGCTTTGGTGGCTCTTAGGTGCACCGCATTTTCCTTTATGCACCTCACCCTTATGGCAGGCGAGCCTGATTGACCTGCTCAGGGATCGTGTTCTTCGATTCAAGAGTCGTTCATGCCTAGCCGATCAAAGATCCCCCTCACCGTTTACCTCCTAGGATTGACCATTTTCTCACTCATCACAGGTGAGTTCATGGTCGCCGGTATCATGCCTGCCTTAGCTGAAGCCTTCTCAGTCAGCCTTGCGAAAATCGGCAACCTGATTGCCTTTCATGCGCTTGGCATGGCGCTGGGTGGGCCACCGCTCGCAGTGTTTTTAGTGTCCCGTGGGATCGGCAACAAGCATGCTTTGGTGGGCTTAATGGGACTATTTGTGGCTGCCTCGTCGCTGGCTGCTGCTGCTCCAACGTATGAGGTGTTGCTGGGTGCACGGGTTTTCATGGGGGTTGCTACTTCTGCGAGTATTGGCCTTTGCATGACCATCTGTGCGGGTCTAGTGAATCTAGATTCACGAGGGCGCGCTGTGTCGATTGTACTGGCTGGCTTGATGCTAGCGCCTGTCGCGGGAGTGCCGCTTACCAATGTTGTCGAGCACATTTACGGATGGCGCGCCAGCTCCTGGGTTGTAGCGATTCTGTCAGTTATTTGTACTTGCTGGGTGGCTTACCAAGTTTCTGGCGAGCAAACGAACATCCAGCCTGAGTTGCGGTTGCAGATCCGCAGCCTCCAGAACGTCAGCCTCTGGGGCGCCTTTTTCACCAGCGGCTGCATCATCGGGGCGACTTTTGCAGCTTTCAGTTACATAACACCCATACTGATCAAGGAAGTAGGGGTACTGCCATCGTCTGTTGCGCCACTTCTAGCCCTTTATGGGGTCGGAAACTTCATCGGCAACACTGTTGTTGGGCGGATTGCAGACCGTTACAACTTTCATGCACTGGGGTGGGGATTAGTCCTGCTTATTGTTGCGTTGAGTGGCTTTGCCTTGGCCGGGAGTGTTCGCTGGCTTAACCTGAGTTGCTTCCTAGCCTTTGGGTTCACCGGCGTAGCTCTAAACCCGGCAATGGTCGCCCGTGTAATGCAGGCTGCTGAGCCACATGCGCTTGTGAACACGCTACATACATCGGTCATTACCGGCGGCCTGGCTTTTGGAAGTTGGGCGGGTGGTCACGCCATCGAAGCCGGTTTCGGTCTGCGGGCCCCGCTGTGGGTGGGCGTGGGAATGGCGGTGCTGGGACTTGTGAGCCTTGCAATGCCCATTTTGAATCGTCGCTCACAGTCACTCGCAAGAGGCACCGAGAGTATGGACTGTAAGGCTACTGATTAAAATCCAGTGTGGTATCCGGTGCATTGAAGGACAGCTTAAAACTGAGAGGTAACGGATATGTTTGCGCCCAATGACGAGTGGGCTGCCGCGCAGCCGTTCAGACCGCCTCTCGGTCTCTCAGATCCTGGCCCTGCGCGACTTAGCCACTAGTCATGCTTCGGATGAAATTGCAGGGAGAACTGGATGAAAGTCTACTCAATCCGGAACATCATCAATGGAAAGACTTACTCAAGGGTGACGGATCTCCCCCTAACCTGCACTGGCATCGGCCATTTCTCAATGATAAGTAACCTCCCGATGTAGAGCAAAAAAAAGGCATGGGAAGGGCGACCAAGCATCCCCATGCCTAAACGACCTAACCTAGTGATTCTGGAGCTATCAGCTTAAGCTATTGATGCATACAGCCTTGGGTTGAGTCATTACTTCGTAGGCGAAAGTGACACATTCATGACCCAAGCTTCCGTATTTTAAGCCGACCAATAAAACTTTTTAGTTAGTCATGATTACCTGCTCCAGTGAGGAATTCTCTGAGGCATAGATTAATGCGGATAGCAGGGTAGTAAAATATGCCAATTTGCTTTACTTTTTGTTCAAATCGATTGCTCGAAGAGCAAACCGCCTTCGCTAAGGTGCACTGTTCCCGAGGTGAACTCCGATCTCTAGTAAGGCAAGTGCTGTAAGGAACTAGTTACTTCTAGTTGGCAGTGAGAGATTGGCGCGTTGGTTGGGAGGGATTAGGAAGTCTAAGTCCTAACTCCAATCGCCTGCGGTGAATGACGTTATGAACGAAAATAGCGAATACCGCACGCATACCTCTAAACATCATGCGCCGACCAAACGCGACGTCGCGCAATACTTGGCGAACCTCCCTAGCTGTGAGTGCAGACATAGACTCGTCAAGGCAATAGGTTAAAGTCAAAAAAGAAACCAGTCGGCTTTGATCGTTTTGCCAAAGGTGCACCGGCATACATGAGCCAGATACTCACAGGGAGGAGGGGATGAAGCTATTTTTGGACTGCGAGTTCACTCGGCTCAATCGAGACACGAAGTTGATTTCGCTAGCACTCGTATCTGAGGCCGGCCACGAATATTGCGTCGAACTCACAGATACGTACCAGACGAAAGACTGCAGCGACTTCGTGATTCAAAACGTCCTGCCGCAGCTTGACTTGTCTGTGCATGGGCAACCCTTTCCAATGCTCAAGCATCTCTACTCCCTTTCCTGAGCAACCTTGAGGCCCGTTCGAGATTTGCTCGGACGCTCCGGACTGGGACTGGGATCTCTTCTGCCAACTGGCCTACGTAGATAATCGTTGGCCTCGATGGCCCATATGCCCACGATTGGGAAAAATTCCTAGCTCCATGGCAGGCTGAGATGAAGCACCCGGTAGCTCACAGGTCTGCAAGGTGTGAGCATGAGCATTAAGCGTCGGAGGGCACCTTCGATTGTCTACATTGGATAGTGCTGACTATACTGGCAGCACTAAATATCTGAGGTGTTACATGTCCCGTCTCGCTGAATTCCGCGCGCTTGAACAACAGCTTGCTGCCCAATTGGCAGAGCTTGAAACACTGAAAAACGATGATGGTCTGAAGCGTGAAATTGAATTCGAAACGAAACTTCGTGACCTGCTAGGTGAATATGGTTACAGCTTGCGCAACATTGTCGCGATTCTCGATCCGCATTCTTCAAACCGCCGTGGCGCAGCAGCTGTTGAAATCAAGGGCTCCCGTAAGGCTCGGGCGGTGAAGGTTTACAAGAATCCTCACTCGGGCGAAGTCGTCGAGACTAAGGGCGGCAACCACAAGGTGTTGAAAGAATGGAAGGCTCAGTACGGCTCTGACAAGGTCGAGAGCTGGCTGGCTCAGTAAATCGTTTGAGTACAAATTGAGGGCCCTACGGGGCCCTTCTTTATGGGGGATAGGAAATGCTTCGTTCAGCAGTGCTTGAGCTGGCAACGAGCTTCAGGTTGGCCGTCGAGATAGTCGTAGATACCGGCAATGTTCCCATGCACATCCAAGGTTTCCCACGCGGATGCTGCGGAATCATTTCTGAGCTCATGGGCGAATATTGCAACACCTTGGGGATCGGCGAAGTCTTCTACGTCTGCGGGATGAAGGACGGAGCCTCACATGCCTGGCTTGAAGTCGATGGGCTGATCGTTGACATCACCGGTGACCAATTCTCAGACCGACCTGGTATCTATGTCGACAAACCAGACGCTTGGTATTTTGAGTGGGAGGAGAACACTAGGCATCTAGCGATCCACGATCAAACAGCTTTCTTCTACGGTGAAGAGCGCCGTTTTCTCGGGCGGGTGCTGGAGCAGCTCAACAGGGGAGAGCCATCAGTCACGTGCTGACCAAAGTCCCTGAACTTCCTGAAGCGCTGAAGGAACGTCCATATCAATAGCCAGTGATGCGCGCGCGATGAGGCCAAGCAGCTACGAAACCTGGTGCGATTTCTTTCTGTCTCAGCTGTTCTCAAGCATTGCATGGAATATCCTTGCACCCCGCAATCAACCTTCGAGCAGTGAATTTAACGATGGGTTTTGAACAACTAGCTGAGCTCCGTGACCGCCTGCGGGCTGAAAAAGAACCGCAAAAGTCTGATAGCGTGAAACAGCCTAAGCGCAAGTCCTCCTCACAGGGTAAGCCTAGTGTTCAGGATCTAGCGGTGGAAGCGATCTGGCCGTTACAGAAGCATTTTCCACTAGCATTCCCTGTTAACCCGGCCCCAAAAGTTCCGCTGAAAGAAGGCATTCTCAAGGATGCTGAGCAGCACCTGGAGTCGCTCGGGTTAACCACGGAACAGCTGAAGCTAGGGATCTCGACTTGGTGCCGGGGTACTCGGTATTGGGCAAGCATGGTGGAGAATGCACCGCGCTTGGACTTAAGTGGTCAACCAGTCGGTATCGTAACCGCGACTCAAGCTAAGCATGCGAAGCAGCAGGCCTCCCGACAACGCGCTCAAGACCGACGAAATCGTGCGAAGTCAAAACAGGATGGTCAGGCTCCAGTTGCCGTTGCTTCGGTCGAGCAGACTGCGAACTGAATCCAGTCGAGGTGTGATGGTAGTCTCATAGATATCGATGGAGATCACCATAACGGCCCCACGCAGGAGAATGTGAGAGAAAAAGGAGAAAGAGTCGCTCCCAACAGATCTGTGGTGGGCCGCTTTTGCGGACGGCTGTTGTGAACTCTTCACTTTTGACGGAGAGTGCCCCTGATCGTAAGTGACTATTTCATCATTTGAGATGATCGAAACTGTTTCGGTTGATCGTTATTCCCACCACGTGGTACTTCAAGTCGCGAATGCGCCTTCGGGCTGCCCGCTTCGTTTCGGATTATGGTATTCCTGCCTTAAAAATCAGGAATGCTCAGATGGAATCCAGCAAAGGCACCGCAGCGCTTGAAAAGGCCTTCGATCTGCTTGAGAAGATTGGGCTGTCTACCGAGGGACTTGATCCCCAGCAGTTGGCAGTACAAATGGGGCTGCCCCGGTCGACGCTTTACAGGCTTCTGCGACTACTCGTTGACCGTGGCATGGTTCGCCGTGATGGCCTTAGCAATCGCTACCGTCTGGGGTTCCGCTATTTAGAAATGGTTCGGGGCGCATGGCTCGAACCCGATTTGGTAGCAGCAGCGAGCTTCGAGTTGAGGTCGTTACGCGACCTTACGGGGGAGACTGCTTACCTAGCTGTACGAGAGGGTGATCAGGTGTTGTCGCTTGAGCGCTGTGATGGTGCTCACAGTCATCGCTCGGCTGCTGCGATGGGCCAAAGTAAGCCGATGTATTGTACTGGCCAAGGAAAAGCCATCCTGAGCGCCATGCGTGACACCGAACGCTGTGACCTCATCAAACGCATGCAGTTGGTACCTCTTACCCATCTGACGATCACGGATAAACATCGACTCGCCATTGAAGTTGATGTCACCCGCGCGCGTGGTTATGCGATAGATGATGAAGAAATCGCGCTCGGTATTCGATGCGTTGCTGCGCCTGTGGTTGATGCGTCGGGTCAGGTGCGTGGCGCATTGAGCATTGCAGGCCCCGCCTATCGTCTTGATCGTGAGCGCCTTGATCTGATAGGCCCAGAGGTTGCTGCCTCGGCGCAAAGAGTCGGCAGCCAGTTGGCGGTGCGACACAACCCTTCCAATCCCGATGTGCTGCAACCGCTCAGTGACAGATGGGCATTCCTTGGGGGCCTGCCGAGGTGGAGCGTGCAGGAATCTTGTCTCTACTGGGCGGACAAATTAGGGCCCGCGATTTACCGGCATGACGAAAAAGGTACAGAGAAAGTCTTTCAGTCCGAGCGCCCCATCACCGGTATGGAGCTGACTTCCGATGGCCTGTTCGTGGCCGCTGACGATGAGTACTTCTTCATCGTTAATGGAGCAGTCAAATCCCGAGGTCTGTACGGCTTCGGTGCCCCTGCATGCATTTGCACTGATCGTGAAGGCCGGCTGTGGGCCGCGACTCGAATGAGTGGCGGTGCATGGAAGGTAGGTGAGGTGAAGCGCGACGGAACGTTGAATAGCCACTGGCAATTCAGCGAAGCGGTTAGTGCGCTAGCCTGGGATTCCAAGGCCGGTCACCTCTTTGCGCTGGCGACTGATTCAGGAACGATCTTCCGGCTAGAACATTCCGGGCAAGTCCGTCGATTCGCGACGCTTCCAAAGGGTTCTGGCTTGTTGAGCGGTCTAGCAGTGGATGAAGATGGAAGCATCTGGACGGCGCTCTCTGGTGGCTGGAGTATCGTCAAGTTCGACCGCGAAGGAACGCTGGAGCGGATGCTGGGCGTGCCTGTCTCATCACCGACGGATCTGTGCTTTGGTGGAGCGGATGGCGCCTCTTTGTTCATCACATCTGCGCGCCAGGCCGTCAGCCGTGATGCGCTAAAAACAGCGCCCTGGTCGGGCACTGTCATGAGCACTCCCGCAGATAGCCGAGGTGCCCCAGCGGCCATCACGCGTGGGCCGGCCTGATCCTATTTCAGCGCGAACGTATAGGAAATGATGACGCGGTTTTCATCGCGACGCCCGGTGGCATCTCCTTGAATCTCGACGTTGCGCAGGCGCAGTGCCAGGTTTTTCAGTGGGCCACTTTGAATCACGTAGCTCACGTCGATGTTCCGCTCCCACTCTTTACCCGCTACTCCTTTCACTTCGAAATCTTCACCGTGTACGTAGCGCGCGAACGCAGTCAGGCCTGGCACACCTAGGCCAGCAAAATCGATGTCGTAGCGAGCCTGCACAGATCGTTCTCCGGCGCGGTCAAACCGCAGCACCTGAATGGCGTTGGCAACGCCGGGCAGATCGGTATCGTGAAGAAAGGGCAGGGCGCTGTCGCCGGCGTTGTACTGGTAACCCAGTGTGACTTTCTGGAAACCATAGGCCGCACTCACCAGCCCCGATGCCATGCGGCTGTCCAGGTTTCCGGCACGTGCCGCGCCGCTTTCATCACTGTCGAGATAGTTGAGGGTGCCTGATAGTCTCCATCCCCCAACATCCACAAATTTCGTGCCGGTGTAGAGGACTTGCTGATAGACGTCTTCCAGGCGTCCACCCCAGATGGCGAGGGACAGGCTGATATCGGGAGACCAGGTACCACCTATGTAATTGAAGCGGTCGCTGGTGACGTTCAAATAGTTACCGGTTTGCATTGCGCGGGAACCACTGAACTCTCGATAGTTGACCTGCCTCATCTGGCCGAGACTAAAGGTGAAATGGTCGATCTCGCTGCTATCGAGCATCGCACCTTCAAAGAATTGAGGAAGAAGTCGCGAATCGCCGGCGTACACCAAGGGAATCTTCGGGAAGAGCCCACCGACCTTCAGCTCGGTTTTGGACACTTTCATCTTCACCGCAGCGGTGGCTTCGGAGTACTCGTCAACCGCACGTGGGTCAGCTTTGCGCGGCCCACCTGCGCGGTCGTAGGCGCCCGGTAGAAGCGCACTGCCACTGCGATCAGGGGATGAGTCCAGCTTGAGGCCCAAGCCCGCATACACGTCCACACCTAAGCCAATGGGCGTGTCCGTGTAACCTGACTGTGCTTTGAAAATGAACCCTTGAGCCCATTCCTCCATTTTCGATTGGGCAGGTGCCTTGGAGTCCCGCAGGTCGTGGTTGTAGTAGAAGTTTCGCAGGGTCAGTGCGGCTTTACTGTCTTGGGCGAAATCCGCTTGCGCATAGGTGGGGATGAGCCCGGATGCAACCAGGGTGATAAGTGGGACAGAAGGTGAGCGGAGCTGGAGATATTTCATTCTTATTATTGTCCTTCGGTGGGCGGCGTTGCATTGCCGGGAGACCAGCAAATTCAGTTAGGTTGCCAATAGAACTTCAGTGATGCCGACAGTCTCTGGCCCGGCTCCAGAACGTGGGTACCCTGGTCAGGCCATTGGTTGGGGGGACTGTTGAAGGCATCTGCAAGGTGCGATACCGGCTCAAGGCAAACGTATGGAGCGGCTACCGGAGCGAATGCGACGAGGTGGGTCAGTGGTGCCTGTGTCAGCAGGGTCAGCCGCCCTTCGGGATAACTCACCTGCAATTCGCCGTCCCATTCGGATGCGTAGACGGCGAGCTCTTCACTTATTTCGTCGCCAATCACAATTGAACGAGGTTTGGTGTGAACCACTCCTGTAGGCAGATAGGCGTCATTGATTTCCCATACGCGACCCACACCCAGTTCCACGCGCATCCCTGGATGGCGCTGGAAGTACGGGTGCATACCTAGTCCGGCAGGCATCGAAGAGCTGCCGAGGTTTGTTACGGCGATCTGGATATTCAACTGGTCATCGCTGAGTGCGAACAACTGTTCAAAGCGCAACGGCCAGGGCCAATGTTCGCCGTTGTAATGGCAGGTCAGCATGATGTTGCTTTCGCTTTGGTTTGACACCGACCACTGCAGCGTTTGGGCAACACCGTGGAGGGTGTGAGGAAGCACTGCAGGATGGGAGGGCAGGGCGTGAGTGACGCCGCCGTGCGCCAGTCGAGAATCCCTAATGCGGTTGGAGTAAGGCATCAGCGGATAGATCCCTCCCTTGGGCCAAGCGACGGGATCAAAAGCCTCCGAGCTGATCGGGGTCACGATATCCAGCCCCTTGGCTTGCAAGACTGCAACCCGGCCACCCCATTCGGGAATGAGTTCAAGTGACCAAGTGTTATTCCTGAGTTCGAGACGTTTCATGGATGCTCCTGAAATTGGGCATGCAAAGTCCCATCCGGCGCACTTTTGCGCGCCGGAGGAAGCGTTTAACGGATTAGGAAGTTGCGTTTACTTCTTCAGGAATCGTTCGAAAACGCCCATGTTCAGATCAAGCCCGAGGCCGTGGCCAGTTGGGACGTGCATTGCCCCGTCATCCAGTTGGCCTTTAACGTCGTAAAGCCATCCATCTGTTTCCACGTAGTGGTACTCCACCAGAGGCACGTCAGGTTGCACAGCTGCAAGATGCAGCGTGGCCAACAGCCCAGGGCCGAAGTACGGGCTATGGGGCAGCACCAACGTGTCGTATCGGCTGGCGAGTTCTGCGATGCGAAGACACTCGCTGATGCCACCGACCTTGGTCACAGATGGCTGGATGGAGTCGACTGCACCCGCCGCCAGAGCGTTCTCGAATTGCACGGCGGTACACCAGTTTTCGCCCGCCGAGATATCAACGCCCTGGCCGCGCAAGCTGGAGAGCGCCACAAAATCTTCAGGCGGGAAAATTGGTTCTTCCAGCCAGGCAAGATTCAGTTCGGCCAGCGCCGGGAGCAATTCACGGGCGTCCTCGACAGTCCATGAACAATTGACGTCGGTGGCCAGAGGAACATCGTCGCCAATAGCACGCCGGCAAGCGACAATATGGTCGAGCACGTTCTCATGCAGCTTGATGGTTTTGAAACCTTCCCGCAGAGCGCGCTCGCAGGTTGCCGGGCCAATCACGTTGTCGTTGTACCGAACAAGGCTGGCGTAGGCTGGAATCGATTCGCGCGCCGTCGCACCCAGCAAGCGATGAAGCGGCACTCCTTCACGACGAGCCTTCAGATCCCACAGTGCCATGTCGACACCGGAGAGGCCAAACAGGGTGACGCCGTAACGACCAAAGATGTGCAAACGCAGTTGGGCATTAAGGTTCCATGCCGGAATGTCGCTAACCGTCTGATCAAGAATGAGGGGCGCGATCAGCCGATCAATCATGGCGCGCACGGAGTCCGACACGAAATAGCCAAACGCCTCACCCCATCCCACATTACCGAGTTCGTCTTCAACGCGGATCAGAACATTCTCCAGCGTGTGCCAGGTCAGGGGGGTGATGACCCTTTCTTTCCCACCGTCATGGAAAGGAATTTCAACCACGAAGGTTTTGAGGCTCGTGATCTTCATGGCCGTGTATCCAGGAGGCTTACGAGTTTGGTGCCAGCGTACGCACCCCCGACGTGATCACGCCCGGAGTTGGTTGTATCCATATCTTCATAAGGCAGGTACCCTGGCGCCAGGTTGTCCTGCGCATTGTCTTGAGGGCGGTAGCCCAGAGCCCTTGCCCGGCGATTGTGGAACAGTGGGTTGGGACTCTCGGATACGCCGTAGACTACTTCATGGTGTACCTCTGGATGCTCCAGGCCAATGCGGACTAACTGTCCGAGGTCGCGTGCACTTGTCCACATGCGCAGGCGACGGGCATCGGCCACTTGAGCATCCGCATTGCCGATACGAATCACGAACGTTGCCAGGTCATACCGCTGAGTGAACCCGGCGCAGGCTGCTTCGCCGAACACCTTGCTCATGGCGTAGTAGCTGTCGGGGGCCGGAGGCATGTCGTCAAAGTTATCGGCTGCGTCTGTACGGTATTGGCCGAGAACATGGTGGCTGCTTGTGAATATGAACCGCTTGACGCCGTGACTATGCGCGGCTTCCAGGAGGTAAAGCGTGGCGTGGTAATTCGGCTCAACCGTGGTTTGAAAGGCGATGTCTGTCCCATGGGCGCAGGCCAGATGAAGGATGCCGTCAACACCCTCAACGGCGCGCTCAACCAAAGCAGGATCTGTCAGGTCGCCAACGATCTCGGTCTCGTCTGGATGCAACGAGCTCACTGAGCGGCGATCCAGCAGTCTGAGCGAGTAGTGCTCGCGCAACAGCGGGCGAAGGGCAGTGCCGACGATGCCTGCAGCTCCGGTAATCAGCAAGGTTTGCATAAACTGTTTCCTCATTCTTCCAGACGCTGAGCCAAGTTGTGCCCAGCTCAGCGCCTTTGAATTCAAGCTGTTGCCAGCGCCGGGTTTGAAGCGGCCTTGTTGGTAACGAAAAGCCCTACGATCACTGCGCCGATGACACCGAGTATGCCCGCGAGAGCAAAGCCGCTACCAAAGGTGCCAGTGGACTGAATAATCATGCCTGTGGCGGTGGGGGCAACGATGCCCGACAGGTTGGCCAAACCGTGCATGAATCCACCGGCTGTGCCGACCTGATGATCCGGCACAGCGTCTTGAATCATCGACCAGTAAGCCGGTGCGGAAAGCATCAAAAAGCCCACCGCGACGGTCATTACGACGACGGCGCTGGTCACACTGCTGAGCTGCCCGGTGAGTCCAACGCACACCGCAGAGATGAGCGAGCAAGTCACCAGTACGACTTTGCGAGAAAACAGCCGGCGTCCCGTACGTTTGAACACCCAGTCGATCAAGAATCCGCCGCCGATGAACCCCAGTGTTCCTACGAACCATGGGAGCGCGGTGACGATGCTCATGGATTTGAGGTCGATGCCTTTCGCATCAATCAGATAGCTTGGGAACCACGTCATGAAGAAGTACAGGATGTAGTTGTAGCAAAACAGCGAGAGCCCCATGACGATCACGGCGCGCTGACGAATGACATCGAGTACTGGAGTTTTGGGCGCATCGTTTGCGGACTGCACCGGTGCTTCACGATCCAGATTGATCAGTGCCAATTCTTCCTGGCCAACCTTGGGATGCTCTACTGGAGTTGAAGTCGCCAGACGCCACCAGGCCACTGCCCAGATGATGCCAAGCGTTGCGATCACGACGAACGCCACACGCCAGCCCAGCCACAAGGCAAGGAAACCTACGATTGGCCCTGCGAGTGCGCCACCGAGTGGCCCGCCAGCTTGTGCGAACCCGATGGCCCGCGCCCGCTCCTTGATCGGAAACCAGCTGTTGATGGCCTTGTTCGCTGTGGTGCTTACGGGGCCTTCACCAACGCCAAACAGCGCCCTTACGATCAGCAGCGACCAGAAGTTGAATGCCAGAGCGGTCGATCCGCACAGTACCGACCAGAAACTCATCGACCAGATCAACACGCGTTTTGGCCCGAAGCGGTCAGCCAGGTAGCCGCCGACGAAACAGAACAATGCATAGCCGAAGAAGAAGCTGCTGAAGATCAGGCCTTTTTCTGAAGGCGTCAGGTGGTATTCCTGAGTGATGAACGGCATCGCGATGGAAAGCGCAGCACGGTCAACGTAGTTGATGACCATCGCCACGAACAGCATTGCCAGTATCGTCCAGCGATAGGGCTTCTTATTTTTCATTTCTGTCTCCGCGCGCCTTCATTGAGGCGCGTCTATTGTTATTGCCGCGAGTGTCAAGCGGTGTAGTCGACAGCCGCCCACTCAAAGTACTGCTTGAGGTCTTTCACTAACGCCTGGTGTGCCGGATGAGGCAGATACCGCTCGACTGCCTCAGCGTCGTCAAAGGTGGAATCGAGCAGGTAGTCCCAGCAAATGGAGCGTTCGAGCTCGTTGGTCTGCACATGCCAATCACGGATGAAGTCGATTTGAGTGGGCAATGTCCGCATGCGCTCGACCAGCTCGGCCTCAAGATCAGGTTGAACAGGCACGGCGGGCAGGCGGCGGAACATAACGATATGGCGCATCATTAGAAAGCTCTCCTTACCCTTGAGCCCAAGCAGGAGCATCCTGCAGAGCCACTGGACGGAGGAAGCGCTCCAGCGCTGCGTACCCGACCGATGTGGTCTGTGGGGCAGTCGACGAGGGCCATGGGCCGCCATGATTCTGTGCTGCACAGACGGCAACGCCTGTCGGGACGCCTTTGAACAGCACTCGACCGGAGACGCGTTCTGCAGTGCGTACTAGGGATCGATTCGCCGGGGTGTCGTCATTGGCTCCCCAGAGTGTGGTGGTCAGGGTTCCACCGATAGCTCCGAGCACATGCTCGACCTCTGCAAGATTTGCAGCTTCGACGATTACAGCTGCTGGCCCAAACATCTCTTCACGAAGCTGTGAGCTTGCGATGAAGGACTGGGCATCTGTTCGGTAGAGTCTTGGTGCTGGGCCCGCGCCTGCGGTGCCGACCAATAGTGTCTGGGCGTGTTCTGCGACTACGGAGCTTGCGTGTTCAAAGCCCTGACGCATGGAGGGAGTGAGCATCGCATGGGTCTGAAGAGGTTTGAGTGAGTCGCTCAACTGCAAGATAAATCGCTCGGTACTCTCACCCTTCAACACCACGATGACGCCTGGACTGGTGCAGAATTGTCCGCAGCCCATGGTCATCGATCCAGCCAAGGTGTTAGCGAGATTTTGGCTGTCAGCCTCCAGCGCCTCGGGCAAAGCTACCAATGGGTTGATTGACCCCAGCTCGCCGAAGAACGGGATTGGAAACTGACGTTCATTCGCCAGACGCCACAACGCGGTGCCACCCTGGTATGAGCCGGTGAACGCCACGGCCTTGATCTCTGGGTGTTGAACAAGATAGCCACCGGCACCTCGTGAAGCGCCCTCAACTAGGGTAAGCACACCTTCCGGAAGTTTTTGAGCCAGAAGGACTTGACGTGCCAGCTCATAAACCGCCGTGGAAAGACGGGGGTGTCCGGAGTGGGCTTTGACTACGACAGGGCAACCTGCTGCCAGTGCAGAGGCTGTATCTCCACCCAGCACCGAAAAGGCAAAGGGGAAATTGCTGGCCGAGAACATCGCCACTGGGCCGATAGCTCGCAGCACGCGTGTCAGTTGAGGGCGACCGGCTGGAGGCGCACCTGCAATCGCTTCGTCAACGACGCGTTTGTGAGCTGCACCAGCTTCGAGATGCTCGGCAAAGCCTCGCAACTGAAATGCGGTACGGGCGATTTCGCCGGTCAAGCGAGCGGAGCCTAGATGAGTTTCTTCGTCGGCAATCACGACCAGATCGGCCTTGTGCGCTTCGAGGGTGTCAGCCAGGCTGCGCAGCAATGCTGCCCGGACAGAGATGCTGGATTCAGCCCAGAAAGATGATGCTTCCGCTGCCTTATGAACGGCAGCATCGATGGCGGCGTGGGCATTGACCTGAGTCATGATCAGACCTCCTTTGCTTTGGAGTGAGTCAGCGGCTCAAGGTGATAGCCACGGCCTGCATAATCGAAACTGACCAGTTCATTGATGGTCACGTTTTTGTCAGCCGGTGAGGCGTAGTACGCCCGGATCTCTTTGATCAACCCGCTTTCCTTGTCGAAGATGTACCACTCATCTCCACGCAGGGCTGTGCCCAGCTTGCCTTTCCAGTGAGTCCACTCAATCACGGCTTCATCACTGTCATGGCTGACCAAGATCTTCTCGATAGTCCACTGAGAGCCAAGGTTCTCGACGCACCACTGCCATTTGCGCGCGATAGTGTCGGCGGTGCGCCATGGGATGTCAGGCAAACCGTCTGGGAAGTAGTGCACAGCGTCTTCGGTAAAGCAGGACACCAGCTTGTCGTAGTCCGCCTCATTACAGGCGTCGAAATAGCGGCGAATAGTTAGGGCGTGCTTATGCTCTGCCATGGTCTCAGTCCTTCTTCGAGATGATCGATGGGATATCTGGACGGCCCGATGCAACCCAGTCCTGGTAAGCCGCAACGGCTTCTGGGCTAGGTGGATAAACACCCCAGAGGGCTTCACCAGAGGCAATGCGCATGGCGAGGTAATTCTCGATGTCGTCTTGTTCCAGGCACACATCGGCAAGCTCCTCGGCGAGGTATGCCGGGACGAGGGTCAGGCCATCCGCATCACCAACCACTACATCACCTGGATAGACGGCAACACCGGCGCAACCAATCGGAACCTGCAGATCGGCAACGTGGTGATAAGAGATGCGGGTGGTGGCGGTGATCTCGCGGGCATAAGCGGGCAGCGTCATCGCAGCGATTTCGCTACCGTCACGCAGAGCACCGTCAGTCACGATGGCGCGAGCGCCACGGGCAAGCAGTCGAGTGACCAGGATATTGCCCGCCGATGCTGCAGCTGGATCGTTGCGGCTATCGATGACCAGGACATCGCCGGCCTGGACTTGCTCAATGCCTTGCCACTGAAGGTTGTCGCCGTTCGGGCGGGTGGTCATCGTGCCGTAAGTGTCGATATCTTCACGCGCTGGAATGAAGCGCATGGTGAAGGCGCGCCCGGCGAAGGGTTTGGCCTGCGGGCACATGGCACGAAGACCAACAAAGGCAGGTTGACGGAAACCACGCTTGAACAGCTGGGTGGTCAACGAGCCACTCGAACACCGGGAAAGCTTTTCGAGCGTTGCATCGCTAACGGCTACGTGGCGGTTAGCGCCATTTTCATAATCTTCGGCGTATTGGTGAATTGCCATTCTTGTTCTCCGTGCTGAATGCGTTGGCCGTAGTGAAGGCCACTGGACGGCGATCCTAGGGGCAACGAATGCACGCGGAAATCGACATTGCTCAGGCGGAAGCCTCCGAGTCTCACATGGCGAGAATTTGAGAGTTGGCACCGAAAACGCGAAGCGCCTGGTGCTACTGATCTCGTTAGGCTGAGCGGACTTTTGAAGGAGAGCCTTCCAGATGTCCAACTACAACCTCGACCCCGCCTTGGCCGCCTATGTGGCAGAAAGCGCGATGTTTGCTTGCACTGAACAGGACATGTCGGCCCGACGCCATGCCTTCGCCGAGGCTTGCGCCTACTTCACCCGTGAGCGGCCTGCTGGATTGAAAATTGAAGACGGGGAAGTGAATGGCATTGCTATTCGGATCTATTCACCGGCAAGGCCAGCACCCGAGAAAGGATGGCCAACCGTTCTTTACTTTCATGGTGGCGGATGGAGCATGGGCAGCCATACCACGCATGACTGGTTCGCTTTCGGGATATGTCGTCGAGTTAATGTAGCGGTGGTCGCGTTGAACTATCGCCTTGCGCCGGAGCATCCATTTCCGGCACCGCTTGAGGATGGGCTTGAGGTTTGGAAGGCTTTGAGAAGAGGCGACTTTCCTCAGCTCAACCGTGAGTGCCTGGCCGTGGCAGGAGACAGTGCAGGAGGTTCACTGGCAGCGGGGTTGTGCCTAGCTCTCAGAGACGCCCAGCAGCCCCAACCCGATCGTCAGGTATTGGCTTACCCCGTGCTGAGTGCGAAAACCCACTTCGCTTCGATGCGTCTTTATGCAGACGCTCCCATGCTGACGACAGCAGGTCTTCTGGCTTCACTGGAGGGTTTTCTTCCAACTGAATCGCTCAAGAATGATCCTCGTGCGATGCCACTGGAAGCGGACGACTTGAGCGGCCTGGCACCCGCGTTCATTGGGGTCGCGGAATACGATCCGTTGTTTGATCATGGGGCGATGTATGCACAGCGGCTGAAAGCAGCCGGCAACCCAGTCAGCCTTTATGTGGGTGAGGGACTGGTTCATGCAAGCCTCCGAGCCTTAGGGGTATCTCAAGTAGAGGGCTTCTATAATGCAATGTCAGATTCTCTGCAGGACATGGTGTGGCGATATTCCCAGTACCATCCCTAGAGTATCCGAGATTATTTCGGCAGCCTTTCAAATGCGCCTCTCATGCGCAAGCCATCTACTCCAAGCGAGGCTCCGGATACAGCAAGCATATGGATGGGGGGTGGCTTGGATGAATACCCGGTAGGGAGTGATGTCGGATCGACGTTGGCAAGCGTAGCGCGCAGCGTGCAGGATGGAAGTCGAAGGGCTGAGACGCTGGCATTGGCTAGGGTCGGTTTACGACAGACTTCCATAAGGGCACGCACAACATCGCTGCAGTGGAGTGCAGAACCTACTAGGTTGAGTGGAGAACATACGATGGGAATGACGGACGATCACGGCACTGTGTCTTGCGACGTTCAAATGCCCCTTGCGAACTGTTATCGCACAAATTGCTTGAGGCGATGACGAGTCGCTATCACTTGCTCTCGTATCTCGTCGGGGTCAATCGACATACCGCCGTCCTGTGTCACGCGTAGAGATTTCAGATTGTTGAGTGCCGCTATGAATGCGCGATCTCTGGCTTGCTCGCGGTCTGATCTTTTGTTCCGCAAACGAGCATAAGCAATCGACCTAGCCACTTCAGGCCATGCTCCTATTCTCGTGTTCCATGGCAGCATTTAGTAAGGTATGCATCTCTGATCTCACACTGGCAGGAGGCCGAGATGAGGTTGCAGAGCGATATTGATGCGCTAGCAGCGATCGAAGAGGACGCGAAAGCAATGCTAAAACGGGTAGGGCTGCCCGACGACGAACAGAAACTTGAGGTCGTCGTTTTCCTTCGACAAATAATCGACTTGGCGACCTACATGGAGTCGGCTGATCGATTCATGGAGACGTCAATTATCGCTTGAGTGGCTCTGTTTGAATCAGAAATGGTTCGTCTCGTGTGTCTGGTTCTGTAGATGCGATGAAAGGACGTCTCTCAGGTCGAACAGTGCCTCGCGCAGTCCCCGATCTTCACGAGCATCGCCAGTATCTGGATCGAATGTTTGTGCATGCCGAAGCAAAGCTTCGGCGTCGTTTGTGTTGAGATCAAAGGTGATCATGTCGATCCTCAACGAAGGGGAGCACTAACAGGCGAACCCATGACCAAGCCTATCGAGCTCTGCTTTCACGGCTTCATATCCCACTCGACTGTGAGCCATTTGCAACCGCGAGCAATCACCGGCTTCTACTGTCGGCTGGCTTAGCCAGTGGTCGGCTTTCGCTTTGTTGCCAAACACCAACTCGGCTTGGCGTTGGATCAGTTCAACAGCCATTGATTCTTGACCGTGGTTTTGCTTTGAGTCCATGAAAGGCCCCTCAATCAAAGTATCCGCTTCAGGCTTGGAAAACCCCAGACACCAGACCGGGAGCCTTCGTCATTCTTTAAAAGGCATTGAGGGGGTTCTGTGCAATCGATCAGCGCATTTTAATGCGCCAACTCCCCGCATTTTCCAGGTTTTAGCGCATTTTAATGCGCTGATGACCGGTTTGATTATGATCAAAGAGCGCCCTCCAAACGTTCGTTGATGAGCCTGGCAAGCCACCCGCCGCCTGAAATCTGAGAATTCCTTGAATCCGTGAGAGAGCTAGCGTCTTGGGCTACCTTGGCCTTCGCTTTGTTGCCATATGCACATTGGGCTTGGCTTGAGGGTCAGCTCAACGTGATTCTCTTTATGGACTCTCGGAATATGTCTCGCTGTGCGCTCGTTTCAATTGGAGGTCGAGGCTGATGCAGGGGCCTTGGCACAATATTCGCGAAACGCCTTGATGCCGCGCGTGATGATCAGCATTGGCTTAATCATGTAGCGATAGCTGACGAACAAATTGAGCGCGATCCAGCCCAACTGATAGGACGAGCCATGAAAGCTCCGATGGTTGGCGCTGTTCTCCCAGAAACCATAGGCAACGAAGATCGTGAAGATGGCGACCATCAGAGGCAGGATGCTGAGCCTTCCCAGGGAGACAGCAATGAACGGGACATTGACAACCGATCGGATAGGCTCGTTGTCGAGCTGGATGGCCCAAATTCTGTTGACGTTGTCTTTGCCTGGTTGATACGTCGCTCTGATCCGCTCGCCAGCTTTTACATGTGCGTCTAGAACGTCAGGGATTTCTAGCCTTTCGTGTTTTTTGCCGTCAACTTTCCAGTAGTGATAGCTGATCATGTCGCCGCCGAAGCCTCGCGATTTTTCGTCGAGTCGCCCGTCTACGATCTGCATTTCCTTCATTTTGATCCCTGTCCTTGCGTTTGGAATGATGGCAAAAGGATATTTATGCCGAATACTAAGGAATACTTAGTATCTCCTCAAGCCGAATCTAAGAATCTCCTAGCCTTTCGGCGATGAGAAAATGGGCACGTTTGGCAAGCGGTTGAAAGAGGCGCGCAAGATAAGAGGTTTTTCACAGGAGCGTTTGGGGATTGAGGCGGGCATTGAGCCAGCCACAGCTTCTGCGCGGATGTCTCAGTACGAGAAGGGCGTTCACCAGCCTGGTGAGAGCATCGTGAAGCAGATTGCTGCTGTCCTGAATTTGCCGGTGCCGTATTTCTACTGTGAGGACGATGAGACGGCGCATTTGCTCCAGTGCTTTCACTGTCTGAAAAAAGACGCTAAAAACCAGGTGATAGATTTGGCAGAAAAGCTTGCATTCAGTGTTTAAAGCGCGTGTAACCAATGCCTTCGGGTGGTTAATTGTTGCGATCTGATACTCTATTCGTCACCTGATCTATTATTCGGTTAAATCCGTAATCGATTCGTATAAACTCAGCTTTGACAAGCGAATAGCAAGTCTCGCTATGAAAGAGTTTAATGGATGCTTGATAACCCAAGGCTATGTAAAGCTGCTAAAGTTAAGCCGCTGTTTTTTCTTTGTTGCAAATGCCCATATTGGTCGATGCTTAATAAGATTTAATCCGTTACTCTCGATGCTCATAAAAAATTTATACTGCGCTATAATGAAGGGTGCATAAAGATTTTTTCACAGTAGAACATATGAAATTAATTGCTGTTTTGTTGCGGCTTAATCTATTTGTGGGTGTCTAATGTTGTGAAAAAAGTCTGAAATGTTATTTTTAGAAAACGCCTAACGTTTTCTAAAGTGAACAATTTTTGGATCGTGGAGGCTTGCTAGTTCAGCCTCTAAGTCATATATTTTTCTTTCCAGCATTATTTCTCTACCTAATGATGCTTCGAGTAGTTTTCGATATTTCGAAGCTTCTGCTTTATAGTCTAATTTGCTCGTCAAGGGCTTTGTTTTTCTTGATGAAAGCGTTTGTACCGCTCTTGCTTCATTGATCGCTGCAATCAAGTTGACGAAGGACGTCCTACCACTTTTGATAGAGCCTTTTTGGCGTCCGGCCTCGAGAGCAACACTATCATTGTTTATAACTGTGCCCTTTTCTACAACCAGAGGGCTGTTCGCGAGCAATCTAGTTATGGCAAGGTAATAGTGTTTGTGTTTTTCTTCATTCATGCCGTTATCTCTAAATAAATACGGTTGAGGTCTTCAAGTTGAGCTATTTCAGTTCGATACTCGACCGAATTGATTTCCAGGGAAGATATTAGCCTATTTCCTGTGTCAATTGCATGTTTGAGATTGCTGGGCTTAATGGCGGCCTCGGGACATCCCTGTACGCAGGTTGTCATTGACAAATGTGCTGATTTGCTGCATCCGCTTATACTGGTGCACCCTCCTACCGGAGTTGGTCGATATGCTTTAAGTCCGTTGGTGAAGTCTTGGAGAATAATGGTTTTTTCTTCCATTGAGATGTTTTTGTTAGAGATTGATTGTATATTGCGATTTTTCTTTCCAAAGCCATCATAGATACTTTCTTTGCTGTTAAGAATGTCTCTGATATAAATTATCGAATCAAGCTCACTCAGTTTTTCAGGAGTAAAGTCATGAATGATGTGGTGCGCATCGGGTGAAAATATGCTTTTTGCTCTAGATGATCCGCGAGCATAATACAATGACATTTCAACTGATAAGTGTTTGAGTTGTCGTCTCAAAGAAGAGTGCCTTACGAGACCGCTACGGGCGGCGTAAACGGCAAGTGATCGACGTAGTTGATGACAGGTGATAGGCCAGCTTGCACCTACTGAATATCTATCGTCAGCGCTCCAATCCTGGAATGGCGCTACATCCTTAAGTTCATAAAGATCTTCCTCTTCAATAAACGTTTGTCTAAAGAACGGTTCCCAGACTAATGGTATAAGTTTGGCAGTTTCATAGTGTCCAGGGTTTTTTTCTATAAGGCTATAATTCTGCTGTGAGAATGAGTTGTACTTTCTGCTGATGAATAAAGGTATCGTCTCAATTTCAGTTTCATTAAGGTTCAGTGATGTAAGGCAAATCCTTGCAATTGATTTGGCGGCATTTACAGCTGGCTCAATTTCTTTAGATGTCACCCAGCTGGTCTCATATCGCTTTCTAGAAAATTTAGTGGTGATACCAATGAGGCGACGGATTTTTCCGTATTTCTTTTTTTTAATTTTTAGGCAGTTATATTTAAGTGAGAGCGCCTCCGAGTATCTCATTCCTGAATAGGTTAAAATAGTCATCATCGACGCGTACTGAACTTGACCAAGAAATCGCGAGAACTGAGTAATAGAGTCAATTTTGTATTTTTCCATCAGCTCATTAAGACCTAGCTCCAGCGAGACTCGTTGAAATGCTTGGTTGCTCTTCATTACACCCGTTGGTACTTCATATTTAAAGTCTGCGCCTACCAAGTAGGAGTGGCATAGCCAAGAGAGATGTGTGATTTTTTTAATGTTGACTTCGTTATTGAGATAGTCGTAAATTATTTCACTATAGACTTTAAGCCTTTCAAATAGAATGCGAGACGGTATTACCGGGTGCTGTCTTGATTCGCTGCGTTTGCCACTTAAGATCGGAAGTAAGGTATCCAGGCTGAATGAAGCACCAAAATTATTAACATTTGCGCGAACAAGTTTTTTCAAAAGGCCGCGAAGTAGTGATTTTTCCCCTTCCTTCATATTCTTCGAGAGGTGTGTTATGAGTTCAGTTGAAGTGAGTACATCAAATGGATATTTTTTATTTTGAACGCAAAATTTTATTACGATTCCCATTACACGATGTGTGGACATCATAGTGGCGCTCGAAGGGGTGTCGAACCACGAGGCAAATGCAGAAAACTGTACGGCAGCAAGAATTAATTTATGCTGAACGATTAATTTCTCCTGATCAATCGCTTTATTGTTGAAGTTGTCATCAAATTTTGCTATGGAGTTTTGGGTCGAGCGGAGGTTGTAAGAATTATAGTTCCATTGATCTTGTCCAAATCGAGAGCGAGGGAGCCCATTTCGATCGTATGACATTATAAAGTTTGGATCTGGATTGAGAAAGTCGAAACCGACGCCCATTGGGAAGATGAGTTCAGGAGACTCATTTTGAATTTTTTGCGTATTGGAGTTTGATGTCATTGGATTAAGTCTAGTTCAATTAAAAGCTCTAGTTTTTGTTGCCAGTATTCAGTAAGGTTTTCATTTTCGAAAATGTCTTCTTGAATGCGCTTGATTAGATTCTTTTTATCTTCATCTATGCTTGAAATTTCTTTGATAATTGATTCAATTTGGTCGAGAGTTGCTTTGAACGCTATGTTAAAGTGTTCTTGTGTTCTTGCAGTAGGCATGGACTGATGAATTACATATTGCATGCTTAAAATTTTTCGCAAATCTTCTTCATCGCAATGTATGAGGAACTTTGAACAGTGTAAGCATCCTTCAAGGCTGCGGCAGTCTGGTACAAATTCAGCATTCTGAATCAGGCTTTCGGGGTTCTCGGCATCTGCGCAGCGTCCAATTGCGGTAATCTCAACTCTTGAATTATGATGCTTTTTTACTGTTTCGGAAAAAGCATTGAAATAAACATGTAGGTCTTTTTCCCATTTTTCAATGGTACCTTTTGAATAGCTATTGATGATGCTTTTTTCGCTGGTTTGTAATATTGCGGATGCAGCTTTAATATTTGACTCGTCAAATGCTACAGTGCCTAAATTTGCTCTCCATTTTTTGTATGAAATGATAGGATAATCTTTGTAAAGCTGTGCTTGGATGCGGAGGGAGTGGATTCTAATAGTGCTTTTTCTAAGTTTTCCTATTTCGTTTTGTACGCTTTGAGACAGGAAAAGGAAACGATGCTGACGACCGTCGAGAATATATTTTCGCAACTCAATGAATCGTTCAAAGAGTGAGATGCTGTTAGCTCTCAGCTCAAACTCTACCTCTTTGCCATGTGCTCGATACTTAATAGTTCTGAATTTGTGGCGTATCTTTTTGATTGAAGATTTAATGTCAATTGAGTCGTCCCATGTGAAATTTCTTATCGACTCTTCGTTTGCGCCTGTGATCGCGGAGAATATGACCAAGTAAGCGTCATGTGCCCATTGCATAAGAATAATGCGCTCGCGGCAAAACAGTGTTGAATTAATGAGTGCAAGTCTTTTCCTTTCACGCACGAGTCGCTCTTTACTTCTTGAACGAGTTTTATCATTTTGTGTCGAGGAAAAGCTTGCTATTTCATCAGCTGAATACAACTCTCCAGTGCGATGATTCCAAATTTGGCTCTTTCCCCATGTAGGCGAGTTCTCTAAAGCCTCATTACTAGCGCACCAGGATTTTGTAGGTAAAATCCAGATGTTTTCCTTTTGCAGGCGGATCTGATGAGGGAATGCATACCTACCGAGCAAAAAATCTGTTAGGCCACGAAATAGATACCCATTCAAACCATAAGCAAATTTAATTTCCTCAGCAGTAGGGGGCTCAGTGGCTGAGTCGGGATTCTTAGATCTCCGGATAGTTGTCATTTTTTGTTTGAAGAACATTTGTGTAAGGTCAAATGCCCATTGTCCTGATTGGATGCAGTGGCCAATAACCACTGCCCCTGAGTGTTTCGAAAAATCCTGATTCGTGATTCGTTGTTTGATATGTGCGTCGTAGTTAAGAAGAGCAGATAAATAACTTTCTTGACTGTGAAGACAATCAGCATGCCCGTTGGTATCGCTCCAGCGCACAAAGCTTCTAAAGTTTGTAAATATCGAGGATATATATATTCCTCGGTGAGTACCGATTTTATAAGAAACAGCTGCCGCTATAAGCCACTTGCGAAGGCTGGCGATGCGTGTCAGATCAAAATCTTCTGCAAAGCTAATTTTGTTTTTGGGCTTTACGGTTTGATCTGGTTTGAAGTAGGAAAGTTCGCCAATGTCAATTGTTGATTCGTCAAATTTCACGCGAACCGAACGGATATCGATTTGTTCAATATAATTTTCAATTTCAGTGTCGCTGAATTGATCCAGGTTGAGCACGTTATTTTTTTTTGGTTTTTCGAGGCTTTTCAACTTAAATTATTTCCTGCAAATAAGAGTCGAAACTCGTGCATGTGTGGAAAATATCGTGCATTTGGTTTTTGTAGTTAAAGTATTGCAATGTAGTGATCAACTTGGAGTGCCCCATTCGCTCCTGCACCGCCGTTATCGCTTGCATAAAGGAAATATCATTCTTGTTGTCAATACGCCCCCATATGTCATTGACTAGATTCATGCCAAAAGTGGCGCGTAAATCATGAAAGCGAAAGTCAAATGGAGTTTCAGAGGCATTGAGTAAAGGTTGCAACTCTCTGCGAACTGCTTGTCGCATCGCATCGCCAGTAGGAGGAGTTAAATAGCTGGCTTTTGCGGGGTCGTTTTTAGCCATATAGAATGGGTTGCCATCTGACGTTAAAAAAACGTAGTTGCCTTTCCTCACATCCTCTGAAGCTTTAGCCTCTCGGGAGGCATATCTTGGTGAGTTGATATAAACGAAAAGTTTTTTGTGCAGCCAGTCAGGGACTAACAGCTGAAGCGGTTTGCCGCCCTTTGTGTCTATGTTTGTGCCGGGGCCAACTATGAGTCTAATGTTTCTCCCATTGACTTCCCCATGAGTGACAATATTCTCTTTTCGAAGCGTTAGCACTGTCTGAAGACGAGCGCCCGTGACAAGGGCAAAAACACACATTAATAACAATTCAGTGTTTTTACAGTTTATGAGGCAGTTAATTAATGCTGTTTGTTCATCTTTGGTGTGAGGTCTTAATTTTCCTCCATCGCTTATGTGTCCATCTAAGCCCGTTTGTGAGGCATGACGGATTGGTTTTCTTAAGCTGTTCTTGCGGATTATTTTTGTGTGAGTAAATCCCTTCTCGTCAATGTAGTTTATGATTTTCGTTGTTTCGTCCCAAAGGCTGTGTTCGGGCTTAAAGTCGTGCTGGTTTTTTAGCCAGCTATAAAATCCGAATACACAGCCCAGTTTTTTATCTTCCGTATTCGAAGTGATTTGGCCGGCCTCGACCAATTTCTTGAGCCTTGATTTGTAGAAGTAGGTAGGGCGCTGAAGCTTCCTAGTTGGGAAGGTTAAGTAATCTAGCCCGGCTTCATTCAGGGCATTTATAAAATGCTTAAGTTCTGAGGCGATGCTTCGCAGCGTTTCACTATCCACTAAAGTGCGATTATCACTCTCTGAGATCTTGCTCAGAAGGTACAAGTTTCCGTGCCGCCAGGGAGAACCATCCGCCAACAGGAGGGATGGAAAATGCATGTATGCCATCGTTTCCGAGTTCAGTAATGGACGAGTGCCGTAAGGCTCGCCCTCTTTTCTAGTTATTGGGTTGCCCTCGGCATCGCGTGATTCGACGGTGGTAAGGGGGAGATGTCGAATTTTGAATACTTCCAATGCAGATGGCTTAAGCAACGCGTGGTACTCGGGAGGCTGTAATGAGGTGTCCATTATGGCCTATGGGCGCGGGTGGATTTCAAGATGCTTATGACTTGGGTATGGCTGGCGCATGCCCAAGCGCGAATTGTGGCGTCTGCGCGGGCCGGTGCTGACGCTGGCGGTCGGGTTGGTGCTGTTTACCGTGGTCGGTGCCGGCTACTTCATTCACTGGCTGCTACCGACGATTCCATTGCCGGTGGCGTTCGCGCTGGCGGCGGTGCTGTCGCCCACCGACGCCGTAGCAGTGTCGGCCATATCGCAGAACCGTTTGCCCACGCCGCTGATGCACATGCTGCAAGGCGAAGCGTTGATGAATGATGCTTCGGGTCTGGTGACTTTCAAGTTCGCCCTGGTGGCGGCGGTCACCGGTGCGTTTTCTTTGGCTAACGCCAGTCTGACGTTCGTGCTGGTGGCGGTTGGCGGGCTGGCGGTCGGTGTTGCGCTGAGCTGGCTGGTGGGCCGCTTGCGCGCATGGATGATCGCCCGGGGCTGGGACGATCCGGCGACCCATGTGGTGTTCATGTTGCTCCTGCCGTTTGCCGCTTACGTGCTGGCCGAACGGCTTGGCGCCTCGGGCATTCTCTCGGCGGTGGCGGCGGGGATGATGCAGAGCTGGCTCGATCTGCTGCCGCGCCAGACCAGCACCCGTTTGCTTAACCGCAGCGTCTGGTCGTTGCTGGAGTTTGCTTTCAACGGTTTGATCTTCCTGCTGCTCGGTCTGCAACTGCCGGACATCATCAAGGCTGTCGTCAGCCACGAAACCTCATTGTGGCCGACCCTGTTCTATCGCTGCCTCGACGTGGTGGCGATTTTCCTGGCACTGGTGTTGTTGCGTTTCATCTGGGTGCAAAGCATCTGGCGTCTGTCGGTCCTGCTGCGTCGCTTGCGCGGCAAGGGCGACCTCACGCAAGTGCCAACGGCCCGATCCTGCTGGCTGTTGACGGTTGGCGGGGTGCGCGGTGCGGTGACCCTGGCCGGCGTGATGTCGGTGCCGATGCTGATGGGCAGCGAGGCCTTTCCCGAACGGGATCTGCTGATCTTCATTGCTGCCGGGGTGATCCTGATGTCGCTGGTGGCAGCCTGCATCGCCTTGCCGTTGCTGCTGCGCGGGATCCAGAAAAGCCCCGACGACAAGCGTCGCCAGGAAGTCCGCGACGCTTGGCGCAAGACGGCCGAAGCGGCGATCCATGCGCTGGAAATCGAAGAGGTCAACCCGCAGGACGCCGCGCAAGCCGCACTGGCAGCGGAGCTCAAGGCGCGGATCATGTCCGAGTATCGCCATCAACTGGAAGTCTTCAACGATTCGGCGGAAGCCCAGGCGCTGGCATTCCAGATGGATCTGCTTGAACGCCGCCTGCGTCTCAAGGCGCTGCGGGCGCAACGCCTTGAGTTGTATAGCCTGAGTCGTCAGCACCAGATTGGCGATGATGTGCTGCGTGAAGTGTTGGGCGAGCTGGATTTGAGTGAGGCGAATCTGGGGCAGGTCAAATAGGAAAAGCGTTACTTGGGATAGAGCAATCTCATCAGACGTTTGTCTTTTCTACTGATCCGGCGGTTGATCGGTACCTCCCAGTTTCCCACCGTCAATGTGTTTGCCACTGGGTGGTGCATAATCGATTTCCGGTCGTAGGAAGTGTAGATCGCGTCCAGTGTGTCGAATGACGCGAACAGGTTTCTGTCGACCTGCTCTTCGGTCAGGGGATTCATTTCCCGGGTTCTGTAGAACTCATACACTTTCGGTTTATCCCACGGAATATTGGCCTTGGGATGCTGGTGCTCATGCATTGCGCCCAATGCGTGGCCGAATTCGTGAATCACGATTACCTCGAAGTCTTCGTGTTCCGGCTTCACTCCAAGATTCATGGTGGGATGGTCGGGGTGAATCAATAAAGCGTCAGTGCCCAGCATCGAACTGTTGTTATTGTTCTTTGTTGCAATCCGGATGTCGCCTTTCAAATCGTCGACAAATTCAAACTTCAGGTTGATGTACGGCAGCCATTGCCTGGCCGCAGCGATAATCCTGTTCTTGTGATCGGTATCGGGTGAATCCATGAAGGCAACTTTCAGGGTGCGGCCGTTGGCCCAGAGTTTTGAATAGTGAACGATGGAGCGTTTACGTCGAGTGCCGGAACTTGTACCGGCATTGGCGGGGTTTTCATTGATGGCTGCCGTATAAGCGGCTTGATCATCGGGCCATTGAATGAGTTGGCAATCCAGCAGATCGTTCATTTGCACTTCTTCCTTGAAGTTAAAGTTTTGAGTTTGTTTGTGCGCAGGGACAGGCGCGGCTCAAGACTAACGTCTGGCCGGAGGGCAAGTGAGATAAATAGCTGGAGGATCTGTAACCCGATATATGAGGCGCCCGTGCCGGATTGCCCGGCACGGGCGTTCAGGCGTTACTTGTGGCGCAGGACGAAATCGCGGATGCGTTCGGCCGCCTCGACGCATTCAGCCAGCGGCGCAACCAGTGCCATGCGCACGCGGCCGGCACCCGGGTTGACCCCGTCGACATCCCGGGACAGATACGAACCCGGCACCACGGTCACGTGCTCTTCGGCAAACAGATCCCGGCAGAACGCGGCGTCATCACCTTGAACGTTCGGCCACAGGTAGAAGCTGCCATCCGGACGCTGCACATCCATCACCGGGCTGAGGATCGCCAGTACGGCGTCGAACTTCTCGCGATACAGCGCACGGTTGGCGCGTACATGCACTTCATCATTCCACGCAGCAACGCTGGCCAGTTGGGTCTGAACCGGCATCGCGCAGCCGTGGTAGGTGCGGTACAGCAGGAAGCCTTTGAGGATGTCTGCATCACCGGCAACAAAGCCCGATCGCAGACCCGGCAGGTTCGAGCGCTTGGACAGGCTGTGGAACACCACGCAGCGCTTGAAGTCCTTGCGACCCAGTTCGGCGCAGGCGCTGAGCAGGCCTGGCGGTGGCGTCTGTTCGTCGAAGTACAGTTCGCTGTAGCACTCGTCGGCGGCGATCACGAAGTCGTATTCGTCGGCCAGGGCGATCAGCTTTTTCAGCACGTCGACCGGAATCAGCGCGCCGGTCGGGTTGCCCGGCGAACACAGGAACAGGATCTGGCAGCGTTTCCAGATGTCCGGCGATACCGCGTCGAAGTCCGGGTTGAAGCCGTTCTCGTCCAGGCATGGCAGGTAGTGCGGCTTGGCGCCGGCGAGGAACGCCGCGCCTTCGTAGATCTGATAGAACGGGTTCGGGCTGACCACCAGTGCGTCGTCGCCACGGTTGACCACGGTCTGGGTAAACGCAAACAGCGCTTCACGGGTGCCGTTGACCGGCAGCACGTTGCGCGCCGGGTCGATCCAGCCGCTCGGCACGTTGAAACGACGCTCGCACCAGGCGGCGATGGCTTCGCGAAGGGCAGGGATGCCGAGAGTGGTCGGGTACACCGCCATCTGCTCCAGATTGTTGGCCAGGGCTTCGGCGACAAAGCTTGGCGAACGGTGTTTCGGCTCGCCGATGGACAGCGCGATCGGGCGCTTGTCCGGGTTCGGCGTGACGCTGCCGAGCAGGGCGCGGAGCTTTTCGAACGGGTAGGGCTGCAACTGGGTCAGAGCGTTGTTCATCGGTGCGGGGTCTCGTGCAAAGCGATTGAATCCGGGCGCGCAATCAAATGCTGATGCGCGACAGTTTGATATCGGGTTCCTGATTGACGCTGAGCTGCTCGACGATGGCATCCTGCAAACGGCTGCACAGCAGCGGATCGGACAGCGGCTGATTGTGGGCGTCGGTGATGAAGAACACGTCTTCCACCCGCTCGCCCAGGGTGGCGATCTTGGCGTTCTGCAGCGACAGATCGAACTCCAGGAAAATCCCGCCGATCCGTGCCAGCAGACCAGGCCGGTCGGGCGCTGTGAGTTCCAGAACCGTTACCGGACGCTGGGCGTCGTTGTGGATCGTGACCTGCGGGGCAAAGGCAAAGTGTTTGAGCTGGCGCGGCACCCGACGCTGAATGATGGTCGGGTAGTCGTCCGGGTTGCGCAGGGCTTCGGTCAGGCCGTCGCGGATCTGCTTGATCCGCAGCGGATTGTCGCCGATCGAATCGCCATCGGTGTCGAGCACGATATAGGTGTCGAGGGTGAACTGGCTGCTGGAGGTAATGACCCGGGCATCGTGAATGTTCAGGTTGAGCTGGTCCATCGCGGCCACGGTCACGGCAAAGAAATCATGCTGGTCCGGGGCGTAGATGAAGATCTGCGTACCGCCCTCGAATTCGCGCTGGGTGGTTTCCTTGATCAGCACCAGCGGGCCGCCGTCGGCCGGCTGCTGGAGAATCGCATCGCTGTGCCAGGCCACGTCGCCTGCGGTGTGGCGCAGGAAGTAGTCATCGCCCAGTTGTGCCCACAACTGTTCGACATCGTCCGGATCGGTACCGCCGCGCACCAGAATATCCAGCGCTGCGCTCTGGGTCTGGCGGATCTGTTCTTCGCGATCCACCGGGTTTTCCAGGCCACGACGCAGGGCGCGCTTGGTCTCGGTGTAGAGCTGGCGCAGCAGGCTGGCGCGCCAGGAGTTCCACAGGGTCGGGTTGGTTGCGTTGATGTCGGCCACGGTCAGCACGTACAGATAGTCAAGGCGGGTTTCATCGCCGACGATCTGGGCGAAGTCATGGATCACCTGCGGGTCGGACAAATCCTTGCGCTGGGCGGTGGTCGACATCACCAGATGGTTCTGCACCAGCCAGACGATCAGGCGGCTGTCCCACACCGGCAGCTGATGGCGCTGGCAGAACGCCTCGGCATCCACTGCGCCGATATCCGAGTGGTCGCCGTGCCGGCCCTTGCCGATATCGTGATACAGGCCCGCCATGTAGATCAGTTCGGGTTTCGGCAGCTTGGCCATGAGCTTGGCGGCCAGCGGGAATTTTTCCGACACCTGCGAGTACTGCAATTTGCGCAGATGTTTGATCAGGTTCAGCGTGTGGGCATCGACGGTATAGATGTGGAACAGGTCGTGCTGCATCTGTCCGACGATGAAACCGAATTCCGGCAGGTAACGCCCGAGAATGCCGTAGCGGTTCATCCGCCGCAGGTTGCGGTGAATGCCGATCTTGCACTTGAACAATTCGATGAACAGGCTGGTGTTGCGGATGTCGTTGCGGAAATTGTCGTCGATCAGGTGACGGTTTTCCCGCAGCAGGCGAATGGTATCGGCGCGCACGCCCTTGATTTCCGGCTGCTGGGCCATCAGCACGAAGATCTCGAGCATGGCGAACGGCGTGCGGCGGAAGACGTTGTCGTTACGTGCCTCGATGTAACCGTCGTGCAGCTGGAAGCGCGAGTTGATCGGCTGCGGCGGGGCTTCGTCTTCCGGGGCGAGGATGACTTCCTCGAAGTGCTGGATGATCAGGTCGCTGAGCTGGGCGATGCTCATCACCACGCGGAAGTACTGCTGCATGAAGTTTTCGACGGCCTGCTTGGCGTCGTCGCCTTCAAATCCCAGCAGCCCCGCGATGGTGCGCTGGTGATCGAACAACAGGCGATCTTCGGAGCGACCGGCCAGCATGTGCAGTGCGTAGCGCACTTTCCAGAGGAATTCCTGGGACGACGCCAGCAGGGCGTTTTCACTCTCGACCAGGAAGCCTTCGCCGGCCAGGGCGCGCAGATTCAGGGTGCCGTACTGGCGACGGGCGACCCACAGAATCGTCTGAATATCCCGTAGTCCGCCGGGCGAGCCTTTGACGTTGGGTTCCAGGTTGTATTCGGTGTCGTTGTACTTGTGGTGACGGGCCTTCTGCTCGGAGCGTTTGGCCAGGAAGAATTCCTTGCTCGGCCACATGTGGGCGGTACTGGTGACATCGAGCATGCGCTGGCGCAAACGCTCGGGGCCGCAGATTGTGCGGCTTTCCATCAGGTTGGTAACCACCGTCAGGTCGGCGCGGGCCTCTTCGGCGCACTCATCCACCGAGCGAACGCTCTGACCGACTTCCAGGCCGATGTCCCACAACAGCGTCAGAAAGCGCTCGATGGAATCACGGAAGATTTCGTGGTCGGCGCTGTCCAGCAGAATCAGCAGGTCGATATCGGAATAGGGATGCAACTCACCGCGACCGTAGCCGCCGACCGCGACCAGCGCGATGTCGGCGTCTTCGCTCCAGTTGAACTGGTCCCAGGCCTTTTGCAGGATGTTGTCGACGAACCAGGCGCGATCCTCGATCAGTCGCCGGATGTCGCGGCCGCCGCGAAAGCGTGCATCGAGCACTTCGCGGGCCTGGCGGATCGCCTTCTTGAACGCCGCGATGGGACTCGCTTTCAGGGCCAGTTCAGCCTGGAACTGGCCGCGGTCGAAGAGTTCGGGATCCACCTGCGGCATCGATTGGCTTTCCTTCTATAGGCTGGGAGCGGTGTCTGGATCAGGCCGAGATGCGCGGGATGGTGTCGTCGCTGCGCAGGGTGAAGATCTCGTAGCCGGTGTCAGTGACAAGCAAAGTATGTTCCCACTGTGCCGACAGCTTGCGATCCTTGGTGATCGCGGTCCAGCCGTCGCCCAGTACCTTGGTGTCGGCCTTGCCCTGGTTGATCATCGGCTCGATGGTGAAGGTCATGCCGGCCTTCAGTTCCATGCCGGTGCCGGCGCGGCCGTAGTGCAGGATCTGCGGCTCTTCGTGGAACACCTTGCCGATGCCGTGACCGCAGAATTCGCGCACCACGGAGAAACCGTTCTTTTCAGCGTGCTTCTGGATGATCTCGCCGATGTCGCCGAGGCGGCAGCCGGGTTTGACGATCTCGATCGCCTTGTACATGCACTCCTGGGTGACCTGGGACAGGCGCTCGGCCCAGACCGGCACGGTGCCGACGTGGAACATGCGGCTGGTGTCGCCGTGGTAGCCGTCCTTGATCACCGTGACATCGATGTTCAGGGTGTCGCCGTTTTTCAGCGGTTTGTCGTTCGGGATGCCGTGGCAGACGACGTGGTTGATCGAGGTGCAGATCGACTTCGGGTAGCCCTTGTAGTTGAGCGGGGCAGGGATGGCTTTCTGCACGTCGACGATATAGTCATGGCAGATCTGGTTCAGCTCATCGGTGGTCACGCCCGGCTTGACGTGTTCGGCAATCATTTCCAGCACATCGGCGGCCAGTTTGCCGGCGACACGCATGCCAGCGATGTCCTCGGGAGTTTTGAGGGTGACGGTCATACAGGCTCTCTCTGCGCTCGGCGGCGCTTGCTGATACGAACAGGGCGGCGGTTTTCGCCAGATGGCCCTGAAAAACGCGATTCTAACAGACCAAAGGCGCAAATCCGCGCCGGCGTGCATCGCTTCTCTCTATACAATAGTGCGCGCAAGGCCGATTCCAAGGGGTCGGCATCCATGTCCCTGACGGGATTAAAGATTCCGGGTTCCGTTTGCGGCCTTGCTGTGGTATAAAATGCGCCGCTTTCCGGGGATAGCTCCGGGAGCATTAACCCACACACGTGTCGACACGATGGCCTGGGTGCCTTTGATCCTCGGATCAGGGGTTGGTCATTGGGATACGTGGAGGCCCAACCCGACTTATCAAGGAACTATCATGTCCCAAGTCAATATGCGCGATATGCTGAAGGCCGGTGTGCACTTCGGTCACCAAACCCGTTACTGGAATCCGAAAATGGGCAAGTACATTTTCGGCGCGCGTAACAAGATTCACATCATCAACCTTGAAAAAACCCTGCCAATGTTCAACGAAGCTCTGACTTTCGTAGAGCGTCTGGCCCAGGGCAAAAACAAGATTCTGTTCGTCGGCACCAAGCGTTCCGCTGGCAAGATCGTTGCTGAAGAAGCAGCACGTTGCGGTTCGCCGTACGTCGATCACCGCTGGTTGGGCGGCATGCTGACCAACTTCAAGACCATCCGCGCTTCCATCAAGCGTCTGCGTGACCTTGAAGTACAAGCCGAAGACGGTACTTTCGCCAAGCTGACCAAGAAAGAAGCGCTGATGCGCTCCCGTGATCTTGAGAAGCTGGATCGCTCCCTGGGCGGCATCAAGGACATGGGCGGTCTGCCAGACGCACTGTTCGTGATCGACGTTGACCACGAGCGCATCGCGATCACCGAAGCCAACAAGCTGGGCATCCCGGTCATCGGCGTTGTCGATACCAACAGCAGCCCGGAAGGCGTTGACTACATCATCCCAGGCAACGATGACGCAATCCGCGCTATCCAGCTGTACATGGGTTCGATGGCTGACGCAGTTATCCGTGGTCGCAACAATGTTGCTGGCGGTACTGTTGAATTCGCAGCTGAAGAAACTCAGGCTGCAGCTGAGTAATTGACGCCCTGGCGTTGACTCAGTAAGCAAAAAGGGGGCTTGGCCCCCTTTTTGCCACCTCGAAAACCATCTGTCGGCGCCCACTTGTGGCAGCGCTCGCCCTGTATCTGTAACGTGCAGCGGCTACAAGGTGGTTCGGGAAGAATTGAACGCCCGTTCGATCGGGTGGAATGGTTGAAAACCTATCCAAGAGGAATTTGAAAATGGCAGCAATTACTGCAGCGTTGGTCAAAGAACTGCGCGAGCGTACCGGCGAAGGCATGATGGATTGCAAGAAGGCCCTGGAAAAGGCTGGCGGCGACATCGAAAAAGCCATTGATGACATGCGTGCTTCGGGCGCGATCAAGGCTGCCAAGAAAGCCGGCAACGTTGCCGCTGAAGGCGCTATCGCTGTCAAGGCTGACGGCAAGTCCGCCGTTCTGCTGGAAGTGAACTCGCAGACCGACTTCCTGGCCCTGCAGGACGACTTCAAGAACTTCGTCAGCGAAAGCCTGGAAGAAGCCTTCGCTCAGAAGCTGACCGACGCGGCTCCGCTGATCGCTTCGCGTGAAGCTGCTCGTGAAGCCCTGGTTGCCAAGTGTGGCGAAAACGTCAACATCCGTCGTCTGGCGCGTGTTGAGGGTGACGTTGTAGGCGCTTACCTGCACGGCAACAAGATTGGTGCAGTGGTTGTTCTGAAGGGCGGCGACGTCGACCTGGCCAAGAACATCGCCATGCACGTTGCAGCTTCGAACCCAGAGTTCCTGGACGCGTCGGAAATCTCCGCCGAGGCCATCGAGCGCGAGAAGAACGTATTCCTGCAGCTGAATGCCGACAAGATTGCCGGCAAGCCGGAAAACATCGTTGAGAACATGATCAACGGTCGTATCACCAAGTTCAAGGCCGAAGCCTCGCTGAAAGAGCAAGCCTTTGTCATGAACCCTGAAGTCAAGGTTGGCGAGCTGGCCAAGAAAGCCGGCGCCGAAATCGTTTCCTTCACCTACTTCAAAGTAGGCGAAGGCATCGAGAAGCCAGTTGACGACTTCGCTGCCGAAGTTGCCGCTCAAGTGGCTGCCGCCAAGCAGTAAGACGGTTTTTCAACTGTCGCCCGAAAGAGGCTGCCCGCTCACGCGCGCAGCCTCTTTTCAGATAGGGTTACCAGTTTTTAATTGGTTTCCCCTTGGAACTGACTTACAAAGCCATGTTCCGATGGCGCTGAAGCAGCGCCACGCTAGAGTGAACGCAGCTGCAAACAGCTCGCAAAGAATTTTTAAATACGCCGCAGGAGAGATTCGCAATGGCTCAGCAGGGCAGTGGTTATCAGGCTCGCTATAAACGCATTCTACTCAAGCTTAGCGGCGAGGCCCTGATGGGCTCGGAAGAGTTCGGGATCGATCCGAAAGTGCTGGATCGCATGGCGCTGGAAGTCGGCCAGTTGGTAGGCATCGGCGTTCAGGTCGGTCTGGTGATCGGCGGCGGCAACCTGTTCCGCGGTGAAGCGCTGAGCAAGGCCGGCATGGATCGGGTCACCGGCGACCACATGGGCATGCTGGCCACTGTGATGAACGCCCTGGCCATGCGCGATGCGCTGGAACGTGCCAATATCTCGGCCATCGTGATGTCGGCCATTTCCATGGTCGGTGTGACCGATCACTATGATCGTCGCAAGGCCATGCGCCACCTGAACTCCAAGGACGTGGTGATTTTCGCGGCCGGTACCGGCAATCCGTTCTTTACCACGGATTCGGCAGCCTGCCTGCGTGCCATCGAGATCGACGCGGACGTCGTACTCAAGGCAACCAAGGTCGATGGCGTCTACACCGCCGACCCGTTCAAAGACCCGCATGCCGAGAAGTTCGATCATCTGACTTACGATGAAGTACTGGATCGCAAGCTGGGCGTAATGGATCTGACGGCCATCTGCCTGTGCCGCGACCACAAGATGCCATTGCGCGTATTCAACATGAACAAGCCCGGCGCCCTGCTGAACATCGTGCACGGCGGCGCTGAAGGAACCCTGATCGAGGAAGTTCAACAATGATCAACGAAATCAAGAAAGACGCCCAAGAGCGCATGAAGAAGTCGATCGAGTCGCTGAGTCATGCATTCGGCCAGATTCGTACCGGCAAGGCTCACCCGAGCATTCTGGGTAGCGTGATGGTGCCTTACTACGGTGCCGATACGCCTTTGAGCGGTGTCGCGAACGTTACGGTGAAAGACTCCCGGACCCTGCAGGTCGTACCGTTCGAGCGCAACATGCTCACGGCGGTCGACAAGGCGATCATGAACGCCGGTCTGAACCTCAATCCGACCAACCTTGGCGAGCTGCTGCTGGTTTCCATGCCGGCGCTGACCGAAGAAACCCGTAAGGGCTTCACCAAGCAGGCGCGCGCAGCGGCTGAAGATGCTCGCGTTGCCGTGCGCAACATTCGTCGCGATGCACTGGGTGACCTGAAGAAGCTGGTCAAGGACAAGGAAATCAGCGAAGACGAAGAGCGCCGTGCGGCGGCTGATATCCAGAAGCTGACCGACAAGGCTGAAGCTGATATCGACGCGGCTACCAAGGAAAAAGAAGCGGATCTGATGGCCGTATAAGGGTCGAGCTTTAAATGGAAAAGACCAAGCAGACTGCGCCGTCCGCGGTGCCGCGCCATGTCGCGATCATCATGGATGGCAACAATCGCTGGGCGAAAAAACGCTTTATGCCGGGTGTCGCCGGGCATAAAGCGGGTGTAGATGCTGTGCGGGCGGTGATCGAGGTGTGTGCCGAGGCCGGTGTCGAGGTGCTGACGCTGTTTGCCTTTTCCAGCGAGAACTGGCAGCGCCCGGCCGATGAGGTCAGTGCCCTGATGGATCTGTTCTTCAAGGCACTGCGTCGTGAGGCCAAGCGCCTCAATGACAACAACATCAGCCTGCGCATCATTGGCGACCGTTCGCGTTTCCATCCCGAGCTTCAGGCTGCCATGCGCGAGGCTGAGGCCATGACGGCGGGCAGCAATCGTTTCATCCTGCAGATCGCCGCCAACTACGGCGGCCAGTGGGATATCGCGCAAGCTGCGCAGCGCCTGGCTCGTGAAGTTCAGGCCGGGCACCTGCGGCCGGAAGACATCACCCCGGATCTGCTGCAAACCTGTCTGGCGACCGGCGACCTGCCATTGCCGGACCTGTGCATCCGTACGGGCGGCGAGCACCGCATCAGCAACTTCCTGCTGTGGCAACTGGCCTACGCCGAGTTGTACTTCTCCGACCTGTTCTGGCCGGACTTCAAACACGATGCCATGCGTAATGCACTGGCCGATTTCGCTTCGCGTCAGCGTCGTTTCGGTAAAACGAGCGAGCAGATCGAAGCTGGAGCCCGGATTTAATGCTTAAACAACGAATCATCACTGCGCTGATCCTGCTGCCGATCGCACTGGGCGGATTTTTCCTGCTCGAGGGTTCCGGTTTTGCGCTGTTCATCGGTCTGGTGGTCAGTCTGGGTGCCTGGGAATGGGCGCGCCTGGCCGGTTTCACCGCGCAATCGTTTCGCGTTGGTTATGCGGCAGTCGTCGCGCTGATGCTGTTCGTCATGTATATCCTGCCGGGGCTGGCGCCCTGGGTGCTTGGTGCTTCGGTGATCTGGTGGGCGGTAGCGACCTGGCTGGTGCTGACCTATCCGCGCTCCAGCGAGCGCTGGGCCAGTGCCGCCAGCAAGCTGGTGATCGGCCTGCTGATTCTCCTGCCGGCCTGGCAAGGGCTGGTCCAGATCAAGCAATACCCGCTGGGTAACTGGTTGATCATGGCGGTGATGGTGCTGGTCTGGGGCGCCGATATCGGGGCCTACTTTTCCGGTCGTGCATTCGGCAAGCGCAAGCTGGCCCCGCAAGTCAGCCCTGGCAAAAGCTGGGAAGGCGTGTATGGCGGTCTGGCGCTGAGCCTCGTCATCACCACGCTGGTCGCTCTGTTTCGTGACTGGACAGTGGCGCAACTGTTCAAAGGCCTGATTGGCGCTGCGCTGATCGTGTTCATCTCGGTGGTGGGCGATCTGACTGAAAGCATGTTCAAGCGCCAGTCCGGTATCAAGGACAGCAGCAATCTGCTGCCGGGCCATGGCGGCATACTGGACCGCATTGACAGCCTGACGGCCGCGATCCCGGTATTCGCCGTGCTGTTGTGGATGGCTGCACCGTGAGCCGCCCACAACAGGTCACTGTTCTGGGGGCAACCGGCTCGATCGGTCTGAGCACTCTGGATGTCATCGCTCGTCACCCTGAGCGTTATCAGGTGTTTGCACTCAGTGGCTTTACGCGTCTGAGCGAGCTGTTTGCCTTGTGCGTACGCCATGTGCCGCAGTTTGCTGTGGTGCCGGAAGTCGCGGCAGCCCGTGGTTTGCAAGACGATTTGCGTGCTGCCGGCCTGTCGACCCGGGTGCTGGTAGGTGAGGAGGGTCTGTGTCAGGTTGCAGCAGCCCCTGAGGTGGATGCCGTGATGGCGGCCATCGTCGGCGCCGCCGGTCTGCGCCCGACCCTCGCCGCTGTCGAGGCAGGCAAGAAAATTCTCCTGGCGAACAAGGAGGCGCTGGTCATGTCCGGCGCCTTGTTCATGGAGGCGGTGCGCAAGAGCGGTTCGGTCCTGCTGCCCATCGACAGTGAGCACAACGCGATTTTCCAGTGCATGCCGCAGGATTTCGCTCGTGGATTGAGCAATGTCGGCGTGCGTCGGATTTTGCTGACAGCCTCGGGTGGCCCTTTCCGGCAGACGCCGATGGCCGAACTGGCGCATGTTTCTCCCGATCAGGCCTGTGCTCATCCTAACTGGTCCATGGGGCGCAAGATTTCCGTGGATTCGGCCAGCATGATGAACAAGGGGCTCGAGTTGATCGAAGCCTGCTGGCTGTTCGATGCCCGGCCGTCGCAAGTCGAAGTGGTGATTCATCCACAGAGCGTGATTCACTCTCTGGTCGACTACGTAGATGGCTCGGTACTGGCGCAGCTGGGTAATCCCGACATGCGTACGCCGATCGCCAATGCACTGGCCTGGCCTGAGCGCATTGATTCGGGCGTGGCGCCACTGGACCTGTTTGCCATCGCACGCCTGGACTTCGAGGCGCCCGATGAGGAACGCTTCCCGTGCCTGCGGCTTGCCCGTCAGGCCGCCGAGGCCGGCAACAGTGCACCTGCCATGCTCAATGCCGCGAATGAAGTCGCGGTGGCGGCGTTTCTCGACGGGCGGGTTCGCTATCTCGAAATCGCGAGTATCATCGAGGAAGTGTTGAATCTCGAGCCGGTGGTTGCGCTGAATGATCTCGATGCGGTGTTCACGGCGGACGCGGCAGCACGTACGCTCGCCGGGCAATGGCTGACTCGTCACGGTCGATAGACCCTGCGGTACAAGGCTTCACGCGGCATAGAACAGGATTGCGGAGAAAGTAGATGAGCGCGCTCTATATGATTGCCGGCACCCTGATCGCCCTGGGTGTGCTGGTCACCTTTCACGAATTTGGCCACTTCTGGGTCGCGCGTCGCTGTGGCGTCAAGGTTCTGCGCTTTTCCGTGGGCTTCGGCATGCCGTTGCTGCGCTGGCATGACAAGCAGGGGACCGAGTTTGTCGTCGCCGCCATTCCGTTGGGTGGCTACGTCAAGATGCTCGATGAGCGTGAAGGTGAAGTGCCCGCTGATCAGCTTCATTTGTCTTTCAATCGCAAGTCCGTACGCCAGCGTATTGCTATCGTCGCTGCCGGCCCTGTCGCCAACTTCCTGCTGGCCATGGTGTTCTTCTGGGTGCTGGCCATGCTCGGCAGCGAACAGGTACGTCCGGTCATCGGTGCCGTCGAGTCCGGCAGTATCGCTGCGAAAGCCGGCCTGAATGCAGGTCAGGAAATCGTCGCGATCGACGGTGAGCCGACTTCTGGCTGGGCGGCGGTCAATCTGCAACTGGTGCGTCGCCTGGGGGAAAGCGGTTCCCTGCAGGTGCTGGTGCGTGAGCAGGGCTCTACGGCCGATTCGCCGCGTGAGCTTGCACTGGATCACTGGCTCAAAGGTGCTGATGAGCCGGATCCGATTCGCTCTCTGGGTATTCGTCCATGGCGTCCTGCGTTGCCGCCGATTCTCGCTGAGCTCGATCCGAAAGGCCCGGCCCAGGCTGCCGGTTTGAAGACCGGTGACCGTCTGCTGGCGCTGGACGGCAAGGCGCTGGATGACTGGCAGCAAGTGGTCGACACCGTTCGTACGCGTCCTGATACCAAAATCATGCTGCACGTCGAGCGCGACGGTGCTCAAATCGACGTCCCCGTAACGCTGGCGGCGCGTGGTGAAAGCAAGTCGCCAAGTGGTTATCTGGGGGCGGGAGTGAAAGCTGTCGACTGGCCACCGGAGATGATCCGCGAGGTCAGTTATGGTCCTTTGGCCGCGATTGGCGAGGGTGCCCGTCGTACCTGGACCATGAGCGTGCTGACGCTGGATTCACTGAAGAAAATGCTGTTCGGCGAGCTCTCGGTAAAAAACTTGAGTGGACCGATAACCATTGCTAAAGTGGCGGGCGCTTCTGCCCAGTCGGGCGTTGCTGATTTCCTGAATTTCCTTGCTTATCTGAGTATTAGCCTGGGGGTTCTGAATTTGCTGCCTATTCCTGTACTGGATGGGGGGCATTTGTTGTTTTATCTGATCGAGTGGGCGCGTGGTCGTCCCTTGTCGGATCGGGTGCAAGGTTGGGGGATACAGATCGGTATCAGTTTGGTGGTCGGGGTGATGTTGCTTGCTCTGGTCAACGATCTGGGTCGACTGTAACGCTTCGCTGAATTGCGAATCTGCCGCATTTTGCGGCAGTTTGTTTATTGCCAGTTGGAATAAGAAAGGACTTCATGAAACGTCTGCTGCTAACTGCGGTTCTCACCGTATTGATGATCGCCGAAGTTCACGCCGAGTCCTTCACTATCTCTGATATTCGCGTCAATGGCCTCCAGCGGGTCTCCGCGGGTAGCGTCTTTGGTGCCTTGCCGTTGAACGTCGGCGAGCAGGCGGATGATCGTCGCCTGGTGGAATCCACTCGTGCGTTGTTCAAAACCGGTTTCTTTCAAGATATCCAGCTGGGCCGCGAAGGCAACGTTCTGGTGATCACGGTCGTTGAACGTCCATCGGTCGCGAGCATCGAGATCGAAGGCAACAAGGCGATCTCCACCGAAGACCTGATGAAGGGCCTCAAGCAATCCGGTCTGGCCGAAGGCGAGATCTTCCAGCGTGCGACCCTCGAAGGCGTGCGTAACGAACTGCAACGCCAGTACGTTGCGCAAGGTCGTTACTCGGCTACCGTCGATACCGAAGTGGTATCGCAGCCGCGCAACCGTGTCGGCCTGAAAGTGAAGATCAACGAAGGCACCGTCGCTGCCATTCAGCACATCAACGTGGTGGGCAACACGGTTTTCCCTGAGGAAGACCTGACCGACCTGTTCGAACTGAAGACCACCAACTGGCTGTCGTTCTTCAAGAACGATGACAAGTACGCCCGTGAAAAGCTTTCCGGTGACCTGGAGCGTCTGCGTTCCTATTACCTGGACCGCGGCTATATCAACATGGATATCGCTTCGACCCAGGTGTCCATCACTCCGGATAAAAAACACGTCTACATCACCGTCAACGTGAACGAAGGCGAGAAGTACACCGTTCGTGACGTCAAGCTCAGCGGTGACCTGAAAGTCCCTGAAGACCAGGTCAAGTCGCTGCTGCTGGTGCAAAAGGGCCAGGTGTTCTCGCGCAAGCTGATGACCACCACCTCGGAACTGATCACCCGTCGTCTGGGTAACGAGGGCTACACCTTCGCCAACGTCAATGGCGTTCCGCAGCCGCACGATGATGACCACACCGTGGACATCCTGTTCGCTGTCGATCCGGGCAAGCGTGCCTATGTCAATCGCATCAACTTCCGTGGCAACACCAAGTCCGAAGACGAAGTGCTGCGCCGCGAAATGCGTCAGATGGAAGGTGGCTGGGCTTCGACTTACCTGATCGACCAGTCCAAGACTCGTCTTGAGCGTCTGGGCTTCTTCAAGGAAGTGAACGTCGAGACTCCGGCTGTTCCGGGCGTCGACGATCAGGTAGACGTGAACTATGCGGTTGAAGAGCAGGCTTCCGGTTCCATCACCGCCAGCGTCGGTTTTGCCCAGAGTGCCGGTCTGATCCTCGGTGGTTCGATCACCCAGAACAACTTCCTCGGTACCGGTAACCGCGTCAGCGTCGGCCTGACCCGTAGCCAATACCAGAGCCGTTACAACTTCGGCTACGTTGACCCCTACTGGACCGCCGATGGCGTGAGCCTGGGCTATAACGCGTTCTATCGCACCACCGACTACAAAGACCTCGACGTCGACGTAGCAAGCTATGCGGTAGACAGCCTGGGCGCCGGCGTGAACGTCGGTTACCCGATCAGCGAGACTTCGCGTCTGACCTTCGGCCTGTCCGCTCAACAGGACAAGATCAAGACCGGTACCTACACCGTTGACGAGATTTTCGACTTCGTTAAGCGCGAAGGTGACCAGTACCTGAACTTCAAGGCGTCGGCCGGCTGGTCCGAGTCCACTTTGAACAAGGGCGTGTTGCCAACCCGCGGTCGTTCGCAGAGCCTGACCCTGGAAACGACGATTCCTGGCAGTGACCTGTCGTTCTACAAACTGGATTACCGTGGCCAGCTGTTCCAGCCACTGACCGAAAACTACACCCTGCGTCTGCACACCGAGTTGGGTTATGGCGACGGTTACGGTTCGACGGACGGCTTGCCGTTCTATGAAAACTACTATGCTGGTGGTTTCAACTCGGTACGTGGTTTCAAAGACAGTACCCTGGGTCCGCGCAGTACGCCGAGCCGTGGTCAGGCGGTCACCGGTAACGCCGGTACGCTTGCCGACCCGGACCAGGATCCGCTGCCATTCGGTGGTAACGTGTTGATCCAGGGTGGTGTCGAGGTGCTGTTCCCGCTGCCGTTCGTGAAGGATCAGCGTTCGTTGCGTACATCGGTATTCTGGGACGTCGGTAACGTGTTCGACTCGACTTGCAAGTCGACCACAAACGCCGATGGTTCCAAGGCCAATACACAGTGCAACGACATCAGTCTGAGCAACATGGCCAGTTCCGTCGGTGTCGGCGTGACCTGGGTTACCGCACTGGGTCCTTTGAGCTTCGCGTTGGCCACACCGATCAAGAAACCGGATAACGCTGAAACTCAAGTGTTCCAATTCTCCCTCGGCCAGACGTTCTAAGCGTCTGACCCAAGATAACGACAATGGATTTTGTAGGAGTGCATCGTGCGTAAGTTGACTCAATTGGTTCTCCTGGCCTCCGTACTGGTGGCAGGCCCGGCATTTGCCGACATGAAAATCGCTGTTCTGAACTATCAGATGGCTCTGCTGGAGTCCGATGCGGCCAAGAAGTACGCCGTGGATGCCGAGAAGAAGTTCGGTCCTCAACTGACCAAACTGAAGACGCTGGAAAGCAGCGCCAAGGGTATCCAGGATCGTCTGATGGCTGGCGGCGACAAGATGCAGCAGGGTGAGCGTGAGCGTCTGGAGCTGGAATTCAAGCAAAAGGCCCGCGACTTCCAGTTCCAGTCCAAGGAACTGAACGAAGCCAAGGCTGTTGCTGACCGTGAAATGCTCAAGCAGCTCAAGCCGAAACTGGATAGCGCAGTGGAAGAAGTCATCAAGAAAGGTGGTTTTGACCTGGTGTTCGAGCGTGGCGCAGTGATCGATGTCAAACCTCAGTACGACATCACGCGCCAGGTTATCGAGCGCATGAATCAGCTGAAGTAACCCATGACCGTGACTATCAAACTCGGCCAGTTGGCCGAGTTCCTCGGTGCCACCCTGAGTGGCGATCCCGAGAAGCAAATTACTGGGCTAGCCACCTTGCAGGAGGCTGGCCCAGCTCAGTTGAGCTTTCTGGCAAACCCTCAATACCGCAAATACCTGGCTGGCTCGCAAGCGGCAGCATTGCTGCTCAAGGCGGCTGATGCCGAAGGTTATGCGGGTAATGCGTTGGTGGTGCCGGATCCTTATCTGGCTTACGCACGCATTTCTCACCTGTTCGATCCGAAGCCGAAAGCTGCAGCCGGTATCCATCCGTCGGCAGTGATCGCTCCGGATGCCGTGGTCGATCCGACTGCCAGCATCGGTCCCTTTGTGGTGATCGAGGCAGGTGCACGGATCGGGGCGGGCGTGACGCTTGGCGCGCATTGCGTTGTCGGTGCCCGCAGCGAAATCGGCGAGGGCGGCTGGCTGGCTCCGCGTGTCACGCTGTATCACGATGTACGCATCGGCAAGCGGGTGGTGATTCAGTCAGGTGCAGTGCTTGGTGGTGAGGGCTTCGGCTTTGCCAACGAGAAAGGCATCTGGCAGAAAATCGCCCAGATCGGTGGCGTGACCATCGGCGACGATGTGGAGATCGGCGTGAATACCGCCATCGACCGCGGTGCGTTGGCCGATACCGTGATCGGTAACGGTGTAAAGCTCGACAACCAGATTCAGATCGCCCACAACGTTCAGGTCGGTGATCACACCGCCATGGCTGCGTGCGTGGGGATTTCCGGCAGCACCAAAATCGGCAAGCACTGCATGCTCGCCGGTGGTGTCGGCCTGGTAGGGCACATCGATATTTGCGACAACGTATTCCTGACCGGGATGACCATGGTGACTCACTCGATTACCGAGCCGGGTGCCTATTCTTCCGGTACGGCCATGCAGCCGGCTGCCGAGTGGCGCAAAAGCGCGGCACGCATCCGTCAGCTCGATGACATCGCGCGACGCTTGCGACAGCTGGAAAAGCAGGCAGGGGAAGTGACCCCTGGCGGTAACGCTTCATCTGAAGGCTGATACCATTTCCATATCAAGTGTGCACAGCCTCTGGACTGCCTCCTTGATTTGCTAGAGGAGTGCGCGTCAGTCGCGCTCCCAATCTTTACATAGGCTTCCCCCCGAAATGATGGACATCAACGAGATTCGCGAATACCTGCCTCACCGTTACCCGTTCCTGCTGGTGGACCGGGTGGTGGAACTGGATACGGAAGGCAAGCGCATTCGCGCCTACAAGAATGTCAGCATCAACGAACCGTTCTTCAATGGCCACTTCCCTGCGCACCCGATCATGCCGGGCGTGTTGATCATCGAAGCGATGGCTCAGGCTGCCGGGATCCTCGGTTTCAAGATGCTGGACGTGAAGCCGGCCGATGGCACCCTCTACTATTTCGTCGGTTCCGACAAACTGCGTTTCCGTCAGCCAGTGCTGCCGGGTGACCAGTTGATCCTCGAAGCCAAGTTCATCAGCTGCAAGCGTCAGATCTGGAAGTTCGAATGCCAGGCTTCGGTCGATGGCAAGCCGGTCTGCTCCGCTGAAATCATCTGTGCGGAACGCAAGCTATGAGTTTGATTGACCCTCGCGCAATCATCGATCCTTCGGCCGTACTGGCCGAAGGTGTCGAGGTCGGCCCGTGGTCGATCATCGGCGCAGGTGTGGAAATCGGCGAGGGAACAGTGATCGGGCCACACGTGATCCTCAAAGGTCCGACCCGAATCGGCAAGCACAATCGCATCTACCAGTTTTCCTCGGTAGGCGAAGACACGCCTGATCTCAAGTACAAGGGTGAAGAAACCCGTCTGGTGATCGGTGACCATAACGTTATCCGTGAAGGCGTGACGATTCACCGTGGCACGGTTCAGGATCGTTCCGAAACCACGCTGGGTGATCACAACCTGATCATGGCTTACGCCCACATCGGTCACGACAGTGTCATCGGCAACCATTGCATCCTGGTCAACAACACGGCATTGGCCGGGCATGTGCACGTCGAAGACTGGGCGATCCTGTCCGGCTTCACGCTGGTGCACCAGTATTGCCACATTGGCGCCCACAGCTTTTCCGGCATGGGAACGGCCATCGGCAAGGACGTCCCGGCGTTCGTCACAGTGTTCGGCAACCCGGCTGAAGCGCGCAGCATGAACTTTGAAGGCATGCGTCGTCGCGGTTTCAGCGAGGATGCGATTCACGCGCTACGCCGCGCCTACAAAACCGTTTATCGTCAGGGGCTGACTGTCGAGCAAGCGCTGGCCGAACTGGCCGAGCCTGCCGCCCAGTTCCCGGAAGTCGCGGTGTTCCGTGACTCCATCCAGTCGTCGTCTCGCGGCATCACTCGCTGATCATGGCCAATCTGCGTATTGCGCTGGTGGCGGGTGAGGCTTCCGGCGATATTCTGGGCGCCGGCCTGATGCGTGCCCTCAAGGCACAGTATCCGGCGGTCGAGTTCATTGGCGTCGGCGGCCCCCTGATGCAGGCCGAGGGCCTGAATTCCTACTTCCCCATGGAGCGGTTGTCGGTCATGGGGCTGGTGGAAGTCCTCGGTCGGCTGCGTGAGCTGCTCAAGCGCCGCAAGGACCTGATCGCCACCCTGATCGCCCAGAAGCCGGATGTGTTCATCGGCATCGATGCGCCGGATTTCAACCTCAACATCGAACTCAAGCTGCGTCAGGCCGGGATCAAGACCGTGCACTACGTCAGCCCTTCGGTGTGGGCGTGGCGGCAGAAGCGGGTGCTGAAGATCCGCGAAGGCTGCGACCTGATGCTCACGCTGCTGCCGTTCGAAGCCAGGTTTTACGAAGAGAAGGGCGTACCGGTGCGGTTCGTCGGCCATACGCTGGCCGATACCATTCCACTGGAGGCTGATCGCGTCGCCGCACGTGCCGAGCTGGGTCTGCCTGACTGTCCGCTGGTGGCTTTGATGCCGGGCAGCCGGGGCGGCGAAGTCAGTCGTCTGGGTGCGCTGTTTCTCGATACCGCCGAACGCCTGCGCGCCATGCGTCCGGGTTTGCGCTTCGTCATTCCATGTGCCAACCCGGAGCGTCGAGCCCAGCTTGAAGAGCTGCTGGCCGGTCGCGATTTGCCAGTGACTCTGCTCGACGGCAAGTCCCATCTGGCGCTGGCAGCGTGCAACGCGGTCCTGATTGCGTCGGGCACGGCGACCCTTGAGGCGTTGCTCTACAAGCGCCCGATGGTCGTGGCCTACCGCCTTGCGCCGCTGACGTTCTGGATTCTCAAACGCATGGTCAAGAGCCCGTACGTCTCCCTGCCGAACCTGCTGGCCCAGCGGTTGCTGGTGCCGGAATTGTTGCAGGATGATGCGACGGTCGAGGCGCTGGCCCAGACCCTGTCGCCGCTGATCGACGGCGGTGAAGAACAGACTCGCGGCTTCGATGAAATCCACCGCACCCTGCGCCTGGACGCCTCCAATCAGGCGGCTGACGCCGTTCTGAACCTGATCGGTCAAACTCGATGAGCAAGACAAGCATGCAGATGGGCCTGGATTTCACCCTGGTCGCCGAAGTCGAAGAATTGGTGGCTGGCGTAGATGAAGTCGGTCGCGGCCCGTTGTGCGGCGCGGTCGTCACGGCGGCGGTGATCCTCGATCCGAACCGGCCGATTCTTGGTCTCAACGACTCGAAGAAACTCACTGAAGCCAAGCGTGAAAAGCTCTACGACGAAATCTGCGAAAAGGCTTTGAGCTGGTGCATCGCCCGCGCCGAAGTCGAAGAAATCGACGAGCTGAACATCCTGCACGCCACCATGCTGGCGATGCAGCGCGCCGTCGCGGGTCTGCATATCCAGCCGAAACTGGCGATGATCGACGGCAACCGCTGCCCGAAACTGCCGATGCGTTCCGAAGCGGTGGTCAAGGGCGATAGCAAGGTCCCGGCCATCGCCGCCGCATCGATTCTGGCCAAGGTCAGCCGCGACCGCGAGATGGCGGCGTTCGAGTTGATCTACCCGGGTTACGGCATCGGTGGTCATAAAGGCTATCCGACGCCCGTTCATCTGGAAGCGCTGGTGCGCCTCGGGCCGACACCGATTCACCGGCGTTCGTTTGCCCCCGTGCGGCAGGCTTACGAGGCGCTTGAAGGTCTCACGCAGGTTTAGCGGCGAGGCTGATGTTTTATTCGGGGCCCGGTACAATCCGGGCCTTGTTGTCTCTATGTAACTGGACAGGATCACTATGCCGGCTTCATTCGTTCATCTACGCCTGCACACTGAATACTCCCTGGTCGACGGGCTGGTGCGGATCAAGCCGCTGGTCAAGGCCCTGACCGGCATGGGCATGCCGGCCGTTGCGGTTACCGACCAGAACAACATGTGTTCGCTGGTCAAATTCTATAAAAACACCATGGGCGCGGGGATCAAGCCGATCTGCGGCGCCGACCTGTGGCTGTCGAACAAGGACCCGGATGGCCCGCTGAGCCGGATCAGCCTGCTGGTCATGAACGCCCTGGGCTATCGCAACCTGACCGAGCTGATTTCCCGTGGCTTCATCGACGGTCAGCGCAACGGCATGATCATCATCGAGCGCGAGTGGGTGGTCGAGGCCAACGAAGGCCTGATCATGCTGTCCGCCGCGAAAGAGGGCGAGATCGGCATGGCCATGATCGGCGGTAACCCTGCCGAGGCCGAAGTCCTGACCCGTGAGTGGATGTCGGTGTTCCCGGATCGTTTCTATCTGGAAATCCAGCGCACCAATCGCCCGAACGACGAAGAACAACTGCACGGCGCTGTGGCCCTGGCCGAGAAACTCGGCGCGCCGCTGGTCGCCACCAACGATGTGCGCTTCATCAAGCAGGAAGACTTCGCCGCCCACGAAACCCGCGTCTGCATCGGTGAGGGCCGCGCCCTCGACGACCCGCGTCGTTCGAAGAATTACAGCGATCAGCAGTACCTGAAAAGCGCCGAGGAAATGGCCGAGCTGTTCAGCGACCTGCCGGATGCCGTGGAAAACACCGTCGAAATCGCCAAGCGCTGCAACATCGACGTGAAGCTGGGCAAGCACTTCCTGCCGGACTATCCGATTCCCGATGGCATGACCATCGACGAGTATTTCCGCAAGGTGTCGTTCGATGGTCTGGACGAGCGCCTCAGCGTGCTGCTGCCCAAGGACACCACCGAAGATTACGAGGCCAAGCGTCAGGTCTATGTCGACCGGCTGAATTTCGAGCTGGATATCATCATCCAGATGGGATTCCCCGGTTACTTCCTGATCGTGATGGACTTTATCCAGTGGGCCAAGAACAACGGCGTGCCGGTGGGCCCGGGCCGGGGGTCGGGTGCCGGATCGCTGGTGGCTTATGTGCAGAAGATCACCGACCTCGACCCGCTGGAATATGACCTGCTGTTCGAACGTTTCCTTAACCCCGAACGGGTATCCATGCCCGACTTCGACGTCGACTTCTGCATGGACGGCCGCGACCGGGTAATCGACTACGTGGCCGAAAAGTACGGCCGCAACGCCGTAAGCCAGATCATCACCTTCGGTTCCATGGCGGCCAAGGCTGTGGTGCGGGACGTGGCGCGGGCCCAGGGCAAGTCGTTCGGTCTGGCGGATCGTCTGTCGAAGATGATTCCGTTCGAAGTCGGCATGACCCTGGAAAAAGCCTACGAGCAGGAAGAAATCCTGCGCGACTTCATCAAGGTCGATGAAGAAGCGGCAGAAATCTGGGAGATGGCGCGCAAACTCGAAGGCGTGGTGCGTAACGTCGGTAAACACGCCGGTGGTGTAGTGATCGCGCCGACCAAGCTGACCGACTTCTCGCCGATCTATTGCGATGAGGCTGGCGACGGCCTGGTGACCCAGTTCGACAAGGATGACGTGGAAGCGGCTGGTCTGGTGAAGTTCGACTTCCTCGGCCTGCGGACCCTGACGATCATCGACTGGGCGCTGAAGACCATCAACCGCGACCGCGCCAAGGTCAACGAGCCGCCGCTGGACATCGCGTTCATCCCGCTGGATGACAAGCCGACCTATCAGCTGCTGCAAAAAGCTGAAACCACCGCGGTGTTCCAGCTTGAATCCCGCGGCATGAAAGAGCTGATCAAAAAGCTCAAGCCCGACTGCCTCGAAGACCTTATCGCACTGGTGGCCCTGTTCCGTCCGGGCCCGTTGCAGTCCGGCATGGTGGATGACTTCATCAACCGCAAGCACGGTCGCGCGGAACTGGCGTATCCGCACCCGGATTACCAGTACGAAGGCCTGCAGCCGGTACTTGCACCGACCTACGGCATCATCCTGTATCAGGAACAGGTGATGCAGATCGCCCAGGTCATGGCCGGTTACACCCTCGGTGGTGCGGACATGCTGCGTCGGGCGATGGGTAAGAAGAAACCCGAGGAAATGGCCAAGCAGCGCGGCGGTTTCATCGAGGGTTGTGCGTCGAACAATATCGACGCGGATCTTGCCGGTAACATTTTCGACCTGGTGGAAAAATTCGCCGGTTACGGCTTCAACAAATCCCACTCCGCCGCCTACGGCCTGGTGTCGTACCAGACCGCCTGGCTGAAGGCTCACTACCCGGCGCCGTTCATGGCCGCGGTGCTGTCGGCGGATATGCACAACACCGACAAGGTCGTGACCTTGATCGAGGAAGTGCGCACGATGAAGCTGCGCCTCGACGCGCCGGACGTGAACACGTCGGAGTTCAAGTTCACGGTGAACGACGAGGGTCGCATCGTGTACGGTCTGGGCGCGATCAAAGGCGTCGGCGAAGGCCCGGTGGAAGCGATTACCGAAGCGCGTCAGGCCGGTCCGTTCAAGGATCTGTTCGACTTCTGCGCCCGGGTCGACCTCAAGCGCATCAACAAGCGTACGCTGGACGGTCTGATCCGCAGCGGCGCGCTGGATCGCCTCGGCCCGTACTTCCATGACGAGCAAAAGGCGTATCAGGCCAACATCGACCGCAACCGCGCCGTGCTGCTGGCGGCGATGGAAGAGGCGATCAAGTCGGCCGAACAGACTGCACGCACCCGCGACAGTGGTCACGCCGACCTGTTCGGCGGGCTGTTCGTCGAGGAAGACGCAGACGTTTACGCGCTGCATCGCAAGGCCAAGGAACTGACGCTCAAGGAACGCCTGAAGGGTGAAAAAGACACCCTTGGCCTGTACCTGACCGGCCACCCGATCGACGAATACGAAGGCGAAATCCGCCGTTTCGCCCGCCAGCGCATCATCGACCTGAAACCGGCCCGGGACACCCAGACCGTGGCGGGGATGATCATCGCCCTGCGGGTGATGAAGAACAAAAAGGGCGACAAGATGGGTTTCATCACCCTCGACGACCGCTCCGGGCGGATCGAGGCGTCGCTGTTCGCCGATGCGTTCCACTCCGCGCAATCGCTGTTGCAGACCGATGCGATGGTGGTGGTCGAAGGCGAGGTCAGCAACGATGACTTCTCCGGCGGCCTGCGCCTGCGGGTCAAGCGGGTGATGAGCATGGAAGATGCGCGCACCAACCTGGCCGAGAGCCTGCGCCTGAAACTGCAGACCCAGGACCTGAAAGGCGATCAGCTACGCTGGTTGGGGGATTTGCTCAAGCGTCATCGCGGGGCGTGCCCGATCACCATGGAATACACCAGCCCGGATGCGAAGACCTTGCTGCAGTTTGGCGAGACCTGGCGGATCGACCCGGCGGATGCCTTGATTCAAGCCCTGCGTGACCAGTTCGGGCGAGACAACGTCTTCCTCCAATACCGTTGACCGGCAGGTGAGACCGAACCGCCTGCCCACAACCTGAATTTTTAATCTCGACCTCAGCGCGCCTCTCCCTTAAGGTAGGGCGCGAATAGACAACCGGCCGGCCCCAAGCTCACTTGGGACACGACCCAAGACGGACGCCTATGAACCCGAATTTCCTGGATTTCGAACAGCCGATCGCCGACCTGCAAGCCAAGATCGAAGAGTTGCGCTTGGTCGGTAATGACAATTCGCTGAATATCGGCGATGAGATCTCCCGCCTGCAGGACAAGAGCAAGACGCTCACCGAAGACATCTTCGGCAAGCTGACCAGCTGGCAGATCGCACGTCTGGCACGTCACCCGAAACGTCCATACACCCTGGACTACATCGAGCACATCTTCACCGAGTTCGACGAACTGCACGGTGACCGTCACTTCTCCGACGACGCGGCCATTGTGGGCGGCGTGGCACGTCTGGAAGACCAGCCAGTGATGGTGATCGGTCACCAGAAGGGCCGTGAAGTACGTGAAAAGGTACGCCGCAACTTCGGCATGCCGCGTCCGGAAGGCTACCGCAAGGCGTGCCGCCTGATGGAAATGGCCGAGCGTTTCAAAATGCCGATCCTGACCTTCATCGACACCCCGGGCGCCTACCCTGGCATCGACGCCGAAGAGCGCAACCAGAGCGAAGCGATCGCCTGGAACCTGCGCGTCATGGCTCGTCTGAAAACCCCGATCATCGCCACCGTGATTGGTGAAGGTGGTTCCGGCGGCGCACTGGCAATCGGTGTCTGCGACCAGCTGAACATGCTGCAGTACTCGACTTACGCGGTGATCTCGCCGGAAGGCTGCGCTTCGATTCTGTGGAAAACCGCAGAAAAGGCGCCGGATGCCGCTGAAGCAATGGGCATCACCGCCGAGCGTCTGAAAGGCCTGGGCATCGTCGACAAAGTGATCGGCGAGCCTCTGGGCGGCGCCCACCGCGATCCGGCGGCTGCAGCTGCCTCGATCCGCGCCGAGCTGAGCTCGCAACTGGCGATGCTGAAGAAGCTCGACAACGAAGCGCTGCTCAAGCGTCGTTACGATCGTCTGATGAGCTACGGTCTCTAAGTCGACCGCGCAATACCCAATGTGGGAGCGAGCCTGCTCGCGATGAGGGGTAACATTCAACCAATGAGTTGGCTGTTGCGCCGCTATCGCGAGCAGGCTCGCTCCCACATTTGATTTGTGCCAAGGAAAAAAATGGATCAGTCGACGATTGATTTGCCTTCCAGGCTTTTGCGCAATCTCAAGCCCTGGCTCGATGCGGCCAATTGGCGTATCGCTTTCTCGGGTGGCCTCGACTCCACCGTCCTGCTGCACCTTCTGGCAACGCTCGCCAAATCCGAATCCCTTCCGGCGTTAAGCGCCATCCATGTCCATCACGGCCTTCAGGCCGTGGCCGACGCGTGGCCGGCGCATTGCCAGGCTGTCTGTGACGCCTTGGGCATTTCATTGCAGATCGTTCACGTGACCGTGCAACAGGGCGCCAGCCTTGAGCGTGCGGCGCGGGATGCGCGTTACGCGGCATTCACTTCAGCGACCCGGATCAATGATGTGTTGATGACGGGCCAGCACCGCGACGATCAGGCAGAAACCCTGTTGTTCCGGTTGCTGCGTGGCGCCGGAGTGCGCGGCCTGTCCGGCATGCCGGCGCAACGAGCGCTGGGGCAGGGCAGCCTGGTTCGGCCGTTGCTCGACATCTCGCGTGCCGAACTGGAAGCCTATGCGCGGGATCATGATCTGCGTTGGGTCGAGGATCCGTCGAATCAGAATCGACAGTTTTCGCGCAACTACCTGCGTCATCAGGTCATGCCGCTGCTGACCGGTCGCTGGCCGCAGGCACACGCCAGCACGGCCCGCAGTGCGGCGCATTTGCGGGAGGCGCAAGGTTTGCTCGATGAGCTGGCGCAGATCGATCTGGCTCAAGCGAGCTTGCCCGGTGAGTTCGAATGGTCGGGATTGCCATCACTGGACTTCGCGGCCATCGCCGGGTTATCCGATGCGCGCCAGCGCAATGCACTCAGTCACTGGCTTGAACCGCTCACCCGACTGCCGGATACCGACCATTGGTCGGGTTGGGTCGATCTGCGCGATGCCGGTAACGATGCCGCTCCGGTCTGGCGTCTGGCGGATGGCGAGTTGCACCGCAGCGCCGGTCGCCTGTGGTGGCTCAACGGCCACTGGCTGCGCACGCCGGTGGTCAGTGGCGACTGGCACGAGACGTCGCTGGCGCTACGCTTGCCCGATAACGGGCGTGTCATGTTCAGCGGTCAGACTCCCGCAGGGCCGCTGCAGATCCGCTATCGACAGGGCGGCGAGGTGATGCATCTGGCGGATCGCGGACATCGCGATCTCAAGCGTCTGCTCAATGAGCGCGCGGTGCCGGCCTTTGTGCGTGGCAGATTGCCGCTGCTGTTTCGCGGTGAAGAATTGCTCGCCGTGGCGAACCTGCCGGGGCTCGACAGCAATGCGCTGGAAGGCTGGCGATTGCATTGGCAGCCTTCTGACGAAGATCAAGGTTTGAGATGAAGGGGGCATTCCGGTAGACTACGCTCCCTTCTTGATACAACTTCTGTGGATTCGCCTGAATTGCAGGAGTTGCCGATTACCAAGCAGTCTTTGCTGGGCGATTCCAAAAAATGTGTAGCGAGCAACGTACCGGTGTTTTCACTTCCGGTCTGTCCCAACGCGGCGGTTTTTTTGAAAGGTGCACTGTGATTAATGCAGGTGATCGGGGGCTTCGGCCTTCCTTCGCTTTCCCCGGCGGCTCGGACCGCTTTAACGCAGACTTCTAGGGTTTTTCATGACGCGCTACATATTCGTCACGGGCGGTGTTGTTTCTTCTTTGGGGAAAGGCATTGCATCGGCTTCATTGGCGGCCATCCTGGAGGCGCGGGGGCTTAAGGTCACCATGCTGAAGCTGGATCCGTACATCAACGTCGACCCGGGCACCATGAGCCCGTTCCAGCACGGTGAAGTGTTCGTCACCCACGACGGCGCCGAGACCGACCTGGACCTGGGCCACTACGAGCGGTTCATCCGCACGACCATGACCCAGAACAACAACTTCACCACCGGCCGTGTCTACGAGCACGTGCTGCGCAAAGAGCGCCGTGGTGACTACCTGGGTGCAACCATCCAGGTGATTCCGCACATCACCGACGAAATCAAGCGTCGCATCATCAAGGGCGCCGGCGATGCCGACGTGGCCCTGGTGGAAATCGGCGGTACCGTTGGCGACATCGAATCGCAACCGTTCCTCGAAGCCATCCGCCAGCTGCGTGTGGAAGTCGGTTCCAAGCGCGCGATGCTGATGCACCTGACCCTGGTTCCGTACATCGCCACCGCTGGCGAGACCAAGACCAAGCCGACCCAGCACTCCGTAAAAGAGCTGCGTTCGATCGGTCTGCAGCCAGACGTGCTGATCTGCCGCTCCGACCATCCGGTGGATGTGTCGTCGCGTCGCAAGATCGCGCTGTTCACCAACGTTGAAGAGCGTGCGGTGATCTCCCTGGAAGACGTCGACACCATCTACAAGATCCCGGCCGTGCTGCACGCCCAGGGTCTGGACGATTTCGTCGTCGAGCGTTTCGGCCTGCAATGCAATGGCGCCGACCTGTCCGAGTGGGAAAAGGTCGTCGATGCCAAGCTCAATCCAGAGCACGAAGTCACCATCGCGATGGTCGGCAAGTACATGGAGCTGCTGGACGCCTACAAGTCGCTGATCGAAGCGATGAGTCACGCTGGCATCACCAACCGCACCAAGGTCAACCTGCGCTACATCGATTCCGAAGACATCGAGAACCAGGGCACCGCGCTGCTGGAAGGCGTGGACGCGATCCTTGTACCGGGCGGCTTCGGTCTGCGTGGCGTGGAAGGCAAGATCACTGCCGTTCAATACGCTCGCGAAAACAAGGTTCCGTACCTGGGTATCTGCCTGGGCATGCAAGTGGCGGTCATCGAGTTCGCCCGTAACGTGCTGGGCTGGAAAGACGCCAACTCCACCGAGTTCGATCGTGCCAGCGGCCATCCGGTTGTCGGTCTGATCACCGAGTGGGAAGACGCCACCGGCGCCGTTGAAGTGCGTACCGAAGCGTCCGACCTGGGCGGCACCATGCGCCTCGGCGCTCAGGAATGCCTGCTCGAAGCCGGCTCCAAGGTGCACGACTGCTACGGCAAGGATGTGATTGTCGAGCGTCACCGTCACCGTTACGAAGTGAACAACAACCTGCTGCCGCAGATCATCGAAGCCGGCCTGAAGATTTCCGGTCGTTCTTCCGATGCAGCGCTGGTCGAAGTGGTCGAAGCTCCGGATCATCCATGGTTCGTCGCTTGCCAGTTCCACCCGGAATTCACCTCGACTCCGCGTGACGGTCACCCGCTGTTCAGCGGTTTCGTGAAAGCAGCGTTGGCTCAACACCAGAAGAAGGCGTAACCCGATGGCACAGAAGATCATCCGCGTCGGCGACATCGAGATTGCCAACGACAAACCCATGGTGCTGTTCGGCGGCATGAACGTGCTGGAAAGCCGTGACATGGCCATGCAGGTTTGCGAAGAGTACGTGAAGGTCACCGAAAAACTCGGTATCCCTTACGTGTTCAAGGCCAGCTTCGACAAGGCCAACCGTTCTTCTGTGACCTCCTATCGCGGTCCTGGCCTGGAAGAGGGCATGCGCATCTTCCAGGACATCAAACAAGCCTTCGGCGTGCCGATCATCACCGACGTCCACGAGCCTGACCAGGCCGCGGTCGTCGCTGAGGTCTGCGACATCATCCAGCTGCCGGCCTTCCTGTCGCGCCAGACCGATCTGGTCGTCGCGATGGCCAAGACCAACGCTGTGATCAACATCAAGAAAGCCCAGTTCCTCGCGCCCCAGGAAATGAAACACATCCTGAACAAGTGCGTGGAAGCGGGTAACGATCAATTGATCCTCTGCGAGCGTGGTTCGAGCTTCGGCTACAACAACCTCGTGGTGGACATGCTCGGCTTCGGCATCATGAAGCAGTTCGAGTACCCGGTATTCTTCGACGTGACCCATTCGCTGCAAATGCCTGGCGGTCGTTCCGACTCCGCCGGCGGTCGCCGCGCCCAGGTCACCGACCTGGCCAAGGCTGGCATGAGCCAGTCGCTGGCGGGTCTGTTCCTCGAAGCGCACCCGGATCCGGACAACGCCAAATGCGACGGCCCTTGCGCCTTGCGTCTGGACAAACTGGAGCCATTCCTGGCCCAGCTCAAAGCCCTGGACGAACTGGTGAAGAGTTTTCCGACGGTAGAAACCGCGTAAACCTCAATTCTCCGGTAAAGTACCGCACGATTTGTCGCTCATGCCCTCGGGTATGAGCGTTGTCGTCTGCAAGCTGCCCGCTGCACACCACTTGCCGACGGTCAAAAGATTTCCTCTAGCTGCGTCGTTTTCGTCAACTTTGGAGTGTTTACAACAATGGCAAAAATCGTCGACATCAAAGGTCGTGAAGTTCTCGACTCCCGTGGCAATCCCACCGTGGAAGCGGACGTGCTTCTCGACAACGGCATCATCGGCAGCGCTTGCGCGCCGTCCGGTGCATCCACTGGCTCGCGTGAAGCGCTCGAGCTGCGTGATGGCGACAAGAGCCGTTACCTGGGCAAGGGCGTGCTCAAGGCGGTAGCCAACATCAACGGTCCGATCCGCGATCTGCTGCTGGGCACCGACCCGAGCGACCAGAAAGCCCTGGATCACGCGATGATCAAGCTCGACGGTACCGAAAACAAGGCAACCCTGGGCGCCAACGCCATCCTCGCCGTTTCCCTGGCTGCGGCCAAGGCGGCTGCACAGGATCAGGACCTGCCACTGTACGCACACATCGCCAACCTGAACGGCACCCCGGGTGTGTACTCGATGCCGGTTCCGATGATGAACATCATCAACGGTGGCGAACACGCCGACAACAACGTCGACATCCAGGAATTCATGGTTCAGCCGGTTGGCGCCAAGTCTTTCTCGGAAGGTCTGCGCATGGGCACCGAGATTTTCCATCACCTGAAAGCTGTTCTGAAGGCCCGTGGCCTGAGCACTGCTGTCGGTGACGAAGGCGGTTTCGCTCCAAACCTGGCGTCCAACGAAGACGCACTGAAAGTGATCTCCGAAGCCGTTGCCAACGCCGGTTACAAACTGGGCACCGACGTGACCCTGGCTCTGGACTGCGCGGCCAGCGAATTCTTCGAAGACGGCAAGTACAACCTGTCCGGCGAAGGCCAGGTGTTCACCGCTGAAGGTTTTGCCGACTACCTGAAAGGCCTGACCGAGCGTTACCCGATCATCTCGATCGAAGACGGTCTGGACGAGTCCGACTGGGCTGGCTGGAAGATCCTCACCGACAAGATCGGCGAGAAGACCCAGCTGGTCGGCGACGACCTGTTCGTGACCAACACCAAGATCCTGAAAGAAGGCATCGATAAAAAGATCGCCAACTCGATCCTGATCAAGTTCAACCAGATCGGCACCCTGACCGAAACCCTGGAAGCCATCCAGATGGCCAAGGCTGCCGGTTACACCGCCGTGATCTCGCACCGTTCGGGCGAAACCGAAGATTCGACCATTGCCGACCTGGCCGTGGGTACTTCGGCTGGCCAGATCAAGACCGGTTCGCTGTGCCGTTCCGACCGCGTTTCCAAGTACAACCAACTGCTGCGTATCGAAGAGCAGTTGAATGGCAAAGCCAAGTACAACGGTCGCTCCGAGTTCCGCGGCTGATCGCTACATGTTAAAAAGACACCGGATTGTGTCGGAAAAGTCGTGACAGCGATGGATTTGCCACTAATCTGATGCCTTATATGCACAAGCCTGGATATTCCAGGCTTCGTGCTATCAGATGCTTCAAAGTTTTTGCGTGGCTGTCTTTTTTCACTGGATACCTGATATTCGATGCGCAGTCCTTACTGGTTGTTTCTCGTCTTGCTCTTGCTGCTGGCCGGTCTGCAGTACCGCCTGTGGGTGGGCAATGGCAGTCTGGCGCAGGTCGCCGAACTGAATCAGCAGATCGCTGATCAACACGCCGAGAACGAAGCCCTGCTGGAGCGCAACCGGGTGATGGACGCTGAAGTCAGCGAGTTGAAGAAAGGCATGGAGACCGTTGAAGAGCGGGCTCGTCACGAACTGGGCATGGTCAAGGACGGCGAAACCCTTTACCAGTTGGCCCAATGATCGATTCCCTGCCGGCCTTCTGGGCCGTGATTCCTGCCGCGGGCGTTGGTGCCCGTATGGCCGCGGACCGTCCCAAGCAATACCTGCAACTGGGCGGGCGCACAATTCTCGAACACAGCCTCGGCTGTTTCCTCGATCACCCGAGCCTCAAGGGGCTGGTGGTCAGTCTTGCCTCTGATGATCCTTATTGGCCGACCCTGGCCAGCGCCAGCGATCCGCGAATTCAACGGGTCGAGGGCGGCGCCGAGCGTTCCGGTTCGGTGCTCAACGCCTTGCTGCATTTGCATGCGCAAGGTGCCGACGATGAGGATTGGGTGCTGGTGCACGATGCGGCACGGCCCAATCTGAGCCGTGACGATCTCGATAAATTACTTTCAGAACTTGCCGACGATTCAGTGGGCGGCCTGCTGGCCGTGCCGGCGCGCGACACCCTCAAGCGGGTCGACAAGCACGGTCGTGTTGTCGAAACCGTCGATCGCAGCGTGATCTGGCAAGCCTATACGCCGCAGATGTTCCGCCTCGGCGCACTGCACCGCGCGCTGGCGGACAGTCTGGTGGCCGACGCGCTGATCACTGATGAAGCTTCGGCCATGGAGTGGGCCGGTATGGCGCCGCGTCTGATCGAGGGCCGTGCGGATAACCTGAAAGTCACCCGCCCGGAAGACTTGGAATGGTTGCGCCAGCGCTGGGCCAACCGTCGTTAAATCCGGTACTCCGGCCGTTCGGCCAGACCTTCCTTGAGAAAATCCACCAGTTTGCGCACCTTCGGCGAAAGGTGCCTTTGCTGTGGATACAGCGCCCACACCGCCGTATTTGGCGGTTGATGCGCTTCCAGCAAAGAGATCAACGCACCGCTGTGCAAATGCTCCAGCACGTAATAGTCCGGTAACTGACACAAACCCACGCCTTGCAGCGCCGCATCCAGCACCGCTTGCCCACTGTTACAGCGCCAGTTTCCCTGTACCCGCTGGGAAAATTCCCGCCCGTTCTGTTCCAGCTGCCAGATATCCGAGCTGCCGATCAGGCAATTGTGCCGGCTCAGTTCCGACAAGCTGTGTGGCCGACCGTACCGTTCGAGGTAGGACGGCGACGCGCAGAGGTACATGCGCCGTGGGGCCAGACGAGTCGCCACCAGCCGGGAATCCTGAAGACGCCCGAGACGGATCGCCAGATCCAGGCCTTCATGCACCAGATCGAGTTGCCGGTTGGTCAGTTCGATATCGATGCGCAGTTGTGGATAGTGCCCCATGAACCGGGTCACCAGCGGCACGATGAAGCGCTCGCCGTAGGCCACGGCGCAGGTCATGCGCAGCATGCCTTTGGGCTCGCTGGTCAGATCGCCGACTGCACGCAATGCTTCTTCGCGACCGTCCTGCAGGCGCTGACAATGTTGCAGGAAGGTCTGGCCGGCTTCTGTCAGCGTGACGCGCCGGGTACTGCGGTAGAGCAGTCGTGTCTGTAAACGCTCCTCCAGCCGTACGATTTGTCGACTGATGTGCGAGGAAGAAACGCCCAGACGTTCGGCAGCCGCGGTGAACTGGCTGCATTCGGCAACGGCAACGAACTCGTCGATGCCTTCCCAGCGGTTTTCGGACATCGGGATTATCCCTGTATGGCAATAATGTTTTGCTTTTGTCCGGATTATTCATCAATCGGCGCTGGACTACACTGCCAGTCTGTTTTTTTATTCAATGGATTCACTGGAGAGTCAGCATGATCAAGTCGCGCGCCGCCGTTGCCTTCGAGGCCAAGAAGCCGCTGGAAATCGTAGAAGTCGATGTCGCCATGCCCAAGGCCGGTGAAGTGTTGCTGCGCGTGGTGGCTTCCGGGGTTTGCCACACTGACGCCTACACCCTGTCCGGCGCTGACCCGGAAGGCATCTTCCCGTCGATCCTCGGTCACGAAGGCGGCGCGATCGTTGAAGCGATCGGCGAAGGCGTGACCTCGGTGGCCGTCGGCGACCACGTGATCCCGCTGTACACCCCGGAATGCGGCCAGTGCAAATTCTGCAAGTCGGGCAAGACCAACCTGTGCCAGGCGATTCGCGCCACTCAAGGCAAGGGCCTGATGCCGGACGGCACTTCGCGTTTTTCCTACAAGGGCCAAACGATTTTCCACTACATGGGTACCTCGACCTTCTCCGAGTACACCGTGCTGCCGGAAATCTCCGTGGCCAAGATCTCCAAGGATGCACCGCTGGAAAAGGTCTGCCTGCTCGGTTGCGGCGTAACCACCGGGATCGGTGCGGTGATCAACACCGCCAAGGTCAAACCGGGTGACACCGTGGCCATCTTTGGTCTCGGCGGCATCGGTCTATCGGCCGTGATTGGTGCAGTGAAGGCCAAGGCCTCGCGCATCATTGCCATCGACATCAACCCGGCCAAGTTCGAAATCGCCAAGCAGCTGGGCGCTACCGACTGCGTGAACCCGAAAGACTTCGATCGTCCGATCCAGGAAGTGATCGTCGACATGACCGACGGCGGCGTCGACTTCTCCTTCGAATGCATCGGCAACGTGCAACTGATGCGTGCGGCCCTCGAGTGCTGCCATAAAGGTTGGGGCGAGTCGGTGATCATCGGCGTTGCCGGTGCCGGCCAGGAAATCGCCACCCGTCCGTTCCAGTTGGTGACCGGTCGCGTCTGGCGCGGTTCGGCGTTCGGTGGCGTGCGTGGTCGTACCGAATTGCCAAGCTATGTCGACATGGCCCAGAGCGGCGAAATCCCGCTGGACACCTTCATCACTCACACCATGGGTCTGGAAGACATCAACAAGGCCTTCGACCTGATGCACGAAGGCAAGAGCATCCGTACCGTCATTCATTTCTGATCAATCGCGATGCCACGGCTGCCAATGCGCAGCCGTGGTTGCGTAGGAGTCCTACATGAGTCTGGAAAACATCTCCTGTCAGAAGAGTTTCGGCGGCTGGCACAAGCGCTATCGCCATCGCTCCGATGTGCTGGGCTGCGACATGGTGTTTGCCGTGTATCTGCCGCCGCAGGCAGAGCAGGGCGGCAAGCTGCCGGTGCTGTACTGGCTGTCGGGCCTGACCTGCACGGACGAGAATTTCATGCAGAAGGCCGGCGCCATGCGCATGGCAGCCGAACTGGGGTTGATCATCGTGGCGCCGGACACCAGCCCTCGTGGCGCCGATGTACCGGGTGACCCTGATGGCGCGTGGGATTTCGGCCTCGGTGCCGGGTTCTACCTGAATGCCACGCAGGAACCGTGGTCGCGGCACTATCGGATGCATGACTACGTCGTGCAGGAATTGCCTTCACTGGTTGAAGCGCATTTCCCGGCGTCGGACAAACGCAGCATCAGCGGCCACTCCATGGGCGGTCACGGCGCATTGGTCTGTGCGTTGCGCAATCCGGGGCGTTACCAGTCGGTTTCGGCGTTTTCGCCGATCAACAATCCGATGGATTGCCCGTGGGGCCAGAAGGCGTTCTCCCGTTATCTGGGCGAAGACCGTTCGAAGTGGCGCGAGTGGGATGCCTGTGCGCTGATCGCCGAGGCCGACGAGAAACTGCCATTGCTGGTCGATCAGGGTGACCGCGACGATTTCCTCGCCACCCAGCTCAAACCCGAAGCCCTGCAACAAGCGGCAAAACAGGCGGGCCATCCGCTGACGTTGCGCCTGCAACCGGGCTACGACCACAGCTATTTCTTCATCGCCAGCTTCATAGACGACCACTTGCAGCATCACGCACGCGCTCTGAAGGGCTAATGCAGGTAGAATCACGCCCTGACAAAATTCGGGGCGTTTTTTTATGCGTATTGGCCACGGCTATGATGTGCACCGTTTCGCTGAAGGCGATTTCATTACTCTGGGCGGCGTGCGAATCGCACACGGCTTCGGGCTGCTCGCTCACTCCGACGGTGACGTCCTGCTGCATGCCTTGAGCGATGCCCTGCTCGGCGCGGCGGCGCTGGGTGATATCGGCAAGCATTTCCCGGACACCGACCCGCAATTCAAGGGCGCCGACAGCCGAGTGCTGTTGCGTCATGTGGTCAGCCTGATCCACGCCAACGGCTGGAAAGTCGGCAACGTCGACAACACCATCGTTGCCCAGGCCCCGAAAATGGCCCCTCATATCGAATCGATGCGCGCGCTGATTGCCGCGGATCTGCAAGTAGAACTGGATCAAGTGAACGTGAAAGCCACCACCACCGAGAAGCTCGGCTTCGTCGGTCGCGAAGAAGGCATTGCCGTGCATTCCGTTGCCTTGTTGCTGCGCGCATGAACGAACTGCAACTGCTCGGCCCGCGGGCCTATGGCGACGCCCTCGGCACCGCGGTACTGAAAGCCATTGCCGAAGATTTTCAGGTCGATGAAGTCCTCGACATTCCATTCAGCGGTGACGGCGAGCACCTGTGGATCTGGGTGGAAAAGCGCGGTCTGAACACCGAAGAAGCGGCTCGACGCATTGCCAAGGCGGCCGGCGTGCCGCTGCGCACGGTCAGTTACGCCGGTCTCAAAGACCGTCAGGCGCTGACCCGCCAGTGGTTCAGCGTGCAATTGCCGGGCAAGGCTGACCCGGATCTGTCGGCGGCGGAAAACGACACGCTGAAGATCCTCAAGACCACCCGCCACAAGCGCAAGCTGCAACGCGGCGCGCATTCGGCCAACGGTTTCACCTTGCGCCTGACTCAATTCAATGGCGACAAAGCCGCCATCGACGAGCGTCTGCAACTGATTGCCAAACAAGGTATACCGAACTACTTCGGCGCCCAGCGTTTCGGCCATGACGGTGGCAACGTGGTCGATGCCCGTTCATGGGCGGCGCGCAAGGCTCTGCCGGAGCAGCGCAATGTGCGTTCGCGCCTGCTGTCGACCGCTCGCAGCTTTCTGTTCAATCAGGTACTGGCGGCGCGTGTTGCCGATGGTACCTGGCAGCGCGCCCAGGTCGGCGATCTGCTGGCGTTCACCGACAGCCGCAGCTTTTTCCCGGCAGGTGTTGCCGAGTGCAGCGACCCGCGCCTGGCAATTCTCGATCTGCATCCGACCGGCCCGCAGTGGGGCGAAGGTGACTCACCGGCCGCCGGCGCTGTCCATGATCTGGAGCAGGCAATCGCCGCACGCGAGGCGGATCTGCGCGATTGGTTGATTAATGCCGGTATGAGCCACGAACGTCGTATCCTGCGGCTGCCCATTGGCGGGTTGACGTGGCATTATCCCGAGCCTGACATTCTGCAACTGGAATTCGTCCTCCCGGCCGGATGCTTCGCCACCGTATTGGTGCGCGAACTCGTTGATCTGGTGCCGGTGGGGCAGACGGACAGCCCATGCGTATTCTGATTTCTAACGACGATGGGGTAACCGCGCCCGGTCTTGCCGCGCTCTATGCTGCGCTGGCGGATTACACCGAATGCGTGGTTATCGCCCCGGAACAGGACAAGAGCGGTGCCAGCAGTTCGCTGACGCTGGATCGTCCGTTGCACCCGCAATACCTGGCCAACGGTTTCATCAGTCTCAACGGCACGCCGACCGACTGCGTGCACCTGGGGCTCAACGGTTTGCTGGAACGCGAACCGGACATGGTGGTTTCGGGCATCAACCTCGGCGCCAACCTTGGCGACGACGTGTTGTATTCCGGGACAGTGGCGGCGGCGCTCGAAGGCCGTTTTCTCGAACACCCGTCCTTTGCTTTCTCGCTGGCCTCCCGGCAGGTGGACAATCTGCCCACCGCTGCCTACTTTGCGCGCAAACTGGTCGAGGCCCACGCCGGGCTCGATCTGCCACCGCGTACGGTACTGAACGTGAACATTCCCAATTTGCCGCTTGATCACATTCGCGGCATTCAGCTGACGCGCCTGGGGCATCGCGCCCGTGCGGCAGCGCCAATGAAAGTGGTCGATCCCCGTGGCAAGGCCGGTTACTGGATCGCCGCTGCCGGCGATGCAGAAGACGGCGGTCCGGGCACCGATTTCCATGCGGTGATGCAGGGCTACGTTTCCATCACTCCGTTGCAGCTCGATCGCACCTTCAATGATGCTTTCAGAAGTCTCGACGGCTGGTTGGAGGGGCTCAACTGATGGCTCGTGAACAAGACGACCGGTTGCGCAGCGGCATCGGGATGACCTCCCAGCGCACCCGTGAACGCCTGATTCAGCGTCTGTATGAAGAAGGACTGTCCAACGCGAACGTGCTGGAAGTGATCCGCCGCACCCCGCGTCATCTCTTCGTCGACGAAGCGCTGGCGCACCGTGCCTATGAAGACACCGCGCTGCCGATTGGCCACAACCAGACCATCTCCCAGCCTTATATGGTCGCGCGCATGAGCGAGTTGCTGCTCGAGGCGGGGCCGCTGGACAAGGTGCTGGAAATCGGCACCGGTTCCGGTTACCAGACGGCGGTGTTGTCGCAACTGGTCGAGCGGGTGTTCTCCGTCGAGCGGATCAAGGTGCTGCAGGACCGGGCCAAGGAACGCCTGGTCGAGCTCAACCTGCGCAACGTGGTGTTCCGCTGGGGCGATGGCTGGGAAGGCTGGCCGGCGCTGGCGCCGTACAACGGCATCATCGTCACGGCCGTGGCGACCGATGTTCCCCAGGCGCTGCTCGATCAGTTGGCACCGGGCGGGCGGATGGTCATCCCGGTCGGCTCAGGCGAAGTTCAGCAATTGATGTTGATCGTGCGCGAAGAAAACGGCTTCTCCCGACACGTTCTCGGGGCGGTGCGTTTCGTGCCATTGCTCAACGGGCCGCTGGCCTGAGCATTTGTTTTTCGGCGCTGAATTCCTTGCGAGTGCACCTGTCTTACAGCGGCACCGATTGTTTAAACAGAATTCATCGTCCATGAGCAAACGTGTGCGCCGAGCGATAACGCTTCATTAAAGGTAAAGCCGGATTCGCCCGTTATACTTGCGAAGCTACACGCCGAAATCGGCATTCCACATTTTTCAGCCACCACAAAGGGAGCGGCGGGTGAGTCTCACAGTCATTGCGCAGCGTATGGGTAACACGAGCTTTCAGCGCCTGGTGACTGGCCTTGTCTTGAGCACCTTGCTGGTCGGTTGCTCCAGCACCAAATCGAACAACGTTCGGGTGGTCGATCGCAACAATGCGGTCGCCCAGCGTCCTACAGTGACGACCGGACAGTATGTAGTCCGTCCGGGTGACACGATGTTTTCCATCGCGTTTCGCTACGGCTGGGACTACAAAGCCCTCGCTGCCCGGAACAATATTCCTACGCCGTACACGATCCACCCGGGTCAGACGATTCGCTTCGATGGACGCCCGGGGTCAACGTCGACAGCGGTGGTGAGCAACAGCAGTTCTGCGCCGTCCTCGTCGAGCAAAACCACGATAATCCGGCGCCAGGCGAATGGCACGACGACCACCACAACCACGGGTTCTGGGGCGGCTGCCACGACCGTTGTACCGTCCGTCGCCAACAAGCCGGCACCGGCTCCATTGCCTCCACCGGGCCCGGCCCCGACCGGCTGGGGATGGCCATCTAATGGCATTCTGATTGGTAAATTCTCTTCAAACGGTAGTTTGAATAAAGGAATTGATATCGCCGGAGATTTGGGACAGCCTGTTTTAGCTGCGTCTGATGGGACGGTGGTTTACGCCGGGAGTGGCTTAAGGGGCTACGGCGAATTAGTCATCATCAAACACAGCGAAACCTACGTCAGTGCTTACGGACACAACCGTCGGCTGTTGGTACGGGAGGGGCAGCAGGTCAAAGTCGGACAGACAATTGCCGAAATGGGGTCAACGGGTACAGACCGGGTGAAACTGCATTTTGAGATTCGCCGACAAGGTAAACCTGTAGATCCGCTGCAGTTCCTGCCAAGACGTTGATTTGCAGACCAGCCTGTTCTTTCACGTAGAGGGGACAGGCTCCAGCGTTGCCAAGGATAAAGGCGTCGCTTGAGCTTGGGGTCGAACTCACCAAAGGACTATAACAATGGCTCTCAGTAAAGAAGTGCCGGAGTTTGACATCGACGATGAGGTTCTCCTGATGGAGACCGGCATCGATTCGGATTCGATGTCGAATGATGAAGGGGCTGCTCCACCTTCCGTTCGTGCCAAATCCAAACACTCCGCTTCACTTAAGCAACACAAGTACATCGACTACACTCGGGCACTCGATGCCACGCAGCTGTACCTCAACGAAATCGGCTTTTCCCCATTGCTCTCCCCGGAGGAAGAAGTTCATTTTGCGCGTCTGTCGCAAAGTGGCGACCCCGCCGGGCGCAAGCGCATGATTGAAAGTAACCTGCGGCTGGTGGTCAAAATCGCCCGGCGTTACGTCAATCGGGGGCTGTCGCTGCTGGATTTGATCGAAGAGGGCAACCTCGGGCTGATCCGCGCGGTGGAAAAGTTCGATCCCGAGCGCGGCTTCCGCTTCTCGACCTACGCGACCTGGTGGATCCGTCAGACCATCGAGCGCGCGATCATGAATCAGACCCGGACCATCCGGCTGCCGATCCATGTGGTCAAGGAACTCAACGTGTACCTGCGGGCCGCACGGGAGCTGACGCAAAAACTCGATCACGAACCTTCACCCGAAGAAATCGCCAACCTGCTGGAAAAACCGGTGGGCGAGGTCAAGCGCATGCTGGGCCTGAACGAGCGGGTTTCTTCGGTCGACGTCTCGCTGGGTCCGGATTCGGATAAAACCCTGCTGGACACCCTCACGGATGACCGTCCGACCGATCCATGCGAACTGCTGCAGGATGACGATCTGTCGCAGAGCATCGATCAATGGCTCTCGGAGCTGACCGACAAGCAACGCGAGGTGGTGGTCCGCCGCTTCGGCCTGCGCGGTCACGAGAGCAGCACGCTGGAAGATGTAGGCCTGGAGATCGGCCTGACCCGGGAACGGGTGAGACAGATCCAGGTGGAAGGCCTCAAGCGCCTGCGTGAAATCCTCGAGAAAAACGGCCTGTCGAGCGAGTCGCTGTTTCAGTAAGCGTCCTGCATGACCGCCCGCAAAAAGCCCCGACTGGTTCGGGGCTTTTTGTTGTCTGGCTTTGGCAATCTGTTTGGAACCTGACGACCGGTCGTCGTTTCCCGGGTTTGTAGTCTCGCGGTGTAAGCCCTGGCTTACTCTTTCGTAAGTGTTCGTTATTTTTACACTGCGGAAGACATCCATTGGGCTGTGGGCCTATGGATAAGTTTTTGATTTATATGAATATTTATAAATATTAAATGCTTATGACAGGAGGTTTTACCGGAATGGGCCGGTTGCCCGAACCGGGGAACTCTTTAGTATCTGGGTTGTGTCGACGGATAGACACGCCCTTCAAGGAGGAAGGGAATGGACATCGCAGGACGCGATTCATCAGGACGATGAAAAGGAACACAGGGAATAGGGAAAAAATGTGGGCGGGTCAAACCGCCCCTTTTTTTTGCCCGCAGAAATGCAAAACCCGGAAAAACAAAAAGGCCCGCAAGGGGCCTTTTCTTCAAACGCGGGACAGATCAGCGTTCGAGGTCTTTGATCTTGCCTTTGACGCCATCCCACTCTTCGGCGTCCGGCAGCGATTCTTTCTTCTCGGTGATGTTCGGCCAGATCTCGGCCAGCTCAACGTTCAGCTGAATGAATTCCTGCATTTCTTCCGGAACTTCGTCCTCGGAGAAAATCGCGACGGCCGGGCATTCCGGTTCGCACAGGGCGCAGTCGATGCACTCATCCGGGTGAATCACCAGGAAGTTCGGGCCTTCGTAAAAGCAGTCCACCGGACAGACTTCTACGCAGTCGGTGTACTTGCACTTGATGCAGTTGTCGGTGACGACGAAGGTCATTTCTAATTTTCTCCTCAGGCGGCGGCAGCGTTGCCCCTTCACGGTTGGGGTCGCCAGGTTCGGGAGCGATGTCTGCCAGCCAGGCTAATAGCCAGCAGCATCCCGAACCGCGCGAGATTCTAACAGCTTGAAGCCGTTTGCGTTATATCCGGTTCTTCGGTGCTTAGATCCGGTTCTTAAGTGCATATAACATTTCGAGTGCCCGACGCGGCGTCACGTCATCGAGATCCAGCTTGGCCAGTTCGTCCAGTACCGGGTGCGGCAGGCTGGCAAACATGTCGCTTTGCTGCGGCGTAGCCGGTTTGCCTTTGGCGGCAGGCTTTGGCGCCTCATGGGGCAGTGCGGTGTCCTCCAGGCGGCTCAAGTGCTCGCGGGCGCGCACGATCACTTCACTCGGCACACCGGCCAGTTGCGCCACGGCCAAGCCATAGCTTTGGCTGGCCGGCCCCGGCAACACATGGTGCAGGAACACAATGCGTTCGTTGTGCTCGGTGGCGTTGAGGTGCACGTTGGCTACCAGAGGCTCGGCTTCCGGCAACACGGTCAGTTCGAAATAGTGCGTTGCAAATAGAGTATAGGCACGCAAATGTGCCAGTCGCTCAGCCGCCGCCCATGCCAGCGACAAACCGTCGAAGGTGCTGGTGCCGCGACCGACTTCGTCCATCAACACCAGGCTGCGTTCGGTGGCGTTGTGCAGGATGTTGGCGGTTTCGCTCATTTCCACCATGAAGGTCGAGCGTCCGCCGGCCAGGTCGTCGCTGGAGCCGATCCGGGTGAAAATCCGGTCTACCAGCGACAGCTCGCAACTGGCCGCCGGCACGAAGCTGCCGATATGCGCCAGCAGCACGATCAATGCCGTCTGGCGCATATAGGTGGATTTACCGCCCATGTTCGGACCGGTGATCACCAGCATCCGGGTGTTGTCGTCCAGGCTAAGATCGTTGGCCACGAACGGCGTCGTCAGCACTTGCTCGACCACCGGGTGACGGCCCTGGGTGATGCGCATGCACGGTTCGCTGACAAAGGTCGGGCAATTCAGGTCGAGATTCAGGGCTCGTTCGGCAAGGTTGCTCAGCACATCCAGTTCAGCCAGCGCGCCAGCGGTATCCTGCAAGGGCGGCAACTGGCTTATCAGATCTTCCAGAAGCGCCTCGTAAAGCATCTTCTCGCGAGCCAGGGCACGGCTCTTGGCCGACAGCGCCTTGTCTTCGAATTCTTTCAGCTCAGGGGTGATAAAGCGCTCGGCGCCCTTGAGGGTCTGACGGCGAATGTAGTCTGCCGGTGCCGATTCGGCCTGCTTGCTCGGCAGTTCGATGAAGTAGCCGTGGATACGGTTGTAGCCGACTTTCAGGTTGGCCAGGCCGGTACGGGCCTTTTCCCGGGCTTCCAGATCGATCAGGAACTGGCCGGCGTTTTCGCTCAGCGATTGCAGCTCGTCGAGCTCGCTGTCGTAGCCGGTTTTCAGGACGCCGCCGTCACGGATCACTGCCGGTGGGTTGTCGATAATGGCTTTTTCCAGCAGCGCCGCCAGTTCCGGGTAAGTGCTGGTGGTGGTGGCCAGACGTTGCAGGTGTGGCGCTTCCAGGTCGGTCATCGCCACTTGCAGTTCCGGCAGGGCGCCGAGTGCGTCACGCAGGCGGGCGAGGTCGCGAGGGCGGGCATTGCGCAGACCGATCCGCGCCAGAATCCGCTCGATGTCGCCGATTTCCTTGAGCTGCGGTTGCAGGCTTTCAAAGCGATAGCGGTCGAGCAGGCAAGTGATCGAGCTCTGGCGAGCCAGCAGCACAGTCAGATCGCGCAGCGGTCGGTTCAGCCAGCGAGTCAGCAAGCGGCTGCCCATGGCGGTCTGGCAACGGTCGACCACCGATTGCAGGGTGTTGTCGCGGCCACCGGCCAGGTTGGTGTCGAGTTCCAGGTTGCGGCGGCTGGCGCCGTCCAGCACCACGGTGTCGTCCAGACGTTCGTGGCGCAGGCTGCGCAGGTGGGGCAGGGCGGTACGCTGGGTTTCCTTGGCGTAGGCCAGCAGGCAACCGGCAGCGCCGATGGCCAGGGTCAACGTTTCGCAGCCGAAGCCTTTGAGGTCCTGGGTCGAAAACTGCTGGCAAAGACTTTTCAGCGCCGAGTCGCGCTCGAAATCCCACGGCGCACGGCGACGAACGCCACGGCGTTTTTCCGCCGGCAGGTCCTTCGGCCAGTCATCCGGGATCAACAGCTCGACCGGGTTGACCCGCTCCAGCTCCGCCAGCAGATTCTCCCAGCCCTTGATCTCCAGCACGGTGAAGTTGCCGCTGGTGATGTCCAGCACCGCCAGACCGAACAGACGCTCATCCCCCAGCACCGCCGCGATCAGGTTGTCGCGACGCTCATCCAGCAGTGCCTCATCGCTGACCGTGCCCGGGGTGATGATCCGCACCACCTGACGCTCTACTGGCCCTTTACTGGTGGCCGGGTCGCCGACCTGCTCGCAGATCACAACCGACTCGCCGAGCTTGACCAGCTTCGCCAGATAGCCTTCCGCCGCGTGATACGGAATCCCGCACATCGGAATCGCCTGCCCCGCCGACTGCCCGCGAGCGGTCAGGGTGATGTCCAGCAACTTGGCCGCTTTCTTCGCGTCTTCGTAGAAGATCTCGTAGAAGTCGCCCATGCGGTAGAACATCAGCTGGTCCGGGTGCTGATTCTTCAGGCGCCAGTACTGCTGCATCATCGGAGTGTGGGAGGACAGGTCGGAGACGGCTTTATTCATCGGATTGTCAGGTAACTCGTTGGAAGGTGTGGGGCAAAAGCGGGGCAGTCGCCCGGCTTTTCCGCGATGGGCGCAAGGTTACCATGGGCGGTCTGTCGGACGCAGGCATCGCGGCCGGGTGACATCTATCTGGCGCAAAAAGGTCGATTATGCACGATTTATGCAAATCAGCATTTGTCTTCCCGAAAAACTTCAAGCACTATGCGCGTTATGCAAAAACGCAACGTATCCTCCGTCTTAAGAGCACTGCTCGATCAGCACGGGATCTCCCCCACGGAGCTCCACCGTCGCACCGGCGTGCCTCAATCCACTCTCTCGCGGATTCTCAGCGGGAAGATCGTCGATCCTTCGGATAAACACATCTCGAAGATCGCCGAGTACTTCGCCGTGAGTACCGATCAGTTGCGCGGGCGCGCGGATGTTGCGCCGGTCGCGGGCGGCGGGCGCGAGGAGTTGCATTCCGAACTCAAGGACATAAGCCTGTGGGACGATGACACGCCCGTCGATGACGACGAGGTGTCGGTGCCCTTCCTTCGCGAGGTTGAATTGGCTGCTGGATCAGGAAGATTCGTCATCGAAGAGAGCGAACGCTCTAGCCTGCGTTTCGGCAAGCGCAGCCTGCGCCATAACGGCGTGCAGTTCGACCAGGCCAAATGCGTGACCGTGCGGGGCAACAGCATGTTGCCGGTGTTGCGCGACGGCGCCACTGTCGGTGTCAACGCGGGCAAGTGCGGGATCGGCGACATCATCGATGGCGACCTTTATGCGATCAACCACAACGGTCAGTTGCGAGTGAAGCAGCTCTATCGCCTGCCAACCGGTATTCGCCTGCGCAGCTTCAATCGCGACGAACATCCGGACGAGGACTACAGCTTCCAGGACATGCAGGAAGAGCAGATCGTCATCCTCGGTCACGTCTTCTGGTGGGGCATGTACGCCCGGTAACGATCCCTCTCTCAGATAAAACCCGCCCACGGCGGGTTTTTTTTCGCCTGTAGAAAACCGGACAACCCTTGATTGGCGGGGCTTCCATGCGCCTGCGCAATTTTCATGCATAAATAAATGCATTTGCGCATTGACTGGATATGCATACATGCATATTCTTGCCACCAAGCCGCTCGACAAAGCGGCTGGCAACAACAGCTCTTTAGTTCCACAAGAACAGGCAGCGATGAACCGGCCTCAACGGTTCAGAGGGTTGGCAACTGACCCGGGTGTGCAGCGTAAAGCACCAGAAGCAGTTATCCGGCGGGCAGGGACCGCGGTCGGAAAAACAATTTGAACGGACTCGTACCGCGCCAGTAGCGCCGAAAAGTCAGCTTCCTTCACGTACACAGGATTGAAGGAAGGCAAAGGAGTGCATTACTGAAAAGCCCGGCGCATTGCCGGGCTTTTTGGAATGCTCCTCTGAGCAGATCACCTGCAATGAATATTGTGCAGAGCAGGGCCTGGTTGAATAGACAAAGGGAAATTGGAATGAATCGTTATGCATTTATGGAGTTGATCTCTGGGTACAGCTTTTATCTGGTCAACCAAATCGTGGAGGCTGAAAGTCAGCCGCCATTTCCTGCACAGGGAGGACCGATGGACTACTGGATGGATATCACCGCAAATCCAGAGGTTCACGTTGGCTTGATATACAGGTACTCCGGCTCGGCCCCGGGCTTTTTTGAACCCGTTTACGCGGACTACCTGGCCATTGCCGTTGCACGCAAAAAGCAGCGTTTTCTTATCGCAGCCGAATGGCTGACGTATAACCCGCTGCAATACCGGGTAGAGCTGGGTGCCGCAACCCCGGCAGAGGTCACGCAATGGCAAGCCTACAAACAGTACATCGTCGACCTGACCGAGATTAACAATCAGCCCGGTTATCCAACGGCGCTCAACTGGCCGGTTGCTCCTTTCTGAGTCACTCGCCTCACAAGACTTCCACAGCGCGTGCGCGATTGAAGAGCCCGGCGTAATGCCGGGCTGTTTGAAGTGCATGCGGATGCAATCGCTGTGGCAGTACCTCTGGAGATGAACGCATCTTCGTGAAATATCAAACCAAGGAGCAGGGAATGAAGTTGTTTGCGCTAGTAGAAGGATCGAAGGTTACCCGTCTGGTGGAAAGTGAAGAGATGCCGATTTCAACTTCACCCTTTGGTAACTGGATCGATGTAACCGGAAACACTGAAATCGCAGTGAATGACCGCGCGTCTTTCAATGGCGGCTGGACGTTCACAAAACCAAGCGATGCGGAGCTGATCAGCGAGATCGAATATGACGCACTGTTGCGATTGAGAGACATTGAAAATCGTCTGTTGAGGAAGTCTTTGCAGTTCAAGGTTGATCTTGGCGTAGCCGAACCTGCCGAAGCGGCGTTGTTGCTGGTTTATAAGCAGTACTCCATTGCCATCAGCGATCTCAATAAACAACCAGGTTATCCACGGACTGTTGTTTGGCCCGTTGTGCCTCAGTAAGCCGGTTTAACCACTCAATGAATCGTTCAGGATCGCATGACTGATAAGCCTTGCCTAAGCGCCGGGCTTTTTTGAATGCCTTGACTGATTCAGACAGATTTTCAGGCAAGTCCGGGATTCCGGCAGATCAAGGTAATAGTGATGAAAAAGTACGCACGCATTGTCGGCGGTAAGGTCGACAACCTTTTTGAAACCAATAACCCGATTCAAGAAGAGTTCCCTGCCGATCAACTTTGGGTGGATGTTACAAGTCTTTCCATTAACCAGATCGACTATGACTCGACGGCAGTCAATAACGACGGCGTCTGGACGTTCAGCGCTCCGGACCCAGCGATGCCGAGCTGGTTGTCACTGCGATTGAACAACGAACGAAACACCCGCCTCGCCAAGTTGAACGATCGCCTGACCGCGACCGCGCTGCCATTCAAGGTCGAGTTGGGTATCGCGACAGACGCCGACAAGGCTTATCTGCGGGCTCACAAGCAGTTCTGCATCGACCTGAGTAATGTAAACAAACAGCCTGGCTACCCACTGACCGTTGTCTGGCCGCCATTGCCATAAATGCAATTGCGGTACTTGCTCCAGCAGTATCGTAAACCGGAGTGCATTACTGAAAAGCCCGGCGAGATGCCGGGCTTTTTGGAATGCCTGCCTCGAGAGAAAACGTTTGAACCCAACACACACCACTCATCCATCACACCAGGAGGCGTGACATGACAAACGAGCAACAAGCGTTGGCGGACATGCCGATCTGGCTGGTCATCCTGCTTGCCGTGGCGGGCGGGGTCTCCGGCGAAATGTGGCGCGCCGACAAGGACGGCGCCCGCGGCTGGCCGCTGTTGCGCCGGCTGGCCCTGCGCTCCGGCGCCTGCATGATCTGCGGCGTCTCGGCGATCATGCTGCTGTACGCAGCCGGTATGTCGATCTGGGCCGCCGGCGCTTTTGGCTGCCTGACCGCAATGGCCGGTGCCGACGTGGCCATCGGTCTGTATGAACGCTGGGCCGCCAAACGCATCGGCGTCTGCGAAGTTCCTCCGCGCGACCCGCAGTAACCCCTTCACTTTCCTGTCTCGTTGCATGCCATGCGGCGGGACTGCGCGTGGACATTCGAAAAGGAGGTCATGCATGCCCGCACCGATCCGGCAGCCATCGCAGCTGTTCACGGCGATGGCGACAGCCTTGCGCAACAACGCCGACCTGAACGTGCAGGTCGGCACTCACGACGACTTCACGGCCCCCGGCGACAAAGCCTGGGTGTTGATCGACATCGAACGAAATGCACCGGGAGAGCGCGCCGCCAATGGGCGCATTGCCCACGCATTGACGCTGTCCCTTCAGGTTATTCCGGCCATATCCGCCACCGCGTTTGCCGCGTGTGACCTGATCGCCGCCCTGAAAAACCTGATCACCGACAACCGCTGGGGCCTGCCAGGCGATCAGTGCGATCTGCCGATGAATCTCGATGGTTTGTCGTCACTGGCGATTCGCGCCGATCAGCCCAACAAGGCCTGGACCCTGACATTCAACCAGACCCTCTACCTGGGCCCGACCTTGCTCGACGACCCGCTCGGCACACCGAAATTCGCCCGAACCTGGGAAGTCAGCGACATCGACGACCCCGACCAATACACCTCGCTGGAGGCCTGACCGATGTTCGACGCATTACTGCGTATGCAACTGGGCCCGATCATCGAGCGCCTGGCCGAGATGGAAGCAGAGATCGAAGACCTGCACCGACGCGCCGAAAGCTATTGCCGCATCGGCATTTGTCAGGAAGTCGATGCGGCGAGCAATACCTGCAAGGTCAGTCACGGAGGATTGCTCACCCCGGCGATCAAGTTCTTCAACCCGAGCGCCGGCGCCCAGAGCGAATCGCGGATTCCCAGCGTGGGCGAACAGTGTCTGCTGTTCAACTACGGCAGCGGCGAAAGCGGTGCGCAAAGTGTGGCGTTGTTCGGCTTGAACAGTGACCGTTTTCCACCCGTTGCAACCATTCCCACGCTGACGCGACGGGTGCATGCCGATGGCAGCGAAAGCGGCTACGACGACGCCTCGCACACCTTGCACTGGCAAAACGGTCCTGCGGCTTTCAGCGGTTCCCGTGAAGCGCTTGAGCTGAGCATCGGCCCGGCGCGACTGGCGATAACGCCGCAAGCGATCAACCTGCAACTGGGCGCCGTCGGCCTGACGATCGACGCCTCGGGCGTGCACTTCAGCGGCCCGTTGGTGGATCACCAGGGTCGCGTCATCAGCCCCTGAATCAAGAGCCTCCCATGATCGGAATCGATAGAGACACCGGGGCCACGGTCGACGACTGGCTGCAATTCGTGCAGCGCGCGACACGAGCCCTGACCACGCCGCTGGGCACCCGGCAAAAAAGGCCCCTTTATGGTTCGTTGATCCCCACGCTGCTGGGGCAAAACCTCGGCGATGACGTTCTGCTTCTGGCCCAGAGCCACGCCGCGCAGGCGTTCTACAACCCGCAGAACGGCATAGGCGATTTCCAGCCCGGCGTGATCGTCGCCACCCGACAGGGCGCCGGCCTGCTGCTGCGGTTCGCCGGCACCTGGAAAAACCGCCAACAGACTTTCGAGGTCGTGACATGAGCATGTTGATCCCTGGCCAGAACCAACTGGCCGAACCTTCGCTGATCAAGGTCGAAGCCCTCGAGGATTTGCTGGCCGAGTTCAAGACCTTCGTCCTGGAATACGTCGGATCCCGCTCGCCGCAGAGTGCTGCGAAACTCAAGACCAGCCTGGAAAACGAAAGCGAACTACTGACCATGGCGCTCGAAGCGTTTTGCGTTCGCCTGCAGACCCACGAACGCAAATACAACGCCCGCATCAAGCAGATGCTGGCGTGGTGGGCCACCGGCAGCAACCTCGATGCGCGGCTGGCGGACATGGGCCTGGAGCGACAGTTGCTCGATCCGGGCGACCCGGCGGCATTCCCGCCGGTGCCGGCGATTTACGAAAGCGACGATGACGCCCGGTTGCGCTACTACCTGGCGCCCCATGCGCCGGCGGCGGGTTCGCGGATGCAGTACCGCCGCGAGGTGTTCACCCTCGGCGAGCGGCCGTCAGTGAAAGTCGAATCCACCGATGCCGGCGTCGTCGACGTTACCTACACCTTTGCCCCGGACGGCCTCGCCGCACAGGTCAAGGATGGCAATGGCCGTCGCACAGCCCCCGGAGAAGTGCAGGTGACTGTGCTGTCCCGCGATGCCGACGGCACACCGTCCGCCGCATTGCTCGACGGCGTGCGCCAACATTTCGCCCGGCCCGATGTCTGCCCGGAAACCGACAAGGTCACGGTCAAGGGCGCCGAGATTCAGCGCTACAAGATCCGTGTCGTGGCGAAGATCAATTCCGGCCCGGATTCGGGCCTGACCAAAGTCGCCGCCGAGCAACATCTGCAAGCCTACGCCGACAGTTGCCATCGTCTGGAAGGCCGGGTCGATCCGAGCTGGATCGACTACACGCTGCACAGCGCCGGCGCCGTGCAGTTGCAGATTCTTGAACCGTTGACACCCATCGTGTGCACCGCGTTTCAAGCGCCGTACTGCACGGCGGTCGAGGTCGAGGTGCAGACACTATGACGGACCAGACACCGCGTCCGACCCTGCTGCCGGCCAACAGCTCGGCGCTGGAACGGGCGCTCGATATCGGCTTCGGCACCTTGCTTGACCGCATAGCGCCGCCGTTTCCCGAATTGATGAACCCAAGCGCTACGCCGGTCGCGTTCCTGCCGTATCTCGCCGCGGATCGCGGCGTGGCCGAATGGAGCACCGACGCACCGGAGGCGGAAAAGCGCCTGACTGTCGAACTGGCGTGGCCCACTGCGCGCCAGGCCGGCACTCGCAAGGCGCTGGAGAACGCCGCCAAGGGATTGCAACTAAGGCCGGAAGTCCGCGCCTGGTACGAACAGACACCGCCCGGCGAACCCTACAGTTTTTCCGTGCGGGCCTTCAGCGAACAACCCTACAGCGAAGAAATCGACGCCCGTCTCGACCGACGCCTGGCCGATGCCAAGAGCGAGCGGGACGTGCTGTCGGTGTCGGTCGGCCTCAGCGCCTTTGGCTCTCATGTGATCGGCGCCGCGACCTTCTGCGGCGAACTGACCACGGTCTATCCGGTGTTCCTCGAAGGCCTCGAAACCTCCGGTGAAGCCTTCATGGCGGCCGGTCTCTACACCGTCGAAACATCCACTATTTATCCTCAGGGGGCCTGAATGGCTGACTATTACACCCTGCTCACCAACGCAGGGATTGCCTACGAAACCGCCTGCAAGGCCGCGGGCGTACCGATCAAGCTGACGCAGATTTCCGTCGGTGATGGCGGCGGCGCGGTCTACAACCCGGCCGCGACAGCTACCGCGCTCAAGCGCGAAGTCTGGCGCGGACCGCTCAATGCGCTGTTCCAGGACGAGAAAAATCCGAGCTGGCTGCTTGCCGAAGTGACCATTCCGCCGGATGTCGGCGGCTGGTACGTGCGTGAAGCCGGGCTGTGGACCGACACCGGCATTCTCTACGCCATCGTCAAATACCCGGAGTCGTTCAAACCGGTTCTGGCCACGTCCGGCTCGGGCAAAGAGTTCTACATCCGCTCGATTTTCGAAACCAGCAATGCCTCGCTGGTGACGCTGCTGATCGATGACACTGTGGTCAAGGCCACTCGCGCCTGGGTCATGAGCTACCTCGCCGAAGAACTCGGCAAACTCGATGGCAAGCAATCGGTGCGCGTCGCCGCCACCGCCAACGTGGTGTTGAACGGTGCGCAGCAGATTGACGGCGTTGCCGTGATTGCCGGCGACCGCGTGTTGCTGCCGAACCAGACCCTGGCGAAAGACAACGGCCTGTGGATCGTCGCCAACGGTGACTGGGTGCGGGCCAGCGATGCCAACGTCAGCGCCAAGGTCACACCGGGCCTGACGGTGATGGTGGAAGAGGGCACGCTCAACGGCGATTCGCTGTGGCACCTGACCACCAACGCACCGATCACCCTCGGCACCACAGCGCTGACATTCAAGATGCTCGCGGGGCGTACCGGGATTGCCGCCGGGACTTACAAAAGTCTGAGCGTCGACGAATATGGCCGTGCAACGGCCGGCTCGAATCCCGACACGCTGGCCGGGTTCGGCATCAAGGACTCCTACACCAAGGCTGAAGTCGAAGCGCTGATCGCCAAGGCCTCGGCGTTGCCGGTGGGGTCGATTGTGGCGTTCCCTGTCGATACGCCGCCACCGGGTTTTCTGGAGCTGGACAACAGCGTCAAGAGCAGCGCGACTTACCCGGACTTGAGCGCTTATCTGGGCGGCAAGTTCAACAAGGGGGATGAGGGCGTCGGGAATTTCCGGTTGCCGGAAGCGCGCGGGGAGTTCTTGCGGGGTTGGGATCATGGGCGTGGGGTGGATGCCGGGCGTGGTGTAGGCAGTCGGCAGAAAGGTTCGCTCTCTGGTTATGACGCGGATTCGAACGGTCTCAGTGCCGCGATGGGGATGGGGTCAGCAAGTGGTAGCAAGGCTGACGATTTTGGGCTGGATGCATATTCAGCATCAGGGAATGCGTACTCCGTAACGATGGGTTACGCCACTTTGATTGGTTCCAGTACACCGAGCGATCTGTACGCTGGCATTGTCAGACCACGCAACATCGCCGTCATGTGGTGCATCAAAGCCTGGAACGCCCCGATCAATCAGGGAAATATCGATGTAGCTGCACTGGTCAAGGAAGTCTCCCGCTTGGGATCTGCCGTTCCGGTGGGTGCTGTCATGGCGTTCCCGACGGGGATCGTGCCGCCAGGTTTTCTTGAGCTGGATGGCAGTGTGCAAAACATTGCGACTTACCCGGATCTGGCGGCTTACCTGGGAACAACATTCAACAAGGGCGATGAAGGAGTTGGTAACTTTCGGTTGCCGGAATCGCGTGGTGAGTTCCTGCGTGGCTGGGATCATGGTCGTGGTGTGGATAGCGGGCGAAATTTTGGCACGTATCAGGCTGACGATTTCAAGGCGCACAATCATCCGCCGGCAAATAATCGTCCGGGCTTCATGACTAATGAGTTTCCAACGGTTCAGGCATATCACGCAGCCGCTTCGGGGGGACCTCAATCCTACTCGGGTGAAGGGCAACAGATTGCTACGACGGGTAACCGGGGAGGCACGGAAACCCGCCCCCGCAACCTCGCCGTCATGTGGTGCATCAAGGCCTGGAACGCGCCGATCAATCAGGGAAACATCGACGTCGCCGCACTGGCCGCCGAGCTGGAGAAAATGAAATCGGCGGTACCGGTGGGCGCCCTGATGCCATTCCCGGCTGGCGTAGTGCCGCCCGGCTATCTGGAAGCGGACGGCAGTCTGTTTCAGGACGCGCTCTATCCGCACCTTGCTGCGCACCTGAGCAAGAAATTCAACATCACCGGTGACGATGCGAGCTATACGCGGCTACCAGATACCCGCGGCGAATTCCTGCGGGGCTGGGATCACAACCGCGGTATCGATCCTGGCCGAACGGTGGGCAGTTGGCAAAAAGGTTCAGGTCATAGTTTTGACCAAGGCGCATCAGCCGGGATAGTGGGGGATCGAACGCCTAGCACTGATGCGGTGGTTGGCCGTGCGGACTTGGGGTATGACCCGGCAGCGCTGTCGGATTACCCCGTGGCACAAAATATGTCGGCTTCCGGCATTGGCGCTCCCATTACGAGTGCTGGTGAAATTTCTTTCGGTTCGACCCGCCCGCGCAACTTGGCGGTGATGTGGTGCATCAAGGCCTGGATCACACCGGTTAACCAGGGAACGATTGATATCGCCGCGCTTGAGCAGCGGGTGATTAGAAACGAGTTTGGCCGCCTTCTGAATATTCAGAAATTCACGGATAACGGCACCTACATTCCGACGCCGGGGATGAAGAAGGTGCGGATTCGAATTGTGGGCGCTGGTGCAGGATCTGGCGGTGCGTCTGCTACGGCAGCTGGCCAAGTCTCAGCGTCTGGTGGTGGCGCGGCTGGTGGCTATGCGGAGGCGTTACTGACGGCAGCGGATATTGGCGCGAGTCAGTCGGTAATCGTAGGGCTCGGCGGGATCGCAGGAACCGCTTCAGGCACAACAGGAACCGGTGGTGGTACAGGCGGCGCCTCATCGGTGGGGGCTCTGTTATCTGCCCCCGGTGGGCTGGGGTCAATCTTTTCCATTGCTGTTCCGACATCAGGTTATGCCTTGTACGTAGGCGGTTATCCGGGGGCGCCCGCCTCGGGGGGCAACTTGCTCAACATGCCCGGGGCACCTGGAGCTCCAGGCATATCCGTCAATGGTTCGACGTTGGCTGGCCATGGCGGTAGCGGGGCGCTTGGTGCGGGTGGAAGCGGCTACGGTATCGGCGCACCGATTCAGGTCGGTACAGGATACGGGGGCGGTGCTGGTGGTGTGGCCAACGGCCAGTCCAGTGCAGCTCGTAATGGCGCGCCGGGAGCTGGTGGTGTTGTTATTTTCGAGGAATACGCCTGATGAAGAAGTACGCACTCCTGTACATGGGCAAGGCTGCCCAGCTGTTCGAAACCGACGGCGACATAAAGACAATGTTTCACCCGGACATGATCTGGATCGAATGCCCCAACGAGGTCGAGGAAGGCTGGCTGTATGACGGCAAGCAGTTTGCGCCACCGGGGGTTCCGGTCGAGTCGCTGGATGAACTCAAGGCATCGGTGGCGGATGAGCGCTTCGTGCGTGAGGGTGTTGGCATCGTCGTCGACGGCCTGAACATCGAAACAACCCGCGACAGCCAGGCGCTGATCGCCAGTACTGGCCTATCGGCTATCCTCGATCCGGAATACCGCTGCAATTTCAAAACAGCGAAGGGATTCGTCGAGATTGGCGCTGCGCAAATCATCGAAATTGCGAAAGCCGTGCGAGCACACGTGCAGGCCTGCTTTGACCGCGAGCTGACGTTGTTACGTGCAATCGAGACCGGCGAATATCGCGACGAAATGCTTGCCGAAGGCTGGCCGGATTCATTGTCGCCCGATACCGCAAATCTCAAATAAACGCCCCGCACCCCGGGGCGTTTTCTTTCCCCCAAAAAAACTCAACACCCGCCAAGCCCCTCCCCACGAGGGGCTTTCCCGTTTATGGAGAAACGAAAAATGGCAACCCGCCAAACCTACACCGTGCTCGTTCCATTCCCCACCGGCGGTGGGCACTGGTCGAGCGTCGGCCAGGAACTCGATCTGCTCGATGTCGAGGCCAGTGCCCTGCACAGCGCCGGTCGACTGGAGCTGAAAACACCTACCACCAAGGCCGTGAAGGCCGCTGCCAAGAAGGCTGACTGAATATGGCTGAGGTTCTGAACTTCGAGCACAACGGCATTACCGTCAATGCCACCGAATCCCCCGAGGCCATGGGTGGCCTGGGTGACAACGTCATCGGTCTGGTCGGCACCGCGCCGAAAGCCGATCCGCTGATTCCGCGCAACGCACCGTTTCGCATCAACAGCTTTACCACCCACGCGCTGCTCGATCCGACCGGCGCGGAAGAGGGCACCCTGTACCACGCGGTTTACCAGATCCTCAAAGTGGTCAAGGTGCCGGTGTACGTGGTGATCGTCGAAGCGGGCGCGACCCCGGCCGACACCGTCAACGCAGTGATCGGCGGCATCGAGCCAGCCACCGGCCGCAAACTCGGTCTGGCGGCACTGGGTAGCGTCCCGGAAGACCTGACCATCATCGGCGCGCCGGGCTTCACCGGCACCAAGGCTGTAGCCAGTGAGTTCGCCTCGTTCGGCAAGCGCATCAAGGCCCGTGTGGTGCTGGACGGCAAGGACGCTTCGGTCGCTGACCAGGTGACTTACAGCCAGGAACTGGGCGGCGCCGACCTCGGTTTCGACCGTTGTCTGGTGGTGCACAACATGCCCGCCGTGTACTCGAAAGCGGCGAAGAAAAACGTCTTCCTCGCGCCATCCAGTCTGGCAATCGCCGCGCTGGCCAAGGTCAAGCAATGGGAAAGCCCGGGCAACCAGGTGACCTACGCCGAAGACGTGTCCCGGGTCGTTGAGTACAACATCCTCGACACCTCCACCGAAGGCGATCTGCTCAACCGCTACGGCGTCAGCTACTACGCCCGCACCATCCTTGGCGGCTTCTCGCTGCTGGGCAACCGCTCGATCACCGGCAAGTTCATCAGCTACGTCGGTCTGGAAGATGCCATCAGCCGCAAGCTGGTGAAGGCCGGCCAGAAAGCCATGGCCAAGAACCTGACCAAGTCGTTCATGGATCAGGAAGTCAAACGCATCAACGACTGGCTGCAGACCCTGGTCGCCGACGAAACCATTCCCGGCGGCAGCGTGTATCTGCACCCGGAACTCAACAGCGTCGAGAAGTACAAGAACGGCACCTGGTACGTGGTCATCGACTACGGCCGCTACGCGCCGAACGAACACATGGTTTATCAACTCAACGCCCGCGATGAAATCATCGAGCAGTTCCTGGAGGACGTTCTCTAATGTTTACCAACCGCGTAAGACAGGCCATCGCGGCCACCCTGCAAGGCCTGCCGCTGTCGGCGACCGTGGAGGAATTCACTCCGCCGAAAATCGATTTCGATATGGAAAGCATGGCGGGCGGGCGCTTCATCGTCGAGGAAATGGCCAAGAGTGCCAAGCCGCTGAATGCCACGCTCAAGCTGCAAGGCACCGGCGCTGAAGTGCTGCTGGCGATGGGCGTGAAACTGGGCGACGACATTCTGCTGAACGTGCGTGAGGCCGGTCAGGATCAGGACGGCAACACCTGGTTCACCTATCACACCATTGGCGGCAAGCTCAAAACCCTGGGTGAAGAAGCAATCAAAATGGGTAGCAAAGCCCTGACGACGCTTGAGTTCTCCTGCCGCACCTACAACCGCCTGGAAAACGGCATTCCGGTGATCGACATCGACGTGCGTACCCAGAAGTTCGTGCTCAGCGGCGTCGACATCCTTGGTGATGCCCGTCGTGCGGTGCTGATGCCGTAAGGCTTTTTGGCGACCGTGCACAAACCCTGCGGGCGTTCATGCCCGCAGGGATCTTCAAGAACACCCAAGGAATTCCTTTCATGTCGTGGATGCCACCCAAGCATGACCTGCTCTCGCCGATCACCGGCGACGACGGCTCGCAGATCGAATCGATCCAGCTCAAACCCCTGTTCTACGCCGCCCAGAAAGAAGCGCTGGAACGCGCCGGCGACGATGAAGACGATCAGTTCTTCGAGCTGGCGCTGCTGGCCACTGGGATGTCGGTCAAGGAACTCGACCAGCTCAAGCGCCCGGACTACGTAACCATTGCGCAGTATGTGCATGAGATGTCGACCCGTCCGGCGTCGTACTTTCTCGACCAGGTCGAAGACGCGGAAAAGTCCGACGATCCCGACCAGGTGCAACTGCTGCAACCGCTCGCCGTCACCGGCCGCACCGTGACCTCGCTGAGCCTGGAAATGCCGGCGCTGCGGGCCACTAAAGTGATGAAGAAACTGAAAACGGCCAAGGAACGCGCCGAGTTCATCACCGCCCATTGCACCGGCCTGATGATCCCCGATCTGGCCCTGATGAGTGTCCCTGACTGGACGCAATTGCAGGTGCGCATCGACGATTTTTTAAACCAGCCGGCGGCCTTCTTTCAGAGCGCGACATCGAAGTAATCCTCGATATCGTGCCGCTCATTTACCCGGTAAGTGAGGCGGAAATTCTGGAGTGGGACGCCGAAAAGGCGTTGCGCCGCTACGACATAGCGATCACTCGCCTTGGCGTGAAAAAGGAGTAGAGCGGCATGGCAGACACATCGTTTTCGCTGATGTACGCCGCGCAAAACGGAGGCGCGGGTTCCGGTTTGTCGGCAGGGGGATCGGCCACGGACAGCCTGATCAAACCGCTGTCCGAACTGAAAGAGGCGCTGCTCACGGCCAGTCTCGACATCCGCAGTCTGGTGCGTGAACAGATCAAGCTCGGCGCCGTTGTCCTGGGGCTGAACACAGCCCTGGCATCGTTCAAGGCGCCCGTTGTAACCGCCGCGCCGGCGGCAGGCGGCGAGAGCAAGTCTAAGCTCAAGGCCGAGATTGAACAGCGCTCGCCTCCGGCCTACCTGCAATCGGACATGGCCCTGAAAACCGCCATGGCCCAGCTCAGGCAGGTGCAAGGCCTGAGTGGCGACCTCGACACGCTGTCGAAAGCCAACCTCAAACTGGCCTCCGACAAACGGGTTGCCGGCAGTGGGGCGACGGTCGTGGATCTGGTGCAGGTCGAAGTTGCGGCTGGCAGATCGGGGATTGGCGCGGGTCTCAAGGGGGCCGACAAGGAACACGCGCTGCTGGACTTTGCCCAGGATGCAGCGGTCAACGCGTCGGCGTTCGGCATCAGCCTGAAGTCGGCCGGTGAGATGCTGTCGGCCTGGCAAGTCTCGATGAAACTGGATCGTGCTCAAGGTCAGTTGCTGGCCGATGCGACTCAGCATCTGGGCAACAGCGGACTGAATGCGACGGCCGCCGATATCGGCTCGGTGGTGCAGCAATCAGGCGAGTCGGCCGTTGCAGCGGGGATCCTGCCCGAGCAGTTGGCAGCACTGTCAGCCGCGTTGCTCAACGCTGACGTCGACAAGGCCGGTGCCGGGGCGGCGGTGAAAAGCATCAGCGCAGCCCTGGGCAAAGGCAGCCAGGGCTCGGCGGCCGAGCAGTCGGCGTGGAAGGCGTTGGGGCTTGATCCCGGCAAGCTGACTGAAAACGTCCCGGACAACCTTGTCAAAGCGCTGGCGGCATTGAAGCAACAACCGGCAGAACAGCAAACGGCGCTGATCAAGACACTTTTCAGTGGCGACGACGGTGTACGCAAACTGCTGGCGAAGCCCGAAGACCTGCAAAAAGCGTTTTCGCTGGTCGCTCCGGCCAAACTGGAAGGAACGTCGACGCTTGTGTCCTCGCAAGCGACCCAGAGCAGCCTCGCATCGCCCTACAAAGGTGAGGGTGGCGTGCGCCAATGGATGGGAAAACCCGGCGAGGCACAGACGCCGCTTTCATTGCTCAAGCCCAATGATCCACTGACACCGGCTTACAGCGGCGCGATTGAACGCAGCGCCGAGCCTGCGGGTAAAGACCCTCAGCGAAGCTGGAACGCGTTCGATGCCAGTCTCAATCGTCTGGTCACGGCGTTGGCACCTGATGCAGCCGGCACGCTGGATTCGCTGACGAATATGACCAACGGCGTGGCCGATATGGCTGAAGCCTATCCAAAAACCTCGACGGCACTGGCCGTTGCGGGCGCTGGATTGTCGGCCATCGTGGTGGCGGTGATGGCCAAGGCATTCGGCAATTTCACTGACAAACTGCTCAAGGGCGTGGCTTCAAAATTGCCGTTTGGTCTTGGCGGTTTGATTGCCGATATTGAAGACCCGAAAACAAAAAAAACGTCTGCCGGAAATGGCGTGGGCCATGATTGTTGCTGCTACTGCAAACCGCTGGGCGGCGGGACGGGCGGCAAGCTCAAGCCTCGTCGGGCAAGCATCACGCCTCGAGTCGGACGTGGAGCAGTCGGTGGGGTGACCCCCCGGGCACCACGGATCATTGCACCGTCGGCACCGCTTGCACCCTCGGCACCGCTTGCACCGCCGACACGATCCGTTGGCACGTACTGGTCGGGAACCATGACGGCATTTGCAGGCTCATCAGCCGTCAGCTCCGCACCGGCCGCTCCACTGTCCGGTTCCTACGCCAGGGCAGGCAGACTGCTTGCCAGACGGGCACCACCACTGCGGTTGCTCAGCGCCGGATATGAAATGGTCACCGGCGTCATGAAGGGCGATAAACGTGCCGTCGTGTCCTCCGGTGCATCGTTAGCCGGGTCGTCTGCCGGAGCCGCTGTCGGTGCTGCATTGGGCACGTTGATTCTGCCGGGTTTGGGCACCATGGTTGGCGGGTGGCTTGGGAGCATGGCGGGCGGGGCCATCGGTGAGTCCCTGGGCGACAAGCTGGGGAAACAAGTCGATCGTCTCGGCTCTCCTGCACAGGTCAGTAAAGACCTCATCGCGACCTCGGCGACCTCCACGATCCCCGCGGCACTTGCAACCACAGCCGCCAGCCAGCCTGTCACGCTCAATTCCACCATCAACATCAATGGTCAGGATCAGGGCAGTGCCCAGGCACTGGCCAATCTGGTGGTGCAAACAACGATGAGTCAGTTGGGCCAGATCATGCCGACCAACCCTCTCGCCACACGACGTGACGCTGCCCTGACCGATGGAGTCGCCACATGAAACAACAAATGGCACTGGGCAGTTTCATCTTTGGCCTGTCACGCGGTTTTGCCTACAGCAGTTTTCTGCGCAAGTCCGATGGCGGCTGGACGGAGCTGCAGATCCTCACCAGCAAACCCAAGTCGCACCAGACGGGACAGAAGCCTGAAACCCTGACCATCACCGGCAAATCGATGTACGCGGTGGCCATGGATCGGCTGGATGAACTGCGGGCGCTGCAAGCCCTTCGTGTACCGCTGCCGCTGATTGATGGCATCGGCCGCAACTGGGGTTTGTGGCGGATTACCACGGTTCAGGAAACCCAGACCTGCATCATCGATGATGGTACGGCGATGGTGGTCGACTGGACCCTCGAATTGGCGGAGTTCAACAATGCGTAAGGTACGAAGCGTGGCCGGTGATTCGGTGAATCTGTTGTTGTACCGCGAAACCGGTCGCAGCGATGACTCCGCCGAAGAAGCCCTGTGGCAGCTCAATCCGACGCTGGCCGAACACGGCCCCGTCTTGCCTGCGGACGTCTGGGTGGTGTTGCCGGAACTCGATTCGAAGCCGGCGGCGATCAAGCCGGTTTCAGCCTGGGATTAAGGAGGTTGTATGGCACAGGGTTTCACGCCTGTGGTGGAAATCTACGGGACCAACGCGGCGCTGCTCAATCAGCGCCTGATCAGTTGGGAGCACGTCGATGCTGCCGGTACCGAGTCTGATCAGCTGACGCTGACGGTCGATCTGGAAGGGCTTGAAGGGCTGCCTGATCTCGGGGGGAGAATCGGTCTTCGGGTCGGCTATCGCGAATCGGAAATTGTCGATAAGGGCCTGTTCAAAGTGACGCGCCTGACACCGACCCTGTTCCCGTTTCGCCTGACACTGGTCGCCACGGCCGCGCCGTTCAGCGCCGCCGACGAGACCGGCTTCAAACAGCGACGTACGGCCAGCCATGGTCCGACCACCCTGGGTGCGCTGTTTGGTGAACTGGTTTCGCCTCATGGATTTTCTCCACGGGTGGCGTCCGATCTGGCGCTGATCAGGATCGATCACATCGACCAGTCCAACGAAACCGACATGGGTTTCCTGACGCGCCTGGCGAAGAAGTACAAGGTGATCGCCAAACCGGTGGGCGAGCTGTATGTGCTGGCGCGCCCCGGTCAGACCAAATCGCTGTCGGGCAAGTCCTTGGCGGACGTGCGTCTGTCGGTGACCGAGAACAACCGCCCCGGCGATCACGCTTTCATCAGCGCCACCCTTGAAGAGACCGCCCGGGCACAGGCCAAAGGCTGCAAGACCCGGTTCCTGGATAAGGCCATCGGTGTGATGCGTGAGGTGCTGACCGGTGAGGCGCCCTACAAGACCGTGCGTCAGATCTGCCAGAGCGAGGAGGAGGCCAAGGCTATCGGAGAGGGCGAAGTGCGCAAGATGCTGCGGGAAAAGTACAAGGTGAAGATCACCTGCCCGGGCAATCCGCTGCTGTCTGCCGAGGGCCTGCTGTTGCTCGATGAGACCTGGCCGGACTTCCTGCGTGGTCGCTGGTCGATCGAAAAGGTCACTGCCAGCGGCAAGCGCGAAGAAAGTTATCGCTGCGTCATCGAGGCCACCAGCCTCGATCCGAAAGCAGACGCCAAAGACTGATTCATCCCACCATACGCTCCCACTCCTGCGTCACTCTCTAACACTGGAACGCTCCCCATGAAGATCTCCCCGATCCTCACGCAGCTGCGTGCGCAATGCCCAAGCCTTGCCGGCCATATCGCGACAGGTGTCGACCTGGCGCTGCTGCAAGGCAACCCGAATCTGCCGACACCGTCGGCCCATGTATTACCGCTGGCCGATCTGGCCAGTGCCAGTACCGCACAAAACTCCACCAGCCAGCCGATCCGCGACCGCTTCGAAATCATCCTGGTGCTCGACGCCACGGACGCCACAAAAGCGCTGGATCTGTTGCACGACCTGCGCGCCGAACTGTGGCGTGCGCTGGTGGGTTTCAAACCCGGTTCGGAATACAGCGCCATCGTTTATGACGGCGGCGAAACGGTCTCGATCAACAGCAGCCGCATGTTCTACCGGCTGCGCTTTTTTGCCGAGTTCCAGCTGGGCCGCAATCTGCCAAGTCAGCCTGCGGAGAGTTGGCACGAACGCGAACTGGACGGTTTGTCGTCCTTTACCGGGGTCACCGTGAGGGTCGATGCGATCGACCCGGCCGACCCCAACCTGAAACACCCGGGCCCTGACGGGCGCGTGGAAATGACTTTCTCTGGAGACGTAACCCCATGAGCAACCGCATCACCGTAGTGCCGGCCGCCGGCCGTGCCGTGCCGGACCCGGAAGCAGGCGACCTGCTGCCACTGGAAGGCCGTGAAGTGCTGGACAGCGCCTGGTGGCGCCGGCGTCTGGCCGACGGCGATATCACCCTCAAAACCGCAACAGCTAAACAAAAGGGAGCCAAATAATGGCGATCGGATTCAGCAACATTCCTGCGGACATTCGTGTTCCGCTGTTCTATGCCGAAATGGACAACTCGGCCGCCAATAGCGCGTCTTCGTCCATGCGCCGGCTGATCGTGGCGCAGGTCAACGACAACATCGCCCCGAGCGAAGTCGGCAAACTGGTGCTGGTTTCCAGCGTGGCGCTGGCCAAAAGCATCGGCGGCCAGGGCTCGATGCTGGCTTCCATGTACGAAACCTTCCGCAAGGCCGACCCGATCGGTGAGATCTGGTGCCTGCCGCTGCACAACGCTGAAGGCGCAATCGCCAAAGGCGTGGTGACCCTGACGGGCACCGCAACCCAGGCCGGCGTGCTTAACCTGTATGTCGGCGGCGTTCGCGTGCAGGCCACCATCGCCAATGGTGCCACCGCTGCACAAGCGGCCACTGCGCTGGTGCAGAAAGTCAATGCCACTGCCGATCTGCCGGTGACGGCGCTGGCCACCGACGGTGTGGTTACCCTCAACGCCAAATGGATCGGCGACAGCGGCAACGACATCAGCCTGCAATTCAATCGTCTGGGCAAGAGCAATGGCGAAGAAACCCCGGCCGGTCTGGTCACCGCGATCACCCCGATGATCGGCGGCACCGGCGTGCCGGATCAGGTGGCTGCCGTCGCGGCTCTGGGTGACGAGCCATTCGAATTCATCGCGCTGCCATGGTCCGACCTGGCCACCCTCAATACCTGGCAAGCGGTAATGGACGACAGTACCGGTCGCTGGTCGTGGGCCAAGCAACTGTTCGGTCACGTCTACAGCGCCAAGCGCGGCACCGTCGGTACTCTGGTCGCAGCCGGTCAGGCACGCAACGACCAGCACATGACCATTCAGGCGCTGGAGCCGGGCGTTCCGCAACCGGTGTGGGTACAAGCCGCTGCACTGGCTGCACGTACTGCGGTGTTCATCTCCGCCGACGCCAGCCGTCCGACCCAGAGCGGCAGCCTGCCAGGCGTCGATCCGGCGCCGGCCAGCGAGCGCTTCACCCTGACCGAGCGTCAGTCGCTGCTCAACTACGGCATCGCCACCGCGTACTACGAAGGCGGCTACGTGCGCATCCAGCGCTCGATCACCACCTACCAGAAGAACGCCTACGGCCAGGCTGACAACTCGTACCTGGACAGCGAAACCATGCACCAGTCGGCGTTCATCGTACGTCGTCTGCAAAGCGTGATCACCAGCAAGTACGGTCGCCACAAACTGGCCTCCGACGGCACCCGTTTCGGCGCCGGTCAACCGATCGTCACCCCGGCGACCATTCGCGGTGAGCTGATCGCCCAGTACGCCAAGCTCGAACTGGAAGGCCACGTGGAAAACGCCGAGCTGTTCGCCGAGCACCTGATCGTCGAGCGCGACGTGAAGGACCCGAGCCGCGTGAACGTGCTGTTCCCGCCTGATTACATCAACGGTCTGCGCGTGTTCGCACTGCTCAACCAGTTCCGTCTGCAGTACGACGACGTCGCCTGATCGGCTCGTTTGACACTGTGATTCGGCCCACCTCGCGTGGGCTTTTTATTTGAAGGGAGTAACACCATGGGTCAACTGATTGCAGGCACCTGCTACGTCAAGGTCGACGGTGCACAACTGACCATCAATGGCGGCTGCGAAGCCCCGCTGATGGCCGTCAAACGCGAAACCGTCGTGCCGGGTTTCTACAAGGAAACCGACATTGCGCCGTCGTTCAAAGTGACTGCGCTGCACACCGCCGACTTCCCGCTGAAGAAGCTGATCGAAGGCACCGACATCACCGTCACCTGCGAATTCAGCAACGGCAAAGTCTACGTGCTGGCCGGTGCCTACCTGGTCGAAGAGCCAGTCTCCAAAGGCGATGACGCCACCATCGAACTGAAATTCGAAGGCATCAAGGGGACCTGGCAATGAGCGGCGCCGTGAAGCTTCAAGTTGCGATCGAAGCTCACGGCGAGCCCCTGACCGAACTCGTCCTGCGCCGTCCGACGGTGCAGGAGGTGCGAGCGATCAAGGCGCTGCCGTACAAGATCGACAAGAGCGAAGAAGTCAGCCTCGACATGGACGTGGCGGCCAAATACATCGCCGTGTGCGCCGGCATTCCGCCGTCGTCGGTCAACCAGCTGGACCTGGCTGACTTCAACGCGTTGAGCTGGGCCGTTGCAGGTTTTTTCATGAGTGCGGCGTCGGAGCCATCACCGACCTGATTTCGGTCGCCTATGACCTGGCCTGGTTCTGGAAGGTTGACCCCGAACAGATGATGGCCAGGCCACTGGATGTGCTTCGCGAATCGCTGGAGCACGCGCAACGGATCAACGCGATGCAGCAGGTGCAGTGATGGCCAATACACAGATAAACACGATCCAGCAAAACATTCAGACCACGGCCGGCATGCTCGAGGTGATGCAAGGTCTGCAGAAAACGGCGACCGAGATGAAGGGTGTTCGCGCCAAGGTCGCAGGGTTCAAGAAAAGCCTGGAAAGCAGTGGACTCAAGCCGCTGGATCTGTCCGGTTTTGTTTCCGGGGGCGGCTTGCTCAAGCCGTTTCAGGACGGCTTGAAAAAGGCGATCAAGGCCGAAGACGAACTGGCGAACAAGAGCAAGAAGCTCAAGGCCCCGGCGCTGGCAAAGGATGCCGTTATACCCAAGCCGTTGCCCAGGCCCGCGACCGCGCGACTTCCCGCGCCGGTGAAGGGTGAAACCTCTACCAACCTCGCGAAGTTCAACGTTTCGCTCGACAACATCTCGCTGAAGATCGGCCAGGCGCTGTTACCGGCGGTCAAGGGTCTGGTGACGGCGCTGGTGCCGGTCATGACCACGGTCGGCAAGTTTGTCGCCGAACATCCTCAACTGGTTGAAGGACTGGCAGCGGCAGCAGTGGCGTTCACCGTGGTGACCACGGCCGCTGCCGGACTCAGTGCGGTGTTGACACTGCTGGCCTCGCCGATCGGCTTGTTTGCCGCCGGAGCCGCGCTGGCGGCCGGTTTGATTGTCGCCAACTGGAAACCGCTTTCGGCTTTCTTCGTCCGGCTGTGGCAACAGATCGCCCCGGTGGTACTGCCGATGGCGAACTTTTTCAGAACCCTGTTCGACTTCACCCCGCTGGGCATGGTGATCAACAACTGGGGACCGGTCAGCACGTTCTTCGCAGCTCTGTGGAACGTGCTCAAGGCAGTGGCCGCGCCGGTTATCGATTTCTATACAACGCTGTTTGCCTACTCACCGCAGGCGCTGATTCTGAAAAACTGGCAACCATTGGTTGGCCTGTTTGCTTCGATCTGGGATTTGCTGCGAGCGGTGTCGGTGCCGATCTCAGCGTTTATTCAAGACGTGGTGGACTCCATCAGTCTGTCGGTGGTGGAGCTGTATGCGGTGATTAGCGAGCAGTTGGGCTGGTCGCCGCTGGAAACGATCATCGAGGCCTGGGGATCGGTGACGGTGTGGATTCAGAAGTGGAGTGACAAGTTCTACGATGCGCTGGCGCCGATCCGGGAGTTTTTCAATGGCGGTCTTGGCACACTCGCTGCCGAAGCGTCGGCCAAGGTCGATGTTCTCACCCGTGCTCAGCTGAAAACCAATGCCGAAGGCAAGGGCGAGTGGGCTCCGGGTTTTTTTGGCTCTGATGCCGACTCCACGCCCGGCGTTTCGGTGCCGGAAGGCGCATTGACGCAGAACTCCAGCTCGTTGACGCAGAATTCCAGCTCGCTGACGCAATCCTCCAGCAACCTGATCCAGAAAAGCGCCGCCAACAACCGCACGCAACTCGAAGGCGGCCTGACGGTCCGCTTCGAAAACGCGCCGGCGGGGCTGCGCACCGATCAACCGCAAACCAATCAACCGGGGCTGGCGCTCAGTTCGCGCATCGGCTATCGCTCGCTATCGGCAGGAGGTTCCAATGAACTGGCGTGACCGTTTGTTGCCGGCATCCTTTCGCGGTGTCGGTTTCTGGATCGACCAGGCGAAAACCCCGGTCGGTCGCAAGGGACAGTTGCATGAGTATCCGCAGCGCGACCTGCCGTTTTTCGAGGATCTCGGCCAGCAGGCCAAGACCCACGACCTGACGGCGTTCATCATCGGTGCCGATTGCCTGGAGCAGCGCGACAAGCTGCTCCAGGCTTTGGAGCAGGGCAGCGGCGAGCTGGTGCATCCGTGGCTGGGCCGCTTGCAGGTCAAGGTCGGCGAGTGCGACATGACCCACACCCGCCAGGACGGCGGGATGGTGACCTTCACACTGAAGTTCTACCCGGACCGGCCGCTGCCGTTTCCGACGGCGACGGTCAGCACGCAGAAAGTTCTGCTGATCAAGGCCGACGGTTTGCTCGGCTCGGCGGTGGCGCGCTTCGAGCAGGCGATGACCCTGATCAAGGCCGCGCGGATCGGCATCGCCAATCTGCGCAACAGCCTCACCGGCGTGTATGACGTGATCAAGGAGCAGCTCAAGCCGCTGATCGCGCAATACAAGCAGATCACCGAACTGGTCAGGGCCGTCAAGGAACTGCCCAAGGAGGTGGCGGCGGAGTTCAAGGGCTTGCTCGGCGATATCAAGGAGCTGAAGGCATTCGCGAAGGAGGGCTACCGTGGCGTGATTGCCGACGTGTCCCAACAGATCGAAGCCATCCGCAAGGCCGACGCACCGAAAATCACCACCGGCATGGATACTAATGCCGCTGCGCAAGCCATGGCCAACCTGGTGCAGGACACACTGATCGTCAAGGTTGCGCAGTGGGTTGCCTCAATGCCGGTGGCGTCGACGCCGGTAAAACTGTCGTCGACGCCTTCGCTGGACCAACAGTCGAAACAGCCGGTCAGCCGTCAGGAAGTGCCGGTCACCGATGATTTGCAAGCGTTGCAAAAAGAGCTGATCGAAGCGCTGCAAAAGGCCCAGGACAAGGCCGATCCCGCGCACTACCAGGCCATCGCCGATGTGAAGGAAGCGCTGATCGCGCACCTCAAGGCTGTGGCTTCGTCCGGTGTGCGGCTGGTGAGCAAAACCTTCCAGGAAACCTTTCCGGCGCTGGTGGTGGCCTACAAGCAGTTTGGCGACGCCACTCGGGTGACCGAGGTCATTCAGCGCAACGGTCTGTCTCATCCGGGTTATTCACCCAACGAAGTCAAGGTTTCCAGGGAGTGAGTCATGAACGAGACTGACAACCGCGTCACGCTGACCGTCGGCGACATGGAATACGGCGGCTGGAAAAGCGTGGAGATCTCCGCGGACCTGGAGCGCCAGTTCCGCACCTTCAAACTCGACATCACCTGGCAATGGCCGGGGCAGACCGTGGATCAGCGGATCAAGGCCGGCGACCCGTGCGAAGTGCGGATCGGCCAGGATCTGGTGCTCACCGGTTATGTGTTCAAGGCCCCGATCAGTTACGACGGGCGACAGATCAGCCTGAGCATCGAGGGCAGCTCCAAGACCCAGGATTTGGTGGATTGTGCGGCGCGAAACAACCCTGGCCAATGGCAGGATCAATCGCTGTTGAACATCGTCCAGGCCCTGGCCATGGAGTACGCGTTGAGGGTGGTCAACGAAATTCCCGAGACCGCACGGCTGAGCAAACACACGATCGTCCCGGGTGAAACGGTGTTTCAGTCGATCGACCGTCTGCTCTCGCTGTACCGGGTGTTTTCCACCGATGACGCCGAAGGCCGGCTGGTGCTTGCCAAACCCGGCAGCGGCGGCCGCGCCAGCGATGCACTGGAGCTGGGCAAGAACATTCTCTCGGCCAATGCGCCGATGGATTTCAGCCAGGTGTTTTCCGAATACCGGGTGATCGGCCAGCAGAAGGGCAACGACAAGAAGAGCGGGGCGGCGGCCAGCGAAGTGGAATCGACGGCGGCCGACCTGAGTTTCAAACGCCGGCGTACCACGATCATCAACGAAGGCTCGCAGCTGACGTTCGAACTGGCCCAGCAACGGGCCCAATGGGAGAGCGCGACGCGCATGGGCCGGGCGCTGACCACCACGTATCAGGTGCAGGGCTGGCGTCAGTCCAACGGTGACCTTTGGCGTCACAACACCTTGGTGCGTGTCAAGGATCCGGTGCTCGGATTCGATGAAGACATGCTGATCTCCAAGGTGACGTATTCGCTGTCGGCGCAAGGTTCGGTGACCACCCTGCAAGTGGCGCCACCGCATACCTTCGACGCGAACCCGACTCCCCCGAAAAAGACCTGAGCCCGACACCGTCCTCCAAGGAAACCCCTATGAGCCTACTGACACGCCTGCTGGCGCGCGGCACTGTCGTGCTCGCCAGTTCGGCCTCCAAGCTGCAATCGCTGCAAATGCGCCTCACCGCCGGTGAAGTGAACGACGACATGGAGCACTTCGAGCCCTACGGCTTCACCAGCCATCCGCTGGCCGGCGCCGAGGGTGTCGTCACGTTCCTCGGCGGTGACCGTTCCCACGCCATCGCCCTGGTGGTCGCTGACCGCCGTTATCGCCTGCAATCGCTGGCGGCCGGCGAGGTGGCGATCTACACCGACGAAGGCGACAAGATCCACTTCAAGCGCGGGCGGATCATCGATATCGAAACCGCCACGCTCAACATCCGCGCCAGCACGGCGGTGAACTTCGACACGCCGGTGATCAACCAGACGGGCAAGATCGTTTCCAATGGCGATCAGGTGGCCGGCGGTATCAGCCAGATCAAGCACGTGCATGGCGGCGTACAGGGCGGCAGCGGTCAGACCGGCGTGCCGGCGGGAGGTCAGTGATGCTCTTCAGTCAAAACCTCCACGCCGCGCTGACCCGCTCGGTGCTGATCAGCCTGTTCACCTGGCGCCGCGCGGCCGACGACGATGCCCTCGACGACGAGGAGCGTTATGGCTGGTGGGGTGACACTTTTCCTACCGTGGCCAATGACCGCATCGGTTCGCGGCTGTGGCTGCTACGTCGGGTCAAGCTGACCCGACAGACCCAGATGGACGCCGAGTTCTATGCCCGCGAAGCCTTGCAGTGGCTGATCGATGACGGCCATTGCAGCGCCATCGACATCATCAGCGAACGCCTCGACGCCCAGCGGCTAAACCTGCGCACGGTCCTGACCCTGGCCGACGGCGAGCGCCTGGACATCAACCCTGAAAACAGTTGGCAGGTGATCTATGCCGTTTGAAACCCCTTCGCTGCCGGTGCTGATCAAACGCACCCAAAGCGACCTGGCCGGCGATTCGCTGCGCCAGTCCGATGCACAAGTCCTGGCCCGCACCCTTGGCGGTGCGGTCTACGGACTTTATGGCTATCTCGATTGGATCGCCGAGCAGATCCTGCCCGACAAGGCCGATGAATCGACCCTGGAGCGGATTGCTGCGCTGCGCTTGAATCAGCCGCGAAAATCCGCGCAGGTGGCCACTGGCAGCGTCAGCTTCAATGCCAGCGCCGGGGCGGTGCTGGATGTCGATACGTTGCTGCAATCGAATGACGGTCGAACCTACCGGGTCACCGCTGCGCAAACGACCGGCAACGGCGTCAACAGCGCCACCATTGCGGCCCTGGATGCCGGCAGCCAGGGCAATGCCGACGCCGGTCTGACACTGGTACCGGTGCAACCGGTTCAGGGCATCGACGGCAGCAGCTTCAAGGTCCTGGAACCAGGGCTGACCGGCGGCATCGCCCGGGAAAGCCTTGAATCCTTGCGCTCACGGGTGATCCGTTCCTACCGCCTCATTCCTCACGGCGGTTCGGCTCAGGATTACGAGACGTGGGCGCTGGAGTGCCCGGGAATTACCCGGGCATGGTGTCGTGGCAACTTCCTGGGGCCGGGCACGGTCGGCGTATTCGTCATGCGCGACGACGATGCACAGCCCATTCCCAATGACGAGCAACTGGCGCAAGTGCTGGCTTACATCGAACAGTTGCGACCGGTGACGGCGGATGTGAGCGTGATGGCGCCGGTGCAGGTGCTGGTCAACTACAAGTTGCGCATCACGCCCGACACCAGTGCCGTCCGTGCCGCCATCGAAACGCAGTTGCGCGATTTGCATAACCGTGAGGCCGGGTTGGGCGAGACGCTGTTGCTCAGCCATATCGGCGAAGCGATCAGCAGTGCGACCGGTGAAACGGATCACACTCTTGTTTCGCCTTCGAGCAATGTCACGGCAGCCAGTAACCAGCTCCTGACATTCGGGGGGTGCGAATGGCTGTCTTGAGAAGCGCCGAACAATACCGCAATCAATTGCGCAGCCTGCTGCCCGGCGGACCCGCCTGGGAGCCGGAGCGAGTACCGGAACTCGATCAGGTGCTGGAAGGCATCGCCCAGGAACTGGCACGCCTCGATGCCCGCGCAGTTGATTTGCTCAACGAGATGGACCCTGCCGGTGTCAGCGAGCTGGTGCCGGACTGGGAAGCCGTCATGAACTTGCCGGACCCCTGCCTCGGCGCCACCCCACTTTATGACGATCGGCGATTGGCCGTGCGCCGGCGCCTGCTGGCGGTAGGCAGTCAGACGGCAGCCTATTTCGTCGAGGTCGCACGCACCCAGGGGTATCCACAGGCATCGGTCTCCGAACTCCGGGTTCCGCGCATGGGGCGCTCGCGATTTGGCCAGGCGCATTTCGGCACCTGGAGAGCGCAATTCATGTGGATCCTCAATACCGGCGGACGCCTGTCCAGCGGGCGCCGCTTTGGTGCCAGTTACTGGGGGGAGCGTTTCGGAATGAATCCAGGCTCGGCCCTGGAATGCCTCATTCACCGCAGCACACCGGCTCATACCCAGGTGTACATCAACTATGACTAAGGAATGAATAATGGATTATCCAAAGAGTGTGCCCAGCGTCGGGCTGGTCAATGGCAAGTTTGTCGATGAAAACCCGGTGGCCGGTACGCCAGGATCGTTGATCCCGGCGGTGTGGGGGAACTCCGTCACCGAAGAGTTGCTGGGGGTCATCAAGGCCGGTGCACTGGTTCCTGACGAGACCAACGTCGGCCAGTTGCTCGTGGCCATCCGCAAGATCAATCAGGCGGGCCTCATCGATTTCGCCCTCGACACCGGCACGGCCAATGCCTACGCCGCCACTTACTCGCCAGTTCCGACCACACTGGTCGACGGTATGGTGCTGCGTTTCAAGGCACTCAATACCAACACTGGCGCCAGTACTTTTTCCGTGGCCGGCTCAATCGCCAAACCCATCGTCGGCCTCGACCATACTCCCCTGCGTTCCGGTGATATCGTCGCAACGGGCGATGCCTGGGTGCAATGGAACAGTTCTGTGGGAAGCGGAGCCTGGGTACTGATTGCGAGTACCGGTGTGGCGCGGCAACTGGGGGCCGATGTCGGCGACGTGAAAACGGTCGCTACCGTTGATGCTCCAAGTGGCTGGCTCAAATGCAGCGGACAACCTGTATCGCGGACTCAGTACGCCAATCTGTTCGCCGCTATCGGTACCCGGTTTGGCGCCGGGGATGGCACCAATACCTTCAACGTGCCGGATCTGCGGGGTGAATTTGTCCGGGGTCTGGACGATGGTCGCGGCGTCGATCCAGGTCGAGTACTGGGCAGCAAGCAGGCAGGGCAGAACGCCTCGCACATTCACGATGTGTCGGCTGCGGCTGCCGGCAACCACGCCCACGCGGCGCGCACGGATGCTGCCGGCTTGCACTCGCACGGTGGGGCTGTGGTCGGTGGTGGCGCGTTCAACATTGATCTGGTCATGGGCGGGCAGGGTGTCGTCGTCGGCGGCAGCACGGCAGGCTCCGTCATGGGTTCCAGCTCGGGACCTTCGGTCAACCGCAACTTCACGACCAACGCTCCGGCGCACTCCCACGGCATCGTTGCGGACGGCAACCACGCGCACAACGTGGGTGTGGATGCTGCGGGTCAACACACGCACACAATGTCTGTCGCTGCATCGGGTGGCAATGAGGCGCGTCCGATGAACACGGCCCTGTTGTTTGTCATCAAGTATTGAGGGTCAATTTCCGGGGAGCCACTGGCGCCCCGGTAAATAGCCCCGGACAGCACCCCTGAAAACTCTGGCAAAGAAGGCTGGCAGGCATCAGCCGCCAGCCGTGATTCAATCGGAGCATTCAAGGAGGAATACGCATTATGCAAATAACTGAAAACAACCTTTTGTCCATCATGCCCAACGCTCGCTCCCAGGCGGGCGTTTTTGTTTCACCGCTCAACGATGCCATGGCGCGTCATCGCATCGATACGCCCAAGCGCGTCGCTGCGTTCCTCGCACAGGTCGGCCATGAGTCCGGGCAACTGCGCTACGTGCGCGAACTGGGCGACAACCAGTATCTGAGCAAATACGACACCGGCACGCTGGCCCTGCGTCTGGGCAACACGCCGGAAGCCGATGGTGACGGACAGAAGTATCGCGGTCGCGGGCTGATCCAGATCACCGGCCGCACCAACTATCGCCAGTGCAGTCTCGGGCTGTTTGGCGATGAGCGTCTGCTGTCGTTGCCTGAATTGCTCGAGCAACCACAGTGGGCGGCGGAGTCCGCCGCGTGGTTCTGGGAGCAGAACGGTTTGAACGATCTGGCGGACCGCGATCAGTTCAACACCATCACCCGTCGAATCAACGGCGGGTTGAACGGCTTGCAGGATCGCCTGGACATCTGGGCGCGGGCGAGGGCGGTGTTATGTCCATCTCCTGGCGTGTAACCGGTGTTGTATTGCTGGTCCTGGGGGCTGGCGCGTTGACCTGGCAATTTCAGGACTGGCGCTACGGCCGCCAACTGGCCGAGCAGGCCCGACAGCATGCCGAAACCCTCAACCAACTGACTCAGGCTGCTGCCTCGGCGCAGCAGGCCGAGCAGGACAAGCGCCTGGCCCTGGAGCAACGGCTCGCGGCCAGTGAGCAAACCCACTATCGAGCACTGAGTGATGCCCAACGTGATCAGGATCGCCTGCGCGATCGTCTTGCCACTGCTGATCTGCGCCTGTCAGTCCTCATCGACGCAGGCGACGCTGCCCAAGGCTGCGGTGTGCCAGCCGCCTCCGGCGCCGGCGGCGTGGATCATGCAACCGTACGCGCCCGACTTGACCCGGCGCATGCTCAACGAATTGTCGCCATCACCGGCGAAGGCGATCGCGGACTGATTGCCCTGCAAGCGTGTCAGGCCTATATCAGAGCGCTGGCGCCTGCACATTTTGAATGAGTCTGTGTATTGAAAGCGCAACCGGCTCGTGTACGGTGGTAGGCATTCCACCCGATCCGGAGAGTGCCGTGAAAGACCTCACCCAACTGGCGGCCGAACTTGGCCGACGCCTGCAGTTGCTCAATGCCCACGTCACCACGGCCGAGTCCTGCACCGGCGGCGGCATCGCTGAAGCGATTACCCGGATTCCGGGGAGCTCCGCCTGGTTCGAGGCCGGTTATGTGACCTACTCCAACCGCCAGAAAACCCAGCAACTGAACGTGCCTGCCGAACTGTTCGGGACGGTGGGTGCGGTCAGTCGCGAGGTGGTCGAGGCGATGGTGCGCGGCGCGCAGAAACACAGCCGTGCACGATTTGCCGTGGCGGTCAGCGGTATCGCCGGGCCGGACGGCGGCTCGCCGAACAAGCCGGTGGGCACGGTGTGGCTGGCCTGGGGTGTCGGCGACGCGGTTTCCAGCGAGGTGCAGCACTTCCCCGGCAACCGCGACGAAGTCCGCCGACAAACGGTGAAGGCCGCGCTAGAGGGGCTGCTGCGACTGGCGGCACGAGAAATCGAAAATCAGGGGTAGGCGATCCGCGAACGCTGTGGAATAATACTGGCTACTTATACAGGTGTTGGCCGTCAGGCCTTATTGATTACGTGAGGACTTTAATGGACGACAACAAGAAGAAAGCCTTGGCTGCGGCCCTGGGTCAGATCGAACGTCAATTCGGCAAGGGTGCCGTAATGCGTATGGGCGATCAGGACCGTCAGGCGATCCCGGCCATTTCCACCGGCTCTCTGGGTCTGGACATCGCGCTCGGCATCGGCGGCCTGCCAAAAGGTCGTATTGTTGAAATCTACGGTCCTGAATCTTCCGGTAAAACCACACTGACGCTGTCCGTGATCGCCCAGGCCCAGAAGGCCGGCGCGACCTGCGCATTCGTCGACGCCGAACACGCCCTCGACCCTGAGTACGCCGGCAAACTGGGCGTCAACGTCGACGACCTGCTGGTTTCCCAGCCGGACACCGGCGAACAGGCCCTGGAAATCACCGACATGCTGGTGCGCTCTAACGCCGTTGACGTGATCATCGTCGACTCCGTGGCGGCACTGGTGCCGAAGGCTGAAATCGAAGGCGAAATGGGTGACATGCACGTGGGCCTGCAAGCCCGTCTGATGTCCCAGGCGCTGCGTAAAATCACCGGTAACATCAAGAACGCCAACTGCCTGGTAATTTTCATCAACCAGATCCGCATGAAGATCGGCGTGATGTTCGGCAGCCCGGAAACCACCACCGGTGGTAACGCGCTGAAGTTCTACGCTTCGGTCCGTCTCGACATCCGCCGTACCGGCGCGGTGAAGGAAGGCGACGAAGTGGTCGGCAGCGAAACCCGCGTCAAGGTTGTGAAGAACAAGGTGGCTTCGCCGTTCCGTCAGGCCGAGTTCCAGATTCTCTACGGCAAGGGTATCTACCTGAACGGCGAGATGATCGACCTGGGCGTGCTGCACGGTTTCGTCGAGAAGTCCGGCGCCTGGTATGCCTACGAAGGCACCAAGATCGGTCAGGGCAAGGCCAACTCGGCCAAGTTCCTGGCAGACAACCCGGAAGTCGCGGCGAAGCTCGAGAAGCAACTGCGTGACAAGCTGCTGTCGCCAGCCGTGATCGCTGACTCCAAGGCTTCTGCGGTCACCGAGACCGAAGACGACCTGGCTGACGCTGACATCTGATTGCACCGATGACAACCGCCGTACTCGATACCCTCGTCGCGGTGCGGCGAACCGCAATGGACCTGCTCGCACGCCGCGAGCACGGTCGAGTCGAGCTGACGCGTAAACTGCGTCAGCGCGGCGCTCCACCCGAAATGATCGAAACAGCTCTCGACCGGTTGACGGAAGAAGGGCTGCTTTCCGAAGCCCGTTATCTGGAAAGCTTTGTTTCTTACCGCGCCCGTTCAGGTTATGGCCCGTTACGGATTCGTGAAGAGCTGAGCCAGCGCGGCCTGCAGCGTGCCGACATCGAACTTGCCTTGCGTGAGAGCGGTATCAACTGGCAGGAGCAACTCACAGACACGTGGCAACGGAAATTCTCCGGCCAGCTTCCCGGCGACGCCAAGGAACGAGCCAGACAAGGCCGGTTTCTGGCGTATCGGGGGTTCTCGATGGAGATGATCAACCGCTTGTTCAGCGGCAGAGGGATGGACGATTAAATCGGTTCCAGCTTCAATCAAAAAATAAAAAAGCGGCCCGCTATTTCGATAGCGGGCCGCTTTTTTTTTGCCTTCAGATTACCTTCGACGGTTCGCGGGAGGATTGCACCGTTTGTGGTCTGGACTGTGCCCAATTTTCCGGCAGGTTGATGAAGTCCACCAGTTCCCGCAGGCGCCCATGGTCCCGGGCGTTGAAGGCGAAGGACAGTCGCGCCAGATGGCTGAATTGCGCCTCGTCGTGCTCCTCGCCGCTATAGGCTTGTTGATGGAACCGGTCGCTCAGGCACAGATCGGCGAAGGCTTCCTGCATGTGGTCCAGGGCCCGGTCGCTGAGCCTGTGGTTCATGCGAATCACGAACTGCCGTTTGAGCCAGCGGCTGGAGTGGAAGTTGCCGTAGAACTGATTGATCTGTTCCACCGCCTCTTCAACGCTGTAGACCAGGCGCATCAGTTTCAGGTCAGTTGGCAGGATGTAACGGTTGTCCTCCAGTTGCTGACGAATGAAGTCCAGTGCTCCTTGCCAGAACGTGCCGCCCGGCGCGTCCAGCAGCACCACCGGCACCAGCGGGCTTTTGCCGGTCTGGATCAGGGTCAGCACTTCCAGCGCTTCGTCCAGCGTGCCGAAGCCGCCGGGGCAGAGCACCAGTGCGTCGGCCTCCTTGACGAAGAACAGTTTGCGCGTAAAGAAAAAGTGGAACGGCAGCAGGTTCCCGGTGCCGTCCACGGTAGGGTTGGCGTGCTGTTCGAAGGGCAGGGTGATGTTGAATCCCAGGCTGTTGTCGCGGCCGGCTCCTTCATGGGCGGCGGCCATGATTCCACCACCGGCACCAGTGATGACCATCATGTCTGAGCGGGCCAGGGCAGCGCCCAGTTCACGGGCCATGGCGTACAGCGGATGCTCGACGGGCGTGCGCGCCGAGCCGAATACCGTGACCTTGCGCCGGCCCTTGAACTGTTCGAGCGTGCGAAACGCCTGTTCCAGCTCCCGCAGGGCTTGCAGGGTGATCTTGGCGTTCCAGCGGTTGTGATCTTCCTGGGCCATGCGCAGCACGGTCAGGATCATGTCGCGGTAGATGGGAATGTTCGGGCTGTTGGGGGAAACCAGGTTGAGTTGTTCTTCGACCTTGCCGGTAAGGTCGTGGCCGCTTTCCTGAAAATGACGGCTGAGCAGGTCATTCGGTTGGTAAGGCATGCAACTTCTCCTTCTGCACAGAGCCTTCGGCCCTGACGTGCGGCGTCAGTGCCGCGCTGCAAGAAAAACAAACGTCCGGCAGCTCCTTTCCTGCCGTTGATAAAATGATCGGGAATACTTTGAATCTAGACCCTCAAAGCATTTCTCGCTCATTGAGCATTGCGCTACAAAGTCTTGTCTGGCAACTGCTTATTGTCGTTTTGCGAAGTGCTTTCACCGCTCGTCCGATGGCGCACCGTGGGCAAAATGCTCTGATTTACTAAGTTAAAGGCGCCGTACGACAACTTTGCGTCAGCGAGCGTACGCAAGGTGCACGCGATTCAAGGATTTGCGGGTGGCAAGGAGGCGGGACACATGACCAGAGTCACTCTGGAGATCGATACGCAGCTGTATCGAATGTTGAAGGCATCGGCCGAGACCAATCATGTCAGTCTCGAAGAGGAGTGCTGCCGACGTCTTTCGGGAGGGGAGCGCCGTTCGCGGTATCTGCAGGCCTTGCTGGCCGAACTGCGCGCCGAGGATGAACAGCGGCGCGCCAATTCTCGTTGATTACTTCTTCTTCGCCGGGCCTGCTTTAGGGCAGTCCGATTCTTGATAGCTGGCCGAACCGATCGCCCGGTTGGTCTTCACTTCGCTGAAGTCATAACGCATGACGGCACCCTTGGCCATCAGCTTGCGGTACGACGGGTTGTTGCAGACCGAAGCCCCCAGCTGGAAGTACACGGCCTTGGGATCGGCGCGCATCTTCTCGGCATGGCTTGCCTGGACGCTCAGGTGGTTGATCAGCGTGGTGCCTTCAACGGTGTAACCCTGATCGAGGATGTCTTCGTTGATCGCCCGTGGTGTACCGACGCTGCTTTGGGCGGCGACGTTTTGCAGCTCTTTGTTCAGGTTCTGCTCTTTCAGGGACGCAGCCTGTGCGCTGAAGGACAACGCCAGCGCAATGGCCGCGGTAGGAACGATAAGGCGCAGCATGAAACTCTCCTGATTCAGTGACTGGTGGTTCGACCAGCCCCGGGGCTGTGCGTTCAGTGGCGGCGAATTATAGGGGAGCCGGTCGGGAGGGTACAGGCTTGTGCCCGCTGCTCTGATAAACTGCCGGCCTTTATTGCCTTGCCGAGAGTTGTTCGTGTCGAGTTTTCCTGTCAGTCGGCGTCGCCCGCAATGAACCATGCCCCCAACGCCGTGGCCCGCCTGCGCGATCAGCGCGAGGACGAGGGCATCAAACCGATTCAGGCCCGTGGTTTTCGCTCCGAACGTTGCCGCGACTGCCGGGTCATCATCAGTCATTGCCTGTGCGCCTGGCGCCCGACCGTTGAAACCCGCTCCGGTGTCTGCCTGATCATGACCGGCAAGGAGGTGTTCAAGCCGAGCAACACCGGTTGGCTGATCGCCGACATCGTGCGGGACAATCACGCCTTCATCTGGTCGCGGACCGAACCCGACGAGCAATTGCTGGCGCTGCTGAACAACCCGCAGTGGCAGCCTTATCTGGTGTTTCCCGGCGAGTACGTCGAGCCTTCGCGGGTCACCAACACCGTGGATCTCGACAGCAGCAAGCGTCCGCTTTTCATTCTGCTGGACGCGACCTGGACCGAGGCGCGCAAGATCTTCCGCAAAAGCCCGTACTTCGATCGCCTGCCGATCCTGAGTCTGTTGCCCGACAAACTGTCGCGTTATCGCCTGCGCCGTTCGACCCGCAGCGAGCACCTGTGCACCGCCGAAGTGGCGGCACTGTGCCTGGAACTGGCGGGTGATAGGGATGCCGCCTCGGCGCTGGACGCCTATTTCGATGTGTTCAGCCAGCATTACCTGGGCGCCAAACAGCAGCTTGAGGTGAATGTGTCGACACCGGCCCATGCCGAGTTGCTGCCTTTTATAGTCAACCCGCAGCCGGTGCCGGCCTGATCCTGGCCCATACTGCTAAAGCAGTGGCCGTGTTGCTTGACCACCCCGGCTTCGCTGGGCATGCTTGGCGCCGATTGGGGTGCGGCCAAGGTTTGAAACGCCGTTTTTGTCCGTGATTGGCGTTGAACGTGCCCCTGTGGATGCCGCTGCACAAGCGCCGGCATCTTGATTTGCCTTGGTGAGCCCCGAATGCATCGGGTCTGCCATCAAAAACAGGATCATTTGAAAAATGGCCACATACGACATCCTGATTGCCGATGATCACCCTCTTTTTCGTAGCGCACTGCATCAAGCGGTGACGATGGGCCTTGGTCCGGATGTACGAATGGTGGAGGTGGCGAGCATCGCCGAGCTGGAAGCCCGCCTGACCGAGAAGGCCGACTGGGATTTGGTGCTGCTGGACCTGAACATGCCGGGCGCCTTCGGGTTTTCCGGGCTGGTGATGCTGCGCGGGCAGTACCCGCAGATTCCGGTAGTGATGGTTTCGGCGCAGGAAGAAGCTTCGGTGATGGTCAAGTCGCGGGAGTTCGGTGCCAGCGGTTTCATTCCCAAGTCGAGCGACTTGAGCGTGATTCAGGAAGCGGTGCGCAAAGTGCTGGACGGTGACGTGTTCTGGCCGCCCCAGGCGTTCGAAGCCGTCAGCGTCTCCGACGAGGCCAAGGCTGCCAGCGATGGCCTGGCGAGCCTTACGCCCCAGCAGTTCCGGGTGTTGACCATGGTCTGTGAAGGCCTGCTCAACAAGCAGATTGCCTATGAGTTGAGCGTGTCGGAAGCGACCATCAAGGCCCACGTCACGGCGATCTTTCGCAAGTTGAACGTGCGGACTCGCACCCAGGCGGCTTTACTCTTGCAACAACTTGAGTCAATTCCAAGCCAGTAAAGGCTGGCGTCTTCACGCTTTTTTGACTTTCGTTGAACTAGCTTCCCCACTTCTTTTTGGTCGGTTGTTTACTTTATGTCACCTTTCAAGGGCCAGACGGGCCTGAAACGCATCCTCAACGCCTCCGGTTACTCGCTGGACGGCCTGCGCGCAGCCTTCACCGGCGAAGCGGCGTTCCGTCAACTGGTGCTGCTTAACGTGGTGCTGATTCCACTGACGTTCTTCCTGAATGTCAGCCGTGTCGAGCAGGCGTTGCTGATTGCCGTGTGCCTGCTGGCGCTGATCGTCGAACTGCTGAACTCTGCGGTGGAGGCGGCTATCGACCGCATTTCCCTGGAATTGCACCCGCTGTCCAAGAACGCCAAGGACATGGGCAGCGCCGCGCAATTCGTGGCACTGAGCATGATTGCCCTGGTGTGGGCGGTGATTCTTCTTTAAGCGATTGTTGGCAGGACGATCTCGTCGCTGCGCTGGACCCCGGCGGTGAAGGCGCGGCACAGATCGAGAAATTCGCGCATGGCGGAGGTCTGGTACTTCTGCTTATGCCAGATGAAATAGAACTGCCGCGCCAGATCCAGATCCGGCGTCTCCACCGGTACCAGACTGCCGCGCCGGAACGCATCACGCAGCGCCAGACGCGAGATGCAGCCAATCCCCAGACCTGATTCCACGGCTCGCTTGATCGCTTCCGTGTGTTCCAGCTCCAGACGAATATTCAGCGCACTGCGATGGTGACGCATGGCCTGATCGAAGGTCAGGCGGGTACCGGAGCCTTGTTCGCGCAGAATCCACGCTTCGTGGGTCAACTCTTCCATGGTCGCGCTGCCGCGTTTGGCCAACGGATGCTGCGGGGCGCAGAACACCACCAGTTCGTCCTCTACCCAGCTCTGCACTTCGATGTCCGGGTGGCTGCAATCGCCTTCGATTAGACCCAGATCAATTTCGTAATGCGCCACTTGTTGCACGATATTGGCAGTGTTCTGCACGTGTAGCTTCACCTGGCTTTCCGGGTGACGCTGCATGAAGCCGCCGATCAGCAGGGTGGCCAGGTAATTGCCGATGGTCAGGGTCGCGCCCACCGACAGCGAGCCGAAACCGGATTTGCCGTTGAGCAGGTCCTCGATTTCCTTGGCCTGATCGAGCATCGCCACCGCTTGCGGTAACAATTGTTTGCCGAGGGCGTTGAGGCTCAGGCGTTTGCCGGCGCGATCAAACAGCTGGCAGCTGGATTGACGCTCCAGTTCGGTGATGGAAGTGCTGGCGGCCGATTGCGACAGGTTGAGCAGACCCGCAGCACGGGACACGCTCTCCTGCTGGGCGACAGCGACGAAGACTTGCAGTTGACGAAGAGTAAATCGCATATCGATATAACCGATAACCCTTATCTTAATAATCCAGTTAACAGATATTGTCGGCGCTATTAGAATGCGATGCAATTGCGCACCGTCGGCATCCTTCAACGCGAGCCGGGCAAGCGCAGATCAATCTCCAGGAGTCCCACGTACATGAGCAACATGAACCACGAGCGTGTCCTCAGTGTTCATCACTGGAACGACACTCTGTTCAGCTTCAAGTGCACCCGCGATCCGGGCCTGCGCTTCGAGAACGGTCAGTTCGTGATGATCGGCCTGCAACAGCCAAATGGCCGCCCGCTTATGCGCGCTTACTCGATCGCCAGCCCGAACTGGGAAGAGCATCTCGAGTTCTTCAGCATCAAGGTGCCTGATGGTCCGCTGACCTCGCAGCTGCAGCACCTGAAGGAAGGCGACGAGATCATCATCTCGAAGAAGCCTACCGGCACCCTCGTCCTGGACGACCTGAACCCGGGCAAGCACCTGTACCTGCTGAGCACAGGCACCGGTCTGGCGCCGTTCATGAGCGTAATTCAGGACCCTGAAACCTACGAGCGCTTCGAGAAAGTGATCCTGGTTCACGGTGTTCGTTACGTCAACGAAGTCGCCTACCGCGAGTTCATCACCGAGCACCTGCCGCAGAACGAGTTCTTCGGCGAGGCGCTGCGTGACAAGCTGATCTACTACCCGACCGTGACTCGCGAGCCGTTCGAGAATCAGGGTCGTCTGACCGACCTGATGCGCAGCGGCAAGCTGTTCAGCGACATCGGCCTGCCACCGATCAACCCGCAGGACGACCGCGCGATGATCTGCGGCAGCCCGAGCATGCTCGACGAGACCAGCGAAGTGCTCGACAGCTTCGGCCTGAAGATCTCGGCCCGTATGCGCGAGCCGGGTGACTACCTGATCGAGCGCGCGTTCGTCGAGAAGTAATCCCGACGATGCCAACAGAAAAGCCCGCGTTGCCCGAGAAGGCAACGCGGGCTTTTTCGTTTCCGGGGATCAGGCTTTGGCGGGGATGACTTCCAGAACGCGGATCCGCTCCGGTGTCGGGTAATGCCAGCGCACGTCCAGATCCCAGAACTGCGCGCCGTATTCACGCTCCGGTGCGGGTGTCTGGTAGGCCGGACGCGGATCCTGAGCCAGGCATTGCTCGATCAGCTCCACCAGCGGCTCGGCCAGGCGCTGAGCGTGGGTGTGGGCCTGTTGCAGCGCCGCATCCGTCCACTGCACGTCGATCAGTTGCGGCGCGGCACTGGCGATGCTGTTGGAGGCCTCGGGGATGATGTCGGCGTAAGGCACGTAGGGTTTGATATCGAGTATCGGCGTGCCGTCCAGCAGGTCGATGCCGGAGATGAACAGGCGATTGGCCTCGACCTTGTCCAGTTTCACCACCGACTGACCGATGCCGTTTGGCCGGTGAGTGGCGCGGGTGGCAAACACCCCCATGGACTTGTTGCCACCCAGACGGGGAGGGCGGACCTTGAGGCGCGGCTTGTCTTCCAGCGCCTGATGGAACAGGAACAGCAGCCAGACATGACTGACCTGCTCCAGTCCCTGCACCGCATCGCCCTGGTCGAACGGTGCCACCAGCTCCAGCACGCCACGGGCGGCGGGGGCCAGTTGCGGCTGGCGCGGGATGGCGAACTTCTCCTTGAAGCAGGAGCGGACGAAGCCGATGGGGGAGACGCTGTAAGTCATGGTTTGCATTCGAAACGGAGCAGGGCGGGCATGATAACCCGGCAGGCTTCAAGTCTGGTGGTGGCAGGGCCGGCCTCTTCGCGAGCAAGCTCGCTCCCACAGGGGAACGCATTCCAAATGTGGGAGCGAGCCTGCTCGCGAAGGCCGCGCCGCGGATCTACAGGCTAAACCCGCCATCCAGCGGAATCACATTCCCGGTCATGTAGGCCCCGGCGGTACTCGCCAGGCTGATCGCCAGCGCAGCCATTTCTTCCTCGCGGCCCCAACGTTTCATCGGGATCAGCGCGGTGTCTTCGGCCAGTGCCTGCTGGTCGTTGCCGATGTGCTGGGTCATCTTGCTCGGGAAGCGGCCCGGCGCGATGACGTTGACGTTGATGTGCTGGCTCACCAGTTCCCGGGCGAGAATCCGCGACAGTTGATGCAGGGCCGCTTTGCTCGGCCCATAGGCGTAGGCCTGCTCGCCGAACGAAGAAATCCCCGCCACCGAGCCGATGTTGATGACCCGCGCCGGATTGGCTGCCGAGCCGGCCTTGCGCAGCAGCGGCAGGAACTGCTGGATGCAACTGAACACCGAAGTCACGTTGAGCTGCATGACCTTCTCCCAGCCCTTGACCGGGTAGCTCTCCAGCGGCGCCCCCCAAGTGGTGCCGGCGTTGTTCACCAGAATGTCCAGATGGGTGATCTGCTCGCCCAGTCGCTCCGCCAGCTCTTTTACGCCTTCTTCAGTCGCCAGATTCGCTGCCACGCCCTGACAAGTGCCCAGGGCACCGAGTTCTTCAGCGGTCTGATGACAGGCTTCAGCGTCACGGGAGCAGACGTATACACGGGCGCCGGCCTCGACAAAGGCCTTGGCGATCATTTTGCCGATACCACGGGTGCCGCCGGTCACCAGGGCGGTGCGGCCTTGCAGGGAGAAGTACGGGTGCATGGCGAATCCTGAGGGCTAGGGTTCAGTACACCCTAGTCGCCGGCCGCGAAAAGCGGAGCCACTATTTTCGGAGGGAATGGAGGGCCATGCATGAAAACGGCGACCGAAGTCGCCGTTCTGGAAGGGATCAGCCGCGAATGCGCAGCGTCAGGCCCTTGAGGAAATTGCGCAGCAACTGGTCGCCGCACGGGCGGTAGTTGGTGTGGCCGACCTTGCGGAACAGCGCGCTCAGCTCAGGTTTGGACACCGGGAAATCGGCAGCCTTGAGGATCGCGTGCATGTCGTCTTCTTTCAGTTCGAAAGCCACGCGCAGTTTTTTCAGGATGATGTTGTTGGTCACAGGCACTTCAATCGGCTGCGGCGGACGGCTTTCATCCTTGCCGCGCTTGAAGATCACCAGACCGTCGAGGAAGTGCGCGATGACTTCGTCCGGGCAGCGCACGAAACCTTCTTCGTCTTCTTCCTTCTTGTCGAGCCAGGTCACCACGTCGGCGAGGGTCACGTCCATGCCGCCGAGTTTGATGATTTCGACGACTTTCTTGTCGCTGATGTCGAGCATGTAGCGCACGCTGCGCAGTACGTCGTTATGAACCATGTTTGCAATCCTGATCGTTCGCTGTGGGCACCGCGCAAGCGCGATGCCGGAATGTGTGGCGGCAACGGAGGCCTTAGAACTTCTCTTTGCCGGACAGGTAGCGCCATTGGCCGGCCGGCACCTTGCCGATCGATACGCCACCGATGCGGATACGGCGGATGCCGACGACCTTCAGCCCGACCGCTTCGCAGAACTGGGCGATGATTCCCGGCTGCGGGTTCTTCATGGCGAAGCGCAGGCGGTTTTCGTTCTGCCAGCTGGCCTTGACCGGCGGCAGCTCTTTGCCCTTGTGGGTGAGGCCATGCTGCAGGCGATTGAGGCCGTGGGCGACCATTTCGCCTTCGACTTCGACCACGTATTCCTGCTCGATCTTGGCCGCGTCGGCAGTGAGCTTGCGCAACACCTTCCAGTCCTGAGTGAACACCAGCAGGCCGCTGGCCTTGGGTTGCAGGTCGGCGCTGGCGGTCAGGCGCAGGAAATGCCCGCGCAGCGGACGCTTGCCGTAGCGATGTTCTTCACTGAGGGTGTCGGCGTTCAGCGACTGCATGGCGCTATCGACATCCATGCCCGCCGGCACGTTGAGCAGGATGGTCACTGGCTCCGGCGCGGAGGCCTTGGCGTCCTTGTCGAGCTCGACTTTCTGGTCGCCGACCTTGAACTGCGGCTCGTCGATGACCTCGCCGTCCACGGTGACCCAGCCGCCCTCGATGAACAGCTCGGCCTCCCGGCGGGAGCAACCGACCAGTTCGATGAGGCGTTTGGAGAGGCGAATCGGGTCAGTCATGACAGGGCCGTAACAAAAAAGGGGTGGGCATTGTACCTGCCTGGCGCCGGTTAAGCCCGGAACGATTTTTACCGCTTGGCTTTTTGTGGGAGCGAGCCTGCTCGCGATGAGGCCTTTAGTCTCGATATCAATGTCGACTGACAGACCGCCATCGCGAGCAGGCTCGCTCCCACAGTTGATTTCTGTCGTGTCAGCCGTGTTGCGAGCGTTGCTGGTTCTGGCGCAACCGCATGTGCAGCAACGGATAAGGCTGGCCCATGCCATCGACTTCCGACCGGCCGATCACCTCGAACCCTTGTTTGAAGTAAAAACCCAAGGCCTGCGGGTTCTGCTCGTTGACGTCCAGTTCATCGGCGTTCAAGTGCTGCATCGCATAATTGAGCAGCTTCTTGCCCAGACCCTGGCCACGATGTTCAGGGTCGATGAACAGCATTTCGATCTTGCCCGCCGCCACGCCGGCAAACCCGGTGATGCGCTGATGGCTGTCCCTGGTGCAGATCAGCATCACCGCATCGAGGTAGCGGGTCAGCACCAGATTGCGCAGCAGCTCGATATAGCTGTCCGGCAGAAAATCATGTGTGGCACGAACCGAGGCCTCCCAGACCCGGGTCAGTTCCTGATAATCGCTGAGTTTCGGCGTGTGAATGACCGAATGGTGGCGCATGCCCGATAGCCTCTTTGTCATGGATGAGGGACTCCTTCCCACCACAAACGATAGCCGTAAAAAAGCCCCGCATCTCGTAAAAGAGAGCGGGGCTTTTCGTATTTTTCGCGTTTAGATCTGTTCGGCCCAGAGGTCGTATTCGTCGGCGTCGGTCACCTTGCACCAGACCTTGTCGCCCGGCTTGAGGTTGCTGCCGTTGTCGATGAACACGTTGCCGTCGATTTCCGGGGCATCGAAGAAGCAGCGGCCGACTGCACCTTGCTCGTCGACTTCGTCCACCAGCACTTCGATTTCACGGCCGATGCGCATTTGCAGGCGCGCCGAGCTGATTTCCTGCTGGTGCGCCATGAAGCGTTCCCAGCGATCCTGCTTGACTTCGTCCGGGACGATGTCGAGGTTCAGGTCATTGGCCGGTGCGCCTTCGACCGGCGAGTATTGGAAGCAGCCGACGCGGTCGAGCTGGGCTTCGGTCAGCCAGTCCAGCAGGTACTGGAAGTCTTCTTCGGTTTCGCCGGGGAAGCCGACGATGAAGGTCGAACGGATGATCAGATCCGGGCAGATTTCGCGCCAGTTCTTGATCCGCGCCAGGGTCTTGTCTTCGAACGCCGGGCGTTTCATCGACTTCAGGACTTTCGGGCTGGCGTGCTGGAACGGGATGTCCAGGTACGGCAGGATCTTGCCGGCGGCCATCAGCGGGATCAGCTCGTCGACGTGCGGGTACGGGTAAACGTAGTGCAGGCGGACCCAGACGCCGAGGGTGCTCAGCGCTTCGCAGAGTTCGGTCATGCGGGTCTTGACCGGCGCGCCGTTCCAGAAACCGGTGCGGTACTTGACGTCAACGCCGTAGGCGCTGGTGTCCTGGGAAATCACCAGCAGCTCCTTCACGCCGGATTTGACCAGGCGCTGGGCTTCGTCGAGCACGTCGCCGACCGGACGGCTGACCAGTTTGCCGCGCATCGACGGGATGATGCAGAAGCTGCAGCTGTGGTTGCAGCCTTCGGAAATCTTCAGGTACGCGTAGTGACGCGGGGTCAGCTTGATGCCTTGCGGCGGCACCAGGTCGATCAGCGGGTTGTGATCCTGTTTCGGCGGCACGACTTCGTGCACGGCGTTGACCACTTGCTCGTACTGCTGCGGACCGGTGACGGCCAGCACGCTCGGGTGCACGTCACGGATGTTGCCTTCTTCGACGCCCATGCAGCCGGTCACGATGACCTTGCCGTTTTCCTTGATCGCTTCGCCGATGACTTCCAGGGATTCGGCCTTGGCCGAGTCGATGAAGCCACAGGTGTTGACCACGACCACGTCGGCGTCCTGATAGGTGGACACCACGTCATAGCCTTCCATGCGCAGCTGGGTCAGGATGCGCTCGGAGTCGACCAGTGCTTTCGGGCAACCCAGAGATACGAAGCCAACCTTTGGATTGGCCGGCGCAGGAGTGGTGGACATGTCTAACCTCGGTGTTTTGTGACGTCGCTTGCCTGATGGCGGAAGCCGACGGACGGGCGCTTGAAGTGCGCCTCTGATCAAAAAGTGCGCAATTCTAGCGATGAGCAGCGCACTTGACCAGCTTTATGCAGGGAAATACGACGAGTGCTGCGCTATGCTTCGCGCCGTTGGGCTTTACCAATTTTTTACAGTCAACAAAACGACTGTAACAACAGGTAAAACAGCGCATGCTGCATCAAAAAGCATAGTGCTTCGTTCAAAGAAGCCGGTCTGGAAATCAGGAGTGTTGGATGGGTCAGGCAAGTAGTCAGGCGGCGGGCGCCGAGCATTCGGCTGCAAAACCGCTGAGCATGCTGGTCGCGGCAGTCGGGGTAGTTTACGGCGACATCGGCACGAGCCCGTTGTACACCCTCAAAGAAGTGTTTTCCGGCGGTTACGGCGTACCGGTCAATCACGACGGAGTGCTGGGCATCCTGTCGCTGATCTTCTGGTCGCTGATCTGGGTCGTGTCGATCAAATACATGATGTTCGTCCTGCGGGCCGACAACCAGGGCGAAGGCGGGATCATGGCACTCACCGCATTGGCGCGGCGGGCGGCGGGGGAGCGCAGGAAGTTGCGTTCGCTGCTGGTGGTCTGCGGCCTGATCGGCGCGGCGCTGTTCTACGGCGACAGCATGATCACCCCGGCGATCTCCGTACTCTCCGCCATTGAAGGTCTGGGCCTGGCGTTTGACGGGATCGACCACTGGGTCGTACCGCTGTCGCTGGTGGTGCTGGTGGGCCTGTTCCTGATCCAGCGTCACGGTACGGCGCGGATCGGCATTCTCTTCGGGCCGATCATGGTCACCTGGTTCCTGGTGCTCGGCGCCCTCGGCGTGTACGGCATCAGTCATTCCCCGGAAGTGCTGAAGGCGCTGAACCCGATCTGGGCCGTGCGTTTCTTTATGGTGCATGCCGGCATGGGCGTGGCGATCCTCGGTGCCGTGGTGCTGGCGCTGACCGGTGCCGAAGCGCTGTACGCCGACATGGGGCACTTCGGTCGCAAGCCGATCGCCCGGGCGTGGTTCCTGCTGGTGCTGCCGGCGCTGGTGCTCAACTACTTCGGCCAGGGTGCCTTGCTGCTGGACAACCCGGAAGCGGCGCGCAACCCGTTCTACCTGCTGGCGCCGAGCTGGGCGCTGATTCCGCTGGTCGGTCTGTCGACCCTGGCCACAGTGATCGCGTCCCAGGCGGTGATTTCCGGTGCGTTCTCCCTGACCCGTCAGGCGATCCAGCTCGGCTACATCCCGCGCATGTACATCCAGCACACCTCCAGCGATGAGCAGGGGCAGATCTACATCGGTGCGGTGAACTGGACGCTGATGGTCGGCGTGGTCCTGCTGGTGCTGGGCTTCGAGTCCTCCGGCGCCCTGGCCTCGGCCTACGGTGTGGCCGTGACCGGCACCATGCTGATGACCACCATTCTGGTGTCGGCGGTCATGTTGCTGTTGTGGAAATGGCCGCCGGTGCTGGCCGTGCCGGTGCTGATCGGTTTCCTGCTGGTGGACGGGCTGTACTTCGCCGCCAACGTACCGAAGATCGTCCAGGGTGGTGCGTTCCCGGTGGTCGCCGGTATCGCGCTGTTCATCCTCATGACCACCTGGAAGCGCGGCAAGCAATTGCTGGTCGAGCGCCTGGACGAAGGTGCGCTGCCGCTGCCGATCTTCATCAGCAGTATCCGCGTGCAGCCGCCACATCGCGTGCAGGGCACTGCCGTGTTCCTGACTGCGCGCTCCGACGCGGTGCCGCATGCGCTGTTGCACAACTTGCTGCACAACCAGGTCTTGCACGAGCAGGTTGTGCTGCTGACCGTGGTCTACGAAGACATTCCGCGCGTACCACCATCCCGACGCTTCGAAGTCGAGGCCCATGGCGAAGGCTTCTTCCGGGTGATCCTGCACTTCGGCTTCACCGACGAACCGGACGTGCCGCAGGCGTTGAAACTGTGCCATCTGGACGACCTCGACTTCAGCCCGATGCGCACCACCTACTTCCTCAGCCGCGAAACGGTCATTGCCTCGAAACTCGAAGGCATGGCCCGTTGGCGTGAAGCGCTGTTTGCGTTCATGTTGAAGAATGCCAACGGCAACCTGCGGTTCTTCAATCTGCCGCTGAACCGGGTGATTGAATTGGGGACGCAGGTGGAGATGTAGGTTCTGCCTTGAATGAAAAGCCCCCGTCGGTCTTGTGGCTGGCGGGGGCTTTTTTGTGTCGCTGTACCAAACCTGTTCCAGGCGCCAATCCACTATGGGAGCTGGTAGGCTAGTTCTCACGGAGTCATTACGTTGCGCGAGGTCGGTTTGTATGACGGAATTACCGGAGCAAGAGATGCTGGATGAACTTGAGAATCTTCGGATTGAAGCGGTAGTAAAAGCACGACTGATCAATTTCGATCCGGCTCAAGCGATCAGTCATGACGACATGCGGGCAAGGTACTGGCAGGAAGAGCTGACAGTTAATTGAATCCCGCGTAGTTCTCTTTGTGACTACGGGAATGAAAAAGCCCCCGCAACCCTAAGGTTGCGGGGGGCTTTTCGTTGGAGCGCCTCAGATCACTCTGCCGGCTGATCCTTGCTCTGACGCTTCTCGATCAGATCCACCAGGCGCTTGGCCAGCGCCGGGTAGTTCTCGTCAAAGTGGTGGCCGCCAGGCAGTTTCACCGCTTCGCCCACCGCGGTCTTGTCGGTGCAGCCGCTTTCATCCTTCTCTTCTTCACCGTAGATGCACACGACCTTGGCCGGTGGCAGCTTGGCCATTTCCGGGCCGGTGGCGGCTTCTTTGCCGGCGTTGCCGAGCCAGCCTTCGACTTCGATTTCGAAGCTGCCGGTGCGGGCGAAGGCCAGCAGGATGATTGCGTCGACGCGTTGCTGCTCGGTTTCCGGCAGGCGGTTGTAGATGGCCGGCAGGACATCGGCACCGAACGAGTAACCGGTCAGGATGAAGCGTTTGGTGCCCCATTTCTGGCGGTAGTGCTGCATCAGTTCGGTCAGGTCCAGCGCGCTCTGTTCCGGGCTCTTGTGCTGCCAGTAGTAGCGCAGGGTGTCGATGCCGACCACCGGGTAACCGATCTTGGCCATTTCACCGGCCACGTCGCGGTCGAGGTCGCGCCAGCCACCATCACCGGACAGGAACAGGGTCACGGTGTCCTTGGCCTGGCCGGCCGGGACTTCCACCACCGGGATCTGCAGGCCGCCGTTGGCCTTGTCGCCACCGACGAGGATCTTGCGCAGTTCGTTGTTCAGCACTTGCGGCAGGTTGATGTCGTAGTCGCTGATGCTGGTTTCGGCGTTCGGTTGATCGCGTACGAAACCGGCGCTGGTGTCGTCCGGGTTGTCGTTCCAGGCCACCAGCCAGTGGCCGTGGGCGGCGGATTTTGGCAGCAGGTGAGTGCAGCCGCCTTTTTCCAGGGCCAGGTCGACCGACACGGCCTGGGCCTTGTCGTCCTTCTGTTCCGACAGCCAGCGCCAGGCCAGCACCGCGCCAGGGCCGATGCCGCTGACCAGGGTCGCCGGGCCGTTCAGTTCGCGCAGACCGCTTTGCAGCGCGCGGCTTTGCAGCAGGCAGTCCTTGGGCAGAATCACCTGGACGATCTGCGCCGAGGCGCTGCGGCTCAGGGTGGTCAGCTGATTGTCGGTGAGTTTCTTGTCGTCCTCGACCGCCACCAGCACCTGGGCCTTGGGCTTGGTGCCGGGGATGACCCGGGTCATGACCGTGCCGTCAGCCGGCGTGAGCTGTTCGAGGGTCGGTTCCGGTGCCGGGCGTTTGAGGTACCAGTAACCGCCGCCGGCAATCACGGCCAGCACAATCAGCGCGGCCAGGATGTACTTCAGGGAGCGTTGAATCATCAGCGTTTCACCAATCCAGTCAAGCCGCCCGCGATCAGGGCAGCAGTATCGGCCAGTGCCACCAGCGGATCGAGTCCGGCGGGCACTGCCATATAACGGGGTTCCCAGTCAGGCTGGAACTTGTCTTTGAAGCGGCGCAAGCCTTGGAAGTTGTACAGCTGCTCACCACGGCGGAAAACCATCGAGCCCAGACGCTGGGTCAGCGGTGCACCACGACGGGGTTGCAACCCCGACAACGGCACCATGCCCAGGCTGAAACGCGCGTATCCGTGACTCTTATAATGTTGAATCAGACCGACCATCAAAAACTCCATGGTCAGCTTGGGGGCGTCCGGGTGCGAGCGCATCAGGTCAAGGCTGGCCAGGTCATGGCTGTAAGTCTCGAGCAGGTTGGCGAACGCCACCGGGCGGCCCTCGAAGCGAATCACCGCGATGCGGAAGTGCTTCAGGTAATCGTCGCTGAAACGGCCGAGGGAGAAGCCTTTCTCGCGTACGTTCTTGCCGGTCAGCCAGGCGTCGGAAATCACCTTGAGCTCATCCATCGGCGCCTGGCCCGGCTCGAAGATCTCCAGCGACAGACCGTCGCGGGTGCCGCGGTTCCAGGTGTAGCGCAGGTCCTTCATCTCCTTGCCCTTGGCATCCAGGTCAAAGCGATGCAGATCGACCCGGGCTTCTTCACCGAGCTTGATCGCGGTCAGACCGATGTCCATGTAGTACGGCAGGTTCTCGGCACGCACTTGATAGAACACGGGACGGGCATGGTGGATGTCGCACAGGTCGCGGAACTGCCAGATCATTTCCGCCCGTTGCTGGCCGGGGCCGATCGGGTCGTACAGCGCCACCAGACTGCGGCCGCGACGGGCGTACATCAGGAAGGCTTCGTCGTTGGGGTGGAACAGCAGCGCCTTGTCACCGGTCAGGGCCATGCCGCCGTCCGGTTGCGAAGAGGCCATCAGCACCTTCGAGGCGCGCTCCAGCTCGTCCGGGGTCGGCAGATGAATCACCGGGCGGGCGGTGCGCAGCAGCCAGGTCAGGGCGATCACCAGCAACAGCACCGCAGCGCCGAGCAGCGAACGCAGACCGCGCGGGGCATCGGCGTCGAGGGTGAACTGCCACCACAGCTGATGGCTGTACGGCACGTCCTGATAGGCGAACAGCAGCAGCCAGGTCGATGCACCGAGTACGCACAGGCTCGCCACCAGATACAGCGGCGAGAACGGCACTTCAGTCAGGCGGCTCGGGCGATAGAACGAACGACGGAAGACCCCCAGCAGCGCTGCCGTGAGAGTCATCAACGTGGCTTCTTCCCAGTCGAAACCCTTGAGCAGCGAGAGCAGGGCGCCCACCAGCAGCAGAATGGTGGTCAGCATCCACGCCGCCGACAGCCGGCGACGCAGGCCCTGGGCGAGCATCAGGCACAGCACGCCGATCAGGCTGGCGCCGAAGTGCGAAGCATCGACCAGGCGATGAGGAATCAAGTAGGCGATGTGTTCCAGGCGCGTGTCGATTTCAGGGGTGGCGCCGGAGAACAGCAGCACCACGCCGGACAGGAACACCAGCACCGCGAGGATCGGTGCGGCCAGGCCGGAAGCGGCGCGCATGGTCTGGGTCTGGAACAGCCGCTGACCTTCATTGATCAGCAGCAGTACGCAGGCCACCAGCAATGGCAGCACCACGTAGATCATGCGATAGAGCAGCAGGGCGGCGGCCAGTGGTGCTGCGCCGAGCTTGTCGGCGAAGGCCGCCAGCAGAATCGCTTCGAAAACCCCGACGCCGCCCGGTACATGGCTGAGCACGCCGGCCGCCAGGGCCAGCAGGTACACCAGCAGGAACGCGCCGAATGGCGGGGCTTCCGGCAACAGCATGTACAACACGGTGGCGGCAGCGGCGACGTCGAGGGCGGTGATGACCAGTTGCAGGAACGTCAGGCGTCGGCCTGGCAGGCGCAGGGTGCGGCGACCAACCTTGACCAGCAGATTGTCGCGGTAAGGCTGTTCCGGCAGACGCCGACGATAAATGCCCATGGCCAGAATCGCGCCGAGCAGCAGAACGGCAGAGGCAATGGTGGCCAGCAGACCTTCGGACAGGCCCAGCGCCTGGGAAGCGGCCGGCAGGTCACTCAGGGTGGCCAGTGCCGCCAGCGGGGGCAGGGCGCAACCCAGCGACAGGCTGGCAAACAGGGTCATGTGCGCGACTTCCGAAGCGCCCAGGCCAAGCCGTGCATATAAACGGTAACGCACCGAGCCGCCGGACAGCATCGACAGGCCAATGGCATTGCCGATCGCGAATGCCGTGAAGCCACCGAGCGCCAGCGTGCGCGGCGGGATGGTCACGCCGGCATAGCGGCTGGCCGACCATTCGTAGCCCAGCAGAATGATGAAGCCGACGACGGTCGCGCCGAAAGCGCCCAGCAGGGCCGGCTTCGGCACGTCGAGAATCGAATCGTGCAAGGCATAGAGGTCGAGTTCGCTGAGCAGATGGCGACAGGCAATCAGCGCAATAGCGAACAACAGCAAAGTGACCGCCAGACCAATCGGTTGCCGGTATTTGCTGATTCGATCCAGCAAGCGCATGCGCTCGGGCTTGATCGATGGATTCACGGTGAGGGTGTCTTGTGGATCAGACGAGTTGGCGCGCATCAATCACCTCTTGGATTGTGCGCGACAGGATGGGGGTATCCAGCCAAGTTACCAATCCCTGTAGAAAAAAATAATCACAAAATACTACGCCTCTCGTCGGGTATCGGCGAGGGCAGGTCCCGGATTGCAGACCTCTTGCCTGCGACTCAAGCATAGTCGCAACTCGGCGGGTCTGAAGATCCTGAGTGGTTCACTGCACAGTGACAGATCATTGTTGCGAAAGGACTTTTTCCACAGATACAAAAAAGGCCACTCTTTCGAGCAGCCTTTTTTGATGTTTGGTTGCGGGAGCCGGATTTGAACCGACGACCTTCGGGTTATGAGCCCGACGAGCTACCAGACTGCTCCATCCCGCGTCTGTGTGGCGGCATTCTACAGGCGAACGGCGGGGTGTCAACCGTTAATCCCGCGAAGGGTCAAATAAGCGTGAAATCGCGTCAATCCGTCGCAGGAGGGCGGTAAGTTTCGGAATTGCAAAGGATTCCTGTTTGGCCCGGATGATTGCCCAATGAAAAACAGACGCGCACAAAAAAGGCCAATCTTTCGATTGGCCTTTTTCGATGTTTGGTTGCGGGAGCCGGATTTGAACCGACGACCTTCGGGTTATGAGCCCGACGAGCTACCAGACTGCTCCATCCCGCGTCTGTGTGGCGGCATTCTACAGAGGATCGCCGGGGTGTCAACCTTGAATCCGGATAAAATCTGTTCTGGTTCAATTGGTTAGCTATTTTTCGAGGCCGCTGGCGGGGCCGCAGGTCAGGCAGGGCGCGGGTTTCAGCTCTATTGGTCAGCGATTTCCGATTGAGAAAATAAATTCAACGGACGTTTCCTACCGCTGGAAAAGAACCTTCATACCACTGGTGCTATATACAGGTGTCAGTGAGATACTGCCCATCCGGCTTGCCACGTTTCCTTTTCTGTCATGACTCAGCGAAAAATCATCCACATCGACTGTGACTGTTTCTACGCCGCCATCGAGATGCGTGACGATCCGCGTCTGGCCGGAAAACCGCTGGCGGTGGGTGGTTCGGCAGACCGGCGCGGGGTGATCGCCACCTGCAACTATGAAGCGAGGGCTTACGGCGTGCGGTCGGCGATGTCCTCCGGGCATGCCTTGAAACTGTGCCCGGACCTGACGATCGTCAAACCGCGTATGGACGCCTACCGTGAGGCATCGAAGGAAATTCACACGATCTTTCGCGATTACACCGACCTGATCGAACCGCTGTCGCTGGACGAGGCTTACCTCGATGTCTCGGACAGCGCGCATTTCGGTGGCAGCGCCACGCGGATTGCGCAGGACATCCGGCGCCGGGTCTCCAATCAATTGCACATCACGGTCTCGGCCGGGGTGGCACCGAACAAGTTTCTGGCCAAGATCGCCAGCGACTGGAAAAAGCCCAACGGCTTGTTTGTCATCACCCCGGATCAGGTCGAAGACTTTGTCAGTGGTCTGCCGGTGAGCAAGCTGCACGGCGTCGGCAAGGTCACTGCGGACAAACTGGGCAAGCTCGGTATCAACGACTGCTCGCAACTGCGCGAGTGGGACAAGTTGGCGTTGGTGCGCGAATTCGGCAGTTTTGGCGAGCGACTCTGGAGCCTGGCCCGTGGGATAGATGAGCGGCAGGTGCATAACGACAGTCGTCGTCAGTCGATCAGTGTCGAAAACACCTACGACGTGGATCTGCCGGATCTGCGCAGTTGCCTGGACAAGCTCCCTGAACTGTTGGAAACCCTGAAAACCCGCATGGCGCGGATCGACAGCAGCTACCGGCCGGGCAAGCCATTCGTCAAAGTGAAATTTCATGACTTCACCCAGACCACACTGGAGCAGGCCGGGGCAGGACGGGATCTGGGCAGTTATCAGTTGATGCTGACGCAGGCATTCAATCGCGGCGGCAAACCGGTGCGGCTGCTCGGGGTGGGTGTGCGGCTGGAGGATTTGCGCGGCGGTTTTGAACAAATGGAGCTGTTCGAGCGGTAGCGTAAATAAAAAAGCCCGAAACAGGTTCGGGCTCTTCTATAAGCGTTGTCAGTTCGGACCGGGGTCCGCCACCAGTCGCCCGGCATCCTTGGTCAGCGACTTGAGGAACTCGGCCTGCAACTCGGGATCGTTGCGTGTCAGCTCGATCAGGCTCTGTTCCAGCTCACTGGCTTCTTCTTCCAGACCCAGTTCCGACAGACGTTTGACCCGGTGCACCCACTGGCTCACCTCGTCGTCTTCCAGATCGTCGTAAATCAGACCATGGGCTTCCAGCAGCTTGCCGCGCAGGTGACTGCTGATCGTCAGGGACGAGTCGGAATGCACGTCATCCTTGGCGTCTTCGACACTGATCTGCAGTTTGCCGACATGGTTCAGATCGTTTTCGGCGAACGGACTGTCCAGCAGGTTCAGGCGCAGCACGCCGTTGCGGTCGGTGGTCATGTCGAAGGTCTGCTTGCCGGCCTTGACCTGCACCGGGCGTTCGCTCCACGGCAGGCTCGAATACTCCATGCGCTTGTCGCGCTGGACTTCATCGATTCCGGCCAGGTTCTGCTGCGCACGACCGTGGGACTGCACGTTCATGAACGGGTTGAGCCCGGCGAATCCGTAGCTCAGCCAGTCCTTGGTCACGCTGTCCGGCAGGGTGCCGAAGGCGAACACGTTGACCACGTTGGCCCCGACGCCGGCCACCACCGCCACTGCACCCAGCGGAATCTCGTAGATTTCGCGCCAGGGCTGGTAAGGCGTGTAACGGTCATAACGACGGGTCACTTCGTACTCAGTGACTTCGAAGGTTTTCTGCTCGTTGATCTTTACGCGTCTCTGCGGCAGCTCAAGCACCTTAGGCTCACCGACATCGATCTGCAGGCTGTGATCGAGCAGCTTTCGCTCGACCCGCTCTTCGTGCTCGCTGCGCTGTGACATGTGATTGGCACAGCCGCTGACCAGCAGGGTGCCGCACAGGGCGGCACCACCGAGGCCTAAGGTGTTTCGCTTGAACATGAGGACTCTATCTGGTTTCAGCGGCGGATACGGGCCTGCAGGAAGGACAGTACGTCGGCAACCGGCAGCGCTTGCGCCTGGCCTTCGGTACGGCTCTTGTATTCCAGGTTGCCTTCGGCGAGGCCGCGGTCGCTGACCACGATCCGGTGTGGAATGCCGATCAGCTCCATGTCTGCGAACTTGATGCCCGGGCTGGTTTTCTTGTCGCGATCGTCCAGCAGCACTTCGAAGCCGGCCGCGGTCAGTTCCGCGTACAGCTTGTCGGTGGCTTCGCGCACCTGCTCGGTTTCATAGCGCAGCGGTACCAGGGCGATCTGGAATGGCGCCAGGGCGTCGCTCCAGATGATGCCGTTCTCGTCGTTGTTCTGCTCGATGGCCGCAGCCACCACGCGGGACACGCCGATGCCGTAGCAACCCATTTCCAGAGTCACAGGCTTGCCGTTCTCGCCCAGCACTTCGCACTTCATCGCCTTGCTGTACTTGTTGCCCAGCTGGAAGATGTGTCCGACTTCGATGCCGCGCTTGATTTCCAGGGTGCCCTTGCCGTCCGGGCTCGGGTCGCCGGCCACGACGTTGCGCAGGTCGGCCACGGTCGGAACCGGCAGGTCACGCTCCCAGTTCACGCCGAAGTAGTGCTTGTCGTCGATGTTGGCACCGATGCCGAAGTCGCTCATCAGCTCGACCGAACGGTCGATGATGATCGGCAGTGGCAGGTTCAGCGGGCCGAGGGAACCAGCGCCGGCGCCGATGGCGTCACGCAGTTCGGCGTCGGACGCCATGACCAGCGGGCTGGCGACGCCAGGTTGCTGGGCAGCCTTGATTTCGTTCAGCTCGTGGTCGCCACGGATGACCAGGGCGATCAGCTTGCCTTCTTCCTCGGCGTGTACGATCAGGGTCTTGATGGTCTTTTCGATCGGCAGACCGAATTTTTCCACCAGGGCCGCGATGGTCTTGGTGTCCGGGGTGTCGACCAGACGCAGTTCTTCGGCCGGCGCAGCGCGGGAGGTTTCACGCGGTACGGCTTCGGCTTTCTCGATGTTCGCGGCGTAGTCGGAGCCGTTGCTGAAGACGATATCGTCTTCGCCGGACTCGGCCAGCACGTGGAATTCGTGGGAGCCGGCACCGCCGATGGAACCGTTGTCGGCTTCGACCGGACGGAATTTCAGGCCCAGACGGGTGAACACGTTGCAGTACGCCTCGTGCATGCGGTCATAGGTGACCTGCAGCGACGCCTGGTCGGCGTGGAACGAGTACGCGTCCTTCATGATGAATTCACGGCCGCGCATCAAACCGAAGCGTGGGCGGATTTCGTCACGGAACTTGGTCTGGATCTGGTACAGGTTGATCGGCAGCTGCTTGTAGCTGCTCAACTCGTTGCGCATCAGATCGGTGATCACTTCTTCGTGGGTCGGGCCCGCGCAGAAGTCGCGACCGTGACGGTCTTTGATGCGCAGCAGCTCAGGGCCGTATTCTTCCCAGCGCCCCGATTCCTGCCACAGCTCGGCCGGTTGGGTGCTCGGCATCAACACTTCCAGAGAGCCGGCGGCGTTCATCTCTTCGCGAACGATGGCTTCCACCTTGCGCATTACCCGCAGGCCCATCGGCAGCCAGGTGTACAGGCCCGAGGCGAGTTTGCGGATCATGCCGGCGCGCAGCATCAGCTGATGGCTGATCACGACCGCGTCGGAAGGCGTTTCTTTCTGTGTGGCGAGCAAAAATTGACTGGTGCGCATGGTTGGCCGTTGTCGGTTGCTATGACTGGAAATGACGGAGCAGTGTACCGGCGAGAGCTGCCGACGTACAGAAGTGCAGGCCCGGCGGAAACCCTCCCGCCGGGTGCGAGATGTCTTACGACTCTTCGGCGACGGGCGTCGACACGGGTTCCGGTGTCGGTGTCGGGCCTTCGCGGCGACTCTCCTGGAACCAGTGCAGGGCGATCAGCACCAGGGTCGGTACGCCGAGCGCCGCTGTGATGATGAAGAAGTTGTGATAGCCGAACTTCTCCACCATGACCCCGGAGTAGCCGCCGATGAGGCGTGGCAGCAACAGCATGATCGAGCTGAGGAGGGCGTACTGGGTCGCGGAGAATTTCAGGTTGGTCAGGCTCGACAGATAGGCGACGAACGCCGAAGTGGCCATGCCCGAGCTGAAGTTGTCGAGGGAAATGGTCACTACCAGCATCTGCAGGTTGGGGCCCATGTCCGCCAGCATCACGAACAGCAGATTGGTGGCTGCCGACGCGGCACCGCCGATGAACAGGATCGGCAGAATCCCGAAGCGCACGATCAGCAGGCCGCCCATGCCGGCGCCCACCAGGGTCATGATCAGGCCGAAGATCTTGCTGACGCTGGCGATCTGGTCCTTGGTGAAGCCCTGGTCGATGTAGAACACGTTGGCCATCACGCCCATCACCGTGTCAGACATGCGATAGGTGGCGATCAGGCCGAGCAGCAGCAGGGCCTGCCAGCGGTAGCGCAGGATGAAATCGTTGACCGGCGTCAGCACTGGCGCCAGGCCACGGCGACCCATGGTCGACAGGCACAGGCCGGTCAGCAGGGTGTAGAGAATGGCGCGCAGGAATGCCCGGTCTTCCAGCAGCAGGTCCAGCGGGCTCATGGTGCCGAACAGTACGCTGGCGAAATCGGTGTTGTAGAGCTGGGTGAACATGGCCGGTACGGAAACCAGCAGGACGATCAGCACGAATACCGACATCAGCTGGTGCATGAAGGTGTAGCGCCCGGCCTGCAACTGGGTACGCAGCGGCACTGGCGGCTCGCGCATCAGCAGGGTGGTGATCAGCGCAGGCACCATCAAGGCGCCGAACAACGCGTAAGTGCCGGTCCAGGCGGAATGCTGGTAGTTGAAACCGGTGGAGCCGAAACCTTCGGCGAAGAACAGTGCTCCGGCGGTCGCCAGCAGGGCTGCGACCCGATAGCCAGACATGTAACTGGCGGCCAGTGCGGCCTGGCGGTTGTCCTCGGCGATTTCCAGTCGATAGGCGTCGACGGCGATGTCCTGGGTGGCGGAAGCGAAGGCGACGATCACGGCAATGGCGATCAGCCAGGACAAGTGTTTCTGCGGGTCGCAGAAGCCCATGCCGATCAGGCCGAGGATTACCAGCGACTGCGCAAGCACCAGCCACGAACGGCGTCGGCCCAGTTTGCCGAGCAACGGCAGGCGCCACTGGTCGAGCAGCGGCGACCAGACCCATTTGAAGGCATAGGCCAGACCGATCAGGCTGGCATAGCCGATCGTCTCGCGGGCTACACCGGCTTCACGCAGCCAGACCGAAAGTGTCGAGAACACCAGCATGTACGGCAGGCCGGCGGCGAAACCCAGCAACAACAGCACGAGCGTCGAAGGACTGGCATAGGCGGCGAGCGCGGCGCGCCAGGTTTTACGGGGCATGGGCTGAAGTCTGCCTCAAGATTGCGAAAACAAAGCGCGCACTCTAACCGCTGTGCTCTACCGGACGCCAGCCATGGCGCCGAATATCCACACGATTGTTCAGGATCGTAACGCCCTCCATACGCAATCGTGCCCGCTGCTCATCACCCGAAGGGCTGCCTGCCGGCAGGCTGATCCGACCGCCGGCACCGAGTACGCGGTGCCAGGGCAGCTTGGTGTCGCCCGGCAACTGGCTCAGAGTGCGGCCGACCCAGCGGGCGGCGCGCCCCAACCCGGCCAGTTCGGCCAACTGACCATAGCTGACGACCTTGCCTTCGGGCACTTGGGCAAGGGTCGAATAGAGTGCCGTGCGTCGGATTTGCGGATCGTTTTCGCAGGCTTGTATCGGGTCTGTCACGTGCGCCGTTCCTGAACAGGGTCGATTCATGGATGAAAGGGTAATCCGTGATCGGGCAATTGAGAAATGAACTCAACAGAAATAGCCGGGTCACTCCTTGTCAGAGGATTATTCCTACGGATAATGCCGACCCTTTTTTCGCAAACCCGAGCCCCCGATTCGCTTATGTTGTCCAGAACCCTGTTGTGCCTTGCTGTCTTCAGTGCGTCCACGCCCTTGCTTGCCGATACCGTCTGGTTGAAGAACGGTGACAAGCTGAGCGGCAAAATCACCCTGTTCGACGGCGGTAAGTTGCTGGTCCAGACCCAGTACGCCGGTGCGGTCACCATCGACTGGAAACAGGTGAAGACGCTGGAGAGCGATCAGGAACTGCTGGTCAAGCAGGACGCCTACAGCGGCGAGAAAGCCAAGTCGCTGACCGCCGCTGACGATGGCAAGGTCACCCTGGCCAACGGCGAGGCGCCGAAAACCGTCGAGCTGGCGAGCATCCAGCAGATTCTCAAGCCCAAGCCGGTGGTCGAGGATCTGGTCTGGAAGGGCAATGTCGATCTGGCACTGGATTATCAGCGTGCCGAAAAAGACACCAATGACTACGACATCGGCTTCAAGACCTCGGCGCGCCATGGCCGTTGGCGTCATACCGCTGAAGGCGAGTACAACCGCGAAGTCCAGGATGAGGTGGTGACCACCAACAACTGGCGCGCCGAATACGCTCTGGACCGCTTCCTGACAGACAAGTGGTTCTGGCAGGGGCGGTTGAACTACAAACGCGACTACGTCGAAGAGCTGTCACGCCAGCGTGTGGTCGGTACGGGTCCGGGCTATCAGTTCTGGGATGACGAGCTGGGAGCGTTCTCTCTCGGCTCGCTGCTCAACCGCACCGATTACGAGTACAGCGACGGCGGCACGGACAACTTCTATTCCGTCGCCATGAAATGGGACTACAACCGCTACCTGATCGGCAAGAAGGTGCAGTTCTTCACCACCGGCGAGATTGGCAAGCCGCTGTCGGACGTCGCCAACTATGCCCTGGATTCGGAAGTGGGCCTGCGCTACAAGGTGACGGACTGGGCATCGCTCAATCTGAAAGCCGAGCGCGACATCATCAGCGGCACCAAGGACGCGGATCTGAACAAGACCCGCTACACCGCCGGGTTTGGCGTGGCCTGGTAACGCCGCACATAAAAAACGCAGCCTTTGTCGGGCTGCGTTTTTTTTGCCTGTACAAAACAGGCACCCACAAAAAAGCCCCGCTTTTAAGGGCGGGGCTTCTTAGCCAGGAAGCTACAAGTTAGATAACTTGTACTTCTTCAGCTTGCATGCCTTTCTGACCGCGGGTAGCGATGAAAGAAACCTGTTGGCCTTCTTTCAGGCTTTTGAAGCCGTCGGACTGGATAGCTTTGAAGTGAACGAACAGGTCGTCACCGGATTGTGGAGTGATGAAGCCGAAGCCTTTTTCATCGTTGAACCACTTAACGGTACCGGTTTGGCGATTAGACATGGTGTAACTCCTTGAACAAAGATAACTGCGACTCAGGAAGAACCCTGGCCGAGACTGAGTGCAAAGAGCAGGAAAAATTCTTGTAGATGGTTGGATCGAAATTCAACATATCGTGTAGAGATTCTCAGTGACACAAGCAGCACAGTGGCGCCACCTTAACCCTTTTTCCGGAACGTGCCAATGCTTCTTGCGAAGGTTTCTCCGTTTTAAGGATCGGCGGTGTGACGGTTCGTCGCGAAGCCGCGTATTTCCTGCATGTTCGGCGAGATTTGCACCCTGGACTTTGAACCCGGCGGCGCGCCCGGTAAGATGCCGGACAGATTTTTTCCACCTCGCTATTCAGGACACCCCGCCATGAGCATCAAATCGGACAAGTGGATTCGCCGCATGGCGCAGGAACACGGCATGATCGAGCCGTTCGTCGAGCGCCAGGTACGTGGCAGCGACGACAGCCGGGTGATCTCCTACGGTGTGTCGAGCTACGGCTACGATGTGCGTTGCACCAACCATTTCAAGGTGTTCACCAACATCAATTCGGCCATCGTCGATCCGAAGAACTTCGATGCCGGCAGCTTCGTCGATGTCCACAGCGACGTTTGCATCATCCCGCCGAACTCCTTCGCCCTGGCCACGACCGTTGAATACTTCCGTATTCCACGCAACGTGCTGACCATCTGCCTGGGCAAAAGCACCTACGCCCGTTGCGGCATCATCGTCAACGTCACTCCGCTTGAGCCTGAGTGGGAAGGCCAGGTGACCCTGGAATTCTCCAACACCACCAACCTGCCGGCGAAGATCTACGCCAATGAAGGTGTGGCGCAAATGCTGTTCCTGGAGTCCGACGAGGAATGTGAAGTTTCCTACAAGGACCGTGCGGGCAAGTACCAGGGCCAGCGTGGCGTGACCCTGCCGCGGACCTGAGCCGTCCATCCGGCAGTTACCGGGAATTCTTCGGCGGGTAGACACTCTATGGGGTGTACTGCCCGTTTCGCGAACAGCGGGACGGGCCTTCGCCGAGGAGTGCTCCATGAAGATCGATCCGCAAATCACTGCCGAACTGGCAAGGCTCGAGCCCAATCAGGTTGGCGTATTGGCCTGGTCCTTGTTGGCACACCCGCCCGTCACCCTGGCTGGCGGAATTCCTCACCAGCCTGATCCCGACACCCCCAACGAAGAACCGACCGAGCCCGGCGAGCCTACGCTCCCGGACAAACCACCACCTGCGCCCGTCGCGTGATTGAATGTATGGCCCGTCGACTGAATCCTGAACAGGACTTCAGCCGACGGGCCATATTTCATTGTCGCCAATGACAAAGATCCGACAGCTGTCTTCTTTCCCCACCGGATAACCGCCGGTGAAGGCACCGAAGGCCGGCAGCAGGCTGATGCGTTCTCCCAGCCTGAAACACGCCAGCCGCAGACGCTGACGCCCCTTGCCGTTCAATCGATAAACCGGATGTACGTGCCCGGCGAGGACGTGGCGTTCAGGGTGCGGATCGGGTTCGTGCTGCAAGGCGAAGGGCCCGAGCAGCAAGGGCTCCGGCACCACCCGGATATTCAGCGTCTGGGGTGGATCACCGGCACGTTTATCGTGATTGCCGCGAATCAGCGTGATCGGCAGATCCGCATGACGTGCCCGCCACTGCGCCAATGCCTGCAAGGTGTCGGTGGCGTGGGAGCCGGGGCCATGCAAAAAATCACCGAGGAAGATCAGTTGCCGGCACGGCAGTTTCTCCAGCAACTGTTCGATCACCGCAATGTTGCTCGCCGTGGTGCCCTGCGGCACCGGTTGTCCCAGGCGCCGGTAGGCGGCCGCCTTGCCGAAATGCACGTCGGCAATCAGCAGCGCCTGTTGCGCCGGCCAATACAGTGCCTTTTCCGGCAACAGCCAGAGTTCTTCACCCGCCAGACGCACAGGGTAGGGCGCGCCCATCAGGATTGACCCTTGTCGGCGGTTTTCTCCAGATCGCCGACCATGCGCCGGATCCGGTCGGCGAGTCTTTCCGAACTCATGCTTTCGCGCATGCGTTCCACCAGCAGCGGGAAGCCGAGCGGTGTAGGACGTTTGATCAGGTGCATGTCCAGTTTCATCCGGTTGATTCGCTCCAGGGTCTGTTCCAGTCGACGAATATCCAGTTCTTCCCGTAGGACTTCTTCCCCGGCCTGCGCCAGCAACAGATTGTCGGCGTCGTATTGCTTGAACACTTCGAAAAACAGCCCGCTGGAGGCCTGTACCTGACGGGTGCTTTTCGGCGCGCCGGGGTAACCGGCGAACACCAGGCCCGCGATCCGCGCGATTTCCCGAAACCTGCGCAGTGCCAGTTCGCCGGCGTTGAGGCTGGCGAGCACATCCTTCAACAAATCTTCGGGACTGAGCAGGGCACCATCCAGTTGCACAGACCAGTCAACCGGCGTGGCGCTGAGCAACTCCAGTCCGTAATCATTGACCGCAATCGAGAAGGTCACAGGCAGGCGCTGGCTGACCCGCCATGCCAGCAGGCTGGCTAGCCCCAGATGCACCTGACGTCCGGCAAACGGATAGAGGAAAAGATGCCAGCCTTCGCGGGACTTCAGCACTTCGGCCAGCAGATTGTTGACGGTCGGCAAACCCGACCAACGCATCTGCGTTTCCAGCAGCGGGCGCAAGGCCTGCATTTCCGGGCCGGCAAACTCACCGTGTGCTGCGGCGCTGAATCGAGCGACCACCGCTTCGGCCAGTTCACTGGACAGCGGCATGCGCCCGCCATTCCAGCGCGGCACGGCGGCTTTTTTCGCGGTGCTGCGTTTGACGTAGGCAGTCATGTTTTCCACCCGCACCAGCTCCAGCAAGCGTCCGGCGAACAGGAAACCGTCACCGGGTTTGAGGCGGGCGATGAAGCCTTCCTCAACGCTGCCCAGTTGCTTGCCGCCTCCGCCCTTGCTCCAGAATTTCAGATGGATGCTGGCCTCGCTGACGATGGTACCGATGCTCATCCGGTGCCGCCGGGCCAGACGCGCGTCCGGCACTCGCCAGACACCCTGTTCGTCCGGCTCGACCCGACGGTAATCCGGGTAAGCCGTCAGCGACATCCCGCCATGGCGTACGAACGCCAGCGCCCAAGCCCACTCCGCCAGCGTCAGGTCGCGATAAGCCCAGGCTCCCCGGACTTCTTCGTACAAGTCCTCGGGTAAAAAGCCACCACCCAATGCCATGCTGACCAGATGCTGGACCAGCACATCCAGCGGTTTTTGCGGTGACAGACGCGGTTCAATCCGTCGCTGCGCCACCGCATCGCGAGCGGCTGCGGCTTCGATCAGTTCCAGGCTGTGGGTCGGCACCAGAGTGACCCGCGACGTTCGACCGGGCGCATGGCCTGAACGTCCGGCACGCTGCATCAGACGCGCCACGCCTTTGGCCGAACCGATTTGCAGCACCCGTTCCACCGGTAGAAAGTCCACTCCAAGATCCAGGCTCGAAGTGCAGACCACCGCTTTGAGCTGACCATTCTTCAACGCCTGCTCGACCCAGTCCCGGGTCTCGCGGGACAGCGAGCTGTGGTGCAAGGCAATCAACCCGGCCCAGTCCGGACGCGCGCCCAGCAAGGCCTGATACCAGATTTCCGACTGCGCCCGAGTATTGGTGAACACCAGGCTGCTGGCGCAGACGTCCAGTTCGGCAACCACTTGCGGCAACATCTTCAGACCGATATGCCCGGCCCAGGGAAAACGCTCGATCTGCGGTGGGAGCAGAGTATCGACCCGCAGCGTTTTTTCGCTTTGACCCTGAACACTCACGCCACTGCCCTGCGGGATCAGTACCTGTTCGGCGTGGGATTGATTGCCGAGCGTCGCAGAAACACCCCAGACGATCAGTCCCGGATGCCAGCGCCGCAGGCGGGCGAGGGCCAGTTGCAATTGCACGCCGCGTTTGTTGCCGAGCAGTTCGTGCCACTCATCCACCACGACCATGCGCAAGGTCGACAGCGCCGTTTGCGCGTCGGCGCGGGCGAGCATCAGGGTCAGGCTTTCCGGGGTGGTGATCAGCGCGGTCGGCAAGCGCCGGTTCTGCCGGGCGCGTTCGCTGCTGCCGGTGTCGCCGGTGCGCAGGCCGACGCTCCAGGGGATTTGCAGATCGTCCAGCGGCGTTTGCAAAGCACGCGCGGTGTCGGCGGCCAGCGCCCGCATCGGTGTGATCCACAAGACAGTCAGCGGTTCGGCAGGCGGCGGGCGTTTGCGGGTGGTCTCTGCGGCAAGCCCGGAGCGGGCAAATCGATTGAGTGCGGCAAACCACACCGCGTAGGTTTTACCGGCGCCGGTGCTGGCGTGCAGCAGTCCCGACTCGCCACGCTTGACCGCCGCCCACACCTGCTTCTGAAAGGCGAACGGCTTCCAGTCGCGGGCGCTGAACCAGTGTCTGGCGAAGTCGGTGGAAGTGCCCATGCCGGCGACGTGTGCTCTGAAGGTGTTCCTTCAGTGACCGCGCCGGCCGGGCAATAGTTTTACTTGAGATTGCCGCTGAGGAATTGCTTCAGGCGTTCGCTTTTCGGATTGCCCAGCACGTCTTCCGGCGCACCTTCTTCTTCCACCAGCCCCTGGTGCAGAAACAGCACCTGGCTCGACACCTTGCGCGCAAAACTCATTTCGTGGGTGACCATGATCATGGTCCGGCCTTCTTCCGCCAGGCCTTGAATCACCTTGAGCACTTCGCCGACCAGTTCCGGGTCGAGCGCCGAGGTCGGTTCGTCGAACAGCATGACTTCCGGCTCCATGGCCAGGGCCCGGGCGATGGCCACCCGTTGTTGCTGGCCACCGGAAAGAAACGCCGGGTACTGATCGGCAACCCGGGCCGGCAGGCCGACCTTGTCCAGATAACGCCGGGCGCGATCATCGGCCTCGGCCTTGCTGCAACCCAGCACCCGGCGCGGGGCCATGGTGATGTTTTCCAGCACGGTCATGTGGCTCCACAGGTTGAAATGCTGGAACACCATGGCGAGGCGGGTGCGCAGACGTTGCAGTTCCTCGGCGTCGGCGACGTGCATGCCGTGGCGGTCGGTGACCATGCGGATCGCCTGGCCGTCGAGGCTCATCGCGCCGTCGTTGGGTTGTTCGAGGAAGTTGATGCAGCGCAAAAAGGTGCTTTTGCCCGAGCCGCTGGCGCCGATCAGGCTGATCACGTCACCGGTTTTGGCTTTGAGCGAAACGCCTTTGAGCACCTGATGGTCGCCATAGCTTTTGTGCAGGCCTTCTACGGTCAGTTTGTACATGGGACAGGCATCCTCAAGGCGAAAGTAAGTAGCCGCTGCGATAGGCTTCGGCGCCCGCGACGTGGGCGATCACCATGCCGGCCGTGGCCATGCGCCGCAGCGAGCGGGCATAGAGCAGACCGGAAGCGGTGCAATGGACTGGCGTGACCCGATCATTGATCGGGTCGATGATTTCGGCAATTTGCTGCCCGGCTTCCAGATGCTGCCCGGGCGTGGCGGTGTACACCAGCAGGCCGCCGACCGGCGTGGTGACAGGTTCGACACCGGCCAGCGGAGTAGCCGGGAATGGCAGCTCCGGCAGCGGTTTCGAAGCGCCGGCGATGGCGCCGAAGTGAGTCAGGTAATCGAGCAGCGCCTGGCAGTCACGACTGGCCACGGGATGGCTGACGTCGCCCTGGCCACGCAACTCGACCGTGACCGAGAAACTGCCGAGGGGGATCTCGAAGTGCTCGCCGAAGCGTTCCTTCAATTGCCACCACAACAGGGTGAAGCATTCGTCGAACGACTGACCGCCGGAGTCGGTGGCCAGCAGGCTCGCCTTCGATTCGATGTAGCGCGCCAGCGGCTCGACCTGCGGCCAGGCCTCGGGCGTGGTGTAGAGGTGAACCACGGATTCGAAATCGCAGTGGAGGTCCAGCACCATGTCCGCGTCACAGGCCAGCCGTTGCAGGGTCAGGCGCTGGGATTGCAGCTGAGTCGTGGCGGTATGGCGGGCGAGGGCGTTGCGCAGGCTGGTGCGAATCAGTTCGAGGTTGCGCTGCGGGTCGTCGCACAGTTGCGATTCGATTTCGTTGCCGATCTCTTCGCTGAGGTCGACGAACCAGCGGTTGAAATTCTGCCCGCTCTCCAGCTCGTAGCGGCCCAGCGGCACGTCCATCAGCACTTGTTCGAGGCCGACCGGGTTGGCCACCGGCACCAGCACGATTTCGCTGATCAGGCGGCCGGCGGCTTCCAGCTCCGCCAGGCGTTGCTTGAGGTGCCAGGCCACCAGCATGCCGGGCAGTTCGTCGGCATGCAGCGAGGACTGGATGTAGATTTTGCCTTTGGCCTTTTCCGGGCCGAAGTGAAAGCTGTGGATCTGTCGTGCGGTCCCCGGCAGCGGGGCCAGCAGGTCATGTATCTGGTGGCGCATTGCAGAGAGGTCCTAGTGAGTCGGCCCGAGGAAGGCCAGCCATCGGCGTTCGGCAAGACGGAACAGGCCGACCAGCGCAAAGGTGATGGTCAGGTAGATCAGCGCGGCGATGCCGAACGACTGGAAGGTCAGGTAGGTCGCCGAGTTGGCGTCCCGCGCGACTTTCAGGATGTCCGGGATCGTTGCGGTGAACGCCACGGTGGTCGAGTGCAGCATCAGGATCACTTCGTTGCTGTAATACGGCAACGAGCGACGCAGCGCCGACGGCATGATCACGTAGGCATACAGCTTCCAGCCGGTCAGGCCGTAGGCCTTGGCCGCTTCGACTTCGCCGTGGTTCATGCTGCGGATCGCCCCGGCGAAGATCTCCGTGGTGTAGGCGCAGGTGTTGAGGGCGAAGGCGAGGATCGTGCAGTTCATCGCATCGCGAAAGAATGCATCGAGCATCGGCTGGGCGCGCACGGCGGCCAGGCTGTAGATCCCGGTGTAGCAGATCAGCAGCTGGATATAGAGCGGCGTGCCCCGGAACAGGTAAGTGTAGAACTGCACCGGCCAGCGAACGTAGAAGTGCGGGGAAACCCGGGCAATCGACAGCGGGATCGACACGATGAAACCGATGAAGATCGACGCACTGAGCAACCACAGGGTCATGGCCAGCCCGGTGATGTTGTTGCCGTCGGTATAAAGGAAGGGTTTCCAGTATTCCTGCAGGAGTTCGATCATCGTACGGCCTCCCGGGCACCGGCGGCGTAGCGACGTTCGAGCCAGCGCAGGATGACGTTCGAGGCACTGGTGATCAGCAGATAGATCAAGGCGGCGAGTACCAGGAAGTAAAACAGTTGATAGGAGCTTTTGCCGGCATCCTGGGCGGCCTTGACCAGATCCGCCAGGCCGATGATCGACACCAGCGCGGTGGCCTTGAGCATCACCATCCAGTTGTTGCCGATGCCCGGCAGGGCGAAGCGCATCATTTGCGGGAACACCACGAAGCGAAAGCGCTGGCCGCGTTTGAGGCCGTAGGCCGTGGCAGCTTCAACCTGACCCCGTGGCACGGCGAGGATCGCGCCGCGGAAGGTTTCGGTGAAGTACGCGCCATAAATGAAGCCCAGAGTGATCACGCCGGCGGTGAAGGAGTCGATTTCAATGTAATCCCACTCCATGACGTCGGTCAGCGCGGTCAGCCAGGTTTGCAGGCTGTAGAAGATCAACAGCATCAGCACCAGGTCCGGCACCCCGCGAATCAGCGTGGTGTAGAGCTGGGCAGGCAGGCGCAGCAGTTTTGATTTGGACAGTTTGGCACTGGCGCCCAGCAGGCCGAGCAACACGGCCACCAGCAGCGACAACGCCGACAATTTGATGGTCATCCAGGTGCCTTCCAACAGCAACGGACCGAAGCCCTTGAGGCTGAAGGCGGAGAGCCCCAGATTTTGTAAGAGGTTTTCGAACATAAATCAGCAACCTGAGCGGATGAAAAAGGCGCCCATCGAAGGATGGGCGCCGGTGCATTATTTGCCGCTGTACAGATTCAGATCGCCAAAGTGTTTCTTTTGAATCTCGGCGTATTTGCCGTCGTCGTGTAACGCTTTGATACCTTTATCTAAAAGCGCCTTCAGCTCTTTGTTACCTTTCTTAATACCGACAGCGGTTTTGGCTGGCAGCAATTCGCTGTCAACCGGCTTGCTGACTTCGTAGGCGGCACCGTCCGGCGACTTCAAAAAGCCCAGTTCGGCTTGCAGCATGTCCTGGATCGAGGCGTCGAGGCGGCCGTTTTTCAGGTCGGCGTAGACCTGGTCCTGGTTGGCGTAGGCCTGGATTTTCACCCCGGCCTTCTCCAGCACGGCCTTGGCGTAGGCTTCCTGGATGGTGCCTTGCTCGTAACCGACGGATTTGCCCTTGAGCGAAGCAACGTCATCGGTCAGGCCGGAACCCTTCTTGAATACGTAGGCCGTCGGGCCGGAGAACAGCTCGCTGGAGAAGTCGATGGCCTTTTCACGGGCCGGTGTTACCGTCATCGACGAGATCACACCGTCGAACTTATTGGCGTTGAGGCCCGGAATCATGCCGTCGAAGTCGCTTTCGACCCACTTGCACTTGACCTTCAGCTCGGCGCAGATCGCGTTGCCCAGATCGATGTCAAAGCCCACCAGGCTGCCGTCGGCCGCTTTCGACTCGAACGGTGCGTAGGAAGGATCGACGCCAAAACGCAGCTCTTTGTATTCCTTGGCCAGCGCGGAGCCGGCGGCCATGCACAACGCCAGTGCAGAAAGGGTCAGCAATGCTTTTTTCATTATTCAATCCCTAAGAACCAATATGAGCGCTTGTGGCGCAGAATTATTGTTACTGGAACGCTTACGACTTATAGAAAGTAGCAATTTCCGAACCAGAGTCCCGAACAAGTGTTTTAAAAGGTGTAGGAAGGGAGGGTGCAGCGGGAGGAATGCCCGAAAACGGGCACGGAAAATCGGATGCACTGTTTATGAGCATGATCGTTCCCACGCTCTGCGTGGGAGTGATCAGATTGAGCATCGGGAGGAGGGATCAGACCAGCAGATTTTGCAAGGTCGCCAGGTTGTCGGCTTCTTCCACAGTCTTGTCCTGGCGCCAGCGCAGCATGCGCGGGAAGCGCACGGCGATGCCGCTCTTGTGCCGGCGCGACAGGGCGATGCCTTCGAAACCCAGTTCGAACACCAGGCTCGGTGTCACGCTGCTGACCGGGCCGAATTTTTCCACGGTGGTCTTGCGCACAATGCTGTCGACCTCGCGCATTTCCTCGTCGGTCAGGCCGGAATAGGCCTTGGCGAATGGCACCAGGGCGCGGGCGCTGGAACCGGGCGGCCCGTCCCACACCGCAAACGTGTAATCGCTGTAGAGGCTGGCACGCCGGCCATGGCCGCGCTGGGCGTAAATCAGCACGGCGTCGACACTGAACGGGTCGACTTTCCATTTCCACCAGACGCCCATGTCCTTGGTGCGCCCGACGCCGTACATCGCGTCGCGGGCCTTGAGCATCATGCCTTCGACCCCCAGTCGCCGGGAGGCTTCGCGCTGCCGGGCGAGGTCGAACCAGTCGCTGCCGGTCAGCACGGGGGAGGGCAGCAGCACCGGGTTGTTGCACCGGGCGATGACCTGTTCCAGTTGTTCTCGCCGTTTGATCTGCGGCTGGTTGCGCCAGTCTTCGCCCTGCCATTCCAAAAGGTCGTAGGCGAGGACCACCACCGGTACGTCTTCGAGGATCTTCCTGTCCAGGGTCTTGCGACCGATCCGTTGCTGGAGCAGGGCGAAAGGTTGCACCGCCGGTGGCGCCGTCGAATCAGGATCAAAGGCTTCGGCGTCAGGCCGGGTGTTTTTCCAGACCACGATTTCGCCGTCGATCACCGTGCCGTCAGGCAAGCCTTCAACCAGCGAATCGAGTTCGGGAAAACGTTCGGTCACCAGTTCCTCGCCACGGGACCAGATCCATAGTCGCCCGTCGCGCTTGACCACTTGGGCGCGAATGCCGTCCCACTTCCACTCCACCTGCCAGTTGCTGGCCGGGCCGAGCAAGTCTTCGAACTGCTCGACCGGTTGCGACAGGCCGTGGGCGAGAAAGAACGGATACGGCTGGCCGCCGCGCTGGGCGTGTTCGTCGCTGGACTCGGGGGCGATCAGTTTCAGGTAGCTGGCGGCGTCCGGCCGGTTGGACAAGTCGGTGTAACCCACCAGCCGTTGCGCCACGCGTTTGCTGTCCAGCCCGGCCATCGAGGCCAGGGCACGGGTCACCAGCAATTTGGACACACCGACGCGGAAACTGCCGGTGATCAGTTTGATGCACAGCATCAGGCTCGGCCGGTCCAGTTGCGCCCACAGCGCCGGCAACTGACGAGCGAGGTATTCCGGGGTTTCACCGCGCAGCGGCAACAGCTTGTGCTCGATCCATTCGGCGAGGCCGGCTTCGGAGGTGTGCGGGTTTTCCGGGAGTACCAGCGAAATGGTTTCCGCCAGATCGCCGACCGCCTGATAGCTTTCCTCGAACAGCCATGGCGTGAGTCCGGACACTTCGACGGCGAGTTCGCGCAGGATCCGTACCGGCACCAGTTGTCGTGGCCGTCCGCCGGACAGAAAGTACACCGCCCACGCGGCATCTTGCGGTTCCGCCTGGGCGAAGTAGGCCTGCATGGCTGCGAGTTTCGCGTTGCTGGAGGTGGTGGCGTCGAGTTCGGCGTACAACCCGGCGAAGTCTTTCATGGTTGCACCTCGGCAACGGTGGGTTCGACGGCGAGGTTGTCCTGTTCATCATCGCCGTATTCGGTGTTGAAGCCTTGGGCATCCAGCCCTTTTTCGCGCAGGTGGCGGACCAGCACACCAATCGAGCCGTGGGTGACCATCACCCGCTCGGCACCGGTCTGTTCGATGGCCCACAACAGGCCGGGCCAGTCGGCGTGATCGGAAAGCACGAAACCGCGATCCACGCCGCGCCGCCGACGGGTGCCACGCAAGCGCATCCAGCCGCTGGCGAAGCTGTCGCTGTAGTCGCCGAAACGCCGCATCCAGCTGCTGCCGCCGGCCGAAGGCGGGGCGATGACCAGCGCCTGACGCATCAGCGGATCGTTTTTCTTCACGTCGCCGGCGTAGATCGTCGACGGTAGATACACCCCGGCCTCGCGGTAGACCCGGTTCAGCGGTTCCACCGCGCCGTGGCTGAGGATCGGGCCGAGGGTTTCGTCGATGCCGTGGAGGATGCGCTGGGCCTTGCCGAAGGAATAGCAGAACAGCACGCTGGTTTTGCCGGCTTCGATATTGGCCTGCCACCACTGATTGATCTCGCCAAACACCTGCGCCTGCGGCTGCCAGCGGTAGATCGGCAGGCCGAAGGTCGATTCGGTGATGAAGGTGTGGCAGCGCACCGGTTCGAAGGGCGCACAGGTGCCGTCGGGTTCGATCTTGTAGTCGCCGGAAGCGACCCAGACTTCGCCGCCATATTCGAGCCGTACCTGAGCCGAGCCCAGAACGTGTCCGGCAGGGTGAAAACTCAAGGTGACGCCGTGGTGGGTCAGGCGCCGGCCGTACTCAAGTGATTGCAGGTTGATGTCCTGACCGAGACGCGCACGCAGAATGCCTTCGCCGGCGCTGGCCGCCAGATAATGCGCGTTGCCGGTGCGGGCGTGATCGCCGTGGGCATGGGTGATCACCGCGCGCTCGACCGGGCGCCACGGATCGATATAGAAGTCCCCGGCGGGGCAGTACAGGCCTTCGGGGCGGGCGATAACAAGGTCCATGGCGTTACCGGAATGGAGGGACTTGTTAGCTATGAGGTTTGGGCGAAGTCAGAAGTTCGATTGATTTTGCGGGTCATGCAAAACCCGTGTGGGAGCCGGGCTGGCTCCCACACGGGGATCGCATTTACTTGCCGGGAGTCAGCGTCAACCGCGTCTTCCCATACACCCGCTCAAAGTTCTGCGGCTGCATCGGCAAGCCGATGTACTGGCCCTTGAGCCACGGATCGATTCCGTTGAGGTAGTTCGGACTGGCCGGGTTACCCGATTGCCCCGTGCCGTTCTGGCCCATCAGCGGTTCACTCTGGCTGAAGTCGACGATGAAACGCATCGACGGCGCACGGGTGGTGTTGAAGTCCTGCCCCCAGGCAAATGCCGCGGTGTTCAGGGTGGTGTGGTCGCCTCCCGCTGCGATTGGACCGCGAACGGTCTGGCCGTTGGCATTTTTCCATTCGTAGCGGTGCAGTTTGCCCCACTGCCAGGCTTTGCGGTCGCCACCCAGTTGACTGTCGCCGGCGCTGATCGCCGCCGCCAGACTGCGGGCGAGGATCGTCGGCTTGTCTTCTTTCTGCGGCGTGCGGGCGTCGTCCCAGAACGGACTGTCCTCGCGGCCCAGCAAGTGATCGGCCTGCGCCGAGTAGGACAAGTCGCCGTTGGCGATAAACGCTTTCCACGCCGGGCTGTTCTGCGGGCCGAGTTCGTCGAGGAAAATCTGCTTCATGCTTTCCTGCAGGAACAACTCGTAGATCGCCGCGTCGGCCGAAGTCGGGCTGAGCTTGCCGTCGAATGCCATCAGTCGGGTGTAGGCTTCGCGGGCCTTGCTGCGGTCGGCTTCCGGCAGAGCGTCGATCGCCTGTTTCAGCGGCTGCGCCATGCCCGGGGCTTCGAACATTTTCTTCAGCTTGGCGGCGAAGGTGGTGGTCTGGTCGTACTGCATGGCGATCATGCTGCGGCCGTCCTGTTTACCGCTGCCGGCCAGTTCCGCGAGGCGCTCGCCACGCTCCGGCGCGGCCCAGGAATTGGACAGTTGCATACCGTAGCCGTGAGGAATGACGCGCTGGTTGGCGGTGCCGAGCCAGCCTTGCGCCGGATCCTGATCGTACGGGTGCAGCATCGGGTCGGCGTAACCGTCCCAGTCGTAGCGACCGTCCCAGCCCGGCGACGGCAACAGGCCTTCGCCTTCGCGGCGGTTCGGGAAACGCCCGGTGACTTGCCAGCCGATGTTGCTGGCGTCGGCAAACACTAGGTTCAGCGCGATGGCACGGATTTCCCGGCTGGCGTCCGAAGCGCGTTCAGCGGTTTGCGCGCGGCTCAGATCGAAAAACGCATCGAGGGATTTGTCGTCGGTGAAGCTCGGCGTCTGCAAGGCCAGGCCGAAACCTGCGCCTTGAGCAGCGGCCTGGGAACTGTTGAGCAGCGCGCCGTGGCGGGTTTCGTACACCGCTTCGCGAATCGGCCGCTGGCCTTTGACGAAATAGGTTTCGTTGCGCACGCCCAGTGGCTGCCATTTGCCGTTGACCTCGTAGGTCAGGCTGCTGCCCTGGCGTCGGATTTTTTCCAGGAACAGGTCCTGGTTGTCACCGAAGACGCTGGTCGCGCTCCACGCCACTTTGCCGTTGAAACCACCGAGCACCATTGGCAGACCGGCCACGGTCACGCCGGCGGCCTGGTATTTCGGTGCGTGAATCTGCACGAAACTCCACAGCGACGGCGCGGCCAGCGGGCCATGACTGTCGCTGGCCAGCAGGCTCTTGCCGCTGCGGCTGCGTTGCGGGGCAATCGCCCAGTTGTTCGAAGTGCTGGCGCCGAGCAGGTTCATCGCCGCCAGTTGTTCGCTGGCGTTGCTCAGCTCGCTCAAGCCGGGAATCTGCCCGTTGAGCTTGATGCCTTGCAGCTTGTCGGCTTCGGCCACCGGCAGGTTTTCGTCGGGGGCGGAAGGGGTCAGCCAGGCGAGCTTGTCGGTGGTGACAGTCTGCGCCAGCACCAGCGAAGCGATTTCTTCCGGCAGGTTGGCCGACTGGCTGAAGTTCAGCAGGCAGAAAATCAGCGCCGAGTCCTCAGGTTTCCAGTATTCAGGCTTGTAGCCGCTGGAGGCCAGATCCCCCGGCAACTTGTCGGCGTAGCGGAACAGGTAGGCGTTGACGCCCCGGGCATAGACTTCGAAGAAGCGCTTGAGCCGTGGCGACGACGCCTTGTACAGCTCGCCGGCGCTTTTCTTCAGGTTGACGGCGCGCATGTAGCGGTCGGCGTCGAGCATCGACGCCCCGGACATTTCCGCCAGACGCCCCTGGGCCAGCAGGCGCAGGGTGACCATCTGATTGATGCGGTCGCTGGCGTGCACATAACCGAGGGCGAACAAGGCGTCGTGGAAGCTGTTGCTTTCGATCAGCGGCATGCCCATGGCATTGCGGCGTACCGAAACGTTCTGCGCCAGGCCCTTGAGCGGCTGTACACCGGAGGTCGGCGGGAGGGAGTCCTGAGCGTTCCAGGTCTGGCAACCGGAGAGGCTCAAGACACCGGTCACTGCTGCGGCAACGCCGAACCGGGGAAGAAAATGTGAAAGGGCTGGCGAGGCCATGGCAAAGCTCCTGCGGGGGTGTAGAGGCTGGGGGCGCAATAAAGCCGCTACGTTAGTGAGCAGGAGGGGGCCGCGCAAGCGGGGCAAGCGGTTATTTCTTCCCGTTGATCGTTCCCGCGAACGGGAACGATCAGGCCGGGTCACTCAAGCCTTCGGCGGATTGATCTTCTGCACCAGCGCGTAGGCCTTCACGGTCGCCGGGCGATCCTTGATGTGGTTGAACCAGCGCAGCACGTTCGGGAAGTCTTCGAGGTTCTGGCTCTGCCATTTGTGCGAGACGATCCACGGGTAGATCGCCATGTCGGCGATGCTGTATTCGCTGCCGGCAACGAACTCATGGTTGGCCAGTTGCTTGTCCAGCACCCCGTACAAACGTGCGGTTTCATCGATGTAGCGCTTGATCGCGTAGGGGATTTTTTCCGGGGCGAACTGGCTGAAGTGATGGTTCTGCCCGGCCATCGGCCCCAGCCCGCCCATCTGCCAGAACAGCCATTGCAGCGCCACCTGACGGCCACGCAGATCCTTGGGCAGGAACTTCCCGGTCTTTTCCGCGAGGTACAGCAGGATGGCGCCGGACTCGAACAGCGACAACGGTTCGCCGCCATCGGCCGGCTCATGATCGACGATGGCCGGAATGCGATTGTTCGGCGCGATCTTCAGGAAGTGCGGCTGGAACTGCTCGCCCTGGCTGATGTTGATCGGGTGCACGTTGTAGCGCAGGCCGGCCTCTTCGAGGAACAGGGAAATCTTGTGGCCGTTGGGCGTGGTCCAGTAATACAGGTCGATCATGGAAAGCTCCAAATCAGGAAGGGTACGGACAGCAAACGCCGGCTTCAGGTTGTCCTGTGTGCGTTCGATAGCTTGCTTAGTGACAGGAGGTGATGCTCAAGTACGGGAAATTCAATGACCCGCGTGAGAAAAATCGCCATGGAGCTTCAGGCCAACGCTGCACTGATTATCATCGACCAGCAAAAGGGCATTCTGGAGCCGCGTCTGGGGCGGCGGAATAATCCGTTGGCCGAACAACGGATCCTCGATCTGCTGGACTTTTGGCGGCGCAGCGGGCGGCCGGTGACTCACGTGCAGCACCTGTCGCGCTCGCCGGATTCGGTGTTCTGGCCAGAACAGTCCGGGGTGGAATTTCAGGACAGGTTTCTGCCGCAGGATGGCGAGTGGCTGATCCAGAAACAGGTGCCGGATGCGTTTTGTGCGACGGGGCTTGAAGTGAAATTGCGTGACGCGGGGATCGGACAATTGGTCATCGTCGGTGTGGCGACCAACAACTCGGTGGAGTCCACGGCGCGCACGGCGGGCAATCTGGGGTTCGAGACGTGGGTGGCGGAGGATGCGTGCTTTACCTTCGACAAGGCCGATTATTTCGGCACGCCGCGTTCGGCTGAAGAGGTGCATGCCATGTCGCTGGGGAATCTGCATGGGGAGTATGCGACGGTGGTCAGCAGCGCTGAAATTCTTGCGGAAGTCTTATACTGATCGGGGGAAGTTGCTGGCCTCATCGCTGGCAAGCCAGCTCCCACATTTGACCGAGTTGCTCCTGGCGGAACGCGATCCCTGTGGGAGCGAGCTTGCTCGCGATTGGCGGTGTATCAGGCGAAGAAAGTCTTCGCCTGATACATCAAGCGCCGTGGCACTTCTTGAACTTCTTGCCGTTGCCGCACGGGCAAGGGTCGTTGCGGCCGACGTCTTTCAGGGCGTTGCGCACCGGCTCCTGGTGGGCGTGGCCGCAGTTCGGGCCGTGGACATGGCCATGGTCGTGATCATGGTGATGGTCATGATCGTGGTTGCAGTCTGGGCCATGGACATGAGGTTGCTGGGTCATCGGGGTCACTCCGTAATCAAATCGGCGGGGATTATCACGCCATTGCGTTCCAGGTGCACGTAGTGAGCGATGAATAAACCGGTTTCCATCTCGCCTTGCAGCCGGTAGGGAACCTGCTGGTGCGGATTCTTCAGCATTTTCACCACGTCCTTGACCTTCGGCCACAGGTTGGTGCGGATCGGCACCTTATAGAAAGCACTGCTTTTGGCCCCGACGGTGATCCAGTGCTCATGCTCGCCCTCGGCCAGCAGCATGTCCGCCAGATGTACGCGGTATTCGAGGCCGCGCACGGTCAGCTCACTGTCATTGGGATTGTCGATGCGAAAGTGCAGGATGAATTTCTGCTCCAGCAACTTGGCGCGCATCACTTCGACTTTCACCAGATGCACGGCGGGGTCGAGGGTGTCGTCGGCGAACCATGAGGCACAGCCGCCGAGCCCGAGAAACAGCAGCAGCGTGAAGGCTTTGAATGTGTGCCATTGACCGACCATCGCAGAACTCCCTTTTGCGCCCAGTCTAGTCGCCACTCACCTCATGCGCCGAAATAGCCCGCGCAACACTTCTTGAACTTCTGCCCGCTGGCGCAAGGGCAGCTGTCGTTGCGCCCGAGCTTGAGCTGCACGGTCGGGTCGATGAAGTACCAGCGCCCGCCGTTCTGCACGAACGAGGAGCGCTCGCGGTGACTGTGCTCACCCTGGCTGTCGTGCCAGCGCGCGGTGAAGGTGACGAAGGCGTGTTCCGGCTGGCCGCCGAAGACTTCCGAACTCTCGACGTTGAGGCCTAGCCAGGTGCTCGATGCACTCCAGTTGCTGATCGACTGGCGATCGAGCCCGGCCTGCTGAGCGGGAAGGGTGGTCGCCACCAGATAATCAATCAGGCCCAGCACGTAGGCGCTGTAGCGCGAACGCATCAGGGCTTCGGCGCACGGTGCCGGATGGCCCGCATGATAATGGCCGCAGCAGGCATCCAGCAGGTTGCCGCTGCCGCAGGGGCAAATGGCTGTACTCATTGCATTACCACCAGTATTTCCCGAAGTTTTCCGGATTGGCCCAGAACCGCGAATTGAGCCAGTCGGGGACTTGTTTGTAGTCAAGCAGATCATAGGTGAACAGCGTCAGCACCTGTTCATCCCGGGCGAAGCGTTCGCTGGCCTGGAGGGCGAGCGAATAGAAATCGGTTTCCTGCCAGCCGCTGGCCGGCAGGTCGGCCAGCACGGCGATGCGGCTGGCGTTGAGATTGCGAATCCCGCCGAGCAGGTTCAGGCCTTCGCGCTTGGGCAGATGCTCCAGGCAATCGACCACCAGCGCGAGGTCGAAACGCTGTGCGGCGAGATCTGCGGGCAAGGCGCCGGGCGCGGCGTGAGCAACGCAAGTGTCCGGATGTGCAGCCTTGAAAGCGGCCAGTGCCGGAAATTCGCTGGCGCCGATCAGCAGCAGGCGTGCCGGGGCGTAGCGGTCGAGCAGAGCGGCCAACGCCTGCTGTGGCGTGCGGGAAGAAATCGCGACGTTCATCGAAGCTCCTCAATCAGATCGCCAAGACTAGCCTGCCCGAGCGTCGAGGCCTAGATCTCTGTTCTGCGGGTTTGCGGCAAATGCCTCGAAGTCCTGTGAACACGCTCGCAAACAGCAGTGGCCTATTGCTGGCGGAGATTAAAACTCCGGTCTTTACTCCCTGAATCGGTTCTAAGCCGATCCCTCAGGAGAAAACTAGATGAGCATAGTTCGGACAGCATTACCCTTGGTTCTGCTAACCAGTGTGTTGACTGGTTGCGCAGGTTTGCAGAAAACCGACTGGCCGACCTGTGCGGCAGTCGGTGGTGTCGTCGGTGCGGGTCTCGGGGCGACGGAAAGCTCTGCATGGGCAGGCTATGGCGCATTACTCGTCGGCGGTACGGCGGCAGCCTATTGCTGGGTGCACGGTGATGGCGATGAAGACGGCGACGGTGTGCCGGACAGTCGCGACAAGTGCCCGCACACGCCTCGCGGCACCAAGGTCGACGCAGACGGCTGCCCATTCCCGGCCCCTGCACCCGTGGTTGAAGAAGCTGTAGTGGTCAAGGAAGAAACCATCGTCATCCGCGATGTGCACTTCCAGTTCGACAAGGCCACCCTGACGCCTTCCGACAAGCTGGTTCTCGACAAGGTCGCCACGCGCCTGAAGCAGGAATCGAGCACAGCGCGGCTGACCGTGACCGGTCATACCGACAGCGTGGGCAGTGATGCCTACAACAAGAAACTGTCGGATCGTCGGGCGCACTCGGTGGTGGAATACCTGATCCATGACGGTGTGCCACGTTCAAGCTTCGTTTCGGTGACCGGTGCCGGTGAAAGCCAGCCAGTGGCGGACAACAAAACCGCCGATGGCCGCGCGCTGAACCGTCGCACGGAAATCAAAATCGAGCGTTGATGCCCTCGCATCCGCGGCTTGTGCAGTCGCGGATGCAGGTCTTTACTCCTGTGTAACCGGTATGGGCCGGTGACACAGGAGCTTTCATATGAGTGTTCTCTCACGGTCCGTCTTACCGGTGCTGCTGGCAGGCAGCCTGTTGACCGGCTGCGCTACCCACAGCGATGGCACTGCCCCCCTCAATCAACGTACCTGGCCGATCTGCAGCGTCATTGGCGGACTGGTCGGCGGCGGTCTCGGCGCCATTGAAAACGGTGGCTGGGCCGCAGGCGGCGCGGCACTGGGTATCCTCACCGGCGGGCTGATCTGTTATGCCCAGGATGGCGACGAAGACGGCGATGGCGTGTTCGACCGCCGCGACCGTTGCCCTGATACTCCACCGAACACACCGGTCGACCATCGCGGCTGTCCGCTGCCGCAATACCCGGTCACCGAGAAGCCGGTCGAACCGGCCCCGCAATCCGAAGTCATCACCCTGAGCGATGCCGGCAACGTGCTGTTCGCGTTCGACAAGTCCGACCTGACCCCGGCCGCGAAAAGCCAGCTGGATGCGCTGATGGACAAGTTGCGCAATGCCGACGTGGTGAGCATCAAGGTGATCGGCCACACCGACAGCAAGGGCACTGATGCCTACAACCAGGCTTTGTCGGAACGTCGCGCGAGCAGCGTGGCGGCCTACCTGCTGAGCCAGGGCCTGGCGCCGGAAAAACTCACCAGTGAAGGGCGTGGCGAGCGTGAACCGGTTGCCGACAACGAGACCGAAGAAGGGCGCGCGCAAAACCGTCGCGTGGAACTGCACATCAATCGCTAGGACTCTTCTGTAGTCCGCAGGCTAGAGCTGTCGGTCGACGATCATCGTCGAACCGACAGCCATCCGACGAGTGCCCGGAACTTTTTTATTTGCCCCTCTGGCTTATCCCGTACGGAAGCCGTTACTGTGCGCCCAAAGAATAATTCGCAACACGGGGGAGCGTATGAAGGTGTTCTGTGGGCTGGGGCGATTGTTGACCCTGGTGTTCTGCTGCGTGGTACTGGCCAATCAGCTGGTGCCGTTTGTTCATCCGTTGCATCTGCTGGTCAATCTGGCTGGCGTCCTGCTGCTGGCCATCCACCTCCTTGAAGTGCTGCTGTGCAACGCCAGCCTCAAGGGGCGGCCGCACCCATGGCGTGATCGTGGCCGTGTCCTGCTGTTCGGCGTTTTCCACCTGCAAACCATCCCGGCCCCGGCCGCTCCGGAGGCTTCCCATGCGTAAACTCTGCCTGCTCGCTGCATTCATCAGTCCCCTGGCCTGTGCCCAGGTGGTCAGTGTCGAAGCCAACTCCCTGATGCGTCTGCCCAACACGGCCAGCACGTTGCAGCTGGAAAAACTGGTGGTCGCCGATTACGGCACCTTGCTGGTGCCCTCGAACGTGACCGAGCTGAGCGTCGGCGAATTGCAGCTGGGCCACGAGGCACGTATTGCCATCGTGCCGGGCGAACAGGCGCTGGACATGAAAGTCATCCGCGCCCGGTTTGCCGACGGGAGCCGCATCACGGCCCACGGCGCGCCGGGCACTTATGAAAAAGCGGCTCGCGCCGGGCGTAACCTGAACCTGCAATTCAAGACGCTGGAGGCTCCACGGCTGATTGTCGATGCCCGTGGCGGCACCGGTGCGCCGGGTTTTGTCGGGCTCGACGGGGCCAACGGTCAGGAACCGGGCTGCACCTGGGGCCAGGCCGGGCACGGCTTCGACGGCAGTGATGGCAGCAACGGCCAGCCGGGTGCGCCGGGCGCGCTGGTGCGGCTGGAAGTGCCACGGGAGTTTCCGGCGGAGCTGATCAAGGTCGATGTGGCCGGTGGTGCCGGCGGGGCGGCAGGCCCGGGTGGCAAACCGGGCGCCGGTGGCAAGTCCAAGGGCTGCCTGGTGTATCGCGCCGATGGTGGCAAGAACGGCAAGCCGGGGGCTGACGGTCAGCCGGGGCCTGCCGGTGCGGCGGGTTCGGTTACGGTTCAGCGCCTGTAAGCGAATCGCTGTCTGATCGTTCCCGCGCTGCGGGAACGATCAGCAATACGTCAGAACGAAGGTCGCGCGGCTGCAATCGCCACCAGCAGCACGCCGACCAACAGATTGAACCCCACCACTTTGCGAATCCGTCCCAGCACCGCCGCACCCGCCGGCCAGTCCTTCGCTTCGACCGCCGTGCGCAATTCCGGCAGCATCAACCCCTGAACCCGGATGAACAGCGCGGTCATCACCACGTACAACCCCATCATCACCTGCACGTACTTCGGCGCGGTCTCAAAGCCGATGTGCTGCAGATGCAACATGCCCACCCCGGTCACCGGCAGCAGAATTACCGCACCCCACACCCAGCGGAAAAAACCTTGAAACACTTCCACCCACAGGGTCAGCCGTCCGGGGCCGTCCAAAGCCTTCACAGCCGCGGGGCGCAGCACCATCCAGGCGAAAAACATGCCGCCGACCCACACCAGGGCGGCGAGGACATGAAGGGGGTAAACGAGGCTAAAAGGTGTCATTGGGGTACTCCGTTCTGCGCGGGACTGATTAGCGGGGTATGATAGCCGCCGAACCGAACCACTGAAAATTTATCCAGCGTTTTTGCGCCCGACACTCAATGATCAGCACTGAACTCAAAACCACGATCCAGGGCGCCTACTCGCGTTTTCTAGAGGCCAAGAGCCTCAAGCCGCGTTACGGCCAGCGCCTGATGATCGCTGAAGTCGCCAAGGTCCTCGGGGATATCGACACCGACGACGAAGGCCGGCGCAGTGGCGACCCCGCGATTGTTGCGGTGGAAGCCGGCACCGGTACCGGCAAGACCGTGGCCTACAGCCTGGCCGCGATCCCCACGGCGAAACTCGCCGGCAAGCGCCTGGTGATCGCCACCGCGACCGTCGCCCTGCAGGAGCAGATCGTCTACAAGGATTTGCCCGACCTGATGCGCAACAGCGGGCTGAACTTCAGCTTCGCCCTGGCGAAGGGCCGTGGCCGCTACATGTGCCTGTCCAAGCTCGACATGCTGCTGCAGGAAGGCCACGCGCAAACCGCCACGGCGCAGCTGTTCGAAGAAGAAGGCTTCAAGATCGAGGTCGATGAGGCCAGCCAGAAGCTGTTCACCAGCATGATCGAGAAGCTCGCCGGCAATAAATGGGACGGCGACCGCGACAGCTGGCCCAACGCGCTGGAAGACGCCGACTGGGCGCGCCTGACCACCGATCACAGCCAGTGCACCAACCGTCATTGCCCGAACTTCGGCCAGTGCGCCTTCTACAAGGCCCGCGAAGGCATGGGCAAGGTCGACGTGATCGTCACCAACCACGACATGGTGCTGGCCGACCTGGCGCTGGGCGGCGGGGCAGTGTTGCCCGATCCGCGCGACACCATCTATGTGTTCGACGAAGGCCATCACCTGCCGGACAAGGCCATCGGCCACTTCGCCCATTACACGCGCCTGCGCTCCACCGCCGACTGGCTGGAAACCACCGCCAAGAACCTCACCAAACTGCTGGCCCAGCATCCGCTGCCGGGCGACCTCGGCAAGCTGATCGAGCAGGTGCCGGAGCTGGCGCGGGAGATCAAGACCCAGCAGCAATTCATGTTCACTGCGTGTGAACAGATCGCCGATTTCAAGCCCGGCGAAGATGTCGAAGGCCGCGAACGCCCGCGCCATCGTTTCATCGGCGGGGTGATTCCCGAGCACATGCGCGAGATGGGCATCGAGCTGAAAAAAGGCTACGCCCGTCTCAATGACCTGTTCACCCGTCTGACCGACCTGCTCAAGGAAGGCATGGACGGCGAGGTCAACATCGGCATCGCCAGCAACCAGGCCGAAGAATGGTATCCACTGTTCGGCAGCCTGTTGTCCCGTGCCTCCGGCAACTGGGAGCTGTGGACCGCGTTCACCGCCGAAGACCCGGAAGAGAGCCCGCCGATGGCCCGCTGGCTGACCCTGGCCGAAAGCGGTTCGCTGTTCGACATCGAGGTCAACGCCAGCCCGATCCTGGCCGCCGAAACCTTGCGCCGCAGCTTGTGGAACGTGGCCTATGGCTGTCTGGTGACCTCGGCGACATTGACCGCGCTCGGTACGTTCGACCGTTTCCGCATGCGCGCCGGCCTGCCGAAAAAAGCCGTCACCGCCGTGGTGCCGAGCCCGTTCCATCACGCCGATGCCGGTGTGTTGCGGGTGCCGGACCTGAAAGCCGACCCGCGTGATGCCGCCGCCCACACCGCCGCGATCATCCGCGATCTGCCGGAGCTGGTCGAAGGCTCGCGCGGCAGTCTGGTGCTGTTCTCGTCGCGTAAACAGATGCAGGACGTGTTCGACGGTCTCGACCGCGACTGGCGCAAACAAGTGTTCATTCAAGGCAACCTGTCGAAACAGGAAACCCTGAACAAACACAAGGCGCGGGTCGATGGCGGTGATTCCAGCGTGCTGTTCGGTCTTGCGAGTTTCGCCGAAGGGGTGGACTTGCCGGGTGCCTATTGTGAGCACGTGGTGATCGCCAAGATTCCGTTCTCGGTGCCGGACGATCCAGTCGAGGCCGCGCTGTCGGAATGGATCGAAGCCCGGGGCGGCAATCCGTTCATGGAAATCTCGGTGCCCGATGCCTCGCTGAAGCTGGTTCAGGCCTGTGGCCGTCTGTTGCGTACCGAAGAAGACCGCGGCACCATCACCTTGCTGGATCGGCGACTGGTCACCCAGCGCTATGGCAAGGCGATCCTCAATGCGTTGCCTCCTTTCCGTCGTGAAATATCCTGAGACATCGGTGGGCAGTTTTGCCCGCCGCGTTGTCTATCTCTACGCCATCGCTTTTCCATTGGCCATTGCTGGTCGTTAGGGAGAAATCCGTTCTCATGATTCGTCGTTCGTTGCCTGCCCTTTTTGCCCTGGTTTTCGCTGCGCCTCTGCTGGCGGCACCTGCCGGGCAGCAGACCTTGTTCAACTTTGTCCGCCCCGCCGACGTGGTGAAAGTGGCGACCGAAAACGCCGACCTGCCGCAAGCCAACGCCGAGCAGACCCCCGAGGGCGAAGTGCTGCGCCGGGTGACCTTCAACCCGGTGGCGCGTCCGACACTGCGCCTGACCCCGCAGACCGGTGCCTGGGACTGGTCGCAGTCCGGGATGATGAGCCTGCGCATTCAGAGCGCGATGAACTGGGCGGTGACCGTTTACGTACAGATCCAGAGCAACGACGGCAAGACCCTGGTCAGCCGCGTTGATCTGCCGGCCGGCCCGGCGCAGACCTTGCTCGTACCGTTGACCGCCACTTCGCCGCTGAGCCAGGGCATGAAAGCCGGGCCGTTGATGCCGATGACCATCGACGGGCAGCGCATCCTGCTGGCCAGCAGCAGCGGTGAGCTGGATCGCAGTCAGGTGGTATCCGTCAGCCTGTCGATGGATCAGCCGAAAGCCGCGCAAAGCCTGTTGCTGGAGCGCTTCGGCGTGCAGGACGAGGGCGAGGTGATCAAAGCCGCCTACGGCAATCTGGTGGATGCCTACGGTCAGTCGACCCGCAGCAAATGGCCGGAGAAAGTCGCCAACGACGAACAGCTGAAATCCGCCGCCGCCAGGGAACAGCAACAGCTGAAAACCTGGCTGGCCGAACGCGAAAAGTCGTCGCTGGACAAGTTCGGCGGCTTGAGCAAAGGCCCGACGTTCAAGGCCAGCGGCTTCTTCCGCACCGAAAAACTCGACGGTCGCTGGTATCTGGTGACGCCGGAGGGCCATCCGTTCTATTCCCTGGGCGTGAACACCGTCAGCCCCGAGGTCAATCAGACCTACGTCGCCGGGCGCGAGTACATGTTCGAGTCCCTGCCTAAACCCGACGAACCACTGGCCGTTCACTTCGGTGAAGGCGACAACCGTGGCGGCAACGGGGCCGATCAGGGCCGTGGCTACGGCAACGGACGCTGGTACGACTTCTATGGCGCCAACCTGCAGCGCCTGTACGGCGAACCTTGCGCGACGCCGGCGGCCACCGAGAAAGCGCCTGCCACCCCGTGCAAGGCCACCATCGACGAGCAGAAGTGGACCGCTCATACCCTCGACCGCCTGCAGGCGTGGGGCTTCAACACCGTCGGCAACTGGAGCGCACCGCAGCTGGGCGACGCCGAGCGCGTGCCGTACACCTTGCCGTTGTCGATCGTCGGCGATTACACCAGCATCAGCACCGGCAACGACTGGTGGGGCGGCATGCCTGACCCGTTCGATCCGCGTTTCGCCATGGCCACCGAACGCGCCGTGGCGATTGCCGCTCGCGATCACCGTGATGATCCGTGGCTGATCGGCTACTTCGCCGACAACGAACTGGCCTGGGCCGGTCCCGGTGATGACCCGAAATCGCGTTATGCGCTGGCCTACGGCACATTGAAAATGACCACCGACGTACCGGCCAAGCGTGCGTTCCTCAAGCAGTTGCGCGACAAGTACCGCAACCAGGCGGGGCTGTCGAAGGCCTGGGGTATCGATCTGCCGGCGTGGGAATTGATGGAAGACCCGGGTTTCGAGGCGCCGCTGCCGAATCCGGAGCACCCGGAAATCGAGGCTGACTTCAAATACTTCCAGAAGGTCTTCGCTGACACTTACTTCAAGACCATTTCCGACTCGCTGAAATGGCACGCGCCGAACCAGCTGTTGCTCGGTGGTCGCTTCGCCATCAGCACCCCGGAAGCCGTGGCCTCCTGCGCGCAGTATTGCGACGTGCTGAGCTTCAACATGTACACCCTGAAACCGCAGGACGGTTATGACTTCGCCGCGCTGCGCAGCCTCGACAAACCGGTGCTGATCACCGAGTTCAACTTCGGCTCCACCGATCGCGGCCCGTTCTGGGGCGGTGTGACGCCGTTGAACAAGGAAGAGGATCGTGGCCCGGCCTACGCCAACTTCCTCAAGCAGGCGTTGAGCGAGCCGTCGATTGTCGGCGTGCACTGGTTCCAGTACCTCGATCAACCGGTGACCGGACGTCTGCTCGATGGCGAAAACGGTCATTTCGGTCTGGTCGGCGTGACTGACTTGCCGTATCAGGGTTTCGTCGAAACCGTGCGCAAGAGCAATCTGGCGACCCTCGATCAACTCGGCAAAGAGGCCGAGAAAGCCGCTGCGGCGGCGGACAAGGCCGGTCACGAGACCGAAGGCGGCCGCAAGGGCGAAGCCGGCAAAGGCCCGGGGCAGGGCGCCGGCCATACCGGCGGGCACTCCGGCAACGGCCATTAAGGCAGGACCGCCCGGCCCGCCGCTGTTCCCAAAACCCTCAAGGGCTGGAACAATGCGGGCCACTTTGTAGAGCGTTTTCGCGGGGGAGTTGCGGGTGCAGATTCAGGGACATTACGAGCTTCAATTCGAAGCGGTGCGCGAAGCCTTCGCGGCACTGTTCGACGATCCCCAGGAACGTGGCGCCGCGTTGTGCATCCGGGTCGGCGGGGAAACCGTTCTCGATCTCTGGGCCGGCACCGCCGACAAGGACGGCAGCGAAGCCTGGCACAGCGACACCATCGCCAACCTGTTCTCCTGCACCAAGACCTTCACCGCTGTCACCGCGCTGCAACTGGTGGCCGAAGGCAAGCTGCAACTCGATGCGCCGGTCGCCCGTTACTGGCCGGAATTCGCGGCCGCCGGCAAGGAATCCGTCACTTTGCGCCAGTTGCTTTGCCATCAGGCCGGTCTGCCGGCCCTGCGCGAATTGCTGGCGCCTGAAGCACTGTACGACTGGCAGACCATGGTCGATGCCCTCGCGGCGGAAGCACCGTGGTGGACGCCGGGCACCGGTCACGGTTATGCCGCGATCACTTACGGCTGGCTGATCGGCGAGTTGCTGCGCCGAGCCGACGGCCGTGGGCCGGGTGAATCCATTGTGGCACGGGTCGCCAAACCGCTTGGGCTGGATTTCCATGTCGGCCTGGCTGACGAAGAGTTCTACCGCGTCGCGCATATCGCCCGTGGCAAAGGCAATGTCGGCGATGCCGCCGCCCAGCGCCTGCTGCAAGTGACCATGCGTGAACCCACCGCCATGACCACCCGTGCCTTCACCAATCCGCCGTCGGTGCTCACCAGCACCAACAAGCCGGAATGGCGGCGCATGCAGCAACCGGCGGCCAACGGCCACGGCAATGCGCGCAGCCTGGCCGGGTTCTACGCCGGTCTGCTCGACGGCAGCCTGCTGGAAAGCGAAATGCTCGACGAACTGACCCGGGAACACAGCCTCGGCGAGGACAAGACCTTGCTGACCCGTACCCGTTTCGGTCTCGGTTGCATGCTCGATCAACCTGATGTGCCGAATGCCACCTATGGCCTCGGCCCACGGGCGTTTGGTCATCCAGGCGCGGGCGGTTCCATCGGTTTTGCTGATCCGGAGCACGATGTGGCCTTCGGATTTGTGACAAATACCCTGGGGCCGTACGTCTTGATGGATCCGCGTGCGCAGAAGCTGGCGCGGGTACTTGCCACTTGTCTGTAAAACGTTACTGGAGGTTCCAGGGCCGGAACCTCATTCGGCTTTTCGATTCAAAGCGTCTGTTTATCCGGGCGAAAGTCCTCTGATAGTCCATTACTAATTTTTGTGGGTTTCCAATGTCGTCCAAACAAACTCTCGCTCTGGCCCTGTGTTTCGCGATCACCGGTTGTGCACAGACTCCCAAGAATGACGCCGATGGCGGCAGCTGGTGGCCGTTCGGTTCCTCCGACAAGGTTGCGGCCAAGGAGCCGGCTCCAGCGCCTGCACCGGTGAAACCCGCCGCTACCGCCCCTGTCGCCAAGACCGAGAGCAGCAGCCACTGGTACTGGCCGTTCGGCTCCGACGATTCGGCTGACAAGGCCAAGGCCGACGTGAAGCCCGAAGTCAAACCGCAAGCCGCGCCTGCCGTTGTCGCCAAGGCTGATGTCGATACCGGCACCAAATGGTGGTGGCCGTTCGGCGGCAAGTCTCAGGACACCGCCAAAGCCGTGCCGATGCCTGACCCGAAAGTCACCCAGGCCTGGCTCGACGACTACGAGCCGCGCCTGCGCGACGCGATCAAGGGTAGCAACCTGCAATTCGAGCGCCGTGAAAACGTCCTCGTGGTAACCGCGCCGGTTGAAGGCTCGTTCAACCCGAAACGCCCGGCCATGCTGTTGCCGGTGACCCTGAGCCCGTTCACCAATATCGCCAAGATCCTCGAAGCCGACCCGAAAACCGCGGTCCTGGTGCTCGGCCACAGCGACAACGCCGGTGTTGCGGCAGACAACACCAAACTCAGCCAGGAACGTGCTCAGTCGGTGGCGGCAATCTTCCGCCTCAGCGGCTTGCAGCGTGATCGCCTGATGCTGCGCGGCATGGGCGCCGATGCCCCGCGTGCGGCCAACGACAGCGTTGAAGGCCGTGCCCTGAACCGTCGTGTCGAACTGCTGGTGACCCCGCAGAACACCATGGTCGCGCTGCTGAGCAAGTACAACATGCCGGCACCGAAGCCGGTGACCATGGTCGCTGCCCAGGACGTCAAGCCAGTCGCCAAGCCTGTGACTCCGGCACCTGCCGCGAAGAAAGCCGCTGTCCCGGCCACCAAAAAGGCACCGGCCAAGAAGGCCGCTGCCAAGGCGCCAGTGAAGAAGGCCCCGGCGAAGAAAACCGCTCCAGCCAAAGCCGCCGCCAGCGACAAGAAAGTCGCGGCGACCGACGCGGCAAAACAGTGATCCGCTAACGAAAAGGAATGCGCCATGACCCAGGCTCTGGCAGATATGCGTCGTGATTACACCCGGGATGGCCTGACCGAGGCGCAAGCCCCGGCCGAGCCTTTTGCGCTGTTCCACCAGTGGTTCGCCGACGCGGTGAAAACCGAGCAGGCGCCCGTGGAGGCCAACGCCATGACCCTGGCCACGGTCGATGCGGACGGGCGTCCGCACTGCCGCATTCTGCTGCTCAAGGGCCTGGACGAGCAGGGCTTCACCTTTTTCACCAACTACGAAAGCGCCAAGGGCCAGCATCTGGCCGCGAATCCGTTCGCGGCCATGACGTTCTTCTGGCCGACCCTGGAGCGTCAGGTGCGCATCGAAGGGCGAGTGGTGAAGGTCACGCCGCAAGAGTCCAACGCCTACTATCAAGTGCGTCCGCTGGGCAGCCGTCTGGGCGCGTGGGCTTCACCGCAGAGCCGGGTGATCAACGGCCGGGGTGAACTGGAAGATTTGCTCAAGGCCACCGAGCAACGCTTCACCGACACCCAGCCCGACTGCCCGGAACACTGGGGCGGTTACCGTTTGCTGCCGGAGCGCATCGAGTTCTGGCAAGGGCGCGCGAGCCGTCTGCACGATCGCCTCAACTACCGTTTGCAGGGCGCCGACTGGATTCTTGAACGTCTGGCACCTTAAGCAGTCTACCGAGCGGGATAGCCTGCCGCGGCGGCCTCAAGCCACTTCGGCAGGTCCCGACGCCTGACCTTCTGTGATCGGGCTTGCGCCAGCCGTTCGAGCATGTAGGCGCGTTTGCCTTCATCCTTGCCGGCCAGCGACAATGCCAGATCGCGGTCCATCCAGCGTTTGATCCGCACGTACAACCACCAGTGGAAGTACAAACCGGCGACGGTTGTGACGACAATGATGAAGTAATCCATGAAAATCCTTGGGGTCGGCGGCGCAAGCTCTGTATTTTGGCGCTACTGTTGGGTGAGTTCGTGGAGGCCCTGTACCGGGCCTGAATGAAACCAAATTTATCCGGGCGGCGCCGTGACAGGCGTCAAGCTGCGGAGTTTAATGAATACCTGTCCTTTGGAGTTGATCCTATGCGTAAGTCTGTTCTGCTGGTTGCTTCCTTTTCCACGATGGCGATGTTGCTTACCGGCTGCCAATCGAGCCTGACCGGTGACTCCTACTCCCGTGACGAAGCGCGTCGCGTGCAGACGATTCGCATGGGCACCATCGAATCCCTGCGTCCGGTGAAAATCGAAGGCACCAAGACCCCGATCGGCGGCGCTGCCGGTGCAGTGGTCGGCGGTGTCGGCGGCAGCGCCATCGGCGGCGGTAAAGGCAGCATCGTTGCAGCCGTTATCGGTGCCGTGGCCGGCGGCCTGATCGGTTCCGCCACCGAAGAAGGCCTGACCCGTACCCAGGGTGTTGAAATCACCGTGCGCGAAGACGACGGCAGCATGCGCGCCTACGTGCAGCAAGTGCAGGAGAACGAAGTGTTCCGCGTCGGTGAGCGCGTACGGATTTCGACTGTTGGCGGGACCAGCCGCGTTTCGCACTAAGCGGGAACGGGTGGTAAAGAAAAACCCCGATCAGGTGACTGGTCGGGGTTTTTTATTGAAAATTTATTTAATTACTTCCATAACAACCTAACTGAAAGTCGAATTGTGGGTCGAAAAACTCGGTTCCTATTAGATTTTCCAGTTCGGTTATTTTCTGACTGTCGAGGTCGTATCCATAAATTTCATCTTCTGGTTTAGTCCAGTTCATGATCTTTCTTAACTGCTCAATGTTTCCGTCTGGAATATTTACTTCAAAAACAAGAAGCTCAGTTTTCTTGTCGTAGGCTTCGATCGTGTGATTTAGTTTCGAGTATCGGCAAGTCATTCGGTGCACACCAGTTGAACAATATGCTCTGAAAGTCCCATCAAATATTCACCAGCTCTTTCTATACCGAAATGATATTTGATAGTCGTAAATGCTTTCGTCAAATTTGTGAGTGAAATAGGGTTGAAGGCGGGATACCCAATCAGTCCTGACATCAAAACCCCCATCATAGATTTCGCTTTCCGCCATCAAGCCCAAAGCCTCAATGATTGATCCGTCATCACCGAGATCGGCTGAATACTCCTTCCCCACAGATTGCTCGGATATTTTTTCGTACCAGTTCAGTCTTAATTTCAGTCCCATCACAGCCTCACAAGTACTTTTTAATATTTCGGTTCTTTTTGGGTGGATCTATCTGTTCACCCGTTATCGGATCAAAAGAGCCTAGATGGCTGCCATCACTTGCACGATAAGCTTCCAGTTCTCCGTGCAGCGAGTCCCATTCATAGATTGTCCTACCCTTATTGTCAGTCCAACGCTCTCGAAGCCCCGCGCCACCCTGTTTGGGTGTTTTCTTCTTGGCTTCCTTCAACCCCGGGAAACCCAATATTTCCTCAGTTTCAGGTGCTGAATGGTAGTCGTGATCCGGATTCGGAAGCTTTCTGCCAGTAAGGTTTAAAACAATATAAACCGGCCTGACCCCCGAGCCCGCCGGAAACACCAATATGAAATCCCGATACTTCGGCGGATAAACCGGATTCACCAGAATCCCGTCCGCCGCTTTCGTCGGCGGATACACCCAGATATGCGGTGCCTGCGGAGCGGCTTCCAGCGCGGGGATGCCGAGGATGTCGGAGCCGTCCACGGCGGGCGTCCAGATCAGTTCGGTGCCTTCGCCGAGGTCTGCAACAAACCGTTTACCGCGTGCGGTGAACTGCGCGACATCGACCATTTCCCAGTCGCGGTTCTTGCCGGTGTAGAAGCCATAGCCCTTGAGGCTGCCGTCGGCCTGCTGTTCGACGTGCAAGCGCACGCGGGTTCGAGCCTGTTTGAGGGCGAGCAACTGGTCTTCGGTGTAGAGGGCGCTGTCGCCCAGGTTCGATGGCATGAACATCGCCACCAGGCCGACCAGCGGGGCCACGACGGCGGCGGAGGCCATCGCGGGCAAAGCCTTGAACGCCTCACCGGCGAGAGCAAAGGTGCCCAGGCCAGCAGGAATGGCGGTGCCGCTGATTTTTTTGAGTGCAACGCCGCCGCTGTCATCGGCTTCACGTCCGCCGAGCAGGATCAGATCGCCGTAATCTTTCAGGCTGTCCGTCGGCACCATCCCCGAAGGATTCGAGTAATCGATGATCGCGTCCGGCAACTTGCAGGACTTGGCGAATACACAGCCGGCACGCACGGGCTCAGGCTTGTTCGCCGCGACCTCGCGACTTCGCTCGAAGGCCTCCTGCCGCGCCAACATGGCGTCGTACTTGTGTTGTCGCTCGTCCTGATCGGCCAGCTCGGTGGCTGTCAGGTAACGGTAGGTGACGTGATGCCCGTCGCCTGCCGGTGGGTTGGGAACCCGGGGAATGTCCTTTTGACCAGCCACTGATTGTCCTTTCGTTCATGCATCGGCAGCCCCTCGAAAGGGGCTGCACGACGTTAACGAAGCAGGAAAAGTGTGGCTGTAGGACGCGTCTCTAAAGACGTGGGGATTGTTCGCTACGGCATCAGGAAGGCAGCGCGGTGTTCTTTCTGCTTGCCGCCAGGGTCACCGCATAACCGATCAATGCTGCGAACACTGAGCCGGTGAGAATGCCCATCCGGTCCATTCCGGCGTATTCACTGGCACCCGGCACGAAGGCGAGGGAGCCGACAAACAGGCTCATGGTGAAGCCGATCCCGCAGAGGATCGCCACGCCCAGCACCTGGCCCCAATTGGCGTTCTGGGGCAGGGCGGCGATGCCGGTTTTCACGGCGAGCCAGGTCAGGCCGAACACGCCGATGGTCTTGCCCAGCAGCAGGCCGACGGCGATGCCCATCGGTACGTGGTGGGTGAAGCTTTCGGCGGTCACACCGGTCAGCGACAAACCGGCGTTGGCGAAGGCGAAAAGCGGCAGGATGCCGTAGGCCACCCATGGGTGCAGCGCATGTTCCAGGGTCAGCAGCGGCGAAGGTTCGGCGTTTTTCGTGCGCAGCGGAATGCAGAACGCCAGGGTCACGCCGGCCAGCGTCGCGTGGACACCGCTCTTGAGCACGCAGACCCACAGGATCAACCCGATGATCATGTACGGCCCGAGCTTGACCACCCCGAGCCGGTTCATCGCCACCAGCGCCGCAATGCACGCCGCCGCCAGACCCAGCGACAGGGTCGAGAGTTCGCCGGAATAGAAGATCGCGATGATCACGATCGCGCCAAGGTCGTCGATGATCGCCAGGGTCATCAGGAACAGCTTCAGCGACACCGGCACCCGTTTGCCGAGCAAGGCCAGCACGCCGAGGGCGAAGGCGATGTCGGTGGCGGTGGGGATCGCCCAGCCATCGAGGGCGGCCGGGTTGTCGCGGTTGAGGAACCAGTAGATCAGCGCCGGCACCAGCATGCCGCCGATGGCCGCCGCGCCGGGCAGGACGATCTGCGACGGTTTCGACAGCTGGCCGTCGAGCACTTCACGCTTCACTTCCAGGCCGATGAGCAGGAAGAACAGCGCCATCAGGCCGTCGTTGATCCACAGCAGCAGGGGTTTGGCGATTTTCAATGCGCCGATCTGCGCGACCACCGGGGTGTCGAGCAGGCCGGTGTACAGCCACGACAGCGGCGAGTTGTTGATGATTAGAGCCAGGATGGCCGCGGCGATCAGTAACAGACCGCTGGCAGCTTCCAACTGAAAGAAACGCGTGAAAGTGCTACGCAGAGGCAAGGTCGCTCTCCATCGATAAAGTCAAAAGGTGGGACACCCTAACCCGTACTGTTAGTTGTTAAAACAAAAGTTATATTCTTTTTTGTTATATATGGTTACAAGGCGCCTGCCAGACCTGCAGCAGAGCCTAGCAGTTGCCGACGGTATTGAAGTTCAGCTGTATCTGTCAGTGCGGTGGGATTTTTCCTAAGCTTGGGGGCTAAGCCTGTGAAGGCACTTCTGCCCGATTCAACGAGAACAACAGCCATGAGCGACAACCGACAGTGGGCCCGCGAAGCCATCCGGATCATCGAAGCGGACTTCCAGCGCAGCGCCGACACCCACCTGATCCCCTTGCCGCTGCCGGGGTTTCCGGGCATCGAGTTGTATTTCAAGGACGAATCCAGCCATCCCACTGGCAGCCTCAAGCATCGGCTGGCCCGTTCGCTGTTTCTCTACGCCTTGTGTAACGGCTGGCTCAAGCCCGGCGCGCCGGTGATCGAGGCGTCCAGCGGTTCGACGGCGATTTCCGAAGCGTACTTTGCGCGGATGCTTGGGCTGCCGTTCATTGCGGTGATGCCGGCGACCACGTCCAAGGAGAAGATTGCGCAGATCGCTTTCTACGGCGGCAAGAGCCATCTGGTGGACGATCCGACCCAGATCTACGCCGAATCCGAACGTCTGGCCCGGGAGCATGACGGCCACTTCATCGACCAGTTCACCTACGCCGAGCGCGCCACCGACTGGCGGGCGAACAACAACATCGCCGAGTCGATCTTCCAGCAGATGCGCTACGAGCAGCACCCATGCCCGGCGTGGCTGATTTCCAGCCCCGGCACCGGCGGCACCACCGCGACCCTCGGTCGTTACGTGCGTTATCGCCAGCACTGCACTCGCGTGCTGTGCGCCGATGCCGAGCGTTCGGTGTTCTTCGACTTTTACCAGACCGGTGATGCCAGCCTGCGTCTGGACCACGGTTCGCGGATCGAAGGCATCGGCCGGCCTCGGGTGGAAGCTTCGTTCCTGCCGAAGGTAATCGATGCGATGGTCAAGGTGCCTGATGCCTTGTCGCTGGCGGCCATGCATTACTTGGCGCAACGTCTGGGCCGGCATGTCGGTGGGTCGAGCGGCACCAACCTGATCGGCGCGCTGATGGCGGCTCAGCAGATGAAAGCGGCGGGGGAGTCGGGGTCGATCGTGGCGATCCTGTGCGATGGCGGCGAGCGCTACGCGGACACCTATTACGATCAGGCGTGGCTCAAGGCGCAGGGCTATGAGCTGGAGGGATTGATGGCGGCCGTGGCGGCGAGTGCCGAGAAGGGTGAAGTGCTCCCGGCCTCGGTTCTGCGCGCCAATATCTAAAGCCAACAGCTGAAACCAATGTGGGAGCGAGCCTGCTCGCGATGGCGATAGACCAGTCAACATTTCTGTTGAAGGTCAAACCACTATCGCGAGCAGGCTCGCTCCCACAGGTTTTTTATCACTTCAAAGCTTGTTTATCAGGCCTCGAGACCCAGGATGTCACGCGCCACAGCTTCCGCGATACGAATCCCGTCAACGCCCGCCGACAGAATCCCGCCCGCATAACCCGCGCCTTCACCGGCCGGGAACAGACCTTTGACGTTCATGCTCTGCAGCGACTCGTTCCGCGTGATCCGCAGCGGCGACGAAGTCCGCGTCTCGATCCCGGTCAGCACCGCATCGTGCAGCGAATAACCGCGAATCTGCTTCTCGAACGCCGGCAGGGCCTCGCGAATTGCTTCGATGGCAAAGTCCGGCAAGGCCAGGGCCAGATCACCCAATGCCACACCCGGCTTGTACGAAGGCTCAACCTCGCCCAGCTCGGTGGACGGCGTGCCGTTGATGAAGTCGCCGACCAGTTGCGCCGGCGCCTTGTAATCGCTGCCGCCGAGGATGAAAGCGTGGGATTCCAGACGCTCCTGCAACTCGATCCCGGCCAGCGGGCCGCCCGGATAATCGACTTCCGGGGTGATGCCGACGACGATGCCGGAGTTGGCGTTGCGCTCGTTACGCGAGTACTGGCTCATGCCGTTGGTGACCACGCGGTTCGGCTCGGAGGTCGCCGCCACCACGGTGCCGCCCGGGCACATGCAGAAGCTGTAGACCGAACGGCCGTTTTTGGCGTGGTGCACCAGTTTGTAGTCGGCAGCGCCGAGTTTCGGGTGACCGGCGTATTTGCCCAGTCGCGCGCGGTCGATCAGCGATTGCGGGTGCTCGATGCGGAAACCCACCGAAAACGGCTTGGCTTCCATGAACACGCCACGGCTGTGGAGCATGCGGAAGGTATCGCGGGCACTGTGGCCCAGCGCCAGAATCACGTGTTTCGAATGCAGGGTTTCGCCGCTGGCCAGTTCGACGCCGACCAGTTGGCCGTCTTCGATCAGCACATCGGTGACGCGCTCCTGGAAGCGTACTTCGCCACCCAGGGCACGGATCTCTTCACGCATGGTCTCGACCATGCCGGTCAGACGGAACGTACCGATGTGCGGCTTGCTGACGTAGAGGATTTCTTCCGGCGCGCCGGCCTTGACGAACTCGTGCAAGACTTTGCGGCCGAGGAATTTCGGATCCTTGATCTGGCTGTACAGCTTGCCGTCGGAGAACGTGCCCGCGCCGCCTTCGCCGAACTGCACGTTGGACTCGGGGTTGAGCACGCTTTTGCGCCACAGGCCCCAGGTGTCCTTGGTGCGCTGGCGCACTTCGGTGCCGCGTTCGAGGATGATCGGCTTGAAGCCCATCTGCGCCAGCAGCAGGCCGGCGAAGATCCCGCACGGGCCGAAACCGACCACGATCGGGCGCTGGTTCAGGTCGCTTGGCGCCTGGCCGACGAATTTGTAGCTGACATCCGGCGCCACGTTGACGTTGCGGTCATCGGCGAACTTGCCCAGCACCTTGGCCTCGTCGCGCACTTCGAGGTCGATGGTGTAGATGAAGCACAGTTCGGAAGACTTTTTGCGCGCATCGTAGCTGCGCTTGAACAAGGTGAAATCGAGCAGGTCATCGCTGGCGATGCCCAGGCGTTGCACGATTGCAGCGCGCAGGTCTTCGTCGGGATGGTCGATCGGCAGCTTGAGTTCAGTGATTCGTAACATGACAGGATCCGGTTCGCGGGGCGCACAACTGCGCCAGGGCGTTTGAAGGCGGCGATTATAAGCCGCAACGGCCGGATCCCGTGAGGGTAAAACGATCAGTCGTTGCGCGAACCGCCGAAATACCCGCAACCGCGCTGCACCTTGCCGTCGATGCGCAACTCGGCGCTCATGTGCTGCACGCTGCCGGTGTTGCTGTCGACGCAGCGTTGCGGCGCCACCCACAGTTCGATGTGCTGGTTGTTGGCTTCGCTGCTGAGGTTGAAACGACCGTCGCCCAACTGTTCTTCAACATAGGGCACAGCGAGCGGTGGCTGGCCTTCGCGATCGATGACCATGCCTTTGCCGCTGACCTTGACGTTCCATTCCGGGCCATGGCCGGCGGCGCGCAGGATCAGTTGCTTGAAGTTCGGATCATCGCAAGCGGTGCCGGAGCGTTCGACGCGATAGAGCTGGGTCAGGTCGAGACGGTCACCGGCGATCTTGCCGCGCACGTCGGCGAACAGCTTGCCCTGCTGGTCGGCCAGGGTGGCGGCCTCTTGCAGAATGCTGGTGCCGCCGATGTCGTTAACCACGTACTGACGCTGCTCACCGCATGACTGGAACACCAGTTTTCCGTCGGCAGCGGTCAGTTGCCCCTGCATCCGCGTCTGGCCGACGTGGGAGGCGCTGGTCCGCGCACCGTCGAACAACTGGCACGCGGCAAACAGAGGGAGCAGGGCAACAACGATCAAGGAACGGGCAACACGCATCTTCGGCTCTCCAGACAAGTGCCGCCACGTTACGCAGGCTGACCGCTTATCACAACCTTGAGTTGAACTTGCCACGTACCGGAAACATTTGGCTTAACTTTGGAAGCCGGGACGAAGGACATTTGGCCGTACCTTGTCCGCCTTTTGGATGCGCGAGGTTTTTATGAAAGGATCAGGCAGGGTGCTGTTGGCGGTACTGGCAATGATGGCTGCATGGCCGTCGATGGCGGCAGAAATTGCTTTTTCATCAGAGGCGGATTTCTCCGAAATAAGCCTCGAACTCAAACGAATCGATGATCCGAATCCGCATGTCGTCGAGCTCAGTGTCACGTTGAGCCCGGATGCGCAGCATCGCCTGCAGCGGGTGACGACGGAGGCAATACACCAGCGCCTGCAGTTGTCCATCAACGGCGTTCAAGTGTCGAGCGCAACGATTCAATCGGTGATCAAAGGCCCTAGCCTGAGAATAGCCGTGCCTCGCGAGGTCGCCAGCAAGCTGCTTCCGACGCTGCTGGAGCATTAAAACCTTGATGCGACGCTGACCCAGCGCCGCATGCCGAGGCTTTCAGCCCACGTGAAATGTCTGACCTGTCTGCAGGCCTTCGACACTCTTGGCGTAGGCCAATGCCACATCCGCCGCAGGAACCGGCTTGTAGCCGCGGAAGTACGGGGCGTAGCTGCCCATGGCTTCCACCAGCACGGTCGGGCTGATCGAGTTTACGCGCAGGCCCCGTGGCAGTTCGATGGCGGCGGCACGGACGAAGCTGTCCAGCGCGCCGTTGACCAGTGCCGCCGAAGCACCGCTGCGGATCGGATCGTGGCTGAGGACGCCGGTGGTGAAGGTGAACGATGCGCCGTCGTTGGCGAATTCACGGCCGATCAGCAACAGATTGACCTGGCCCATCAGTTTGTCTTTCAGGCCGAGGGCGAAGCTGTCTTCGTTCATGTCGCCCAGCGGGGCGAAGGTTACGTTGCCGGCGGCGCAGACCAGGGCGTCGAACTTGCCGGTCTTTTCGAACAGCTTGCGGATCGATGCGCTGTCGCTGATGTCCACCTGGAAATCGCCGCTGCTGCGGCCGATGCGAATGACTTCGTGACGCTGCGACAGCTCTTTGTCCACGGCCGAACCGATGGTGCCGCCGGCGCCGATCAACAGAATTTTCATCGTGCTTGCCTCAAGTGATTGAACGAGCTTTCAGTCTAGAGTGGTTTTTTCCGCTGATAAGCGCGCTAATGGGCAACCTTTGGTTTTCAAATGGAAACAATCCATGAGCGAGATGGATGATCTGGCGGCGTTCGCGGTGTTGATCGAGGCCGGCAGTTTTACCCTGGCGGCGCAGCAACTGGGGTGCAGCAAAGGGCAACTGTCCAAGCGCATCAGTCAGCTGGAGGCGCAGTTTTCCGTGGTGCTGCTACAACGAACCACGCGCCGGTTGAGCCTGACGGCGGCCGGTGCGGCGCTGTTGCCTCAGGCTCAGGCGCTTGTCGTCCAGGTGGAAAGGGCGCGTCAGGCATTGGCGCGTTTGAAGGACGATATGGCAGGTCCCGTGCGTATGACGGTTCCGGTGTCGCTGGGGGAAACCTTCTTCGACGGCCTGGTGCTGGAGTTTTCGCAGAAATACCCCGAAGTGCAGATCGAGCTGGAGCTGAACAACAGCTATCGCGATCTCTCCCGCGATGGCTTTGATCTGGCGATCCGCACCGACGTCGCCAACGATGAGCGTCTGGTGGCCAAGCCTTTGCTGGCCTGGCAGGAAATGACCTGCGCCAGTCCGGCCTACCTAGAGCGTTTCGGCGAACCGGCGACGCCACAGGCGCTGGCCGAACATCGTTGCCTGCTCAACAGTCACTACGGCGGTCGCGAGGAGTGGCTCTATCACCAGCAGCACGAGCTGTTGCGGGTGCGGGTGTCAGGGCCGTTCGCCAGCAATCACTACAGCCTGCTGAAAAAAGCCGCACTCGCTGGCGCTGGCATCGCTCGCCTGCCGTCCTATCTGCTGCAGACGGAACTGGCTGACGGCCGATTGCGCTGGCTCCTTCGCGATTTTCAGACCCGGCGCATGCCGATGTACTTGGTGCATCCGTATCAGGGCGGGCTGCCGAAGCGCACCCAAGTGCTGGCGGACTACTTGATCGACTGGTTCAAGCGCAGCGGTGAGGCCCTGGATCGGCTTCAGCGGTAACGTCGGGCGATCAGATGATCGATCGACATTTTTCCCGGGCCGGTGGTCATCAGGTACAGCAACACTGCCGCCCAGGTTCCGTGGGTCGGGTAGGCGTCGGGGTACACGAACAGTTCGATGACCAGCGTCATGCCCAGCAATGCCAGCGCTGAAAACCTTGTGGCGAAGCCGACGAGGATCAAGACCGGAAAAAAGTGCTCGGCGAACGCCGCCATGTGCGCGGCGATTTCCGGTGACAGCAGCGGCACGTGGTATTCGCTCTGGAACAGCGGAATCGTCGAGTCCGCCAGATGTGGCCAGCCAATCTGGAATGTGCCGTCGATCAGGTCGATGGCCAGGCCCTCGACCTTGGTCTGCCCGGATTTCCAGAACACCGCCGCGATGGAAAAACGCGCGATGAAGGCAATCAGGCTGTGCGGGATTTTTTCCAGCAGCGCGATGGCGCGGGCAATGGGGTTGTTCATGGCGAAACCTTGTGATGTAAGTGAGTGATGGCCTGGCGACTGATCAACAAGGCCAGGGTCTGGCTGAGATCGAAGGCTTCGGCGGATTCCAGCGCCTCGGTCAGCGGCAGGCCGGCCTTTAGCTGGCCGATGAACTGGCTGGCGCCGGGATCCACGGCGAACACCTCGACTTCCAGTCCGTTGCGCAGGACCAGCGCCTGTTGGGCCTGATTCAGATCGATGCCGGCCAACGTGGCGTCTTGCTGGTGCGCGGCCCAGATATCCACTACGGCAAAGGCTGAATCGAGCACGTGCAGCGAAGGATGCAGGCCGATTTGCAAGCGACTCAGGCCTTCCTGATCCGCGAAGGCCGCAGCGATCTGATCCTGGCTGAGCGGCGCGATATCGGCGGCGTGATAGGCCTGGGTTCGAAGGCGTTCCAGTCGCGCGACATCGGCCAGATAAGGAATGCTCGACGCCGGCTCGAATCCGTTGATGAAGTCCGCCAGTTCACTGCCGTAGTCGCTCATCAGCGGGCTTCGTGGTGGGTGGTTTTTAATGAAAACGCTGGCCATGGCGCGGAAGAATTCCTCTCCCACCAACTGCCTCACTACGGGATAACTGTCGGCCAGTGCATTGCTCAACGAGCCTTGCACGTTGTTGCGGTACACCGCGAATCGACTGGCTGGATCGGCCCCGTTGGCGCTGCACAATCCGTCGGGGCAGGGCAGGCCGACATCGAGCAGTGCGGCGCTGAACACGGCTTGGGTGCTCATGACCGACCTCCCGCGCAAAGCAGAAGCTCGTCGGCCTGTTGTGCCTCGGCCATCAGCACATCGAAGGCCGGCACCTGATTGTCCCGTTCGATCAGCGTCGCCACCGGGCCGACGCGCTCCAGCGCCTGTCGGTACAACGCCCAGACGGCCTGATCGATCGGTGCACCGTGATCGTCGATCAGCAAGCGATCACCGAGGCTGTCGGAGTCTTCGGCAAACCCCGCCAGATGAATCTCGCCCACCGCGTGCAGCGGCAGTGCGTCGAGGTAGGCCAGGGGATCGCGCTGATGGTTGATGCACGAGACATAAATGTTGTTCACGTCCAGCAACAGACCGCAGCCGCTGCGCCGGATGACTTCACGGATGAAATCCGCTTCGTCGATCGTCGAGCGCTCGAACGCCAGATAGGTCGCCGGGTTTTCCAGCAGCATCAGGCGTTTGAGGGTGTTCTGCACCTGGTCGATGTGATCGCAGACGCGATTCAGCGTCGGCGTGTCGTAGGCCAGGGGCAATAGATCATTGAGAAACACCGGGCCGTGGCTCGACCAGGCCAGGTGTTCGGAAAAGGAGTGGGGTTGATAGCGCTCGATCAGCGCACTCAGGCGTTTGAGGTGTTGCACATCCAGCGGGCCTTCGGCACCGATGGACAGGCCGACGCCATGCAGCGACAGCGGATACGCCTCGCGGATCAAACCCAGAAAGTGATGAAACGGGCCGCCGGCCACCATGTAGTTTTCGGCGTGGACTTCGAAGAAACCGATGTCCGGTAAAGAACCGAGCACTTCACGAAAGTGCCCGGTCTTGAGCCCCAGCCCGGCACGGGGCGGGAGCCCGGTGAGGGCTGCCTGAGTGCGGGGGGAGGCATGGTCGCAGGAAGTGATCATGATCGACACTCGGGCAGCCTCCGGATCAGGACTTGGCCTTGAAGGCTTCCATCTGACCGAAACCGGTCGGCGAGGTTTTGCTTTCGGTGGTGGTGCAGGTGCCCTTCGGAACGAACTTCCAGGAATTGGCCTGGTAATCCATTTTCGCCGTGCCTGCACAGGTGGTGCCGGCGCCGGCGGCGCAGTCGTTATGACCTTTCATGGCCACGCCGAAGCATTTTTCCATGTTGCTGTTGTCGGCAGCCTGGACGGTCGAAACGGCGGCCATGCTCAGGGCAGAACCAAGGGCCAGAACCAGGGCGGTGGCGGACAGGGTGCGGGTGGTAGCAGTCATGATGTTTCTCCGGTTTCAACTTGGGTTGGAACAAGCGATGTGCGCTTGCTTACCCCACTAGAGAAACGACCTGGTGATGCGTTACAGCGATCGACAAAATATTTTTCAAAGCGCAAAAAAAAACGGCCCGAAGGCCGTTTTCTGTTTAACGCAATCGATCAACCGCCGAGGTACGCCTCGCGCACTTTCGGGTCGGTCAGCAGCGCTTCACCGGTGCCTTGCATCACCACCCGACCGTTCTCCAGAACGTACGCTCGGTCAGCGATTTTCAACGCCTGGTTGGCGTTCTGCTCGACCAGGAACACCGTCACACCGTCCTTGCGCAGCTGTTCGATGATGTCGAAGATCTGCTGGATGATGATCGGTGCCAGGCCCAGCGACGGCTCGTCGAGCAGCAGCAGTTTCGGCTTGCTCATCAGCGCTCGGCCGATGGCGAGCATCTGCTGTTCGCCGCCGGACATGGTGCCGCCGCGCTGGTTGAAGCGTTCTTTCAGGCGCGGGAAAAGTCCGAGAACCTTGTCCATCTGTTCCTGATAGTCGCCCTTGTCGGTGAAGAATCCGCCCATGGACAGGTTCTCTTCGACGGTCAGACGGGCAAACACCCGACGACCTTCAGGCACCACGGCGATGCTCTTGCGCATGATCTGCGACGAGTCCTGGCCGACCAGTTCCTCACCCATGTAACGGATGCTGCCGCTGTGGGCCTGCGGCGAACCGCACAGCGTCATCAGCAGTGTGGATTTGCCGGCACCGTTGGCGCCGATCAGCGTCACGATTTCGCCCTGGCGGACTTCGACGTTGACGCTGTGCAGGGCCTGGATCTTGCCGTAGAAGGTGGAAACGTTTTCGAACTGCAGCATTTACGCTTCCCCCAGGTAGGCTTTGATCACTTCAGGATTGTCGCGGATCTGTTCCGGCGTGCCGTCGGCCAGAGGCGTGCCCTGGTTGATCACGACGATGTGGTCGGAAATGCTCATGACCAGTTTCATGTCGTGTTCGATCAGCAGCACGGTGACGTTGTGCTCTTCACGCAGCACGCTGATCAGCGCCTTCAGGTCTTCGGTTTCCTTCGGGTTCAGACCGGCGGCCGGTTCGTCGAGCATGAGGATCCGCGGACGGGTCATCATGCAGCGGGCGATTTCCAGACGACGTTGCTGACCGTAAGCCAGCGTGCCGGCCGGACGGTTGGCGAACTCCTTGAGGTTGACCTTGTCCAGCCAGTACTCGGCGTACTCCATGGCCTCGCGTTCGCTTTTGCGGAACGCCGGGGTCTTGAACAGACCGGCCAGGAAGTTGGTGTTCAGGTGACGGTGCTGGGCGATCAACAGGTTCTCGACCGCTGTCATGTCCTTGAACAACCGCACGTTCTGGAAGGTGCGCACCACGCCCTTGAGGGCGATCTTGTGGCCAGGCAGGCCTTCGATCGGCTCGCCATCGAGCTTGATGCTGCCGCCGCTCGGCTTGTAGAAACCGGTCAGGCAGTTGAACACGGTGGTCTTGCCCGCGCCGTTAGGCCCGATCAGCGCCACCACTTGTTTCTCTTTCACGGTCAGGGCCACACCGTTGACCGCCAGCAGGCCGCCGAAGCGCATGCTCAGATTTTCGACTTTCAGGATCTCGCGGCTCATTTGCGCAGCTCCATGTGAGGACGTTGCATGGGCAGCAGACCTTGAGGTCGCCAGATCATCATCAGCACCATCAGGGCGCCGAACATCAGCATGCGGTACTCACTGAACTCACGCATCATTTCCGGCAACAGGATCATCACGACCGCCGCCAGTACCACACCCAGCTGCGAGCCCATGCCGCCCAGCACCACGATGGCGAGAATGGTCGCCGACTCGATGAAGGTGAAGGACTCCGGTGTCACCAGACCCTGACGGGCGGCGAAGAAGCTGCCGGCGAAACCGGCGAAGCAGGCGCCCAGGGTGAACGCCGAAAGCTTGATGATCGTCGGGTTCAGACCCAGCGCGCGGCAAGCGATCTCGTCCTCGCGCAACGCTTCCCAGGCACGGCCCAGGGGCATGCGCAGCAAGCGGTTGATGACGAATAGCGCGAACAGCGACAGCAACACCGCGATCAGGTAAAGGAAAATCACCTTGTTCACCGGGTTATAGGTCAGGCCGAAGTACTCGTGGAAGGTCTGCATCCCCTCTGCGGCCGTCTTGTCGAAGGTCAATCCGAAAAGCGATGGCTTGGGAATGTTGCTGATGCCGTTCGGGCCGCCGGTGATGTCGGTGAGGTTACGCAGGAACAGACGGATGATTTCACCGAAGCCCAGCGTCACGATCGCCAGATAGTCACCGCGCAGACGCAGGACCGGGAAACCGAGCAGGAAGCCGAAGGTGGCCGCCATCAGACCGGCGATCGGCAGGCAGATCCAGAAGCTCAGGCCGTAGTAATGCGACAACAGCGCATAACTGTAGGCGCCGACGGCATAGAAGCCGACGTAACCGAGGTCGAGCAGGCCTGCCAGGCCGACCACGATGTTCAGGCCCAGGCCGAGCATCACGTAGATCAGCACCAGCGTCGCGATATCCACCGCGCCGCGAGAACCGAAGAACGGCCAGACCAGCGCACCGATGATCAACGCAATGATGATCCAGCGCTGGGTGGTCGGCAGGGTCAGGAAGCTGCTGGCCTTGGCCGGCATCTTCGGCAGGCTCGGCGAGGATTTCCACGCCGCGCCGATCTGCTGGTCGAACAGCACGCGCAGGAACATCAATACCGAGCAGACGGCGATGGTGATCAGTGTCGAGGTACTGGTGCCATGCACTTCGAGGTTGATGCCGACGATGGTCAGCTTCAGACCGAGTACCGGGTAGGCCACCGCCCACACCAGCAGGGCGCTGAACAGCGCCTGTTTAAGATTCCTAGTCATACTTTCTCAACCTCCGGACGACCCAACAGGCCGGTTGGCCGGAACAACAGCACCAGAACCAGCAGGCCGAACGCCACGACGTCCTTGTACTGGTCGCCGAAGATATCGGCACCAAAGGCTTCCGCCACACCGAGCACCAGTCCGCCGAGCATGGCGCCGGGAATGCTGCCGATGCCGCCCAGTACCGCGGCGGTGAAGGCCTTGAGGCCGACGAGGAAACCGGCGTTCGGGTTGATCACGCCGTATTGCATGCTCAGCAGCACGGCCGCGACGGCCGCCAGCGCAGCACCGATGACGAAGGTCAGGGCGATGATGTTGTTGGTGTTGATGCCCAGCAGGTTGGCCATCTTGATGTCTTCGGCACAGGCGCGGCAGGCGCGGCCCAGGCGAGAGCGGGAGATGAACAGCGTCAGGCCGAGCATGGCGACCAGGGTCACCACGAACACCACGATTTGCATGTAGGAAATCAGCACTTCATGTGCGCCACCTGGCCCGATGGAGAAGTTGCCGGGGATCAGGTTGGGGATGGATTTGTCCTTGGAGTCTTGCGCCAGCAGAACCGTGTTCTGCAGGAAGATCGACATACCGATGGCGGAAATCAGCGGGATCAGACGGTTGCTGCCGCGCAAGGGGCGGTAGGCGACCCGTTCGATGCTGTAACCGTAGGCACTGGTCACGACGATAGTTGCGAGAAAAGCGGCGGTCATCAACAGCGGAACGCTGTCGAGTCCCATCATGGACAGCCCGGCGATGGCGATGAATGCCACGTAGGAGCCGATCATGTACACCTCGCCATGGGCGAAGTTGATCATTCCAATGATGCCGTAGACCATCGTATAGCCGATGGCGATCAGGGCATACGTGCTGCCAATGGTCATGCCATTAACCAGCTGTTGGAAGAAGTGATAGATGTCAGGCATTACAGCGCTCCTAAAAACCTGATACGCATTTCACTGGTGGAGTCATTTTCCCGCCCGGCCCCGTGGATCTTTATCCACTTCGAATCCGGGTTTTGCCAGCGAACCGCTGATGACGGTTTTGAGATTTTCAGGTGGGGAGACTGGCGGATCACGCCAGCGCGGCCCAATACATTCGTAAAACAAAGCCCACGGCACGCCGTGGGCTTTATTGGCAGTCAGTCAGGCAGCGCCTTACTGAGGCGAAACTTCGGTTTTAGGTTTGCCGAAGTGCCACTCGTAGACCACGAATTTGAAGTCCTTCAGGTCGCCCTTGGCGTCGAAGCTCAGGTCGCCGGTAGGGGTCTTGAAGGTGCCTGCGTGAATGGCGGCGGCCACTTTGGCAGGGTCTTCGGATTTGGCAGCGGTGATACCCTGGGCAATCACTTCAACCGCCGAGTAGGAAGGGAACACGAACGGGCCGCTCGGGTCTTCTTTCTTCGCCTTGAAGTCTTCAGCCAGCTTCTGGTTGGCCGGATCCTGGTCGAAGGACTTCGGCAGGGTCACCAGCAGGCCTTCGGACGCATCCTTGGCGATCTGCGAGATGGAGTCGTTACCCACGCCTTCCGGACCCATGAACTTGGCTTTCAGGCCTTTTTCCTGGGACTGACGCAGGATCAGGCCCAGCTCAGGGTGGTAGCCGCCGTAGTAGACGAAGTCGACGTTGGCTTGCTTGAGCTTGGAGATCATCGAGGAGAAGTCTTTGTCGCCGGCGTTCACGCCTTCGAACACGGCAACCTTGACGCCCTTGCCTTCCAGGGTTTTCTTCACGGCGGTGGCGATGCCTTCGCCGTATTGCTGTTTGTCGTGCAGGACAGCAACGATTTTCGGTTTCACGTGATCGGCAATGTAGTTACCGGCGGCAGGGCCCTGGGCGCTGTCCAGACCGATGGTGCGGAACACCATTTTGTAACCGCGGCTGGTGATGTCCGGGCTGGTGGCAGCCGGGGTGATCATGATCACGCCTTCGTCTTCGTAAACGTCCGAAGCAGGCTGAGTGGAGCTGGAGCACAGGTGACCGACCACGAACTTGACGCCGTCGTTGACGACCTTGTTCGCAACGGCTACCGCTTGTTTCGGATCGCAAGCGTCATCGTATTCAACGGCTTCGAGCTTCTTGCCGTCGACGCCGCCCTTGGCGTTGATCTGTTCGATGGCCATTTTGGCGCCACTGAACTGCATGTCGCCGTACTGGGCTACCGGGCCGGTTTTAGGGCCGGCGATACCGATCTTGATGGTGTCAGCTGCGAACGAATGGCTGGCAACCCCGGCCAGTACCATAGCGGCAAACAGTTTGGAAATCTGCTTAGTAGCCTTAGTCATAGTGCTCCACTCTTACTGTTGTATTTTTTTAGAGTCCTGACGCCGTAGCAGCAGAACCGGGCTGGATATCTTCGCGATATCGTCCGGAAATGCCCCCGGCAACTGTACCGGTACAGTGTAGAGCGCCGGTTGTTGGCCTGGGAAGCTGGCGCCCAGGGGCAAATTCTGGAGATGTCGCTTTAATGAAAGAAAAAGACAGAATTGCGGCGGGGCTTTCAGAGGGCTTATGCCCCAATCATCAGCATTCCTTGGCTTTCCTGCGCTTTTCGTTCGGTACAGCCTTTTGCTACCGGGTTTTTCTGCCGGACCACCGACGTTATCATTCGCGCCGATTTCTTTTCCGGACAGTCCCATGAATCAAGAACCTAGCACCCTCTATGCCAAGCTGCTTGGTGAAACCGCATCTATTACCTGGAAAGAGCTGGAGCGCTTCTACGCTCAGGGTGCCCTATTGTGGGTCGACGCTGACCTGGATTTGATCGCCGTGGCCGAGGCCGTGGCATCGGATCAGGGCGAGAAAGTCGCTGCCTGGCTGGCCGAAGACAAGGTCGCCAAGCTGTCTGAAACGCGGGCGCTGGATATTTTCGAACGTGATCCCGAGATGTGGGCGGTGGTGGTGCGGCCGTGGATTCTGGTCCAGGAAAGGGCGTCGGCCTGAGGGGTTGCACCTCGTTGGTGCGCGTGATGGCCGGGGAAAAGTGTGTAGCCGAGTAGCGTGATGGCACGTTGCCGTAGAGAAATGCCACAGGCGGGGGTGGCATAACGGTGACGTAAACGTAACGGGCACAGTTTATTGAGCAGCCTTCGGGCTGCTTAATTGTTTCTGGATGTTGGAAGGCTGAATAAATCGGGGGAATTCGAGGGCCTCATCGCGAGCAGGCTCGCTCCCACAGGGAAACAAATTCCAATGTGGGAGCGAGCCTGCTCGCGATGGGGTCGCCTCTTTCCGGGGTCAGACCGAGTAAGTCTTGCCGGTGTGATTGTTGAGCGAAATAACCTTGGTCTTGCCGATCCGGTGGCGATAGATCTCGCGCAGGTACTTGATCGACTTCTTCACGCAATCGCGCGACAGGCGAATGTCGTTGATCGAGACAAACTTCTCTTTGTCGTTGATCAGCTCGCGGTACTTCTTCTCGTACATCGGCTTGATCGCGTACCAGTTGGTATCGAGGATCTTCGCCGGGTTCTCGAATTCGTTGAGCAGGTCATCGATACGTTCTTCGTCGAATTCTTCGTTGATGATGAAGTCGAGGATCGAGTTGTCGAGGGTCTCGTCGAAACGGTACGGATTCTTCGCGAAGCAACGCTTGATGAACGCCACGATCAGGGTCAGGAAGTCGTCCGACAGGCACGGGCTCTTGGCGATCAGTGTGGTCAGCGACAGGTTGGCCGAAGCACCGATCACCAGCGCGTAGCGCTTGAGCGTGGTGTTGGGGAACAGGCTGTTGAGGTGGGTCTTCAACCGGTTCAGGTCCATGTACGACAGCTTGTAGTCTTTCGGCAGCGAAACGATCGAGACCACCGACGAGCAGTTCTTGAAGAAGTGCAGGTCGTGCAGCGCGGCGGCGTCGTAGCCGGAATTCTTGTACTGCTCAAGCGAGGCGCGATAACGCTTGGATTCGATCGGCAGCAGGCTGATGCCTTCGATGGCCTGGGTCACCTTGTTGAAGTGCGGCAGGTCGATGGAGCGGAAGAACAGGTCGTCGATGTTCAGGCGCTGCGGCTCTTTGTCGAACACCTTGAACTTGTCGCTGCTCGGCGGCGGGGTTTCCGGCACCACGGATTCGGCGTAGGCAATCGCCACCGGACCGGCCAGGCTCATGAACAGGTCGTTGGCGTCCAGGCGAATGGTCTCGCCGATGTCGATGCCGGCGCGACGGAAATAGTTCTGGTCGTAGTCGGTCGTAACCGCCTGGGCCGTCAGAATGTTGAAGATCTGCTGCGAGATGTACTGGTTGGCGTGCTTCTCCATCGCATTGACATCAATGTTCTGGATGTTGCCGTCATCGCTCTCTTCGGCGTAACGCATGATGTCGTTGGAGATCAGCATCATCGCGTTCCATGGGCGGATACGACCCATGACGCTGGCTTCGCTGCTGTCTTCGTTGGCGAAGTTGTACGAGAAATCCCATTCTTCCGAGAGGTATTTGCACAGCAGGCGACCGGCGTTGATGTGCAGCGCCTCGGACATTTCGCTGCGATGGTCGGAAATGTTCGGCAGCACGCAGATGCCGCTGGTGAAGATCGGCTCGAACACGAACGAATGACCGCTCTTGCCGTCATGTTCGTCCATCGGCTTGGTGTCGAACGTCTTGTTCATGTACGAGTGCTGCTGGGCCAGGCCGAATTCCGAGGCCATGCCCGAACCGGTACCGCCGCCGGCACTGAAGATCGAGAAGTACAGGCGCGACTGGTTGGCCTTGATGCCGCAGCTGTCGATCAGGTACGAGTGGATCATTTTCCAGTCGGGGCTGGAGAAGCGCTGGGTGTCCTTGTTCAGGATGATCTTCGCCAGGTACTGGCCGAGGATCGGCGCGTTACCGGCGCCACCGGCGTGGACTTCGGACAAGTCCATGATCTTCATTTTGCTGTAGTCGCGCAGGAAGCCGCTCTTTTCACCCTTGCGCGAGAAGCGGATGCGTCCGGCAATGTCCTTGTCGAGGTCGCCGAGCATCACCAGCGGCTCAACCAGGAACACCGGTTTGGTCGACTTGTTCGGGCCGATCCGCAGGTTTTGCTTGATCCACTGGGCCGGGCTGTAGCCTTTGTCGGAGGCCAGGCGACGGTCAGCCACGCGGTCTTCGTTGTTGAATTCGTTGAGGTAGAACTTGCGCGCGTTGTACACCAGCTCCGCCACGTCGAGGGCGATGTTGGAGCCGCAGCGACCGAGGCCGATCAGGCACACCGACGGGAATTCCTGGTCATTGTGCTGCTCGTTGTCGCCTTCCAGGTGCGGCGGGCGCGGGAATACCAGGTCACGCAGGCCGTCGAGGTTATCGAGGATGCGGTCAGTGTTGGTTTCGGTGAAGTACAGGTATTGCTGGGTGCCCAGAGGGCGCGAAGGAGGCAATGGCTTCATCGGGGCAGGGCTGTTCGCCGCAGGGCTCAGGGTCAGATCGGATACCGCAGTGGCCGGATTGTTTTTAGAAGTCATTGTGCGCCATTTACCTGGACTGGTTGGCTCGGCGACCACTGTCGTCGAGCCTCACGGAATGGGAATCTCGCGTCTTTTTGCTGCGCGTATTTGGCCCGTGCGTCAGGGTCTTTGCCTGTGTGTCGCACGGGGGAATCCTTTCCTGATTGATGATGGATCGGCCATTATTCGGCGATCTTTAATCAAAAGGAGGCTAAATGATGTCAACGCTACCTTCGTTGGGGTTTGCCGGAATCGGACTGATGGGGCTGCCGATGTGCCGGCGTCTGCTGGCGGCGGGTTATCCGCTGACGGTGTGGAACCGCAACCCGGACAAGTGCGCGCCGCTGGTCGAGGCGGGTGCCCGGCAAGTCGCGACCCCGGCCGAACTGTGCGGGCAGGCCGACGTGGTGATGCTCTGCCTGGCCGATACGGCGGTGGTCCGCGAGGTGGTGTTTGGCCCGGCCGGCGTTGCCGAAGGCGCAAAAAGCGGTCAGTTGCTGGTGGACTTTTCCAGCCTTGAGCCGACGGCGACGCGCGAGATGGCAGCAGAACTGGCGCAAAAGACCGGCATGGCCTGGCTCGACTCACCGGTGTCCGGCGGTGTCGTTGGCGCGGAGGCCGGCAGCCTGGCGATCATGGTCGGTGGTGATGCCGTAGATCTTGATCGGGTTCGCCCGGTGTTGCTCACTCTCGGTCAGCGCGTCACGCACATGGGCGGCGTCGGCGCCGGTCAGGTGACCAAGGCCTGCAATCAGATGATCGTTGCCTGCAATGCGCTGGTGATCGCCGAAGTGGTCGCGCTGGCCAAGCAGTCCGGGGTCGACGCCAGCCTGATTGCCGAGGCGCTGGCCGGTGGTTTTGCCGATTCGAAGCCGCTGCAGATCCTCGCCCCGCAAATGGCCGACAGCCGTTTCGAGCCGGTGAAATGGCACGTGCGCACGCTGCTCAAGGATCTCGATACGGCGGTGAAGTTTTCCCGTGAAGTCGGCTCGGCCACGCCGATCAGCGGATTGGCCGCACAACTGATGCGCCTGCATGGGGCGCAGGGCTTTTTGGAGAGAGATCCATCGACACTGGTGAAAATGTACCGCGAGCCAGCGTCAGCGGATTGACCGGGTGGGCGTGTTTGCGCTGATTGATCTCTTCGAGGACCGGGCGCAGTTCGTGCAGCGGCACCGGACGGCTGAGCAGGTAACCTTGAATGAAGTCGCAGCCTGAACGCTCGAGGAATTCATATTGCTCCAGGCTTTCCACGCCTTCGGTGACCACCTGCAAGTGCAGGGTGTGGGCCATGACGATGATCGCCTGGACGATTTCCATGTCGGCGGTAGCCTTGGGGATGTCGAGGATGAACGAGCGATCGACTTTCAAGGTGTTGAGCGGCAGACGCTTGAGATAGGCCAGGGACGAATAACCGGTGCCGAAGTCATCGATCGACAGCGACACGCCCAGAGCGCGGATCTGCCGCAACAGCACCAGCGTATTGGCGATGTTGCCCATCAGGGCGTTCTCGGTCACCTCCAGCTCAAGGCGTTCAGGGGCGACGCCGGCGCTGCGCAAGGCGCGTTCGATTTCATTGGCCAGTTCTTCCCGGGCCAGGTTCAGGGGTGAGCAGTTCCAGGCGATCTTCAGGTCATCGCAGCCGTGGCGCGACAGTTCGCCAAGGTCTTCACAGGCCTTGCGCAGCACCCAATTGTCCAGTTCGGCGATCAGGCCATTGTTTTCGGCGATGGCAATAAAACGGTCCGGAGTCAGCAGGCCATGTAACGGATGCTGCCAGCGAATCAGCGCTTCGAGCTTGGTGACCTTGCCGGTCTTCAGTTCGAAGATCGGCTGGTAATACAGCATCAACCCGTTCTCTTCGCGCAGGGCATGGCGCAGTTCTTCCTCCAGTTGCAGTTCCAGGCTGGCGCGGTTTTTCAGGTTGGAATCGAAAAAGTGCACGCCGTTGCGCCCGGCACCCTTGGATTGATACAGCGCCAGATCCGCGTGCTTGAGCAGTTCCTCGCAAGTGGTGCCGTCCTCGGGAAACAGGCTGATACCGATACTGGTGGTCATCACCATGCGTCGCCCGGCCAGTTCGATCGGTTCTTTCATCTTGAGCATGATGCGTTGGGCCAGGTTGCGTGCTTCCTCGCGGTCGCGCAGGCCGATGAGGATGCAGAACTCATCGCCGCCGAAACGCGCGACCACGTCTTCATGGCCACGTACCGAACCTTTGATGTGCTGGGCGATGACCTTGAGCAACTCGTCACCGGCATCATGACCGAGGCTGTCATTGATGCGCTTGAAGTGGTCGATGTCGAGAAACATCACCGCGAGCATGCCGCCCTCGGTGGATTTCTGGCTGAGCTTCTCGGCAAAGAGCTGGTTGAAGCCGCGACGGTTGATCAGGTTGGTCAGGGCGTCGTAATTGGCGGCCTGTTGCAGCGACATCCGCGCCTGATCGAGCTGGCTGAGCAACATGTTGACCCGACGCAGGTCTTGCTCCTTGTTCTGCAGTTTCTTGTCGGCGAGTGCGGCGCTGATGGCGCTGCCGAGGATCAGCAGGGTGATGAAGGCGACAGTGAGCCCCAGTTGCAGATGACTGGTTTCGGCCCTCAGTGTGGGAATGTTTCCCTCCGGCAGGACCAGATGCAACGCCGCCATGCCGGTGAAATGCATGCTGATGATGCCGGCCCCGAGAATCAGGGTGGCCACGTATTTGAGCATCTGGTTGTGCAGGCCGCTGCCTTCACGCAAATTCCCCGCCACCCACAGTGCGGCGAAACTGGCACCGATGGCAATCAGGATCGACAGGCCGAACAGGGTCGGCTCGTAGTAGGCGGTGGCGGCGGACTGCATGGCGGCCATGCCGACGTAATGCATGCCGGCAATGCCCAGGCCGATGACGATGGCGGTCTTGAAGTATTGCAGCAGACTGGGCTGCGGTTCGCTGAGGGTGTGCATCGCCAGCCAGGAAGCCAGCAGGGCGATCACCAGGGAGAACAGGGTAATGGCCAGGTCGTACTGGATGTCGATCGGTGTCTGGAACGCCAGCATGCTGATGAAATGCATGGCCCAGATGCCGCCGGCCAGGCAAGTGGCGCCGATCCAGCGCCAGAGCCGGCGCGATCCGGGGTCTTCGGCATGGCCGACGCGTTCCGCCATGTCGAGGGTGGCGAAACTCGCGGCACACGCCACCAGATAGGCGACCAGCACCAGCAAGGGGTTGTGTGTGCAATTGAGGATGACCTGCCCGCTCTCCGGCAGCTCGGCAACAAACTGCAAACCAAGCCACTCCATAGCATGCCCCGTCTCTGAGTGCTTCCTTACTGCGTCATCAACGCAGGCGAATGAATGCAGTATAGAGGCCGATTTCGGGGCGCAAGCCGTGGTGGCACATTGGTTCTAATGATTTTGGCATGAGCGCCATAGCGATTGGCGCTAAGGCTCAGGCGACCTCGTTCCAGTGCGGTTGCAACGGTGGCAGGCCGAAGCGGGCGCGGGCCTTGTCACAGTCAACGTTCTGTTCACCGTTTTCCCACGACGCCTCGAACTCGCGGCAGGGGCTGGAGCGCTTGTCGTAGATCGTGCAACTCACGGCCTTTCCGACCTCGCCTTCAAGCGCGGTGCAGCGCGGCGCCTTGCGGTCGGTACCGATCATGGCGACCCGGCTGGGCGTGATCTGGGTGACCAGTTCATCAGGCACGGTTCCGCCGGAGGATGCGCATTCACCCCAGAAAAATGACACACGAAAATGGGAACAGCAGGCACCGCAATTCAGACACGGACTGACATCGGACATGGGAGGGGCATCAAAGGGATTGATCGGCTGGATCCGGACGGATCCGGCGGCCATTCTAGGCTTTGCCACGGCGTTGGGAAGGGGGGCGAGAAAGTATTTTTTCATTGCCGGATTTTTCCGCAAAACCCCCGGTTTTCGGGGGATTCGAGCCTTATCAAGGGCTTACGTTTCGTTACAGTGCCATGGGTCAACATCAGCCTGGCGAATGATGACAGACAGGTCCTACCTGCCTGACTAGATTGCAGGTTCCGGGCTCGGATGCGTCGGCAGTGAAGCCCTATAACAATAAAAGAGACGGACCCATGCAGAACTCGACCCAAGCGGCGAATGCCTGGCGCATTCTGTTCCTGTTGTTCCTCGCCAACCTGTTCAATTTCTTCGATCGCACCATCCCGGCGATCATCATCGAGCCGATCCGCATGGAGTGGCACCTCAGCGACTTTCAGCTGGGGATCGTCGGCACCGCATTTACCATCGTCTACGCCATCGCCGGCCTGCCATTGGGGCGCATGGCTGACATCGGCTCGCGCAGCAAGTTGATGGGCTGGGGGCTGGCGACCTGGAGCGCGCTGACGGCGGTCAACGGCCTGGTCGGCAGTTTCTGGAGTTTTCTGCTGGTGCGCATGGGCATCGGCATCGGCGAGGCCAGTTACGCACCGGCGGCCAACTCGCTGATCGGTGACCTGTTCCCGGCCCACCGCCGGGCGCGAGCCATGGGGATTTTCATGCTGGGCCTGCCGTTGGGGCTGCTGCTGGCGTTCTTCACCATCGGTGCGATGGTCAAGGCGTTCGACAGCTGGCGTGCGCCGTTCTTCATCGCTGCCGTGCCGGGGTTGCTGCTGGCGGTGTTCATGTTCTTCATCAAGGAACCCAAGCGCGGCGCGGCGGAAACCGTGCAGGTGTCGCAAGAGAAGGTCGACAAGCCGATCCGCCGGGTGCTGGCGGTGCCGACGTTCCTGTGGCTGGTGCTGGCGGGGCTGTGTTTCAACTTTGCGACGTATGCCTGCAACTCGTTTCTGGTGCCGATGCTGCAGCGCTATTTCCTGATGCCGTTGCAGGAGGCGGCGGTGGCCACGGGTTTGATCGTCGGGGTGACCGGCTTGATCGGTCTGACCCTGGGCGGCTGGATCGCCGACAAGATTCACCAGCGCGTGGCCAGTGGTCGACTGTTGTTTGCGGCGTTCAGCCTGATCATCTCGACGGTGTGCACCGCCTGGGCGCTGCATGCCGGGCGGATCGAGATCGGTGTGTTTGTCGCGCTGTTCAGTGTCGGCTGGCTGTTTGCCTATAACTTCTACACCTGTGTCTACACGGCGATTCAGGATGTGGTCGAACCGCGCCTGCGGGCCACGGCGATGGCGCTGTTCTTTGCCGGGCTGTATCTGCTCGGCGGCGGTCTGGGGCCGGTGGTGGTCGGTGGTTTGTCCGATCACTTTGCCCAGTCGGCCATGATTTCGGCGGGGGCCGAGCAGATGACCGAGGCGTTCAAGGCTGTCGGCCTGCATGACGCGATGTACCTGATCCCGGTGGCGCTGTTCTTTACGATGGTGTTTCTGTTTCTGGCGTCGCGGTGTTTTGTGCGGGATGCGAAGCGGATGAAGGAGGGGTTGTCGGCAGTGGTGGAGCCGGATGGTGCAGCGGTGACTGCGTAACCTCAGACAAACAAAAAGGCCCGCATCGCTGCGGGCCTTTTCGTTTTTGGCGATGGAGCAGGGCGGTTTAGCCTGCGACCAGCACCCGGATTGCTTCCAGTCGCAGCGCAGCCTTGTCGAGCATGGCCAGGCCTTGCTCGCGCTGTTTGCGCAGGGCCACCAGCTCGCTGTCGCGTACGGTCGGGTTGACCGCCTGCAACGCGGTCAGGCGTGCCAGTTCTTCGTCGGTATCGGCTGCCAGACGACGGCGGGCCTCGGCCACGCGCTCGGCGTGACGCGGGGTGACCTTGTCTTCACCGGCGTTGATCCGTGGCGTCAACTGATCGCGCTGGGCCTGGATGAACTTGTTGGCGCTGGCGCGCGGCACGCTTTCCAGCTGATCGTTCAGGGTTTCGAACGCCACACGGGCCGACAGGTCGTTGCCGTTGGCATCGAGCAGGCAGCGCAGGGCGGCCGGCGGCAGGTAACGGCCCAGTTGCAGCGAGCGCGGCGCAACCACTTCGCTGACGTAGAGCAGTTCCAGCAGTACGGTGCCTGGCTTCAACGCCTTGTTCTTGATCAGCGCGACGGCGGTGTTGCCCATCGAACCGGACAGCACCAGGTCCATGCCGCCCTGCACCATCGGGTGTTCCCAAGTGATGAACTGCATGTCTTCGCGCGACAGCGCCTGGTTGCGGTCGTAGGTGATGGTCACGCCTTCGTCGTCGCCCAGCGGGAAACTGGCGTCGAGCATCTTCTCGCTCGGCTTGAGGATCAGGGCGTTTTCCGAATGGTCTTCGCTGTCGATGCCGAACGCGTCGAACAGGGTTTCCATGTAGATCGGCAGGGCGAACTGATCGTCTTGCTCGAGGATGTCCTCGACCAGCGCGTCACCTTCGCCGGCGCCGCCGGAGTTCAGCTCCAGCAGGCGGTCGCGACCGGTGTGCAGCTCGGCTTCCAGACGCTCGCGCTCGGTGCGTGCTTCGTCGATCAGCGTCTGCCACTCGCCGTCGTCAGCCTCTTCCAGCAGCGGCAGCAGGCGCGGGCCGAACTGGTGCTGCAAGGCGTTGCCGGTCGGGCAGGTGTTGAGGAACGCGTTCAGCGCTTCGTGATACCACTGGAACAGACGCTCTTGCGGGCTGGTTTCCAGGTACGGCACGTGCAGTTCGATGATGTGTTTCTGGCCGATCCGGTCCAGACGACCGATCCGCTGCTCCAGCAGGTCCGGGTGCGACGGCAGATCGAACAGCACCAGGTGGTGAGCGAACTGGAAGTTGCGGCCTTCACTGCCGATTTCCGAGCAGATCAGCACCTGCGCGCCAAACTCTTCGTCGGCGAAGTAGGCGGCGGCGCGGTCACGCTCGAGGATGTTCATGCCTTCATGGAACACCGTGGCCGGAATGCCGGAACGTACGCGCAGGGCGTCTTCCAGGTCCATCGCGGTTTCGGCGTGGGCGCAGATCACCAGCACTTTGGTGCGCTTGAGCATTTTCAGCTGATCGATCAGCCACTCGACGCGCGGGTCGAATTTCCACCAGCGTTCTTCTTCACTGGCGTCCGGCTGGGCCTGGAAGCTGACTTCCGGATACAGCTCGGCGTGATCGCCCAGTGGCAGTTCGAGGTATTCGTCCGGGCACGGCAGCGGGTACGGATGCAGTTTGCGCTCCGGGAAACCCTGCACGGCGGCGCGGGTGTTGCGAAACAGCACGCGGCCGGTGCCGTGGCGGTCGAGCAGTTCGCGCACGAGGCGGGCGCTGGCTTCGCTGTCGCCATCGTTGACGGCGGTCAGCAGGGCTTCGCCTTCGTTGCCGAGGAAACCGTGAATGGTCTTGTGCGCTTCGGCCGAGAGGCGGCCCTTGTCCAGCAGTTCCTGAACGGCTTCGGCCACCGGGCGATAGTTCTCGCTTTCGGCGCGGAAGGCGGCCAGGTCGTGGAAGCGGTTCGGGTCGAGCAGGCGCAGACGGGCGAAGTGACTGTCCTGACCGAGTTGTTCCGGGGTGGCGGTGAGCAGCAGCACGCCCGGGATCGTCTCGGCAAGCTGCTCGACCAAGGAGTATTCCGGGCTGACCTTGTCTTCGTGCCACACCAGGTGGTGTGCTTCGTCGACCACCATCAGGTCCCAGCCGGCGGCGAACAGCGCGTCCTGGGCCTTTTCGTCTTCGACCAGCCACTCCAGCGCCACCAGGGCCAGCTGGGTGTCTTCGAACGGGTTGGAGGCATCGCTTTCGATGAAGCGTTCTTCGTCGAACAGCGCGACCTGTAGGTTGAAGCGGCGGCGCATTTCCACCAGCCATTGGTGCTGGAGGTTTTCCGGTACCAGGATCAGCACGCGATTGGCGCGGCCGGAAAGCAGTTGGCGATGGATCACCAGACCGGCTTCGATGGTCTTGCCCAGGCCCACTTCGTCCGCCAGCAATACCCGCGGCGCGATGCGGTCGGCGACTTCACGGGCAATGTGCAACTGGTGCGCGATCGGCTGCGCACGCACGCCGCCCAGGCCCCACAGGGAGGACTGCAACTGGCGGCTGGTGTGTTCCAGGGTGTGGTAGCGCAGGGAGAACCACGACAGCGGGTCGATCTGCCCGGCGAACAGACGGTCGCTGGCCAGACGGAACTGAATGAAGTTCGACAGCTGGGTTTCCGGCAGGGTGACGGCTTCGTTCTCGGCGTTCAGACCGTGATAGACGAGCAGGCCATCGGCATCCTCGACTTCGCGCACGGTCATCTTCCAGCCTTCGAAGTGAGTGATGGAGTCGCCCGGCGAGAATCGCACGCGGGTCAAAGGCGCATTCCTTAGCGCGTACTGGCGGGTTTCGCCAGTGGCCGGGTAAAGCACGGTCAACAAGCGGCCGTCCTGTGCCAGAACGGTGCCTAAACCAAGCTCTGCTTCGCTGTCACTGATCCAGCGTTGCCCCGGTTGATACTGCTGCGCCATGCTGCCTGACTCCCACCTTGAAAAAGCGGGCTATCTTAACGGAATGAGGCCCTGAGGCCAAAGGATTAGGCGTCGTTGCGGCCATTAAATGCCGACGGCCGACTGAGGGAAGATTAGGTCATGCGTCGGTTTCAGGAGCGCTGGCGGCACGATTGAGTGCCAACCCGGTCACAAGTTTTCGACCGATGGCTCAAGGCCCCGATGCCGCAGCCGATAGCCTGCTGACAGGAGACCCTTCATATGCTGCCACCGATGCTCCCCCTGAGCGCCGTGCCGATCACATCCCAGCAGGACCCGATCCGCCAGCGGCCGGACATTCCCCCGGTGGTGCCGGTGCAGGAAAGCTCAAACGAAAGCACCATCGACCTGCAAAAGCGCGATCCGGAAGAGGATGGTTATCTGCTGCGCGAAGAGCAGCGCCGCCAGCAGGAGCGTGAGCGTCGCAAGCGCGAAGCCGACGAAGATCCGGAAGAACACCTCGCCGTGCCGGGCACCGAACTCAATGCCGACAACACCGTGCCGGTGGTGCCGCTGATGGAAGACCAGCCGCGTCAGGGCTTGTGGGTCGACATCGAGATCTGAGGCTGCCCGACCACCGCGTCTTGAATACACGATTTGTTGTACGTCGATGGCTGGTCAGCGCCGACGTGAGGCCGCATTATTGGCGCAGTCCTGTCGGCGATCCGGCAGTTGTGATTCAGTCCAAGCGATGTATCGAACGCCATGAGCCAAGACGACAAACTGATCGACCTCAGCACCGAACGCGCCAAGCGGGTTCACGACCTCAACGAAAAACGCCTGAATGAAGTGCGCAAGGCCTTCGAACAGGCCATGCCGTTGGGAAAACCGAAGAAAAAGTCGAAAAACAAACCGAAAAAGCGTTGATCTCCCCCTGTATCCGTTGATGCAGGTCAGTTATTTCCCTTCCTTTCCTCCGCACCTTGACCGGTATTGATCCCGGTCAATTCCTGCGCCTGCCTGATTGGTTAACTTAGCTCCATCGCAGCAAAGCAGGGGCCAGGAGGCCAGTCATGTTTTTCGATAACGTGGTGTTTGCCGGGGTTCTGACGGTGGGGCTCATGGTTCTGTTTTTTGCAGGGTTTGGATTTTTTATCTGGAAGGATGCGAATAAGCGCAAGAAGCCTTAGTTCTTCCGGGTTTGATGAGCACGCAAGGCATTTTGGGCAACTTCGGTTGCCCTTTTTTTTGTCTTCTTGGCGGCCTTTGGGCCGACCATGCTTTGGGTGTTCTTTGTGAATATCCGTTTCTTTGGGTGTTGCCACTGGCGGTTTCGCCCTTACGGCGAGTCCCTTTTTCAGACGCCAAAAAGGAACCAAAAGGCTTGGCCCCTGCGTTCGGCACCTCGCTTTGGCTCGGTGTTCCTTCGCTCCGGGATTCATCCGGGGGCATCGCCTACGGTTTGCTTCGCTGCACCTCCTCTCGATGTGTTCGACTTCGTCGAACGGCGCTTCGCGCCCACCCCCGGATAAATCCCTCCACTCAGCCTGCCGATGGGGCCGGCACGTCAAAAGCGGTACTCGAGCTAACGCTCATTGTGTTGAGTGGTGAGAAGCGGGAAGCGAATGGGGGCTGCTTTTGCTTTTGATCGTTCCCACGCTCCGCGTGGGAATGCAGCCCGGGACGCTCCGCGTTCCATTTCTGAAGGCAACAAAAAAGGCGTGATCCTCTCGAATCACGCCTTTTTCATTACCACGATCTATCAGCTACCCAGCGCCTTCGACGCCAGCCAGAACAAGCCGGCCGACAGGGCCACGGTGGCCGGCAGGGTCAGGACCCAGGCCAGCAGGATGGTTTTCACCGTGCCGCCTTGCAGGCCGCTTTTGTTGGCGACCATGGTGCCGGCCACGCCCGAGGACAGGACGTGGGTGGTGGACACCGGTAGGCTGAAGATGTTGGCCAGGCCGATCATGCTCGCTGCGGTGATCTGTGCCGACATGCCCTGTGCATAGGTCATGCCTTGCTTGCCGATTTTCTCGCCAATGGTCAGGACCACGCGTTTCCAGCCGATCATGGTGCCAAGGCCCAAGGCCAGGGCGACCGCCAGAATCACCCAGAACGGGGCGTATTCGGTGGTGGTGGTCAGGTCTTTGCGCAGCTTGTCCAGGTCGGCTTTTTCACGAGCTTCCAGGCCCGGGAGCTTGGCGACTTTCTTCGCGGTGTCGTCCAGGCAGAGCAGGTAGCGGCGCACTTCGATGCGGCTTTCCGCCGGCAGCGAGTGGTAGTCCGATACACCTTTGAGGGTGTGGAGCAGGGCGGAAATGGTCGGTTCGGTCTGCTGCGGGTTGCAGCGGAATTTCTCCGGCAGGTCGCCTTCGACGCTTTTGCCCAGGGCCAGGAATTCGCCAAGGGTGGCGGCGTTGCGCTGGTAGAACTGGCTCAGGTGCAGGGTTGCGTCGCGAGTGCGTTCGATCTGATAGGTGGTGCTGTTCAGGTCGAGCACGAACTGCGCAGGCACGATACCGATCAGGACCAGCATGATCAGGCCGATGCCTTTCTGACCATCGTTGGAGCCGTGCACGAAGCTCATGGCCATGGCCGACATCACCAGGACCAGGCGATTCCAGAAAGGTGGATGCTTCTTGTCGTCGATCTTGCGGCGTTGTTCCGGGGTCTTGTGCATTTTCGACAGCGGGCGCCACCACTTGAGGCCGATCAGCACCAGTGCGGCCACCAGGAAGCCAGCCATCGGCGAGAACACCAGCGAAGCGCCGATATCGATCGCTTTCTGCCAGTTCACGCCATCACCCAGCGGAATGTCGTTGATCAGGGCGTTGGCCAGGCCGACACCGAGGATCGAACCGATCAGGGTGTGGGAGCTGGAGGCCGGGATACCGAAGTACCAGGTGCCCAGGTTCCAGGCGATGGCGGCGGCGAGCAGCGAGAACACCATTGCCAGACCATGTCCGGTGTTCACGTTGATCAACAGTTCTACCGGCAGCAGGTGGACGATGGCATACGCCACGCCGACGCCGCCCAGCAATACGCCGAGGAAGTTGAACACGCCCGAGAAGAACACCGCCAGGTGAGGCGGCATCGCTTTGGTGTAGATAACAGTGGCTACCGCGTTAGCGGTGTCATGAAATCCATTGATGAACTCGAAGGCGAGGACAAATGTCAGGGCGAGCAGGAGGCTCACAAGCACCCAGGCATCCAGTCCGCTGAATAAATCGATCATGAAGGTTTTCTGACCCGGTCATAAGGGGGCGCGATTATGCCAGAAAAGACTGGAAATCGATCCCCTACCTGCTCATCGGTAACCTTCTTCGCCAAATTAATTTGTATCAAGGTGCATTGCCCGAGCTTTTTGCAGGGTTTTGCAAGGCTTTGATTCAATTGATAAAAATGCAAAGCGCCGGCGGATTGGCCGGGAGGCGGGAGGGGGTAGAAGCTTGTATGAAATATCTGAGAAACGTGTCTGACATGCTCCAGACCTGTGCAATACAGGGGAGTTGGCCGCTGCCCGCGGGTAGCGGGCGCGCAAGGCATCGTCAGTCCACCGTGCTTGTAACCCGGTGAGTACGCTTACCCTCGAAAGTCTCAAAGGAAGGCATCAAGGCTCTTCGGCTTTGAGTTCCTCTTCCATTTTTTTCAGTTCTTGCTGGAAGACCTGATCCTGAACGGTAGGGCGTTTACGCCAGGCTTTGCGTTCCGGTTCCGGCTGAGCGGCGTAGGTGGTGACTTCCCCGCCGTAAACTTCCTTGTAACGTTGTTCCTGGCGCTCAAGTTCCGCGCGCAGTTCGTCTTTCGTCACAGTGCTACCTGTATGAGTTGAGATAAATGTCTGGTGAAACGCACTGCAACGAATCGATTGAACCGGTTCGCCAACAAGACGCGGCCTGAACAGGCAGCGGTGTTGTCGGCAGGGCGGTCAAGACTTCCATGTTACAGGCGGCTACGGCACCAGATTAAAACTGACGCAGCATCAGTTTCCTGTTTCAGCGAGCGCGCTGGCGGTGCATGGGTGATGATCATCAGGCGCTGGCCGGGGCTGAAGGCAATGGACATTACCTCAGCGAATGGCGTCGACGGCCAATAAAAGTGCGACGCCATTGAGGTGCATTATAGCGGCCGATTCGGGATTGACTATCTTTGCCAAGTTAAAAACGGTTCCGGATGTGTGATTGTTTTGTGACTCGCAACTTTTACCGGTAGTTGCGTCGTTGTTTCCGGGTGTTGTGTTTCTGGCGTCATTTAGTCGATCAACTAAGGGCCGGGCGCATGAGTGATATCGCGTTGGAAACTTTACAGAGTCGTTTCATCCGGGTCGGAGGGCGCGTTTGCGATTATCGGTCGACGGTTCGATAATCGCCCGGTGTTGGCGATCTGGCGCTTGTGCATCTGTCTGCGAGCCGCTTGTATAGCCGTTGATCCGAACAAGAAAAAAGGACCTGACATGAACGATCAAATGCGCAATTCCTTCACCTCGGTAGCGCCGCCGATCGTCGCCTCGCCGGCCAAACGCATCCAGGCCCTGACCGGCGATCCGGACTTCATGACTTCCCTGGCCCGAGGCCTGGCCGTGGTCCAGGCGTTTCAGGAACGCAAGCGCCACCTGACCATCGCCCAGATCAGCCACCGTACGGAAATCCCCCGCGCCGCCGTGCGACGTTGCCTGCACACCTTGATCAAACTCGGTTACGCCACCACCGACGGCCGTACTTATTCGTTGCTGCCCAAAGTACTGACCCTCGGTCACGCCTATCTGTCTTCGACGCCGCTGGCAGTCTCCGCCCAGCCGTACCTCGACCGCATGAGCGAACAACTGCACGAAGCCTGCAACATGGCCACCCTGGAAGGCGACGACATTCTTTACATCGCGCGCTCGGCCACCACCCAGCGCCTGATTTCGGTGGACCTGTCGGTGGGCGGGCGGCTGCCGGCGTATTGCACGTCCATGGGCCGGATCCTGCTGGCGGCGCTGGACGACACGTCGCTGCGCGAGTACCTCGACCACGCTGAACTGGTGGCCAAGACCAGTCGCACGCTGCACACCCCCGAGTCCTTGCTCGAATGTCTGCAGGAAGTGCGGCAGCAGGGCTGGTGCATCGTCGATCAGGAACTGGAACAAGGCCTGCGTTCGATTGCGGTGCCGGTGTATGACGCTTCCGGCCAGGTGGTGGCCGCGCTCAACGTCAGCACCCACGCCGGTCGCGTCAGCCGTACCGAACTGGAACAGCGCTTTCTGCCGGGTCTGCTCAGCGCCAGTCGCGACCTCAGCGCGCAGTTGTTCGCCTGATGAAGCTGTTCGATAAACGCACAGAGTTGCGTTTATCGAATTGACGCTAAAACCCCCGGATCATTAATGTCGCGGCAGCGTCATCCGGCGCTGTTGTGAATGAGCCCGCCGGATTGTCGACTCCCATAATAATGACAAGAGGCAACTTCCCATGCGCACGTTCCCCGACTGTCGCCGCTCCCGTTCCTGTTGCCGGTTTTAGCGCAACGCCCGATTCCCTCCTTATATGCTTGTGTCCGTGCCAGTCTTTGGCCGGTCGCCGTTCGACTGCGTTTTTTGCGTGGAATAAAAATAATGAACCAGCCTCAGTCCGCTGTGGGTCACTGCCTCGACGTGCAGTCCTTCATCAATGCCCAACCGATCTCGCGCTATCAGTGGCGGGTGGTGATTCTGTGTTTCCTGATTGTGTTCCTGGATGGCCTCGACACGGCGGCCATGGGTTTCATCGCGCCGGCCCTGTCCCAGGACTGGGGCATCGACCGTGCCAGCCTCGGCCCGGTGATGAGCGCCGCTTTGATCGGCATGGTCTTCGGCGCCCTCGGCTCCGGGCCGTTGGCTGACCGCTTCGGGCGAAAAGTCGTACTGGTTGGGGCGGTCTTTCTGTTCGGTGCTTTCAGCCTGGCATCGGCCTACGCCACCAACGTCGAGCAATTGCTGGTGCTGCGCTTCCTCACCGGTCTGGGGTTGGGCGCCGGCATGCCGAACGCCACCACGCTGCTGTCGGAATACACCCCGGAGCGCAAGAAGTCGCTGCTGGTGACCAGCATGTTCTGCGGCTTCAACCTCGGCATGGCCGGCGGCGGATTCATCTCGGCCAAGCTGATTCCGGCGTTCGGCTGGCACAGCCTGTTGCTGATCGGCGGGATACTGCCGCTGATCCTCGCCGTGGTGTTGCTGCTCTGGCTGCCGGAATCGGCGCGTTATCTGGTGGTGCGCAATCGCGGCACCGACAAAGTGCGCAAGACCCTCGCGCCGATCGACCCGGCCACCGTCGCCCAGGCAGCAAGTTTCAGCGTGCCGGAGCAGAAAACCGTCAAGGCACGCAACGTGTTCGCGGTGATTTTCTCGGGCACCTACAGCGTCGGCACGTTGCTGCTGTGGCTGACCTACTTCATGGGCCTGGTGATCGTGTACCTGCTGACCAGCTGGCTGCCGACCCTGATGCGCGACAGTGGCGCGAGCATGGAGCAGGCGGCCTTCATCGGCGCGTTGTTCCAGTTCGGCGGGGTGTTGAGCGCGGTCGGCGTAGGCTGGGCGATGGACCGGTTCAATCCGCACAAGGTCATCGGCATTTTCTACCTGCTGGCCGGGGTGTTTGCCTACACGGTCGGGCAGAGCCTGGGCAACATCACGCTGCTGGCGACACTGGTGCTGGTGGCGGGCATGTGCGTCAACGGCGCGCAATCGGCGATGCCGTCGCTGGCGGCGCGGTTTTATCCGACCCAGGGCCGGGCGACCGGTGTGTCGTGGATGCTCGGGATCGGCCGCTTCGGCGCCATCCTCGGCGCATGGATGGGCGCGACCCTGCTGGGCTTGGGGTGGAATTTCGAACAGGTGCTGACAGCGCTGGTGATCCCGGCCGGACTGGCCACGGCTGCGGTGGTGATCAAAGGCTTGGTCAGTCACGCGGACGCGACCTGATACCGGGGTTGATCGCCCCGCACTCGGGGCGATCATTAGGTTGATAACAATCTGTTCGATAACCGAACACTCAGTCGATTATCGGATTGTTTGGCGAAAATCAGCGGCTTAATCTTCAGTGACTCCGGCGCACAACCTCGCGCCTTTTTATCACTGGCGATCCACTACAAAAACGGGAGCCCGCTCCATGGCTGAGATCCTTTCGCTGCACGACGCGGTGAAGCAATTCGTCAATGACGGCGACACCGTCGCGCTCGAAGGCTTCACTCACCTGATCCCTACGGCGGCGGGTCATGAAATCATTCGTCAGGGCAAGAAAGATCTGACCCTGGTGCGGATGACGCCTGACCTGATCTACGACCAACTGATCGGCGCCGGCTGTGCACGCAAGCTGATCTTCTCCTGGGGCGGCAACCCTGGCGTGGGGTCGCTGCACCGTCTGCGCGACGCGGTCGAAAAACAATGGCCCCACGCACTGGAAATCGAAGAACACAGCCACGCCGACCTGGCCAATGCCTACGTCGCCGGCGCCTCCGGCCTGCCGTTCGCGGTGCTGCGAGCCTACGCCGGTTCCGACTTGCCGAAGGTCAACCCGCTGATCAAATCCGTGACTTGCCCGTTCACCGGTGAAGTGCTGGCGGCGGTGCCGTCGGTGCGTCCGGACGTGACCGTGATCCACGCCCAGAAGGCCGACCGTCAGGGCAACGTGCTGCTGTGGGGCATCCTCGGCGTGCAGAAAGAAGCCGCGCTGGCGGCCAAGCGCTGCATCGTTACCGTCGAAGAAATCGTCGACAACCTCAACGCGCCGATGAACGCCTGCGTACTGCCGACCTGGGCCTTGAGCGCGGTCTGCCATGTGCCCGGTGGCGCGCATCCGTCCTACGCCCACGGTTACACCGAGCGTGACAATCGTTTCTATCAGGCGTGGGACCCGATCGCCCGCGACCGTGAGACGTTTACCGCGTGGATCAACGAATACATCCATGGCTGCGCTGACTTCAGCGAGTTTCAGGCCAAATTGGCCGCTGCTTCGGAGGCCAAGTAATGACTTACACCACCAATGAAATGATGACCGTTGCCGCGGCCCGTCGCCTGAAGAACGGCTCGGTGTGCTTCGTCGGCATCGGCCTGCCGTCGAAAGCCGCCAACCTGGCGCGCCTGACCTCGTCGCCGGACGTGGTGCTGATCTACGAGTCGGGCCCGATTGGCGCGAAACCCAGCGTATTGCCACTGTCGATCGGTGACGGCGAGCTGGCGGAAACCGCCGACACCGTCGTTCCGACCGGTGAGATTTTTCGCTACTGGCTGCAGGGCGGGCGCATCGACGTCGGTTTTCTCGGCGCGGCGCAGGTCGACCGTTTCGGCAACATCAACACCACGGTGGTCGGCGATTACCATCAGCCGAAAGTGCGCTTGCCGGGTGCCGGTGGCGCGCCGGAGATCGCCGGCTCCGCGAAAAGCGTGCTGATCATCCTCAAGCAGTCGGCGCGTTCGTTTGTCGACAAGCTCGATTTCATCACTTCGGTCGGCCATGGCGAGGGCGGCGATTCGCGCAAACGTCTGGGCCTGCCGGGCGCCGGTCCGGTCGGCATCATCACCGACCTGTGCATCATGGAACCGGAAGAGGGCACCAATGAGTTCGTGGTCACCGCGCTGCACCCGGGCGTGACCCGCGAGCAGGTGGTCGCCACCACCGGTTGGGCCATCCGTTTTGCCGACAGGGTGGCCACCACTGCCGAACCGACCGAGGTCGAGCTGAGCGCTTTACGCGATCTCGAAGCCCGCACCGCAGCGGCCCACGGCCAGGCACCGGGAGAAGCATGATGCGCGACGTTTATATCTGCGATGCGATTCGTACCCCCATCGGTCGTTTCGGTGGTGGTCTGGCGGCGGTTCGCGCCGACGACCTGGCCGCCGTGCCGATCAAGGCCCTGATGGAGCGCAACCCGTCGGTGGACTGGAGCGCCCTCGACGAAGTATTCCTCGGCTGCGCCAACCAGGCCGGCGAAGACAACCGCAACGTGGCGCGCATGGCGCTGTTGCTGGCCGGTCTGCCGGACAGCGTGCCCGGCGTCACCCTCAATCGCCTCTGCGCATCGGGCATGGACGCCATCGGCACGGCGTTCCGCGCCATCGCCAGCGGTGAAATGGAGCTGGCGATTGCCGGCGGTGTCGAGTCGATGTCCCGCGCGCCGTTCGTGATGGGCAAGGCCGATGCGGCGTTTTCGCGCAACATGAAGCTGGAAGACACCACCATCGGCTGGCGTTTCATCAACCCGTTGATGAAGGCGCAGTATGGCGTCGACGCAATGCCGCAGACCGCTGACAACGTCGCCGACGATTACGAAATTTCCCGCGAAGATCAGGACGCTTTCGCCCTGCGCAGTCAGCAACGGACGGCCGCCGCCCAGGCTGCCGGCTACTTTGCCGAGGAAATCGTCGAAGTACGGATCGCCCACAAGAAAGGCGAAACCGTGGTCAGCCAGGACGAACACCCTCGCGCCGACACCACGCTTGAAGCCCTGACTAAATTGAAACCGGTCAACGGCCCGGACAAGACCGTCACCGCCGGCAATGCGTCGGGTGTGAATGACGGTGCCGCCGCGCTGATTCTGGCCTCGGCCGAAGCTGTAAAAAAACACGGTCTGACTGCCCGCGCCAAAGTGCTGGGCATGGCCAGTGCCGGGGTGGCGCCACGGGTGATGGGCATCGGCCCGGTGCCGGCGGTGCGCAAACTCACCGAACGCCTCGGCGTGGCGGTCAGCGATTTCGACGTGATTGAACTCAACGAAGCGTTTGCCAGCCAGGGTCTGGCGGTGCTGCGCGAGCTGGGGCTGGCGGACGACGCGGCCCAGGTCAACCCGAACGGCGGGGCGATTGCCCTCGGCCATCCGTTGGGCATGAGCGGCGCACGTCTGGTACTGACCGCCCTGCATCAACTGGAAAAGACCGGTGGCAAGAAAGGTCTGGCGACCATGTGCGTCGGTGTCGGCCAGGGGCTGGCATTGGCCATCGAACGCGTCTGACGCAAGCCGTGACGAACAAGAACAGAGGAAAGCGAAATGACTGACAAGCCTGGTTACCGCCGCCCACAGGAAGGCACCCAGCCGCCGTACCTGCACCCGAATTATCAATCCACCAATCTGCGCTCGCCGTCCAAGCCGTTGGTGTTTCTGCCGCACTCGCTGTCGGAAATCACCGGCCCGACCATCGGTGCCGAACGCGTGGCCGACACCGATAACGATCTGACCGCCCAGCATCAGGGCGAGCCGCTCGGCGAGCGGATCATCATCCACGGGCGTGTGCTCGATGAAGACGGTCTGCCGGTGCCGGGGATTCTGGTGGAGATCTGGCAGGCCAACGCTGCCGGTCGCTACAACCACGCCCGTGACCTGCACGACGCGCCGCTGGACCCGAATTTCACCGGCACCGGCCGCACCGTGACCGACGCCGACGGCTGGTATCAATTCCAGACCATCAAGCCCGGCGCCTATCCATGGGGCAACCACCACAACGCCTGGCGCCCGGCCCACGTGCATTTCTCGCTGTTCGGGCCGAGCATCCTGACGCGTCTGGTCACGCAGATGTATTTCCCCGGCGATCCGTTGCTGCCCTACGACCCGATCTACAACTGCGTGCCGGACACTTCGGCCAAGGAACGCCTGATCGCCGCTTTCGATCTGGAAAAAACCATTCCGTCCTACGCCCTCGCTTATCGCTGGGACATCGTGCTGCGCGGCCGCGAAGCCACGCCGATGGAGAAATAAAATGACCCTGACTGCGACCACGTCCCACACCGTCGGGCCGTATTACCACATCGGCCTGACCTGGCTGAACCGCGAAAACCTCGCCAACGAGTTGACCCTCGGCCAGCGCGTGGCGATCAGCGGGCAAGTGGTGGATGGCAACGGCGATGTCGTCAACGACGCCATGCTCGAAGTCTGGCAGGCGAACGCCGCCGGCAAATACGATCACCCGGAAGACGAGCAGGCCAAACCGCTGGACCCGAATTTCGAAGGTTTCGGCCGGGTGCCGGTGGACGCCGAAGGGCGTTTCCGTTTCACCACCATCAAGCCAGGCACCGTCGAAGGCCTGAAAGGCTCGACCCAGGCGCCGCATCTGGTGGTGCTGGTGTTCGCGCGCGGACTGGTGAAACACTTGCTGACGCGGATTTATTTCGAGGGCGATCCGGCGAACGTGAATGATCCGCTGCTCGAATGCGTACCGGCCGAGCGCCGCAGCACGTTGCTGGCCAAGGCGGATGCAGAGGGTGTCTATCAGTGGAATGTGATCCTGCAGGGCACTGACGCGGAAACCGTGTTCTTCGATTATTGAGAACACCAGAGTACCAATGTGGGAGCGAGCCTGCTCGCGATTGCGGAGTGTCATTCAGCACAAAGGTTGGTGATGTACCGCCATCGCGAGCAGGCTCGCTCCCACTGGGGGAACTGTGTTGCTGGTCCAATGTGGAACGGGACTGTTGCGAAGTGTGTCTAGACTCTCACTGTCCCTATCGAGTGAAAAACAATGACAACCACCACCTCTCATTACACCGGCGAAGAGCGCAGCAAGCGCATCTTCGCCATCGTCGGCGCCTCGTCCGGCAACCTCGTCGAATGGTTCGACTTCTATGTCTACGCCTTCTGTGCGATCTATTTCGCCCCGGCGTTTTTCCCCTCGGACAACCCCACGGTGCAGTTGGTCAACACCGCTGGCGTGTTCGCGGCCGGGTTCCTGATGCGACCGATCGGCGGCTGGATCTTCGGCCGGGTAGCGGACAAGCACGGGCGCAAGAATTCGATGCTGATCTCGATTCTGATGATGTGCTTCGGCTCGTTGCTCATCGCCTGTCTGCCGACCTACAACAGCATCGGCGTCTGGGCGCCGGTGCTGTTGCTGTTCGCGCGTCTGCTGCAAGGCTTGTCGGTGGGCGGTGAGTACGGCGCCACGGCGACCTACATGAGCGAAGTCGCGCTCAAGGGCCAGCGCGGTTTCTTCGCCTCGTTCCAGTACGTGACGCTGATCGGCGGGCAACTGCTGGCGGTGCTGGTGGTGGTGATCCTGCAGCAGTTTCTTTCTGAAGACGAACTGCGGGCCTACGGCTGGCGGATTCCCTTTGTGGTCGGGGCGGTGGCGGCGCTGATTTCGCTGTTCCTGCGTCGTACCCTGAAAGAAACCACCAACAAGGAAACCCGTGAACACAAGGACGCCGGCAGCATCGCTGCGCTGTTCCGCGATCACAAAGCCGCGTTTATCACCGTGCTGGGTTACACCGCTGGTGGCTCGCTGATTTTCTACACCTTCACCACGTACATGCAGAAGTACCTGGTGAACACCGCCGGCATGCACGCCAAGACCGCCAGTTTCATCATGACCGGCGCGCTCTTCTTATATATGTGCATGCAGCCGCTGTTCGGCATGCTCGCCGACAAGATCGGCCGGCGTAACTCGATGCTCTGGTTCGGCGCCCTCGGTACGCTGTTCACCGTGCCGATCCTGCTGAGCCTGAAAAGCGTCAGCAGCCCGTTCCTGGCCTTTGTGCTGATCACCGTGGCGCTGGCAATCGTCAGTTTCTACACCTCGATCAGCGGCCTGGTGAAAGCCGAAATGTTCCCGCCGGAAGTCCGCGCCCTTGGCGTCGGCCTGGCCTACGCGGTGGCCAACGCGATCTTCGGCGGTTCGGCGGAATATGTGGCTCTGAGCCTCAAGGCCGGGGGCATGGAAAACGCCTTCTATTGGTACGTCACGGTGATGATGGCGGTAGCGTTCCTGTTCAGCCTGCGCCTGCCGAAACAGGCCGCGTATTTGCACCACGATCTCTAAACCGAAGTGCGCGGGCAGCGATGGCCCGCGCCGGCAAGGACTGTTTATGACTCAGCGACCGGGCAATCAATTGTTCGATGCCTACTTCACTGCCCGCGAAATGCGCGAGGTGTTCTGCGATCAGGGCCGGGTGCAGGCGATGCTCGACTTCGAAGCGGCGCTGGCCCGGGCCGAAGCGCGGGTCGGGGTGATTCCGGCGAGTGCAGTGGCATCCATCGAGAACGCCTGCCGCGCCGAGCTGTTTGATTTCGCAGCGTTGGGTGAAACCATCGCCACGGCGGGCAATTCGGCGATTCCGCTGGTCAAGGCGTTGGGCAAACGGATCGCGGCATCCAACGCTGAAGCCGAACGTTATGTGCATCTGGGCGCCACTAGTCAGGACGTGATGGATTCCGGGCTGGTGCTGCAATTACGTCAGGCGCTGGAATTGATCGAAGGGGAGCTGGCGCAACTGGCCGGCTCCCTCGCCACTCAGGCGCAGCGCCACGCCGCGACGCCGCTGGCCGGACGCACCTGGCTGCAACACGCAACGCCGGTCACTCTCGGCATGAAGATCGCCGGTTGGCTCGGCGCCGTGACCCGCAGCCGTCAGCGTCTGCGCGAACTCAAGCCACGGCTGCTGATGCTGCAATTCGGCGGTGCGTCCGGGACCCTCGCGGCGCTGGGCGAACAGGCGTTGCCGATTGCCCGTGCGCTGGCCGAAGAACTGAATCTGACCCTGCCGGAACAACCCTGGCATACCCAGCGTGATCGCATTGTCGAGTTCGGCGCAGTGCTCGGTCTGATCGCCGGCAGCCTCGGCAAACTCGGCCGCGACATCAGCCTGTTGATGCAGACCGAAGCGGCGGAAGTGTTCGAACCGTCGGCGCCGGGCAAGGGCGGCTCCTCGACCATGCCGCACAAGCGCAACCCGGTGGGCGCGGCGGTGCTGATTGGTGCAGCGACCCGCGTGCCGGGTCTGGTGTCGACGCTGTTCAGCGCCATGCCCCAGGAGCACGAACGCAGCCTCGGTCTGTGGCACGCCGAATGGGAAACCCTGCCGGAAATCTGCTGCCTGGTGTCGGGCGCGCTGCAACAGGCGCGGCTGCTGGCTGATGGTCTGGAAGTCGATGCCGCGCGCATGGCCCGCAACCTCGAATTGACCCAAGGTCTGGTGCTGGCCGAAGCGGTGAGCATCGTGCTCGCGCAACGGGTCGGACGCGACATCGCGCATCATCTGCTCGAACAATGTTGCAAACGGGCGGTGGCCGAACAACGCCATCTGCGTGCGGTACTCGGTGACGAGCCGCAAGTGACCGCCGAACTGAGCGCAACAGAACTGGATCATTTGCTTGATCCCGCCCGCTACCTCGGTCAGGCGCAGGTCTGGGTCGAGCGGGCGGTGGCCGAACACAACGCATTGTCTGATTGAAAGGAGAGGGCTGTGGCTTTCGTTCAACTCGCCGATGGCGAACTGTATTACTCATTGGAAGGCCCGGTTGATGCGCCGGTGCTGGTGCTGTCCAACTCGCTGGGCACCGACCTGCACATGTGGGACGCCCAGATGCCGGCGTTCACCGAGCACTTTCGGGTGCTGCGTTTCGACACCCGTGGTCACGGCCAGTCGCTGGTGACACCGGGCCCCTACAGCATCGAGCAACTGGGCCGCGACGTGCTGGCGCTGCTGGATGCGCTGCACATCGAACGTGCGCATTTCTGCGGTCTGTCCATGGGCGGCTTGATCGGCCAGTGGCTGGGGATCAACGCCGGCCAGCGTCTGAACAAACTGATCGTCTGCAACACCGCCGCCAAAATCGGCGATCCGTCGGTGTGGAATCCGCGCATCGAAACCGTGTTGCGTGACGGCCCGGCGGCGATGGTCGCGTTGCGCGATGCTTCGATTGCCCGTTGGTTTACGCCGGACTACTCGGCGGCCCATCCGGCAGCGGCCAAGAAGATCACCGACATGCTCGCGGCCACCAATCCTGAAGGTTACGCCGCCAACTGCGCGGCGGTGCGCGATGCGGATTTTCGCGATCAACTGGCGTCGATCACTGTTCCGTTGCTGGTGATTACCGGTTCGGAAGATGCGGTGACGCCACCGTCCGGCGGGCACTTCATTCAGGAGCATGTGCGCGGCGCCGAATACGCCGAGTTCTATGCCGCACACCTTTCCAACGTTCAGGCCGGCGACGCGTTCAGCGATCGTGTGCTGACGTTCCTGCTGGCCGCCTGAGGAGATTTCCGTGGACGAAAAACAACGTTATGACGACGGCATGCAAGTGCGCCGCGCGGTGCTCGGTGATGCCCATGTCGATCGCAGCCTGACCACGCTGACCGAGTTCAACTCGGAATTCCAGGAGATGATCACCCGGCACGCCTGGGGCGACATCTGGACCCGTCCGGGCCTGCCGCGCCACACCCGCAGCCTGATCACCATCGCCATGCTGATCGGCATGAACCGCGAAGGCGAACTCAAGTTGCACCTGCGCGCAGCAGCCAACAACGGCGTGAGCCGTGGCGAGATCAAGGAAGTGATCATGCAGAGCGCGATCTACTGCGGGATTCCGGCGGCGAATGCGACGTTTCATCTGGCCGAATCGGTGTGGGATGAGCTGGGTATCGAATCACGCGAGTAATCGTTGAATTCGAGGGAACGCAGCCTGTGGAAGGCTGCGATCCTTTGAGCTTCACACCTTGGCGACAATGAATATCCGCTTGAACGGAAACAGCGTATGCCCGTCGTCCTCCTGCGGATAATGCGCATGCACCCGCATCAGGTAGTGATAGATGAAGCGCGCCTGTTCCTCCGGCGTCAGTCCCTGCATCACCGGCCGCAGCGCCGACACTTTCACCCAGTCATAAACCGGCGACTTGCCGTCGACCACCTGCAACTGCTCGGTTTCCCAGATCTCCAGGGACCGGGTCAGCGGCGCAAGCAAACGGTAGTAATCCTCCAGCGACAACAACGGCCGCGCCGCCATGCGCTGGCGCAGTTGCGGGCTGCCCAGCGGTTGGCCACCGGGGCCGGCATCCTCGAGGGTATCGAGCATCAGGCGATACCACAGCGCATCGCGCCAGTCGGGCATGTGGGCGGCCAGGCATCCGCCGGGGTTGAGGTGGCGGAGCAATCCCGGCAACAGCGTTTGATGGTCATCGATGAAATGCAGCACGGCCGCGGCAAACAGCAGGTCAGCCGGCTTGCGGGGTTTCCAGTGGTGCAGCTCGGCGTGTTGCCAGCGCGCCTTGATCGGCAGACAGCGGGCGACCTGAAGCATGTCTTGCGAACTGTCGATGCCTTTGAGATCTGCCCGGGGCCAGCGATCTGCAAGAACCTTCGTGGCAATTCCGGTGCCGCAACCGAGATCGTAGATGCGTTGAGGATCGTGCAGATCGACGCGGCCGAGCAGTTCATCGACTGGTTGTTGCCTGAGACGGGAAAACTGCTGATACGCCCTGGCATCCCAATCGGGAGCCGGTTTGACTCGAGTGATCATGAGGTGGTCCTCCGATGATCGGCAGTGTCTTCCGGTGACAGCCTGGCTCAAGTCCCGGGGGGACCAACATCAACAGATAACGGAAGCGGGAAGGGTGGAGCGCCTGAGTCCTTCAGGTGCATCCACTGTACTCAACGATGGGTGACGATCCATGAATCCTGACGGATGGCGCTGGCCACTAGAGCAGGTTGATCGGGTAGCTGACGATCACCCGGTTCTCGTCGAACTCGTTATTGCTGTAGTCACGGCGCATGGTCGAGTTGCGCCATCTGACGTTCAGGTTCTTCAGCGTGCCGCTCTGCACGGTGTAGCCCAGTTCCGATTCGCGGCCCCATTCCTTGCCGTCGGTGATGGTGCCGGTGTGTACGTTGTCGCCGCTGAGGTAGCGGTTCATCAGGGTCAGCCCGGGAATGCCGAGGGCGGCGAAGTTGTAGTCGTGGCGGATTTGCCAGGAGCGTTCCTGAGCGTTGTCATAGCTTGAGTTGTAGCTGTCGTTGGCCAGGGTCCCGCCGCTGGTGCCGTTGACCCGCATCCAGTTGCTGTCGCCGGTGAGTTTCTGCAGGCCGACGTAGAAGGTGTTGCCGCCGTAGCGCGCGGAGAACAGTCCCGACCAGGTCTTGTTGTCGAGCTTGCCGGCCCGGGCGCTGCCGTCATCCTTGCCGTAGAAGAAACCGAGGTTGGCGCCCAGGGTCCAGTCGCCGAGCGGCTGGCTGTGGATCAGGTTGACGTATTGCTGGCTGTAGATGTCCTTGAGTTCGGCGTTCCACAGGCCGATCTGCGTGCGCTTGTCGTTGAACGCATACTCACCGCCCTGAAAGTTGAAGCGATCCGAAGTGAACGCCGCTTTGCCGAACATCGACATGTCGCTCATGCTGCTGTCGTCGCGCGGGCTGTTGGCGCGGAACTGGCCGCCGTAGAGGGTCAGGCCGTCGATTTCCTTCGAGGTGATCTGCCCGCCGCGAAAGGTCTGCGGCAGCGAGCGACCGTCGTCCGAGCGCAGGATCGGCAGTACCGGCATCCACTCGCCGACCTTGATTTCGGTCTGCGACAGTCTGGCCTTGAACGCCACGTTGGTGCGCCCGAAGGTGTCCGCCGGACGACCGTCATGGTCCAGCGGCAACAGTTGCGTGCCTCCCGTGCCTTTGCCGCCATCGAGTTTCACCGAGTACAACCCCAATACGTCCATGCCGAAACCGACGGTGCCCTGGGTGAAACCGGATTTGGCGTCGAGGATGAAACTCTGCGTCCATTCCTGCGCCATACCCTGGGCCTTGGTCGGGTTGGTGAAGTTGCGGTTGATGTAGAAGTTGCGCAGGTTCAGGTCGGCCTTGGCTCCGTCGATGAAGCCTGCTTCTTCAGCGGCCGCGGGCAGGGCGGTGCCGACCAGAGCCAGGGCAATCAGGCCGGGAAGGGCGTATGGCGCAGTGGGATGGGTCATCGCAGGGTCTCTTTTTTATTTTTTTGAAGACGAACGGGATCCGTTGCAGCCGTTTCAGGGGCTGACACGAGGTTGCAATATCGGGAGGTTTCGGCTGGTGTCAGCCGGACGGGGCAGGGCACGGATACATGGTGTCGAACCTGTTGTTATTGGTTTTGTGGCTCGAATGGTGCGGGGCGTGAGTGGCGCGGTTCAATCGCTGAAAGCGGGTTCCGGGCGATTATCGAACGCAAGATGAGCGATAAACAAAAAGCCCACCGAATGGTGGGCTTTTTGTTTATCGCGAGACGATCAGAACAACTTCATCTTCGGCGCTTCTTCTTTTAACGGTTCGTTCTGCGCGGTTTGCGCATTCCAGCCGCCACCCAGTGCCTTGTACAGGTTGACCGCACTGGTCAGCTGCGCGAGGCGGTCGGTGATCAGGGCCTGTTGGGCGCTGAACAGCTGACGCTGGGCATCAAGGAAGGTCAGGTTGCTGTCGACGCCGATGCGATAGCGACGCTCGGCCAGACGGTAGTAGTCCTGGTTCGCGGCGACGAAATCACGCTGGGCCTGCAGCTGCTCGGTGTAGGTCTGGCGCGCGGCCAGGCCGTCGGCGACTTCCTGGAAGGCCGTTTGAATGGACTTCTCGTAGTTCGCCACGCCAATATCCTTCTGGATCTTGGCGTAGTCCAGGCTGGCGCGCAGGCTGCCGGCGTTGAAGATCGGCAGGTTGATCTGCGGCTGGAACAGCCAGGTGCCCGAACCTCCCTTGAACAGGCCGGACAGGTCCGGGCTCAGGCTGCCCGCGTTGGCGGTCAGGCTGATGCTCGGGAAGAACGCTGCACGGGCGGCGCCGATGTTGGCGTTGGCCGCCTTCAGGTTGTATTCGGCCTGAAGGATGTCCGGACGACGTTGCAGCAGATCCGACGGCAGACCGGCCGGCACATCGCTGAGCAGGTCATCCGACAGCGGTTTGGCCGCTTGCAGGTTGGCCGGCACGCCGGTGCCGAGCAGCAGGGTCAGGCTGTTTTCGTCCTGAGCCACCTGGCGGGTGTAACGCGCCAGTTGGGCACGGGCGTTCTCGACCGAAGTGCGCGACTGCGCCAGGTCCAGTGCCGAGGCCACACCGACTTCGTTGCTGCGGCTGGTCAGCTTGTAGCTTTCCTCGAAGGCACCGAGGGTGTCCTGAGTCAGCTTCAGCAGTTCCTTGTCGGCCTGCCAGGTCAGGTAGGCGTTGGCCACGCTGGCCACCAGGCTGATCTGGGTGCTGCGGCGCGCTTCTTCGGTGGCGAAGTATTGTTGCAGCGCTTGTTCGCTCAGGCTGCGAACCCGACCGAACAGGTCGAGCTCGTAGGCGCTGATGCCGACGGTAGCAGTGTAGGAACTGGTGATGTTCGCTTCACCGGTCTGCGACGCACGGGCCGGAACCCGCTGACGGCTGCCGCTGGCATTGGCGGAAACCGCCGGGAACAGGTCGGCTCGCTGGATGCGGTATTGAGCCGCATAGGCGTCGATGTTCAGCGCCGCGACACGCAGGTCGCGGTTGTTTTCCAGGGCAACCTGGATCAGCTGTTGCAGGGCAGGGTCATGGAAAAACTGCTTCCAGCCCTGCTCGGCAGCGGCCTGCGCCGGTGCCTGGGCCGGCGAGTACGCCGGACCCTGCGGGAATTGCGCGGCCACCGGTGCTTCAGGCTGCTGATAATCCGGTATCAGCGAGCAACCGCTCAGCACGAAGGCGGCGACTGCGATGGAGAGTAGCGACTTGCTCATTGGCCAGCCTCTTTAGGAGTTTCTTTGGTGTCATCCTCGCCAGCGATTTTGCGCTGACCCATGGACGACACAGTGACGAAGAACAGTGGGACCCAGAAGATCGCCAGGATCGTGGCCGTGAGCATACCGCCAATCACGCCGGTACCGATCGCGTGTTGACTGCCCGAGCCTGCACCGGTGGAGATGGCCAACGGTACAACACCGAGGACGAACGCCAGCGAGGTCATGATGATCGGTCGCAGACGCATGCGGCAGGCTTCGATCGCCGCATCGCGCAGACTGCGCCCTTGCTCGTGCAGCTCCTTGGCGAATTCGACGATCAGAATGGCGTTTTTAGCCGCCAGACCGATGGTCGTCAACAGGCCCACCTGGAAGTACACGTCGTTCGACAGACCGCGCAGGCTGGTGGCCATCAGCGCACCGATGATCCCCAGTGGCACCACGAGCATGACCGCGATCGGGATCGACCAGCTTTCATACAGCGCCGCCAGACACAGGAACACCATCAGCAGCGACAGGGCGTACAGCGCTGGCGCTTGCGAGCCGGACAGACGTTCCTCGTAGGACAGACCGGTCCAGGAAATACCGACACCCGGCGGCAGCTTGGCAGCAATCGCTTCGACTTCGGCCATCGCTTCACCAGTGGAGTAACCCGGCGCCGGAGAACCGAGGATCTCCATCGCTTCTACACCGTTGTAACGTGCCAGTTTCGGCGAACCGTAGATCCACTCGCCCTTGGCGAACGCGGAGAACGGAACCATGGTGCCGGCGCTGTTGCGCACGTACCACTTCTTCAGGTCTTCAGGGCTCATGCGAGCACCGGCCTGACCTTGTACGTAAACCTTCTTCACACGACCGCGGTCGATGAAGTCGTTGACGTAGCTACTGCCGAAGGAGATCGACAGGGTGCTGTTGATGTCGGACAGGCTCAAGCCCAGGGCACGGGCCTTCTCGTCGTCGATTTCAAGGTGGTATTGCGGCTCGTCGTTCAGACCGTTCGGACGCACCTGGTAGAGCACCTTGCTCTGCGCGGCCATGCCGAGGAACTGGTTACGGGCTTCCATCAGCTTGTCGTGACCGATACCGGCGCGGTCCTGCAGGAACACGTCGAAACCGGTGGCGTTACCCAACTCCAGTACGGCTGGTGGGGCGAAAGCAAACACCATCGCATCGCGGAAGCTGAAGAAGTGCTGCTGGGCACGCTGGGCCAGGGCAAACACGCTGTTGCTCGCGTCACGCTCGTGCCAAGGCTTGAGCATGATGAACGCCAGACCGGAACTCTGGCCGCGACCGGCGAAGTTGAAGCCGTTCACGGTGAACACCGAGGCTACCGAACTGGATTCTTTATCCAGCAGGTAGGAACGCATTTCATCGATCACCACCTGCGTCCGCTCGGCACTGGAGCCGGCCGGGGTCTGTACCTGGGCGAACAGTACGCCCTGGTCTTCTTCCGGCAGGAACGCCGTCGGAATGCGGGTGAACAGCCAGATCATGCCGACCACGATCAGGATGTACGCCAACAGGTACGGCGCCTTGCGCTGCAGAATGTTGCCGACACCGCGCTCGTAGCTACGAACGCTGCGGTCGAAGTTGCGGTTGAACCAGCCGAAGAAACCTTTTTTCGGCGTGCCGTGCTCGCCTTTCGGAATCGCCTTGAGCATGGTTGCGCAGAGTGCCGGGGTGAAGATCAGCGCAACCATTACCGACAGGGCCATGGCCGAGACGATGGTGATCGAGAACTGACGGTAGATCACACCAGTGGAGCCGCTGAAGAACGCCATCGGCAGCAGTACCGCCGACAGTACGAGGGCGATACCGACCAGGGCGCCCTGGATCTGGCCCATGGACTTCTTGGTCGCTTCCTTCGGTGACAGGCCTTCTTCGGCCATCACCCGCTCGACGTTTTCCACCACGACGATGGCATCGTCCACCAGCAAGCCGATGGCCAATACCATACCGAACATGGTCAGGGTGTTGATGCTGAAACCGGCGGCCGCGAGGATGCCGAACGTACCGAGCAATACCACCGGCACGGTCATCGTGGTGATGACGGTGGCGCGGAAGTTCTGCAGGAACAGGAACATCACCAGGAACACCAGCGCGATCGCTTCGACCAGGGTTTCAACCACACCCTTGATCGATTCGGTCACCACCGGGGTGGTGTCGTACGGGAACACTACTTCCATACCTTGCGGGAAGAACGGCTTGAGGTCGTCAATCGTCTTGCGCAGGGCTTTTGCGGTGTCGAGGGCGTTGGCGCCGTTGGCCAGTTTCACCGCCAGACCGGAAGCCGGTTTGCCGTTGAACTGGGCCGCGATACTGGAGTTTTCACCACCCAGACCGACATCGGCGACATCACCGATACGGACTTGCGAGCCATCCTGGTTGACCTTCAGCAGAATCGCCTTGAACTGCTCGGCAGTCTGCAGACGGGTCTTGCCGATGATCGTGGCGTTCAGTTGCTGGCCTGGCAGCGCCGGCAGACCGCCGAGCTGACCGGACGAAATCTGCACGTTCTGCGCCGAGATCGCGGCGCTGACATCGGCCGGGGTCAGGTTGTATTTGTTCAGCTTGGCCGGATCGAGCCAGATACGCATCGCGTACTGGGCACCGAAGACCTGGAAGTCACCGACACCGGCGGTCCGGGAGATCGGGTCCTGCATGTTCGACACGATGTAGTTGGACAGGTCGTCCTTGGACATGCTGCCGTCACGCGATACCACGCCGATCACCAGCAGGAAGTTCTTCACTGCCTTGGTCACGCGGATACCCTGTTGCTGCACTTCCTGCGGCAACAGCGGGGTGGCCAGGTTCAGCTTGTTCTGGACCTGGACCTGCGCGGTGTCGGAGTTGGTGCCTTGCTCGAAGGTTGCGGTGATGGTCATGCTGCCGTCGGAGTTACTTTCCGACGACACATAACGCAGGTTGTCGATACCGTTGAGCTGTTGCTCGATCACCTGCACCACGGTGTCCTGGACCGTCTGTGCCGAAGCACCCGGGTAGGTCACGGAAATCGCAATGGCCGGTGGCGCAATGCTCGGGTACTGGTTGATCGGCAACTTGAGGATCGATAGAGCCCCGACCAGCATGATCACCAGGGCAATTACCCAGGCGAAAATCGGACGGTCGATAAAAAATTTCGACATGAGTTACTCCCCTTTGCCGCCGTAGGCTTTGTCAGCTGCCTTGGCGGGTGCCGGGTTCTTGGCTACGTTGGTCGCTTCGGTCGGATTGACCTGAACACCCGGACGCACGAACTGCAGCCCTTCGGTGATCAGGCGATCGCCGGCTTTCAGGCCGTCTTCGATCAGCCACTGGCTGCCGACGGTGCGGCTGGCCTTGAGCTGACGCAGTTCGACCTTGTTGTCCGCACCGACGACCAGCGCGGTCGGGGTGCCCTTGAGGTCACGGGTCACGCCTTGTTGCGGCGCCAGGATGGCGGCGGCGTTGACACCGGCCTGCAGCTGGGCGCGCACGAACATGCCTGGCAACAGGGTGTGATCCGGGTTCGGGAACACGGCGCGCAGGGTCACGGAGCCGGTGGTCGGGTCGACCGACACTTCGGAGAATTCCAGCTTACCGTCGAGCTTGTACTGGCTGCCGTCTTCCAGGGTCAGCTTGACCGCAGCGGCGTTGTCGCCAGCCTTCTGCAGGCGACCGCTTTCCAGTTCACGGCGCAGCTCCAGCAGTTCGACCGAGGACTGCGTCACGTCGACGTAGATCGGGTCCAGTTGCTGGATGGTCGCCATCGCATCGGACTGGCCGTTGCTGACCAGTGCGCCTTCGGTGACCGAAGAGCGACCGATACGCCCGGAGATCGGCGCGTAGACCTTGGTGTAACGCACGTTGATCTGCGCGCTCTGCAGCGAAGCTTCCGATTGCAGGCGGTTGGACACGGCGGTGTCGTATTCCTGGCGGCTCACGGCCTGCTCGTCGACCAGTTGCTTGTAGCGGTCGGAGATCGACTTGGTCGAACGCAGGTTGGCTTCGGCGCTTTTCAGGGTCGCTTCATAGACCGACGGATCGATCTGATACAGCTGCTGGCCGGCTTTGACATCGCCGCCTTCCTTGAACAGACGCTTGAGAATGATGCCGTTGACCTGCGGACGGACTTCAGCGATGCGGAACGCACTGGTGCGGCCCGGAAGTTCCGACGTGAGGGTAAAGGCTTGTGGTTGCAGGGTGACGACGCCGACCTGAGGAGGTGGTGCGGCGGGAGCCGCCTCTTCCTTTTTACATCCGCTGAGCAGCGATGCCAGGGCGACGGCAGTGACCAGAGCGGTAACAGCTGGCTTGAATTGCATGAAGATCCTCGGGTCAGGCGCGCGAAAAGCGCACAAGAAGTGTGGAAGGGTAAAAAAAGGTTACCGGGTGGATAAGTAGCTTGCTAAGGAATATACTTACGTTCATGGTTGTTTGTAAACACCTTGGCTGCGTACCCAACCGGTTACAAAGGTCGTGGCAAGGTCTGAAATTGTAGGCCGGGGGAGTCGATCCGCGAGAGATCCACCCCTTTTTATTCAGCGGATATTCAGCCATCCCTGAAACATCCTGTTTGAGGTTTTACTGCCATGGTTCGTCGTACCAAAGAGGAAGCTCAGGAAACGCGAAGCCAGATTCTGGAAGCCGCCGAAAAAGCTTTCTTCGAGAGGGGAGTGGCCCGCACCACGCTCTCCGATATCGCGAGCCTGGCCGGCGTGACGCGGGGTGCCATCTATTGGCACTTCAGCAACAAGGCCGATTTGCTGCAGGCGATGCTCGATACGCTGCACGAGCCGCTGGACGAGCTGGCCAAGGCCAGCGAAAGCGAGGACGAACCCGACCCGCTGGGCTGCATGCGCAAGCTGCTGATTCATTTGTTTCATCAAGTTGCGCTGGACCCGAAGACCCGGCGTATCAACGAAATTCTGTTTCATAAGTGCGAATTCACCGATGAAATGTGCGACCTGCGCCAACAGCGCCGGACCGCCAGCCTCGATTGCAATGTGCGGATCGCGCTGACATTGAGTAATGCGGTCAATCGTGGGCAACTGCCGGCGGACCTCGACACCGCCCGCGCTGCCATCAGCATTCACGCCTTTATCGATGGCATCCTGTATCAGTGGCTGCTGGCCCCGGACAGCTTCGAGCTGTACGCCGAAGCCGAGCGCTGGGTCGATACAGGGCTGGATATGCTGCGCTGGAGCCCCAGCCTGCGCAAATGAAACAAAATGCGTAATTGGATCAGGTTGTGTCAATGAAGGAGGCGGATGAAGATCCCTGTTCGTTCGCCTCGCCGCAGTGGATTGCTTTTATATACCTCAACCCATCGAGTTGATACGTAGCGAACTACGTATTTTGTAGGGATTTTGTGTCAAACCTGTGAGCGATTCGCGAACCCCGCGCCCAATAAAAAGCCCCCGGCTCTCACGAGTCGGGGGCTTTTTTGCGCTTCTGCGCTGCGACTTACAGCGTCGGGTAGTCGAGGTAACCGACCGCGCCTTTGCCGTAGAAGGTTTCCGGGTGCGGCTGGTTCAGCGGCGCGTCGGCCTTCAGACGGGCCGGCAGGTCCGGGTTGGCGATGAACGGGATGCCGAACGCCACGGCGTCAGCCTTGCCCTCGGCCAGCCACGCGTTGGCGCTGTCCTTGGTGAAGCGCTCGTTGGCGATGTACGCGCCGCCGAAAGCTTCTTTCAGCTGTGGGCCGAGGCTGTCGGCGCCTTCTTTTTCGCGGGAGCAGATGAAGGCGATGCCACGCTTGCCCAGTTCGCGGGCGACGTAGGTGAAGGTTTCGGCCAGGTTGTCGTCGCCCATGTCATGGGAGTCGGCACGCGGAGCCAGGTGTACACCGACACGGCCGGCGCCCCAGACTTCGATGGCGGCGTCGGTCACTTCCAGCAGCAGGCGGGCACGGTTTTCCAGGGAACCGCCGTAGTTGTCGGTGCGCTGGTTGGTGCTGCTTTGCAGGAACTGGTCGAGCAGGTAGCCGTTGGCGCCGTGGATTTCCACGCCGTCGAAACCCGCGGCCTTGGCGTTTTCCGCACCGACGCGGTAGGCGTCGACAATGTCGGCGATTTCAGCGGTTTCCAGCGCGCGTGGCGTCGGGAAGTCGGCCAGTGGGCGAACCAGGCTGACGTGGCCTTTCGGCTGGATCGCGCTCGGTGCAACCGGGGTTTCGCCGTTAAGGTACGACGGGTGGGAAATCCGACCCACGTGCCACAGTTGCAGGACGATCTTGCCACCGGCGGCGTGAACAGCCTTGGTCACGTTGGTCCAGCCGCGCACCTGATCGTTGGACCAGATGCCCGGGGTGTCCGGGTAGCCGACGCCCATCGGGGTCACCGAAGTGGCTTCACTGAGGATCAGGCCGGCCGAGGCGCGTTGTACGTAGTATTCGGCCATCAGTGCGTTCGGTACGCGGCCTTCGTCGGCGCGGCAGCGGGTCAGCGGCGCCATGATGATGCGGTTGGACAGCTCGAGGTCGCCCAGTTTGATCGGATCGAAAATTGTTGCCATGAGATACAACCCTCGTGAAGTAAGTGAGTGAATCAGTTAGCGGTGGCCAGCTCGGGATTACCGTTCCGGCGGAATGTGATCAGGGTGACCAGCAGGGCCAGGATCGCCAGCGCCGCAGCGGCAAGGGGCACGCTGGTCAGGCCGTAGCCGTGGGCGATGACGCTGCCGCCGACCCAGGCACCGAGGGCGTTGCCGACGTTGAAGGCGCCGATGTTCAAGGTCGACACCAGGTTCGGTGCGGCCTGGCCGTAGGTCACGACGTTCACTTGCAGGGCAGGCACGGCGGCGAAACACGCGGTGGCCCAGAGGAACAGGGTGATTTCGGTCGGGATCAGCGCGACGCTGGTCCAGGTCAGGACGGTGGAGGTCACGGCCATGGCGATGAACACGCCGATCAGCGTCGCGGCCAGGCCTTTGTCGGCCAGTTTGCCGCCGATGATGTTGCCGACGGTCAGGCCCAGGCCGATCAACATCAGGGTCCAGGTCACGCCACGGGGCGAAACACCGGTGACATCGCCCAGCAGCGGTGCGACGTAGGTGAACAGGGTGAATACCGAGGCGGCGAACAGCGCGGTCATGCTCAGGGACAGCCAGATCCCGGCGCCTTTGAGCGCGGCCAGTTCGGCGCGCATGTCGAGTTTTTCTTCGTCATGCTTGGCCGGCAGGAAGCGGATCAGGCCGATCAGCGCGACGACACCGATCACGGTCACTGCCCAGAAGGTCGAACGCCAGCCGGCTTCCTGACCGAGCGCGGTGCCCAGCGGTACGCCCAACACGTTGGCGAGGGTCAGGCCGGTGAACATCAGGGCCACGGCCGAAGCGCGTTTGTTCGGCGCCACCAGGTTGGCCGCGACCACCGAACCGATGCCGAAGAACGCACCGTGGCACAGGGCGGTGACCACTCGGGCGAACATCAGCACCTCGTAGTCAGTGGCGATGGCACAGAGCAGGTTGCCGATAATGAAGATGCCCATCAGCGCCACCAGTGCAGCCTTGCGCGGCAGTTTGGCGGTGGCCATCGCCATGAACGGTGCACCGATGGCCACGCCCAGGGCGTAACCGGTCACCAGCCAGCCGGCGCCGGGGATCGACACGCCGAGATCCGCCGCCACATCGGGCAACAGGCCCATGATGACGAATTCCGTGGTGCCGATGGCGAAGGCGCTCAGGGCGAGTATGAGGAGCGAGAGGGGCATCATTTAGTCCTTTTCGGCTGGCTGACGTTAAGGGTCAGAGCTCTTTACTGAGAGTGCTGAGGAACGCCTGGATCACGTCCTCGTTACGTTTGAAAAAGTGCCACTGCCCGGCCTTCTGGCTGCTGATCAGCCCGGCCCGTTGCAGGGTGGCCAGGTGGGCGGAGACGGTTGATTGCGACAGGCCGCAGCGTTGGTCGATCTGCCCGGCGCAGATGCCGTACTCGTGGTTGTGGATCTGTTCCGGAAACTGGGTTTTCGGGTCTTTCAGCCAGTTGAGGATGTCTCGCCGTACTGGGTGTGCCAGGGCTTTTATTATTTCGTCGAGGTCAATGTTCATGGCTGGTTGCTCGTGATGTGTGTAGCGCTATATCGCGATGAGGCGAACTTTAAATCGGTATTTCGCGATATACCAATATGAATTCGATCTGACGACCGCATAAATCGGTATATCGGGTTATAACGATATGTGAGGTGTAAACAAACGCGGGCGCGGTGCTAAGCTGCGCCCATGAACTATCTCGCACATTTGCACCTCGGTGGCCAGCGCCCCGGTCAACTGCTCGGCAGTCTTTATGGCGATTTCGTCAAAGGACGGCTGCAAGGGCAGTTCGATCCGGAGATCGAAGCGGCGATTGCCCTGCATCGTCAGATCGATGTGTTCACCGATCGCCACCCGTTGGTCGACGCTTCACTGGCGCGGTTTTCCACGACCCGCCGCCGTTACGCCGGCATCGTCCTCGACGTGTTCTTCGACCATTGCCTGGCCCGGGACTGGACGCTGTACGCCGACCGGCCGTTGGGGCAATTCACCACCGACGTTTATCGCGTGCTGTCCAGCGAGCGGCAATTGCCCGAGCGCCTGGCGAAGATCGCCCCGCACATGGTGGCCAATGACTGGTTGGGTTCGTATCAGGAATTCGAAGTGCTGGAGCAGGTGCTGCGCGGGATTTCCCGGCGCCTGAGCAAGCCTGAAGAACTGGCGGGGGCGATGCAGGAATTGCGGCGTCTGTACGAACCGCTCAGTGATGACTTTCGCTTGTTCTACCCACAACTGCAGGACTTCGCCGGTCGGCAGTTGTAGGCAGAGAATGACGATCAGGCAGCGATCAGCTCGCCTGTACGACGCGGCTCGGCCGGTTTGGTCACCTCGCCGAACAACGCTTTCTGCACCGCTTGCTGGGCTTCGTACGCCAGTGCCGCGCGTTCCCGACCCTGGCAGGCAATCGGCTTGAGCAGGTGAACTTCCACATCGCCGCAATCGTTGCTGAACAGACGCATCAGGTGCGACAGCAGATCATCGTCGCCAATGAACGGTGCCAGCGTGTCGATCTCGCCGTCGCGCAGATAACGGATCGCCACCGGTTGCAGCATCACTTCCGAATCAATCGCCGCCGACAGCAGGCGACCATGAAAGGTACGCAGCGAACGGCCATCGGTGGTGGTGCCTTCCGGGAACATCAGCAGCGGATGATCGGTTTGCAGGTGACGGGTCATCTGCTTGCGGATCAACTGGCTGTCGCCCGAGCCGCGACGGATGAACAGGCTGCCAGCCTTCGCTGCGAGCCAGCCGGCCACCGGCCAGGTGCGCACTTCGGCCTTGGACAGAAACGACAGCGGCGTGAGCATGCCGAGCAGCGGAATGTCAGTCCACGACACATGGTTGCTGACCCACAGCATTGGCTGCTTCGGCAGTTCACCATGGACGGTCACGCGAAAGGGCAGGGCATTGCTCAGGCGCGCCATGAAAAAACGCGACCAGCGCTGCCGGCGTTGCATCGAATGGGCCAGCCCCAGACGTTCGAAAACCCCGAAGACACTGGCCATGCTCAAGCCCAGCGTCACCACCAGCAGCACCCGCGCGATCCGCGCGTACACCCGCAGCCGGCTCATCACACGGCCGCCTTGAAGTGCTTGGCGTAGCGCGGGCAGAGTTCGTCGCGCTTGAGCAGGATGAACACGTCGGCGACCTGGAAATCTTCGTCCCAGCACGGCTCGCCGCAGATCTTTGCGCCCAGGCGCATGTAGGCCTTGAGCAGCGGCGGCATTTCGGCGATCACGTTCGAAGGAAGATCCAGCGTTGGCAGCGGATTCTTCGGTTCGGCGCGCAGGTGTTCGGTGCACAGATAACGTTCGCGCAGGCGCTGCATGATCGCGTGGGCCTGTACGCCGCCGTCCTGCATCGGGATGCTCGCGCACCCCATCAGATAGCTGTAGCCGCCCTGATTGAGGACTTCGGCCAGCTCGCCCCAAAGTACGGCGATGGTGCCGCCGTTGCGGTAGGCCGGGTCGACGCAGGTGCGGCCGATTTCCAGGATCGGGCCTTGCAGACCGGCGAGGCCGTGCAGGCTGAATTCTTCTTCGCTGTAGAACTTGCCCAGGCTGCTGGCGGCGGTGTGATCGAGCAAGCGGGTGGTCGCCACCAGGCGGCCGGTGTTCAGGTCACGCACGCCGATGTGGCTGCAGTGAACATCATAGTCATCCATGTCCAGACCCAGTTCCGCGCCTTTCAGCTTGGCGTTGAACTCGCCGCTGAACACGTTGAAGCGCAAGGCCTGGGCTTGCTGCAAGGCCTCGGCGCCGATCAGGCGTTCGGCTTGCAGGCGGCGTTCATTGCCGGTGTCGCTGATGCGGGCGATCTGAGTCATTTGAATCTCCGTACGGGCCTTTAACCCGTCTTGGGTTACAGCCGATCGACTTTCTTTATGCAGCTGTGTTGTGCAAAGTCAGGCTATGTAGCCCCGGTGTCATCGCCATGAATGTTTGGTGATGCTTATATGACAGCCCACGAGGAGCCTCTGATGACCTGGTCGACCCTGCTTGAATGTCGCGAACGCCTGCCCGCCGTTGCCGATCTGGCGGAGGGTTTCGCCACGTTGCTGCATCAACTGGGCAGCGTCACGCCGTTCGAACTGGCGGTGGCGGGAGGGCGGCGAATGGCGACGCCGGGGCTGGCATTTCTGGTGGGCTATCAGGCGGCGTTGCGGATGCTCTGGCCGAGTGCGCCGCCGAGCCTGGGCGCGTTATGTGCGACCGAACAGCGCAGCCTGCGCCCGGCGGACATGCAGACCCGGCTGACAGATTTGCGCCTGAACGGGCAAAAGGATTTCGTCACCGCCGGCGATGCGGCGGACTGGCTACTGATCGCTGCGCGCAGTGAGCAACCCGGCGAATCACCGCGCCTGAGTCTGGCAGTGGTGTACCCCGGTGAATCCGGCGTGCGGGTGGAAAAACTCCCGGCACTGCCGTTGATGCCGGACATCAGCCATGGCCGCTTGCACCTCGACGACGCGCTGTGCGAGCTGCTCGCCGGGGACGGTTGGGACGCTTACGTCAAACCGTTCCGAACCCTTGAAGACGTTTACGTGTTGAGCGCAATGACTGCATGGCTGTACGGCGTCGGTCAGGACAGTGGCTGGCCGCAGCCGCTGCAATTGCGTTTGCTGGCGCTGTTGGCCGGGTGTGCGGAGGTCAGTCGGCAGCCGCCGAACAATCCGGCGGGGCATGTGTTACTCGGTGGCTTGTTTGCGCAGTTCGACGGGCTCAAGCCAGAGGTCGATCAGGCATTGCGCGACAGTCGTCCGGAGTGGGCGGCGATGTGGCAGCGTGATCAGGCACTGATGCAACTGGCAGCAGGCGCACGGGCCAAACGACTGGCCAAGGCGCTGGCGGCAAGCCAAAACACATCTGTCATGAACGCCGGCTAGGCTTGGCAGGTTCATTCCCAGAGCCCTCACCATGTTCAAAGGCCTGTCCCTGTTTCTGCTGCTGATCAGCTTCACGGTTCAGGCCGAACAATGGCCGGGGGAGCAGTGGCCGGCTGGTCCGAAAATCGCCGGCCCGGCCGTTGAAGCACTGGAGGCCTATGCCTTCCCGACCCGCGATGACAACACTCGCAAAGGCATCCGTACCGATGCCTTGCTGGTGATCCGCGACGGCCAGCTCATCTACGAACGCTACGCCGCTGCAACCACCGCCGACACCCCGCACCTGACCTGGTCCATCAGCAAAAGCCTGATGGCTACGGTACTCGGCGTGGCCTACGGTGAAGGTTTGTTCAAGCTCGATGACCCGGCCGCAAAATATTATCCGGTGCTGGAAAAACACCCGGCCATCACCCTCAAGGATCTTCTGCACTGGGCCTCGGGCATCGACTGGCAGGAAGACTACGAATACGCCCCGCTGAAATCCTCGGTGGTGGCGATGCTCTACACCCGCGGCCACCGCGACATGGCCGCCTTTACTGCCCATCACGACAGTTACGCGCCAGCGGGTCAGGCGTTCCGCTATTCCAGCGGTGACAGCAATCTGTTGGCCGCAGCGCTGAAAACCATCGTCGGCCCGCAGCGGTATCCGGACTATCCATGGACAGCGCTTTTCGATCCGTTGGGCATCCGCCACGCCACCTGGGAAACCGATGCTACGGGCACTTTCGTCGCGTCTTCCTATGCCTACCTGACGGCCCGGGATCTGGCGCGAATCGGCCTGCTGATGGAACGGGACGGACGCTGGAACGACCGGCAGTTGTTGCCCAAGGATTGGGTCGCCTTCAATCGCGAACCCTTCGCCGGCTACAAGGCTAATCAGGACGAAGCCGTGCCCGGCGGCCACTGGTGGCTCAATCGCCCGGCGGCCGGCGCCGCCTCGCCGTGGCCCGATGCACCGCCCGACACCTTCGCCGCCCTCGGCCATTGGGGCCAGGTGCTGTATGTGATCCCGAGCGAAAAACTGGTGATCGTGCGCTACGGTGATGACCGCGACGGCAGCTATCGCCACAACGAATTGCTCAAGCGCGTGCTCGGGGCGGTGCGGCCATGAAACTGTTCAGACGCATCCTGCTGGTGCTGCTGGTCGTGCTGCTGGGCTGGGGCTGGCATGAACGGGAAAACCTGTGGGCCTTCCCCGACATCATCAGTGCCTATACCGCCAAGGAATACTGTTCGTGCCGCTACGTGATGAACAACGACGCCGAATACTGTCGGGGCTACGTCAAACAGTGGTTGCCCGGTGAGCTGACCGATGACAGCACGCAAAAACTCGTCAGAGCCAGTGGCATGGGCCGTAGCAACAGCGCCCAATGGCAGGGCGAACGTCAGGGCTGTCGTCTCAAGCCCTGATCGGCAAAAACAACTACCGGTTTGCATCCCGGCTTCAGGCAGTTAAGGTTCGTCCAGGTTTATCGGCCCCACGAGTCTTCAATGTTCAACCGTTCTCTGTGCAACGCCTTCGCCGGCCTGCTGCTGGGCGCCGCTGCGCTGCCGGCCCAGGCCAACTGGTATCTGGACGGCGAGTCATCGCGGCTGTCGTTCGTCAGCACGAAAAACGCCAATATTTCCGAGGTGCAGCGCTTTCTGGTGTTGCACGGCAAGGTCGATCCCGATGGCCACGCCGAAGTCGAGGTCGAGCTGGACTCGATCAACAGCGGCATCCCGCTGCGCGACGAGCGCATGCGCAAGGAGCTGTTCCAGATCGAACAATTTCCCGAAGCGACCATCACAACGCAGATCGACCTGCGCCCGATCAACGATCTGGCCCCCGGCGCGCAGCTTGAATTGCGCCTGCCGCTGACGGTCAACCTGCACGGCAAGCAGCATGAATACCCTGCAGAACTGCTCGCCACGCGTCTCGATGACCGACGCTTTCAAGTGGTGACCCTGGAGCCGCTGGTGATCAGCGCCGAGGATTTCGATCTGCTGCCGGGCCTGGAAAACCTGCGCAACATGGCCGGCCTGTCGGCCATCAGTCTGTCGGTGCCGGTGGGTGCGGTGCTGATCTTCACGGCGCGCTGACATGCGCGGCGCAGTGTTCCCGTGGCGGGACGGCAATCGCTTCGAACTGTTGATCGACGGCCCGCAATTCTTCCCGCGCATGCTGGAAGAAATCGCCAGCGCTCGCGAGCAGATCGAACTGGAGTTGTATCTGGTGGAGGCCGGCGCCTGTGCCGAAACCGTGATTCAGGCGCTGGTGCTGGCGGCCGAGCGGGGCGTGCGGGTGCGTTGCCTGTTCGATGATTACGGCAGCCTCGCGCTCACTCTGACCCTGCGTCAGCGCCTGACCCTCGCCGGGGTCGAGCTGCGTTTCTACAATCGCTTGAGCTGGCGGCGCTGGGTCGGCAATTTCTATCGCGATCACCGCAAGCTGCTGCTGGTCGATCAGCGTCTGGCGGTGGTCGGCGGCACCGGGCTCACCGACGAGTTCTGGCAGCCGGGCCACGACACCAGCGAATGGCACGAAGTGATGGTGCACATCACCGGCCCCCTGGTGCTCGACTGGCAACTGCTGTTCGACCGCCAATGGATCGCCAACCGCCATCGCCGTGCCTGGAAGCCTCACGCGAATTTCGGCCTGCCGCGATTGCCGCGCGTACCCGACACGGGCGAGGGCATGGGCCGCGTGGCCTATGCCGATGCCCGCCAGCATCGCGATATTCTGCAATCACTGTTCCGCGCCCTGAACAGTGGCCAGAAGCGTATCTGGCTGGCGACGCCGTACTTTCTGCCGACCTGGAAAATCCGTCGCTCCCTGCGCAAGGCTGCTGCCCGTGGTCTCGATGTGCGCCTGCTGTTGACCGGGCCGCGCACCGATCATCCGTCGGTGCGCTACGCCGGGCATCGCTACTATCCGCGCCTGCTCAAGGCCGGGGTGAAGATCTTCGAATACCAGCCGTGTTTCCTGCACCTGAAAATGGTGCTGGTGGACGATTGGGTGAGCATCGGTTCGTGCAACTTCGACCACTGGAATCTGCGCTTCAACCTTGAGGCGAATCTGGAGGCGCTGGATCCGTCACTGACGGCAGCGGCGGTGGCGAGTTTCGAGAAGGACTTCGGCCTGAGTCAGCAGGTGAGTCTGGAGGAATGGCAGCGCCGGCCGTTGTGGCGGCGGGTGAAGCAGCGGATCTGGGGCTGGGTGGATCGGGTGGTGGTCAATCTGCTGGACAGACGCGGCTAGTCGCAGTTGATCGTTCCCACGCGGAGCGTGGGAACGATCGGTTAGCTTTTACCGTTACAGCAACTCGAAGCTCTGCTGCGTCACATCCTGGGAGTCCAGGCCGATCTGCACGTTGAACTTGCCAGGCTCGGCCGCGTACTTGAGCTGGGCGTTGTAGAACTTCAGGTCGTCTTCGCTGATGGTGAAGTGCACAACCTTCTGCTCGCCGGCCTTGAGCATGATTTTCTGGAAGTTCTTCAGCTCCTTGACCGGACGGATCATCGAACCGGTGACGTCCTGAATGTACAACTGCACCACGGTTTCGCCGTCACGCTTGCCGGTGTTTTTCACCGTGACACTGGCGTCGAGCTTGCCGGTGGCGTTCAGGGTGGTCGACGACAGCGCCATGTCGCTCAGCGCGAAATCGGTGTAGCTCAGGCCGAAACCGAACGGGAACAGCGGTCCGGTGGTGTCATCGAAATACTGCGAGGTGTAGTTGCCCGGTTTGCCCGGCGTGAACGGCCGGCCAATGCTCAGGTGGTTGTAGTAGGTCGGGATCTGGCCCACGGAACGCGGGAAGGTCACCGGCAGTTTGCCCGACGGGTTGTAGTCGCCGAACAGCACGTCGGCGATGGCGTTGCCGCCCTCGGTGCCGCTGAACCAGGTTTCCAGGATCGCATCAGCCTGTTCTTTCTCCTGAAGTATCGTCAGCGGACGGCCGTTCATCAGCACCAGCACCAGCGGCTTGCCGGTGGCTTTCAGGGCGCGGATCAGCTCACGCTGGTTTTCCGGGATGTTCAGGTCGGTACGGCTCGACGATTCGTGGGACATGCCACGGGATTCGCCCACGGCCGCGACCACCACGTCAGCGTCCTTCGCGGCTTTCACCGCTTCGTCGATCAGCACGTTGGCCGGGCGCGGGTCATCGACCACTTCCGGCGCATCGAAGTTGAGGAAGTTCAGGTAGTCGAGGACTTTCTTGTCGCTGGTGATGTTGGCGCCACGGGCGTAGATCAGGTTCGCCTTGTCGCCGATCACGTTGCTCATACCGTCGAACAGGGTCACCGATTGCGCCGGACGGCCGGCGGCGGCCCAACTGCCCATCATGTCGATCGGCGCCTTGGCCAGCGGGCCGACCAGGGCGACTTTCGCGGTTTTCTTCAGCGGCAGGGTTTCGTTCTGGTTCTTCAGCAGCACCAGGCTGCGACGCGCCACTTCGCGGGCTTCGGCGCGGTGCAGTCGGCTGTCGGCGTAGGTGTCGACCGGATCGTCTTCAGCCTTGCCGATGCGCAGGTATGGGTCCTTGAACAGGCCCATGTCGTACTTGGCGGCGAGGACTTCACGCACGGCGTTGTCGATGTCTTTCTGTTCGATCTCGCCGGACTTGAGCAGCCCCGGCAGCTCTTTGCCGTACAGGGTGTCGTTCATGCTCATGTCGATGCCGGCCTTGATCGCCAGCTTTGCCGCTTCGCGACCGTCGGCGGCGACGCCGTGCTTGATCAGCTCGAAGATCGCGCCGTGGTCGCTGACTGCCAGGCCCTTGAAGCCCCATTCCTTGCGCAACAGGTCGTTCATCAGCCAGGTGTTGGCGGTGGCCGGGATGCCGTTGATCGAGTTCAGCGCGACCATCACGCCACCGGCGCCGGCATCAATTGCGGCGCGGTACGGCGGCAGGTAGTCCTGGTACATCTTCACCGGGCTCATGTCCACGGTGTTGTAGTCGCGACCGCCCTCGACCGCGCCGTACAGGGCGAAGTGCTTGACGCTGGCCATGATGCTGTCGGCCGCGCTCGGCGTGTCGCCCTGATAGGCCTTGACCATGACTTTGGCGATACGCGAAGTCAGGTAGGTGTCTTCACCGAAGCCTTCGGAGCTGCGGCCCCAGCGCGGGTCGCGGGAGATGTCGACCATCGGCGCAAAGGTGATGTCGAGGCTGTCGGCTGCCGCCTCTTTGGCGGCGATCCGCCCGGACTGGCCGATGGCGTCCATGTCCCAGCTCGATGCGAGGGCCAATGGAATCGGGAAAATCGTACGGTGACCGTGGATCACGTCGTACGCGAAAAACATCGGGATCTTCAGGCGGCTGCGCATGGCAGCGTCCTGCATCGGACGGTTTTCCGGGCGGGTGATCGAGTTGAACGTGCCACCGATGTTACCGGCGGCGATCTCTTTGCGGATCAACTCGCGGGGCATTTCCGGGCCGATGCTGATCAGGCGCAACTGGCCGATCTTCTCGTCGAGGGTCATTTGTTTCATCAGGTTACTGATGAACGCGTCCTTGTTTTCCAGAGGTACCGGGGTCGTGGCGGCCAGTACCTGATGACTGGCCAGGCTGACGAACAGGCCCAGCAAACACAGCTTCTTCATGAATAGTTTTCTCAAGGGCCTAAACGGCGTTACAACGCCGGCCAGCCAAAATTTAGGGAGCGACTATTGTTGTTCGGGTGCTGATTCAAAAAACGACAGCCGAATGTACGTCGACAGTTTCGGCGACGTGATCGCGCAGGGCCTCTTTTTAGCCCATCGGCCCGCTGCAATCCAGTGGCGCGGGCGATTATGCCCCAAGAGCCGGTTCAGAAGGTTTCACGCGCGATCATTCATGAAATGTGCAAGGGAGCTCCCGAACGATGAATGTCAGTCCTGTCTACCGCTCGCGTTTGCAGGTCGCCACCTTGCTGGTGCTGGTCGCGTTGTTGACCGCCTGCGGCATCAACAACATTCCCACCCTGGATGAACAGGCCAAGGCCGCCTGGGGGCAGGTGCAGAACCAGTACCAGCGCCGTGCCGACCTGATCCCCAACCTGGTGGAAACCGTGAAGGGTTATGCCAAACACGAGGAGGCCACGCTGACGGCGGTGGTCGAGGCCCGGGCCAAGGCAACGTCGATCCAGGTCGATGCCAGCACCCTCGACAACCCGGAAAAGCTCAAGCAGTTCCAGCAGGCCCAGGATCAGCTGACCGGTGCCTTGAGCCGGTTGATGGTGGTGTCCGAACGATATCCGGACCTGAAGGCCAACCAGAACTTCCTCGCCCTGCAGTCGCAACTTGAAGGCACGGAAAACCGCATCGCCGTGGCCCGCCGGGATTTCATTCTGGCGGTGCAGAAGTACAACACCGAAATCCGCACCTTCCCCGGTCGCCTGTGGCACAGCGTGATGTACAGCGACCTGCCGATCCGCGAGACCTTCGAAGCCACCAGCCCCGGCGCGGACAAGGCGCCGGAAGTGAAGTTCTGACTCGGTGATGCCCATGCGTGTGTTGAAGTTGGGCCTGGTGCTGATGCTGTGGTTGTTCGCCATCAGCGCCCGGGCCGAGTTGACCTTCCCTGCACTGAGCGGGCGGGTGGTGGACGACGCGCAGATGATCGAGCCGGCGGTGCGTGCGCAATTGAGCCAGCAGTTGCAGGCCCACGAGCAGGCGACCGGCGAGCAGCTTGTGGTCGTGACGTTGCCGAATCTGCAAGGCGCCACCATCGAGGATTACGGCGTCGAACTCGGCCGGCACTGGGGCATCGGCCAGAAGGACAAGAACAACGGCGCCTTGCTGATCGTCGCCCGGGACGAGCGCAAGTTGCGCATCGAAGTCGGCTATGGGCTGGAGGATCGCCTGACCGATGCCCAGAGTTCGGTGATCATCCATCAGGTCATCACACCGGCGTTCAAGGCCGGCAATTACAGCAAGGGCATCAGCGACGGCGTGGCGGCGATGCTGGTGGTGCTGGGCGGCAATCCGCTGGACGAGCCTTCCACGGTGTACGAATCGTCCGGCGATCCTTCGGACGACTTTGTCTCGCGGCATCCGGGAATTTTCGTATTTCTGGTGATGTTGTTCATCCTGACTGTTTTTGTCTGCCAGATGCTCGGTATCCTTCCCGTCGGCCGGGGCGGCTCCGGAGGAGGGGGCGGCTTCGGTGGCGGTGGTTTTGGCGGCGGCGGTGGAGGCGGGGGCTTCAGCGGCGGCGGTGGCAGTTTCGGCGGGGGCGGTTCCTCCGGCGGCTGGTGATAACAATAATGAGCAGGCACTTCACGACATGGCATTACTGACTGAACACGAACAACGCAAGGTCGCCGAGGCCATCGCCCGGGTCGAGCGCGACACCGACGCCGAACTGGTGACGGTGCTCGCGGCCCGTGCCGATGACTACGCGTACATTCCGTTGCTGTGGGCCAGCCTGCTGGCGCTGGTGGTGCCGGGCGTCCTGCATTACCTGACCGGTTGGCTGACGATGCACAGCCTGTTGCTGGTGCAATGGATCAGTTTCGTCGTGCTGTGCCTGGTGTTTCGTCTGCCCAAAGTCACCACTCATCTGATCCCGCGCCATGTCCGCCACTGGCGCGCCTCGAACCTGGCGCGGCGGCAGTTTCTCGAACAGAACCTGCATCACACGGTGGGCAGCACCGGCATGCTGATTTTTGTCTGCGAGGCGGAGCGGTACGTAGAGATTCTGGTGGACGAAGGGATTTCCAGACGGCTGGACGACAAGAGCTGGGACGCGATTGTCGCGGCGTTTACCGAGCAGGTGCGGCAGGGCCAGACGTTGCAGGGCTTCGTAACCTGTATCGAGGCGTGCGGCGAATTGCTCAAGGTGCATGTGCCGGTGACGCAGGTGCGCAACGAATTGCCCAATCGCCTGGTGGTACTGGGATAAGCCGTTCGGGAAATTAGCCGTGCCCTCGAACGCCATCCCCCCTAAACTAGCGGCCATTCCCGATTTGCCCGTCCGAGGCCGTTTTCTGCATGTCTGCCACCGCCGTTTCCACCCCCGATCACCACGCCCGGTTCATCGAGCTGCTGCAAACCAGCCTCGAACAGAACGGTTTCATCAAACTGGTGCTGGCCAAGTACGTTGGCGAAGAAGCGGACCTGCAGCGGATCATCATCAAACCGGTGACGGTCAAGGCGCAGCCGAATCTGTCGTTCGTGTATCGCTACAAGACCCGCGACATCACCAAGAACCTGCCGCTGGACGAGGCGGTGGCGATGATTGCCGAGCTGCTGCCGACGGCGTTCAAGAATGCGCATTTGCTCACGTTGACCGACGAAGCCCAGCTCGAATACAGCAAAAAGGGCAAGAGCTCGCTGTTCATGAGCAAACCCCAGCAATTGCGTGAAGTGCCGTCCGCCGAGCATAACCGCGAGAAAAACCGCTTCCTCGAATTGAGCCGTCCGTTCCTCAAGGATCTGGGCGTGACCAATGCGCAACACGAGTTGATCCCGGCGATGTCGCGCAAGTGGAAGCAGATCAACAAGTTCATCGAAGTCTTCAGTCACGCGCTGACGTCCTCGCCGCTGGCCCTGGACAAACCGGTGCGGGTGGCGGATTTCGGTTCGGGCAAGGGTTACCTGACGTTCGCCATCCATGACTACTTGCGCAACACGTTGAAGGCCGAGGGCGAAGTCACCGGCGTCGAACTGCGCAAAGAGATGGTCAACCTGTGCAACGCCGCCGCGCAGAAGCTCGAACACCCGGGGCTGGTGTTCAAGTGCGGCGATGTACGCAGCGTGGCGCCGAGCGAGCTGGAAGTGATGATTGCCCTGCATGCCTGCGATATCGCCACCGACTATGCGATCCACACCGGCATCCGTTCCGGCGCATCGATCATCATGTGCTCGCCGTGCTGCCACAAGCAGATTCGCTTGCAGATCCAGAGCCCGGCGCTGCTCAAGCCAATGCTGCAATACGGTCTGCATCTGGGCCAGCAGGCGGAAATGGTCACCGACAGTCTGCGTGCGCTGTTCCTCGAAGCCTGCGGTTACGAGACCAAAGTGTTCGAGTTCATCTCGCTGGAACACACCAACAAGAACAAGATGATCCTCGCCGTGAAGCGCGCCGAGCCGGTGGACCCGACTCAGCTGCTGGTGAAGATTCAGGAGTTGAAAGCGTTCTACCACATCAGCGAGCATTGCCTCGAAACGCTGCTGCTCGCCGATGGTTTGCTGCCGCTCAAGGCTTGAGCTGAACCCCGGCCGGTAAGGTGCCCGGTTGAGCCGGGCGCACCGCAGTCTTGCGTCCGAGCATCACCGTCGCGATCACCCCGCAGGCGAACAGCCAGGTGATCGGCTCCACGTGTTCGCCGAAGAACAGCGCGGAAAACGCGATGGTGAAGAAAATCTGCAACAGCTGGATCTGACTGACCCGGGCAATGCCACCCATGGCCAACCCGGCGTACCACGCGAAAAACCCCAGGAACTGTGAAAACAGCGCGACGTAACCGAAGGCCCACCAGGTTTTCGTCGACACCGCACCGTGATGCTGCAACGCCAGGTACAGCACCGGGCCGATCAACAACGGCGTCGACAGCACCAGCGCCCAGCAGATCACCTGCCAGCCCCCCATCTCTCGGGCCAGACGCCCGCCCTCGGCATAACCCAGACCGCCCACTGCAATCGCACCCAGCATCAGCAAATCACCGGCCTGAATGCTGCCGGCGCCGGTGTACAACGCATAACCCAGCACCAGCGCACTGCCCAACGCGGCGCAGGCCCAGAAGGCTTTCGATGGACGCTCGTGGGACAGCCACGCGGCGTACAGCGCCACGCACAGTGGCTGCAAACCGTTGACCAGCGCACCGTGGGACGCCGGTAGCGTTTGCATGGCCCACGCCGACAGCACCGGGAAACCGAGAATCACCCCGGCGATCACCAGGCTCAGGCCTTTGACCTGTTGCCAGGTCGGCCACTTTTCCCGGCGCCACAACAGCAGCAACGCCGCCGGAATTGCCGCGAACAACGCACGGCCCAGGCCATTGAGCAACGGATGCAGCTCCTGCACCACGATGCGGGTGAAGGGCAGGGTGAGGCTGAAGATCACAACGCCGAGCAGGCCCAGGGCCATGCCGGTGTTTTCGCGCGAAGACATTTTGGCAACCAGATTCGAAAGTGGCAGGGAGGTGCATTCATCTAGCCACAAACCATGGCAACCGGGCTGTTACAGATGGGCGCAGAGTTATCCATACAGTTTGCGAACGCCATCGCGGTCCTTGGACTACTTTGAATACTCTTGTGCATTCACCAGAGGAGTCCTGTCCATGGCCGCGAAAAAGATTCTGATGCTGGTCGGCGATTACGTCGAAGACTACGAAGTGATGGTGCCGTTCCAGGCCCTGCAAATGGTCGGGCACACCGTGCACGCCGTGTGCCCGGACAAAGCCGCCGGGAAGACCGTGCGCACCGCGATTCATGATTTCGAAGGCGATCAGACTTACAGCGAAAAACCCGGTCACCAGTTCGCCCTGAACTTCGACTTTGCCAAGGTTGACGCCAAGGATTACGACGCACTGCTGGTGCCCGGTGGTCGTGCGCCGGAATACCTGCGGCTGAACGAAAAAGTCCTGGAACTGGTGAGGGCTTTCGACAAGGCCGGCAAGCCGATTGCTGCCGTCTGTCACGGCGCGCAACTGCTGGCGGCGGCGGGGATACTCGAAGGCCGCGAGTGCAGTGCCTATCCGGCCTGCGCCCCGGAAGTACGGTTGGCCGGGGGCACCTACATCGATATCCCGGTCACGGACGGTCATGTCCAGGGCAATCTGGCCACCGCCCCAGCCTGGCCGGCGCATCCGAAATGGCTGGCCGGTTTCCTCGGTTTGCTCGGAACCAAAATCACCCTGTGAGCGAAATGCCCGTCGCGAGCGTGCTCGCGACGGGCAAGCCCGGACGGGTCAGAAGAACCGCGTCACGCTGACCTTGGCATTGCGCCCCTGACTGTAAGCCCGATCGCCACTCAGCGCCGGGCGGTAATCCTCGTTGAACAGGTTGTCGACGGTGAGATTGACCTCGGTGCCCTTGAGATACGGCTGCTGCGGTTTCCATTTGGCGAACAGACCCTGCACGTTATAGCGGTCGTTGGCGTACTGGTCGTAGAACACGTCACCCACGGTGTTTTTGCCCGAGCCATACTTGTCGCTAGGCAGGCGATCGGTCTGGCGCACGAACTCGCCTTGCCAGCCAACCTGGGCATCCCAGCTCGGAATCTTCACGCCGAGCACGGCGATCCATTTGCTGGGTGGAATGTCCCGAACCCAGACGTCCGGTCCCCACGGGTTGGTGTAGGCGCCTTCGTGTTTGCCGGTCATCCACGAGTAGGACAGCGAACCGAACAGGTACGTCGAGTCATAGAAGCTTTCAACTTCAAAGCCCTTGATGGTCAGCCCGCCGATGTTGCGGTAGTTGCCCATGGGGCCTGACCCCTTGCAGTCCGAGGCGATGGTGCCGCCCTTGATGGCCTGGTTCTCGCAGCCGATGCCGGTGGCCTTGAAGATCTCGTCGTCGATCTTGTTGCGAAACAGCGTGGTGCGAATCTGCACGTTGTCGCGGTCGGTGAATACGTTGGCGAAGTTGCTGATGTTACCGGCACGCCAACCGGTGATGCGTTCCGGATCAAGGTCGACGCTGGTGGCGGTGCGGCTGCCCAGGCCCTGCACTTCATATTGCTCGTCGATGACCGGCGCGCGCCAGGTCTTGCTGTAGTCGACGAAGAAGCCGACGTCCGGGGTCATCCGCCAGAACGCCGACAGGCGCGGCGACCAGCCGGTGTAGGTGCGGTCGCTGTAGTCGTGGCCGAAGCTCGGGTCCGGGTTGTCGTAGTAAGGCGCGTCGTTGGCTTCGCCTCGATTGCGCACATGGTCGTAACGCACGGACGGGGTCAGGGTGAAGTCGCCCAGCGTGATTGCGTCTTGCAGATAAACGCTGTTGGTGTCGACCTTGCCCCGGGGCATGAAACTCGGCTGGAAGTAGCCGTAGTTGTACTTCGGCACTTCGTAGGTCTTGCCCGGCATCCACATCTCGGTGTCGCGGCTGTGCTTGCGGATCTGCACGCCGGCGGTGACCGCGTGAGACAACACGCCGGTTTCGAACAGGCTGATGTTGCTCGCTTCGACGATGCGGTCTTTGTAGGCGGTGTCCATCTTGCGTCCGCCGGTGGACGTCTGGAAAAACGCCGTGGCATCGCGCTCGTCGGTCTGATCGGTGTTGGACTCGGAATAGCTCAGTTTGAAATCGATCAGGCGATTGTCCAGCGGCTGGTACTGATACTTGGCCGACCAGGTGGTATCGGTGGTTTCGCGGTTGGCAAGGAAGCGCTTGAGAGCGTTTTCATAGCCGTATTGCTTGATGTTGGCCCGGGTCGGCGGGGTCGGATAACTGGCCGACGAGAATGGCGCCCAGCGCTCGCTTTGCGAACGCGAGTACGACAGGCCGACGCTGTGTTCGTCGTTCAGGTGCAGGTTGAATTTGAGTAGCTGGCCGTCCAGATCCAGTGCGCTGTTGGGCAGGCGCTTGGGGTTGATCGGGTACTGATTGTCCGGATCGGGCGGGGTGCCGGCCAGCTTCATGTCACCGCCATCGCGCTTGGTCAGGTACACCAGCGCATCGGCCCGCCCGTCGTCGGTACGGCCAAACACCGCACCGCTGTAAGTCTGCTGATGGTCGTTGCTGGCGTAACCGTACTTGACCATCGCACCGCTGTTGCGACCTTCCTGCAGCAGGTCCGGGGCGTCCTTGGTTTCCATGTGCACGGTGCCACCGAAACCGCCGTTGCCGGTCAGCATCGAGTGCGGGCCTTTTTCCACCTCGATGCGTTTTATCAACTCCGGCTCGATGAAAATCGTGCCTTGCTGGTAGCGCTCGAAACCGCTTTTGGTGGCGCCGTCGACGGTCAACGGCACGTCCTCGGCATCGCCCAGGCCCCAGATGTTGATGGTCTGGCCACCGGGTTTCATTGAACCGCCCATGCTCACGCCGGGCAGGGTCGCCAGCAGGCTGGGAATATTGTTTGGCTGGTGGCGGTCGATGTCGGCCTGGGTCAGGGTCGAGCGGCCGACGGTGCTGGAGTCGACTTCGGTGCCGCTGCCGATCACGCTCAGGGCGTCGAGCTGGATGCCGTCACCGCTGCTGGTGACCGGTTCTTCCGGGCGCACGACATAGGTCTGGTTGACCTTGATCAGACCGAACTGGCTGTTGTCGAGCAACTTGCGAATCGCCGCTTCCGCGCTGTATTCACCGTCTAGGGCGGGGGCCTTGAGATTGCGCAGTTGCGCTTCATCGAACAGCAACTGGATCTTCGCCTGTTGGGCGATCTGACTCAGCGACGCCGCCAAGGGTTGCGCCGGCAAATGCAAATTCAGGTTATCGGCATGGGCTTGTACGCTGAACGCCAGGCAAGTGGCGAGCAAGGTCGGTCGAAGGCAGGTGAGCGGGTACGGCGAAAACACGCGAAACATGGAATCCCCCAGGGCGGCGAAAAGGCCAGAAAGGCCTGCGTACGAAGCGCAGACCGGAGGAAGACGCGGCAGGGAAAAAAAACCTCACATGCGAATGCAAAATATTCTCATGTGAGTTTGTGTCAGCGGTTTTCGATGCGAATTCCACCGTCGGCGAGCGCGACGGTTTTCACCGGAACCAGGGCGGGCAGCGCGTTGATCAGGGCATCCGGATCGTCGACGTCGAGATTGCCGGAGACTTTGATCTGCCCCAGTTTTGCGTTGGCCAGCACCACCGGGCGCGGGCGATAGAGGTTCAGCTCATCCACCAGACTGGCCAGTTCGCGGTTGCGAAAGGACAGATGCCCGGTACGCCAGTCGGCCACCTGGCTGGATGCAAGACTGTTTTGTTGCAGGGTGCCGCTGGCCAGATCGAGCGCGACTTGCTGCTGTGCGCCGAGCAACTGCGGCGGGCGGCTGTCCGGCGTGAACGCGACCTGGCCGTGGGCGACGCTGACCACCAGTTGCCTGTCACTGCGCCGTACATCGAAACCGGTACCGACCACACGGATCGTGGCGTTGCCGGTCTGCACCCACAACGGCCGTTCCTTGTCTGGCGCAACGTCGATGTAAAACTGTCCGCGATCAAGCGTGAGCCGGCGCTGGTGACTGTCGAAGTCGACACGCAGTTGTGTGTTGGCGTTCACCGACAAGGTGCTGCCGTCGGGGAGTTCGAAGGTCCGCTGGCCTTTGGCCTGGGCAGCAATCTGCTGCTGATAAACCTCATGCGCAGTGCCGAGATGTGTCGCCATTATGGTGACGAACAACGCGGCGGCCGCTGCCAGCGCGGGTCGCCAGCGGCTTCTGTAGCGACGTACCGGCAGTGGCGTTGGCCGGTTCAGTTGTTGCAATTCACCCAGGTCGGCCCACAACACTTCAAACGAACGATAGGCACTTGCGTGTGCCGGCTCGCGCAGCCATTGCTCGAATGCCTGGCGCATCAAGAGGTCTTGATCTTGACGATTACGGGCAAACCAGGCGGCGGCTTGAGCGTCGATGCTGTCGTCGGGCAGTTCCCCGGTGAAATCGTGAGAGCGGTTCATTCTGGCTGCTCCGTGCCGTTGTCGTGATCCAGGCGTTGCTTGCAATGCAGCAGTGCGAAAGCGATGTGTTTTTCCACCATGCTCAACGAAATCCCCATGCGCTCGGCAATCTGGGCCTGACTCAAGCCTTCGAAGCGGTGCAGCATAAGGGCCTCGCGTCGACGTGGCGAGAGTTCGCCCAGCACGGCTTTGAGTTGCTCCAGCCGTTGCTGGCGTTGCGCGGCCGCCATCGGATCGTGATGCTCATCGGCCAGTGGTTCGGCATCGTTGTCTTGAGTGGGCTGCACGATGTGCCGTACCTTCTGGCGGCGCCAGTGGTCACGAAGCAGGTTGCGCGCCATCTGAAACAGAAAGGCCCGCGGCTGCTCGACCTTGGCCCGGTCGCGATAGTCGAGCCATTGGGTGAAGACGTCCTGGGTCATGTCCGCCGCGTCACTGGGGTTATCCGTGCGTTTGCGCAGGTAATGCAGGATGTCCCCGTAAAACCGGCGAAACGAATCGGCCGACAAGGGATCGGGCGTGAGGCGGGGCATGAATATCCTTCTCGACGAAGCGGGGCGCAGAAAGTTTTGGATGATATCGAGAATGATTGTCATTTGTCATGTTCGCATTTGCGTCTGTCAGAGAGGATGGCTAAACCGTTGAAACGGTCTTTACTTGCCGAGATTCAATCGACAGGAGCCGCGACATGTCCGGATGGTATGAGTTGAGCAAAAGCAGCAACGGCCAGTTCAGGTTCGTGCTGAAAGCGGCGAATGCCGAAACCATTCTGACCAGCGAGTTGTACACCTCTCACAGTGCCGCCGAAAACGGTATCGCGGCGGTGCAGAGCAACAGTCCGCTGGATGAACGCTACGAGAAGAAAACGACGAAGGACGGCCATCCCTACTTCAACCTCAAGGCCGCCAATCACCAGATCATCGGCAGCAGCGAGTCCTATTCGTCGGAGGCGGCGTGTGCCAAAGGCATCGCTGCCGTGAAGAGCAACGGGCCGACGAAGGTGATCAAGGACAAAACCCTGCCGGTACTTTGAATCACTCGTGACGTTCAGTCGCCAAATCCTTGGCGACTGAATTCTGGCTATGTGCCATCATTTCGCTTATCCTCCGCCGCCAGTCCACGGAAGGGGCGCCGAGATGACTCTTTCGCGGATTTTTTTGAACAACTGCCGCCAGAGTTTTCCCGCCAATGATCCGCTTTTTCGCTGTCCTGACCCTGCTGCTCGGTTTGAGCGGCTGCTACAGCCTGTCCCCGACACAAATCGATGATGAACTTGCACCGACCGCCGAGTCCGGCACGGCGTATTTGGTGGGGGTGGTCGGCATCTGGCCGAAATCGGCCTATACAGCCCAGGAACAGATGCTGCTGATCCGCAAGCGTGGCAGTGACGAGTTCGCCAGCGCGCGGCTGCACAACGAGTTCTATGCCCGCACGGCACGGGATGTGCGCGAGACCGGTCGTGGCATTGGCACGCTGTTCGTGATGCCGCTCAAACCCGGACGATACGAGATCTACAACGTGCGATTTGATCGCGGCCGATCGGTGTCCTGGAGCCGTGAAGACTTCACCATCGGCATGCAGCTTGAAGCGGGCAAGGCTTATTACATCGGTGACTTCCGCGCCGGCTGCGTGTCCCCCAGCGACAGCACCTGCCTGTTCCTGCACAGCGATCACCTTGAGCGCGACGCGGCGCTGGTGCGGGCCCAATACCCGCAGGTGCCGGGCCTGCAACGGCTGGATATGCCGAACTTGTACACCGCCACGCCGTTCATCCGCGAAGAGAACGGCACCAGTGCCTCCGTTTACAAAGCCATGCTCTCGGGGAAACTCTAATGCGCATCAAACGCCTGTTTCTGGGCTTGCTTCTGCTGCTTGGCGGTTGCCAGGCCACCCATTCGCTGAAGGCGCCGGATATCGATTACAGCAGCCAGCAACTGCCGGCGATCAATGTCAGTGTGATTGGCATGCCAAGCTGGATGCTGCGTGACGAGCTACGTCGGCGTGGCACCTTTGAAGAAGTGAAGGCCGGCCGCAGCGAAGACGGCTACAACGTACTGGTGGTCGCCAACAGCGATGTCGGCGGGATTCAGCCGCAGATGTTTCTGAGCGCCTTCACCCTGTTTCTGGTGCCGGTGCCGGTGAGTTTCGACAGCACGGTGGTGTTCAGCCTCAGCCACGGGAAGCAAATTCTTGGCGTTTACACGGTGAAGAACCACACCGAATCCTGGCGCGGTGCATTCAACGCCTCGGGCGGTCAGTTCGAACACATGCGTTTGATCAGCGACACGTTTATCGCGCAGATTCTCAAGGATCAACCGTTCAACCGCGAAGCCTTGAAACGCGCTGCCAGCCTCTGATCGATGGCCACAAAAATCCCGCCCGGCGTGAACCAGGCGGGATTTTTTTCGTTTAGCGCAAGGTGTTCAGCAATGCCTGCAATTGCGTATGCCCGGCCTCGCTCAGCGGGAACACCGGCAGGCGTGGATCACCCACTTCCAGCCCGGTGTCACGCAGCCCGGCCTTGATCGTTGCCGGCAACCCGCCCTTGAGGATGAAATCCAGCAGCGGCAACTGGCGGTAGAACAGTTCCCGCGCCTTGCCCAGATCCCCCGCCAGCGTGGCTTCGTACAGATCCAGGTTGAGTTGCGGAATCAGGTTCGGCGCCGCCGTGCACCAGCCCTTGGCGCCGGCCGCGAAGGCTTCCAGCGCCAGTGGATTGCAGCCGTTGTAGAACGGCACCCGGCCTTCGCCGAGCAGTTGCAGTTTATGCATGCGCTGGATGTCGCCGGTGCTCTCCTTGACCATGGTCACGTTTTCCACGCCGTTGACGATGCGCAGGATCAGCTCCACCGACATGTCGGTGCCGCTGGTGGCGGGGTTGTTGTAGAGCATGATCGGTACGCCGATGCTGTCGCCGATGGCGCGGTAATGAGCGAGGATTTCTGCTTCGGTGAGCTTCCAGTAGGACGCCGGCAGCACCATCACCACGTCGGCGCCGTGGGCTTCGGCAAAGCGTGCGCGACGCACCGCTTTGGCGGTGGTCAGGTCGGAAACGCTGACCACGGTCGGTACGCGTTTGGCCACGTGCTTGATGCTGAACTCGGCGACCTGGTCCCATTCCGCATCGCTCAGGTAGGCGCCTTCGCCGGTGCTGCCCAGCGGCGCGATGGCGTGGACGCCGCTGGCGATCAGGCGGTCGATCGAACGGCCGAGGGCCGGCAGGTCAACGCCTTCGCCATTGGCGCCGAACGGGGTGATGGTGTAGCCGATGATGCCGTGAATGTTGGTCATGTGAGTGCTCCGCAAGGATGAGGTGTTCAGTTCAGGCAATCGGCGTGCTGGCGCAGGTTCTGCCGGGCGTAGTAGTTGAAGGCTGCGGCATGGCGTTTGGGTTTCGAGACCCAGTCATGGGCCTCGCGACCCAGTTCGGGAATGATCGGTTTGATCGTCCCGGCGGCCATGGCCAGCAGTTGCAGTTTGGCGGCGCGCTCGATCAGTTGCGCGATGACACAGGCTTCCTCGATGGTCGTGCCGGTGGACAACTGACCGTGGTGGGAAAGCAGGATCGCCCGTTTGTCGCCCAGTGCCCCGGCAATCAATTCGCCTTCTTCGTTGCCGACCGGGACGCCCGGCCAGCCTTCAAGAAACGCGCAGTCGTCGTACAGCGGGCACAAGTCCATGTGGGAAATCTGCAACGGTACTTCCAGCATCGACAGCGCGGCAATGTGCGTCGGGTGGGTGTGGATGATGCAGTTCACATCCGGCCGGGCGCGGTACACCCAGCTGTGGAAACGGTTGGCCGGATTAGCCATGCCGTGGCCTTCGAGCACTTCCAGGTCTTCGTTGACCAGCAGCAGATTGCTCGCGGTGATTTCATCGAATCCCAGCCCCAGTTGCTGGGTGTAGTAAGTGCCCGGCTGCGGGCCACGGGCGGTAATCTGCCCGGCAAGGCCCGAATCGTGGCCGTTCTCGAAGAGGATCCGGCAGGTCAGGGCCAGCTTTTGCCGGTCCGTCCACGTATTATCCGCCAGGCTTTTTTGCATCTGGGTCAGCGCTTGCTTGACCAGTTCGTCTTTGGGTAGTGCTAATGTCTTCGCCATATCCGTGTCCTGTGGTGGTTGCCATGGATGACACTTAAGAGGCTATATGACACATTGTGTCATTGGCAAGGACAAATCGTCTTTCCTTTGCTGGAATAATCGCTTCGCATGTCTATCCGTTTGAAATTATTGAGAAAAAAACTTGGCGTAACCCTTGAGGCACTGGCCGAGAAATCCGGCATGACCAAGAGTTACCTGTCGAAAGTCGAACGCGGGTTGAACACGCCGTCGATTGCCGCTGCGTTGAAACTGGCGAAAGCGCTGAACGTGAAGGTCGAGGAATTGTTCTCCGAAGACAACGTCAGCCTCGACAGCTACAGCCTGGTGCGCAGTCACGAGCGCCAGTCACTGGCGGCCAACGATCACAGCCCCGGTTACGCGGTGCTGGCCCATCAGGTCAGCGAGCGCAGCCTGCTGCCGTTCATCATCTATCCGCCGACTGAATTCACCGACAAGACCTTCAAGGAACATTTGGGCGAGGAATTCCTGTTCGTCCATGAAGGCCGGGTCGAAGTCGACTTCATGAACGAACGGGTGCTGCTGGAGCGGGGCGACGCGCTGCACTTCAATGCGCAGAAACCGCACCGGATCCGCTCGGTGGGCGAGGAGCAGGCACAACTGCTGGTGGTCGTGCACAGCAACGAAGACTGAGTTGATTGGACGGACGCCATCGCTAGCAGGCTAGCTCCCACCGGAAAGTGCATTCCAGCTGTGGGAGCTAGCCTGCTAGCGATGACGCCATAAGCGTCTCCACTAGACCTCGACCGGCACCGACAGCTTCGGATTACCCAGCGCATGGCTCTTGGAATCAAAGAAGCGTAATTCGGCGCCCGTGCCCTCGAACACCTTCGCGTAATGCCGCTTCTGGTGCTGGATGAACGCCGCGCTGCGCGGGTAGATCGAGATCGCCACGGTCTTCGGTTTCGCCAGACGCAGGGCGCGCACGATGTGGCTGTCCTGCTCGCCCAGGGCGTGGCCGAAGATGCACAGGCTGTCGCCATGCTCCAGTAACTGGTCGTAGCAGAACGACAGGTAATCGGAGCTGCGGATGGTCTTGAGCTTGTCCGCGCTTGGCCCTTCGTTGACGAACAGCGGCACGTCGTCGAGGGTCTTGAGGGTGTTGTTGATCGCGAAACTGCCGAGCAGCGTGCCTTCGGTGGCGGTCAGTTTGCGGGCGCTGCCGTCCTGGTTGCGTACCAGATGCAGACCGCCGTGCAGGTACAGCAGACGCGGTTTTTCAGTGTGGCTTTCGCACAGATCGAAGCTGGCGTCGGGGCCGTTGAACAGGTCGTCGATGGCTTCGCCCCGGTGTTGCAGGGCCCAGTAGTTGAGCAGGTCGTAATTGGTGGTGAACACCGTGCGATAACTGGCCAGCTCGCGGTTCAGGATCGTCAGGGTCGACGCTTCGACCAGTCGCCACGGAATGTGCAAATCGTGGACGGCATTGATCAGCGCCTCCTTGATCGCGTAATAGCGATTGCGCGGCGCGGCCGAGCTGACGGCCAGTGCCTTGTTGACCCGGCTGGTGGTTTTCAGCGCGCCGAGCACCTGCTCGAAACTGCGCGTCTGCATGGCGTCGAACACGCTCAGTTCCGACGGGCTCAGCGGCTTTTCTTCCACTGTGCGAGCATTCTCGAACAGCGAATCGTAGCCGAAATCGTCCCACACCGCGCGGCTGGCGCCGTTGCCCACCAGCAAACCGCGAAAGTCGGTGGTGGCGCGTAACGCGTTCCAGTCTTCGAGGGTGGCGTCGACATCCAGAAAATCGGTCATTGCAGGGCACGTCTCAAAACAAGGGGCAGATGGGCGGCGACTTTATCACGAGCGGGCATTGAGCCAGATCAACATCCGCCGTGACCGATCGGTCGATCCTGTATGCATCCGCCGGATCGCAGGAGTCGATCCGGCCCCTGTCAGGAGACGCGCCATGAGCAGCACCTTTTTCATTCCCGCCGTAAACATCATGGGCAGCGGCTGCCTCGACGAGGCCATGAATGCCATCCGCAACTACGGTTTTCGCAAGGCGCTGATCGTTACCGACGCGGGCCTGGCCAAGGCTGGCGTGGCGACAATGATCGCCGAGAAACTGGCGATGCAGGACATCGATTCGGTGATCTTCGACGGCGCCAAACCCAACCCGAGCATCGCCAACGTCGAGGCCGGGCTGGCGCTGCTCAAGGACAGCCGCTGTGATTTCGTGGTGTCCCTCGGCGGCGGTTCGCCCCATGACTGCGCCAAGGGCATTGCCCTGTGCGCGACCAACGGCGGGCAGATCCGTGATTACGAAGGCGTCGATCAATCGGCCAAGCCGCAACTGCCGCTGATCGCCATCAACACCACGGCCGGCACCGCCAGCGAGATGACCCGCTTCTGCATCATCACCGACGAAACCCGCCACGTGAAAATGGCCATCGTCGACCGTAACGTCACGCCGCTGCTGTCGGTCAACGACCCGGCGCTGATGGTCGCCATGCCGAAGAGTCTGACCGCCGCCACCGGCATGGACGCACTGACCCATGCCATCGAAGCCTACGTGTCCACCGCCGCCAACCCGATCACCGACGCCTGTGCGCTGAAGGCGATGACCCTGATCAGCAACAACCTGCGACTGGCGGTACGCGACGGCAGCGATCTGGCGGCGCGGGAAAACATGGCGTATGCGCAGTTCCTCGCCGGCATGGCGTTCAACAATGCGTCCCTCGGTTACGTGCATGCGATGGCGCACCAGCTGGGCGGTTTCTACGACCTGCCTCACGGGGTTTGCAACGCGGTGCTGTTGCCCCATGTGCAGACGTTCAACGCGCTGGTCTGCGCTGATCGCCTCACCGATGTGGCCCACGCCATGGGTGCCGACATCCGTGGCTTCAGCCCGGAGGAGGGCGCAAAAGCCGCGATTGACGCGATCCGCTGCCTGGCCAAAGACGTCGACATCCCCGGCGGCTTGCGTGACCTCGGCGCCAAATGCACCGACATCCCTGTTCTTGCCGCCAATGCCCTGAAAGACGCCTGCGGTTTCACCAACCCGCGTGCGGCGGATCAGCGGCAGATCGAGGAAATTTTCCGCAGCGCGTTTTAAGCGGACGGACGATCGGGCGTGAACCTCGTGCAGAGCACCGCGCCCGCCGCCAGAAAGCAACACAGCAGCGACAGCGGCCATGCGTGTGGACCGGCCAGCAGGCTGGCCACCGCGCCGATCAACGCGGCCATCAATTGATGAATGAAACCGCTCAGGGCCATCGCGTAAGCGCCGGCAATCGGCGCTCCATCGTTGGCCCGCGAGAGGCTGATCGGATAGTTCAGCGACTGGCCGAACACGGCGCCGCAGTAAGGCAACCAAAGCAGCCAGGCAACGGAGCTGGCCAACAGGCTGCCAGCCAGCATCACCCCGCTTCCGGCCATCACCAGGCCCACACCCAACGCCATCAACCGATGCTGACCGGTACGCAGCACAAAGCGATTGACCGCCAGCGCCCCCAGAAAATACGCCGCACTGATCGGCCAGCCCAGCAGCCCGTAGTCGGTCGTCGACCAACCGAACGGGCCTTGCAGAATCAACGGCGCAGCGCTGTTGAACGCGATGATCACGCCATAACCCAGACCGCCCGCGAGCGCCGGCAGAAGAAACGCTCGATGGGTCAGAATCGTTCCGTATACCGCCCAGGGCGACACGGTTGCGGGTGCTTCGACGAGTTTCGGAAAATTCAGGCGCGAGACAATCGCGGCCATCAACAGGCTGACCGCACCCAGCAGATAGAAGATCGCCTGCCAGCCCAGCGTCACCTGAATCAGCGAGCCGGCGTATTGCCCGATCCCCAGAGCAACCACAAACGAAATCGAAATCCACGACAACGCTTTTGCCAGCAGATCGCCTCGGAAACTGTCACGGATCAGCACCCGCGCCATCACTGAAATGCCGCTGGCGCCGATCCCCTGAAGCAGTCGCAACAGCAGAAACGACTCCAGCGTCGAACCCAGCGGCAACGCCAGGTTCGCCAGCCCGTAAATCCCCAGCGCCGCCAGCAGCACCGGCTTGCGCCCGACGCGTTGTGCAAGGCTGCCCCAGAGCAACATCGGCAATGCCATGCCGATCAGGTACAGCGACAACCCCCAGGCCACCTGCGTTGCATCGACCTGCAAGTGCCCGGCGATCTGCGGCAACGCCGGCAGGTAAATGCTCATGCCCAGTTGGGCGAGGAACACGGTGGAGCAGGTGATGAGCAGGATGAGTCCGGGATTCATGAGTCGTCCGTGAAGGTTCAGCGGTCGCGATGGCCACCGTGAGTCAGTAACAGTCCGGTGATCAAATCACAGAATTGGTGGATCAGTGTCGATTCCATGTCGGCGCGCAGGGTCACGCGGATCGCGGCTTTACCTTGAGCCACCACCGGGAAGAACACGGCGCTGGTGAAAAAGCCGTGTTCGGCCAGTTCAATGGCAATTCGAGTGGCCAGGGCGGCCTCGCCACAGTTGATCAAACGGATGGCCATGGGGCTGCCGTGCTGTTCGGTGCTCACCAGACTGTCGAACAGACGAATATTGGCCTGGAGCTGAATCTGCAACGCGCGCAGCTCTGCACTGCGATGCAGCTGGATCGAGGCAAGGCCTGCACCGATGGCCGCGCAATTGAGGCTTTGCGACCAGTTGCTCGGCCCGCCGTAACGCTGGATCAATTTCCGCTGCCGCTCATTGCCGAGCATTACCAGACCACCGCTGGCCCCGAACGATTTGGCCAGTGACGCGACGATCAGACAGTCCTCATCCAGCGCCGGCATTCTTGGTCGTACAAGACCGGCGCCATTGCTGCCGACTGCCGACAGCGCGTGGGAATCATCCAGATACAGGAACAGGCCGTAACGTTCTTTCAGATATAGCAGACCGTCCAGATTGGCCACACCACCCATGCTGTAGGCACCGTCGGCGATATAGGCGACCGTTGTGTGGCGCTGGCACACCGATTCGAGAAAATCCATGTCGTTGTGGGGGCAGGTCAATACCTGGGTTTCGTCGGCGCAACTGGCCTTCAGGTGATTCATCGAATAGTGAGCCAGACGATCGAACACCATCACCGGCGGACGGCCCTGGGTAAACACACCACTGGCCAACTGCGGCAGGATCCCGGCGCTCGCGGCGCTGCAGGACAGAGTGCTCAGACACACCGCGCCAAACAATTGCGACAGCTCGCTTTCGTATCGGTCGAGCAGCGCCAGTTTGCAGCGGTTTTTCGAATTGGCAACGCGCAGAGTGCCGGTTTCCCGTAACGCCGCGATGGCGCCTTCGAGCAGGGCGGGGTGGTGATCCAGGCCCAGATAGGACGTGGTGCAGAAATGATGGAACCGGCGCCCGTGCTGATCGAGCAACTGGTTGCAGCCTTTGACTTCGACGTTGAGAGCGGCGATTTTTCCGGCTTCGGCGGCTTCCCAGTCGTGGTCGGCCAGCGCGATGACTTTGCGGTAGTTGGAGAAGGTGTTGGCGGATTCCGGCGAGTGATTCATAGGCAGCTCTCCTTGAGCATGGCAATCCATGGGGTGTTTCAATTTGTGTGTGTTGCCAGACTTTACAGAGAGCGATGCAGGGTCAGAATCGGCCTTGTCTGATAGCGTTGAGTGTTGTTGGAGTTTTTTCTGTAGGGGGATGTAGCGCTTGGCTGTAGGGCAATTGACTGCCTGCATCGAGAGCAACGCGGTTATCCTGCCGGGGTCCGCGAACCCTGTTAATGAGTGCCTCATGTTGCAGAAAAACCTGACCCGTCGCCTTGATCTGATAACCCTGCAACTGTTCGTCGCCGTGCACGAGGAAGGCACCCTGACCCGCGCGGCTGCTCGCGAGGCCATTGCCGTGTCGGCGGCGAGCAAGCGTTTGATGGAGCTTGAGGAGGCGCTCGGCATCAGCCTGTTCGTGCGTCAAGCCAAGGGCATGATCCTGACTCCGGCCGGCGAAACCCTGTTGCACCACGCCCGGCAGATGTTGTTCAACGTCGAGAAAATGGGCCTCGAACTGGGCGAGCACAGTCACGGCGTACGCGGTTATGTGCGGATGCTGGCGAACCTGTCGGCGATCATTCAGTTTCTACCGGAAGACCTGCGCGCCTTCACCGCGCAGCACCCGCAGGTCAAGACCGATCTTGAGGAGCGGCCCAGCGCCGGGGTGATTCAGGGTGTGCTTGATGGTGTGGCGGATCTGGGCATCTGTTCCTGCGACAGCGACGTCAAAAGCTTGCAGAGCGTGCACTATCGCCGGGACAAGCTGATGGTGGTCATGCTTCCCGCGCATCCGTTGGCCGGGCGCGAATCCGTGGCTTTCAGTGAAACCCTGGACAGCGATTATGTCGGCCTGCACGCCGCCAGTTCGATCAACATGCGTACCCACGCGGCCGCCCGTCAGGCCGGCAAGGTTCTGCGTATCCGCATCCATGTACCGGGATTCGATGCCATGTGCCGGATGGTTCAGGCCAACATGGGCATCGGCATCCTGCCTCAGCGTGCCTATGAATTGTTCGGTCGAGCGTTGGGACTGCAAGCGGTGCCGTTGACCGATGACTGGTCGGATCGTGATTTGATCGTGGTCGTACGAGACGAGGCCGGGTTGTCGCCGGTGAGCCGGCTCTTGTTCGAACATTTGCGCGCAGACACCTGAGCGTTCGCATTTGGCGAACGCTTGTTGCCGAGTGACGGCTGGATTGCAGCAATGACGTTCCTCTAGCCTTGGCCGCAATTCCAAGAACAAGAGGTATCTCGCGATGACTGCCCCGTTGAGTGCAATCAAAGTGATCGAAATCGGCACCCTGATCGCCGCGCCGTTTGCCGCGCGCATGCTTGCCGAATTCGGCGCCGACGTGATCAAGATCGAAGCCATGGGGCAGGGCGACCCGTTGCGCAAATGGCGCAAGCTGCACGAGGGGACGTCGCTGTGGTGGTACTTGCAATCGCGCAACAAGAAATCCCTGGCCCTCAACCTCAAGTCCGCCGAAGGCATCGAGCTGGTCAAGCAACTGGCGAGCGATGCCGATGTCATCGTCGAAAACCTGCGTCCCGGCGCGCTGGAAAAACTCGGTCTCGGCTGGGACGTGCTGCACGCGCTCAACCCTAACCTGACACTGGTGCGCATTTCCGGTTATGGCCAGACCGGCCCCTACCGCGACCGCCCCGGTTTCGGTGCGATCGGCGAGGCCATGGGCGGTATCCGCTACACCACCGGCACCCCCGGTTCGCCGCCGGCGCGGGTCGGGGTCAGCCTGGGTGATTCACTGGCGTCACTGCATGCGGTGATCGGCGCGCTGATGTCGCTGCTGCGGGTCAAGACCGGCCAGGGCGGTGGGCAGATCGTCGACGTATCGCTGGCCGAAAGCGTGTTCAACGTCATGGAAAGCCTGGTGCCGGAATACGACATGCTCGGTCACATCCGTGAGCGCAGCGGCGGCGCATTGCCGGGGATCGCACCGTCCAATACCTACCTCACGGCCGACGGCGCCTACGTGGTGATCGCCGGCAACAGCGACCCGATCTACAGGCGCCTGATGCAGGTGATCGGTCGCGATGATCTGGCCGACGCCGAAGAATTCGCCCACAACGACGGCCGTGCCGCGAAGAGTGGCCTGCTCGATGCGGCCATCACTCACTGGACCAGCAGCCTGCCGATCGACGACGTGCTCGCGGCCCTGGAAGTCGCCGAAGTACCGGCCGGGCGCATCTACTCGGTGGCCGATATCGTTGCCGATCCGCACTATCAGGCGCGGGACATGTTGCTCGACGCCGAACTGCCGGGCGGAACGACGGTGAAGATGCCGGGCATCGTGCCCAAACTCTCGGAAACGCCAGGAACGGTGAACTGGTCAGGCCCCGGGCTCGGCCAGCACACCGACGCCATTCTTGCCGGTCTCGGCTTGAGCGCTGCGGACATCGACCGCCTGAAAAAACAGGGGGTCGTGCAATGATCAGCGATTACTCGCAAGCCCTGATCGTCCAGGAAGTCTCGCCCCGGGACGGGTTGCAGATCGAGCCGACCTGGGTCGAGACCGAGGACAAGATCACCCTGATCAATCAACTGTCGCAGGCCGGATTCAGCCGCATCGAGGCCGGCTCGTTCGTTTCGCCGAAAGCGATCCCGGCCCTGCGCGATGGCGAGCAGGTGTTCAAGGGCATCCAGCGCCAGTCGGGGGTGATTTACGTCGCGCTGATTCCCAACCTCAAGGGCGCGCAACGGGCCCTGGAGGCCGAGGCCGACGAACTGAACCTGGTGATGTCCGCCAGCCAGACCCACAACCTGGCGAACATGCGCATGCGTTGCGAAGCCTCGTTGGCGGCGTTTGGCGAGATCGTGAGCTTCGTCAGCGGCTCGGGCGTGCGCCTCAACGGCAGCATCGCGACGACGTTCGGTTGTCCGTTTGAGGGCGTGATCGACGAAGACCGCGTGTTGCAAATCGTCGAGGCTTATCAGGCGCTCGGTATTCAGGGCATCACCCTGGCCGACACCACCGGCATGGCCAACCCGAGACAGGTCGATCGACTGGTGCGGCGGGTGTTGCAGCGCGTTCCGGCGCAAGACCTGACCCTGCACTTCCACAACACCCGAGGCCTGGGTTTGTGCAACGTGCTGGCGGCCTACGAAGCGGGTGCCCGGCGTTTCGACGCGGCACTGGGCGGGCTCGGCGGCTGTCCGTTTGCGCCCGGCGCATCGGGCAATATCTGCACCGAAGACCTGGTGAACCTGTGCGATGAAATGGGCATTCACACCGGCATCGACCTGCCGTTGCTGCTGAAACTCTCCCGCGGCTTGCCCGCGCTGCTGGGTCATGAGGTGCCCGGGCAACTGGCCAAGGCCGGACGCAATTGCGACCTGCACCCGCTTCCCACCTGATTCACGCGCTCACTGACTCAACCCGAACCAGACAACAAAAACAATCGGACGCCCACCGGCAGTCCGCCTGGAGAAAAAACTATGAGCCTCAATGTAATGGAGGCGGGCACGAGCCCGTCCGTCGATCACGACGCCGAAAAAGCCTTGGTCAGCAAAGTCGCCTGGCGCCTGATGCCGTTGATCATGGTCTGCTATCTGTTCGCCTTCTTCGACCGCATCAACATCAGCTTCGCCAAGTTCCAGTTGCAGGCTGACCTGAGCCTGAGTGACACCGCCTACGGTCTCGGTGCCGGGCTGTTCGTGGTCGGTTACGTGCTGTTCGAAGTGCCGAGCAACATGATGTTGTACAAGGTCGGCGCACGACGCTGGATCGCCCGGATCATGATGTCCTGGGGTGTGGCGACGGCGCTGATGGTGTTCGTCAACAGCGAATGGCAGTTCTACGTGCTGCGCTTTCTGATCGGCGCGATGGAAGCCGGTTTCGCCCCCGGCGTGTTGTATTACCTGACGCTGTGGTTCCCGCAGCATTTCCGTGGCCGCATCACGTCGATGCTGTTTCTGGCCTCGGCGTTTGCCGGGCTGGTCGGTGCGCCGTTCTCCGGACTGGTGCTGGAACACCTTGATGGCGTGTTGCAGATGCGCGGCTGGCACTGGTTGTTTCTGCTGGGGGGCGTGCCCTGCGTCGGCCTCGGCTTTCTGGTTTTGACCTTGCTCAAGGACCGCATCGAGGACGCTCACTGGCTGACTCCGGAAGAGAAAAAGCTGTTGGCCAGCCGCATCGCTCATCACGAACCGCACAAGAGCGGCGGTTCTTTGCTGGCGGCGCTGAAGATTCCGGGTTTCCTGACACTGGGATTGATCTACTTCCTGATCCAGGTTGCGTCCTACGGCCTGAATTTCTGGGCCCCGCAACTGATCCGCAGTGCCGGCACCGAGAGCCCGGTGATGATCGGACTGCTGACCTCGATCCCGTACATCTGTGGTGCGATCAGCATGGTGGTGATCGGTCGTCTGTCCGATGCCACGGGTGAGCGGCGCAAATTTGTCGCGGGGCTGGTGATTGTCGGTGCCATCGGCTTCTTCAGTGCGGGGATTTTCGCCAGTCACACCACGTTCCTGATCGTCGCTCTGGGGTTGCTGGGGGCCGGGATCATCGCGTCGATTCCGAGCTTCTGGACCCTGCCACCCAAACTGCTGGCGGGCGCTGGAGCGGGTGCGGCGGGCGGGATTGCGGTGATCAACACCCTGGGGCAGTTTGGCGGCATCGTCAGCCCGGTGATGGTCGGCCGGATCAAAGACCTGACCGGCAGCACCACACCTGCGCTGTATGTCATCGGTGTGGCGGCGCTGATTGCGGCGGCGTTGTTGCTGTGGGGGCTGCCGCAGAAGCTGCGCACGCTCGACAAATACTGAGGCTACGGCTGGTCGTTCCGGTGGCGGGAACGATCAGCCAGCCGGTACCGGTGATTTGGTTGCCGTCTCGCCGAACTGAATCAGCACCACCCCCGCAATCAGGAACGCCGCCCCGAAAGCCCGCGGGAATGTCAGGTGCTTTTGCATCAATCCGAACAACCCGAAGTGATCCAGCACCATCGAGGCCAGCACCTGGCCGGCCAGTGCCAGCGCGACAAAACCCGATGCCCCGAGTTTCGGCACCAGCATCACCGCCAGTGCCACAAAACACACCCCGAACGCGCCACCGGCCCACATCCACAGCGGCGCCTTGCCGATGAATGCCAGCGATGGCAACGGCAAACGCAGCGCGGCAATCACCGGCAACAACACCAGCACGCTGACCAGCAATGACGCCAACGTCGCCCATAACGGATGGCCCAGCCCCCGGGCCAGGTTGGTGTTGATCGCACTTTGAAACGGTACGACGGCCCCGGCCACTGCCGCCAGCAACAACAGACCGGTCCACTGCAACGTACTCATGATTACTCTCCAGCAAAGGTTTTGCTGGACTCTAGGGTATTCGTCGCGCAGATTTAAATTCTGTTTTGTCATGCGGAACATGCATCAGATGAATGATCTTCGGCGCATCGATCTCAACCTGCTGGTGATCCTCGACGCCTTGCTCGGCGAGCAGCACGTCACCCGTGCGGCCGAGCGTCTGCACTTGAGTCAACCGGCGGTCAGCCATGCGTTGGCCCGTTTGCGCGACTTGCTCGGTGATCCATTGCTGGTACGTGCCGGTTCAGGGCTGGTGCCTACCGCCCGGGCGCTGGAACTGGTTACACCTCTGGCCGAAGCCCTGGCCCAGGTGCAATCGCTGCTGGCGCCGAACACCTTCGACCCGGCCAGCGCGCGTCGGACCTTTCGGCTTGCGATGTCGGATTACGGAGCGGCAATTATCCTGCCCGGCCTGATTCGCACGTTGCGCGCGGAGGCTCCGGGCATTGATCTGCAAATCAGCCATGCCAGTCGCGAAGGGATGGTTGAAGGTTTGCTCAACGGCGACATTGACCTGGCTGCCGGCGTGCTCCCGGAGTTGCCCGGCGAGTTGCACAGCACGCCGCTGTTCGAAGAGCGCTATGTCTGCCTGCTGGATCGCCAGAGTCTTCCCGCCGAAGGTGTTCTCGACCTGCCAACCTACCTTTCCCGACCTCACGTCCTGTTGGAAATGCGCGGCAGCGGCACCCCGGAAATCGAACGTACCCTGACCGCCCTGCGCGAGCGCCGCCGCGTTGCCGTCAGCCTGCCGCACTGGAGCGTTGCGCCGCAGTTCATCAGTGGCACGGATCTGATCCTGACCGTGGCTTCGCGGGCGTTGAATGATATTGATGAGGAGGCGCTGATCGTCGTGCCGTCGCCGTTCGAGATCGCACCATTTACCTTTGTCTCGGCATGGCACAAGCGGCGGGGCGGGGATCAGGCGTTGAACTGGTTGAATCGGCGGATCGGGGAGGGGATAGTGCGCGGCTGAAAAACATCAAGGAGTGGGGCATGACAGTGAAGTCTGGAGTGATGGGGTGTCTGGCGCTTTGCGGGGCGCTGATGGCGGGGCAGGTGTGGGCTGATTGTGTGCCTGTGCCTGTGACGGGGGTACTGGACTATTCCGTGTGCAAGGAATGGCCGGCGTATCCGGGGCTGACTATTGGCGCAAAAGCTCTGTTCAAGCGCAAACCTACGCCGGGTGATGTCGACTCGAACGGCATCTATGACTTCGACTTGTCAGTTTTTCAGGACGGCAAAACAGAGCCACTTGCTACCTATCACCAGGCCGCTGCGTTTGAGCAGAATGGTGTGGCAGTGTATGAACTGACTCTTGATACTGCCCGTTACAAGCTCACTTCCGACCTTCGAGCGTTTGGTGTCCGAGTGCGGCTTTCAAACGGATCTCGCCTTACTCCAGTGGATGAAACTCAACTCTCGCTCTACGTGAGAGAGGGCGAAAAACTACGCCCGGTCCTGCGTCAGTTGGTTGTTTCTGAATATGGTGGCGAATGGGATGGCAATTGCGATAGCCAGCGCTTTGAGGTTTCGAGGACAGTCGAAATCGCTAAAACCAGCTCCCATGGTTATGCGGATTTGATCGTCAAAACCCAGCAAACAAATACGATCAGTGTGGGAGAAGGGGATGCCTGCGAAGATAAAACCAGTGTCAGCAGCCCTGAACTGACAACCCTTCGCTACGACGGAAAATCGTACGTCTTGCCTAAAGGTTTCCAGGCCATCGAGTGATACAGAACCAACGCGACTTTTATCAAGGAAGAACAATGCTCACCCCGACTCGACTTCTCATCGCCCTCGGCTTTCTGGCCGTCACCACTCAGGCCCACGCCGCCTGTGAGATAAAGAAATTTGACGGTCACTCCCTGTCACGCTGCAAAGTGTGGCCGGCCTTCCCGGACAAGGCGATCTCGGCAAAATCCACATTCGTGTCCGACTCCGAAGGTGATCACGACGGCGTGTTCGATCTGGAGTTGTCGCTCCTCAACGCCGCGAATGCCAAGCCGTTGGCGACTTACGCCAAGCCTGGAGCCTACAACTCCGATGCCATCCGTTTCGAGGACCTGACCATCGACACGGCTCGCTACCGCCTGGCGTCCGACGTTCGCGCATTTGGCCTGCGTACGAAGTTTGCCGATCAGCTTTCTCGGGCCAACCCGTACGCGAAAACCGATCTGGCTCTGTATGTGCGCGAAGGCAGCAAGTTGCGCCCGGTGCTGGAAGGGCTGGTCATTCGCAAGGAATTTGGTGAGGGTGGCGGTGAGTGCGATACCAAAGACACGAAAATCCTCAGGACCGTGGAAATCGGCCCATCCAGCCATAATGGCTTCGCTGACCTGATCGTTTCCTCAAGTGGTGTGGTGTACACCTCGACCCAGTCAGGCAAAGAGTGCGTTTCCAAAACCACCGACCTGAAAAACACCCAAATCACCCTGACCTACGACGGCAAGCAATACCCCATCCCCGAAGACCTGCGAGGTTACTGACCGATGCTCACCGGCCTCAACCACCTGACCCTCGCCGTCAGCGACCTGGATCGCAGCCTTGCGTTCTATCGCGACGTCCTCAAGCTGCGAGTCGAGGCCACGTGGGATGCCGGTGCCTACCTGTCTCTCCCGGGCCTGTGGTTGTGCCTGTCCCTCGATGTGCAACGCCAACCCGAGCCTGCCGCCGACTACACCCATTACGCCTTCAGCCTCGATGCAGCGGACTTTCCACGGTTCGTGCAAAAGCTTCGCGCCGCGAACGTGCAGGAATGGCGCGACAACCGCAGCGAAGGTGCGTCGTTCTACTTCCTCGACCCGGACGGACACAAGCTCGAAGCGCATGTCGGCGATCTGGCCTCGCGACTGGCCGCGTGTCGGCAAAAGCCCTACGCGGGGATGCGTTTTTTCAACGAGTCGTGAATATTCACAAACCGCTGGGATAGACTGGCGGCCACGTTTTCCGGCGCTTGCAGGTATTCCATGACTCCATCGTTGCTTATGGCCGTGCTGGCCTCGGGTTTCATCTACGGCATCACGCCGGGGCCGGGTGTGCTGGCGGTGTTCGGCATTGGTGCCGCGCGCGGTCGTCGGGCCGGGGCGGGATTCCTGTGCGGGCATCTGCTGGGCGATGTGATCTGGTGCAGCACCGCGCTGATCGCGATTGTCGGCGCCCGGGAAATCGGCAGCACCGCATTCGATGTGCTCGGCGTACTCAGCGGTCTGTACCTGTTCTGGCTCGGCTGGCGTGCGGTGCGGGCCAAACGGAGCAACGGCGAGCAGCCCCAGGGCGCGGCGCGTCAGCCGTTCTGGCACGGCATCCTGTTCGGCCTGACCAACCCCAAGGCCTACCCGGTGGCAGTGGCGACGTTCACCGCGCTGCTGTCGAGCCGTGCCGAACTGCTCAACTGGTCGATGCTGCCGATGCTGATCGCCTTGAGCTTCCTCGGCGGATTGCTTGCCTACGCTATTCTCATTGGCGTTGTCGGCGCCCGTCAGGTGCGTACGCTGTATCAGCGCCATGAACTGGCCATCACCCGGCTGTGCGGGGTAATGTTCATCGGTTTCGCCATCAATGCTCTGGTGCACGCGTTGCCGGGGCTGATGCCGAGCAAGACTTGAAGAAAATCGCTGGGACGCGAGGTCGAGGTCAGGGACGGTTGATCAGTGCTGCATTGCCCGGACACCCACGCTGAACCATGGAAAGCCGAAATTCTGCGCCATTGGCGAGTTACATCGATCTGTTGCTGGACGCCGTTTGCGCGGTCGACAAACAAGGTCGCTTTGTTTTTGTCAGCGCAGCCTGCGAGCGGATTCTCGGCTATACCCCTGACGAGTTGATCGGCCAGTCGATGATCGACTACGTCTATCCCGCCGACCGTGAACGCACCCTGGCCGCCGCCAGCGACATCATGGGCGGCGAGCCCAAGCACAATTTCGAAAACCGCTACGTGCGCAAGGACGGCAGTCTTGTGCACATCCTCTGGTCGGCGCGCTGGTCGGAAGTCGATCAACTGCGCATCGCCGTGGCCCGGGACATCACCGAGCGCAAACTCGCCGAATCCCGTCAGGCGGCGTTGTATGCGATCTCCGAAGCGGCCCATGCGGCGGAGGATCTGCTGGCGCTGTTCAAACGCATCCATACGATCATCGGCGAGTGGCTGCCGGCGCTGAATTTCTCCGTGGCGCTGTACGACGAACACTGCGCAAAACTGAATTTCCCCTATCACGTCGACGATGACGAGTTGCAACCGGAGCAACCCGGTACCGTGACCGGTCGGCTGTGCGCCGAGGTCATCCGCAGCGGCCAGCCGATCCTGCTGACCCCGGATTGCCCGCAGGCCCCGGCAGGCTTCGAAGCGCTGGTGGCGGGGCAGCAATCGCCTTGCTGGCTCGGCGTGCCGTTGAACTCGAAGAACGGCACCATTGGCGCCCTGATCGTCAAAAGCCTGCCCGGCGGCGAACGCTACACCGAGCGCGACAAGGAACTGCTGCAATACGTCTGTGCCCAGGTCGCCACCGCCATCGAGCGCCAGCAATTGCACGCCCGCCTGCGGCGCATGGCGCAATACGATCAGTTGACCCAATTGCCCAATCGCGAATTGTTGCGTGATCGGCTGAAGGCGGCGCTGGCCAGCGCTCGGGAAACCTCGGGGCACATGGCGCTGCTGTATGTCGATCTGGATCGCTTCAAGCAGGTCAACGACACCTTCGGCCACGGCGTCGGCGACATGCTCCTGCAGACCGTGGCCAACCGCCTTAAGGGCTGCGTGCGTGAAACCGACACCGTGGCGCGGATCGGTGGCGACGAGTTCGTGGTGCTGCTGCACAGCGTCCACGCCCCCGACGATGCCGACAGCGTGGCGGAAAAGATCCGACAGGTGCTGGTGCAACCCATGCGTCTGGACGGGCACAACCTGCACATCGAGCCGAGCATCGGCGTCGCGCGTTTTCCCGAACATGGCCATCATGAGCAGCAACTGTTTCGCCACGCCGATCAGGCCATGTACGCCGCAAAACGGGAAAATCATCGGGCGCGGGATATCTGACTGGCGGTCGCCGTTCGTCGCGGCAACGGCAACTTTTCTAAACCTTTGGGGGCTGGCGAATTCTCAATCCAGGCGGGCATCTGCTCGCTGACGATCAATACCAAGAGGAAGAGAATCATGCCTAACTCAAGAAACTCGAACTCGGGAAACTTTGCCAACGATCGAACGAAGGCCTCTGAAGCCGGTCGCAAGGGTGGGAAAACCACCACCACGACTGTCGATAAAGAGCCTAAAACTGAAATGGGCCGCAAGCCCGCTCAGAAATCGAAGTAGTCGGCGAAGGTTGTTTTGATTGAGAGGCGGGGGCGCAAGCTCCCGCTTGAATTTGCCGAGAAGGAGGGCGCGACCATGAGCCGGATGGCCACCCGAGTACGCAACATCAGTTTTGTCACCCTGCTGGGCCTGAGTGCCGGCAGCGCATTTGCCCAGTCGCCCGCCGACTTCATCAACGAAGCCTCGGCCAAAGGCATGGCCGACATCGAGGCCAGCCGCCAGGCCCACAGCAAGGCCGAATCCAAAGAGGTCAAGGATTACACCATCGTGGTCATCAACGACCGCACCACGGCCAACCAGCATCTGGCGAAAATCGCCAAGAAGCTGGATTTGCCCATCGCCCCTCGTGAAGAAATCGCCGACAAGGCCAAGGCGTTGATTCCGGAAGTGAAGGACGGCGCGTCTTTCGATCAGGCTTACGCCGCGAGCCAGGTCAAAGCCACGGAAGAAGCCATCGAACAGATCCAGCAGGAAGCACAGACTACCGACGTGCCGGAGATCAAGGCCTTCGCCGACGAGACCCTGCCGAAGTTGCAAAGCCACCTGGAAATGGCGCGGGCGCTGCAAGCCAGTCGCTGAAACCGGTTGAACAAAAACGGCGCTCGAGGCGCCGTTTTTTTTGCTCAACAGTCATTCAGGTCCTGCTTCGGTTTGCTCTTTTCACCCAACCCGTCAAGGTTGAAAACCTCGCCTTCACCCAATGCCCGGTAGTGTTTGCGCAACGCTTCAAGTTGTTTGAGATCCAGCGCTTCAAGCCCGAGCATCGCGTTCTGCGCTTCTTTGGTTACCAGCAACAACTCGTCGATCTTCAAATGCAGGATGTCGGTATCGCGGTTCTGGGTGTTCTGGATCAGGAACACCATCAGGAACGTGATGATCGTGGTCGAGGTGTTGATGATCAGCTGCCAGGTGTCATTGAAATGAAAAATCGGCCCGCTCAACCCCCACAACCCGATCAGAATCAAAGCCCCCATGAACGTCTTCGGACTGCCGGCCCAGAGTGCGAGCGTCTGGGAAATCTTTGCGAATTTCATGGCGGTGTTCCTTGTGGGGAGAGCTTGAAATTCAGACAACGGGGGAGGGAGGAAAATTCTGCTTACAGTTTTTTGCTCTCAATGGAAACCGCCGCAGACCGTGATCCCGGCGATATCGGACGTAGGTAGGGGAAGGCAGATAAACACGTTCGCTGTATCGTGACGGCAGCCGCTTTTTCCACGTTTCGCCAAAACGTCCAAGACAGGAGAACGCAATGACCTGGTCCGCCAAACAATACGTCGCTTTCGAAGATGAACGCACCCGCCCGGCCCGTGACTTGCTGGCGGCGATTCCCACGCGGGAGGCGCGCTCCGTGGTCGATATCGGTTGCGGCCCCGGCAACTCGACCGAGCTGCTGGTGGAGCGTTTCCCGGGGGCGAAAGTGCAGGGGCTCGACAGCTCGCCGGACATGATCGAGGCCGCGCGTAAGCGTCTGCCGGAGTTGCAGTTCGAGGTGGCGGACATTGATAAGTGGGCGGATGCAGGGCCGTTCGATGTGATCTTCGCCAACGCGGTGTTGCAGTGGGTGCCGGATCACGGGACGTTGTTGCCGGCGCTGGCGGGCAAGCTGGCGCAGGGTGGCAGTCTGGCGATTCAGATGCCGGACAACCTCAACGAGCCGTCCCATCGGTTGATGCGTGAAGTGGCAGCCAGCGGGCCGTGGGCCAGCAAACTGGCCGGTGCGGCGGGGCAGCGGACGGAAATGGCGGATGCCAGCGCCTATTTCTCGATGCTGCGTCCGCATTGCTCGCGGGTCGATGTGTGGCGCACCACCTATCACCATCAGTTGGCGGGCGGGGCTTCAGGCGTTGTCGAGTGGTTCAAGGGCAGTGGTTTGATTCCGTTCCTCAGCCCGCTGACGGAAGCGGAGCGGGCGGAGTATCTGGCGCATTATCTGGCGGAGGTTGCGAAGGCTTATCCGGCGCTGGCGGATGGTTCGGTGTTGTTGCCGTTTCCGCGGTTGTTCATCGTCGCCACACGCTGATACGAAAAAGGGCCGATTGGATCGGCCCTTTCTTTTTGCGGTCAGCGCTGTACGGCGACCAGCATCATCATCGGCCGCTCGCGTTCTTCGGCGAGCGCCGGTTGCGCGGCCACCTCGGCATCGCTCGGGCCCCATTCGTTGACGTGTTGAATCGTGAATCCGGCGCCAATCAACGCGTTGAGCAGTGTCCCGACCGTGCGATGTTGCTTGATCACACCGTCCGCCAGCCAGTTCGTAACCCGCTCGCCTTCCATCTGATAGCTGTCCAGCGGCCAGCGCTTGTGGCCTTCGCTGTCGACCAGCCAACCCGGATTGCGCGGTGCCATGAAGATCGGGTGCTCGATGGAAAACACGAAATGCGCACCGGGTTTAAGCGCGGCATGCAGCTTGGCAAACAGCCCCGAGAGATCCTTGATGTAGTGCAGGGCCAGCGAGCTGTAGGCCAGATCGAAAGTGCACGCAGGCAAGTCGAGCTGTTCCAGGTCGGCACGTTCGTAACGAATGTTCGCGGCCGAGGTGGTTTCCTTCGCTCGTTCGAGCATTTTCTCCGAGACATCCAGTCCCAGCACGTTGGCTGCGCCTTGTTCGCTGGCCCAGCGGCAGAACCAGCCGTAACCGCAACCCAGATCCACTACCTGCAAACCGTGGAGGGAGGGCAACAAGGCTTTCAGCGCCGGCCACTCCGGCGCGGCATCGAGGCCGCCGATGGAGCGGTTCATCTGGCTGTAGCCCTGGAAAAATTCGGGGTCGTCGTAGATGTTCTGGGTCATGGTTTGGTGCTCGTCTGAATTTGATTCGGGTGGCTCAACGGCCACGATTTGAAGTCCCTCGAAACGTGATGGCGCGTATTCGTCGATGGCCGCGCAGGGGGAGGGTGGTGGGTGATGGGTGATGGGTGATGGGGAAATGCTAGCGGCTCGGGGGGAGCGTGAGAACCGAACGAGTGTTGGGGATCTGTAAACGTGGTTTTTCGATTCGGGATGTTTAAAAAGTTGGTCATGTTTACTGATCCTTCCCACAAGGTTTTCAGGTTGTCCGTCGGAAGTACGGGCTCTAGCCTGTGAAGGTCGCTGATGAATCGGCGATCGGGATTGGAACCCCGCGGCTTTCCAAAAAAGCAAAAGCAGCTTTCATGACGTATGCTTGCCCGCCTTCATGGTGTGCACTCTGTTATGGCGGCTGTGCGCGAGAGACTTCGAGTCTGTCGGGCTTTTGGCTTTTTTCGCCCGGGTTCCAACTCGTGTACAGCTGCCACCTCTTCGATTGGAACCGAGTAGGTCAGCTCCACCTATCGACTAGAAAGAAGCCATTATGAAGAAGCCGACACCGAATCCCCCAGAAGTCGAAACCGACCCGACGTCCCCCTACACCTCAATCGACTCCAGAAAACTCAACGACGCCGCCAACCGCGCCCTCGATCACTATCTCTGTCCCGGCGCCCATGTCATGGGCACGACCAATCAGCCTGAACCGATGTTCCTCGCTAACCCTGCCTACAACACCGAATCCCTGCTGGCCAACGCCAGCGAATCCCTGGGCTCGGCCAGCGAAATGCTCAGCAACTTCGCCGCCGTGCTCGAGCCGTCCCATCGCAAGACGGCACTGGGGATCGCGCAAGTCGTGATGCTGGGGGAATTGGCGGTGAATCAGGCGCTGGATCATGTTGAGGTGAAGAGCTGAATTGCAGCTGTTCTGGCAGGCATAAAAAAACCGGCTCATTGAGCCGGTTTTTCTTTACGAAGGTTGTCTCGTATAAATCTTCAAGGTGAGCAGGGCTCCAGCTGATCGACATCAGTGCCACTGCCAGCGCTACGGTCAACCTCGCCATTGTTCCCGATATGAATTTTAGTCGTGGGCCATTTCGGAGTGATCCTGATGCAATGGTTTTGCCCGGAATTACGCCAATCAAATTCCATAAAAAAATCATCATCGGGAAACAGATGCCCTGGTCCGCCCGTAGACTCTCCGGGGGCAAGGTTTCCGTGAAAGATCTCATTTTGCGTATTCAGCACAAACCTCAAATCCCCTGTGCCTTCTTTCGAGAAATCAATCTCGACGCGTGGCACTGCGACGTACCAAACCAGATACGTCAACACCACCAGAATAAGTAACCGCATAACGATATAGAGCGGGTGTCGCTTACTTGCATTCGTGGACACTGACTCCATCCCCCCCATGTCCTGGCAACGGGCAAACGTGTTTATCGCCCAAGCGTGCGGAAGAAAGCATGAATCGTCCTTGTTGAGTACATCCGTTAATCCCAAGCATCCTCTTGGGTGTACGAATGCTAGCGGAATCTCAAGGACTGGTCGCCGGGAAACGTCTGAAAACATGGCAAGCATCAAGCCATGTTTGTGTGTGGCGATTCCTACAGGATTACTAGTCGGCCGTTCGGATGTCGTTTATTTCAGTGGGCATTGGATAGTGCTCGTTCTCATACTGCTCGATAAGCACTGCGAGGTTTTCCAATTCATCTCCTTCGGACGATCCGGGTTCAGCCCCCCATAGCTTTTCCATTCGTGCAAATGCAATGTTCAGGTCTTTTCGGTTACGGATGGTTTCGCTGTTCATGGCAGGTTTCCGTGCAGATCAGATCTATTGAGGTAGAGAAATTATTCACGAACTCAACATACGCAACGCAGCCGAAGCCAAAAATGCGGAACGACTCTTTTCCTCCGGATGCTGGCTGACGTGAAGGTCAATGCGGCTCAACAAATAGCCTGGGAGTGTGATGTTGACCTTTTGCGTATTCCCCAGGCACTGACTGATGTCCACATCCACCAACGCCCATACGCAGTTTTCAAACCTCGGATTGGAAACATGGTTACTGACCTTGCTGGCGGCAGGTATCACGGCACCGCTCTCAGCGAGAATCTCGATGTGGGTTTCTATCGCCTCTTTGGCCATTTTCAACGCATGGACCTGATCGTTTCCGGCGGAGAAACAACCGGGGAAGTCTGGTACTTCAACACCCCATGTTGAGTCGCCTTCGCTGGGGGATATTGCGATTGGATAAAGCATGCGGATTCGCCCCTGAATATGTGGTTCTACATATTGGATTCCGCCTCGTAGGACGGTTTCGGTCTTGGGGGAGCGTACGGCGGAGTAGGGGATCTGCAATCAACGCTTTGTTTCTGAATTGTTCAGCGGAACAAATCAGGTTCTGTATTTGATGAAACCCTGCAAAAGCACTTTTTTTGACGGTTGAAAAATCTTAAGCGGTGAGGGGCGTAGGGCAAAGACTTAACAGACAACCTTATTTTGGTCGGGGCTCCCATTCTTATTTCGAAGCTGGGAAAGGGTGAAGTGTTTGTGGGCAGTTGGGCCAACAGCTTCTTTGGCGCCCAGGCGCCGCTGCAAATCTCCACGGAGCTATTCGACGGCTACCAGGGCAATCTGAGCGCGATGATCGCGACCCTTCCCGGCTTGCGACTGCGACCAGGTGCAACGGTCAACAACGGCGAGCGCATCACCGGCGTGGCGCTCGCCAATGACCAGATTGCCATCCGAAAGAAGACACAATCCGCCGCGCTGTATAGCGCCAATTTCTCGAACTCACCGGCGATTACCACTTGCCGCGCTTCGCCAAGGTTACGGCCGTGGCCGATGCGCCGGCGGACGCCGGGATCTGCGACGACTTCCGTCCACGCTACGCGGTGGATATCGTCGTCTTCGGCCCGGACGACGAGCCAGATCCAACCATGCCGCCGCTGTCCGGCGTTCCCCTGCCACTGCCCACCGGTGGCGAGGAAATGGGCATTTACGCCTTTCCGGAGGAAGGCACGCAAGTAGTGGTGTGTTTCGCCTACGGCCTGCGGAACAAACCCTACATTCGATCGATCTTGCCGCACGGCCTGAGCATGTCTAAGGTGCCGAAAGGCGACCAGGTGTGGCAGCACAGCGGCGCCGCCCAGCAATGTGTCGATGCCGACGGCAACTGGCTATGCCAAACCGATGGGAAAATCCGGGATCAGGCTATCGAGCGCGAGGTTGAAGCTCTGGACAACCGCGAGCAGTTCCAAAGCCACACGGGGCAACCGAGTTTGTCGGTGGTGTGAAGACGACCGAGGCGCTGGGCGCGCTCAAGCTGTTGTCAGGCGGATCCGCGAGCCTGGCGGCGGTGGATGATCTGCACCAGGCAACCGGCCGGGATCTGAACCTGGTTGTGGGTCAGAAGCACAACACCACAGTGGGCGGTGATATGCAGGAGCGGATCGAGGGCTTGCGTCGAAGCGTGGTCGGCAAAGGACAACGCCTGCAAGCGCCGAAGAGTTGGATCGGCTCGGAAAGCGTGAATCTATTTCAGGTGGTTTGCAAGGCACTCGATCTGTTGGAGCAGATGAATGCCCAGATCGCCGCACACGTTCGTGGTCTGAGTCCAGCGCCTTCTAACACGACAGTTTTTACCCAAAAATCAACAGATGCCGCAGCACTCAGTCAGAAACTAAAAGCAGTTACACTGTAATTACTCCTGAATCCTTTGAGTCAGGAAAATACCAAAATGTTTTATAAGAGAGAGGGTTACGTTTTATTTCTTGTATAAGAAATCTCTCATTTAAAACGGCCATCAGCGGGGAGCGCACCCGAACATCAATTATATTAAAGCAACCATACAGATGATCCTTGAGGGCTTCATTGTCAAAAAACGTTTTTTCAAAAACATGCATTGCAATATGAGTATCATTGTCGACTCTTAACTCGAACGAGACTTCTGGCAGATCGACCAAAAGCTGATACGTCAAATATTTTTCAAAAATAGGGAGTGGATCCGTTCCAGTAGATTTTTTATGATGTATTTTTTGGTATGCTCTCAATTGGGTCGTCGGCAACACATTAAAGTCGTTTAAGTTAATAGTATTATTGAAGTGCTCTATCGCCCGATTTAGCTCACCGAAATACATATCTTGCCAGTGCATCCTTACGATTGCTTTGTGAATATCTTCATTTAACTCTTTAAATATTGCGTTAAAATTCCCGGCGTGGCCGCAAACTCTGTCCATAAACGAAATTGAGTTTTTTGCCGTAGTGTCGTGATTTTTAGAGAATGCATCAGCATCAGACTTGATTCTGTTAATAAGAGCCCTGCTTTCTTCTATAAGAACCTTCTGTCTTTCTGATTCTTTATTTTTCCTGTACTGATGGACAGCCAAAAAAAACGCCGATGCGGTAGCTATCTGCGCGATTGCATTTATCAGATCAATAAATTTTATTGGCCACCAGAACTCGAGTGGCGCATGAACGTAGAGTAGCAAAACAAAAGCTATCAAAGACAAAATGCCAATAACGGAATTTTGAATTACAGCTTTTAACGAAACAGTGTTAAATCCCTTTTTTTCGTAATGCATGGGCATTCAGTCTCTAATTTTCCAACCAGCGGATCTACCCCTGCGAAACAGGGCCGAAGCGAACGCAGCATTAATATAATCGACACCACCAAGATTGCGCATAGGCGCAGCCATCAATGTACTCAATACCACTTAACACAAACCCAGTCACAGCCATACCCTTACCCGCTAGGATGGCATCGAGGAGTGGAGGCAGTGGATCAGGATCGAGCGGCATTCCTACGTCAACACGAGCAACATTCGCTGCTCGGCCTAGTTCATGGAAATCCGTCGAATTAACCATCACAGTGGTGCATGTGGCGGTCATGAAGACGGTGGCTTTGCAGTACCCGGAAACACTGGTTAGAAAATTCGAAAACGTCAAATAGGGCACGTTTTGAGATCTGGAACCGTTTGCTGCAGAGCCAAATTCCAGCAGCTCCAAAACATCTCAGAACTCTCTGAAGGTCAGGTGATACGGGCCTTTAGCGTAGCCGCCGGTTTCAATATTGCACACAGTGCAATCAAAATTTCTAAGTGCGGATGGGATGGTGAATCACGGAGACAGTTGGATCAATTGAACCAAGTCATCGGATTTAGGCGCTGTCGCCATGTGGGTTTAATCTCTTGCATCGTGACGAAGCCGGATAGCCAAGCTTCGTAATCTTCGTCCTTTGGAACCAATCCATCCTTACGCGGTGTATCAAAGTCGACTGTAGAGATCCTAGGTGGAATGCCCCTCAGTCGCGACTTGTAGCGTTTTTTGAGTATCTCGCCATGATCTCGCAGGTCCTCGCAGAGCTTGATACTGAAAAAAATGATGTCATTCGTGTAGAGATGAATGGCCTCAACCGACCCACCGTACTCCTGGTTTGTTTGCCTCGTTCCATAGGGCAAGCCAAGGTACATGTGCTCGAAAGAAGCCCCCTCCGGAAACTGTTTACTTTTGAAAGCATTCAAAAGCTCGTTTCGCCTAGATAACGCACTGTTTAGATTTTTTACGGAGTCAGCAAGGGCGGTAACTGCGGAGATCGTTCGCCCAACGGAAGACAAACGACTTAGGACGATATCTTGAATAGTGGCAATGGGAGGTGAAATTCCATCTAAATACAGCAGATTAGGTCTCATCTCGAAAGGAGTATTTGGAGGTGTCTGGTGGCCGAGGATTTTTTCTTTGTGCTCCTTAAATCGTTTCAGATCATCATCGTAAGAGTCCTTCAGGGCTTTGACGTGTTGCTTTTTTAACGCCAGCGCGAGGGTGGCCGCCGCGGCTGCGAGGGATAGCACCGCATTTGTATTGTGAAATTCCTTTACCAACTCCTCTCTAAATTTGCCTTTTTCTGCGATGCGCTGCGCCGCAACTGCACCAGCGAAAGCCCCCGCCAGCGAAGTCGTGAAGGATGAGTTCGCGAAGCCTTTGATGTTCTCCCACATGGGAGGCAGGAGCGGGGAAAACTCTGCCCAAATGGAGCCAATGTCAGGCATGTACGAAATCTCCCACGTCTACGAAGCCCTGCTGCTCTAACAATAGGGGTAGTTCCGAGATTGATGCTTCGACGGCCAACTGATTTTCGTTGATTTTTTCGAGTACTACAGGAAGTGAAAATTCGCTGCTCATGGCTTCGACTCCATTCGGAAAAATTGGAAGCATAGCAGTGCGCGATTTCAAGTTGAGGGCGGGGAAAGGGTAATTTTGGTAGATTTAAAGGGGACTGACCCTAAAAATATCCAAAACCGGTCCAAGACCGGTTGTATTCGGGTGGGGTACTACTGCGGCACCGCGAACACTGCACTGGCACGGGCAACCATTCGATCACCGACATGCAACCCGACAGTGGCAAACGCAAGTTGCCGTCCTTTTTTGGAGTGCTCAACGCGTACCTCGAGCCATTCATTGATCTGCACCGCGCTGAGATAGTCCAGGGTCATGCTCGCCGTGATCAATGGCAGGGGAGGGTCGCTGGAGAATGCCATGGCGTAACCCATGCCGACATCCGCCAATGTCGCCAGGACCCCGCCATGCAACGTGCCCCGTCCATTGGCATGTCGTGAGTCTGTCCGCAGACCGATTTCAAGTTGCAGGCCACTGCCTCTGGTATAGATCGGGCCAAGCAAGTCGAGCAGCGGACTGCTGCGGGTCAGCAGAGTGAAGCCCTCGGGAATAGCAGTGTCGTTCATGGTCAATCCCTGTGCCGGTTGGTTACCAGCTTCTTTGGCCTGAATACGGAGCGTTGCTTATGAGGGTTTAAACCTGACTTCGCTGTCGGAGAAGGATCATACGTATGCGGAATTTGCAGCGATAAGCTGATCACGATGGAGCAGTAGGGGCAGCAGCCCCCATGGTTCGTGCTGAACCACAAAGCCTCACAACCCGAGGCTGAGCGGAAAAAGCACAACTACGCACATCCATTAGGTGAGCGTCGGACGGAAGAAGCGTGGCGGACGGCGTCGGTGCAGCCGCTCATCGAAGAGAATACATCCCAAGCCGCTGAGTAATGTGAGACCTCCGCCAACAATGTCAGATGTACACCAGAGCACGTAAAACACGTCAACGGCAGAATGAAAAAGCCCGGCACTTGGCCGGGCAGTTTTGGAATCCACTAACGTAATCAGGCTTGCTTTTCACGTGCAGCCAGCATCACTTCATTCTGTTTTTTGGTGGCTTCGGTCAGCACTTCACTGTAAACGCGCTTTTTTTCTTCCGATTTCGCATTACGAATGAAGTCTGCGAATGGACTCGTGGACTCCTTTGGGGATCCGAGTTTCATGGAAAACATGGGGTTACTCCGTTATTTATCCCAAGCATGACCATCAGGTCGTGTTTCGTATGCTTCTCCGGGATATGGTAGTCGATCTTGTCAACACCAGCCTTGTAGAGACGGCCAGAATTATCAATGTGCTTCACAAGCAGATCGACGTGAAGATCCTTGCCAAACTCTAGCTTAAGCGTGTTAACCACGTCACGTGCTGCAAAATACTGGTCGACGAAATGCTCCGGTCGAATCCTCCGTCCTTCGGCTTCCTCACGAGCCGTGACAAATGACCAAGCAAGCCTGGGGTCTTGATAGACATAGAGAATTTGAACGAATCTCCCCTTGTCCAGGCAACGCCGCACATTTTTCCTTGCGATCTCTATATTCGAAAGCGTCCCATCGAGCAGGAAAGATTGTTTTCGATCCAGGGCAAGATCAATCAGCTTCCCTACCAGAATTGAAACGGCGCCTTGGAAAAGCCAGGCATTGCCCCCTTGGTAGGCTTCAAATTCGTTTCTGAGTTCGTCTGGATCAATTCGCAGGATGGGCGTATCAGAGAAAAGGTTCAGCAGGGCTAATGATGCCTCTGTCTTGCCAGCGCCGGGCGATCCAGCCATAAAGACTGAAACAGGCTCTTTTTCGGGCGGATACCGGGTCTGATCCGTGAGTCGCTTGCCAATAGCCTTCTTGTTTGATCTTGCGAACCTGATCGCATCGTCCCAGATGGCCTGTTCCTCATCCGTCATTCCAAGCCTTTTGTCTTCCTGCACTGGATATGAACCCTCTTCGGTTGAAAGGTCATTTACCGTTTGCGCTCTGGATTTACCGCAGTGTGGTGGCTTCCAATCGGTCAAAGCCTTGATGGGAAAACCGTGCGCATGGATCATTCCTTTGAGCAAACTGTATTTTTTGTCGCTGGAGAGAATGAAGAGTAGAGAGGGATACCGTATCTGCAATCAACGGTGTGTTTCTGAATTGTTCTTTGCCGAACAAGCAGCAGACCTCAAACCCCAGACAAAAAAAACCGGCCATCAAGGCCGGTTTTTTCTGTTTGCGCATCCCCCGTCAAACCTCGACGCAGGACATGAATTCGATTGGAGCGGGTGAAGGGAATCGAACCCTCGTTATCAGCTTGGGAAGCTGGAGTAATGCCATTATACGACACCCGCTCAGAGCGGCTGACTTTGTACCAGACTCGGCCACGGATTTGAAGTTTTCTTTGCGTGTGGCGAGTGGAAAAGCCTGAATCAGAGCCGGATCGGTCAATCGCGGGCAAGCGCTGCGGGCTGTAGGACGGCTTTATCTCAGACCAGCAGGCTTGCTCGCGACGACACTGTTTCAAACGGCCAATGCATGGTGATCCTGAGTAAACGGGTGACGCGTTCGGCTGATAGGCTGCTGTGCAGGTTTCAGGAAGCCGAGCAGGGCGTTCTGGCTGTCCCGGCAAGCGGACTTGTGTTCCATGTCGAGGAAGTGACCGGTGGCCTGCAGGGTGGTGAAGGTGCTTTGCGCCACGTGGTTGCCGAACAGCCGGGCGTCTTCGGCGGCGGTGTATTCGTCCCATTCGCCATTCATGAACAGCACCGGCACGTTGATCTTCTTCGCCGCGTTCAGATAGCACTGGCGATCACTGTTCAGCACGTTGCTGATGTGAAAGTGCATCTGCCCGTATTCGTGCTCGGCGAGGCTGCTGACATGGCGATAGTTGAAGCGCTTGAACAGCGACGGCAGGTGCTTGCCGATGGTGTTGTTGACCAGATGGCCGACCCGGTCGCCGTCGCGTTTGCCGAGGCATTCGACACCGCGCTCCAGGTAATCGAGCATGTGCGCGTTGACCACCGGAGAGAACGAGCTGATCACGGCTTTTTCGATGCGCCGGGGCTGGTGCGCAAGAGCGACCATGGTCGCGGCGCCGCCCCAGGAAAACGACAGCACATGTTCGGCGGCGAAGTGGTCGATCAGCTCCAGCAGGATCAGACCTTCGACTTCTTTCGTCAGATGTTTCTCGTGGCGATTGTGGATTTTCGACCTGCCCGCGTAGGGCTGGTCGTAGCAAACCACGTTGAATTGCGGGTGCAGATTTTTCACGGTCTGTGCAAACGACGCAGTCGTGGCCATCGAGCCGTTGACCAGAATAATGGTCTTTTCCGCGGCGTCTGCGCGATAGAACTCCGTGTAAACCCGATACTGACCCTGTATATCCAGCACAGCGATTTCTGGCCTCATGTCATAAGACTCCTGGCAAGCGGGTATGCGCGCAAATAGAGATTGCACGAGCTTTGTGACAGGTAGGCATACGCCTGGAATTTTGGAGCCCATGTCGATCCGGAACGGCAGGTCGACGGGTATTGTTATTGGCGGGCAATCTGCCGGCTGAGGCGGAGCCCTGAGGGCTCTCTACCGGCAAAAGGTTTCTTAGAAGTTATGTGTGACTCATCGGTCACAATTTGGCCGACGTTCTGATTCAAGCAGGGGGATCCGGATCGCGCAAGTGCCGTTGGTAAATTGTTCGACAACTTCTGCTGAGCGGTCGGCGGCTTAGAACAAATGGATCTCTTCGGTGCGCAGGGCGCGGTACTCGCCCGGTTTTAGCGCGTTATCCAGGTGCAGCAGGCCCATGGATTCGCGGTGCAGGCGCAGCACTTTGTTGTTGAAGTGACCGAACATGCGCTTCACCTGATGGTAGCGACCTTCGATGATGCTCAGCCGCGCCGTTCGCGGGCCGAGCACTTCCAGCTGCGCCGGTTGGGTGGTCAGGTCTTCGAAGGCGAAATAGATCCCCTCGGCGAACTTGATCGCATATTCCGGGCCGATCTCCTGCTCGGTCTCGACGTAATAGACCTTCGGAAGTTTGGTCTGGGGCTGGGTCAAGCGCCGGGACCAGCTGCCGTCGTTGGTGATCAGCATCAGCCCGGTGGTGTTGAAGTCCAGGCGCCCGGCAATGTGCAGGTCATCCTTGTCCGGCTCGTGAATCAGGTCGAGCACGGTCGGATGCTCGGGATCGCGCGTCGCGCTGACGCAGCCCTGGGGCTTGTGCAGCATGAAGTAGCGCGCCGGTTTCCCCGTTTGCAGCACTTCGTCGTCGACTTCGACGAGGCTGAATTCCAGGACTTCGCTGTGGGGATCGCTGACGACTTTTCCGTCAATGCGCACGCGCTTTTCCACCAGCAACAGGCGAACCTGTTTGCGGTTGAAGCGGGGCAGGTTACTGAGGAAACGGTCGACACGCATGATCAGGAATCGGCAGGGAGCGGGGCGCGCATCTTACGGGATCGATGGCTTTGCCGCTTGCAGTTGCGCCTCGACCCGGGCGCAACGCGGGCACAGACAGGACTTGTCGCGCAGGTCCGCTGGCAGCGCTTCGAGCACTGCCGGGTCAATGGACACGCCGTAGCACCAGCAGGCGCGGTCGGCGGTGCGCGGGTCAGCCAGGGTGCAGTCGTTGCGGGCGCCGCAGGCCGGGCAGAGGTCAGGTTTGTTCATGGGGCTCAGGCATAGGTCGATTGATGCATTTCCACGCAGGTGCGGTTGCGGCCGGTCTGTTTCGCCCGGTACATCGCATGATCGGCCCGGGACAGCAGGCTGTGCAAGGTGTCATCGCGTTGCAGGGTGGTGGCGCCGATGCTGACCGTCAGATTCAGGGTGTGGCCGTTGTAGGCATATTCATGCTGTTCGACGTGCTGGCGGATCTTCTCGGCAATCTTCTGACCGGTCTCGCCGTCGGTGTCCTTCAGCAGAACGATGAATTCCTCACCGCCCCAACGGCAGACGATGTCGGAATGGCGCAGGCAGCTTTGCAGGTCCCGGGCGAAACCGATCAGCACCTGATCGCCGGCCATGTGTCCGTAGGTATCGTTCAACACCTTGAAGTGATCCAGATCCAGCAGCAGCGCCGTCAGCGGTTTCGGCTCGCGATGGGCTTCGTGCAGGGCTTGTACGGCAAGCAGATCGAAGCCCCGGCGGTTGGGCAGTTCGGTGAGGCTGTCGAGGGTGGCCTGGGCGTGGATCTTGTCCTGATAGCGTTTGATCAAGCGATTGACCAGCGCCAGCACGATCAACGTCACCAGCAGGCAGATCAGCAGGTTGAGGTACAGCGACTGGCGAATCTCGCTCAGTGCACCGTCTTCGCGTTTATCGACGAACAGGTACCAGTTCAGCTCCGGGATGAACCGCACGTTGAGGAAATGTCCTTGGCCGTGGGCGGAATATTCGTAACTGCCGCTGTGGGGTTTGGGTAACTGGCTGACCAGACCTTTCATGCTGTCGAGATCTGTAAGGCTTTTCCCCACCCGCGCACCTTCCGGCCCGCCCTCGGCGCCGGTCAGTACCAGTCGGCCGAAGGTGTCGACGAAGTAAACGCTGCGTTGATAACGCTGCTGATACTTGTCGATCAGCTTGATCACCGCGTCCACGGTCAGTCCCACGCCAGCGGCGCCGATGAAGCGATCGTTGTAATCGAAGACCTTGTAGTTGATGAAAAAGGTCATGTTGTCTTTGTTGGCCAGATCCGGGTCGACGTTGATCTCATAGGGATCTTTCATGTCGCGCACGCGGAAGTACCAGGCATCGCGCGGCTCGTCGATCTTCACCTGCTTGAGCACGCCTTTGGCGTGGTAGTAGGTGTGACTGCTGTTGGAGACGAAGAACGCGGTGTAGGCCCCGTAGTGGGTCATGACCTCGTCGAGGTAGCGGGTCATCTGGTCGCTGTCTTTCTCGCCGTTCACCACCCAGTCGCGCATGAAGGTGTCGCGAGACATCATCGAGGAAATAAGGATCGGTCTGACTAGATCCTTCTGGATTTCCGAATAAACGGTGTCGGAGGTCAGCGGCAGTTCGGTGTTGACGATGTTGTCGCGGATCGAGGCGCGCGAGGCGTAGTAGCTGAGCAGCGAGGTGGCGAGGAAGCCTGCGCCGAGGAGGGCGACCAGCGTCAATACCAGCGAACGTTGGGAGTAAAACGCAGATCTGAGCGGCATTGGCAATTCCGTTGACGGTGGCCCGATGGCAGCATTCTAGTGGCAGTGGCGGGGAAAAGGTTGCGGCATATTTGCCTGAAATGAGCAGCCTGTTGCGCCGCTGATCCGACGGGTGATGGAGGCTGGCACTTGGCAGGGGGCCGCCAGTCAAATCTGTTGTCAGCCGGTCTTTGCCGACTGCTGTCACAGGTCTTCCAGGAGGCCGTCATGAGTATTGCAAAATTGCTGCGTCGGGTGCTGCTGGGAGCAGTGCTCGGTCTTGGGCTGTCCGGTTGCTATTACTATGCCGGCAGCTACGATGCCTACCCTGCAACCTATTACTATCCCGGCTATTACTCCCCCTATTACTACGGTGGCTATTATGGTCCGCGCTACTACGGTGGCGGCCGCTATTACTACTATGGTGGCCATGGCTATCGCGGAGGGTACGGACGGGGTTATCACGGCGGTGGATACCACGGCGGCCACCACTAATCAGTGGCTGAATGGCGGCGTTTGCCGATGAACAAGATTTCATAAATCACATGTTTCAACTTGTTACAGAAACGCACCAGATTCCGAAAACGCTGTCAGATGTTTCGTCAGTCGCCGAATGAAAGACTGACGCCTGCCAGCGTCGCTGGTGTGGCTACCCGCGGTCCAGGAGGCCGCCATGTATCGCCGAATTCTTCTGCTTGCCGCGTTGCTTTTTTCCGTTGCCGGTTGCGTCCCTTATTCCTACGGAGACAGCTATTACAGGTCAGAGGTCTACACATCCCCCGCACCGGCTTATTACACAGGTGGCGGCACTTATTACAGCGGTGGCAGCACCTATTACTCGGCCCCGCGTTACTACCAGCCAGCACCACGCTATTACCAACCGGCGCCACGTTATTACTCGGCGCCCCGGTACTACCAACCGGCCCCGCGGTATTACGAGAGCCGCCGCTGGCACGGCGATGATCGTGGACGCTGGGATGGCCACCGTCGTGGTGGCTGGGACGATCACCGCGGTCGTGGCGACTATGACCGCCATAGCGGACGCGGCGATCACTGGCGCGGTAACCGCTGGTAACCAACCGCAAAAAAGCGGCGCATTGAGCGCCGCTTTTTTTATGCCCGGATTTTCAGTAACTGGAGAGATCCGCCAACGGATGCCGCCCCTCCCAGACCTTGTGAAAGTGCGCCTCGACCACCGCGTCCGGCACCCGTGCGATGTCCGGCCAATGCCAGTGCGGTTTGTGATCCTTGTCGATCAATCGCGCCCGGACCCCTTCGCTGAACTCCGGATGCCGGCAGCAATTGAGGCTCAGGGTGTATTCCATCTGAAAGACTTCGGCCAGTGACAAGTGGCGGGCGCGGACGATCTGTTCCCACACCAGATGCGCGGTTAGCGGCGAGCCTTCACTCATGGTCTTCGCCGCCCGGGCAATCAGCAGGTCGTTGCTGTCCCGTTGCAGGCTGATGGCTTTCCAGGCGCAGGTCACGTCGCTGACATCCAGCAGATCATCGATTGCCTGACGACGCGGCAGCCATTGCGCCTCAGGCATTTGCGCCGCAGCTTCCTGCTGCAAGGCCTTGAGCAGACTGTTGAGCTGCATGGCGGTCTGTTCCTGCCAGTTCAACTGCAGCAGACCATCGATCAGTTCCTGCTGCTGTTCGTCGAGCAGGAAGCGGTCGGCCAGGTCCAGGTCCAGCGCGTCACGACCGTTCATGTGCGCGCCGGTCAGGCCCAGGAATAAACCGAGCTTGCCCGGCAGGCGTGACAGAAACCAACTGGCACCGACATCCGGGTACAGGCCGATACTGATCTCCGGCATCGCCAATCGACTGCTCGGCGTGACGATGCGGATGCTTGCACCTTGCAACAGGCCCATGCCGCCGCCGAGCACATAACCATGACCCCAGCAGATCAATGGTTTCGGGTAGGTATGCAGGCTGTAGTCGAGACGGTATTCCGCGCTGAAAAACTGCGCAGCCAGCGGCGGCACTTCGCCGGGATGGGCGCGGCAGGCTTCCACCAGACTGCGTACTTCGCCGCCGGCACAGAAGGCCTTGGCGCCGTTGCCGCGCAGCAGCACGCAGACGATTTGCGGATCCTTGGCCCAGGCGTTCAGTTTGTCGCTCAGGGCGTGGATCATCGGCAGGGACAGCGCATTGAGCGACTTTTCGGCATCCAGGGTGGCCACGCCGATGCGCGCGCCGTCGGTGCCGGTCAGTTCTTCGAAGTGCAGATTCATCGTGACCTCGATCAGGAATTTGAACGATCAGTATGATCGCTGTGTGGGAAAGTGCCGGATCTGCGTCAGATCAATTGACAAGCGTGGTCGGCTTTCCTAGGGTTCGCCCCATTGTTTTTGCCGGGTATGACCATGACTGCTGACGACCGTATCAAACTCGAACCGAGCTGGAAGGAGGCACTGCGTGCCGAATTCGACCAGCCTTACATGGCAGAGTTGCGCAATTTTCTGCAGCAGGAGCGGGCGGCCGGCAAGGAAATCTATCCGCCGGGACCGCTGATTTTCAATGCACTGAACTCGACGCCGCTGGACAAGGTAAAAGTGGTCATTCTCGGCCAGGACCCGTACCACGGCCCGGGCCAGGCCCACGGCTTGTGCTTCTCGGTGCAACCGGGCGTGCCGGCGCCGCCGTCGCTGGTCAACATCTACAAAGAGTTGAAGCGCGACCTGAACATCGACATCCCCAACCATGGCTATCTGCAGAGCTGGGCCGATCAGGGCGTGCTGATGCTCAACACCACCATGACCGTCGAGCGCGCCAATGCCAACGCGCACAAGGACAAGGGCTGGCAGTTTTTCACCGACCGGATCATCGAAGTGGTCAGTCAGCGGCAGCCGCATCTGGTGTTCATGCTCTGGGGCTCCCATGCCCAGAGCAAGCAGAAGCTGATCGACGCCACCAAGCATCTGGTACTGACCTCGGTGCATCCGTCGCCGCTGTCGGCCTATCGCGGCTTCCTCGGCTGCGGGCACTTCAGCCGCACCAACAAATTCCTGGAGCAGAACGGCGAAGCGCCGATCGAGTGGCGCCTGCCGTCGGTGGTCTGAAACTCAGGGCTGGCGGCTAATCTCGTTCCCACGCTCCGCGTGGGAACGATCACTAACCGGATCAGGCTTCGGGATTACGGTTCCAGTACTTGAACAACGGTTCCGCCAGAAACAACACGAACAACAGCCGCATCACCTGCATCGCCGTCACCAGCGGCACCGACAGTTGCAGGGTTTCCGCCGTCAGGCTCATCTCGGCGATCCCGCCGGGCATCATGCCCAGGGTCAGCGAGCGCAGATCCAGATGGGTCATTGCACTCAGCCCCAACGCCGCCAATGTGGCGATCAACATGGTCAACGCCGTGCCGATCAACGTGCGCCCCATGAACGACGGCGCGCGACGGAAAAACTGCCGGTTGAAGTGACAGCCCAGTCCGCTGCCGATCAGCCACTGACCAATCTGGCTGCCGCCATTGGGCAGGCCGATATGCAGATCCCAGCCGATGCTCACCGCCGCGCTGACCAGCAACGGCCCGAACAGCCACGGATTGGGCTGACGCAGACGTTGCCAGAGCCAGGCGAGCAAACCGCCCGCCGGAAACAGAATCGCCAGCCAGCGCCAATCGACGCTGCCGGCATGAGAAATCGGGGCACCATCGCCCAGCAGATATTTGAATGCCGCCGGCACACACAGCACCACCACCAGCACCCGCAAGCTTTGCCCGGCCGCAACATGGCTGAGCATCGCGCCGTTGCGTGCGCCGAGGTTGACCATCTCGCCGGAACCGCCGGGCATGCTGGAGAAAAACGCCGTGGCGCGATCCTCGCCGGTGCGGCGCATCAGCCACACGCCGACTACGGCCGACAGGCTGGTGACCAGCGCTCCGAAAAAGATCAGGCCGAAGTGGCTCAGCACCTGCTCCATCACCAGCGGGGTGAAGTGCAGGCCGATGCCGATCCCGACGATCCACTGGCCGCACTTGCGGCCGCCAGGGATTTCGGTGAGTTGCCACGGGGTCAGGCAGCGCACCAGGATGATCGCCAGCAACGAGCCGACCATCCACGGCAGCGGCCAGCCGATCTGGCTGGCGATGAAACCGCCAAGCAGACCGACCAGCGGGGTTCCCCACCAGGTTTTGAAGGACCGATCAAACATCGGCGATGGCGCGCCGCGCGACCGAACGTTTGCGCCAGATACGCAGCAGCGGCATCAGCAACATGATCGCGGTCAGCACCCAGACGCCGAAGGTGATCGGGCTCGACCAGAGGATTTCCAGCGCACCGTTGGAGATCGACAGCGCACGACGCAGGTTCTGCTCCATCAGACCGCCGAGGATGAACCCCAGCAGGACCGGCGACAGCGGGAAGTCCAGCTTGCGCAGGATGTAACCGAAGATGCCGATGCCGACCATCAGGAACAGGTCGAACGTGGTGGCATGCACCGCGTACACGCCGATCCCGGTAATGATCGCGATCACCGGCACCAGCGCCCAGTTCGGCACGGCGAGGATGCGGGTGAAGATGCGGATCATCGGGATGTTCAGGATCACCAGCATGATGTTGGCGATGAACAGCGAGGCGATCAGGCCCCAGACGATGTCCGGTTGTTGCTGGAACAGCAGCGGGCCCGGGGTGATGTTGTACAGCGACAGCGCGCCGATCATCACCGCCGTGGTGCCGGAGCCCGGTACGCCGAGGGTCAGCATCGGCACCAGCGCGCCGCAAGCGGATGCGCCGATGGCGGTTTCCGGGGCGGCGAGACCGCGCTTGTCACCTTCACCGAATTTGCCATCGGCACCGGCGATGCGTTTTTCGGTCATGTAGGCCACGGCACTGGCCAGGGTCGCGCCGGCACCCGGCAATACGCCCATGATGAAACCGAGCAGGCCGCAACGGATGTTCACCACGAACACCGACGCCGCTTCCTTGAAGTTGAACATCATTCGCCCGGTGGCTTTCACCGCTTCCTGGCCGCGATGGGTTTTCTCCAGCAGCAGAAGGATTTCGCTGATCGAGAACAGGCCCAGCACCAGCACCACGAACTGAATGCCGTCGGTCAGGTGAATATTGTCGCCGGTAAAACGGTACACGCCGCTGTTGGCGTCGATGCCGACGCTGGACAGGAACAGACCGATCAACGCTGCAATGAACGTCTTCAGCGGTCGGTCACCGGCCATGCCGCCAAGGCAGACAATCGCGAACACCATCAGTACGAAATATTCCGCCGGCCCGAAGGCAATCGCCCATTTCGCCAGCAGTGGGGCGAACAGCACCATGCCGCAGGTGGCGATGAACGCACCGATGAACGAGCTCCACGCCGACAGCGACAACGCGACCCCGGCCAGCCCCTGGCGGGCCATCGGGTAGCCATCGAGGGTGGTCATCACGGTGGAGGCTTCGCCGGGAATGTTCAGCAGGATCGAACTGATCCGGCCGCCGTATTCGCAGCCCAGGTACACCGCCGCCAGCAGGATCAGCGCCGACTCCGGCGGCAGACCAAGGGCGAAGGCGATCGGAATCAACAACGCCACACCATTGATCGGGCCCAGGCCCGGCAACAGGCCGACCACGGTGCCGATCAGCGTACCGGTCAGCGCCGTGACCAGATTGTACGGGCTCAGCGCGACGCCGAAGCCCTGTCCCAAATATCCGAGCGTATCCATATCAGTTCTCCAGAACGTCGAGCAGGCCGAGGGGCAGCGGTACGTCCATCAGACGGTCGAACAGCAGGTACAGACCGATGGCCATCAGCGTGGTCACCACGATGCTGGGCAACCAGCGGCCGCCGTACAGGCGCGCCATCGGGATGCCGATCAGGCAACTGCTGAGGATGAAGCCCAGCGGCTCGAACAGACCGGCGAACACCAGCAGCAACAGCACGCAGATGCTGATCTTGGTCAGGGTTTCGCGGTCCAGCGGCGGCTCGTCTTCGCTGTGTTTGATCGGTGCCGGGCGAAACACCATGTACAGCAGCGCCAGGCTCATCAGGCCAAGCATCAGCAGAGGAAACGCCCGTGGGCCGACCGGCTCGTAGGAAAACGCAGCCTGATAAGGCCAGGCCATCAGTGCCAGGCCGGCACAGGCCAGCAGCAACACCGAGGCAAAAATGCGTTGAATCAGCATGAGGAACTCCTGGGCCACGACCTCGATGCGCGAGGCCATGGCCGCTAGACAGAGACGATCACTGGATCAGGCCGAACTCTTTGGCCAGCACTTTGTAATCCGCGACTTGCTTCTTCACGTAGGTGTCCAGCTCCGGGCCGGTCATGGCGAACGGGAACAGTTCACGCTGATCGCGCAGCTTGGCGAACTCTTCGGAAGCCAGCAGTTTGTCGAAGGCGCCTTTCCACCAGGCGTAGTCTTCGTCGCTGACTTTCGGCCCGAGGTAGAAGCCGCGAACCACCGGCCAGACGATGTCGTAGCCTTGCTCGCGAGCGGTCGGGATGCCTTTCATTTCCGGCTCGTCCAGGCGATTTTCGGCGAACACGGCCAGCAGGCGCATGTCGCCGCTCTGGATGTGCGGCATGGAGTCGGAGATGTCGGTGCTGCCGACCTGGATGTGGCCGCCGAGCAGGGCGGTGGCGATCTCGCCGCCACCTTCGAGGGCGACGTAACGCAGGTCGCGCGGGTTGATCCCGGCGGCCTTGGCGATCAGTGCGGTCTGCATCCAGTCCTGGCTGCCGACGGTGCCGCCGGAACCGATGACCACGGCGCTCGGATCTTTTTTCAGTGCCTGAACGAGATCATCAAGGGTTTTGTAGGGCGAATCGCTTTTCACCGCGATGGCACCGTAGCTCGTGCCGACCGCCGCCAGCCAGCGCACATTGGTTTCATCGAAACGGCCGAACTTGCCTTGCGCCAGGTTCAACAGCGAACCGCTGGACCACGCCACCAGCGTACCGGCGTCCGCCGGGCGCTGCGCCACGACGGCGTTGTAAGCCACCGCGCCGACACCGCCGGGCATGTAGGTCACGCGCATCGGTTTGGTCAGCAGCTTTTCGTTGACCAGCGCGCTTTGCGCCAGTTTGCAGGTCAGGTCGAAACCGCCGCCGGGGGAGGCCGGGGCGATGCATTCCGGACGTTTCGGTTCAGCCATCAGTTGACCGGCGAACAGCATGACGCCAGCGGCCAGAGCGACTTTACGCAGTGATAAGTTCATCTATGTCTCCTTGGGAGTTGTTGTTATGGACGTACTGAATTACCAAAGGGCAACGCTATAGCTCACCAGCAGACGCACTTCATCGGCATCGCGAGCGGAGTAGTTGGAACGGTAAGTGGCATTACGCAAACGCACGGCAACGTCCTTCAGGGCGCCGCTTTGTACTACATATTTGATCTCGGTGTTGCGCTCCCACTCTTTGCCTTCATCGCCGTTCTTGAGCTTGATGTTGTCACCGCTCAGGTAGCGGCTCATGAAGCTCAGGCCGGGGATGCCGAGCCGGGCGAAGTCGAAGTCGTAACGGGCCTGCCAGGAGCGTTCTTCGGCGCCGGCGAAGTCGTTGATCTGCACGAAGTTGACCAGGTACGGGTCGCTGCCATCGACATACGGGAACGCGCTGTCGCCGGACATGTGCTGATAACCGGCGGTGAACTTGTGGCCGTTCAGGGCATAACTGACCAGACCGTTGAGGGAACGGTTGTCGATATTGCCGCCACGGGCTGCGCCCTGATCGTCACTGACGGCGAAACGCAGGTCGGTGGCGAAAGTGCCCGGGCCCATCGGCCGCGAGGCGACCAGTCCGAAGAAGTGCTGGTTGTAGACATCGTCGAGTTGGGCGAAGTGGTAACTGCCGGTGATCTTGTCGGTGAACCTGTAGTCCACGCCGGCAAAGTCGAAGTGCTTGCCGGCGACGGTGCCGGCGAAACGGCCGTTCTTGTTGTTGAGGGCAATGTCCTCGAAATCGGTGCTGTCGCGGTCCTTGGCTTTCTCCAGACGCCCGCCGGTGAAGGTCAGGTTCTTGATCTCTTTGGAGGTCAGCAAACCACCTTCGAAAGTCTGCGGCAGGATCCGCCCGTCGTTCGGCTTGAGGATCGGCAGTTCCGGAATCAGGCTGCCGATTTTCAGTTCGGTGGCGGAGATCTTCACTTTGCCGGTCAGGCCGACCTTGGAGTATTCGTTTGCCGCGCGCCCGTCATCGTGGGTCGGCAGCAGGCCGGTGCCGGTGCGGTCCGGGCTCGAATCGAGCTTGACCCCCAACATCCCCAGCGCATCGACACCGAACCCCACGGTGCCGTCGGTGTAACCCGATTGCAGATTGAGCATGAAACCCTGGGCCCACTCGTCGCGCTTGGACTGCTGGGCACTGGTGCCGTCGCGGAAGTCGCGGTTGAAATACATGTTGCGGGTTTCGAAGGTGGCGGAACTGTCTTCGATGAAATCGGCGTAGCTCATCGGTGCAAAACCGGCGAGGGCGGCGGCACTGGCAAGGGCGGTGTGGCTGAAACGGGAAGGACGGACAGGCGTAGGAGCCTTGGTCTGCAAGGACGGCATGCGGGGTGTACTCCGTTTATTGTTCTTATTGGTCGAAAACGCTTCGAGGCGTTTTTCGTATCGCTGTGTGGCAGCAGCGACGGAAGCCGAAACATTCCGTAACCCGACTCTATCGGCCAAACCTTTCGCTAACCTTTCAGCGGGCTTTAACGCGTTTTCGGGCTTCACAGCGGCGGTTGCGGCTGTAAACTCCGCGGCAAAGAATGGCGCCGGCCATCCCTGAATGAGGTAGAGATCCATGCGTGTTCTGCTCGTCGAAGACCATCTGCAACTGGCCGAAAGCGTCGCCCAGGCGCTCAAGAGCACCGGTCTGACCGTGGACGTGCTGCACGATGGCGTGGCCGCCGACCTGGCGCTGGGCAGCGAGGAATACGCGATGGCGATCCTCGATGTCGGCCTGCCGCGCATGGACGGATTCGAAGTGCTGGCGCGTCTGCGGGCCCGGGGCAAGAACCTGCCGGTACTGATGTTGACCGCTCGCAGCGACGTCAAGGATCGGGTCCACGGGCTCAATCTCGGCGCCGACGATTATCTGGCCAAGCCGTTTGAATTGACGGAGCTTGAGGCCCGGGTCAAAGCCCTGTTGCGTCGCAGTGTGCTTGGCGGCGAACGCATCCAGCACTGTGGCGTATTGGCCTATGACCTGGAGACCCGGCGCTTCACCCTCGGCGAAGAATTGCTCACCCTGACGTCCCGCGAACAAGCGGTGCTTGAAGCGCTGATCGCCCGCCCTGGCCGAGTGATGAGCAAGGAGCAACTGGCGTCGCAAGTATTCGGCCTCGACGAAGAAGCCAGCCCCGACGCCATCGAAATCTACGTGCATCGCCTGCGCAAGAAACTCGACGGTCATGCGGTGGCCATCGTGACTTTCCGTGGCCTTGGCTACCTGCTGGAAAGCCGCGATGCATAGGCCCAGCAGTCTGCGCTGGCGGTTACTGTGGAACCTTGCGCTGTTGCTGGTGGTGTTGATGCTGGCCAGCGGCCTGAGCGCTTACTGGAACGGTCGCGAAGCCGCTGACACCGCTTATGACCGCACACTGCTGGCGTCGGCGCGGACCATTGCCGCCGGCCTTTCACAGCGGGACGGCAGCCTCAGTGCCGACGTACCTTACGTGGCCCTCGATACCTTCGCCTACGACAGCGCGGGACGCATCTATTACCAGGTCAACGACATTCACCAGAAGCTGATTTCCGGCTATGAAAACCTGCCGGGCCCGCCGCCGGGAACGCCGAGAACCGACAGCTATCCGGCGCTCGCAAGGTTTTACAACGCGACCTATCAGGGCCAGAACGTGCGCGTGGTCAGCCTGTTGAAAGCCGTGACCGAACCGAACATGAATGGCATGGCGGAAATTCGCGTGGCCGAAACCGACGAAGCACGCGTCAGCATGGCCCGCAGTCTGGCGGCCGATACTTTGTTGCGGCTGGGTATGTTGGCAATCGGCGCGTTGTTGCTGGTGTGGTTCGCGGTCAGCGCGGCGTTGCGCCCGATCGAGCGTCTGCGCACGGCAGTGGAGGAGCGTCAGCCGGATGATCTGCGGCCCTTGCCGCTGGTGGAGGTGCAGCACGAATTGTGGCCGCTGGTTCGGGCGCTCAATCACTTCACCGAGCGCCTGCGCGGGCAGTTCGAGCGTCAGGCGCAATTCATCGCCGATGCCGCCCACGAACTGCGCACGCCGCTGGCGGCGCTCAAGGCGCGTCTTGAGTTGGGCCTGCGCTCGAGCGAGCCGCAGACCTGGCGCGACACGCTGGAATCATCGGCGCAAAGCACCGATCGCCTGACCCATCTGGCCAACCAGTTGCTGTCGCTGGCGCGGGTGGAGAACGGCGCCCGGGCGATTGCCGAGGGCGGCGCGCAGTTGCTGGATTTGAGCCAGTTGGCCCGTGAGCTGGGCATGGCCATGGCGCCGCTGGCTCATGCGCGCGGCGTGGCGTTGGCACTGGAAGCGGACGAACCGGTCTGGTTGCGCGGCGAGCCGACGTTGCTCAACGAACTGCTGAGCAATCTGGTGGACAACGCTCTGGCGCACACGCCGTCGGGTGGCAACGTGATCTTGCGAGTGAAGTCGCCGGCGGTGCTGGAGGTCGAGGACGACGGCCCGGGCATCCCCCAGGATGAGCGTGACCGGGTGTTCGAGCGTTTTTACCGGCGCAATCAGCAGGTCGCCGGTTCCGGGCTGGGTCTGGCGATTGTCGGGGAAATCTGCCGCGCGCATCTGGCGCAGATCACGCTGCATGATGGCGAGCAGGCGGGGTTGAAGGTGCGGGTGAGTTTTATCGCGGGTTGAGACTCAGTAGAACATCGACCGCGATTCTTCCAGATCCGCGCACAACACCTTGTTGTCGATGTCGATCCCGAGCTTGCGAAAGGCCGGAACGCTGAGCGGGTCGATCCGGGCGAGGGGATGATCGCTGTCCTTGTGGCAATACAGGCTGGCCACTTGCACCAGATCCACGTAATCGACCTGGGGCGATTCGCGTTTCAGGTCCTGATACAACCCCGGCAACTCCACGAGCCGCTCCGGGAATTCCCAGACCCGCAGCAACTTGTCGCCGATCAGTGGATGAATGTGGTCGATCACATGATTGAGGCTGACGGGGTCGGACAGCAGTTCGTAATGGTCTTCAGCGTAGGTCAGGATCGGCAGCACGCCGATCTGATGCACCAGCCCGCCCAGCGCAGCCTGATCGGGCTTGAGCTGGGTATAGCGGCGGCACAGGGCGTAGCTGACCCCGGCGATTTCCAGACTCTTGCGCCAGACTTCGCGCATTTTCTGTTCGACCACCTCGGAGCGGGCGTGGAAGATCTGCTCCATCACCAGACCGATCGCCAGGTTACTGCTGTAGTTGACGCCCAGCCGGGTGATCGCGGTGTGCAGGTCGGTGACTTCCTGGGTGGCGCGAAGCAGCGGGCTGTTGACCACTTTGATCAGGCGCGCCGACAGCGCCGTGTCACGGCCGATCACTTTGCTCAGGTCGCTGACGCTGATGTCCGGGTCTTCGGCGGCCTTGCGAATCTGCAGGGCCACTTCCGGTAACGTTGGCAGAACCAGGTCATCGTTATCGATGGCCTCAACCAAATCCTGTTGGACCTTATCCGCCAGATCACTCATGTCATTTCTCTAGGGTGTTGCAACAAATGCTGCGATCAACGCTGGATTTCGCGGTCGCGATCCAGTTCGTAAGGCAGGTCGAGCAAGTGCAGCGCCGGACCTTCGGCCGTGCCCAGATGCAAATCGCCTGCGTCGGCAGCTTCGGCCTGCAACACCGCCAGCAGTTCAATATTTTTCTCGGCGCGGGCGGCCAGCACCACTTCGCCGATGGAACTGCCGTGGCTCGGGGCGAACAGCGGGGTGCCAGGCTCCGGCAATTCGCTGGCGTCCAGTTGCACGCGGTACAGGCGACGCTTGAGCTTGCCCAGGTACTGCATGCGCGCAACGATTTCCTGGCCGGTGTAGCAGCCTTTCTTGAAGCTCACACCGCCGACGGCCTGCAGATTGAGCATCTGCGGGATGAACAGTTCGCGGGTGCTCGGCATGACCTGGCCGATACCGGCGCGGATCTGGCCCAGCAGCCATTGATTGAGTTCGGCTTCGGTCAATTGTGCAGACAGTTTGCCTTTGATGGCGTCGGCCTGATCGGCTGGCGCCCAGAGTTCGGCACGGTCGGGGGAGACGCGAATCGCGATCAGCCCTTCGTGGCGAACCACGCTGTCGGTGTCCGCCGCCAGTTCCAGACCCAGGCTGCTCAGGGCTGCGTCCCCATGCTCCAGACCGAAGCGCACCCATGAGGCACTTTCGTCGGTCAGTTTTGATTTGGAAAACACCGCGTACTTTTTCAGATCCGCCAGTTGCGGCTCCAGCAACTCGCCGGCCATCGCCAGCAGCACGCCGTCACCTTCAAGCACGATGCGGAAACTCGACTGCATCCGGCCTTTCTGCGTGCAACGGGCGCCGAGGCTGGCCCGGTCGTCACTCAGGTAATTGATATTGCAGGTCAACTGGCCTTGCAGGAATTTGCCGGCATCCGCGCCGCGAACCGCGAGAACGCCTTCATGAGACAGGGTGCAGAAAAAAGCAGAATCGGCCATGGGTCATCGCAGGGTAAATAGACTGGGGCACATCATAAGGGGGTGGTGTTGAAATGGGTAGTTCATAAAGGATCGGTGGTGCCCGACCAAAGCCGACTGTTCGGCCCGTCTCGGGCCTGTATACTTGCGGCCTATTTGAGGAGCGCTCCATGGTCGAACAAGTTGAACTGAATCGCCTCTTTTGGCACAGCCGCCGCGGCATGCTTGAGCTTGACGTGTTGCTGGTGCCGTTCGTGAAAGAGGTCTACTCGAATCTGAACGAGGTGGACCGCGCGCTGTATGTCCGCCTGCTGGAATGCGAGGATCAGGACATGTTCGGCTGGTTCATGGAACGCAGCGAGTCCGAAGATCCGGAGCTGCAACGCATGGTTCGCATGATTCTGGATCGTGTCCAGCCCAAGTAACACGTTCGAATGCCGCTGGCAGGCCTCACGGCAGTTGCTGGCGGCGTATCTCCTGGCCCAGGCGTTCGCCCTGTGCGCCCTGTTTCTGCTTGTCATCCCTTTCTGGGTCAGTCTGCTCGGTGCAGTCGTCTGCCTGATCCATGCCGCGTGGGCATTACCTCGCCAGATTCTGCTGAGTCATCCCAAGGCTTTCTGCAGATTGCGCCGTGACGCCGATGGCTGGCAATTGTGGAATCAGGCCGATGGCTGGCAGCCAGTGCAGTTGCGCCCGGACAGCCTGGCGCTGCCAGTGATCGTGGTGCTGCGCTTTCGGTTGCGCGGCGAGCGTCGGGTCAGGTCGATCTGCGTGCCCAGGGATGCGCAGGCGGCGGATCTGCACCGACGCCTGCGTGTTCGGCTCAAGTTCAGCCGGCGTAGGTGGGCGGCACCAGAATAGTGTCGAGGGCCTCGGGCAGCAGATCCGGGTAGTCGAGGGTGTAATGCAGGCCTCGGCTCTCCTTGCGCTCCATGGCTGAGCGGATCATCAGTTCCGCCACTTGCGCCAGGTTGCGCAACTCGATCAGGTCGCGACTGACTTTATAGTTGCTGTAGAACTCGTCGATTTCGTCCAGCAGCAGTCGCACGCGATGTTGTGCCCGCTGCAGGCGCTTGTTGGTACGCACGATGCCGACGTAGTCCCACATGAAACGCCGCAGCTCATCCCAGTTGTGCGCGATGATCACGTCTTCGTCGGAGTCGGTTACCTGGCTCGCATCCCAGGCGGGCAGGGCCCGAGGGATGGCGATATCGGACAGTTGCTCGAGAATGTCCGCCGCTGCCGAACGGGCATAAACGAAGCATTCCAGCAGCGAGTTGCTGGCCATGCGGTTGGCGCCGTGCAGGCCGGTGAAGCTGGTTTCGCCGATGGCATACAGTCCGGGCACGTCGGTGCGACCCTGTTGGTCAACCATCACGCCGCCGCAGGTGTAGTGCGCCGCCGGGACGACCGGGATCGGCTGTTTGGTGATGTCGATGCCGAATCCGAGGCAGCGCTCGTAAACCGTTGGGAAGTGCGTCTTGATGAACGTTTCGGGTTTGTGGCTGATATCGAGATAGACGCAGTCGACACCCAGACGCTTCATCTCATGGTCGATGGCCCGGGCGACAATGTCCCGTGGTGCCAGTTCGGCGCGCGGGTCGAAACGCTGCATGAAGCGTTCGCCGTTGGGCAACTTCAAATGTGCGCCTTCACCGCGCAGGGCTTCGGTGATCAGGAAACTCTTGGCCTGCGGGTGATACAGGCAAGTGGGGTGGAACTGATTGAATTCCAGGTTCGCCACCCGGCAACCCGAACGCCAGGCCATGGCGATGCCGTCGCCGCAGGCACCGTCAGGGTTACTGGTATAGAGGTAGACCTTGGCGGCGCCGCCGGAAGCCAGAATCACGAATCGGGCGCCATAGGTGTCGACTTCGCCAGTCTTGCGGTTGAGTACGTAGGCGCCGAGGCAGCGGTCGCCGTCCAGCCCAAGGCGTCGTTCGGTGATCAGATCGACGGCGACGCGCTGTTCCAGCAACTCGATGTTCGGGCGTTCTTTTGCCTGGGCCAGCAGGGTTGTGAAGATCGCGGCACCGGTGGCGTCGGCGGCGTGGATGATGCGGCGGTGGCTGTGGCCGCCTTCGCGGGTGAGATGAAACTCGAATCCGCCGTCTTCAGTCCCGGATTGTTCGTCACGGGTGAACGGCACGCCTTGGTCGATCAGCCACTGGATCGCCTCTTTGCTGTGCTCGACGGTGAAACGTACCGCATCTTCATGGCACAGCCCGCCGCCGGCATTGAGGGTGTCATCGACGTGGGATTCGACGGTGTCTGTGTCGTCCAGCACGGCCGCCACGCCACCTTGGGCCCAGTAAGTCGAACCGTTGGCGAGATCGCCCTTGCTCAGTACGGCGATGCGCAAGTGACCGGGCAGGGTCAGCGCGAGACTCAAACCGGCAGCGCCGCTGCCAATCACCAGAACATCGTGTTGAAACTGTTGGCTCATTTCAGGATTCCGCTCAATGCGACCCGGGTCGGGGTTGGCGCAAGACAGGCGGATGGGCGAGTCGAGACAGCCACACAGCCCACTAGTATATAGAGGGGTGGGGCGGCACAATAGCCGGGTGGATATGGCATTGTGAAACTACTGTGACGGTCAAATGCCGACGCTTTGTCGGAAGATTTTTCCGCCGGTCTTGGGAAAAAGCGACTGTATCGCAGATGAAACATGCTTTTTCCGCTCACGGTTGCCCAATGTCGGCGTGGCCCGTCTATAAATATTTGGAACTTTTGCCAGAGGCCCAAGATCAATAGACAGTTGCCCGAAACAAGGGACAGTGTCGGCTTCAATGCGGAACCTGCGGTTGGGTTCTAGCCGGCGAGCCGATGAAAAGATTATTCGCGCAGCCGGTTTATCCCGCGCTGCGTTTTTCGTGCGTGCCAAATCAGAGCCCGCAGGAAACTTGCTTGGAGGGGGAGAACTTTTGCGAAAAGCCCGAGTCTATGTTTGCAAGTCCGGTCGTTTAGCCATGCAAGCTTCCTCCGAGTTTATCGAGGAGTGTTCATGCTAACCCAGGAAGAGGATCAGCAGCTGGTCGAGCGCGTTCAGCGCGGTGACAAGCGAGCTTTCGATCTGCTCGTGTTGAAGTATCAACACAAAATTCTCGGGTTGATCGTGCGTTTCGTGCACGACACCCATGAAGCCCAGGATGTTGCTCAAGAAGCCTTTATCAAGGCTTACCGGGCATTAGGAAATTTTCGCGGAGACAGTGCGTTTTATACGTGGCTTTACCGCATCGCCATCAACACGGCGAAAAACTATCTGGTTTCACGCGGCCGCCGGCCGCCGGATAGCGATGTCAGTTCCGAAGATGCAGAGTTCTATGACGGCGATCATGGCCTGAAGGATCTCGAATCTCCTGAACGCGCATTGCTGCGGGATGAGATCGAAGGCACTGTCCATCGAACCATTCAGCAACTGCCAGAAGATTTGCGCACGGCATTAACTTTGCGCGAATTCGACGGTCTGAGTTACGAGGACATCGCGAGCGTCATGCAATGTCCGGTTGGTACCGTGCGCTCCCGGATTTTCCGCGCCCGGGAGGCCATCGATAAAGCCCTGCAGCCGTTGTTGCAGGAAAACTAAAGACAGCGGCGACAGCCAAGAGAGGAACGCCATGAGTCGGGAAGCCCTGCAGGAATCGCTGTCCGCAGTGATGGATAACGAAGCGGACGAACTGGAATTGCGTCGAGTGCTCAACGCACTGGATGATGTTGAAACCCGCGAAACCTGGGCTCGTTACCAGATCGCTCGGGCAGCCATGCACAAGGATCTGCTGCTCCCACGCCTGGATCTCGCTGCGGCAGTGTCTGCTGCGCTGGAAGATGAAGCCACTCCAGCCAAAGTGTCCCGCGGTCCATGGCGCAGCCTGGGTCGTCTGGCCGTTGCAGCCTCGGTGACCGTTGCCGTTCTGGCAGGCGTTCGTCTGTATAACCATGACGAAATCGCAGGCGTCGAACTGGCGCAGCAATCCAATCAGCCAGCGCTGGCGACTCCGCAGGTCAAGGGGCCGGCGGTACTGGCAGGCTACAATGAGAGTTCTGAAGCCACTGGTCCTATGGCCAATGGTGTGCTGCAAGGCCAGCCAGGCTGGCACGATCAGCGTTTGCCGGGTTACCTGCGTCAACATGCTCAGCAAGCCGCGCTGAAAGGTACTGAAAGCGCACTGCCTTATGCACGAGCAGCCAGTCTGGAAAACCGTTAAGGAGGATCATGCGCGCCATACCTCTACTTTCGCTTCTGCTCAGTGGCTGGTTCATTGTTCCAGCCCACGCCGATGAGGCCCAGGATTGGCTGACCCGCCTGGGCCAGGCCGAGCAGCAGCAAAGCTTCCACGGCACATTCGTTTACGAGCGTAACGGTAGTTTTTCTACCCACAGCATCTGGCATCGCGTTCAGAACGGGCAGGTTCGCGAGCGGTTGCTCCAGCTCGACGGTTCGGCACAGGAAGTCGTACGTATTGATGGACATACTCAATGCGTCAGCGGCACCTTGATTGCTGGGCTGGGAGATTCTCCAAACTCTGCCGCTCGTCCTCTCGATCCACAGAAGCTGAAGAATTGGTATGAGCTTGCCGTGATCGGCAAGTCGCGTGTGGCCGGGCGTGACGCGGTAATCGTATCGCTGACGCCACGGGATCAGTATCGCTACGGATTCGAACTGCACCTGGACAAGGAAACGGGATTGCCGCTCAAGTCGTTGCTGCTCAACGACAAGGGCCAGTTGCTCGAGCGGTTCCAGTTCACTCGGCTGGATACTGCCGAGGTTCCATCCGACAAGGATCTTCAGGCAGCCTCCGACTGCAAGCCTGTCAACCTCGACAGTGACAAGGCTTCAGCCGTCAAGACCGCACAGGTCTGGCGGTCCGACTGGTTGCCGCCGGGCTTTGAGCTCACCAGCAGTTCCTCGCACAAGGACCCTGACACCAAGACCCAGGTCAACAGCCTGCTGTATGACGATGGTCTGGCGCGTTTCTCGGTGTTCCTGGAACCACTGAACGGTGCCGTCGTCACGGATACCCGCACTCAATTGGGTCCAACGGTTGCCGTATCCCGCCGTCTGACGACACCTCAGGGCGAGATGATGGTGACGGTGGTCGGCGAAATTCCAATCGGTACTGCCGAGCGGATTGCCTTGTCGATACGCAACGATGGCGCTGCAACCAGCAAGCAGTGAGCTGATTTCAGCAGTTTCCACTTCGTGTTCGAGACATGAAATGTTTGCTGAGCATTTTCATTTGCAAATAATCCGAAAATTTTTTATAGGTCAGAGCCTCACGGCTCTGGCCTTGTTTTGTTGTTCCCGGAACAAAAATGCCGGCCTGTAGTTCCCGGTGTTCCTTGCTCCATATCGCTTAACCCTGCTCGTCGTAACGGGAGCTGTATGTCGATACCAAGCTTGAAGTCTTATCTCTCCATTGTCGCCACCGTGCTGGTGCTCGGTCAGGCTGTTCCTGCAGTCCAGGCGGCTGATGCGGCCAGTCCGGTCAATCTGCCGGATTTCACCCAGCTGGTCGAACAGGCCTCGCCTGCGGTGGTGAACATCAGTACCACGCAAAAGCTGCCGGATCGCAAAGTGAACCAGCAGATGCCTGATCTGGAAGGCTTGCCACCGATGCTGCGCGAATTCTTCGAACGGGGCATGCCGCCGCAACAGCGTTCGCCACGTGGTGATCGCCAGCGTGAAGCGCAGTCGCTGGGGTCGGGCTTCATCATCTCGCCCGATGGCTACATCCTGACCAACAACCACGTGATTGCCGATGCTGACGAAATTCTCGTTCGCCTGGCCGATCGCAGTGAAATGAAAGCCAAGCTGATCGGCACTGACCCGCGCTCCGACGTGGCCCTGCTGAAAATCGAAGGCAAGGATCTGCCGGTACTCAAACTCGGCAAATCCCAGGACCTGAAAGCAGGGCAGTGGGTGGTCGCGATCGGCTCGCCGTTCGGCTTCGACCACACGGTGACCCAGGGCATCGTCAGCGCCGTTGGCCGCAGCCTGCCAAACGAAAACTACGTGCCGTTCATTCAGACCGACGTGCCGATCAACCCGGGCAACTCCGGTGGGCCGCTGTTCAACCTGAACGGTGAAGTGGTGGGGATCAACTCGCAGATCTACACCCGTTCCGGCGGCTTCATGGGCGTTTCCTTCGCCATCCCGATCGACGTTGCCATGGACGTATCCAACCAGCTGAAAAGTGGTGGCAAGGTCAGCCGCGGCTGGCTGGGCGTGGTCATCCAGGAAGTGAACAAGGATCTCGCCGAGTCATTCGGTCTGGAAAAACCGGCCGGTGCGCTGGTGGCGCAGATCCAGGATGACGGTCCGGCTGCCAAGGGCGGCCTGCAAGTGGGCGACGTGATCCTGAGCATGAACGGTCAGCCGATCGTCATGTCCGCAGACCTTCCTCATCTGGTCGGTGCACTGAAGGCTGGCGCCAAGGCCAATCTGGAAGTGATTCGTGAAGGCAAGCGCAAGAATATCGAGCTGACCGTCGGCGCGATTCCGGATGAAGACAAGGAGCTGGATGCCCTGCCGAAATCTGGCGTCGAGACCAACAGCAATCGTCTCGGTGTTTCGGTCGCTGAACTGTCTGCCGAGCAGAAGAAAACCTACGACCTCAAGGGTGGTGTGGTGATCAAGGACGTGCAGGACGGTCCTGCCGCCCTGATCGGCCTGCAGCCAGGCGACATCATCACTCACCTGAACAATCAGGCCATCAGCTCGGCCAAGGAGTTCTCCGAGATCGCCAAGGCGCTGCCGAAGAATCGCTCCGTGTCGATGCGGGTTCTGCGTCAGGGCCGTGCCAGCTTCATTACGTTCAAGCTGGCTGAATGATCCAATAGCGGTTGAGTAATAAGAAACCGCCTCGAAAGAGGCGGTTTTTTTGTGTCCCGAGTTTTTCCTGGATCGGGCTTATCCCATCATGTCCTTGATCATGCGCTCCTGCTCCATCAGTTCGCGCTGACGCGCATCGATCCGTGACGACAGCGGGAAGTTGCTGCCAGCCTTGCGTTTGGCGAAGTCCAGTTGCTGGATGGCCTGGCGGTAATCGCCGACCAGCGCGAAATACTCGGCACGGGCTTGATGCAGGCCAATGATGTTGCCGGACAAGCCGCGGGTCTCCGCCACCTGATACCAGACGTCCGGATCGTCCGGGCGCGATTTCAACAGGCCTTCCAGGGCTTTTTCTGCATCGGCGGTCCGGTTCTGTTTCAGTAACAGATCGACGCGAACCTGATTCAGCGGGTAGTTGCCTGGGTATTGAGTCAACATGCGGTCGACGCGCGACTGCGCATCCGCCAGACGATTGTTGGTGATATCCAGATCGACCTGGGCGAGGTTGTAGATGATCTCGTTCGGGGATTTTTCCAGCAGTTGCTTGAGATTCTCCCGCGCTTCATTCAACTGGCCACCCTTGATCTGGGCAATCGCCAGGCCGTAACGGGCCACATCGTTTTTCGGATTCTCGTCCAGTTGTGCCCGGAAGCGCTTGGCACCCATTCCCGGGGTTTCTTCGTAGATCAACTGTACCCGTGCGCGGATCAGTTGATAGCGCATGCTGTCCTCGATACCGCCGGGCTTGGCTTGTTCCGCACGGTTACGGGTGTCGGCGATCCGCGATTCGGTTACCGGGTGAGTCAGCAGGAATTCCGGCGGCTTGGCGTCGTAGCGATACTGGCGCATCAAACGTTCGAACATGGTCGGCATGGAACGCGGGTCGTAACCGGCTTTCTCCAGGTTGAGGATGCCGATGCGATCGGCCTCTTGTTCGTTCTGGCGGGAGAAGGTCCGTTGCGACTGGATCGCCGCTGCCTGGGTGCCTGCAATGGTCGCGATCCCGGCCTCACCGCCACCGGCGGCCGCAATGACGATCCCAGCCAGCAGCGCGGCCATCATCGGCACTTGCATCCGCTGTGAGGCCTCGACGCCTCGGGCGAAGTGGCGCTGGGACAAGTGAGCCAGTTCGTGAGCCAGTACCGAGGCATATTCACCTTCGGTCTGGGCATTGAGGAACAGGCCGCCGTTGACCCCGACAATCCCGCCCGGCGCCGCGAAGGCGTTGAGCTGCGGGCTGTTGATCAGGATGAATTCCAGGCGTCGGTCATTGACCTGACTGGTTTCCACCAGCTTATAGACGCTGGACTCGACGTAGTCCTTGAGCTGCGGATCGTTGAGCTGTGAAACCTGGCTGCGCAGCAGTGCCAGCCAGGCGCGGCCCAGTTGGTATTCCTGTTGTGGCGAGACGATGGCAGAGCTGGCGTCACCGAGTGACGGCAGGTCGTCGGCGAAGCCCGGTGAGGCGAGCAGGCAAGCGAGCGTCAGCAGGGTAGGGCGCAAAAATGTCATGCACAAAGCCTTAGTCGACAAAGACCTTACTGTAGCCGGACACCGGGCTTGCGACCAGATATTCTAGGCAGCCTGACCCTCTGAACCGGAGTAACGCATGACCGACGCTGTAGCCCATGACTGTGAACTGGACGCCAGTGGCCTGAATTGCCCGTTGCCGTTGCTCAAGGCCAAGATGGAACTGAACAAGCTGCCCAGTGGCGCGGTGCTCAAGGTAATCGCCACGGATGCCGGCTCGCAGCGCGACTTTCGCACCTTTGCCCGGTTGGCCGGTCATACGCTGCTGCGTGAAGAAGACGAGGCGGGCGTCTACCGGTACTGGTTGAAAAAAGCCTGAAATCGACAGCGTAAAAGACCTAAGGATTATTGATGTTCAAAGTGTTACGCGACTGGATTCAGCGCTACTTTTCCGATGAAGAGGCGGTGGTGCTGGCGGTGTTGTTGTTTCTCGCCTTCACCGCCGTGCTTACCCTTGGCGGAATGCTCGCGCCCGTGCTGGCCGGGATGGTGCTGGCGTATCTGATGCAGGGGCTGGTGGTCACGCTTGAGCGCCTGCGCATGCCCGGTGGTGCGGCGGTGGGACTGGTGTTTGCGCTGTTCATGGGCGTGCTGCTGTTGTTCATCGTCGTGGTGCTGCCGCTGCTCTGGCATCAATTGATCACGCTGTTCAACGAGTTACCGGGCATGCTCGCCAAGTGGCAATCGCTGCTGTTGCTGCTGCCGGAGCGCTATCCGCATCTGGTGTCCGACGAGCAAGTGCTGCAAGCCATCGAAGCGGCGCGCGGCGAGATCGGTAAATTCGGGCAGTGGGCGCTGACGTTCTCGTTGTCGAGTCTGCCACTGCTGGTGAACATCATGATCTACCTGGTCCTGGTGCCGATCCTGGTGTTCTTCTTCTTGAAAGACCGGGTGATGATCGGTGAGTGGGTGCGCGGTTATCTGCCCCGTGAACGAGCTCTGATCACTCGGGTTGCCGAGGAAATGAACCGGCAGATTGCCAACTACATTCGCGGCAAGGTCATCGAGATCGTGATTTGTGGCGGGGTGACCTACATCGCCTTCGTCGCCCTCGGGCTGAACTACGCGGCACTGCTGGCGTTGCTGGTGGGCGTGTCGGTGGTGGTGCCGTATGTCGGGGCGGTGGTGGTGACGGTGCCGGTGATGCTGATTGCGCTGTTCCAGTGGGGCTGGAGCGATCAGTTCATCTATCTGATGGCGGTCTACGGGATCATTCAGACCCTGGATGGCAACGTGCTGGTGCCGTTGCTGTTCTCCGAAGCGGTCAACCTGCACCCGGTGGCGATCATCTGTGCGGTGCTGTTGTTCGGCGGATTGTGGGGCTTCTGGGGTGTGTTCTTCGCGATTCCGCTGGCGACGCTGTTCAAGGCTGTGCTCGATGCGTGGCCGCGCAAGGAGCCGGTGGTGGCGCCACTGCTTTGAAAGCGATTCGGCGCCCGTCAGGGCGCCGAAAGGATCAGGCCTTGTTCAGCGCCTGAGCAGCGGCCAGCACCGCATCAACGTGGCCTGGCACCTTCACGCCGCGCCATTCCTGACGCAGAACGCCATCCTTGTCGATCAGGAACGTGCTGCGATCCACGCCCAGGTATTCCTTGCCGTAAAGTTTTTTCAGCTTGATCACGTCGAACAGCTGGCAGACGGCTTCGTCCTTGTCGCTGATCAGTTCGAACGGAAATTCCTGCTTGCACTTGAAGTTCTCGTGGGACTTCAGGCTGTCGCGGGAGATACCGAAGATTTCCGTGTTGGCAGCCTTGAACGCGGCGTACTGATCGCGAAAGCCCTGACCTTCAGTGGTGCAGCCCGGGGTGCTGTCCTTCGGATAGAAGTAGATCACCACTTGCTTGCCCTTGAGGGCCGAGAGGCTGACGGTTTGCCCGCTGGTGGCGGGTGCTTCGAAGTCGGCAATCGGTTGATCGATAGCTACGGCCATGAAAGCTTCCTTACATTGGGTTCTGTGGGCGCCACGGCTCGATCAGTGCGTCGAGGTTCATGGCATCGGCGAAGTCCAGGAACTGGTCGCGCAGCCAGCTGATCTGGGTGCCGGCCGGCAGGGTCACGGTGAACGTGGCGTTGAGCATGGTGCCGCCGGTCTGAGGTGCCTGATAGGTATCGCAGGTCAGGTTTTCCAGCTCGACGTTGTGATCCATGAAGAACTGGCACAGCTCGTTGATGATGTCCGGGCGGTAGGCCGAAGACACGTAAGCCACATACGGCAGGGCTTGCGGACGGTTTTCCAGGGCGGCGCTGCGCACCACGTTGACCGTGAACGAGTGACGTTTGGCCAGGGTTGGCAGGCTGCCTTCCAGGCGGGCCAGGGCGTCCCAGCTGCCGGAAACTTCGAGCACCAGTGCACTGCACTCGCCGTGGCGGGTCAGGCGCGAAGTGACGACCGCGCAGCGGTTTTCATGGCTGGCGCGGCACAGGACGTTGGTCAGCTCCATGGGATTGGCGCCGAGGGCACTGATGACAAGGAATTGTTCGCGAACTGTGGGGGTGGACATGCAGCATTCCTAAAGCGATGAGCGGTCGGTAGGGTGAGGGCATTGAGTGCCGGGACATACCTGTCCGGAAGACCCGGTTCGCCTGTCGCCACGGCTCCACTAATAAAGAAGCGTAAGGCGGCGACACTGGAACGGGGTCTGGAAGGCCGAAACGGGGGGCAGGAACCCGGCGCACAAGCTGATCAGTACCGATCAAAGTCTGAAGGGTAGCGAAAAGCGGCGCCAAGGGGAATGGCGGCGCAGTACTTCGCTTGTGCAAGCATCTTGGCGCCAGTACCATTACCGCTCTCTTTTTCCGGCAGGAGCGGTTTCATGATTGCGGGCAGTATGGTGGCACTGGTCACACCCATGGATGCACAAGGGCGTCTTGACTGGGACAGCCTCAGCAAACTCGTGGACTTCCATCTCAAGAACGGCACCCATGCCATTGTCGCGGTCGGTACTACCGGCGAGTCGGCAACCCTTGATGTAGAAGAACACATTGCCGTCATCAAAGCCGTGGTCAAACAGGTGGCAGGCCGCATTCCGGTGATCGCCGGTACCGGCGCCAACTCGACCCGCGAAGCCGTCGAGCTGACCCGCAACGCCAAGGAAGCCGGCGCTGATGCCTGCCTGCTGGTAGTCCCGTACTACAACAAGCCGACCCAGGAAGGCCTGTACCAGCACTTCAAGCACATCGCCGAAGCGGTCGACATCCCGCAGATCCTCTACAACGTTCCCGGCCGCACCTCCTGCGACATGCAGGCCGAGACCGTGATCCGTCTGTCCACCGTGCCGAACATCATCGGTATCAAGGAAGCGACTGGCGACCTGAAACGCGCCAAGGCAATCCTCGACGGCGTGAGCAAGGATTTCATCGTGCTGTCCGGCGATGATCCGACCGCCGTCGAACTGATCCTGCTGGGCGGCAAAGGCAACATCTCCGTCACCGCCAACGTCGCTCCGCGCGAAATGGCCGACCTGTGCGAGGCCGCGCTCAAGGGCGACGCCGAGACCGCACGGGCCATCAACGAAAAACTGATGCCGCTGCACAAGGACCTGTTCATCGAAGCCAACCCGATTCCGGTGAAGTGGGCTTTGGTCGAAATGGGCCTGATGCACGAAGGCATTCGCCTGCCGCTGACCTGGCTGAGCGCTCCTTGTCATGAAACGTTGCGCTCGGCCCTGCGCCAGTGCAGCGTCCTGGTTTAATTGAGGAAGTACAACGCATGAAGCGAATGGCCGGACTTTCCGCACTTGCCTTGATTATCTCCAGCACCAGTGGCTGCGGATGGATCTGGGGCCCGGAAGGTTATTTCCGTGACCGTGGTAGCGACTACCTGGAAGCGAAACAGACTGCACCGATGCAACTGCCAGAAGGTGTCAGCACCTCCAAGCGCCTGGATCCGCTGCTGCCGATCCCGCGTAACGTAGCCGACGACACCGCCACCGGCGAATACGTGGTTCCGCGTCCTCAGCCACTGTCGGCGATCGCTGACGCCAGCGACTACTCGCTGCAGAAGAGCGGTGATTCGCGTTGGGTCATGGGTCAGCATCCACCGGCCGAAGTCTGGCCAGTGGCTGTGCAGTTCTTCCAGGACAACGGTTTCCGTCTGGATGAACAGCGTCCGCAAACCGGCGAATTCACCACCACCTGGCAGCATTCCGACGAACTGTCCGCCGCCATGGCCAAGCGCCTGAGCGCCGCCGGTGTCGGTGCCGACAGCGAGACCCGCGTGCGGGTGCGCATCGAGCCGGGCGTGCAGCGCAATACCAGTGAAATCTACGTGGTCAGCGCCGAGCGTCCTGCCGGCAGCACCGCCAATGTCGATTTCACCAACCGTTCGGTCAACACCGGCCTGGACGCTGCCCTGGTCGACGACATGCTCGCGAGCATGAGCCGTACTTCCGAGAAGGGTGGTTCGGTGTCGATGCTGGCATCGCGTGATTTCGATACCCCGAGCCGTGTCGCCCTCAGCGAAGACGGCAGCGGCAACCCGGTATTGAACGTCGGTTCCGATCTGGATCGTGCCTGGTCGAGCGTCGGTCGTGCGCTGGAGCAAGGTCAATGGCGCGTTGAAGACATCAACCGCAGCCTGGGCCTGTACTACATCAACCTGGCCGAAAAGGCCGAGAAGAAAGACGAGAAGCCTGGTTTCTTCAGCAGCCTGTTCGGCAGCGCGCCGACCAAGGAAGAAGTTGAAGCCCGTGCCGAGCGTTATCAGGTTCGCCTGAGCAAGGTTGGCGACAACGTTCAGGTCACCGTCGAGAAAAACATCAACACCGTCGCGCCGGCCGATGTGGCCCGCAAAGTGTTGAGCGTGATTCAGGACAACCTGGGCTGATCCAATGCGTTTTGCCGTTCTCGGCAGCGGTAGCCAAGGGAACGGCACGCTGATCGCCAGTGCTGATACGTATGTGCTGGTGGATTGTGGTTTTTCCCTGCGGGAAACCGAAAAACGCCTGTTGCGCCTGGGTGTGAACCCGGCGCAACTGAGCGCGATACTCGTGACCCACGAACATGCCGACCACGTGCATGGCGTGGGTTTGCTGTCTCGGCGCTACAATCTGCCGGTCTACCTCAGTCGCGGCACACTGCGCGGGATGCGCAAACCGATTGAACCCGCAGGCTTCGTGGCCGGCGGCGAGCAACTGCAGATCGGTGCTCTGGACATCCGGGTCATTGCCGTGGCCCACGATGCACAGGAACCGACCCAGTACGTCTTCAGTGATCAGGAACAGCGGCGCTTCGGCCTGCTGACCGATCTGGGTTCATACTGCGAGCGGGTGCTGGACGGTTATCGGGACCTCGATGCGTTGATGATCGAGTCCAATCATTGCCGAGACATGCTGGCCCGTGGTCATTACCCGTACTTTCTCAAGCAGCGGGTTGGCGGCGAGCTGGGACATTTGAATAACCATCAGGCGGCATTCCTGGTGGCCGAGTTGGGCTGGCAAGGCCTGCAACACCTGGTCCTGGCCCATCTGAGCAGCAAGAACAACCTGCCGCAGCTGGCCCGGCAATGTTTTGTCGACACCCTCGGGTGCGACCCGGACTGGCTGCAACTGGCCGATCAAGATTCAGGGCTCGACTGGCGCCATATCGCCTAGCCCATCTACTTAGCAAGCGGAGCCCATCATGGAAAAACGTGAAGAACTCTACCGCGGCAAAGCCAAATCGGTTTACAAGACCGACGACGCTGACCGCTTGATCCTGCTGTTTCGCAACGACACCTCGGCGTTCGACGGCAAGCGCATCGAGCAGCTCGACCGCAAAGGCATGGTGAACAACAAGTTCAACGCCTTCATCATGCAGAAACTCGAAGCGGCCGGCATTCCGACCCAGTTCGACAAACTGCTGGCCGACAACGAAGTGCTGGTGAAAAAACTCGACATGATCCCGGTCGAGTGCGTCGTGCGTAACTACGCCGCCGGTAGCCTGGTCAAGCGTCTGGGCGTCGAAGAGGGCATGAAGCTCAACCCGTACACCTTCGAACTGTTCCTGAAGGACGACGCCAAGGGCGACCCGTTCATCAACGAATCCCACGTCGTGGCATTCGGCTGGGGCACCGCCGAGCAACTGGCGCGCATGAAAGAACTGTCGCTCAAGGTCAACGAAGTCCTGAGCAAACTGTTCGACGACGCAGGCCTGCTGCTGGTGGACTTCAAGCTTGAGTTCGGTGTGTTCAGCGACGGCTCCATCGTCCTGGGCGACGAGTTCAGCCCGGACGGCTGCCGTCTGTGGGACAAGGACACCAAGAAGAAGATGGACAAGGACCGCTTCCGTCAGGGCCTCGGTGACGTCATCGAAGCCTACGAAGAAGTCGCCAACCGTCTGGGCGTACCGCTTTAATCGACGCAAGCATCTGATAGCACGGAGAAATTTTCGAAAGAGGGTTTGCTTTCGATAAAAGTGTTGTTATGATGCGCGCCGTTGGAGAGATGCCAGAGTGGCCGAATGGGACGGATTCGAAATCCGTTGTACCTTCACCGGTACCTAGGGTTCGAATCCCTATCTCTCCGCCATACATTGAAAAAGCCCCGTAGATGAAGATCTACGGGGCTTTTTCGTTTCTGATCAGTCCTTGCACCAATGGGTGGAGCGCAATGCTCCAGCGCATCCAGGCTGCTCACACTCCGAATTAACTGACTAAACTCCTGCATTCCAAATGCATGAGGTTCGGTCATGGCAAAGGGAAAGAAGAAAGACTCGCCCAGAGACACCCCCGCAGATCGCCCGAAGCTGTCGAGCAAAGACTATCTGGCGGAGTTGCGTCGACTGCACGTTGAGCTCGTCAAGCTGCAGGAATGGGTGAGAGCCGAGGGCATCAAGGTCTGTGTGATTTTCGAGGGGCGTGACGGGGCGGGGAAGGGTGGGACGATCAAGGCGATCACTGATCGGGTCAGCCCGCGGGTATTCCGGGTGGTGGCGTTGCCGGCGCCGAGCGAGCGTGAGAAGAGCCAGATGTACATGCAGCGTTACCTGCCTTATCTACCGGCGGCGGGCGAGGTGGTGATTTTCGACCGCAGTTGGTACAACCGCGCCGGTGTCGAGCGGGTGATGGGGTTCTGTACCGAGGATCAGGCCGAAAAATTTCTCAGGACGGTTCCTCTGGTGGAGCATGCCATCGTCGATTCCGGTGTGATTTTGCTCAAATACTGGTTGAACGTCAGTCAGGAAGAACAGACGCGCCGGCTGGAAGAGCGTATCAAGGACGGTCGAAAAATCTGGAAGCTCTCGCCCATGGATCTCAAGTCGTACAGCCGCTGGTATGACTACTCGCGGGCGCGTGATGACATGATCAAGGCAACCGATACCGAATATGCGCCATGGCTGGTGGCCGATTCGAACGACAAGCGGCGAGCGCGCCTGAATATCATCTCCGATCTTCTCAGCCGCATTCCGTACAAGAGTGTTTCGCGCGAGAAGGTTGAGTTACCCAAGCGGCAGAAGCCCGGGGGCTACAAGGAATCGGATTATCCCTTCCGGCACATCCCCGAGACATTCTGAAGACAGGTGTTCGCGTCAGTCTTGGAACAGCCCCGCAGATGAGAATCTGCGGGGCTTTTTCATTTCTGCAGGGTAATCAGCCAGCCCTCAAATCTCCTTGACCGGCGTATCCCCCTGCACGCCCTTGATCAGCTCGATCACATGCAGACAATCCGCCTTGTTCACATACGACTCGCCACTGGCAACCGTCTCATGGTTTCCCGCCCGCAGACGCCAGCGCCATTGGCCCTTGCCGGTGCTCGGGGTGCCCTTGGATTGCCTGTAAATCTCGAAATACATTCAGTTCGCTCCATGCGATGGGATATTGCGACAAGCTGTTTGACGCATGCTCGCAAGCCTAGCGGAGCCTTCTCATTTGGCTATCGGGGATTTGTTTCCAATCGTTCGAGAATGTTTCTGCAAGGCGCGGGGCAGAGCGTCGGGATCGGCCTTCGGTTTGGCGAGTACGTCCTTTTTTCACCCTTGCATGAGCACCAGTGGTGCTGCTTAATACGGGGCGGCTCATGGCGTCGAAATTTGTTCGGCGACCGACAAACACTATAAGAAAAGAGCAGTCCATTGACCCATTCGCATGGAACGCAACATGCGGGCCCGGTGACGTTGTCGCTGGTGGTTCCCGTATTCAATGAAGAGGACAGCCTCGACGGCTTTCTCCTGCGCATTCGTCAGGTGTTCGAGCGTGAGGCACAGATCAGCCTTGAGTTGGTGTTCGTCAACGACGGCAGTACTGATTCGACGCTGGAGCGCCTGCTGCACTGTCAGCAGAGCAACTCGACGATCCGCATCGTCGATCTGAGCCGCAATTTCGGCAAGGAGGCTGCGCTTTCCGCCGGTTTGCAGATTGCCACCGGGCAGATCGTGGTGCCGATCGATGTCGATTTGCAGGACCCGCCCGAGGTCATTCTGCAGATGATCGAACGTTGGCGCGAAGGTTATGAAGTGGTGCTTGGTCACCGCATCAGCCGCCGCAATGACTCCTGGGCCAAACAGACGTCCGCCAGTTGGTTCTATCGTCTGCACAACAAGATTGCCGAACAGACATTGCCGGAAAACGTCGGCGATTTTCGGCTGATGGACCGTTGCGTGGTCGACGCGCTGCTGACGCTGCCGGAGTCGCGGCGATTCATGAAAGGTCTGTTTGCCTGGGTCGGTTTTCGCACCACCCAGGTCGAATACGAGCGCCCGGAACGGGCGGCCGGGCAGAGCAAGTTCAATGGCTGGCGGCTGTGGAATTTCGCGCTCGAAGGCATCACCAGTTTCAGCACCGAGCCGTTGCGGATCTGGACGTACCTGGGCGCGCTGGTGTCTCTGGTGTCGTTTGCCTTTGCCATGTTCATCGTGGTGCGCACGCTGATCCACGGCGTCGACATGCCCGGTTACGCCTCGCTGATGGTCGCGGTGACCTTCCTCGGCGGATTGCAACTGATCGGCATCGGCGTGCTTGGCGAGTATCTCGGCCGCACTTATATCGAAGCGAAGCGCCGGCCGGTTTTCCTGGTGCGCCGCATTTACGAATCCAAGGACTGAAGCATGGATCTCAAGGAAACCGACATCCTCGGCGACAGCATCGGCGAGCATTGGTATTACCGCTCCAAAGCGGCAGCGACCCGTCGATTGCTGGGGGAGGCGCCGATCAAACGCATTCTCGACGTCGGCGCCGGTTCAGGGTTCTTTTCCCATCATCTGTTGACTCACACTGCCGCGCGAGAAGCGTGGTGCGTGGATATCAGCTATCCCGCCGACTCCAGTGCCACCACCGCCGGCAAACCGGTGCATTACCGCCGCTCGATCGACAGTGTGGACGCCGATCTGGTGTTGTTGATGGATGTGCTGGAGCACGTCGACGACGATCTCGGCCTGCTCAAGTCCTACGTCGACAAGGTGCCGTCCGGCAGCCGTTTCCTGATGACCGTGCCGGCATTCCAGTTCATGTGGAGCGGGCACGATGATTTTCTCGAACACAAACGTCGCTATACCCTGGGACAGTTCGAGTCTCTGACAAAGAACGCCGGATTAACGGTCGAGAAGGGCGCCTACTACTTCGGAGCAGTGTTCCCGATTGCCGTTGCCTCGCGCCTGATTCCCGGCGGTTCGGCGCCACGTTCGCAACTGAAAAAACATCACCCGCTGGTTAATTCGCTGCTGAAGACCCTGTGCCGCCTCGAACTACCCTTGATGGGCATGAATCGCCTGGCCGGCCTGAGTGTCTTTGTGCTGGCGCGCAAACCGTGACGTCCACGGAGAGAGAAGCGCTGATCAGGCGTGGTCTGCGCTTTGCCGTGACAGGTCTGTTCGTCACCGCGTTGCATGCGCTGGTAGCGGTGTTTTTCATCAACTTCGTGAGCCCTCAGCCGCCGCTGGCTAACGGCGTGGCATTTGCCGTAGCGACGGTGGTTTCCTACGTGATCAACACCACCTGGAGTTTTTCCGCTCGTTTGCACGGTAAAACGCTACTGCGATTCCTGCTGGTTTCGGCGGGAGGTTTTCTTTTGGCGATGTTCGTCGCCTGGGCCGCGCAGATGGCAGGGCTGCACTACCTGCTGGGTATCGTGGCGGTTGCGCTGACCATTCCGGCATTCACTTTCGTACTGCACAACTTCTGGACCTATCGATGAAGGATTCGCGCGAGCACCCGGTACTCTCCTTGCTGCCGCTGCTGTTGGGAATGTTGGTGTTTTTCCTGGCAATCGGGCCGCAGGCGCTGAATCCGCAAAACATTGCCTGGCTGGAACAGGGTGACCCGGCGACACATTATCTGGGCTGGGAATTCTTCCGACACTCGCCCTGGACATTTCCACTCGGCCTCAATCCGTTCTATGGCCTGGAACTGAGCAGTTCCATCATCTTTTCCGACTCCAACCCCCTGTTGGCGCTGTTGTTCAAACCCTTCAGTGCGTGGCTGCCGGACACCTTCCAGTACTTTGGCCTTTGGTTACTGGCGTGTTGTGTCCTACAAGCCTGGTTCGGCTGGAAACTGCTCGGGCTGATGACCGGCAATCCCTTGATTCGCCTGCTGGGAGCCGGGTTGCTGGTGTTCTCGCCGCCGATGTTTCTGCGTATGGGCGGGCACCTTTCGCTGGCGGGGCATTTCCTGATTCTGGCGGCGTTGTATCTGGCGCTGGTACCGGACTTGCGCAGGCGCCGCTGGGCCTGGGGTTCGTTGCTGGCGGTGACATCATGGGTACACGCCTATTTGCTGGCCATGGTGGCCCTGATCTGGCTGGCAGACTTGCTGGGCAAGACATTTAGCCGGCAATTGACCCGACGCCAGGGGCTGATCGAAGGCGGGTTGCTGTTTGCGCTGGTGAGTGTGTGTTGCTGGCAGGCGGGTTATTTCAGCATTGCCGACGGTGCGGCCTCCGGCGGTTTTGGTTTGTACCGGATGAATTTGCTGTCGCCAGTCGATCCGGCCGGCTGGTCGCGGATCCTGCCCGATCTGCCCAAGGGTGAGGGCGACTATGAAGGCTTCAACTACATGGGGTTGGGCGTTCTCTTGCTGGTACCGCTGGCGCTGATTGCCTGGATTGGAAACAGGCAACCCTTGAAGGACGAGTTGCGCGCTCGACCATGGCTGTTGATGGCCTTGTTCGGGCTATGGCTTTTTGCGCTGTCGAATCAGATCGGAATCGGTGCAACGACCGTCGGCTATCCGCTGCCGAAGATGATCATCGGCCTGGCCAATGTCTTCCGCGCCTCGGGGCGGATGTTCTGGCCGGTGCTGTATGCCCTCATCCTGGCCATGATTTTTCTGGTGGTGCGCGGTTACCGACCGCGCGTTGTGATTTTTTTGCTTGCTACAGCGCTGGTGGTTCAGGTCGCCGACACTCGAGCCGGCTGGCTTGGCCTGAGGCAGGGGAAAATGGTTGTGCCATCGGCGGCCTGGAACAGCCCGCTGCGCGATCCGTTCTGGACAAGCGCTGCCGGACGATACGCGAATGTACGCGGCCTGATGCCGCAGAATCAGAACGATCGCTGGCAAATGATTGCCGGATTTGCAGCAGCTCACGGCATGAAGACCGACGCTGTCTATCTTGCGCGAGTGAGTTCTTCAGCACTGGCGCTGGCACAGCAGAAAGCCCGACGCATGCTCGACTCGGGGCAATACGACGCGGATTCGTTGTACATCCTGAGCGACGATGTCCTGGCGGACGCCGCAAAAAGCATCAACAGTGAAACCGATCTGCTGACCCGGGTAGATGGGCTGGTGGTCCTTGCGCCGGGGTGGAAGCGCTGCGCGCAGTGTCTGTCGATGCGGGATGAGGGACGGCGGATGTCCGTTATTCCCCTCTCTGGGCCTGGGCAAACGCTGACGTTCAACTACCGGAGTCGACAATTGGCCAACGGCTGGTCGACGGCGGAAAACTGGGGGACGTGGACGGAGGGGCGGCAGGCGAAAATCGAAATGCGGCTGTTGCCGCAAGCGCGTTCGATCGTGCTCGACACATTGGCGTTCATAATGCCAAAGCATCCTTCCCAGCGAGTGATCGTGAGCCTCAACGGCGAGCAGGTGCTGAGCACGAGCTTGACGCAGTTCCAGGGTAATCGCCTGGAAATTCCAATCAGTGCTTCGCTCAGTCAGAGCCTCGCGCACGATGACAGACTCGATATCGAATTGCAGCTGCCGGATGCCATCAGCCCTCAGCAATTGGGGATCAACGATGATTCGCGGGTCATGGGCATGGGCCTGAAGACGTTGACGGTGCAATGACGCATCGTTTTGATGGACGCTGCCCCGGCAGCCTTTCTACACTGCCCACAATCTGGGGACCGGGGGGCAATGGATGAATCGCAATGAACTTCGCAAGGCCGACATCAACCTGATGGTGGTGTTCGAAACCTTGATGCTCGAACGCAACGTGACCCGGGCCGCCGAGAAGCTGTTTCTCGGCCAACCGACCATCAGTTCGGCGCTCAATCGCCTGCGCACCATGCTCAACGATCCATTGTTTATCCGAGTCGGCCACCGCATGGAGCCGACGGCCCGCGCCGAAGACATCTATCGCCATCTCAAACCCGCGCTGGACTCGTTGTCAGTGGCGTTGAGCCTGACCCGTGATTTCGACCCGGCTGTCAGCACCATGACCTTTCGCATCGGCCTGTCGGACGACGTCGAATTCGGTCTGTTGCCACCATTGCTGCGTGCCTTGCGCCAGGAAGCACCGAACGTGGCGTTCGTGGTGCAGCATGTCGATTACTGGCGGATTCCCGATCTGCTGGCCGCTGGCGACATCACCGTCGGCATCAGCCAGACCCGTGGCCTGCCGGCCAATGCCAAGCGCAAACTGCTGCGGCATATCCAGCCGAGCATCCTGCGCGCCGACAAGTCCGCCACCCCGTTGACCCTCGACGAATATTGCGCACGGCCCCATGTGCTGGTTTCCCACACGGCCAATGTCAGTGGTTATGCCGATGAGTGGCTGGCGGACCTCGGCCGCACCCGTCAGGTGGTGTTGTCGGTGCCGCAATACAGCGCACTGCCGGCGCTGCTGGCCGGCACCGATCTGATCGCCAGCCTGCCGGACTACACCGCCGAAGCCATGGCTGCCTCGGGCCTGTTATTCAAGGAGCCGTTTCCGTTCAAGACCCCGACGCTCGACCTGTCGATGGTCTGGCTCAGCCATGTCGACAGCGACCCGGCCGAGCGCTGGCTGCGCTCGCGGCTGGAGCAATTCATGAGCGAGCGGCCTCACTCGCCGCTCTGACTTGCCGAGCCGTTGTCCGGCTGCTTTGCTGAGTAACATCTGAATTCGGCGGAGCCTCGACCCATGAGCATTTCCCGTGGTTTGTTGCGTGGGCGCGGCAGTCTCGACAGCGGCAAGGTCGGCATGGTCGAGCTGTTTTTCGATCTGGTGTTCGTGTTTGCCGTGACTCAGCTGTCCCACACTTTGCTCGCGCACTTGTCGATGATCGGTGCGGTGCAGGTGACGCTGATGATGGTCGCGGTGTGGTGGGTGTGGATTTTCACGTCCTGGATCACCAACTGGCTCGACCCGGAAAAACTGCCGGTGCGTCTCGGGCTGTTCGGCCTGATGATCGCCGGTTTGCTGCTTTCGTCTTCGATTCCCAAGGCATTCACCGAGCGCGGCCTGATGTTCGCAGCGGCGTTCGTGTTCATGCAGGTCGGGCGCACGCTGTTCGCGATCTGGGCGGTACGCGGCGAGTCGTTGAACATGACGCGCAACTTCCAGCGCATCCTCGCGTGGCTGACGTTGTCCGGGGTGTTCTGGATCGGCGGGGCGTTGGTCGAAGGCGAGCAGCGGTTGCTTTGCTGGGCGCTGGCGCTGCTGATAGAGCTGATTTCGCCGTCGCTGTATTTCTGGGTGCCGGGGCTGGGGCGTTCGTCACTGAGCGACTGGAACGTCGAAGGCAATCACATGGCCGAGCGTTGTGCGCTGTTCGTGATCATCGCTCTGGGTGAGTCGTTGCTGGTGACCGGCGCGACCTTTGCCGAACTGACACCGGGGCGCGATGGACTGCTGGCGTTTCTGGTGGCGGTGCTGGGCAGCATCGCCATGTGGTGGGTCTACTTCGACAGCGGTGCCGAGCGCGCGCACCACCGTATCGCCCATTCCACCGACCCCGGGCGCCAGGCGCGAATCGCCTACACCTACCTGCATGTGCTGATTGTCGCCGGGGTCATCGTCAGTGCGGTGGCCGACGAACTGGTGCTGGTGCATCCGGATCACGCCAGCGACGCCGGCATCGTCGTGATCATCGCCGGGCCATGGCTGTTTTTGCTCGGCAACGCGCTGTTCAAGTGGGTCATGGCTGACCGACCGTTTCCACCCCTGTCCCATGTCTTCGGGCTGGTAGTGCTCACGCTGTTGTTGCCGCCGGCACTGAATCACTGGTTTTCGGCGTTAGCGCTGGGGGCATTGACCACGGCAGTCGTGGTGCTGGTGGCGATCTGGGAAACCCTGGCACTGCGTCGGGAGCTTCCCGTTCCTGTGTCGGAAAAAGCCGCAGGAGAGTAGGGCGTAGCTGTGTTATATGTACGGCCTTTCTGCCGACCGACTGGAGTCTTGCGATGCCACACCTGCACATGGAATACACCGCCAACCTGCCGCAACTGAACGCCGACGTGGCGCTGATCCGGCTCAACAACACCCTGGTGGGTTCCGGTCAGTTTGCGGCGGAATTCGATATCAAGAGCCGCGCGATCAAGGTCGAAACCTTCAAGGTCGGTACTGCCATGAGCGAGCGGGCCTTTGTGGCGGTGAGGCTGGCGTTGCTCAGTGGTCGTTCTCCGGAGATCAAGAAGCAACTCTCGCAAAACCTGTTGGCGGTGCTGCAGGACCTGTGCGAGTGGCCGGCCGGTGTCGAAGTGCAGTTGAGCGTGGAACTGCTCGACATCGACCGCGAGTCCTACAGCAAAGTCGCCATCGGCGTGTAAGACTCAGGCCGCCTCCAGCTCCGCGCAGGTCTTGATCACCTGCTCGCGCAGCCAGAGGTTGGCGCTGTCCTGGTCGACGTTGTGGCTCCACTGCATGTCGAGGGTGAACCCCGGCAGGCCATTGGGGGCCTCGCAGTGATTGAACACCGCGTCGTTGGTCAGCAAGCGCTGGATCCGCCGGGGCAGGGTGAGGATGAAATCCGTGCCGGTGATCATCTTCAACGCTGCGCTGTAGCTGTTGGAACGGGCGACGATCTGGCGCTTCTGCGCCTGCCTTGCCAGCCAGCCATCGACCATGTTGGTGGTGGACGTCCAGGGCGTCGGGAACACATGCCGGCGTTCGGTGAAGGCTTGCAGGCTGAGGCGCGGCTCCAGCGGCGTTGCACGTTTGTCGAAGACGCAGACCAGATCATCCTCCAGCAGCATTCGCGATTTCAGGTCGGTATGGCTGCGGTGGAAGTGCGGGCCGAAACAGATCACCAGGTCGAGGCTGCCATCGCGCAACTCTTGCGCCGGCACGTCGGTTTCGAACTTGTGCATGTTGACCATCACCGGCAGATCGTCGAAGTCAAAACGCTTCAGCATGCGCGGCAGGATCAGCTGTTCGAAGTATTCCGGGGCGCAGATGTTGAAGGTCACCGGTTGCGCCATCGGGTCGAAGGTCGGGGCGCCGGCGTGGCACAGGTTGATGCTTTCGAGGATTTTCTGCACATGGCCATACATGCTGCTGGCCTTGTAGGTCGGGCGCATGCCCGTGCGGGTGTTGACGAACAATTCGTCTTCAAAACTGGTACGCAGTTTCTTCAGGCAGTAACTGACGGTGGACTGACTGACGAACAGCGCCTCCGACACATCGGTGACGCTGCTTTGCTCATACACGGCGACAAACACCATGAGATCCTGCATGTCGAGCTTTCTAAGCAAGTTACTGTTCAGCATCCGTTCTGTCTCGCTGTGCTCCTTGCGCCGAATCCGCGCAAACGTGTGCGCATGATCGTAACGGAACGATGGTGCCAGGAGAAAGCCCTGTAGGATTTTTCACGGACAGTTGTGGGACAGAAAGTTTTAGTAATACGACGTGTCAAAACGATCCTGTAAAAGATGGCCAGAAGCCTTTAGCCAGAGGGGTGAAGCACCGTGCACAACGCCCGATCAGTGAAAGTGCCGGGCGTATTGCCGAGGGTCGAAACGCAGCACGATCAGCAGCATGACCACCATCACCGCGGTCAGCGACCACCAGGCCCATTCGAAGCTGCCCAGTCGATCACGGATCACCCCGGCCAGCAGCGGCGACAGGCCGGCAATCAGGTAGCCGATGCCTTGCACGAACGCGGTCAGCCCGCCGGCGCGCTGCGGGTTGTCGAGGTGATCGAGGGAGACGATCAGGCTCATCGGAAACAACCCGCCAATCCCCAGGCCCAGCAGGCACGGCCACAACAGGCTCAGGTATTGCGGGCTGAGAATCAAGCCGCAGAACCCGGCAATGATCAGCACCAACAGGGCACCCAGCACCAGGCGTCGGTCACGGCTGCGGTTGGCGATAGCGGGAACCACCAGACCGGAAATTACCTCCATGGCCGTCAGAAAACCCAACAGCAGACCGGCGTTCTGTTCGCTCCAGCCGTTTTCCACGTAGTACGGCGCCAACCACGCGAGCACACAGGTGTAGGACGCTGTCCCCAGACCGAAGAAGATGGCGAGCAACCAGGCGCGGGAATGGGTGAAGAAGGCCTCTTTTCTCACTGTACTGGTCGCGATGGGCGGTGCGTCATCGCGTTGTGACAACCAGAACAGCAACGCGAGCAGCGCCAGTACCGCCCAGATCGCCAGCCCTGCCCGCCAGCTGCCGGTACCGAGCATCACCTGAGGTGCGAACGAAGCGGCCAGCGCGGCACCGCCCATGATCGACGTGACATACAAGCCCATGCACAGCGCCACGTTGTCGGGAAACCGCGATTTGATCAGTGCCGGCATCAACGCCTGAATCAGCGCGATGCCGACCCCGGCGAGCACGGCGCTGATGATCAGTTGCACCGCCGAGTCGAGAAACAGCCGCGACAGCGTCGCCAGACCGATGATCAGCAACGACAGCAGCACCGTGCGCCGCTCGCCCAGACGATGGCTGATGCCGATTCCGAAAAACATCGCCAGCCCCATGGCCACCACCGGCAGCATGGTCAGCAGCGATGCCACGCTGAAGCTCAGCGGGATATCGCCGCGAATCGCCGACAGCAAAGGCCCGACGGCGGCCATCGACGGACGCAGGTTAAGGGCGACAAGGACGATACCGAGCATCAGCCAGACGGCGGGGCGGGCAGTGGCGCGAACGTTTTCCATCTTCAGACCTTTGAATCAGAGGCCGTCGATTAGGCGGGCGCGCTACCGGCGCCGGCAAATCAGAAAATCCCGAGGGGTATTTAAAAAGTCGATACGCCTACCGTGCGCTCTTCCGGAGCGAGCTGTAATTTTTTACTGAATCACACCTGACGAATGTTCAGGTTTCATGGTTATTTCATGAGCCAACTAATCGTTGGCTTCTTTTTCACAAAAAATTGATGGGGGGCTACGTAGAGTTTTCATTGCCCGGGTCAATGAAGTTTTCACAATTGGCCACGGCGCTTCTTTTCAGGAAATAGCCCCCCTCATATGTTGAAGTTAAAAGCCGTGCGCCCGGAATGGGTGACGTTGTTTGCCAGCGCCTTTCTTTTGATCGGATTCAATTTCGTACTTTGGCAACATCTCCTCGAGATCACCGCTGCCGACGGCATCGCCATGGGCATTGCGTTCGGGGTGATGATCTTCTCGGCCTACAACATCGTGCTGACCTTTCTGGCGTTTCGCCCGGTATTGAAACCGGTGTTGATGGCGCTGTTTCTGATCAGTGCCGGCGTGGCTTATTTCATGAGTCAGTATGGCGTGATGATTGACGCCGGCATGTTTCGCAACTTCGCTGAAACCAATGCAACGGAAGTTCGTGATCTGCTGTCGTTGAAGTTTTTCGTTTATCTATTGTTTTTGGGTGTATTGCCGTCGTGGTTGTTGTGGAAGTTGCCTGTTGACTATCGTCGCTGGCATCGAGAGTTATTAAGCAAAGTTGTGGTGTGTGCAGCATCGGTCGCCGTGATTGGTGGCGTGGCACTGGCCAACTATCAGGGCTTGTCTTCGCTGTTTCGCAACCACCACGAATTGCGCCTGATGCTGGTGCCGAGCAACTACATCGGTGCATCGGCCGGCTATCTGCGTGAGCAGGTGGTATCCGCCCAGCAACCGTTCATCAAGATCGGCGAAGACGCCCAGCGTAACCCTGCACTGCAAAACCGTCCGCGCAAGTCGCTGACCGTGCTGGTGGTAGGGGAAAGTGCCCGGGCGGAGAACTTCGGCATCCTCGGCTACAACCGCGACACCACGCCGAAACTGGACAAGGAGGCCGGCCTGATCGCGTTCACCGACGTGCATTCCTGCGGTACGGAAACAGCCGTCTCGGTGCCGTGCATGTTCTCCAACATGAGTCGCCAGGACTACGACGCCAGCAAGGCGAAAAATCAGGAAGGGCTGCTGGACGTGCTCAAGCGCGCCGGCATCGATGTGATCTGGCGCGACAACCAGTCGGGCTGCAAGGGCACCTGCGACCGCGTCACCCTGCAGGACGTCAGCAACCTGAAAGACCCGGCCCTGTGCGCCAACAGCGAATGCCGCGACGAAATCCTCCTGCAAGGCCTGCAGAGTTTCATCGATCACCTGGACAAGGACACCGTGCTGGTGCTGCACCAGATGGGCAGCCACGGCCCGGAATACTTCAAGCGGTACCCGAAGGAATACGAACACTTCACGCCGGTGTGTGAAAGCAACGCGCTGAACAATTGCAGCCGCGAAAGCATCGTCAACGGTTACGACAACACGCTGGTGTACACCGACCATGTGCTGTCGAGCCTGATCGATGTCTTGCGCAGCAATCAGGAAAAAGTCGATACCGCCATGCTGTACCTCTCCGATCACGGCGAGTCCCTGGGTGAGTACAACCTGTTCCTGCACGGCACGCCGTACATGCTTGCGCCGGAACAGCAGAAACATGTGGCGATGCTGGCCTGGTTCTCCGACAGCTATCAGAAGTCCTATTCGGTCGACACGCATTGCCTGCAATTGAGCCGCGACAAACCGTTGAGCCAGGACAACCTGTTCCATTCGATGCTCGGTCTGCTGGAAGTACAGAGCAAGGTCTATCAGCACGATCTGGACCTGTTTGCTGGTTGCCGTGGTGCGGTCATCGACGGCGTATTGGCCAAGGACTGATCCGTCGGAATTGTTCTGTAAGACTATTCTTGCTGGCAGGCAGGAGATTTCATCAACGCTCTTGCCCTGCACAGGCGCGGAAAGCGCCGGTGGCGATATATACTGCGCGCCATTCTTGAAGGGAGAGCCGTGTGGCCATCGATATTCACTGGATTCGCGACAACGATAGCCTCGCGCAGTTTTGCGCCGAGTGGCAGCAGCTGCCTTTCGTTGCCCTCGACACCGAATTCATGCGGGTCGACACCTTCTACCCGATTGCCGGCCTGTTGCAGGTCGGCGACGGCAAACGCGCCTATCTGATCGACCCGCTGACCATTGACGCCTGGCAACCGCTGGCGGCGTTGCTGGAAAACCCGGCGGTGCTCAAGGTTCTGCACGCTTGCAGCGAAGACCTCGAAGTCCTGTTGCGCCTGACCGGCAGCCTGCCGGCGCCGTTGTTCGACACGCAACTGGCCGCCGCTTATCTGAACCTCGGGTTCTCGATGGGCTATTCGCGTCTGGTGCAGGAAGTGCTCGGCATCGAACTGCCGAAGGGCGAAACCCGTTCCGACTGGTTGCAGCGTCCGTTGTCCGACACGCAAATCAGCTATGCCGCCGAAGACGCCGTGCATCTGGCGGAAGTTTTCGTACAGCTGCGTCCGAAGCTGTCCGACGACAAATATGCCTGGGTGCTGGAGGACGGTGCCGAACTGGTCGCCAACCTGCGTCGCGAGACCGATCCGTATGAGGTGTATCGCGAGGCGAAACTGGCGTGGAAACTCTCCCGCGCGCAACTCGCCGTTCTGCGCGAGCTGTGCGCCTGGCGTGAGCGCGAGGCTCGCGCCCGCGACCTGCCGCGCAACCGTATCGTCCGTGAGCATTCGCTGTGGCCGCTGGCCCGCACGCAACCGGACAACCTCAGCGCGCTGGGCAAGATCGAAGACATGCACCCGCGTACCGTGCGTCAGGACGGCGAGTTTCTGCTTGATCTGATCAAGCGCTCTGGCAGTGTGGGGCCTGATCAGTGGCCGCCAGCCGTGCCGGAGCCGCTGCCGATCGAAGCCGCCGCGCTGATCAAACAGCTGCGTGCCCTGGGCCAGGCCGAGGCCGAGCGTCTGGGCATCGCGCCGGAACTGATGCTGCGCAAGAAAACCCTCGAAGCGCTGGTCAAAAGCGGCTTCCCCGAGGGGCCTTACCAATTGCCTGATTCGCTGCGTGGCTGGCGCCGCGAGTTGATGGGCCAGAAGCTGCTCGACAGCCTGGCCACTGCCGGAGAACAGCCTTGAAACGTATTTGCTCCATTTACCAAAGTTCGAAGAAAAGCGGCATGTACCTTTACGTGCTCAAGAGTGATGCTCTGGAGCGTGTGCCGGAAGGCCTGATGGCGGCGTTCGGCAAGGCGAAGCACTCCTTCGATCTGGTGCTGACCCCCGAGCGCAAGCTGGCCAGCGAAGACATCGCCGTCGTCCTGGAGAACCTCGACAAGCAGGGTTACCACCTGCAGATGCCGCCGGCCGAGGAAGAGTACATCGAGCACTTGCCGGAAGAGTTGCTGCGACGCAACGACCCGGTTTGACCTGCGAGGCCCGGTCCCGGGCCTCTTGTAATCCTTGGAACTGTTTTTACGGCGACGACTGCCACGAAGTGGGCGGCCGTCTGCACGGTTTGCGAAAGGTTTGAAGATGCGCGTTCTGATTGCTGAACACGACCACGCGATATACGCCCGGCTGCTGCGTCAGGCGGCCCCGGAGCTTGAAGTGCTGACCAGCGGTGACTCCGCCGAACTGGCTCGCCAGGCCGTCGATTGCCCGGTGTGGCTGGGGCAGCCGGATCTGCTGGCGACCCTGCTGCGTCAGGGCCACCAGCCACAATGGCTGCAATCGACCTGGGCCGGCATCACGCCGCTGCTGGCCGACGGCCTGCGCCGGGATTACCGCCTGACCCGGGCGGTCGGCATTTTCGGGCAGGTGATGGCCGAGTACGTGCTCACCTACATGCTCGGTCACGAGCGCGAAGTGCTGGCGCGGCTGGTCAGCCAGGTCGAGCGCAAATGGGACAATCGCACCGGCCAGAGCCTGGTCGGGCGCAAGGTGCTGATCGTCGGCACCGGTGATATTGGCCAGAGCGTCGCGCAGTTCCTGCGGCCATTCGGTGTCGAGTTGTACGGCATCGCCAGCAGCGCCCGGGAGCAGGCGCCGTTTGTCGAAGTCGGTTCGATGGCGGACCTGCCACGGCTGGTGGGTGAAGTGGATTACGTGGTCAATCTGCTGCCCAACACCGAGCACACTCACGACATTTACGACGCGGCGCTGTTCAAGCAATTCAAGCCGACCGGGTTGTTCATCAACGCCGGGCGCGGTGTGGTGGTGGTCGATGCGGATCTGGTGGAGGCGCTGAAGGAAGGCCATCTGGCCGGCGCGGTGATCGACGTCTGCCGTCAGGAACCGCTGCCGCAACGCCATCCGTTCTGGACCGCGTGGGGCCTTCTGTTGACCGGGCACAGCTCGGCACCGACCTCGCCGCCGATGATGGTGCAGTTGTTTCTGGATAATTTGCGGGCGTATCAGGCGGGAGAAGCGTTGCGTGGGGAAGTGGATTTCGCACGCGGTTACTGATTCGCCGCGATAAAAACTGTGGGAGCAAACTTGCTCCCACAGTTCGTTTTGCAGTGTGGCTTACAGGGTGAAATCCCCTTCAGCCGCCAGCTCGCTCAGCGGACGACGCGGGCTCGGCGTTTCCCGCGCTTGCAGGTAATCCGCCAGGGTTGCCTTGTCACCCAGCTTGCCCACCGCAACGGCGGCGTGCAGCGCATAACCTTGCGGAATGTTCAGCTCCTTGCGGGTCAGCTCCTGATCGAAGCCGGCCATGCCGTGGGTGTGCCAGCCGCTCAGGCTCGCTTGCAACGCCAGATGGCCCCACGCGGAACCGGTGTCGAAGGTGTGCCACAGCGCCGGTGTTTCTTCGGTCGCGCCCGGTGCGGTAAAGGTGGTTTTCGAAATCACGATCACCAATGCCGAAGCGTGCTGCGCCCAGCTACGGTTGAATTCATTGAGCAGGCCCAGGTAACGCTCCCAGTTCGGCGTGTCGCGACGGGCGTAGAGAAAACGCCACGGCTGCGAGTTGTACGCCGAGGGTGCCCAGCGCGCGGCTTCGAAGAAGCTCAGCAGGGTTTCCTCGGAAATCGCTTCGCCGGTAAAGGCGCGGGGCGACCAGCGATCGGTGAACTGCGGGTGAATGGCGTATTCGGCAACGCGAGGGTTGGCACTCATCGAGAGATTCCTTGCTACGTTTGAGGATAGGTTTGAAGCAAAACCCGGCGGGATCAGTTGGGCTGAACGATGGGGGTTGAATCCGAAGCCGTGCAGTTCACCGGAATGCAACGCGGTCGAGCGTTAATGGCATCCAGCCAGGGCTTCTTGAGAACGGCAAAGCTACTTGGCCGCGCAAAAACTGACAAGTCCTGCACAACCGGCAGTCGCCAGCGCTTGGCCCACGGGGCCCTGGGCACTAGACTGGCGGCCTTTTCACCACCTGATGTTGATGCTTGAGCCATGGCCGCCAAAGTCGAACCGTTCTGGAAACGCAAAACCCTCGATCAACTGGATCACGAGGAATGGGAATCGCTGTGCGACGGATGTGGCCTGTGCTGCCTGCAGAAGCTCGAGGATGAAGAAGACAACAGCGTCTATTACACGCGCATCGCCTGCAAACTGCTGGACCTGAAAACCTGTCAGTGCAGCGATTACCCGAACCGCATCAAGTTTGTCCCGGACTGCATCCAGCTCACCCCGGGCCAGGCCGAAGAATTCAAATGGCTGCCGCCGACCTGCGGTTATCGACTGGTCAGCGAAGGCAAGGACCTGCCGTTGTGGCATCACCTGGTCTGCGGTGATCGCGACGCCGTGCACCACGAGCGGATTTCCCAGTCCGGGCGCATGCTCGCCGAAGGCAGCGTGCCGGAAGACGATTGGGAAGATCACCTGATTTTCCGCGCCGGCTAAGCCCCTCGAGGATCCAGGCCTCGAGGATCGAGTTTCAACAAGGAGTGTGTATGGCTGTGGGATTGCGCCGGACGCTGATCGTCGGACTGCTGATGCTGAGCGCGCCGGTGTGGGCGGCAAAGAAGGTCGATCTGGATTACCGCGTGCGCCTGTTGCCGCAAAGCGATCAGGCGGAAGTGCGCTTGACCCTGGCCAAGGGCGAGGCCGTGCGCAGTCTGGATTTCGACCTCGGCGACGGCAGCCACTACAGCGACTTCAAGGCCGACGGCCAATGGCAACTGACGCCGGGCCAGCAGGCGCGCGGTGTGTGGCGCCCGACGCCGGACAAGGCCAGCCTGACCTATCGCGTACGCATCAGCCACGGCCGCAAGAACGGCAGCTTCGACACCCGCATGACCCCGACCTGGGCGCTGATGCGCGGCGATGAACTGGTGCCGCCGGCGAAGCTCGATCAGCAGGATGGCATCGAACTGGTCTCTCGCCTGCAATTCGATCTGCCCGACGGCTGGAAAAGCGTCGAAACCGCCTGGCCGCGTATCGGCAAGAACAAATTCCGCATCGACAATCCGTCCCGTCTGTTCGACCGGCCCACGGGCTGGGTGCTCGCCGGACACCTCGGCAGCCGCCGCACGCGATTGGGTGAAACCGAAGTCACCGTGGCGTCGCCCCAAGGGCAGGGCATGCGCCGGATGGACGTGCTGACGCTGCTGACGTTCGTCTGGCCGCAGGTGCAAGCGGTGTATCCGCGCCATCCGGGCAAACTGCTGATCGTCGGTGCCAACGACCCGATGTGGCGCGGCAGCCTCGCGGCGCGGGAGTCGATCTACCTCAACACGCGGTTGCCGCTGGTCAGCGAGAGCGGCAGCAGCCCTTTGGTCCGGGAATTGGCGCAGGTGTTCGGGCGGATCAACGACGAGCAGCGCAGTGACTGGATCAAGGAAGGGTTCGCCGAGTATTACGCCGTCGAACTGGTGCGTCGTGCTGGTGGCATGAGCGACGAACGTTATCAGGCTTATCAGGTGAAACTGGCGAAGGACAGCCAGAAAGTGTCGACGTTGCGCGGCGAGCAGATCAGCCCGGCGCAGGTCTCCAAAGCGGTTCTGCTGTTACAGGAACTGGATCGCGAGATCCGTCTGAAGACCCGCAACAAGCGCTCGCTGGATGATGTGCTGCGCGGGGCGATGCATCTGGGGACGGTGGATACCAAGGCATTTGTGCAACTCGCCGAGAGTGTCATCGGCGAGTCGTCCAAGGTGCTTGATTCCGGGTTGCTTCAGTAGCGATCAGACCCCGGCTTTAGGCGACTTCACCGAATCATTGCCGGTCACGGTGGCGGTCTTGGTCGCCGCTTCGGCATTGGCTTTGAGCTTGCTCAGCTCTTCACCGGCGCGCTCGATCTTCGTGCGCACGTTGTTCATGTCCTGACGGCTTTTCTCCAGCAGGCTTTTTATCGAACTGTGGCCTGTGATGCCACGGGCCATGGCCACGCCGCCAATTGCCACCTGGATCAGACCGAACACGCCGCCACGGCGCAGGCCCTTGCCGACCATGATCACGCCGCCGGCCAGCGAGCCGATGCGCTCCCAGCCTTCGACGTTCTGTTCGGAACGGGTCTGGAACGGGGTGGATTCGATACGCTCGACGCGTTTGAGCTCGGTCATGATCTTTCTCCAGGCAATGAGTGATGGATAAACAAGCTGACTGCCGGGGCGGTCAGCTCGTTCCATCGGATGTGCGGCGTTTCAGCGGAATTTCGGCCCGGAACGGGTGTTCAGGCCTTTGGCCATGCGGTCGTAGAGCACGACGTTGACCGTGGCGGCGAGGTTCATGCAACCGGTGGTCGGGATGTACACGACGTCTTCGCACCAGTCGCGGATTTCCTGATCAAGCGAGCCGTCTTCGGGGCCGAAGATGTACAGGGCGCGATCCGGGTGGGTGTATTCCGGCAGCGGGCGGGCGCCGTCGACCAGTTCCACGGCGACCGGGACGCAATTGAGCGGCAGGATCTTTTTCAGGTCGTCGATGCCGATCAGCGGGATGTCGTAGTGCACGCGCTTGGTGTCGGTGACGAAATCGGCGGCGCGCTCATAGCGCTTGCCGGTGTAGAACACGGTCGACACGCCATAGCAGCCTGCGGCGCGCATCACCGAACCGACGTTTTCCGGTGATTTGGGGTTATACAAACCAATGCAGCTGTACCGTTTGTCTGCCACGAGCGGGGTGCCTTCGGGAAAAAGAGGGCGATTATACGGGGATTGGGGGAGGGCGGCACCGATCATTCCCGCACGGCGCGGGAATGATCACGGACGGTTCAGTCTTCTTTCTTCATCAATCCGGCCAGCGCCGCAAACGGGTTGTGCGTGGCCTTGGCGATTTTCGGCGTGCTCAGGGAGCCTTCGCCGAAATACTGCTGGTCGGTGTAGCGCGAGTGCTCGTTGTCGTGGCAGTACAGGCACAACAGTTCCCAGTTGGAACCGTCCTGCGGGTTGTTGTCGTGGTTGTGATCGCGGTGATGCACAGTCAGCTCGCTCAGACGCTTGCCGGAGAACTCACGGGCGCAGCGGCCGCACACGTGCGGGTACATCTTCAGGGCCTTGTCGCGGTAGCCCATTTCCTTGTCACGCTGGTTGTCGGCGAGGATGCGATCCAGCTTCGAAGTGTTGGTCGGGGTGGACGAACTCATGGGTTCACCTTTGTAGAAAGACTAATGACGGTTATGACGCAAGTTTAGCTCAGCCCTTGAGCTTCTCGGCAATCCAGATCGTGTGGCGGGTGCCCTTGTTGCCGTGGGCGAAGACCTGCACTTCCTCGGCCTTGAAACCGGCCTTCTTCAATTTGTCGGAAAACTGCCGGTCGGCGCTGGCGGACCACACCGCCAGCACGCCTTTGGGCCGCATCGCCCTGGCGCAAGCGGCGAGACCGGCGGCGGAATACAGCCAGCTGTTGGCCCTCTGGGTCAGGCCTTCGGGGCCATTGTCGACGTCGAGCATGATCGCGTCGAAGCCGTTCGGCTCGCTTTGCAGCACCTTGGCCACGTCTTCCTGACGGATCACCGTGCGCGGGTCGAGCAGCGGACGTCCGGACTTTTCACCGAGCGGGCCGCGGTTCCACTCGACCACGCCGGGCACCAGCTCGGCGACCACCACTTCGGCGCTCTTGCCCAGATGCTTGAGCGCGGAGGCGAGGGTGAAGCCCATGCCCAACCCGCCGATCAGCACCCGCGAGTCCGGCCGGCCGGCAACCTTGCGGCACGGAATTTCGGCCAGCGCGTCTTCGGAGCCGTGCATGCGGGTGTTCATCAATTGCCCGCCATCGCCGCCCTGGATCTTGATGACAAAGTCCTCACCATACTCGAACAGGCACAGGGCGCCGCCGTTGTCAGGGATCGGCGTGGTGTCGAGCAGAACGAAACGTTTCATGGAAATCTCTACAGGGGGGAAGGCAAGCAGGCGCGTTGGGAGTAGCCTGAGAGCAGACTTCAGGCAACGGAGCCCTTGATGAAGCGCACCATTCTAACGGTCATTGCCCTGGCCGCGCTCTCGATTACTGCAGTGCAGGCCCAACAGACGATTCCCGCCAGCCCGACCCCGCAACCGGGTTCGCCCGGCACCGCAACGCCGACACCGTATCCGCAGATCAGTCCGGTATCGATTCCCAAGGCCGGCTCCGGCAGTGGCGGGCCTCCGCTGGTGCCGATCGAGATGCCCAGCCCGCCGTCCAAGGATCAGCCGCTGCCGGGGATCGAACAGCCCGAGGGTAAAACCAAATCACCCGGCGGCTAGATCTGTTGCGCCGCCAGTTGACCGTCGGCCATGCGCAGACGTTTGGACAGGGAAACGGCGAGGGCGCGGATGATCTTGGCGGCGATCTTCGGCGCATCGTTGAGCATTTTTTCCAGTGAATCCTTGCCGAGGTTGAGCAACTGACAGTTGCTCGCCGCGACACAAGTCGCCGAACGGCGTTCGCCGTCGAGCACGGCCATTTCGCCGAACGCCCGGCCGCTGCGCAGGGTGGCCATGGTGATGACCTGACCGTCAGCACCGGTCTTCTGCACGGCTACCTGGCCGGTGTGGATGATGCACATGAAACTGCCGGCATCGCCTTCGCGAAAGATCGCCTCGCCCTCGGCCACGGTGCTGATGCTGAAGTAGCCCGAAGCAGCGGCGAAGTCCGCCAGTTGCAATTGATCGAACAGGCCGCAGTCCATCAGCCAGTCACGGATTTCGTTGTTCAGTAAGGTCGGTTCTGACATGTCATCGCGGTCTTTTTGTTGTGTCGGGTTACAGGCTCGCCACCGGGAGCCGACTTGATTATCGGCTTCCGGTGCCCGGAATTAAGACCCAAGTGACCGGCGGAGTTCCTCAGGCAATGCCCAGAACCTTGAAAACAAATGCATATTCGAGCGCTACGTCACGTAATCCCTGATAACGCCCGCTCATGCCGCCGTGGCCGGCGCCCAGTTCGGTCTTGAGCAGCAGCGGGTTGTCGTCGGTCTTGGTCGCGCGCAGTTTCGCCACCCACTTGGCCGCTTCCCAGTACTGCACGCGGCTGTCGTTGTAGCCGGCGATCACCAGCGTTGCGGGATACGCCTGCGCGGCAACATTTTCGTACGGCGCGTAGGCCTTGATCCGCTCGTAGACGTCAGGCTCTTCGGGGTTGCCCCATTCGTCGTATTCGGTGACGGTCAGCGGCAGATCCGGGTCGAGCATGGTGTTGAGCACGTCGACGAACGGCACTTCGGCAATCGCCACACCGAACAGATTCGGGCGCTGGTTGAGCACCGCGCCGATCAGCAGGCCACCGGCGCTGCCGCCGCTGATCGCCAGTTGCGGCGCAGTGGTGATGCCGTTGAGGATCAAGAACTCGGCGCAGGCAATGAAGTCGCTGAAGGTGTTTTGCTTGTGCTCCTGCTTGCCGGCGCGATACCAGGCTTCGCCCAGCTCGCCGCCGCCACGGACGTGGGCGATGGCGAACGCCATGCCGCGATCCAGCAGGCTCAGGCGGGCGTGGGAGAACCACGGGTCGAGGCTCGAACCGTAGGCGCCGTAACCGTAGAGGTACAGCGGCACCGGTTTGCCGAGCATTTCGCGTTTCATCACCAGACTGATCGGCACCAGCGTGCCGTCCGGAGCCGTGGCCCACAGGCGCTGGCTGACGTAGGCGTCGGCGTCGAACGGGCCGAGCACCGGGGTTTCCTTGAGCACTTCCTGTTCGCCGGTAGCGAGGATCAATTGCCGAACCTGAGCCGGGCGATTCAGTGCTTCATAGCGCAGGCGGATGCGGTCGCTTTCGAATTCCAGACTGTTTTGCACGTAGAGGCTGTAGGCCGCGTCCGGCAACTGCACACGATAAGGCGCCATACCGTGTGGGCGCACTTCGATGATCGGCAGACCACCTTCGCGCAGGCTCAGGGTCAGGGATTCGGCGTTGAGGGTCACGCCATCGAGCATCACCGAATCGCTGTGGGGAATCAGATTCTGCCAGTCGGCTTCGCTCGGCGCGATGCCGGTGTCCGGCGCCTGATACAGCGCGAAGTTGATGCCGTCGCGGTTGGTGCGGATGAACCAGGTCCACTCGCCGTCGAGCTTGCCGTGATCAACGTCGTATTCGTGATCCTCGACCCGTGGCGCCAGGCAGGTGAACGGCTGGTGCGGCTGATTGGCATCCAGCGCCCAGACTTCGCTGGTGGTCTTGCTGCCCAGCGACAACAGCAATTGCTGCTCGGAGCTGGCGCGGTAGCAATGCAGGAAGAAACGCCCGTCCGGCTCGTGGAACACCTGTTCGGCGGCGGTGCCGTCGAGGCGGTAGCGGAACAGTTTGTGCGGGCGATGAGTGTCGTCGAGCACGCCGAAAAACAGCGTCAGGCTGTCGTTGGCCCAGGTCATGCTGCCGTCGCAGTCCTGGAATTCCAGTTCGCTGATGCGCTCGCTGGCCAGTTCCTTCACGAACAGCGTGTAAATCTCGTCGCCCGAGGCATCGACGCTGTAGGCCAGGCGCTGGTGATCCGGGCTGATGCTGAATGCGCCGAGAGAGAAAAAGCCGCCATTGGCCAGGGCATTCGGGTCGAGCAACAGTTGCTCGCGGCTTTCGTCGAGGGTCAGGCTGTCGTCGGCCGGGCGCGGGCAGCGGTAGTGGCGCGGGTATTCGTCACCCGCCGTGGTGCGGGTGTAATACAGATACGGACCCCACGGTGACGGCAGGGACAGGTCGGTTTCGAGGATCCGGCCCTTGATCTCCTCGAACAGGGTTTCGCGCAGCTCTGCCTGATCGGCGGTCTGTGCCTGCTGGTAGTCGTTTTCGGCCTTGAGGTAGTCGAGCACCGCGTCGGTGTCGCGTTCCTGCAGCCAGGCATACGGGTCGGCACCGGCATCCTTGCGGGCGATCGGGGCGCTGGTGACGTTGGCGGATACGGGCATGGAGGGCTCTCGAACATGACAAATGAGGACCGCACGGACGGCGGGGAAGCCTGATGTGCGAAAAGTCGTTACTATAAGCGCCTCTTTGCCTGCCTTGCCATGGACACCATGACCGAGAACGACTATCTGATCGCCTGGGGCCTCTACGCCTTTGCTGCCGTAGGCTGCCTGTTGGTATGGATGCGCATGACCCGCTGGATGTGGCGCTGGCTGCGCGAGCCGCTGCGTGTGCTGATGGCAGTGTTGCTGTTCAGCCCGACCATCATCGATCCGGTGAAGGAAAAATTCGCCCCGGCCGTCGCCATCACGGCGCTGGACCTGGCGTTCAAGGTCGGCAACAACGCCTGGCGGGCGATTTCCGAATTGCTCATGTACGCGATGATCGCGTTCGGCCTGTACCTGATATTCGTGCTGATCCGCTTCCCGATCGAACGCGCTTCGAAGGCGCGCAAGGAACAGGCCGAGGCCGCCCGCGCAGCCGCCCGTGCCGAAGACGAGCGTGACGGCGATCAACCGTTCGGCGGCGCCGGCGATGATCGTTACGGCCGTCCACCGCTGCCGAGCAATCCGCAGCGCGGACGCGTCGAGCCGCGTCTGTAATCACGAGAGCCCGCACATGTGTGAACTATTGGGCATGAGCGCCAACGTGCCGACCGATATCGTGTTCAGCTTCACCGGGCTGATGCAGCGCGGCGGTCGCACCGGTCCGCACCGCGATGGCTGGGGCATCGCCTTCTATGAAGGTCGCGGGCTGCGGCTGTTCCAGGACCCGGCAGCCAGCTGCGAGTCGGAAGTCGCCAATCTGGTGCAGCGTTATCCGATCAAGAGCGAAGTGGTGATCGGCCATATTCGCCAGGCCAACGTCGGCAAGGTCTGCCTGTCCAACACCCATCCATTCGTCCGCGAACTGTGGGGGCGCAACTGGTGCTTCGCGCACAACGGCCAGCTCGCCGATTTCACCCCGATCAAGAGTTTCTACCGCCCGGTCGGCGATACCGACAGCGAAGCGGCATTCTGCGATTTGCTCAACCGCGTACGTGCAGCGTTTCCGGAACCGGTCGATATAGAAGTGCTGCTGCCGGATTTGGTTGCCGCATGCGCCGAATACCGCAGCAAGGGCGTGTTCAACTGCCTGCTCAGCGACGGCGACTGGCTGTTCTGTTATTGCTCGACCAAACTTGCGCAGATCACCCGGCGCGCACCGTTCGGCCCGGCACGGCTCAAGGATGTCGATGTGATCGTCGACTTCCAGGCCGAAACCACGCCCAACGACGTGGTTACGGTGATTGCCACCGAACCTCTGACCGAAAACGAAACCTGGACCCGCTACGAACCGGGCCAATGGAGCCTGTGGCGACGCGGCGAATGCGTAAGCCAAGGCACGACCGAATAAAGGATCTCTCCTTGATGTTGCTCAGTTATCTACGGCTGGTGTTGTTTGCGGCGGGCCTGTTGATCGGTGTCCAGGTGCCGGGGTTCATCAACGATTACGCCAAGCGGGTCGAAGCGCATCTGATCGAGGCGCAGACCGGTCTGCGTGGCTTCCAGGGCACTGCCGAGCAGTTCTTCAAGGGTGATCTGCAGGCGCTGGTCGCTCATTATCGCGCCAGCGAGGACCCGGTGTTTCGCAGCGATGCCGACAGCCTGAGCACTTTGCTCAACCGTCAGCTGGCGCTGGACAAGCAATTCCAGGCGATGCAGGGCCCGTGGTACATCCGCTTCCTGCAAGTGGTGCTGGCCGCCGATCCGGATATCCGCAAGGAAACCTGGAACGGCTACAGCTACCAGATCCTGCTGACCCCTGAAGCAATGATCTGGGGCATGAGTGGCGCGCTGCTGCTGTCGTTCGGCCTCGAATGCCTGTTCCGTCTGATCGACTGGGTGGTGCTCGGCGGCAAGCGCCTGCGCCAGAGCCGGCCGATCGAAGACCGGGATGTGCGCGGGCTGTAAACCTCGATGCATCGTTCCCACGCCGTGGGAACGATCAACTCAGAACGATGTAATCCGTACCCACCTTGCGCGCATACCCCTCCAGCACCTGCTGACACAGCGTCACGATCTCTTCGACCCATTCCACACCGACCCGCCACGACACCACCACTTGTAGTGCGGGTGGCCGTTGATCGATGTCGAGCAGGGTCAGTTCGCCCCGCGCCAGTTCTTCGGCCACCAACACCGGTGGCAAAGCGCCGATACCGAAGCCATCACGCAACAAGCGGGTGATCGCCGACACCGAGTTCACACAGTTCAAGCGTGGCGCCAGCACGCCCTGGGCCTGCATCAGCGCCAGAATGTCCTGATGCGGCCGGGAGTTTTTCGAGTAGGTGATGATCCGTTCCTGCGCCAGGTCGGCGAGGCTTTGGTATTCGCGGTTGTAGATTGAATTGCTGGCGACGATCCAGCCGATGGGGTGGCTGGCCAGTTCCAGGCTGCGCACGCTTTCATGGCGCACCAGATCGGTTTGCAGGATCAGATCGAGAAAGCCTTTTTGCAGTTGATCGCAGAGGTTAAGGGACGTATCCGCCACCAGCTCGATTTCCACCCGAGGGTACAGATCGGTCATCTGCGCCACCAAGGGGCTGAGCCAGGTGTGAATCACCGTGTCCATCACCCCGATGCGCACCCGGCCGACCTTGCTCGACCGGGTTTCGATGGACTGCTTCAGCGCCTGCATCGTGTCGAGCATCTGCTCGGCATAGTCCAGCACCTTCAGGCCTTCCGGCGTCAGGCTCACACCGCGCGAATCCCGCACAAACAGCTTCACTCCGAGCTCGCCTTCGAGCACGGCGATCCGGCTGGAGATCGAGGCCTGAGTGGTGAACAGCTTGTCGGCGGTCAGGCGAAAACTCTTCAGCCGGGCGACCCAGACGAAGGTCTCGAGAAACTTCAGGTTCATGGCAACAAATTTTTCTTATGTCTTGGGCGGGTTTTTATTCGTTGGACGCGACCGGGTGACGCACCCAAGAATCGACGCATCCGGTTCCCACGATAGGCGTCGTCGGAGCTTCGAACAAGACCAATAAAAGCCTGCGGAGACATGCCATGAGTGCGCCCGACACCCTCGACCTCCCCAAGACCACGGCCCGTCCCGGCCCGTTCGACTGGTATCGCAACATCAATCAGCAGGAGCGCCGTACCTTCTGGAGCTGCAAGATCGGCTATGGTCTGGACGGCATGGACACCCAGATGCTCAGCTTCGTGGTGCCGACCCTGATCGCGATGTGGGGCATCACCACCGGCGAAGCCGGGCTGATTCACACCAGCACGTTGATCGCCTCGGCCATCGGTGGCTGGGTGGCGGGGATTCTGTCCGACCGCATCGGCCGTGTGCGCACCCTGCAATTGACGGTGCTGTGGTTCGCCTTCTTCACGTTCCTTTGCGGCTTCGCTCAGAACTACGAACAACTGTTGATCGCCCGCACCCTGATGGGCTTCGGTTTCGGCGGCGAGTGGACCGCCGGCGCGGTGCTGATCGGTGAAGTGATCCGCGCCAAGGATCGCGGCAAGGCGGTGGGCATGGTGCAATCGGGTTGGGCACTGGGTTGGGGGCTGACGGCAATTCTCTATGCGCTGCTGTTCTCGGTGCTGCCACCGGAAGACGCCTGGCGCGCACTGTTCATCCTCGGCATCGTGCCGGCGGTATTCGTGATTTTCGTCCGTCGTCTGGTGAAAGACCCCGAGATCTACCGCGAGGCGAAAGCCAAACAAACCCCGGACAGTCCGTCGAAGTTTTACGAGATCTTCGCCCCCGGCATGCTCTTCACCACGTTCCGCGCCTCGTTGCTGACCACGGGGGCTCTCGGCGGTTACTACGCAATCACTTCCTGGCTGCCGACTTTTCTGAAGAACGAGCGCGGCTTGAGCGTACTCGGCACAGGCGGTTATCTGGCGATGGTGATCATCGGTTCCTACGCCGGTTATGTGATCAGCGCCTATTTGACCGACCTGCTGGGGCGCAAGAAGAACTTCATCCTGTTCGCGGTCGGCTCGTTCACCATCGTTCTGCTCTACACCCAATTGCCGGTCAGCAATGGCGTGATGCTGTGGCTGGGCTTTCCGCTGGGCTTTTTTGCGTCGGGGATTTTCAGTGGCATGGGGGCGTTTCTGACTGAACTGTTTCCAACCCGGATTCGCGGCTCGGGGCAGGGCTTCTGCTACAACATCGGCCGTGCGCTGGCAGCGTTGTTCCCGCTGCTGATCGGGCTGCTCAGCCAGAAAGTACCACTGAGTGTAGGCATCGGTGCCTTTGCGGCAGTGTCCTACGGCGTGGTGATCCTGGCGGCGTTGAGCCTGCCGGAAACCCGTGGCAAGCAACTGGACGCGCAGTAACTGATAACCTGCGACAACGCCCTACGATAAAAAAAGACAAAAGCTACAGGAGTGTTCACCGTGAGCCGCCTGCTATTGAACTGTGACATTGGCGAGAGCTTCGGCAGCTGGACCATGGGTCTGGACGCGGAAGTCATGCCCTTCATCGATTGCGCCAACATTGCCTGCGGTTTCCACGCCGGCGACCCGGGCATCATGCGCAAGACCGTCAGCCTGGCCCTGAGCCATGGCGTGCAGATCGGCGCGCATCCGGCCTATCAGGATCTGGTGGGTTTCGGCCGGCGTTCCATGGCCTACACCGCCCAGGAACTGCAAGACATCCTGCATTACCAGATCGGTGCCCTCGACGGTATTTGTCGTGCCCAGGGTGGAAAGGTCAGCTACGTCAAACCCCACGGCGCGATGTACAACGACATGATGGCCAACCCCGCGCAGTTGCGCGCGGTGATCCAGGCCGTCGCGGCCTATGACCGCAGCTTGCCGCTGATGCTGATGGCCACCCGCGACAACACGGCCGCGCAACAGATCGGTGACGAATACGGCGTGACCCTGTGGTTCGAAGCCTTCGCTGACCGCGCCTACGACAGCGCCGGCCGACTGGTGTCGCGGCAACTGCCGGGCGCGGTGCATCACGACGCCGAAACCATCATCGGGCAAGCGCTGACCATCGCCCGTGGCGACAACCTCACCGCCAGCGACGGCAGCACGCTGCACCTGCAAGCCAACACGTTGTGCGTACACGGCGACAACGCCAGTTCGGTTGCGGCCGTGCAGCGCATTCGTCAGGCCTTGAACGAGCAGAGCGCGCCATGAATCCGCGGGTGGAAGTGGTGGCACTGGATTGCCTGATGCTGCGTCTGTTCGATGAAATCGCCGAAACCAACATGCCGTGGATGCTCGCCGCCAGCGAGCGGCTGCGCACGGTGTTCGGCGAGCATTTGATCGATCTGGTGCCGTCGTACACCACGTTGATGGTGCATTACGATCTGACTGAATTGAATCCGACTCAGGCTCGGGAGCTGATTGCCGAAGCCTTGATCGACTTGTCGCCGAATGCGCGAACCGGTGGCCAGTGTCATGTGCTGCCGGTGTGGTACGACCTAAGTGTCGGCCCGGAATTGAGCCTGCTGTCGCAACGCAGCGGCTTGGCGGTGGAAGAGGTGATCCGCCGCCACAGTGCCCGTGAATATCAGGTGTTTGCTCTGGGGTTTGCACCGGGGTTTGCTTTCATGGGACTGGTTGAAGAAGTCCTGGCGGCACCGCGTCTGAATACCCCACGCAAGAAAGTCACCGCCGGCAGCGTCGGCATCGCTGAGCGCCAGACCGCAGCGTATCCGGTGGTGTCTCCGGGTGGCTGGAACCTGATCGGCCGCACGCCGGCAAAACTGTTCGACCGCGAGCGCGATGGCTACAGCCTCATGCAGCCCGGCGATACCGTGCGTTTCGAAGCGGTGAGCCACGCAGAATTCATCAACCTCGGCGGTGATGACACACCCTTGGAGGCGCTGTCATGAGCCGGCTGACGATTGAAGCGAGCACACCGCTGTGTCTGTTGCAGGATGCCGGGCGGTTTGGTGTGCGCCATCTGGGCGTGACTCAGGGCGGCGCGGCGGACTGGCGGTCGATGGCCTGGGCCAACTGGCTGCTGGGCAATGGCCTGGATCTGCCGGTGATCGAAATCACCCTCGGCGGGTTTGCGGTGGTGGCGGAGGCGGATTGTCTGCTGGCGCTGGCCGGTGCCGATCTGGGCGCGCAGATTGACGGTGAAGCGTTGGCGCCGTGGCGCAGTTTCAAGCTGCGCAAAGGACAGAAACTGCAATTTACTCAACCATTGCTGGGGGCTCGGGCCTATCTGGCGGCACCCGGTGGCTTCAGTGCGCCGAAAGTGTTGGGCAGCAGTGCCACGGTGGTGCGCGAGGAACTTGGTGGTCTTGATGGTTTTGGTTTGCCATTGGCCAAGGGTGCTTCGCTGGATTATCAGGGCGAAACCCTTTTGGTGCGTGAGGTCCCGGCACAGCATCGACCGGATCTGCGCCTCGACGCGCCGCTGGATCTGGTGCTCGGCGCGCAGATCGGTCAGTTCAGCGGGCAGAGCCTGTTCGATGCGTTCAACAGTCATTGGACGCTGGACAGTCGTGCCGATCGTATGGGCATTCGGCTGCTGGGGACTGCGTTGCAGTATCAGGGCCAGCCGATGATTTCCGAGGGCATTCCGCTGGGCGCGGTGCAGGTGCCGCCGGACGGGCAGCCGATCGTGTTGCTCAATGATCGGCAGACCATTGGCGGGTATCCGCGATTGGGAGCGTTGACGCCGTTGGCGCTGGCGCGACTGGCACAGTATCTGCCGGGAGCGAAGGTCAGATTGCGCCCGGTGGTGCAGGACGTCGCGCACCGGGAGCATGTCGAGTATCTGAAGCGCTTTTGATCGTTCCCCCGCCGTTGGCGGGGGAGCCATTGCGGATTACTTGGACAGAAACCGCATCCCTTCTTCGAGCCCGCGCAGGGTCAGCGGATACATCTGATCCTCGATCAAATCCCGCACGATATTGGTCGACGAGGTGTAGCCCCAGGTGTCTTTCGGGTACGGGTTGATCCAGATGAGCTTCTTGTATTTCTCCATGAAGCGCTGCATCCACACGTAACCCGGCTCTTCGTTCCAGTGCTCGACGCTGCCGCCGGCCTGGGTGATTTCATAGGGCGCCATGGCGGCGTCACCGATGAAGATCACTTTGTAGTCGGCGCCGTACTTGTGCAGCAGGTCCTGGGTCGACGTGCGCTCGGAGGTGCGGCGCATGTTGTTCTTCCACACCGATTCATAAATGAAGTTGTGGAAGTAGAAGTACTCCAGATGCTTGAACTCGGTCTTGCAGGCCGAGAACAGTTCCTCGCAGATCTTCACGTGGGCGTCCATCGAACCGCCGATGTCGAACAGCAGCAACAGTTTCACCGTGTTGCGCCGTTCCGGGCGCATCTGGATGTTCAGCAGGCCGGCGTCCTTGGCGGTGTGGTCGATGGTGCCGTCGATATCCAGCTCTTCCGCGGCGCCCTGGCGCGCGAATTTACGCAGGCGGCGCAGGGCGACCTTGATGTTGCGGGTGCCCAGTTCCACGGAGTCGTCGAGGTTCTTGTATTCGCGCTGATCCCAGACTTTCACCGCTTTGCCCTGGCGCTTGCCGGCATCGCCGACCCGGATGCCTTCCGGGTTGAAACCGCCGGAGCCGAACGGGCTGGTACCGCCGGTGCCGATCCACTTGTTGCCGCCGGCGTGACGTTCCTTCTGTTCTTCCAGGCGTTTCTTGAACTCTTCGATCAGCTTGTCCAGGCCGCCGAGGGACTGGATCTGCGCGCGTTCCTCGTCGGTCAGCGAACGCTCGAATTCCTTGCGCAGCCAGTCCTCGGGAATCAGCGCCTGCAAGTGATCGTCGAGCTTTTCCAGGCCATTGAAGTAGGCGCCGAACGCGCGGTCGAACTTGTCGAAATGCCGTTCGTCCTTCACCAGGATCGCCCGGGACAAGTAGTAGAACTCGTCCATGTCGGCGAAGGTCACGCGCTGTTTCAGCGCGTTGATCAGGTCGAGCAGCTCGCGCACCGACACCGGCACCTTGGCTGCACGCATTTCATTGAACAGGTTGAGCAACATGGCGTCAGCCTCTTAGCGGGTGCCGCGACGGCTCATGAACGCCAGACGTTCCAGCAGTTGCACGTCCTGTTCGTTCTTCACCAGCGCACCGGCCAGCGGCGGAATGGCCTTGGTCGGATCGCGTTCGCGCAGCACCGCTTCGCCGATGTTGTCGGCCATCAGCAGTTTCAGCCAGTCCACCAGTTCGGAGGTCGATGGCTTCTTCTTCAGGCCCGGCACCTTGCGCACGTCGAAGAACACGTCCAGCGCTTCGCTGACCAGGTCTTTCTTGATGTCCGGGTAGTGCACGTCGACGATTTTCTGCAGGGTGTTGCGGTCGGGGAAGGCGATGTAGTGGAAGAAGCAGCGGCGCAGGAAGGCGTCCGGCAGCTCTTTCTCGTTGTTGGAGGTAATGATGATGATCGGACGCTTTTTGGCCTTGATCGTCTCGTCGATCTCGTAAACGTAGAACTCCATCTTGTCGAGTTCTTGCAGCAGGTCGTTGGGGAACTCGATGTCGGCCTTGTCGATTTCGTCGATCAGCAGAATCACGCGCTCTTCGGACTCGAATGCCTCCCAGAGCTTGCCCTTCTTCAAGTAGTTGCGCACGTCGTGGACTTTTTCATTGCCCAGTTGCGAGTCGCGCAGGCGGCTGACCGCGTCGTACTCGTACAGGCCTTGATGGGCCTTGGTGGTGGACTTGATGTGCCAGGTGATGAGCTTGGCGCCGAACGATTCGGCCAGTTGCTCGGCGAGCATGGTCTTGCCGGTGCCCGGTTCGCCCTTGACCAGCAGCGGCCGCTCCAGGGTGATGGCGGCGTTGACCGCCAGCTTCAGGTCATCGGTGGCGACGTAGGCCTGGGTGCCTTCGAACTTCATCTGCTAATCCTCGAACGGTAACGCCGACCTGAACGGGCAGGGCGGGGGCGAAATAATCGGATGCCCGACTATAACGCGCGGCCCGGTCGACTGTGAACGCAGACGGCTTATTCAGTCTCTGAATGGGGCGTCACATGTTGACTCAGTTTCGGCGCAAAGCCAGCATTCAGCGATCATCGGTTTGGAAGTAGCCTGCTGAACATCTCTGAAAGAGGATCGGAACCGATGCTACCCAGGAAACGCCCCCGTTTATCGTCTGTAGAACCTTTGGCGGATTTTTGTCTGGCGCTGACCTTTGTTGATGGTCAGCAGTTGCGTGTCGACTTGAGCCAGGATCTTCAAAGGTATCCGGGCCTCAAGCCATTACTTGATCCAGAGGTGTTCTGCGCAGTAACCCTCGGAGATGAGGGTTGGACCGTGGAATGGCTGGATCCGGATATTCAGCTCGGCGCCGATACCATGTATCTGGATGCGCTCGCGCAAATATCTAGCCCGCATCCGGCTTCGGCCGTTCATACCGGGCATTGAATGCCTGGATGAATCCATTGCGCAAAATCTGCAAAAACGCTTCGAATGCGCTGATATCTTGCTGATGGACGCTGCCGCTGAGTTCGACCTTGGTTGCGAACTGGTTTTTGGCCTGATTTTTCAGCACGGTTTCAGTACCGCCGACCAGTGCCTCCCAGACTGAGCGGAAGATGCTTTTGTTCTTGTTTTCCACGTCCTGCTGCCAGTTGAACACTTCGACATCACGCAGCAACGGCTTGATGTAGCCGGTGAGCTGGGCCTTTTTGGCCTGGGCTTCGATGACCACGTCGCCGTGGCCGGCATTGAAGTCGAATTTGCCGTAGGCCGAGGCGAAGTCGTTCATGCGCTTGAGTTCGAGGTCGCGGGCCCGCAGGCGGAACTCGAAATCCTCGAAGTTGCTTAGCGGGTCGAATGTGGCGGAGGTTTCCAGCGGCGCCTGACCGAGCAGCAGGGCCTTGCCTTCGAAGCGGGCATCGCGTTTGCCCTTGGTGTCCACGACGTTGGTCAGGTTGTAAATACTCGCCTCAACGTTCGTGGCATTCATATTTACAGGCGGCTTGGAGTTGAAGTTGCGGAAGCTGATGCGACCATCGTGGATCTGCACTTCATCGAGGGTGATCGGCAGCAGCTTGCCCAGTTGCGCGCGCCAGTCGGTGCCCTTACCGGTCTGGGAGTTCTGCTTGTTGGCGCCGCCATCGACGAAGTTGACTTCGGGTTTGAAGAATTTTACCTGTGCCACCACCGCATGGTCGTACCACAGTGAATGCCAACTGACGGACAAATCGATCAGCGGCGCGTTGACGAACGGCACCGGGACCTTGCCGTCGACCTTGACGATTTTCAAGCCGTTGATTTTGTATGCGCCGCGCCACAGGGCCAGGTCGACGTCGGTGACCTGGCCACGGTAGTCGCCCATGTTGGCCAGTTTGTCATTCAGATAGTCGCGCACGACGTAGGGCAGGGCGATATGCAGGGCGATCAGCAGTACAACGACAGTGGCGAGGATCCACAACGGCCAGCGGTAGCGACGCTTCATGGCGGCAATTCCCGAACGATGTAAAGCGATTGACTGCCGGCGGTTGCAGACGTTCGACCCGACTGGACTGGCAGGAGCAACAGGCTTACCTTGGAGCGCTGAATTCAACGCTGCACAAGGACCCAGCCATGAGCCGTATTTTTGCTGACAACGCCCATTCCATCGGCAATACGCCGCTGGTGCAGATCAACCGCATTGCGCCCCGTGGCGTGACCATTCTGGCCAAGATCGAGGGGCGCAACCCGGGTTACTCGGTGAAGTGCCGGATCGGCGCGAACATGATCTGGGACGCCGAAAGCAGCGGCAAACTCAAGCCGGGCATGACCATCGTCGAGCCGACTTCGGGCAATACCGGCATCGGCCTGGCCTTCGTGGCGGCTGCTCGTGGTTACAAACTGATGCTGACCATGCCGGCCTCGATGAGCATCGAGCGGCGCAAGGTGCTCAAGGCATTGGGCGCAGAGCTGGTGCTGACCGAGCCTGCCAAGGGCATGAAGGGCGCAATCGAAAAGGCTGCCGAGATCGTTGCCGGCGACCCGGGCAAATACTTCATGCCGGCCCAGTTCGACAACCCGGCCAACCCGGCCATCCACGAAAAAACCACCGGCCCGGAAATCTGGAATGACACCGACGGTGCCATCGACGTGCTGGTGGCGGGCGTCGGCACGGGCGGAACCATCACCGGTGTCTCGCGGTATATCAAGAATACGGCGGGCAAACCGATTATTTCGGTGGCGGTGGAGCCGGTGACCTCGCCGGTGATCACCCAGGCGTTGGCCGGTGAAGAGATCAAGCCGAGTCCGCACAAAATTCAGGGCATTGGCGCCGGTTTTGTGCCGAAGAACCTGGATTTGTCGATGGTGGATCGGGTCGAGCGCGTGACCGACGAAGAATCCAAGGTCATGGCGTTGCGCCTGATGCAGGAAGAAGGGATCTTGTGCGGCATTTCCTGCGGTGCGGCGATGGCTGTCGCGGTGCGCCTGGCGGAAACCCCGGAAATGCAGGGCAAGACCATCGTGGTGGTACTGCCGGACTCCGGTGAGCGTTATCTGTCGAGCATGTTGTTCAGCGATCTGTTCACCGATCAGGAGAATCAGCAGTAAGCGTCCCGTTGATTCAGATCAGCCAGGGTTCAGGCTCGTTATGTTAATTAGTGCTTTGTTGCGCAATTCTTAACACTGAATCTTGGGTCGGGCGGGTTTTTCCCGGAGCCGGTAGTGTTTATCATGGCCGGCCGCCATGTCGGGTAAATGACATTGCGTGGCGTTGTCTTTTTTCAAGGAGTCGTTGATGACCTTTTCGTTGGCCGCCAAGGTGTTGGTGTTGCTGCTGTTCGTGAGCAGCATCCTCTACGTGCATTTGCGCGGCAAGGCGCGTTTGCCGGTGCTGCGCCAGTTCGTCAACCATTCGGCGCTGTTCGCTCCGTACAACGCCTTGATGTACCTGTTTTCCGGTGTACCGTCCAAACCGTACCTGGACCGCAGCAAGTTCCCGGAGCTGGACGTGCTGCGCGACAACTGGGAAACCATCCGCGACGAAGCGATGCACCTGTTCGACGAGGGCTATATTCGCGCTGCCGAGAAGAATAACGACGCCGGTTTCGGCTCGTTCTTCAAGAAGGGCTGGAAGCGTTTCTACCTCAAGTGGTACGACAAACCGCTGCCTTCGGCCGAGACCCTGTGCCCGAAAACCGTGGCACTGGTGAGTGCCATCCCCAACGTCAAGGGCGCGATGTTCGCGCTGTTGCCGGGCGGCAGCCACTTGAACCCGCACCGTGATCCGTTCGCCGGTTCCCTGCGTTATCACCTGGGCCTGTCGACGCCGAACTCCGACGATTGCCGGATCTTCGTCGACGGTCAGGTCTACGCCTGGCGTGACGGTGAAGACGTGATGTTCGACGAGACCTATGTGCATTGGGTCAAGAACGAAACCGAACAGACCCGCGTCATCCTGTTCTGTGACGTCGAGCGTCCGCTGAGCAACCGCCTCATGACCCGCATCAACCGCTCCATCAGCGCCTGGCTGGGCCGCGCCACCGCACCGCAGAACCTCGACGACGAGCGCGTCGGCGGGATCAACCAGGCCTATGCCTGGACCAAGAACTTCAGCGACCGGTTCAGCGGCGTGGTCAAGCAGTGGAAGCGCCGCAATCCAAAGGCCTACCGTGTGATGCGGCCAGTGCTGGCGGTGGTGGTGTTGACGTTGCTGGGGTATTGGCTGTTTGGTTGAGGCTGGATTCAGGCGTGTAAAAAAACCGCTCCTTGTGAGCGGTTTTTTTATGAGGGAAAGGTAAAAGACGCGCCGGCGAGAACACCCCCTGGCTCTTCCACTGCTGGATTAGCCAATGTCTCTCTAATTCGGAGTAGCTCCTTTTCAGATAACTCTCCAGAAGAGCGCTTACCTTTGGCCTTTACAAGTTTGGCGTCTGATGCTTTGTTTTCAACGACAGCTTTCATGGCACCTCCGGCGTTGATCATTTAATGAGCAGTTGATCCGATACTAGTCTTAGTCAATAGGCTTCACAAGCCGACCCTCTGAGTCGAACTCAAACCCCAGTTGTCTATAAAGTGGTATCACTCCGGGAAGAGGCTCCTGAATTTCGATTTGCTTGCTGCCTACGATTCGTGCGAAGTGCGTCACGGCAGTCAAGGCAAATGTTGCGATTCGGCTCTTGAGGGGGTGATCGTTTCCAGGTTTTCCTTCCAGACGCACGATTTTGACTCTCAACCGGCTCTGATTCGGATTCGCAAAACAGAGTCCGCATAGTTCATGCTCAAACCAGATCGCCAAATCGAATCCCATTTGCTCTCTGGCTTTCCACCTGACAACTTCCTGCCAGGAGAAATAAGGATCCAGCCATTGTTCGTAGGCGCTCAGTGCCAAAGCGTCGATAGCTTCGAACCGAACTCTGGAGTAATCGACATCCACAATTCCTTTTTGCTCCAGGTCCTCCTGCAACTTTGCGAAAGTGCTGCCCGCGTACTTCCTGGCTTGTGATCTGTACAGTTGGTACCGCAGATATGTCCGTTCCCTTGGCATGTGATCTCGCGCATTCCATATCCCCATCAATTGCAAACGAGCCTATGCGCCTGCATCCAGCCTGTCGCTAGCGGCCCTTTGCCCAACTCATTGCAATCCATGTCGCAGGCTGGTTATAGTCGGCGCTCGTGAGTTCTACGGCTCACCTTTCAATCCCTCGAAAAAGATCAGCCCAGATGCCTGCATCCCTCATCAACGCGGTAGTCGATTCAGCGGTCAACGCTGGCGTCGTGCCGTGCGGGAATCAGCAGCCTGTGCAGATCAGCCATTACCCCCCACCTGTCAGTAGCACGCCGGTGTGCGCAGTCGTATCACCGCCGGGCGTTGGCGTTTAGGGCTGATCAGCGTTTTCTGCTGACCCCTGTGCCCGCCTGAAAAAACCTACTGAATTTCAGCTTCGGCTGAGTTGGCTATTTGCCTGACTACAGGTGGTATTCATGTTTGTCCTTTCGAAAAAATCCGCGCTCGCGGCGGCGTCCACGAGCCTGTTCGTTCTGCTGTGGAGCAGCGGGGCGATCTTCTCCAAATGGGGGCTGGCCCACGCTTCGCCCTTTGCCTTTCTGCTGATCCGTTTTGTGATTGCCCTGTGCGGGCTGGTGCTGCTGGTGCCGTTGCTCAAACTGAAACTGCCCAAGGGCGGCCGGCCGATGCTGTATGCGATGGCTACCGGAGTGGTGCTGTTGGGCGCTTATCAGATCTTTTATCTGCTGGCGCTGGACCTGAAAGTCACCCCCGGGGTGATGGCGACCATCATGGGCGTGCAGCCGATCCTCACGGTGGTGATCATGGAACGGCAGCGCTCGGCAAGCCGGATCTTCGGCCTGGCGCTGGGATTGGCCGGTCTGATCATGGTGGTTTACCAGGGCATCGGCCTGGCCGGGATGTCGCTGGCGGGGATGCTGTTCGGTTTGTTGGCATTGGCGAGCATGACGTTCGGCTCGATCATGCAAAAGCGCATCACCGACAATCCTCTCGGCACGCTGCCGGTGCAGTATCTGGCAGGACTGTTGCTGTGCGGGATCTTCGTGCCGTTCCAGCCGTTCCACTTCGAGCACAGTGCCGGTTTCATCGTGCCGGTGTTGTGGATGGGACTGGTGGTTTCCGTGCTGGCAACGTTGCTGCTGTATCGACTGATCGCCCGGGGCAATCTGGTGAATGTCACCAGTCTGTTCTATCTGGTGCCGGCCGTGACGGCGGTGATGGATTACCTGATCTTCGGCAACCGCCTGGCCGCGTTGAGCGTGTTGGGGATGCTGTTGATCATCGTCGGTCTGGTATTCGTGTTCCGTAAGTCGGCGTAACAGCCGCACATAAAAAAGGCCCGGGAGGAAACTCCCGGGCCTTTTTGCATCTGCTGATCAGCGAGTCGCGACTTCTACCGGTTTCACCGCCGCCGGCTTCAATACCAGCCACAGCGCAATCGCGATCAACACCCCGCCATACACGTGGGCCATCGACAGCGGTTCGTCGAGAAACAGCGCGCCCCACAACACGCCGAACGGCGGGATCATGAAGGTCACGGTCATCGATTTCACCGGCCCGATGGAGCTCAGCAGGCGGAAGTAAATGATGTACGCAAACGCGGTGCAGCCCAGACCCAGGCCCAACAGCGACAGCCAGACATTCCAGCCGCCCCAGCTCACGGGTGGCTGGGTAATGACGCTGTAGCCGAACAGCGGCAGCAGGAACAGCGTCGCCCCGAGCATGCTGCCCAGCGCCGAAAGACGGCTGTCGAGCCCGCCGGCCTGATCCAGCCAGCGCCGGGCGAGGAAACCGGCGAAACCGTAGCAGGTCGTTGCGAGCAGGCAGGCAACGGCACCCATCAACAGCGGCAGGTCGAACGCGACCGGGCCGGCGCGGGTCAGCACGCCCACGCCGAGCAGACCAAGGAACACCCCGGCCAGTTTGGCCGCCGTGAGTTTTTCACTGAAGAACAACCCGCCGATCAACACGCCCATCAGCGGCGTGGTGGCATTGAAGATTGCAGAGTACCCGGCCGGCAGCACCTGGGCGGCGACGGAATACAGGGTGGCCGGAACGCCGGAGTTGATCACCCCCAGCATCATCACGGTCTTGAGTTTGCCTTTGAAATCCCAGCTGATGCGCATCAGACCAAGGATTACCAACAAACCGACGGCCGCAATCGAGACCCGGAAAAAACCGGTCGGAACGGTGCCGATCGCGGGGGCGATGATGCGCATGAACAGGAAGCTCGCACCCCAGATCGCAGCCAGCGACAACATGCGGAAAATATCGACAGGGCTCACGGGCAACTCCTTCCTTGATGGGGACGAGAGTGTTGCCGAGCGCCCTGACGATGGCAACCGCTAATCGGGCATTTAATTTTCCCGTCAGAGCACGAAGCGCGTCACCAGCCCGTTGAGGTCGACGGCCAGGCGCGACAGTTCCTGACTGGCGGCAGAGGTCTGGGTCGCGCCGGCGGCGGTTTGCGTGGACAGATCGCGGATGGTCACCAGGTTTTCATCGACTTCCCGGGCCACCAGCGCCTGTTGCTCGGCGGCGCTGGCGATCACCAGATTGCGCTGGTTGATCTGCGAGATCGACGCTGTGATTTTCTCCAGTGCATGGCCGGCGCTGTTGGCCCGGCGCAAGGTCTGGCTGGCCTGTTCGGCACTGCTTTGCAACGCGCCGACGGTGGCACCGGTGCCTTGCTGGATGCTGCTGATCATCAGCTCGATTTCTTCGGTGGAGTTCTGCGTGCGCTGGGCCAGCGAACGGACTTCATCGGCAACGACTGCAAAACCACGTCCTGCCTCGCCGGCCCGCGCCGCTTCAATGGCGGCATTGAGCGCCAGCAGGTTGGTCTGCCCGGCGATGCCGCGAATCACTTCCAGCACCTTGCTGATGTCCTGGGCCTGAGTCGCCAGGCCCTCGGCCTGTTCGGACGCACCGAGCACCGCGCTGACCAGTTCCTGAATCGAACTGATGGTCTCACTGACCTGCACATGCCCGTGTTTGCTGTCCTCGTTCGAGGCTTCGGACGCTTCGGCGCTGGACACCGCGTTGGCCGCGACTTCATCCACCGCCGTGCTCATCTCGGTGACGGCCGTGGCGGCCTGTTCGATCTGGTCGTTCTGCTGTTGCAGGCCGCGAGTGCTTTGCTCCATTACCGAACTCATTTCTTCAGCGGCGGAGGCCAGCTGTTGGGCCGACTCGCTGATACCGCGAATGGTCGAGCGCAGATTGCCCTGCATCTCGGCCAGCGCGGTGAGCAATTGCGCCGCTTCATCGCGGCCGTCGCTGTCGATGCGGCCGCTGAGATCGCCGGAAGCAATCCGCCGGGCCACATTCAACGCCTGATTGATCGGCGCGGTGATGCTGCGGGTCAGCAGCCACGCCAGCAGCAATGTGGCGATCAGGGCGATGACGATGATTGTCGCGACGATCCACAGTGACTGCTGATAGGTCGCGGCTGCGGATTTTGCGGCGGCATCGGCGCCTTGCTGATTGAGGGTGATCATTTGCTCCAGGGTCTTGTCGAGCACGCTGCCCTGAGGCGCCAGTTCAGTGGTCAGCCGCGTGTAGGCCTGATCGTTCTGCCCGGCGTCGATCTGTTTGATGATCTGGTCGAGGATGCTCAGGTACTTGGCGGTGTCGGCACCCAGACCTTCCAGCATCGCCCGTTCCTGATCGTTGGCGAGCAGGACTTTGTGATCGTCGAGGCGCTTGAGCAACTCCTGACGTTGCGCCGTGAGAATGCCTTTGCTGCGTTCGCGCACAGCGGCCTGGGTACTGGTGATCAGGCGCAGGGATTCGAGGCGGATGCTGGCGATGTTCGCCGCTGCGTCATGAATGCTTTCGATGCTGGGCATCCACGATTCTTCGATCACCGCTGCGCTTTCACGCAGGGCCTTCATCTGGCCCAGACCGAACAGGCCAACCACCATCAGCAGACCGGCCAGAACGGCAAAACTCAAACTGGCGCGCAAACCTATGCGCAGATTCCGGATAGACATCAATGTGCTCCTTGAACGTTGAGAAAGAGGGCGTCCTCGTGGGCCGAGGATCTTGTTGTGAGGCGGGTGATGGCGGGCTGTATATCAAAGTGCCATCACCTTGGTAAGGTCACTGCACAGTCAAGGTCACAGGCAATGGACAGGAATACGCAGGTCGGGCAAAGCCGCGGAATAGAGATGTCACGGCTTGATTGGATCCGAAACCCAGAGAATTCGCGGGCTGGCGCCGAACGGCGGGAACGACCGGTTGATGTGTTTGCTGACCGAACGGTCGATTAAAAAAACTTTGATAAAAACTGTGTCGCTGTACAACGCCGTCGCGGATTTGGCAGAAATTACGCTTCTCCTGTCCCCGGTTCCGTGGCTAAGCTCAGGCCTTCGAGCACAGATTCTTCAATTCCCGCAGAGGTCTCATCTATGCCGCAGCAATGGCCAGCCACCGACATCGCCCGCATGATCCTCGATGGCTTTGACGATTACCGCGAGCATTTCCGGCGGATCACCGACGGCGCTCGGGAGCGCTTCGAGCAGGCGCGCTGGCAGGACACGCAAACCGCGTCGGCGGCGCGGATCAACCTCTACGAAGACAAGGTCGGCGAAACCGTCGCGCGCCTGCGCGAGCATTTCGAGGCAGACACGCTGATGGAAGTCAGTTGCTGGCCGCTGGTGAAAAGCGCCTACATCAGCATCATCGACCTGCGCTTCGACGATGAACTCTCCGAGACCTGGTACAACTCGATTTTCTGCGGCCTGTTCAGCCACGATCTGATCAGCGACGGCTGCATGTTCATCCATACCACCCGGCCAAGCCTGCGCCGCGCCCGGGCTGCGCAAACCCGCACCTACAAACCGCAAGGGCAGTTGTCGGGCATGCTCGCGAGCATTTTTGCCGATTACCGATTCAGCGAGGATTACGCCGATCTGCCCCGGGATCTGCAGCGCCTGGAAGCGCAACTGCGCGAGAACCTGCCGGACTGGGTGTGCAAGGACCCGGAACTGAGCGTCGAGCTGTTTTCCTCGGTGCTGTACCGCAACAAGGGCGCCTATCTGGTGGGGCGCATCTACACCAACGACGATCAGTGGCCGCTGGTGATTCCGCTGCTGCACCGCGAGGGACGGGGGATTCAGATTGACGCGCTGATTACCGACGAAGCCGATGTGTCGATCATCTTCTCGTTCACCCGTTCGTATTTCATGGTGGATGTGCCGGTGCCGGCGGAATTCATCGGTTTCCTCAAACGCATCCTGCCGGGCAAGCACATCGCCGAGCTGTACACCTCGATCGGCTTCTACAAGCACGGCAAATCCGAGTTCTATCGTGCGCTGATCAACCACCTGGCCAATACCGACGACCAGTTCATCATGGCCCCGGGTGTGCGCGGCATGGTCATGAGCGTGTTCACGCTGCCGGGTTTCAACACCGTGTTCAAGATCATCAAGGACCGCTTCTCGCCGTCGAAGAACGTCGACCGCGCTACGGTGATCGAAAAGTACCGACTGGTGAAAAGCGTCGACCGCGTAGGGCGCATGGCCGATACCCAGGAGTTCGCCGACTTCCGTTTTCCGCTGAGCAAATTCGATCCGGCGTGTCTGGCGGAATTACTGGAAGTTGCACCGTCCACGGTGTCGCTGGAAGGCGAAACCGTGCTCATCCGCCACTGCTGGACCGAACGCCGGATGACCCCGCTGAACCTGTATCTGGACAACGCCAACGAAGCCCAGGTACGCGAAGCGCTGGAGGACTATGGGCTGGCGATCAAGCAACTGGCGGCGGCCAACATCTTCCCCGGCGACATGCTGCTGAAGAACTTCGGCGTCACCCGCCATGGCCGGGTGGTGTTCTACGACTATGACGAAATCTGCTTCCTGACTGAGGCCAACTTTCGCCACATCCCGGCACCGCGCACGCCGGAGGATGAAATGGCCTCCGAGCCTTGGTACTCGATCGGGCCGCTGGACGTGTTCCCCGAGGAGTTTCCGCCGTTTCTGTTTGCCGACTCGGCGCAGCGCAAATTGTTCGATCAGTTGCATGGCGAGCTGTACAACGCCGATTACTGGAAGGGCTTGCAGGAGGCGATCCGGGCGGGGAAGGTCATCGATGTCTTTCCGTATCGGCGCAAGGGCCTCGATAACGAGTGACTTTCTGGAATTGCTGCGCAATTCATCGCGAGCAGGCTCGCTCCCACATTTGATCGCGCTGTGCACCGGTTTTATGGCCGCTGGAGATCCAGGGTGGGAGCGAGCCTGCTCGCGATCGGCCGCGCAGCGGTCGTAAAATCTGCGACAATCGCGTCCTTGCGCCACTAGACGACCGAATTGCGTACCCGATGACCGACGAATCGCCCTCCATCGACAAACTGCTGAAAAATCTCGATCACGCCATGCTCGCCGACCGCCACCGGCTGCGGCGGCAGTTGCTTGAGCTGCGCAAGAAACCTGACGAGGCCAAGCTGGCCCAGTGGGTGGCGCGCATGCAGGCGTCTTGCGATCAGGTGCTGGCGCGCAAGGCCAGCCTGCCGGTGATCCGTTACGACGACAGCCTGCCGATCGCGGCCAAGCGTGACGAAATCAAGAAGGCCCTGGAAAAGCATCAGGTGCTGATCATCGCCGGTGAAACCGGCTCGGGTAAAACCACCCAGTTGCCGAAAATCTGCCTGGAAATCGGTCGCGGCCAGCATGGCCTGATCGGCCATACCCAGCCGCGGCGGATCGCGGCGCGCAGTGTGGCCAGTCGGGTTGCCGAAGAACTCGGTACGCCGCTGGGCGCGCTGGTCGGTTATCAGGTGCGCTTCGAAGACCAAAGCGATTCGAACACCCTGATCAAACTGATGACCGACGGCATCCTGCTGGCGGAAACCCAGAACGACCGCTACCTTGAGCGCTACGACACGATCATCGTCGACGAAGCCCACGAACGCAGCCTCAACATCGACTTCCTGCTCGGCTACCTGAAAACCCTGCTGCCGCGTCGTCCGGACCTGAAAGTCATCATCACCTCGGCGACCATCGATCTGGAGCGTTTCTCCAAGCATTTTGACGATGCCCCGATTGTTGAAGTGTCCGGCCGCACCTTCCCGGTGGAAACCTGGTATCGCCCGCTGACGCTTGAGCAGGACGAAGAGGGCAACCGCGTCGAGGACGACCTGACCGTGGATCAGGCGATCCTCGCCACACTCGACGAAATCGCCGCCTATGAGCGCAGCGAGCGCCGCAGCCCTGGCGACGTGCTAGTGTTCCTGCCCGGCGAGCGTGAGATCCGCGACGCCGCCGACATGCTGCGCAAGGCCCAGCTCAAACACACCGAAATCCTGCCGTTGTACGCCCGCCTGTCGCCGGCAGAGCAGCAGCGGATCTTCCAGTCCCACCCGGGCCGTCGTGTGGTGCTGGCGACCAACGTTGCCGAAACCTCGCTGACCGTGCCGGGCATCCGTTACGTGATCGACAGCGGCACCGCACGCATCAGCCGCTACAGCTACCGCGCCAAGGTCCAGCGCCTGCCGATCGAGGCGATTTCCCAGGCCAGTGCCAACCAGCGTAAAGGTCGCTGCGGACGGGTCGAGCCGGGTATCTGCGTGCGCCTGTACAGCGAAGAGGATTTCCTTGGTCGGCCGGAATTTACCGATCCGGAAATCCTGCGTACCAACCTCGCGGCAGTTATTTTGCAGATGCTGCATCTGCGCCTCGGCGAGATCACCGCGTTCCCGTTCATCGAGCCGCCGGACGGCAAGGCGATCAGCGACGGTTTCAACCTGCTGCAAGAACTCTCGGCGGTGGATCGCAACAGTCAGCTGACCCCGCTCGGCCGCCAGCTGGCGCGTCTGCCGGTGGACCCGCGCATGGGCCGCATGCTGCTCGAAGCCGCCAAGCTCGGCAGCTTGCAGGAAGTGCTGATCGTCGCCAGTGCCATGTCGATTCAGGATCCGCGCGAGCGTCCGCCGGAGCGTCAGCAAGCCGCCGATCAGGCCCATGCACAATGGAAGGATGCCGATTCGGACTTCGCTGCGCTGGTCAATCTGTGGCGTGGCTTCGAAGAACAGCGCCAGGCGTTGACCGCCAATCCGCTGCGCAACTGGTGCCGCAAGAATTTCCTCAACTACCTGCGCTTGCGCGAGTGGCGCGATTCCCATCGCCAGTTGAGCCTGATCTGCCGCGACTTGCAGTTGAGCCTCAATAAAGAGCCGGCGGACTATCCGAAACTGCACAAGGCTGTGCTGGTCGGTCTGCTCAGCCAGATCGGCCAGAAAACCGAGGACGGCGACTATCTTGGCGCCCGTCAGCGGCGCTTCTGGATTCACCCGTCGTCGGGCATCGGCAAGAAGCGCCCGCAGTGGGTGATGACCGCCGAACTGGTGGAAACCACCAAGCTCTACGCGCGGATGGTGGCGAAGATCGACGCCGACTGGATCGAGCCGCTGGCCGGGCACCTCATCAAGAAGAACCACTTCGAACCGCACTGGGAGAAGAAGCGCGGTCAGGTCGTCGCATTCGAACAGATCACCCTGTTCGGGCTGATCGTGGTCGGTCGCCGACCGGTGCATTACGGCCCGGTGGATCCTGTGGTTTCGCGGGAGCTGTTCATCCGCGAAGGCCTGGTGCGGGGCGAGATTCAGTCCCGGGCCAAATGCCTGACCGCCAACAAGCAATTGCTGGAGCAGCTCGACGAACTGGAAGCCAAGGCCCGTCGCCGGGACATTCTGGCCGACGAGGAAACCCTCTACGCGTTCTACGACGCGCGACTGCCGGCGGAGATCCACCAGACCGCGACCTTCGACAGCTGGTATCGGGTCAACAGCCAGAAAGACCCGCAACTGCTGATCATGCGCGAGGAAGACGTGCTGGCCCGCGAAGCCAGCGAAGTCACCGCCCAGCATTACCCGGACACCCTGCACATCGGCGATCTGGAACTGGCGCTGAGTTACCACTTCGAACCGAATCACCCGCGCGACGGCGTGACCCTGCGCGTGCCGGCGCCGTTGTTGCCGATGCTGCCACCGGAACGCCTGGAATGGCTGGTGCCAGGACTGATCGAGGCCAAGTGCATCGCGCTGGTGCGCAACCTGCCCAAGGCCCTGCGCAAGAACTTCGTGCCGGTGCCGGACTTCATCAAGGCTGCCCTGCAACGCATGACCTTCGCCGAAGGTTCGTTGCCGCAAGCGTTGGGCCGTGAACTGCTGCGCATGACCGGTGCGCGGGTCAGTGATGAGGCCTGGGCCGAAGCGGCGCAGCAGGTCGAAAGCCATCTGCGGATGAACCTGGAAATCGTCGACGGCCAGGGCAAGTTCCTCGGCGAGGGCCGGGATCTGGCGGAACTGACCGCACGTTTCGCTGAAGCCAGCCAGGCCGCGTTGGCCGTGCCGCAAAGTGCGAAAAGTCAGCAACCGGTGGAGGCCAAGGTCTTCGCGCCGGTGGCGGAAAAGACTCAGCAGAAGATTGCCGGGCTGTCGATGACGGTCTATCCGGCGCTGGTGGAAGAGGGCGGCACGGTCAAGGAAGGGCGCTTCTCGACCCCGGCCGAAGCCGAGTTCCAGCACCGCCGCGCCTTGCAGCGTCTGCTGATGCAGCAACTGGCCGAACCGGCCAAGTTCCTGCGCGGCAAGTTGCCGGGACTGACCGAACTGGGCCTGCTGTACCGCGAACTGGGTCGGGTCGATGCGCTGGTCGAAGACATTCTGCTGGCCAGCCTCGACAGCTGCATTCTTGATGGTGAAGACCCGTTGCCTCGCGACGGCGCAGGTCTGGCAGCATTGGCCGAGCGCAAGCGTGGCAGCTGGACCGAGCATGCGGAGCGCGTGGCGCGTCTGACCCTGGAAATCCTTAAGCTCTGGCATGGCCTGCAAAAACGCTTCAAGGGCAAGATCGACCTGGCTCAGGCAGTGGCGCTTAACGACATCAAGCAGCAGCTCAGTCATCTGGTGTATCCGGGCTTCGTCCGGGAAACGCCGATGCTCTGGCTCAAAGAGTTGCCGCGCTATCTGAAGGCCGTCGAGCAACGTTTCGAGAAGCTTGGCGCCCAGGTGCAGAAGGATCGGGTCTGGAGCGGCGAACTCGCCGGCCTCTGGACGCAATACCAGACTCGCGCCGCCAAACATGCCCAGGAAGGCAAGCGTGATCCGCAGCTTGAGCTGTATCGCTGGTGGCTGGAGGAGTACCGGGTGTCGCTGTTCGCCCAGCAGTTGGGGACGAAAGTGCCGATCTCCGACAAGCGCCTGAACAAACAGTGGACGCAGGTCGAGGCCTGACCTCCGATCCTGCAAAAGGCGCCAAATGCCAAGGTTTATGGCAAACTTCGCGCCTATAAACGCCGGCCCCGCGGTTTTGAGCCTTGTCAGCCGCGGGCGAGGTCGGAATAAAGCGATGCCAGGTTTTTGCGTCCCCTCTATGGGAATAGACCCTTTGCGTGTTGGCACGTCGGTGCCAGCACTTTCTGCCTGAACAGATTAGAGAAACGACCATGCATAACGTCGTCATCAGCGGCACCGGCCTGTATACCCCGGCCAACAGCATCTCCAACGAAGAGCTGGTGCAGTCTTTCAATACCTACGTCGCGCAGTTCAACGCGGACAACGCCGACGCCATCGCCAGCGGCGAGATCCAGGCCCTGACCGAATCCAGCGCCGCGTTCATCGAAAAAGCCTCGGGCATCAAGAGCCGCTTTGTCATGGACAAGGACGGCATCCTTGATCCGCAACGCATGGCGCCACGCCTGCCGGAGCGCTCCAACGACGAATGGTCGGTGCTTTGCCAGATGGCCATCGGCGCTGCCGAGCAAGCCTTGCAGCGCGCCGGCAAGACCGCCGCTGATATCGACGGCGTAATCGTCGCCTGCTCCAACCTGCAACGTGCCTATCCGGCCATCGCCATCGAAGTCCAGGAAGCACTGGGCATCCAGGGTTTCGGTTTCGACATGAACGTTGCCTGCTCGTCGGCGACCTTCGGCATCCAGCAAGCCGCCAACACCGTGCAACTGGGCCAGGCCCGGGCGATCCTGATGGTCAACCCGGAAGTCTGCACCGGTCACCTGAACTTCCGCGATCGCGACAGCCACTTCATCTTCGGTGACGCGGCTACTGCTGTCGTCATCGAGCGTGCCGATACGGCAACGTCGAAGCACCAGTTCGACGTGGTCAGCACCAAACTGCTGACCAAGTTCTCCAACAACATCCGCAACAACTTCGGCTTCCTCAACCGCGCAGCGGAAGAGGGCATCGGTGCTCGCGACAAACTGTTCGTGCAGGAAGGCCGCAAGGTGTTCAAGGACGTGTGTCCGATGGTGGCCGAACTGATCGGTGAACACCTGGAAGAGAACAAGCTCAACGTCGGTGACGTGAAGCGCTTCTGGCTGCACCAGGCCAACCTGAGCATGAACCACCTGATCGTGCGCAAGTTGCTGGGCCGCGAAGCGACCGAAGAAGAAGCACCGGTGATTCTCGACACTTACGCCAACACCAGCTCCGCCGGTTCCGTGATCGCGTTCCACAAGTATCAGGACGATCTGGCGGCCGGTTCGCTGGCGGTGCTGAGTTCGTTCGGCGCCGGTTATTCGATTGGTAGCGTGATTCTGCGCAAGCGCTGAGTCCGTGTTAAAAGATCGCAGTCTGCACGCTCCTTCGGAAGCCGTCGCAGGCTGCGATTTTTTTTGCCCGTGAGGTATCGATGGCTGCAACGGATGACTCTCAATTGCTGGCACGCCTGCTGGCCGGCGAGCAAAAGGCTTTCAAGGAACTGGTCACCACCTACCAGAGCGCCATGCGCGCGGTGGCCTATGCGATTGTCGGCCAGCGCCACGTCGAAGAAGTAGTGCAGGACGCCTGGCTGTCAGTGGTGCGGCATATCGGCAGCTTCGAGGGACGCTCCAGTCTCAAGACCTGGTTGCTGACCATCACCGCCAATTCGGCCAAGGGCCGTTACAAGCAGAACCGCCGCGAGGTGCTGATGGATGATCTGCCGTCGCCTCACGGCACCATAGACGATGATCGCTTTTCCCCCGGCGACGGCCACTGGCTGGTCGCACCGTTCGCCTGGCATCAGGACACGCCCGAAGCGTTGCTGACCGAAAATGAACTGCGCGAATGCCTGGAGCACACGTTGCTCAGCCTGTCAGAACTGCAAAGCAGTGTGCTGTTGCTGCGCGAGCGTCAGGGGCTGGAGCTGGAGGAGATCTGTAATCTTCTGGAGATCTCGCTCTCCAATGTCCGTGTGCTGCTGCATCGTGCGCGGCTGAAAGTCTTCGCCACCGTGGAGCATTTCGAGGAGACCGGCGAATGCTGACCTGTAAAGAACAAGTGGCGCGCTCCAGCGATTATCTCGATGGCCAGTTGAGCTTTCGCGAGAAGCTGATGGTGCGTCATCACCTGATGTTCTGCCGAAATTGCCGGCGCTTCATCCGCCAGATGCGCTTGATGCAGGCGACATTGCGGGTGATGCCGGAGAAACCGGATGAGGGTGTGGATGCGTTGGCCGAGCGGCTGGCGGCGCAGCGCCGCAAAGACAATTCCTGAGGCAAAAAAACAGCCCGGCGTAACAGCAGCGAACGGATGATGGGGATCGCTGCTGCGGCGCCGGGCTGTAGGATAACTTCAGCTTCAAGCTTCAAGCTTCAAGCTTCAAGCTTCAAGCGAGGCATTCACTTGAAGCTTGCCGCTTATGACTGCTGTTTTAGAACTTGGCTTCAGCATCCAGTTGCAGGGTGTTGATGTCGGAGTCGGTCTTCTTCAGGCTGGCGTTGGTGTAGTCCGAGTTAGCCATGAAGTAGGTGGCGCCGAGGGTGAAGTTCTTGTCCAGCTCGTAGCTCACTTTCAGCTTGCTGCCGCGGGAACCGGTGTAACCGTTGGCGAAGTCGGAGTCGGTGAAGGCACCCACCACCGCGTTACGCTGTACGTCGCGGTAGTTGTAATCGATGCCGAAGCCGTAAACCTTGGTCTTCACGCCGGCCAGCCAGCCAGTGTCCTGGTCGTTGCTGGCATCGTTGTTGTTCACGTACTGACCGTAGATCGACAGCGGAACCGGCAGGTTGGCGATGTCCAGCTGACCAAAGCCTTCATACAGTTTGAAGGTTTCGTTCGGGCTGTTGCCGTTGACGGCCAGGGCGCATGGTGCAGTAACGGTGCCGCTGGTAGGGCAGGCGCTGTCCTTGTCGTTGTCGTAGGAGTAGATGCTGCCGCCCAAGGTCAGTTTCAGGCTGTCGGTCAGCGCGAAGCGACCGCCCAGCTGGCCAGCGTACAGACGCAGGTCGTGCTTGAACTGCACACCTTCGCCGTCGACGTTGTCCTTGAGGGTGTAGTGACCGGCGCTACCGAACAGTTCGGCGCTGCCGTTCAGCGGGTACTTGTAGGTGACAGCCAGGCCTTCCGGGTTGATGTCGCTGTCCCAGATGATGTCGCCCATGCTCACCCAAGGCTGATTCATTTTACCGGCGATCAGGTGCAGGTTCTTGACCGCGTCAGGGTGGTAGTCGACGTAGCCCAGGTCGAGCCAGATCTGCTTCTTGTCGAAGTAGTTGTTCAGGTCCTGGTTGGTGGAGCGGGCGTCGTCGCTGCTGCCGGTGGCGATACGGATACCGGTGTCAACCTGCGGGTTGATTTCGGTGTAGGCACCCAGACGGGCACGAATGCGCTGACGGTCCTGGTCCTTGGCGTTCGGCACGCCATCGTTCTTCACGGTTTCCTGACGGAAACGTACGTCACCCTTGAACTGGGTCTTGGCAGCCCAGGCCAGCTTCTGGTCGAAGCTGCTCAGCTCGTTGGTTTTCTTCGCGGTTGCCGCGATTTGCTCGTTGGTCTCTTGCTGCGCCTGCTGCGCGATTTGCTGGGCCTTCTGATCCTGGGCCAGTTCGGTTTGCAGTTCTACGTACTGCGCCTGGGTGATGGAACCGTTAGCCTTGAGCATGTCGAGCAGTTTGGCGTCGACTGCGGCACTGGCCGGAACACTCATGGCCAGCAACAGGCCACCGCACAGGGCCGCCGCAGTTTTCGTGGAAGCAAGACGCATAGCAATCTCCGAAGATGAGAGGGATGGCTGAACCATCCTGGGCACAACCGACGATTTGAACGTCGGAAAACTGTGTCCGGGTAGAACCCGGCGCTCTAAAAACAGGCGCCAGTATCGCGATGGTTTATGACAGAGCAGTGGCACGGTGATGGCAGGTTGATGACGATGCGAAACTTGCGTGAACTATTGATCTAGAGCGCTGTCGCGCAATCGGACGTGGGCAAGACAGGGCCGATCAGCGATACTCGCGAGGCTTTCAGGGCCAAAAGTGGAGAGGAAAATGCCGTTGCAGCGCCTGCAAAAACTGTCGGAAATCGAACCGGCACTCTGGGATGCACTGGTGCCGGACAACCAGCCGTTTCTGCGCCATGCCTTCCTCGGCGCGCTGGAAGACAGCGGCAGTGTCGGCCCGCACACCGGCTGGCAGGCGGAGCATTTGCTGCATGTCGAAGACGGTCGTCTGATCGCGGCGCTGCCCGGTTATCGCAAGTGGCATTCCTATGGCGAATACGTCTTCGATCACGGCTGGGCCGATGCCTGCGCCCGTGCCGGCATCGATTACTACCCCAAGTTTTTGAGTGCGGTGCCGTTCAGTCCGGTCACCGGGCCACGCCTGTTGGCGGCGAACGTCGAGGACGGATTCGAACTGCTCAAGAGCCTGCCGGGCTATCTGGAAATCGAAGAACTCTCTGGCGCCCACATCAACTTCACCGATGCCTTTACCGACGCTGCGATGTCCGAGCAGCCGGGCTGGCTGCAACGCATCGGCTGTCAGTACCACTGGCAGAATCGCGGCTATCGCGACTTCCAGGACTTTCTCGACGTGCTCAGCTCGCGCAAGCGCAAGCAGATGCGCAAGGAGCGCGAGCAAGTGGCGGGGCAGGGCTTCGAATTCGAATGGCTTGAGGGGCGAGAGCTGGACGAGGCGCAGTGGGATTTTGTCTATGCCTGCTACGCCAACACTTATGCGGTACGCCGTCAGGCACCGTACCTGACGCGGGAGTTTTTCAGCCTGCTGGCTGAGCGCATGCCGGAATCGATTCGTGTCGTGCTGGCCAAACAGGGGTCAAGGCCGGTGGCGATGGCGTTCAGCCTTGTGGGTGGCGACAGTTTCTACGGGCGTTACTGGGGATGTCTGGCCGAGTACGACCGGCTGCATTTCGAAACCTGTTTTTACCAGGGCATGGACTACGCGATTGCCCAGGGTTACCAACGTTTCGACGCCGGTGCTCAGGGCGAACACAAGTTGATTCGCGGTTTTGAACCCGTGATTACCCACTCTTGGCACTACTTGCGCCATCCCGGCCTGAAAGCCGCCGTGAAGGATTTTCTTCAGCAGGAGCGCGCCGGTGTGATGAGTTATGTAGAGCAGGCTCGTGAGGCGCTGCCCTACAAACAGCCACAAGGTTTTTGAACTTCGACCAGGGCTCAATAGATGAAAGCCCCCCGGCCGATTCATTGTCACGAAAACCGATGTTAAATCATGGCCAGGTCGTGCTGATCAAAAACTGCCGGCGTAGCAGTTGGACAGGCCTTTGGATCTCGCCTGAGTGTCGAACTCCTCGATAGTGGCAATGTTGGAATGGTATTGAATTAAAAGGCTCGGTCGCTTGGCGACGGAGCAGGTATAAAGATAAGTGGGCCTCACACATTGAGTTATGCCAGTTGTATGATCGTCGGAACAATTAAGTTCTGGCCGAATTTCCGATAATGCGTCGACCATATCAACTTCCAACGGATGGTTCGAATTGATCATTGGCGACAGGGCTGCCGAGGCAAAACCAATGTATACGGGAAGAACAAGCAGGCTGAGCAGGGTGTTTCGAATAAGGTTCATTTTATCAATTCCATGATTTCGTTATTCAAGGGTATGTTTGCCTGCGACAGGCAGGCATGTTTCATTCCTCTGAACTTTGATTGTTGTCGTGTGTTGTTGCGTCCTTGATTGGCGCATTTACAAGTTAATGGATTTTTATTTGAGTGTCAGTCACTTGCTTGTTGCGGGATATTGTTGTTTTTATTTATTTTTTCAAAAAGAAGACCGCGTGGGAAGTTCTTGCACGCGGTCTTTTTTCGAGCTGAAACTACTTGTCTTCGTCACCCAGCCAACGATAAATCCCCCCGCCAAGCACCGCACCCAACAGCGGCGCGACCCAGAACATCCACAACTGCGCGATGGCCCAGCCACCGACCATCAGCGCCGGGCCCGTGCTGCGGGCCGGGTTGACTGAGGTGTTGGTCACCGGAATCGAGATCAGGTGGATCAGCGTCAGGGCCAGGCCGATGGCAATCGGTGCCAGTCCCGCGGGGGCGCGTTTGTCAGTGGCGCCGAGGATGATCACCACGAACATGGCGGTCATCACCAGCTCTGTGACGAACCCGGAGGCCATCGAGTATTTGCCTGGCGAGTGCTCGCCATAACCGTTTGAAGCAAGGCCGGCGGCGATGTCGAATCCTTCCTTGCCGCTGGCGATGTGATACAGCAGTGCCGCTGCCAGGATCCCGCCGATCACCTGGGCGATGATGTAGGCGGGCAGTTCTTTGGCCGGGAACCGACCACCGACGACCAGACCGACCGACACGGCCGGGTTGAGATGACAGCCGCTGATGTGGCCGATGGCAAACGCCATGGTCAGCACCGTCAGGCCAAATGCCAGGGCCACCCCCAGCACGCCGATCCCCACAGGTGAGGACGCGGCGATCACCGCACTGCCGCAACCACCCAGCACCAACCAGAACGTACCCAACAACTCCGTGGCCGAACGTTTTAACAGAGACATGAGAGAGTCCTTGATAGACGCGCTATCGAGACTGCATCGAGTTGTGCTTCCTTGCAATTACGACAGGTTCATCTCCAGAGCCTTCGCTGAGTACAGCAGGGAATGCGGGGATTTCCAGCAGCCATGAAAAAACCGCCAGAGCCCGTGGTGGAAGGGCTGTGGCGGTTTTTGCGTTTCTTGCCGGATCAGTCGATGCCGACAAACCCTCCGGTCTGGTGCGCCCATAGCCGTGCGTACAATCCGCCATGGGCCAGCAGTTCGGCATGGTTGCCGGTCTCGGCGATCCTGCCGTTTTCCAGCACCACCAGCCGGTCCATGCGGGCAATGGTCGAGAGTCGGTGAGCAATGGCGATCACGGTCTTGCCCTGCATCAGGGTTTCGAGGCTTTCCTGGATCGCCGCTTCGACTTCCGAGTCCAGCGCCGAGGTCGCTTCGTCCATGATCAGAATCGGCGCGTCCTTGAGCAGCACTCGCGCAATCGCGATCCGCTGGCGCTGGCCGCCGGACAGCTTCACCCCGCGCTCGCCGACATGGGCATCGAATCCGGTGCGTCCTTCGGCATCCGATAGCAGCGGAATGAACTCGTCGGCCCGGGCCTTGCGCACCGCTTCCCAGAGCTCGGCGTCGGTGGCGTCGGGCTTGCCGTACAGCAAGTTGTCGCGGATCGAACGGTGCAGCAGCGAGGTGTCCTGGGTGATCATGCCGATCCGCGCACGCAGGCTTTCCTGGCCGACTTCGGCGATGTTCTGGCCGTCGATCAGGATCCGCCCGCCCTCGACGTCGTACAGCCGCAGCAGCAGGTTGACCAGGGTCGATTTGCCGGCGCCGGACGGGCCGATCAGGCCGATTTTCTCGCCGGGTTTGATGGTCAGGTTGAGGTCGCCGATGATGCCTTTCTTCTTGCCGTAGTGAAAATCCACGTGCTCGAAACGCACTTCGCCACGGGCCACAGCCAGCGGTTTGGCCTGTTCGCGGTCGGTGACGCTGACCGGTTGCGAGATGGTCTGCAGACCGTCCTGGACCATGCCGATGTTCTCGAAGATGCCGGTTACCACCCACATGATCCAGCCGGACATGTTGACGATACGGATCACCAGGCCGGTGGCCAGGGCGATGGCGCCGACGCTGATCACCGATTGCGTCCACAGCCACAGGGCCAGCCCCGTCGTGCCGACGATCAGCAGACCGTTCATGGTGGTGATGGCCACGTCCATGCTGGTGACCACGCGGCCGGCCAGCTGGGCTTTTTCGGTCTGTTCCTGAATCGCCTCGCGGGCGTAGTGCTGTTCGAAGTTGGTGTGGGCGAACAGCTTCAGGGTGGCGATGTTGGTGTAGCCGTCGACGATGCGGCCCATCAGTTTCGAGCGCGCGTCGGAAGCGGCGACGGAGCGGTCCTTGACCCGTGGCACGAAGTAGTAGAGCGCGCCGATGTAGGCGGCGATCCACGTCAGCAGCGGGATCATCAGGCGCCAGTCGGCTTCGGCGAACAGCACCAGCGAGCTGATCGCATAGATCAGCACGTGCCACAACGCGTCCACCGCCTGCACCGCGGAATCACGCAGCGAGTTGCCGGTCTGCATGATGCGCTGGGCGATGCGCCCGGCGAAGTCGTTCTGGAAGAAATTCAGGCTCTGCTTGAGCACGTAACTGTGGTTCTGCCAGCGGATGAGGCTGGTCATGCTCGGGCTCAGGGTCTGGTGCACCAGCATGTCGTGCAGGGCCAGGAACAGGGGTCGCAGGAGCAGGGCCACCACGGCCATCCACGCCAGTTCGGCGCCATGCACCTTGAAGAAATCGACGTTCGGCGTGCCTTGTGCAAGGTCGATGATGCGGCTCAGGTAGCTGAACAGCGCCACTTCGATCAGGGCACCGAACAGACCGACGATCAGCAGGGCGGCGAAACTCGGCCAGACCTGCTTCAGGTAATAGGTATAGAAGGGCAGAACACGGTCCGGCGGGGATGCCGTAGGCGCGTCACGGAATATGTCGATCAGTTGTTCGAAACGGCGATAGAGCATCAGATAACCGCCCGGAGTACGGGCTCTCCTTTTATCAGTGTGAGCGGCGCGGTGTTCAACCGTCGCCGCTCGATATGCCCTGTAAAGCTTAGTCGATGCGCTTGGCCGACTTGATGATCACAGGGTCGACAGGCACGTTTTGCATGCCCTGTTTGGTGGTGGTCTGGGAGTTGACGATGATGTCGACCACGTCCATGCCCTTGACCACTTTGGCGAACACCGCGTAACCGGCGTCGCGGCCCGGATCGAGGAACGCGTTGTCGGCGACGTTGATGAAGAACTGGCTGGTGGCCGAGTTCGGATCGGAAGTGCGGGCCATCGACAGGGTGCCGCGAACGTTGTGCAGACCGTTGCTGGCTTCGTTCTTGATCGGGGCCTTGGTTTCTTTTTGCTGCATCTGCTGGGTGAAGCCGCCGCCCTGGGCCATGAAGCCCGGGATCACACGGTGAAAAATGGTGTTGGTGTAGAAACCGCTGTCGACGTAATCGAGGAAGTTCTTGGTACTGATCGGCGCCTTGACCGGATCCAGCTCGATTTCGATGGTGCCATTGGTGGTCACCAGTTCAACGTGTGGCGCCTTGGCCGGCGTGGCAGCCATCAGGTTGGCGGCGAACAGCACGGTGCCGGCGGCGAGGGCGAGTTTTTTCAGCATGGTTCAGTGATCCTGAGGGTGAATATCGGCTGTGGCGAGAAACGCCAGCAGCGTTTGATTGAAGCGTTCGGGTTGATCGAGCGGGGTGGCGTGGCGCGAATCGGCGATCACCACCAGCCGCGCATCGGGCAGCAGTCTGACATAGGTTTCTTTCAGCGAGACGGGGGTGTAGTCCCGGTCGGCGCTGACGACGAGCGTTGGACAGGAGATCCTCGAAAGTCGTTCCTGAACCCCCCAGCCAACAATCGCATCGAAGCTGGCGAGATAAGCACGTTTGTCGTTTTTTGCCCAGCGCTCGGCCATCTTCTGTCGCAAATCCGCCTGCTCCGGTTTGGGGAACAGTTTGGCGCCCAAGGCCTTGCCGATGGTGGCCAGACTCAGCAAACGCATCAGGCTCCAGCGCTTGAACCACTGCCAATAATCGTCACGACTGCGCACCTTGACCTCGGGCGCGCTGTTGACGATGGTCAGGCTCTTGAGCATCTGCGGCTGATCGACGGCGAACTGGAAGCCGATCATGCCGCCCATGGACAGCCCGGCGTAGTGCACCGGGCCGAGCTTCAAATGTTCGATCAGGGCGACAATGTCGGCGCTGAAACCGGCGATGCTGTAGCGCTCGCGGGGCTTGTCGGAGCGACCATGGCCGCGCACGTCCGGGACGATCACTCGGTATTGTGCGGCCAGTGCCGGGATCTGCATTTCCCAGTCCAGGGTGCTTGAGCCGAGCCCGTGAACCAGCAGCAACGGATCGCCGTGGCCATATTCCTCGTAGTGCAGGTTGCAGCCTTCATGCTCGAAATACGCCATCGGTGAACTCCGTGTCAGGCTTGTTCGGGGGCGGCGAACGGTGCGTCCAGCGGCAAGGTGTCGAAGGTGCGCAACAGTTCGACGAGGATCTGCGAAGCCGGGCCCAGCGGTTTGTCCTTGTTCGAATACAGATAGAAACTCGGATTGCGGCTGCCGCCCTGATCCAACGGTAGCAGCTTGAGCAGGCCTTCCTTCAATTCACGTTCGATCATGTGCCGTGGCAGCCAGGCAAAGCCCAGGCCGCTGGAGACGAAATTGGCGGCGGTGGCGAGGCTGCCGACGGTCCACCGCTGCTCCGCACCGAGCCAGCCGACGTCCCGGGGTTGCTGGCGGCCGGAGTCGCGGATCACCACTTGCATCTGGGTTTCCAGGTCCTGGAAATTCAGTTCACGGTTCAGCCGATGCAGCGCGTGTTCGGGGTGGGCGACGGCGACAAATTCCACATCGCTCAACTCCGCGCCGAGGTAGCCGGGAATGCTCAGGCCGGTGATCGCCAGATCGGCCACGCCTTCGAGCAACACCTCCTCGACCCCCGACAGCACTTCTTCACGCAGACGCACGCGGCAGCCACGGCTCTGCGGCATGAATGCGGTCAATGCGCGAACGAGGCGGGCGCTCGGGTAGGCGGCATCGACCACCAGTCGCACTTCGGCTTCCCAGCCTTGCTCCATGTGATGGGCGAGGTCTTCCAGTTGGCTGGCCTGTTTCACCAGTTGTCGCGAACGCCGCAGCAACACGCCGCCGGCTTCGGTCAGCACCGCCTTGCGGCCGTCGATGCGCAGCAACGGCACACCGAGCTGGTCCTGCATGCGGGCGACGGTGTAGCTCACCGACGATTGCGAACGGTGCAACGCTTCGGCGGCCTGGGCGAATCCGCCGTGGTCGACCACCGCCTGCAATGTTCGCCATTGATCGAGGGTCACGCGGGGCGCTTTCATCGATAGCTCCTCTTGTCCTAAGCTGGCTGTCCCTCATGGAGACTGCCGAATGAAAAAATTCTGTTGTGTGGTACTGGCGTTGCTGCCGCTGACCGCGTTTGCGTATCCGATCGATGTGCAGAAGAATCTCAATGGCCTGAAGATCGACTACGAGTCCTTCGATACCGATAAAGACATCGGCTCCATCCGGGTCGCCAACTACGGCGAGGTCGACGCGGTCTGCAAAGTCGTGTTCAGCAATGGCCCGGAAGCGCCGCGCACCCGCAATATCGAAGTGCCGGCCGGCAAACACACCAACGCCACCGCCAAGTTCTCCCGGGAGATCATCAAGCTGCGCGTCGAACTGACCTGCAACCCGAAATAGCGGTTTTGCCTCTCTGTAGGAGCGAGTCAGCCCGCTCCTGCAGGTGTAGCTTGCATCTAAACGAATATTTCGATGGTTTGCAGCAATTATTTGCGCTTTTTCATCGATACGACTCTGTTTAACCTTCACTCCATCGACTTACAACATTCTCGGATGGAGGCTACACACCATGTCCCGCGTTCTGATCATCGAAAGCAGCGCCCGCCAGCAAGACTCGGTATCCCGTCAACTGACCCAGACTTTCATCAGTCAGTGGAAAGCTGCACATCCGGCCGATCAGATCACCGTCCGTGACCTCGCCGTGAACCCGGTGCCACACCTGGACAGCAACCTGCTGGGCGGCTGGATGAAATCCGCGGAACAGCGCAACGCCAACGAACAGTCCTCGCTGGATCGCTCCAACGAACTGACCGATGAACTGCTGGCCGCCGACGTGCTGGTGATGGCCGCGCCGATGTACAACTTCGCGATTCCAAGCACCCTGAAAGCCTGGCTCGACCATGTGTTGCGTGCCGGCGTGACCTTCAAGTACACCGAGACCGGTCCGCAAGGCCTGCTCAGCGGCAAGCGTGCCTACGTGCTGACCGCTCGCGGCGGCATCTACGCCGGCGGCCCGGCGGATCACCAGGAACCGTACCTGCGTCAGGTGATGGGTTTCATCGGCATCCACGACGTGACCTTCATCCACGCTGAAGGCATGAACCTGGGCGGCGACTTCCAGGAGAAAGGCCTCAACCAGGCCAACGCCAAACTCTCCCAGGTCGCTTGATATGTTAATCGCCAGATAATCGCCGATTGTTCTAGTGACCTGGCGCAACCCCTTCAAGGCTCTACGCGCATCGAACCTCCCTTTGCACTTGTTGCTCCTGAGTGCTGTAGCCCGATTGAACGCTTTAGCGAGATCGGGCTTTTTTTTGCCCGGGATTTAGCGATGGCCGGGAAAAACCGCTATCGTCGCCGCCATTCGAAATCGAGGCGACCATGGGCTATCTACTTATTGTCACGCTGATCCAGGCGTTTTCCTTCAGTCTGATCGGCGAATACCTGGCCGGGCATGTCGACAGCTACTTCGCGGTGCTGGTGCGTGTGGTGCTGGCCGGGCTGGTGTTCATCCCGCTGACGCGCTGGCGCTCGGTGGAACCGGCGTTCATGCGCGGCATGCTGCTGATCGGTGCGTTGCAGTTCGGCGTGACCTACGTCTGCCTGTACCTGAGCTTCCGCGTGCTGACGGTGCCGGAAGTGCTGCTGTTCACCATCCTCACGCCGTTGCATGTGACGTTGATCGAAGACGCTCTCAACCGACGCTTCAACCCGTGGGCGCTGATCGCCGCACTGGTGGCGGTCGCAGGCGCTGCGGTGATTCGCTACGACCGGATCAACCCGGACTTCTTCATGGGTTTCCTGTTGCTGCAACTGGCCAACTTCACCTACGCCGCCGGGCAGGTGCTGTACAAGCATCTGGTGGCGAAGCACCCGAGCGATCTGCCGCACTACCGGCGCTTCGGTTTCTTCTACCTCGGCGCACTGGCGGTGGCGTTGCCGGCGTTCCTGCTGTTCGGCAAATCCAGTTTCCTGCCCGAAGCGCCGCTGCAATGGGGCGTGCTGGTGTTCCTCGGTCTGGTCTCGACCGCACTCGGCCTGTACTGGTGGAACAAGGGCGCGTGCCTGGTCAACGGCGGCACCCTGGCGGTGATGAACAACCTGCACGTGCCGGTGGGGTTGCTGCTGAACCTGCTGATCTGGAATCAGCATGAAGAGTTGGGTCGATTGTTCCTCGGTGGCAGCGTGATTCTGGCGGCGGTGTGGATCAGCCGGTTGGGGATTCGCAAGCCGGCGCCAGTTGCCCCACCAGAAACTCGATAAACGCCCGGGTCTTCTGCGGCACCCGCCGCGCTGACGAATACACCGCGTTGATGGTGATCGCCGGGGCCTGCCATTCGCACAGCACCGGCACCAGTCGCCCGGCCGCCAGTGCTTCTTCGACGATGAAGTCCGGCAGCAGCGCGATGCCCATGCCGGCCTCGGCCGCTTGCGCCAGCAAGTCGCCGTTGTTGGCGTGCAGCGGTCCGGTGACGTTGACTCGCTGCGTCTCCTTGCCGTTGCACAGTTGCAGACTGACGCCACTTTGCAGATAGCCGTAGTTCAAGCATTGATGCGAGCGCAGATCCTGCGGCGACTGCGGCGTGCCCGCGCGCTCGAGGTAAGCGGGGGAGGCGACCATGATGCGCGGCGCCGGCGCCAGTTGCCGGGCGATCATGGTCGAGTCGGGCAGGCTGGCGATGCGGATGGTCACGTCGAACCCGCCGCGCACCGGATCGACCTGTTGGTCGCTGAGTACCAGTTGCAGCTCGATGTTCGGGTGCTGTTCATGAAACAGCGGAATCAGTTTGCCCAGCCGCCGCAAGCCGAACGACATCGGCGCGTTGACCCGCAACACCCCGCGCAATTCGCCCACCCCGTCCCGCGCTCGCTGCTCGGCCTCGTCCAGTGCCGCAATCACTTCCCGCGCCGCTTCGAAATACTCCGCGCCAGCCTCGGTCAGGTGCAGGCTGCGGGTGGTGCGTTGCAGCAGTTGCACGCCGATGGCTTCTTCCAGCGCTTGAATCTGTTTGCTGACTTTCGACCGGGGCACGTCCATGGCCCGGGCGGCGGCTGCGAAGCCGTTTTCGCCGACCGTCACCACGAAGGCGCGCATGCATTCGATGCGATCCATGATTGTCCCTTTTTTAGAATCAATGATTCTCGATTTTAGGGAATTGTCCCTTTATCGGCCAGCCCCTAAAGTGACATCCAAGCCGAGACAACAACGCCGAAGACGGCAAGCCACTCGACTCCCCCATTACCCAATCGAAACTCTGAATCGACATCAAAAGGAACGCGCCATGTCTATCCGTGAACTGCTCAACCCGACCAACTCCGCCCTGATCCTGATCGACCACCAGCCGCAAATGGCTTTCGGCGTGCAGTCGATCGACCGTCAGACCCTGAAGAACAACACCGTCGGCCTGGCCAAGGCAGCGAAGATCTTCAACGTGCCGACCATCTACACCTCGGTCGAAACCGAAAGCTTCAGCGGCTACATCTGGCCGGAACTGCTGGCGGTGCACCCGGAACAGAAGCCGATCGAGCGCACCTCGATGAACTCCTGGGAAGACAAGGCGCTGGTTGACGCGGTGAAGGCCACTGGCCGCAAGAAGCTGATCATCGCCGCGCTGTGGACCGAGGTCTGCCTGACGTTCCCGGCCCTGGAAGCGCTGGCTGAAGGTTACGAGGTTTACATCGTCACCGACGCATCCGGCGGCACCACCAAAGAAGCCCACGACATGTCGGTGCAGCGGATGATTCAGGCCGGTGCCGTACCGGTGACCTGGCAGCAAGTGCTGCTCGAGTACCAGCGTGACTGGGCACACAAAGACACTTATCAGGCGGTGATGGACCTGGTGCTGGAACACAGCGGCGCGTACGGCATGGGTGTCGACTACGCCTACACCATGGTGCACAAGGCACCGCAGCGTCAGGCCTGACAAGTCAGCCGGACAAAAAAAGACGCAACCTGGGTTGCGTCTTTTTTGTTGCGCTCAAGAAAACTCTACATCACATGTTTTTCGGCTTCTGGAATGTGGCTTGCGCCGAGGACCGCCGGCAATATCCCGGAACGCAAATCCCCACCACTCGGCTGCTGATACAGGCTCAACCCGAACTCCGGCAGCACCGCCAGCAGGTAATCGAAAATATCCCCCTGGATCCGCTCGTAATCGGCCCACACCGTGGTGGTGGTAAAGCAGTAGATTTCCAGCGGAATGCCCTGGGCCGTGGTCTGCATCTGGCGGACCATGCAGGTCATGTTCGGCTGGATCTCCGGATGACTCTTCAGATAGGCCAGCGCGTAGGCGCGGAAGGTGCCGATGTTGGTCATGCGCCGACGGTTGGCCGACATCGCCGCGACGTTGCCCTGCGCTTCGTTCCAGGCCTTGAGCTCGGCTTTCTTGCGGCCCATGTAGGCGGTCAGCAGGTGCACCTGGGACAGTTTCTCTTCTTCATCGTCGCGGATAAAACGCACACCGCTGGCGTCGATGAACAGGCTGCGCTTGATCCGCCGCCCGCCGGACTGCTGCATGCCGCGCCAGTTTCGGAACGACTCGGACATCAGGCGCCAGGTCGGGATCGAGACGATGGTCTTGTCGAAGTTCTGCACCTTGACCGTGTGCAGGGTGATGTCGACCACATCGCCATCGGCACCGACTTGCGGCATTTCGATCCAGTCGCCGACCCGCAGCATGTCGTTGCTGGTCAGTTGCACACTGGCGACGAACGACAGGAGCGTGTCCTTGTAGACCAACAGGATCACCGCCGACATCGCACCCAGACCCGACAGCAGCAACAGCGGCGAACGGTCGATCAGGGTGGCGACGATGATGATCGCGCCGAACACGTACAAGACCATTTTCGCCAGTTGCACATAACCCTTGATCGAGCGGGTGCGGGCGTGTTCGGTGCGGGCATAGATGTCCAGCAGCGCATTGAGCAGGGCGCTGACCGACAGCAGCAGGAACAGAATGGTGAACGCCAGCGCCACGTTGCCGAGGAATACCATGGCGGTCTTGCTCAGCTCCGGCACCAGGTGCAGGCCGAACTGGATCACCAGCGACGGCGTCATCTGCGCCAGGCGCTGAAACACCTTGTTATGCCGAAAGTCGTTGATCCAGTGCAGCGCGGGCTGGCGACCGAGCATGCGGCTGGCATGCAGGATCAGGTAACGCGCCACTCGTCCGAGGACCAGCGCGATCACCAGCAGCAGGATCAGTGCCAGGCCGGCGTGCAGGAGCGGGTGCTGATCGAGGGCACCCCAGAGGTCTTGGGCGTTGAGCCAGAGCTGTTTGAAATCCATGAGGGCAACGATTCTTCTGTAGGACGCGACGGGCGATTAGAGCATTTAAGACGCTGTGTATTACCGTTGGAGACAAATCGAGCAACAAAAAAGCCACTGATTGCGGCTGATTTCATAAAGAAACTCGGCCTGAGCGCTCGAAACCGGTAACCTATGCAGCTGTTTTTCTGCATATCTTCGAGGTAGCACCCGTGTTTTCCCAATTCGCCCTGCACGAACGCCTGCTCAAAGCCGTGGCCGAGCTGAAATTTGTCGAGCCAACGCCTGTGCAAGCCGCGGCCATTCCGCTGGCGCTTCAGGGGCGTGACCTGCGGGTGACGGCGCAAACCGGTAGCGGCAAGACCGCCGCGTTTGTCCTGCCGATCCTCAACCGCCTGATCGGCCCGGCCAAGATCCGCGTCAGCATCAAGACCCTGATCCTGCTGCCGACCCGCGAGCTGGCCCAGCAGACCCTGAAGGAAGTCGAGCGCTTTTCGCAGTTCACTTTCATCAAGTCCGGCCTGATCACCGGCGGTGAAGACTTCAAGGTCCAGGCCGCCATGCTGCGCAAGGTGCCGGACATCCTGATCGGCACCCCGGGCCGGATGATCGAGCAACTGAACGCCGGCAACCTCGATCTGAAAGAAGTCGAAGTGCTGGTGCTCGACGAAGCCGACCGCATGCTCGACATGGGTTTCGCCGAAGACGTGCAGCGTCTGGTCGATGAATGCCCGAACCGTCAGCAGACCATGCTGTTCTCCGCCACCACCGGCGGTTCCGGCCTGCGCGAGATGATCGCCAAGGTGCTGAACAACCCTGAGCACCTGCAGCTCAACGCGGTCAGCCAGCTGAACGACACCACCCGTCAGCAGATCATCACCGCTGACCACAACCAGCACAAAGAACAGATCGTCAACTGGCTGCTGGCCAACGAGACCTATCAGAAGGCTATCGTCTTCACCAACACCCGGGCCATGGCCGACCGCATCTACGGTCGTCTCGTCGCCCAGGAATACAAGGCGTTCGTGCTGCACGGCGAGAAAGACCAGAAGGATCGCAAACTGGCGATCGACCGTCTGAAGCAGGGCGGCGTGAAGATTCTGGTGGCCACCGACGTGGCGGCCCGTGGTCTGGACGTTGATGGCCTGGATCTGGTGATCAACTTCGACATGCCACGCAGCGGCGATGAATACGTACACCGCATCGGTCGTACCGGCCGTGCCGGCAACGACGGTCTGGCGATCTCGCTGATCTGCCACGGCGACTGGAACCTGATGTCGAGCATCGAGCGTTATCTGAAGCAGAGCTTCGAGCGCCGCACCATCAAGGAAGTCAAAGGCACCTACGGCGGACCGAAAAAGGTCAAGGCCTCGGGCAAGGCTGTTGGCGTGAAGAAGAAAAAGACCGATGCCAAGGGCGACAAGAAAAAAGCCGCCGCCAAGACCCCGACCAAGCGCAAGAGCGCCAACCGTCCGAAACCGGATTCTCTGGTGAGCAGCGACGGCATGGCCCCGCTCAAGCGCCGCAAGCCGGCTGCACCTGCGGCCGAGTAAGGCGTTTCAGACTGGCAATAAAAAAACCGGACAGTGTCCGGTTTTTTTTATTGCCAGCGTTTATCAGCTGCCCAACTGTCCACGGGTGTCGGCATCAAAGCGTTGCTTGGTCTGATCCGCCTTCGGTTTGAGCTGCGCGAGCAGGGCGGCCTCGCTGTACAGCCCGGTCAGGGCCAGCTCCCTGGGCGTCGGCTCGATCGGGATCAGCACATCTTCACCGGCCGCGTGCAGCCAGATCGCCACGACATGCAGCGCCGAAACGAACAGCACTCGCAGCTCGACGGTTTTGCCCTGCAACTGTGGCGATTGCTCGGCCAGTTTCAGTGCATCGACCGTGGCGGCCGCCAGGTTGCCGTGGTTCAACGAGGCAAACTCGACGTGACCGCGGACTTCGGCCAATTGCGCATCGGCAATCGACACGCCGTCGGCAAACACCAGGTAATGCCAGTCACCGACCCGGGCGTCCTTCAGGCCTTTGCCCTGGCTCAGATCCTCCAGGCTGAGCGAGTAGCCGCGATAGGCCTCACTGAGGCTGATTTTCGCCGGCGCCGCACTGGCGAACAGGCGATTGATGCCAAATCCCTGGGTTTGCAGCGCCGCTTGCAGCACCGGACGCAAGGTCTGTACGCCGTTGGAAGGCGCCTTTGGATAAGTCAGTTGCATGATGTCGCCCTCCTAGTTTTTCGCCGTGAAGTAAGTGTGGGTCCAGTTGCCGCCACCGTTGTAGGAACCGGGGAACGAGCTCAGTGCGCGGGTCGAGTAGCCGTAGATCGAATCCGCGACCAACACGTAGTTGCCGTTGGTGCCATAGATCGTCAGGAAGTGCGCACCGCCGCCGTACCAGGCACAGCGCAGACCGACGGGGCGACCCATGTTGATCTGGTTCTGGATGGCCGACATCTGCAACGAACCCTGATTCATCCCGTTGTAGCTGCGGGTGGTTTGCAGGGCCGAATCCAGATAGCCGTAGACGTTGCACGGCCCCGGCTGGCTGCAGCAGTTGCGGTTCAACTGGGTGCTGGCAACGCCGCATTGGGTCCAGGACCCGGTGCCGTAATAGTTGCCGACCGAAGCGGAAACCGCGGCCCAGCACCAGTTGGTCTGGGTCTGTTGCTGCATCGTGAAGTTCAGGCTAGAGGCCGCCAGGGCCTCGGTCTGTGGCGCGGCTTCAACCTCGACCAGTTGCGCGTCGAGCAGGTGGCCGGAAAGGCACCTGGGCAGGGTGTTGCCGGTGTATTGCGTTGTTTCAGTGGTTAACATTTTTCAATCCTCCATGAATGAAAACAAATGTCCTGCATGTATTACGAGCCGTCGGCGGTTAAGGGGTGCCACTTCTGCGGCGGGTTCCGATCAGGCTCGAGGTAACCCTAGGTCTGAATATGCATTTGTGCAAATAAATAAATGCACAAATGCAATTATACGGACGGAAGGACACTGCTTTGAGCATGTCCTTTGTGGTGGAGGCTGAAGCCCGAGGCCGTTAACCCTCGGTTTTGTGCTCGGCCGAATCCAGCTCCTTCAAGCGCTGGTCGATCAACTGGCATTTGTCCGGCAGATCGGCAGAGGCGGTGCCCAGATCCATTTTCTGCAGCTCGGCGTTGATTTCCTTGGCCTTGGTCGGGTTTTGTTCGGTGAGTTTTGCCACTTCCTGGGCCAGTTGCTCGCGCTTGGCGGTGGCTTCTTCCGGGGTGCAGGCCCACACGGGCAGAGCACAGGCGAAGGTGGTGGCGAGTGTGAGAGTGAGCAGGGTTTTCATGGGGGCAGGCCTCGGATCCGGTTAAGGCGGGGTAACCGGTTGAGGGTTTTTGTCAGCAAAAAGTTCATTACGGCCAGTGTTGCGATGATGTCTCGTTCAACAGTCGACCTCGGCAATTGAATTACCTATGCATCGGTTGAACACATCGACAATAAGTTCGTCATCACCGTGGTAGGAATGAATGCATGCCTTGATCCATTCCTCTTGATCGACCATCCCCCAGTCGATGAGATAGCCGGCATTGAAAATGATGTACTCGAACGGGATGCGTTGGGTTCGGCCATTCCCCTCCCTGAACGGGTGAGCCACATTGAGAGTCCCGTATGACTCGGCGACAGCCGGAACCAGCTGTTGACGGGAAAACCCTTCAAACCAGCCAGCATCCGCCATCTTCGAAAGCTCTTTTGCGACCTCTCGCTCAATGTATTCCGGGCTGCAAAACCGCGTGCTGCCTTTACTGATTGCCAGTGTCCGGATTTCGCCAGCCCATGGATAGATCGCTTCAAACAAGGTGCGGTGCACATGTTTTAAAGTTGCAAGGCTGTAGGGGGGAGGAATGAATTCCAGATGCGCAGAGGCTACTTCATTGATGTAGCGTTCTGCTTCATCCAGATCTTCGGCATTGCGTAAGTCGAGCAAATTGACAAGAACGTCGGTGCCCGGATAACAATCCGGGGCCTGGTCAGAACCGTATTTATCGTTGCTCAAGCTTTCAAGAGCTGGACCGCTCTCAAGGCAGCGGCCCTGACGGGAAGTTTGATATCGCCATCAGTCGGTGATGGAACAAAGCCTTCCAGGCGCAGGCTGGCCGCGAAATTGGCTTTGCGGTGCTTAGCGAACCAGGCCTTCTTGGTTTGCAGACTCAGCTTTTCCATATCAGTCTCTTGATGCGGGAATGTGCCAATTATAGTCGAACGAAGCCGTGTCGGCTCGTTCGACCTAGCATCGCACATCCTGCGTTACCATTGAACCTGCTCAGGCTGAAAGGCTATCCATCATGGCAGCAGCTGGAATTTTCTGCCCCGTCATACCGATCATGATGCCGCACCCACTCCATGATTTCGTCCTCGTTTCGCCCCTTGGGCGTGAGGTCGAGAAAGTTATAGGCGCCCACCAGCATGTCCAGACCCCGGGCGTAGGTTGAGTAGGTGTGGAATATCTCGCCGTTATTGGCGCGATAGAACACGCTCAGCCCGGGCATTTCCTCTTCGCCACTGTCAGTCTTTTCATAGTTGTACGTAGCCTTTCCGGCTTCGGCGTCTTCAGCACGGGCGCAAACGCCAAAGTCGTAGTTGAAATCGGAACCGTCCGACGACACCCAGTCGAACTTCCAGCCCATCCGCCGCTTGAACGTCTGGAATTCGGCGAATGGCGCGTGGGATACCGCCACCAGCGCAATGTCATGATGGGCCAGGTGCAGATTGGCGCCGTCGAAGTGATCGCCGAGGAACGAACAACCCTGGCAGCCTTCTTCCCAGCCCTTGGCGAACATGAAGTGATAGACGATGAGTTGACTGTGCTGGCCGAACAGGTCGGCGAGTTTCATTTCGCCGTCCGGCCCCATGAAGCGGTAGTCCTTGTCGACTTTCACCCACGGCAGCGCGCGGCGTTTGGCGCTGAGGCGGTCGCGTTCCCTGGTGAAGGCCTTTTCATCGGCCAGATGCTGCTTGCGGGCGGCGAGCCATTCTTCGCGCGACACCACCGGATGATTCTCAACGTTCATGATGATTTCTCCTGCGGGGTTGAAACCGTCTGTCTCAGACTAGTCGCTTAACGCCGTCGGAAATCGACAGACCGCCGGTCGGTCGGTGCCGCAAATGAAGCTGAACGGCTATTGCTCGCTCGGGTCACAACCTAAGACAGCGCCATTAATCACGCGCACCGGAGGTTCAGGATGACGACTTATAACTGGGATTTGATTGAACGCCTGCTGCATGAAGTGCAGAACGGCGCAGGCCACAGCTTTGCACCGCGTTCCTATGCCGAAGACTATGCAGCGGAAAAAGCGGCGGCAGGCGAGCCGATCGAGAATCTGGATCATCTGAAAACCATCGCCTGTGAATACGAGCAGAAGCTGTTGCTGCGCGGTTATATCGAACCCCGTGGCGACGATGAAGGCAGCACCGGCAACAACTTCAGCCTGACCCCGCGTGGGTCGAGCCTGTTGAGCCTGATCGACAGCAGCATTCCCGGTAACGATCATCCGCGTCAGGTGCTGGATGAACAGGAGGATGCACTGGATGAGGCGACCTTCGACCGTGTAGCGTCAAAAGCGCAGATTGCCTGAAGGCCTGCTGCGATCCCTCTGGAGCCGGATTTTCCGGCTCCCGCAGGTTCAATGAACCTCAGCCTGCTTTCGCCGCTTTCAGACACTTCAAATCATTGAAGTCCTTGCGCACCCCTTCGATTTTCTTCAACAGGCGCTGGCGTTGTTGCGGTGTGCTTTCTGCCATCAGATCCACTGCCAGCGAGCGCGCCTGAGCCTCGGTGTCGGCGTAGGCCTTGCGGTAATCCGCTGTCCATAAACGCTCGCGATAGACCAGAAGTGTCTCGATACGCTGTGGGAATTCCGGACTTTTGCGCTGGGCAACGGCGGCGCTGAACTGCTGTTGCCAGTGCGCACGGTTGGCGATCCATTGAGTGTTCTGATCGCCGAGTGCGGTTGACCACGCCATCACCCGTTGCTCTTGCGTGACACTCAATGGCCCGAGCCAGTCGTTGAGGCGCTTGTCCATGCGGGCGCCACGCTCGGCGATCTGCTGAGCCAGCGGTGGCTTCACATACTCCTGCTGACGTTTGCGCAGGTCCTTGGCAAACGCATCGTTCATGTCGGCGACCTGTTTGTCGTCCAGCCCTTGCAGCAACTCGATGGCCGATGGGGTGATTTCCCGGGCGGTTTCGGCAATCGCCTGCTTGGCTTCCAGAGTGCGGGCCTGAAGTGCGGCGTCGGTGACCTGATTGGTCTCGACCATGGTTTGCAGGCGATCCAGCCAGTCCAGATAACCCGGCAATTGCGTGGTGCAGTGCCAGCTGAGGTGTTCCTTGAGGCGTTCGTTGAACCAGCCTTTCTGCTCGCCGGTCATGTCCAGGTAGTCGCTGAGCGTCCATGGAATGATCACGTCGAGATTGCGGTAGGCCAGGCCGACGCGGCTGCACGCGCCGAGGGCGAGGGTGAAGACCAACAGGGTGGCGCAGTGTTTGAACCAGCGAGACATGAGCGAGTCCTTGCGAAAGCCTGGCGTCTGATTCTTATGTGAACGCAGGATGCTCCCGGCAGTTCAGCCAATCAATAGAACGCGCGTTCGGCCTTGAGCGTGACCAGCCCGTCGCACTGGCTGTTGTGCCCGGAATAGGCGGAGCAATCGCTGCCGCTGAGGCTGGAATTGCTGTAGATCAGGTCCAGGTCGATGCCCATCACCGGCCGGGAAAATTTCACCGACCAATCGGTAAAACTGCTGACATAACCGCCGTCCACCGAGACCGGCGTATTGAGCTGATGGGTGGTGTATTTCATGCTGATCCCGATGCCGAACGGCTGGTTGCCGCCCAGATCGGCAAACAGCGTGTTGTTCTGTTTGTCCGGATCGTTGCTCAGTGCGATGCCGAAACGGCTGCCGAGCAGGGTCAGTCCGCCAAACAGCTCCTGGCTGTCGAGGGTGTCGACCTTCGGATAGCTGTAATGGATCATCCCGACTTCGTAGCCGAGGGTTTGATCGAAGGGTTGTTTGAAGCCTACGTAGGAGTCGATCTCCAGATTCTTGCCCGGCGTCAGCCCCATGCTCGGCGCGTATTGGCCAACGTAGAGGCCGCTGTCATGGGTCAGATCGAGGCCGCCGTGAAACGAGCCGGCCGCCGAGGGCTTGACCAGGCCCTGAGCCATGCTGCGGCTGGGCGTAGTGCCGAGCTTGAGGTCGAAGTCGCCGAGTTCGCGCTGGAAAATCTGCGCGTGCGCCACCGGGCTCGCCAGCAGTCCTGCAAGAAATAAACAGAGGGGTTTGAGCATGCGTCACTCCATGAACAGCGAGCGCAGGCCGACGTACCTGCTGAAACGCTTGATCCAGACGCGTGCAAGGATACCGGCGAATGATCGGCATCGAGGGCCGTTCGTCGATTTCTGATGTTTTGTCGGTTTGATTAAACGCGAGAGAGGTCTTGCGAGGGTTCCGGTCCAGACGCTTCGAAGCTCAAAGCGCCTTGGGACTGGGATGTTGCGGGGTGTTACTTCTTGCCCAGGCTGATCTGCTTGGACGGGCCGAACGTCTGGCCGCTGACGCCCTTGGCAATTTGCTGGATCTCGCCGCCGGACTTGAGGAATGCCGCGATCTGATCGTTGATCGATTCGCTGGTTTCAACGGCTGGAGCTGGCTTTGCTTTGCTGGTGGATGCTTTTACACGCATGGCGGCCATTAACCTGTAGAAAAGTAACTCGGCCAGGCATCGTACAGGAATAACTTGACAATTGCTTGGTAAATATCCCCCGGAATAACCCGGCGTGTGGGTGGATTATTCTCGATTAATTATTAGAAATATCCCGCTAACCTGCTGTTTTAAATAACAACATTTATCGAGATCGGTGGCTTTTTCGCGGGGGCGGCGCGCTGCGAAGTCGCCGAGGTGGTCTGACGAGTGGCGCCCGCTCGGTGGCAAACCAAGGAAAATCAAGGCTTCGCGCAATTTTCGGTTTGCCGGAGCATCTGCCGGCCAACGAACCCGGCAAAACCGGGTAGAATGCCGCCCACGCAATGAGGGTATTGGAAATGGCTTTAGTCGGGCGCTACAACAGTTTGCAAGTGGTTAAACACACTAACTTCGGTTTATATCTGGACGGCGGTGCCGACGGCGAAATTCTTTTGCCCAACCGTTATATCCCCAAAGATATTCCCAGCGAAGATGAAGACTGGCTCAATGTTTTCATTTATCTGGACAGCGATGACAAACTAATTGCCACCACTGAAAAACCAAAAGTTCAGGTCGGTGAATTTGCCAGTTTGAAAGTTGTTGAAGTCAACAGCATCGGTGTGTTCCTCGATTGGGGGCTGCCGAAGGATCTGCTGCTGCCTTACTCCGAAGAAAAACGCCAGATGACCGCCGGCGAATACTGCGTGGTGCATGTCTACCTCGACAAACACACCCGCCGCATCACCGCCACCGCGCGTCTTGATCGCTACCTCGACAAGACCCCGGCCAACTACAGCGTGGGCCAGGAAGTCGATCTACTGGTGGCCGAAGCCACTGACATGGGTTTCAAGGCCGTCATCAACAACAAGCACTGGGGTTTGATCCACAAGAATGAAATCTTCAAGTTCATGCGTTCCGGCATGCGCGAGAAAGGCTTCATCAAGGAAGTGCGCGCCGACGGCAAGATCAGCCTGAGCCTGCAACCGGTGGGGCAGGAAGCGGCCAGCAGCCTGAGTTCGAAGATTCTCGCCAAGTTGCGCGAAAGCAACGGCACCCTGGCCGTCAGCGACAAGAGCGACCCGGCGCTGATCAGCAGCCTGTTCGGTGTCAGCAAGGGCAACTTCAAGAAGGCCATCGGTTCGTTGTACAAGGAAGGCAAGATCGTCATTCATGCCGATCGCATTGAACTAACCTGAGCCTGACGTGGCCCATGTTGCATGGGCCAACCTGAGGTCGGGCAAATGAAAAAAGCGCTGATTGCCTACGTCGCCACGCTGCTGACGTTTCTTTTGCTCGACGGCCTCTGGCTCGGCGTGTTGATGGCGCCGACCTATCGCGAACTGCTCGGTCCGCTGATGCTCGAAAAACCGTTGCTGGTGCCAGCAGCGGTTTTTTATTGCCTGTACGTTTTCGGCTGCGTGGCGTTTGTGGTGTTGCCGGCGCTGACCTGGCAACGTGCTGTCCGCATGGGGGCGCTGCTCGGGCTGGTCGCTTACGGCACCTATGACCTGACCAACTGGGCGACGCTACGTGGCTGGTCGGTGCAGGTGACGTTGCTGGATTGGGCATGGGGGACGTTTGCCACGGCGCTGGCCTGTACGGTCGGATTTGTCGTGGCCGGCCGGTTTGGCAGGTCAACCCATCACCGCTGACGCTTCAGGAGAATGAAGTGTCTCTTCCAGACGGCTTTTTCTGGCCAACTGGTTAATAATCCCCGAGACCATTTTTTGCCCCGGACGAAGAGCCGGGGCTTTGTTTTGACCTTTGGAAAAACTGCCATGTCGTGTGTGTTCGAGGTGTTGCGGTGAGCGTCAGTCGGCGCAGTGCCGACGGCTTTGCCCTGCAGGTGATGATCGGCCTGTGCCTGATCTGGGGCGTGCAGCAGGTGCTGATCAAGTGGGCGGCGACCGACATTGCGCCGGTGATGCAGGCGGCGGGGCGGTCGGGAATTTCCGCACTGCTTGTAGGACTGCTCATCTGCTGGAAGGGCGGCTGGGATCAGGTCGGCACGACCTGGCGCGGCGGCTTGCTGGCCGGTGCCTTGTTCGGGCTTGAGTTCCTGTTCATTTCCGAAGGTTTGCAACTGACCACTGCGGCGCACATGTCGGTTTTCCTCTATACCGCGCCGATCTTCACTGCGCTGGGCGTGCATTTCCTGTTGCCCAGCGAGCGTCTGCGGCCAGTGCAATGGCTGGGGATCTTCATGGCATTTGTCGGGATCGCGGTAGCGTTTGCCGGCGGCGTGTCATGGGACAACCTCGATCACCGCATGCTGCTGGGCGATGCCCTCGGCGTGCTGGCCGGGGCCAGTTGGGGCGCGACCACCGTGGTGGTGCGCGCCTCGCGCCTGTCGGAAGCGCCGGTGACGCTGACGCTGTTTTATCAGTTGATCGTCGGTTTCGTCGGCCTGCTGCTGATCGCGCTGCTCAGCGGCCAGATCACCCATGTCAGCCTGACCGCCGTGGCGGTGGGCAGCGTGTTGTTCCAGGGCCTGGTGGTGTCGTTCTTCAGTTACCTGACCTGGTTCTGGCTGCTGCGCCGTTATCTGGCGGCCAACCTGGCGGTGTTTTCCTTCATGACCCCGTTGTTCGGTGTCACGTTCGGCGTGGTGCTGCTCGGCGAAGAACTGAGCCTGAACTTCATCATCGGTGCCGTGCTGGTGTTGCTCGGCATCACCTTCGTCAGCGCGGAACAGTGGGTGCGTCGGCGTTTGCGCAAAGCGCTCGGCCAGTCGTAAGCGGCTTCCACGCCAGACCGCCGGCAATCAGCAGGCCGCTGCCGGCGATCACCAGCGCCGGTTGCAGGCCACCGCTGAAGTGGCTGCTGACCGCCGCCAGCAACGGCCCGCTGAGCTGACCGACAGCGAAGCACGCGGTGAGCAGGCCGGCGTTGCGCTGGGTGGCGTGGGGCGCCAGTTCCCGGGAACGCTGCATCACCAGTTGCATGCAGGCCAGGAACGGCGTGCCGCACAGGATCACGCCCAAAGCCAGGCCGAGGCCGCTGCCCAGCAGGCAGGCAAAGACACCAGCCGCTTGCAACCACAACGTCGCCACCAGCCAGTGACGGGTGGTGTCCGGATCGTGCCGACGCAGACTCACCAGCAACACACCGAGAGCGGCGCCGAGGCCGAAGCATGGCCAGAACAGATCCGCCTGCCATTGTCCGTGAAACTGCGCGTTGGCCATCTGCGACAGGAACGTGGCCGGAATGATGTAGCCCACGCCGTACAAGGCATACACCACTGCCAATCGCCCAATGCCGCGATTCGAATGATTGTCGGCGGCAGGCGCGACGCTTGCACTGACGCCCGGTTGCGGCAGGATCCGTACGATCCCCAGCAACATCACCAACGCCACGGCGGCATAGATCAGCCACAAAGTGGCGGAAGTTTGCTGCGCCAGATGCGAGAACAGCGCCAGCAACCCCGTCAGAAAGATTCCAAGGCCCGGCCCGGCAAATACCAGCGCTCCCAATCTCGGGCGACCCGCCGCCGCAGCCAGCGGCTGACTCAGCGCCGTAATCATCACCAGCACCCAGGCACTCGCTACACCCGTGCCGAAGCGCAGCAGCAGATGCGACCAGAAACCGTTGGCCCAGAACGACGCCAGCGTCAGCAGTACACATAGCCACAAGCCGCCATGCAGGCGCCGCTGCACCTGATCGGGCCGGCGGGAAAACATCGCGTCCACGGCGCCGAGCAGATAGCCGAGGTAGTTGGCGGCGGCAATCAGACCGGCGGCGGTCAGATCAATCTGCCCTTCGCTGATCAGGTGGGGAAGTTGCGGCGTGAGGGCGAAACGCCCGATGCCCATGGCCATCATCAGGGCAATGAAACTGGCGGATAAGCGAATCAGCGGCGACATGGTCTGGATTCCGTTAGAGGTTCAATGACCGTCAGGCTAGGACTGATTGACTTTCTTTAAAATTGAATAATAGTGAGTAACTTGTTCTGTTCAGGAGAAAGGTTGTGGAGTTCAGCCAGCTGCGAATCTTCCAGGCCGTGGCGGAGGAGGGCTCGATCACTCGCGCCGCCGAACGCCTGCATCGCGTACCGTCGAACCTGTCGACCCGGCTCAAGCAGCTCGAAGAGCAATTGGGCGTCGAACTATTCGTCCGCGAGCGTCAGCGTTTGCAGTTGTCGCCTGCAGGAAAAGTCCTGCTGGACTACACCGGCAAACTGTTCGCCCTGCGCGATCAGGCCAGCGCGGCGGTGATGGGCGGGCAACCGGCGGGGGATTTCGTGCTCGGCACCCTGTACAGCACCGCCGCAATTCACTTGCCGGCGTTGCTGGCGCGGTATCACAAGCAGTATCCGGCGGTGAATCTGCAGGTGCAGTCCGGGCCCAGTGGCGAGTTGCTGGAGGGGCTGCTCACCGGGCGGCTCGATGCTGCGCTGGTGGACGGCCCGCCGCAACTGGCCGGGATCGACGGCGTGCCGTTGTGCAACGAGCGGCTGGTACTGATCAGCGAGGCCGATCACCCACCGGTGCGCAGTGCCAAGGATGTCGAGGGGCGGGCGGTGTTCACCTTTCGCCATGGCTGCGCCTACCGCGCGCGGCTGGAGTCGTGGTTCGCTCACTATCACGCGGCGATGGGCCGGGCGATGGAGATCGAGTCCTACCAGGGCATGCTCGCCTGCGTGATTGCCGGCAGCGGCGTGGCGCTGATGTCGGAGTCGATGCTCGCCAGCCTGCCGGGCCGCGAAAGTGTCGCGGTGCACCCGCTGGCCGAACCTTTTGCCAGTGCGACAACATGGCTCATGTGGCGCCGGGGCATGGTCGGGGCCAACCTCAACGCGTGGATTGAACAGCAGCAGGCGCTCTATCCCGTGGCTGGCGAAGATACCCGGGAAACGGCTTGAACGATCGGTCAGGGATTCTGATCCATTCAGTAACAGATCATTGCGGATTTCGCCGAGCATTGCGTAGGACTTCGGACTATTATCAGTGCGAAGCGGCTACAGAATTCCGGCCGCTCAGCACCACCCTGAAGGGGGCATGACGATGAAAGAGAAAATTCAGAACTGGCTGCACGATTTGGGTGTTGCCCTCGGCTTGATCGAACCGCCTCTGCAACCGGTCCCGATTCGCACTGACGACGAACAGCGTCGGCGTCAGCAGCGTCGGCGGTAATGCCTTCCGGCTCCAAGGATTAAAGATTAGAGAGGTCGCCGTTTCGGGCGGCTCCGGCAGAAAAGAAGCTGGAGCCGCCCGAAACGGCGACCTTTTGCTTTTCAGTGCCGCCCTATTTCCAACAGAAACCGGCTCAAGTCATTCGCGGTTTTCGCGCTCTTGAGCATTCGGTCCTCTTCTGCGGTGAAGGCCGTCAGTCCGAATTCATCTTCCAGGTGGAAGATCAGATCCTCGATGTCCGCCTTCTCCAGACCCAGCTCCGCCAGACTGGTGTTGTCATTGAAGTCGCGGTGTTCCAGCAGGCGTTTGATGAATCGGTGCACGGCGGCACGCACGGCAGCTCTTCTCATGGCAGATGTTCAAAAAGTGGCGGGATCTGACTGGAGTACAGCAGGCCTCAGGCGTGTCGGCGCAACCATTCGTCAATCATCGAGCGTAAATGCTCTCCCGAGAAACTGCCGAAATGGCCGCCATGCACCGTGCGGATCTTCAGGACCTGCAAGCGTCGCAGGCTGGCGGCGTAGTCCTCGAGATTGGAGTGGTAGGCGTCTTCGATCAACGGCCCGTCGTAGATGATGTCGCCGCTGAACAGGGTTTCGGTGGCCGCTTCATAGAGACTGATCCCGCCCGGTGAATGCCCCGGCGTGTGCAGCACCTGCAACGTGCGGTTGCCGAGGTCCAGCACATCACCGTCCTCGACAAACCCGGTGGCCGGCGCAGCCTTGACCCGGTATTCGGCGTAGCACAACGGGCAATCCGGGTGCGCTTCGAACATGTCGTCGCCGACGAAGGCGCGGCTCAAGTCATTCTCGCCATCCGGCGCTGCCAGAATGTCCGCCTCGGCGGGATGCACCAGCCGTTCGGCAAATTCGTGATGACCGGCGATGTGGTCGAAATGGCAATGACTGGCCACCGCCACCAGCGGCCGCTCGGTCAGCCACGGCAGTTGCTCGCGCAGGCTCACCAGGCCTGAACCGCTGTCGAGCAGCAGATCCTTGTCCCGCCCCTGAACATGCCAGAGGTTGCAGCGATAGAACGGGCGGATGTAGGGCTCATGGATCAGGCGAATGCCATCGTTCAGGTGCTGCACCTCGAACCACTGATCGCGAGAAACAATCTTCATAAAGCATTTCTCCAGACGAAAAAAAACGAGTATGGCAACCGACGCCACACTCGTCGAAGAAAGCATCAAGTCGTTATGTTCAGCTTAGATCGCGCTGGCCACCGGGGCAGGGCGACGGGATACCAGGCTCACCACCACAAAACTCACCAGACCCACAGCCAGGCTGTAGTAGATCGGGGTGTTGGCGTCCAGACCGTCCTTGACCATGAACAGCAGTGCGGTGGCGAAACCCAGGCCCATGCTGGCGATGGCGCCGGCGGTGGTGGCGCGTTTCCAGAAAATCGCACCGATCAGCGGGATCAGCATGCCGCCCACCAGCAGGTTGTAGGCCAGGGTCAGGGCGCTGATCACGTCATTCACAATCAGCGCGATACCCAGCACCACAACACCGGTCAGCAGGGTGAACAGGCGGTTGATGCCCAGGCTCGATTGTTTGCCGCCACGCAGTTTCGGCAGCAGGTCTTCAGTCAGGGTGGTGGCGGCGGCGAGCAGACCGGCGCTGGCGGTGGACATCATCGCGGCCAGGGCAGCGGCGATCACCAGACCACGGATGCCGTCCGGCAGCGACAGTTTGACGATGGCGGCGAAGGCGTTGTTGACGTTGTCCAGATCCGGGATCAGCACGTGTGCTGCCATGCCGATCAGGGCGCAGGCCAGACCGTAGAGGATGCAGTAGATGCCCGCGAAGCTGCCGGCGTACTGAGCCACTTTTTCATTCTTGACGGTGAACACCCGTTGCCAGATGTCCTGACCGATCAGGATGCCGAAGAAGTAGATCATGAAGTAGGTGATGATCGTGTCCCAGCCGATGGTGGTGAAGTTGAACGCCGCCGCCGGCAGCTTCAGCACCAGTTCGTCCCAGCCACCGACTTTGTACAGGCAGATTGGCAACAGGATGAACATCAGGCCCACGGTCTTGATGATGAACTGGACGATGTCGGTCAGGGTCAGCGACCACATGCCGCCGATGGCCGAGTACACCACCACCACGCCACCGCCGAGCAGCACCGAGACCCAGAACGGCAGGCCGAACAGCACTTGCAGCACGGTGCCGATGGCGAGGATCGAGGTCACGCCGATCATCAGCGCGTAGGCCAGCATGATTGCCGCGCTCGCCGAGCGGGCCATCGGGTTGTAGCGTTTTTCCAGGACCTGGGTAACGGTGTAGATCTTCAGTTTCAGCAGCGGCTTGGCCAGGAACAGGTTCAGCGCGACGATGCCGCAACCCAGTGCCGCGCACAGCCAGAAACCGGAGATGCCGTGCACGTAGCCCAGACGCACGGTGCCGACGGTGGACGCGCCACCCAGAACGGTCGCGGCCATGGTGCCCATGTACAGGCTCGGGCCGAGGTTACGCCCGGCGACGAGGAAGTCCTCGTTGGTCTTGGCTTTGCGCATGCCGAAATAGCCGAGCAACAGCATGCCGGCCGCGTAGATGAGGACGACGAATAAATCCAAAGCCATGATGGCGTGTCTCCGATTGTCTTTTTTATGGTGAGGCTGGAATCAGTTTTCCCTTGTGGGAGCGAGCCTGCTCGCGATAGCGATTTTTCAGTCACATCGATGTTGGATGTGCTGCCGTCATCGCGAGCAGGCTCGCTCCCACAGGGGGATGGTGTCAGGCTGGCTGACGCATTTCAGGCTTTGCTGCCGTGGCAGCACCCTTGCTCCGTGGATCCTTCGGCCCGTAGACCAGCGCCGGTTCCGGGAACAGGCTCAGCAGCATCAGGTACATCACCGAGGCCAGACCGAGGGTCACCAGCAGGCTGATGTCGATGCCGCCAGCCAACTCACCGAGCGGCCCGACGAACTGCCCCGGCAGGTTGACGAAGCACAGGCCGACCGCCGCGCTCGGGATCCACGCGCCCAGGCCGCGCCAGTTCCAGCCATGGCTGAACCAGTAGCGTCCGCCTTGCTCCCCGCGAGTAAACACTTGCAGGTCGTCCGGGCAGTAGAAGCCGCGACGCACCACCAGGCCGATGATCATGATCACCATCCATGGGGTGGTGCAGGTGATGATCAGCACCGCGAAGGTCGACACGCTCTGCACCAGGTTCGCCGCGAAGCGCCCGATGAAGATGAAGGCAATCGACAGCACGCCGATCAGCAACGTCGCCTTCACTCGCGACAGCAGGCGCGGGAACACGCTGGACATGTCCAGCCCGGTGCCATACAGCGACGTGGTGCCGGTGGACATGCCGCCGATCACCGCAATCAGGCACACCGGCAGGAAGAACCAGCTCGGCGACACCGCCAGCAGACCGCCGACGTAGTTGTTGGCCGCGATGTAGTCCGGTGCCTGGATCGCCACGATGGTCGCGGTGGTCAGGCCGAACAGGAACGGAATGAAGGTGGCGACCTGCGAGAAAATCACCGCCGCCATGATCCGCTTGCGTGAGGTTTCACGCGGGATGTAGCGGGCCCAGTCGCCGAGGAACGCGCCGAAGGAAATCGGGTTGCTCATGGCCACCAGTGCGGCGCCGATGAACGCGGCCCAGAAGCCAGGCTGGCCGAGGCTGACGGTGCCGGCGTAGTGCGAATCGAAAGGACCGACGAAAGCGAAGATGCCCAGCAGGAACAGCAGGCTCGCGCTCCAAACCGCAACCTTGTTAACCCACAGCAGGAAGCGGAAGCCGTAGATGCACACGGTCAGCACCAGAATCGCGAACAGACCGTAGGCCAGGCCCAGGGTCAGGTCGGTTTCCGGCAGGCCGATCAGGCGTTTCGCACCACCAATCAACGCATCCCCCGAACTCCACACCGAGAGCGAGAAGAAGGCGATGGCGGTCAGCAGCGACAGGAACGAACCGACGATCCGCCCATGCACGCCAAAGTGTGCACCGGACGACACGGCATTGTTGGTGCCGTTGAGCGGTCCGAACAGGCCCATCGGTGCGAGGATCAGCGAACCGAGCAGCACGCCCGAGACAATCGCCCAGACGCCCGCCTGAAACGACAGGCCGAACAGCACCGGGAAACTGCCGAGCACGGCGGTGGCAAAGGTATTCGCGCCGCCAAAGATCATGCGGAACAAGTCCACGGGACCGGCGGTGCGTTCGTTGTCCGGGATCTGTTCGACCCCGTGGGTTTCAATCTGCGTAAGGCTTTGGTCTTTGTTGTTGTTATTCATGATCTGCTCCGATCATAAAGGCGCGCTCATCGTGCGTGAGCGTCACCTGTCTTGGCTAAGGGGGTGGCAGCCCTTCCGGCATTGCGGACAAATGTTCGTGGCAGGCCAGCCAATGGCCTTGTTGTTCTAGGCTCGACGCTTGTTTCCTGAAAACAATCGTCTCGCGCTCCTGGCTGAAGTGTTGCTCCCCTTGCATGCGCAGCTCGGTGGCCACGTCATGGATAAACACCGCCACGTCACCCTGCAGGCTGACGAAAGCGTTGCTCGAGGTGCACGACAGCACCTCGAAGCCATCCTCGGCGCGCCAGCTGTCCCACAAGGCCTGATAGGCATCGCGCGACAGCAGGGGCTGTTCGAGGGTGTAGAACACGAAGCTCGCATCGGCGCTGAACGCGCCGAAGTAGGCTTCGCGATCGTTGCGGGCGAAGGCGGACACCAGATCGGCGGCCGCTTTCAGAACCTGATCACGTTCGTTCATGACCCGACCCTCAGCGGTGGACCACGCCCGGCAGTACGCAGAGCATTTCGTACAGCAGGTTGGCGGCCAGCAGCGAGGTGTTGCCGGTGGTGTCATAAGCGGGCGAGACTTCTACCAGATCGCAACCGATCAGGTCGAGGCCCTGGCAGCCGCGAACGATTTCAATCGCCTGAATGGTCGTCAGACCACCGATTTCCGGGGTGCCGGTGCCCGGTGCCCAGGCCGGGTCGATGCCGTCGATGTCGAAGCTCAGGTACACCGGGCCGCCACCGACTTTCTCGCGCACTTCGGCCATCAGCGGTTCCAGCGACTTGTGCCAGCACTCTTCGGCCTGCACCACGCGGAAGCCCTGATCACGGCTCCAGTTGAAGTCGTCAGCGGTGTAGCCCTGCGCACGCAGACCAATCTGCACCACGCGGTCGCAGTCCAGAAGACCTTCTTCGACGGCGCGACGGAAGGTCGTACCGTGGGCGATCTTCTCGCCGAACATGTGATCGTTAACGTCAGCGTGAGCGTCGATGTGCACCAGACCGACCTTGCCGTGCTTTTTATGGATGGCACGCAGGATCGGCAGGGTGATGGTGTGGTCGCCACCCAGGGTCATCGGGATCACGTTGTGCTCGAGGATGTTGTCGTAGGCTTCTTCGATGATGCGCACGGCGTCGAGCAGGTTGAAGGTGTTGATCGCCACGTCACCGATGTCGGCAACCGACAGCGAGTCGAACGGCGCAGCGCCGGTGGCCATGTTGTACGGACGGATCATTACCGATTCGGTGCGGATGTCGCGCGGCCCGAAGCGGGTGCCGGGGCGCAGCGAAGTACCGATGTCCAGTGGCACGCCAACGAAGGCAGCGTCCAGGCCGGCAGCGGTCGGTACATGGGGGAGTCGGAGCATGGTGGCGATGCCGCCGAAGCGCGGCATTTCGTTGCCGCCCAGTGGTTGGTGAAGAATCTTGTCCACGGGTAGGGCCTCATCGTCTTTGTTTTATTTATGTCGGCGCGCCGTTCAGCACAGGTTCGGACGCCGCTGTGGGGCCGATTCTGCGAAATGTAGTGAGATGGAAGAATCGCTACGAACAAAAACTTAGTTCAGAATTTTCTAAACTAATCGGAAGGCTGGAGATAGACTTCTCGCCCATGCTCGTTGCCCGATCAGTGGAGTCCCCATGGCCAACGCTTTACCCGACCTGAAACTTTTGCGCATCTTCGTCAGCGTCGTGCGGCATCAGGGGTTTGCCAACGCGCAGCAGGAACTCAACCTGTCGACCTCGGCAATCAGTACCTACATGAGTCAGCTCGAAGCCGCGCTCGGCCTGGTCCTGTGCCATCGTGGTCGCGGTGGTTTCAGCCTGACCAGCAAGGGCGAGCTGTTCCATCAGGAAACCTTGCGTCTGCTCGCCGAACTCGAAGGTTTCGAGCAATACGCCGCGGCGCTCAAGGGCGAGTTGCGCGGCACGCTCAATCTGGGGGTGATCGACTCTACGGTCAGCGACAAGGCCTTGCCGTTCGCCGAAGCCATCGGCGCCTACAGTCAGGAACACCCGGCGGTGCATTTGCACCTGTCGGTGATGAGCCCCTACGAATTGCAACTCGGCGTGCAGGACAACCGCCTCGATCTGGCCATCGGCGCGTTTTCCACGCGCATGAGCGGTCTGGTGTACATGCCGCTGTACCGCGAACAGCACTGGCTGTATTGCAGCAGCCGTCACCCGTTATTCAACGAACGGCGAATTCCCGAACAGGTCATCACCCAGCAACGCATGGTCGGACGCGGCTACTGGAGCCAGGCGGAACTGGCACGCCACGGTTTCAAACACAGTGCCGCTACCGTGGAAAGTATGGAGGCGCAGCTGATTCTGGTGCTGTCCGGCGCCTACATCGGTTACCTGCCGGAGCACTATGCGCAAGCCTGGGCCGACAAGGGCGACCTGCGGGTTTTGCTGCCGGCGACCTTCGGTTATCAGGCGCCGTTTTCCATGATCATGCGCCGTGGCCGCAGCCGCGAGCCGCTGATCCAGACTTTCCGTGACCTGCTCAAAGCGCAGCTCAATCAGGCATAAGAATTCATGTCCAGACCTCAATGCCCGCGCTGCCTGCGCCCACAAACCCACTGCCTGTGCCCGCTGATCCCCAGCCTCGACAGCCGCACCCGCGTGTTGCTGCTGCAGCACCCGAGCGAGGTCAATCACGCGCTCAACACCGCACGGCTGGCAGCGCTCGGTTTGAACAATGCCGAACTGATCGTCGGTGAGGTGTTCGAGGATTTGCCAACGCTGCTGAACCAGCCGGGCTATCGGGCGCGGTTGCTGTTCCCGGCGGACGATGCACAGCCGATGCAGGCTTACACCGCGTCCGATGAACCGCTGCTGCTGGTGGTACCGGACGGCACGTGGCGCAAGGCGCGCAAGATGTTGCACCTCAATCCCTTGCTGGCGGCGTTGCCACGGGTGACGCTGGCGCTGGGCGGGGTATCACGGTATCGGCTGCGCAAGGCACCGGGGCCGGGGGCGTTGTCGACCATCGAGGCGATTGTTCAGGCGTTGCAGACACTGGAAGCGCCGGCCTCTTTCGATCCGTTGCTTAAACCGTTCGAGGCGTTGATCGAGGGGCAGATTGCGGCGATGGGGGAGGAGACCTTTCAGCGCAATCATGCTGGAAATTAAGGGTGTTCTCACTGGCCCCTTCGCGGGCAAGCCCGCTCCCACATTTGATCGTAGATGCGCACAAATAATGCGCTCCGCTCAAATCCCCTGTGGGAGCGGGCTTGCCCGCGAAGAGGCCCGATCATTCACCATCCAATCCGGATCACCACTACCGCTCGCGCATCGCTTCGGTCCGGGCCTTCAGCACCGGTTTGAGCAAGTAATCCAGCACGCTTTTCTCCCCGGTAATGATGTCCACCGTGGCGACCATCCCCGGGATGATCAGCAACGGCTTCACATCCCCGCCCAAATGGTTTTTGTCGGTACGCACCTGGATCAGGTAGAAGCTGTTGCCCTTGTCGTCGGTGATGGTGTCAGCACCGATCAGCTCAAGTTTGGCACTGAGTCCGCCGTAGATCGTGTAGTCATAGGCACTGAACTTGACCATGGCCTTCTGGCCTGGATGCAGGAACGCCACGTCCTGCGGGCGAACCTTGGCTTCGATCAGCAGGTTGTCTTCCAGCGGCACGATTTCCACCATGTCGCTGCCCGGTTGAACCACGCCGCCGATGGTGTTGACCTTCAATTGCTTGATCACCCCGTGTACCGGCGAGGTCACAGTGGTGCGGCTGACACGGTCGTCGATGGCGATGCTCGACGCGGTGATTTTCGACAGGTCGGTGCGTTTCTGGTTGAGGTCCTTGGCAGCGTCGGAACGGAAGGTCTGTTCCGATTCGTCGATCTTGCTCTTGATCTCGTTGATCGCCGATTCAGCCCGGGGAATCGCCAGGGTCGTCGCATTCAACGATCCGCGAATTTCCACTGCGCTGCGCTTGAGCCGCAGGATCTCCACCGGCGACACCGCCCCGGTGCCCACCAGCGGCGATGACATGTTCATCTCTTGCTGGAGCAACGCCAGACTGGAACTGTACTGACCCTGCTTGGAGCGAAACTCCGCCAGTTCCTGAGTCTTCTGCCGCAGCTGTTCGGTGAGGGTGCGCTGCTCGCTGGCCAGGCGCCGCTGGCGCTGGTCGTAGAGCGCGCGTTCATCTTCGGCCACTTGCGGCGCCTTGCTGACGATCTCGTCCGAGAGCTTCATCGGCCGGCCTTCGGACTCTGCCGACAGGCGTTCGACCTGCGCCATCAACGCATAGCGATCCGCCTCGCTCTCGCCCTTGTTCGACAGAAACCGCGTGTCATCCAGGCGCAGCAGGGTGTCGCCCTTGTTCACCATTTGCCCTTCACGCACGAAGATCTCGGTGACGATCCCTCCCTCGAGGTTCTGGATCACCTGGACCTTGCTCGACGGAATCGCCTTGCCTTCGCCCATGGTCACTTCTTCGAGCACTGCAAACTTGGCCCAGACCAGCGCGCTGATCAGCAACGCTGCCGCCAGCCACACGGTGATCCGCGACCAGCGCGGCGAATCCTGCAACGACGCGCCGGCGGTTTCAGGCATGAATTCGGCCTCGGCGCTTTTGCCGAAACTGTCGAAGTAGCCGCGCGATTTTGAAGAAGAGGAAGCAGACATGGGCAACTCCTAGACCGCCGCCGAGCCGACCCGGCCCTTGCGCAGTGCATCGATGACCGCATCCTTCGGACCGTCGGCGACGATCCGGCCGTTGTCCAGCACCAGCAACCGGTCCACCAGGCTCAGCATCGAGGTGCGGTGGGTGACCAGCAGCAGCGTCTTGCCCTGCACCCAGCCGTGGAGCTTCTGGCGCAGCACGTCTTCGCTGCTGTTGTCCATGGCGCTGGTGGGTTCGTCGAGCAGCATGATCGGCGGGTCGAGCAATAGCGCCCGGGCCAGCAGCACGGCCTGGCGCTGACCGCCGGAGAGCAATTGCCCACGCTCGCCAACGGGCCGGTCGAAGCCTTGCGGATGTTGCCGGGCCAGTTCGGTGACGCCGGTCAATTCGGCCACTTCGAGCATCCGCGAATCGCTGACGTAGCGAGCGCCGAGCGTGAGGTTGTCGCGCAGGCTGCCGGCCAGCAGCGGCAGATCGTGGGCGACGTAACCGATCTGCTGGCGCAGGTCGGCGACATCCAGTTGCCGCAGGTCGAGGCCGTCGAGCAGCAACTGGCCTTCTTCAGGTTCGTAGAAACCCATCACCAGCCGCGCCAGAGTGCTTTTGCCGGAACCGCTGCGGCCGATGATGCCGATCCGTTCGCCGGGTTTGAGGCTGAAACTGACATTGCTCAGGGCCGGCGCATTCTGGCCGTTGTAATGGAAGGTCACACCGCTGACATCCAGTGCGCCTTGCAGTTGCGTGCGCTCCAGGGGCCGCTGTTTGCCGTCGCGCTCCTGAGGCAGGGCCATCAGCGCGTCGGTGCTTTTCATGGTCAGTTGCGCTTGCTGGTAGCGGGTGATCAGCCCGGCGATCTGGCCCAGTGGCGCGAGGACGCGACTGCCGAGCATGTAGCTGGCCACCAGTGCGCCGACGCTGAGGTTGCCGGCGATGATGCTGTAGACCCCGGCCACAATCGTCGCCATCCCCGAAAACTGCTGGATGAACAGCGTGCCGTTGGTGGCCAGTGCGGAGAGATTGCGCGCATGGCTGTCGAGGCGGGTGAGGGCACCGTGGGTGCTTTCCCATTTGTGCTGGCGCTCGCTTTCGGCGCTGCAGGCCTTGAGGGTTTCCAGGCCGCCGAGGGTTTCGATCAGCAATGCCTGACGCTCGGCGCCGAGACTCAGGCTTTTTTGCACGGTGTCGCGCAGGCGCACCTGAATGATCATCGCGAACATGATCGTGATCGGAAACGCCAGCAACGGAATCACCACCAGCCAGCCACCGAGCAGGCCGATCACCACCAGCATCAGCACCACGAAGGGCAGGTCGATCAGGCTGGTCAGGGTCACGGCGGTGAGAAACTCCCGCAGCCCCTGAAAGTCGTGAATGCTCTGGGCGAAGCCGCCGATGGTCGCTGGCCGGGCCTTCATCGCCATGCCGGTGATGCGTTCGAACAAAGTGGCGGAAAGGATCACGTCGGTCTTCTTGCCGGCGGTGTCCAGCAGGTGCGCGCGCACCACCCGCAGCACCAGTTCGAAACCGGTGCCGATCAACAATCCGATGGCCAGCACCCACAGGGTCGATGTGGCCTGGTTAGGCACCACTCGGTCGTAGGTCTGCATGACGAACAGCGGCACCATCAGGCCCAGCAGGTTGATCAGGAAACTGGCGAGGATCGCGTCGCTGTACAGCCATTTCGAAAGCTTCAGGGTGTCGCGAAACCACGCCTGAACCCTCGGCACCAGCGGTGAGCGCAGGTCTTCCAGTTCATGCCGGGGCCGGGCGAATAACGCCTGACCGCTGTAGTGTTCGGCGAGTTCTTCGCGGCTGACCCACTGCTCGCCGCCGTCGGCTTCACTGGGCAGGATCAGGGCCTTGCCATCGTCGGCAAAACGGCGCAGCACCGCCGTGCGACCATTGCCCAGCAGCAACAGCACCGGCAGGTTGAGCGGGGAGATGTCCTTGAGGTCGCGGCGCAGCAGCCGTGCCTGCAACCCGGCCCGGGCGGCGGCGCGGGGCAGCAGGTCCAGGCTCAGGCGTTGTTTGTCCAGGGGCAGCCCGGCACTCAGGCTGGCGCGACTGACCGTCGCGCCATGGAGTTTGCAGAGGATCAACAGACCGTCGAGTAACGGATCATCGAAGCTCAGCCGCGGATCGATCCCGGAAACACCGGGTTCCATGCTGGTCATATTGATCGCTCCCTGGCTACATCATCGGGACTACTTCAGTTCGGGCAAGCGCGCCTCGTTCTTCACTTCGGCAGCGGCAATCGCGTCGGCCGGCAGCACCACCCGTTGCTTGCTCAGCAACTGCCCCATGTTCGCCAGCACGCGGTACATCGAAAACTCCTCGGTGTAGCGGATTTCTGTGTAGCGGCGGTTGGCGTTGTACAGCTCGTTTTCACTGTCGAGCAGGTCGAGCAGGGTGCGTTGGCCGAGGCCGAACTGATCCTGATACGCGGCGCGTACACGCTTGGTGGTCTCGGCGTATTCGCGGGCGGTCGGGGTCTGTTTCTTGGCGTTGACCATGGCGTTCCAGGCCAGGTGAATGTTCTCGTTGAGCTGGCGCAGGGCGTTGTTGCGGATGTCCATGGCCTGGTTGATCTGGTGCGCATCGGAGGCCAGTCGCGCCTTGTCGCTGCCGCCGCGGAACAGGTTGTAGTTCATCACTACGCCGACCCGCCATTCGTTGTCGTGGCCTTCGTCACCCTGCACGTTGTTGTTGGCGCCGACCGCCGCTTCCGCATCGAAGCGCGGATAGAACGGCGACTTGGCGACTTCGTACTGGCTCTCGGCCGATTGCACGTCGGCCTGGGCGGATTTCAGATAGGGGTTGTTCTCGACCATGCTCTGCTGGGCTTCCGGCAGGGTGGCGGGCAATTCACCACGGGTCGAGGCAGGCGTTTCCAGCTCGTCGGGCATGCGTCCGACCACGCTGTAGAAGTTCGATTCGGCGTCCGCCAGATCGACCTCGGCGGTGTCGAGGTTGTTCTGCGCCAGCGCCTTACGGGCAACCGACTGATCGGAGTCGGCGGTGCTGCCGATGCCGCGCTGGGTACGCAGGCCGATCTGGTCGTTGACGCGCAGGTGCGCCTGCAGGTTGTTTTTGGCCAGGGTCACCAGTTCGCGGCGCTTGAGCACTTCGAGATAGACCTCGATGGTGCGCAGGGCCAGGTCCTGGGCGGTGCCTTGCGCGTAATACGCGCGCGAATTGGACACGCCTTTGGTGCGCGCAACTTCGTTGGACGTGTTGAAACCGTCGAACAGCATCTGACGCAGGCGCAGCTCGGACTGGGTGTAGTTGAGGGTTTCAGTGTTGTGGCCGCTCGGGGTCAGCGCACGGGTGTTGGTGTTGTCGCTATAGCCGCGCCCATAGGAGGCATTCAGATCGACGGACGGATAGTAGCCGCCCTTGGCGACGTTCACCTGTTCATCCGCCGACAGTTTCGCGTCGACCCGCGAAGCGAGATCCGGATGGGTCGCAATGGTGCTCTGAATGGCTTCGGTGAGGTTCATGGCCTGGGCTTGGGAAGTGCAAGCCATGGCCAGCAAAACCGCACTGCAGAGGGGGGTTAGAACGCGCATGGGTGCATCTCCCTGAGTCCTGATGGTATTCCGCTGTCGCCAATTTATTGACGATATTTTTAGTGTTTAGCGTCTCATCGCTGTTACAACAGAGCTAAGAACATCCTGAAGCGTAGCTAAGAAAAATTTTTCATATGGCTTATGCCAAAAAAAACTTATGCGCTTCGCCGAATCCAGCACATTGTTCCATTCGAAAGCCTTTGTTTTATGTGCTTTAGGGAGTGCATGAAGGCTTGAGGAAAGTTCCACTCACTTTGCGACATACGGGCGAAGTACTGCTAAAGGGGAGGGACGCGTAGCGGCAAATGGGCGACAGTTTTTTGTCACTCGGGTGATTCACCACCGTTACGTAGCGCTAGTGGGCGTGCTGCATTGATCAGGGATTCCAGGTGCCTGAGGGCGCTGGGGTTTCTGAACTTGCGCAACCTGCGAAACGAACTGTCGAGGTGCGAGCGTCGCCCCGACAACCCGCTTGAGCCATGGGCTGCTTCGCGAACCAGTGCCGACGGTGGTCGGCAGCGGAGGAAATGCACATGGCAACGCTCATCGGGACCGTCACCAAAGTCATTGGTCAGGTTTTCGCTCAAGCCGCTGACGGAAGTCGGCGTGCATTGGTAGAAGGCGATCGGCTGTTTACAGGGGATCAATTGATCACCGGTGCGGAAGGGGCGGTCGCCGTCCATCTGCAAAACGGCCAGGAACTGACCCTGGGCCGCGACAGCAGCTTGACCCTGACCGGACAACTGCTGGCCAACCACGCGCCCCATGTGGATGCCCCGGAAGCGCTGACCCCGAGCGATGCGCAACTCAGCGACGTGGCACAGATCCAGAAAGCCATCGCCGCCGGTGAAGACCCGACCAAATCTGCTGAGGCCACAGCCGCAGGCCCTGATGCCCCCGGCGATGCCAATGGCGGCAAGGGCGGTGGCCACAGTTTCGTATTGCTGACGGAAGTCGCCGGGCGGGTCGATCCGGTCGTCGGTTTCCCCACTGCCGGTTTCAATGGCATTCCCGAGTTCCCGCAAGAGCGCCACTACGCGGTGATCGACAACGGCGACAACACACCGGCGTCGGTCATCCCGCCACCGGTCAATAACCTTGTGACCCTCACAGGCCTTGATGTACCCGGAGGCGAACTGACGCTCAACGAGGCCAATCTGCCGGACGGTTCCGCCGCCAATCCCGGCGCGCTGACCCAGGCCGGCAGCTTCAGCATCTCGGCGCCTGATGGTCTGACGAGTCTGAGCATCGGCGGTATCAGCGTGATCGTCGGCGGCGTGCCCGTCGGTTTCCCGCAATCGATCACCACGCAACTGGGCAACACCCTGACCATCACCGGTTACAACCCGGCGAACGGCACGGTCAGCTACAGCTACACCCTCAATGGCAACGACGCCCATCCTGCGGGCGATGGGGCCAACAATCTGAGTGAACATTTCACGGTGATTGCCGGTGACAGCAACGGCGATACCGCCACCGGTTCGCTGGACGTGAACATCACCGATGACGTGCCCAAAGCGGTGGATGACAGCAACGTCAGCACCGCTTCGGAAACCAACCTGAGCCTGACCGGCAACGTGCTGAGCAACGACGTCCAGGGCGCTGACCGCATTCCTGTAGGCCCCAACAGCGGCCCGGTAGTAGCCGGTACGTTTACCGGGACTTACGGCACGCTGGTGCTGAGCGCCAACGGCACTTACACCTACACACTCAACACCAGCGACGCGGATTTCAAGGCGTTGCATGGCGGCGGCAACGGCACAGAAACCTTTACCTACACCCTGCGCGATTCCGATGGTGACACCAGCACTGCAAACCTCGTTCTGCAGATCCACAACAACGACGATCCGGTGCTCATCAACGGGTTGAACGTCGAGGGCGGCGAGCTGACGGTTTTCGAGAAAAACCTCAGCACCGGTAGTGCGCCGGATGCTGCGGCTTTGACTCAGAGCGGCACTTTCACCATCACTGCTTTGGACGGTGTCACCACGCTGACCGTAGGCGGCATCGCCGTTGTCACCAACGGTGTAGCCGCCGGTTTCCCGCAATCCGTTACGACTCCGCTGGGCAGCACGCTGACCATCACCGGCTTCAACGCCACGACCGGCGTCGTCAGCTACAGCTACACCCTGGATCACAACGACGCTCATCCAACTGCCAACGGCGCCAACACTTTGAGCGAGCAATTTGCTGTGACAGTGGTGGATGACAACGGCACCACCGCCAATGCTTCGCTGGACGTGAACATCGTCGACGACCTGCCCAAAGCCGTGGACGACAGCAACACCGGCACGGCTTCGGAAACCAACCTCACGCTGACCGGCAACGTGCTGACCAACGACGTGCAAGGCGCCGACCGCGTCCCGACCGGCCCGGTCACCGCCGGAACCTTCACCGGTACTTACGGCACCCTGGTGCTGAATGCCGATGGTTCCTACACCTACACCGTCAACCCTAATGACGCCGACTTCAAAAACCTGCACGGCGGTGGCAACGGCACCGAGACCTTCACCTACACCATCACCGACTCGGACGGCGATACCAGCACCGCGAATCTCGTGCTGCAAATCCACAACAACGACGATCCGGTGGTTATCAGCGGCCTCGACGTTAACGGCGGTGAACTCACTGTTTTCGAGAAAAACCTCAGTACCGGCAGTGCACCGGATGCTACTGCGCTCACTCAAAGTGGCACGTTCACCATCACTGCTTTGGATGGAGTGACCACGCTGACCGTGGGTGGAATCGCGGTCGTCACCAACGGCGTGGCCGCAGGCTTCCCGCAATCGGTCACGACTCCGCTGGGCAGCACACTGACCATCACAGGGTTCAATGCCGCGACCGGTGTGGTGAGTTACAGCTACACCCTCGATCACAACGACACGCATCCGACTGCCAACGGCGCCAATACCTTGAGCGAGCAGTTCGCGGTCACCGTGGTGGATGACAACGGCACCACCGCCAATGCTTCGCTGGACGTGAACATCGTCGACGACCTGCCCAAAGCCGTGGACGACAGCAACACCGGCACGGCTTCGGAAACCAACCTGACGCTCACCGGGAACGTCCTGACCAACGACGTGCAAGGTGCCGACCGTGTTCCGACCGGCCCGGTCACCGCCGGAACTTTCACCGGGACTTACGGCACTCTGGTGCTGAATGCTGATGGTTCCTACACCTACACCGTCAACCCAAACGACGCCGACTTCAAGAACCTGCACGGCGGTGGCAGCGGCACGGAAACTTTCACCTACACCATCACCGATTCGGACGGCGATACCAGCACCGCGAACCTCGTGCTGCAGATCCACAACAACGACGATCCGGTGATCATCAACGGCCTCGACGTTAACGGCGGCGAGCTGACGGTTTTCGAGAAAAACCTGAGCACTGGCAGCGCGCCGGATGCTACCGCGCTGACTCAGAGCGGTACTTTCACGATCACTGCTTTGGACGGTGTCACCACGCTGACCGTGGGTGGTATCGCGGTCGTCACTAATGGCGTGGCGGCAGGCTTCCCGCAATCGGTCACGACTCCGCTGGGCAGCACGCTGACGATTACAGGTTTCAACGCCACGACCGGCGTCGTCAGCTACAGCTACACACTCGACCACAATGACGCCCACCCGACCGCCAACGGTGCCAACACGCTAAGTGAGCAATTCGCTGTCACCGTGGTGGATGACAACGGCACCACGGCCAACGCATCGCTGGATGTGAACATCGTCGACGACCTGCCAAAAGCCGTGGATGACAGCAACGCCGGTACCGCTTCGGAAACGAATCTGACCCTGACCGGTAACGTATTGACCAACGACGTACAGGGCGCTGACCGCGTGCCAACAGGGCCGAACGCTGGCCCGATTACTGCCGGTACTTTTACGGGTACTTACGGCACGCTGGTGTTGAATGCCAACGGCACTTACACCTACACCGTCAACCCTAACGACGCCGACTTCAAAGCTCTGCATGGTGGCGGCAACGGTACGGAAACTTTCACCTACACCATCACCGACTCGGACGGCGATACCAGTACCGCCAATCTGGTGCTGCAGATCCACAACAACGACGATCCGGTGATCATCAACGGCCTGGATGTAAACGGCGGCGAGCTGACGGTTTTCGAGAAGAACCTCAGCACCGGTAGCGCCCCGGATGCTACCGCGCTGACTCAAAGCGGCACCTTCACCATCACTGCTTTGGACGGTGTGACCACGCTGACTGTCGGCGGCATTGCCGTTGTCACCAACGGTGTAGCCGCCGGCTTCCCGCAATCGGTCACGACTCCGCTGGGCAGCACACTGACCATCACCGGGTTCAACGCCGCCACCGGCGTTGTCAGCTACAGCTACACCCTCGACCACAACGATGCACACCCAACCGCCAATGGCGCGAACACACTGAGTGAGCAATTTGCTGTGACAGTGGTGGATGACAACGGCACCACGGCCAATGCTTCGCTGGATGTAAACATCGTCGACGACCTGCCAAAGGCCGTCGATGACAGCAACACCGGCACGGCTTCGGAAACCAACCTGACGCTCACCGGCAACGTCCTGACCAACGACGTACAAGGCGCCGACCGCGTCCCGACCGGACCCAACGCCGGCCCGATCACCGCCGGAACCTTCACCGGGACTTACGGCGCGCTGGTGCTGAACGCCAACGGCACTTACACCTACACCCTCAACACCAATGACGCCGACTTCAAAGCCCTGCACGGCGGCGGCAATGGCACTGAAACTTTCACCTACACCATCACTGATTCCGACGGCGACACCAGCACAGCGAACCTCGTGCTGCAGATCCACAACAACGACGATCCGGTGATTCTCAGCGGCCTCGACGTCAATGGCGGCGAACTCACCGTCTACGAGAAAAACCTCGGCAACGGCACAGCGCCGGACGCCACGGCTCTGACCCAAAGCGGCACCTTCACTGTCACCGCACTCGACGGTCTGCAAACCCTCACCGTCGGCGGCATCGCGGTGGTTACCAACGGCGTCGCCGCAGGCTTCCCGCAATCGGTCACCACGCCGCTGGGCAGCACGCTGACGGTCACCGGTTTTAACGCCGCTACCGGTGTCGTGAGTTACAGCTACACCCTGGTGCATAACGACGCGCACCCGACCGGCAACGGCGCCAACAGCATCACCGAGAACTTCAACGTGGTGGCCACCGACGGCGACGGCAGCACAGCGTCCGGGCAGATCAACGTCAACATCGTCGATGACCTGCCGACCGCCAAGGCCGACACCGGCTCGGTGGTGGAGGGCGGCACGGTCAACATCAGCGTGCTGGGCAACGACGTCACCGGTGCCGATGGCCCGGCAGCAGGTGGTGCAGTGGTGGGCGTAAGGGCCGGCAGCGACACGTCGACCTCGGCCATCGGCGGCCTCAACAGCAACATCAACGGCACCTACGGTTACCTGACCCTGGATGCGGCCGGCAACGCGGTCTATCACAGCAACCCGAACTCGGTGAGCCCGCCGGGCGCCACCGACACGTTCACCTACACCATCCGCGACAGTGACGGCGACGAAAGCACCACCACCATCACCGTCAACGTCGCCGACAGCAAACTCGTGGCCTCGGTCGATCAGGACGTGACCGTCTACGAAAAAGCCCTCGACCTGACCAAGGACGGACAAGACCTGGCCCCGGGCACGGTCACCGGCAGCGACCCGACCAACACCGGCGAAACCGCCTCCGGCACGCTGGTCGGCGCGGTCACCGGCGGCAGCGGCGCGATCACCTACACCCTGGTCGGCAGCGCTACCGGCACTTACGGGCAGATCCTGCTCAACCCCGACGGCACGTACACCTACACCCTGACCTCGGCGCCGAAAACCACGCCGAACGCCAACGACGGGCCGAACACCCTGAGCGAAAGTTTCACCTACAAGGCCACCGATGCGCTGGGCAACAGCACCACCAGCACCATCGTGGTCAACATCGTCGACGACGTGCCAAAAGCGGTGGCCTCGGATCGCTCGGTGGCGGCGGTGGAGATCGACTCCAACATCCTCATCGTGCTCGACATCTCCGGCAGTATGGCCGACGCGTCCGGCGTGCCGGGCCTGTCGCGGCTGGACCTGGCCAAGCAGGCGATCAGTGCCTTGCTCGACAAGTACGACGACCTGGGCGATGTGAAAGTGCAGCTCGTCACCTTCAGCAGCAACGCCACCGACCGAACTTCGGTGTGGGTCGATGTGGCGACCGCCAAGACCCTGCTCGCCGGCCTCAGCGCCGGTGGCGGCACCAACTACGATGCGGCCGTGGCGACCATGCAGACCGCGTTCAACACCTCAGGCAAGCTGACCGGGGCGCAGAACGTCGGCTACTTCTTCTCCGATGGCAAACCCACCACCGGTCAGGAAATCGGTACCGCTGACGAAGCCGCGCTGAAAAACTTCCTTGATGCCAACAACATCAAGAACTACGCGATCGGCCTGGGCAACGGTGTCAGCAACGCCAACCTCGATCCACTGGCTTACGACGGCATCAGCCACACCAACACCAATGCGGTGGTGGTCACTGATCTCAATCAACTGAACTCGGTGTTGTCCGGCACCGTGGAAGGCGCACCGGTCACGGGTTCGTTACTGGGGGACAGTGGTTCGTTCGGCGCCGATGGCGGTTTCATCAAGTCCATCGTGGTTGACGGCACCACCTACACCTACGACCCGAAAGCCAACAGCGGCCAGGGTTCGCTCACCGCCAGTGGCGGTACCAATCACGGTACCTTCAACACGGTGAACAACACACTGAGCATCGCCACCAACAACAGCGGCACGCTGGTGGTCAACCTCGACACCGGCGACTACAGCTACACCTCGCAGAAAACCACCACGACGGTGATCACCGAGAACATCGGCTTCACCCTCAGCGACAACGATGGCGACCTCGCCAGCTCCACGCTGACGGTGAAAGTGATTCCGAACTCGCCACCGGTGGCAGTGGACGACCACATCATCACCAACGTGCTGTCGAGCAACGTTGTGGTGCCGGGCGAGTTGCTGCTGGCCAACGACACCGATCCGGACGGCGATACCCTCAGTGCTTCGCCCACCACCTTCAACACCGGTTGGGCCGCCAAGGGCGCGGACTTCACCGGCAGCGGCGCGATCAGCTTCACCGGCACCACCAACACCAGCGCCAACCAGAACCTGGCCGATGTGCGCAGCTCTTTTGCGGCCAACACGGCGGCGATGACCGCCGTGCTGGTGGTCAGTGGCTACCTCGGCGCGGTGACCACCGCCAATGCCAACGATGAAGACCTGATCACCGTCAAACTGAAACAGGGCGAGACCCTCAACCTTGATCACAACCTGGCGGCCGGACACATCACCATGGAGTATTCGGTGAACGGCGGGGCGTTTGTCAGCATCGCCGATGGCGGCACCATCACCGCCAGCGCCGATGGCACGTATCAGATCCACATCACCAACATCACCAACACCAGCGGCAGCAACACCAACGCTGCAGAAAACTATCAACTGACCATGACGGTCAACTACGCCGGGGCCCACGACGTCACCCCGGACTTCCACGGCACCTACACCGCCAACGACAACCACGGCGGCAGCGACTCCGCCAACGTGACCATCACTTATCAGGACGGCCACACCCTCACCGGTACGTCCGGCGATGACGTGCTGGTGGCGGGCAGCGGCGACAACATCCTCAACGGTGGCGACGGCAACGACGTGCTGACCGCAGGCTCCGGCAACAACGAACTGCACGGCGGCGCCGGCAATGACTTGCTCTACAGCGGCCCGGGCAACGACATCCTCGATGGCGGCACCGGTATCGACACGGTGAGCTACGCCCACGCTACCGCCGGGGTCACGGTCAACCTGAGCCTGCTCGGTGCGCAGAACACCATCGGCGCGGGCATCGACACCATCAGCAACGTCGAAAACCTCGTCGGCTCGAACTTCAACGACACCCTGACCGGCGACAACAATAACAACGTGATCAATGGAGGCCTGGGCAACGACATCCTCAATGGCGGTGGCGGTGATGACCTGCTGATCGGCGGCATGGGCAACAACACCCTGACCGGTGGCCCGGGCGCCGACACCTTCCAGTGGCTCAAGGGCAACAGCGGCCACGACACCGTGACTGACTTCACTCCGGGCACCGACAAGCTCGACCTGTCGCAACTGCTGCAAGGTGAAAACGGCACGGCGGCGTCACTGGATGACTACCTGCACTTCACCGTCACCGGCAGCGGCGCCTCGGTGGTCACCACCATCGATGTCAGCGCCATGGCCGGCGCCACGCCGACTCAGACCATTGACCTGGCAGGCGTCAACCTCGCCAGCCACTACGGCGTGACGCCGGGGGCGGGCGGAGTGATTGCCGGCGGGCACGACACGGCGACCATCATCAACGGGATGCTGAATGATCATTCGTTAAAGGTGGACACGGTGTGAGCCGGGGCTGAAACGACAAAACCCGCCGTCCCGATCAAACGGGGCGGCGGGTTTCATGTCTGACGGATGTGCTGACGTTGAGTCAGCCATCGCGAGCAGGCTCGCTCCCACGGTCGGACGCATTCCAAGTGTGGGAGCGAGCCTGCTCGCGATGGCGCCATGTCAGCAACGAATTAATCGGGACCGGACACACACTTCTCTACACCGCCGCTTCGGCTTTCAACTCAAGATTATCCAGCACCCGATTCACCGCCAGTTCCGCCAGCATGATCAGTTGCCCGATGCCCAGCAGCACATGCCGCTGCGGCGTATCGATCATCCCGGCGAAATCGCTGGCCATGGTTTTGGCCGAGGTCAGGGTTTCGCAGGCGTCGGCCAGCAGCTCTTCGCTCGGGATGCCGGGGGCGATGAGGTAGCGGGTGTTGGGTTTGAGCAGCGGTTTTCGGGGGTGGAACGGATTGAGGTAGTGGTCGAGCGCGCGTTCGGCGGCTTCGTGGAATTTATTGGAGTCGAGGGTTTCGTAGGGGGAAGTCGAATCGACTTCCGGCGGGTTTGGCGTGGGTTTGATCATGGGTAAAGCCTCTAGAGTAGTGGAGGCGCCACGCTTCGCTGCTAAACGAAAGAGGTGGCGGCCGTACGCGGGTTAGCAGACCAGGACTCTAGAACCCGGCGCACCGAAGTGCCCCACGCAAAGCCGCCATAACGTGAACGGACAGGCGTGAGCCTGATCACGAACGAACGGCATTGTGCGTCTAGAGTAGATCCGGGCTGCTAAACCCGATCGCTGCTTTTCAGCGACCGCCAAACAATAGAACCCGCCCCCAAGGCGCACAAGCCGGCGGATTCTGGCGGATGCGTAGGCAAAGGCGCAAGGTGGCGTGGCTTTGTGGACATAACCTTCAACACAATTAAACGTTGACTCTAGTTGACGTTGAAATGACAAAAACGCTACCCCGGTAGAAAGGGATGGCGGGTCTTCATGGTTAGGGCTGGTATATAAATACGTCCCCTTTTCTTCCCCTTTTCTACACTTTTCTACTGAATCATGCTGAGGGGGATTACCCAAACCTCCGTTCCCTTGATAACCCAGACAGAACGGCCATCCGAAGAGAAAGCAGGCCCAACAAATGGATCTCCAGGAAGGAACCTTTTAATCGTGAAATCTTGGGTGTCAATAATTAGTCCCGTGGTTTGAGTGCTGGTTATCAAATACTTTCCATCAGGAGAGATTGCTAGATAATAGGCGGGACCTTCTAACGGAATCTGATGGGTTACTGAAAGAGTTTGAACATTGATCACCACAAGCATGTTGCGTTCAGAGCTGACCGAAAAAATGGTACTTCCATCCGGGCTCGCTACTATTTCTTTAACGTTTGGAACCGTTTCGATGTTTTTGATTATGCGAGAATTCGCTGTATCAAATACCGAAACAGTACCTTTGGATACGCCATCTCCATTTGGGTTGGTTGCGTAGATATAAGTACCGTTCGGGCTGATGGCGCCATGACCGGAATTATTTTGTAGTTGGATGGTCTGGATTGAGCGAAAGTTAATTACATCGATCTTCTCGAGTTTGCCATTAGGTAGTTCTCCTCCAAAACGGCCAACTAAATATACATATCTTCCAGCCGGGTCTACGACAACGTTTCCAAGTATTTCGGTTGTGATTTTTCCAAGAGTTGAAAGGTCACTGGCTTTAAATACTTCAAGATAATTACCGTTTTCAGTCCCAGTGCTTACATAAAATCGACTACTGTCATTTGAAACGCCTATGCGACTCCCGCCGCCGCGATAAGATGGGATAGTCTTGATGATTCTTCGGGCCTCGGTATCGATTACTGTTGTCAGAGCGTCGCTTGTAGTGGACAAGCCGCAGACGTAAGCGCGTTTTCCGTCGGGGCTGGTAGTTATTTTGTTGGGCCTATGTAAACCTGGAATCTTCGTAATAGACTCTTCCTCGGTCTCCACGAACACCCCCCACGTCGAAACCGGCAATGCACTGATAAATAAATGCGTCCCCTTTTTTATTTAGGCAAAGGCGCAAGGTTGCGTGGCTTTGCGGACATAAGTTTCAACACTATTCAACAAAGGCTCTCGTTGGCGTTGAAATGACAAAACCCGCCCTCCCGGTTGAAGGGACGTGCGAGTTTCAGGGGGGGTAAAAAACGTCTCGGTTTGTTCTGTTTTTTTTACTTGCGAACTTTCTCGCCTTGTTTCTCTTTTGTCTAACTGTGGAAAAGCTGGAGGAGCGTGTTGCCGCTGTTTGGTACGATCTTGAATCGTTGCGATGGATTGTTGTCGTCCGGATCCAGATCCTGTCCAATCACCCCTGAACTCGTTATCGCCAGCACTTTTTTGGAGTAGCTGTTTTGTATTACTTCAGATCCATTGGCACGCGACAATATGAAAAAGCTCTCGCCTCGAGTGCCAGAGTAGGGCGCGCAACTAGCGACTTCGCCATTTAAATGGAGTGCGAGATTTTGAAGGTAGAGGTTGCGAATACCAACTGATCCATCGGATTGGGGGATCAATGCAAAAGTAAGAAACTTGCTGCCAAGGATTGAAGTTGAATAGATGGATGGATTCGCCTGGTTATTCATTCCGAGATAAATTGGTTCGGACGTGCTCACGGTCAGCATCCAAACATCGGTCGGCGGCAAACTCGAATTTTCCCGCAGTTCAAAGCGATGCGGTCCATTAGTCAGATTCTCCAACCGCTGGATGAATGCGCTGCTTTGATTGAACACTCCACTAGCCACTACCGAGCCGCTATCCGTAATTACAAATGGAGCACCCGCCGGTCCGTTTCCGCCAAACTCGACTTTAGTTGAGGGGGTAGTGTCGCCAGGGTTGATCGGGGATCCGCCGGGAAACGTCGTGCAGTAGCTAAAGAAAGGATTTTGAGTACTCATAGTAAACGCTCCTTCGCAAGTTCTGCCGTATCTGTCGAAATAACAGCGGGCATGTCCCATGAAGCGCCATCAAAAGAACGTTGCGCACCTGTCAACTTTGACAGTCGCGACAAGCGGTCAGGACTTGCGCAACGTCTTCTGCCGCAAGATATAAACCGTCACCAGCACCGCACTGGTCAGCATGAACCCACGCGCCCACGGTAGCGGCACCAGGTAGCACGAGAACAGAATGCTCGCCCACATCAGCCCGATCGCGTAGACCTTGCCTTTGAGCGGTATGCCGTTGCCATCGAGGTAGTCACGGATCCATGGCCCGAGCCGGGGATGCTCTACCAGCCATTGATAGAAGCGCGGAGAGCTGCGAGCGAAGCAGGCGGCTGCCAGCAGAAGGAAGGGAGTGGTGGGGAGTACAGGCAGGAAAATCCCGATCACCCCCAATGCCACGCTCAGCCAGCCGATGGCCAGCAGGATGTAGCGCAACATCAGAGGGCGGTTGCCTATGGGGTTGTCCATAGGCCGGATCTTAGTGGTGACGTGGCTTGAGGATCGCCGGTTTTTCGTCGGGTGCCTGGCACAGCAGGTACAGCGCGGTCAGGGCTTCCGGGATCTGCACGATCATGTCGTCCATCAGGTTGGCGTCCTTGGCGATGTCTTCGAATTCTGGCTGTTCGTCGAACAGGCCCGAACCGACCATGATCGGCAGGAGCATTTCGCTGACTTCTTCCTCGGCGGTTTCGAACCAGGCCGCTTCGCGCAGGAACACGCCTTCCATGAAGCCGATGCACCAGCCGCGCAGTTCGGAATCGTCCGGCTCGTCGCCCAGGTCCAGTTCGCATGGCAGCTCGAATTCTTCGTCGGACGCCAGTTGGCGAGCGATGTGGGCCTTGAGGCCGATCAGCGTGGCTTCGATCTCTTCGCGCTGGGCTTCGCTGCTGTAGTGCGGCTCTTCGGCGAACAGGGCGTCGATCCACTCACGGTCCGGCACCACGTCGGCGCAGATCGACAGCGCGGTCAGGTAACCGTGAGCGGCCACGTAGTCCAGCGCCTCTTCATGCAGCTCGTCGGCGTCGAGGAAGACTTGCAGGCGGGTTAGTTGCTCGGCGAAGGACATTAAAGGGCTACCTTGGGGGAATAAACAATGCGGGAATTCTAGGCCTTCTTGAGCCCTCAAGCCAGCCGCACGGCAGATTTGCCCGCACAAGCTTCTTATCGGCGGTGCCCTTTGCCGGGGAGGGCTCGGGTATACTGCCGCGCTTTGCGATCCCTGCCGGCGTCGCGGCTGAATCCGTACGGCGTCATGCAATGCGCCCTTACGTTTTGTTTAAAGCAGCCTCGGCTGTCTTGAACCAGCCTGTGCAGGGATGTTTCGGTGGATTTTTGGAGTTTTTATGCTCGAACAGGCTCAACGCGTCCTCAAGGACATCTTCGGCTACGACAGTTTCCGTGGCCGTCAGGGTGCAATCATTGAGCGCGTGGCCAGTGGCGGTGATGCCCTTGTCCTGATGCCGACCGGCGGCGGCAAGTCCCTGTGCTTCCAGGTGCCGGCGCTGCTACGCGACGGCCTGGCGGTGGTGGTGTCGCCGCTGATCGCGCTGATGGACGATCAGGTCGCCACCCTCGAAGAGCTGGGCGTGGCGGCGGCCGCGTTGAACTCCACCCTGAGCGCCGAACAGCAACGCGACCTCGCCAACCGGATCAAGCGCGGCGAAGTGAAAATGCTTTATCTGGCGCCGGAGCGTCTGGTGCAGCCGCGCATGCTGTCGTTCCTGCAAGGCTTGAACATCGCGCTGTTCGCCATCGACGAAGCGCACTGCGTATCGCAATGGGGCCACGACTTCCGTCCGGAATATCTGCAACTGGGGCAGTTGGCGGAAATGTTCCCCGACGTGCCGCGCATCGCCCTGACTGCCACCGCCGACAAGCGTACCCGCGAAGAAATCGTCACCCGTCTGCACCTGCAGAACGCCGAGCGTTTCCTGTCGAGCTTCGACCGGCCGAACATCTTCTACCGCATCGTGCCCAAGGAGCAGCCGCGCAAGCAGTTGCTGGCGTTCCTTGCCGAGCGACGCAGCGATGCCGGCATCGTCTACTGCCTGTCGCGCAAGAAGGTGGAGGAGGTGGCCGCGTTTCTCACCGAACAGGGTTTCCCGGCGCTGCCGTATCACGCTGGTTTGCCTAACGATTTGCGCGCCTATCATCAGAAGCGCTTCCTCAACGAGGAAGGCCTGATCATGGTCGCCACCGTGGCGTTCGGCATGGGTATCGACAAACCCAACGTGCGCTTCGTCGCTCACCTCGACCTGCCGAAATCCCTTGAGGCCTATTACCAGGAAACCGGACGCGGCGGCCGTGACGGTCTACCGGCGGACGCGTGGATGGCCTACGGTCTGCAAGACGTGGTGATGCTCAAGCAGATGCTGCAGAACTCCGAAGGCGACGAGCGCCACAAGCGTCTGGAGCAGCACAAGCTCGACGCCATGCTCTCGCTCTGCGAAGAAACCCGTTGCCGCCGTCAGGCACTGCTGGCGTACTTCGACGAAGACATGCCGGAGCCTTGCGGCCACTGCGACAACTGCATCGACGGCGTGCAGACCTGGGACGCCACCGAGCCTGCGCGTCAGGCGCTGTCGGCGATCTACCGCACCGGGCAGCGTTACGGCGTCGGCCATCTGGTGGACGTGCTGCTGGGCAAGGACAACGAAAAAGTCCGCAGCTTCGGTCATCAGCACCTGTCGGTGTTCGGCGTGGGCAAGGCGCTGGGGGAGAGCGAATGGCGTTCGCTGTTCCGCCAGTTGGTTGCGCGCGGCTTGGCCGATGTCGACCATGAAGGCTACGGCGGGCTGCGTCTGAGTGACACCTGCCGGCCGCTGCTCAAGGGCGAAGTGAGCCTGGAGCTGCGCCGCGACCTCAAACCACAAATCACCGCCAAGAGCGGCAGCAAGAGCCAGGCCAGCCAACTGGTGCGTGGCGAAGAACGCGAACAATGGGAAGCCCTGCGCGCCCTGCGGCGCAAACTGGCGGAAGAACATGGTGTACCGCCGTACGTCATCTTCCCCGACTCGACCCTGCTGGAAATGCTCCGCAGCCAGCCGACTTCGCTGGCGGACATGGCCCGGGTCAGCGGCGTCGGCGCACGCAAGCTGGAACGCTACGGTGAGGCCTTCCTCGAGGTGCTGGGCGGCGAGGCCGAGGCGCCGAAGGTGGTCGCCGACGTGCGCCACGAACTGATTACCCTGGCTCGTGCCGGCATGACGCCGCTGCAAATTGCCGGTCAGTTGCAGTGCTCGGAAAAGAACGTCTACACCATGCTCGCCGAAGCCATCGGCAAGCAGCAACTGTCGCTGGAACAGGCGCTGGACCTGCCGGAAGACCTGATGGGCGAAGTCCAGGATGCGTTCCTCGATGGCGAGGGCGAGTTGCCGTCGGTCGCCGAAGTGGCGGAGCTGTTTGCCGGTCGCGTACCGGAGGGTGTGCTGTATTGCGTTAGGGCTGCGCTGCAATCTGAATTCGAGATGTGAGCATTTGCTTACACAAACCGTTGTACGGATGTAACGATTCAGTACAGGGCAGCTCTTGCCTATAGCCAAATGTCATGCTTAGCTGACTAATAATTAGTTTTTCTCTATTTCTTCAGTCTAACCATGAGTGTTTTATGCCGTTAACCGATCAACACCGCTTTGGCATGCAACTGGCCCAGATGTCCCGTGGCTGGCGTGCCGAACTGGATCGTCGGCTGGCCGGTCTGGGTCTGTCCCAGGCGCGCTGGCTGGTGCTGCTGCATCTGGCTCGTTTCGAAGAGGCGCCGACCCAACGGGAGCTGGCGCAAAGCGTCGGCGTCGAAGGGCCGACCCTCGCACGATTGCTCGACAGCCTTGAAAGCCAGGGCCTGGTGCAACGCCAGTCCGTAATGGAAGACCGCCGGGCGAAAAAGATCGTGCTGTGTGCCCCGGCCCGCCCGTTGATCGAACAGATCGAAACCATCGCCACGCAACTGCGCAAGGAGTTGTTCGAGGGCATCGATGAGGCTGACATGAAGGTGTGCATGCGGGTTCACGGGCACATTCTGGCCAACCTGGAAAAATCTTGAGGCACAACGACGTGCCGTTTTTTTGAGGGATCGCGCTGGGCAGACTATAAGAACTACTGGGCAATATCGTGTTCGTACCGGATGTGCGAACCCATAGAAGTCGGTTTTGCTTATTTAAGGGATGCTCATGCTCGACAGTCGGCACGTAGTACTGCGTTGCGCCCATTCGCTGCTGGTGGCCGGTGTATTCACCTGGTCCACGGCATCACTGGCGCTGGGTCTCGGTGATATCACCGTGCATTCAGCGCTCAATCAGCCGCTCAAGGCCGACATTGCCCTGGTGGACGCCGCAGGGCTCAGTGCCGGCGAGCTTTCGGCCAGCCTGGCCTCGGCGGACGAATTCGGCCGTGCCGGGGTCGAGCGGGTGTTCTTTCTCAACGACCTCAAATTCACTCCGATCCTGCATGGCAGTCGCAACCTGATCCGGGTGACCTCGACCAAACCGGTCAACGAACCTTTCCTGAATTTCCTGGTGCAGCTCAATCAGCCCAACGGCCACGTGTTGCGCGAATACACGTTGCTGATCGATCCGCCGGGTTCGCCGGGCATCGTGCCGGCCACCGACGAACCTGATGTGCATGCACAGTCTTCGGAGTTTCCAACGCCCGAGGCACCTGCCGCCATTACTCAAAACAAGCCTGCTGCCGCACCGGCAGCGCCGTCCCCTCAAACGACCAACGACGCCCAAGCGGAACAGCTGGCGGCCAGTGTGTTGCTGAACCAGCAACTGCAGAAAACCATCGATGAGCTGAACCTGAAGCTTCAGGCGCAGGACGTGCAAATCGCCGACGGCAAAAAACAGCTGGCCGATCTGCAGGCGCATCTCGCGCAGGTTCAGCAGGCACCTCCGGCACCCGCAGCCCCGGCGGCGCCTGCCTCGGTCCCGGTTCCCGTCGCTGCACCGGCGGAGAATCAAGACGATTCCGTCAGTTGGCCATTGCTCGGTGGCTTGCTGGTGCTACTGGGAGGGTTGGTGATCGGGCTGATCGTTCGCCGCCGCCGACGTCAGCAGGCAGTGATCCCGGACGTGCCGGCACGCGTGCTGCCGCAGCGAAGCGAACCGGAGCTCAATGACAGCGAACCTGTTCATCCTAATGCTGCCCATGGCGCCGTCGAGCATCGGGACGAACAGACAAACGGCGATGTGCTGGAAGCCGTGGGCATTTATCTGGCCTACGGACGACTGGGCGAAGCGCTCGGTCTGCTGCGCGACGCCTTGCAAAAAGAACCGGAGCGCATCGATCTCGGCATGCAGTTGCTCGAGGTGCTGGGGCGCCAGGGTGATCAGGCGGCGTATGACGATCAGGAAAACCACTTGCGCCGGCTCGGTGTCGAGGAGCAGCGGTTGCACGAGATTCGCGCCCGATATCCGAAACTGGCCAGGACTGAATCGTTGGTTGCGGTGGCTCCGGTCATCGCCGCGTTGCCCGTTGAGCAGGCCACACCCACAACACCACTGGCCGAAGATGATTTCGAGCTGAATCTGGAGCAACTGTCGATGGATTCCAGCTGGGATCTGGAAGACAGTCGCCCGGTAACGGACCCACTGTCCTCGGCGCCATCGGCACTTGGCTCAAGCCTGCAAGTCTTGCCGCGGGATTTCGAGTTGCCGCAAACCGCCGGCGATGATGTTGAAACGACAGAGCTGGAGTGGATCGCCGAGCCTGAAGTCCAGGCTATCGATGAAGACTTTCTCAACGAGTTTGGCGATCCAGGCCAGTCACTGGCCCTGGAACCGCTGGACCTGCAGGCGCCGGAGCCCGAGCCGGATCCGACAGAGGCCGCCAACGCCGGCAAGCTCGAACAGGCCCAGACCTGCATCGACGACGGCGACCTCGACAGTGCGATCGCCTTGCTCAATGAGTTGCTCAAAGAGGGCGATGAGCCGCTCAGGCAAACCGCCCGAACCCTGTTGGCCGGGATTCGCTGATGCGGTTCAGAAGGTCTGCCCCAGATTCAGATAAACCGCCTGTTCATTGGCATCGTTGAGGCCATAGCTGAAATTCAGCGGCCCCAACGGTGTGTCGAAACCGATGAACACGCTGGCCGCGTTGATGTAGCCGCTGTCGAACTCATTGTCGTTGTTCCAGGCCCGGCCACGCTCCAGCGAGCCGCCGGCGTACAACGGGAAGTCCAGCGGCAGGTAGGCGCGTGGCGTCAGGCGGCGGTAGTACACGGCCCGCATCAGGCTGACGTTCTGCCCGGAGATGGCATCTTCGCGGAAGCCGGACAGTTGTCGGGCGCCACCGAGCAGGAAGCTCGATGTCACCACATTCGCATCCTCCAGCGTGCGCCCGTAACGCCCGCCCAGAATCAGTGTGTTCGGGCCGCTGCTCATGGCCTTGTCCAGTTTGAATTCCCACTGCCGGTAGCGCGTGTCGGAACCCAGGCTCGGTTCGAATTGCATCAGGGTCAGGCTGACGTCCTTGCCGTCGTGGGGGAAGTACACGTTATCCAGTGAGTCGAACGAATATTTCAGTGCATAGAAACCTTCGTTGAAGTGTTCGCTCGGCAGATTCTGATCGCCGATTCGTACGTCAGCCTTGCCCCAGGCTTCACCGACACCAAAGCGGATTTCGCCGTTGTTGCCGATCTGGCGGCCGACATTCAGGCCGAAGCCGTAGCGTTCCACCCGATATTGGGCGATCGGATCGTTGTCGAGCACCGAGTCGACGTTCTGCGCTTCGAAGGCTGCATAGGGCGCGACGAAGTAACGTGAGCCAACGTCCAGCGGCTGGTAGAACTCGGTATAGAGCTCCTGCTTGTCACCGATCTGCGCCCGGGTCAGCCATTCGGCACCGAGGCGGTTGATGCCGTTCATTCGGTAGCTGGCGCCGAGGTTGAAGGCGCTGTCGCCGCGCATGTCGTCCGACAGGTTCAAACCGACCCGCAAGTAATCGGTGCCGCTGCGTTTGCCTCGGGCGCTGATCACCAGTGTGTGTTCCTGGCCCTTGTGCACCACGCGGTATTGCACCTGTTCGAAGTAATCCAGGCCGTACAGGGTGCCCATGTCCGAGTGCAGACGCCCAAGGTCCAGCGGCTCACCGATGGGCTGGCGGATGTAGTAGCGGATCACGTCGTCGCCGACTTTCGAGTCGTTCTCGACCCTGATCGCAGTGATGATCGGTGTGCGCTGGCTCGGTGCGCGGGCAGCGTTGAGCTCGGCGTCCTGAGACTCTGCGGGCTTCAATCGGGCGAGGCGGGTGTCGAGGGCCTTGGCGGCGCGGTAGCCGGCATCGATCATTTCCTCGGCGCGACCGAAATCGGTGGCGCCGAAACTGGCCAGCGGCGGCTGGATCAGCACGTCGTTCGGGTGCAGCGCCGCCAGTTGTTCTTCGGAATTGCGCCGGGTCATCAGGGTGATCGACTGGTTCAGCACATCGACCACGGTGGTCAGTTGTTTGCGGTTGCGCAGCGGGGTACCGATGTCGACCACGATGGCCACATCGACGCCCATTTCCCGGGCCACATCCAGGGGAATGTTGTCGGTCATGCCACCGTCCACCAGCAGCCGGCCATCGAGTTCGACCGGGGCGAACACCGCCGGGATCGACATGCTGGCGCGAATCACCTGGGGCAGGTGGCCTTTGCGAAACACCACTTTTTCGCCGTTGGCGATGTCGGTGGCCACGGCGCGGAACGGGATCGGCAGTTTGTCGAAATCACGGGTGTCGCTGGTGTGGGCCAGCAGGCTTTCCAGCAGCAGCGCGAGGTTCTGCCCTTGAATCACCCCGAGAGGCAAGCCGAGGCTACCGTCGTCGCGAAAGCTCAGTTTCTGCTTCACCAGAAAGTCGCGGTCATCCTGTTTGCGCCGAAACGGTACGTCTTCTCGGGGCGGCGCATCGGACAGGGCCTGCTGCCAGTCGATGTTCAGGGCGAGTTTTTCCAGTTCGTCGATCTTGTAGCCCGAGGCGTAGAGGCCACCGACCACCGCGCCCATGCTGGTGCCTGCAATCGCATCGATCTTGATGCCTTGCTCTTCCAGCGCCTTGAGCACGCCGATGTGTGCCAGACCACGGGCCGCGCCACCGGACAGCACCAGGCCGACTTTCGGCCGCGGCGCTTCACTGGCATGAATAAGCAGCGGGAGGAAACCAAGCAAAAGGCAGATCAGCAGACGACGCATTGTGAGTCTCGGGGCGAGCGTTAAAGCCGGCTATTATAGCGGCGCCCTCTGGCTCAGGAGTTTCAGCGATCATGACCGCGACAAAACCGGAAATCGTCATCACCTATTGCACGCAATGCCAGTGGCTGTTGCGCGCCGCATGGCTGGCGCAGGAGCTGCTCAGCACCTTTGGCGATGACCTTGGCAAGGTGTCACTGGTGCCGGGCACCGGCGGGATCTTTCACATCAGTTGCGACGGCGTGCAGATCTGGGAGCGCAAGACCGATGGTGGCTTCCCCGAAGCCAAGGTACTCAAGCAACGGGTACGCGACCAGATCGACCCTGACCGCGACCTCGGCCACAACGACCGAACTCAATGAGACGCGGCCTCGGCCTCCACCGTTTTTTTGCTGGTGCTGCCTGACATCTGGCTCGACACCACGATGGCGACGATGATCAGTGCACCGCCGAGCAGCATGCGCAAGGTCGGGTTTTCATCGAACAGCAACCACGCGACGGTGATGCCGTACACCGGCTCCATGGCGAACACCACCGCGGCGGTGCGCGCCTTGATCACCGCAAGGCTGGCAACGAACAGGCTGTGGGCGACGCCGGTGCAGAACACCCCGAGCAGGGCGATCCACAACCAGTCGATGGCGCGCACTTCGCTCAGCTGCGGCGCCGCCACCGGCAGCAGACACAACGCCACCACCACGTTCTGACACAGTGCTGCCTGCACCGCCGGAATGCGCCCGGAACTGGCGCGGTTCGTCAGCGACAGCAGGGAAAACAGCAGGCCGGACAGGATCGCCCAGAGCAACCCGGTGGTAGCGCCGCTGGCCAGGTCGAACGCCGGGGTCACCAGCACCAGACCGACACTGACCAGTGCCACCAGAATGATTTCGTTGGCGCGGATACGTTCGCGGAAAATCAGCCCTTCGAGAATCACCGTGAAGGCCGGAAAACTGGCGAAACCCAGGGTGGCCACCGCAACACCCGCCACCTTCACCGCAATGAAGAAACTCACCCAGTGGCCGGCCAGCAATACCCCGCTCAGGGCCAGGCGTCGCCAATCCACCGCCTGCAGTTTTTGCCAGCCGTGCTGACTGGCGAAACGGGCGAAAAACGCCAGCGCAAGAACGGCAAACGCGGCCCGTCCAAAGACAACGACCGCCGGGGTTGCGGCGGCGAGTTTGCCGAAGACGCCGGTGAGTCCGAACATCAGTGCGCCGATATGCAGGGCGCCAAGGGCGGTACGGGGAGTCATTGTGGTCCTTTTTCCAAACACCATTTCAGACACACATTGAAGCCTGTAGCGGCCGAAAAGTCTGTCGGCAGACTATCGACTTTTGTCGTCAGCCTCGCGTCGCAATTGTGTAGGAGAGGTCCCGAACTCGCGCAGGACGGCGGCCGAGAAGGCACTTTGCGATCCATAACCGACGCGGCTGGCGACTTCACCGATGGGCAGCGTGGTTTCCCGCAACAGCGCGACGGCCTTGTGCAGGCGTCGACTGCGAATGTAGTCCATGGGTGTTTGCCCGCATTCGGCGACGAATCGCGCATGCAATCGGGCGCTGGACAGTCCGGCGACACGCGCCAGATCCGCGACTTGCAGCGGATAGGCCGCGTACTGCTCGATGTGCGCATCGAGTGCCGCGTAGGGCAAGCGACGGGCGCAGACTTCGGCAGGTCGGGCGTGGTTCAGACTGGCCAGCAACAGAACCGCGCCTTGCTGCGCAATCAGCGGATCGTCCACCGGACTGTTCGCCAGCCAATTGACCAGTTGACCTTGTCCGGCATCCAGCGACAGGCGTGCGGTGTTATCCAGCAGACGGCGGCTGGCCTCGGCGTGATCGCCCAGCGAACGGGTCAGCCATTGCTCGTCCGGCACGTCCAGCACCAGACAACGGCTGCCCTTGGGGCTGCCGCAGGCGTGATGCGCACCGGAAGGAATCACCACGAAACTCTGCTGCAAGACCTGACTGCCGTGTCCTTCGACCTCGAAATCCAGCGCACCGGACAGGCCGAACACCAGTTGCGCGTGGTCGTGACTGTGGACGATCAGGTCGTGGGTGTAATGGCGCAGGGTCAGGATCGGTTGCATGGCGGTCTCCGGGCGAGCCGCCAGTCTACACCGGCGCGAGAGTGCCGCGTTTGTCACAAGACTGACGCACACCTGTCATGGTCGATTAACCGGGCTCGCGCACAGTGGCGAAAACATCGCAGAGGGTTGCCCATGACCAGCGCCGAGCTCGCCAGACCCAGTCGTAAACAAAGGGTTCGCACCTTGTGGATCTCCGACGTGCACCTGGGCACGCGGGATTGCCAGGCCGAGCATCTGTCGCAATTTCTCAAGGGCTATCACGCCGACAAGATCTACCTGGTCGGCGACATCATCGACGGCTGGAAACTGCGCAGCGGCATGTACTGGCCCCAGGCGCATACCAACGTCATTCGCCGACTGCTGACCATGAGCAAGCGCGGCACCGAGGTGATCTACGTCACCGGCAACCATGATGAATTCCTGCGGCGCTATTCGAAGCTGATCCTGGGCAACATCCAGCTGGTCGACGAAGCCGTGCACGTCACCGCCGATGGCCGGCATCTGCTGGTGATTCACGGTGACCAGTTCGACGTGATCACCCGTTATCACCGCTGGCTGGCATTCCTCGGCGATTCGGCCTACGAATTCACCCTGACCCTCAACCGCTGGCTCAATCACTGGCGGGCGAAATACGGTTACGGCTACTGGTCGCTGTCGGCCTATCTCAAGCACAAGGTGAAGACCGCAGTCAGCTTCATCAGCGACTTCGAAGAAGCCATCGCCCACGAGTGCGTGAAACGTGAGTTGCACGGGGTGGTCTGCGGGCACATTCACCACGCCGAAATCCGCAAGGTCGGCGAGGTGGATTACCTCAACTGTGGTGATTGGGTTGAGTCGTGCACGGCGCTGATCGAACACTGGGACGGCACGATCGAGCTGTATCGCCTGGCGGATGCGCAGGCGCGGGAGGCAGAGCTGAAAGCGGCCAAGGTGGCCGAGCTGGCCTGAGTTTTTCAAATCAACTCAAGCCGGAAAGTGTTCCTCCATTGCCGCTTTGTAGATCGAGTTTTTCGGCTGGGCGAACAGCCGTTCCATCATCGGTTCGAAGTAGCTCAGCGGCAGGGTGTCGTAGTCCGGGTCGAACGCCGCTGCGTCGTATTTCGCGCAGAACTCCGCGGTCGCCTGATACTGCGGATGACCGCTGAACTGCTCACGCAGGTGCCGGTCCATGCCCAGGTGATGGAAGAAGTAATAGCCCTGGAATATCCCGTGTTTTTCCACCATCCACAGGTTCTCGGCGCTGACGAACGGCTTGAGAATCGCGGCGGCGATGTCCGGGTGATTGTAGGAGCCGAGGGTGTCGCCGATGTCGTGGAGCAGGGCGCAGACCACGTATTCCTCGTCGCGCCCGTCGCGATGGGCACGAGTCGCGGTCTGCAGCGAATGGGTCAGGCGATCCACCGGAAACCCGCCGAAATCACCTTCGAGCAGTTTCAGGTGCGCCATGATCCGGCCCGGCAACTGACGGGCGTAGGCGCTGAAATCCGCCGCGATGATCGCCCAGTCTTCCTGCGTGCCATCCTTCATGTGGGTGAAACGGGCAGTGACATTCATCGGCAATTCTCTTGGTCAGGGTTTCTAGAACGCCACGCGGCCCAGGATCATGTCGCGGTACATGACGAAGTCGCCCAGCAGGCTGTAGAGCGGATGCTGGAAAGTCGCCGGCCGGTTTTTCTCGAAGAAGAAATGGCCGACCCAGGCGAAGCTGTAACCGGCCAGCGGCAGGGCCAGCAACAGCAGCCAGGCGCCCTTGGCGATGGTCATGGCGAGAATGAAGATCACCAGTGTCGTGCCGATGAAATGCAGGCGACGGCAGGTGCTGTTGCTGTGTTCGCTGAGGTAGTACGGATAGAACTCGGCGAAACTGCTGAAATGTTTGATGGTTTCCACGACTGCGATCTCTGTGGTTATTGTTCTGATTGCAAGTTGTTCGGCGGGTAGCTTATTTGAGTCTAGAGTGAACAGTGGCGTCGGCCAGTGACAATCGGCGCCACTTTACTATCCTTGGGAAATCGGCCGTAGTATGCGGCTCACCATGTCATCCAAGAATAAACGCCATGAGCGAACGTACGACATCTGCAAGCTGGGCAATGGGGATTGTCAAGGCACTGGAAATGGACGGCCTGGATTGTCGGGTTCTGTTCAGGCAGCTGGGGCTTGATTACGCGGCGCTGGAAGATCCGGACGCACGCTTCCCGCAGGACTCCATGACCCGACTCTGGCAACGGGCGGTCGAGCTGTCCGGTAATCCCGCCATCGGCCTGAACATGGGCAAGGTGGTGCGACCGGCCTCGTTCCATGTCGCGGGCTACGCGCTGATGTCCAGCAATACCCTGGCCGAAGGTTTTCAGCGACTGGTGCGGTATCAGCGGATCATTGCCGAAAGTGCCGACTTGAGTTTTCGTCTGCTCGACGAAGGTTATGCGCTGATTCTGACGGTGCACGGTGATCATCTGCCGCCGACCCGGCAAAGTGCCGAAGCCTCGCTGGCCTGCGCGCTGGCGCTGTGCGGCTGGTTGACCGGGCGCACGTTGCACCCACGCAAAGTGCTGGTGCAGGGCGACGAGCCCGATGATCTTGAACCTTACAAACAAGCCTTTCATGCACCGCTGGTATTCAACGCGCCGTATGACGCGCTGATCTTCGAGCGCGCGGACATGGAAGCGCCGCTGCCCACCGCCAACGAGGCGATGGCGCTGCTGCACGACCGGTTTGCCGGGGAATATCTGGCGAGGTTTTCCGAAAGTCGCGTGACCCACAAGGCACGGCAGGTGTTGTGTCGTTTGCTGCCCCAGGGCGAGCCCAAGCGCGACACGGTGGCGCAGACTCTGCACTTGTCGCAGCGTACCTTGCAGCGGCGACTGCAGGAGGAGGGCACCAGTTTTCAGCAGTTGCTCGATGACACCCGCCGAGAACTTGCCGAGCAATACCTGGCGCAGCCAAGCATGACCCTGCTGGAAATCGCCTATCTGCTGGGGTTTGCCGACCCGAGCAACTTCTTCCGTGCCTTCCGCCGCTGGTTCGACACCACGCCCGGCGATTACCGGGCGCGATTGCTGGAGGCACCGAACGCGATCAGTGACGCCAGAACGCCGGAATACACAGCACAAACACCGTAATGATCTCGAGTCGGCCTAGCAGCATGCCGAACGACAGAATCCACTTGGCGGCATCCGGCAAGGTCGAGAAGTTGCCGGCTGGCCCGATGGTTTCACCCAGCCCCGGGCCGACGCCGGACACGGTACTGGCCGCGCCGGTCAGCGCCGTCATCCAGTCCACGCCGATCAGCGACAGCAGCAGGGCGATCACGCAGATGGTGATGGCGAAGAAGAACGAAAAGGTCAGGATCGAGCGCACGATCTCTTCGTCGAGGCGATGACCGTTGTACTTCTGCTTGATCACCGCGCGCGGGTGAATCAGCTGATTGAGGTTGGCCTTGAGCAGGATGTAGGCGACCTGGAAACGGAAGATCTTGATCCCGCCGGCCGTCGAACCGGAGCAGCCGCCGACAAAGCCCAGATAGAAGAACAGCATCAGCGAGAAGTTACCCCACATGCTGTAGTCACCCAGGGCAAAACCGGTGGTGGTGACCACCGAGGTCACGTTCAGCGCCACGTGGCGCAGCGCGTCCAGCCAGTGCAGGTCGGTGGTCCACCAGTACCAGGTGCCGAGCACCAGCCAGGTCACCAGCAACATGCCGAGCAAGCCCTGCACCTGCTGATCCTTGATCAGCGCCCGGCGATTGCCACGCAGCGTTGCCACGTACAGGGTGAACGGCAGGCTGCCGAGGATCATCACCACCACCGCCACCCAGTGCACCGCCGGTTGCGTCCACTTGGCCAGGGACTGGTCAGAGGTCGAGAACCCGCCGGTGGAGATTGCCGACATCGCGTGGTTGATCGCATCGAACGGGCTCATCCCGGCCCACCAGAACGCCAGGCTGCCGAGAATGGTGATGCCGATGTAGGTCACCACGATCAGCCGCGCCACCATGTGCGAACGGGGCATGACCTTTTCCGAGCGGTCCGAGGACTCGGTCTGGAACAGACGCATGCCGCCGATACGCAGCAGCGGCAGAATCGCCACCGCCATGCCGATGAAGCCGATGCCGCCGAGCCAGTGCAGCAGCGAGCGCCACATCAGGATGCCGGGAGACATGGTGTCCAGGCCGCTGAGAACGGTCGAACCGGTAGCGGTGATGCCGGACATGCTTTCGAAGAACGAGTCGGTGTAGCTGATGTGCTGAGTCAGCAGAAACGGCAGCGCGGCGAAAATGCACACCACCAGCCAGCTGGTGACGGTCAGCAGGTACATGTCGCGGGGGCGCAGGTGAATGTGTTCCGGGCGCCCCGGAATCACCAGCGCCAGGCCGGCGACGAAGGTGATCATGCTCGCCCAGAGGAACGACGGCAGGTCGCCGGTGCGGTCGAAAATCACCAGGGTGGCCATGGGCACGACCATGGCGATGGCCAGGGTGATCAGGAAGATGCCGATGATGAAACCAATGATCCGTAAGGTCGGCAACGCCATGAAGTCCGCTCGGGCTGAAGTGGGAAAGGCGCCATTCTACCTGCGGGGCAAGGCATGTAAACCGACGCGGCCGGATCACTTGCAGCTAGAATAGCCGGACATTTTTTTCAGGAGGTGGCCGATGCAGGCTCTCGACGCTTTGCTCAACCGTGTTTCCGTTCCACGACTGATCGACCCGGCCCCCACCGCCGAACAGCGCGAAGTGCTGTTTGCCGCCGCGACCCGTGCACCGGATCACGGCCATTTGCAGCCGTATCGTTTCCTGACCGTCGAAGGCGCGGCGCGTGAGCAGATGGGCGAGTTGCTGGCCGAAGCGGCGCAGATGCAGGAAGGCGAAGTCACCGAAGCGATGATCGACAAGGCGCGCAACGGCCCGCTGCGGGCGCCGCTGGTGGTCGTGGTCATCGCCAATTTGCAGGATCACGTCAAATATCCGAAGGCCGAGCAGTTGCTGGCCGCAGGCTGTGCCGCCCACGGAATTCTGCTGGCGGCCTACGCGCAGGGGATTGGCGCGGTGTGGCGTACGGGTGATCTGGCTTATTCGAAACATGTCGCCAAGGGTCTGGGCCTGACGGATGACGAAGAGGTGATTGCTTTCCTGTACCTCGGCACGCCGCAGAAAGAACCGCGAGTGGCGGAGAAGGTTGATCTGGCCGAGTTTGTCAGTGCCTGGCCGGGTAAAGCCTGACACTGAAAACCCCGTCAGGGCTGGACAACCGCACCCGGCTCCAGCGGCAACTCAAGACTGGCCACAAACCCGCCCTGCGGGTGATTGGCCAGTACCAGCGTCCCGCCATGGCGCTCCGCCGCCCGCCGGGCAATCGCCAGGCCCAGGCCATGGCCGGCAGCGGTCTGCCCCGGTGCCCGATAAAACGGTTCGCCCAACTGGCTCAAATGCTCGGCCTGGACCCCCGGCCCGTGATCGCGCACGCTGACCACGATTCGCTCGCCCTGACGTGAAGCCTGCATTTCAATCGATTGCCCTACCGGGTTGAAGCGCTGGGCATTGCGCAGCAGGTTGTCCACGGCGCGTTCGATCATGGTCGGCCAGCCGGTCAGATTGAGCTGCGGTTCGGCTTCCAGGCGCACCGTCTGCTCTGGCGAACCGAGTTGCGCATCCTTTTGCAGAGTGCCCAGCAGCGCATTCAGATCCACGGCTTCGGCGCTGGCGTTGTCGGCATCGACTCGCGCCAGCACCAGGATTTCACTGATCAATGCTTCCAGCCGATCGCACTCGCGGGTCAGGCGAGGCCAGAGTTTTTCCCGTTCTTCCGGACTCGCCCGTTCGGCCAATGCCAGCGCGATACGCAGCCGTGCCAGCGGGGAGCGCAATTCGTGGGACACGTCGCGCAGCAACTGGCGCTGGCTGCCGATCAGGCTTTGCAGGCGTGCGCCCATGCGGTTGAAGTCGTTGGCCAGCACACCGAACTCATCGCGGCGGTTGGCCAGTTTCGCCAGACTATTCTGTTGATAGGTGGTCTGCCCCAGATCGTGCACCGCGCCGCGCAAGCGGTTGAGCGGGCGGGTGATGGAGAGTGTCACCAAAAGGCTGAACAGGGTCAGCACCACCAGCGCGATCCCCAGCGCACTCAATGGCCAGAGCAGACTTTCACGGTGCCAGGCGTCGAGTTCCGGATGCGGGATGCGGTAGATGAACAGGTAGGTGTCACCGGTCTTTTCACTGGTGAACTCATCGGTCAGGCGCCGCCAGGGCAGGCGTCGGTCATCGTTGTTCTGCCGTGCCTCGAACGCCGCCGCGCGACGGGGGAAGGTGCCGCGCACCACCGGGTCGCCGCTCTCGTTCAGCACCTGGACGTCGATGTGATATTGGCGTTTACGCTGCTGGAGGATGTCTTGAGCGGCGTCCTCGCCCTGGGATTCGTAGGTCTGCGTCCAGTCGGCGGCCAACGTATTGAGCCCCGGATGGCGGCTGAGGATCCATGCGTCCTGATTGAGCATGTGCCCCAGCAGAATGGAAAGCCCCGCAACCAGAGCGATGGCCAGCCAGAAGCTCGCGAGAATACGCCAGAACAATGAACGCACAGAAAATCCTCAAACAAAGAAAACCCAACGGCAATTAGCCGTTGGGTCGGGGCGTGACGCTAGAACATTATTGCGCCTTTTGCGGCTGTTGCGCTTTCCAGGCCTTGAACTCGGCCCATTCAGCACGACGCTCGGCCTGTTTCTTCTGGATCTCGTCGAATTTCTTCTGTTGATCCGGTTTCAGCACGGCGCGGACATCGGATTCGGCTTTCTTGTGGTTGGCCGCCATCTCGTCCTTCATGGCTTTCTGGTCGGCTGGCGAGAGTTTCTCCAGGTATTTCTCGACCGTCTGCTTACGTTCGTGCATTTGCTCGCCCATGATCTTGCGGATCTGCTCGCGCTGTTCACGGGAGAGGTCCAGCTGGCTGTACGGGCCTTTGCCGTGTATGCGGTGCATCTGACCGCCGTGGCTCCAGCCGCCGTCCGGCCCACCCATCGGGCCACCATCCTGCGGCACGGCCATGGCGACGGTTGGCAGAGCGGCAGCGAACATCAGAGCGATAAGAGTCTTGCGCATGGTGTATCTCCTTGTCTCGTTCCCGGTACGTTCCGGATGAGTACAGATTACGGAGATCAAGGTCAGCGGCGGTCAGCGCTGGGTAAAGCTTGGGTAAAGACGCTTTGTCATCGAACTGACAAAGCGTCCGCGTGCGGGGGATTCAGAGGCTGTAATAGTAGCCACGGCTGCGCAGGGCCACGATGCGCGGGCGGCCGTCGGCGTGGGGGCCGATCTTCTTGCGCAGGTTGCTGACGTGCATGTCCAGGCTGCGGTCGTACAGGGTCAGCTTGCGGCCGAGGGCGATCTGCGCCAGTTCCTGTTTGTCCAGCGGCTCGCCCGGCTGCTTGAGCAGCGCTTCTAGCAGGCGGCTCTCGGAAACGGTGAGGGTAAACTCCTTTTCGTCGATGCTGACCACGCCACGTACCGGGCTGAAGCTCAGATCGCCCAGCTCGAGCTGGGTCGACACGGCGGCCGGGTGACTGCGGCGCAGCACGGCGCGCAGGCGGGCAGTGAGCTCTCGCGGATCGCAGGGTTTGGCCAGGTAATCGTCGGCACCCAGTTCCAGGCCGAGAATGCGGTCCAGCGGTTCGCCACGGGCCGAAAGCATCACCACCGGCAGATCGGCGTGTTCACTGCGCAATTGCTTGAGCAGTTCCAGACCGCTGCCGTCGGGCAGCATCACGTCCAGCACCACCGCGGCGGGGGCGGATTCGGCCAAAGCCTTGCGGGCGCTCTGGCCGTCGTGGCACGCACGGACCTGAAAGCCTTCCTGGCTCAGCCAACTGCTCAGAAGCTCACACAGCTCCTGGTCATCATCAATCAGTAACAGCTCGCTCATGACTCACTCAATTTAGCCATTGTCGACGTTTTCGACTTGCACCACTGGCAAAGATACCGCAGAGCAGGGCCAATAGCGCTACCCCGGCACCGGTGACGAACCATTGCTGCTGTTCCGTCAGCAGGCGCGGCAACGGGCTGGCCTGGGCTTCCTTGAGTTGCAGCTTCAGACGCTGGTTCTCCTGGCGCAACCGGGCAAGCTGGGCGCTTTCGCGGGTGTTATCGGCATTCTGCAGTTGTTTGCTCAGTTCTTCCCGCTGCTGCTCGCTGGCCTTCAGGCGCTGCTGCAACTCGGTGATCTGGCTGCCGGCGCTCAACGAAAGTGGCGTGGAATTGCCGCTTTCGGTGCTTTCTTCGCCATGGGCGGGCGCCATGATCGACAACGTGACCAGCATCAGACACAACGGACCCTTGCGCATCGCGACTCCTGTTACCAAATGGATATTGGGCAGGTTGTCGGCCGGCAAACGAGAATAATGAGCGATTGAGAACGCGATGAACCGACAAGGTTCATCGCGCGGGGAAGGATTACGGCAGGACTTGCTTGAACGGCTTCACGACAACGTTGGCGTAGACGCCAGCGGCGATGTACGGATCGGCGTCGGCCCAGGCCTGCGCGGCGCTCAGGGAGTCGAATTCGGCAACGATCAGGCTGCCGGTGAAACCCGCTGCGCCCGGATCATTGCTGTCGACCGCCGGGTGCGGGCCGGCCAGGACGATGCGGCCTTCACCCTTGAGCACTTGCAGGCGTTCAAGGTGGGCCGGGCGGGCGGCGAGGCGCGCGTCCAGGGAGTTGGCGACGTCGGTGGCAATGATTGCGTAGAGCATGTCAGTCCTCGGTTTTTGGTGTTGTGGTATCGGCGTCGTGCAGGTGACGGGACAGGTAGATGCCCTGAGCGACCAGGAACAGCACGGTCAGGCCCAGGCTGCCGAACACCTTGAAGTCCACCCAGTAGTCCTGGAAGGTGAACGCGACGAACAGGTTGGCGGCTCCGCAGAACAGGAAGAAGCCGATCCAGGCGATGTTCAGGCGCGTCCAGACAGCGTCCGGCAGGGTCAGCGCGTGGCCCATTATGCGCTTGATCAACAGGCGGTCACCGATGAAGTGGCTGCCGATGAAGGCCAGGGCGAACAGCCAGTTGACCACCGGGGCTTTCCATTTCAGGAAGGTTTCGCTGTGGAAGGCCAGGGTCAGGCTGCCGAACACGAGGCAGGCGATCAGGGTCAGCCACTGGCTCTTTTCCAGCTTGCGCTGCTTGATGAAGAGCGCGCCATAGACCACCAGAGAGCTGATGATCAGCACGGCGGTGGCGCTGTAGATGCCGCCTACGGTCAACTCATGGCCGGCAACGTCGACGGTGCGTGGATCGAGTTTGTAGACGATGAAAAACAGCAGAAGCGGGATGAAATCGATGAATTGTTTCACAGTGAGAGCCAGAAGCTGGATGTGGCGGCATAATAACAAACATATGGGCGCGCGATAGCGCCAGCTGATTTGAGGTTACACATCCCCGTGAATGTTGATTTGCACTGCCACAGCACGGCCTCCGATGGCGCCCTGGCGCCTGCGGCACTGGTTGCGCGTGCGTTCGAAAACGGCGTGCGAATCCTGGCCCTGACCGATCATGACACCCTCGAAGGCCTCGCCGAAGCGCGTACGGCCGCCGAAGCGCTGGGCATGCAACTGGTCAACGGCGTCGAACTGTCCTGCACCTGGGGCGGCGCGACCATTCATGTGCTGGGCTACGGTTTCGATGTCAACGCCGCGCCGTTGGTCGAGGCAATCGCCAGTCTGCACGATGGCCGCTGGCTGCGGTCTGAAGAAATAAGCCGCAAGCTCGCCCTCAAAGGCATGCCCGGCGCCCTCGACGGCGCGCGGCAGATCCAGCAGGAACTGGGCGACAGCGGCAACGCACCGGCCCGTCCGCATTTCGCCGACTGGATGGTGCGTGAAGGTTTTGTAAAGGATCGCGCCGAAGCGTTCCGCAAATGGCTCGGCGCCGGCAAGCTGGGGGATGTCAAGCAACACTGGCCGACCCTCGAAGACACCGTCGGCACGCTGCGCGCCGCCGGGGCCTGGGTCAGCCTGGCGCATCCCTGGCACTACGATTTCACGCGCAGCAAGCGCCGAAAGCTGATTGCCGACTATATTCAAGCGGGCGGGCAGGCGCTCGAGGTGGTCAACGGTCATCAGCCTGCGGAACAGGTGGGCAGCCTGGCGATCCTTGCCCGTGAGTTTGGTCTGCTGGTCAGCGCCGGCAGTGATTTTCATGGCCCTGGAGGCTGGTCGGAGATCGGCCAGTACCGGCCGCTCCCTGAGGACCTTCCACCCCTGTGGTGTCGGTTCAAACATGACACAGTTATTGCCGCCGTCTGAACAGGTAGAGAATGTGAGTCAATTTTTCCAGATCCATCCGGAAAACCCGCAAGCGCGCCTGATCAAACAGGCGGTCGAGATCATCCGCAAGGGCGGGGTGGTGGTCTATCCAACGGACTCTTCCTACGCAATCGGCTGCCAGATCGGCGACAAGAACGGCATCGAGCGCGTTCGACGCCTGCGTCAGCTCGACGAAAAGCACAACTTCGCGCTGATCTGCAGCGACCTGTCGCAACTGGGCAATTACGCCAAGATCGACACCGGCACCTTCCGTATTCTGAAAGCCCACCTGCCGGGGCCTTACACCTTCATTCTCAACGCCACCCGTGAAGTGCCCCGGCTGTTGCTGCATCCGAAGAAACGCACCATCGGCCTGCGCGTGCCGAGTCACCCGATTGCCCTGGCGCTGCTGGCCGAACTGGGCGAACCGCTGATGAGCGTGACCCTGATCATGCCCGGCGATGAAGACCCGCTGAGTGATCCGTACGAAATGCGCCAATTGCTGGAACATCAGGTGGATCTGATCATCGATGGCGGTTTCGGCGGTATCAAAGCGTCGACCGTGATCGACCTGACCGGCGACGATCCGGAAGTGGTCCGCGTCGGTTGCGGCGATCCGGCTCCGTTCATGGTCGAGGCCTGAATGTCCGCAGTAGAAACCGTTGATCCCCAGGCCGGTGCCCAGCAGGAACTGCCGTTTGCCATGGTCTATGGCCAGGCCGTCACGGAAATGCCGCTGGACCTGTACATCCCGCCGGACGCCCTGGAAGTCTTCCTCGAAGCCTTCGAAGGGCCGCTCGACCTGCTGCTGTATCTGATCCGCAAACAGAACATCAACATCCTCGACATCCCGGTGGCGGAAATCACCCGCCAGTACATGGGCTATGTCGAGCTGATGCAGTCGGTGCGCCTGGAGCTGGCCGCCGAATACTTGGTGATGGCCGCAATGCTGGCCGAGATCAAGTCGCGGATGCTGTTGCCCCGGGCCGAAACCGTCGAAGAGGAAGAGGAAGACCCGCGCGCCGAACTGATCCGCCGCCTGCAGGAATACGAACGCTTCAAGGCCGCCGCCGAGGGCATCGATGGCCTGAGCCGGGTCGGTCGCGACGTGATCGTGCCCAAGCTCGACGCGCCGCAGGTCACGGTGCGCAAGTTGCTGCCGGACGTGGCGCTGGAAGAAATCCTGATGTCCATGGCCGAAGTGCTGCGCCGTGGCGACATGTTTGAAAGCCACCAGGTCAGCCGCGAGGCACTGTCCACCCGCGAACGCATGAGCGATGTGCTGGAGCGGCTCAAGGGCGGCGGCTTTGTGCCGTTCGTCGAGCTGTTCACCGCTGAGGAGGGCCGGCTCGGTGTGGTGGTGACCTTCATGGCGATCCTTGAACTGGTCAAGGAATCCCTGGTCGAGCTGGTGCAGAATGAGCCGTTCGCCGCGATCCACGTGCGAGCCCGAGTCGAATAACGAGTCCGAACATGAACCTGAGTGAACCCCGCGAGCTGGCGCCCCTGCTTGAAGCCTTTCTGTTGGCCTCGGGAAAGCCGCAAACCCTTGAACGCCTGTACGAGTTGTTCGAGGAAGGCGAACGGCCGGAGCCGCCGGTCTTCAAGAAAGCCCTGACCCTGCTCGGCAAGTCCTGCGAGGGGCGGGCGTTCGAGCTCGTGGAGGTCGCGTCCGGTTATCGCCTGCAGATTCGCGAGAAGTTCGCACCGTGGGTCGGCCGCCTGTGGGAGGAGCGCCCGCAGCGTTATTCCCGGGCCCTGCTGGAAACCATGGCGCTGATCGCCTATCGCCAGCCGATCACCCGGGGCGAGATCGAAGACGTGCGGGGCGTGGCGGTCAACACCAACATCGTCAAGACCTTGATGGAGCGCGAGTGGATCCGTGTCGTCGGTTACCGCGACGTGCCGGGCAAACCGGCGATGTTCGCCACCACCAAGTTGTTCCTCGATCATTTCAATCTCAAGAGCCTCGATGAGTTGCCACCGCTGGCCGAACTGCGTGAGATCGAGCCGGTCCCGGTACTCGACTTCGACGACGCCCCCGTGCCTGCGGGCTTGCAGGAACTGGCGGATGCCAGCGCCGAGTCGGAAGAGCCGAAGGAGGAAACCAGTTTCCACAGCTTGTTGCTCGAACTGGACAGCATGGAGGAGGGAATCAAGACCGACTTCGACGATTTGCTGCGGGATGTTGCGGATGGCGAGCCGATGCCGTCCGGGTTTGAGTCCGATCCGGTCGAGCCGCCAGCCGATGGTGAGTTCGAAGCAGAGCCGGAGGTCGATTTTGAGCCTGAATCGGAATTTGAGCCTGAAATTGAGTCCGAGGCTGAACCTGAGCCTGAGCAGGAAGACGATGTCCTCGGCGTGGCCGAAGCCCGGGAAAAGCTGCTGGCCGCCGTTGCTCGCCTCGAACAACCTGCACCGGAACCTGAGGAAGAGCTGAGCGAAGAAGAAGCCGAAGCCCGCGCTCTGGCCGAAGCCATCGAAGCCGAACGCCGCGAGTTCGAAGATTGAGCATGAGCTCGACCAAGGACCCGTGCATCAGCCTCTGCAAGTTCAGTGATGACATCTGCCTCGGTTGCGGGCGCAGCAAGCGCGAGATCAGGGCCTGGAAGAAACTCGACAAGGACGACAAGCGCACGGTGCTGGCCGAAGCCGCGTTGCGCCTGATCAAGCTCGGCGCCACCGGTCGGCGGAAAAAGAAATAACCTGGCCTCGATCGACTAGTCTCTGATGCGCGAACGAACACATCCGCGTATGATTCGCGACCCTTCGGCGATCCCTTCGCCCGAAAAACCAGATTTCAATGCTTCGGCAGGCCCGATCCAGAGCCGCCGAACAGATCACACCGGGAGGTGCACAGATGAGTGACAACCAGAAAGACGACCAGGAAATCGGCCCGGCAGGCGAAAAACTGCAGAAAGTCCTCGCCCGTATCGGCGTCGGCTCGCGCCGTGACGTGGAAGCGTGGATCAGCCAGGGCCGGATCAAGGTCAACGGCGCAGAGGCGACCCTCGGTCTGCGTGTCGACATGCACGATGCAATCACCATCGATGGCAAGGTCATCAAGCGCGAAGAGGCCGCCGAGTCGGTCCGCCGCGTGATCATGTACAACAAGCCCGATGGCGAGATCTGCACCCGTGACGACCCGGAAGGCCGTCCGACCGTGTTCGACAAGCTGCCGCGTCCGAAAGAAGGTCGCTGGATCAACATCGGCCGTCTCGACATCAACACCACCGGTCTGCTGATGTTCACCACCGACGGTGAGCTGGCCAACCGCCTGATGCACCCGTCCTACGAGATGGACCGTGAGTACGCAGTCCGTGTTCGCGGCGAAGTCGATGACGAGATGATCGAGCGCCTGAAGGCCGGCGTTGTGCTGGAAGACGGCCCGGCGCGTTTCACCGACATTCAACAGGCACCGGGCGGCGAAGGCTTCAACCACTGGTATCACTGCGTGGTGATGGAAGGTCGTAACCGTGAAGTGCGTCGTCTGTGGGAATCCCAGGGCCTGGTGGTCAGCCGCCTGAAGCGCGTGCGTTTCGGTCCGGTGTTCCTCAACTCCGACCTGCCGATGGGTCGCTGGCGCGAAATGAGTCAGTACGAAGTCGACGTGCTGAGCGCCGAAGTCGGCCTGACCCCGGTGGCCATGCCGCAACTGAACGCCAAGAGCAAAGACAAGCTCGACCGCATGCAGCGCAAGTCGTCGCGCCCGATGCCTCGCACCGAGCGCGTGCGCACCTTGCGTCCGGCCAACGGCGCACCGGCGGCTGCCGGCCCGCGTACCGTGCGTGAGCCGCAGATCGAAGGCGAGCGTCCGGGTCGCAAGCCGGCAGCGCGTCCGGATGGCGAACGCGCTCCACGCGGCCGCACCGAGCGCGGTGAAGGTCGTGCACCGGCCGGTCGCGGTACGCCGGTGGCGGATCGTCCAGCCGAGACCAAGCGTCCGGCCAAGCCGGCACCGAAGCGTCCAGGCATCAAGCTGGCTGACGATGACAAGCCGTCGGGCAAGCGCCGTGGCGCCCCGGCCGGTTCCGGCCAGCGCCCGGGTTTCGGTCGCAAGAAGCCGGAATAAGGCGGATGTAAGCTTTGAGCGGCAAGCTTGAAGCTTCAAGCGGAAAACAGAAACGCCAACCTCAGGGTTGGCGTTTTTTTTTGGACTTTTTATTTCTTTTTTTGGGGTGTTTTTTCTTGTTTTAAAACAAAAAAATTGACGTGTTTCAGATAGTTAGCCAGCTAACGTCAAACATCGGTTCCGGCTTCGAAGGGTCTGGAGTGGAAACGTTACGTTACGTGTTGTCAGAAAATGTTTACGAAAAACCCTGCGAAGTCCCGTGGATCCTGTGCCTCTGCCAGGGTGTAAGGAAAATCTGCCGAAGCCCCGTCCGCCGGGCGTGGCGCAGGGCTCTGGCGTGCTTGTTTCAGGTTCGATTGAGAGGTGAGATGCGCCCCATGCCTGTCGTGCAGGTGCATAACAAGAAGGAGGCGCAATGAACGCCGATATCCATTTTCACTTCTCCACGTGGGGCGGATTTTCCATCGTCCACGCCGATGGCCTGCAAAGGCCTGACTCAATTTTTGCAGCCGCCCGGGCCTCTCGGGGCGGACACACGCAATCCCGGCAACCGACACGCTGATCCAGCGGGGTCTGGCAGCAGGGGGTTAGCGGTGTACAATGCGCCGCGTTTTAACTGTGACCCTCTGCGTAATCGCGCAAACCTCAAGGATTATCCGCCTTGTTCACTCCGCCGCGTCACAAGCGTGTCGGGTTCGATTTCGTCACAGATAAAAACAAACAGGTGACGCATGACCGTTGTAAGAAAGCTGAATTCCTGGTGCCTGCGCTGGGGTTTGATCAAGGTTGGTTGAAATCGCAACCTTGCAGCAACGTCTACTGAACATCATCAAACCTTGCGTGAGACCTTTTTCATGAGTGGACAAAACTCGCAATCAGGCGAGCTGAAACGCGGCCTGAAAAATCGCCATATTCAACTGATCGCCCTCGGTGGCGCGATCGGTACCGGATTGTTCCTCGGCTCGGCCGGGGTGCTGAAATCCGCCGGCCCGTCGATGATCCTCGGCTATGCCATCTGCGGCTTCATCGCTTTCATGATCATGCGCCAGCTCGGCGAGATGATCGTCGAAGAGCCGGTGGCCGGTTCCTTCAGCCACTTTGCGCACAAATACTGGGGCGGCTTCGCCGGTTTCCTGTCGGGCTGGAACTGCTGGATCCTGTACATCCTGGTGGGCATGTCGGAACTGACCGCGGTCGGCAAGTACATCCACTACTGGGCGCCGGACATTCCGAGCTGGGTCACCGCAGCCGCGTTCTTCCTGCTGATCAACGCGATCAACCTGGCCAACGTCAAAGTCTTCGGTGAGGCCGAATTCTGGTTCGCGATCATCAAGGTCGTGGCGATCGTCGGCATGATTGCCCTGGGCAGCTACCTGCTGGTCAGCGGTCACGGCGGCCCGCAGGCGTCGGTGAGCAACCTGTGGTCTCATGGCGGCTTCTTCCCGAACGGCGTCAGCGGTCTGGTGATGGCCATGGCGATCATCATGTTTTCCTTCGGCGGTCTGGAAATGCTCGGTTTCACCGCAGCCGAGGCCGACAAGCCGAAAACCGTGATCCCGAAAGCGATCAACCAGGTGATCTACCGGATCCTGATTTTCTACATCGGTGCACTGGTCATCCTGCTGTCGCTGACCCCGTGGGACAGTCTGCTGGAAACCCTCAACGCGTCGGGCGACTCCTACAGTGGCAGCCCGTTCGTGCAGGTGTTCTCGATGCTCGGCAGCAACACCGCCGCGCACATCCTCAACTTCGTGGTCCTGACCGCAGCGTTGTCGGTGTACAACAGCGGCACCTACTGCAACAGCCGCATGTTGCTGGGCATGGCCGAGCAGGGCGATGCGCCGAAAGGCCTGGCGAAGATCGACAAGCGCGGTGTACCGGTGCGTTCGATCCTGGCTTCGGCAGCGGTAACGCTGGTGGCTGTGCTGCTCAACTATCTGATGCCGCAGCACGCGCTGGAATTGCTGATGTCGCTGGTGGTTGCAACGCTGGTGATCAACTGGGCGATGATCAGCTTCTCGCACTTCAAGTTCCGCCAGCACATGAACAAGACCAGCCAGACGCCGCTGTTCAAGGCGCTGTGGTACCCGTACGGCAACTACATCTGCCTGGCGTTCGTGGCGTTCATCCTCGGCGTGATGCTGCTGATCCCGGGCATCCAGATCTCGGTGTATGCGATTCCGGTGTGGGTCGTGTTCATGTGGGTCTGCTACGTGATCAAGAACAAGCGCGGCGCACAGCAGGCGCTGCACGCGGCGAACGCTGCCAAGTAAGCGTCGATGCAAAAAACAACAAACCCGGCCAAGTGCCGGGTTTTTTGTGCTTTCGCGGTATCCTGCGGGTTCTGAATACGGACGCTTTCCATGCTGGTGATTTCCAACAACGTGCATCTGCCGGATGCCGAGATCGAACTGACGTACATCCGCGCCCAGGGTGCCGGTGGGCAGAACGTCAACAAGGTCTCCAGCGCCGTGCACCTGCGCTTCGACATTCCGGCCTCGTCCTTGCCCGAGTTCTACAAGGAGCGGCTGCTGGCGCTGCGCGACAGTCGCATCACCAGCGACGGCGTGCTGATCATCAAGGCCCAGCAGTACCGCACGCAGGAACAGAATCGTGCCGATGCGCTGGAGCGTCTGACCGAGCTGATCCTCAGCGCCACCAAGGTTGAGAAGAAACGCCGTCCAACCAAGCCGACACTGGGTTCAAAAAAACGTCGGCTGGAGTCGAAGACCAAACGCGGCAGCATCAAGGCCGGGCGCGGCAAGGTGGATTTCTAGTCTTCGCGGTACTTTGCCGTGTGCCTGTACAGGTACACGCTCAGCGCCAGGCCGCTCAACGCGGCGATAGCGGCAAACAGGAAGATCGAGGCAAAACCGAAGCCCGCCGCAATGGCTCCGGCCAACGGCCCGGTGATCCCCAATGACAAGTCGATGAACAGCGAATAGGCACCGACCGCCGCACCACGGCTGGAGGCCGGCACCAGGTTCACCGCTTCCACGCCCAGTGCCGGGAACACCAGCGAGAAGCCGAAACCGCTCAATGCTGCGCCAGCCAGCGCCCAGTGTGCATCCGGTGCGATCCATAGCAGCAATAAGCCCAGTGTTTCCACCGACAGGCAGGCAATCGCCACGCGAAAGCCGCCGAGGCGGTTGATCAGGTTGCCGAACAGCAGTCGCGCACCGATGAAGCTGGCGCCGAACAGGCTCAGGCACAGCACGGCGTTGTCCCAATGCTGGGTGGCGTAATAAAGGGTGATGAAAGTGGCGATGGTGCCGAACCCTATCGAGCCCAGCGCCAGTCCGCAACCGTGGGGGAAAACGCGACCCAGCACGTGCATGAAAGGCAAACGCTCGCCGGCGACAATCGGCGCAGCCGTCTTCGGCCAGGCCAACAGCAGGCCCAGCGATGCGAGCAACAGAATGCTCACGCCCATGCTCCACAGACCGAAATGACTGACCAGCCACACCCCCAGCGGCGCCCCGATGGCCAGCGCGCCATAACTGGCGATGCCGTTCCACGAGATGACTTTGGCCGTGTTGGCCGCGCCGACGCGACCGATGCCCCAGCCGATCGATCCCGAGCCGACAAGACTTTCCGCGCTACCCAGCACCAGTCGCCCGACGAACAGGCTGATCAGGCTGAGCATCGGCAGATTGGGCGTCCAGGCTGAAATCAGCATGAACACACCGCTCAAACCGCACCCGGCCAGACCGATCATCACCGCACGTTTGCTGCCCTGGTTGTCGATGATCTTGCCGGCATACGGGCGACTGAGCAGGGTGGCGAGGTATTGCACGCTGATCACCAGCCCGGCGATGACCGCGCCGAAGCCCAGGTCGCTATGCACATAGCCGGGCAGCACGGCCAGTGGAATGCCGATATTCAAATAGCCGATGAAGGTGAACAGGACGATGGAAACGACTTGTAGCGTGACCGCCAGGGGGCGCTGGGGTTCTGGCATAGAGGACGACATGGGTAACGATCCACGGGGAGAGCAGAATAGATAGGCTGCTCATGATACCGGCGTGGACGATGCTGCGGCGGGGAAAAGTAAAACTATTTGGCCGGGGCGACCAGTTGCGTGGTGACCAGTGCCGCGAGGGCGTTTTCTTCGCTGCCGAACCGGGCGAGCAGGGCGGCCTGTTTCTCGGGCGAGAGGCGACTCCAGATCTCGATCATCTTCTCGGTGGCGCCGATGAGGATTTCAGCCTGGTGTTCGTTGAAGGATTCGTCGGTCATGGCGGGCTCGGTTTCAGGCAGTGTGGAAAGCGCATGTTAGCGCTTTCCACACGGTCTGTACGGCGGGTGTTACTTACTCTTTGCTGTCGGCCGGACGGCTTTCGGCGGCTTCTTTCGGCTCGGGCTGTTGGGCACCGGCTTGTTGCGTGGTCGTCTGCTCAGGTACGTGCAGGCTTGGGAAGGGGAGATTGGGAATCTCGTGCATGGTTGCGCTCCTCGCTAAGTCTGTTGATAGATCTGGTAGATCCGCGCTTTCAGAAAGCCTGCGAAGGATACAGCAGTAAAAATGACAAACAGATTTTTAATTCCGCTTGTTGCGACGGGCGGGATTGTCTAGACAAGTGCGACAGGGTGACGCAGGGCAAATGTGGGAGCGAGCCTGCTCGCGATGAGTGCGTGTCAGCCGACATTTGTGCTGGCTGATACACCGCTATCGCGAGCAGGCTCGCTCCCACAATTGTGTTTATTTGCAGACGTTGGCGATCGCTTCAGCCAGCAGGTCGAGACGTGTCGCATCAATCCCGGCGACGTTGGCCCGGCCCGAGCTGACCATGTACACGCTGTGATGCTCGCGCAGGTTTTTCACCTGTTCCGGCGACAGGCCGGTGTAGGAGAACATCCCGCGTTGCACGCCAATGTGCGCAAAACGCTCGCGCAAGCCGTGGGGCTCCAGCGCTTCCACCAGGCCACTGCGCAACTGGGCGATGCGCAGACGCATGGCTTCCACTTCGTCGGCCCAGCGGCGTTTCAGCTCCGGGTCGGCGAGGATCGTGGCAACCACAGCCGCGCCGTGATCCGGTGGTGTCGACCACAAGTTGCGGGCGATATGCGCCAGCTGGCTGCGGATGTCGATGAGCTTGTCGGCGGTTTTCGCGCAGACGATCAGCGCACCGGTGCGGTCGCGGTACAGGCCGAAGTTCTTCGAGCAGGAACTGGTGATCAGCAGCTCAGGCAACTCGGCGGCGAACAGCCGGGTTGACCATGCATCCTGCTCCAGACCGTCGCCGAAACCCTGGTAGGCAAAGTCGATCAGCGGCAGCAGATGGCGGCTGCGCACCACGTCCAGCACCCGGTGCCAGTCGTCGTGACTCAGATCGAAACCGGTCGGGTTGTGGCAGCACGCGTGCAGCAGCACCACATCACCATTCGGCACTTCACTGAGCACGGCGAGCATCGCATCGACATCGAGGCGGTTGTCGCTGCCGACGTACGGGTAATGGCTGATCTTGACCCCGGCGGCCGCGAAAATCGTTTCGTGGATCGGCCAGGTAGGGTTGCTCAGCCATACGCCTTTGCCCGGCAGGCACTGCGCGATGAAGTCCGCCGCCAGACGCAGCGCACCTGTGCCGCCCGGGGTCTGGGTGGCGCCGGCACGTTGCTGGGCGATCAGTGCCGAATCGGCACCAAGCACCAGCTCATTGATCACCTTGCCGAACAGCGGGTTGCCGTGGCCACCGATGTAAGTCTTGGTGTCCTGGCTCTCGACCAGACGCGCCTCGGCGATTTTCACCGCCTCGGGGATTGGCGTCAGGCCCTGGGCATCCTTGTAGACGCCCACGCCGAGGTCGAACTTGCGCGGGTTGGAATCCTGCGCGTAGGCCTCCATCAGGCCGAGGATCGGGTCGCCGGGCACCCGGCCGATGGCGTCGAAGTGCATTACTTGCGTCCTTCTGCAGTCTTGGCCACTTCGTCGGTGCGCGCGGCCATGATGAAGTCGTTGCGGTGCAGGCCCTTGATCGAGTGGCTCCACCAGGTCACGGTGACTTTGCCCCACTCGGTCAGCAGACCCGGGTGGTGACCTTCGGCCTCGGAGATCTCGCCGACGGCATTGGTAAACGCCAGGGCGTGCTTGAAGTTCTTGAACAGGAAGACTTTTTCCAGCTGCATGATGCTGTCACGCACTTCGATGTTCCAGTCAGGGATCTGCTTGATCAGGATCGGCAGTTCTTCATCGCTGACCTGTGGAGCATCGGCACGGCACGCTTCGCAATGGGCTTGGTTCAAGGTGGACATGGTGTACTTCCTGAAATCTAGAGGTGTTTTTTTATATTGGCTGGCAATGCCGTCACGCTAAACCAAAGCCGCGACGACTGACAGACTCACTTGTAAGTAAAAGCCACGGTTCACGCAGCTTTTGGTTTCGGCGGAAATTTCGGTGCGTGCAGACCCAGCTGCATGCCTTGCTTGACCATGCCCATGATGTCTTCGTGGGCGAGGTCGAACAGGCGCTTGAGGTTCGGCAGGACAAAGTACAGCGGTTGCAGGATGTCGATGCGGTACGGCGTGCGCATGGCTTCCAGCGGATCGAAAGCCTGGTGTTCAGGTTCGTCCGACAGCGAATAAACGGTTTCTTTAGGCGAGGACAGGATGCCGCCGCCGTAGATGCGTTTGCCTTGCGGGGTGTCGACCAGGCCGAACTCGATGGTCATCCAGTACAGACGCGCCAGGTAAACGCGTTCTTCCTTGGTCGCTTGCAGACCGAGCTTGCCGTAGGTGTGGGTGAATTCGGCGAACCACGGGTTGGTCAGCAGCGGGCAGTGACCAAAGATCTCGTGGAAAATGTCCGGCTCTTGCAGGTAGTCCAGTTCTTCACGGGTGCGAATGAAGGTGGCGACTGGAAACTGCTTGCTGGCGAGCAATTCGAAAAAGGTCTGGAAGGGGATCAGCGCCGGGACGCGGGCGACCTGCCAACCGGTGGTCTCGCCGAGCACCTTGTTGATCTCGCCCAGTTGCGGAATGCGGTCGTGGGGCAGGCCGAGTTTTTCGATACCGTCCAGGTATTCCTGGCACGCCCGACCCTCGATCACTTTCAACTGGCGGGTGATCAGCGTGTTCCACACCGCGTGTTCTTCGGCGGGGTAGTCGATAAAACCTTGCGCATCGGGCTCGCGGGCCACGTATTGCGTCTGCTTCATACTGCTCTCCTGCGAGGGGAATTCGTTCTTGTTATGTCCTGCTATGGACTGAGAAATACCCCAGAGCGTGCCGTGTTGCAGCAGGTTGAAGAGCCGTCGGGTAGGAAAAGTCTCTTTAAATCGTAAAATTATCGTTACGCTTTGTGCGATAAGTCGTGATTGCGGTGATTCGCGGGTTTGAAACGACCTGTGTCTGTCACATAATCTTGACGACTATCTTGCGGGCGGCAGAGAAAAATCCGCCCCTTTACCTGTTTCGGGCCTTTATATGCGTATCAAAGTCCATTGCCAGAACCGCATCGGCATCCTGCGCGACATTCTCAATCTGCTGGTGGAGTACGGGATCAACGTCGCCCGCGGCGAGGTCGGCGGTGAGCACGGCAACGCGATCTATCTGCATTGCCCGAACCTGATCAACCTGCAGTTCCAGGCGTTGCGGCCCAAATTCGAAGCCATCGCCGGGGTCTTCGGCGTCAAGCGGGTAGGGCTGATGCCCAGCGAACGTCGACACATGGAGTTGAACGCATTGCTTGGCGCGCTGGAGTTTCCGGTGCTGTCGATCGACATGGGTGGCTCGATCGTTGCCGCCAACCGCGCGGCGGCGCAGCTGCTCGGCGTGCGGGTGGATGAGGTGCCGGGGATTCCGCTGTCGCGTTACGCCGAGGATTTCGACCTGCCGGAACTGGTGCGCGCCAACAAGTCGCGAATCAACGGCATGCGGGTCAAGGTCAAGGGCGACATCTTTCTGGCCGATATCGCCCCTCTGCAATCGGAGCACGATGACAGCGAGGCCATGGCCGGTGCGGTATTGACGCTGCACCGGGCGGACCGGGTCGGCGAGCGTATCTATAACGTGCGCAAGCAGGAGCTGCGTGGCTTCGACAGCATCTTCCAGAGCTCGAAAGTGATGGCGGCGGTGGTGCGCGAAGCCCGGCGCATGGCGCCGCTCGATGCGCCTCTTCTAATTGAAGGCGAAACCGGCACCGGTAAAGAGTTGCTGGCGCGGGCCTGTCACCTGGCGAGCCCGCGCGGCCAGTCGCCGTTGATGGCGCTCAATTGTGCGGGGCTGCCGGAGTCGATGGCCGAGACCGAACTGTTCGGCTACGGCCCCGGTGCTTTTGAGGGCGCGCGGGCGGAAGGCAAGCTCGGGCTGCTGGAGCTGACGGCGGGCGGCACACTGTTCCTCGATGGCGTCGGCGAAATGAGCCCGCGCCTGCAGGTGAAATTGCTGCGCTTCCTGCAGGACGGTTGCTTCCGGCGTGTAGGCAGCGATGAAGAGGTTTACCTGGATGTGCGGGTGATCTGCGCCACTCAGGTGGATCTGTCGGAGCTGTGTGCGAGAGGGGAATTCCGCCAGGATTTGTATCATCGCCTCAACGTGCTTTCCCTGCACATTCCGCCATTGCGCGAATGCCTCGACGGTTTGACGCCGCTGGTGGAGCACTTCCTCGATCAGGCCAGTCGGCAGATCGGTTGCCCGCTGCCGAAACTGGCACCGGCGGCGATGGACCGGCTCAGCCACTACCATTGGCCGGGCAACGTACGGCAGCTGGAGAACGTGCTGTTCCAGGCGGTTTCGCTGTGCGATGGCGGGACGGTCAAGGCCGAGCATATTCGTCTGCCGGACTATGGCGTGCGTCAGCCGCTTGGCGATTTCTCCCTCGAAGGCGGGCTGGACGAGATTGTCGGGCGCTTCGAAAAAGCGGTGCTGGAGCGTTTGTATTCCGAGCACCCGAGCAGTCGGCAACTGGGCAAGCGGCTTGGGGTTTCCCATACGACCATTGCCAACAAGTTGCGTGAATACGAAGTCGGCAAAGACGCGTCCGAGTGATCCCGACCGGCCTGGTTGATTGCCGCGAAGCGGCATGACACCGCCGGTTTTTCGTCTTCGATACATTTCCTTCTTTCCCGCAAAACCCCTGAAGTCCTTTGTTTATCGGCTCCCTGGCTGTCAGAAAAAAGTTGGTCTGCAAATTGCTTGTGGCTCAGCAGTACAGCGGTGGGCGGCAAACGTCCGGCATGCAGAGGAAAGAGTGTGGACAAGTACCTTTATGTGGCAATGACCGGCGCCAGCCAGAACGCACTGGCGCAAAAGGCTCATGCCAACAACCTGGCGAACATCTCCACCAATGGTTTTCAGCGCGACCTGGAGCAGGCGCGTTCGATGCCGGTGTTCGGTGACAGCTTTCCGGCGCGTGCGTTTGCCATGAGCGAACGGCCTGCCACCGATTTCACTCCGGGCTCCCTGGTGCAGACCGGGCGTGACCTCGACGTGGCCGTCAGCGGCAACGGCTTCATTGCCGTGCAGAACCCCAACGGCGGCGAAAGCTACGTGCGCACCGGCAGCCTGAATATCGACGCCCTTGGCGTGCTGCGTGCCGGCAACGGCATGCCGGTGCTGGGCAATGGCGGTCCGATTGCCATTCCGCCGGAGCAGCAGGTGGAAGTCGGTGAAGACGGCACCATCAGTATCCGTGCGATGGGCGAGGGCCCGCGCGTCATGGCCGAAGTCGACCGGATCAAGCTGGTCAACCCGGACATCAAGAACATGAACAAGGGCCTGGACGGTTCGATCTACACCAAGGACGGCCAGCCTGCGCCGGCCGATGCCAACGTCAAACTGGTGTCGGGTTTCCTGGAGTCGAGCAACGTCAATGCCGTGGAAGAGATGACCTCGGTGCTGGCCCTGGCCAAGCAGTTCGAGTTGCACGTCAAGATGATGAACACCGCCAAAGACGACGACCAGGCCATGGCTCGGGTCTTGCAGATCAGCTAATTATCAGAACGTCGCGCCGTAAAACAGGCGCACGAGGAGAATCGAATGCTTCCGGCTCTATGGGTTGCCAAAACCGGTCTGTCCGCCCAGGACACCAACCTGACCACCATTTCCAACAACCTGGCCAACGTGTCGACCACGGGTTTCAAACGTGACCGCGCCGAGTTCCAGGACCTGCTGTATCAGATCAAGCGTCAGCCAGGCGCCCAGTCGACCCAGGACAGCGAGCTGCCGTCGGGTCTGCAAGTGGGTACCGGTGTGCGCATCGTCGGCACCCAGAAAAACTTCACCGCCGGCAGCCTGCAAACCACCGAGCAGCCGCTGGACATGGCCATCGACGGCCGTGGTTTCTTCCAGATCCTGCAGCCGGACGGCACCACGTCCTACACCCGTGACGGTACTTTCCACCTCGATTCCAACGGCCAGATCGTCAACGCCAGCGGTTTCGCGCTGGAGCCGGCGATTGTCATCCCGAACAACGCCCAGACCTTCACCGTCGGTCGTGACGGCACCGTGTCGATCACCGTTGCCGGCAACGCCGCTTCGCAAGTGATCGGCAACCTGCAGACCGCCGACTTCATCAACCCGGCCGGCCTGCAAGCCGTGGGCAACAACCTGTTCCTGGAAACCGCCGCTTCCGGCGCGCCGCAAGTCGGTACTCCGGGCCTGAACGGTTTCGGCACCACCCTGCAGAACACCCTGGAAACCTCCAACGTGAGCACCGTGGAAGAGATGGTCAACATGATCACCACCCAGCGCGCTTACGAGATGAACTCCAAGGTGATCTCCACCGCCGACCAGATGCTCTCGTTCGTAACGCAGAATCTGTAATCAAGTCTATGAGGCGGCCATGAGGCCGCCTGCAACACCGTGAGGTAAGGGTCATGAAACGCTTCGTATCTGTTCTGGCATTGGGTGGGGTCGTCTCGCTCGCGGGCTGCGTTGCTCCGACGCCCAAGCCCAATGACCCTTACTACGCCCCGGTGTTGCCGCGTACGCCGTTGCCGGCGGCCGCCAACAACGGCTCGATCTATCAGGCCGGTTTCGAACAGAACCTGTACAGCGACCGCAAGGCGTTCCGGGTCGGTGACATCATCACCATCACCCTGAACGAGAAGACCCAGGCCAGCAAGAACGCCAACTCGCAAGTGGCCAAGAACAGCAAGACCGGCATTGGCCTGACTTCGCTGTTCGGCGGCAGTGGCACCACCAACAACCCGTTGGGCGGTAATGATCTGAGCCTGGACGTCGGCTACAGCGGCGACCGCGCGACCAAGGGCGACAGCAAGGCGGCCCAGGGCAACACTCTGACCGGTTCGATCACCGTGACCGTCGCCGACGTGTTGCCGAACGGCATCATCGCCGTGCGCGGCGAGAAGTGGATGACCCTCAACACCGGTGATGAACTGGTGCGGATCGCCGGCCTCGTACGCGCCGATGACATCGCCACCGACAACACCGTGTCGTCGACCCGGGTCGCCGATGCGCGCATCACCTACTCGGGCACCGGTTCGTTCGCCGATGCGAGTCAGCCAGGCTGGTTCGACCGTTTCTTCCTCAGCCCGCTGTTCCCTTTCTAGGTGGCCAAGTTGAATTTCAAGAGCCTCATGGTGGCTGCCGTTTTGTTGTCGGCGGCCTTCAACGCACAAGCCGAGCGGCTGAAAGATATCGCCAGCATTTCCGGCGTGCGTTCCAACCAGTTGATCGGCTACGGCCTGGTGGTCGGGCTTAACGGCACCGGCGACCAGACGACGCAGACCCCGTTCACCCTGCAGACCTTCAACAACATGCTCTCGCAGTTCGGCATCAAGGTGCCGCCGGGATCGGGCAACGTGCAGTTGAAAAACGTTGCAGCGGTGTCGGTGAGTGCTGATCTGCCGGCGTTTGCCAAACCGGGTCAGCAGGTCGACATCACTGTTTCGTCCATCGGTAACTCCAAGAGCCTGCGCGGCGGCACCCTGTTGCTGACCCCGCTCAAGGGTATCGACGGCAACGTCTACGCCATCGCTCAGGGCAACCTGGTGGTGGGTGGTTTCGATGCCGAAGGTCGTGACGGTTCGAAGATCACCGTCAACGTTCCGTCGGCCGGTCGCATTCCGGGCGGTGCCTCGGTCGAGCGTTCGGTGCCGAGCGGTTTCAACCAGGGCAACAGCCTGACGCTGAACCTCAACCGTTCCGACTTCACTACTGCCAAGCGCATTGTCGACAAGATCAACGATATGCTCGGCCCGGGCGTGGCCCAGGCCATCGACGGCGGTTCGATCCGCGTCACCGCGCCGCTCGATCCGAGCCAGCGCGTCGACTATCTGTCGATCCTGGAAAACCTCGAAGTCGATCCGGGTCAGGCGGTGGCGAAAGTCATCATCAATTCCCGTACCGGCACCATCGTCATCGGCCAGAACGTGAAGGTGTCGCCGGCCGCCGTGACCCACGGCAGCCTGACCGTGACCATCACCGAAGACCCGATCGTCAGCCAGCCTGGCCCGTTGTCCAACGGCCAGACCGCCGTGGTACCGCGTTCACGCGTGAATGCTCAGCAGGAAGCCAAGCCGATGTTCAAGTTCGGCCCGGGCACCACCCTCGACGAAATCGTCCGTGCGGTGAACCAGGTCGGCGCGGCGCCGGGTGACCTGATGGCCATTCTCGAAGCACTGAAGCAGGCCGGCGCGTTGCAAGCCGACCTGATCGTGATCTGAGGACGCCGCCCATGGATATGCGCAAAAGCGGTCTGGTCAGCAGCAGCGATTCGGGTTCGTACTCCGACCTCAATCGTCTGAACCAGCTCAAGGTCGGCGACAAGAACAGCGACGGCAACATGCGCAAGGTTGCGCAGGAATTCGAATCGCTGTTCCTCGGCGAGATGCTCAAGTCGATGCGTTCGGCCACTGAAGCGCTGGGCCAGGACAACCCGCTCAATACGCCGGCAGCCAAGCAATATCAGGAAATGTACGACCAGCAACTGGCTGTTTCCCTGTCCCGTGAGGGCGGTGGTATCGGTCTGGCCGACGTGCTGATGAAGCAGATGTCGAAGAACAAACCGATGGCGCCGGGCGAGGCCGCCGCCGCGTCCGCTGCCAAGCAGCAGGAAGCGCTGGCCAAGGCCGCTGCGGTGGAGACGCCGATTGCCGCCGGCACCGTGGCCACCAATGGTCCGCTGTCGCGCCTCAATGGCGAGCGTCCGTTGTGGGCTTCGCGTTCGGTACATGCGCCGAACACCCAGCTGGCCCATCGCAATGACATGGAAATGATCAACCAGCGTCGCCTGGCGCTGCCGCCGAAACTGGCTGATCGCCTGCTCGCCGGTCTGGTGCCTTCGGCTACGCCGACAGCAGCCACTCAATTGCCGCAGCGCGACACGATGGCTGCCGCCACCGGTTCCGGCCCGCTGTACAACGGCGACTGGCTGGCTCGCGCCGAGGCGGACAAGGCCTCCGGCGGGCAGATGCAGATTTACGGTCGCGCCATGGCGCAGATTCCGCTGGCCCCGGCGAAGAAAGCGTTCAGCAACGCCGACGAATTCGTCAACACCATGCTGCCAATGGCTAAAGAGGCGGCGGCGCGCATTGGTGTCGATCCGCGTTATCTGGTGGCTCAGGCCGCACTTGAGACCGGCTATGGCAAGTCGGTCATGCGTGCCCAGGACGGCACCAGCAGTCACAACCTGTTCGGCATCAAGGCCAGCAGTAACTGGAAGGGCGATTCGGCCCGGGCGATCACCAGCGAGTTCCGCAACGGGCAGATGGTCAAGGAGACGGCCGAGTTCCGTTCCTACGCCTCGTACAAGGACAGCTTCCACGATCTGGTGACTTTGCTGCAGAGCAATAATCGCTATCAAGATGTGCTGAAGTCGGCCGATAACCCAGAACAGTTTGTACGCGAGTTGCAAAAGGCCGGTTACGCAACCGACCCGAACTACGCAAGCAAGATTTCGCAGATTGCCAGGCAGATGACGGTAAATCAGAACTACGCTGCGGCCGGCGTTTCAACAACGCCTTTATAAACACAAGGTAAGGTTTGAATCATGAGTTTGCTCAATATCGGGATGTCGGGGTTGGCCGCGAGTTCGTCCTCTCTGGCTGTGACAGGTAACAACATTGCCAACGTCGACACCGCCGGTTATTCGCGCCAGCAAACCGTGCAGGGCACCAAGTCATCGATCCAGACTGGCAACGTGTTCATCGGTACGGGCACGACCCTGGCCGACGTGCGCCGGGTGTACAACTCTTACCTGGAAACCCAGCTGCATACCGCCACGTCGCTCAACAGTGAAGCGGCTGCCTACGGTGGTCAGGCGACTGCCCTGGACAACTCGTTGTCCGATACCAACACAGGCCTGACCGGCGTGCTGCAGAAGTTCTTCACCTCGATGCAGGGTGTGGCGACTTCGGCGACCGACGACACGTCCCGTCAGTCGGTACTGACCGGCTCGCAAGCGCTGACCAGCCGCTTCAACGCCCTGGCCAAACAGCTGAACGATCAGAACACCACGATCAATGGCAACCTCGGCGACATGGCCGCCCAGGTCAACAAACTGGCGACCTCGATTGCCAATCTCAACCAGAAGATCGGCGAAGTTTCCACCAGCGGCGGCCAGCCGAACGATCTGCTCGATAGCCGTAACGAAGCGGTGCGCCAGCTCTCCGAACTGGTCGGCGCACAAGTGGTCGAGCGCGGCACCAGCTTCGACGTCTACGTCGGCAGCGGTCAGCCGCTGGTTGTCGGCAACACCACCAACACCCTGAGCACCGTTCCGAGCAAGGACGACCCGTCGCGCATGGGCATCCAGATGGATCGTGGCTCAAGCACCATCGACATCACTTCGGTGATCAGCGGCGGTGAAATCGGCGGTCTGCTGACCTATCGCAATGAAGTGCTCAACCCGTCGCTCAACGAGCTGGGCCGTGTAGCACTGGTCATTGCCGACCAGATGAATCGCCAGCAAGCCCAGGGCATCGACAAGAACGGTGACTTCGGCGCGCCGATCTTCAATGACATCAACAGTGCCGCGCTGATCAGCCAGCGCAGCATTGCCTCGGCAGGCAACAGCGCTGGTTCGGGCAACCTGAACGTCACCATCAAGGACACCGGCAAGCTGACCACCAGCGATTACCAGGTCACCTTCACCAGCGCCACCAACTATTCGGTCAAGCGCTCCGACGGCACCGACATGGGGTCGTTCAGCACCACGACCACGCCGCCGCCAGTGATCGACGGTTTTACCCTGGCCCTCAACGGCGGCGCGATGAACGCCGGTGACACCTTCAAGGTGACCCCGACCCGTGACGCGGCCACCAACATTCAGACCGTGCTCACCGATCCGAAGAAAATCGCGGCGGCAGCACCGTTGACCGGCGTGGCCAGTGCCAACAACTCCGGCACCTACACCCAGCCGACACTGGTCGACACCATTGACATCACCAACCCGGCTTCCCAGGCCGAGTTGCAGAACGCGCTCAAGTATTCGACGCCGGTCAAACTGGTCATGGGTGCGGTCACCAGTGGCAGCCAGTCGTACAACATGGTCGATGCCAAGGGCAACACCATCGGCACCGGCACCATCGTGCCGGGCCAGGCCAACACCCTTAACCTGAAGATCGGCATGGTCGATTCCACCGGTGCTCCGGTGATGGATACTTCGGTTACGCCGAACGTGCAGAAAACCTTCACCGTGCAGACCGCCGTGGGCGCGACGCCGAAACCGGGCGAAACCTTCACGATCAACCTGACCGGCGCCGCTTCTTCGGACAACCGCAACGCGCAAGCGCTGGTCGGCCTGCAGACCAAACAGACCGTTGACACCGGCACCGGCAGCAAGGGCATCAGCCTGACCGACGCCTACAACAAGCTGGTGACGAACGTCGGTACCAAGGCGGCCCAGAGCAAGTCCGACAACGAAGCCACCTCGACGATCCTCGATCAGGCCAAGGGTGCGCGCGACTCGCTGTCCCAGGTCAACCTGGATGAAGAGACCGGCAACCTGGTCAAGTATCAGCAGTACTACACAGCGTCTTCGCAGATCATCAAGGCTGCGCAGGAAACTTTCGCCACGCTGATCAACAGTCTTTAAGGAGTCGTAATTCATGCGCATTTCCACCGCTCAGTATTACGCGACACAAGCTTCCCAATATCAGCGTAACTACAGCAAGACTGTTGCCACCGCGAACGAAGCGAGCAGCCTGCAACGCATCAACACCGCCGCCGATGATCCGATCGGTGCCGGACGACTGCTCAAGCTGGGTCAACAGGCCTCGATGCTGGAGCAGTATCAGGGCAACGTCAGCACTACCAAGAGCGCGCTGACCGTGCAGGAGTCCACACTGGATTCCATTACCACGGCGTTGCAGCGTGCCAAGGAAATCGGCCTGGCCGCCAACAACGGCATCGCCACCGACGCGGACCGCAAGGCCTACGCCGCCGAGTTGAGCCAGATCCAGCAGCAGGTGCTGGGCATGATGAATTCCAAGGATGCCAACGGCAACTACCTGTTTTCCGGTTCCAAGACCGATACGGCGCCGTACTCGCAGAACGCCGATGGCACCTACACCTACAACGGTGATCAGACCCAGATCAACCTGAACATCGGTGACGGTATGTCGGTCGCCACCAACACCACCGGTTGGGATGCTTTCCAGCAGACCATCAACACCAGCCGCACCCAGACCACCATGACCGCTCCGGCTGTCGATGACGGTCGCGTGGTGTTGACCAACGGTACTGTTGGCTCCAGCGCCACCTATAACGCCAAGTTCGCAGGTGGTCAGCCGTACACCGTCAGCTTCGTCAGCAGCACCCAGTTGAAAATCACCGATGCCCTGGGCAACGACGTGACGACTGAAGCTAGCCAGAACGGCCTGATCAGCAACAGCAACGGTGCGAACCAGACCGTCAGCTTCCGTGGCGTCGATCTGAAGTTGAACATCAACCTCAAGGCCGGCGACACCAACCCGGACGCCGTCATCGCCGGTCACAGCTTCCAGCTGTCGGCCACGCCTGATTCGTTCACCACTGCGCGCAGCGCAGGCAACCCGTCCACCGCCGTCATCACTGGCTCCGGCGTGACCAACCAGGGCGCCTACGATGCCACGTTCCCGTCGGGCGGCGGCGCGGTTCTGAAGTTCACCAGTGCCACCGACTTCGACCTGTACGCGGCGCCGGTCACCGCTGACAGCAAGCCGATTTCGTCGGGCACCATGGTCGGCAGCAACGCCACGGCCGCGGGTGTGACCTTCGCCATTGGCGGTACCCCGGGCGCAGGCGATCAATTCTCGATCCAGTCCAACAACCACCAGACCCAGAACGTGCTCGACACCCTGGGCCAGATGGTCACGGCGCTGAACACGCCGATCGATGGTGATCCGGTGGCCAAGCAGAAATTCCAGGGCGCCATGGAGTCGGCTCTGGGCAACATCGACAGCGCCTCCAATCAGATCGGGGCCGCCGTGACTTCGATCGGTGCTCGCGGGCAGTCGCTGGATGACCAGGACACCACCAACCAGAGCCTGATCCAGGCCAACACCACGACCCAGGGTTCGATCCGTGATTCGGATCCGGCCGAGGTGATGACCCGCCTGACCTTGCAGCAGACCATGCTGCAGGCCTCGCAACTGGCGTTCAGCAAAATCAGCCAGTTGGGCCTGTTCAACAAGATCTGATACTGGCCGGGCGCGCGAGCGCCCGGTTGCTCTGACCGTTCTCTACTTATTGTTCTTCTTTTGCGGTTTCAAAGGGCTCGCTGTTCCGGGCGGGTTCCCGCCGCTTGCGAGTCCGCCGTGAATTCACTCCCCCTTGTCAGCCTCGTTATCCCTGCCTTCAATCCGCGTTTTTTCGAACGGGCCTTGAACAGTGCCGTGAGCCAGAGCTACGGCAACCTCGAGATCATCGTCTGCGACGACAGTCGTGGCAGCGAGATCGAAGCGCTTGTCGCGTCGATCGTCGAGCGAACCGGCTTTGCTGTGCGCTACGTGCGCAACCCACGGACGCTGGGGATGGTCGGCAACCTGCAGGCGTGCCTGGATCAGGCGCAAGGCGAGTTCATCAAGTTCCTGTGCGACGACGATCAGTTGTTCGCCACCTGCATCGAGCGTCAGGCGCAGACACTCATCGATCAGCAAGACGTCAGTCTGGTTCTGGCCCAGCGCCTGTTCTGGGACGCTGACGATCTGCCATTGCCGTCGCGGCTGGAAAATACCCCGCTGTCTCCGGTGTGTGGCCTGTTCAAGGGCGAAGACCTGCTGGCGATTTTTGAGACCTTCCCGGTCAATATTCTCGGGGGTTTCAGCAATGCCCTGTTCCGCCGGGCCGATATGCTGGAGCTGCTGCCGGCCCTGACGCAGCCGGGCCACTGCTTTGTCGCTTCGCTGGATTTTGCGTTGTATGTGTGCCTGCTGCGTCGGGCCAATCTGGTGGTGTCCAATCACATTCTGAGCGTCGAGCGTCTGTATCCGGAACGTTTGAGCGGTCAGCAGGCCATGCGCGATGCGGCAGAGGTCGAGCGCCAATGGCTGACCCAGATGCTCAAGGCTCGCAGTGGCGAGTCGGCGCCTGCGCCGGGTTGGGTGCGCTATCTGCCGGTCACCAAAGCCAATGAATCGCCGCGGGTCTGGGAAGAGTTGCCGCTGAGCCGGACCCTGGGGACCAAACAGACCACTCAGGATTGGCATGTCGGTATCGCCAGCGTCAGTTTCGCTCAGCTGTACGGGCAATGGCTGGCGTGCCGCAGCCTGACTGAAGGTCAGCGTGAGCGGTTGCCGGAGACCATGGCCAGCTGGCCGCGGATTCCGAAGATCGTACCGGTCATCATCGACGAGCAGGGCAGCGCTTCCGCTCTGGAGCTGACACTGGAATCGCTCGCGGCCCAGGAGTACGTACCTGAGCTGACCCTCGTATTGTCGGCATCCTGCACCGAAGCGCAGCTGGATGAGCGCGTCGTGCGCATGCCGCTGCAGGATGACTGGCGCCAGCAGCTCAATGAGCTGCTGCCACAACTCGAGGGCGCCGACTGGTTCTATCTGCTGCGTGCCGGTGATCGTCTGGTCGTGCCGGCGTTGCTGGTGATGGCAGAGCGCATTGCGCTTTCGCGCACGCTGGTGTGTCTGTACAGCGATGAAGGCGGGTTGAGCCAGGGTGAATCCACGGAGCCGGTGTTCAAGCCGGACTTCAACCTGGACCTGATGCGCAGCTATCCGTACGTGGGCAGGGCGCTGGCGTTCGAGCGTGAGCGCTTTCTGACCCTTGGGGGCTTCGACTCCGCGTTCGCTGAGCTGGCTCCCCACGACGTCTTGTTGCGCATGGTCGAGAATCACGGCCTGCAGGCAGTCGGTCATGTTTCGGAGATTTTGCTGGAGTCGGCGTTCGACCTGGCCAAGTGGTTGTCGGAGCCGCAACTGGCAGACAGCAACGCGCGATTGCTTGAAGCACATCTGCACCGTCTGGGCATTTCCCATGACATCCGCCGGGGCAGTTCGGCCTTGCTCAACCGCGTGGACTATCACCACGCGAGCCGGCCACTGGTGTCGATCGTCATCATCAGCAAGGATCAGACGGCCGCTGTGCAGCGTTGCGTCGAGAGCCTGCTGGAGAAGACCGCCTACGGCGAATATGAGTTGGTGCTGGTCGACAATGGCAGCGAGACCGCCGAGGCGAAAGCCTGGTTTGACGGCATGTCGCAACTGGGCAGCGAGCGGATTCGCGTGCTTGCTTGTCCTTCGCAGGACAATGTGGCGGCAGTGCGTAACGTCTCGGTCAGCCATGCGCGCGGCGAGTATGTGCTGCTGCTCAATCCGTACAGCGTGATCACCCACGGCGACTGGCTGGCGGAAATGCTCAATCACGCACAACGCCCGGAAGTGGGCGTGGTGGGCGCCAAGATTTTCAACCCGGATGGCCGTGTGTTGCATGCCGGTCTGATTCTCGGCTTGCAAGGGCCGGCGGGCGTGCCGTTCTACGGCGAGTCGATGCAGGCGACGGGTTACATGTACCGGTTGCTGGTCGCTCAGAATCTGAGCGCTGTCGGCGGCGATTGCCTGATGGTACGCAAATCGGTGTTCGATGTGGTCGGCGGGCTGGATGAGCAGAACCTGGCGCAGTCACTGCACGAGGTCGACCTGTGCTTGCGAGTGGGGCAGGAAGGTTATCTGGTGGTCTGGACGCCGTTCGCCCAACTGGCGCTCGGCGCGCAACCCGCCGTCGCGGCAAAGGACGGTGAGGAGGCGTTGCGCAGTCAGGAGCAGGAAGTCTTCTACAAGCGCTGGCTGCCGATTGTGGCGCGCGATCCCGCGTACAACGCCAATCTGTCGTTGAACGGAATCGTCGGTTCGAGCTTTCGACTCGACCCGGGGCTGCGTACTGGCTGGAGCCCGTTTTCCCAGCCGCAGCTGCCGAAGATTCTCGCCTTGCCGGTCAACGCATCGGCCATCGGTCACTACCGCGTGACACAACCGCTGATCGAGCTGGAAGCGGCAGGCCGGGCGCTGGGGCGCATTCATTACAACCTGCCGACCATCATCGAGGTCGAACGCCAGTCCCCGGATGTGATCATTTTGCAGGGGCGTTATTCCGAAGGCCCGATCAACGAGATTCCGAGCCTGCAAAAGTATTCGAGCGCCCGCAGGATCTACGAACTCGATGACTACGTGATCAATGTTCCGCATCGCAATGCGCACATTCGCAACATGCCGGGCAAGGACGAGATGGAGGCGCTGGTGCGTCGGGCAATCGGCATGTGCGACCGGGTCGTGGTGTCCACCGCGCCGCTGGGTAACGCACTGTCGAGCATGCACAACGATATCCGCGTTGTTCCGAACATGTTGGCCAAACACCTGTGGGCAGACCTGCGCAGCCAGCGCCGCACCTCGAAAAAACCTCGGGTCGGCTGGGGCGGTGGCACCAGTCACCACGGTGACCTTGCTGTCATCGCCGACGTGGTTCGCGAACTGGCGAACGAGGTTGACTGGGTGTTCTTCGGCATGTGCCCGGACGACCTGCGTCCGTACATGCATGAGTTCCACGGTGTGATTGGCCTGGACGTGTACCCGGCGAAACTGGCCAGTCTCAACCTCGACCTGGCCCTGGCGCCGCTGGAGTTCCACATCTTCAACGACTGCAAGAGCAATCTGCGCCTGCTGGAGTATGGCGCTTGCGGCTACCCGGTCATCTGCACCGACACCGAAGCCTATCGCGGCTACCTGCCTTGCACGCGGATCAAGACCAACACCACGGATGAGTGGCTGCAAGCGATCCGCATGCACCTGGCCGACCCGGACGCCAGCTACCGCATGGGCGATGAGTTGCGTGAAGTCGTACTGCGCGATTACGTACTGCGCGGCGATAACCTGCGTTACTGGGAAGCAGGCTGGCTGGCGGACTGACCGGTTCGCGCGGGCCCTCTGGAAAACAGGCGACTTTCGAGTCGCCTGTTTTTTTTGCGTTGCGAAAATTGTCTTTGTATCAATCCCGATACTTTTTTTGCTCGACGGCCTCAAGCAGTGGGATTTTCCTGTCGATATCAACAGATTCGCTGAATGATCAGTGCGCCGCGATGAAGTGTGTTCGCCACGCTGACCAGTACCGGTTCATACAAGGGCAAGGAAGAAACAATGGCAGTCATAAACGGAACAAACGGCGCGGATACGCTGAGCGGTACTTCGGGAGACGATGAGATCAACGGGCTGGCGGGTAATGATCTCATCAGGGGCAGTGCAGGGGCGGACAAGATCGATGGCGGGGATGGAACCGATACCGTCGATTACTCAGCGTCCTCGGAGGCGGTCAACGTAAACCTTGCGGGTCTTGCCAGTACGGGAGGCGATGCCCAGGGCGACATCCTGACCAATATCGAGAAGGTTATCGGTAGCGCATTCAACGACACGTTCACGGCACCGAAGGGCGGTCTCACCTTCGAAGGCGGTGCCGGCAATGATGTCTACATTCTCGACAATGGCGGAACGGTGATTGAGCAGGCAGGCGGCGGTGACGACGAGGTGCGCTCCAGCTTCGGCCAGATCTACCTGAGTGCGAACGTCGAGCGCCTGACGTATACGGGCACCGGAGCATTCATCGGCTGGGGCAATGCCAGCGACAACATTATTACCGGCGGTGCCGGTAACGACCTGCTGTATGGCGGCGCGGGTGCCGATCAGTTCATCGGTGGCGCCGGCTTCGATACCGTCAGCTACGGCGACAGTACGGTCGGCGTCAGCATCAACCTGAAAACCGGTGTCAATTCCGGGATTGCGGCGGGGGATACCTATACCGGTATCGAAAGGATCCTCGGCTCGAATGGCAATGACACCTTCATTGCCGATAGCCGGGTGTTCGCCTTTGACGGCGGTGCCGGAACGGCTGACGTGGTGGATTATTCGACATCCGCCGAGGCGATCGATGTCGATCTCGTCGTCAATGGCACGGGCCGTGCCGGCATCGGTGGCGACGCCCAGGGCGACACCTTGACCGGCATCGAAAAGGTGATCGGCACAGCGTTCAACGACACGTTCAATGTGACGGGCGGAACCGTGACCCTGGAAGGCGGTGCGGGTGACGATGTTTACATCATCAACGGTACCAGTGTCAGCACGGTGATCGAGCAGGCCGGCGGCGGAAATGACGAGGTCCGTACCAATTATGCAGTTCAATATCTGTCGGCCAACGTCGAACGATTGACCTATACCGGAACCGGCGACTTCTCCGGATATGGCAACGCCAGCGACAACATCCTCACGGGTGGCATCGGCAACGATATTTTTCAGGGCGGTGGCGGCGCTGACCAATTCATCGGTGGCGCCGGCATCGATACCGTCAGCTACGGCGACAGTACGGTCGGCGTCAGCATCAACCTGAAAACCGGTGTCAATTCCGGGATTGCGGCGGGGGATACCTATATCGGTATCGAAAGAATCCTCGGCTCGAATGCCAACGACACCTTCATTGCCGATAGCCGGGTGTTCGCCTTTGACGGCGGTGCCGGAACAGCTGACGTGGTGGATTACTCGACGTCAGCCGAGGCGATCAATGTCGATCTCGTCGTCAATGGCACCGGCCGTGCCGGCATCGGTGGCGACGCACAGGGCGACACCTTGACCAACATCGAAAAGGTGATCGGTACAGCGTTCAACGACACGTTCAATGTGACGGGCGGAACCGTGACCCTGGAAGGCGGCGCGGGTGACGACGTTTACATCATCAACGGTACCAGTGTCAGCACGGTGATCGAGCAGGCCGGCGGCGGAAATGACGAGGTCCGTACCAATTATGCAGTTCAATACCTGTCGGCCAACGTCGAACGATTGACCTATACCGGAACCGGCAACTTCTCCGGATATGGCAACGCCAGCGACAACATCCTCACGGGTGGCATCGGCAACGATATTTTTCAGGGTGGCGGCGGCGCGGACCAATTCATTGGTGGAGCGGGCCGAGACACCGTGGACTACTCCGACAGCACCGTGGGAGTCACGCTCAACTTCAAGACCGGGGTCAATTCCGGGATTGCAGCGGGGGATACCTACACCGACATCGAGGTGATCAAGGGCTCGGGCTTCAACGACATCTTCATTGCCGATAGCCGGGTGTTCGCCTTTGACGGCGGTGCCGGAACAGCTGACGTGGTGGATTACTCGACGTCAGCCGAGGCGATCAATGTCGATCTCGTCGCCAATGGCACAGGTCGCGCCGGCATCGGCGGCGACGCCCAGGGCGACACCTTGACCGGCATCGAGAAGGTGATCGGCACAGCGTTCAACGACACGTTCTATGTGGCGGGCGGGGCTGTGACACTCGAGGGCGGTGCGGGTGACGATGTTTACTACATCAATGGCACCAATGTCAGCGATGTGATCGAGAAGGTCGACGGTGGCATTGACGAGGTGCGCACGGGGTTCGGGCAGCAAAGTCTGCGGGATAACGTCGAAATTCTGACGTATATCGGTACTGGCGCCTTCACGGGTTACGGCAATGCGCTCGACAACATCATCACCGGCGGTGTCGGCAACGATACTTTCTATGGCGGTGCAGGTGCCGACCGGTTCATCGGCGGGGCCGGGTTCGACACGGTGGGCTACGCCGACTCCACTGTCGGCGTGACCATCAACCTTAAAACCGGCGTTCATTCCGGGATTGCAGCCGGGGATACCTACGTCAGTATCGAGGGGTTGAGCGGCACACTGTCCAACGACATTTTTATCGCTGACAGCGCGGCCATGGCCTTTGATGGATTGAACGGCATGGACATGGTCAGCTACGAGCAATCCGATAGCGCCGTGACCATTGATTTGAAAACCAAAGTCAATGCGGGTGATGCAGCCGGCGATACCTACACCGCAATCGAGTTCTTCCAGGGCAGCCGCTTCAACGACACCCTGTCCGGAACGGCATTCGGTGACAACTTCATCGGTGGCGCCGGTGCGGACAGCATTGATGGGCGTGAAGGGCATGACACTGCCTGGTACATCAACAGCATGGCTGCCGTGAACATCAACCTGCAGACCAACGTCAATGAAGGCGGAGATGCTCAAGGTGATGTGCTGCTCAATATCGAGCGAGTGATCGGCAGTCAATTCAACGATACGTTGACCGGAAGTTCGGCCGTCGATTTTCTTGAGGGCAACACGGGGGATGACGTGATCTATGGCGGCGACGGTGCCGACTTCATTTATGGAGGCCTGGTTTCCCTGGCCGGACCGTTGGCCAGTTCAGCACCCAATGCAGGGCCCCAGGCCGACACGCTCTACGGTGGCAATGGCAACGACACGATTCTCACCGCAGCCAACGATACCGGCAGCCGTGCATATGGCGAAGCGGGCGATGACACCATCACCGTAGCTCATGGCATGGCCGACGGTGGTGAGGGTATGGACACTCTGACCGGAACGGGGCTTGGCTTCTCGCTGTTTGGCGGCGCGGGCAATGACAAACTGGTGCTGCAGTCCAGTGGATCGGCCTTCGGAGGAGAGGGGGACGATACCTACTTCGTCACTGCTCCGGGACTGGTGACAATCCAGGACGATGGCGCCAGTCGTGGTGACAAAGTCGTGCTGTCGAACATTCGCGGTTCCGAGCTGCTGCTTGATCGTATCGGTGACGACCTTTACCTGCACCGTTACAGTTTTTCAGCCGGACAGACGCCGCAGGACGGCGTGCGCCTGAAGGGTTGGTTTGCCGGTTCCGACACTATCGAGCAGATTCAGACTGCCGATAATCAGATCATCAATCTGCCGGCCAACAGCGATGCATTTGCGATGTTCGGCTGACATCTGAATCGCACACCTGCAATCGCGCAGCGCGATTGCAGGTGTGTCTGAAGCCTGAAAGGTGAACGCTGTTTTCAACCATGCAAGGAAGAAGCAAATGGCAGTAGTGAATGGAACGAGTGATGCGGATGTCCTGTTGGGCACCGACGGTGATGACCAACTCTATGGACTGGAGTCGGATGATGTGTTGCTGGCAAGCGCCGGCAATGATCTGCTGGATGGCGGGGAAGGGTTTGATACGGCGAATTATTACGCCTTGTCCTCGGGCGTGAACGTCGAGTTCAACAGTGCTTCGACGACTGTCACTGCCGCTGATGGCAAGGTCGATACGCTGGTCGGCGTGGAGAAGGTCTTCGGCACCTTTCAAAATGACACCTTCACCAGCAATGTGGCCGGCGTGACGCTGGAAGGCAGTGCCGGTGACGATGTGTATATCGTTGGCAGCGAGGGCGTGACGATCATCGAGGAAAACCATCTCGGTTACGACGAGCTGCGCACCAGCCTCAACACCATCAAGATGGACCCGTTCATCGAGAAGCTGACCTTTACCGGCACGGGCGATTTCAAGGGCTACGGCAATGCCAGCGACAATGAAATCATCGGCGGTGCCGGCAACGACTGGCTGTGGGGTGGCGCCGGCGCTGATCACTTTGTGGGAGGCGAAGGCTTCGATACTGTCAGCTATTCCGACAGCCTCGAGGGTGTGAGAGTCCAGGACTTCGAGAACTACGACGCATTGACCATCGCCGCTGGCGACACCTTCACCGGCATCGAGGCGATTCAGGGATCGAATTTCGACGACGTGGTGTATCTGCTCGATAACGCCATGATCGTGGATGGCGCCGATGGCTACGACACCGTGAGCTACCGTCACTCCTTTGATGGCGTCAGTATCGGCATCGGTCAGCAAGCAGGTCCGGATGTCACGTTGCTGAACGTCGAGAAAGTCATCGGGACGTCGTTCGATGACCGATTCACCGCCAACGTCGCGGGCGTGACGCTGGAAGGCGGAAGAGGCGACGATGTGTACATCATCAACAGCGCCGGTGTGAGCATCGTCGAGACGGACCTCTTTGGTGGTACCGACCACGTGTACACCAGCCTGTCGTCGATGCACATGGATCCGTTCATTGAAAACATGACCTACACCGGCACGGCGGACTTCACCGGCTACGGCAATGACGGGAACAACGTCATCGTTTCGGGCGCCGGCAATGACGTCCTGTTGGGTGGCGCGGGCGGTGACCGCTTTGAAGGCGGGGCCGGTATCGACATCGTCAGCTATGACGACAGCAGCGAAGGGTTGAGCGCTTCTCTTAACTGGGGGCCGCAAAGCGGCATCGCGCTTTACGACACCTACATTGATATTGAAGGCCTGCGCGGCAGCAAGTACAACGATTCGCTGCAAGGAAATTCGGACGACAACATCCTTGAAGGCGGGACGGGCGATGACCAGATTGTCGGTGACGATGGCAACGATCATATCTATGGCGGACTGAAATCCGGTCTCGACGGCGATGTCGCACAAGCCGACACGCTGTCTGGCGGTTCGGGTGATGACGTCATCGTCAGTGCCGTGAATGACCTGGGCACAGTGGCCCATGGAGACCAGGGCGATGACACCGTCACGGTCAACAGCGGCAGTGCCTTCGGTGATGATGGCAATGACGTGCTGACCGGCACCGGCAGCAACTATCTGTTGTTCGGTGGCAGCGGTAATGACCTGCTGGTTCTCAACCTTGTGGGTCAGTCCGGCACTGGCGGCGTCGCGTTCGGTGGTATGGGGGATGACACCTATATCGTGAACACCACCGGGCTGGTGACGATCCAGGATGAAGGCTGGGATCTCAACGACACGCTGATCCTGAACACCGTCGCCAATCTCAGTCAGCTGAACGTCACTCGCATCGGTGATGATGCCTATCTGCACAGCGCCAACGACGGCAGTGTTGGTGTTCCGTCCAGCGGCGTGAAGCTGCAGGGCTGGTACGCCGGTTACAACAACATCGAGCACCTGCAGACGGCCGACGGCCAGGTCTACGACCTGCCGGCGACGGTCGACGGGTTTGCGATGTTTGGCTGATCCATTCGATCCGCTGAAACGAGCCTGAGAAAGGGATGAGTCCGGCAACGGCTTCATCCCTTTTTTCATGCCTGCATTTCCTTGCCGACACAGGGCTGGCGGAGCTGGCGCGTTTCCTGCAAGTCCCCCTCAAATCGCCATAAAACGAGCGCTCACGGTCATTCACCTGCGCCCGGACTGGCAAAGGTTCAGCCGCAAAGGCCTGCAACAGCGAGGCCGAGCCCTGTGACGTAGAAGAGGGGAGACGATGAAGGCAGTTATTTTGGCGGGTGGCCTCGGCACGCGCATCAGTGAAGAGTCGCACCTCAAGCCCAAGCCGATGATCGAGATCGGCGGCAAGCCAATTCTCTGGCACATCATGAAGCAGTATTCCGCCCACGGAATCCACGACTTCGTGATCTGCCTCGGCTACAAGGGCTACGCGATCAAGGACTTCTTCGCCAACTACTTCCTGCACACCTCCGACGTCACGTTCGACATGCGCAACAACCGCATGGACGTGCACCAGAACTACAGCGAGCCGTGGAGCGTCACCCTGATCGACACCGGCGAGGAAACCATGACCGGTGGCCGTCTGCTGCGTGCCGGCCGTTACCTCAAGGATGAAGAGGCGTTCTGCTTCACCTATGGTGACGGCGTCTCCGACATCAACATTGCGCAACTGGTGGACTACCACAAAGGCCACGGCCGTCTGGCCACCGTCACTGCCGTACAGCCACCAGGCCGCTACGGCGCCCTCGAACGGCATGGCGATCAGGTCCTCGGTTTCACCGAAAAACCGCGCGGTGACGGCGGCTGGATCAATGGCGGTTTCTTCGTGTTGTCGCCGAAAGTGCTGTCGTACATCGCCGGCGACGAAACCACCTGGGAAGCGGAGCCTTTGGCTCGACTGGCCCAGGACGAACAACTGAAAGCCTTCGAGCACGAAGGCTTCTGGCATCCGATGGACACCCTGCGTGACAAGAACCATCTCGAAGCGCTGTGGCAGAGCGGGGAGGCCCCATGGAAGCAATGGGTCTGAGTCCTGAATTCTGGCGCGGCAAGCGGGTTCTGGTCACCGGTCACACCGGTTTCAAGGGCAGCTGGCTGACCCTGTGGCTGCAAAGCCTCGGCGCGCAAGTCAGTGGTTTCTCCCTCGATCCTTCGACGGAGCCGAGCCTGTTCGAACTGGCGCGGGTGCACGAAGGCATCGACGATCAGCGCGGCGACCTGCGTGACCTCGGCGCCTTGCTCGAGATCATCGCCGACACCGAACCGGAGATCGTCCTGCACCTGGCAGCCCAGCCGCTGGTGCGCGAAGGTTATCGCGATCCGCTCGGCACCTACTCCAGCAACGTCATGGGCACCCTGAACCTGCTCGAAGCGATTCGTCAGGTCGGTTGCGTACGGGCCTGTGTGCTGGTGACCACCGACAAGGTCTACGCCAACAAGGAATGGCTGTGGCCGTACCGCGAAGACGAAGCCCTCGGTGGCCATGACCCTTACAGCAGCAGCAAGGCGTGCTGCGAGTTGCTGGCGCAGTCTTACGCGGCGTCGTTCTTCCCGGCCGACAAGTTCGCCGAGCACGGTCTGGCTCTGGCCACCGCGCGCGCCGGCAACGTGTTGGGCGGCGGCGATTTCGCCCCTGAGCGGCTGATTCCCGATGTACTGAAAGCCTGGTCCGCAGACGAACCGGTGACCCTGCGCTACCCGCAAGCCGTGCGCCCATGGCAACACGCGCTGGAGCCGCTGGCCGGCTACCTGCAACTGGCCGCCGGGCTTTACGAAGAAGGTCCGGAATACGCCGGGGCGTGGAACTTCGGCCCGGGCGAAGCGGACATGTGCAGCGTCGGCGAAGTGGTCGAACTGCTCGCCAACCGCTGGCCTCAGGCCCGTGGTCTGCGCATCGAACCGAGCGAGCTGCACGAGGCCGGCCTGCTGCGCCTGGACAGCAGCCGCGCCCGTCAGGTGCTGGGCTGGCAACCGCGCTGGTCGTTGCAGCAATGCCTGACCCAGACCCTCGACTGGCACCTGGCGTGGCAGAACGGCGACGACATGCGCACCGTGACCCTCGGCCAACTGAACCTGTACCGGGGCGCGCTGTGAGCGAGTTTTCCTTGAAACAGTTACCGCTGGCCGGGCTGTTCAGCGTCCAGCACAAGCGCTTCGAAGATCAGCGTGGGCACTTCGCCCGGCTGTTCTGCGAGGGCAGCCTGAAAGCGTTCGGCAGCGAATTTCACATCCGCCAGATCAACCATTCCTGCACCCGTGAAAAGGGCAGCGTGCGCGGTCTGCATTACCAGAATGCCAACGCCCCGGAAGCCAAGCTGATCACCTGCCTGCGCGGTGAAGTGTGGGACGTGGCGGTGGATTTGCGCCCGGACTCGGAAACCTTCCTGCACTGGCACGCCGAGCACCTGAAGGCCGGCGATGGTCGCAGCCTGCTGATCCCCGCCGGTTTCGCCCACGGTTTCCAGACCCTCACCGACGATGCCGAGCTGCTTTACCTGCACAGCGCCGATTACGCGCCGGAGCACGAGGGCGGGCTGTCGGTGAACGATCCACGGCTGGCGATTGCCTGGCCGTTGCCTGTCAATAATTTGTCAGCGCGTGATTCCAGCCATCCCGCGCTCGATCAACACTTTGCTGGAGTGCGTCTATGAACTGCCGTGGGTGCGCCGCACCGCTGAGCCTGCCGCTGATCGACCTCGGCACCTCGCCACCGTCCAACGCCTACGTGCATGCCGATCGTCTGGAACAGGCCGAGCAATGGGTGCCGCTGAAGGTCGCCGTGTGCCAGCAATGCTGGCTGGTGCAGACTGAGGATTACACCAGCGCCGACAGCCTGTTCGACGCCGAGTACGCCTATTTCAGTTCGTTCTCCAGCACCTGGCTGGCCCATGCCGAGCGTTATGTGGCGGAGATGGTCGAGCGCTTCGGCCTCACCCCTGACAGCCGCGTTGTTGAGATCGCCGCCAATGACGGCTACCTGCTGCAATACGTCGCCGGTCGCGGCATCCCGTGCCTGGGCGTCGAGCCGACCCGCAGCACCGCGCAGGCAGCGCGGGAAAAAGGCCTGGAGATTCGTGAGCTGTTCTTCGGTCGCGACACCGCCGCGCAGTTGAAAAGCGAAGGCTGGGCCGCCGACCTGATGGCGGCCAACAACGTGCTGGCCCACGTGCCGGACATCAATGACTTCCTCGGCGGTTTTGCCGCGCTGCTCAAGCCGACCGGCGTCGCCACTTTCGAATTCCCGCAACTGCTGACGCTGATGGCGGGTGCGCAGTTCGACACGCTGTATCACGAACACTATTCCTACCTGTCCCTGACCGCTGTGCAGACGTTGTGCGAGCGCAATGGCCTGGAAGTGTTCGACGTCAGCCAGCTGAGCACTCACGGCGGCTCCTTGCGAGTGTTCGTGCAGCGCAAGGACGGTGAACGCCGCACCGTGCAGCCAGCGGTGCAACAGCAGTTGCAGGCCGAACTCGACGCCGGGGTGAAAACCCCCGAGTACTACGCCACGCTGGCGCCGGCCGCCGAACGCATCAAGCATGATTTGCTGCGCTTCCTGTTGCAGGCCAAGGCCGATGGCAAGCGTGTGGTCGGCTACGGCGCCGCCGCCAAGGGCAACACCTTGCTCAACTACGCCGGGGTTAAACCGGATCTGCTGGCCTGGGTCGCCGACGCCAACCCGCACAAGCAGGGCAAGTTCCTGCCGGGCAGTCGCATTCCGATCGTGGCACCCGCGCAGATCGATATCGAAAAACCGGACTACGTGCTGGTGCTGCCATGGAACCTGCTGCATGAAGTCAGTCAGCAACTGGCCCAGGTACGTCAGTGGGACGGCCGCTTCGTGATCGCCGTACCTGAGTTGAGCGTGCTGTGAAGGTTCTGGTCACCGGAGCCACCGGCTTCGTCGGTCGCCATCTGGTCGCGGCATTGCTGAACCGTGGCTGCACGGTGCGGGCGGTTGCGCGTGATGCACAGAAAGCTGCGGGCATGCCGTGGATCAATGACGTCGAGTTCGTCAGCGCGGATATTCACGCAGCGGATCTGGGCATCGGCGCGCTGACCGAAGGCGTCGATGCGCTCGCGCACCTGGCCTGGCCGGGATTGCCGAACTATCGGGCGCTGTTCCATTTCGAGCACAACCTGATGGCCGACTACCGCTTCATCAAAGGCGTGATAGAGGCGGGCATCAAGCAGGTGCTGGTGACTGGCACCTGCTTCGAATACGGCATGCAGAGTGGCCCGCTGAGCGAACAGAACGACGCGCAGCCGGCCAATCCCTACGGTCTGGCCAAGCACACGCTGCATCTGTTTTTGCAAAATCTGCAGCAGGAACATCCGTTCACCTTGCAATGGGCGCGACTGTTTTATCTGCACGGCGCGGGGCAAAACCCCAACAGTCTGCTGGCGGCGCTGGACCGGGCAATCGATGCCGGCGATGCGACGTTCAACATGTCGGCCGGTGAACAGCTGCGGGATTTTCTGGCGATTGAAACCGCTGCCGGTCATCTCGCTGCGATCCTGCACAAACGCGATTTCGACGGCACGATCAACTGCGCCAGCGGCCAGCCGGTTTCGGTGCGGGCGCTGGTCGAACAGCGCGTACGCGAGCGCGGCGCGACCATCGACCTGAACCTCGGCCACTACCCGTATCCGACCCACGAACCGCTGGCGTTCTGGGCGGTGACCGAGCGCTTGCAACAGTTATTGGGAGAGATGCAATGAGGCACGAGTTGTATCGGGTCACCGACCTGCCGGTGCTGCAGAACCGCACCTTTGCCGATCCCGAATCGGCGAAGGCATCGGCCAGCGCCGACATGCTGCTGGTGCAGGATGAGCGCAGCGGTCTGATCTTCAACGCGGCGTTCGACGCCGACAAGCTCAGCTACGACGCCGACTATCAGAACGAGCAGGCGCATTCCGGCCAGTTCCAGAAGCACCTGAGCGATGTCGAGGGCATCATTGCCCGGCACTTCAAGGGTCAGGAACTGATAGAAGTCGGCTGCGGCAAAGGCTATTTCCTCGAGTTGCTCAAAGGTCTGGGCTACCGCATCACCGGCATCGATCCGGCCTATGAAGGCGAGAACGCCGACGTGATCAAGGCGCCGTTCACCCGGGGTCTGGGCCTGGAAGCGGACGCCATCGTGCTGCGTCATGTGCTGGAACACATCCAGGATCCGCTGGGTTTTCTGGCGGTGATCGCCGAGGCCAATCAGGGCGGTGGGCAGATCTACATTGAGGTGCCGTGCTTTGACTGGATCCTCGAACACCGCGCCTGGTTCGACCTGTTCTACGAGCACGTCAATTACTTCCGCCTCGATGACCTGCGCCGGATGTTCGGCACCGTGCACGAGGCCGGCCACCTGTTCGGTGGCCAATACCTGTACATCGTCGCCGACCTCGCCACACTGCGTCTGACCCCGGAACAGCCGGTGCCGCGCCTGGCGTTGCCGGACGACTTCACCGCCAGCCTTGAGCGCGCGGTACAGATCATCCAGAGCGCACCCGAGCAGGGTTCGGCGATCTGGGGCGCGTCGTCCAAAGGCGTGATCTATTCGCTGTTCCTGCAGCGGGCCGGTGTGGCGGTGGATCGCGTGGTCGATATCAACCCGGCCAAGCAGGGGCGTTACCTGCCCCTGAGCGGCGCCCGGGTGTCCTCGCCGCAAGAGGCGATGGATGCCTTGCCCGAAGGCGCCAACCTGTTTGTGATGAATTCCAATTACCTCGAAGAGATCAAGCGGATGACCGGTGGACGTTACGTCTATCACGCCGTCGACAGCGCTTCGTTCCAGTGACCCTTGAGATTTTGAAAATGACCGACAACAGCATCAACAAAGCTTTCGAAGCCGAATGCCGCGAGCAGATCGCCCAGCAGGGTGACGACCAGAAACTCACCGGCCTGGCCCGTGACTTCTTCAACGAATCGGCCAAGCACAAGTACAGCTACCACTTCTCGTGGATGGGCCGTCCGATCATCCAGCTGCCGCAAGACATGATGGCGATGCAGGAAATCATCTGGCAGGTGAAGCCTGACCTGGTCATCGAGTGCGGCATCGCCCACGGCGGTTCGATCATCTACTACGCATCCCTGCTGGAACTGCAAGGTCACGGCGAAGTGCTGGGCATCGACCTCGACATCCGTGCCCACAACCGTGAAGCCATCGAAAGCCACCCGATGAGCAAGCGCATCAAGATGATCGAAGGTTCGAGCATCGACCCGGCCATCGCCGCTCAGGTTCGCGCCGCTGCCGAAGGCAAGAAAGTCATTCTGGTGCTCGACTCCAACCACACCCATGACCACGTGCTTGAAGAGTTGCGTCTCTATGCACCACTGGTTTCGGTGGACAGCTACTGTGTGGTGATGGACACCGTGGTTGAAGACATGCCGGCCGACTTCTTCCCGGATCGTCCATGGGGCCCGGGCGACAACCCGAAGACCGCCGTGTGGAAATACCTGGAAGAGAACAAGGATTTCGAAATCGACGTTCAGTTGCAGAACAAGCTGCTGATCACCGTGGCGCCGGACGGTTACCTGCGTCGCGTTCGTTAATTCGCAAATCAACAAAGCGTCATTTTGGCAAATTGCCGGTTGTGGGGAGAGGTTATGCAAGGCAAGTACAGTTCTGAACAAGCGCTGCCGCTCAATGAGCTGTTGACCGTGGTGCTGATTACTCACAATCGTCCGGCGTTCCTGCGTCGGGCGGTGAAGTATTACAGCAGCTTGCCCTGCAAGATCATGGTGCTGGACTCCACACCCGAGCGCCCGGAAGGTGACTTCTCTGCGGTCGATTACCATCACGTGCCGCAGTTCGCCTATTGGGGCATGCAGGCCAAGCTCGCCTACGGTGTCGAGCAACTGACCACGCCGTACATGGTGCTGGCGGCCGACGACGACTTCATCCTGCATGACTCGCTGGCCGAGTCGGTGAGCTTCCTGCAAGCGAACCAGGATTACGGCATGTGCCACGGCTATTGCCTGATGTACCTGTCGCTGGCCGGTGATGTGAGCTACTACCGCCGCGACAAGAAAGTCATGGAAGATTATTCGTCCGAGAAGGCCCAGGACCGGGTCATCGATTACATGAGCCAGTACATCCCGCCGTTCTACGCGGTGACCCGTACTGACCTGATGAAGACCTGGCATTCGGCATTGCCGCCAGGCACCAGTTTCCAGTGGCAGGAAATCGGCCACGTGTACTTCCTGCTGGCCAGTGCCAAGGCGCGGATCCTGCCGATTCCGTATGTGGTGCGCGAGATCAACTACGGCAACTCCGAGCACAGCACCGAGGTGTACCACTCGCTGACGTACGCCGACGCCAAATCAGTGGCCGAACGCGAAGCCTTCGCCGAATTCCTCGCCGGGTTGCCTACCGCCATCGAAGGCCTGGATGCACAGCAGGGCAAGACATTCGCCCTGCAAAGCTTCGAGGCCATGGTCGACAGCCTGCAAAGCGGCCGGGCGCTGACGGCGGAACTGATTGTCCAGTCCACCTGGAATCAGGTGCTCAAGGTGCCGGACCGTCGTTTCGGGCCGTTGCAGTATGTGGAAATGCCGTTCTACAACCAGGCCTTCTTCGACCGGCTCGAGCAGTTCGAATTCATGCTGCACGCAATGCCGGCCGGCCGCGTTCAATTGCAAGGTCTTGAAGGTGTATGGACGCGTCAGGCGCACCTGCTTCAGGCGCGCAATAACGATACGCCGGAAAGTGTGCTGGAACGTCTGTGGCAGGCGCACGACCTGAATGCCTTCAACCGTACCGTTAACCAGCGTCTGGTGGCGCAACTGGAGCAAGCGGGCGAAAACGAAGAAGTGCAGAAAATGCTCGACTGGATGGCCCGCCTCGATGCGTTGACGACAGACGATCACCATCGCACGTTCGACGCCATGCAGTCCGGCCGACTGCTCAAGTGGCTGGATTCGCGCCAGCCGCAAGCCGGACAGCTCGAAGCCATTACCGAACATCTGGCCGTCAATGGCGGAGGCCCGCAGTTCGGGATTTTCCTGCTGGATCTGGACAACGACATCGACAAACTGCAAATCAGTCTCGACAGCTTGCTCGAAGGTCAGTGCAAGGCGTTCAGGATCGTCGTGTTCACCACCGGTGAAGCGCCGGCGGCGACCACTGCCCAGAACACGCTGCACTTTGTCCGCGTGACGCCAGGCAACCTGGTCGACAAGCTCAACCAGAGTGCCCGCCAGTCGCCATGCGACTGGGTTCTTCTGGCGCAAGCTGGGGATGAGTTCACCGCCAGCGGTCTGTTGCGCGCCAGCCTGGAGCTGATGAATGCCGGCGATTGCCGTGCCGTGTCCACCGACGAAGTCCAGCGCGCAGAAAACGGTGCTCTGGTGGACGTATTCCGTCCGGGCTTCAACCTGGATCTGCTGCTGAGCCTGCCGGCGATGATGGCGCGTCACTGGTTGATTCGTCGCGATGCGCTGGTCGAGGCCGGCGGTTATTCGGCGGACTTCAGCAAGGCGCTGGAATTCGACTTGCTGCTGCGCATCATCGAGCAGGATGGCCTCAACAGTCTGGCCCATCTCGATGAGCCGCTGCTGATCACCCAGGCGCCGGTGATGGAAGAAAATGCTCACGAGCGCCTGGCCCTGCTGCGTCATCTGGGTAACCGTGGCTACAAGGCCAAGGTCACGTCGTCCGTGCCGGGCATTTACCAGATCGACTATCACCACAGCGATCGCCCTCTGGTGTCGGTCATTGTGCCGGCCGGCGACGATCTGCCGGCCCTGCAACGCTGCCTGGAGGGGGTGCAGCTGCGCACCCGGTATCAAAAGTACGAAATTCTGGTCGCCACCACGGGCGCGCAGTCGGCGCAAGTCAATGACTGGCTCGGCACCTATCAGCATCCGAAAGTCCGGGTGCTGCGCGTCGATCAGTCGCTGAGCGTGCCGGCGTTGTACAACGCCGCCAGCCAGCAGGCGCAGGGCGAGTATCTGGTATTGCTGGCTGCCGACGCGGAAGTGGTCAACCCGAACTGGCTCGACTCGTTGCTCAACCACGCCCTGCGTCCGGAAGTCGGCGTGGTCGGTCCGAAACTGGTGGACCGTGACGGCAAGATCAGCCAGGCCGGTCTGATTCTTGGCATGAACGGTGGCGTCGGCTCGGCATTCGTTGGCGAGAAACACGATGCCGAGGGTTATCTGTACCGGTTGTCCGTGGATCAGAACTACTCGGCGGTTTCGAGCGTGTGCCTGATGGTGCGCAAAGAACTGTTCGAGGGGGTGGACGGTCTGGACACCGGCACGTTCTCCCAGGGTTTCAGCGATGTCGATCTGTGTCTGAAAGCCGCTCAGGCTGGTTTCCTCACCGTCTGGACGCCATCGGTGCAAGTCATTCATCAGGCCGAAACGACCCCGGCAATCCAGGCACTGGCTGCGCTGCAGGAAAAATGGGCCGCAGCTTTCGCCCAGGATCAGGCTTACAACGCGAACCTGAGTCTGAGTGGCAAAGGCTTTGTTCTGAACGACAGCGCTTCGCTGAACTGGGCGCAACTGATCGCCTAGGTCTGGCGCATAGAGAACAGGACTCAAGACATGTTCAACGGAAAATCGATTTTCATCTCCGGTGGCACCGGCTCCTTCGGGCGCAAATTCATTGCGCGCCTGCTGGAGCAATACCAGCCCAAGCGCGTGGTGGTGTTCTCCCGGGATGAACTCAAACAATACGAAATGCAGCAGACGTTCAACGCGCCGTGCATGCGTTACTTCCTCGGTGATGTGCGCGACGCCGAGCGTCTGCGCCAGGCCATGCGCGGCATCGATTACGTGGTGCATGCCGCGGCGTTGAAGCAGGTGCCGGCGGCGGAGTACAACCCGACCGAATGCATCCGTACCAACGTCAATGGCGCGGAGAACATCATCGCCGCCGCCATCGACAACGGCGTGAAGAAAGTCGTCGCGCTGTCCACCGACAAGGCGGCGAGCCCGATCAACCTGTACGGTGCCACCAAGTTGCTGTCGGACAAGTTGTTCGTCGCCGCCAACAACATTGCCGGTGAGCAACAGACGCGTTTTGCCGTGGTGCGCTACGGCAACGTGGCGGGTTCGCGCGGCTCGGTGGTGCCGTTTTTCAGCCAGCTGATTGTCGATGGCGCGACAGAGCTGCCGATCACCGACGAGCGCATGACCCGTTTCTGGATCACCCTCGATCACGGCGTGCAATTCGTCCTCGACAGCTTTGCACGGATGCACGGCGGTGAAGTGTTCGTGCCGAAGATCCCGTCGATCCGCATTGTCGATCTCGCGCGGGGAATGGCCGAACATCTGCCGCACAAGAACGTCGGCATCCGTCCGGGCGAGAAGCTGCACGAACTGATGGTGCCGCTGGACGATGCGCGGATGACCCTGGAGTTCGAAGATCACTATACGATCCAGCCTTCGATCCGCTTCACCAGCGTCGATGTCGATTTTGCCGTCGATAAACTCGGCGAGCACGGGCGGCCGGTGGGTGAGGACTTTGAGTACCGCTCCGACACCAACCCGCACTTCCTGTCGGTGGGGCAGATCGCCGACCTGCACGCGAAGCTGTCGGTATGATCCCCTACGGTCGGCAAAGCCTCGACCAGGCGGACATCGACGCGGTGGTCGAGGTGTTGCAGTCCGACTGGCTCACTCAAGGCCCGACCATCGAGCGCTTCGAGCAGGCGATGGCCGAGCGTTGCCAGGCGGATTTCGCGGTCGCGGTGTGCAACGCCACGGCGGCGTTGCACATTGCCTGCCTGGCCGCAGGACTGGGAGCGGGCGACCGTTTGTGGACCACGCCGAACACCTTTCTCGCGTCGGCCAACTGCGGTCGTTACTGCGGCGCCGACGTTGATTTCGTGGACATCGATCCGCTGACCTGGAACCTCGATGCCGAAGTTCTGGCCAGCAAACTCGACGCTGCCGAACGCGACGGCACCTTGCCCAAAGTGTTGGTGGCGGTGGCGTTCTCCGGGCAGAGCTGCGACATGCGGCGAATCGCCGAACTGGCCGAGCGCTACAACTTCACCGTGATCGAAGACGCCTCCCACGCGGTTGGCGCCAGCTACGCCGGGCGTCCGGTGGGCTGCGGTGAATTCGCGGCGATGACGGTGTTCAGCTTCCACCCGGTGAAGATCGTTACCAGCGGCGAAGGCGGCATGGTGCTGACCAATCGTCCGGAACTGGCCGAGCGTTTGCAACGCCTGCGCAGCCACGGCATGACCCGCGATCCGCAGCAGATGACCGAGCCCAGTCACGGGCCGTGGTATTACCAGCAGGTCGGGCTGGGTTTCAATTATCGGATCACCGACCTGCAAGCGGCGCTGGGCCTGTCACAGCTGAGCAAGCTGGACGACTTCATCGCCCGTCGCCGGGAGCTCGCCGCACGTTACGAGCGTTTGCTGGCGTATTTGCCGGTTACCGTGCCGGGCATCCAGCCGGACGCCGAATCGGCCTGGCACCTTTACGTGGTGCGCTTGCAGACCGATCGCATCAGCCTCAGCCACCGTCAGGTGTTCGAAGGCTTGCGCGCCGCCGGCATCGGCGTGAACCTGCACTACATTCCGGTGCATCTGCAGCCGTACTATCGTGAACTGGGTTTCGCCGAGGGAGACTTTCCCGAGGCCGAGCGTTATTACGCCGAAGCGATCAGCCTGCCGCTGTTTCCGTTGCTGAGCGATCAGCAACAGGATTACGTGGTCGAGCAATTGCGTCGATTGACTGAATGAGTGCCGCTGCGGCGGTGGATGGAAAACGGCAATGCGTGATCTGAGCGAACAGGAACAATTCTGGCAGGGCGAATTCGGTAACCAGTACGTCGACCGCAACGTCGGGCAACCGCTGGTGGCCGCCAACCTGGCGTTGTTCGCCAAGGCACTGACCCGGGCCGGGCGGATCGACAGCCTGCTGGAATTGGGCACCAACGCCGGCAACAACTTGCAGGCGTTGCGTCAGTTGTTGCCGCGCTGCGAACTGTTCGGTGTCGAAATCAACGCCAGCGCTTGTGCCCAGGCCCGGGCGCTGGACATTGCGCAGATCTGGCACGGATCGCTGTTCGACTTTCCCCGGGAGCGCCAATACGACCTGACGCTCAGCAAAGGCGTGCTGATTCATCTGGCCCCGGAGCTGTTGCCGACCGCTTATGCGCAGTTGTACGAACTGAGCCAGCGCTACATTCTGATCGCCGAATACTACAATCCGTCGCCGGTGGAAGTGTCCTATCGCGGCAACAGCGGCAAGTTGTTCAAGCGCGATTTCGCCGGGGAAATGCTCGATCGCTATCCGGATCTGCAACTGCTGGATTACGGCTTCGGTTATCACCGCGATCCGCAATTCCCGCTGGATGACGTCACCTGGTTCCTGCTGGAAAAACGCCCTTGAGCAACGTCGCAATCATCCCGGCCCGTGGCGGAAGCAAACGCATTCCGCGCAAGAACCTCAAACCGTTCGACGGTGTGCCGATGATTGCCCGTTCGATTCGCACGGCACTGGATTCGGGGTTGTTCGACCAGGTGGTGGTCAGCACCGATGACGAGGAGATTGCCGAGCTGGCACAGGCTCATGGTGTGCAGGTACCGTTCTTGCGTCCGGCGCAGTTGGCCGATGACTTCACCGGTACGGCGGCGGTGATCGTGCATGCCTTGCAGCAATTGCCGCACTTTGATTACGCCTGTTGCGTGTACGCCACGGCGCCGTTGTTGCAGGCGCGGTTCCTGCGTCAGGGGCTCGAGTTGCTGGAGCAGCATCCCGACAAGTCCTTTGCTTTTTCGGTCACCGATTTTGGCTTTCCGGTACAGCGTGCCTTGACCCTCGACTGTCAGGGTGCGCTGACGGCGATGTACCCCGAGTTTCGCAATACCCGTTCGCAGGATCTGCCGGCCGCCTTTCAGGATGCCGGCCAGTTCTACTGGGGTCGCAGCGAGGCCTGGTTGCGTGGCGAGGTGCTGTATTCGCCGGCCAGCCTGCCGGTGATTCTGCCCCGGCATCTGGTGCAGGACATCGACACCGCTGAAGACTGGAAACGCGCCGAGTATCTCTACGCGGCACTCAAGGCCGGCGGAGAGCTGCAATGAGAGTACTGATCCGCGCCGACGCCTCGCCGACCATCGGCAGCGGCCATATCGCCCGATGCCTGACGCTGGCGCGAGTGTTGCGCGCCCAGGGCAGTCACGTGGCGTTTGCCTGTCGGCGCTTGCCGGGGCATCGGCTCGATGCGTTGCAGAGTGAAGGCTTCGAGACGTTCGCGTTGCCGGATCGCTACGCCGGTGAAGATCCGGAGCAGGCCATCGAATCGATGCTGCCGTGGCAGGCGGATATCGATGCGCTGGCGACGCAGCTGGAGGGACAGGCCGAATTCGACTGGGTCATCGCCGACCATTACGGCCTCGATCATCACTGGCAGACCGCCGCCCGGCGCTTCGCGCCACGGATCGCCGCCGTGGACGATCTGGCGACCCGTCGCTACAGCGTGGATCTGCTGCTCAATCAGAACCTCTCCGGCCTCAGTGAAAACTATCAGCCGCTGCTGCCGGCCGGCTGCCGGACGTTGCTCGGCCCGCGCTTTGCCATGCTGCGCGAAGAGTTCAGCGGCCCGGCCATCGAGATCAAACCCGTGGCGCGGCGGGTGCTGGTGAATTTCGGCGGCTTCGACGCTGCCCGGCAGACCCATCACGCGATGCTGGCGCTGGCGGATTTTTCCGGGCTTGAAGTGGACTTTGTCGCCGGTGCCGACAACCCGGCATGGGCAGAAATGCAGGCACTGGCCGAGCTGCGGCCGAACTGGCGCCTGCACAGTTTTGTCAGTGACTTTCATCGACGCATGACCGAAGCCGATCTGTTCATCGGCGCCGGTGGTGGCACCAGTTGGGAGCGCGCGGCCTTGGGCCTGCCGACGATCTGCATTGCCGTGTCGAACAACCAGCAGGCCAACGGCGAGGTGATGGCGGCGGCCGGGGCTCATGTGTTCATGGGCGCCCGGGAGCAGGTGAGCGTCGAGCAACTGCGTGATGCCATCGGTTTTGTCGTCGACAATTTTTATTTGCGGCAGAGCCTGGCCGAGCGTTCACGGCAACTGGTCGACGGACGCGGCGCGCTGCGTGTCGCGGCGGCACTGGCCGGTGCGGTGCTCAAGTTGCGTGCAGTGACGCTGGACGATGCGCAGGTTTTGTTCGACGGGCGCAATGCCGACGCCGTGCAGCGCTGGTCAGTGAAGAGCGGCGTGATCGAATGGTCGCAGCATCTGGACTGGTTGAACGCCAGTCTGCGCAATCCTCAACGGCTGTTGTTGATCGCCGAGGCCGATGACGGCCCGGTCGGTGTGTTGCGCTACGATCTGCGCGGTTTCGAGGCCGAGGTTTCGCTGTATCTGCTGGAGGGGCGATTCGGTCTCGGCTGGGGCAGGGCGCTGCTGACGCGGGGCGAGGCGTTCGTCACGACGCACTGGCCGCAATTGACCGCGATCAGCGCACAGGTCTTGCCGGCCAATCAGGCCTCATTGAATGTATTTCGTGACGCCGGGTTCACCCAAAGTGCCTGCGCGTTCACCAAGGATTTGAAGGAACACCGTTCATGAACAGTTTCAAGATTGGCGATCGCCTGATCGGTGCCGACGCACCGCCATTCATCATTGCTGAAATGAGCGGCAACCATAACCAGTCGCTGGACGTCGCCCTGCAGATTGTCGAGGCGGCGGCCAAGGCCGGTGCCCATGCCTTGAAGCTGCAAACCTACACCGCTGAAACCATGACGCTGGATCTGGCGGAAGGCGAATTCTTCATCAAGGATCCGAACAGCCTGTGGGCCGGCACGTCGCTGTACGATCTGTACGAAAAGGCCCACACGCCGTGGGAATGGCACGCCCCGATCTTCGCCCGGGCCAAGGAGCTGGGCATGCTCGCGTTTTCGACGCCGTTCGATGACAGCGCCGTGGACTTTCTCGAGAGCCTCGACGTGCCGGCCTACAAGATCGCCAGCTTCGAAAACACGGATCTGCCGCTGATTCGTCGCGTCGCGGCGACCGGCAAGCCGCTGATCATTTCCACCGGCATGGCCAGCATCGCCGAGCTCGACGAAACCGTGCGCGCGGCCCGTGAAGCCGGGTGCAAGGATCTGGTGCTGCTCAAGTGCACCAGCACTTACCCGGCGACGCCGCTCAACAGCAATGTGCGCACGATCCCGCATCTGCGAGAGCTGTTCGGTTGTCAGGTGGGGCTGTCCGATCATTCGATGGGCGTTGGTGTGTCGGTGGCCGCTGTGGCGCTCGGGGCTACGGTGGTTGAAAAGCACTTCACCCTCGACCGCGCGGCGGGCGGGGTGGACGCGAGTTTCTCGCTGGAGCCCGCGGAAATGGCCAGCCTGGTGGTCGAAACCGAGCGCGCCTGGCAGGCCATGGGCCAGGTGCATTATGGCGTGACCGAGGCTGAGAAAAAGTCCCTGGTCTACCGTCGGTCGCTGTACGTCACGGCCGACATGGCGGCCGGTGAACCCTTCACGGCGGCCAATCTGCGTGCCATTCGTCCCGGTCTCGGTCTGCCGCCCAAGCACACCGACGCCATCCTCGGCCGCCGCGCGCGCGCGCCGATCAAACGCGGCACGCCGCTGGACTGGTCGCTGGTCGAATAACCCGATCTGCACCGATTCGGCAAAATAGCGTGACCTGCGAGTCATAACGCGCATCTTCACTGTATTGTATTGACCGGGGAGATGGCGCCTGGCCCGTTATCGGTTGCAGTGATAGCCCTTTGCGCTCCCCGTGGCTGCCCGTTGTGGCGGCCGTTTTCTGTTTGTCGGCGCCCCTCGAAATCCTTGCGAGCGGTGGTATTGGGCTGTTTATTATTGGGAAGCCGTAATGATTGGCATAAAAAGCATTGCGAGCTACGTTCCTGTAGCCGGCGTGGACAATTACGCACAAGGTGCAAAATTCGAGAAGGATGAAGAATTCATCCTCGGCAAGATCGGTTCGGCCTTCCTGCCACGCAAAGACGCAGAACAGGAAACTTCCGATCTGTGCGTTGAAGCGGCCAATGCGCTGTTTGCCAGCAATCCTGAGCTGAAACGTGAATCCATCGATGCGTTGATCGTCGTGACCCAGAACGGTGACGAAGAAGGCCTGCCGCATACGGCAGCGATCGTGCAGGACAAGCTCGGTCTGCCGACCAATGTCGCCGCGTTCGACATTTCCCTGGGTTGCTCCGGTTACGTTTACGGCATCTACGCGATCAAGGGCTTCATGGAAGCCGCCGGCCTGAAGAACGGTTTGCTGATCACTGCCGACCCGTATTCGAAAATCGTCGACCCGGAAGACCGCAACACCACCATGCTGTTCGGCGACGCCGCCACCGCGACCTGGATGGGTGAAGACCCGGTCTGGGCGCTGGGCAAGGCCAAATTCGGCACCGACGGTTCGGGTGCACCGCACCTGAAAGTCACCGATGGCGTGTTCTTCATGAACGGTCGTCAGGTGTTCAACTTTGCATTGTTGAAAGTCCCGGCGCACTTGCATGAGTTGCTCGACGATTCCGGCCTCAACGCCGATGACATTGATGCATTCTGCATTCACCAGGGCAGCGCGGCGATTGTCGATGCCGTGGCGCGGCGCTTCGAAGGCGAGCCGGAGAAGTTCATCAAGGACATGGTCGAGACCGGCAATACCGTGTCGTCGAGCATTCCGCTGCTGCTGGAGAAGCACGCGCTGGATTCCAGCTGGAACCGAGTGGCGCTCAGCGGTTTCGGCGTCGGTCTTTCGTGGGGTTCGGCGATTATCTATCGTCCTTGAACCCACCCAAAACGACGGATACAAAAATAGCGTTCAAGGGGTAACCTTGAACGCTATTTTTTTGCCTGAAAGGAGCGTGAGGCGCCATGAGCGAGTTTTTCCAAGCCAATGCCAACGTCATTGAGCGACGCTGGCCGGCGCTTTTCGCGCGATTGCTGAACGAAGACAGTTCGGTGATCGACGCCGGATTGACGCAGGGGCTGGGTTCGACGCTGAGCATCAACGGCATTCAGCTCACCAGTCGCCACGACCGTGTCCATGAGGCCCGGGTTCAGGCTGCCAGCCTGCCGGCGGAGAAGTCGCGACTGCACGTCTATGGCACCGGCCTCGGAGATTTGCCGACCGTGCTGCTGGAGCGTGCCGGGCTTGAGCGCTTGTATGTGCATATCCTCAATGGCGCGCTCTTCGCCCTGGTGTTGCAACTGATCGATCAGCGGCAATGGCTGGAGGATCCGCGGGTAGAGCTTCTGTACGCCGGTGAGCTGCCGGACATCTGCACGCCGTTTTTTGCCTTGCCGGCGGAGATGCTGCTGGCCGACGACTTCAACGCGAAGATCCGTGATCGTCTGGTCAGTGAAGTGCACCTGAGCTTCAACAATCGTGAGTTCGATCCGCAGTCGCCCTTCATTCAACAGCGTCTGCAGGACTGCCTGCCGGTGTTGCTCGCTGACGATGATGTGGCGCAATTGTTCGGCACTTGCGCTGGTCGGGAGATCTATGTGATCGGCACCGGGCCGACCCTTGAGCAGCATTTCGAGCGACTGGCCGCCATTCGCGAGCGAGACGAGCGCCCACTGTTCATTTGCGTCGATACCGCTTACCGACCGCTGCGTGAGCACGGGATCGTGCCCGACTACGTGGTGAGTATTGATCAGCGCATCAGCTTTCGGCATTTGCCCTTTGAGGAGTCCAACGGCATCCCGCTGGTGTATCTGCCCATGAGCGACCCTGAGGTACTGAGGGCCTGGAAGGGCAGGCGCTACGGCGGCTATTCGCTGAGCCCGGTCTATGCGGCATTGCGTGAGCAACACCCAAGGGCGCTGCTGCATGTGGGCGGCAGTGTGATTCACCCGGCGGTGGATCTGGCGGTGAAGATGGGCGCGGCGCGGATCACGCTGTTTGGCGCTGACTTTGCGTTTCCGATGAACAAGACCCACGCCGGCTGGAGTGATGGTGATCTGGGGCCGTCGGTGAATCAGGCGCGGCACTGGGTGCGTGACGGCTTCGGTGAGCGTGTCAGTACGCAGCTCAATTTTCGCGGTTATCTGTGTGTGCTTGAGCGATACATCGCCAGTCAGCCGCACGTCGAGTTTTTCAATAGTAGCCGCGCAGGTGCGTTGATTGCCGGGACGCGTTTCAATCAGGAGTTCGTGCAATGAGTGCGCTGCAAGGCTGTGTCGACGAATGCCGGCGCTGCGCCGGCCTGTTTCGCCTGGGGCGTGATGTCGAAGCGGCGCTGGACATGGTGGATGTGTTCGAAGGTGCACAGCATTTTCTGGTGTCCGCCTCGCCGGATATCCAGCAGTCGTGGGCGCAGGTGCTCACCCAAATGCTCGATTGTCAGGAGCGCCAGGACTGGCTCGGGCTCGCCGATTTCATGGAGTACGAATTGATCGGGTTGCTGGAAAATTCTGCGGTTTGAAGAAAGCCGACAGCACTGGCCCGCAGGTTTGCGCCACGGACGGTTTTATGGCGTCAGTTTTTCGGGGGTAAGGTGCTGCTAAGTCTTTGTTTTCTAGGGGGTGGCAGGGTGATGGCAAAAATTTTCAAAAAAGCCCTCAAGCAACCTGCAAACCCGACGATAACTATTACGAAGGTTCTCTAGGCCATACCCGGCGGTTGCCAGGGCCGGAAGCCGCAGTACCCAACCAACGAGGAATTCGTCATGGCTTTAACAGTAAACACCAACACCACGTCGTTGAACGTTCAGAAAAACCTGAACCGCGCCTCCGACGCTCTGTCGACTTCGATGCAGCGCCTGTCTTCCGGCCTGAAAATCAACAGCGCTAAAGACGACGCCGCTGGCCTGCAGATCTCCAACCGTATGGCTTCGCAAATCCGCGGTAACACCCAGGCCATCCAGAACGCCAACGACGGTATCTCCGTTGCTCAGACCGCTGAAGGCGCTCTGCAAGCTTCGACCGACATTCTGCAGCGTATGCGTGAACTGGCTGTTAAAGCACGTAACGGTACCAACGGCACTGCTGACCAGACCGCTACCAACGCTGAATTCGCTCAGATGTCTGACGAAATCACCCGTATCTCGGCTGCTACCAACCTGAACGGCAAAAACCTGCTGGACGGTTCGGCTGGTACTGTGACCCTGCAAGTTGGCGCAAACACCGGTTCGGCTAACCACATCGACCTGGTACTGAGCTCCAAGTTCGACGCCGTGAGCCTGTCCGTAGGTAGCGGTACTGTTGTTCTGACCGGTGCTACTTCGGCTGCCGCCGCTTCGAACATCGACAACGCGATCACTGCAATCGACGCCGCTATCGCTGCAATCGGTGCAACTCGTGCCAGCCTGGGTGCTTCGCAAAACCGTCTGACCAGCACCATCCAGAACTTGCAGAACATCACCGAGAACACCACTGCTGCACAAGGTCGCGTACAAGATACCGACTTCGCCGCAGAGACTGCTAACCTGACCAAGCAGCAAACCCTGCAACAGGCTTCGACCTCTGTTCTGGCTCAAGCCAACCAACTGCCTTCCGCTGTACTGAAGCTGCTTCAGTAATTTCGGAATGAGTTTTGGCGGGGGAGTGCGCTTGCGTGCTCTCTCGCTTTTTCACGTTAAGAGGTGATGAGCATGGACATGAGCGTAAAGCTTAACGTGACTTATCCGGCTCCCAAGCCAGCCAATACCGTCACTGACAAGCCGTCGGAGACCAAGCCTCAAGCGGTCGATGCTGTTTCTGACTCGAAAAAAAGCCAGGAAACGGATGAAACCAAATTGAAGCTGGCGGTGCAGGAGATCGAGAAGTTTGTTCAATCGATCAAGCGCAACCTGGAGTTCTCGATCGACGAGCACTCTGGAAAGGTCATCGTCAAGGTGATTGCGAGCGAGACGGGCGAGGTCGTACGACAGATCCCTTCCGCAGAAGCTCTCAAGCTGGCAGACAGCCTCGCCAACGCGAGTCACGTGTTGTTCGACGCCAAAGTCTGATAGCTGGCATGAATCGTGTTTGAAGTTCTTTAGACCCCACAAGGGTCAAAAGACTGGCAACAACCCCAAGGGAGATGCACATGGCAAGTCCAATTTTACCGGGTTCGGGCCTGGGTTCCGGTCTGGACATCGGTGCGATCGTTACTGCACTGGTCAACGCCGACAAATCGGCGAAGCAGACGCAGATCGATGCCACGACCAAAACCAACACCCTGAAGATCTCCGGTATCGGTACGTTGAAGAGTGCGCTGACTGCATTCCAGACAGCGATGACCAACCTGAGCAGCAAGACCAACCCTGCGTTTGCCGGTTACACGGCGACTTCGGGCACGCCGACTGTTCTGGGCGCAACTTCGGATAACACCGCGGTCTCGGGCACTTACAGTGTTGTTGTAAATAATCTGGCAACCGGCTCGAAAGTGGCCAGCGCATCCTTTTCCGGCGGTGCTGCCAGTGCCATTCCGAGTGGTACCCTGAAAATCAGTCAGAATGGCACTGATTACAATGTCACGATCCCGGCCAATGCGACCCTGCAGACCACGCGTGATGCGATCAACAGCTCCCAGGGTATCAATGGTATTTCCGCCAACATTGTGACGGACAGCTCCGGCGCTTCGCGTCTGGTGATCAGTTCGAGCAAGACTGGCTCAGGCAATGACTTGACCGTCAGCGGTATCGCCGGTCTGGAAATCGATGGCACCAAGGTGATGAGCGCCACCCCGGCAGCCGGTGATTCCGGTGCGGTCGGCAAGCTCGCCACGGATGCGTCGCTGACCATCGATGGTCTGACAGTGACCAGCAAGAGCAATACGGTGACTGGCGCCGTCAGTGGTTTGACGATGAACCTGCTGACTGTTCCCAATCCGCCCGGCACACCGGTCACGGTGACCGTGGATACCAACACCAAGGGTTTGCAGACCTCGGTTCAGACCTTCGTTGATGCCTACAACACCCTGAAGAGCACCATCGACACTCTGTCCAAGGCGACGCCGGATGAGGATGGCAAGCTGACCGTTCAGGCGGCTTTCACGGGTGACTCTCTGCCGCGTTCGTTGATTGCCGATATTCGCAGTCAATTGACCATGCCGAGCGGTACCACCACCGGTCCGATGGCCTATCTGTCGCAGTTGGGCGTCATGACCGACAAGCTGACCGGTAACCTGACGTTCGATACGGTCGCTTTCAACAAGGCGATGTCCCAGCCTGGCATGACCGGTCAGGTTCAGCAGATGTTCACGGGCACCGACGACAAGAACGGTCTGTTGGCGCGTATGAGCAAGGCGGTGGATCCGTACCTGAAAGGGGCGACCAGCACCTCGCCAGGCCTCCTCGATCAGCGTATGACCATCCTGAACAACAACGCCAAGAGCCTGACCAGTCAACAGCTGGCACTGGATCTGCGTGTTGCCAACCTGACCAAGACGTTGACTGCCAAGTACAACGCCATGGACTTGTTGGTTGGGCAAATGAAGGCGACTGCGAGCAGCATCACGTCGTTCTTCAGCTCGCTGAACGCTCAGCAATCTGCGAAGTAACATGCAAGAGCGACAAAAACCCGGCCACGCTTTCGAGCGTGTGCCGGGTTTTTGTCTTGTGGTCTAAAGTTTTCAGGCTCGTTGGCGATACACTGGTCATACGAGTCATTGTGGCAAATGAGGTAGAACATGAATCCGATGTTAGCCCTTCGGCAGTACCAGAAAGTCGGTGCTCACGCGCAGACGTCCGAAGCCAGTCCGCACCGTCTGGTACAAATGCTGATGGAAGGTGGCCTGCAGCGCATCGCGCAAGCCAAAGGCGCCATCGAGCGCAAGGATATTCCCGGCAAGTGCACGTCGATCAGCAAGGCCATCGGCATCGTCAGCGGCTTGCGTGAAGGCCTGGATCTGGAGAATTCCGCGGATACGCTGGCTGATCTGGACGGTCTTTATATCTACATGATGAAGCGTCTTGCCGAGGCGAACATCAGTAGCGACCCGCGTATTCTGGACGAGGTTGCCGGCTTGTTGAGCACGGTAAAAGAAGGCTGGGATGCCATTGCTCCTACGCCCGCTCCTCAGTTTTAAGGAGATCACCATGAGTCTTGTATTGCAGCGAATCGAAGAAACCCGAGTGGCGTTGGTCGGTGCCCTGGCCGAGCGCAACTGGGAGGCGATCGGTCAACTCGACCTGGATTGCCGTTCCTGCATGGAAGATGTCTTGAGTGAGGCTTCGGTGGATGAAGTCGCGCTGCGTGACAATCTCGAGGAGCTGCTGCATGTCTACAAGGAGCTTCTTGAGGTCGCCATGGGTGAGCGTCAGGCGATAGTCGACGAGATGTCGCAGATCACCCAAGCGCAGAACGCGGCAAAGGTTTACCATCTGTTTGGTTAATTAACCCTCAGTTAATCCAGACATGTGCGCCATAAATTTGACTGTGCACGGTTTTTTGACTTAACTAGTGGCTGTTTTCAGATTTCAGGCGTCTACAGGCACGAAGTGTCCTGCAAGCGTCTCGCTTGCCCCTCGTTTCGGGCATTGAGTTGACTAGGGAAGTTGCTATTGCATGTGGCGTGAAACCAAAATTCTGCTGATCGATGACGATAGCGTCCGCCGCCGCGACCTGGCGGTGATTTTAAATTTTCTTGGCGAAGAAAATTTACCCTGCGGAAGCCATGACTGGCAGCAGGCAGTCGGCTCTTTGTCGTCTAGTCGTGAGGTCATTTGCGTACTGATCGGGACGGTCAATGCTCCTGGTGCGCTTTTGGGCCTGTTAAAGACACTCTCGACCTGGGATGAGTTCCTTCCGGTTTTGCTGATGGGCGATAATTCTTCGGTGGACTTGCCCGAAGACCAGCGCCGCCGGGTACTTTCGACCCTCGAAATGCCGCCGAGCTACAGCAAATTGCTGGACTCCCTGCACCGCGCCCAGGTCTATCGCGAAATGTACGACCAGGCCCGCGAGCGCGGCCGTCATCGCGAACCCAACCTGTTCCGCAGCCTCGTCGGCACCAGCCGGGCGATCCAGCATGTGCGCCAGATGATGCAGCAGGTGGCCGACACCGACGCCAGTGTGCTGATCCTCGGCGAGTCCGGCACCGGCAAGGAAGTGGTTGCGCGTAACCTGCATTACCATTCCAAGCGTCGTGATGCGCCGTTCGTGCCGGTCAACTGCGGGGCGATCCCGGCAGAACTGCTGGAAAGCGAACTGTTCGGCCACGAGAAGGGTGCCTTCACCGGCGCGATTACCAGCCGTGCTGGCCGCTTCGAGCTGGCCAACGGCGGTACGCTGTTCCTCGACGAAATCGGTGACATGCCGCTGCCGATGCAGGTCAAGCTGCTGCGCGTGCTGCAGGAGCGCACCTTCGAGCGCGTGGGCAGCAACAAGACCCAAAGTGTCGACGTGCGCATCATCGCCGCGACCCACAAGAATCTCGAAAGCATGATTGAGATCGGCACCTTCCGCGAAGACCTCTACTATCGCCTGAACGTGTTCCCGATCGAGATGGCGCCGCTGCGTGAGCGCGTCGAAGACATTCCGCTGCTGATGAACGAACTGATTTCGCGGATGGAGCACGAGAAGCGCGGTTCGATCCGTTTCAACTCCGCCGCGATCATGTCCCTGTGCCGTCACGGCTGGCCTGGCAACGTCCGCGAACTGGCCAACCTGGTGGAGCGCATGGCGATCATGCATCCGTACGGGGTGATCGGCGTGGTCGAGCTGCCGAAGAAATTCCGCTACGTCGACGACGAAGACGAGCAAATGGTCGACAGCCTGCGCAGCGATCTGGAAGAGCGCGTGGCAATCAACGGCCACACGCCGGACTTCACCGCCAACGCCATGCTGCCGCCGGAAGGTCTTGATCTGAAGGACTACCTCGGTGGTCTGGAGCAAGGCCTGATCCAGCAGGCGCTGGATGATGCCAACGGCATCGTGGCCCGTGCCGCCGAACGTCTGCGCATCCGTCGCACCACGCTGGTGGAGAAGATGCGCAAGTACGGCATGAGCCGGCGTGAAGGTGATGAACAGGCGGATGATTGACGCCTGTTTTTCAACTGCTTCATTTATAAGCCGTTTTTTTTAGGCACGGGTATTGCTACGTCCCTCGCAACGTTCCGTTTAACTGACGGTCAGCCAAGCGAGAGAGCACAATGCCCCAAGCCTCCCAGATGTCTTCTGTTCCCGAGTCCTCGGGGCAACTGCCGTCCGTAGAGCAGGCCAGTCGGCAAGGTCTTGAGCAGGCGTTCGCGCTGTTCAACCAGATGTCGAGTCAATTGACCGATTCCTACAGCATGCTCGAGGCGCGGGTCACCGAGCTCAAGGGCGAGCTGGCAGTGGTCAGCGCCCAGCGCATGCAGGAGCTGGCGGAAAAAGAACGTCTGGCCAACCGTCTGCAAAATCTCCTGGATCTGTTGCCCGGCGGTGTCATCGTCATCGACGGTCACGGCATCGTGTGCGAGGCCAACCCGGCCGCCATCGATCTGCTGGGCCTGCCGCTGGAAGGCGAGCTGTGGCGCCATGTCATTGCCCGTTGCTTCGCGCCCCGTGAAGACGACGGTCATGAAATCTCCCTGAGAAATGGTCGACGCCTGTCGATTGCCACCCGTTCGCTGGATGCCGAGCCTGGGCAGTTGGTGCTGCTCAACGACCTGACTGAAACCCGTCACTTGCAGGATCAACTGGCGCGCCACGAGCGCCTGTCGTCGTTGGGGCGCATGGTCGCCTCGCTGGCTCATCAGATTCGTACGCCGCTTTCCGCCGCGCTGCTCTACGCCAGCCATTTGACCGAGCAGGCGCTGCCGGTCGCCACTCAGCAGCGGTTTGCCGGGCGCCTCAAGGAGCGTCTGCATGAACTGGAACATCAGGTGCGCGACATGCTGGTGTTTGCTCGCGGTGAATTGCCGCTGACCGATCGCATCACCCCCAATGCCCTGATGCAGTCGTTGCAGGCGGCGGCGCTGACCCATGTACAGGATCTGCCAATTCGCTGGCAATGCGACAGCCATGCAGGCGAGTTGCTGTGCAATCGCGACACGCTGGTCGGGGCAATCCTCAATCTGATCGAAAACGCGATTCAGGCCGGTGGCGGTGATGTGCGTCTGAAAGTGCATTGCTACACCCGCGACAACACGCTGCGCCTGTGCGTCAGTGATAACGGCGGCGGTATCGAGCCGGCAGTGCTGGCGCGGCTGGGCGAGCCGTTTTTTACCACCAAGGTCACCGGCACCGGCCTGGGCCTGACCGTGGTCAAGGCTGTGGCCCGTGCGCATCAGGGAGAATTGCAGCTGCGCTCGCGGGTCGGGCGCGGCACGTGCGCGCAGGTGATTCTGCCGATGTTTTCCGCTGTACAGGGAGCTGAGTGAAGGTCATGGGCATCAAGGTTCTGCTGGTCGAGGATGATCGTTCATTGCGCGAGGCGCTGGCCGATACGCTGCTGCTGGCCGGTCACGACTATCACGCCGTGGGTTCTGCCGAGGAGGCGCTGAAGGCCGTGGAGTGCGAGGCGTTCAGCCTGGTGGTCAGCGACGTCAACATGCCGGGCATGGACGGTCACCAGTTGCTCGGCCTGCTGCGCACACGCCAGCCGCAATTGCCGGTGCTGCTGATGACGGCTCACGGCGCCGTCGAGCGTGCGGTCGATGCCATGCGCCAGGGCGCGGCGGACTATCTGGTCAAGCCATTCGAGCCCAAGGCGCTGCTGGACCTGGTCGCGCGCCATGCTCTGGGCAATCTCGGCACAGTCGACGCAGAAGGGCCAGTGGCCGTCGAGCCGGCCAGTGCGCAGTTGCTGGATCTGGCGGCGCGGGTCGCCCGCAGCGATTCCACCGTACTGATTTCCGGCGAGTCCGGCACCGGCAAGGAGGTGCTGGCGCGCTACATTCACCAGCAATCCCATCGCGCGAGTCAGCCGTTCATCGCGATCAACTGTGCGGCAATCCCCGACAACATGCTTGAAGCGACACTGTTCGGTCACGAGAAGGGGTCGTTCACCGGCGCCATCGCGGCGCAGGCCGGCAAGTTCGAGCAGGCCGACGGCGGCACCATTCTGCTCGACGAGATTTCCGAAATGCCTCTGGGGCTGCAGGCCAAGTTGCTGCGCGTGCTGCAGGAACGTGAGGTCGAGCGGGTCGGCGCACGCAAGCCGATCACTCTCGATATTCGTGTAGTCGCGACCACTAACCGTGATCTGGCGGGCGAAGTGGCGGCGGGGCGGTTCCGTGAAGACCTCTACTATCGCCTGTCGGTGTTTCCGCTGGCCTGGCGCCCGCTGCGTGAGCGCACCGCCGACATCCTGCCGCTGGCGGAGCGTCTGTTGGCCAAGCACGTCAATAAAATGAAGCATGCGATGGCGAAGTTCTCGCCCGAGGCGCAGGCGTGCCTGATCGGTTATCCCTGGCCGGGTAATGTGCGCGAGCTGGATAACGCGGTGCAGCGGGCATTGATCCTCCAGCAGGGCGGGTTGATCCAGCCGCAGGATTTCTGTCTCTCCGGACCTGCGCTGTTCGCGCCTTTGCCGGTGGCGATGCCGATGCCGGTCGCGCCCGTCATTCGTGAGGTCGAGATCGAAGCCGATTCGGCCGGGGCGCTGGGCGATGACCTGCGTCGTCGCGAGTTCCAGATGATCATCGACACCCTGCGCACCGAACGCGGTCGACGCAAGGAAGCCGCCGAAAAACTCGGTATCAGCCCGCGTACATTGCGCTACAAACTGGCGCAGATGCGCGATGCCGGGATGGACGTCGAAGGGTATCTGTTCGCCACGTAAGCGGTGGCGCAAACGTTTGAAAACGCATTTCTCGAAGCGGTGCCCGTGAGCTGGCACCGTTGTTGCTAACACCTGAGTACCCGCCGAGTGAGTGTCAAAAAATTGCGGGCCGCCCAAGAGAGTAGACCATGAGCCAAGGTATTGAATTTAATCGGTTGATGATGGACATGAAGGCCATGCAAATGGACGCCATGTCGAAGCCGAAATCGACTGCCGCCGTCCCTGAAGTGGCAGGCAGCAGCTTTTCCGACATGCTCGGTCAGGCCATCAACAAAGTGAACGATACCCAACAGGCCTCCAGCCAATTGGCCAACGCGTTCGAAATCGGCAAGAGCGGCGTCGATTTGACGGACGTGATGATTTCCTCGCAGAAGGCCAGCGTGTCGTTCCAGGCTCTGACCCAGGTGCGCAACAAACTGGTTCAGGCTTATCAAGACATCATGCAGATGCCGGTTTAAGGACGAGATTGAGTCATGGCAGAAGCAGTCGCCGATAACGTTCCGGCCAAGGCCACCCCGATAGACGGCAAACCGCCGCTGTTCGGCCTGTCCTTCCTGGAAAACCTCTCCGAGATGACCATGCTGCGTCAGGTGGGCCTGTTGGTCGGCCTGGCCGCGAGCGTGGCGATTGGCTTTGCCGTGGTGCTGTGGTCGCAGCAGCCGGACTACCGGCCTCTGTACGGCAGCCTTGCCGGTATGGACGCCAAGCAGGTCATGGACACCCTGGCCTCCGCCGACATTCCCTACACCGTTGAACCGAACTCCGGTGCCTTGCTGGTCAAGGCCGATGACCTGTCCCGTGCGCGACTGAAACTTGCCGCTGCTGGTGTCACTCCCAGCGACGGCAATATCGGTTTCGAGATTCTCGACAAGGAACAGGGTCTGGGCACCAGCCAGTTCATGGAAGCGACCCGTTACCGTCGCGGCCTCGAAGGCGAACTGGCCCGCACCATCTCCGCTCTGAACAACGTCAAGGGCGCGCGCGTTCACCTGGCGATCCCGAAAAGTTCGGTGTTCGTACGTGACGAGCGCAAGCCAAGCGCTTCGGTACTGGTCGAGTTGTACTCCGGCCGTTCGCTGGAGCCGGGCCAGGTCGTTGCCATCATCAATCTGGTGGCCACTTCCGTTCCCGAGCTGAGCAAGTCGCAGATCACCGTCGTCGACCAGAAGGGCAACCTGCTGTCGGATCAGGCGGAAAATTCCGAAATGACCATGGCCGGCAAGCAGTTCGATTACAGCCGTCGCATGGAAAGCATGCTGACCCAGCGTGTACACAATATCCTGCAACCGGTACTGGGCAACGATCGCTACAAGGCTGAAGTGTCGGCCGACGTAGACTTCAGTGCCGTCGAATCCACCGCCGAGCAGTTCAACCCGGATCAGCCGGCGCTGCGCAGCGAGCAGTCGGTCAACGAACAACGTACCGCCAGCAATGGCCCGCAAGGCGTCCCGGGTGCCCTGAGCAATCAGCCGCCGTCGCCGGCTTCGGCGCCGCAAACCACCGGTGGTGCCCAGGCTTCGACCGGCATGGTGCAGCCAGGCCAGCCACTGGTCGATGCCAACGGTCAGCAGATCATGGACCCGGCCACCGGCCAGCCGATGCTCGCGCCGTACCCGGCAGACAAGCGTCAACAATCCACCAAAAACTTCGAACTCGACCGTTCCATCAGCCACACCAAACAGCAGCAGGGTCGCCTGAATCGCCTGTCGGTGTCGGTGGTGGTGGACGATCAGGTCAAGATCAACCCGGCCAACGGCGAAACCACTCGTGCGCCGTGGAGCGCCGACGAATTGGCGCGCTTCACTCGCCTGGTGCAGGACGCGGTCGGTTTCGACGCCAGCCGTGGCGACAGCGTCAGCGTGATCAACATGCCGTTCTCCGCCGAGCGCGGCGAAGTGATTGCCGACATTCCGTTCTACTCCCAGCCATGGTTCTGGGACATCGTCAAACAAGTGCTGGGTGTGTTGTTCATCCTGGTGCTGGTGTTCGGCGTGCTGCGTCCGGTGCTCAACAACATCACCGGTGGCGGCAAAGGCAAGGAACTGGCCGGTCTGGGCGGTGACGTGGAACTGGGTGGCATGGGCGGTCTGGACGGTGAACTGTCCAACGATCGCGTCAGCCTCGGCGGCCCGACCAGCATCCTGCTGCCGAGCCCGAGCGAAGGCTATGACGCTCAGTTGAACGCAATCAAGAGTCTGGTGGCAGAAGACCCGGGTCGTGTGGCCCAGGTCGTGAAAGAGTGGATTAACGCAGATGAGTGATAACCGAGCCGCCGTCGCCAAACTGTCCCGGGTCGATAAAGCCGCGATTCTGCTGCTGTCCCTGGGGTCGACCGATGCTGCACAAGTGCTGCGCCACATGGGCCCGAAAGAGGTTCAGCGAGTCGGCGTGGCCATGGCCCAGATGGGCAACGTCCACCGTGAGCAGGTCGAGCAGGTCATGAGCGAGTTCGTCGACATCGTCGGCGACCAGACCAGCCTGGGCGTCGGCTCCGACGACTACGTGCGCAAAATGCTCACCCAGGCCCTGGGTGAAGACAAGGCCAACGGCCTGATCGACCGCATCCTGCTGGGTGGCAACACCAGCGGCCTAGACAGCCTGAAATGGATGGAGCCGCGCGCCGTAGCCGACGTGATCCGCTACGAACACCCGCAGATCCAGGCGATCGTGGTCGCGTACCTCGATCCGGACCAGGCCGGTGAAGTGCTGGGCAACTTCGACCACAAGGTGCGTCTGGACATCATCCTGCGCGTCTCGTCGCTGAACACCGTGCAGCCGGCCGCGCTGAAAGAATTGAACCAGATCCTCGAGAAGCAGTTCTCGGGCAACTCGAACGCCTCGCGCACCACCCTGGGTGGCATCAAGCGGGCGGCGGACATCATGAACTTCCTCGACAGCTCGATCGAAGGCCAGCTCATGGACTCGATCCGCGAAGTCGACGAAGACCTGTCCGGTCAGATCGAAGACCTCATGTTCGTGTTCAACAACCTGGCCGATGTCGACGACCGCGGTATCCAGGCGCTGTTGCGCGAAGTGTCCTCCGATGTGCTGGTGCTGGCCCTCAAGGGTTCGGACGAAGGCGTCAAGGAAAAGATCTTCAAGAACATGTCCAAACGTGCTGCCGAACTGCTGCGCGACGACCTCGAGGCCAAAGGCCCGGTGCGCGTCAGCGACGTGGAAACCGCGCAGAAGGAAATCCTCACCATCGCCCGCCGTATGGCCGAAGCCGGAGAAATCGTGCTCGGTGGCAAGGGCGGCGAGGAAATGATCTAACACCATGGGCAAGAACGACGACGATGTGACGGACCTGATCCGTGCCCGGGACGTGCGCGGTTTCGAAACCTGGGCCATCCCGAGTTTCGACCCGCCGCCACCGGAACCCGAGCCGGAGCCGGAGCCCGAGCCGCCGGAAATGGAAGAAGTGCCGCTGGAAGAAGTCCAGCCACTGACTCTGGAAGAACTCGAAAGCATCCGTCAGGAGGCTTACAACGAGGGCTTCGCCATCGGCGAAAAAGAAGGTTTCCACAGCGCCACCCTCAAGGTGCGCCAGGAAGCCGAGGTGGTCCTCACCGCCAAGGTCAACAGCCTCGAGCAGTTGATGGCGAACCTGTTCGAGCCCATCGCCGAACAAGACACGCAGATCGAGAAGTCGCTGGTCGACCTCGTGCAGCACATCGCCCGTCAGGTGATCCAGCGCGAACTGGCCATCGACTCGACGCAAATCGAACACGTCATGCGCGACGCCCTTAAGCTGTTGCCGCTGGGCGTGGGTAATGTGCGGCTGTACGTCAATCCGCAGGACTTCGAGCAGGTCAAAGCCCTGCGCGAACGCCATGAGGAAACCTGGCGTATTGTCGAGGACGAGTCGCTGCTGCCGGGCGGTTGCCGGGTCGAGACCGAACACAGCCGGATCGATGCGAGCATCGAAACCCGTGTCGGGCAGGTCATGGCCAAGCTGTTCGATCAACTGCACGAACAAGCCTTGCACCCGGCCGAACCGGATCTGAGCCTCGACTTGCCGGAAGCGCCGAAACCGGCCCCTGTCACCGACGAGCCGCTCGCGGACGCCCCCGATGCGCCTTGAACGCACCAGTTTCGCCAAGCGCCTGAGCACCTATGCGGAGGCCACCGAAATCCCCGGTGCGCCGATTCTCGAAGGGCGCCTGCTGCGCATGGTCGGCCTGACCCTCGAAGCCGAAGGCCTGCGCGCCGCCATGGGCACGCGCTGCATGGTGATCAACGACGACAGCTATCACCCGTCGCAGGTTGAAGCCGAAGTCATGGGTTTTTCCGGCAGCAAGGTGTTCCTGATGCCGGTCGGCAGTGTGGCCGGTATTGCGCCGGGTGCCCGTGTGGTGCCGTTGGCCGATACCGGTCGTTTGCCGATGGGCATGAGCATGCTCGGTCGTGTGCTGGACGGCGCCGGACGTGCGCTGGACGGCAAGGGCGGCATGAAGGCCGAAGACTGGGTGCCGATGGACGGCCCGACCATCAACCCGCTCAACCGTGACCCGATCAGCGTACCGCTGGACGTGGGCATCCGTTGTATCAACGGTTTGTTGACGGTCGGTCGCGGTCAGCGTCTGGGCCTGTTTGCCGGTACCGGTGTCGGTAAGTCGGTGCTGCTGGGCATGATGACCCGCTTCACCGAGGCCGACATCATCGTCGTTGGCCTGATCGGTGAGCGGGGTCGAGAAGTTAAAGAATTCATCGAGCACATTCTCGGTGAAGAAGGCCTCAAGCGTTCGGTGGTGGTTGCATCCCCGGCGGACGACGCGCCATTGATGCGTCTGCGCGCGGCGATGTACTGCACGCGTATCGCCGAATATTTCCGCGACAAGGGCAAGAATGTCCTGTTGCTGATGGACTCCCTGACCCGTTTCGCCCAGGCCCAGCGGGAAATCGCCCTGGCCATTGGCGAGCCGCCGGCGACCAAGGGTTATCCGCCTTCTGTTTTTGCCAAACTGCCGAAACTGGTGGAGCGCGCCGGTAACGCGGAGAAGGGCGGTGGTTCGATCACCGCGTTCTATACCGTGCTATCCGAGGGTGATGACCAGCAGGACCCGATCGCCGACTCGGCGCGAGGCGTGCTCGACGGTCACATCGTGTTGTCCCGGCGTCTGGCCGAAGAAGGGCATTACCCGGCCATCGACATCGAAGCGTCGATCAGCCGGGTCATGCCGGCCGTGGTGCCGCCCGATCACATGGTCCGGGCGCAATTCTTCAAGCAGCTGTGGTCGCGTTACCAGCAAAGTCGCGATCTGATCAGTGTCGGTGCCTATGTCGCCGGTGGTGATCGCGAGACTGACCTTGCCATCAATCTGCAGCCACAACTGGTCAGATACCTGCGCCAGGGTCTGAACGACAGCATCAGCCTGGGCGAAAGCGAGGCCTACCTCGAAACAATTCTCGCCCCTGCGACCGGCGGGTAACCGGTCATGGCCCTGAGCCGCGCCGCGCGTCTGGCACCGGTGGTGGAAATGGCCGAAAAGGCCGAGAAAACCGCCGTGCAGCGTCTCGGGTATTTCCAGGGGCAGGTGAAAGTGGCCGAAAGCAAACTCGCCGACCTGCATGCCTTTCGTCTGGATTACTCTGAGCAATGGATCGTGCGCGGCAGCACCGGCGTGACCGGGCAGTGGCTGCTCGGGTTCCAGGGGTTTCTGACCCAACTCGATACGGCGGTCGACCAGCAACGGCAAAGCCTGCAGTGGCACCAGAACAATCTGGACAAGGCTCGCGAGGCCTGGCAACAGGCGTTTGCCCGGGTCGAAGGCTTGCGAAAACTTGTACAACGCTACCGCGATGAAGCCCAGCGAGTCGAAGACAAGCGCGAGCAGAAGCTGCTGGACGAACTGTCCCAGCGCCTGCCGCGCCGTGATGCCTACTGACGGGTTGATCTCTGACAGTTTGCGGTGACTTCCTGCCTTGCCCCTTACCCTTGCAAGTGCTAAACCTTGTACAGGTTCGTCAATGACAAGGAAGCCAGTACATGTCAGTCGTTACAGAAGTTTCTCCGGATGGCCAAAAGCTGACGATCTCGATCAAGGGCCGGTTCGATTTCGGTCGCCATCAGGAGTTTCGCGAGTCCTATGAGCGACTCGCCAGAAGGCCCGACTCCATCGTTGTCGACCTCAAGGATGCCACCTATCTCGACAGCTCGGCCCTGGGCATGCTGCTTCTGCTGCGTGACCACGCGGGCGGTGATAACTCCGATGTGCGGGTGGTCAACAGCAATTCGGATGTGCGCAAGATCCTAGCCATCTCCAACTTCGACAAACTGTTCGACATCAGTTGACGGTCATGCAGCCGCAAGAACCCCTGACGATCCTGATCGCCGAGGACAGCGCCGCTGACCGGCTGCTATTGTCGACCATCGTGCGACGCCAGGGGCATGCGGTACTGACGGCCGCCAATGGGGCCGAAGCGGTCGAGGTGTTTTCCCGTCAGCAGCCGCACCTGGTGCTGATGGACGCGATGATGCCGGTCATGGACGGCTTTGAAGCCGCACGGCAGATCAAGGTGCTGGCCGGTGAAAACCTGGTTCCGATCATATTCCTCACGTCGCTGACCGAGAGCGAAGCGCTGGTGCGATGCCTTGAGGCTGGCGGCGACGACTTTCTGGCGAAGCCATACAACCAGGTGATCCTGTCCGCCAAAATCAAGGCGATGGATCGCTTGCGCCGCCTGCAAGCCACGGTGCTGGAGCAGCGCGACCTGATTGCCCGGCACCACGACTACCTGCTCAACGAGCAGCGGGTCGCCAAGGCAGTTTTCGACAAGGTCGCGCATTCCGGCTGTCTGAGTGCGCCGAACATTCGCTACCTGCAATCACCCTATGCGCTGTTCAACGGCGATCTGCTGCTGGCAGCCTACACGCCGGCCGGCGACATGCATGTATTGCTCGGCGACTTCACCGGGCACGGTCTGCCCGCAGCTGTGGGTGCCATGCCTTTGGCGGAAGTTTTCTACGGCATGACTGCCAAGGGTTACGGGCTGGCCGAGACCCTGCGGGAAATGAACGCCAAGCTCAAGCGCATCCTGCCGGTGGACATGTTCTGCTGCGCGACGCTGCTCTGCCTGAGTTTTCAGCGACGCAGCGTGGAGATCTGGAACGGCGGAATGCCCGACGGTTATCTGCATCGCATCGCTACGGGCGAACGGGTGCCGCTGGCGGCGCGGCATCTGCCGCTGGGTGTGCTCAGCCCGCAAGCCTTTGACGATCAAACCGAAGTGCTGTCGATGGCGGTGGGCGATCGGGTGTTCCTGTTGTCCGACGGGGTGATCGACACATGCGATGCCAATGACCAGCTGTTCGGTGTCGAACGCTTGCAGCGGGTGTTTGCCGGCAATCGCCAGCCGGATCGGCTGTTCGCCGAGATCGAGCAGGCGTTGCAGGATTTTCGCGGCGAAGCCCGGGACGATGTGAGCATGGTCGAGGTCAGCCTGCTGGAAATGGCGCAGGTCAATCCGTCGGCACCGGTGTACTCAGACAGTGGGCAGTCGTGCCCGCTGGACTGGTCGGTGAGTTTCGAATTTCGCGGCGCCACGCTCAAGCGCTTCAATCCGCTACCCTACCTGCTGCAATTGCTGCTCGAAGTGCATGGCTTGCGCACGCAGAGTGGCGCACTGTACAGCGTGCTCGCCGAGCTTTACTCCAATGCGCTGGAGCATGGGGTGCTGGGGCTGGATTCCAGCCTCAAGCGCGACGCTTCGGGTTTCGCCCGTTACTATGAGCAACGCAATGCGCGCCTCGATGCCCTGCAGGAGGGATATGTGCGCGTGCATCTGGAGGTTCGTCCGGAGGGCGAGGGCGGTTGTCTGGTCGTGCGTGTCGAAGACAGCGGCAAAGGCTTTGACGTGGCTCGGGTGATGGAGCGGCCGCTCGACGGTGTCCGCCTGTCAGGGCGCGGCGTCAGTCTGATCCGGCAATTGAGCAGGAATCCAAGCTGGTCGGACGATGGTCGTAGTGCTCGCGTGGAGTTTTTCTGGGAGGCTCTGGCATAATCCGCGCATTCTTGATCAAGGAGTGAACAAGTGACTGATGCCCGTGTAGATCGCGACGTACTGAGTGCGTTGCAAGAAGTCATGGAGGATGGCTATCCGGAATTGCTGGATACGTTCCTGGCAGATTCCGAAGCGCGCCTGCGTGAACTGCAAAAAACCGCCGATGCCGACGCCTTGTCGTCGGTGGCTCATAGCTTCAAGGGCAGTAGCAGCAATATGGGGGCGACCCGTCTTGCTGAACTTTGTCAGGAGCTGGAGCAGCACGCCAGGGACAAGAGCCCGTCCGAAATCATCAAACTGGTGGCCGACATCCATGACGAGTTTGCGGATGTGCGCCCCGTCTATGAAGCCGAGCGACAGCGCTCTCCCGCCCATTGAGTCAACCGTCCGGCGTTTTTATCCGGCGCCGGACGAAACTGGCCCGGCACTTGCAGTCATCTCGTTCAACTGTACCTACGATCCCAGTGCAGCGGAGACCGTGCCATGCCTGCAACCCCTAACATTCTTATTCAGACTGCCGCCCAGGCCAAGGCGCAAGCCGCCTCTGCCAAACCGTCAGTGGTGGCCGCAGGCCCCGGGGACAAGGCTTCGAGCTTCGCTCAGGTGTTTGCCGATCAGGGGCAGAACAAGCCTGCCGTCACGGTCGACAACTCGGTAAAACCCGCACGCGACAAAGTCGCCGACAACAGTGGCAAGAAAGACGCCGGCAAGGATCAGTCTGCCGCTCCGGACGCGACCGTTGCCGATAGCGGCAAAGCCTTGCCCGCCGATAAAACGTCATCGACAGCTGCGGACGACAAGGTCGCCAGCGACGATACCTCCGATACGCCGACCACGCCGGTCGCCGACACCACCCCGGTTGTGGATCCGACGCTGGACCCGGCGCTGATGCAGGTCGTGCAGCCGGTCGTCACGCCGCCAGTTGTTGCTGCGCCGGTCGTTGAAACACCTCCGGTGAAAACAGAGGCCCAGGCGCCGGCGGTGGCGGCATTGCCGGCTGCTGCCACGGCAGCGCCTGCCGCCGACAGTGATTTCGATCCCGAGGCCGATCCACTCGATTCGATGCCGGCCTTGCGTATGGCGATGGAGCAGAGCGGTCACATTTCCGCTTCCAGCCAGTCGCAACCCAAGACGACCCCTGCCCAGACCCAGGCTGACGGCGAACTGACCTCGGCTCAGACCTTCGCCGCCGGCATGGCCAGCATGCTGGATGTGCAGGCCGACAAGGACAGCACCAGTCAGGGCGGCGAAAAGGCCTTCAGTGGTCTGATCGACGATGGTCTGAAAGACCTGAAATCCGCCACCAGCGATACCCGCGTCGATGATTTCGCCAACCGTCTGGCGGCACTGACTCAGGCCGCCACACCGAAAACCGCCAACGCGGTGCCGGTGAACCAGCCGATTGCCATGCATCAGAACGGCTGGACTGAAGAAGTGGTCAACCGCGTCATGTACCTGTCGAGCAACAACCTGAAGTCTGCCGATATCCAGTTGCAACCGGCTGAACTGGGTCGCCTGGATATCCGGGTGAACATGGTGCCGGACCAGCAGACCCAAGTGACTTTCATGAGTGCTCACCCGAGCGTTCGCGAAGCGCTCGACGGCCAGATGCATCGCCTGCGTGACATGTTCACCCAGCAGGGCATGGGGCAGGTCGATGTCAACGTTTCCGACCAGAACCGTGGCTGGCAAGGGCAGGGTCAGGAGCAGGCCCAGCAGGGCCAGGCGGGGCGCACCAGCGCCGCCGGCGGTCGCCTGGACTCTTCGGAAGAAGAGCTGACATCTGCGGCCGTGGCTGAAGCGGCTGCCGCTACAACTCACGTGATCGGCTCCAGCGCCGTCGACTATTACGCCTGATTCGGCATTGAAAAAACTGTGGGAGCCAGCCTGCTGGCGATGGGGTCCTGATGGTCAACATAGATGTTGACTGCCAGGTCGCTATCGCCAGCAGGCTGGCTCCCACATTGTTTTGCTGTGCGCCCGATCCCTCCCTCCGACACTTCTGGCATAACACTTGCTCTTGCCTTGCCGTGCGACTGTGAAAACCCGATTAGTGACGGATTATTGGCATGGCGAAGAGCGAAGCAGCAGCAGTAAAAGACCCCGCAACCAAAGGCAAACTCAAGATGATCATCGCGATCGTGCTCGGGTTGCTGCTGGCCATCGGCGCGTCTGTGGGGGCGACGTGGTTCTTCATGCACAGCGCCCAGAGCAAACCTGCGGCTGCCGTGGAAACCGCTCCGGTCGGCAAGCAGCCGGCGATTTTCGAGCCGATGGCGCCGGCCTTCGTGGCCAACTACAACCAGAACGGCCGTCAGCGCTACATGCAGGTGAGCATCACCATGCTGGCGCGCAACCAGGCTGATCTGGACGCGCTCAAAGTGCACATGCCGGTGATCCGCAACAACCTGGTGATGCTCTTCTCCGGTCAGGACTTCGCCACTTTGGCGACCCCGGTCGGTCAGGAGATGTTGCGCCAGAAGGCCACGGCCAGCGTCCAGGAAGTGGCGCAGAAAGAGCTGGGCAAAGTGGTGATCGAACAGTTGCTTTTCACTAATTTCGTACTGCAGTAGGAACACGACATGGCCGTGCAGGATCTGCTGTCCCAGGATGAAATCGACGCGCTGTTGCATGGCGTCGACGATGGTCTGGTACAGACCGATAACGCTGCCGAACCCGGCAGTGTCAAAAGCTACGACCTGACCAGCCAGGATCGCATCGTCCGTGGACGCATGCCGACTCTGGAGATGATCAACGAGCGTTTTGCCCGCTACACCCGCATCAGCATGTTCAACATGCTGCGCCGCTCGGCGGACGTTGCCGTCGGTGGCGTGCAGGTGATGAAGTTCGGCGAATACGTGCACTCGCTGTACGTACCGACCAGTCTCAACCTGGTCAAGATCAAACCCCTGCGCGGCACCGCGCTGTTCATCCTCGACGCCAAACTGGTGTTCAAACTGGTGGACAACTTCTTCGGCGGCGACGGCCGTCACGCGAAGATCGAAGGGCGTGAATTCACCCCGACCGAATTGCGCGTGGTGCGCATGGTGCTGGAACAGGCGTTCGTCGACCTGAAAGAAGCCTGGCAGGCGATCATGGAAGTCAACTTCGAGTACATCAACTCGGAAGTGAACCCGGCCATGGCCAACATCGTCGGCCCGAGCGAAGCGATCGTGGTCTCCACGTTCCACATCGAACTCGACGGCGGTGGCGGCGACCTGCACGTGACCATGCCGTACTCGATGATCGAGCCGGTGCGCGAAATGCTCGACGCCGGCTTCCAGTCGGACCTCGACGACCAGGACGAGCGCTGGGTCAACGCCCTGCGCCAGGACGTGCTGGATGTCGACGTGCCGATCGGCGCCACCGTGGCTCGCCGCCAGTTGAAACTGCGCGACATCCTGCACATGCAGCCGGGTGACGTGATCCCGGTCGAGATGCCGGAAGACATGATCATGCGCGCCAACGGCGTGCCGGCCTTCAAGGTCAAGATGGGCTCGCACAAAGGCAACCTCGCGTTGCAGGTCATCGAGCCGATCGAGCGCCGCTGAAGCGGCGCAACACCCCTTACGCCTTTAACTGAATTGTTGCCCGCCGAGGACAAATGATGAACGACGAAATGAACGCCCAGGACGATCAGGCACTGGCCGACGAGTGGGCTGCCGCCCTGGAAGAAACCGGTGAAGCCGGGCAGGCCGACATCGACGCGCTGCTGGCCGCCGACGCTGGCGTTTCGAGCTCCAACCGTCTGCCGATGGAAGAGTTCGGCAGCGTGCCGAAGAGCAACGATCCGGTCAGCCTGGACGGTCCGAACCTGGACGTGATTCTCGACATCCCGGTGTCGATCTCGATGGAAGTGGGCAGCACCGACATCAACATCCGCAACCTGCTGCAACTCAACCAGGGTTCGGTGATCGAGCTCGATCGTCTGGCCGGTGAGCCGCTGGACGTGCTGGTCAACGGCACCCTCATCGCCCACGGCGAAGTGGTCGTGGTCAACGAAAAGTTCGGCATCCGCCTGACTGACGTGATCAGCCCAAGCGAACGCATCAAGAAGCTGCGCTGAGTGAAAAAGGTTCTGGGTTCCTTGCTGGCCGCGGTGCTGGCGCTGCCATTGACGGTCATGGCCGCCGAGCCTGCGGCCGCGACGGCTGCTGCGGCGTCTCCTGCGGCGCCCGCGATTGCTCCGGCGGTCAGCAGCGGTGTCGCCGGGCAATTGACGCAACTGGTGTTCGGCCTGCTGCTGGTGCTCGGGTTGATCTTCTTCCTCGCCTGGCTGCTGCGCCGGGTGCAGAACGCAGGGCCGGCGGGCAAGGGGCAGGTGATCGAACTGATCGGTTCCCGGGCGCTCGGTCCGCGTGACCGTTTGATGCTGGTTCAGGTCGGTAACGAGCAGATCCTGCTGGGCCTGAGCCCCGGCACCATCACCGCACTGCACGTACTCAAGGAGCCGGTGGACGTCCCGGCCACCTCCGAAAAAGCGACTCCGGAATTTGCCCAGCATCTGTTGAAGATCCTCGGCAAGGATCAGAAGGATAAGAAGTAATGGGTGCGTTGCGCATCGTCTTGACCCTGGCCCTGATGTTGGCCGCGCCACTGGCGTTCGCCGCCGATCCGTTGTCGATCCCGGCGGTCACCCTGGGCACCAACGCCAACGGGGCGCAGGAGTATTCGGTCAGCCTGCAGATCCTGCTGATCATGACGGCGCTGAGCTTCATCCCGGCCGCCGTCATCCTGATGACCAGCTTCACCCGGATCATCATCGTCTTCTCGATCCTGCGTCAGGCCCTCGGCCTGCAACAGACGCCGTCGAACCAGATCCTCACCGGCATGGCGCTGTTCCTGACCCTGTTCATCATGGCGCCGGTGTTCGACCGGGTGAACAACGATGCGCTGCAACCGTACCTGGCGGAGAAACTCACCGCCCAGCAAGCGGTGGAAAAGGCTCAGGTGCCGATCAAGGACTTCATGCTCGCGCAGACCCGCTCCAGCGATCTTGAGCTGTTCATGCGTCTGTCCAAGCGCACCGACATCGCGACGCCGGATCAGGCGCCGCTGACCATTCTGGTGCCGGCCTTCGTCACGTCCGAGCTGAAAACCGCGTTCCAGATCGGCTTCATGATCTTCATCCCGTTCCTGATCATCGACCTGGTCGTGGCCAGTGTGCTGATGGCGATGGGTATGATGATGCTGTCGCCGCTGATCATTTCCCTGCCGTTCAAGATCATGCTGTTCGTGCTGGTTGACGGATGGGCGCTGATCATCGGCACCCTGGCCAGCAGTTTCGGAGGTGTTTCGCCATGACCCCAGAAGTAGCGGTCGACATCTTTCGCGAAGCCCTGTGGCTGACCACGATGATGGTCGCGATCCTGGTGGTCCCGAGTCTGCTGGTGGGCCTGCTGGTGTCGATGTTCCAGGCGGCGACGCAGATCAACGAACAGACCCTGAGCTTTCTGCCGCGACTGCTGGTGATGCTGGTGACACTGATCGTCGGCGGTCCGTGGATCATCCAGACCTTCATGGAATACATCATCCAGCTGTACAAAAACATTCCGCTGGTCATCGGCTAGGCCATGCAGTCGCTGCTTCAGTTGACCGACACCCAGATCAGTACCTGGGTGGCGACGTTCATGCTGCCGCTGTTTCGCATCGGCTCGATGCTGATGGTGATGCCGGTCTTCGGCACCACGCTGGTTCCCAAGCGCATCCGCCTGTACCTCGCACTGGCGATCACCGTGGTGATCTCGCCCAACCTGCCGCCCATGCCGGCGGTCAGTCCGCTCGATCTCAGCGGCTTGTTGTTGATCGCCGAACAGATCCTGGTCGGTGCCGTGCTGGGCTTCTCTTTGCAGCTGTTCTTCCAGGCGTTCGTGATCGCGGGGCAGATCGTTGCGATTCAGATGGGCATGGGCTTCGCCTCGATGATCGACCCCACCAACGGCGTGTCGGTGGCGGTGATCGGGCAGTTCTTCACCATGCTGGTGACGTTGCTGTTCCTCGGCATGAACGGTCACCTCGTGGTCTTCGAGGTGCTGACTGAAAGTTTCACCACGCTGCCGGTCGGCGCGGGCCTGATGACCGCGCATTACTGGGAGCTGGCCGGCAAGCTCGGCTGGGTGCTGGGCGCGGCATTGATGCTGGTGTTGCCGGCGGTGACCGCGTTGCTGGTGGTCAACATTGCATTCGGCGTGATGACCCGGGCGGCGCCGCAACTGAACATCTTCTCCATCGGTTTCCCGCTGACTCTCGTGCTCGGCCTGTTCATTGTCTGGGTCGGTCTGGCGGACATTCTCAACCAGTATCAGCCGCTGGCCGTCGAAGCCTTGCAGCTGCTACGCGAACTGGCACAGGCGCGCTGAGTCATGGCAGAGAGCGAGAGCGGTCAGGACAAGACAGAAGACCCCACGGAGAAGCGCAAAAAGGACTCCCGGGAAAAGGGTGAGATTGCGCGCTCCAAGGAACTCAACACTCTGGCGATCATGCTTGCCGGTTCCGGCGCGCTGCTGGTGTTCGGCGGCATGCTCGCGCAGGACCTGATGGAGCTGATGCGCATGAACTTCACGCTGTCGCGGGAAGTGATCATGGATCAGGGCGCCATGGGCAAGTTCCTGATGAACTCCGGGCTGATTGCGCTGGTGGCGATCCAGCCGATCATGATCACCTTGCTGCTGGCGGCGTTTCTCGGGCCGATCGCCCTCGGTGGCTGGCTGTTCGCTGCCGGCTCCCTGGCGCCCAAGTTCAGCCGGATGAATCCCGCCTCCGGCCTCAAGCGCATGTTCTCCGCGAAGTCGGTGATCGAACTGCTCAAGGCGCTGGCCAAATTCCTGATCATTCTGGCCGTGGCGCTGGTGGTGCTGTCCGGGGATGTCGACGACCTGCTGCGCATTGCCCATGAACCGATGGACCGGGCCATCATTCACAGCCTGCAAGTGGTGGGCTGGAGCACCCTGTGGATGGCCTGCGGTCTGATCATCATCGCGGCCGTCGATGTGCCCGTTCAGATCTGGGAAAGCATCAAAAAGCTCAAGATGACCAAGCAGGAAGTGCGCGACGAGCACAAGGACCAGGAAGGCCGGCCGGAGGTCAAGCAGCGGATCCGTCAGGTGCAGCGCGAGATGTCGCAGCGGCGGATGATGGCGGCGATCCCGGATGCCGACGTGGTTATCACCAACCCGACCCACTACGCCGTGGCGCTCAAGTACGACTCGGAGAAGGGCGGGGCGCCGGTGCTGCTGGCCAAGGGCAGCGATTTCCTGGCGCTGAAGATCCGCGAAATCGCCGTGGCCAACGAAGTCATGCTGCTCGAATCGCCGGCCCTGGCGCGTTCGATCTACTACTCCACCGAGCTGGAAGAAGAAATTCCCGGCGGCCTGTACCTGGCGGTCGCTCAGGTACTGGCCTACGTCTACCAGATCCGCCAGCACCGCGCGGGCAAGGGCAAGTTCCCGGAACCGCTCAAGGATGACCTGCCGATTCCGCCGGATCTGCGGCGCGATTCCTGACTTTTGGTGATGAAAAAAACCGCCATTCGGTTGAGCCCGGAGGCGGTTTTTTTATGCCTGATGACCTGCGTTGGCTTTGAAGCTGCCGCGACGCATTTCTCAAGCCGCTACACAGAGGTCTGCGACGGCGTTAGTTCCAGATTATTCAGTACTCGATTCGCTGCCAGCTCCCCAAGCATGATCAGTTGCCCGATACCCGTCAGCGTCCTGCGCTGCGAGGCGGGCATGAGGTGGGCGAAGTCATTGGCGATGGTTCTGGCGGAGGCGAGGGTTTCGCAGAGCTCGACCAGCAGCTCTTCGTTTTTGAAGTCTGCGGTGACGGCAAACATCCGGCGGGTTCTGCGTGGCGGTGGCGTGGCGCCGGGCGGGCAGAGATAGTGATCGAGGGCGCGGTCGGCGGCTTCGTGAAGCTTTCTGGAATCGAGGGATTCGTAGGGCGAGGCGGGGTCGGTTTCGGGTGGATTGGGTGTTGGTTTGATCATGGTGAAGCTCCTATAAAGTGGAGTCGCCCGGAACTGTCGCTAAACAGTAAGGTGGCGGCTGTACGCAGGTTAGCGAACCGGTTATAGGCACCCGGCAGACCCGAGGGTCTCCCGCATACAGCCACCATAGCGGAGTTGCAGACATTGAATCTGCCACAAGGCATGGAGCGCTGGTGCACCTATTTGTGATTCGAGTCGCTAAACCCGATCGCTGATTCGTCAGCGACCGATCCACAATAGAATCCGACCCCAAGGCGCACAAGCCGGCGGATTCTGGCGTAGCTGTAGGCAATGGCGCAAGGATTTGTAGCCTGTAAGGCGTGTCTGAAGGTGTCTTTTAAACACCCGAGTTTAAAAGGCACTTTGTGCTGATTTCTCGGGCCTCTTCGCGAGCAAGTCGAATCGTCGCTCCCGCACTTGGAATGCATTTCCCTGTGAGAGCGAGCTTGCTCGCGAAGGCGCCTTCCTGTTCAGCAGAAAACTCACGCTCAAGCCCGTCTGTTCCAGTCATTGGTAAATAAATACGTGCCTTTTTTTCACGCCCTTTTTCCTTTTAACTGAGACCCGCTAATGGGGGGGCTTTTTAGCGATTGGAATCGACTTATGTGAACGTCATTTGCTTGGTGAATCGAGTCCAGCTCCCAAGCGCCGCAATATCGAACGTCACAACCACTGTTTCCCGGGCCGTGTTTACCACGTCAAACACGCAATCGTAGGTGGGTGGGGGGAGGGCGATATTCGCTACCTGAGTTCCGGAAGCAAGGATGCGAGCGCTGCCGGATACTTGAACTCGAAGCGTTATAGGCTGATCGATGACTGATGTATCGTAGGTGACGCGGTTGGGTGACGTGCCATCGGCCGCAGCGCCCGAAGCTGCTTTCGCTCTCAAACTCGCCGTTCCAGATACTGCGTCTGCCGGAAAAGACCCAGAAAAAACCATTGATCCCGTCGTCCCTGGACCTGTGTTGTATGTAGCCGTAATGTTAACTGTTTGCGCTGTCGTGTTTGAGATCGGCTGAATCGAGCGCCCTTGCGAGTCCAGCTTGATAACGATCTGGTTGGATGCATTCGTGAATTGCGCATTTCCGGAAACATTGACGGTCACTTGTCTGTTTGGCTCCCCGTTTATGGTGACGGAGTTCGTCGCTCGCGTGTATCGCCAGTCGTATGGCAGTGCCTGTCCCGCCAACCCGCCTGAAGATATATAAAGGGTAGGTGCTGGCAGAGTTTGTTCGCCTATCTGTACCCTCAACACCTTCGAAAACATCAATCGCTCACCACTACCCGATTTGTATACGGTGTAATTGATCAAGGCATAGGCGCGGCGATTAGTGGCTAGCCAATCGGAAGAAAGGGGGAAAGTCGGGGTGACACCTGCCTGAACCGGTCTCTCATCACTTTGCCAGGTCGTGTTGGCTACCGCGCGAATGCGCACCGTGTAGCCGGTTGTCATGCCTGCATAGTTCACGCTAAGGGTTTTCTGGTCGCTCGATAGCGTTGGCGGCAGTAAATCGAATGGCTGAGGAAGGACGTGCAACAACAAGTTTCTGGAGGGGATCAGTGCAGTGCCCGGCGCGGTTCGCACCGTATAGTTGATTTTTGCGGTGTGGCCAATGCTATCGATCGCCTCCAAACGCGGAATGCGGATGTCGATGGTGCCTGGTGTTCCTACCGTGATGACCTCCGAGTGGTGGGTGTGCCGTGGATTTTCCCAGGTGATACGAACCGTGTGACCGCGTGCCATGCCGGTGTATTGCGGGACTTGAACGGTGACATGATCGGCGGAATAGAAGTCTTTGATGTCAAGTTTGTCGCCAGCTGGACCGTGTGCCTCCCGTACTTTTGGTGCTGCTGGATCTGTCACTGCACTGGTTGAAGTCATGGCATTTGCTCCGACGTTTGGGTATTCGCTTTGGACGCTTCATCTGATGTCATGAGCGCAAATCATGCGACTGTCAGATCTGACAGTCGCGACGAATGGTCGCTTGCCATTTTCGTAGTCGGGATCGGTTGTTCGCCGTCTTTACCGACCCTGTTGATTACATGGACCAGTGGGCGAGTGATGCTGGGCCCGTAGAGCGACGGTATGGAAAACCCTCGTTCACGGTGGTCGGCAACCAGTTGCGCATCACGACGCGACAGTACTTTCGGCTGGACGCGGGGGCTACTCCGATCGAAATAAGTGATCTGCCATTCGTCCGTTTCGAATGGGCCTTGAATCTGATGGAAGGTCATGCGAAATCCACTGATGTCGCGCCTGTCACCATCGTGGTGCTGATGTATACGGAGGAGGACTTTGTCGATGTCGGTGGTCACAGCGTGTTCAGGGGTACGCGCTATCTGGATAATGCAGCCCTCTCTTTCGGTCCGATCACACCAGCGCACATTCTGGTAGCCAGTTGAATGTCGAGGTTCCTCCTCATTGAAGATCGCTGCATAGGGGCGTGCGCGCCGCCCATTTGTGCATTCATCACAATCTCTATTTCCCGCCTTGGCAAAAGTTGGAAGGCTTCTTGCAGTAGCCGCCGTGCGCCCGCTCTGGGCGTCAAAAGTTTGCTTTAAAGGAACGGGGAAAACCGGTGGATCGCTCTCAGTTAATCAACAGTGCCCGCTCGAACATTGCCGACCTCAGTCGGGGCAATCTGGGTGTGCCGCTGTTGCTGCTGGTCATGCTGGCGATGATGATGTTGCCGGTGCCGCCGTTCCTGCTCGACGTGTTCTTCACCTTCAACATTGCCCTGTCCATCGTCGTGCTGCTGGTCTGCGTGTACGCCTTGCGGCCGCTGGATTTTGCGGTTTTCCCGACGATCCTGCTGGTGGCGACGTTGTTGCGATTGGCGCTGAACGTGGCGTCGACGCGGGTGGTGATGCTCCACGGTCAGGACGGCCACGCCGCTGCCGGTAAGGTGATCCAGGCCTTCGGTGAGGTGGTGATCGGCGGTAACTACGTGGTCGGTATCGTGGTCTTCGCGATCTTGATGATCATCAACTTCGTGGTGGTGACCAAGGGTGCGGGGCGTATTTCCGAGGTGAGCGCGCGCTTCACCCTCGACGCGATGCCCGGCAAACAAATGGCCATCGACGCCGACCTCAACGCCGGCCTGATCGACCAGACCCAGGCCAAGGCCCGCCGTCAGGAAGTGGCCCAGGAAGCAGAGTTCTACGGTTCGATGGACGGTGCCAGCAAGTTCGTCCGCGGTGATGCCATCGCCGGCCTGCTGATTCTGTTCATCAACCTGATCGGCGGCATGGCGGTCGGTATCTTCCAGCACAACATGTCCTTCGCTGACGCCGGCAAGGTTTACGCCTTGCTGACCATCGGTGACGGTTTAGTGGCGCAATTGCCATCACTGTTGTTATCTACAGCTGCAGCGATCATGGTGACCCGTGCTTCCGGTTCGGAAGACATGGGCAAGCAGATCAATCGCCAGATGTTCGCCTCGCCGAAAGCGTTGGCGGTGGCGGCCGGTCTGATGGCGGTCATGGGCCTGGTGCCGGGCATGCCGCATTTCTCGTTCCTGACCATGGCCGCACTGGCTGCCGGTGGTGCTTACCTGTTCTGGAAGAAGCAGAACGTGGCCAAGGTGCAGGCGCTGGAAGAGGTCAAGCGTCAGCAGGAGCTGCTGCCGTCGCCGGCCCGCGCCATGGAAACCAAGGAGTTGGGCTGGGACGACGTGACGCCCATCGACATGATCGGTCTGGAAGTCGGCTATCGCCTGATCCCGCTGGTGGACCGCAACCAGGGCGGCCAGTTGCTGGCGCGGATCAAGGGCGTGCGCAAGAAGCTCTCGCAGGATCTGGGCTTCCTGATGCCGACCGTACACATCCGCGACAACCTCGACCTGGCGCCGAGCGCCTATCGCCTGACCCTGATGGGCGTGATCCTGGCCGAGGCCGAGATCTACCCGGATCGCGAACTGGCGATCAACCCGGGGCAGGTCTACGGCACGCTCAACGGCATCACCGCCAAAGATCCGGCTTTCGGCCTGGAGGCGGTGTGGATCGAAGTCAGCCAGCGCGCCCAGGCGCAATCGCTCGGTTACACCGTGGTGGACGCCAGTACCGTGGTCGCCACCCACTTGAACCAGATTCTGTACAAGCACTCCAGCGAGCTGATCGGCCACGAAGAAGTGCAGCAACTCATGCAATTGCTGGCCAAGAGCTCGCCGAAACTGGCGGAAGAGCTGGTGCCGGGTGTGGTCACGTTGTCGCAGCTGCTGAAAGTGTTGCAGGCGCTGCTGGCCGAACACGTGCCGGTGCGCGACATCCGCAGCATTGCCGAAGCCATCGCCAACAATGCCGCCAAGAGTCAAGATACCGCCGCTTTGGTGGCCGCTGTGCGGGTTGGCGTATCCCGTGCAATCGTCCAAAGCATTGTAGGGACTGAGTCCGAGCTGCCAGTCATCACGCTGGAGCCAAGGTTGGAACAAATATTGCTCAATAGTCTGCAGAAGGCAGGACAAGGCTCGGAAGAGGGCGTTCTGCTGGAGCCAAGCATGGCCGAGAAGCTGCAACGTTCGCTCATCGAAGCGGCGCAGCGTCAGGAAATGCAAGGTCAGCCGGTGATCCTGTTGGTAGCAGGCCCGGTTCGCGCGATGCTCTCGCGCTTTGGTCGCCTGGCAGTTCCCGGACTGCATGTGCTGGCCTACCAGGAAATTCCGGACAACAAGCAAGTGACCATCGTTGCGACAGTAGGGCCCAACGGCTGAGGTAGTGGTTTATGCAAGTTAAGCGTTTTTTCGCCGCCGATATGCGTCAGGCCATGAAGCTGGTTCGTGATGAGCTGGGCGCTGATGCCGCCATCATTGGCAACCGCCGCATTGCCGGCGGCGTCGAGCTGACGGCGGCGCTGGATTACAAACTGTCGGCGCTGGCGCCACGGGTTCCGAACATGGAACTCGAAGACGAGCTGCGCAAGACCCAGTCGCGCATCGTCACTGCCCAGGCCGAACTGAGCATGCGTGGTGAGGCCGACGGCAACACCAATCGCCAGTTGTTCTCCGGTCTGCCATTGACCGCCGGCCTGCCGCTGACAGCAGCCGAGCCTCTGACAGAACCGACGTACGCCGCACCGGCCCGTCCAGCCCCGGCACCTGCGCCGGCTGCCGCTGGCGTCGATCCGCGTGCGCTGGATTCGATGCGTTTCGAACTCAACAGCCTGCGCGAGCTGATGGAAGTGCAGCTCGGCACCCTGGCCTGGAATCAGCTGCAAGGCAGCCGTCCGGCTCAGGCCAATCTGTATCGTCGTCTGCAACGCATCGGTCTGTCCGGTCCGTTGTCCCGCGACCTGCTGGCGCTGACCAGCGATATCGAAGAACCTCGTCAGGCCTGGCGCATGCTGCTCGCGCACCTGGCGCGGATGATCGCCACACCGGAAGTCGAGCCGCTGGAAGAGGGCGGTGTGATTGCCATGGTCGGCCCGGCCGGCATGGGCAAGACCACCACCCTGGCCAAACTGGCTGCCCGTTACGTACTCAAGTACGGCGCGCAGAACATTGCGCTGGTGAGCATGGACAGTTTCCGCATCGGCGCTCAGGAACAGTTGAAAACCCTGGGCCGGATCCTCAATGTGTCGGTGACCCACGTCGACCCGGGCCAGTCCCTAGTGCAGGCGCTGGATCCACTGCTGCGCAAACGCGTGGTGCTGATTGATACCGCCGGCCTGCAGGCCAGCGATCCGGCACTGCGCATGCAACTGGAAAGTCTGGCCGGTCGTGGCATTCGGTCGAAAAATTATCTGGTGCTGGCAACCACCAGCCAGAAACAGGTTCTAACCGCCGCTTATCACAGTTACAAGCGTTGCGGGCTCGCCGGGTGCATCCTGACTAAACTGGATGAGACGGCCAGCCTTGGCGAAGTGCTGAGCCTGGCGATCAGTCATGAACTGCCGGTCGCCTACCTGACCGACGGCCCACGGATTCCGGATGATCTGCATCTGCCGCGCCGTCATCAGTTGGTCAGCCGCGCCGTCAGCGTGCAAATGCAGGAAGAACCCAGCGAAGAAGCCATGGCTGACATGTTCGCTGATATCTACCACAGCCCGACCAAGCAGGTTGGCTGAGGTAATGAACAGTTTTTGTACCTACATCGATGGTCTGCCACGCATTGTTCCGGTTGTGAACGCGCAGCCAGTAATGTGGCCTCCGTCTATGCAAGACAAGGTAAAGAAATAACATGGGCAGCATGCATCCCGTACAGGTGATCGCGGTGACCGGCGGCAAAGGTGGCGTCGGCAAGACTAACGTGTCAGTGAACTTGTCCCTGGCGCTGGCAGAGCTTGGCCGTCGGGTCATGCTGCTGGATGCCGACCTGGGTCTGGCGAACGTCGACGTTCTGCTGGGCCTGACGCCCAAACGTACTTTGGCCGATGTGATCGAGGGCCGCTGCGAGCTGCGCGACGTGCTGTTGCAAGGTCCCGGCGGGATCCGCATCGTGCCGGCCGCTTCCGGCACGCAAAGCATGGTTCACCTGAGCCCGGCCCAGCATGCCGGTCTGATTCAGGCGTTCAGCGACATCGGCGACAATCTCGACGTACTCGTGATCGACACCGCTGCGGGTATTGGTGACTCGGTAGTCAGTTTTGTTCGCGCTGCGCAAGAAGTGTTGCTGGTGGTCTGCGACGAGCCGACCTCGATCACCGACGCCTACGCGCTGATCAAGCTGCTCAACCGTGATTACGGCATGAACCGCTTCCGCGTCCTGGCCAACATGGCCCAGAGCCCGCAGGAAGGTCGCAACCTATTCGCGAAGTTGACCAAGGTCACGGATCGCTTCCTCGACGTCGCCTTACAATACGTCGGTGCGGTGCCTTACGACGAAAGCGTGCGCAAGGCGGTGCAGAAGCAGCGTGCGGTCTATGAAGCCTTCCCGCGTTCCAAGTGCGCACTGGCATTCAAGGCGATCGCGCAAAAGGTCGACACCTGGCCGCTGCCCGCCAACCCGCGCGGCCATCTCGAATTTTTCGTCGAGCGCCTCGTGCAGCAAACGGCAGGACCTGTGCTATGACCGCCAGCGGTATGAACCTTTACAAAAAGTCGGCGCGTGACGCGCAGTACGAGCTCATCGAGCGTTACGCGCCACTGGTCAAACGCATCGCCTACCACTTGCTGGCGCGGTTGCCGGCCAGTGTGCAGGTCGAAGACCTGATCCAGGCCGGGATGATCGGCCTGCTCGAAGTCTCGACCAAATACGACGCCAGCAAGGGCGCCAGTTTCGAAACGTACGCGGGCATCCGGATCCGCGGCGCCATGCTCGATGAAGTACGCAAGGGGGACTGGGCACCGCGCTCGGTTCACCGCAATACCCGTATGGTCAGCGACGCGATTCGCTCGATTGAAGCTAAAACCGGCCGTGACGCTAAAGATCACGAGGTTGCGGCCGAACTCCAGTTGAGTCTCGACGATTACTACGGGATTTTGAACGACACCCTGGGCAGCCGACTGTTCAGTTTCGACGACCTGTTGCAGGACGGCGAACACGAAGGGCTGCACGAGGATGGCGCCAGTGCTCATCTTGAGCCGTCACGCGATCTGGAAGATGAACGCTTCCAGGCGGCGCTGGCGGACGCGATTGCCAATTTGCCGGAGCGTGAGCGACTGGTGTTGGCGCTGTACTACGACGAAGAACTGAACCTCAAGGAAATCGGTGAAGTCCTTGGCGTCAGTGAATCGCGGGTCAGCCAGTTACACAGCCAGTGCGCGGCCCGCTTGCGGGGGCGTTTGGGGGAGTGGCGAGCGCGCTGAAGGCAGTGTGGGGACACTGCGAACGAGGCTGGTGCGGTGGTGAACGGCACCGGTCTTGCTCTGTTGTGCTCCAGACAGTCATCGAGTGCTTTGCCGGATTGATTGAAATGGCGCGTCCAGGTGCTGGACGCGTTTAAGACTGCTTGGAGGTCGAATTGAACAAAGACATGAAAATCCTCATCGTTGATGACTTCTCAACGATGCGGCGGATCATCAAGAACCTGTTGCGTGACCTCGGGTTCACCAACACCGTTGAAGCCGACGATGGCACCACCGCCATTCCGGTGCTCAACAGCGGCAGCATCGACTTTCTGGTGACCGACTGGAACATGCCCGGCATGACCGGTATCGACCTGCTGCGTCACGTGCGCGCCGATGAAAAACTCAAGCACCTGCCGGTGCTGATGGTGACCGCTGAAGCCAAGCGCGAGCAGATCATCGAAGCGGCCCAGGCCGGCGTTAACGGCTACGTGGTCAAACCTTTCACGGCTCAGGCGCTGAAAGAAAAAATCGAGAAGATTTTCGAACGCATCGGCTGATGACGCGCGGGGGAGCTATGGAGCATAAAGAATCTTCACAGGGCGACTTCGAGTCGACGCTGAAAAAACACGCGGTCGAACTGGTCGAAAGCCTTGAAAAAGGCAGGTTCGGCGACGCTGTGCAACTGATCCATGAGCTCAATCAGACCCGTGACCGTGGCCTGTATCAGGAAGTCGGCAAGCTCACGCGCGAACTGCACAGTGCGATCGTCAACTTCCAGATCGACCCGCACATGCCGCAGGCCGAGGAAGTGTCGCAGATCACTGATGCGACCGAGCGCCTGGGCTATGTGGTCAAGCTGACCGAAGCTGCGGCCAACCGCACCATGGATCTGGTGGAAAGCGCCACGCCGGTGGTCAATGGTCTGGCTGATGAAGCCCAGGCGTTGAGTGCCGACTGGGGACGTTTCATGCGCCGCGAAGTCGGGGCTGAAGAGTTCCGCGAACTGGCGCGTCGGGTCGACGGTTTTCTGTCACGCAGCAGCGCGGACAACCGCGCGGTGTCGAGCAACCTCAACGACATCCTGCTGGCCCAGGATTACCAGGACCTCACCGGTCAGGTGATCAAGCGCGTGACCCAACTGGTCACCGAAGTCGAAAGCAATTTGCTCAAACTCGTCCTTATGGCCAGTCAGGTTGACCGCTTTGCGGGCATCGAACATGACCGTGCGGCGATGCTCGCTGAAAAAGATCCACAAAAACATCTCTCGCAGGGTGAAGGTCCGCAGATTCATGCCGATAAACGAGAAGACGTTGTGTCCGGTCAGGACGATGTGGACGATTTGCTATCCAGCCTTGGATTTTGAGTTTTTTTGGGTTTTTAGACCTGTAGGAGCACCCCATTAATGAGCTTCGGCGCCGATGAAGAGATCCTTCAGGATTTCCTGGTTGAGGCCGGCGAGATTCTTGAGCAACTGTCCGAACAACTGGTCGAGCTGGAAAGCCGCCCGGATGACGCAGATCTGCTCAACGCAATTTTTCGCGGTTTCCACACTGTAAAAGGGGGCGCCGGCTTCCTTCAGCTCAACGAGCTGGTGGAGTGCTGTCACATCGCCGAAAACGTGTTCGACATCCTGCGCAAGGGTGAGCGTCGCGTAGATGCAGAACTGATGGACGTGGTGCTCGAAGCGCTGGACGCGGTGAACAGCATGTTCAGCGAAGTCCGCGATCGCAGCCCGATTACCGCTGCAACCCCGGAACTGCTGGCCGCCCTGGCGCGCCTGGCCGAACCGCAATCGGCGGATGAAGCCCCGGCTTCGCCTGTGGCCGAGATGATCGAAGAGCTGGTCGTTGAAAACGAAGCCGGCGACTCCGGCGACATCACCGATAACGAATTTGAACAGCTGCTGGACTCGCTGAACGCCGTCAAGGCCGAAGCCGAAGCCCCGGCGGCTGCCGCTGCGCCTGCTTCCGACGAAGCGGCCAGCGATGAAATCACCGACGCCGAGTTCGAGTCGCTGCTCGACCAGTTGCACGGCAAGGGCCAGTTCGCGGCCGACGCCGTGGCACCGGCGGCAGCAGCCCCGACTGCTCCGGCGGCGGGCGACAGCTCGGACATCACCGACGACGAATTCGAAGCCTTGCTCGATCAGTTGCACGGCAAGGGCAACTTTGCTGTCGATGCACTGGAGTCGGCCATTGCTTCCGTCCCTGCGAATGCAAATGCTGCCCCGGCAGCGGCGGCGGCCGGTAGTGATCTGATCACCGACCACGAGTTCGAATCGCTGCTCGACGATCTGCATGGCAAAGGCAAGTTCACTGACGTCGCCACCGGTGCCGTCGTGACGGCCGGCAATGCTTCGGCTGTTGCAGCGCCTGCCGCCAAGGCCCCGGCCGCTGCGGCAAAACCCGCTGCAAAAGCGCCTGAGCCCAAGGCCGAACCGGCCAAACCGGCTGCCGCTGCTGCACCGGCTCCGGCCCGTGCGCCGGCGACTCCGCCACCGGAAAAACCGGCGAGCGAAGCCGAGACCACCGTGCGTGTGGACACCGCACGTCTCGACGAAATCATGAACATGGTCGGCGAGCTGGTGCTGGTGCGTAACCGTCTGGTGCGCCTGGGCCTGAACAGCGGCGACGAGTCGATGCAGAAGGCCGTGTCGAACCTCGACGTGGTTACCGCCGACTTGCAGACCGCTGTCATGAAGACCCGGATGCAGCCGATCAAGAAAGTCTTCGGCCGCTTCCCGCGTCTGGTTCGCGACCTCGCGCGTCAGCTCAAGAAAGAAATCAACCTGGAACTGGTGGGCGAAGAGACCGACCTCGACAAGAACCTCGTCGAGGCACTGGCCGACCCGCTGGTCCACTTGGTGCGCAACGCGGTCGACCACGGCATCGAGTCGCCGGAAGAACGCGAAGCCTCGGGCAAGGCTCGTGGCGGCAAGGTGATCCTGGCGGCCGAGCAGGAAGGCGACCACATCCTGCTGTCGATCTCCGACGACGGCAAAGGCATGGACCCGAATGTCCTGCGCGCCATCGCCGTGAAACGCGGTGTGATGGACAAGGATGCGGCGGATCGTCTGAGCGACACCGAGTGCTACAACCTGATCTTCGCCCCGGGTTTCTCGACCAAGACCGAGATCTCCGACGTGTCCGGCCGTGGTGTCGGCATGGACGTGGTGAAGACCAAGATTTCCCAGCTCAACGGTTCGATCAACATCTACTCGACCAAGGGCGCCGGCTCGAAAATCGTCATCAAGGTACCGCTGACGCTGGCGATCATGCCGACCCTGATGGTGATGCTCGGCAACCAGGCGTTCGCGTTCCCGCTGGTGAACGTCAACGAAATCTTCCACCTCGACCTGTCGACCACCAACGTGGTGGACGGCCAGGAAGTGGTGATCGTGCGGGACAAGGCGCTGCCATTGTTCTACCTCAAGCGCTGGCTGGTCAGCTCCGCCGCTCACGAAGAGCAGCGCGAAGGCCATGTGGTGATCCTTTCGGTGGGCACCCAGCGGATCGGCTTCGTCGTCGATCAACTGGTCGGCCAGGAAGAAGTGGTCATCAAGCCATTGGGCAAAATGCTGCAGGGAACCCCGGGCATGTCCGGCGCCACCATTACCGGTGACGGCCGCATTGCGCTGATTCTCGATGTTCCAAGCATGCTCAAGCGTTACGCCGCACGGCGTATTTGAATCCGGGGCAGCGGGGCGACAACGTCCCGCTGCACCTAATGGAGTGTTTATGGCAGTCAAAGTCCTGGTGGTGGACGATTCGGGTTTTTTCCGCCGCCGCGTCTCGGAAATTCTTTCAGCGGATCCGAGCATCCAGGTTGTCGGTACGGCAACCAACGGTAAAGAGGCGATCGATCAGGCCCTGGCCCTCAAGCCGGACGTGATCACCATGGACTACGAGATGCCGATGATGGATGGCATCACGGCGGTGCGGCACATCATGCAGCGCTGCCCGACCCCGGTGTTGATGTTCTCCTCGCTGACCCATGAAGGCGCCCGGGTGACCCTGGATGCGCTGGATGCCGGCGCGGTGGATTTCCTGCCGAAGAATTTCGAAGACATCTCGCGCAATCCGGAGAAGGTCAAGCAACTGCTGTGCGAGAAGGTGCACAGCATCTCGCGCAGTAACCGTCGTTTCAGTGCCTACAGTGCGCCGGCGCCAGCCGCTGCACCGGCACCTGCGCCGACTCCGGCTGCGGCACCGTCGAGCTTTGGCAGCCACAGTGCGCCGGCTCGTCCGGCACCGGCGCCTGCACCGGCTCGCGCTCCGGCCGCCAGCGCTTCGTCGCCCGCGCCGAAACGCAAGGCCTACAAGCTGGTGGCGATTGGTACGTCGACCGGTGGCCCGGTTGCGCTGCAGCGGGTTCTGACCCAGTTGCCGGCCAACTTCCCGGCGCCGATCGTGCTGATCCAGCACATGCCGGCCGCTTTCACCAAGGCGTTCGCCGAGCGTCTGGACAAGCTGTGCCGCATCAGCGTCAAGGAAGCCGAGGATGGCGACATCCTGCGTCCGGGTCTGGCGCTGCTGGCGCCGGGTGGCAAGCAGATGATGATCGACGGCCGTGGCGCGGTGAAAATCCTGCCGGGCGACGAGCGTCTGAACTACAAGCCTTGCGTGGACATCACCTTCGGTTCTGCGGCGAAATCCTACAGTGACAAAGTTCTGGCGGTCGTGTTGACCGGCATGGGCGCCGACGGTCGCGAAGGCGCGCGTCTGCTCAAGCAGGGCGGCAGCACTGTCTGGGCCCAGGACGAAGCCAGTTGCGTGATCTACGGCATGCCGATGGCGATCGTCAAAGCTGACCTCGCGGATGCGGTGTACGGTCTGGACGATATCGGCAAGCACATCGTCGAGGCGTGTATCTGATGGATGTTCTAAGCCTTATCGGGATCATCATGGCGTTTGTCGCCATCATCGGCGGCAACTTCCTTGAAGGCGGTCACCTCGGCGCACTGGCCAACGGCCCGGCGGCGCTGATCGTGCTCGGCGGGACCATCGGTGCCGCCTTGCTGCAATCGCCGATGAGCGCGTTCAAGCGTGCCATGCAAATCCTCGCCTGGATCTTTTTCCCGCCCCGCGTGGATCTGGCCGGCGGCATCGACCGCGTCGTCAACTGGAGCCTCACCGCACGCAAGGAAGGCCTGCTGGGCCTGGAAGGCGTGGCGGATGCCGAACCCGACGCCTACTCGCGCAAGGGCCTGCAACTGCTGGTCGACGGCGCCGAGCCGGAAGCGATCCGCAGCATTCTCGAAGTGGATTTCTACACCCAGGAAGCCCGCGACATCGAGGCCGCCAAGGTCTTTGAAAGCATGGGTGGTTACGCGCCGACCATCGGTATCATCGGTGCGGTGATGGGCCTGATCCACGTGATGGGCAACCTGGCCGATCCGTCGCAACTGGGCAACGGTATCGCCGTGGCATTCGTCGCCACCATCTACGGTGTGGCCAGTGCCAACCTGGTGTTGCTGCCGGTCGCTGCCAAGCTCAAGTCAATTGCGTTGCGGCAGTCGCGTTATCGCGAAATGTTGTTGGAAGGTATTTTGTCGATCGCTGAAGGTGAAAACCCACGCTCCATCGAGTTGAAGCTTCAGGGCTTCATGGATTAAGGGACTAACCTCATGGCACGTCGTCGCCAGCATGAAGAGCACGTAAACCATGAACGTTGGCTGGTTTCCTACGCCGACTTCATCACCTTGCTCTTTGCCTTTTTCGTGGTGATGTACTCCATCTCGTCGATCAACGAAGGCAAGTACAAGGTCATCTCCGAAGCGCTGATCGGGGTCTTCACCGACTCCGACCGCTCGCTCAAGCCGATCCCGATCGGTGAGGAACGCCCGAAAACCGTGACCCCGGCCAAGCCGCTGGTCAAGGACTCCGAACAGGTCGATGCCGGCATTGCCGGGGCCAGCGATCCGCTGAAAAGCATCGCCGACGATATCAGCGCCGCGTTCGGCGACTTGATCGCGAGCAACCAGATGACCGTGCGCGGCAACGAGCTGTGGGTCGAGATCGAACTCAACTCCAGCCTGTTGTTCGGCAGCGGTGATGCGATGCCGAGCGACATCGCGTTCAACATCATCGACAAGGTCGCGGCGATCCTCAAACCGTTCGACAACCCGATCCACGTCGAAGGCTTCACCGACGACCAGCCGATCCGCACCGCGCAGTACCCGACCAACTGGGAACTGTCCTCGGCGCGTTCGGCGAGCATCGTGCGCATGCTGGCGATGCAGGGCGTCAACCCGGGCCGCATGGCCTCGGTGGGTTACGGCGAATTCCAGCCGGTGGCCAACAACGCCACCGCCGAAGGCCGGGCGAAGAACCGTCGCGTGGTGCTGGTGGTGTCGCGCAATCTCGATGTGCGTCGCAGCCTGACCGGCACCGGGACCGCCAATGCAACACCGGACGCCGCGTTGAAGCGTGCTGGCACACAAACTGCACCGACCCCGGTCAAGACGCCGGGACGCGAGAGTGCCGTCAATTCTCCGTCGCCCGCATTAATACGCTGAGCCATGTCTCGGCCGAGCATCTCGGCCGGGAGGAACAATCCGAATGAGAGTCTGGGCAGTCGCCAATCAAAAGGGTGGTGTTGGTAAAACCACTTCTTCCATCGCTTTAGCCGGTTTGCTGGCCGAGGCGGGCAAACGCGTGGTCGTGGTCGATCTCGACCCGCACGGCTCGATGACCAGCTATTTCGGTTACGACCCCGACAGCCTGGAACACAGCAACTACGACCTGTTTCTGCACAAGGGCAGTGTGCCGCAGGGCCTGCCGGGCCAGTTGCTGCTGTCCACCAGCGATGAACGCATTTCCCTGTTGCCGTCCAGCACCGCGCTGGCCACCCTCGAGCGTCAGTCGCCGGGGCAGAGTGGCCTGGGTCTGGTGATCGCCAAGAGTCTGGCGCAGCTGTGGCAGGACTTCGATTACGCAATCATCGACAGCCCGCCGTTGCTCGGCGTGCTGATGGTCAACGCCCTGGCCGCCAGTCAGCAACTGGTGATCCCGGTGCAGACCGAACACCTGGCCGTCAAAGGCCTGGAGCGGATGGTCAACACCCTGGCGATGATCAACCGTTCGCGCAAACAGGCGCTGCCGTTCAGCATCGTGCCGACCCTGTTCGACCGCCGCACCCAGGCGTCGATGGGTACCTTGCGCGTGCTGCGCGACAAATTCCCCGAGGAGATCTGGCAGGGTTATATCCCGGTCGATACCCGTCTGCGCGACGCCAGCCGTGCTGGTGTCACGCCTTCGCAATTCGACGGCAAGAGCCGTGGCGTGCTGGCTTACCGCGCGCTGCTCAAGCATCTGCTGGCGCAGCAACTCGTTCCGCAGGTGGCCTGAGCATGAATCGGCCGATCAAGCTGACATCGAAGCCGCAACTGGCGCTGCAGTCCTATCTGGACGGCTTGCTGCAGGAGGTGACGGAAGAGATCCCGCAGGCCGTCGAGGCGCCGGTCGAGGTGGTCGAGAACACCGCCGTACTCGATGAATTCCAGGCCGCCGTGCTTGAAGAACAGGCCCGCGATGCGCAACAAGCCGCGCGACCGGTCGCCCCGGTTGCAGCGCCGGCGGCTGTGGTAGCGAAGGCACCTGCAACGTTGATCAAAGAGCCTGAGCCGGTGCGCGTGGTCTCGACGCTGGCACCGCTGCTGCAAACCCAACTTCTGCAAACGCCGCCGGTTCCGGCGGCGCCAGCGCCCGAACCTGAAACGCCTGCACCAGCCCCGGTCGAGCCGACTCTGGTTGCGCCACTGGTGGAAGTGCATCTGCCACCGAGCAATACGCCGCCACCGGTGGAAACCGACGGCCGCCCGGCCTGGGCGTCGGAAGCCTTCGAATGCCTGTTGTTCGATGTGGCCGGGTTGACCCTGGCCGTGCCGCTGGTGTGCCTGGGCTCGATCTATTCGCTGGCCGGCCATGAGCTGACGCCGCTGTTCGGTCAGCCGGAATGGTTTCTCGGCATCCTGCCAAGCCAGGCCGGCAACCTGAAGGTGCTGGACACCGCGCGCTGGGTCATGCCGGATCGCTATCGCGATGACTTCCGTCAGGGCCTGCAATACGTGATTTCGGTACAAGGTTACGAGTGGGGGCTGGCGGTGCATCAGGTCAGCCGCTCGTTGCGCCTGGACCCGAATGAAATCAAATGGAGAAGTCAACGGGGTCAGCGGCCATGGCTCGCGGGCACGGTGATTGAACACATGTGCGCCTTGCTCGATGTCTCCGCACTGGCCGAGCTGATCGCCAGCGGTGGGGCAAAGCACATGTCCGGCAGTAAGCCGAACCACAAACCGACATAAAACTTACATAACAGACAGCACCGGCATACGCATGGCGGCGCACAGAACACACACCGCCAGGCGCGGTTTTTCGAGGGGCTAGGGTATGAACGACAAGGCTACTGCGGCAAAGGGTTCCGAAGATCCGATCCTGCAATGGGTGACCTTCAAGCTGGACAACGAAACCTACGGCATCAACGTGATGCGCGTTCAGGAAGTCCTGCGCTACACCGAGATCGCTCCGGTTCCGGGTGCTCCAAGCTACGTGCTGGGCATCATCAACCTGCGCGGCAACGTGGTGACCGTGATCGACACCCGTCAGCGCTTCGGCCTGATGAGCGGCGAGATCAGCGACAACACCCGTATCGTCATCATCGAAGCCGACAAGCAAGTGGTCGGCATCATGGTCGACAGCGTGGCTGAAGTGGTTTACCTGCGTCAGTCGGAGATCGAGACCGCACCGAACGTCGGTAACGAAGAGTCGGCCAAGTTCATCCAGGGCGTGTGCAACAAGAACAACGAGTTGCTCATCCTGGTCGAGCTGGACAAGATGATGAGCGAAGAAGAATGGTCGGAACTGGAGAATATCTGATTGATTCTCGAGGTAGCGGTCATTGTCCTGTTCCTGTTCTGGGCAGGCACGCTGGCGATGTTTCTGGCGTACATCAAGGCGCAGCGCGTGATCGCTGCGCAACAGGCCCAGGGCGATGCGCTGCGTGACCAGCGCATCAAGGACCTGGCCAAGCGTGTCGACGATTACCAGAACGGCAACGTGCGCATGGGCGAAGCCCTGCACGAGCTGCGCGCGGTCGTCAGTCCGATCCCGGACAAAATCACCCAGCTCGAACAGCGCGACCCGTCCAGCCTGTCATTCGCCCAGGCGGCGAAACTGGTGGGGATGGGCGCGAGTGTCGATGAGCTGACTCAGTCCTGCGGGTTGACCCAGGCTGAGGCGGAGTTGATGCGCAAGCTGCACAGAAGCAGTTGAGAGTTTCGAGCGGAACAAAAAAATCGCAGTCGATGACTGCGATTTTTTTTGCCTTCAGTAATCGTCGCCGCGATCGGTGATGTCCTTCTCGACCATCGGCGCATCCGGGTCGTGTCCTTGCGGGAACTTGCCCTTGAGGTTCCAGGCAAACGCGATGATCTCGGCAATCGTCAGGTATAGCTCCTGCGGGATGCTGTCGCCCAGTTCCATTCGCGCCAGCAACTTCACCAGTTCGGCGTTCTCGTAGATCGGCACTTCACAGTCGCGGGCGATGCGCAGGATTTCCTCGGCCAGTTCATCGTCGCCCTTGGCGGTGAGGGTCGGGGCGTGGCTGCCGTCGTACTTGAGGGCGATGGCCTGGCGTGGAGCAGTGGAATCGTTCATGCGGTTTCGTCGACCCAGCGGTGTTCGAGACGGGTTTGGATGCCTTGCGGCGGGGTGCCGAGGTGGCAGTCGAGATCGCCGACGTTGAGCCCGCGATCCAGCAGGCGCTGGCGCAGTGCGGCCAGATTGGTTTCGATCAGGTCGGCAGTGTATGGCCGTTCGGCCCATAGCTGGCTCGACAGGCTGCCGTTGATCAGTTGCGCCTGAACCTGCATCGGCCCCAGCGGTTCCATGTCGAAGGCCAGATCGACGCGCCACAGCTGTTGTTTGGTTTCGCGCTCGCTGTCACGGCGTTCGTTCTGTTTTTCTTCTTGTGGCGCTTCTTCGCGCTGGAACTTGACCTGCAACGGCACGATGTCCTGCATGTTGCGCATCGGGATTTCCAGTTGCCAGGTGCTGAGCAGGCGCCCGTCGTCGGTCACGCCGGTCTGTTCCAGGCTCGACAGTTGATGGCTTTGCAGGCGCGAGACCGCGGCGGCGGCCAGGCGCAGCAAGTGTTCCAGATCGCCTTCGCCTTCCAGGCTTTGCAGCAACCGGTCCGGTAGCGGGAAACCGCCCGGCACCGGTTTGGCGCTGACCTGGCCGAGCATGCCAAGGGCATTGCGCACGAAGCTCGGCATCGCCTGGGCCAGGGTGTTGGCGGCGATGATCGCATTCAGATTGGTATTGCCGGGCAGGCCGGGGGTGAGTTGCGCGATCAGCTTGAGCAGATCGCCTTTCATGTCCGGGGTCAGCGTCGGGTTTTGCCCGGCGAGCAATTTGGCTTCGAGAAACGCGCCGCTGTTGAGCAGCGCCTGGGCCAGGCCTTTGGGTGTGGTCAGTTGCCCGACGTCCGGCAGGTTGGCCAGCAGCCGGTCCACGGCGGCGCGCAGATCACTGGAGGTCTGATCGTCGGCGGGTGGCAGGCTCTGGAGCATTTTCAACAAACCATCCAGCGAACCCTGGCGGCTCTGCTGGCTGACCAGTTGCTGACTGACCGCCAGTTGTTCCTGACGACTGCTCAACGGCAGGAATTTCAGGGTCTGGGAATCCTGTACCAGCGCCGACAGCAGCGTGCCGATGCGCAACGGCTGCGGGCTGTCGAGGCTCAGGGTGCTGCCGCTCAACACGGTGTTGAGCAGGCTGACCGTCGAGCGGAACACCGTCGGCTGCCCTGGCACCTGCGGCAAGGCCTGATTGGTCAGCACCTTGCCTTGCAGCAGCGTACCGACCGGCAATTGCGCGGTGTCGATGCGGGTGAGGGTGGCGACAGCCGTGGCGATGGCCTGTTGTACGGTAACCGCCAGATTGCCCGCTGACGGCTGGGTGACCGCCAGATTGGTGCCTTGCGGCAGCGGCAGGGGACTGGTCGCCTGCACGGTGGTCTGGCGGCCGCCGTCGAGGGTGACCTTGAGCAATACCTGAAAGGCCTGGTCCGCCGGTTTCAGCGACAACACCTCGGCCTTGGCGCTCTGACCGGCGGCAATCAGCCCGTCCATCGGCGTCAGCAACTTGAGCAGCTCACCCACCTGCGGACGAGCGGTCGCCGGGGTGGTGGGCGGGAGCGGGAGGATGTTCATTTCGCCTGTCATACGCGGACACAACCTGAGGAAAATGCACTCGGGAGAGCAGGGGACGCCATGTATAATGCCGCCCGTCCTTCCGTTCGTTCAAAAAAACATAGCAATTGTTTGACCCAGCTCTCTGGATTGAGCCGTCATTGCATTTATGCTGCAACTCTTTAACGGCCGCCCCAGAGCCGACTTGAACCGTATAAGGCCCGTGAACCCTTGACCAGCCCTGTCCTGCAAACCGTCGGCCTCGCCTGTGAGCGTGATCTCAGACTGCTCTTCGAGAATCTCGAATTGAGACTGGCCACTGGCGATATGGTGCAGATCAGCGGTCCCAACGGCAGCGGCAAGACCAGTCTCTTGCGCCTGCTGGCCGGCCTGATGCAGCCGACCGACGGTCAAGTACTGCTCAACGGTCAACCCCTGGCCGAGCAACGCAGCGAACTGGCGCGCAACCTGCTGTGGATCGGTCATGCCGCCGGGATCAAGGACCTGCTGACCCCGGAAGAAAACCTCGCCTGGCTCTGCGCCCTGCATCAACCTGCCGGACGCGACGCGATCTGGCAGGCACTGGCGGCGGTTGGATTGCGCGGTTTCGAGGATGTTCCCTGCCACAGCCTGTCCGCCGGTCAGCAGCGCCGCGTGGCGCTGGCGCGCTTGTATCTGGACAGCCCGCCGCTGTGGATCCTCGATGAGCCGTTCACCGCGCTGGACAAGCAAGGCGTGGCGCAGCTCGAAGAACACCTGGCCAATCACTGCGAGCAGGGCGGCTTGGTGGTGTTGACCACGCACCACACGCTGAGCCAGATGCCGGCCGGTTATCGCGACATCGATCTGGGGAAGTGGGCAGTATGAGTGTGTTCGGCCTGCTGGTTGCCCGTGAATCCCGACTGCTGTTCCGCCGCCCGGCGGAGCTGGCCAATCCGCTGATTTTCTTCGCCATCGTCATCGCATTGTTCCCGCTGGCCGTCGGACCGGAAACTCAAGTATTGCAAAACTTGTCCCCGGGGTTAGTCTGGGTGGCGGCGCTTTTGTCGGTCCTGCTCTCGCTGGACGGGCTTTTCCGCAGTGATTTCGAAGACGGATCCCTTGAACAGTGGGTCCTTTCGCCGCACCCCCTGCCACTTCTGGTGTTGGCCAAGGTGCTGGCACACTGGCTTTTTTCCGGGCTGGCACTGGTTTTGCTCTCGCCGTTACTGGCGTTGATGCTCGGGTTGCCGGCTGCGTGTCTGCCGGTATTGCTGCTTTCGTTGCTGCTGGGAACGCCGGTGCTGAGCTTGCTCGGCGCGGTGGGCGCGGCGCTGACGGTCGGTCTGAAACGCGGTGGCCTGTTGCTGGCGCTGCTGATTCTGCCGTTGTACATCCCGGTGTTGATCCTCGGCAGTGGCGCCTTGCAGGCGGCGCTGCAGGGCATGCCGGCAACGGGTTATCTGTTGTGGCTTGGCAGCCTGACCGCCCTGGCGATAACCCTGACACCTTTTGCAATAGCTGCTGGCCTGAAGATCAGCGTCGGCGAATAATGAGGTCTGGTTAAAATTTAACCAGCAAAGACCCTGAGACTGCTCACACCGATGAGCGGCACCCGTGATGGAAACAGTATGAACTGGACCTGGTTTCACAAGCTCGGCTCGCCCAAGTGGTTCTACGGCATCAGCAGCAAGTTCCTGCCGTGGCTGAGCATTGCAGCGTTGCTGCTGATCGCTGTCGGCGTCGTCTGGGGCCTGGCCTTCGCGCCGCCGGACTATCAGCAAGGCAACAGCTTTCGCATCATCTACATCCACGTTCCCGCCGCGATGCTCGCCCAGTCGATCTACGTGATGCTGGCGGTGTGCGGTGTGGTCGGGCTGGTGTGGAAGATGAAACTGGCCGACGTCGCCCTGCAATGCGCCGCGCCGATCGGTGCCTGGATGACCGCCGTGGCGCTGGTCACCGGGGCGATCTGGGGCAAGCCGACCTGGGGTTCGTGGTGGGTCTGGGACGCGCGGCTGACCTCGATGCTGATTCTGCTGTTCCTGTACTTCGGCGTGATCGCCCTGGGCAACGCCATCAGCAACCGCGACAGCGCCGCCAAGGCCTGCGCGGTGCTGGCCATCGTCGGCGTGATCAACATCCCGATCATCAAATACTCGGTGGAGTGGTGGAACACCCTGCACCAGGGCGCGACCTTCACCCTGACCGAAAAACCGGCGATGCCCGCCGAAATGTGGCTGCCGCTGTTGCTGACGGTGCTGGGTTTCTACTGTTTCTTCGGCGCCGTACTGTTGCTGCGCATGCGCCTTGAAGTGCTCAAGCGCGAAGCCCGTGCCAGTTGGGTGAAAGAAGAAGTGCAGAACAGCCTGGAGGCCGCTCGATGAGTTTCGCGTCATTCGGCGACTTCCTCGCCATGGGCCATCACGGCCTGTATGTCTGGTCGGCCTACGGCATCTGTCTGGCGGTCCTGATCCTCAACGTGGCGGCGCCGATCGCGGCCCGCAAGCGTTACCTGCAACAAGAGGCGCGTCGTCTGCGCCGGGAGAACGGCAAGTGAATCCGCTGCGCAAAAAACGCTTGATCATCATTCTGGCGATTCTGGTCGGGGTCGGCGCTGCCGTCGGCCTGGCCCTGAGCGCCCTGCAGCAGAACATCAATCTGTTTTACACCCCGACCCAGATCGCCAACGGCGAAGCGCCGCAGGACACCCGCATTCGCGCCGGCGGCATGGTCGAGAAAGGTTCGCTGCAACGTTCCCCGGACTCCCTGGACGTGAAATTCGTGGTCACTGACTTCAACAAGTCCGTGACCATCACCTATCGCGGCATCCTGCCGGACCTGTTCCGCGAAGGGCAGGGCATCGTCGCACTGGGCAAGCTCAACGCCGATGGCGTCGTGGTCGCCGATGAAGTGCTGGCCAAGCACGACGAAAAATACATGCCGCCGGAAGTGACCAAGGCCCTGAAGGACAGCGGTCAATCCGCGCCAACCCCTGCGAAGGAGGGTTGATCGATGACATCCACCATTTTCATTCCCGAGCTCGGCCATCTGGCGATGATCCTGGCGCTGTGTTTCGCGCTGGTGCAGGCCGTGGTGCCGTTGCTCGGTGCCTGGCGCGGCGACCGTCTGTGGATGGGCCTCGCCCAGCCAGCGGCCTGGGGGCAGTTCGCGTTCCTGCTGTTCGCCTTCGGCGTTCTGACCTATGCCTTCATGACCGACGATTTCTCCGTGGCCTACGTCGCGATGAACTCCAACAGCGCGCTGCCGTGGTACTACAAATTCAGCGCCGTGTGGGGCGCCCACGAAGGTTCGTTGCTGCTGTGGGCGTTGATCCTCGGTGGCTGGACCTTCGCGGTTTCGGTGTTCTCCCGGCAGTTGCCGCAAGTCATGCTTGCTCGCGTTCTGGCGGTGATGGGCATGATCAGCACCGGTTTCCTGCTGTTCCTGATCCTGACTTCGAACCCGTTCTCGCGGATCCTGCCGCAGATCCCGGCCGACGGTCGTGACCTCAACCCGTTGCTGCAGGACATCGGTCTGATCGTGCATCCGCCGATGCTCTACATGGGCTACGTCGGTTTCTCGGTGGCGTTTGCTTTCGCCATCGCCGCATTGCTCGGCGGTCGTCTTGATGCGGCGTGGGCACGCTGGTCGCGTCCGTGGACCATCGTTGCCTGGGCTTTCCTCGGCATCGGCATCACCCTGGGTTCGTGGTGGGCTTACTACGAACTCGGCTGGGGCGGCTGGTGGTTCTGGGACCCGGTGGAAAACGCCTCGTTCATGCCATGGCTGGTGGGCACGGCGCTGATCCACTCCCTGGCAGTCACGGAAAAACGTGGCGTATTCAAGAGCTGGACGGTGTTGCTGGCGATTGCCGCGTTCTCCCTGAGCCTGCTCGGGACGTTCCTGGTACGTTCCGGCGTGCTGACCTCGGTGCACGCGTTCGCCTCGGATCCTGAGCGCGGCGTGTTCATCCTGATCTTCCTGCTGTTTGTGGTCGGCGGTTCGCTGACGCTGTTTGCCTTGCGCGCGCCGGTGGTCAAGAGCCAGGTCGGTTTCAACCTGTGGTCGCGGGAAACCCTGCTGCTGGGCAACAACCTGGTGCTGGTGGTGGCGGCGTCGATGATTCTGCTCGGCACCCTGTACCCGCTGATTCTGGATGCCATCAGTGGCGCCAAGTTGTCGGTTGGCCCGCCGTACTTCAACGCGCTGTTCATTCCGTTGATGGCGCTGCTGATGGTGGTGATGGCGGTCGGTGTGATCGTGCGTTGGAAAGATACGCCGGTGAAATGGCTGGCCAACATGCTGACCCCGGTGCTGCTGGGCAGCGTCGCCCTGGCAGTCGTTGCCGGTGTCGCCTACGGCGATTTCAACTGGGCGGTGATCGCGAGCTTCCTGCTGGCGGCATGGGTGTTGCTGGCCGGTGTGCGCGACATCTTCGACAAGACGCGCCACAAAGGCCTGATCAAAGGCCTGCCGACCCTGACCCGCAGCTACTGGGGCATGCAACTGGCCCACATCGGCATCGCCGTGTGCGCGCTGGGCGTGGTGTTGTCGAGTCAGAACAGTGCCGAGCGCGACCTGCGTCTGGCGCCGGGCGAGTCGATGGAACTGGCCGGTTATCAGTTCGTGTTCGAAGGTGCCAAACACTTCGAAGGCCCGAACTTTACCTCTGACAAAGGCACCATCCGGGTGATCCGCGATGGCCGCGAAGTCAGCGTGCTGCACCCGGAAAAACGCCTGTACACCGTGCAGAGTTCGATGATGACCGAAGCCGGAATCGACGCCGGTTTCACCCGCGACCTCTACGTCGCCTTGGGCGAACCGTTGGGCGATGGCGCCTGGGCGGTGCGGGTGCACGTCAAACCGTTCGTGCGCTGGATCTGGTTCGGCGGTCTGCTGACCGGTTTCGGTGGTCTGCTGGCGGCGCTGGATCGGCGTTATCGGGTCAAGGTCAAAGCCAAAGTGCGTGAAGCGCTGGGCATGGAAGGAGCCGCTGCATGAGACGTTGGTTGATGCTGGTGCCGCTGGCGATTTTCCTGCTGGTGGCGGTATTTCTTTATCGCGGTCTGTATCTTGATCCGGCGGAACTGCCCTCGGCGATGATCGGCAAACCGTTCCCGGAGTTTTCCCTGCCGGCTGTGCAGGGCGACAAGACCCTGACCAAGGCCGACATCCTCGGAAAACCGGCGCTGGTCAACGTCTGGGGTACCTGGTGCATTTCCTGTCGGGTCGAGCATCCGGTGCTGAACAAACTCGCCGAGCGCGGCGTGGTGATCTACGGCATCAACTACAAGGACACCAACGCCGATGCGTTGAAGTGGCTGGCCGAATTCCACAATCCGTATCAACTGGATATCCGCGATGACGAAGGCTCCCTGGGCCTGAACCTCGGTGTCTACGGCGCGCCGGAAACCTTCTTCATCGACGCCAAGGGCATCATCCGCGACAAGTACGTCGGGGTGATCGACGAGCAGGTCTGGCGCGAAAAACTGGCGGCCAAGTATCAGGCGCTGGTCGATGAGGCCAAGCCATGAAGCGTTTTATTGCTGCCGTGGTACTGGGGCTGAGTCTGGCTGGTGTGGCCCACGCCGCCATCGACACCTATGAGTTCGCCAAAGAGGGCGATCGCGAGCGTTTCCGCGAGCTGACCAAGGAACTGCGCTGCCCCAAGTGCCAGAACCAGGACATCGCCGACTCCAACGCGCCGATTGCCGCCGACCTGCGCAAAGAGATTTTCCGCATGCTCGGCGAGGGCAAGGACAATCAGCAGATCATCGACTTCATGGTCGACCGCTACGGTGATTTCGTCCGCTACAAACCGGCGCTGAATGCCAAGACCGCGCTGCTGTGGTTTGGCCCCGCCGGATTGTTGCTCGGCGGTTTTGTCGTCATCGCCGTGATCGTCCGCCGCCGTCGCGGGCAACGCGCCGAGACTCCGCAATCGCTGTCCCCTGAAGAGCGTCAGCGCCTCGACCAACTGTTGGATAAAAACCAAGAATGATTGATTTCTGGCTTGCCGCAGGGCTGTTGCTTCTGGTCGCCCTGAGTTTTCTGCTGATTCCTGTTTTGCGTGAACGTCGCGCCCAGCGTGAAGAGGATCGGACTGCCCTGAACGTCGCCCTGTTTCAGGAACGTGTCGCCGAACTGCAATCGCAGCAGGCTGAAGGCGTGCTCGATGCCGCGCAAATGGACAGCGGCCGCGCCGAAGCAGCTCGTGAGTTGCTGGCCGACACCGAAGGTGTGGCGCCGACCCGGGTTTCGAAACTGGGCAAGCCGTTGCCGTTGCTGGCGGCCGTGCTGGTGCCGGTGCTGGGGCTCGGTCTGTACCTGCATTTTGGTGCCGCTGACAAAGTCGAACTGACCCGCGAGTTCGCCCAGGCACCACAGTCGATGGAAGAGATGACCCGGCGGCTGGAGCGCGCCGTGGCCGCGCAACCGGATTCCGCCGAAGGCCTGTATTTCCTCGGTCGCACCTACATGGCTCAGGATCGTCCGGCGGATGCGGCGAAAATGTTCGAGCGCGCCGCCAACCTGGCCGGTCGTCAACCGGAGTTGCTCGGCCAGTGGGCGCAGGCGCAGTACTTCGCCGATGGCAAGAAGTGGTCGGACAAGATCCAGGCGTTGACTGACGAGGCGCTGAAGGCTGATCCGAAAGAAGTCACCAGCCTCGGCCTGCTCGGTATCGCCGCGTTCGAAGGTGAGCGCTATCAGCAAGCCATCGACTACTGGAATCGCCTGCTGGAGCAACTGCCGGCGAATGACAAATCCCGCGAAGCCCTGCAGGGCGGTATCGCGCGAGCGACCGAGAAACTTGAAGCCAGCGGCGGCAAGGTGGCTCAGGCGCCGGTGGCGAAAACCGCGCTGCTCAAGGTCAGCGTCGATCTGGCCAGCGAGCTCAAGGGCAAGGTGCAACCGGGCGACAGCGTGTTCATCTTCGCCCGCGCCGTTTCCGGCCCTCCAGCGCCGCTGGCCGCCAAGCGTCTGACCGTTGCCGACCTGCCGGTAACCGTCGAGCTGGGCGATGCCGATGCAATGATGCCGCAGTTGAAACTGTCGAACTTTCCTGAAGTCCAACTGGTTGCGCGCGTCTCCCGTGCCGGTCAGCCGACCGCCGGTGAGTGGGTAGGCCGCAGCGGGCCTCTGGCCAGCAGCACCACCGCGCCACAAAAACTGACCATCGACAGCCCGGACAAATAGCCGGAACCCACAGGAACGCACCGCCATGAACGCCATCGCCCGAATCACAGTCCTCACACTGGCCCTGGGCTTGAGCGCATGTGCGGTGCAACGGCCGGAGCCGACGACACGGCTGCCGCCGATCCCGCCGTCACAGCCGAGCCCGACCCCGTCGACCAGTCCGACGCCGGGCAAACCGGGCATCCCGGCCAAACCCTCGAAACCCGCCCCGCGCACTTCGGCGAGCTTCGCCCCGCCACCGGGCGGCAACAGTCACTGGGATCAGAAACTGGGCGTATACGTACTGGATGACCAGCCCAACACCTTCTACCGCCAGCGCACCTACTACCGCTGGAACAACGGCTGGAGCCGCTCGATCAGCCCGAACGGACCGTGGGAGGACACCAACATCCACGGTGTGCCGGCGGGGTTGGGCAAACAGTTCGGGGAGTAATGAAAAACGGCGATCTTGGGATCGCCGTTTTGCTATCCAGGGTCCATCTCGCCCGAAATCGTCCTGAGAGCGCAAGCCACATCAGAAAATCTCTCAAGGGGGCGGGGTACAAGACGCACGCATCGGCTTTTCATTGGCGAGGCAGCAGTGAAAGAGGAACGCCTCACTCGTATCCTGTCCTTAACGCCTGAGCTTGCTCTGCGAGAAGCGCCATTGCCTGCTCGCTGGCGGTGGTGCGCCGGTTCTTATAGTCCATCAGATCGGCAAAGCGCACACGTCGGTGCTTGCCTGTTTTGTGGTAGGACAACTCGCCGCTTTCCAGCAGTTTTATGAGGTGTGGGCGTGAGACGTTGAGCAGGTCGGCGGCTTCCTGAGTCGTCAATTCAGCATGCACCGGCACGACCTGGACCGCGTTGCCGGCTGCCAGCTCCGCCAGAATGTCGATCAGCAGGCGCAGGGCCGAGGTAGGCAGTTCGACGCGATGAGCTTCATTCTGCTCGTCGAAAATCTGGATGTGTTGGGTCTCGAAATGGGTCGCAAGGTAAGCAGCCAGGGCACGCTGCCCTTCAATGGCGGCTTTGACTTCACGTTCTACGGGGAGGCTGATGGAGGGATGAATAACGGTCGACATGGCGAGTCCGGCTTTGGGAATGAGTAATGCCGGGAACGTTATTCGAAATAAGCGAAAATCGCAATAAACGAAACGAGTACTGCTTTACGGCTTTTTCATCAACATTCCCTGCACATACTCAACAAACACCCGCGCCTTGGCGCTGGCCATCCTGCCCGTCGGAAACACCGCCCACAGCTCCTGCTTCGGCAAAACCCAATCGCTCATGACAGCCTTCACTGCGCCACTGGCCAGTTCTGGTGCAACCATCCACTCCGAGCCCATCCCCAGCCCCTGATGGGCCAGCACCGCCTCGCGCAAACCTTCGGCAGCGCTGACGCGCAGACGGCCGTTGACGGTCACCGACTGTTCTTCATCGGCCTTGGTGAAATGCCAGGTGGCGCCTCCGCCACGGTTGTAGATGACGGCGCGGTGTCGGCTCAGATCGGCAGGGCAGGCAGGTTCACCGTGACTGGCGAAGTAGGCTGGAGTGCCAACGATGACGCGCCGGCATTCGGCGATCTTGCGCACGGTCAGGCCGGAGTCGCTGAGCGGCCCCAGGCGCAGGGCGACGTCGATGCCTTCTTCCACGAGGTTGATGTTCTGGTCGTCGAGCAACAGGTCGACATTGAGTTGCGGGTGTTGATCGAGGAACGGCCCCAGGTGCGGCACCACATGCATCCGGCCGAAGGTCACGGCCGTGCTGACCCGCAGATTTCCGCTCAGGCCGCCGGCCACGCCTCGGGCAGCGTTGTCGGCCTCGTCGGCTTCTTCGAGTGCACGCCTGGCCCGCTCGAAAAATGCCAGGCCGGCCTCGGTCGGCGTCAGGCCTCGGGTCGAACGCAACAGCAGGCGTACGCCGAGGCGGGTTTCGAGTTGGGCGATGGTTTTCGACACGGCGGGCTGGCCGATATCCAGTCGCCGGGCAGCGGCAGAAAACGAGCCGGTTTCCACGACGTAGACGAAGGTTTCCATGGCGGCGAGGCGGTCCATCGGTGGTCCTTGAGAATAGAGAGGAGCAAGCATGGCAGCCGAGTTTAATCGGGTCCGAGGACAGTGCATCAATCACATGCTGCAAAACAACCGAACGTCGTCCTGCGGATTTCTGTGCTTGAGTAAAGATAACTCTAGAGTTACTTTTGTTGAGCCGAAGCAAGGAGGCGGTTGGTGCAGAGCAGGTTATTGATCAAGGAGCTGGAGGAAGCAGGCTGGACGCTGGATCGGATTACCGGCAGTCATCACATCTTCACGCACCGTTACAACCCTTACACGATTCCCGTTCCTCACCCGAAGAAGGATTTGCCGGTCGGGACGGTCAAGAGCATCAGGAGGCGCGCCGGGTTATACAACCCGCCAGCCAGTGACACAGGAGATTCGTAATGCAATACCCAATCTGCATCGAGTGGGGCGACGAGAACACCGCCATCGGTATTCAGATCCCCGATATTCCCGGCGCGGTAACGGCCGGTGATACGTTTGAGGATGCCTACAACGCAGCCGTAGAGATTGCCCACATCATGCTGCAGGAGATCGCGGCGGATGGTGACCCGATTCCGATGCCGACCTCGGCGGCCACTCATCGCAACAACCCGGAATTTGCCGACATGGGCTGGGGCATGCTGGAGCTGGATATTTCGCCGTACATGGGCAAGACCGAAAAGGTCAACGTGACGTTGCCCGGTTATGTCATCCAGCGTATCGACCGCTATGTGCGCGAGCACAACGTCAAAAGTCGTTCATCCTTTCTGGCGGATGCCGCCATGGAAAAACTGGTCCGGCATTGAGCGTCGGGCGCTGCCGCTGGGCAGCGCCTCGCACCTCTCAAGCAGTTGCCATCACTGTTTTCTGGGACACACTCAAAAACCGCACCAGCGCCAGCAGCGGAAACGCACTGCCAACAATCACGATCCACAGCCAGCCGCCATGTTCGTACACCGCACTGGCCACCGACGAGCCGAAGGCGCCGCCGATGAAGATGCTGGTCATGTACAGCGCGTTGAGGCGGCCGCGGCTTTTGGCGTCGAGGGAGTAGACCGCACGCTGGCCGAGCACCATGTTCATCTGTACGCAGAAGTCGAGCACCACACCGGTCACGGCCAGGCCGATCACGCTGTAGGCCGGGTGGATGAAGGCCGGCAGGAAGCTCAGGCTGGCGAACAGCATGGCCAGCAGCGAGGCGACGCGGGTGTGGCCGGCGTCGGCCAGGCGTCCGCTGATCGGGGCGGCGATGGCACCGATGGCGCCGACCAGGGCGAAGATCGCGATTTCACTCTGGGACAGGCCATGGTTGCGCGCCAGTTCCAGCGGCACGGCGGTCCAGAACAGGCTGAAGGTGGCGAACATGCAGGCCTGGTAGAACGCCCGCTGACGCAGCACCGGTTGCTGGCGCAGCAGCGTCCACAGCGAACCGATCAACTGGCCATAGGAGGCGCTGTGATCCGGCTGGCGCTTGGGCACGGTCAGGGCCAGCACGATGCTGATCGCCGCCATCAACGCCGCCGCGATCATGAACATCGCCCGCCAGCCGAGATGGTCAGCGACCACACTCGACACCGGACGCGCCAGCAGAATCCCCAGCAGCAGGCCGCCCATGATCCCGCCGACCACACGGCCACGGGATTCCTCCGGCGCCAGATGCGCCGCCAGCGGAATCAGGATCTGCACCGACACCGAGCTGAAACCCACCAGCAACGAAATCAATAGGAACACATTCGGTTGATCGGTAAACGCCGCCCCCAGCAGACTGGCAATCGCCACCACGGTGGTGATGATCATCAAACGGCGGTTTTCCAGCAGATCCGCCAGCGGCACCAGGAAGAACAGCCCCAGCGCGTAACCGATCTGGGTCAGCGACACGATGAAACTGGCCATGGTGTCGGTCAGGCCGATGTCCGGCGCAATCAGACCGATGATCGGCTGGGCATAGTAGATGTTGGCAACGATGGCGCCGCAGCAGAAAGCGAACAGCAGCACCATGCCTCGGGTCATTGCGTGAGTTGTGGCGGTCATAGGGTTTCTCGATCCAGCGAAAAAGAATGCGGTGAGGCTAAGGGACGAAACGGGCGGGCGGTAGAAGCCCTGGATCGATATCAGTTATTCCGTTGCGGAATAGATCGCGTCGAACAATCCGTCGTCCATCGGCGAACCTTGCGTCCGACCGAAGAGGGACGATGATACATTCACTTACATCTTGTTCGATAGCGTGCTTATGTTGCGTCTGGATTTCCATGTGCATTCAACGGGAGGATTGCGATGTTTCGTCAGTTGCTTCGCCACACCACGACTCTTTTGATGATCGGCGTACTCAGTGCCGGCAGCGTCTACGCCGGCGAAGCCCCGGGCATGCGCATGGGCATACGCGGCGAAATCACCGGGGTCAGCCCCGACTCCCTCAAAGTACATGTCAACACGGGCGAAAACGTAGTGGTCCAGTTGACCCCGGACACCAAGGTCCGCGCCGTCACCCTGGCCAACATCGAAGACATCAAGCCCGGCAGCTACATCGGTTCGGCAGCCATTCCCCAGGAGGATGGCACGCTCAAGGCGCTGGAGGTTCACGTGTTCCCGCCGGAGCTGGCCGGCAGCGGCGATGGTCACCGGCCGTTCGACCTCGCCAAGGGCAGCAGCATGACCAATGGCAGCGTCGGCGATCTGGTGGTGAGCAACGGCCGGGTGCTGACCGTCAACTACAAGGGTGGCCAGCAGAAGATCCTGGTGCCGGAGGACGTGCCGATCGTCAACTTGACGCCGGGCGATCGCAGCCTGCTCAAGGTCGGGGTGAAGATCGTTACCTTCGTGACCCAGAGCGCGGACGGCACGTTGACCGCGCAATCGATATCGGCCGGCAAGGATGGCGTGAAACCACCGATGTAATAGTCCTCACCCTCTCCCTAAGGGAGAGGGGATTTTGCCCACAAAAAAAGGCGACCTCTTCAGGTCGCCTTTTTCATGTCAGCTCACGCCTTACTGGCCGTTGTAGATCTGGTCGAAGATCCCGCCGTCGTTGAAGTGGGTCTTCTGCACGGTGCGCCAGTCGCCGAAGGTTTTCTCGACCGACAGGAAGTCGACTTTCGGGAAGCGGTCGGTGTACTTGGCCAGGACCGCCGGGTCACGCGGACGCAGGTAGTTGGCCGCAGCGATTTCCTGGCCTTCCGGCGACCACAGGTACTTCAGGTATTCCTCGGCGGCGGCGCGGGAGCCTTTCTTCTCGACGACTTTATCGACCACCGATACAGGCGGCTCGGCTTCGGCGGAGACGCTTGGGTAGATGACTTCGAACTGGTCGCGGCCGAATTCGCGGGCGATCATTTCGGCTTCGTTCTCGAAGGTCACCAGCACGTCGCCGATCTGGTTGGTCATGAACGTGGTGGTGGCGGCACGGCCACCGGTGTCCAGCACCGGCGCTTGCTTGAACAGTTTGCCGACAAAGTCTTTCGCCTTGTTCTCGTCACCGCCGTTTTTCAGCACGTAGCCCCAGGCCGACAGGTAGGTGTAGCGGCCGTTGCCCGAGGTTTTCGGGTTCGGCACGATCACCTGCACGCCGTCCTTGAGTAGGTCCGGCCAGTCTTTCAGGGCTTTCGGGTTGCCCTTGCGCACGATGAACACGGTCGCGGAGGTGAACGGCGCACTGTTGTTCGGCAGACGGGTGACCCAGTTCTCCGGGACCAGTTTGCCGTTATCGGCCAGAGCGTTGATGTCAGTCGCCATGTTCATGGTGATGACGTCAGCCGGCAGGCCGTCGATCACGGAGCGGGCTTGCTTGCTCGAGCCGCCGAAAGACATCTGCACCGTGATGTTTTCGTTGTGTTCGGCCTGCCAGTGTTTCTGGAACGCAGTGTTGTAGTCCTTGTAGAAATCGCGCATCACGTCGTAGGAAACGTTAAGCAGGGTCGGTGCGGCCTGAGCCACGCTGCCGAAGGCAAGACCAGCGGCGAGAAGTGAGGCGCCAAAGAGTTTTTTCACTGCGCATTCCTTGTTCTGTGGGGGTGTTTTTACAAAGGTGAGGCCATTTGCCAGCGACTATAGCGGGGCGCGCATAGTCGCTTAAAGATTAAAAAGAACTTTGCTTATTCCATTTTCTTGAACAGCGCATTGCCACAACGGGAGCAGAACGACGCTTCGTGTTCATGGTTGTCTTTCTTGCACACCGGGCAATCGTGCTGCAGCTGACCGCCGCGCATCGCCGTGGCCAGTTCAGCGGTGAAAATCCCGGTGGGTACGGCGATGATCGAATAACCGGTGATCATCACCAGCGACGAAATCACCTGGCCCAGCACGGTCCTCGGCACGATGTCGCCATAACCCACGGTGGTCAGGGTCACGATAGCCCAATAGATGCCTTTGGGAATGCTGGTGAAGCCATGTTCCGGGCCTTCGACCACGTACATCAAGGTGCCGAACACCGTGACCAGGGTGCAGACGCTGAGCAGGAACACGAGGATTTTCTGCTTGCTGCCGCGCAGGGCGTCGAGCAGGTAATGCGCCTGTTTCAGGTACGGGCCGAGCTTGAGCACACGGAAGATCCGCAGCATCCGGATCACCCGGATGATCAGCAGGTACTGGGCATCGCTGTAATACAGCGCGAGGATGCCGGGCACGATCGCCAGCAAGTCCACCAGCCCGTAGAAACTGAAGGCGTAGCGCAGCGGCTTGGGCGAGCAATACAGGCGCAGCAGGTATTCGCCGAGAAAGATGACGGTGAAGCCCCACTCGATGTACGCCAGCACATCGGCGTAGTTCTGGTGGATGTCATCGATGCTGTCGAGGATCACCGTCACCAGACTGGCGAGGATGATCAGCAGCAGGGTCTTGTCGAAACGACGTCCCGCTACTGTGTCAGTCTGAAAGATGATCACGTACAGGCGATCACGCCACGTGTTGTTGCCGTTCATGCGAATCGCCCTGGCCATAAATCAGCGCAGCCTAGGTTGATTCTCCCCGTCAGCGCAAGGCGCCGCGTTCAACTCGGGTTGGCGCATCAGGCGAATGCCGGTGCGCAGCAGCCAGCAGGCAAGAATGAACGGTGCGGTGAGCGTCGCCAGGCCAAGGGCACCGAACAGCGGGGTCACCAGCAGCGCCAGGCCAATGCCGAACAGCGGCAACCACGGTTGCTGGCGCTGGGTGCTGAAGGCGAGGGCGGCGAGCACCGCGTTGTAACCACCCAGACCGAGCAGCGCGACCTGACTGTCGTGGTGCAACAGGCTTGAGCCCAGACCAATCGCCGAGGCCGCCATTGCCCAGGCAAATGCCCGGCGATCGGCGATCAGCAGACCGGCGGCGATCAATGCACCGGCCAGCGGATGGTCGAGGAACATCACCTGGCCCAGCCCCTTCAGGGCGGCACCAAGCAGGTTCAGCGTGTTCAGTTCAAGCGCCGGAGCCGGCGTCGCAGGCTCGGCGAAGCACAGGAACACCCAGCTCAGCAACACGAAGGGCGCGGTGTAGGCCGGCAGGTATTCGCTGAGGCGTGTGCGTTTGAGCCACTGCTGCGTGATCATCGCGCTTAGGCCACCGGCGGCCAGAATCAGCGGCGGCAGCATCGGCGACCAGGGGAAATACAGGCTCAGCAACAGGCCGACTAGCACGCCGTTGTAGCTGAACAGTCCGGCCTGGCGATCAGCCTTGGCGTAGTTGCGCCGTTGCGCGGTAAGCAGCCCGGCGACCGCGCCGAGCAGCGCGCCGGCGAACAGCACCGGCGCGGTGAATAAAATGGCCAAAAGGCACAGCAGGCCACACAACGGGTGGCGCTGGAGGAAGATCTGACTGAAACCATTGAGCAAGGCTTCGGCCCAGTCGGGGCAGTGGGTGTTGAAATGGTTGGCAGGCATGGCAGTTCTGAATGTCAGTGAAACCGAGTCGCCTGCTTCGCCAGCAGGCTGGCTCCCACATTGAATCTTTGTTCAGTCATTGAGTTTGTGGTGCACACAAATCAACTGTGGGAGCGAGCCTGCTCGCGAAGAGGCCGGTGAGGCGTTAAATCAATGTTTCGATCCGCAGCGAATTAGTCGACCCCGGCTGCCCAAACGGCACACCCGCGGTGATCAGCAACGTATCGCCACGCTCGGCCATTCCTTGAGCCTGAGCGATTTCCAGCGCGGTCGAGCACACTTCATCCACCTGGCGCAGCCGATCATTGACCACCGAGTGAATGCCCCACGCCACGCTCAAGCGGCGGGCGGTCTGCAGGTTCGGCGTCAGGTTGAGGATCGGCGCTTTCGGCCGCTCCCGCGCCGCACGCAGACTCGATGCGCCGGACTCGCTGTAGTTGACCAGCACCGCCACCGGCAGCACGTTGCTGATCCGGCGAATCGCACAGCTGATGGCATCGGACACGGTCGCTTCGGCTTTTGGCCGACTCACGTCGAGTTGGGTCTGGTAATCCGGACCGTTCTCCACCTGGCGGATGATCTTGCTCATCATCTGCACGGCTTCCAGCGGGTATTCGCCGGACGCGGTTTCCGCCGACAGCATCACCGCATCGGCACCTTCGGCCACGGCGTTGGCCACGTCGGTGACTTCGGCGCGGGTCGGGGCCGGGGAGAAGCGCATCGACTCGAGCATCTGCGTTGCCACCACCACCGGTTTGCCGAGCTGGCGGCAGGTGGTGATGATGTTTTTCTGGATCTGCGGCACGCTTTCGGCCGGCACTTCCACGCCAAGGTCGCCGCGGGCAACCATGATCGCGTCGCTCAGCTCGGCGATCTCGCGCAGTTGCTCGACGGCCGACGGCTTCTCGATTTTCGCCATCAGGAACGCCTTGTCGCCGATCAGCTCGCGGGCCTCGATGATGTCTTGCGGACGCTGCACGAACGACAGCGCCACCCAGTCCACACCCAGCTCCAGGCCGAAGCTCAGGTCGCGGCGATCCTTGGTGGTCAGCGGGCTCAGATCGAGTACGGCTTGCGGCACGTTCACGCCTTTGCGATCCGACAGTTCGCCGCCATTGAGCACGGTGGTGTCGATCGCATCGCTGTATTTGGTGACGACCCGCAGACGCAGTTTGCCGTCGTCAAGCAGCAGATCCATCCCGGCTTCCAGCGCCGCGATGATCTCCGGATGCGGCAGGTTCACCCGGCGTTCGTCGCCCGGTGTTGTGTCCAGATCGAGGCGAAACGCTTGGCCGCGATGCAGTTGAACCTTGCCGTCAGCGAACTTGCCGACCCGCAGTTTCGGCCCTTGCAGGTCCATCAGGATGCCGAGCGGGTAGTTGAGCTGGCGCTCGACTTCGCGGATCCACTGATAGCGCTTGGCGTGGTCGGCGTGATCGCCGTGGCTGAAGTTGAGGCGGAAGATGTTGACCCCGGCCTCGACCAGCTCGCGGATGTCTTCGATGCCGTCGACGGCAGGCCCGAGGGTGGCGAGGATTTTGACCTTTTTGTCAGGCGTCATGATTTAGAGCTCTCGAGGATCAGGATGGCGCGGAAGTCGTTGACGTTGGTGCGGGTCGGCTCGGTGACGATCAGCGCATCGAGCGCCGCGAAGTAGCCGTAACCGTTGTTGTTATCCAGCTCGTCGCTGGCGCTCAGGCCCAGGGCGGCGGCGCGGGCGTAGCTGTCCGGGGTCATGATCGCGCCGGCGTTGTCTTCCGAGCCGTCGATGCCGTCGGTGTCACCGGCCAGCGCATACACGCCGGGCTGGCCCTTGAGGCTGTCGGTGAGGCTGAGGAGGAATTCGGCGTTGCGTCCGCCACGGCCATTGCCGCGCACGGTCACGGTGGTTTCGCCGCCGGAGAGAATCACGCACGGTGCCGCCAGTGGCTGGCCGTGATGGATGATCTGGCGCGCAATGCCGGCGTGGACTTTCGCCACTTCGCGGGATTCGCCTTCCAGGTCGCCGAGGATCAGCGTGCTGAAACCGGCTTGACGGCATTTCACCGCCGCCGCATCCAGCGATTGCTGAGGACGGGCGATCAACTGGAAATGACTGCGGGCCAGACTCGGGTCACCGGGTTTGACGGTTTCCGATTCCGGGCTTTGCAGCCAGGTGCGGACGGAGGCCGGGATCTCGATGCCGTAGCGCTTGATGATCGCCAGTGCTTCGGCGCTGGTGCTCGGGTCGGCCACGGTCGGGCCGGAGGCGATGACCGTGGCGAGGTCGCCCGGTACATCAGAAATCGCGTAGGTATAAACAGTCGCCGGCCAGCAGGCCTTGCCCAGGCGTCCGCCCTTGATCGCCGAGAGGTGCTTGCGCACGCAGTTCATCTCGCCGATGGTCGCGCCGGATTTGAGCAGGGCTTTGTTGATCGATTGTTTGTCGGCCAGGGTGATGCCTTCGGCCGGCAGCGCCAGCAGGGCAGAACCGCCGCCGGACAGCAGGAAGATCACGCGGTCGTCTTCGGTCAGATTGCTGACCAGTTCCAGCACGCGTTTGGCCACGGCCAGACCAGCAGCGTCCGGCACCGGATGCGCGGCTTCGACCACTTCGATTTTTTCGCACGGGGCGCCGTGACCGTAGCGGGTCACCACAAGGCCCGAGACTTCACCTTCCCAGCAGCGCTCGACCACTTGCGCCATGGCAGCGGCAGCCTTGCCGGCACCGATGACGATCACGCGACCTGTGCGATCGGCAGGCAAATGGGCTTCGAGGACCTGGTTCGGATGGGCCGCGTCGATGGCTGTGGCAAACAGCTCGCGCAGCAGTTGTTGCGGATCGACCGACATGGCGGGCTCCCGGAATTCTTGTTATTCGAAAGGGCAACTCGGAACCCTGTGGGAGCTAGCCTGCTAGCGATTCAGGCGCTGAGGTCTGGCAGACACTCCGCGTCGATTCCATCGCCAGCAGGCTGGCTCCCACAGGTTTGATGCAGGTTGGGGCAGGGCTTACTTCTTGTCGCGAATCGAGAAGTTGGCCATGTGTTCCAGGCCCTTGATCAGCGCCGAGTGGTCCCAGTTGCTGCCACCGATGGCCGCGCAGGTGCTGAACACTTGCTGGGCGTTGGCGGTGTTCGGCAGATTGATGCTCAGCTCCTTGGCGCCTTGCAGGGCCAGGTTCAGGTCCTTCTGGTGCAGGCTGATGCGGAAGCCCGGATCGAAGGTGCCCTTGATCATGCGCTCGCCGTGCACTTCGAGGATCTTCGAGGAGGCGAAACCACCCATCAGCGCTTCACGCACCTTGGCCGGATCGGCACCGTTTTTCGAAGCGAACAGCAGGGCTTCGGCGACGGCCTGAATGTTCAGGGCAACGATGATCTGGTTCGCCACCTTGGCGGTCTGACCGTCGCCATTGCCGCCGACCAGGGTGATGTTCTTGCCCATGGCCTGGAACAGCGGCAGTGCGCGTTCGAAGGCATCGGCATCGCCACCGACCATGATGCTCAGGGTCGCAGCCTTGGCACCGACTTCACCACCGGACACCGGAGCGTCGAGGTATTGCGCGCCTTTTTCGTTGATCTTCGCGGCGAAAGCCTTGGTGGCGGTCGGCGAGATCGAGCTCATGTCGATCACGACTTTGCCTTTGCCGATGCCGGCAGCAACGCCGTCGGCGCGGAACAGCACGTCGTCGACCTGCGGGGTATCCGGCACCATGACGATGATGAATTCAGCTTCCTGGGCCACTTCTTTCGGGTTGGCCAGGGCGACGGCGCCAGCGGCGACCAGGTCGGCAGGAGCGGCGTCGTGGTGTGCCGACAGGAACAGGCTGTGACCGGCTTTCTGCAGGTTCGAAGCCATTGGGTGGCCCATGATGCCGGTGCCGATAAATCCGATTTTAGCCATGAGAAATTCCTCTTGTTTTTGTCTTGCTCAAGCAAATAGGGGTCAGATCGCGTTGTGGGTCTTCAGCCAGCCGAGGCCCGCTTCAGTGGTGGTCAGCGGTTTGTACTCGCAGCCGACCCAGCCCTGATAACCGATGCGATCGAGGTGTTCGAACAGGAAGCGGTAGTTGATCTCGCCAGTGCCCGGCTCGTTGCGGCCCGGGTTGTCGGCCAGCTGCACATGGTTGATCTCGGCCAGATGCGATTGCAGGGTGCGGGCCAGATCGCCTTCCATGATTTGCATGTGATAGATGTCGTATTGCAGGAACAGATTGGCGCTGCCGACCTGCTCGCGAATCGACAGGGCCTGCGCCGTGTTGTTCAGGTAGAAGCCCGGGATGTCGCGGGTGTTGATCGCTTCCATCACCAGTTTGATACCGACGGCCTGCAGCTTGTCGGCGGCGTACTTGAGGTTGGCGACGAAGGTCTTTTCAACGGTGGCATCGTCCACGCCCTGCGGACGGATACCGGCCAGGCAGTTGACCTGGGTATTGCCCAGCACCTGTGCGTAAGCGATGGCCAGATCGACACCGGCACGGAACTCTTCGACCCGGTCCGGCAGGCACGCGATACCGCGCTCGCCCTTGGCCCAGTCACCGGCCGGCAGGTTGAACAGCACTTGGGTCAGGCCGTTGGCGTCGAGTTTGGTCTTGATTTCGGCGGAGCTGAAATCGTACGGGAACAGGTACTCGACACCGCTGAAGCCAGCCTTGGCGGCGGCGTCGAAACGGGCAAGGAAATCCTGTTCGGTGAACAGCATGGACAGGTTGGCTGCGAAACGCGGCATGGTGGTCTCCCGTAAATCTTGTGAGGTTCCCCTTGTGGGAGCGGGTTTGCTCGCGAAAGCGGTAGATCAGCCAACATCGGTGTCGGATGTGAAATTGCTTTCGCGGGCAAGCCCGCTCCCACAGTGGGAGCGGTCAGCAGTTAATCGAGCAGCGAAATCGCCGTTGGCGCATCGTTGCCGACCAGCGCCAGGTCTTCGAATTCGTTGACGGCGTTGATCTCGGTACCCATGGAGATGTTGGTCACACGCTCCAGAATGATCTCGACGATCACCGGCACCTTGAACTCTTCGATCAGCTCTTCGGCCTTGCGCAGGGCAGGGGCGATGTCAGCCGGTTCGAACACACGCAGCGCCTTGCAGCCAAGGCCTTCGGCGACTGCGACGTGGTCGACACCGTAACCGTTGAGTTCCGGCGCGTTCAGGTTATCGAAGGACAGCTGCACGCAGTAGTCCATTTCGAACCCGCGCTGTGCCTGACGGATCAGACCCAGGTACGAGTTGTTCACCACGACGTGGATGTACGGCAGATTGAACTGGGCGCCGACCGCCAGCTCCTCGATCATGAACTGGAAGTCATAGTCCCCCGACAGGGCCACGACTTTACGGTTCGGATCGGCCTTTACCACGCCCAGCGCTGCCGGAATGGTCCAGCCCAACGGGCCGGCCTGGCCGCAGTTGATCCAGTGACGCGGCTTGTAGACGTGCAGGAACTGCGCGCCGGCAATCTGCGACAGACCGATGGTGCTGACGTAGCAGGTGTCCTTGCCGAACACCTGGTTCATTTCTTCATACACGCGCTGCGGCTTGACCGGCACGTTGTCGAAGTGGGTCTTGCGTTGCAGGCTGGCCTTGCGCTGCTGGCAGTCCTGCAGCCATGCACTGCGGTTTTTCAGTTTGCCGGCGGCTTGCCATTCACGGGCGACTTCGATGAACACGGTCAGCGCGGCGGCGGCGTCGGAAACGATGCCCAGGTCCGGGGTGAACACGCGGCCGATCTGGGTGCCTTCGATGTCGACGTGAATGAACTTGCGACCTTCGGTGTACACGTCGACCGAACCGGTGTGACGGTTGGCCCAGCGGTTACCGATGCCCAGCACCACGTCGGATTTCAGCATCGTGGCGTTGCCGTAACGGTGCGAAGTCTGCAGACCGACCATGCCGACCATCAGCGGGTGATCGTCCGGAATGGTGCCCCAGCCCATCAGGGTCGGGATCACCGGAATGCCGGTCAGCTCGGCGAATTCCACCAGCAGATCGCTGGCGTCGGCGTTGATGATGCCGCCACCGGCGACCAGCAATGGACGTTCAGCCTGATCGAGCAGCGCCAGAGCCTTTTCAACCTGCACGCGGGTTGCGCTCGGCTTGGCCAGCGGCAGTGGCTGGTAGGCGTCGATGTCGAATTCGATTTCGGCCATCTGCACGTCGAACGGCAGGTCGATCAGCACCGGGCCCGGACGGCCGGAGCGCATTTCATAGAAGGCTTTCTGGAACGCGTAAGGCACCTGGCCCGGCTCCAGAACAGTGGTTGCCCACTTGGTCACTGGCTTGACGATGCTGGTGATGTCGACAGCCTGGAAGTCTTCCTTGTGCATACGGGCACGTGGCGCTTGGCCGGTGATGCAGAGGATCGGGATCGAGTCCGCGGAGGCGCTGTACAGACCGGTGACCATGTCGGTACCGGCAGGGCCGGAAGTACCGATGCACACGCCGATGTTGCCGGCCTTGGTGCGGGTGTAGCCCTCGGCCATGTGCGAGGCGCCTTCAACGTGGCGAGCGAGGACGTGATCGATGCCACCGACTTTCTTCAGGGCGGAATACAGCGGGTTGATCGCAGCACCCGGAATGCCAAAAGCGGTATCAACCCCTTCACGGCGCATCACCAGAACGGCGGCTTCGATTGCTCTCATTTTGCTCATGGTTTTGTGCCTCTTTACGTTTTGTAATTGTATACAAGTGGCTTTGCGCAGAGTGTATTCACGGCGGACGGCGCAGGTCAATCCATTTTCTCAAGCGGCTGTTTCATTCGTCGGAAGCCGTTTCTACTGTGGCTTTTCGTCGCATGGGGCGCTTTTCGAGAATTATTGTATACAAAAAAATAATTCATTGTGTTCTATTTGTTGCATCGGGCTGCGGCAGAAAAGCGCAGTCCAACGGCTTTCCCAATAACAAAATGAGGACGGCACCATGAGCGCTTTAACCTTGAAAGTCGCAGTCAACCTGGTCAACGAAGCCATCAGCGCAGGGCGGGCGATCTCCGCTGCGCCGCTGACCATTGCAGTACTGGATACCGGCGGCCACCTGGTCACCTTGCAACGCGAAGACGGCGCCAGCCTGCTGCGCCCGAACATCGCCATCGGCAAAGCCTGGGGCGCCATCGCCCTGGGCAAGGGCTCACGCCTGCTGGCGCTGGACGCGCAACAACGCCCGGCGTTCATCGCCGCGCTCAACAGCATGGGGCAGGGCAGCGTCGTGCCGGCACCGGGCGGCGTGTTGATCCGTGATCAGGCGGGCAACGTGTTGGGAGCGATCGGCATCAGCGGCGATCTGTCGGATGTCGATGAGCAGGTGGCGATCAAGGCTGTGGAGGCTTTGGACCTGCGGGCGGATGCGGGGGTGGCGGCTTGATTTGCTGCGATTGAACTGACGTCATCGCGAGCAGGGTCATTCCTACAAGTGGTCACAGGTAAACACATTTCTGTGGCCACCTTAAACCCCCTGTGGGAGCGAGCCTGCTCGCGATGGCTGCCTGGCAGACACAACCTGATAAGGATCTGAACCGCACTCCAGCATTTTCAGGGCTAGCTTGTTTCATGACTGCAATCATGGAGGAAGCTCATCAATGTCCAATTCACCCGCTTCACACCGCCTGAGGATCGGCCGCCATGCCGAGCCTGATCGCATTTATTTACTCACTTCCAATACTCATCAGAGAAAACCGTTTTTCAGGGATTTTGCCTTGGGCAGGTTAGTGGCTAATCAGTTTGATTTGGCGCAAAAACAGGGTCATGTGAACTCTCTGGCTTGGGTGGTTATGCCTGATCACTTTCACTGGCTCATTGAACTGAAGATCGGATCGCTCGGTGAATTGATGCAACGAACCAAATCACTCAGCACCAAAGCCGTGAACCAGTCCATTGGTGGAAAAATCAATCTTTGGCAGAAGGGGTTTTATGACCAGGCTCTGCGCCAGGAAGAGGAATTGGTGAAATTGGCACGGTATGTCGTGGCTAACCCATTGCGGGCTGGATTGGTGGAAAAGCTGTCTGACTATCCGTTGTGGGATGCAATTTGGGCTAAAGCCAAGATCGAGTCGTCTTCATCGCTAGCAGGCTAGCTCCCACAGGAGAGTTTGCGGATGCAGGAGGGTGGGAGCTAGCCTGCTAGCGATGAAGTCACCGGAGGCGTCAGTCCGGCTCGCAGCCCTTGAGCACCAACCGGATGATGGTTTGTGCCGCGGACTCATAATCGGCTTCGTCGAGCTTTTCCTTGCCGGTCACGGCGGAGATCTGCCAGTCGAAGTCGGCGTAGGTCTGGGTCGCGGCCCAGATGCTGAACATCAGGTGGTTGGGGTCGATCGGGGCGATCTGGCCGCGGTCGATCCAGCTCTGGATGCAGTCGATGTTGTGCTTGGCCTGGCTGTTCAGTTGCTCCACCAGGTCGGCGCTCAGGTGCGGGGCGCCGTGCATGATTTCGCTGGCGAACACCTTGGAGGCAAACGGCAGGTCGCGGGAGATGCGGATCTTCGAGCGGATGTAGCCGCTCAGCACTTCGCTCGGCACGCCGTCCGGGTTGAACGGGGTCGAGGCCTGCAGGATCGGCACGATGATGCTTTCCAGAACCTCGCGGTAGAGGTTTTCCTTGGACTTGAAGTAGTAGTAGACGTTGGGCTTGGGCAATCCCGCCTTGGCGGCGATGTCGCTGGTTTTGGTCGCAGCGAAGCCCTTGTCGGCAAACTCTTCACTGGCGGCACGCAGGATCAGTTCTTTGTTGCGCTCGCGGATTGTGCTCATAAACCCGGTGGTTCCTTGCCTGTACTGGCGGTTGCGCATGGTAGCACCGGCCTCGCGCGCCGCTCAACAATGCCCGTTGGTGGCGCTCGTCGCATCAGTCTGTCGCCTGCCTGAACAAATACGCCATCCCCCGCGATGGCTGTCGGGACGCTGCTAGAGTCAAGGCAGACGCGGGGGCAAGAGGCTGGCGGTCATGGCGAAACGCAGGCGCGGTAAAGTCCTGTTGATCATTGGCATTGTGCTGTTGCTGGGGCTTGCCCTGTGGTTCTACCTGAGCGCCGGTCAGCATCGGGTCAAACCCCTGCCGGCCGCCGAGCCGGTCGCGACGGTTGCGGTCAAGTTGCAGGACGTGCCGGTCTACATCGACGCCTTGGGCACGGTGACCCCGACCCGCAGCGTGACCGTGGTGACGCAGGTCAACGGCATTCTCAGTTCGGTCGAGTTCAAGGAAGGCCAGCACGTCGCCAAGGGCCAGGTCATCGCCCGCATCGACGACCGCGCGCTGAAAGCGCAACTGGCGGTGGCCAAGGGCACGCTGATGCACGATCAGGCGTTGCTCGCCAACGCCGTGCGCGATCTGGCGCGTTATCGCGAACTGATCAAGGTCGGCTCCACCACTCAGCAAACCCTCGATACCCAGGCCTCGCTGGTGCAACAACTGCAAGGCACGGTCGCTTCGGATCAGGGCAGCGTGCAGAACCTCGAAGTCCAGTTGAGCTACTGCACGATCACTTCGCCGGTGGATGGCGTGGTCGGTTTGCGTCAGGTCGACCCCGGCAACTACGTGACCACCACAAGCACCACCGGGATTGCCGTGATCACCCAGATGACCCCGGCCACCGTGGTGTTCGCCGTGCCCGAGGACGATCTGGGTGCGATCAATCAGGCCATGGCCAATGGCGTAGTCACGGTGCTGGCCTACGACCGCAACAAACACAACCTGCTGGCCACCGGCAATCTGCTGGCGCTGGATAATCAGGTCGATACCAGCACCGGCACGATCAAGGTCAAGGCGCAGTTCGACGACTCCGGCAAGGCGCTGTTTCCCAATCAGTTCGTCAACGCCCGGCTCAAGGCCGACACCCTGAGTCAGAACCCCGTGGTGCCGACCCGGGCGATCCAGCACGGCAGCAAGGGCGATTTCGTTTTTGTCGTGGTCGATCCTGGCGACAAGGTCAGCCTTCGCAACATCAAGACCGGGCCGGCGACAGGCGATGTTTCGGCGGTGCTCGACAACGGGGTAAAGGAGGGCGAGCAGGTCGTCACCGAGGGCGCCGACAAACTCGACGATGGCTCGGCGGTGAAAGTCGTCGCGCAATAGGAGGCGTAGTCCATGAACGTCTCGCGCCCCTTCATCGAACGCCCGGTGGCCACCACGCTGTTGATGGTGGCGGTGCTGTTGTTGGGTCTGCTGGGTTATCACTTGCTGTCGGTGTCGGCGTTGCCGGAGGTGGATTACCCGACCATTCAGGTGTTCACCCAGTACCCCGGCGCCAGTCCCGAGGTCATCAGTTCGTCGATCACTGCGCCGCTGGAACGCCAGCTCGGCGAGATGCCGGGGCTCAAGTCGATGAACTCCACCAGCTCCGACGGCGCTTCGGTAGTGACCCTGCAATTCGATCTGTCGCTGTCGCTTGATGTCGCCGAGCAGGAAGTGCAGGCCGCGATCAACGCCGCCGGCACCTTCCTGCCGGCGAACCTGCCGTACCCGCCGGTCTACAGCAAGGTCAACCCGGCCGATGCGCCGGTGCTGACGCTGTCGCTGACTTCCGACGTGCTGCCACTGACCAAGGTTGAAGACCTCGCCGACACGCGGCTGGCGCAAAAGATTTCGCAGATCACCGGCGTCGGCCTGGTCACCCTCAGCGGCGGTCAGCGCCCGGCGGTGCGGGTCGAGGCCAACACTTCGGCGCTGAACAGTCTGGGGCTGTCCCTCGATGACCTGCGCACTTCGCTGGGCACGGCCAACGTCAATCAGGCCAAGGGCAATATCGACGGCAAATATCAGGCGTATTCGATCGGCACCAACGACCAGTTGCAGTCGGCCGAGGAGTACCGCGATCTGGTGATCGCCTACAAGAACGGCGCGCCGATTCGCCTGTCGCAGATCGCTTCGTCGATCCAGGGCCCGGAAAATCCTCGGCAAGCGGCATGGACCGACAGCACGCCGTCGATTGTCCTGAACATCCAGCGTCAGCCCGGGGCCAACGTGATTGATGTGGTCGACCGCGTGCAACAACTGCTACCCAAGCTGCGCGCCAGTTTGCCGGCGACGCTGAAGGTCAACGTGCTCACCGACCGCACGCAAACCATCCGCGCCTCGGTCACCGACGTGCAATACGAACTGGCGGTGGCGGTGTTGCTGGTGGTGATCGTGATCTTCCTGTTCCTGCGCAACGTCGCGGCGACGATCATCCCGGCGGTGACCGTGCCGCTGACGCTGGTCGGCACTCTGGCGGTGGCCTACGCGGTGGGATTTTCACTGAACAACCTGACGCTGATGGCGCTGACCATCGCCATCGGTTTCGTGGTCGATGACGCCATCGTCATGATCGAAAACATCACCCGCTACATCGAGGCCGGCGACTCGCCGATGCAGGCCGCGCTCAAGGGGGCGGAGCAGATCGGCTTCACCATCATTTCGCTGTCGGTGGCGCTGATCGCGGTGATGATTCCGCTGCTGTTCATGGGCGATGTGGTGGGCCGCCTGTTTCGCGAATTCGCCATGACCGTGGCGGTGACCATCGTCATCTCGGCGCTGATCACCCTGACCCTGACGCCGATGATGTGTTCGCGCATGCTCAAGCACAAACACGAGGAACGCCGGGTCGATTTCTTCGACCGGGTCAACGGCTATTACGTCAAAGGCCTGGACTGGGTGTTGTTGCATCGCGGGCTCACACTGATCTCGGTGGTGCTCACCGGGCTGCTGACGCTGTTGATCATCGTGGTGATGCCCAAGGGCTTTTTCCCCGAGCAGGACACCGGGCTGATCCAGGGCATTTCCCAGGCCTCGCCGGGCATTTCCTTCCAGCAGATGCAGAGCGAACAGCAGCGGCTGGCTGCGCGGATTCTCAAGGATCCGGCGGTGGCGAGCCTGTCTTCGTTCGTCGGCATCGATCAGACCAACCCGACGATCAATCAGGGCAACCTGCTGATCAACCTCAAGCCCCACGGCGACCGTGACAGCAGTGCAGCGGTGATTCGCCGGCTCTCCGACGCCAATGCCGACGACGCCGGGATTCGCCTGTACCTGCACAGCGTGCAGGACCTGACGCTGGACGCCACGGTCTCGACCACCAGTTACCGCCTCGGCCTGCAAGCGACTGACCCTGGCGAACTGGAAACCTGGACCAACAAGCTGCTCGCGGCAATCAAACAGGACCCGATGTTCACCGACGTGCAAAGCCAGGCGATGCAGTTCGGTAATCAGATCCAGCTCAACTTCGACCGCGCCACCGCATCGCGTCTGGGCATCACGCCGCAAGCCATCGACGACGTGTTGTATGACGCTTTCGGCCAGCGCCAGGTGTCGACCATCTACACCCAGCTCAACCAGTATCACGTGGTGATCGCCACCGACCATCCGCCGCACAATCTGGCGGATTTGTTGACCGGGCTCTACGTCGACATTCCCGGCGGCGGGGTGGCGCCGCTGTCGAGCATGGCGACGATGCAGGTGATTCGCTCGCCGGTAACCATCAATCGTCTGGGGCAGTTTCCCTACGCCGATGTCTCGTTCAACCTCGCCCCCGGCCAGACCCTCGGCGCGGCGGTGACACGACTCAAGGACATCGAAACCCGGGCCGGCCTGCCGCTGTCGGTGCAGGCCAATCTGGAAGGGGCGGCGGCGACGTTCGAGGCGTCGTTGTCCAATCAGGTGTTTCTGGTGCTGGCGGCGATCATCGTGGTGTACCTGATGCTGGGGATTCTCTACGAGAGCTTCGTGCACCCGGTGACAATCCTCTCGACCCTGTTGTCCGCCGCGCTCGGCGCCTTGCTGGCGTTGCTGATCACCGGCACGCAGTTCGACATCATTGGTTTGATCGGCATCGTGCTGCTGATCGGCATCGTGATGAAGAACGGCATCATGATGGTCGACTTTGCCCTTGAGCTGGAACGCAAGGGCGGGCTCGATCCGGTGGCGGCGATTCGTCAGGCTGCCGAGCTGCGATTCCGGCCGATTCTGATGACCAGCATGGCTTCCTTGTTCGGCGCGGTGCCGTTGGCGCTGGGCACCGGGATCGGCTCGGAGCTGCGTCATCCGCTGGGGATCGCGATCATCGGCGGCTTGTTGCTCAGCCAGTTGCTGACACTGTTCTCGACTCCGGTGATTTTCCTCGCCATGCATGGCCTGGAGCAGCGCTTCACCCGGCGCCGGCCAGTGGCGGCCGAGGCCTTGCGCGATGAACCTTAGCGCGCCGTTCATTCAGCGCCCCATCGCCACCACGTTGCTGGCGGTCGGGCTGGCACTGTTCGGTGTGCTGGCGTTCAACCTGCTGCCGGTGGCGCCGTTGCCGGAAGTGGATTTCCCGACCATCAGCGTGCGCGCGTCGTTGCCCGGTGCCGACCCGAGCACCGTGGCGTCGTCGGTGGCGACACCGCTGGAGCGCCAGTTCGGGCAGATCGCCGGGGTCACCGAAATGACCTCGTCCAGTTCGCTGGGGGCGACCCGCATCACTTTGCAGTTCGACCTCAACCGCGACATCGACGGCGCGGCGCGGGACGTGCAGGCGGCGATCAACGCGGCGCGCAGCAGCCTGCCGAGCGACCTGTCCGGCAACCCGACCTACCGCAAGGTCAACCCGGCCGACTCGCCGATCCTGATTCTCAGCCTGACTTCCGATTCGGCGACCCGTGGCCAGATGTACGACGTGGCCTCGACCCTGCTCGAGCAGCGGCTGTTGCAGACCACGGGTGTCGGCGATGTCACGGTGGGCGGCGCGGCATTGCCGGCGGTGCGCATCGAGCTCAACCCGGATCGGCTCAATCGCTACGGCGTCAGCCTGGAACAGGTGCGGCAGGTGATTCAGGCGTCCAACGTCAATCTGCCCAAAGGCACGGTGTCGGTCGGCGATCAGTCCTATGGCCTGAAGGCCAACGACATGCTCTATCAGGGCAGCGATTACGGGCCGCTGGTGGTCAAGCAACGCAACGGTGATCTGGTGCGCATCTCGGACCTGGGCGACGTCACCGAGGATGTCGAAGACCTGCGCAACTTCGGCCTGTCCAACGGCAAACCGGCGGTGTTGCTGGTGGTGTTCAAGCAGCCCGGCGCCAACGTCATCGATACGGTGGATGCGGTGAAGGCCGACCTGCCGTTCCTGCAGAGTTCGATCCCCTCGGCGATCAAGATCAATATCCTGATGGACCGCACCACCACCATTCGCGCCTCGCTGCACGACGTGGAAGTGACCCTGCTGATTTCGATTGCGCTGGTGACGCTGGTGACCTTCGGCTTCTTCCGCGACTGGCGCAGCACGCTGATCCCGGCCATCGTCGTGCCGCTGTCGCTGCTCGGCACTTTTGGCGCGATGTATTTTCTCGGCTACAGCCTCAACAACCTGTCGCTGATGGCGCTGACCATTTCCACCGGGTTTGTGGTGGACGATGCGATCGTGGTGGTCGAGAACATCATGCGACATCTGGAGAAAGGTGAAAGCCGTGTGCAAGCCGCACTGGCCGGAGCGCGGGAGGTGGGTTTCACGGTGATGACCATCAGCGTGTCGCTGGTGGCGGTGTTCATTCCGTTGCTGCTGATGGGCGGGGTGGTCGGGCGGCTGTTTCGCGAGTTTTCGATTTCGCTGTCGGTGGCCATCGTGATTTCGATGCTGGTGTCGCTGACGGTGACGCCGATGCTCGCCAGCGTGCTGCTGCGCACTCAGCAGCAGAGCGGCAATGGCGACGATCATCCGGATTCGTACTTTCACCGGTTCTACGACCGCACGCTGGGTTGGGTTGTCGAGCATTCGTTCCTGATGGGCCTGCTGACGTTGCTGGTGATTGTGCTGGCGTGCGTGCTGTACGTGTTGGTGCCCAAGGGTTTCTTTCCGCAGGAAGACACCGGGCGCATGTCCGGCAGCATCATTGCGGCGCAGAGCATTTCCTTCGGGGCGATCCAGTCGAATTTCAGCGAGATCAATAAAAAGGTCTTGAGCAATCCCAACGTGGCGACCGTCGGCGGGTTTGTCGGCGGCGGTGGCGGGATCGGCGGGGCGGTCAACAGTGCGCAACTGTTCATCACCCTCAAGCCGCTGGCGGATCGCAAGGACAGCGCCGATCAGGTCATCGGCCAGATTCGCCACACCCTCGGCGACATGCCCGGCACGCGCCTGTATCTGCAATCGGCGCAGGACATCACGGTCGGCGGCCGGCAGAGCGGGGCGCAGTACCAATACACGATGACCGCCGACGACCAGAGCACCCTCGATGAATGGGTGCCGAAAGTCGTCGCGGTGCTGCACGGCTTGCCGCAATTGACCGATGTGAACACCGACCAGCAGGACAACAGTCTGATGTCCAGCGTGACGGTCAATCGCGACGCTGCCGCCCGGCTCGGGGTCAGCATGTCAGCCATCGACCAGACGCTTTACGACGCTTTTGGCCAGCGTCAGGTGTCGACCATCTACCGCTCCGCCAACCAGTACCACGTGGTGATGGAAGTGGCGCCGGCGTACTGGGCGTCCCCGGCGACCCTGAAGAACATTTACGTGCCGGTCGGCACCGCAGCGGTCACGACCAAGGGCGCAGCGGCGGCGCCGAACCTGAATGCCAAGGTCTCGCAGACGTTGGTGCCGCTGTCGGCGCTGGCGGATTACTCCGTGGGGCGCACGGCGATTTCGATCAGTCATCAAGGGACTTTTCCGGCAGTGACCGCGTCGTTCAACCTCGCGCCGGGCGTCTCCATCGGCCAGGCAACGGCGCTGGTGGACAATGCCGTCAAACAATTGCGCATGCCGGCCAGTGTGGTCGGGCAGTTCGCCGGGACGGCGCAGGTTTTCCAGTCTTCGGTGGCCAGCGAGCCGTTGCTGATCGTCGCGGCGCTGCTGTCGGTGTACGTGGTGCTGGGCATGCTCTACGAGAGCCTGGTGCACCCGCTGACGATTCTTTCGACCTTGCCGTCGGCCGGTGTCGGCGCGCTGATCGCTTTGCTGCTGACCGGCACTGAACTATCGATCATCGCGCTGGTGGGGGTGATTCTGCTGATCGGTATCGTCAAGAAGAACGCGATCATGATGATCGACTTCGCCATTACCGAGCGCCGCGAATTCGGCCTGAGCGCCAAGGACGCGATCCGCCGCGCCTGCCTGATCCGCTTCCGGCCGATCATGATGACCACGCTGGCGGCGATCCTCGGCGCACTGCCGCTGGTGCTGGGCAGCGGTTATGGCTCGGAGCTGCGCCGGCCGTTGGGGATTTCGATCATTGGCGGGCTGCTGTTCAGCCAGTTGCTGACGCTGTACACCACGCCGGTGATCTACCTTTGGCTGGACCGGGCGTCGCAGCGCCTGAAGCGTAAGGAGCGATAAATGAAACGTCGCCTGTTTCCCGTGGGTGCCAGCCTGTTGCTGAGCCTGTTGCTGAGCCTGTTGTTGAGCGGTTGCATGGTCGGCCCGGACTATCACAAGCCTGCGATTGAACTGCCGACTTCGTTCAAGGAAGGCACCCAATGGCAGCGCGCCCGGGCCAATCCGCAAGGCGCGTTGGACAGCCAATGGTGGCGCGCCTATCAGGATCCGGTACTCAACGATCTGATCGAGCGCTCGGCCAAGGCCAACCAGTCGATCATCGGCGCCGAGGCGGCGTATCGGCTGGCGCAGGCACAAGTGGCGTCGAGCCGTGCCGGGTTGTGGCCGACCGTGGGTGTGGGTTTGTCCGGCGCTCGCGGTGTCGGCGGCGGGGCCAGCGGCAGCACCACCAGCGGATTGACCGGCAGCAGTGGCAGCACCGTCGAACAAACGGTCAGCGCCACCCTGACGGCCAGTTGGGAGCCGGATCTGTGGGGGCAGGTACGGCGCGGTATTGAGTCGAGCCAGGCCTCGCTGCAATCCTCCGACGCGCTGCTGGCCGGCGTGCGGCTGTCCATCGGCGCCAGTGTGGCGACCAATTATCTGGGGCTGCGGCAACTGGATATCGACATCGACCTGTTGCAGCAACAGCAGGCCATCAATCAGCAACTGCTGACGATGATTCAGGCGCAAACCGTTCAGGGCACGGCGACCAATGATCAATTGCTGGTGGCGCAGGATCAGCTCAGTACCGTGATCACGGCGCTGCAAACGGCGCAGCGTTCCCGGGAGCAGGCCGAACATGCGCTGGCGGTGCTGGTGGGCGTGGCGCCGGCGCAGTTCGATCTGCCCAAGGCCGCTGACTATCGCTTCACGACGCCCATGCCGCCGCCTGTACTGCCTTCGAATCTGTTGCTGCGTCGACCTGATGTGGTATCCGCCGAACGTCTGGCAGCAGCGGCGAACGCGCGGATCGGCGTCGCCGAAGCGGCGTTTTTTCCAACCCTGAGTCTGACCGCCGAAGGTGGCTTTCGCGGTACGGCGTTGGGCGGTCTGTTCTCCGTGCCCAACCGGATCTGGACCCTCGGGCCGGCGCTGGCAGAAACCATTTTCGACGGCGGCGCCCGCGAAGCAGCAAAAAAAGAAGCCGAGGCCACTTACGATCAGGACGTAGCCACGTATCGCGGCACGGTGCTCGGGGCGTTGCAGAACGTCGAAGACAATCTGTCGGCGATCAATCATCTGCATATTCAGGCGCAAGCCTTTGATCAGATGTTCCAGCGCAACCAGCAATTGTTCGGCAGTCAGCAGGCGCAGCAACGGGCGGGGACGGTCAGCCAGCAAGCGGTGCTGACCCAACAATTGGTGTTGTTGCAGGCCGAGCAGAACCTGCGTGATACCCAGGGCTTGCTCAGCCAGGGCAGTGTCGCGCTGTTCCAGAGCCTGGGAGGTGGCTGGCAGGTGCCGTAGGATCTCGCTCCCTTGAGTGGCGCACGGTATGCTGCGCGCACTTTTTTTTCGTAGGGAAGCCTGACCCATGGCAGGAAGCAGTTTGCTGGTGCTGATCGACGACATCGCCACCGTTCTGGACGATGTGGCGTTGATGAGCAAAATGGCCGCCAAGAAGACCGCCGGGGTACTCGGCGACGACCTGGCGCTCAATGCCCAGCAAGTCTCCGGCGTGCGCGCCGAACGGGAAATTCCCGTGGTGTGGGCGGTGGCCAAGGGCTCGTTCGTCAACAAGCTGATCCTGGTGCCGTCGGCGCTGGCGATCAGTGCGTTCGTGCCGTGGCTGGTGACGCCGCTGTTGATGGTCGGCGGCGCCTACCTGTGCTTCGAGGGCTTCGAGAAACTCGCCCATCCGCTGCTGCACGGCAAGGACGAAGATCAGGCCGAACATGCGCAGCTGACCGAGGCCGTGGCCGATCTGGTGGCCTACGAGAAGGACAAGATCAAAGGCGCGATCCGTACCGATTTCATCCTCTCGGCGGAAATCATCGCCATCACCCTTGGCACCGTGGCCGAGGCGTCGTTGACCCAGCAAGTGATCGTGATGTCGGGCATCGCCGTCGTCATGACCGTGGGCGTCTACGGCCTGGTGGCCGGCATCGTCAAACTCGATGACCTCGGCCTGTGGCTGACCCAGAAGCCCGGCGCTGCGGCGAAACGCATCGGCAACGCCATCCTGCGCGCCGCGCCGTACATGATGAAAGGCCTGTCGGTGATCGGCACGGCGGCGATGTTCCTGGTCGGCGGCGGCATCCTGACCCACGGCGTACCGGTGGTGCATCACTGGATCGAGAGCATTGCCGCAGCGGCGGGCAGTGCAGGGTTTACAGTGCCGGTGTTGCTCAATGGCGTGGCAGGGGTTGTGGCGGGGGCGGTGGTGCTGGCTGTTGTGTCGGTCGTCGGCAAGCTCTGGAAAGCGCTGAAGGGCTGATTGACGGCTCAATGAAAAAGGCCATTCGATTTGCATCGAATGGCCTTTTTTTGTGGCTGCCGGTTTACTCGGCAATCTGCAGCTTGCGCGATTCGGTGTACACGTAGCGCACCTTCTCGTACTCGAACGGCGAGTTCATCTGACCGTAGCGGAAGCGGGTCTGATAACGCTTGTCGACCGCACGCAGCGCCCAGATTTCCGGGTGGTTTTCGCTGACTTTCGACACGTTCAGGTAGTTGATCGCCGATTCGGCGGTGTAGTCCACGGCCAGGCCGGCGGTGTCGCGGATGTTCGACGGGCCGAGGATCGGCAGTACGAAGTAGGCGCCGCCCGGAACGCCGTAGAAGCCCAGGGTCTGGCCGAAGTCTTCGTTCTGGCGCGGCAGGCCCATGGCGGTGGCCGGGTCCCACAGGCCGGCGATGCCGATGGTGGTGTTGAGCAGCAGGCGGGCGGTGGTTTCCATCGAGCGCTTGCCCTTGAACTGCAACAGGCTGTTGACCAGGTTCGGCACGTCGCCAAGGTTGTTGAAGAAGTTGCTCACACCGGAGCGCACGAAACCGGGCGTGACGTAGCGATAGCCATCGACCACCGGCAGAAACACCCATTGGTCGAAGCGGTAGTTGAAGTGGTAGACCCGGCGGTTCCACGATTCCAGCGGGTCATACACGTTCAGTGCGTTGAGGGTCGAGCGCTCGAATTCGCGCTGGTCCAGCCCCGGGTTGAACTTGAGTTTGGACAGCGGCTCCTTGAAGCCGTCACTGTCGACCACCACCGGTGCGTTGGCTTTGCTGTTGTCGGCCTGGGCCACGCCTGCACAGAGTAACGCTGCAAACAGCAGGAGATATTTAGCCACGGAAGAACTCCAGCATGGCGTCGCTGTTGACGCGGTAGTTAAGGTTGCCGCAATGGCCGCCCAGTGGGTAAACCGTCAGGCGATCGCCGAAGGTCTTGCGCAGGAAACCGAGGTCGCCGGGGCCGAGGATCACGTCGTCGGCGTTGTGCATCACGGCGATTTTCGGGCTGTCGTGCAGGTAATCCTTGAGGGCGTACAGGCTGACCTGATCGATCAGTTGCAGCAGGCTGCCGCCGTCGGTGCGGGCGCGCCACATCGGGATCACCTGCTCGGTCAGGTAGCAGTCGAAGTCGCATTGCAGCGCACGCTTGAGGAACGGCGTGAGGCTGGTGCCTTCGGTGATCGGGAATTTCGGCGGGGTGATCAGGCCGCGACGGTTGATCAGGTCCGAGGTGAAGGCGATGTCCGCCGCCGAGAAGCGGAACGAGGTGCCGATCAGCATCGCCATCTGCTCGTTGCTCAGGTGCTGTTTGGACTGCTGGAAGTCATAGAGCAGTGCGTCGTTGAGGTCGATGTAGCCTTTCTGCTGGAAGTAGCGGGTCAGTTTGTTCAACACCAGTTCATAGAAGGTGGTGCTGTTGTTGATGCCCTTGACCTCGGTCTGCACCAGTTTGTCGAGGTTGGTGATCGAGGTGTACAGGTTGACCGGCGGATTCAGCAGCAGGACTTTCTTGAAGTTGAAGCTGCGGCGGGTTTCGTCCAGGTGAGCGACGAACGCTGCGTCCAGCGCACCGAGGCTGTAGCCGCTGAGGTAATAGTCGGTGACCGGTACTTTCGGGTTTTGCGCGCGCACGGCCTGCATCACCCGGTACATGTCTTCGGCGTCTTCCTTGGTCACGCCGGGGGTGGCGAAACGCGAGGCGGCGCTCATGAAGTCGAAACTGGTGGGGGAGGACAGCTGCACCACGTGGTAGCCGGCCTTGTAGTAGAGCTTTTTCAGGTATTCGTTGAGGCTGCTGTCATACCGCGCGCCGGTGCCGGCAATCAGGAAGATCAGCGGTGCTGCCTTGTCCTGGGTGGCGATGCGATAGGTGAGTTTTTTCACTGCCCAGAAGTTGTCCGGCAGGATGAACTCGCGTTCCGGGCGCAGGGTGACGCTGCGGTCGGTCTGATTGATGTCGTCGTCCGACGGCAACTCCGGACGCAGGTCCGGCGGCGTGGTGGCGATGGTTGCTTCGAACGGGTTGGTCAGCGGATAGCCATAACTGGCGGCGTCGATATCCACCGCCAGCGCGGACGCACTCAGGATAAGGCCGCCAAACAGGGCGGCGAAGCGCAAGGATCGGAGCATGAGTGAATCCCTTAAAGGAAGGTGCCGAATGAGGTTCGCAGGCTATGACCACTGGGTTAGCGCCAAAGTGCCATGCATCGGCACCAATCAGACGGAATTCGGGGTAATAGTAGCCGGACGATACACTTTGCGCGGATCGAATGACCAGTTAAGAGTTGTTAGTTCTTGCACACGGCTGGCAGGCGATTAAGCTGGCCGCCGATTTCCTCGTTTGGAGTGTTCCATGTCCCGCCGCTTGCCCGTGATTCTGCTGCTCGTTCTGTTGCCGTTATGGCTGGCCGCCAGTTATGGCGCGCGTTATGGCTTCATGGAGGACGCGCAGTGGGTGGGCATCTGCGTTGACGAGGCGAGCCGTTGGGAGTGTTCGGTGCGCTCGAACCTGGGCCTGATGATTCATTTCCAGATGCTCGGCTGGGCGGCGGTCGCGGCTGCCGTGATCGGTTTTGTCGTGCCGGGACGGGCAGGGTGGTGGTTGGCGGTGCTGGCGCTGGTGTTCGGGTTTCCGGCGCTGGCGTTGTACAACACCACGCTGGCGGTGTTTGCGGTGGTGATTGCCGGGTTGCGGTTGGTGCGGGAATCCCGCGTCGCCAACTGACTGGTAGTGCTGCATCGCGGGCTAGCCCGCGATGCTTTTAGTTACTGAAGATCAGCGGTTGCGAATCCGCAGGCAGCGCCACAACGCGGCCACCATCAACCCGCTGACCAGCGCCCAGCCCCAGGCCTGCTGATTCTGCAGGCCTTCACGGAACAGCTGCGGCGCAATGCAGGCACCGATGATGAAGGTCAGCAGGGCAATTTCCCGACGGGCCACCGGCACCGGGCGGCACAGGTAAACCAGTGCCGGCAGAATGAACGCCGCACTCGCGAAGCTGCGATAGCGCGGATCGAACACCATCTCCAGCACCATTATCGCTGCCGCAAAACCGGCCGCGGCAACCAGCCAGCCGGCTTGTCGTTCGAACGCATTGAAGGCGCGTTCACGCCAGCCGGTGCGGGCGCTCAAGGTCAGCGCGGCGTGCGCCAGCACCAGCAGATTCAATACGGTCAGCAGGCCGACCCATACCCATTCGCTGGCGAAGCGTGTGGTCAGCCATGCCAGGTTGGCCCAGGCACCGATCGAACAAGCGGCGAGGGCGCCCAGCAATGGCAGCACCAGCGCTGAACCCGTGGTGCGAACCCGACCGCCAAGAACCAGCGTGCCGAAGAAGATCAAGCCGCCGATTGCCAGCCAGCGCGACCAGTCAGGCACGTTCGACACCGGCCCGGCCAGCACGCCTTTGTCCTGGCGATCCGCATCGAACAGTCCCCAGTAACCACCGACCGCGCCTTCGCTGCCGCGCTTCCACGGCTGGTCGAACGCTTCGATCAGGTTGTAATGCCAGCCTTGCTGTTCGGCCAGGGTGACAAAACCGCGAATGAACTTCGCTTCGTTGACCCGGCTCGGCAACGCGGTCTCCCGCTGACGGCCTTCGCTCGGCCAGCCGGTTTCGCCAATCATCACGTCCTTGGGGGCGAACTTGTTGCCGAACACCTGGCGCACATCGGCCACGTGTTGCAGGGCAACATCGATGTTCGAAGGATCATCCTCCCAGTACGGCAGCAAATGAATGGTCAGGAAGTCCACCGCCGGCGCAACTTCCGGGTGCTTGAGCCAGAACTCCCAGACATCGGCGTAGGTCACCGGCTGCTTGATATGGCTTTTGACCTTATTGATCAGCTTCGCCAGTTGCGCCCCGGTGACTTCCTTGCGCAGCAGAGCTTCGTTGCCGACGATCACGGCACTGACCACGTCCGGGTTGGCGTTGGCCGAGGCGATCAGCAGATCGACTTCCTTCTCGGTGTCCACCGGGTTGCTGTTGACCCAGGCGCCGATCATCAGCTTCAAACCATGCTTGCGCGCCAGTTCCGGCAGGGCTTCGAGGCCGGTCATGGAATAGGTGCGGATGCATTCGAAGCGGGTGGCGAGCAGGGCGAGGTCGGCGTCCATGCGCTCCGGGCGCAGTTTGAACGGCACGTCGAACGGCGACTGATCCTTGTCGAACGGCGTGTAGGAGGCGCATTGCAACTTGTGGGTCGGGGTGGCGACGTCCGGCAGGATCACCGGTTTGCCGAGGCCGTACCAGAAGCCGCAAAGCGCAAATAGGCCGAGCAGGCAGGCGAACAGATAAGGAAGAAAAGGAAAGCGGGAGGATGCGGACATGGTCAGGCCGAGTGGCTGCAAAGCGACGCATGTTACCTGCATTTATAGAGGGGTTGGTGGCCTGCATGTTTTTGACATGCAAAGTTCGGGCGGATTGTCTGGCGTCAAATATTCAGACGCAGTTAATGGCTTTCTGATGTCGTTTCTCGTTGCTTCGAGGTCGCTGGCAGAGCAGGTCGCTGTGTGCGTCAGGTTGATGATCAAAGCCATCAGTACTCCGCTGATGTTCGAACGAGTTTGCGGTCAGGCGTGATGGGGGCGCTGTGCACCATAACAATACGTTGACGATGCCCGGCATCCGTCGGGCGCAGCATTTCGGGGAAGTAACGATGAAGATGCGACGACTTTTAGGCGCAGGTGCCGCTCTGGTGCTTGCGATGAGCTCCACTTTCGCCAGCGCTGAAAAACAGACCCTGAACATCGGTTACGTTGACGGCTGGTCCGACAGCGTCGCGACCACCCACGTGGCGGCCGAGGTGATCAAACAGAAACTCGGCTACGACGTGAAACTCCAGGCCGTCGCCACCGGGATCATGTGGCAGGGCGTTGCCACCGGCAAACTCGACGCCATGCTGTCGGCCTGGCTGCCGGTGACCCACGGCGAGTACTGGGCGAAGAACAAGGATCTGGTCGTCGATTACGGCCCGAACTTCAAGGACGCGAAAATCGGCCTGATCGTGCCCGAGTACGTCAAAGCCAAATCCATCGAAGACCTGAAAACCGACGACAGCTTCAAGAATCGCATCGTCGGCATCGACGCCGGCTCAGGTGTGATGCTCAAGACCGATCAGGCGATCAAGGATTACGGCCTGACCGGTTACACCCTCAAGGCCAGTTCCGGCGCCGGCATGATCGCCGAGCTGACCCGCGCCGAGAAAAAGAACGAATCCATCGCCGTGACCGGCTGGGTGCCGCACTGGATGTTCGCCAAGTGGAAGCTGCGCTTCCTCGACGACCCGAAAGGCGTGTATGGCGCGGCTGAAACCGTGAACAGCATCGGCAGCAAAGAGCTGGATGCCAAGGCGCCGGAAGTGGCGAAGTTCCTGAAGAACTTCCAGTGGGCCTCCAAAGACGAAATCGGTCAGGTGATGCTGGCGATTCAGGACGGTGCCAAACCTGAAGCCGCTGCCAAGGACTGGGTCGCCAAACACCCAGACCGCGTGGCTGAATGGACTAAATAAACGCTGCACCGCTTTACCCTGTGGGAGCGAGCCTGCTCGCGATGCGATCTGCCAGTCGACTCAAGAGGTGACTGACAAGACGCCTTCGCGAGCAGGCTCGCTCCCACATTTATTTGTACAGTCCTGAAATTGGCATAACGGTCATGGCGTTCTACTACTAAGGTCGTCTGGAAGCCGGCTCGCAGCCGCATACAGTGGATACGTTCCAAAAATAAAAATCTGTGCTGCGAGGATAAAAACAATGAACGACAGCATTTACCTCTCTATTCAGAACAGCCCGCGCTTCAAGGAGCTGGTGAAAAAAAGGGAAAGGTTCGCCTGGATACTCTCGGCGATCATGCTAGGGCTCTACTCCGGTTTCATTCTGCTGATCGCGTACGGGCCGCAAGTGCTCGGGACCAAAATCAGCGCCGGTTCTTCGATCACCTGGGGCATCCCCATCGGTGTCGGGCTGATTGTCTCGGCTTTCATCCTGACCGGCATCTACGTGCGCCGCGCCAATGGCGAGTTCGACGACCTGAACAATGCGATTCTCAAGGAGGCTCAGCAATGATCCGGCGTCTACTGGCTCTATTGAGCATCGCAGCGTTCGCTCCGGCCGCCTGGGCCGCTGACGCCCTGACCGGCGAAGTCCACAAACAACCGCTCAACGTTTCCGCGATCGTCATGTTCGTGGTGTTCGTCGGCGCGACCCTGTGCATCACGTACTGGGCCTCCAAACGCAACAAGTCGGCTGCCGACTACTATGCGGCGGGTGGCAAGATCACCGGTTTCCAGAACGGTCTGGCGATTGCCGGTGACTACATGTCGGCGGCGTCTTTCCTGGGGATTTCCGCGCTGGTGTTCACCTCTGGCTACGACGGCCTGATCTACTCGATCGGCTTCCTGGTGGGCTGGCCGATCATTCTGTTCCTGATCGCCGAGCGCCTGCGCAACCTGGGTAAATACACCTTTGCCGACGTGGCGTCCTACCGCCTCGGGCAAACCCAGATCCGCACGCTGTCGGCCTGCGGTTCGCTGGTGGTGGTGGCGTTCTACCTGATCGCGCAAATGGTCGGCGCCGGCAAGCTGATCCAGCTGCTGTTCGGCCTCGACTACCACGTTGCGGTGATTCTGGTGGGTATCCTGATGTGCCTGTACGTGCTGTTCGGCGGCATGCTGGCGACCACCTGGGTGCAGATCATCAAGGCTGTGCTGTTGCTGTCCGGTGCCTCGTTCATGGCGCTGATGGTGATGAAGCACGTCAACTTCGACTTCAACACCCTGTTCTCCGAATCCATCAAGGTTCACGCCAAGGGCGAAGCGATCATGAGCCCCGGCGGTCTGGTGAAAGACCCGATCTCGGCGTTCTCCCTCGGCCTGGCACTGATGTTCGGTACCGCCGGCCTGCCGCACATCCTGATGCGCTTCTTCACCGTGAGCGACGCGAAGGAAGCCCGCAAGAGCGTGCTGTATGCGACCGGTTTCATTGGCTACTTCTACATCCTGACCTTCATCATCGGCTTCGGCGCGATCCTGCTGGTCAGCACCAACCCGGCCTTTAAAGATGCGGCGGGCGCTCTGCTCGGCGGCAACAACATGGCGGCGGTGCACCTGGCCAACGCCGTGGGCGGCAGCATCTTCCTCGGCTTCATCTCGGCGGTGGCGTTCGCGACCATCCTGGCGGTAGTAGCCGGTCTGACCCTGGCCGGTGCTTCGGCGGTGTCTCACGACCTGTACGCCAGCGTGATCAAGAAGGGCAAGGCCAACGAGAAGGATGAGATCCGCGTTTCGAAGATCACCACCGTCGCACTGGGCGTGCTGGCAATCGGCCTGGGCATCCTGTTCGAAAGCCAGAACATCGCGTTCATGGTGGGCCTGGCGTTCTCCATTGCGGCGAGCTGCAACTTCCCGGTGCTGCTGCTTTCGATGTACTGGAAGAAACTGACCACCCGTGGCGCCATGATTGGCGGCTGGCTGGGTCTGGTAAGTGCGGTGGGCCTGATGATTCTTGGCCCGACCATCTGGGTGCAGATTCTGCATCATGAGAAGGCGATCTTCCCTTATGAGTATCCGGCGCTGTTCTCGATGATCATTGCGTTCATTGGGATCTGGTTCTTCTCGGTTACCGATAAATCGGCGGCGGCAGAGAATGAGCGTGCGCTGTTCTTCCCGCAGTTTGTGCGTTCGCAGACGGGGTTGGGGGCTAGTGGGGCGGTTTCGCACTGAGGCTTCTAGGTTGAATATGTAGGTTGAGTTGAATGGAAATGCCCTGGTCGAGAGATTGGGGCATTTTTTTTGGTGGTTTTTTGATTGGGGGTATATCCGTTGCTGCGGTAACGGCTTCTTAGGGTTCCGCCCTTACGGCGGGTCACTTTTTACAAACGCCTAAAAAGTAACCAAAAACGCTTGCTCCTACGTCCGGCCCGCTCGCTGAGGCTCGGGGTTCCTTCGCTCCGGGATTCATCCGGTGGGCATCGCCTACGGTTTGCTTCGCTGCACCTCCTCTCGATGTGTTTGGCTTCGCCAAACGGTCGATGCGCTCCCACCCCCGGATGAATCCCTCCACTCAGCCTTCCGACGTCGCCCGAAGATCAAAAGCGGTACTTGAGCTAACGCTCATCGTGTTGAGTGGTGAGTGGTGAGCAGGGGGATGCTCTTGATCTGGCTTTTGATGTGGCTTTTGATTTTTTGCCCCTTCGGCAGGCCGAGCGGAGGTGTTCATCAGGGGGTAGGCGCGCAGCGCCGTGCGGCGAAGCCGCATTCATCGAGAGGAGGTGCAGCGAAGCAAACCGTAGGCGATGCCCCCTGATGGACACCGTAGCGAGGGAACACTGAGCCTAAGCGAAGTGCCGTACGCCGGGGCAAAGCCTTTTGGTTCCTTTTTGGCGTTTGAAAAAGGGACTCGCTGTAAGAGCGAAACCGCCAGCGGCAGCACCCGCAGAAACGGATATGTACCCAATCTACAAAAAACAGTCGGCCCAAAGGCCGCTGAGATACCCCAAACAAAAACGGCCCCCATTCACATGGAGGCCGTTCCCGGTACAACGTTAAGACGTTATCGCAAGACAAGTCTTATTTGCGGTCTTCCAGCTTGGTGATATCCCGCGACTCATAACCAGTGTACAGCTGGCGCGGACGGCCAATCTTGTACGGGCTGGAGAGCATTTCCTTCCAGTGGGAGATCCAGCCGACAGTACGTGCCAGGGCGAAGATCACGGTGAACATGCTGGTCGGAATGCCGATCGCCTTGAGGATGATCCCCGAGTAGAAGTCGACGTTCGGGTACAGCGAGCGTTCGATGAAGTATGGGTCGGTCAGGGCGATCTCTTCCAGGCGCATGGCCAGTTCGAGTTGCGGATCGTTCTGGATGCCCAGTTCCTTCAACACTTCGTCACAAGTCTGCTTCATCACGGTCGCACGTGGGTCGCGGTTCTTATAGACGCGGTGACCGAAGCCCATCAGCTTGAACGGATCGTTCTTGTCCTTGGCCTTGGCGATGAACTTGTCGATGTTCGAAACATCGCCGATTTCATCGAGCATGGTCAGCACGGCTTCGTTCGCACCGCCGTGGGCAGGGCCCCACAGTGCGGCGATACCGGCGGCGATACAGGCGAACGGGTTGGCACCCGAAGAGCCCGCCAGGCGCACGGTGGAGGTCGAAGCGTTCTGCTCGTGGTCGGCGTGGAGGATGAAGATCCGGTCCATGGCCTTGGCGAGTACCGGGCTGATCGGTTTGATCTCGCACGGGGTGTTGAACATCATGTGCAGGAAGTTTTCCGCGTACGACAGGTCGTTGCGCGGGTACATCATGGGTTGGCCCATGGAGTACTTGTAAACCATCGCGGCCAGGGTCGGCATCTTGGCAACCAGGCGGATCGCGGAAATTTCGCGATGCTGCGGGTTATTGATGTCGAGGGAGTCGTGGTAGAAGGCCGAGAGGGCGCCGACTACACCACACATGACGGCCATCGGGTGGGCGTCACGGCGGAAGCCGTTGAAGAAGGTCTTCAGCTGTTCGTGAACCATGGTGTGGTTCTTCACGGTGCCGACGAACTGGGCCTTTTGCTCTGCAGTCGGCAGTTCGCCGTTCAGCAGCAGGTAGCAGGTTTCCAGGTAGTCCGACTTTTCAGCCAGTTGTTCAATCGGGTAGCCGCGGTGCAACAGAATGCCGTTGTCGCCGTCGATATAGGTGATCTTCGATTCGCAGGAAGCGGTCGACATGAAACCGGGGTCGAAAGTGAAGCGGCCCGTGGCCGTCAGGCCCCGAACATCGATTACATCGGGACCAACGGTGCCGGTTAAAATGGGCAGCTCGACGGGGGCTGCGCCCTCGATGATCAACTGCGCTTTTTTGTCAGCCATGTGGCCTCCTATTTATGCTTGAAATCATCAGACAGACCCCCCACGCAGGGCCCGCACCACTATAGTGAGATAAATTCGAATGTCAATTTGCCTAAAGTCTTGCTCCAGAAGGCTTTAACCGCACTTTTTCCTCGAAATTGCCTGCCATTTACGCCTTTTATACAACTTGTGCAATCAGCTATTGGGGGTAGGCGATTGCGTTGTCATTAGTAGCCTAACTGTCTATACTCGGCGACCGACCGCCAAGGGCTTTTGGGCTTGCTTTCATTGGGGGTCGCATCCCTGGGTGGTGGTTACCTGACCAGTGCACTCCCCAACAACTTTGCCCTGATTGTTAGGGGCTCTTCAGTGTGAAAAAAAAGCCGTGAAAAGCCAACGACCTGTAAACCTAGACCTAAGGACCATCAAACTCCCCATCACCGGCGTTACGTCGTTTCTTCACCGTGTTTCCGGCATCATCCTCTTCCTGGGCCTTGGCATCATGCTTTATGCATTGGGCAAATCCCTGGGTTCCGAGGAAGGTTATGTCGAGGTGAAGGCATGCTTGACCAGCTCGCTGGCCAAGTTCGTAGCATGGGGCCTCCTGTCCGCTCTGCTGTATCACCTGGTTGCCGGTGTGCGCCACTTGATCATGGACATGGGCATCGGTGAGACGCTGGAAGGCGGCCGCCTGGGCTCGAAACTGATCATCGCCGTTTCCGTGGTGCTGATCGTTCTGGCAGGAGTTTGGATATGGTAACCAGCGTTACAAACCTTTCGCGTTCGGGCCTCTATGACTGGATGGCACAGCGTGTGTCTGCGGTCGTTCTCGCGGCTTATTTCATTTTTCTGATCGGCTACCTCGCCGCTCACCCGGGCATCGGCTATGAACAATGGCATGGCCTGTTCGCCCACAACGGAATGCGTATCTTCAGTCTGCTGGCACTGGTTGCCCTGGGCGCTCACGCCTGGGTCGGCATGTGGACCATCGCGACCGACTACCTGACGCCGATGGCGCTGGGCAAGTCCGCGACTGCAGTACGTTTCCTTTTCCAGGCAGTATGCGGCGTCGCGATGTTCGCTTACTTCGTCTGGGGTGTGCAGATTCTCTGGGGTATCTGATTCATGGCTAACATTCCAACGATTTCTTTCGACGCCATCATCATTGGTGGCGGCGGTGCCGGCATGCGCGCTGCGCTGCAGCTGGCACAGGGCGGTCACAAGACTGCCGTGATCACCAAGGTCTTCCCGACCCGTTCGCACACTGTATCCGCCCAGGGCGGCATCACCTGCGCCATCGCGTCGGCCGACCCGAACGATGACTGGCGCTGGCACATGTACGATACCGTCAAGGGTTCCGACTACATCGGTGACCAGGACGCTATCGAATACATGTGTCAGGAGGGCCCGGCTGCCGTTTTCGAGCTGGACCACATGGGTCTGCCGTTCTCGCGTACCGAAACCGGCCGTATCTACCAGCGTCCGTTCGGCGGTCAGTCGAAGGATTACGGTAAAGGCGGGCAGGCTGCCCGTACCTGCGCCGCTTCCGACCGTACCGGTCACGCGCTGCTGCACACTCTTTATCAGGGCAACCTGAAAGCCGGTACCACGTTCCTGAACGAGTACTACGCTGTCGATCTGGTCAAGAACGACGCGGGCGACTTCGTCGGTGTGATCGCCATCTGCATCGAAACCGGTGAAACCACCTACATCCGCGCCAAGGCCACCGTGCTGGCGACCGGCGGTGCAGGCCGTATCTACGCTTCCACCACCAACGCCCTGATCAACACCGGTGACGGCGTCGGCATGGCTCTGCGTGCTGGCGTGCCGGTACAAGACATTGAAATGTGGCAGTTCCACCCGACCGGCATCGCCGGCGCCGGTGTACTGGTTACCGAAGGTTGCCGTGGTGAAGGTGGTTACCTGATCAACAAGCACGGCGAGCGTTTCATGGAGCGTTATGCTCCGAACGCCAAAGACCTTGCCGGTCGTGACGTGGTTGCCCGCTCGATGGTTAAGGAAATCATCGCCGGCAACGGTTGCGGTCCGAATGGCGACCACGTAATGCTCAAACTCGACCACCTGGGCGAGGAAGTGCTGCACAGCCGTCTGCCAGGCATCTGCGAACTGTCGAAGACTTTCGCACACGTTGACCCGGTGGTTGCTCCGGTTCCGGTTGTTCCGACCTGCCACTACATGATGGGCGGCGTTGCCACCAACATTCACGGCCAGGCAATCACCCAGAACGCCGAAGGCGTGGATCAGATCATTCCTGGTCTGTTCGCCGTAGGTGAAGTGGCTTGCGTATCGGTTCACGGCGCCAACCGTCTGGGCGGCAACTCGCTGCTCGACCTGGTGGTCTTCGGTCGCGCTGCCGGCCTGCACCTCGAGAAAGCTCTGACTGACGGCATCGAATACGATGACGCCACCGAAGCCAACATCGAAGCTGCCCTGGCACGCCTGAGCGCGCTGAACAACCGTACCGACGGCGAAGACGTCGCTACCCTGCGTCGCGAGCTGCAAAGCTGCATGCAGAACTACTTCGGTGTATTCCGTACCGGCGAATACATGCAGAAGGGTATTGCCCAGCTGGCCGATCTGCGCAAGCGCATCGCCAACGTGAAGATCAACGATAAGTCGCAGGCGTTCAACACTGCACGTATCGAAGCGCTGGAACTGCAAAACCTGCTGGAAGTGGCTGAAGCTACCGCCATTGCTGCCGAAGTACGTAAAGAGTCCCGCGGCGCTCACGCCCGTGAAGACTTCGAAGACCGTGACGACGAAAACTGGCTGTGCCACACCCTGTACTTCCCGGGTGAGAAACGTGTCGCCAAGCGTGCCGTGAACTTCTCGCCGAAGACTGTTCCGACTTTCGAACCAAAAGTCCGGACTTATTAAGGGTGACCGCCATGTTGAAAGTCAGTGTTTATCGTTACAACCCTGATCAGGACGCTGCGCCGTTCATGCAGGAATTCCAGGTCGATACCGGTGGTAAGGACCTGATGGTGCTGGACGTGCTGGCCCTGATCAAAGAGCAGGACGAGGGTTTCTCCTATCGTCGCTCCTGCCGTGAAGGTGTTTGCGGCTCCGACGGCATGAACATCAACGGCAAGAACGGCCTGGCGTGCATCACGCCGCTGTCCGCTGTCGTCAAAGGTAACAAGTTGGTCATCCGTCCTCTGCCAGGTTTGCCGGTTATCCGTGACCTGGTCGTCGATATGAGCATCTTCTACAAGCAATACGAGAAGGTTAAGCCATTCCTGCAGAACGACACGCCGGCTCCGGCCATCGAGCGTCTGCAGTCCCCTGAAGAGCGTGAAAAGCTCGACGGTCTGTACGAGTGCATCCTGTGCGCCTGCTGCTCGACCTCTTGCCCGTCCTTCTGGTGGAACCCGGACAAGTTCCTGGGTCCAGCTGCACTGCTGCAAGCGTACCGCTTCCTGGCAGACAGCCGTGACACCAAGACGTCCGAGCGTCTGGCGTCCCTCGATGACCCGTTCAGCGTTTTCCGCTGCCGGGGCATCATGAACTGCGTCAACGTATGTCCGAAAGGCCTGAACCCGACTAAGGCCATCGGTCACATCCGTAACATGCTGCTTTCGAGCGGCGTGTGATTCAGAAGCTGTAACTGCCGCTGTAAAAAGCGGCATCGCTGCACCGTACAGGTCAAGGCGCGGGCTTCAACCCGCGCCCTGGCTATAACCAGAGCAACAGCCATAAGCTGCGGCTCTTATTTTGAAGAAATGAGACAAGCAGGGGCATCCGGGCTGGTACCCGGACTATCAGTGTGATCCTAAGTGGCTTGTTTTGGTCGCTGCATTCGGACTTCTGCAAGTTTGCTCGGTGTCGACACCGATGGTGTTCCCCTAACCGAGGGTGACCAAGCATGCAAGAAAGCGTGATGCAGCGCATGTGGAACAGCGCCTACCTTTCAGGTGGAAACGCTGCCTATGTGGAAGAGCTTTATGAGCTCTACCTGCACGACCCTAACGCTGTGCCAGAAGAGTGGCGCACCTACTTTCAGAAGCTGCCCGCCGACGGCGGCTCTGCCACCGATGTTTCGCACTCCACAATTCGCGATCATTTCGTGCTGCTGGCGAAGAACCAGCGCCGCGCCCAACCGGTTTCCGCCGGCAGCGTGAGCAGTGAGCACGAGAAGAAGCAAGTTGAAGTGCTGCGATTGATCCAGGCCTACCGTATGCGTGGCCACCAGGCAGCCCAGCTTGACCCGCTGGGGCTGTGGCAGCGTCCTGCACCTGCAGACCTGTCGATCAATCATTACGGCTTGACCAATGCCGATCTTGATACGACCTTCCGTGCCGGCGACCTGTTCATCGGCAAAGAGGAAGCGAGCCTACGCGAAATTCACGAAGCGTTGCAGCAGACATATTGCCGCACCATCGGCGCTGAATTTACGCACATCACCGATTCCGAGCAGCGCCAGTGGTTCCAGCAGCGTCTGGAAAGCGTACGTGGCCGTCCGGAATACTCCGCCGACATCAAGAGCCACCTGCTCGAGCGCGTGACGGCCGGTGAAGGCCTGGAAAAATACCTGGGTACCAAATACCCGGGCACCAAGCGTTTCGGTCTGGAAGGCGGTGAAAGCCTGATTCCGATGCTCGACGAACTGATCCAGCGTTCCGGCTCGTACGGCACCAAGGAAGTCGTCATCGGCATGGCCCACCGTGGCCGTCTGAACGTGCTGGTCAACACCTTCGGCAAGAACCCGCGCGAGCTGTTCGACGAGTTCGAAGGCAAGAAGAAGGTCGAGCTGGGTTCCGGTGACGTTAAATACCACCAGGGCTTCTCGTCCAACGTAATGACCGCCGGCGGTGAAGTTCACCTGGCCATGGCGTTCAACCCGTCCCACCTGGAAATCGTTTCCCCGGTGGTTGAAGGTTCGGTACGTGCCCGTCAGGACCGTCGCAACGACGCGACCGGCGAAAAAGTACTGCCGATCTCCATCCACGGTGACGCTGCATTCGCAGGTCAGGGCGTGGTGATGGAAACCTTCCAGATGTCGCAGACCCGCGGTTTCAAGACCGGCGGTACCGTGCACATCGTGATCAACAACCAGGTTGGTTTCACCATCAGCAACCCGCTGGACTCGCGTTCCACCGAGTACGCCACCGACGTTGCGAAGATGATCCAGGCACCGATCCTCCATGTGAATGGCGATGATCCGGAAGCCGTACTGTTCGTGACCCAGCTGGCCATCGACTACCGCATGCAGTTCAAGCGTGACGTGGTGATCGATCTGGTCTGCTACCGTCGTCGCGGCCACAACGAGGCCGACGAGCCAAGCGGCACCCAGCCGCTGATGTATCAGCAGATCACCAAACAGCGCACCACCCGTGAGCTGTACGCTGATCGTCTGACCCAGGGCGGTGTGCTGGACGCAGAGCGTGTTCAGGCGAAAGTCGACGAATACCGCAACGCGCTGGACAACGGTCTGCACGTAGTGAAATCGCTGGTCAAAGAGCCGAACAAAGAGCTGTTCGTGGACTGGCGTCCGTATCTGGGCCACGCCTGGACTGCGCGTCACGACACTCGCTTCGATCTGAAGACCCTGCAGGAACTGTCCGCCAAGCTGCTGGAAATTCCGGAAGGCTTCGTGGTTCAGCGTCAGGTCGCGAAGATCTACGAAGACCGTCAGAAGATGCAAGCCGGCGGCCTGCCGATCAACTGGGGTTACGCCGAAACCATGGCGTACGCGACCCTGGCGTTCGAAGGTCACCCGATCCGCATGACCGGTCAGGACATCGGCCGCGGTACGTTCTCGCACCGTCACGCTGTTCTGCACAACCAGAAAGATGCCGGCACCTACATTCCGCTGAAACACCTGTACGAAGGTCAGCCACGCTTCGACCTGTACGACTCGTTCCTGTCGGAAGAAGCGGTACTGGCGTTCGAATACGGTTACTCGACCACCACGCCGAACGCGCTGGTGATCTGGGAAGCCCAGTTCGGCGACTTCGCCAACGGTGCACAGGTTGTTATCGACCAGTTCATCACCAGCGGCGAGCACAAGTGGGGCCGTCTCTGCGGTCTGACCATGCTGCTGCCGCACGGCTACGAAGGCCAAGGCCCTGAGCACAGCTCGGCACGTCTTGAGCGTTACCTGCAGCTGTGCGCCGAGCACAACATTCAGGTGTGCATGCCGACGACTCCGGCGCAGATCTACCACTTGCTGCGTCGTCAGGTGATCCGCCCGCTGCGCAAGCCGCTGGTAGTCCTGACTCCGAAGTCGCTGCTGCGTCACAAACTGGCAATCTCGACGCTGGAAGATCTGGCCGAAGGTTCGTTCCAGACCGTTATCCCGGAAATCGATGCACTGGACCCGAAAAAGGTCGAGCGCGTGGTTCTGTGCAGCGGCAAGGTCTACTACGACCTGCTGGAAAAACGCCGTGCCGAAGGCCGCGAAGATATCGCCATCGTGCGTATCGAGCAGCTGTACCCATTCCCTGAGGACGACTTGAAAGAAGTCCTGGCTCCTTACACCAACGCCAAAGCGGCTGTCTGGTGTCAGGAAGAGCCGATGAACCAGGGCGCCTGGTACTGCAGCCAGCACCACCTGCGTCGCAGCATCAGCAACCTCAACAAGTCTCTCGTACTCGAGTACGCGGGCCGTGAGGCTTCTGCTGCACCTGCATGTGGTTACGCATCGATGCACGCCGAGCAGCAGGAAAAACTGCTGCAAGACGCGTTTACCGTTTAACGCCTTCGCGCACCTGAAACCGAATTTAAGGAACCACAGACAATGGCTATCGAGATCAAAGCCCCCACTTTCCCGGAATCGGTTGCCGATGGCACCGTTGCCACCTGGCACAAACAACCGGGCGACGCCGTCAAGCGTGACGAACTGATCGTCGACATCGAAACCGACAAGGTCGTTCTGGAAGTGCTGGCCACCGCCGACGGCGTGCTGGGCGCAATCGTCAAGGGCGAGGGCGACACCGTCCTGTCCGACGAAGTCCTGGGCTCCATCGTTGAAGGCGGCGCTGCTGCCGCTGCTCCGGCTGCCGCTGCTGCTCCGGCCGCTGCTGCCGCTGCCCCGGCTGCTGCCGGCGCTGACGAAGATGCTATCGCTGCTCCGGCCGCTCGCAAGCTGGCCGAAGAAAACGGTATCAACCTGGCTTCCGTAAAAGGCACCGGCAAAGACGGCCGTGTGACCAAGGAAGACGTGGTTGCCGCTGTTGAAGCGAAGAAATCCGCTCCGGCTGCTGCACCGAAAGCTGCTGCTCCGGCTGCTGCCGCTCCTGTGTTCGCCGCTGGCGACCGCATCGAGAAGCGCGTTCCGATGACCCGCGTTCGTGCCACCGTTGCCAAGCGTCTGGTAGAAGCCCAGTCGAACATGGCAATGCTGACCACTTTCAACGAAGTCGACATGACCGAAGTCATGGCCCTGCGTTCGAAGTACAAGGACCTGTTCGAGAAGTCCCACAACGGCGTACGCCTGGGCTTCATGTCGTTCTTCGTGAAGGCTGCCACCGAAGCGCTGAAACGCTTCCCGGCGGTCAACGCTTCGATCGACGGCAACGACATCGTTTACCACGGTTATGCCGACATCGGCGTTGCTGTTTCCAGCGACCGTGGCCTGGTAGTTCCGGTTCTGCGTAACGCCGAACACATGAGCCTGGCTGAAATCGAAGGCGGCATCGCCACCTTCGGCAAGAAGGCCCGTGACGGCAAACTGTCGATGGACGAGATGACCGGCGGTACCTTCACCATCACCAACGGTGGTACCTTCGGTTCGATGATGTCGACCCCGATCGTCAACCCGCCGCAGGCAGCGATTCTGGGCATGCACAACATCATCCAGCGTCCGATGGCCATCAACGGTCAGGTCGTTATCCGTCCGATGATGTACCTGGCACTGTCCTACGATCACCGTCTGATCGATGGCAAAGAAGCTGTGACTTTCCTGGTGACCATCAAGAACCTGCTGGAAGATCCGGCTCGTCTGTTGCTGGATATCTGATAGAAGCAGCCATGAGCTGCAGGTTTCAGGCTGCCGGAGACGGCAGTCTGGCTTGCAGCTTGCGGCTTGAAGCTTTTCGCTAAAGAGGATTTTTTGAATGTCGCAGAAATTTGACGTAGTAGTGATCGGTGCCGGCCCTGGCGGCTACGTAGCTGCCATCAAGGCCGCGCAACTCGGTCTGAGCACTGCCTGCATCGAGAAGTACACCGATGCTGAAGGCAAGCAAGCCCTGGGCGGCACCTGCCTGAACGTAGGCTGCATTCCGTCCAAGGCGCTGCTGGACAGCTCCTGGAAATACAAGGAAGCCAAAGAAAGCTTCAACGTTCACGGTATCTCGACCGGCGAAGTCAAAATGGACGTCGCTGCGATGGTTGGCCGCAAGGCCGGCATCGTCAAGAACCTGACCGGCGGCGTTGCCACCCTGTTCAAGGCCAACGGCGTTACTTCGATCCAGGGCCACGGCAAACTGCTGGCCGGCAAGAAAGTCGAAGTCACCAAGCCGGACGGCTCGGTTGAAGTCATCGAAGCCGAAAACGTCATCCTGGCTCCAGGTTCGCGTCCGATCGACATTCCACCGGCTCCGGTCGATCAGAAAGTCATCGTCGATTCGACTGGCGCTCTGGAATTCCAGGCCGTACCTAAGCGTCTGGGCGTGATCGGCGCTGGCGTGATCGGTCTGGAACTGGGTTCGGTATGGTCGCGTCTGGGTGCAGAAGTGACTGTCCTGGAAGCCCTGGACACCTTCCTGATGGCAGCGGACACCGCTGTTTCCAAGGAAGCGCTGAAAACCCTGACCAAACAGGGTCTGGACATCAAACTGGGCGCTCGCGTAACCGGTTCGAAAGTGAACGGCGACGAAGTCGTTGTGAACTACACCGATGCCAACGGCGAACAGACCATCACTTTCGACAAGCTGATCGTAGCCGTTGGTCGCCGTCCGGTGACCACTGATCTGCTGGCTGCCGACAGCGGCGTGACCCTGGACGAGCGCGGTTTCGTGCACGTTGACGATCACTGCGCCACTACCGTACCGGGCGTCTACGCCATCGGTGACGTGGTTCGCGGCATGATGCTGGCTCACAAAGCCTCGGAAGAGGGCATCATGGTTGTCGAGCGCATCAAGGGCCACAAGGCCCAGATGAACTATGACCTGATCCCTTCGGTTATTTATACTCACCCGGAAATCGCATGGGTTGGTAAAACCGAGCAGGCCTTGAAAGCTGAAGGCGTTGAAGTTAACGTCGGCACCTTCCCGTTCGCAGCATCCGGCCGTGCCATGGCCGCCAACGATACCGGTGGTTTCGTCAAGGTCATCGCCGATGCCAAGACTGACCGCGTATTGGGCGTGCACGTGATTGGCCCGAGCGCTGCAGAACTGGTTCAGCAGGGCGCGATCGGTATGGAATTCGGCACCAGCGCTGAAGACCTGGGCATGATGGTTTTCTCCCATCCGACCCTGTCCGAAGCCTTGCACGAAGCAGCTCTGGCAGTGAATGGCGGCGCCATCCACATTGCCAACCGCAAGAAGCGTTAAGACACAATAAGAAACCACGGCGGTACGGCCCGTCGTGAGCCTTGCGTGCAAGACTCACCGCGGAATGTCCGCTGGACGCAGCCTTGCGTAGCTGCACCGGGTATCCGGAAAGGCTACGCAAGCAGCAGTCACAGGTGGCGCGGCACTCATCAAGAGCGCAGCGCCGAATGCGCAGTACCTAACGAAGACGGTAAAAAGCATGAATCTTCACGAGTATCAGGGTAAGCAGCTGTTCGCTGAATACGGCCTGCCAGTTTCCACTGGTTTCGCAGTAGACACCCCGGAAGCAGCAGCAGAAGCTTGCGACAAAATCGGCGGCAACGAGTGGGTTGTCAAAGCCCAGGTTCACGCCGGTGGTCGCGGTAAAGCGGGCGGCGTCAAGCTGGTTCGCAGCAAAGAAGACGCCAAAGCCTTCGCACAGCAGTGGCTGGGCAAGCGTCTGGTGACTTACCAGACTGATGCCAATGGCCAGCCAGTCACCAAGATCCTGGTTGAATCGTGCACTGATATCGCTAAAGAGCTGTACCTGGGCGCTGTCGTTGACCGTTCGAGCCGTCGCATCGTGTTCATGGCTTCCACCGAAGGTGGCGTGGACATCGAGAAAATCGCTCACGACACTCCAGAAAAAATTCTGAAAGCCACTATCGATCCACTGGTTGGCGCTCAGCCATTCCAGGGTCGCGAGCTGGCATTCCAGCTGGGTCTGGAAGGCAAGCAGGTTGCTCAGTTCGCCAAGATCTTCGTAGGTCTGGCCAAGCTGTTCAAGGATCACGACCTGGCTCTGCTGGAAGTGAACCCGCTGGTGATCAAGGCCGACGGCGATCTGCACTGCCTGGACGCCAAGATCAACATCGACGCCAACGCAATGTACCGTCAGCCTAAGCTGAAGACTTTCCACGATCCGTCCCAGGACGATCCGCGCGAAGCGCACGCTGCCAAGTTCGAACTGAACTACGTAGCGCTGGAAGGCAACATCGGCTGCATGGTGAACGGTGCCGGCCTGGCCATGGGTACCATGGACATCGTCAACCTGCACGGCGGCAAGCCAGCCAACTTCCTTGACGTAGGTGGTGGTGCTACCAAAGAACGCGTTACCGAAGCTTTCAAGATCATTCTGTCCGACAGCAATGTCGCTGCAGTACTGGTTAACATCTTCGGCGGCATCGTTCGTTGCGACATGATTGCCGAAGGCATCATCGGTGCAGTGAAAGAAGTCGGCGTGAAAATCCCGGTTGTTGTTCGTCTTGAAGGCAACAACGCTGAACTGGGCGCTAAAGTACTGGCAGAAAGCGGTTTGAACATCATCGCTGCTACCAGCCTGACCGACGCTGCTCAACAAGTCGTTAAAGCTGCGGAGGGCAAGTAATGAGCGTCCTGATCAATAAAGACACCAAAGTAATCTGCCAGGGCTTCACCGGCGCGCAGGGTACTTTCCACTCCGAACAAGCCATTGCCTACGGCACCAAAATGGTTGGCGGCGTGACTCCAGGCAAAGGTGGCACCACTCACCTGAACCTGCCTGTGTTCAACACCGTGAAAGAAGCCGTAGAAGCCACTGGCGCCACCGCCAGCGTGATCTACGTTCCGGCTCCTTTCTGCAAGGACTCGATCCTGGAAGCGGCATTCGGCGGCATCAAGCTGATCGTCTGCATCACCGAAGGCATTCCTACCCTGGACATGCTGGACGCGAAAGTTAAGTGCGACGAGCTGGGTGTTACCCTGATCGGCCCTAACTGCCCAGGCGTGATCACTCCGGGCGAGTGCAAGATCGGCATCATGCCAGGTCACATCCACTTGCCAGGCAAGGTCGGTATCGTTTCCCGTTCCGGCACCCTGACCTACGAAGCTGTGAAGCAGACCACTGACGCCGGTTTCGGTCAGTCGACTTGCGTCGGCATCGGCGGTGACCCGATCCCGGGTTCGAACTTCATCGACATCCTGAAGCTGTTCCAGGAAGACCCGAAGACCGAAGCGATCGTAATGATCGGCGAGATCGGCGGTTCGGCTGAAGAAGAAGCGGCTGCCTACATCAAGGCCAACGTGACCAAGCCGGTTGTTTCCTACATCGCTGGTGTGACTGCTCCTCCGGGCAAGCGCATGGGCCATGCTGGCGCAATCATCTCCGGCGGCAAAGGCACTGCAGACGAGAAATTCGCTGCTCTGCAAGACGCAGGCGTGAAAACCGTGCGTTCGCTGGCAGACATCGGCAAGGCCCTGGCCGAGCTGACTGGCTGGGAAGTGAAGAAGTAAGCTTCGGCTGACTTTTCAGCTCCAGCAACAAAGGCCACCTTCGGGTGGCCTTTGTCGTTTCTGAGGTTCGGTTTGACGATGGCGATTTATAGGCACCTGCCCAATTACATGCAAAAACGCGACACAGACACGTCGCGTATCGGATAGTTCGCCCTCAAACAGTGCGTTTGTCAGACAAATTCGTTAGGCTAGCAGCCATTTTTGCGTCTGCCGCCCACAAGGCATGCAACGCGCTAAACGGGTCAGTCTTATACGGATTGACAGCATTTCCCTAACCCCACAGGGAAATCCCCCTCTAAATTCCGATTCAGTAGTGTGGTATTTCCTTAATGAAAGTTTTGAAAGGTCAGGACATCCTGGCACTTGGCTTTATGACATTCGCCCTGTTCGTCGGGGCCGGCAACATCATCTTCCCGCCTATCGTCGGTTTGCAGTCCGGACCCAACGTCTGGATGGCGGCGCTGGGCTTCCTGATCACGGCGGTCGGTCTGCCGGTGATCACCGTTGTCGCGCTGGCCAAGGTCGGCGGGGCGATGGATGCGCTGAGCACGCCAATCGGCAAGATTGCCGGTGGTGTACTGGCAGCCGCGTGCTATCTGGCGGTCGGCCCTTTGTTCGCCACGCCGCGTACCGCGACCGTGTCCTTTGAAGTGGGTCTGGCGCCGCTGACCGGTGAAAGCCCGCTGGCGCTGTTCCTCTACAGCTCGGTGTATTTCCTGCTGGTGTTCTTCATCTCGCTCTATCCGGGCCGTCTGCTGGACACCGTAGGGCGTTTCCTCGCGCCGCTGAAGATCATCGCCCTGGCGGTACTCGGCATTGCCGCGTTCGCGCTGCCGGCCGGTGATATCGGCGTGGCCACTCCGGAATACGTCGCTGCGCCGTTCTCCCAAGGTTTCATCAATGGTTACCTGACCATGGATACCCTGGGCGCCCTGGTGTTCGGCATCGTCATCGTCAACGCGATCCGTTCCCGTGGCGTCGAGTCGCCTGCGCTGATCACCCGTTACGCGATCATCGCTGGTCTGATCGCCGGCGTCGGTCTGGCGCTGGTGTATGTCAGCCTGTTCCGTCTGGGCTCCGGCAGCCATGAGGTGGCCGCGGGGGCAACCAACGGCGCGGCGGTGCTGCATGCTTATGTGCAACATACCTTCGGTTCGCTGGGCAGCGGTTTCCTTGCGGTGCTGATTTCTCTGGCCTGCCTGGTGACGGCGGTCGGCCTGACCTGTGCCTGCGCCGAATACTTCAGCCGCATCGTGCCGCTGTCCTACAAGACGCTGGTCATCATCCTCGCGGCGTTTTCGCTGCTGGTGTCCAACCTGGGTCTGACCAAGCTGATCGCATTCTCGATCCCGGTGCTGACCGCGATCTACCCGCCGTGCATCGTGCTGGTGGCCCTGAGCTTCTGTGCCGCGTTCTGGCATGAGCAGAGCCGCATCATGGGCCCGGTGATGCTGGTGTCGTTCGTGTTCGGCACGATTGACGCCCTGAAAGGCGCCGGTCTGGCCGACTGGATGCCATCGCAACTGTCCCACCTGCCGCTGAGCGAGCAGGGCCTGGCGTGGCTGGTGCCATGCGTGATGACTCTGGTGGTCGCGGTGGTTTGTGACCGCCTGCTGGGCAAGCGCGCCGAAGCCCTGGCCTAAGATTGCCGGCCCGTCACAAGCGGGCTTGAGCGATTAAACAGAAATGCCCCGTATCAATCGATACGGGGCATTTTTTATGGGCGTCAGGCAGTGTCTTTTCCTTTCGGCTAACGTCGAAGGGGAGCCGAAATCTTCCACACAGGAATTTGCATGTCGTTCATCCAAGCCAACCTGATCCACTTGCTTGCCGCGTTCTGGTTCGTCATCTGCTGGGGCGGTTACACCCGTTATGCCACCTGGAAGGCACGTGACACCGCGTGCCTGGCCAGCGTGTTGCACCTGTACCGCGAAGACTGGATGCGCCGCATGCTGCTGCGCGACAACCGCATTGCCGATGCCAGCGTGATCGGCAACCTCGAGCGCAACGCCTCGTTCTTCGCTTCCAGCACACTGATCATCCTGGCCGGCATCCTGACTGTGCTCGGTGCTTCGGAGCGTGCGGTATCGTTGCTGGCGGACATCCCGATGGTGCAGCAGGCCTCCCAGGGCATGTCGGAGATCAAGTTGCTGTGCCTGGCGCTAGTGTTTGTCTATGCGTTCTTCACGTTCAGCTGGTGCATGCGTCAGTACAACTTTGCGGCCGTTCTGGTGGGCTCGGCGCCGATGATCGGTGAGCGTCAGGTGTCCGAGCAGGAGCGCAAGGCGTTCGCGTCCCGGGCGGCGCGGGTGATTTCGATGGCGGCGAACCAGTTCAACTTCGGTCTGCGCTCCTATTACTTCGGCATGAGCATGCTGGCGTGGTTCGTCAGCCCGTGGTTGTTCATGCTGATGAGCGCCGGTGTGGTACTGGTGTTGTACCGCCGCGAGTTTCATTCCGACGTGCTCGATGTAATGGTCTATACCCCTACAGAGGTGCCGTTGCCCGAAACGATCAAAGAGGCTGCTTGATGAGTATTCCGTTCTGGTGTGTGTTTATCAGTGCATTGTTGATTTACGTGGCGCGCATGCCCGTGGGCAAAGCCATGAAAGAGCAGGGCGGTTACAACAATCACCTGCCGCGTCAGCAACAGGCGCAACTCACCGGCTACGGCGCCCGGGCACTGGCGGCACATCAGAACAGCATCGAAGCGTTCATCCTGTTTGCCGTGGGTGTGCTGATGGCGCATACCACGCAAACGGCGGGATGGTTGATCGATACATTGGCGATCATCTTTGTGATCGCACGGATTCTCTACTTGTGGTTTTACCTGGCCGATATTCCCAAGCTGCGCAGTCTGGTGTGGCTGATCGGCTTAGTGTGTTCATTGTTGCTGATGATTAGTCCGACTTTTAAAACCGCATTGCTCTAACAAGGCATTACCAAAAAATGACAGGCAAAAGAAAACCCGCACTTGGCGGGTTTTCTTTTTTGCCATCGAGAAGCGGTTTATTGCTTCTTGGCAGCTTCTTCTTGCGCTGCAGCGTTCGATTCGGCCTGATCTTTGGCGGCTTCGGCGTTTTCTTTCGCCGCGTCGTTCACTTTATCCTGAGCTTCATTCATTTTCTGCTGAGCTTGTTCAGCATGTTGGTTGGCATCTTGAGCTTTGTCCTCGGATTTTTTATCGCAGGCAGCGAGACCGAGGGAAGCGGTCAACATCAAGGCAATAGCTAAAGTCTTACGCATGGGGTGTTTCTCCTTATGGAAAATAACTACTGGCCTTAAGAGCGCAGCCCCGAGGGTTAAGTTCCTCATTTCTCACAGATATATAAGTTTGTTTTGCAATGGAACTTTTGCTGTTCTTTCCACTACCGGGAACAGTGACTAACAAGAGTAATTGTCAAATGGCCGAAAACCCTGTTTTTGAGCGTGCGACTCGCTTTCTCTCGGCCCTGCGCCACTGCCAGGTGCTGGGTTTGAAAGTGCACAGCGCCAGCAGCGAAGGCCTGACGGTGGTCTTGCCGTACAGCGCACAAATCGTTGGCAACCCGCTGACCGGCGTGGTCCACGGCGGGGCGATCACGTCGCTGATGGACACCGCGTGCGGCATGGCCACCTTGTGCGTGCTGCCGGAATTCGAAGTCTGCCCGACCCTGGATTTACGCATCGACTATATGCACGCCGCCGAACCGCACAAAGACGTCTACGGTTTCGCCCAGTGCTACCGGGTCACCACCGACGTGATCTTCGCCCGGGGCTTCGCCTATCAGGACGATCCCGAGCAGCCGATTGCCCACGTCGTCGGCACCTTCATGCGCATGGGCAAGGGGCTCAAAGGTACCAAGGGCTTTGGTGGTGCGATCAAGGGAGAAAACCCATGAGCGATGATTTCAAGCAGCAACTGCAAGAAGCCCACGAGAAGGGTGACTATGCGCCGCTGCTGGCGTTGATCCCCTATGCCGGACTGATCGGCGTCGAGTGCGCTCGGGTCGGTGATGACCTGCTGTTCAAGCTGCCGGCAAACAAGGACAACATTGGTAACCCTTTATTGCCGGCGATCCACGGCGGGGTGATCGCCGGGTTCATGGAGCTGTCTGCCGCTCTGCATCTGCTGATTTTCACCGGTGCGCCCGGTGTGCCGAAAATCATCGACTTTTCCCTCGATTACCTGCGGGCCGGGCAGTTCCGCGATACCTGGGCCCGGTGTCAGGTCTGCCGTCAGGGACGGCGGGTGGCCAACGTCGCGGTCACGGCCTGGCAAAGCACCGAAAGTGAACCAATTGCCACCGCCCGCGCCCACTTCAAAATCGACGAGCCCTTGAAATCCTGAACACCGCCCCCAACTCAGTGAACAACCCGCCGCAGACCACCTGGGTCGCGGCCAATGCCATCTGATTGGAGTTTGATGACCATGAGTGTGGAAACTCAAAAGGAAACCCTGGGCTTCCAGACCGAGGTGAAGCAACTGCTGCACCTCATGATCCATTCGCTGTATTCCAACAAGGAAATCTTCCTTCGCGAATTGATCTCGAACGCCTCCGACGCCGTCGACAAATTGCGCTTCGAAGCCCTGGCCAAGCCTGAGTTGCTCGAAGGTGGCGCTGAACTGAAAATCCGTGTGAGCTTCGACAAGGACGCCAAGACCGTCACCCTCGAAGACAACGGCATCGGCATGAACCGCGACGATGTGATCACCCACCTGGGGACCATCGCCAAATCCGGCACCGCCGACTTCATGAAAAACCTGTCGGGCGACCAGAAGAAGGATTCGCACCTGATCGGTCAGTTCGGCGTGGGTTTCTATTCCGCTTTCATCGTTGCCGACCAGGTTGACGTATACAGCCGTCGCGCCGGCTCCGCTGCCAGCGAGGGTGTGCACTGGTCGTCGAAAGGCGAAGGCGAGTTCGAAGTCGCCACCATCGACAAACCAGAGCGCGGCACCCGTATCGTCCTGCACCTGAAATCCGGTGAAGACGAGTTCGCCGACGGCTGGCGTCTGCGCAACATCATCAAGAAGTACTCCGACCACATCGCGCTGCCGATCGAGCTGCCGAAAGAAGTGGCCGCTGCCGAAGGCGAAGAGAAGCCGGAAGTTGAGTGGGAAACCGTCAACCGCGCCAGCGCCCTGTGGACCCGTCCTCGCACCGAAGTGAAGGATGAGGAATACCAGGAGTTCTACAAACACATCGCCCACGACTTCGAAAATCCGCTGTCGTGGAGCCACAACAAGGTCGAAGGCAAGCTCGAGTACAGCTCGCTGCTGTACGTACCGGCCCGTGCACCGTTCGATCTGTACCAGCGTGAAGCGCCGAAAGGCCTGAAGCTGTACGTGCAGCGCGTGTTCGTGATGGATCAGGCCGAATCGTTCCTGCCGCTGTACCTGCGCTTCATCAAGGGCGTGGTCGACTCCAACGACCTGTCGCTGAACGTGTCGCGGGAAATCCTGCAGAAAGACCCGATCATCGACTCGATGAAGTCGGCGCTGACCAAGCGTGTGCTGGACATGCTGGAAAAGCTGGCGAAGAACGAGCCTGAGCAATACAAGGGCTTCTGGAAAAACTTCGGTCAGGTCATGAAAGAAGGCCCGGCAGAAGATTTCGCCAACAAGGAAAAAATTGCCGGTCTGCTGCGTTTCGCATCGACCACCGAAGGCGACGGCGAGCAGATCGTCGGTCTGGCCGACTACCTGGCCCGCGCCAAGGAAGGTCAGGACAAGATCTACTACCTCACCGGCGAAACCTACGCGCAGGTCAAGAACAGCCCGCACCTGGAAGTCTTCCGCAAGAAAGGCATCGAAGTGCTGCTGCTGACCGACCGCATCGACGAGTGGCTGATGAGCTACCTGAGCGAATTCGACGGCAAGAGCTTTGTCGACGTCGCGCGCGGTGACCTGGACCTGGGCAACCTGGACTCGGAAGAGGACAAGAAGGCCGCAGAAGAAGTCGCCAAGTCGAAGGAAGGTCTGGTCGAGCGTCTGAAAACCGCGCTGGGCGAGTCCGTTGCCGAAGTCCGCGTTTCCCATCGCCTGACCGATTCGCCGGCCATCCTGGCCATCGGCGAGCAGGACCTGGGTCTGCAAATGCGTCAGATCCTCGAGGCCAGCGGGCAGAAGGTGCCGGATTCGAAGCCGATCTTCGAATTCAACCCGAGCCACCCACTGATCGCGAAGCTCGACAACGAGACCAGCGAAGAGCGTTTTGGCGACCTGTCGCACATCCTCTTCGACCAGGCCGCCCTGGCGGCTGGCGACAGCTTGAAGGACCCGGCCGCTTACGTAAGCCGTCTGAACAAGCTGCTGGTTGAGCTGTCCGCTTGATCAAGCTGTAGAAAAACCCGCTTCGGCGGGTTTTTTCATTCTGGTATTCAACCCATCAGGAGTCAGAAATGAGCCAAGTCACTGTACGTTCCGTGGTCTATCAGATCGATGGCCAGCCTTATGAAGGCCGATTGGCGTTCGACGCCGAGCACAAAGGCGCGCTTCCGGGCCTGTTGATGGCACCGAACTGGATGGGCGTCAGCGCTGGCGCGGAAGAGATCGCCAAGTCCGTGGCGGCCAAGGGTTATGTGGTGCTGATCGCCGACGTGTACGGGCAAGCCGTGCGTCCGCAGAATGGCGACCAGGCGGGTGCGGCGATGATGCCGCTGAAAAATGACCGTGCACTGCTGCGCAAGCGTATGCAGGCCGCCTTCGAACAGTTGCAGAAGCAGGGCGAAGCCGCAGTCGATACCTCGAAACTGGCGGTGTTCGGTTTCTGCTTCGGCGGTTGCTGTGCGCTGGATCTGGCCCGTACCGGTGCAGCGGTCAAGGCTGCCGTGTCGTTCCACGGCACGCTGGATTCGCCGAACCCGGCGGACGCGAAGAACATCAAGGGCTCGGTGCTGGTGCTGCACGGTGCTTCCGACCCGCTGGTGCCGAAAGAGCAATTGCCGGCATTTGAAGACGAAATGAACGCGGCTGGCGTGGACTGGCAGTTGCTGAGCTACGGCGGCGCGGTGCACTCGTTCACCGACCCGCACGCCAATGTGCCGGGCAAGATGATGTACGACGCGAAGACCGCTGCGCGGGCGTTCAAGTCGATGCATGACTTGCTGGAAGAAGTGTTCAAGGGCTGATTCGGTTGAATGCACTCCCACGCCTGGCGTGGGAGTGTTCGTTTACAGCGGTGTTGGCTCGCTTCGGGATTTCGGCAATTCAATCCGCTCGACTTCCCCCGGCACCGTCGGCCAATCCCCGGCCGCCCACTTGCGCCGGGCCTCGTCGATAGCCGCAGGATCGCTCGCGACGAAATTCCAGTTGATCCGCCGTGGCCCATCCAGTGGCGCGCCACCAAACAGCACGGCATGACTGTCGCTCTCGGCGAACAGGCTCATCTCTTCCCCGGCCGGTAACACCACCAGATCGTGGGGCTCCACGGTTTCTCCGTTCAATTGCACATCACCACTCAACACATACAGCGCCCGCTCTTCATGTTCGGTGGGGATCAGCAGGGTGGTTGCAGTCTGCATTTTCAGTTCGGCATACAACGTCGGAGAAAGTACCGGCACCGGCGATTCCAGGCAAAAGCCTGACCCGGCAATCATGCGGATCTGCACGCCGAGGTTATCGCTGACCGGCAGTGTCGACGCCGGGTGATGGCTGTAATGCCCGGGACCCTGTTCGTGATCCTTGGGCGAGGCGAGCCAGATCTGCAGCCCATGCATCTTGAAGCTTTGTTCCCACAGCGGTTCGGGGGTGCGCTCGACGTGAGCGATTGCCGTGCCCGCGGTCATCCAGCTGACATCGCCGGCATTGACCACCTGATCCGAGCCCAGGCTGTCCTTGTGCTGGATTTGCCCCTCGAACAGATAGGTCAAAGTCGACAGGCCGATGTGCGGATGCTGTCGGATGTTCATCCCTTTGCCTGCGGGATAAAGCGTTTCAAGCATGTGATCGAAAAACACGAAAGGCCCGACGCTGCGGCATTTGGCTGAAGGCAGCGGGCGCAGGATCGGCTGGCCTTCGACATCTTCGGCGCGCGGGCGGATGATCAGGGGTTGGGTGTCCATGGTGCGTTCCAGGCTGGGCGGGTGATGCACGGAGCATAACCCGCCGTTGTCATCATGGTGATTACTGGCTGTCGAAGCCTTGTGGGGCGTGGGTTTCGATGGTGACTTCGCTGGTGGTCATCAGTTTGTGAATCGGGCAGCGATCGGCGACGCGCAGCAGTTCTTCACGCTGGGCATCGGTGAGCACGCCTTTGAGCGTCAGGGTGACGTGCAGCGCGTATTTGCCTTTCTGTTCCTGGCTGTTGTCGCGCTTGACTTCGACACCGACGCCAGTGAGCGGGATGTCTTTTTTCTTTGCATACAGCTTCAGGGTCAGGGCCTTGCAGGCGCCGAGGGCGGCGTCGAAATAATCGTGGGGTTCAGGCGCGGAGCCTTCGCCGCCAGCCGTGGTCGGGACATCGGTAAACAGTTCGTGCTCATCGATCTGTACGGTGTGACGGAAACCTTCGGCGGACACGGTATTGACGGTAACGGTCATGTGAACCTCGCAAGCAGTAGGAAAAGTCATTCGATCAAGTAAGACCTTGCAGGTATAGAGCATTCCCGCAGGGGCGCGTTCCACTTTCTTGCCGGCGTGCGGCAGGTCGTCAGGTTATGCCAGTGAGTCGAGGAATACTTGTGCCGGTGTTTCGTTTGCTGAACTGCTTCAAGGTTTTCAGGTAACTTGCCGTTGATCATGCGGCGAACAGCGCTCAAGTCCGGCAAAACCGTCGCTGAATCGTTAATGCCGAGGGTTCGAAGTATTAAGGCCTTTTGATATCACCTTTTGGTCTTACGCAAATTTTCGCCGGGCCGATACCTTCTAAAGCAGCCAGCTGCAGGGTTGATGCAGCGCTTTTGGAAGGAACCAGAGCAATGAGTATCCGCAGTCTCAATATTGCCCCCCGTGCCGGGCTGGGCTTCGGTCTGTTGGCGCTGATGGTGTTTGCCCTCGGGGCGTTCGCCCTGCTGCAGATGTCGAACATGCGGGCCCAGTCCGACGAGGTCGACAAGAACTGGCTGCCCAGCGTGATGGCGGTGGGCGAAATGAGTCAGGACATGCTGCGTCTGCGCGCCCTGACCATGCGTCTGTTGCTCAATCGCGATCCGCAGGCCCTGGATCAGAATGTCGCCAAGCTCAATGAGCTGCGCAGTGTGCTGAGCGAAGCCCAGCAACGTTACGACATATTGATCGTGCTGCCAGAAGAGCGAGCGTTGTTTGATCGCTTCAAAGTCGCGGAGCACAAGTATCTGGAGTTGCAGGCTCAGGTGATGGCTCTATCCGCTCAGGGAAAGGTGGAAGACGCGGCCAGCATTCTCAACACTCAGATGAACCCGTTGGCCGACGACATCGCCGCGACCCTCAAAGAGCTGGTCGAGTTGAACAAGCACAACGCCAATCTCGCCACCGAGGCCGCGCGACTGGTGTTCATCAATTCGCGGGTCTGGGTCGGGGTGATGATCGGCATCACGGCACTGATCACCATTGGCCTAGCGCTGCTGCTGACCCGCAGTATCGTGGTACCGCTCTCGCAATCGCTGGGGGTCGCCGAAGTGGTGGCCGGCGGCGATCTGACCGGCGATATCAGCATCATCGGCAAGGATGAGCCGGCGCGGTTGCTGCATGCGCTCAAGAGCATGCAGCACAGCCTGCGAGACACCATCCGGCAGATTTCGGAGTCTTCCAGCCAATTGGCCTCGGCCTCGGAAGAGCTGAGCTGCGTTACCGAAGATGCGACACGCGGATTGCACCAGCAGAGCCTGGAAATCGAGCAGGCTGCCACGGCGGTCAATCAGATGACCGCCGCCGTTGAAGAGGTCGCCAGCAACGCCGTGGCGACTTCCGAAGCGTCGCGCGAGTCGGACCGCATCGCCCAGCATGGCCGTGAGCAAGTGCAGCAGACTGTGTCGTCCATCGAGTTGCTGGCGGATGACGTTACCGCCAACGCCACGCAGGTGGAGGATCTGGCGCAGAAGGTCTACAGCATCAGCAAAGTGCTGGAGGTGATCCGTTCGATTGCCGAGCAGACCAATCTCCTTGCGTTGAACGCGGCGATCGAAGCTGCTCGTGCGGGTGATGCCGGGCGCGGCTTCGCGGTGGTGGCCGACGAGGTCAGGGCGCTGGCCCATCGAACACAGCAATCGACCCAGGAAATCGAACAGATGATCGGCGGCATTCAGCAGGGCACCGATTCGGCGGTCAGTTCGATGCAGCAAAGCAATGTACGTGCGCGCTCGACGCTGGAGCTGGCGAAAGCGGCGGGCGTGGCGCTGGAGGAGATCGCTTCCGCGTTCACCTTGATCAACGAACGCAATCTGGTGATCGCCAGCGCTTCGGAAGAGCAGGCTGCCGTGGCGCGGGAAGTGGATCGCAACCTGATGAACATCCGCGACCTGGCGATGCAGACCTCGGCGGGGGCCAATCAGACCAGTGCCGCGAGCCAGGAATTGTCGCGGCTGGCGGTGGATCTGAACAACATGGTGGCCAAGTTTTCGGTCTGACTGTTGCTCGATTTCTGTGGATCTCATGCCTGTCTGTCCCGACGCCCGATGCTTGCATCGGGCGTTTTTCATTTCGAATGGCAGATCGTCTTTTTCACATTATTGTGAATTAAGTTATTCGATTTTATTTTATTAAACGTTTATTAAATAAATTTAAGGAATAAAAAACAGCAAACGGCTGAAAATAATCCATTTTTTCGTTTTTTAACTGACTGGATAATTATTTGAAATTCCTTTTTAAGGGAAATAATCTGTCATTTCTCATCAATTGTTGATGGGTTGTCAGCTTTATTTCACGTATTGGTGAATAAAGCGGCATATGACATTCCCCGATGAAGGAAACAACGTGAACAAGATCCTGATCGGCGTCATTGGCGCAGGCTTGATTGGCAAGACCCACATCGAACGTGCCATGGCCCAGGAAAACGTGGAACTGGTCGGTATTGCCGATCCCACCCCCGCCGCACAGGCACTGGCAGCTTCTCTTGGCGTGCCATGGTTCGAGCATTACGACACCATGCTGCAAGTGGCAAAACCGCGTGGCGTAGTGGTGGCGACGCCCAACGTCACCCATGCCGATGTGGCGGTTGATTGCCTTGAGCGCAAGGTGGCGGTGCTGGTCGAGAAACCGATCGCCGACACTCTGGTAAACGCCCGGCGCATCTGCGCGGCCTCCGCCGCCCACGGCGTACCCGCACTGGTCGGCCATCAGCGGCGCTACAACCCGATCATGCGGCATGCCAAATCGATCGTGGATGCCGGGTTGCTGGGGCGACCGGTCAGCGTGACGGCGTTGTGCACCTGGCTCAAACCGGAAGATTACTTCGAGACTGCGTGGCGCCGGCAGGCCGGTGGCGGGCCGGTGCTGATCAACCTGATTCATGACATCGACCTGCTGCGCTTTCTGTTCGGCGAGATCGAGAGTCTGCAAGCCATCACATCCAGCAAAGTCCGGCGCTTCGAGGTAGAGGACACTGCGGCGGTGCTGCTGCGTTTTCGCAACGGCGCGCTGGGCACCGTATCGGTCTCCGATGCCACGGCGGCGCCATGGAACTGGGATCTGTCGGCGGGCGAAGCCGAGCGTTTTCCGCGTCAGGACGACGTCAACTCGCACTTCTTCTCGGGCACCGAAGGGTCGCTCACCCTGCCGCGTCTGGAGCTGTGGCGCTATCACGGCCAGCCGGGCTGGCACGACGCGATCACCATGGAGCGCTCCGTTCCGCATATCGGCTGTCCTTATGCCGAGCAGATGCGCCACTTTTGCGCGGTCATCGCTGGCAACGAACGTCCGGTGTGCTCTGCCGAGGACGGCTTCCGCACCCTTGAAGCGACGCTCGCGGTGCATACCGCCGCTCGCACCGGCGCCGTCGTACGCCTGGAAGGAGGGACGTCATGGGGCGCCTGATCGGCCTGGCGCCGCTGTCGCACCTCGAGCTGTCGCCGATGGAAATGGTCGAGTGCGCCGCGGTGGCCGGTTACGACTGCGTCGGGCTGCGCCTGATCCCGGCGACGGATCAGGAACCCCAATGGGATTCAGTCGGCGATACAGCGTTGATCCGGGATACCGCGCGCCGACTGCGCGATACCGGGATCGAGGTGTCGGACATCGAGCTGTTCCGCCTGCAGCCGACCACGGATCTCAAGACGTTTCGTGCCGCTCTGGAAACCGGAGCGTTGCTGGGGGCACGCAATGCTGTGGTGTCCGGGCAGGTCGCGGATTTTTCGCAAATGACCGATCTGTTCGGCGGTTTTTGCGAAATGGCGGCTGGCTATGGAATCAGCGCAAACCTGGAGCCGACACCCTGGGTGGCGGTCGGCAGTGTGGCGGCGGCGGCGCGTCTGATCGAGGCGGCGGATTGTGCCAATGCGGGAATTCTGATCGATCCGATCCACTTCGACCGGGCCGGCGACCGCGTCGAGGCGCTTGCCGGGCTGCCACCGCAGTACTTTCGGTTGATGCAGCTTTGCGACGCGCCGGCACAGCGTCCGGTCGATCTGAACACCTTGTTGCATCAAGCCCGGGCCGAGCGGTTGATGCCCGGAGATGGCGGTCTGGACCTGCAACGTCTGCTCAGGGCTATGCCGCGTCAGATCCCGCTGAGCCTGGAGGTGCCGATGCGCAGTCTCGCCGCTCAATGGCCGGCGGTGGAGCGAGCCAGGCGAATGCTGGAGAAGACGCGGGCACTGCTCGTCAGTCTCGAGCTGGACGCCTGGGGTGATCTGGATGAAGCACCCACCGTTTGTCACTGATGCACGCGATCACGGCCAGACGCCGGATCATAAGGGGAGGGTTTCATCCACTGACCTGATGATCGACGCACAGGTGCGCCTTGCGGGCTCGCACCAGACTCAACAACAAAAACAACAAGGCATCCACGGCGCCGGTGTTTTCCGGCAGCCGTCGGGCAGTCGATAAAGCGGTAGCGGAGGTAGCAATGAATACCCAGGCAACAAAAACCAAAAAAACGCCGGGCAAGGCAGCATTGGCGGGCTGGATTGGCAGTGCGATGGAGTACTACGACTTTTTCATCTACGGCACGGCGGCGGCGCTGGTGTTCGGCAAGGTTTTCTTCCCGGCGTCGGAGCCGGCCACCGGCGTTCTTCTGGCCTTGGCCACGTTTGGTGTGGGTTACATCGCGCGCCCGGTGGGTGCCTTGTTTCTGGGGCATCTGGGCGACCGCTTCGGACGCAAGCGGGTGCTGGTGCTGACCCTGCTGTTGATGGGCGTCTCGACCTTTCTGGTCGGGTGCCTGCCAAGCTACGACAGTATCGGGATCGCGGCGCCGATCATGCTGGTGATCCTGCGCCTGTGTCAGGGCTTCTCGGCATCAGGGGAGCAGGCGGGGGCCAACTCGATGACCCTCGAACATGCACCGTCGCGACAACGGGCGTTCTTCACCAGTTTCACCTTGAGTGGCACCCAGGCCGGGCTGATTCTGGCGACGCTGGTGTTCCTGCCGATTTCCGCGATGCCGGAAGAACAGTTGCTGTCCTGGGGCTGGCGCATTCCATTCTGGTTGAGCGTGGTGGTGTTGGTCGTGGGGTTTCTGATCCGGCGCAACATCGAGGAAACCCCGGTGTTTCAGGAGGAGCGTGAGCGCAATCAGACAGCCCGGATGCCGCTGAAAACCCTGTTTGCCGACTATCGCAGTGATGTGGTGCGGGTGGCGCTGGCAGCCATGGTGTCCACGGTCAGTACCGTGTTCGGGATCTTTTCCCTGTCCTATGCGGTGAACATCGCGGGTGTCGAACGCAGCACCATGCTCTGGTTGACGATCATGACCAATATCGTTGCTCTGTTCGCCATTCCGCTGTGGGCGATGCTTGCCGACCTGATCGGGCGTCGGCCGGTCTATCTGTTCGGGGTACTGGCCAGCGGCTTGCTGATGTTTCCGTACTTGTGGTCGATCGAGCAGCACAACCTGCCGCTGATGTTCGTGCTCGGTGTGTTGATGTCGGGGATCTGCTTCAGTGCGGCGAACGGTATCTGGCCGGCGTTCTTCGGTGAGATGTTCAGCACTCGTGTGCGTCTGTCGGGCATGGCGATCGGTACTCAGGTCGGTTTTGCGCTCTCGGGATTCGCGCCGATCATTGCGGCGGCGTTCATGACTTCGATCCATCGCCCCTGGCTGCCGGCGGCCTGCCTGACGTTGCTGGCCTGTGCCATTGCGGCGCTGGCCACCTGGAGCGCCCGGGAAACCTTTGATGTGGACATGCAAGATCTGGGGCGGGACGCGCCGCGCGAAAAGCCACAAGTGAAGCCGCAGGGTGTGTTTCTGGAAGGTGTCGACTGAGGCCAGTCTGGCCGAGAGGTGGTGGCCAGGGATTTGGCCTCCACCGCCGCTACGGACTTCGGGTATTCTCCAAGGCTTCACTCCACAGGATTTCGGCCACCGACTCGCCCATGACCGACTCTATCAATGAAGTGACGCAAACCAAGCGTTCACGCAATGCCAAGCGCTCCCAGCAAACCATCCTCGAGGCCGCCCGTGGCGTATTTGCCGAGCAGGGGCTGGAGGGCGCGCGTTTTGAGGAGATCGCCGAGCGTGCCGGCGTCGACAAGCGACTGATCTATTACTACTACGCCAACAAGGAAGAACTGTTCCTGTGTGTGCTGGAGGAGGGTTATCTGCAGTTGCGTCAGGCCGAGCGTGAACTGGATCTGGAGGCGTTGCCGCCGATGGATGCGATTCGCCGGTTGATCGAGTTTTCGTGGCGTTTCTATAACGATCATCCGGAATTCATGGCGCTGGTAAATAATGAAAACCTGCACCGGGCACGGCATCTGGCGGGGTCGAGTCGTTTGCCGGAGCTGGCGTCTCCACTGGTGGACAATCTCGGGCGGATTCTGGAGCAGGGGCGTGTCGAGGGGGTCTTTCGCGGAGGGGTCGATCCGGTTCAGCTGTATTTCACGCTGGTCGGGCTGACCTATTTCTATCTGGCCAATCAGCACACACTGTCGACCATTCATGGTCGCGATCTGGTGACGCCCAAGGCGCTCAATGAACGTCTGTCCCATGTCACCGAAGTGATTCTGGGGTTTCTGGTGCGCTGAGCCTCGAATCGAAGACGAAAAAAAGCCCCGCGTTTGCGGGGCTTTTCGTTGAATCAGCTGCCTTTGACTGTCTTGCCGTTGACCGTGCCGTCCTGGAGCATGATGTTGTACTCCTTGCCGTCGGTCTCGACCTGTTGCAGACGAACCAGCAGGTAATCCCAGTCCTTGGCGAACCACATGACGGTGGTGCGCTTGCTTTGTGTCGGATCACGCACGCGCTCGACCTTGATCGCGTCGATCTTGCCGGCCTTGGTCTCGACTTTCTCGGTACCCAGGACGCGGAAGTCATAGGTATCGACATCGCCGCCATCGACCACCTGATAGCTCATGGTCTTTTTGCCGGAGGCGACATCATGCTGCAGCGCCAGCTGGTAGGTGGACTTGTCGACCATGCCACGGTTCAGCGGGACTTTGACCGCGTCGCCACGGTCGGTGCCGGTGACCAGTTTGTTGTTCCAGTCGAAGTCCAGATCAGCCTTTTTCGCCTTGCCCAGGCCACCACGTTCGAAGTGGTAGGACTGCGGAAGCAGGGTGTCCTTGTCCAGGGTCAGGGTGCTTTCCTCGGACAGGCTGGCGATCATCATCGAAGCCTTGAAGCTGAGCTTCCAGACGCCGTTGGCTTCCTTGGTCAGGCTGCGTTCGGCGGTACCGCTCATGGGCAACTGTTTCCAGTCGGCGGTGTAGCTGGCGGAGAACGGTTGAAGGTCTGCCGCCTGGGCGAAAGGCAGGGCGAGCAGAGCGCAAGCGAAGAGCAGGGCGCGACGCATAAAATCTCCTAGTTTCGAATCAAGTGACCGCTGGCCCCGAGTAACTGGCCATCCAGTAAAGCACCTTGCTCGCCGAGGGTCAGCCGTCCTTCGGCAAACCAGCGTACGGCCATTGGGTAGATCAGGTGTTCCTGAACGTGAACCCGTTGCGCCAGACTCTGCGGCGAATCGTGCAACTCTACCGGTATTACTGCCTGTACGACCAGTGGTCCGCCATCGAGTTCCTCGGTGACGAAGTGCACGGAGCAGCCGTGTTCGGCGTCGCCGGCCTCCAGCGCGCGCTGATGAGTGTGTAACCCTTTGTATTTGGGCAGCAGCGACGGATGGATATTGAGCAGGCGACCCTGATAGTGCCGGACGAAGTCAGCGCTGAGAATGCGCATGAAGCCGGCCAGGACCACGAGTTTCGGATTGAATTCGTCGATCAGTTCGATCAGGGCGGCGTCGAAGGCCTCGCGACCTTCGAAACCCTTGTGATCCAGCGAGCGGGTGGCGATACCCGCGTCACTGGCGCGTTGCAGGCCGTAGGCGTCGGCGCGGTTGGAAATCACCGCAGCGATGCGGACCGGGCTGTCGCCGGTCCGCGTGCTGTCGATCAGGGCCTGCAAGTTACTGCCGGTGCCGGACAGCAGCACCACGACATCACAGGTATTAGGCATTAGTGAGCCTTGAGGTTTTTCAGCTCGACCTGGGCAGCGCCTTCGGCGGCGACACCGATCTGGCCGATGACCCAAGGCTGTTCGCCGGCATCACGCAGGGTGTTCAGGGCAGTTTCGACGTGCTCCTGAGCGACGCAGATCACCATGCCCACGCCGCAGTTCAGTACGCGGTGCATTTCGGTCTCGTCGACGTTGCCTTTCTCTTGCAGCCAGTCGAAGACGGCCGGGCGAGTCCAGCTGGCCACGTCAACCACGGCTTGAGCGCCTTTTGGCAGAACGCGCGGGATGTTGTCCAGCAGGCCGCCACCGGTGATGTGGGCCATGGCCTTGACGGCGCCGGTGTCCTTGATCAGCTTGAGCAGCGGCTTGACGTAGATGCGGGTCGGGGCCATCAGCAGATCGGTCAGCGGCTTGCCGTCGAGCTGAACGGTTTCGATGTCGGCGCCGGACACTTCGATGATCTTGCGGATCAGCGAGTAGCCGTTGGAGTGCGGGCCGGACGACGGCAGGGCGATCAGGGCGTCACCGGTGGCGACTTTCGAGCCGTCGATGATTTCCGCTTTTTCCACGACGCCGACGCAGAAACCGGCCAGGTCGTAGTCTTCGCCTTCGTACATGCCAGGCATTTCAGCGGTTTCGCCGCCGACCAGCGAGCAGCCAGCCAGTTCGCAGCCTGCACCGATGCCGGTGACGACAGTGGCGGCTACGTCGACGTTCAGCTTGCCGGTGGCGTAGTAGTCGAGGAAGAACAGTGGCTCGGCGCCGCACACCACCAGGTCGTTGACGCACATGGCGACCAGGTCCTGGCCGATGCTGTCGTGCTTGTTCAGGTTCAGCGCCAGACGCAGCTTGGTGCCGACGCCGTCGGTGCCGGAAACCAGTACTGGCTGCTTGTAGCCGGCCGGGATTTCGCAGAGGGCGCCGAAACCGCCCAGGCCGCCCATGACTTCCGGGCGCGCAGTGCGCTTGGCGACGCTCTTGATGCGTTCGACCAATGCTTCACCGGCGTCGATGTCTACACCGGCGTCCTTGTAGCTCAGGGAGGGTTGCTTGCTCATGATCCAGGCCTTTAGGGGAGGGGATTCAGGGGTAACGACCGAGTTCAGCGGGAACTTCGAAATCGAGGGGGCGATGGCCTCACGCGAATTTCGAGGTGCCCGGCTGTTGCCGGTCTGCGAAGGCGCGCGATTTTATCAGGCTTGAGGGGCAGCGGCCATCCTCACGCCGACGGGCAGGGGCATATCGGCCGAAATTTTTTGCAAATGAAGCTGTGGGTGACATCACGGGTGCCTGTATAAGGAACCGTCTATCGTTAGGACTGTGCAAAAACTTATCGCCAGCGTGTGAATGTTTTGCAACGGCCAGTGGTCACAGGCTTGCTCAATCCGGTTCACGCGGCCTGTTCCAGCCGCTCTTGTCGACGGGAATTCTCCATGCGTTTGTGTAAATTGCTGTTAGTGGGCTGCTTGTCTCTGGTCAGCCTGGCGAGCCAGGCCGAAAACGTCAAAGGGCTTTATCAGGTGCGCGAACCGGTCAACGGCCAGTCGCCGGAGGAGCGTGATCGTGCCACGCAAGCGGCGCTGGATACGCTGGTGCTGCGTCTCACGGGGGATCCGAAGGCGCCGCAGAATCCCGGGCTGGCGCCGATTCGCAAGGATCCGCAACAGATCATCAGCCAGTTCGGCTTCGATGCCGGGCCGCCGGAGGTATTGAAGGTCGACTTCGATCCGGCGACCACCGAGCAGGCGCTGCGCCGTGCCGGGTTGTCGCTGTGGGGCGCCAGTCGGCCGTCGATTCTGAGCTGGTGGCTGAACGACTCCACCGAAGGTTCGAGCCTGGTGGGTGACGGTCAGGCGAGTGCGGCGCCGTTGCGGCGTGCCGCCCAGCACCGAGGATTGCCGTTGCGCCTGCCGCTGGCGGATCTCAGTGAGCAACTGGTCGCAACCGCGCCGACGCTCGAAGGCACCGATCCGGCGCCGCTTCATGCGGCGTCTGAACGCTACAACGCTGACGCCTTGCTCGCCGTGCATGCCCGTGAGGAGGGTGGTCAGTGGCAAGCCAAATGGCACTTGTGGCTGAGTGATCAAAAGGAGGCGGGAAGTGTGCAGGGGGCGGATCAGGCCGCTGTTGCAGATGCCGTGATGTTGGCGGTGGCTGAGCGCCTGGCGCCGCGCTTTGTTGCCAAACCGGGTGCCTCGGGGCAGCAGACGCTGGAAGTGCAGGGCATGAATCTGGAGCATTACGCGACGTTGCTGCGGATGCTCGAGCCTTTTGGTGTGCGGCTGCAGAGTGTCGATGCAGATAGCATTGTGTATCGGGTCAACGGCAGTGCCGATCAGTTGCGGGCGCAGTTGTCGCTGGCGAAGCTGCAGGAAATGCCGGCCGAGGCGCCGGCTCCGGTGGCTCCGCAGCCTGCGGTGCCAGGCGGTGCGCCTGTCGTTGCGCCGGCACCGGTACCTGCGGCGCCGTCGTTGCGATTCCGCTGGTAGGTTTTTCTTTCATATATAGAAGCAATGGAGTGTTACATGGCCGATACGCGGCGTTGGTTCTGGCTCGGTGGGGTGCTCCTGCTTTGCGCGTTTGTGTGGTTGCTGCATCCGATCCTCACGCCGTTTCTGGTGGCGCTGTTGCTCGCTTATCTGTTCGACCCGTTGGTGGATCGTCTTGAGCGGCTCGGTTTGTCCCGCACCTGGGGCGTGATTGCGGTGTTCGCCTTGTTCACCCTGATCTTCACCACGTTGCTGCTGGTGCTGGTGCCGATGCTCGCCAAACAGTTGCTGCGTCTGTATGAACTGGCACCGCAGATGCTCGACTGGCTGCAGCACACGGCGTTGCCATGGGCGCAGTCGAAGCTGGGGCTGTCGGATGGCTTCTGGAAGTTCGACAAGGTCAAGGCAGCGATCACCGAGCACATGGGCCAGACCACCGACATCGTCGGCGTGGTGCTGAGCCAGGCCACCGCTTCAAGCCTGGCACTGATTGGCTGGCTGGCGAATCTGGTGCTGATCCCGGTGGTGAGTTTCTACCTGCTGCGCGACTGGGACGTGATGATGGCCAAGATCCGCAGCCTGTTGCCGCGTGATCGCGAGGAGCGTGTAGTGGCGCTGGCGGGCGAATGTCACGAGGTGCTCGGGGCGTTCGTGCGCGGGCAGTTGCTGGTGATGCTGGCGCTGGGCGTGATCTATGCGGCGGGGCTGATGATTGTCGGTCTGGAGCTGGGTCTGTTGATCGGCCTGATCGCCGGTCTGGCGGCCATCGTGCCTTATATGGGGTTTGTGATCGGGATCGGCGCGGCGCTGATTGCCGGGCTGTTCCAGTTTGGCGGTGACCTGTACCCGATGATCGGGATCGTTGCAGTGTTCATGGTCGGTCAGGCCCTGGAAGGCATGGTGCTGACACCTCTGCTGGTGGGTGACCGAATCGGCCTGCATCCGGTGGCAGTGATTTTTGCGATCCTGGCCGGTGGTGAGTTGTTCGGCTTCACCGGTGTGTTGCTGGCGTTGCCGGTGGCGGCGGTGATCATGGTGTTGGTGCGCCACGTCCATGATTTGTACAAGGACTCCGAAATGTATAGCGGAGTCGATGATCCGAAGCTGTAAGGCGAGGTAGGGCCGCCCGGTGAATTGCCGGGTTGGCCCGTCTCGTGCAGGCAATGCTGGCGCCTGTGCGCCAAAGAAACTGTCATAAAACCAGCGCGTTAACGCAAACCTTTGATTTTGCTTGGGGTCTGTCGCATTGTGCGCTCCGCTTCACGGGTATAAACTTCGCACACTTTACACAGAGGCCACTAACGGTTCCTTGGGAACTGTTCAGTCAGCATGAAACCGATTCAGCTGCCCCTAGGTGTGCGTCTGCGTGACGACGCCACCTTCATTAACTACTACCCAGGCGCCAATGCCGCTGCACTCGGCTATGTCGAGCGTCTATGCGAAGCCGACGCCGGCTGGACCGAAAGCCTGATCTATCTGTGGGGCAAGCACGGGGTAGGGCGTACGCATCTGTTGCAGGCCGCGTGCCTGCGTTTCGAACAGATGGGCGAACCGGCGGTGTACTTGCCGCTGGCCGAGTTGATGGATCGCGGCATCGAAATCCTCGACAACCTCGAACAGTACGAACTGGTCTGCCTGGACGACTTGCAGGTGATCGCCGGCAAGCCCGACTGGGAAGAGGCGATGTTTCACCTGTTCAACCGTCTACGCGACAGCGGTCGTCGATTGCTGATCGCCGCCTCCACCTCGCCGCGTGAATTGCCGGTAAAGCTGGCTGATTTGAAGTCACGCCTGACCCTGGCGCTGATTTTCCAGATGCGTCCTCTTTCCGATGAAGACAAATTGCGTGCCCTGCAATTGCGCGCATCCCGTCGCGGTCTGCATCTGACCGACGAAGTCGGGCATTTTATTTTGACTCGCGGTACTCGCAGCATGAGCGCGCTTTTTGACCTGCTCGAGCAGCTCGATCAGGCCTCTTTGCAGGCTCAACGCAAGCTGACCATTCCCTTCCTGAAAGAAACCCTGGGCTGGTAAAACCGGGGCTTTCAGCGGGTTTCGGCATATTTCAGGCGCCAGAAAATCTGCTTTCCTGTGCATTGCGCAGGCTGCGTCTCGATTCAAATAGGCTTAAGCGCTTAGATGTAAGCGAGAAACCGGGAAGTCACAAAAAGATCGATTGAATTTGCAAATGAGGCTGATAGCGGGCATAGTCTCGGCTTCTTTACAACTATCAGCCACGGTCGTGCCCATGCTAAAGCGCTTCGCACCCCTCGTGCCTCTCGCACTCGTCACCCTGTTGTTCGGTTGCGCTGCTCATTCACCTGTTCAAGAGCAGCAACAGCAGGCTAAAAATTCTGCCACCGCCCAGTCTTCCGTTATTTACCAGGAAGAGCTGGACACCGAAAAGGAACTGGCCGCTTTCAACGGCAAGAAGCCTTACCAGCTTCCGGTTCTGGCCGACAGCATTCTTGAACGCGGCATGTCCCTGATCGGTACCCGTTACCGTTTCGGCGGTACCTCTGAAGCCGGGTTCGATTGCAGCGGTTTCATCGGCTACCTGTTCCGCGAAGAAGCCGGCATGAACCTGCCGCGCTCCACCCGCGAAATGATCAACGTGGATGCTCCGCTGGTATCGCGCGGCAACCTAGAGCCGGGCGATCTGCTGTTCTTCGCCACCAATGGTCGTCGCGGTCGTGTCAGCCACGCCGGGATCTACCTGGGCGACAACCAGTTCATTCACTCCAGCAGTCGTCGCAGCGGCGGTGTCCGTATCGACAGCCTGGGTGACAGCTACTGGAGCAAGACCTTCATCGAAGCCAAACGTGCTTTGGCGAACGCTCCAACCGTCGTTACCGCTCGCAAGTAATCACGCTTTTGTCGCCACGCTCGTGGCGACAGGCGGTCCTTCAGGGGCAATAGACTTAAACTTTACAAGGTGAAGTTAAAGTCTTACTTGAAGTTTGCCGCGTAGCCGCTAGAATCCTGATCTATATTGATGGCAAACCGCCTGCGTACCAACGCAGGCGGTTTTGTTTTCTGTCGAATCGGCAGTAAAAGCCGCAGCCAGATCAGGATGTTCTGCTTATGACGATGACGGCCCGCCTTGCCCTGATGTTCTTCGCAGCGCTGCTCAGCGCTTGCGCCAGCCGCACTCCGCCGCCAGCCCCCGTGGTTCGCGCGCCGATTGTGTTCGGATCCTCCCAGGCTTTCTCTCCCGCTGCCGAAGACGTGCTGTTTCGCGCGCTCGGGCTGGTGGGCACGCCTTATCGCTGGGGCGGCAACACGCCGGACTCAGGCTTTGATTGCAGCGGCCTGATCGGTTTTGTCTACCGCGATGCTGCCGGCATCAGCCTGCCGCGCTCGACCCGCGAGATGATCGTCATGCAGGCGCCGAATGTCGGCAAGGAAGGGCTGCAGACCGGCGACCTGATCTTCTTTGCCACCAACGGCGGCTCTCAGGTCAGTCATGCGGGAATTTATGTCGGGGAAGGGCGCTTCGTTCACGCACCGGCCACCGGTGGCACGGTGAAGCTGGACAGCCTGTCGAAAGCCTATTGGCAGAAGGCCTATCTGAGTGCCAAGCGCGTTCTGCAACCGGAGCATCTGGCGCACAACCCGTAAAGCTGCATATCAATAAAAAACCGTGGGAGCACATTGGCTCCCACGGTTTTTTTGTTTCAGGGCCGGGCTATTTAGCCGCCGACACCCGCCACACCTTGTTTCCCACATCGTCCGCGACCAGCAATCCGCCTTGCTGATCAATCACCACGCCAACCGGGCGACCCAAAGCGTTTTCGTCCTTGTCGAGGAAGCCGGTCAGTACATCCACCGGTGTTCCGCTCGGCTTGCCGGCGCTGAACGGCACGAAGATCACCTTGTAGCCACTGTGCGGCTTGCGGTTCCACGAGCCGTGCTGACCGATGAATGCGCCTTCCTTGAATTGGGCCGGCAGCGTGTTGCCCTCGGCGAAGGTCAGGCCCAGTGAGGCAGTGTGCGGGCCGACGGCGTAATCCGGAGCGATGGCCTTGGCCACCATATCCAGGTTTTGTGGCTCGACGCGGACGTCGACGTGCTGGCCGTAATAGCTGAACGGCCAGCCATAGAAGCCGCCATCCTTGACCGAGGTGATGTAGTCCGGCACCAGATCGCTGCCGATCTCGTCACGCTCGTTTACCGCCGTCCACAGCGCGCCGCTTTTCGGCTCCCAGGCCAGGCCGTTGGGGTTGCGAATGCCCGAAGCGAAGATCCGGTGATTGCCGGTCGCCCGGTCCACTTCCCAGATCGCCGCGCGACCTTCTTCCTGATCCAGGCCGTTCTCGCCGACGTTGCTGTTCGAGCCGACCGTGACGTACAGCTTGCTGCCATCCTTGCTGGCGATAACGTTCTTGGTCCAGTGATGGTTGAGCGGGCCGCCCGGCAGGTCCACGACCTTGATCGGCTGGCTCTTGATTTCGGTTGTGCCGGGTTCGTAGTGAAAGCGCAGCAGGCGGTCGGTGTCGGCGACGTAAAGATCGTTGCCCACCAGCGTCATGCCGAACGGTGAATTGAGGTTTTGCAGGAATACGGTACGCGTCTCGGCCACGCCGTCGTGATCGGCATCACGCAGCAGGGTGATGCGGTTCGGGCTCGGTACGCCGGCACCGGCGCGGCCCATGACTTTTTTCATCACCCAGCCGCGTATGCCTTTGCCGTCGTCCGGTTTTGCCGGGGCATTGGTTTCCGCCACCAGCACATCGCCGTTGGGCAGTACGTATAGCCAGCGCGGGTGATCGAGATTCTCGGCAAACGCCGCCACCTGAGTGCCTGCCGCTGGCGTCGGTTTCGCGCCGGCCGGCCAGCCGATCGCCGGGGCGATGTTCACCGTCGGGATCAGGGTCTTGTTCGGTTCGGGCAGTTTGGGGGACGGGCCGGTGCCGTCCGAGACTTGCAGGCTGGAGGATTCACCACAGGCGGTGAGCCCTCCAGCGAGTGCGATCACGAAAACGAGGTGGGGCTTGCGCATTACTGATCTTCCCTATGAATGCATTCCTAATCATAGAGAAGCACACGAGCCCGATGGTTCAACCCCTCAGCCGCGCGCCTCCTTGAACAACACGGCAATGCCGGGATGGTAATTGCCGGCCTCGCTGCGCAATTTGCGATAAGCGTACGGGAAGTACCAGGCGACGGCGCAGGTGTGTTCCTTTTGCAGGTCGTCGACCATGTCCTGCAGTTCTTCCGGGCTGGCGCTGTGCTGGGCTTTCTGAGGAGCGACGAACAGGCAGCCAAGTTTGAGATCGCTGGCGTAGCTGATGCGCTTGGCATCGCTGGTGATATCGGCCAGAGCCTGGGTCAGGTTCAGGCTGGTGACGCGCGGCCAGCGCTGGGTCGCCTGGATGTAGGCGCGATCTTCGGCGCCGGCCAGGAACAGGTCGGCGCGGGCATTACGCTCGCCTTCCTCGTTCTGTTTGCGCGTGGCGGTGTCGCGCAGGGTCACCAGTTCGGCCATCCATGCGGCGGCGGACAACAGGCCGAGGTTGGCTTTTTCGTCGTGCCAGTAGGGTGTGTCGTTGTCGCCGCGCACGGCGTTGTAGCGGTCGATACAGTCAAACCATCGTTCCAGCACCGGGCGCAGGAATTCCAGCCGCGGATTGCTGATGATCATGCCTTGCATGGTGCTCTCCCTTGTTATTGTGATGTGCTCTCTGCAGTCAAAAAGCATGGCTCTTTGATATCACTGCTGACAGTGTGGCACAAGATTGGCGTCAGATAATTGATCGACGGCAGTTATTTGCCGCACGACCCCCTCTTCATTTGACGCTCCACCCCCAACCCTCTAACCTTCGCGGCTTGTTTCAGGTGCTCTGTGACCGCTGTCGACAGAGTGAAACAGGGAAGCCGGTGAGGATTGTCTTCAAGCGAAGAACCATCACGATCCCGGCGCTGCCCCCGCAACGGTAAATGAGTGACAGCTGCGTCGGATGCCACTGCTGCAAAGCGGGAAGGCGCGCAGCCAGGCGAACGCCGCTCATGAGCCCGGAGACCGGCCTGATCCATCCAGCGGCATCACGGTGGGCGATGCCAGGCTTGTTGCCGTCTATTCTTGTGCCTGCCCGCCGTTATCCAGCCTCAACGGAGAGCTCCCCCATGACTGATTCCCCCGAACGCGACGAGCGCCACCTGGCGCGCATGCAGCGCAAAAAAGCCGTGATCGACGAGCGCATCGCCAATTCGCCAGACGAATGCGGCCTGGTGCTGGTGCTCACCGGCAACGGCAAAGGCAAAAGCAGCTCGGCGTTCGGCATGCTCGCCCGCGCCATGGGCCACGGCATGCAATGCGGCGTGGTGCAGTTCATCAAGGGCCGTAACAGCACAGGTGAAGAATTGTTTTTCCGCCGCTTCCCGGAGCAGGTGCGTTTTCATGTGATGGGCGAAGGCTTCACCTGGGAAACCCAGGACCGTCAGCGTGATATCGCCGCCGCCGAGGCTGCATGGGAAGTCTCCCGTGAGCTGCTGCGTGATCCGTCGATCGGTCTGGTGGTGCTCGATGAACTGAACATCGCCCTTAAGCACGGTTACCTCGATCTGGATCAGGTGCTCAGCGATCTGCAGGCTCGTCCGCCGATGCAGCACGTGATTGTCACCGGTCGCGCCGCGAAGCCGGAAATGATCGAGATGGGCGACACCGTCACCGAAATGGGCATGATCAAGCACGCCTTCCAGGCCGGCATCAAAGCGCAGAAAGGCGTCGAACTTTGAATCAACCACGTCACTGCCCGGCGGTACTGATCGCCGCGCCGGCCTCCGGCCAGGGCAAGACCACCGTCACCGCCGCACTGGCCCGCTTGCATCGCAATCAGGGCCGCAAGGTTCGCGTATTCAAGTGCGGCCCGGACTTTCTTGACCCGATGATCCTCGAGCGCGCCAGCGGTGCGCCGGTCTACCAACTCGACATGTGGATGGTTGGCGAGCAGGAAAGCCGTCGTCTGTTGTGGGAAGCCGCCGCCGAAGCGGATCTGATCCTGATCGAAGGCGTGATGGGCTTGTTCGACGGCACACCGTCGAGCGCCGATCTGGCGCGGCATTTCGGCGTGCCGGTGCTCGGCGTGATCGATGGCACCGCCATGGCCCAGACCTTCGGTGCACTGGCCCTGGGCCTGGCGCGCTATCAGCCGAACTTGCCGTTCGCCGGCGTGCTGGCCAACCGCGTTGGCACAGTGCGTCACGCGCAATTGCTTGAAGGCAGTCTCACCGAAGGTTTGCGCTGGTACGGCGCGTTGTCCCGGGAAACCGGGATCGAACTGCCAAGCCGCCATCTCGGCCTGGTGCAGGCCAGTGAGCTGAACGATCTCGATGTACGTCTCGACGCCGCCGCCGAAGCGCTGGCCGGCACTTGCGAGGTAGCGCTGCCACCGGCCGTGGAATTCGCTTCACCTGAAGTGGTGAAGATCGAAAGGCTACTCAAAGGCGTGCGGATTGCTGTCGCCCGTGACGAAGCCTTCGCTTTCACCTATGGCGCCAGTCTCGATCTGTTGCGGGCGATGGGTGCGGAGCTGAGTTTCTTCTCGCCGATTCGCGATACGCAATTGCCCGAAGCCGACAGCTTGTACCTGCCCGGCGGTTATCCGGAATTGCACCACGTTGCCTTATCGCAGAACGCCGACATGCTCAAAGCGATCCGCGCGCATCACGCCGCCGGTAAACCGCTGCTCGCCGAATGTGGCGGCATGCTCTATCTGCTCGACTCGCTGACCGATGTCGAAGGCACCCGTGCCGAACTGGTCGGGCTGCTCAAAGGGGATGCAGTGATGCAGAAGCGCCTGGCGGCTCTGGCCTTGCAATCGGTCGAATTGCCGGAAGGCTTGCTGCGCGGCCACACCTATCACCATTCCCTGACCACCACCGAACTGACGCCGATTGCCCGTGGCCACAGCCCTAATGGCGGGCGCGGTGCCGAAGCGGTGTATCGGGAAGGGCGGATGACTGCCTCGTACGTGCACTTTTACTTTCCGTCGAACCCGTCGGCGATTGCCGCACTGTTGGTGCCATGACCGACAACGCCTTCACTGAAACCGAACGCGCAGCGGTCTACCGCGCCATCGCCGAGCGTCGCGACATGCGCCACTTCAGCGGCGGCACGGTCGAGCCGGAACTGTTGCGCCGTTTGCTGGAAGCCGCGCATCAGGCGCCGAGCGTCGGCCTGATGCAGCCGTGGCGCTTCATCCGCATCAGCGACCGCGCCTTGCGCGGACAGATCCAGAATCTCGTGGAAGAAGAACGCGTGCGCACCGCCGAAGCCCTCGGCGAACGCAGCGACGAGTTCATGAAGCTCAAGGTCGAAGGCATCAACGACTGTGCGGAAGTGTTGGTCGCAGCCTTGATGGACGATCGCGAGCGACACATTTTCGGCCGCCGCACGCTGCCGGAAATGGACATGGCGTCGCTGTCCTGCGCGATCCAGAACCTGTGGCTGGCGGCGCGTGCCGAAGGCCTGGGCATGGGCTGGGTGTCGCTGTTCGAGCCGCAAGCGCTGGCCGATCTGCTGCAACTGCCGGCCGGGGCCAAGCCGCTGGCGGTTCTTTGCCTGGGGCCGGTCAAGGAATTCTATCCGGCGCCGATGCTGGTACTCGAAGGGTGGGCGCAGGCGCGTCCGCTCAATGAGCTGCTGTATGAAAATTTCTGGGGAGTGAGTCAATGAGTGTGGCGTTGCTGAGTGTCGCCGCGGTTGCGCTGGACGCGCTGCTGGGTGAACCGAAACGCTGGCATCCGCTGGTGGCGTTCGGCAATTTTGCCGGACGCATCGAGCAACGATTCAACACCGGCGGGCGCGGCTGGCGCAGCCATGGTGTCACCGCGTGGGTGATCGCGGTGCTGCCGCTGACCCTGCTGGCCACGGCCTTGTCCTGGGCGCCGTATGTGGGCTGGATCGTCGAGATCGTCGCGCTGTATTGCGCCCTCGGCATGCGTAGCCTCGGCGAGCACGTCGAGCCGGTGGCCAGGGCGCTACGCAGCGATGATCTGGAGGAGGCACGCAAACGCGTGGGTTATCTGGTCAGCCGCCAGACCAGTGAACTGGACAGCACCGCCGTCGCCCGCGCCGCCACCGAATCGGTGCTGGAGAACGGCAGCGATGCGGTGTTTGCCGCGATCTTCTGGTTTGTCGTGGCCGGTGCGCCGGGCGTGGTGCTCTATCGCCTGAGCAATACCCTCGACGCGATGTGGGGTTATCGCAACGAACGCTTCGAGCGTTTCGGCTGGGCGGCGGCAAAAATCGACGATGTCCTCAACTACATTCCTGCGCGTCTGGTGGCGTTGACCTACGCGCTGCTGGGCAAGACCCGGCTCGCGCTGAAATGCTGGCGCACCCAGGCGCCGAAATGGGACAGCCCGAACGCAGGCCCGGTGATGGCTGCCGGCGCAGGTGCCTTGGGCGTCGAACTGGGCGGGCCGGCGATCTATCACGGCGAGCTGCACGAGCGTCCGCAACTGGGCGAAGGTGCGCCGGCGGATGCCGATTCCATTGATCGCGGCTGGCAATTGGTCCAGCGCGGGGTATGGTTATGGCTGCTGATTCTCTGCGTGGGGGCTGAATTCTATGCTTGAGCACGGTGGCCGGCTGCGCAGGGCGGCGCTGGAATACGGCATCGCCGAAGAAGACTGGCTCGACCTGTCCACGGGGTTGGCGCCGTGGCCGTTTCCGGTCCCGGAAATCCCGCTGCGGGCGTGGGCGCGGTTGCCGGAAACCGATGACGGTCTGGAGCAGGCGGCGTGCGACTACTACGGTGCCGCGCAAGTGCTGCCGGTGGCCGGTTCGCAGATGGCCATCCAGTTGCTGCCGCGATTGCGTCGGGCCGGCAAGGTCGGTGTGCTGTCGCCGTGTTATGCCGAGCATGCCGAGGCCTGGCGGCGCAGTGGTTACATCGTCCGCGAAGTGCTGGAGCAGGAAGTCGACTTCTTCCTCGACAGCCTCGACGTGCTGGTGGTGGTCAACCCGAACAATCCCACTGGCCTGAGCCTTACTCCGGCGAAATTGCTCGACTGGCACGCACGATTGGCCCAGCGCGGCGGCTGGCTGGTGGTCGATGAGGCGTTCATGGACAACACCCCGCAATTGAGCCTGGCGCCGCATACCCATCAGGTCGGACTGATCGTGTTGCGCTCGTTCGGCAAGTTTTTCGGGCTGGCCGGTGTGCGGCTCGGGTTCGTGCTGGCCGAGCGCAAGTTGCTCCGTTTACTGGCCGAGCAGGTGGGGCCCTGGGCTGTCAGCGGGCCGACCCGCGTGCTGGGGCAGGCCTGCCTGCAAGACACCGAAGGCCACACTCGTCAACGAATTCGCAGCGATGAAGCCAGCGAGCGTCTCGCTGCGCTGCTCGAACGCTACGGCTTCAAGCCTCAGGGCGGCTGTGCGCTGTTCCAGTGGCTGATCACCGAGCATGCTCACGCACTTCACGAATTCATGGCCCGTCGCGGCATTCTCCTGCGTCTCTTCACGCACAACAGCAGCCTGCGTTTCGGTCTGCCGGCCGATGCCGCCGATGAGGCGCGACTTGAGCAGGCCCTGCAAGCGTTCGCCGTGGACTGCTCTATGGACAAGAAACCCGCATGACTACGTTAATGGTGCAAGGCACCACCTCCGATGCCGGCAAAAGTACGCTGGTGACGGCGCTGTGCCGCTGGGCTACCCGTCAGGGTGTTGCCGTGGTGCCATTCAAACCGCAGAACATGGCGCTCAACAGCGCGGTGACTGCCGACGGCGGCGAAATCGGTCGGGCCCAGGCGGTGCAGGCGCAGGCCTCGCATCTTGAACCGCATACCGACATGAACCCGGTGCTGCTCAAGCCCAACAGCGACACCGGCGCCCAGGTCATCATCCACGGTCGCGCGGTCACCAGCATGAACGCCGTTGCCTATCACGACTACAAAGCCATCGCCATGCAGGCGGTGCTCGCCTCCCACGAACGCTTGAGCGCCGCGTATCCGCTGGTGATGGTCGAGGGCGCGGGCTCGCCGGCGGAGATCAATCTGCGCGCTGGTGACATCGCCAACATGGGTTTCGCCGAAGCGGTGGATTGCCCGGTGCTGTTGATCGCGGACATCAATCGAGGCGGCGTTTTTGCCCATCTGGTGGGCACGCTGGAACTGCTGTCACCGAGCGAGCAGGCCCGGGTGAAGGGCTTCATCATCAACCGTTTTCGTGGCGATATCGCCTTGCTGCAACCGGGCCTCGACTGGCTGGAACAGCGCACCGGCAAACCGGTGGTGGGCGTGTTGCCGTACGTGATGGATCTGCATCTGGAGGCCGAGGACGGCATCGACCAGCGTCAGACCGACAAGGCCGAGCAAGTCCTGAAAGTGGTGGTGCCGGTACTGCCGCGCATCAGCAATCACACCGATTTCGATCCGCTGCGTTTGCATCCGCAGGTTGACCTGCAATTCATCGGCCCGGGGCAGGTGATTCCTCCAGCCGACCTGATCATCCTGCCGGGCTCGAAAAGCGTTCGTAGCGATCTGGCTTATCTGCGCGCCAATGGCTGGGAAACCGCCATCAATCGTCACCTGCGTTATGGCGGCAAGCTGCTGGGAATCTGCGGCGGTCTGCAAATGCTTGGCGAGCAGGTGCATGATCCGCTCGGTCTGGAAGGCGCGCCGGGCTCCAGCGCCGGTCTGGGCCTGCTGGCATTTGAAACCCAGCTCGAAGCCGAGAAGCAACTGCGCAATGTGCGCGGGCGTCTGGCGCTGGAAGATGCCGAGGTCAGCGGTTATGAAATTCATGCGGGTGTGACGACCGGATCTGCGCTGGAAAACTCCGCTGTGCATCTGGACGACGGCCGCTGTGACGGTGCGCAAAGTCTCGATGGACAGGTTTTCGGCACTTACCTGCACGGCCTGTTCGAATCTCCCGCAGCCAGTACCGCGCTGTTGCGCTGGGCCGGTTTGAGCGATGTGCAGGAGGTGGATTACCACGGCCTGCGCGAGCGCGATATCGAGCGACTGGCGGATCTGGTGGAGAAGCACCTGGATACCGGGCTGTTACGTGAACTCTGTGGAGTGTCCCCATGCTCCAGTTGATCCTCGGCGGCGCCCGCTCCGGCAAAAGTCGCCTGGCCGAAAAACTCGCCACCGACAGCGCGCTGGCCGTGACGTACATCGCCACCAGCCAGCCGCTGGATGGCGAGATGAATGAGCGCGTCGCCCATCACCGGGCGCGACGTCCTGCCGAATGGGCATTGATCGAAGAGCCACTGGAACTGGCCCGTGTGCTGCGCGAAACCGCCAGCACCGAGCGTTGCCTGCTGGTGGATTGCCTGACGTTGTGGCTGACCAATCTGCTGATGCTCGAAGACGCCGAACGTCTCGCCGCCGAACGCGAAGCCCTGCTCGAATGCCTGGCGTCGCTGCCGGGTGAAACCATTTTTGTCAGCAACGAGACCGGAATGGGTGTCGTGCCGCTGGGCGAATTGACTCGCCGCTACGTCGATGAAGCCGGTTGGCTGCATCAAGCTCTGGCCGAGCGTTGTCAGCGAGTCGTCCTGACGGTTGCCGGCCTGCCCCTGACTCTGAAAGGACCTGCGTTATGACCCAAGCCTGGTGGCTGAACCCGTGCAAACCGGTGGATACGGACGCCGTTGAAAACGCGGCGGCGCGTCAGCAGCAATTGACCAAACCTGCCGGCTCCCTCGGGCAGCTCGAATCGGTGGCGGTGCAACTGGCCGGATTGCAGGGCCGGATCAAGCCGACACTCGATCAGGTCTGGATCGCGATTTTTGCCGGCGACCACGGTGTTGTCGCAGAAGGCGTTTCCGCGTTCCCGCAGGAAGTCACCGGGCAAATGCTGCTGAACTTCGTCAGCGGCGGTGCGGCGATCAGCGTGCTGGCGCGACAACTGGGTGCGCAACTGGAAGTGGTGGATCTGGGCACCGTGACCCCGTCGCTGAACCTGCCAGGCGTGCGTCATCTGAACCTCGGCCCGGGCACGGCGAATTTCGCCAAGGGCGCGGCGATGACTCAGGCTCAGGGCGAGCTGGCCTTGCAGGGCGGTCGCGACAGCGTGCTGCGCGCGAAGGCGGCGGGCGCGCAATTGTTCATCGGCGGCGAAATGGGCATCGGCAACACCACGGCTGCCAGTGCGCTGGCCTGTGCCTTGCTGGATTGCCCGGTGGCACACTTGACCGGCCCCGGCACCGGGTTGAATGCCGAAGGCGTCAGCCACAAGGCGCAGGTGATCGAGCGGGCGCTGGCGCTGCACGCGGCGCAGCGTGGGGATGTGTTGCAGACCCTGTTCAATCTCGGCGGTTTCGAGATTGCGGCTTTGGTCGGCGCGTATCTGGCCTGTGCTCAGGAGGGTGTGGCGGTGTTGGTGGACGGTTTCATCTGCACGGTTGCCGCGCTGGTGGCCGTGCGCTTGAATCCTGCCTGCCGTGAATGGCTGCTGTTCGGCCATCGCGGTGCCGAGCCAGGTCATCGCCATGTGCTGGAAACCCTCGGCGCCGAACCGCTGCTGGAATTGGGCCTGCGTCTGGGCGAGGGCAGCGGCGCGGCGCTGGCGGTGCCGTTGTTGCGCCTGGCCTGTGATCTGCACGGGCAGATGGCGACCTTCGCCGAAGCGGCGGTGGCGGATCGCCCGGCATGACCTTGCGTCTGGACCTGCTGCGCCACGGTGAAACCGAACTGGGCGGCGGCCTGCGCGGCAGTCTCGACGATGCACTGACCGAAAAGGGCTGGGCGCAGATGCGCGAGGCCGTGAACGGGCAGGGGCCGTGGGATCGGCTGGTCAGTTCGCCGTTGCAGCGTTGCGCGCGGTTCGCTGAAGAGTTGGGCGCGCAACGGGATCTGTCGGTGTCTCTGGACAAGGATCTCCAAGAGTTGCATTTCGGTGCCTGGGAAGGGCAGAGCGCAGCGGCGTTGATGGAAACCGATGCCGAAGCGCTTGGGCTGTTCTGGGCTGATCCCTATGCGTTTACTCCGCCGCAGGGTGAGCCGGTGACCGAGTTTTCAGCGCGGGTGCTGGCGGCGGTCATGCGTTTGCACGCGGCACATGCGGGGGAGCGGGTGTTGCTGGTCAGTCATGGTGGCGTCATGCGTCTGTTGCTGGCCCGTGCCCGTGGTTTGCCCCGTGAACAACTGCTCAATGTCGAAGTCGCTCACGGCGCGCTGTTTTCGCTGATCGTCGAGGCCGATGGTTCGCTCAAGGAAGTGTGCTGACATGCTGCCCCTGTGGATCGCCCTGCAATTTCTCAGCAGCCTGCCGATTCGTCTGCCGGGCATGCCGGCGCCTGAAGAACTCGGGCGCTCGTTGCTTTTTTATCCGCTGGTGGGGTTGCTGTTCGGCGTGATTCTCTGGGCGCTGAACATTGCTCTGGCCGGCGCACCATTGCTGTTGCATGCCGCGTTGCTGCTGACGGTGTGGGTGTTGCTCAGCGGCGCGCTGCACCTCGACGGCCTGGCGGACAGCGCTGATGCATGGCTCGGCGGTTTCGGTGATCGCGAGCGCACACTAACGATCATGAAAGATCCGCGCAGCGGGCCGATCGCGGTGGTGACGCTGGTGCTGGTGTTGCTGCTCAAATACGCCGCGTTGCTGGCGTTGATCGAAAAACAACAAGGTATGGCGTTGATCATCGTCCCGCTGATCGGGCGAGCAGCGCTGCTCGGATTGTTCCTCACCACGACCTATGTGCGGGCCGGCGGGTTGGGACAGGCGCTGGCCGATCATCTGCCGCGCAAAACGGGTTGGCAGGTGCTGGCGGTGAGTTCAGTGGTGTGCGTGCTGATCGCCGGGTTCAACGCTGTCGTGGCGTTGCTGCTGGCGGTCGTCGTATTCATCTGGCTGCGGCATTTGATGGTGCGGCGACTGGGCGGAACCACCGGCGATACGGCCGGTGCCTTGCTGGAATTGCTGGAGATGTCAGTGCTGGTCGGGCTGGCCTTGTTTTGATAAATAACTTTGATCTGTAACTTGATTTAACACAGTCGCGGGTATATACACGCATCATGCTTCCTTCTCAGTGTTTGTGCACCAACCTGCGTCGCGCCGCCCGTGGCGTCAGCAGGCATTACGACGGCGCTCTCGACGGCTTCGGGATCAACGTTGCCCAGTATTCTCTGCTGTGCAACCTGCAGCGCCTGGATCAACCGAGCATTTCCGAACTGGCCGAGGCCATGGGCCTGGATCGCAGCACCCTCGGGCGCAATCTACGGGTGCTGGAAGGCGAAGGGCTGGTGGCGCTGGCCGAGGGCGAAGACATGCGCAACCGCATCGTCCGGCTGACTGAAACCGGCGCACAACGCCTGGCAGCGGCCCTGCCGGCCTGGGAAGCGGCGCAACAGCGGTTGATCGACCGACTGGGTGCCGAGAAGCGTGAAACCTTGCTGCGGCTGTTGGATGAACTGGCCTGAGGGCCGGTTTTTTCCGAATCTAAGCGGGTATATACCCGCGACTGGAGAATAACAATGAGTTCGATGTGGCGTACGTGCGGTTGGGTGTTGCTGGGGAGTGCGCTGATTCTGGCGTTGTCATTGGGTGTGCGGCATGGTTTCGGGCTGTTCCTGTCGCCGATGAGTGCCCAGTTTGGCTGGGGCCGTGAGGTATTCGCTTTCGCCATCGCCTTGCAGAACCTGATCTGGGGCCTGGCACAACCCTTCACTGGCGCGCTGGCTGACCGCTTCGGCGCGGCAAAAGTGGTGCTGATCGGCGGCGTGCTCTACGCCTTGGGCCTGGTGTTCATGGGGCTGTCGGAGACCGCTTTGGGCCTGTCCCTGAGTGCCGGTTTGCTGATCGGTATCGGGCTCTCCGGCACTTCTTTCTCGGTGATTCTCGGTGTGGTCGGGCGTGCCGTTCCGCCGGAAAAACGCAGTATGGGCATGGGGATCGCCAGCGCCGCCGGGTCCTTTGGTCAGTTCGCGATGTTGCCGGGCACCCTCGGGCTGATCGGCTGGCTGGGCTGGTCGGCGGCATTGCTGGTGCTGGGGCTGCTGGTGGCGCTGATCGTGCCGCTGGTGAGTATGCTCAAGGACAAGCCGCTGCCAGTGCTCGGGCATGAACAAACCCTGTCTGAAGCCCTGCGTGAAGCTTGCTCGCATTCCGGGTTCTGGCTGCTGGCGTTCGGCTTCTTCGTCTGCGGTTTCCAGGTGGTGTTCATCGGTGTGCACCTGCCGGCGTATCTGGTGGACCAGCATTTGCCGGCCACCGTCGGCACCACGGTGCTGGCGTTGATCGGGCTGTTCAACATCTTCGGCACCTACACCGCTGGCTGGCTCGGCGGGCGCATGTCCAAGCCGCGCTTGCTGACCGGGCTGTACCTGCTGCGGGCGGTGGTGATCGTGCTGTTCCTGTGGCTGCCGGTGACGACGACTACGGCGTATCTGTTCGGTATGGCGATGGGGTTCCTGTGGCTGTCGACCGTGCCGTTGACCAACGGTACGGTGGCGACCTTGTTTGGCGTGCGAAACCTGTCCATGCTCGGCGGGATCGTATTCCTGTTCCATCAGCTCGGCTCGTTCCTCGGCGGCTGGCTGGGCGGGGTGGTGTATGACCGTACCGGGAGTTATGACTTGATCTGGCAAGTGGCGATTCTCTTGAGCCTGTTGGCGGCCGCGCTGAACTGGCCGGTGCGCGAGCGTCCGGTCGAGCGTCTGCAGGCCCGTACGAGCGCGGCATGATGCGGATCTGGCCACGAATCGCCATCACCGCATTCGGCGCTGTCTTGCTGGCGCTGGTGTGGTGGGGCTGGCATCAGGGCGGCCTGGCGCTGATGCAGTTGGGCATGGGCGCTTGCCTGTAGGCTCTGAGGGCGAGTAACGTCGGATTCTGACGACTGCTCAAGGATGCCCGACATGCTCAAGCGCTGGTGTGCTGTTCCCGTGTTGCTGATGGCGTTGACCGGACTGGCCCGGGCCGCCGACTGTCCGGAATTGCTGCAAGGTTCGCTGCCCAAATTGCGGGCCAAGGAATCCATCGACCTGTGCCAGCGCTACGCCGACAAGCCGCTGGTGGTGATCAACACCGCCAGCTTCTGTGGTTTCGCCCCGCAGTTCGAAGGTCTCGAAGCGCTCAATCAGCGCTACAAGGCGCAAGGGCTGGAAATGCTCGGCGTACCCTCCAATGACTTCAAGCAAGAGTCCAAGGACAGCGCCGAGACCGCCAAGGTCTGCTACGCCAACTACGGCGTGACGTTCACCATGACCGAGCCGCAGAAAGTCCGTGGTGACGGTGCAACCCATCTGTTCCAGGTGCTGGCCGCGCAAAGCAGTGCGCCGAAGTGGAATTTCTATAAATACGTGGTCGATCGTCAGGGCAAGGTGATCGCCAATTTCTCCAGTCTGACCAAACCGGATGATCCGGAATTTCTCGCGGCCATCGAGAAAGCCATTGCGTCGAAACCGCTGAAACCCTGATCGACGCCCACTAAAAAGCCCCGCCTCTGCAAAGAGAGCGGGGCTTTTTAGTGGGCGAGGCCTCAAATGGTAAAGAGCTCAGCCTCGCCGTGCAGCATCAGAAGCGGTAGGTCGCACCGACACCGAAACCGTTTGCCGAGTTTTCATACTTGGCATCGTAGGTCTGGCCACGATCGTTTTCGTTGCGGATCTTGACGGCTTCTTCCTTCAGGTACGAGTAGGCGACATCGATGGTCAGGTCGTCAGTCGGGCTCCAGCCGGCACCGATGCTGAAGATGGTCCGGTCACCGGTCGGGATGCGCGGCGAACGGTCGACGTTGTTGGTCGGCGACTGGTCGAAGGTCAGACCGGTACGCAGTACCCATTCCTTGTTCAACTGGTAGGAAGTACCGACGGCGTAAGCCCAGCTGTCATGCCAGTTCTGCTCTTCGGTGATTTCACCGAACTGACCGGCCAGCAGAGGCTGTACACCGGAGTTCTTGACGGTGATCTTTTCCAGCTGGCTCCAGCGGGTCCAGGTGGTACCGGCGTAGACGTTCCAGCGGTCGTTGATCGCCTGGGTGACCGAGAAGTCCACGGACTCAGGGGTAGTGATCTTCAGCGAAGCGTCGTACTTCTGGCTGGCGCCCAGGCCGACTGCGGCCAGTGCACCGTAGTTGACCTTGGTGTTGCCTTCGAGCTTGTAGTCGACTTTCGAGTGGTAAGTCAGGCCCAGGCGAGTGGTATCGGTCGCTTGTACCAGAACACCGATGTTGTAGCCCAGTGCGGTGTCGTCACCCTTGATCTTGACCTTGCCGTCCGGCAGGGCCTGGGTGATCGACAGGTTGGATTCCAGGGTGCCGTCGATGCGGTTGATGGTCGGACCGAAACCGATCGACACAACGTCGTTGAACTTGTAGCTGACGGTTGGCTGGAAGGTGATGACTTGTACTTCGGACTTGCTGCCGAAGTAGCGGCCGGCAAAGCCTTTTTCATAGTCGGTAATCAGGCCGAAGGGTACGTATACACCCAGGCCGAATGCCCAATGCTCATCGATCGGCTTGACGTAGAAACCCATAGGAACTGAGGTGAAGGGCACCATGTCGCCTTTGTTGCTGCCGCCGTTGGGGCTGGAGCTGGCGTCGCTGATATCGGTCTTGGCATCGAGGAATGCAACGCCACCGGTGACTTGTTCGCGAGTGAGGCGCGACATGCCGGCAGGGTTGCCGTAAACAGTGCTTGCGTCGTCGGCAGAAGAAGATCGCCCGGCGTACCCAGTCCCCATCCCGCTGATGCTGTGTTCGTTGATGGCAAAGCCAGCGGCGAAAATCTGCGTGGATGCCAGGGAAACGGCGAGGCTGATGGTGGTTTTGAGCATTACTTTTTTCATTATTAGAACTCCTGGTGATCACCGGGGCGAAAATTACCAACATTTTCGTCCCAGCGCTATAGTCCGTATGGCTTGAGTTAGAGCGGTTTTGTAGGACAATCCGACCAGATTCGCGACCCGTTGGCCGATCTTGCGAAACCGGTGAGTCAGCACGCGACCTGATTCAGCGGTGAAACACAGGTCTGCCATGCACAGGTGAAGTCGCGCAGGCGACCCTGGGGTTGAAAGGTCTGACGCCAGATACGGGCCATTGCGAGCAGGTCGCCCGGGTCGGGGAGGGTGGGGGTCTGTTCTTCCACCAGCAGCCACGCGATGGCGGTGGCGTAACGCAGATTGACGGTCAGTTCAAGGTGGGGACTGCTGAGAAAGGCATGCTGGCTGGCGAGGCCGCGAACCAGGCTGGCGCGCTCCGGATCGAGCGCCAGGTAGTGGTCCCACAGCGCCTGGTGGCGATGCTCGGCAATCCGGTACAGGCCGTGGCCGCGGCGGTCATGCAGGGCTGAACCCAGGGCGGACTGGCTGGCGGCGATGCCCAGCAGCAGGGATTCGGCGGTGGCGCAGTGACGTCCCAGATAAATCAGCGTGGGACGGATCACATAGCGGCACAGTTCGCTGGCAGCGATACCCATAAAACCCTCGGATCTTGTTATTGGGCGGCGAGACCTGAAGGGGAGCTTGGCAGCTGTGGATCGAATCAGGCTCGCCGGAAGCGGATCACGCCGCTTGAGTTGAAGTGTAGTGTCATATTCGCGACGTAAAGGCCTGTTTTTAAAATATTTCCGGCGGGCAGTTATAACCGTTATACCGGTTGGTGCTTAACCGGGAAGGGTAAAAAGAGAAACATCGGGCAATAAAAAGCCCCGCGTTTCAGGCGGGGCTTTTGCTTTTGCAGCCATTTTGGCCTCTCAGGCGATCAATGCCTGACGGGTGCGATCAATCACGGCCTGCAGCGGTTCGGCGCTGGAGTATTGATCAGGGTACAGACGCTCGCTGTGGCGGGCGATCCCGTGCTCATTGACCACGGTGAAGCTGAAGCAGCCTTTGCGAGCGGCCATGATCAGGCAGTTCATTGGAGCAAAAGCGTTGGTTAGGGTGCGAATGGCATCCTGAGTCTGGATTTGAGTAGACATAGTTATTAGGTGTTCCTACAAATGACACGGATAAGAACCGTGCAACGTTAAAACGTTCCAGTAACGCAGACCACCATTGGTCGAACGAAGAACCCGACTGGAACAAAGCAGCCAGTTTGAAGCGCTGATAAGTTGGCGCGCTTGGGCTGGCAGGTAGGTACTTAGGAGGACAGGCAACACATCGAGGGCAGAGGTTCTGGGCCCGGGGTGAAGATCCTGATCAATTTGCAGGTTGGTTCGGTCAGAGTAAGGGCTCTTTGCAACATCCTTTGATTCGATTCAAAGGCTGTGTCGTCGCAAGATTTACCTGGAAACCATCGAGGGGTCGGTCCCGCTTTGTCGGTAGAGGCTTCTCCGAGAGAAGGCTGACCGAGGGGGTTGTTCGACCGGAATTGACTTTCAGCTTGGTACTAACGCCGCGGATACTAACGGAACACGTCGAGGAAGGCAAACCTGATTTTTAAAAAGAACAGACGGACTGTTCCTTGAGCCCCGGCCCCGCCCCGATTTGGCTCACATTCCGACCGTCGGTCGTCGCGGTGGGCAAGCCGAACAAGCACAGCGCAGGGGCTTATCCCCAGCCCGGCTGGCAAAACGACCCGAAAAAGCGCACCGATATAACCGCGTAACAGGTACTTGTGCACATTAGTTGCGCGGACGGTAACGACGCTGTCACATCGAACCTGACCCCGGTGGCTGCCTGTAACGAAAGTTTAAGTCAATGAAAAACATCGCTTTTTTTTACTGGTGAAAAAATCGTCAGTTTGACTGCGGGCCCCATTCCATAAGGCTTTGCGGCGTGTGGAGGGCGGTTGTCCACTGAGTTATCCACAGCTTCTGTGGATTGTCCCGAGCGCTTGCTCTAGCACGGGCGTGCCGGGTTTTTTCGACTTTACCTGTGCGAAAAAAAGAGTAGAGTGGCGCGCCCTCCGATCTGTCCCACAGTGCTTTATGAAGTTTCGTTCATCTCCAGATTCTGTTACTTCCCAACCCCCTCGTGTTACCGCTCCCAAGCGATTTTCCGTGCGCGTGGCCGAATGGCTGCTCGACAGCCCGCGCCTGGGCGACAGCCAGAACGCCAAACACCTCGCCGGCCGCCTGCTCAAGCAACCCGCCCGGGAAGGCGTGGTCGTGGCGCAAAGCCGCCTCGGTCAGTTGATGTGCCGTGAGTGCGGCAACGCACGGGATCGTCGTATCGGCCAGGACCTGCTGCGTCAGGCCGCCCGTGCGGGTGATCGGCGTGCGCAACAGGAACTCGGCCTGATCGAAGACTGAGCTGTCCAAGACCTGACGCCTTGGTTAACCTTCAGGCTTTATCGGATCGGCGGGAATCACTATGGCGATGGACTTGACCAGCATCTTGCTCGGCTTGGCAGGCGCGGCGTTACCGCTGCTGGCGCTGGCCTGGCAACTGCAGCGCCGGGCCAGTCATGGCGAGTCCGAAGTTGCGTTGCTCGAAGAGCGTCTGGCCACGGCGCAACTGGCCCAGGACGGCCTCAACGCCCAGCTCGAAGCCTGTCGCGACGAAATCGCCGATCTCGGCCAGGCCAATGCCGCCAAACAAGCCGATCTCGCGGCCGTGCGTCGTGAGGTCGAACTGTTGCAGATCGAGCGTGACGACGCCCGTGACGCCGCCCATGCCTGGAACCTAGAGCGCGCCAGCAAGGAAGCCGAACTGCGGCGCCTGGATGCTCAGGCCGCTTCCCTGAATGCCGAATTGCGCGAGCAGCAGGAAAGCCATCAACAACGTCTCGATGACCTGCAAGGCTCCCGCGACGAGCTGCGTGCCCAATTCGCCGAACTGGCGGGCAAGATCTTCGACGAGCGTGAACAGCGTTTCGCCGAAACCAGCCAGCAGCGCCTCGGCCAATTGCTTGATCCCCTGAAAGAACGCATCCAGTCCTTCGAGAAGCGCGTCGAGGAAAGCTATCAGGCCGAAGCCCGCGAGCGCTTTTCCCTGGCCAAGGAACTGGAGCGCCTGCAGCAACTCAACCTGCGCTTGAGCGATGAAGCCACCAACCTGACCCGTGCCCTGAAAGGCCAGAAAACTCAGGGTAACTGGGGCGAACTGATCCTCGAGCGGGTGCTGGAACATGCCGGGCTGGAGAAGGGCCGCGAGTACCAGACCCAGGTCAACCTCAAGGGGCCGGACGGCGAGCGTTTCCAGCCGGACGTGATCATTTACCTGCCGGGCGACAAGCAGGTGGTGGTCGACTCCAAGGTCAGCCTCACGGCGTACCAACAATATGTGGCGGCCGACGACGATGCGATTGGCCAGATCGCCATGAAGCAGCATGTGCTGTCGCTGCGCAGCCACGTCAAAGGACTGGCCGGCAAGGACTACAAACGTCTGGAAGGCCTGCACAGCCTTGATTTCGTCTTGCTGTTCGTGCCCATCGAAGCGGCGTTTTCCGCGGCGCTGCAAGCCGAGCCGACGCTGTTCCAGGAAGCCTTCGACCGCAATATCGTGATCGTCAGCCCGACCACGCTGCTCGCCACCCTGCGGGTCATCGACAGTCTGTGGAAACAGGAGCGCCAGAGCCAGAACGCCCGGGAAATCGCCGAGCGTGCCGGATGGCTGTACGACAAGTTCGTGCTGTTCATTCAGGATCTGGACGAAGTCGGCAATCGTCTGCAGCAACTGGACAAAGCCTACAGTGCAGCGCGTAACAAACTGACAGAAGGGCGCGGCAACCTGGTCAGCCGCAGCGAGCAGCTGAAATTGCTCGGCGCACGAGCGAGCAAGAGCCTGCCGGCAGATCTGCTGGAGCGCGCAATGACCGACGCCGACGGGTTGGTCGAACTGCCTGAATAAGCCGCTCTTCTAGAGCGGCAAATAGCGACTCAACAACGCCCGCAACGCAGCCGGTTTCACCGGTTTGGCCAGGTAATCCAGCCCCGCTGCATGCACCTGCGCCACGGTTTCCGGATGCCCGTCGGCGCTGATCACCACGCCGGGCACCGGTTCACCCAGGCTTGTACGCAACCAGGCCATCAGATCGGTGCCGGTCTCGCCGTGGTCGAGGTGGAAGTCCACCAGCGCCAGTTGCGGCCGTACGCCATCGCTCAGCAACGCTGCGCACTCCTCGCGGTTGCGCGCCGTCCACACCTGACAACCCCAACGCGTGAGCAGGCTGTTCATGCCGATCAGAATGCTGTCTTCGTTGTCGATGCACAGCACCTGCGCGCCGCTGTGCAGCTTGCCGTTGAGTTCGACCGCCGCGCTCGGCTGTGCAGTCTGCGTCCGCGCCAGCGGCACTCGCACACTGAACACGCTGCCGCGCCCCGGCCATGAACGTACGCGCAAGGTGTGCCCGAGCACCCGGCACAAGCCGTCGGCGATCGCCAGGCCCAGGCCCAGGCCTTTCTCGGCGCGGGTCTGGTGGCTGTCGAGGCGTTTGAACTCTTCGAAAATCACTTGCTGCTTGTCTTCCGGAATCCCCGGCCCGCGATCCCAGACCTCAAGGCAAACCTCGCCCTGTCGCCGACGCACGCCCAGCAACACCGGGCCTTTGGCGTAGCGGAAGGCATTGGTCAGAAAGTTCTGCAGGATCCGCCGCAGCAGCTTTATGTCGCTGTCGATGCGCAAGTGACTGCCGCGCACCCGGAAGCTCAAGCCCTGTTCCTGCGCCAGAACCTTGAACTCGGCACCGAGGGTGTCGAACAGCTCATTGACCGCGAACGGCTTGCGATCCGGGTTGATCTTGCCGTTTTCCAGGCGGGAAATGTCCAGCAGGTCGCTGATCAGGTCTTCGGCCGAACGCAGCGAACTGTCCAGATGTTGCACCAGTTTCTGCGCCTCGCCGCTCAAGCCATCGTCCTGATGGGAGAGGGCGGCGGAGAACAGCCGCGCGGCGTTCAAGGGTTGCATCAAGTCGTGGCTGACCGCCGCGAGGAAGCGGGTTTTCGACTGGTTGGCTGCCTCGGCATTGCCCTTGGCTTCCGTCAGCGCGACGTTGAGTTGCGACAGTTCCTGAGTCCGTTCGCTGACCCGTTGCTCCAGCCCTTCGTTGGCCTCGGTCAGTGCCTGTTCGGCTTCGCGGAACGCGGTGATGTCGGTGAAACTCATGACGAAACCGCCACCGGGCATCGGGTTGCCGATCAGCTCGATCACCCGGCCATTGGGGAACAATCGCTCGGAGGTGTGGGCGCGGCCCTGACGCATCCAGTGCAGACGTCGGGCGACGTGGACTTCCGCTTCGCCGGGGCCGCACAAACCGCGTTCGGCGTTGTAGCGAATGATGTCGGCAATCGGCCGGCCGACGCTGATCAAGCCGTCCGGGTAATTGAACAGCTCCAGATAACGCCGGTTCCAGGCCACCAGTTTCAGCGACTGGTCGACCACGCTGATGCCCTGGGTGATGTTTTCGATGGCGCCTTGCAGCAGCGCGCGGTTGAACTGCAGCACTTCCGAGGCTTCGTCGGCGATCCGGACGACGTCCTCCAACTGCATTTCCCGACCTTCGATGGCGGCTTTTACTACAGCTCGCGTCGAGGACGCGCCGAGGACACCGGCCAGCAAGCGTTCGGTGTGGGCGATCCATTCACCGTCGGCGTTCTGGTTCGGGTTGAAGCCTTTGCCCTGACGGTAGGCGAAGCGGATGAAGCTCTGCCGCGCACGCTCTTCACCGACAAACCGTGCCGCCAGTTGCAGCAAGTCGTCGATCTGCACCGCCAGCATCGAGCGTGCGCTCGGCCGGGCGCTGATTTCCTGACCGATGAAGCGCCCGGCCTGCCAGTGTTCCGAAACCCGGGTCCGCGACAGTACCGAGACCCAAGCGAACAGGGTGAAGTTGCCCGCCAGCGACAGCACCACGCCTTGGGTCAGCGGGGTGATCGGCAGGTTCAGCGGGTTGCTGTGCAGCCAGGCAAGTCCCGGGAATGTCTCCAGCGGCACGCCGAGGCTGCGGGCCGCAATCGGCAGGATCAAAGTGTAGAACCACAGGAACGTGCCGGCGGCGAGACCGGCGAACACACCACGGCGGTTGGCCTGTTTCCAGTACAGCGCGCCGAGCATGGCCGGCGCCAATTGGGTCACAGCGGCGAAGGCGATCTGGCCGATGGTTGCCAGGCTTGCGGTGGAGCCGAGCAGACGATAGCTGACGTAAGCCAGCAACAGAATGACCACGATGCTGACCCGGCGTACCGAAAGCATCCACTGCCGGAACACTTCGAACGGTCGCTCGGCATTGTTGCGCCGCAACAGCCACGGCAACAGCATGTCGTTGGAGACCATGGTCGACAGCGCCACACTTGCCACGATCACCATGCCGGTGGCCGCCGATGCGCCGCCAATGAACGCCAGCATCGCCAGCGCCGGGTGGGCCTGGGCCAGCGGCAGGCTGATGACGAAAGAATCCGGGAGGACGGAGCTGGGCAGCATCATCTGACCGGCCAGCGCGATCGGGACTACGAACAGCGCGGCCAAGGCCAGATAAGTCGGAAACACCCACTTGGCCAGGCGCAGATCCTGCGGGTCGATGTTTTCCACCACGGTGACGTGGAACTGCCGGGGCAGGCAGATGATCGCCATCATTGCCACACCGGTCTGCACCACCATCGACGGCCAGTTGATGGTTTCTTTCCAGTATTCCTCCAGGCGCGGGGCGAGCATCGCCTGATTGAACAGGTCGTCGAAGCCGTCATACAGGCCATAGGTGACGAAGGCGCCGACGGCGAGGAAGGCGAACAGCTTCACCAGCGACTCGAACGCAATCGCCAGCACCATGCCCCGGTGGTGCTCGGTGGCGTCGAGGTTGCGCGTGCCGAAAACGATGGTGAACAGCGCCAGCACCAACGATACGATCAGCGCCGTGTCCTGGGCGCGGGTGCCCATGGCATCGGCGCCGGCGCCGATCAACAGGTTCACGCCGAGGACAATGCCTTTGAGTTGCAAGGCTATATAAGGCAGAACGCCGACCAGACAGATCAGCGCAACCACCACTGCCAACGATTGGGATTTGCCGTAGCGGGCGGCGATGAAGTCGGCAATGGAGGTGATGTTCTCCTGCTTGCTGATCATCACCATTTTTTGCAGGACCCACGGCGCGCCCAGCAACAGCAGGATCGGCCCGAGGTAAATCGGCAGGAATGACCACAGTTGTTCGGCGGCCTGACCGACTGCACCGAAGAACGTCCAGCTGGTGCAATAGACCGCCAGCGACAGGCTGTACACCCAGGCACGCATCCGCGGCGGCAACGGCGCGCTGCGACGGTCGCCGTAGAAGGCGATGGCGAACATGATGGCCATATAGGCCAGGGCGACGGCGGCGATCAGCCCGGTGGACAACGACATGGAGCACTCCCGACAAAATACGACCGGACTCGCGCCCGGCCAGACAGTCTCGCATGTGCGCGGCGGTTAGTCAGTGTCGACCAAGGTCGTGGCGTGGCGGGGTGTCGCAGGCGCAGAACCGGGCGGTTCTGCGCTGTCAGTCTTGACGCAGCGCGATGTCGATCAGCCGGTGCAGTTCTTCGACTTCCAGCGGCGCCACGGCAAACAGAATGCGGAACACCGTCGGCGAAACCACCAGGTTGATCAGGTGATCCACGCTCGGTGGCGCCTGGTCCGGGAAGCGATCGACGATGGTTTGCAACTGATCGGCAATGATCGCGATGCAGAATCCCGGTGTGGCGCTGGCCTGCACGTCACGCATGACATTGCGCCCCGGCTCGGAACTCATTTCGTCCAGATACTGCTCGGCCCAGGCACGGATATCGCCGCGCAGGCTGCCGGTTTCCAGTGGATCGCTTTCAGGACGCAGGCGGGCGAGGGCGACATCGGCGAGCAGCGCCGCCAGATCGCCCCAGCGCCGGTAAATGGTCGAGGGCGTGACCCCGGCCCGCGCGGCAATCTGCGGGACGGTCACACTGGAGCGCTCCTGTTCTTCGAGGAGTGCGCGCACCGCGCCGTGAATCGATTCCTGTACCCGGGCGCTTCGGCCGCCGGGACGGCTACTTTCTTTAATAGGCATGTGCCAGACCTTAACACAAAGAATTTGCTTTAAGCGCAAGTCGGGCGCACACTCCGCAAAAGCAAAAAATTAGCTTTTGCGGAGTGTGCCCATGACCAGCCTTGCTTCCCACCGTTCCAGCCTGTGGTTTCTGGCGATCACCTTACTCAGTTTTCTCGCCGCATCCACCGCGCCGACGCCGTTGTATCACCTGTATCAGGACCACCTGCATTTCTCGGCAGCGGTGCTGACCCTGATTTTCGGCGTTTACGCGCTGAGTCTGCTGGCCGCGTTGCTGACGGTCGGCTCGCTGTCGGATCACCTGGGACGCAAACCGGTGATTTTCACCGCGGTTGTCCTGAACGCTTTGGCGATGTTGCTGTTCATTTATGCCGACAGTGTCGGCTGGCTGATCGGCGCGCGAGTGCTGCAGGGATTTGCCACCGGCATGGCTACCGCCGTGTTGAGCGCGACGTTGCTGGACACTGACCGTCAACAAGGGCCGCTGATCAACAGCGTGGCGCCGCTGCTTGGTATGGCGCTAGGTTCGATGGGCTGCGGTTTGCTGGTGGAATTCGCGCCTGCACCACTGCAACTGACCTATTGGCTGCTGCTCGTGCTGTTTGTGTTGCAGGGCATTTATGTCTGGCGCTTGCCGGAAAGTGTCTCGCCGCAAGCCGGAGCGTGGGCCTCGCTGCGGCCGACCCTGCATGTGCCGGTTCAGGCTCGCTCCACACTCTGGCGCGTGTTGCCGCTGAACACCGCGACCTGGGCGCTCGGCGGTTTTTATGCCTCGCTTGCTCCGTCGCTGGTACGCACTGCGACCGGTTCTACTTCCAATCTGATCGGCGGCGCGACCGTTGCGGCGTTGACCGTGACCGGTGCATTGATGATTTTCACCTTGCGTAATCGCCCAGCCTCCAGAGCCCTGCAACTCGGCGCAAGCCTGCTGCCGGCCGGCATCGTGTTGATGCTGCTGGGCGTGCACAGCGCCAGTCTGTCGTTGTTCTTCTTCGGTACGCTGGTCGCCGGGTGTGGATTCGGCTCCGGGTTTCTGGGGGCGGTGCGCAGTCTGGTGCCGCTGGCGTTGCCCCATGAGCGCGCAGGTTTGATGTCGGCATTCTATGTACTGAGTTACCTGGCGTTCTGTCTGCCGGCGTTGCTGGCCGGGCACTTCACTCACAGCCTTGGCTTGCTTGCGACTACCGATGTGTATGGCGCGGTACTGATCGTACTGGCGGTCGGTGCGCTGTTGATGAGTTTCCGCCCGCAAGCGGTCAAGACCTGCAACGCGCCATAAGCCCGCGTATTCGGTTAGCCTTGGCCAGCCAACTCTTCTCACGGACCGACTCATGAAGATTATCCGCAGCAAGTCCTTCACCGCCGAGCGTGCCTGGGGTGCGCTCGACATCGCCAACATGAACGGCATCACCACGCGCCTGCACTGGACCGATCAGCCGTACAAATGGCACGTCAACGACGGCGAGGAAGTGTTCGTGGTGCTCGACGGTCAGGTGCTCATGCACTACCGCGAAGAGGGTGAAGAAAAGCAGGTGCAGCTCGATGTCGGTGACATCTTCTACGCGTCCGTCGGCACCGAGCATGTTGCCCACCCGCAAGGCGCCGCGCGGATTCTGGTAATCGAGACTGAGGGCAGCGTTTAGGCCTATATCTGCAAAATAGATAACAGTTAGAGAAATTACCCGTTATATAGATATTCGATTCGGTTCTACCATGGACTCAACCTCACCTGAGGACAGGAGTTCATGATGATTTGCCCCAACAGTGCCAAACCCGGTATCAAGCCTTTCAGTCAGCTTCAGCATCCCCGTGAAGTCATCCGCCAATTCACACCGAACTGGTTCGCCGCGACCATGGGAACCGGTGTGCTGGCGTTGGCGCTGGCGCAACTGCCCGTCGCCATCCCGGGACTGCACGCCGTGGCCGAAGGGCTGTGGATGTTCAACATTCTGTTGTTTGTGCTGTTTACCGCTGCCTACGCCGCGCGCTGGATTCTGTTTTTTGATGAAGCGCGGCGGATCTTCGGCCACTCCACGGTTTCGATGTTTTTCGGCACCATTCCCATGGGCCTGGCGACCATCATCAACGGTTTTCTGCTGTTCGGCTTGCCGCGCTGGGGCGAGGGCGTCATTCATCTGGCTGAAGTGCTGTGGTGGCTGGACGTGGCGATGTCGCTGGCCTGCGGTGTGCTGATTCCCTACATGATGTTTACCCGTCAGGAACACAGCATCGATCAGATGACCGCCGTCTGGCTGTTGCCGGTGGTGGCGGCAGAAGTGGCGGCAGCCAGCGGCGGACTGCTCGCGCCGCATCTCGCCGACGCGCACTCGCAACTGGTAGTGCTGACGACCAGCTACGTGCTCTGGGCGTTTTCCCTGCCGGTGGCGTTCAGCATTCTGACCATCCTGCTGTTGCGCATGGCCCTGCACAAACTGCCCCACGAAAACATGGCGGCGTCGAGCTGGCTCGCATTGGGGCCGATCGGCACCGGTGCCCTGGGCATGTTGTTGCTGGGCGGCGATGCGCCAGCGATCTTCGCGGCCAACGGCCTGCCGGGGATCGGTGAAATCGCTTCGGGCCTGGGCCTGGTGGCCGGGATCACGCTCTGGGGTTTTGGGCTGTGGTGGATGTTGATGGCGCTGCTGATCACCGTGCGCTACCTGCGCGACGGCATCCCGTTCAACCTTGGCTGGTGGGGTTTTACCTTCCCGTTGGGCGTGTATTCGCTGGCGACCCTGAAACTCGGCAGCACGCTGAACCTGACTTTCTTCAGCGTGGCCGGTTGTGTGCTGGTGACGTTGCTGGCGGTGATGTGGCTGATCGTCGGCAAGCGCACATTGCAAGGTGCCTGGCGCGGCGAGCTGTTTGTTTCACCGTGCATTGCAGGTTTGAAGAAATAACCTGAAAAGTTTAGGTAAGGTGTGGCCTGGATCGCGGATCGACATTCCAATAAACGTATCCAGGCCACTCGTTACCCAACATCAGGGACACACGGAAGATGAGTCACCCCTCACAGTTCAACCTGCTGCGTACCCGGCGCTTCCTGCCGTTCTTCATCACCCAGTCGCTGGGCGCGTTCAACGACAACGTGTTCAAGCAATCGCTGATCCTCGCCATTCTCTATCGGCTGACCATCGAAGGTGACCGCTCGATCTGGGTCAACCTGTGTGCGCTGCTGTTTATTCTGCCGTTCTTCCTGTTTTCGGCGCTGGCCGGACAGTTCGGCGAAAAGTTCGCCAAAGATGCGCTGATCCGTCTGATCAAACTGGCGGAAATCGCCATCATGGCCGTGGGTTCCGTCGGTTTCCTGTTCGATCACCTGTCGCTGATGCTGGTGGCGCTGTTCGCCATGGGTACGCACTCGGCGCTGTTCGGGCCGGTGAAGTACTCGATCCTGCCGCAGGCCTTGCACGAGGATGAGCTGGTCGGCGGCAACGGTCTGGTGGAGATGGGCACGTTCCTCGCGATCCTCGCCGGCACAATCGGCGCCGGGGTCATCATGTCCTCGTCGCACTATGCGCCGCTGGTGTCGACCGCGATTGTCGGCATCGCCGCACTCGGTTACCTCGCCAGCCGCAGCATTCCCCGGGCGGCGGCCGCCTCGCCGGAAATGCGCCTGAACTGGAATATTTTCAGCCAGTCCTGGGCCACGCTGAAACTCGGTCTGGGCCAGACGCCCGCGGTGTCGCGCTCGATTGTCGGCAACTCGTGGTTCTGGTTTGTCGGGGCGATTTATCTGACACAGATCCCGGCTTATGCCAAGGAATGGATGCACGGCGACGAAACCGTGGTGACCCTGATTCTCACGGTGTTTTCGGTCGGCATCGCCCTCGGTTCGATGCTTTGCGAGAAGCTTTCCGGGCGCAAGGTCGAGATCGGTCTGGTGCCGTTCGGCTCGTTCGGCCTGACGGTTTTCGGGCTGCTGTTGTGGTGGCATTCCGGTGGAATTCCGGAGAGTGCCGTTGGCCACAGCTGGACTGAAGTGCTGGGCTTCGGTCACGCCTGGGCGGTACTGGTCGACATCCTCGGCCTTGGCATCTTTGGCGGTTTCTACATCGTGCCGCTGTATGCGCTGATCCAGTCGCGCACCGCCGAGAACGAGCGGGCGCGAGTGATCGCCGCCAACAACATTCTCAACGCACTGTTCATGGTGATTTCGGCCATCGTCTCCATCGTGTTGCTGAGCGTGGTCAAACTGTCGATTCCGCAGTTGTTCCTGGTGGTGTCGCTACTGAACATCGGCGTCAACGCCTACATCTTCAAGATCGTCCCCGAGTTCAGCATGCGCTTCATGATCTGGCTGCTCAGCCATTCCATGTACCGCGTCGAGCATCGCAACCTTGAAGCGATTCCCGATGAGGGCGCGGCGTTGCTGGTGTGCAACCACGTATCCTTCGTCGATGCCTTGCTGATTGGCGGCGCGGTGCGTCGGCCGATTCGCTTTGTCATGTACTACAAGATCTACAACCTGGCGGTGCTGAACTTTATCTTCCGCACGGCGGGGACCATTCCTATCGCCGGACGCCAGGAAGACATCCAGATCTACGAAAAGGCCTTCACCCGGATTGCCCAGTATCTGAAGGACGGTGAGCTTGTCTGCATCTTCCCGGAAGGCAAGTTGACCGCCGATGGCGAGATCAACGAGTTCAAGGGTGGGCTGACGCGGATTCTCGAAGAGACACCGGTGCCGGTAATTCCGCTGGCGTTGCAAGGGTTGTGGGGGAGTTTCTTCAGTCGCGATCCCAATAAAGGGCTGTTTCACCGCTTGTGGTCGCGGGTGACGCTGGTGGCGGGTTCGCCGGTCGCCGTTGAAGCGGCGCAACCTGCGGAGTTGCAAGCGTTGGTCGGGGAGTTGCGCGGGACTGTCAGGTAGTAGTTTAGAAAGCCGCCATCCCCGAAGGATGGCGGCAACGGCTCAGGCGCTGACCTTGAGCCCGATCAAACCGGTGATGATCAGTGCAACGCTGGCCAGCCGAATCAATGCCATCGACTCGCCAAACAGAATGATCCCGGCAATCACCGTGCCCACGGCACCGACGCCAGTCCAGATCGCATAAGCCGTGCCCAGCGGCAGTTCCTTCATCGCCAGGCCCAGCAGGCCAAGGCTGACTGCCATGGCTGCGACGGTGAGAACGGTCGGAAGTGGACGGCTGAAGCCATCGGTGTATTTCAGGCCGACGGCCCAGCCGACTTCGAACAGGCCGGCGAAAAACAGAATGATCCAGGACATGAAAGACCTCCATCGATTGACGGGGCCGTCCCCTGATTGAAAACTCGATTGAGCCGCAGGGTCGTCCCCGCGTGGCGCACATACTACCTAAAAATGTGCGCCGGGGATCAATGGGGATCAGTCAGTCGGCAGTCTGCCGAGCCAAAGCCTCACGATCTTCCTTCTCGCTCATCCGGCGGAAATACGTCGAAAGCAGCGCCCCGGAAATGTTGTGCCACACACTGAACAGCGCACTCGGGACCGCCGCCAATGGCGAAAAGTGCGCACTGGCCAACGCAGCACCCAGCCCCGAGTTCTGCATCCCGACCTCCAGCGCCAGCGATTTGCGCTGGGCCAGCGGCAAGCCGAACAGGCGTCCAGTGAAATAACCCAGCAAGTAGCCGAAGCTGTTGTGCAGCATCACCACGGCCATGATCAGCAGGCCGGATTCGGCGATTTTCGCCTGACTGGCAGCCACCACGGCGGCGACGATGATCACGATGCTGACCACCGATACCAACGGCAACACTTCCACCGCATGTCGGACCTTTTCACCGAGTACACGTTGCGCCACCACGCCCAGGATGATCGGCAGCAGCACCACTTGCAGAATCGACCAGAACAATTCCATGAACGAAACCGGCAACCAGGCCGAGGCTAGCAGCCAGATTAGAGCCGGCGTCAGCAGTGGGGCGAGGAGGGTGGTGACGGCTGCGATGGCTACCGACAGCGCCAGATCGCCCCGGGCCAGCCAGGTCATGACGTTCGAGGACGTGCCACTCGGACAGCAACCGACCAGAATCACCCCGACGGCGATTTCCGGCGGCAGGTGAAAGATCTGACAAAGCAACCACGCCATCCCCGGCATGATCACGAAATGGGCAACCACGCCCAGTGCCACGCGCCATGGATGGCGGGCGACGGCGGCGAAGTCGTCGAGTTTGAGGGTCAGGCCCATGCCGAACATCACCAGCCCGAGCAGCGGCACGATTGCGCCTTTCAGGTTAAGGAACCACGCCGGTTGCAGAAAGGCGACCACGGCGAAAATCAGAACCCAGTAAGCGAAGGTATTGCCGACAAAACGACTCAGTGCAGCCAGTGCGCGCATGGCCTGTTCCTTATTATTGATAGAACCCCGGAAACCAATGTGGGAGCGAGCCTGCTCGCGATGACGGCGTTACAGTCGACAAAAATGTTGAATGTACCGACCTCATCGCGAGCAGGCTCGCTCCCACAGTTTTACATCAGCCGACTTTAAATCCCCTGCGGCGTCTCTTCACCACCCAGTGCTTCAACCAGCGCCGGCAGGAAGTCGCCGAACGTCAGCATCATCAGGGTGAAGCTGGCGTCCAGTTGGCCGAGGGCCTCGTCGCCGCCGTCCTGTTCCGCCTGATCCTGCAACAGATCTTCGAACTTCAGGCGTTTGACGGTCATCTTGTCGTCGAGCATGAACGACAGTTTGTCCTGCCAGGCCAGCGACAGTTGAGTCACCACTTTGCCGGTGCTCAGGTGCAGCTGGATTTCTTCGCTGGTCAGGTCCTGACGTTTGCAGCGCACGATGCCGCCATCTTCGTGGGTGTCTCGCAGTTCGCACTCGTCCAGCACGAAGAAGTCCGGAGCGGCTTGCTGGGTGGTGACCCATTCGGTCATCACGGCGGTCGGCGCGGTTTTCACGGTCAGCGGGCGAACCGGCAGGCTGCCGATCACTTCACGCAGGGTGGAGAGCAGGTCTTCGGCGCGTTTCGGGCTGGCCGAGTTGACCAGGATCAGGCCCTGTTTCGGCGCGATGGCAGCGAAAGTCGACGAGCGACGAATAAAGGCGCGCGGCAGGAACGCCTGGATGATTTCATCCTTGATCTGATCGCGTTCCTTCTTATAGACCTTGCGCATCTGCTCGGCTTCGATCTCTTCGACTTTCTCCTTCACCGCGTCACGCACGACGCTGCCCGGCAGAATGCGTTCTTCTTTACGGGCGGAGATCAGCAGGAAATCACCGCTGACGTGCACCAGTGGGGCATCTTCGCCCTTGCCGAACGGCGCGACGAAACCGTAGGTGGTCAACTCCTGGCTTGCACATGGACGCGCCAGTTTGGTGGCCAGTGCAGTTTCCAGCGCCTCGGCATCGACAGGCAGGTCTTGGGTCAGGCGATAGATAAGCAGGTTCTTGAACCACATGGGGTGAGTCTCTCCTTTATACAAAGGGGGGCATTATTGTCTTCGCCGGGTCATAGGCCAACCCTTCTCTAAGCCTTTGGAAGGCCTGAGAAAATTATTTAAAAAAGTGCTTGCCAGAGGTTGGGTCGCTCCGTAGAATGCGCGCCACACCGAAGCGAAGGGTGATTAGCTCAGCTGGGAGAGCGTCTGCCTTACAAGCAGAATGTCGGCGGTTCGATCCCGTCATCACCCACCATTCGTTTCAAGTGTTTAGCGCAGCGGTAGTTCAGTCGGTTAGAATACCGGCCTGTCACGCCGGGGGTCGCGGGTTCGAGTCCCGTCCGCTGCGCCATATTCGGTAACCTGGAACACTGAACGCCAGGTCACCACGGAAGAACCCGCCAAGGCGGGTTTTTTTCTGCCTCGAGTTGTACATGCGGAATGTGTCGTTTCACCGGTTTTCGGATTTATTTGAAAAAAACTTCAATTAAATCAACACTTTACGAAAACTTGTGGCATAATGCGTCCCGTAACGAAGCGAAGGGTGATTAGCTCAGCTGGGAGAGCGTCTGCCTTACAAGCAGAATGTCGGCGGTTCGATCCCGTCATCACCCACCATTCGTTTCAAGCGTTTCGCGCAGCGGTAGTTCAGTCGGTTAGAATACCGGCCTGTCACGCCGGGGGTCGCGGGTTCGAGTCCCGTCCGCTGCGCCATATTCGGTAACCTGGAACACTGAACGCCAGGTCACCACGGAAAGCCCGCCCAGTGCGGGCTTTTTGCTGTCTGGCGATTGGCTTTTTGCTCGTCCGGGCATGAAAAAAGCGACCTGCGGGTCGCTTTTTTCGTTTTTGCGGTTTGTTACTGGCTGGCGTTGCGGCTATGCCGGTAATCACTCACCGCTTCATACACCGCCTTGCGCAGGCGATTGATCCCGCCAATCGGGCGATGGGCCTCGATTCCGAACCATGGATTGAACGACAGGTTGTCGCATTGCAGGTTTAGCGCCGGGGTGTCGAAGTCCTGCGGGGGCAGGGTGATTCTGGCTACGGTCTGGAACGAACTGTCCTGTTCGCGCCACTCGATGCTGGTGTCTTCGATCGGCATGTACTTGTTCGCGTCCTGACGCTGGATCTGCAACACAAAACACGCGGGCACCCGATCCGTGGACAGTTGCTGATTCAGCGCACTGCGCAGGAAATTCGGCAGATCCTGGTTTTGCTTCGGCAGCGTGTAGGTCGGGCAGTTGTCCGGATCCGGCATTACCCGGAACTTCGCATTGGCCTCGCCGAACTTGTAGGGCGATACAGAAAAGTAGGTCGTACGCGTCGGGCTCTCTGGCGGTGGAGAAAGCGTTGCCAACGCAATGAACAAATGCCTGATCTGCCAGTTTCGTGGGTCCCAGCCCGGAAAGAATGCCATGACCTTTTTGCCGTCAGCCTGCGCCGCCACATTCTGACGATATTCAGCGACATCGCTGACAAAGAAATTCGGATGGCTGAACATCACGAAATCCTGCTCGTGCAAGCCCTGGCGGTCACCCAGCAACTGTTTGCCCGGCACATCGAGCAATTTGATCGCCATGCCCCGGGCATCGCGGATACTGTCGAACTGTGGGTAGGCATTGCCGTTGGACAGACGCATCGTCGCCTGCCAAATCTTGCCCGGCTCGTTGAACACACCGCGCCGCAGATCCTGAGCCAGCTCCGGCAATACTTGCACGTCCGCCTTCACACAACCGTGGGCCTTGGCATGGGCGTCGCGCAGAAAACGCGTGCTTTCCCGGTGCTGGTCGACAATTCGCACAGCGGTCTGGATCACGTCCTGCGTCATGGACGCTTCGCCATCTGGAATCTGCTCCAGTGCCGATACCGGTCCCCGGTGCTGCCAGGCAAACCAGGCAGTGGCCAAAGCCCAGCCGATCAGGCCGATCACCAGCAGAAACAGCAGGGTTTTGCCCAGCAACCGCCCCAGCCACAACCAGAAACGTGCCAGCATCGATGGCTTCTTGAACGAATTGAAGATCATGGCAATTGCGCCTCCAGCGGGCCGCCCAGCACTTTCAGATATTCCAGCAGCGCCCAGCGCTCCTCAGGCTGCAGCAACCGCCCGATGACCCCGTTACCACGCTCGCCGGCGCGGAATTCATGGCCGCTGTTGTGGTTGCCGGTGATGCGTGTGTCGAACAGGAAAGCGTTGGTAAAGGCTTCGGTGCGATATCCCAGATGCCGAGGGTCGTATTCCAGAGTGCCTTTGTAGAACGTGGTGGCGCGTTCATCCTGCGGCGACAGCAGTTGATACAGGCTCGGCACCGAGCCGTTGTGCAGGAACGGCGGCGTGGCCCACACGCCAGCGAGCGGACGAGCCTTGTAGGCGACCTTCTCGCGCACGCCGATAGGCAGACCGAAGCCGTCGAGTTCTGGTTTTTCCTCCGGTGTGACGCCCGCTTCACGATAAGCGCGGTTTTCAACGAATGCCGTCACGTAAGCCAGGCCCTTGGCCACGGATAACTGGCTGAGATCGAGCGGTTCTTTGGGCGTGGGATGCAGTTTCACGTCCATTTTCTCCAGTTCCGCCGGATTCCATTGCAGCGCCGTCAGGTCGAAACGGTGGTTGGCGATGTTGTTGGCCGCGTTCGGATCGGTTCCGATGACATCCACCGGCAGCATGTGCAGATGCTGGATCCAGCGTTCGCCTTCCTGCGTCACCCGTGGGACGTGGCAACCCGCACAGTTTTCGGCAAACAGGGCTCGCCCCCTGGCCGCCAGTGGTTTGTCGACTTTGCCAAACAGTTCTTCTGGCCAGGCGGGTGGCTGAAGTTTTTGCAGGGTTTCTTCGATCTTGTGCAGATCGCGCACGCGCACGCTCGATGCGTAACGTTCATCACCCTGCAGCGGCTGGCCGTTGGCGTCGAAGAAATTCAGGGTCGCGCCAACCCCCAGAGCCTCGCCAATGTTGCGCGCCATCGGTTGCTGCGCCGAGCCGTTCCATTGCACCCAGTCAAAGGTCCACATGTCCCACAGTTGCGGGTAATCCACGGGAGCGTTGGCCACGCGGTAATTGCTCGGGGAAATCGCGTCGCCGAAGGTCGCGTTGGCGATTCGTCCGAATGCATCGGTGCGGCCAGGACCTTCCTCGGTGGGATAGAGGCCGCGATGGGTGTCGTTCCACGCCACTTTGAGGAATGTATTCAGCGATCCTTTGAAGTCTTTGCGCAGTTGTTCGTGGCGCGCGTCGTATTCTTTGCCGAGAACGGTGCGGGCGAACCGCTCGAATTTCCATGGGTTGTAGTAAGTGGAAGCCAGACTGGCGACCAGGGCCTGTCCGAAACTGCCTCCGCGCAATGTAGGAACGCTGGAGGGCAACACGTGCTGCGCCGAGCCGCCGTCGATGCGCACGGCCTGGCCATTGAGATGCAGTTCACCGGTGTGGCAGGCGGCGCAGGTGATGTCCAGATATTGCTCAGCGCTGCCCGGATTCTGATGTCGGGTGAAACCCACCGGCAGATTCCCCGGGTTGTTCGGCGTGGCTTTTTGCTGCGGATCGACCAGAAAACCGAAGCGTGCGAGGTATTCCGGGGACGCGAAACGTTGCTGCGAGAACGGCAGTTCCAGAGCCTGGAACCACTCATAACGCAGCCCTTTGACCTGGGTGCCTTGCGGCGTGAAGTAATAGGTCTGGCGCTCTTGCTCAGTCCACTGGTTCAGGTAGTGCACCTGTTTTGCAGGCGCGGGGAAGGGCATTTTCGGACTGGCGACATAGTAGAGAACCACCGTCAGGACCAGTCCCAGCAGTACCACGATCAGCATCAGTACACGGAATAAGAGGCGCAAGATGAACATCCTTGTCGAGTTGTTGCGCAGTTATGCCTGAGCCGAGTCGTGTGCGGCAAGTGGCCATTACGCCAAGTGTTGTGGGAAGGGGCATCGGTCACTGTCAGGGCAAGATGACAGAAGCTTCATCATGGCTTTGCCCAAATGCTTTTTAATCCCTGAACTTATCGGAAGATTCCTGCTCTCATGCCGGTAGCCATTGGTCGTGGCGGCCTGATAAGCTCGCGGCTTTACTCGATTGCCCTTTCGGCGCATGAACAAGGAAATAGCATGAAACAGCATCGGTTGGCGGCGGCGGTTGCCCTGGTTAGCCTGGTCCTCGCGGGTTGTGATTCGCAGACCAGCGTAGAGCTGAAAACCCCGGCGCAAAAAGCTTCCTACGGTATCGGCCTGAACATGGGCAAGAGCCTTGCTCAGGAAGGCATGGATGATCTGGACTCCAAAGCGGTAGCCCAGGGCATCGAAGATGCCGTCGGCAAGAAAGAACAGAAGCTGAAAGATGAAGATCTGGTCGAAGCCTTCGCTGCACTGCAAAAGCGTGCCGAAGAGCGCATGGCCAAGATGAGCGAAGAGTCGGCAGCTGCCGGCAAGAAATTCCTCGAAGAAAACGGCAAGAAATCCACCGTGACCACCACCGCTTCCGGTCTGCAGTACGAAGTGGTCCAGAAAGCCGACGGCCCACAGCCCAAGCCTACCGACGTAGTGACCGTTCACTACACTGGCAAGCTGATCAACGGTACCGTATTCGACAGCTCCGTCGAGCGCGGCAGCCCGATCGATCTGCCGGTCAGCGGTGTGATCCCGGGTTGGGTCGAAGGTCTGCAACTGATGCACGTTGGCGAGAAGTACAAGCTGTACATCCCTAGCGACCTGGCTTACGGCGCCCAATCGCCAAGCCCGGCGATCCCGGCCAACTCGGTTCTGGTTTTCGACCTGGAACTGCTGGCCATCAAGGATCCAGCCAAGGAAGACGCCGCCGCCAAGTAATTGGCCCCGGTTTCGACAACAACGCCTCGCTAATGCGGGGCGTTGTTGCATCTGGTCGACGCCCGGCGTAAACAGAGCGAACCGACAGGCGCCACGACAGTCCTAGACTTTGTGGCTGCCCGCGCTAGACGCCCTGAGCCGCCAAGTCAATGAAATATTGGGGTTTTTTATGTGAGTAAAAAACGCCCGATCTGAGCGCAGCCCTTATGAACCGGGGCTCTCAGCGTTGAAATGCAGCTCTGTTCACAAGGTTATCCACAATTTGTGTGGATAACATTTCAACGGGAGAAATAGATGAAAGCTCCATGGAATTTCGCCCGGTTCCTGCCATTGGCCGGACGACTCCTGGCTCGTGGCCGCTTGCCGACACTGTTGTTTGCCGTGGCCAGCAAAGGCGCCGCCCAGGGCAATCGTCTCGGCAAGCTGAAGGATGACCTTCGATTGCTCCAGGCGCTGTGCTTGGCGTACTGGCGTGGCGAGTATCGCGCGATCAGTCCCAAGGCCATGATTTCGGTCGTTGCGGGCCTGATGTACTTCCTCAGTCCGGTGGATGCGATCCCGGATTTCATTCCCGTTTTCGGCATGCTCGATGACATCGCCGTCCTTGCCTGGGTCATGAAAACCCTCGACGACGAGCTCAGTGCGTTCCGTTTGTGGCGCCAACGGCAGGCGCCGGAAAAGCTAAGAGTTGTCGAGCGACTGCCCGATACACCCGAACAGCTTCAGCTTCAGGGCCCGAAAAAGTCCTGAATCGCGACAGCCTCTTATACAGATAGATACCCCCCACGACCTTGGCCGCTGTTAGGATTACACTTCTAGGGAAAAGTGCCGACTCGCTAAGTGTTGTTGTCCTACGGGGTAGTCATGGATATTCAGATAATTGCACGCGATGGCGAACCCGAATATGCGGTTCTGCCATGGGCTCAGTATCAGGCTCTACTGAAAGCAGCAGGCATTAACGAAGCACCGTCGCAACCGGCTCCAGCGCCGCTTGCGGCCACACCGGACCCGATTCTTCCAGGTCTGGATCAATTACGCAGTTTGCGCGAAGGGAAGGGCATCGCCATCGAGGCGCTCGCCCGCACGGTAGGCATCAGCCCGTCTTACCTGGCCATGATCGAAAGCGGTGAGCGTCTGCCCGACGCTGCGATTCGCCGCAGCCTGGCCTGGGAATTGACGGTGCCAGGGTGGAGGGAACAATCGTGAGCGTACGCATCAGTCGTCAACATTGGGACGGATTGCTGGGGGAGCTGGACCAGGCGCGCAGGCAGCGCCATCTTCTGACTTATCGAGCCTTGCTCGAACGTCTGCAACTGCCGACGCCGGCGATGCAGACCCTGACCGCTGCACTGGAGCATCTGGCTGCGCTGGACGCGAAAGCCGAACAACCGTTGCGCAGTTCGCTGGTGATCAGCCAGGGCGCCAGTCGCCTGCCACGCACCGGTTTCTTTGAGTGTGTCGAGCGTCTGGGGCGATTTTCCGGCCCGTCCGATGGTGTTGCCGCCGCCTCATGGCATGCCTCGGAAGTGGTGCGGGTCTTTGAGTACGAGTACCCGGAATCGGCGGAGGCCTGAGTGTTTTTACGACTCAAGGCGCGGGCAAGTTACTGGCTGGCCCGCAGGCTGTTTCACTGGGCATGGTTTGTCCGTCAGCCCCGAGGCTGGCGTTGGCTCGAAGGGCAATTTGCGCGAATGGCCAACCTGGGCGATGTCGGCGCGCAGAGCTTCTACGGGCACATCCTGACGTTTCGCGGTGTTGGCCTGGGGGCGCGTGAGGAGGGTGTCCGGTTGCTGCGGCTGGCGGCGCTGGCCGGGGATGGCAAGGCCGCGTATCAAGTCGGTGTCATCAGTCTTGCCGGTACACCGAGCAAGGCTCCGGACCCTTCGGAAGCCGCTCGCTGGTGGACCATGGCCGCGAAGGCCGGGCATCCGTTGGCCGAACTCAAATTGAAAGAGCTGGCCGGCCGGGACTTTTCTTCGTAAACAAGTCATCTGTTCCGTGAGCGGGGCGTGAGGGAAACCTCCCGCCCCGTTTTTGCGTCTGCTGTTCGATAAAGATCAGTTACAGACTTCTCCTACATCTTTCGCCTACTCGCCTGACTTCTTTTCTGTTTGATCCCCCGCAAAGTCCCTCGCCTGATTTCTGCGCGAGGGAACGCCCATGTTCGACCCGGTTTTTCATTTCGTCATGCGCATGGGAATGCGTTGATGGAAGCCATCACCCGCATCGAGCAGGAGCTCGACAGCTTTCCCCGCACCCTCGATCTCTATCGCGAACAACTCAGGCACTGGTTGAGTCGCTCGGCAGACAGCATCAGCCATGCAGCCGATCTGCCGTCGCTGATGGGGATGGAGCGGATCATCCGTTTCGGCGAACACAGCACGGCGGTCGCCATTGACGACAAACGTTTCTCTTCGGCCGTCGTGCAATGCCCGGAAACAGGGCGGATGGAGATCGAGAGCAAGTTCGAGTCGGTGTACGACATTCCATTGGGCGACATCGCTGTCGATGTGGTGGCGGTGGATAGCGGCGAGGTCAAGTCCGTCACACTCGATGCTCAGGGCAAGGGTTTGTTCACCGGTGAGCCGGGCAAGTTCTATCGGGTGGTGGTGCACGGCGGCGCCAGCGAGCAACAGGTTGATGAGCTTTTCGAGTCTTACGATGGCCTGACCCAACAGCTGGATAGCTGGCTGCGCAGTGAGTGGCAGGGCTTCAAGCCGCAGTGGTCGCAGTCAGTGGCGACGGCGGCGGGTAATGGCCTGCTGACCGGGAGCTGGGCGGCGATCCAGGGGGTATGGGACAGCATCGGGTTGCTGTCGGAGATTCTCCAGGATCCTCTTCAGTTTGCAGGCCGGCTGGGAGACAGCGCGACGGCGTTGGCCGATTTCGCGCAGTCGATGCCGGAGAAAATGGAGCAGCTCCAGCTTCTCGTCAGTGACGAAGCGGCGCTGTGTCTGTTGCTGCGCACGGCCAGTCTGTGGCTCGAGATGCTGCCGCCTGGCGAACTCGCGGGGAAAACCGCCGAGGCCGTCTCGATGGTGGTGGTGCAACTGCTGATCGATGTGTTGATCGGCGTTGTGCTGACCTTCGTTGGTGCCGGGGCGGGGATTGCGTATCTGACCTTGCGCCTGGTGGATCGTGGCGCTCAGTTGTTGTCGGCGGTGACGCGTCTGATGAAGGCGATGTTCGGCATCGTCAGCACCTTCATCGGCTACGTGAACCAATACAAATCCGTTGCCGCACGGGGTATCGCCGCCGGGGTGAACAAGGGCCGCATGCAATTGCGCTGGGATGCCAAACGCAACGCTTCCCTGAAAAAAGATGAGCATCACGACGACAAGCCTGATCAGGCGAAGAACCCCAACGGCGACAGCGCCGACTGTGTACCCCGGACCTGCACCAACGGCTGTCCGGTGTCGATGGTCACCGGCGAAGAGCTGCTGACCCTGACTGACGGTGTGCTTGATGGATTGTTGCCGTTCGAGTTCAGCCGGTTGTATCGCACCAGCGCAGTCGAGATCGATGTCGGGTTGGGGTTTGGCTGGAGTCATTCGCTGGCGCATCGGCTGGAGGTCGAGGGCGATGGCGTGGTCTGGGTTGACCATGAGAACCGGCGCACGCGGTTTCCGTTGCCGAGTGTCGAGCGGCCGGCGATTCACAATAGTTTGTCGCGGGCGGCGATCTTTCTCGGGGATGAGCCGGAGGAACTGATCGTTGCGCTGGCGGGTGAGGCGGCGCGGTTTTATCACTTTCGGGGCGGGCGTCTGACGGTTGTCAGCGATGCGTATGGCAACCGGCTGCGTATTGCGCGTGATCGTCTGGATCGGGTTGAGCGCCTCGACAACGGGGCTGGTCGCTCGCTGCTGTTGCGTTACGAGCGGGCGCATCTGGTCGCGGTCGATTATCAGGTTTTTTCTGAGGCTGCCTGGCGCACCGAGCAGACGCTGGTCAGCTACCGCTTTGATGCCCGTCATCGGTTGATCGAAGCGACCAACGCCGTCGGCGAGAGCGAGCGTTACGACTACGACGATGCCCACGTCATCCTGCAGCGGCAGTTGACGGGCGGCGCGAGCTTTTACTGGGAGTGGGAGCGTTCCGGCAAGGCGGCACGTTGCGTGCGGCACTGGGCGTCGTTTTCGCAGATGGACACGCGTTACGTCTGGGATGACGCCGGCAGCGTCACGGTGCGCTACGTCGATGGTCGTGAAGAGGTTTACGTCCACGACGACACGGCGCGGCTGGTGCGTCAGGTCGCGGCTGACGGGGGTGAGCAGCTCAAGGCCTACGACGCGCAGGGCCGACTGGTCGCCGAGCAGGATGCGCTGGGGGCGGTCACCGAGTACCGCTATGACGACGCCGGACGGCTGATCGCGCTGATTCCGCCGGACGATACGCCGACGTCCTACGAGTACCGCAACGGTTTCCTGCACCGCCGTAGCCGGGGCGACGCGGAGTGGACCTACCGGCGCAATGCCCAGGGCGACGTCACCGAGGCGGTCGATCCCGACGGCCATGTCACCCATTACCACTACGACCCGCAGGGGCGGTTGCTGTCGATCCGTTATCCGGACAGTGGCCGGCATGTGTTCGTGTGGAACGACCTCGGGCAACTGGTCGAGGAAAGCCTGCCCGACGGCGGGGTTCGGAAGTTTTCCTACGATGCCTTGGGGCGACGGATCACTGCGCAGGACGAACATGCCGCGATCACCCGCCATGTGTGGGATGCCGTTGGCCGGCTGATCCAGACCACCTCGCCGAATGGCGCCACCCGCGCCTGGTCCTACAGCGCCTACGGCCAGATCACCGCCGAACGCGATGAGTTGGGGCGCATCACCCGCTACGAGTATGACGACGACCTGCACCTGGTCAGCCGGCGGATCAACCCCGACGGCACGCGGCTGCAATACCGCTACGACCATGCGCAGCTGTTGCTCACGGAGATCGAGAACGAGTCCGGGGAAAAGTACCTTCTGGACTACACGCCCACCGGATTGATCCGACAGGAAACCGGTTTTGATGGTCGACGTACCGCGTATGCCTACGACCGCAACGGTCATCTGCTGGAGAAGACCGAGTACGGTGATGACGGCTCGACGCTGGTCACCGGCTACCAACGTGATGCTGCCGGACGCCTGCTGCGCAAGACCCTGCCGGACGGGGTTGAGGTCAGCTATCGCTATGACCGTTTGGGCCGTTTGGTCGGTGTGGATGACGGCCAGGATCACCCACTGGCCTTCGAATACGACCTGCAGGACCGACTGGTGCGCGAGCATCAGGGCTGGGGCACGCTGCGTTACACCTACGACGCCTGCGGCCAACTGACCCGCCTGCGTCTGCCGGACAACAGCAAGCTCGACTACCACTACGCCAAGGGCGGCGCGCTGACCGCGATCGACCTTAATGGCGCCTTGCTCACCCGCCACGTCTACCTGAACGGTCGCGAACAGCAGCGCCAGCAAGGTTTGCTGCTCAGCGAATATGCCTACGACGAACAAGGACGGTTGCTGTCCCACGCCGTAGGCCATCAGCGCAGTGCGGTGTACCGCCGCGACTTTGCCTACAGCGCCAACGGCAACCTCGAACACATCGCCGACACCCGCCACGGCCAGCGCAGCTACCAGTACGACGCCCTCGACCGGCTGATCCGCGTGCGCCACACCCGCGACGATCTGCCGGAAAACTTCGCCCACGACCCGGCCGGCAACCTGCTGCTGCAAGATCGGCCCGGCCCGACCAGCATCAAAGGCAACCGCCTGCTGATGCAGGGCGACCGCCACTACGACTACGACGCCTTCGGCAACCTGATCCGCGAACGCCGCGGCCGCGCCCAACAACTCGTCACTGCATACCGCTACGACAGCCAGCACCGCCTGATCGGCCTCACTCGTCCCGACGGCACCAGCGCCACCTACCAATACGACGCCTTCGGACGGCGCATCCGCAAGACCGTCGACGGCCAGACCACCGAATTCTTCTGGCAAGGCGACCACCTGATCGCCGAAAGCAGCCCGACCCAACACCGCAGCTTCATCTACGAACCCGGCACCTTTCGCCCGCTGGCGATGCTCGACGGCCAAGGCCCGAAACGCGCCTGCCCGTTCTACTACCAGCTCGACCACCTCGGCACCCCGCAGGAACTGACCGATTACAGCGGCGAGATCGTCTGGTCAGCCAAATACAGCGCCTACGGCAAGGTCACCTCGCTGGAACTGGCGACCGAGGACTACCTCGACCAGCCGCTGCGCTTTCAGGGGCAGTATTTCGATGCGGAAAGCGGGTTGCATTACAACCGGCATCGGTATTACGACCCGGACGTTGGACGGTACCTGACGCCGGATCCGGTGAAGCTGGCGGGTGGGTTGAACCAGTACCGGTACGTGCCGAATCCGACGGGGTGGGTGGATCCGTTGGGGTTGAGTTGTAACTGTCCAGGAGACATTTCTGCTGAGGGGCCTTATAGCGAAATTGTTCCAGGTGGGGGCTTAGAGGCTCACGAGTCTCGAGGTGGGCATGCTATTGCGAGACATGTAGATAGGTCGGAGGCTCAACTCAGAGCTAGGCTAGCGGCCGAGCCGAACATACCTATTGCGTCAACATTTATAAATAGGTCGGAAGCTGAAGCTGCACTCTCGAATGTCATTAGAAACAACAAGGTGACAATTGATAATTTTTTGCAGGGTAATGCAAGCAAACTTGTAATTAATGAACAGGTGTCTACTCCTGCTGGGGTGGGTGTAGTGAGACAAAGCGGAAGGTTGGAACCTTTGTCTAGTATTAGATTGGTGTTGCGGCGAGATGCAGCTTCACCGCTTGGATACTTCATTTTGACGGGATTTGTAAATGACAATTGAAAATTTTCCTAGCCTGCTTCAGTTTCTCGGGGCCTATTTTCATGAGGACTGGATGTGCGAATTTGACTCGGCAGATGATGTTGTTAAATCTTTCATAGCGGAATCGGAAACTCGCGTACTTGAGAAATTGGTAAAGGAAATCGATTCTCTTTTGGCGATGAAAATTTCAGAAAATGAAACTCGAGATTTTTTGCTGAAGAAGAATGGTTGTTGCTATTGCTACTGGAATGAGTGGCAAGACGGAAGCGCGTGGTTGAAGCACGTTTCTGTACTTGTTAGTGAGGCTTCAAATAATGATGTTTAAGTGTTTTTGGGGTTGTTAGTGGCTTTGTTATCCATTGGATAAGAAGGTGAATTTAAGAAGGGGTGGTGTTGTGGTTGAGCAGAATCGTAAAGTTGGTTTTTTATCAAGGGTTTTGTTTTGTTGTAAATGTATAGGGATGTTTATGATGCAAAGGGCGAAGCTTCAGTTTCAGGAAGTTGAAGAGTTGGCTAGTCATAAACAAGAATTAAATGAGGGGCCTGTTGCTAAAGTTGAAAAAATCCGAGGGGTTCATAGCTCTCGCTTTTTGAGTCATAGAGCGCAGAGGAATGCATATAACGAGGCTGTGACAAGAGAATCCAGAAAAATGCCCCGCTTCACAGGAGAGGATAGTATGGGGAATTTGGTAGTGAGAATGGAGACTGAAAATATAGGTGAAGGATATGAGCCAAATCCTGCAGATCCATCTAATCCACGCTACATCCCTGAAATGCATGGTTTTGAAATGAGGTTTGATTTCGAGACTCTGGAGCCTTGGGCTCTTTATCCGATAGAGAAAGTATAATGTTGATGCATCCTTATCTTGATGTTCCTTATCGTCCACGGCTGTCTCACTTTCTCGGTGGGTTTGATATATATGATCGCGAGGAGAGCTTGGGTGAGACGCTGGCTGCGTACGATCCTGAGGATCCAGCAGACAGAAGTATTTTAATCTCTAGGTGCGTAATCGAGCGTTTCTCGAAACTGAGCTATCGGCATAAATTCGTTTTGTTTGCTGTGTTGGGAGAGGCGCTTGAAAAAAGTGGCGATGTCTTTCAGGAGGTGCTGGAGCATGATCCATACTCGCACTCCTTGTTACCAGACGGCTGGGATGAGATGAATGACCCTAAAGCGTTTTTCGAAAGCATGTACTTTCAGTTGTCCGAAGCATGGATGGACGAGCTTTACAAAGCCAGTCAAGAAGACTCATCAACTTGGTAGGCGCGAATTGGTGTCCACTGCGATTTTTTAAGTTTTGGGGGCGTTTATAGGATGAAATATTGGTGGCGCGAGTTTCAGATATGTTGAATCACCGATGACCGAGTGTAAGTGCTTCTACAGGTGTCTGCGCGAACAGGCTGTCGATAACATGCACACTATACCCCGGCACATTCTTCGCATGATGCTTCGCCTGCGAAGCCATCTCTGCCAACTGGCTCGCATCCAGCTGCGCACAAGCCTCAGGATGCAAATGCACCACGCCAATGGACAATGAAAGCAACGGAAACTCCTGCCGAATACCCTGGCGATTCGGCGCAACAAAACACCCAGCCTCAAGGTGTTCGGGCCGGTAAAACCGTCGGCATTGACTCTGAAAATCATCCAGCAATTGGTTCAGCCGTTTACGCCAATCCTCCGGGCCGAGCACCAACAGGAAATCATCCCCGCCAATATGCCCGACGAAATCACGGGATGGGTCGACGCGTTCGTTCAGGCATTGCGCCAGACACAACAACACCTCATCCCCACGCCCATACCCATAGATATCGTTAAAGGGTTTGAAGCTATCGATATCGACATAGCAAATAACCGACTCCCGTCCCTGTTGCAGCAACCGTGTCAGGCATTGCTGGATCGGTACGTTGCCGGGTAGCAGAGTCAGTGGGTTGGCATACCGAGCCTGCTGGATTTTCAGCTCGGTAATCAGTTTGAGCACGTCAATCACCCGGCCCAGGCCCAGGTAGCTGCCGTTGAGGGTGATGATGAAATCTTCTTCAATGCGTTGCCGGGCGCGGCTGGTGATCAGGCGGCTGACTTGTTGCAGCGACTGGCTCATTTCCACGGCGAGGAAGTCGTCGTTCATCAGGCGGCTGATCGGTTTGCGGGCGAACAGGTCGGTGGCGAATGGCTTGAGCAGCGCGTCGGACAATGAATGGCGATGCACGATGCCGCAGGGCTGGCCTTGTTCGTCGAGCACCGCCAGCGAGTTCAGGTTGGCCTGACGACGAAACGCTTCGAGGACGGTGGCGGTGGGTGTGTCGCGATTCACGGCCGGCTGATCATTGAGCAGGGCGCTGAGGTCGCTACCTTCGTCATTCAGCGCCACTGCGCTGCTGTCGTGTTTGGGCATCAAGGCCCGGGCGTCGCGTGGAGGGTGTTCCTGCGGGCGCCCGAGCAGGTAGCCCTGGACCAGATCCACCCCCATCTCGGTCAGCACCGCCAGCTCTTCCGGCAATTCGATACCTTCGGCAATTACCTGGGCCCGGGAGGCCTTGGCGATTTGCAGGATCGATCCGACGAACTCGCGCTTCAGCGCATCCTGATGAATGCCGTCGATAAAGTGCCGATCGATCTTCACGTAATCCGGCCGTAGCTCCGACCACAGGCGCAGGCTTGAATAACCCGCGCCAAGATCGTCCAGTGCAATCGAAAAACCCATCGCCCGGTAGTGATGCAGTGCCGTTTGCAGTAACTGAAAGTCATCGATCGGCGTCTGCTCGGTGAGTTCGATCACCACCTGGCTCGGTGGAATGCCGAAATCCTGCAGCAGTTGCAGCGTGCGCCCCGGCTGGTGCGCGGCTTCGAGCAGGGATTCGGGAGAGACGTTGAGAAACAGTTTGCCCGGAAGTTGCTGTTCGTTGAAACGACGGCACGCGCTTTGGCGGCAGGCGATTTCCAGTTCGCTCAAACGCCCGGCCTGGCGGGCAACGGCGAACAGGGCGATGGGGGAGTGCAGCGGGCTGTTGGACGGGCCGCGAGTCAGGGCCTCATAGCCGAGAATGCGTCGTTCAGAGAGGCAAATGATCGGCTGGAACAGGCTGTGCAAACCGCTTTGAGTCAGGATCGAGCTCAAGGCACTCAGCTGTTCGGTCGTGGTCATGGCAATCTCTGGCGATAAAAAAAGGACTGGGAGCGCTCTCGATGAAGAGAACCGCTCCCAGTCCTTTATTGCACGACAGAATGATGACTGTTTGATGACGATCCGGGGATCGTCACCATTAAATTGCCATCACCTTACTTCTTGGCCACCTGATTGCTCAGCTTCAGGTAATCCAGCAGCACGCGCCCGGTCTCGCTCAGGTAGGCGTCGTCTTCCGGTTTGACCTTGTCCGGCTCGGCTGCCGCGAGGGCGTCGTCGTCTTCTTTCTTCAGCTCTTTGAGCGGTTCTTCGCCTTTGGCCTTGCGACGGATGTTTTCCATCGCCAGTTGCTTGGCGTCGATGTCGGCGTGCTGGGCGCGACGATCGGCTTCATTGAGGCTGACGGTTTTCTCTTCCAGCAGCTTCTGCGCCAGGGCCAGCTTGTCGCGGATGAACACGAACTCCGCGTCCTTGGCCGAACGGGCGTCATGCTCGGACTTGAGCTGGGCCAGATACGGCTTGAACGGGTCGACCGCCGGTTTGATTGCCGCGCGGATGGTGTCCCACGGCATGGCTTCCGGCAGGGCGCTCTCGCCGATTTCCTTGGTGTCGATGATCGACGGGTAGTCGATGTCCGGCAGTACGCCCTGATGCTGGGTGCTCTGGCCGGAAACCCGGTAGAACTTGGCCAGGGTCAGTTTCAGTTCGCCATGGTTCAGCGGCTGAATGGTCTGCACGGTGCCTTTGCCGAAGGTCTGGCCACCGATGATCAGCGCGCGGTGGTAGTCCTGCATGGCGCCGGCGAAGATCTCCGAAGCCGAGGCGGACAGGCGGTTGACCAGCAGTGCCATCGGGCCTTTGTAGAACGCGCCCGGGTTTTCATCTTCGAGCACATCGACCCGGCCATCGGCGTTACGCACGAGCACGGTAGGGCCCTTGTCGATGAACAGGCTGGTCAGCTCGGTAGCTTCCTGCAGGGAACCGCCGCCGTTGTTGCGCAGGTCGATGACCACGCCGTCGACTTTCTCTTTCTGCAGTTCGGTCAGCAGTTTCTTGACGTCGCGAGTGGTGCTCTTGTAATCCGGATCACCGGCACGGAACGCCTTGAAGTCCAGGTAGAAGGCCGGAATCTCGATCACGCCGAGCTTGTAGTCCTTGCCGTCCTGTTTGAGGCTCAGGATGGATTTCTTCACGGCCTGGTCTTCGAGCTTCACCGCTTCACGGGTGATCGGCACGATCTTGCTGGTCTGGTCGTTCGGTGCATTGCTGGCCGGGATGACTTCCAGACGCACCACGGTGCCTTTCGGACCGCGGATCAGCTTGACCACTTCGTCCAGGCGCCAGCCGACCACGTCGACCATCTCTTTGTTGCCCTGGGCAACGCCGATGATCTTGTCGGCAGGAGCAACCTGCTTGGTCTTGTCGGCAGGACCTGCCGGCACCAGACGCACGACCTTCACCTGATCGTTGTCGCTCTGCAACACGGCGCCGATGCCCTCGAGGGACAGGCTCATGTTGATGTCGAAGTTTTCCGCGTTATCCGGCGACAGATAGTTGGTGTGCGGATCGTAAGACATGGCGAAGGTGTTGATGTACGCCTGGAAGATGTCTTCGGCACGGGTCTGGTCCAGACGCGCCAACTGGTTCTTGTAGCGCTTGGTCAGGGTTTCCTGGATCTGCTTCGGCTCTTTGCCGGCGATCTTCTGCCGCAGCACTTCGTCCTTGACGCGTTTGCGCCACAGGTCGTCAAGCTCGGCAGTGGATTTGAGCCACGGAGCGTCCTTGCGATCGATCAGCAAGGTTTCCTTCGTGGTGAAGTCCATCTTGTCGACGCCTTTGTCCAGCTCGGCGATGGCGAAGTCCAGACGCGCCTTCACGCGGTCCAGATAACGCTTGTAGATGGTGAAGCCGGCGTTGAGGTCGCCGCTCTTGAGGAAGTCGTCGAACTGGTACTTCCACTTGTCGAATTCGGCGATGTCGCTGGCCATGAAGTAGCTGCGCGACGGGTCCAGCAGCTTGATGTAGCTGTCGTAGATGATCGCCGAGCGCGCATCATCGAGTGGCGGCTTGCTGTAGTGGTGGCGCTTGAGCAACTCGACGACGTTCAGACTGGCAATCACTTCATCGCGATCAGGCTGCAACTTGTCCCAGCTGTTGGCTGCGAATGTGCTGCCCGACACCGGCAAGAGGCCGATACCGATGAAAAGAGCGAGGGCGGTGCTGGGGAGCAGATGCTTCATGCTGATTCGACGCGGGGACAATTGATAACGCATATTAGGCCGTCTTTGAAGTCGCCGGTACCTCTACGCTCTGTACGATAACTGCTGTTCAGCGATCGTTCAGACCCCAGGGCCGGTCGCATAATGCAAAAAGCCCGGCGCTACAGCTTCGGGCTCAGTCCAGACTCACTATGGAGGCACTGTGAAGGCATTGCAAGGCGTTGAAGGTCAAGTGGCATGGGTTGATGAGCCGAGTCCTGCGTGTGATGTAGGACAAGTTCGCATCCGGGTGGCGGCAGCGGGCCTCAATCGCGCGGATTTATTACAGAAGGCGGGGCTTTATCCACCGCCACCGGGTGCCAGTCAGGTGCTGGGGCTTGAATGCTCCGGAGTGATCAGCGAAGTCGGCGCTGGCTCGTCCTGGCAGGTCGGTGATCGGGTCTGCGCCTTGCTGGCCGGGGGAGGGATGGCCGAAGAAGTGGTCGTCGACGGGCGGCATGTGCTGCCGGTTCCGGAAGGGGTGTCGCTGATTGAAGCGGCTGCACTGCCTGAGGTGTACGCGACGGTCTGGCTGAATGTGTTTCAACTCGCTGCGCTCAAACCGGGTGAGAAAGTTCTTCTGCATGCCGGCGCCAGTGGCATCGGTTCTGCCGCCATTCAACTGTGCAAGGCGTTTGGCAATCCGTGCTGGGTCAGCGTCGGATCGGCCGAGCGTTTGGCCTACTGTGAAGCGCTGGGCGCCCAGGGCGGTGTGGTGCGCACTGACGATCTGGAAAGCCTGCGGGACTTCGGGCCGTTCGATGTGATCCTGGATCCGGTCGGCGGCAATTATTCCGCATTGAATCTCAAGCTGATGGCTCAGGATGGACGTTGGGTGCTGATCGGCCTGATGGGTGGCCGCGAAGCGAAACTCGATCTGGCCCAGGTGCTGGCCAAGCGTGTGCAGCTGCTGGGCTCGACCCTGCGCAGCCGTGACGATCAGTTCAAGGCGGATCTGTTCAGCGACCTGAGCCAGCATGTGTGGCCGCTGTTTTCCGAAGGGCGCCTGAAGCCGCAACTGGCCAGGACCTTTGCGATCAAGGATGCCGAAGCGGCATTCGCCGAGCTGGCGAGCAACACGGTCGCCGGGAAGTTGGTACTGGTGATCGACGACAGTCTGAGCTGATCACCGAAGCTTGTGGGAGCAAATGTGCTCCCACAAGACAATCGCTTACTTCCAGAGATGAATCGGCCACCCGGATTTCTCGGCTTGCTCGCGCAACACCGGATCCGGATTGACCACGTGCGGGAAATCCACTTTCAGCAGCAGCGGCAGGTCATTGCGTGAGTCGGAATAGAAGCTTGCGCCCTCAAGGTTTTCCTCTTCGGCGTCCAGCCACTCCAGCAAACGGGTGATCTTGCCTTCGCGGTAGGTCAGTGTGCCCACGGTGTGGCCGCTGTACACGCCATGGGCCACTTCCAGCTCGATGCCCAGAACTTCATCGATGCCCAGTCGTTCGGCAATCGGTTTGACCAGGTGTGTGCCCGAGGCCGAGATCACCAGAATCCGGTCGCCGGCCTTGCGGTGGGCGGCGATGGTTTTGGTCGCGTCGCTGAAGATGATCGGCTCGATGAAGTCTTCCACCCAGGGCCCGACCAGATGCTCGACTTCTTCCGGGGTGCGACCGATCAGCGGTTCGAGGCTGAACTCCATGTAGTCTTCCATGCGCAACTTGCCATGGCTGTAGGCGTCCATGAGTTCATTGTTCTTGCACATGAACGACTCGGGATCGACCCAGCCCAGGCGGCCCATCTGCTCGCTCCAGAGGGTGGCGCAGTCGCCGTGGATCAGGGTTTCGTCCAGATCAAAAATTGCCAGGGCCATCGGTTCTCTCCGAGAACAGCTGCGAGCTACAAGCTTCAAGCAGCAAGAGTTGGAATCAGGTACGCCGCAGTCTACAGCTTGAAGCTTGTAGCTCGCAGCTTGCAGCTGTTTTCAAGCTACCTCACACAGGGCTGTCGGATCGATGGAAAGCGCCAGGCGCTGACCGTCGGGATGCAGATCCGCCGCCGAACGGTTGAGCACATCCACCACCAGTTCCACGCCTCGGGCCTCGATGCGGTAGCGGATCACGTTGCCCAGCAGGCTGTGGCTGCGAATCTGCGCATCGAGTTCGCCGTTGAGGCTCAGTTCGATGGCCTCCGGGCGAATCGCGATGCGGTGGCTGATCGGCCGCTGCAACAGCTTCGAGGCACTCTCGGCATCCAGCAGGTTGTAGTTGCCGATGAAGCCGGCGGCAAACACGTCGACCGGTGCGGTGTAGAGGGTTTCGGCGTCGCCGCTTTGTACGATCTTTCCCTGATTCATCAGGAAAATCCGGTCAGACATGGTCAGGGCTTCTTCCTGATCGTGGGTGACGAAAATCGTGGTCAGGCCGAGTTCGCGCTGGATCTGACGGATCTGTTCACGCAGATGTTTGCGAATCCGTGCATCGAGAGCCGACAAGGGTTCATCCAGCAGCAACAGACGCGGACGGGTAACCAGCGAGCGGGCGAGGGCGACACGCTGACACTGACCGCCGGAGAGTTGATGCGGATAACGACTGGCGAAGTCGTTGAGTTCAACCAGTTTCAACGCCTCGGTGACACGCTTGTGGCTGTCGTCCGGATTGACCTTTTGCATACGCAGACCAAAGGCGACGTTCTGCTCCACGGTCATGTTGGGGAACAGCGCATAGCTCTGGAACACCATGCCGATCCCGCGTTTCTGCGGAGTGAGCGGCACGATGTCGACGCCATCGAGCAAAATCTTGCCGCCATCCACCGGCGTTAGGCCGGCGATGCAGCGCAGCAGCGTGGATTTGCCGCAACCGGACGGGCCGAGCAGGGTGACGAACTCACCCTTCTGGATTTCGCAGTTGATGTCGCTGAACACCGTGGTGCCGGCGTAGTTTTTCTGAAGGTGTTGGACGCTGACATAGCTCATTCGCTTTTGTCCTTGTTCAAGATGTTGGCGACCCAGGTCAGGACCAGCACGAAAAAGAAGTAGGAAATCACCAGCGCACTGGTGAAGTGACCGCTGCTGTTGCGCATGTTGTTCAGATAAACCTGCAGGGTTTCGTAGCGGGTGCCGACCAGGATGTTGGCGAACACGAACTCACCGAACAGAAACGAGAACGACAGCAGCAACGCGACCATCAGGCCCTTGCGCAGGTTCGGCAGCACCACCAGGAAAGCCGCCTGGAAGGTGCTGGCGCCAAGCAGTTGGGCGGCGTCCATCAGATCGCGCAGGTTGATCGCCTGCAGGTTGTTGGTGATCGCCCGGTACATGAACGGCAGCGCCACGGTGAAGTAGCAACCGATCAGGATCCACGGCGTGCCGACCATCGCGAACGGCCCGGAACCATAGAGCTGCAACAGACCCACCGACGACACCACCGGCGGCACCGCAAAGGGCAGCAGGATCAGGATGTTCATCAGCGCATCGAGTTTCGGGAAGTGGTAATGCACCACGAACAGCAGCGGCAGGATCAGCACCACCGAGAGGAACAGCGCGCCGACGCACACCAGCAGCGACTGGCCGAAGGCGTGCAGGAAGCGTGGGTCGCTCCACAACTGGATGTACCACTTGAAGGTGAAGCCGCTGGGCAGCACGGTGGCCGACCAACTGCTGGCGATCGAATAGATCAGAGTGCCCAGCAGCGGCAACAGCAGAATGGCGAACAGCAGATAGACCACGACGCGGTGGTAGACGCCGGCCGGGCCGGATTCAGCGCGAGACATGGTAGCTCCTCTTCAGCAGCAGTTGATGCACGACGGTCACCAGGGTCATCAGCGCCACCAGCACCACGGCCAGGGCGCTGGCCAGGTTCGGATCGAGGGAAATGTCGCCGGAGACCATCGCCGCAATGCGGATCGGCAGCACGTTGAAGTTGCCGGTGGTCAGCGCGTACACCGTGGCGTAGGCACCGAGGGCGTTGGCCAGCAGGATCACGAAGGTGCCGAGCAGGGCCGGGGTCAGCACCGGCAGGCCGATGTGACGCCAGAACTGCCAGCCGTCAGCGCCGAGCAGCACGGCGGATTCGCGCCAGTCTTCACGCAGGGCATCGAACGCCGGGTACAGCAGCAGGACGCCCAGAGGAATCTGGAAGTAGGTGTAGAGGATGATCAGCCCGGTTTTCGAGTACAGGTTGAAATCCTGAATGATCCCGGCCTGTTTCAGCATGATGGTGATGCTGCCGTTGAAGCCGAGCAGGATGATGAACGCAAACGCCAGGGGGACGCCGGCGAAGTTGCTGGTCATGTTGGCGAAAGCGTTGACGAAATTGCGCAGTTTCGAATCGACCCGACGCAGGGAGTAGGCGCCGAGCACCGCGATGATGATCCCGAACACGCTCGACCAGAAACTGATTTCGAGGCTGTACTGGATCGCCTGCAAATAGAACTTCGAATTGAAGATCTTGCTGAAATTGGCGAAACCCCAGCCGAACTCTTCCGATTGCAGGCTGTTGATCATCACCCAGACCAGCGGGGCGATTTCGAACACGATAAAGAACAGCGCAAAAGGCATCAGGCACAGGGCGGCCAGCCATTTGCCGCGAGTCATTGAGTTCACTTGAGCAACTCCCGGCACACAGGTTTGTCGTGGGGCACGCCGAGCAGCTCGCAGACCGTGCCGCAGATGTCGGTCTGCTTCGGCATGGCGTCGGCCTTCAGGCTGAAGGCGTCACCGAGCACAAACAGCGGCACCTGGCGTTCTTCCGGCAGCAGGCCGTTGTGCGAGCGATCGTTGTTCATGCCGTGGTCGGCGGTCACCAGTACCTGGTAACCGGCGTCGAGCCAGCCTTGCAGGTAGTCGGCGAGGATGATGTCGGCACTGCGTGCGCTGTTGCGGTATTGCGGGGTGTCGAGGCCGTGCTTGTGGCCGGCGTCGTCGATGTTCATCGGATGGATCAGCAGAAAGTCCGGTGCGTGGCGCAGGCGCAGGTTCTCGGCGTCGGCGAACAGGTGCGAGTCCGGGTAGTGATCGTTCCAGTAAAAGTGGCCGTACTGGATCGGCAGTGTCGGGTCATCGGTGTGGCGATCCCGTGCGGCCACGAACGGCGAGCGGTTGTACAGCTCGCTGACCCAGTGGTACGCCGCGGCGGCGGTTTTCAGACCGGCATCACGGGCGTAGTGATAGATGCTGCGCTGGTTGGACAGGCGCGAGACGTTGTTGTGGACGATGCCGCTGTCGATGGGCGGTACGCCCGTGAGGATGCATTCGTAAAGTGGTCGGGACAGGGCCGGCAGCTCGCACTCCAACTGGTAGAGCGCGGCGCGTCCTGCGCCAACGTAAGCTTGCAGATGCCCCATGGCGTGACGCGCGACCTCGTAATTGAGGCCGTCGAGCACGACAAGGATGACGTTGTGCTTCATAGGGGCAAAAACTCCGCGAAACAGAAAATTTCAGATTCAGTCGGGAGCCCCTGTGGGAGCGAGCTTGCTCGCGAAGGCGTCGTGTCAGCCAACATCAATGTTGAATGAAAGACCGCATTCGCGAGCAAGCTCGCTCCCACAGGGATCTCCAGCAATCCCGTAAGCGGGACTTACGGGCTTACTTCATTTCTACGATGACTTCTTCGTTCCACTTCTGCGGCAGGGCCTTCGAGGTTTTTTCCCACGCATCGGCGTCCTTGATCGGCGTGACTTTCTTGTACTGCTCGTTCGGCAGCAGCTTGGCTTTCACGTCTTCCGGCAGGGTCAGGTGCTCGGCGCGGATCGGACGGGCGTTGCCGCGGGCGAGGTTGGTCTGGCCGGCGTCGCTGAAGATGTATTCGCGGGTCAGCTTGGCGGCGTTCGGGTTCTTCGCGTATTTGTTGATGATGGTGGTGTAGCCGGAAATCACCGAGCCGTCGGACGGGATCAGCACCACGTAGTCATCCGGGTTGGCCATCTTGGCCTTGTAGCTCAGGCCGTTGAAGTCCCAGACCACGCCGACTTCGATCTCGCCTTTTTCCATGGTGGCGATGGTCGGGTTGGCCATCGACAGGCGACCCTGCTTGGCGATGTCTGCGAACAGCAGCAGGGCCGGCTGGATGTTTTTCTCGTCGCCGCCGTTGGCCAGCGCAGCGGCGAGCACGCCGTTGGCCGCTTGTGCAGCGGTGCTCACGTCACCGATGGAGACCTTGTATTTGCCGCCCTTGAGGTCAGCCCATTTGGTCGGTACTTCGGAACCGTGCAGCAGCTTCTTGTTGACGATGAAAGCGATGGTGCCGGTGTAGGCCAGTGCCCAGTTGCCGTCCTTGTCCTTGGCCCAGGCCGGGACCTGATCCCAGGTGGTCGGCTTGTACGGTTGCACCACGCCTTGCTTGACCGCGATCGGGCCGAAAGCGGCGCCGACGTCGCCGATGTCGGCGGTGGCGTTGTCTTTCTCGGCGGCGAACTTGGCGATTTCCTGGGCCGAGCTCATGTCGGTGTCGATGTGTTTCAGGCCGTAGGTCTTGGCCAGGTCTTCCCAGGTGCCTTTCCAGTTGGCCCAGTCATCGGGCATGCCGACGCTGTTGACGGCGCCTTCCGCTTTCGCAGCGGCTTCGAGGGTTTTCAGATCATCAGCCGCCATGGCGGCGGTGCACATGGCAATGGTCGAGCCTAACAGTGTTGCCAGGAAAAGCTGTTTCATTCCGAAGCTCCTTGGTCGTGTTCAACGCTGCGATTGCGGTTTGTGTTGGTCTAGGTCAGCAATACCTGAGCCAATGTAGGGGGGCTGGATGACACTTTGATGTCGGCGGATGCCTGGCCAGCGATTATTTTCTCCGGTACAGGCGGCTGCCCGGTAAGCGTAGACCACCCTCAAAGTCCCGGCAGGCAAGGGACTTGGCCGATGTATTGCAAGTTGTCAGCGCGACCGCTCGGTAGTTTTGTCATCTCTCGGTCATCTGCACTGCCTAGGCTTGCAGCACGACCGAACGGCGCAATAGTCGTGCGGTTTTGCCCCGAAACAGTGCTGGTCTAGTCCAGATAGGTAACGTTGATGCGCGATGAGGCAACAAAAGCGGTGACAGCCATTGGGCAGATCCTTCAGGAGCAGCTCGACCACGGTTTGCTCGTGGCGGGCAGCAAGTTGCCGGCCGAACGCAAGCTCAGCGAGTTGTTCGGCACTACGCGTATTACGGTGCGTGAAGCCTTGTTACAACTGGAGGCGCAAGGGCAGATTTATCGCGAGGAGCGCCGGGGCTGGTTCGTGTCGCCACCGCGGCTGGCTTACAACCTGATGCAGCGCAGCCACTTTCACGCGATGGTCAGTGCGCAGGGGCGGGTGCCGTCGACCGAGGTGATTTCGGCGCGGCTTCAACCGGCGTCAGCGGCGGTGTGTGCGTGGTTGCAGTTGCCGGCGTTGTCGAGTGTGATTCAGATTTGTCGGTCGCGGCGGATCGATGGGCGGCTGGTGTTGTATGTGGAGCATTATCTGAATCCGCAGTATTTCCCGGGGATTCTGGAGTTTGATCTGAATCAGTCGATTACCGAGCTGTATGCGCGGCATTACGATTTGCATTATGGGCGGGTGCGGTTCGAGATTGTGCCTACGTCGTTGTCGGTGGATGCGGCGGCGGCTTTACGGGTTTCGGTGGGGAGTCCGGGGTTGCGGATTGCTCGGGTCAATTATGATCAGGCTGGGCGGTTGATTGATTGTGATCTGGAGTTTTGGCGGCATGATGCGATTCACGTTGGTGTGGATGTAGTTTGATTTTTTTGGGTGAATATCCGTTGCTTCGGGTGTTGCGGCTGGCGGTTCCGCTCTTACAGCGGCTCACTTTTGCAGACGCCCAAAAGTAAGCAAAACGCTTGGCCCCTGCGTTCGGCCCCTCGCTGAGGCTCGGGGTTCCTTCGCTCCGGGATTCATCCGGGGGCATCGCCTACGGTTTGCTTCGCTGCACCTCCTCTCGATGTGTTTGGCTTCGCCAAACGGCGCTGCGCGCCTACCCCCGGATGAATCCCTCCACTCAGCCTGCCGATGGGGACAAAAGATCAAAAGCTTTTCTCGAGCTAACGCTCATCGTGTTCTGGATATGTGCCTCTTCAGCGTTGGTTTTGCTGTTTGAGTTGGACTTTTCAATTGGGCGAATCCGGATCTGGATTTCTGGACGTTTCCTACTTGTTGTTCGGCTGCATCTGACGCGACAGATTTTTTTGTGCGAGGTACATATATACCGCAGTCCGTGGTTGTTATTTCCATACATTTCTCCAGACACCGGGTGCAATGTTTGAATTTGTTTCCGGTTGTCGAGCACTGCAATTAATTCAAGGAGGAATGTATTTATGGCACGGCGTGGAATTGAGCTTCCAGCTTCAATCGTGAGGCCGGACAATCAAGATGTTTATGTGCACTACTCAAGTTTCGGTGATGGCTCCGGGCCGGCAATTGATTTTGCCCCCTTGGGGGAAATACTGGATATGGAAAATACCTATAAGGCATTTTCCGGAAGTCTGCCTCAGATCCTTGAAGTTGAACTTGCCCAGGTCAGGGCTGGCGGTGATTCCAGTTTATTGCCTCCCTTGGACACGCTGGCGCGTGAGCTGCGTTTCCGGGACGCGCTGATCGCCAGAAAGTTTGGTGCGCTGATCGCGGCGAAGGACATTGCGATTCAGCGATTTGGTCATGTGCAGGTCGAAACGTTCTTCAATGGTGGTCGGTTACCACAGGTCAATCGGCGTGGCGGTAACGTCAGCGTTCGCCAGGCCTATAGCGAGTTGTTCAATGCCAGGTTGCTGGTAGAAGGCATCGGGCTATTGAACGGTCAGTCTGCAACGGTCAGGAATGTAATTGCGGCTGTGCAAGTGCAGGAGGCCAACCGAATTGCACAGGAGCAGGCGCTGATCGCTGCGCAGAATCAGGCCCGGCAGATGGCCGAGGAACAGGCGCGTGTAGCTGCACAAGCGGCAGAAATCTCCCGGCAGGCGGCCGTTGATGAAGCTCGTCAAAAGGCTGAAGAACAGGCGCGGCGTGAAGCCGATGAGCATGCACGACAATTGCTTGAGGATCGATTGCTCGACGCGGAACGGGCGCGTCGGGAGGCTGAGGCCTTCCATTTGCAGGACGCCGCCTGGAATCCGCAACTTGTATTTTCGACGTCGACCGGGCCGGTTCCCATCAGCGAGAGCGCAAGGTCGGGATTACGGGCGGCCATCCGCTCCGCGTCGACCGGATTATCCGCTCTGGCAGCGGGCACGGTGTCGGGTTTGGTGGTGGGGGTTGCAGCGCTGGTTTACTCGCCCGCGCTGGGAAACGGTGAGCTGCCCAAGCGGTTTCTGGTCAGCATGCCGCTGTCCGATCTGCTGTCCGGTCCCATGCCAGATCTCGGTCAGCTCGCGGCTACCGGTGGTTCTCTGGATCTGCCCGTGCGTGTCAATTCCAGAGCTGGCGAGGGCGATCACACCGAACTGCTGGTCATTCCAGTCGATGGCGTCAGGTTTCCCACCGGCGTACCGGTGATTGCTGCCGTTCACAACCCGCAGGACAACACCTATCGCGCGACGACTACCGACATTCCATCAGAAACATTGGTATGGACGCCGTCAATTACGCCGGCTGACAGTTCGACTGTATTGCCCGTTCCCGAACCGGATCCTGCGCGATATACCGGCGGCAACATCGTCCCTGTCGAGGGGCGAATTGATCGTCATCCTGATCTGGGAGATTTTGATTTCAATGACTGGATTCTGGTTTTTCCACCGGATTCCGGCATCCCCCCGCAATACATCATGTTCCGGGATCCGCGAAACGATTCCGGAATTGCCTCCGGGCACGGAGAACCAGTGGCGGCAGGGTGGCTTGAGGCGGCTTCGCAAGGCAATGGTGCGGCGATTCCCGCGCGGATTGCAGAGCAGTTGAGAGGTCGGCAGTTCAGGGATTTCAGAATGTTCAGGGAGGCTTTTTGGAAAACCGTAGGGGCGGACTCCGAACTATCTTCACAATTCAGCAATACCAATAGAGAACGGTTAATGCGCGGGCATTCTCCATTTACCATTCCTGGTGAGCAGGTAGGCGGTAATAAAGTTTATGAAATTCATCATTTGGATTTTATAAAAAATGGAGGTGCGGTCTACGATATGGATAATTTAAAAGTGCTAACACCTAAGCGGCATGTGGAAATTCATTCTGCTAGTGAAGGAGAAAGAAATGCATCGTAAACTCGAAGACTATGAGGAGTCAGAATTTCTGGAGCTTTTGAAACGTCTATGTTACGTAACTAGTTGCAGTGAGAAAGAATACATGGTCCTTGTTGAAGAGTTTGACTCTGCAGTGGATCACCCAAGGGGTAACGGAATTATTTATTATCCGCTTGATGGCGAGGATGATAGTCCTGAAGGCATACTCCAAACGCTGAAGAGCTGGCGTGCCGAGAACGGGATGCCCGGATTCAAAGGGTAAGTCCAAATCAAAGAACCCCAATCGAAGTGCATTCCGATTGGGGTTTCTTCGGTAACTATTTTTCAGTCTCCACACCACCACTGGCCGTGATCACCTGCACATTCATCCTCGGCGTCGCCAGATCCAGCCCGGCCTCATCCAGATGCCGTTTCAGCGACAGGTTGAACGCCCGTGAAACTTCCCACTGTTTGATCGGTGCGGTCTTGAACCGGGCGCGCAATATTGCGTTGCCGGATTCGAAGCTTTCCACACCCTGAATCTCCAGTGGCGACCAGATGTTGCGGCGTTGCAGCGGGTCGGTGCGCATTTTCTGGCCGACTTCGCGCATCAGTTTGATTGCTTCGTCGATGTTCATGTTGAACGGCACCGCTACGCGGAAGATCGCGTAGCCGAATTCCCGGGAGTAGTTCTTGATGCTTTTGATTTCGCTGAACGGGATGGTGTGGACGATGCCGTCAATGTCCCGCAGGCGGACGGTGCGGATGGTCAGGCCTTCGACGGTGCCAAGGTGGCCGCCGACGTCGACGTAGTCGTCGATGGCCAGGGAGTCTTCGATGATGATGAACAGGCCGGTGATCAGGTCGGCCACCAGTGACTGGGCGCCGAAGCCGATCGCCAGGCCGATCACGCCGGCACCGGCCAGCAGTGGCGTGACGTTCATGCCCATGTTCGCCAGGGCGACGATCAGGGCGATGATGAAGATCGCCACGAACAGCACGTTGCGGATCAGCGGCATCATGGTTTGCGCGCGGGCGTTGGCCAGGCCTTTGCGGGAGCGGGTGAGGGCGTGGTGGACGGCGGTGTCGCTGAGGATCCAGATCAGCCACGCGAAGATCAGTGTGCCGATCAGGCTGAACAGTTTGACGCTGATGTCGTGGCCTTCGCCTTCGGTGAAGCCGATCAGTGACATGCCCCAGACCCGCAGGCCGAGTTCGATGAAGGCCAGCCACACCAGCAGGTGCGCGAGGGTGTAGAAGAAGCTTTTCAGGCGTTCGGAATACAGCGCGTGGCGTTTTGGCCCGCGTTGGGGTTTGAGGGCGTGGCGGCGGACGAGGCCGTTGATGACCATGCACAACACCAGCAGCACGGTGCAGATCAGCGACTGGCGCAAGGCCGTGCTGGTATCGCCGGCGGAGACGAAGGTGGCGAACAGGGAAATCCCCACCAGTACCAGCGCCGGCACGTACCAGAAGGTGCCGAGGATATCGATGGTGTCGCTGAGGGCGCGGCGGGTCAGGCGGCGGGACAGTGGCTGGTTGCGGATCAGGTGCGCGATGGGGCGGCGGAAGCGCAGGATGAACAGGCCGGTCGAGAGCGCTGCCAGCACATTGGTGACGGTGGCGGCGGTGTGGGCCAGGTGTACGCCCAGTCCTGCCACCAGACGCGGATCGTTCAGCCCTTCACCGAACGCGGCGAAGCTGCCGATCAGCCACAACGGGCGGAAGGCCTGATGCCGCAGGATGTACAGCGCACGGTGGCGGTGCGGGCCGTCGAGTACGGAAAAGGCGATCACACAGATCGCCGAGAAACAGGTGCCGACCACCAGTGCGTAAGCCAACACCATCGCCAGGCTTTTGCCCAGGGATGATGGCAGCGCGTAGCTCATGTAGACGGTGATGACCAGGGCAATCATCCACGGCCCGAGCTTGCGCAGGGCGAAGCGCAACATGTCGAGGGCCCGGGGGTGTTGTGGCAGTTCTTCGGTCAGGCCGAAGCGCATGCGCACCCGGTGGCCGAGCCAGATCAGCGCAGCGGCGAGCAGGCTCCAGACCATCAGGATCATGGCGAAGCCGAAGATGATCGGCAGCCATTCGCTGGCCGGCATTATCAGGGCGGACAGTTCATCCTTGGCCAGTTCGAATTCGGCGGACCAGCGATTGAGCGGGCTGTCGCTGCCGGTGAACTGTTTTTCGAAATTGGCCAGGGTGCCGCCGATCAGGCCCAGCACGCCTTCTTCCGGGGTGGCCTGGGCTTTTTTCGTGGCGTCGCGCAGTTTTTTCAGGTCGCCCAGCAACTGGGTGCGCTGCTGATCGTTTTCCAGGGATTTGATGACTTCGTCGAGTGACTGGCCGAGTGGTTCCTGGGCTTCCGGTTGCACCTTGTTCGAGCCATTGAGCAGGCCGGGCAGGCTCACCGCGTGGGCAGGTGCCGACGGCAGCAGCGTCATCAGGCAGACGAGGAAAAGGCAGGGCAGGGCAAAGAAACGAGCGAACACTAGGCGGTCAACCTCGCAAGGGGCGGATCGGGCGAGTGTACGAGCCCGCCAGAATCAATGCGAGCCGGGCGCGGATTTATTCGTTGAGTTTGGCGAGGATCTTGTAGACCACGGTGGCCAGGATCATCAGCATGCCGATCCACATGGCGAGCACGCCGGCGTTCTTGTCGCGGAAGTTGAAGCCGATCGCCAGCAGAATCATTCCGGACAGGATCGGAATGAGCATGGAGTGGAACGCAGACATCGAGATCATGGCGACAGCCTTGTCGAAGGGGATGACTTAAGTCTAGGTCGCTTTTTGCCGACCGGTGGTGATGTGTATCAGAAATGAGCCGGTTCGGATCCGGATGTGATGCTGACTGTTCGATTGCCATCGCCAGCAGGCTGGCTCCCACATTTGAAATGTATTCCATTGTGGGAGCCAGCCTGCTGGCGATGCTTTATCAAGGACTACGGCAATTCGCGGCTGGCGTAGAACGCGCTCAGTACTTTCACCAGATGCGCCAGGTCATGGCTGCCGCACAGTTCGCGGATCGAGTGCATGGCGAACGTCGGCAGGCCGATGTCGACGGTGCGCACGCCCAGGTGGCTGGCGGTGATCGGGCCGATGGTCGAGCCGCAGCCCATGTCGCTGCGCACCACGAAGCTTTGTACCGGGACTTCTTCGGCCATGCACAGATGACGGAAGAAACCGGCGGTTTCGCTGTTGGTGGCGTAGCGCTGGTTGCTGTTGACCTTGATCACCGGGCCGGCGTTGAGTTTCGGGCCGTGATTGGCGTCGTGCTTTTCGGCGTAGTTCGGGTGTACGCCGTGGGCGTTGTCGGCCGAGACCAGCAGGGATTTCTGAATGGTGCGGACGAATTCGTCACCTTCGGGCAACAGGCGACGCAGGGTCTGTTCCAGCATCGGGCCGTCGGCGCCGCACGCCGAGCAGGAGCCGACTTCTTCGTGGTCGTTGCACACCAGCACGCAGGTTTCTTCGGTGTCGGCGGTCAGCAGGGCTTGCAGGCCGGCGTAGCACGACAGCAGGTTGTCGAGGCGGGCGCCGGCGATGAAGTCACCGTTCAGGCCGATGACCGCAGCGCTCTGGGTGTCATAGAAGCTCAGCTCGTAATCGAGCACCACGTCTGCATTCAGACCGTGCTCGCGGGCCAGTTGATCGGTCAATACGGCGCGGAAATCCACACGTTCATCACCGGCGAACTGCGCGAGAATCGGCGGCAGTTCGGTCTGGGCGTTGATGGCCCAGCCCTGGTTGGCTTCACGATTAAGGTGAATCGCCAGGTTGGGAATGATTGCGATCGGGGCCTTGAAGTCAATCAACTGGCTTTCGACCTTGCCATCGCGACGGAAGGTGACGCGGCCGGCCAGCGACAGGTCGCGGTCGAACCACGGTGCCAGCAGCGCGCCGCCGTAGACTTCAACGCCCAGTTGCCAGAAACCCTGGCGCTGCAATTCCGGTTGCGGCTTGACCCGCAGGCACGGGCTGTCGGTGTGGGCGCCTACCAGACGGATGCCGTCGTGCAGCGGGGAGTTGCGGCCCATCTTGATCGCGACGATCGAGGAGTCGTTACGGGTGACGTAGTAACGGCCATTGGCTTCGGTGTGCCAGGTCTCGCGCTCGTCGAGGCGCACATAACCGGCGGCCTCCAGGCGTTGAACAAGGCTGGCGGTGGCGTGAAACGGGGTAGGGGAGGCCTTGAGGAAGTCGATCAGGCCTTGGTTCAACTCTTCGCGCATAAGAAGCTCCAGACAGCAATGGGCGGGAGTTTAACGCATCGGCCTGATGCTTGGGACATGACATGTACCGCTCGCATCAACGAGCGGCGGCCACGCGTTTTTTCAGGTAGGACATGATGACTTTTTCGTCTTCGGTTTTTTCCGGGCGAGGCAGTTGTTGCGGCCAGCGGTTCTGGTTCAGGAGTTTTTTCTGACGGCTTTCGTCCCAGCGAAGAATCTCCCGCGAGGCACATTCCCACCATTCATGGCGACAGGCGCTGTAGTACGGATGATCCGGGGCGGCGCTGCCGTACAGCAGATCGCGACCAACCTTGCGCAGGGTGCCCTTCTGGTTGCGCAGCTTCCATTTTATTTTCAGGCGCTGCCACGCCGACGGGAACGGTTTGACCCTTGGTACGTCCTTGCACAGATCCACCAGCCGCTGGCTGAACTTCTCGCCGTGCTGGGCGAAGAAAAACGCCTGCATCGCGTGGAAAAAGCGCTTTTCCGCAAAGTAGTGATAGACGAACTTGCGGGCTTCGACCACCGGCCGTTTGCGCATGGCGAACGACAGGGCGACCTGTTCGATGGTATGGATCTCGAAACCGTCGGCCGTCCATTCGTCGATCAGGCGGATCGACTCCTCGAACAATGCCCCGTCGCTGTCGGTCACGCCGCACAGCCCGCTGTTGTAGAGCTTGAAGCCGTTGTCCGGGGTGACGCCATGGGCACCGAGATCGCGACCGAGCTTCAGGTAGTCGTCGCGCTCGAAGACATCTTTCCAGTCGTATTCGAAGCGATCCATCACCGACTGCCCGGCAGTAATGTGCGGGAACAGGCGGTTCGGGTCACTGGTGAACAGGGTGTCGGTATCGACGAACAAGGTCTTTTCGGCCAGTTGCAGGCCGGCGGCGATGGCGCAGGCCTTGCGTCGGTGGTGATAGCCGTTGTGGCCCAGCCAGCGAGTCAGTGTCGGTTCGTCGAGCAGCACGGTATCGACCGGCCAGCCTTCGTAGTCCTGCGGCCGGTCAGTGAGGATCCTGATCGCCGGACGTTTGCCGGTCTTGGCCTGGGACAGGGCGGTCAGGATGCTGAACTTGGCTTCGCGCCGGTAAACATCCTGGTTGCCGTAAATCAGGTAAAGCAGTTGGTGACGGGTCTTCTTGACGGGTGTTGCCAGGGAATCAGTACAACTCATCCGGAACATAATCCTTTAAAACAGGCGACTGCCGGTCAGGCAGTGTTTAAAACGGAGCCGGGCATTCGAAGCGCAAGCGTTCGCCGGACTGTGGGTGGGTGAAGCTGAGCATGCTGGCGTGCAGGCACAGACGCGGCCAGGCCGCGAGGGCCTGTTCGTGAGCGTAGAGCCCGTCACCGAGCAACGGATGACCGATAGACAGCATGTGTACGCGCAACTGGTGCGAACGGCCGGTGATCGGCGTCAGCTCGACGCGGCACCAGTCGCCGCAACGTTCCAGCACGCGCCAGAAGGTCAGGGCGTGTTTGCCGAATTCGTGGTCTACGACGTGGCGTGGTTTGGTTGGCGGGTCGTAGCGCAGGGGCAGGTCGATGCTGCCGCTGTCCAGTTCCGGCTGGCCCCAGGCCAGGGCGGTGTAGGCCTTTTCGGTTTCGCGGTCGTGAAACTGGCGCGACAGTTCGCGGTGGGTATCGGCGTCGCGGGCTAGCAGGATGATGCCGGAGGTTTCCCAGTCCAGACGATGGACGATGCGCGCTTCCGGGTAGCCGTTTTCCTGCAGGCGAGTGATCAGACAGTCCTTGTTGTCGTCGGCCCGGCCGGGCACCGAGAGCAACAGGGTCGGTTTGTTCACCACCAGTACGGCGGCGTCCTGATGGATGATGTGGATGTTGGACAGCGGCATTAAAACAGCCTCGTAACAAATGCCAACGGCGGCTAAGGGCCCTTCCGGTGGGGGAAGGGCCCTGAGCCGCCGTCGTTCCTGCCGGATCGACTCAGCGATCTGGCAGGGTGATGTTGAGTTCCAGAATCGAGCAGCTGCCCTGGCTTTCCAGTGCCACGTGTACGTCGTCGTTGCCGATGTTGACGTACTTGCGGATCACTTCCACCAGTTCCTTTTGCAGGGATGGCAGGTAGTCAGGGGTGCTGCGCTGGCCGCGTTCATGCGCCACGATGATCTGTAGACGCTCTTTCGCGACCGAGGCGGTACTTGGCTTTTTGTTGGCACGAAAGAAGTCAAAAAGGTTCATTACCTACCTCCAAACAGACGCTCGAAGAATCCCTTCTTCTCGACATTCAGGAACCGGTGTTCTTTTTCCTTGCCCAGCAAGCGATCAACGGTATCGCTGTAGGCCTGGCCGGCGTCGCTCTGGTCGTCGAGGATAACCGGGACGCCCTGGTTGGAAGCCTTGAGCACGGCCTGGGATTCCGGAATGACACCCAGCAGGCGCACGGCGAGGATTTCCTTGACGTCTTCGACGCCCAGCATTTCGCCTTTTTCGACGCGCTCCGGGTGGTAGCGAGTGATCAGCAGGTGTTCCTGGATCGGTTCTTCGCCGCGTTCGGCGCGACGGGACTTGCTGGCCAGCAGGCCGAGCATGCGGTCCGAGTCACGTACCGAGGAAACTTCAGGGTTGGTCACGACGATCGCTTCGTCAGCGAAGTACATGGCCAGGTGGGCGCCTTTCTCGATGCCCGCCGGGGAGTCGCAGACCACGAACTCGAATTGTTCCTTGAGCTCCATCAGGACTTTTTCCACGCCTTCCTGGGTCAGCGCGTCTTTGTCGCGGGTCTGGCTGGCCGCCAGTACGTAAAGGTTTTCCAGGCGCTTGTCTTTGATCAGGGCCTGTTGCAGGTTGGCTTCGCCGTTGACCACGTTGACGAAGTCATACACCACGCGGCGCTCGCAACCCATGATCAGGTCGAGGTTACGCAAGCCCACGTCGAAGTCGACGATCACTGTTTTGTGGCCGCGCAGAGCGAGGCCGGTACCGATAGCGGCGCTGGTGGTGGTCTTACCCACACCACCCTTGCCGGATGTAACCACGAGAATCTTGGCCAAGGTGTTTCACCCCTTAGGAAGAAGGACTGTTCAGCCCCTGAAAAACATCTCTTGAAAACTACTGCAGTCGGACAGCCTTGGCTGGAATTCGGCTTTTGGCCTTTTTCCTACTTCGTTTGAGCCGTTTTCGCTACGTTTTAGAGATGCTTGGAAAATGCGGCAGTATCCGTTAAAGCCGAATGATGTTCAACACGTCGCCCGACAGGCTGACCTGTACGCCCGAACCCCACATCGGATCGCGACGCAGGTCTTCGGAAACCTTGTAATGGCCTGCGATGGAGATCAGTTCAGCGCTCAATTGCTGACAGAAAATCCGCGCCTTGGTGTCACCCTTGACCCCGGCCAGCGCACGACCGCGCATCGGGCCGTATACATGGATGTTGCCATCGGCGAGAAGTTCCGCCCCCGGACTGACCGAGGACACCACCACCAGATCGCCACCTTGCGCATAGATCTGTTGGCCACCACGTACTGGCGTGGTGATGACGCGGGTCGGTTTGACGGTCGGCTCCGGCGGCTTTTCCGGCTTCTTCGGTGCAACGGGTTCGGCGGTTTCCAGCGGCCGTTCACGGGCGCCGGACGGCGGCAGTACCGGGATGTCGATGGCGATGGCGGCGGCGATATCTTCGATGCGGCTGGCGCGGATCGCCAAGGTGCGCAGGCCGTGCTGGCGACACACGCGCATCAGGCCCGGCAGATCGACCGCGCCTTCGCTCGGCGGCAGCTTGTCCAGCGCCAGGACCAGCGGCGCGTTGCTGAAGAAGTTCGGTGCCTGGGCGACTTTGGCGGCCAGTTGCCGATCGAGGCTGTCCAGGTCGTTACGGGACAGCTCGAGCACCGTGATGGCGAGCATGCTGCCCTTCAACTGGAACACGGGATCTTGGTCTGGCGATTCGTTTTGGCTCATGTCGGCATACAACGGCTTGTCACTAAAAGTGCCGAGACTTATAACGAGAACGCCCGCCAGCCGCAAGCCGGGCTGAACGATGTAGAATGCGCGGCCACTTATTTACGGAAGCTTTAATGGATCGCCCGCGTTTTCGAAAAGCATTTCTCGCTCCACGCTTCTGGCCGCTCTGGTGCGGCCTGGGGCTGTTGTGGCTGACGGTGCAGTTGCCCTATCCGGCATTGCTGGCCATCGGTCGTTTTCTGGGCGCCCTGATGTATCGCTTCGCCGGCGACCGGCGGCGCATTGCCAAGCGCAATCTGGAACTGTGCTTCCCGGAAAAGTCCGCCGCCGAGCGCAAACGCCTGCTCAAGGAAAACTTCGCCTCCACCGGCATCGCGTTCTTTGAAATGGCGATGAGCTGGTGGTGGTCCCGTCAACGTCTGGCAAAACTGGCTCACGTCGAAGGCCTGGAGCATCTGCAACAGGCCCAGCGCGAAGGCAAGGGCGTGATTCTGATGGCGGTGCATTTCACCACCCTGGAAATCGGCGCGGCGCTGCTCGGCCAGCAGCACACCATCGACGGCATGTACCGCGAACACAAGAACCCGCTGTTCGATTTCATCCAGCGTCAGGGCCGCGAGCGGCACAATCTCGATTCGCTGGCGGTGGAGCGCGACGACGTGCGCGGCATGCTCAAGCTGCTGCGTTCCGGGCGCGCGATCTGGTACGCGCCGGATCAGGACTACGGCGCCAAGCAAAGCATCTTCGTGCCGCTGTTCGGCATTCAGGCCGCGACGGTCACTGCCACCAGCAAGTTCGCCCGACTGGGCAAGGCGCTGGTGGTGCCGTTCACTCAGGAGCGTCTGGCGGACGGCAGCGGCTATCGTCTGGTGATCCATCCGCCGCTGGAAGGTTTCCCGGGGGAGACCGAAGAAGCCGATTGCATCCGCATCAATCAGTGGGTCGAAGGTGTGTTGCGCGATTGTCCCGAGCAATACCTGTGGGCGCACCGGCGCTTCAAGAGCCGTCCGCCGGGCGAGCCGAAGCTGTACGCCAAACGTCGTTGATTCACCCCATCCCATAAGCACCACGGAGCGTTGCGATGAGCCCAGCTGAACCGGTCACAGGTTTGATTCTTTCCGGCGGCGGGGCTCGGGCGGCGTATCAGGTGGGGGTGCTGGCGGCGATTGCCGAACTGTTGCCGCTGGGGGCGGACAATCCGTTCCCGGTGATCGTCGGTACCTCGGCCGGAGCAATCAACGCAGTCAGCCTCGCCAGCGGCGCCACGGACTTTCGGGCCGCCATCGAACGCCTGACCCTGTTCTGGCAAGGCTTTCGCAGCCATCGTGTGCTGCGCAGCGACTGGCCGGGGGTGATCCGCCAGGCCAGCCGTTTCGTCAGTCACAGCCTGCTGGGCATGGGTCGGCACCTGCCGGTGGCGCTGCTCAACAGCTCGCCGCTACGGCATTTGCTCGATGAAAAACTGCACATGCCCGGCATCGCCGAATCCATCGCCCGCAAGCAATTGCATGCGGTGGCGGTGACCGCGTTCGGCTACGAATCCGGGCAAGCGGTGACCTTCTATCAGGGCGGCGGCAGCATCGACGCCTGGCTGCGCCATCGGCGCATTGGCGTGCCGACGCAATTGACCGTGGAGCACTTGCTCGCCAGTTCGGCGATCCCGTTGTTGTTCGCGCCGGTGAAAATCGGCGAGGAATATTTTGGCGATGGCGCGGTGCGGCAGTCGGCGCCGATCAGCCCGGCGCTGCACCTGGGCGCCAGCCGGGTGCTGGTGGTGGGCGTCAGCGGCAACCCGCGCGGGTTCGATCCGGCACAACCGCTGGAGCGCACCTACACCGGTCAGCAGCCGACGCTGGCGCAGATCGGCGGGCACATGCTCAACAGTACGTTCATTGACAGCCTGGAAAGCGATATCGAGCTGCTCCAGCGTCTGAACCAGTTCAGCCATCTGATGCCCGAAGGCACGCCGATACGCACGCTGGGTGTGGCGCCGGTGGACGTGCTGGTGATCTCGCCAAGTCAGCCGATCGATGAAATCGCGGCGCGGCATCGTCAGGAGCTGCCGGCGGCGTTGCGGCTGTTCTTGCGCGGGCCGGGGGCGACTAAAACGAGCGGGGCAGGGGTGTTGAGTTATTTGCTGTTCGAGGCGGGGTATTGCAGCGAGCTGATCGATCTGGGGCGGCGCGATGCACTGGCCAAGCGCGATGAGCTGTGCCGGTTTCTCGGGATTGGCGAGGCGGTGGTTCCGGCCTGAAATCAGTGGTACAGCAATCGCCAGCAGGCTGGCTCCCACCGGGATTTGTGTCGTGCACAAAACCAATGTGGGAGCGAGCTTGCTCGCGATGGCGTCCGTGAGGACGCCGCCGGATCAGAAGTGGAACTTCACCAGGAAGCTGGTCACGTTCTGATTGGTGGTGAAGGCACGGGTGTCGTCGATCCCGTACTTGTCTTTCCAGTAGTCGTATTCCACACCGACGTACAGCTGCTTCTCGCCGAAATTCAGCGCCTTGCCCAGGTCGTATTTAACCTGTGGGTTGAAGTGCAGGTTGGCGTGGTATTCGCCTTTGCTGTTGACGTCGTTGTCGACCACCCAGTCCATGTAGCCGTCGATCAGCACGTTCGAGTTGCCGACCGGAATGGTGTAGGACCAGACCGGCGTGATCTGCCAGACGTTGTCACCCGGACGCGAACCTTCGGTGTGACGCTGGTAGAAGTTCAGCTGGAAGTAGTCGAAGCCCGGAATCGCCAGGTCGAAGCCTGGACCGATCAGGTAGGACTCGACGTCGCCTTCACCGAACTCGTAAGTCATGGCCAGCAGCACGTCTTTGATCGGGCCGAATTCGATCTTCTGGTCGAGCACCTTGCCCAGCGAGATACGTGGCTGGAACTCACCGTAATAGGTGTTGTTGCCGACGCCGCCGTCAGGCTTGCCGTTGTAGAAAATCTTGTCGACGAACAGGAAGTTGTCGCCGTACTTCCACGCATCGGCGTGCTCGAAGGTGACGGTCTGCTGGATGGCCGGGTTGACCTTGAAGTCCTTGCCGTACAGGTAGGTCAGGCTGTTGTTCTGCCATTGCAGCAGGCCGTCGGCCATGGCCTGGCCCCCCGCCAGCATGGTTCCCGCAAGCATCAGGCTGGTGCTCATACGTTTCATTCGGTTGCTCCCAAAGTAGGTATTCCACGTTTATTTTTTTGAGTCGGCGCTCTGGTGTGGCGCCTTTTTTCGTTGCCGCAAAAATCATCCATTCGGTCAGCTTTGATGCTGTTAGCAAGAGCTGAGCCAAGGCTTTTCGAAAAGCAAAAAAACGCCCGTCGGCTGCTGAAAAACAGTCGATTGAGCGTGTTTTCGGGACGCCTCGGTACTGACCGGGGCCGGGATAAGTTGGCCCGTCGGTCAGGAATTAAATCCGGGCTTTTTTTTAGACCGAATTCAGGAGGCCGCGGAGAATACTGACTCAACGGCCAGGCCTCAAGTGCCCCGCAACAGAGCACCGACGACAGGTAGGCGGCACGGTTGCGGGTCATCTTAGAAGTGCACCTTCACCAGCAGGCTGGCGGTGTTCTGATTGGTGTCGAGGTTATGGCTGCTTTCGACCCCGTATTTGTTCTTCCAGTAGCTGTATTCGGTGCCGACATACAGCTGCTTCTGACGCCAGCCGAGGGCTTTGCCCAGGTCGTATTTGATCTGCGGGTTGATGTGCAGGTTGGCGTGATAGGTGCCGCGGGAGTTCTCGTCGTTGTCGACGACCCAGTCGAGATAGCCGTCGATCAGCACGTCGGAATTGCCCAGCGCAAAGCTGTAGGACCAGCCCGGAGTGATCTGCCAGACACCATCGCCCGGACGCGGGCCTTCGGTCTGGCGGCGGAAGATGTTCAGGGTGACGTAGTTGAAGCCCGGCACTTTCAGGTCGAAGCCGGGGCCGATCAGATAGGCCTCGCTCTCGCCTTCGCCGTACTCGTAGGTCATCGCCAGCAGCACGTCCTTGATCGGGCCGAATTCGATCTTCTGGTCGAAGATCTTGCCGAAGGAGAAGCGCGGGGTGAATTCGCCGTAATAGGTGTGCGGACCTTTGTTGCGGTCTTCCTTGCCGTTGTAGAAGATCTTGTCGACGAACAGGAAGTTGTCGCCGTACTTCCACTTGTCGGCGTGTTCGAACGTCACCGTCTGCTGGATCGACGGGTTGATCGCAAAGTTCTTGCCGTACAGGTAGCTCAGGCTGTTGGTCTGCCACAGCAATAAATCGCCGGCCATGGCTTGTGATGCGGCCAGCAGGCCGCCGCTCAACAACACGTTGGTTTGAGTCCGGATCATCTGTTGCTCCCTCTTGTTTTTATTGTTTGAGGCAAAGCTGTCGCGAGGGAGCAGGCATAGGCGAGCCCCCTTTTTTACTCTTCGGATCAGTGCGGGTGTGCGTGACAGTCGTTGATGGCCGCGCGCTCGGCGCCGCCCAGGATGTTGAACAACAGGTTCAGCGTCAGTGCGCTGAGGGTGGCCATGGCGATCCCGCTGTGGGTGATCGGGCTCATCCACAATGGCAGGTGGGCGAAGAATTCCGGACGCACCACCGGGATCAGGCCCATGCCGATGCTCACCGCCACCAGCAGTTGATTGCGACGGTCGCCGATATCGGCTTCCTGCAGGATCTTGATCCCCGTTGCCGCCACCATGCCGAACATCGCAATCGCCGCACCACCGAGTACCGCCGGCGGAATCGATGCCACCAGGAATGCCGCTTTCGGCAGCAGGCTAAGGACGATCAGCAGTCCGCCGGCAACGATGGTCACCGAACGGCAGCGCACACCGGTCATCTGCACCAGACCGATGTTCTGCGCGAAGGAGGAGTGGGTGAAGGTGTTGAAGAAACCGGCAACGAACGATGCGCCGGCATCACACAGCAAGCCGCGACGCAGCATGCGCGGGCAGACTTCCTGGCCGGTGATCTTGCCCAGTGCCAGGAACATCCCGGTGGACTCGACGAAGATGATCACCACCACCAGACACATCGACAGGATCGGCGCCAGTTCGAACTTCGGCATGCCGAAATGCAGCGGGGTGACGAACTGAACCCATGGCGCGTTGGCCATGCCGCTCAGGTCGACCATGCCGATGGCGCCGCAGAGCACGTAGCCCAGGCACATGCCGATCAGCACGGAAATGTTGACCCAGAAACCGCGCATGAAGCGGTGGATCAGCAGAATGGTCGCCAGCACCAAAGCGGCGATGGCCAGATAAATCGGTGAACCGAATTGAGCGGCGCCAGCGCCGCCACCGGCCCAGTTCACGGCCACGGGGAACAGCGACAGACCGATCGAGGTGATGACCGTGCCGGTCACCAGCGGCGGGAAGAAGCGTACGACCTTGGACATGAACGGCGCGATGATCATGCCAAAGAACCCGGCGGCGATGGTGGCGCCGAAGATCCCCTGCAGACCGATACCGGGCATGCCGGCCATGGCGACCATGCTGCCGACGGCGGCGAAACTGGCGCCCATCATCACCGGCATGCGAATGCCCATCGGGCCTATCCCCAGGGACTGCACGATGGTGGCGATGCCGGCGACCAGCAGGTCGGCGTTGATCAGGAAGGCGATTTCTTCACGACTCAGGCCAGCGGCCTGTCCGATGATCAGCGGTACCGCGATGGCGCCGCCGTACATCAGCAGAACATGTTGCAAACCGACCAGGATCAGTTGCAAAAGGGGCAAACGCTGAATGGCGGGTGCGTCGGGGATGCGCGCTTTGGACAGCTCGGACATGCAACACCTCGGATCTTTTTTATTCTTGTGATTGAACAGCTGCCGGGTTGCTCACAGCTGTTTCTTTGCATCAGGTAAACCGCGTTGCGGCAATTCGCCGGCAAGCCAGCTCCCACACAGGCAGTGCAAAACCCTGTGGGAGCTGGCTTGTCAGCGATGCTTTTACTGCTTAGTTGGTCTGGGCTCCCTGGGCGATCCATGCACCGATCAGGTCACGTTCCTGCTGGGTCATCTGCGTGATGTTGCCCAGTGGCATGATCTGCGTGGTGATGGCTTGCGCCTGGATCCGTGCCGCGTTCTGGCGGATCTGCTCGGGGGTGTCGAACATCACACCGGCCGGGGCAGCGCTGAACAGCGGGCTGGTCGGTTTGGCCGAATGGCAGACCGCGCAGCGTTCCTGGATCACGTTGTGCACCTTGTCGAACGCAGGACCTGCGTTGGATGCCTGAGCCGGAGCAGTGGCGGGTGCAGCAGGTGCAGCAGCGGCGGCCGGTTGTGCCGCTTCAGCCGGTTTCGCGCCACCACCCAGGGCCGTTTCCGGCAGCGGCTGGTACTCGATTTTCGCAGGAGCCTTGGCCACTTCCGGCGCGGTCGGCATCGGCGCAGGGCCGGTGACGTAGGCCAGGGTGATCATGCCCACCGCTGCCACCGGCAGGGTCCAGGCAAACTTGTGGCTGTCGTGACGGGTGTTGAAGTAGTGACGCACCAACACCGCCAACACTGCGATCCCGGCCAGGATCAACCAGTTGTACTGGCTGCCGTAAGTGCTCGGGAAGTGGTTGCTGATCATGATGAACAGCACCGGCAGGGTGAAGTAGTTGTTATGACGCGAACGCAGCAGGCCTTTGGCCGGCAGCGCCGGATCCGGCGTGCGGTTCTCGGCGATCGCGGCCACCAGTGCGCGCTGTGCCGGCATGATGATGCGGAACACGTTGCCGACCATGATGGTGCCGATGATCGCGCCGACGTGCAGGTACGCACCACGACCGCTGAACACCTTGCTGAAGCCAAACGCCGCGCCGATGATCAGCACGAACAGGATGAAGCCGAGCAGGGCGGGTTTCTTGCCGAGGGGCGAATCGCAGAGGAAGTCGTAGATGAACCAGCCGGCGATCAGCGAACCGATGCCGATGGCCACGCCTTCAGGGCCGGTCAGGCCGCTGCCGGGTGCCACGAGGTAAAGCACGGGGTTGGAGTAGAACACCACGCAAAGCAGCGCGATCCCCGACATCCAGGTGAAATAGGCTTCCCATTTGAACCAGTGCAGGTTCTCCGGCATCGACGGAGGGGCCAGTTTGTATTTTTCCAGGTGATAGATACCGCCGCCGTGGATCGCCCACAGATCACCGGCAAGACCGGTTTTCGGGTTGACGCGGTTGAGGTTGTTCTCCAGCCAGACGAAGTAGAACGACGCGCCGATCCAGGCCACGCCAGTGATCATGTGAACCCAGCGCACGCTCAGGTTCAGCCATTCCAACAGATGTGCTTCCACAGTCTTTACCTCTCGCCTGTCACTCTTGTTGTCGAGTGATCAGACCTTCTCTTATTGGTGGGGGGCGAGGATCAAACGCTCATCCTCTTTGAAAAAATGCTCATCGCAGTTATTGCCTGTGCCACTGCGATCAACCACCAGGAAGTCATCCCGCTTTTCGATCGTCAGCACCGGGTGGTGCCAGACGCCGCGATGGTAATTGATGCCCTGCCTGCCGTTGGTGACGAAGGCGCGGACCAAGCCTGATACAGGTACATCGCCAAGTGGCGCGACCACGATCAGAAAGGGGTTGCCGAGCAGCGGAATGAAAGCCTGGCTGCCCAGCGGATGGCGTTCCAGCATGCTCACGGTCAGCGGCATGTCCTGCGCGTCGGCGCGGAAGATGCTGATGATCGCGTTGTCCTCGGGCGTCGCGGTTTCGACCGTCGCCAGTTTGTGGAAGCGCATGGTCGAACCGTTGTTGATCATGAAGTGATCGCTGCCGTCGGTTTCGATCACGTCACCGAAGGGGGCGAAGGCTTCTTTGGTCAGCGGTTCAATCGTCAATGTGCGCATGCTGTTCTTTTCCGAATTCTGTGTTGTTGGTTCTGCTTTGTGTGAGGAGGGAGCAAGCTCCCCCCTTACAGGATTCAACGCTTACTTGGCGACCTTGCCGAACAGGCGCAGGCGGCTCACACCACCGTCCGGGAACACGTTCAGACGGATGTGGGTGATCGGGCCCAGTGCCTTGATCTGCTCGACGAAGGTGTGTTCGGCGTGCATTTCCAGCTTCTGGCTTGGCAGCAGTTCGCGCCAGAACAGCGACTGGGTTTCGATCTGGCTGTCGGTGCCGCCTTTTACGAACGCGCCCTGGATCGAGCAGCTGTCCGGGTAGTTGCCCTTGAAGTGCAGGGTGTCGACGACGATTTTCTCGATCTCGCCCGGGTGGCCCAGTGCGACGATCACCCAGTCATTGCCCGGGGTACGACGACGTGCGGTTTCCCAGCCGTCGCCCATGTTGATGCCACGGCCCGGGTTGAGGATGTTGCTCATGCGGCCGAAGTGTTCGTCGGAGCAGGCGAGGGCGCGGCCACCGTTGAGGGCTGCAGCCAGGTCGACTTGCTCGTTGTCGCCAACCGCCGACCAGTCGCGGAACGGAATGCCGTACACGCGCAGACGGGCAACACCGCCATCCGGGTAGATGTTGAAGCGCAGGTGGCTGAACGCCTTGTCGTTGTTGATTTCGTGGTAGTGGTGGCTGTTGCCTTGCAGCTCGACGGCCGACAGCACTTCAGTCCACTGGGTGTTTTCGTCCGGCTCGCCCGAGGCCAGGAAGCAGGCTTCCAGCGAGGCCGATGGCGGGAAGTTGCCGGTGAAGAATGAAGTGTCGATGTCCACGCCTTTGATCGAACCCGGTACGCCCAGGCGGATTACCGCGCTGTCGTAGCCTTCGAAGCGCTTGCGGCGGGATTCCCAGCCGTCCATCCACTTGCCGTTGTCGTCGAACACGCCCTCCTTCCACACGGCCGGGGTCGGCTGAAACAGACGATTGGCGTCTGCGAACCAGTCATCGGTGACCGAGATGATTTTGGTGCCCAGACGGGCATCGGCCAGGTTGACGAACTTCTCGAAAGGTACGGCGTAAGCTTTCATTCTTCTTGTCTGCCTTTAAATAAGTGGCTTGGGATGCTTGCAAGACCCTGGGTGCTCTCCGCGTTTGATGCACTCGGGTCAGGCTTGCTAGAGAGTCAGTAAACGGAACAGGGCAATCTTGTTGATCTCCGCCAGCGCGCATTTGAACTCGGTGTCGACCGGGTTGTGAATGCGCGTTTCGAACGCCGCGAGGATCTGATGCCGGTTGCTGCCTTTTACCGCCATGATGAAGGGAAACTTGAACTTGGCCTTGTAGGCGTCGTTCAGCTCGGTGAAGCGAGAAAACTCTTCGGCCGTGCATTGGTGAATACCGGCGCCAGCCTGTTCATTGGTGCTGGCTTCGGTCAACTGGCCCTGGACGGCAGCTTTGCCGGCCAGGTCCGGGTGAGCGTTGATCAGTGCCAGCTGACTGGCGTGATCGGCGCTCAACAGGATGTCGCTCATGCGCTGGTGCAGGGTTTCGATCTGGTCGATCGACGCGTCCTGGCCCAGGTCGAAGGCCTTCTCGGCCACCCATGGCGAATGTTCGTAGATGTCGGCGAAGGCTTTGACGAAGGCGTCGCGGCTCAGGGTCGACGGTTTCAGGGTTTGAAAGGTGCTCATTTGGCAGCCCCTTGGTACGGGTGGGTTTCGTGCCAGTGACGGGCGATGTCGACGCGGCGGCTGAACCACACCTGTTCATGACTTTTAGCGTATTCGATAAAGCGTTTGAGCGAAGCCAGACGCGCCGGACGGCCCACCAGTCGGCAGTGCAGACCGATCGACAGCATCTTCGGTGCTTCAGCGCCTTCGGCGTAGAGCACGTCGAACGCGTCCTTGAGGTATTCGAAGAAATCGTCGCCCTTGTTGAAACCCTGGACCTGGGTGAAGCGCATGTCGTTGGTGTCCAGGGTGTACGGGATCACCAGATGCGGCTTGCCGGTCGGATTGTTCGGTTCCCAGTAGGGCAGGTCGTCGTCGTAGGTGTCGCAGTCGTAGAGGAAACCGCCTTCTTCCATCACCAGGCGACGGGTGTTCGGGCCGGTGCGGCCGGTGTACCAGCCCAGTGGGCGCTCGCCGGTGAGTTCGGTGAGGATGCGGATCGCTTCGAGCATGTGCTCGCGTTCCTGCGCTTCGTCCATGTACTGGTAGTCGATCCAGCGGTAGCCGTGGCTGCAGATCTCGTGACCGGCCTCGACCATCGCACGGATCACGTCCGGGTGACGCTGGGCGGCCATGGCCACGGCGAAGATGGTCAGCGGAATGTCGAATTCCTTGAACAGTTTCAGGATCCGCCAGACGCCGGCACGGCTGCCATACTCGTAAAGCGATTCCATGCTCATGTTGCGTGCGCCTTGCAGAGGCTGGGCCGCAACCATTTCCGAGAGGAAGGCTTCCGATTCTTTGTCGCCGTGCAGAATGTTGCGCTCGCCGCCTTCTTCGTAGTTGAGCACGAACGACAGGGCGATCCGGGCATTGCCCGGCCAGTGTGGGTGAGGAGGGTTACTGCCGTAACCGATCAGGTCGCGTGGGTAGTCAGCGCTCACTGCAGTCTTCCTTCTTATTCGTTGACAGATTGTGTGGCGCCCTGAAGTTTGGATGGCAGGCTGGCGTCACAGCGATGGGCTGATTGTATACAACTTTATTCTCAATTTGTAAGCCTGATTTTTCGCATTTTTCACCGGCTGTCATCTTTTGCTGTTAACGGCGTGAACCTGCAAGAAACCTGCCTGACCAGTCAGCTAATGGTTCAGGGGTTCAATGAATGCCTGGTTCTCGGGCAGATCCCCGGGAAATCGCGGGATGGCGGAGGTGAGCGGAAAAATGTCGTTTTTATTGTGTACAATTTTTTTTAAAAGTGTCTTAATCAGTCGCTCGCCGCAGCTTTTCGTGCTCCGAAACGGTGCGGTCTCCTTTTCAACTGACTTCGGGAGGCGCGAAGTCTGACTGCTCCATGCAGGCAGGCGCGCAGAATCAATGGGACGTTTGACAACACACGTTTTGGACGCTGCACACGGTTGCCCGGGCAGCTCGATCAAGGTCGAGCTGTACCGCGTTGAAGGTTCGCACCTGGAATTGGTCGCCAGTGCGCTTACCAACAGCGATGGCCGGGTCGATGCGCCGCTGCTGCAAGGCGATGACTACCGTACCGGTGTCTATCAGGTTCAGTTCCACGCCGGCGATTACTACCGCGCCCGTGGCGTCCAGTTGCCGGAGCCGGCATTCCTGGACGTGGTCGTGCTGCGGTTCGGCATCTCTGCCGAACAGGATCACTACCACGTACCGTTGCTGATCTCGCCTTACAGCTATTCCACGTACCGGGGCAGCTGACCCCCAAGCAGCTGCCTCCACCGGGAAGCGACTGCGCATATAGCTTCTTTGGTCTTTCGCCCGCTCACACTGCGGGCTTTTTTTCGTCTTGCCAAAAGCGTTCCGGATTACAGGTCGGCAAGGGTTGCGAGCCTCGACTCATCATCCCTGACGATGAAAATACTGTCCGGTTGCGATGCATGAATCTGAGATCCACCCTTGAGCCACACCAGCCTTTTTTCGGCGTGCGCCTGGAGGATTTCCTGCAGTGCCGGATACCCGACCTGGGTGTTCAACCGGGCGTCGGCAGCGTCGGGACCGGAATTCAAGGGTTGATGAATTTTCCTGCCCCTGACGCGATGCAGGCTGATGAAAAAGACAAAGGGATGATTCTCCCGGCGAAACACCAAGGCCGGAAAGGAAGATGAAGGCGTTGGCGTGAAAACATCATAGCCCTGGCGATTCAGGATGTTGGCCATGAGCCGCTTGAACTCAACGCCTGACTGCGTCGTTTTGAAATAATCCCACTCTTGTCTTGTGAGGTCGAAGTCCAGTCGCTGCAGGGGGCCTTCCGGGGTCAGGGTTGGCAATTCCAGGGTGCGGCTGAGCCCAGGCCCACCGCTTGATGTAGCCAGCGTCGGCAGCATCAGCAATGGATCGGCCAGTGGCGGATGAGGCGTGCTGTTACCGCGCTTCCAATCGTTGAACGTTTGCCTGAGGCGAGTCAGACCCACGCCGGTTGCCATATCCCCATCGTTGGCCAGGCTGAATTGGTGTCTGGCCACCTTGTTCAACGAGATTTCCGACAACTGCGGAAAAAAAGTGGTGATGTATTGCTTCAGAGGGTGTTGAAAGGGAAGGTTCGGATCAACCTCCCACTGATTGGCAGGCGGCACGCGGATCGCGCCTCTGGGTTGCTGCATCAGGTCAGTGCCGAGAATGCGCTCCATGTAATCGAAATCGTATACCCAGTGCTCCGGGTTCTTGATGTAGACGATCGGGTGGTCCGGGTCGCTGCCACGCGGCACCAGCAGAAACCGGGTGCCATCGACTTCAATGCTGTCGACCGCTGCCTGCAGGCGGGGCGCGTCCCATTTTTTCCAGGGATCGGACCATTCCTCACCCGTCGCGGTGGAAGAACGTTTGGGCGCGACAACTTCTTGCGGATCATCATCCGGGTTTCGCAGGCGCTTGAGTGTCAATCTGGAATCGCTGCCGCCGGCACCCTCGTCGCTGGGTTTCACGCGCCAGGTGAGGGTGCCTTCCACCCGTTCGAGTTGTGGGCCGGAAGGTCTGTAGTCGCTGTTCAATCTGGCCCGGAAATGGTTTTCCGAATCAATGCCCAGCAACACGGTTCCCCCTTCCTGAAGATCCACGAAGTGCCTCTGCGTTCCGAGTTCCCGAATGCCGGAAAGCGCATTCGGCGCGGGAAGTCTGGATAGCTGATTGGGCGCAAGGAAAAAGTGCTCAATCGGCGCATGGACCACGACAGGGGTGATATGGGTCTCGGCCGGAAGGTCGACGATCTCCAGAGGTGCATGCCCGGAGGCGCTTGATTGAACAGGCGCCCTCAGATGATCGACAGGTATTCGGTCTTCGCCGTGGGGCGCGATGTTCAGCGGCAACCTGTGGAGTGCCGGAGGCCCGATGTCGGGAAGGGTGAAAGGCGTTTCGGGGGAGGTGGTTGACGCACCGGGTTTTATCGGGCGTTTGGGGCTCATGGGGATTTCACTCGCAAGGTCGATTCACGTTGATCTGGCCAGAAGAGGCCGGATGTTCGGTGAATCAACGCTGCGAAGTGCGGTACATATATCTATTTGTCAGGCGAAATGTTGCCGTGTATTGGCGACTCTCGATGGCCTCAGTGGCTGCTCAACAATGAAGCTGCACCTGCGCCGCCAAACAGTCCGGCACTGATGCGGTTGAACCAGCTCTGGCCCTTGCCGCTGCGCAGGTAGCGCGCGGCACCGTGGGCGCCGAGGCCGTAGGTCAATTTGCACAGCAGATCCAGCACGGTCCAGGTCGCGATCATCACCAGCAGCTGAGGCAGAAACGGCTGTTCGGCGCTGAGGAACTGCGGCAGAAACGCGGCGAAGAACAGGATGTCTTTCGGATTGCTGGCGCCCAGCATGAATGCACGTCCGAAGAGTGCGCGAAAGCGTGGAACCGGTGCCGCCTGCGGCACTTCTGCGCCAAGCGATGGCTGACGCGATTGCTGCCAGCTCTGCCAGGCGAGGTAGAACAGGTACATCGCACCGACGATCTTCAGCGCGCTGAAGAGTTTTTCCGACGCCAGCAGCAGGGCGCCAAGCCCCAGTGCCGAAGCGCTGAGCAGGCAGATCGACGCACTCACGCCACCGAGAAACGCCGGGTAAGAACGACGCAAACCGTAATTCAGACTGTTGCTGATCATCAGCAACGACAGTGGCCCCGGAATCAGGATCACCACCAGCGCAGCGCCGCTGAACAGCAGCCAGGTTTCCAGACTCATCACTTTCTCCTTTTTATCGTTATCAAGAATGTGCAAAAGCCCCACCCGCAAGGGTGAGGCTGTTTTGACGCTCGAACCGCGTGACGCTTACAAGAAGATGAACTTGGCGATGAAGATCGCGCAGAGCACCCACAGGCTGACGGAGATCTCTTTGTATTTACCGGTGCCGGCCTTCAGCGCGACATAGGTAATGAAGCCCAGCGCGATACCGTCGGCGACCGAGAAGGTCAGTGGCATCATGATCGCGGTGACGATGGCCGGAATGCTGTCGGTCGCTTCGTCCCATTCGATGTGCGCCATGCCGCCCATCATCAGCATCGCTACATAAATCAGCGCGCCGGCGGTGGCGTAGGCGGGAATCATGCCGGCCAGCGGTGCAAAGAACATCGCGGCTATAAATAGCACACCTACGGTCACTGCGGTAAGACCAGTCCGACCACCAGCGGCTACACCGGCGGCACTTTCCACGTAGCTGGTGACCGGCGGTACGCCGACCACTGCGCCGAAAACGCTGGAGGCGGAGTCGGCTTTCATGGCGCGGGACAGGTTTTCGATGCGGCCGTCAGCACCCACCAGATTGGCGCGCTGGGCAACGCCCATCAGGGTGCCGGCGGTGTCGAACATGTGAACGAAAAGGAAGGCGAGCACCACGCTGATCATGCTGACGTTGAACACGCCGGCGACGTTCATGGCCATGAAGGTCGGCGCCAGGCTTGGCGGAGTCGACATGATGCCTGAGTAGTGCACGATGCCCAGGCCCCAGCCTGCCAGGGTCACGGTGATGATGCTGATGAGAATTGCGCCGAATACTCTGTGGTAGCTGAGGATCGCGATCATCAGGAAGCAGATGGCTGCGAGCAGCGGGCCGGGTTCACGCAGCGAGCCGAGCTTGATCAGCGTGGCCGGGCTGTCGACGACGATGCCGGCGGTTTTCAGGCCGATCAGCCCGAGGAACAGACCCACGCCGGCGCCCATCGCAAAGCGCAGGCTGACCGGGATGCTGTTGAGCAGCCATTCGCGAATCCGCGAAAAGGTCAGGATCATGAACAGCACGCCCGAGACGAACACCGCACCGAGGGCGGTTTCCCAGTTGTAGCCCATGGTGCCGACCACGGTGTACGTGAAGAATGCGTTGAGGCCCATGCCCGGCGCCAGGCCTACCGGCCAGTTGGCGTACAGGCCCATCAGCAGGCAGCCCAGTGCGGCGGCGATGCAGGTGGCGACGAAGGCCGCACCGTGATCGATCCCGGCATCGGCCATGATGTTCGGGTTGACGAAGATGATGTAGGCCATGGTGATGAAGGTTGTCAGACCGGCGATCAGCTCGGTCTTCACCGTGGTGCCATGCAAGCTGAGTTTAAAGAGGCGCTCCAGCAGGCCATTGCGTAACGGCGGCGAGAGTTCCAGCGTCGATGCTTCGGATTTGCGGCTTTCCACAGCGAGTACTCCTCAAGAGTTTTATTGTTATTTCCAGGGCCGGACCCTATGAGGGGGTGGCAGCGGCCCTTTGAGGCATACGCGAATTTGTTGACCATGCGGTCAGGAACTCGCACGCAGTGGATTATGCTTTTGTGTACAAATAAAGCAAATATTGTTTTTGGTTTTGTGGACGAAAGTTTTGAGGATCGCGCTATATCAATCGGCCGAGCGGTTTTTCCCCAACGCCATATTTACCGCCAGCCAGCCATTCACCGCGGTTTCGCCGGCCTCGGCAAACACCCGCTCCAGTAATTTCACCTGCTCGCGGCGCAATGCCTGTTCAAACTTCGCGCCTTCGACGGTCAACGTCAGAAGCCGTTTACGTTTGTCTTCTTCGGACGCCACGCTGTCCACCAGGTGCATTTCCTGCAACTGACGCAACGGCATGTTCAGCGCCTGTTTGCTCACGCCGAGCAGCGCTAGCAACTCCTTGACGCTCAGATTCGGATAACGGGCGATGAAAAACACGATGCGTTGATGCACGCGGGACAAGCCGCGACGCTCGAGCATTTCGTCAGCCTTGGCGGTAAACGCCTGGTAACCGAAGAAGAACGCTTCCATGGCTTGTTGTTGGCTGGCGCAGTTTTTAAGGTCAAGCATATTGACGCTTCCAGTGAGGGTGACGTAATTTCAGTCAATAAGTTTGACTCATTTTTCTCATGCCTCGCTAGCGGTGACTTCCATGGCTTTTTCCGAACGTATCTCGCGTCTCAAAAGTTCTCTGATCCGTGAAATCCTTGCTGCGGCCCAGCGCCCGGAAGTGATGTCTTTCGCGGGTGGCTTGCCGGCTGAAGCGATGCTGCCGAAGGTCGAGTGGGCCGACATGCCGCTGTCTCTCGGCCAGTACGGCATGAGCGAAGGCGAGCCGGCATTGCGCGAAGCCCTGGCGGCAGAGGCGAGGGCGCTGGGTTTGCCGTGTGAGGCGAGTCAGGTGTTGGTGGTCAGTGGCTCCCAGCAAACACTCGATCTGGCGGCCAAGCTGTACATCGACAAGGGCACTGAAATCCTGCTCGAAGCGCCGACTTATCTGGCGGCCTTGCAGATTTTCCAGCTGTTCGGTGCCGATTGCCTGACCGTGCCGCTGGAGGCTGACGGCCCGAACCTGGCGCAGTTACGCCAGCGTCTGGAGCAACATCGTCCGGCGTTCATCTACCTGATCCCGACCTTCCAGAATCCGTCGGCTGTGCGCTATAGCGAAGCCAAGCGTGAAGCTGTCGCAACACTGCTCGACGAATTTGGCGTGACCCTGATCGAAGACGAGCCTTACCGCGAACTGACCTTCGACGGCGGCAGCGCCCAACCGATTGCTGGTCGTTTGAAGAAATCCAGCTGGATCTATACCGGCACCGTATCGAAAACCCTGTTGCCGGGCTTGCGCGTCGGCTACCTGATCGCCAGCCCGGATCTGTTCCCGCATTTGCTCAAACTCAAGCAGTCGGCGGATCTGCACACCAACCGCATCGGCCAATGGCAGGCGTTGCAGTGGATCGGCAGCGAAAAGTATCAGCAGCACTTGTGTGAATTACGCGGCTTCTACCGTCAGCGCCGCGATGCTTTTCAATCAGCGCTGGAAACTCACTTCGCCGATCTGGCGGACTGGAACACGCCGCAGGGCGGACTGTTTTTCTGGCTGACCCTGAAGCAACCGCTGGACACACGGACGTTGCTCAATACCGCGCTGGCCAACGATGTGGCGTTCATGCCGGGCGAACCGTTCTTCCCCGAGCCGGATCGCAATCACGGTCATCTGCGCCTGAACTTCAGTCACATTGACCAGGCCCGCCTGGACGAAGGCCTCAAACGTCTGGCAGCGGTGGTGCGCCAGGCACAGGCCGCGCAGGCCGCATAAAAAAACCGGCCATCAGGCCGGTTTTTTTTGATTCAGACGGCGGCGAACCGCTTGTTCAGGTATTCGATGATCGTGTTGGACTCATACATCCAGCTGGTCTGGCCGTTTTCTTCGATGCGCAGGCACGGCACCTTGATCTTGCCGCCCTGTTCCAGCAGGGTCTGGCGATCCTGCTCGTTGTTCTTCGCATCCTTCAGAGCCACCGGCACATTCAGGCGACGCAGGCTGCGGCGGGTCTTCACGCAGAACGGGCAGGCGTGGAACTGATACAGGGTCAGGTCCTTGGCGGCGGCGTCAACCTGAGCCTGGGCAGCGGCGGGGCGCTGCTTCTTGCCCGGGCGGGTCAGGAAGTCAACGAAGATGATCAGTTGGCCGAGGCCGACACGAAGCGCTTTGACGAACACGTTACAAGCCTCACAGGGACATTGAAGAAGGCGCGCAGCTTACCCGATTTTTCACGGACGAAAAAAAACCGGCGATCAACGCCGGTTTTTTTCTGCCATCAATTACTTGATCAGGCTGAGAAACTCGCTGCGGGTCGCCGCGTTTTCGCGGAACTCACCGAGCATCACCGAGGTGATCATCGACGAATTCTGTTTCTCCACACCGCGCATCATCATGCACATGTGCTTGGCCTCGATCACCACGGCCACGCCCAGCGCGCCGGTGACCTGCTGGACTGCGTCGGCGATCTGGCGGCTGAGGTTTTCCTGGATCTGCAGGCGGCGGGCGTACATGTCGACGATCCGTGCGACCTTCGACAGGCCCAGCACTTTGCCGCTCGGGATATACGCGACGTGGGCCTTGCCGATGAACGGCAGCAGGTGGTGTTCGCACAACGAGTAGAGCTCGATGTCCTTGACCAGCACCATTTCGCTGTTGTCGGAGCTGAACAGGGCACCGTTGGTGACCTCTTCGAGCGTCTGTTCATAACCGCGGCAGAGGTACTGCATGGCTTTGGCGGCACGCTTTGGCGTGTCGAGCAGGCCCTCGCGGGACACGTCCTCGCCCAATTGGCCGAGAATCGCGGTGTAATTCTGTTCCAGGGACATGAAACTACCTGTGGGGATTTTCGCAAAGGGCAAGGGTACGGCGGCGGACACGACCCTGCAAGTTCGGTGTGACGGGATTATTCGTCGCGACCTTCCATCATGGTGCGTTTGAGCATCACGTAAACCGCGCCGGCACCGCCGTGTTTCGCCTGGCACGAGCAGAAACCGAGCACTTGCGCATGCTGGCGCAGCCAGGTGTTGACGTGGCTCTTGATCATCGGTCGTTTGCCGTCCAGTCGCACAGCCTTGCCATGGGTGACGCGCACGCAGCGGATTTCGAACTTGGTCGCTTCGGCCAGAAACGCCCAGAGGGTTTCCCGGGCCTTTTCGACGCTCATGCCGTGCAGGTCGAGGCTGCCCTCGAACGGGATCTGCCCGACCTTGAGCTTGCGCATCTGGCTTTCCTGCACGCCGTCGCGGGCCCACATCAGCTCGTCTTCGGGACCGACATCGATCACGAACTGATCGGACAGACCGTCAACGGTGGTGGTTTCGGTGCGGATGGTCGCGGACTGGCGCAGCTTGGCGATCTGTGCGCGGTCAGTCTTGGGTTTGCCGGTGTCGGCGCGGTCGTGCTTGATCGGCTTGACGCCTTGGATCGCACTTTTGAACAGGGAAAAATCGTCGTCTTGCATATCAGCCTCCGCGAAGGGCGGCCAGTTTACCCAAACAGACACAAAACGGCCCGGCAAAAAGCCAGGCCGTTGATTCAGTCGTGTTTTTTCATCAGGTGCGGGGACATGTTCAGCTCCCGTGATTGCCGTGCGCGACGCCGGCAACGACGCCACAGGGCCACGCCGAAATACAGGAACAACAGGCCGACGGCCAGAATGATCGCCGAGCCCGTCGGCGTCGCATTCAAGTCGCCGAGTGCCGGTGGATGCCCGATCAGGCTGGCAGCCCCGGCCATCGCCAACAGCACACCGAACGTCGCCAGAATGGCGGCGATCGCTGCGCCGAATCGAAAACGCCAGTTGCTTTGGCCTTTGGGCCGCAAGCGGCGTGCGTCAAATCCATCGGATAACTTCATTCCGACCTTCCTCAATGGGTATCGGCCCTTCGACCGGGAGTTGACCGGGTTGTTCCTGAGGCTAGGGTAATTGAAGCAAATGCGAGGCTTTTGCGGATGAGCGGCGGGCCGGGCCGCTCATTGGCGGTCGATCAGATCAGGTCATTGGTCAGCGCGAGGGTGGCGAAGTTGTCGGCCATGATCGCCATTTCCGCCTCCTGAACCTGTTCGGCACTGAGCACGCGGCCCTTGAACGGCAGGTCACGGGTGGCGCAGGCGTCTTCGACCAGGGTGCAACGGAAACCCAGGTTTTTCGCGGCACGCACGGTGGTGCTGACACTGGAGTGGCTCATGAAGCCGCAGACGATCAGGTCGAGCGAGCCTAGGGTTTGCAGGCGATCGTAGAGTTCGGTGCCGTGGAAAGCGCTCGGCAGCAGTTTGCCGATGATGGTTTCATCGCCCTGGGGTTCCAGGCCGGGGATGAATTCGCCGCGTTCACCCTGCGGGTCGAACAGACCGCCGACGGTGCCGAGGTGGCGTACGTGCACGATCGGACGGCCGGCTGCGCGGGCGGCGGCAACCAGTTGTTTGATGTTCGCGACAGCCGCGTCCATGCCGCTCAGGGCCAGCGGGCCGCTGAGGTACTCTTTCTGGGCATCGATGATGACCACGGTGGCATGGCTCAACGTGGCCGCTGCGTAACCGCGACCGCTGAGTTGAAACATCGTTTTTGGAACGGACATTCTGGGGCTCCTTGGGGTGGGGCTTTTGCGACATTGTCCTCTGGCTGAGCGGTTCTGTGAATCGCTACCATCGTAGGCACCGTCGTTTCTGGCCTGCAGCCTCGTCAAGTTACACGTTCTGTTCAATAGCCGATAAGGAATTCGGAACACTCCTACCGTCGCTCCGGGATTTTTCCTGCGTCGTCGTGGCGCGTTTTGGCTGGTAGAATCGCCAGTCGTTTTTTCTGGAGTTCTGCCCCGTGATCACTTCCCGACTTCGTACCCTGCGCGACCACATCCGTTGGGCCGTCAGCCGCTTCCATGGGGAGGATCTGTTTTTCGGCCATGGCACCGACAATGCCTGGGACGAAGCCCGGCAGCTAGTGCTCGGCGCCTTGCACCTGCCATGGGAAATCGCCGACAGCTATCTGGACTGCGCGCTGGAAGACGACGAACTGGTCAATCTGCAACGCCTGCTCAAGCGCCGCATCGAAGAACGCATTCCGACCGCCTACCTGTTGGGCGAGGCGTGGTTCTGCGGCATGTCGTTCATCGTCGATGAGCGCGTGCTGATCCCGCGTTCGCCGATTGGCGAGCTGATCGAAAACCGTTTTGCACCGTGGGTCGGCGACGAGCCTGCGCGAATTCTCGACCTGTGCACTGGCTCCGGTTGCATCGGCATCGCGTGTGCCTACGAGTTCCAGAACGCCGAAGTGGTGCTGGCGGATCTGTCGTTCGAAGCCCTGGAAGTGGCGAACCAGAACATCGAGCGCCATGGCGTCGATGAGCGCGTGTTCACCGTGCAGGGCGATGGTTTTGATGGCCTGCCGGGTCAACGTTTCGACCTGATCGTGTCGAACCCGCCCTACGTCGACGCGGAAGATTTCGCCGACATGCCGGACGAATATCAACACGAGCCGGAACTGGGCCTGGCCTGCGGCGATGACGGTTTGAACCTGGTGCGCCGGATGCTCGCCGAAGCGGCAGATCACCTGACCGAGAAAGGTTTGCTGATCGTCGAGGTGGGCAACAGCCAGGTACACGTCGAAGCGCTGTACCCGGAAGTCGATTTCGCCTGGCTGGAATTCCAGCGCGGCGGACATGGCGTGTTCATGCTGACCGCTGAACAGTGCCGCGATCATCAGGCGCTGTTCGCTTCCCGCGTCTGACCTGAACCGATCGTTCCCACCTCGGTGGGAACGATCATTGGCTTAGCGGTGCGTGGCGATCCAGATCAGCAAACCGGCCTGGAACACCGCAAACGCCACCAGACACGTAATGGTGAAGCGCAAACCCGCGTCTTCACGCTTGAACTTGCTGACCTTGTCTTCCTGCTTCTTCAACTTCACTTCCTGCTCGGCCAGGTTCTGCTCGGCCTGCTGCAACATCTGCGCGGCTTCGAGAATCTCGACGATCTGCAGCTTTTCGCTGTTCCAGTCGCCCAGCAAGTCTCCGACCTGAACTTCCTTGACGCTGCCCTTCAAATGCTGGGCGTCGGCGTACACCACATCAAAGCCATGCACGCGCAGAAAGTGATCGCGGCGCAGGCGGGTGTCTTCGTTCAGCGCGTCCTTGTTATTCAAGTCCATGCCGTCGACGGTGTAGGTGGGCCAGCGCTTTTTCGCCCAGTTGATGCCCTGGGCGGCCATGAAGCGGCCGATGCCACGGTTCAGCGGTTCGATCTGCAAACCGCTGTCCGGACCGAAGTGCACGCGTTTGGTCTTGTGGTCGACCCACACGTCGAGCTGGTTCTGCTCTTTGCGCACACGCTGCGCGGGCAGTTTGATCGACATGCGCATCAGGCTGTGTTCTTTGCTGTTGCGCTCGGCGTAACCGAATTCGACGAAGCGCAACGGCCGCCCGCCGGTGTTGCGGTCGGTCTGCAGCGGCGCCAGGCGGAGCATCTTGTGGTGCTCGACGTGGACATCCGCCCATGGCAGCTCGACCGCTGGCGGTGCGTCTTTTTCAGCGGTGGTGTCGGGTGAAGTCTGGGTATCAGTCATAACGGCGAGATCCTGTCCAAGCTGCTTGTCGCCAGCCAGTACGCTGGCGACAAAGGCTTATCGGCCGTTTTTTTCAGGACTGGAGGGTGAAAAGACCTTAACGGGTGCGAAGTCCGTCAATAAATTCGAGGATCCGGGTGCCCAGTTCCGCCGCCAGCGGCAAATTCGGGTCCTTGTAGGAGGCCATTTGCCGCTTCACGTCGTTGGGCACGATACGCATCACGTGGTTCATGCCTTCGATCAATGCCAGGGTCGCGTCGGGTTTTGCCGCCTTGAGCAGGTTGGCGTCATCGACCTGCACCTGAATGTCGTTGCTGCCCTGGACGATCAGGGCCGGCATTTTCAGTTGGGCGAAGGCGGCGGACGGATCCTGCCGGAACAACGAAATCAGATATGGCTGCACACTCGGGCGGAAGATCGCCTGCAACGGTGGCGGGACATTGTCGTCGGTGTGCCCGGCCTTGAGACTGTCGAGCAGTTCATTGCTGCGCTGCATCAGTGGCGGCGGCAGGCTGCGGGCCAGTTGTCGGCGCAACACCTGATCGATTGGCCGTGCCGTGCCGGACAGCGAAATGACTGCCGCAGCGTCGACTTTCGGTGCGGCCAGGCTGGCAATCAGTGCGCCCTCGCTATGACCCAACAGAATCAACGGGCCGAAACGCGGGTCAGCCTTGAGCTTCTGGCCCCAGGCCACGGCGTCCGCCACGTAGGCATCCACCGACAGATTGCGCTCATCCGGCGTCGCGGCCAGGCTCGCGGCCACCCCGCGCTTGTCGAAACGCACGCTGGCGATATTGTGCTTGGCCAGCACCCAGGCCAGTCGCTTGAGGCTGTCGTTGCGCCCGCCGTCGGGGTTGTTTCCGTCACGATCCGTAGGACCCGAGCCAGAAAGAATAAGGACAACCGGCACCGGATTGTCAGACTTTGGCAGCAACAGCGAGCCGAAAAGTTCGCCGCTGCCGGTGTCCAGAGTCACCGGACGTTGCAGGACAGTTGCCTGGACGAAGCCAGTAAACAGGGTAAGGCTCAAGATCAAAACTCGCAGCATCATCACGCCATCATTTGCAAAGGTGCCGGTTGGACTCACCAACACCGCCAAGGTTCGAGGATGAACTACTCGGTTAGCCTGCGTATACTGGCGCGCATCATGAATTTGGGTTTGATTTCACGGAGCGTCCTGCATGTCCGGCAATACCTACGGCAAGTTGTTCACTGTCACCACCGCGGGCGAAAGCCATGGTCCGGCGTTGGTCGCCATTGTCGACGGCTGCCCGCCGGGCCTGGAGATCTCCCTTGAGGACCTGCAGCGCGACCTCGATCGCCGCAAGCCGGGCACCAGCCGCCATACCACCCAGCGCCAGGAAGCGGACGAAGTCGAAATCCTGTCCGGCGTGTTCGAGGGCCGCACCACCGGCTGCTCCATCGGCCTGCTGATCCGCAACACCGACCAGAAGTCCAAAGACTACTCGGCGATCAAGGATCTGTTCCGTCCGGCCCACGCCGACTACACCTACCACCACAAATACGGCGAGCGCGATTACCGCGGCGGCGGCCGCAGCTCCGCGCGGGAAACCGCGATGCGCGTGGCGGCCGGTGCGATTGCCAAGAAATACCTGGCGACCCAGGGCATCGTCATTCGCGGCTACATGAGCCAGCTCGGCCCGATCGAAATCCCGTTCAAGACCTGGGAATCGGTGGAGCAGAACGCCTTCTTCAGCCCGGACCCGGACAAGGTTCCGGAACTGGAAGCCTACATGGACCAGTTGCGTCGCGATCAGGACTCGGTCGGGGCCAAGATCACCGTGGTCGCCGAAGGCGTGATGCCGGGTCTGGGCGAGCCGATCTTCGACCGTCTCGACGCCGAGCTGGCCCACGCGCTGATGAGCATCAACGCGGTCAAAGGCGTGGAAATCGGCGCCGGTTTCGCTTCGGTCGCCCAGCGTGGCACCGAGCACCGCGATGAAATGACCCCGGAAGGTTTCCTCAGCAACAACGCCGGCGGCATCCTCGGCGGCATCTCGTCCGGTCAGCCGATCGTCGCGCACCTGGCGCTGAAGCCGACCTCGAGCATCACCACACCGGGCCGTTCGATCGACATCGACGGTAACCCGGTCGAAGTGATCACCAAGGGCCGTCACGATCCGTGCGTCGGCATCCGCGCCACGCCGATTGCCGAGGCGATGATGGCCATCGTGCTGATGGATCACCTGCTGCGTCACCGTGGCCAGAACGCCGATGTGCGCGTGAACACCCCGGTTCTGGGCCAGCTCTGATGGGTCAACTCACAACCGCTGCGGTCTGACCGTGGCGGCGCTCCCGTACTGGCGGCTGTCCAGTTTCTATCTGTTCTATTTCGCCTTGCTCGGCTCGACGGCGCCGTTTCTGGCGCTGTACTTCGATCACCTCGGATTCAGCGCCGCACGCATCGGCGAGCTGGTGGCGATTCCGATGCTGATGCGCTGCGTGGCGCCGAACATCTGGGGCTGGCTCGGCGACTACACCGGCAAACGCCTGGCTATCGTGCGCTTCGGCGCAGTGTGCACGCTGCTGACCTTCTCGTTGATTTTCGTCAGCAAGACCTACGCCTGGCTGGCGATGGTCATGGCGCTGCATGCGTTTTTCTGGCACGCGGTGTTGCCGCAGTTCGAAGTCATCACGCTTGCACATTTGCAGGGCCAGACCTCCCGCTACAGCCAGATCCGGCTATGGGGCTCCATCGGTTTTATCATCACCGTGGTCGCGCTCGGGCGATTGTTCGAATGGCTGAGCCTCGACATCTACCCGGCGGCGTTGGTGTTGATCATGGCCGGCATTGTACTCAGCAGTTTGTGGGTGCCGAACGCGCAGCCGCCTCAGGGCAACCGGCCGACGGGCGAAGGCTTTCTCAAGCAATTGCGCAGTCCCGGGGTGCTGGCGTTCTACGGTTGCGTAGCGCTGATGCAGATGAGCCACGGGCCGTATTACACCTTCCTGACCTTGCACCTCGAACGACTGGGCTACAGCCGTGGCGTGATCGGCATGCTCTGGGCCGTTGGTGTGGTGGCGGAAGTGCTGATGTTCATGGCCATGAGCCGGATCCTCGCGCGGTTTTCCCTGCGCCGCGTGCTGATGGCCAGTTTTCTGCTGGCGGCACTGCGCTGGTTGCTGCTAGGTTCGTTCGCCGAATTCCTCTGGGTGCTGCTGTTTGCCCAAGTGCTGCACGCCGCGACATTCGGCAGCTTTCATGCTTCTGCCATCGCCTTCGTGCAACGTAGCTTCGGCGCCCGTCAGCAAGGGCAGGGCCAGGCGTTGTACGCAGCACTCGCCGGCACCGGCGGTGCGCTCGGCGCGTTGTATTCCGGCTACAGCTGGAATGCCCTCGGCGCGACATTGACCTTTAGTATTGCCAGTCTCGCAGCGCTCGCCGCTGCCGTTATCATTGCCATTCGAATGCAAGAGGACAGGCCATGAGCCTTACCCGTGAACAGCTTGCCCAGCAAATCGTCGATGCCGGGCGTTTTCTTTATGGTCGCGGCTGGTCACCGGCCACCAGCAGCAACTATTCGACGCGCCTGTCGCCGAGCGAAGCGCTGCTGACCGTGTCCGGCAAGCACAAGGGCCAGTTGGGACTGGACGACGTGCTCGCCACCGATCTGTCCGGCAACAGTCTGGAACCGGGCAAAAAGCCGTCCGCCGAAACCCTGCTGCACACCCAGCTCTATAGCTGGCGCCCGGAGATCGGCGCGGTGCTGCACACCCACTCGGTGAACGCCACGGTGTTGTCGCGCCTGACGCCGGAAGACTTCATCGAGTTCGAAGACTACGAATTGCAAAAAGCCTTCAGCGGCATTTCGACCCACGAATCCCGGGTGCGCGTGCCGATCTTCGACAACGATCAGGACATTGCGCGCCTTGCCGCCAAGGTGCAGCCTTGGCTCGACGCCCATCCCGATTGCGTCGGTTATCTGATTCGCGGCCACGGTCTCTACACCTGGGGCGCACAGATGAGCGACGCGTTGCGCCAGATCGAGGCCTTTGAATTCCTGTTTGAATGCGAGTTGAAGACCCGCAGCGTCATGAACCGCCAAGGCTGACTTCACCAGAACCAGCCCATTTGCCTGATGAATGCAGTGCCCGACCGGTCTCGAAGAACCGGACGGCAAGGCCGATACCGAGGAATTGCCCCATGAGCAGCCTGTCCGTCTATCACGTTTCCAGCCCTGAAATTCCGAACAAGGTGCTGACCCATTTCGAAGACATCGCCTCGACCCTGGCCGAGCAGGGCGTGCGTTTCGACCGCTGGCAAGCCGCCGCGAAGATCCAGCCCGGTGCCAGCCAGGAAGAAGTGATCGGCGCCTACAAAGAGCAGATCGACAAGCTGATGACCGAGCGCGGTTACATCACCGTCGATGTGGTCAGCCTCAACAGCGATCACCCGCAGAAAGCCGAGCTGCGCGCCAAGTTCCTTGAAGAACATCGCCATGGCGAAGATGAAGTGCGCTTCTTCGTTGCCGGCCGTGGTCTGTTTACCCTGCACATCGACGATTACGTCTACGCCGTGTTGTGCGAGAAGAACGACCTGATTTCGGTACCGGCGGGCACCAAACACTGGTTCGACATGGGCGAGAACCCGCACTTTGTCGCGATCCGCTTGTTCAACAACCCTGAAGGCTGGGTTGCCAACTTCACCGGCGAAGACATCGCCGGCCGCTTCCCGCGCCTGGAGGACTGAGGCGATGTCGATCAAGGTCATCCTCACCGATATCGAAGGCACCACCAGCGCTGTGAGTTTTGTGTTCGACGTGCTGTTTCCGTATGCGGCGAAACATCTGCCGGACTTCGTTCGCCAGAACGCCACGCGCGCCGATGTCGCCGAGCAACTGGACGCCGTACGCCGCGACAGCCACGAACCGCAGGCCGACGTTGAACGGGTCGTGGACATTCTGCTGGCCTGGATCGCCGAAGACCGCAAAGCCACGCCGCTGAAAGCGTTGCAGGGCATGGTCTGGGAGCAGGGTTATCAGGCCGGGCAGTTGAAGGGGCATGTTTACCCGGACGCCGTCGAAGCGCTCCAGCGCTGGCATCAGGCCGGGTATCAACTGTTTGTTTACTCGTCCGGCTCGATCCAGGCGCAGAAGCTGATCTTCGGCTGCTCGGAAGCCGGGGATCTGACGCCGCTGTTCAGTGGTTACTTCGACACCACGTCGGGCCCCAAGCGCGAAGCGCAGTCCTACAGCAATATTCAGCAGGCCATCGGCGTTGAGCCGCAGGAAATCCTGTTCCTGTCCGACATCGTGCAGGAACTCGATGCCGCTCAGGCCGCCGGCCTGCAAACCTGTGGCCTGGCCCGTGAGGGCGGGGAGCTGGAAGGGCATGTGACCGTCGACAGCTTTACCGGGATCGAACCGGAAGCGTTCTGACTCCAGAAAATCGATGTGCAAAAAAACAGGCCGTGAAGCGAAAGCTCCACGGCCTGTTTGTTTATGCGGTGTTTACATCGAGTGATAGGTCGGCAGAGCAAAACGCTGCTGACTTTGCAGCATGCCGATCTGCGGCAGCTCGCTGGCCTGTTCCGCCAGATCACGGCGAATCGCGCTGATTGCCCACGACAGCTGGTCGCCGGCATGCAATTGCTGATAGGTGAGCGCACGTTTGAACACTTTGCCGTCGGCACTCTTCAGCGTCAGCAGGATCCCGCCATCGGGACGCGGTTGGGTGGTGACTGCGAAGTTGGAGAACAGGGAGGTAAATTTTTCTTGGATCAGGCTCATGTCTTTCAGCTCCGTATGCACTTGAATGGCAAGCATGCGGAGGAGGTTGCAGCGATTGTGCCAGTATTTTGTTTTTATAAATTCGTTATAAATCAATAAGTTATAAATTCTGTAAATTCAACTCGTCGTGCATTCTGCATGAATGGCCATCGTGCATCCTGCATTTTGCGGGATCGCTGTCGATCCGATTGAACCATTCCCTGCGGCCGCAATCGCGTTTCGCCTTGTAGCGTTGGCGGATACAAAACATTGCAAAAACCGCGTGTACAGCCCGAGAAGCCCTGACGTATTTTCGGCCTCGACCCTCGCTCGAGAAGCGCCGGTTGTCTCACCCGATTGCCCGACAATAAAAATCCGGCCTGCACGTCAAGGTCGAACGGGAGCTGCCATGAGTCACGCGCCTAGCGACACGATTACCTGGGGCATGATGCTCCGCAAACTGCCGATGATCGCCAAAGCCATCCCTCGGGTGGTGAAAGGCATGAAGGTGGCCAACGTCAAGGATCCGACCCAAACCTGTGGCCTGGGCTGGACATTCGAGCAAGCGACCCTGCGCAATCCGGATGGCCCCGCGCTGCTGTCGGGCGAGGTGGTGCTGAGTTATTCGCAGGTCAACCAGTGGGCCAACCGCATCGCCCACTATCTGATCGGGCAGGGCATCGGCAAGGGCGATGTGGTGGCGGTGTTCATCGAGAACCGTCCGGAACTGCTGGTGACGATTCTGGCGCTGGCCAAGGTCGGCGCCGTCAGCGCGCTGCTGAACACGTCGCAGACCCGCGACACGCTGATTCACAGCATCAATTTGGTGGCGCCGGTGGCGATTGTCGTCGGTGAGGAATTGCTGCCAGCCTTCACCGCAGTGCGCGAGCAAGTGACGATTGCGCCGGCCCGCACCTGGTTCGTGGCAGATCAGGACACCTTCAGCCACCCGGGCATCGCCCCGGAGGGCTACACCAATCTGATCAGTGCCAGCGCCGACGCATCTGTCGACAACCCGGCCAGCAGCCGACAGATTTTCTTTGATGACCCGTGCTTCTACATCTACACCTCCGGCACCACCGGTTTGCCCAAGGCCGGGGTGTTCAAGCACGGACGCTGGATGCGCAGCTCGGCGAGCTTCGGCATGATCGCCCTCGACATGCGCCCGGACGACATCGTCTATTGCACCTTGCCGCTGTATCACGCCACCGGGCTTTGCGTGTGCTGGGGCTCTGCGGTCAATGGCGCGTCGGGTTTCGCGATTCGCCGCAAGTTCAGCGCCCGGCAGTTCTGGAGCGACGTGCGCCGCTACCGCGCCACCACCATCGGCTACGTCGGCGAGTTGTGTCGCTATCTGGTGGATCAACCGGTCAGCAGCGATGACAGCCGCCACGACGTGCGCAAGATGATCGGCAACGGTTTGCGGCCCGGTGCCTGGGCCGAGTTCAAGACCCGGTTTGCGGTGGATCACATCTGCGAACTGTACGCGGCCAGCGATGGCAACATCGGCTTCACCAACATCCTCAATTTCGACAACACCATCGGCTTCTCGCTGATGGCCTGGGAACTGGTCGCCTACGATCAGGACAGCGGCGAGCCGATTCGCGGTGACGACGGCTTCATGCGCAAGGTCGGCCGGGGCGAGCGGGGTCTGTTGCTGGCGCGAATCGACGACAAGGCGCCGCTGGACGGTTACACCGATCCGCAGAAAACCGCGAAAGTCGTGCTGCAGGACGTGTTCACCCAGGGCGACCGCTTCTTCAATACCGGTGATCTGCTGCGCAACATCGGTTTCGGCCATGCGCAGTTTGTCGATCGCCTCGGCGATACCTATCGCTGGAAAGGCGAGAACGTCTCGACCACCGAGGTCGAGAACCTGCTGCTCCAGCATCCGCACATTTCCGAAGCCGTGGCTTATGGCGTGGAAATCCCCGACACCAACGGTCGCGCCGGCATGGCGGCGATCACCCCGGCCGAGTCTCTGGCGACCCTGGACTTCACCGAGCTGCTGGCCTTCGCCCGTCAGCGCATGCCGGCCTATGCGGTGCCGCTGTTCCTGCGGGTCAAGGTGAAGATGGAAACCACCGGCACCTTCAAATACCAGAAGACGCGCCTGAAAAACGAAGGCTTCGACCCCGGCCTGGCGGGTGATGACCCGATCTACGCCTGGTTGCCGGGAACCGAAACCTACGTGCAGGTTACGGATGAAATCCTTGCGGACATCCAGGCAGGCAAGTTCCGTTATTGATATTGGCTATCGGCTGCCTTGGAAAAAAGGGGGTGACAGCTATCGTCGCGCTCGGGAAACTAGCGGCTTTCCGATTGACCGAAAGTGGAGTTGCCCCATGTCCGACCAAAGCCGCCAGATGACCCCCGAAGAAGCTGCCGAATTCACCGAGCAGGTATTCAACAAGGCGCGCGAAGGTGATGCGGTGATGCTGGACCGCCTGATCACCGCCGGTCTGCCGGTGAACCTGACCAACAGCAAGGGCGACACCCTGCTGATGCTCGCCAGTTACTACGGGCATGTGGACGCGGTGCAGGTTCTGCTCAAGCACAAGGCCGACCCGGAACAACGCAATGGCAACGGCCAGAGCCCGATTGCCGGCGCGGCGTTCAAGGGTGATCTGGCGGTGGTCAAGGCGTTGGTGGCCGGTGGCGCGCAGATTGAAGGCGCCTCTTTCGATGGCCGTACGGCGTTGATGATGGCAGCGATGTTCAACCGCGTTGAAATCGTCGAGTTCCTGATCGACCAGGGCGCTGACCCGAAAGCCAAGGACGCCAACGGCGTCACCGCGCTGGACGCGGCCCGCACCATGGGCGCTGTGGACACCACCGCGCAGCTGGAAAAACTGCTGGGCTGACCCCGTCGGTCCGCAGGCGGCTCTGTGGCGAGGGCGAGAATGCGCTATCCTTCGCGCCCTCGAAATTCCCCAAGCCACAGGACCTGCCCCCATGAAAGCCGCACTCGCCGAACTCATCAGCAAAATCAGCTCCGGCTGCATGGGCGAAGACGAGATTCAGAAGGTCGCCGATGAAGCCGCACAGGCCTACGCCGATGCCGACGCTTTTCTGACCGCCAATCCGGACATCAACTACGACGACACCTTCCCGATTCCGCTGGGTGAGTGGGTCGTGGTCGGCAGTCTGCCGGAGACCGTGCTGTTCCAGGCCGACACCTACGTCGATCTGTTCGCGCAGATCGTGGCGTCGTTCGGCCCGGGCGTGGAGTTCAACCTCAAGCCCAAGCAACTGGCCAAGACTGAAGCGCTGACTGCGCTCAACCGCATCCAGGTGCAGATGAGCAGCCTGAACAAGGAAAACGGTGGTTACACGCTGATGAACTTCAGCCAGTTGCTCGACGACGAGCTGCAAGTGGTGCTGGTCTACGGTAACGACGTGCCGCGCGTGCTGGAGCTGTGCGCCGAAGTCGGCATCGCCGCCGCGCCGTCGCTGGAAGCCTTGAAGGTCGCCGTTCACGTCTGAACGCAATAAAAGGGAACCCTACGCGCGACCGTCTATCCTAAAAGTGCATGCCACTATTCTGGAGCGACACCATGGGTTCCACGTTCAACGGCCTGATCGGCCTGATCATTCTTGCCCTCGACATCTGGGCGATCATCAACGTGCTGAAAAGCGGCGCCGAGACCGGGATGAAAATCCTCTGGGTGCTGTTGATCATCCTCCTGCCGGTGCTGGGCCTGATCATCTGGGCGATCGCCGGGCCGCGGGGCAATGTGCGGATCTGAGCGCTCGCACCATGGATTGCGCGGGGCCGATGAACTGAGGTTCGACCTGTCATCTTCGGCAACGTAGAATGCGCGCCTTTCCCGGGCAATCGAACCTGACGATTGGCGCCCGCGCATTCATCGGAGCACTTCACCATGACCGTCACCAAGACCAGCGAATACCTGGAAACCCTCTACGAAGGCTACGGCCAGCGTTTTCGCATGGAAAAACTGCTGCACGAAGTGCGCACCGAGCACCAGCACCTGGTGATCTTCCAGAACCCGCGCATGGGCCGGGTGATGGCGCTGGACGGCGTGATCCAGACCACCGAAGCCGATGAATTCATCTACCACGAAATGCTCACCCACGTGCCGATCCTCGCCCACGGCACCGCCAAGCGCGTACTGATCATCGGCGGCGGCGACGGTGGCATGCTGCGCGAAGTGACCAAACACGCCAGCGTCGAGCACATCACCATGGTCGAGATCGACGGCACCGTGGTCGACATGTGCAAGGAATTCCTGCCGAACCACTCCAAGGGCGCCTACGACGATCCACGCCTGAACCTGGTGATCGACGACGGCATGCGTTTCGTCGCCACCACCACTGAAAAATTCGACGTGATCATTTCCGACTCCACCGACCCGATCGGGCCGGGCGAAGTGTTGTTCTCGGAAAACTTCTACCAGGCCTGCCATCGCTGCCTGAACGAGGGCGGCATCCTCGTGACCCAGAACGGCACGCCGTTCATGCAGATCGACGAAGTGAAGACCACCGCCGGTCGCCTGCGCAGCCTGTTCCCGGACTGGCACTTCTACCAGGCGGCCGTGCCGACCTATATCGGCGGCTCGATGACCTTCGCCTGGGGCTCGACCAACCCGGCCTACCGCAAACTGAGCCGTGAAGTCCTGCAACAGCGCTTCATCGGCAGCGGCATCGTCACCCGTTACTACAACCCGGAAATCCACATCGGCGCCTTCGCCTTGCCACAATACGTGCTGCAAGCGGTGAACAAGCCAAGCAACGACTGATCATTCAGCCGTCATCGCTGCGGGAGCGGAGCGATTCGCTCCCGTAGATGAAAGGTTTTTCATGTTTCATCGGTGTAAAGCTTTTGAACGATCAATCCTGACAAAAGTCGAGATAGATGTAAGCCCATTTGCGGGTTTGTTCGAGGAGGCTCCAATGCAAAAGTGGAAAGTCACTTTCGTGGATGATCACGGTGAAATTGTCGATGAAGTCTTCGAGCGTGCGGAATGCCCCAGCGATGATGAGGCCGCACGACTGATCAAGGAACGACTCCTTCCTGTCGCCGCCGCACTGGATCTGAACGATCTGGAAGGGCGCACCTCCGATGCAGGCGCCAAAAGCCTGAAAACCCAGAACAGCATCGAAATCCGCAGCATCACACCCATCTGAAAATCTTCTTGTCAGTAACGCACCAGGCCTTGGCAGCGGCTCTATCTTGGGGCTACTCTGCAAGCGAGATCAGCGAACGGATCGCTAAGGTCTGGTCTTGTCAGCTACATGCTTGTTTCCCGTCGGCAACACGGTTGCCGTAACGCCTGAGCCGTTCGGCCAGGTGCAGGGAATACGGAAAGTCTATCCATCTATGCGAGGGGGACGTTCATGAGCACAGCCTATCAAGAAGACATCAGCAGCAACGTGCTGCGCCGCATGAAAGAAGGCGGTTTCGATTTTTCCCGATTCCATCCCATCGAGTTCTACGCCATTTTCCCGGACGAGGAGCGGGCGCGCAGGGCGGCAGGCAAGTTTCGCGGTGAATCCATCAATGCCCAGGTCAGTGCGCGCGACGACGGCGCGTGGTCCCTGGAATTGAGCAAGGTGATGTACGCAACCTACGACGACATCGGCGATTTCGAACAGGGCTTTTCGGCGGTGGTCGAGCCCTTGGGCGGCATCATCGAAGGCTGGGGCGTGAAGCAGGAGGTGCGCAACCGCCATCGTTTGAACTGATCACCCTCGCAACACGTCGAGCAACGGCTGACCTTCGGGTCGGCCGTTGTCGTTTCTGCCCCCTGAACATTGCACGGCAAAACCCTGAAACAAGAATCCGGCGCAAAAAAAAGCCACCGGGAGAGGTGGCTGAAAGGGAAGACCGGAAGGAGAGGAAACCGGTCAGGGTTACGGCCGGGAGGGCTGCCGAGGCAAGCCATGTCAGTTGGGCTGCGTGCTTCGTCAGGGACGTTTTGCAGCGGATGTGCGGATTATCCGCAGGCGGCGCCGGGCAGTGAAATCAACTCTGACTATGCTGGTGATAGGCGACAGGACTGCGTCGCAATGAAGCGGGGGCGATCAGGTTGGGGCATTTGCCGCACAGGAATGGTGCGGTGCGTGTGGCGTGAATATCCAACCGATTGAAATCAAAGCGTTTATGCCGATGGCACGGGCCTTGCGAAGGCCTGTAGGTCCGGGGTGACAAGGAGTACGGCATGATCCGCACCTATTTTGATGAAATGTACGATGCCGGCGGCCAGGTCCGCCCGCATTACCGGGAGTTTGCCCGCTGGCTGGCGGACACGCCTGACGAACTGCTGGCCCAGCGGCGACGCGAGGCCGATCTGCTGTTCCATCGTGCCGGGATCACTTTCACGCTCTACGGGGACGAGCAAGGGACAGAACGCCTGATTCCCTTCGACACCATTCCGCGCAGCATTCCCGCCAGCGAATGGCGGATCGTCGAGCGCGGCTGCATCCAGCGGGTCAAGGCGTTGAACATGTTCCTCGCCGACCTTTACCACGAGCAGCGCATCATCAAGGCCGGGATCATTCCCGCCGAGCAGGTGCTGGCCAACGAGCAATACCAGTTGGCGATGCAGGGCCTGGATCTGCACCGCGATATCTATTCGCACATCTCCGGCGTCGATCTGGTGCGCGACGGCGACGGCACCTATTACGTGCTCGAGGACAATCTGCGCACGCCCAGCGGCGTGAGCTACATGCTCGAAGACCGCAAGATGATGATGCGCCTGTTCCCCGAACTTTTCGCAGCCCAGCGCATCGCGCCCATCGACCATTATCCGAACCTGTTGCTCGACACCCTGAAAAGCTCAAGCCCGATCGACGACCCGAGTGTGGTGGTGCTGACTCCGGGGCGGTTCAACAGCGCGTTTTTCGAGCATGCGTTCCTGGCGCGGGAAATGGGCGTGGAGCTGGTCGAGGGCGCCGATCTGTTCGTGCGCGACGACAAGGTCTTCATGCGCACCACCGACGGCCCGAAAGCGGTGGACGTGATCTACCGCCGACTCGACGACGCGTTTCTTGATCCATTGGCGTTCCGCCCGGATTCGATGCTCGGCGTGCCGGGACTGTTGTCGTCCTATCGCTCCGGAAACGTGGTGCTGGCCAATGCCATCGGTACCGGTGTGGCGGACGACAAATCGGTGTATCCGTTCGTCACCGAGATGATCCGTTTCTACCTCGATGAAGAGCCGATCCTGAAGAACGTGCCGACCTGGCAATGCCGCAATCCGTCTGAACTTTCCCATGTACTGGCCAATCTTCCGGATCTGGTGGTCAAGGAAACCCAGGGCTCCGGCGGTTACGGCATGCTCGTGGGGCCGGCAGCGACGACCGCGGAAATCGATGCGTTCCGCGAGCGGATCAAGGCCAAGCCCCACGCGTACATCGCGCAACCGACGCTGTCGCTGTCGACCTGTCCGACCTTTGTCGAAAACGGCATTGCGCCGCGCCATATCGACCTGCGCCCGTTCGTATTGTCCGGCCGCGAAACCCGGGTCGTGCCCGGCGGTTTGACCCGTGTCGCCCTGCGTGAAGGCTCTCTGGTGGTGAATTCATCCCAGGGCGGCGGAACCAAGGACACCTGGGTGGTCGAGGATTGAAGGAAGCCTGCCATGTTAAGTAGAACTGCCTCGGATCTGTACTGGATGTCGCGTTACCTGGAGCGGGCGGAAAACCTCGCCCGCATGCTCGATGTCAGCTATTCGCTGTCGCTGATGCCGCAGGACGGCCGTGGCGACGGTCTGCACGAACTGGCGATGCCGCTGATGATCACCGGCACCCTGGACGATTACCTGGAACGCCACGGCGAGCTGCATGCCGAGCGATTGCTGCATTTCTTCGCCCTCGATGCGGCCAACCCGGCGAGCATCTACAGCTGCCTCGGTGCGGCGCGGGCCAGTGCCCATGCGGTGCGCGGGCGGATCACCGCCGACATGTGGGAGAACATCAACGCCACCTGGCTGGAGATCCGCGGGATCGCCAATCAGGGCCTCAGCCGTTATGGCATGAGCCGCTTCTGCGAGTGGATCAAGGAACGTTCGCACCTGTTCCGGGGCGCGTCCTACGGCACCATCATGCGCAACGACGCGTTCCGCTTCATTCGCCTGGGCACGTTCATCGAACGGGCCGACAACACCTTGCGCCTGCTCGACGCCCGCTACGAAATGGCCGGTGATCAGGCGGAAGCGGTCAGCGACGGCACTGCCCACGCCTATTACCAGTGGAGCGCCTTGTTGCGGGCCTTGTCCTCGTTCGAGGCCTACACCGAAATCTACCGCGACGCGCCCGGCGCCCGGCATGTCGCCGAGCTGCTGCTGTTGCGCGCCGACGTGCCGCGTTCGCTGCGGGCCTGCACCGAAGAGATCGACCAGATCCTGGCGCAACTGCCGGGGGCCAACGGTCGCCCGGCGCAACGGCTGGCGGCAGAAATGGACGCACGCCTGCGCTACACCGGCATCCACGAAATCCTCGAGGAAGGGCTGCACGCCTGGCTCACCGAGTTCATCCCGCTGGTGCGCCAGCTGGGCAACGCCATTCACAGTTCCTACCTGGAGGCCGCATGAGACTTTCCATCAGCCACGAGACCACCTATCACTACGAAGATCAGGTGCGCGCGAGCATCCAGTACCTGCGCCTGACACCCCACGACAGCGAGCGTCAGCACGTGTTGAGCTGGCAGCTCGACCTGCCGCGCCCGGTACGTGCCCAGCTCGATCCGTTCGGCAACATCCTGCATGTGCTGACCATGGACGAGCCCCACGAAGCGATCATCATCGGCGCTCGGGGGCAGGTCGATATCGACGAATTGCGCGAAGCGGAGCACGAGAGCCAGTCGGCGCTTCCGTTCCTGCGTTTCACCAGGCTGACCGAGGCTGACGAGGCGCTGCGGGCGTTTGCCGAGAAATCCTGCAAGCAACGACGGGACCGCAACGCATTGATTGACCTGATGCATGGGCTGAACCAGCACATGACCTACACGCCGGGATCTACCGAAGTCGACACCAGCGCCGCCGAGGCGTTTGCCGGGCGGGCGGGTGTTTGCCAGGATCACGCTCACGCGTTTCTGGCCTGCGCGCGCAGTCTCGGGGTGCCGTCGCGGTATGTGTCGGGTTATCTGTACAGCGAGGATTGCGAACACCTGGCCAGTCACGCCTGGGCCGAGGCCTGGATCGAAGACGCCTGGTACAGCTTCGACGTGACCAACGAGCTGGCGCGGCCGGAGCGGCACCTGAAACTGGCGGTGGGGCTTGATTACCTCGACGCCTGCCCGGTGCGGGGCATGCGCCGGGGCGGCGGGTCAGAGCAGATGCATGCGAAAGTGCTGGTGTCGCCGACGCCGGTGATCTCCGTCCAGCAACAATAAACGCACTACTCCTGTGGGAGCGAGCCTGCTCGCGATGACAATCTTTCAGCCAGCACATGCATGACTGACACACCGCATAGCGAGCAGGCTCGCTCCCACAAGGAATGGCATCAGGGCTTAACCTTGCGCCCGGCCATGTGCTGCAAATACCCGATCACCTTCTGCAGATCCGCGTCCGGTAATACTTCGGCGGAAAACCCCGGCATTTTCGCCTGCGGCCACTGACGCAAGCTCTGCGGATCGCGGATGTAGCGCTTGAGGAAGTCCGCGCCGAAGTACTCGGTCGGGTTGTACGGAATATTCAGGTCCGGCCCGAACTGCGCATCCCCCGCACCATTCAGGCGATGGCAAGCCAGGCAGTTCTTCTGGAACAGCGCAAAGCCCTGATTCACCGGGTCATCGACCTTCAACGCAGGATCCGGCAGCAGGGCAGGGAAGCGCTCGGCAACCGGTGCCATGCGCTTGATGCTGGCGACTTCGAATGGCCATTGTTCCGGGCTGATATTGCCGGCCTGCGGATCGGTCCACACCAGATAGAACGGCCCGGCACTGTGTTTGCCTTCCGACAGCGGCGGCCATGGCTGGGCCGGGTCTTCAATGGCCAGCCAGGCGCGTGAGCCTTTGTTGTTCAGTAGCGGCGCGGCGGACAGCTCTGCGGCAAAACCGTCCAGCGCTACGGCTTGCAGGTGATCTTCAGGTTTGATGCCGGTCAGCAGCGCGGCAATCGGCACGGCGCGATAAGTCATGTCCTGCTTGTAGGACACGTCGTTCTTGATCGTGAGGGTTTGCACCTGAGGATGCTTGAGCAGTTCCTCGGTCTGCCAGGTGCGGCTGTTCGCGCCCAGCTCCAGGTTCAGCTGTGCGGCAGACAGGGGCAGGCTCAGCAGCATGGCCCCGAACAGAATGAGCGTTTTCAAGTGATCGCCGTCCATGTCGTGGAAGTGCGCAAAGGTTGGCACAGCCACGCTGGCCCGGGAAGCGGGCCAGTCACATTGTTAGTGGCGATGAGCAATACCTGCCGCTTGAGTCAGCCGATGACCTTAGTCAGGTTCGGCAGAATCAACAACAGCGTCGTGGCGAAAAGAATGAGCCCTGCTTGACGAACTTTCGGTTGTTTGAACATGGCTTGACCGCCTTTTTTGTTATTTCCTGATGCCTGCCTGCATATCCATGACGGCAAGCGCTGCACTTCCTGTTGAAGAACGCCTGCCTCGGCAAAACCCGACGACAACGACGTACATGTTCACCTTAGGGCCCGCGTCACGCTTGGCTTAGATCCATTTCATATGTATTTGCTACCAGTCGCGATTAAAAAGGCATGAGGCCCATTGCCAGCTTCTTTGCCGCCCTTTTGCTAGACAGCTCGGTGACCTGAACCGGTTAACCTGTTCGGGAATGACCGTCCGTCTGAGCGTGCACGTCAACGTCATTGAGCGCTGTGGTCATTGAATCCGTGACCGTCCCGGCCAAGAGTGGAGGCACGAATTTCACTCACCGCACAGGTTCGAGAACGCCATGACCCAAGCTTTGATTTTCGACGCATTACGCACGCCCCGTGGCAGAGGCAAGGCCGACGGTTCGCTGCACAGCGTCAAACCGGTGAACCTGGTGGCCGGGTTGCTGACCGCGCTGCAGGCGCGCACGGCGCTGGACACCAGCCAGGTCGATGACGTGGTGCTCGGTTGTGTCACGCCGATTGGCGATCAAGGCTCGGACATCGCCAAGACCGCCGTGCAGGTGGCCGATTGGGACGTCAGCGTCGCTGGCGTGCAGATCAACCGCTTCTGCGCCTCGGGGCTGGAAGCGGTGAACCTGGGGGCGATGAAAGTGCGCTCCGGGTTCGAAGAGCTGGTGGTGGTCGGTGGTGTCGAATCCATGTCCCGCGTGCCGATGGGCAGCGACGGCGGCGCCTGGGCGCTGGACCCGCAGACCAATCTGCACAGCCATTTCACCCCTCAAGGCGTCGGCGCCGACCTGATTGCCACCCTTGAAGGCTTCAGCCGTCAGGACGTCGATGCCTACGCGTTGCACTCGCAACAGAAAGCTGCCCGGGCCCGGGCCGACGGTTCGTTCAACAAATCGTTGGTACCGGTGCAGGATCAGAACGGCATCATCCTGCTCGATCACGATGAGTTCATTCGTGCCGAGTCGACCCTTGAAGGCCTGGGCAAACTCAAGCCGAGCTTCGAGATGATCGGCCAGATGGGCTTCGACGCCACGGCGCTGCGGGTCTACAGCCATGTCGAGCGCATCAACCATGTGCACACACCGGGCAACAGTTCGGGAATCGTTGATGGCGCGGCGCTGATGCTAATCGGCTCCGAAGCCAAGGGGCGCGAGTTGGGCCTGCAACCCCGGGCGCGAATTGTTGCCACGGCAGTCACCAGTACCGACCCGACCATCATGCTCACCGGCCCGGCGCCGGCCACTCGCAAGGCATTGGCCAAGGCCGGGCTGCGGGTCGAGGACATTGACCTGTTCGAGGTCAACGAGGCGTTCGCCTCGGTGGTGCTGAAATTCATCAAGGACATGGCCGTGGACCCGGACAAGGTCAACGTCAATGGCGGTTCGATTGCGATGGGCCATCCGCTGGGCGCCACCGGTTGCGCGATTCTCGGCACCTTGCTCGATGAACTGGAAGCCCGGCGCCTGCGTTATGGCCTGGCGACGCTGTGCGTCGGCGGCGGCATGGGCATCGCCACCATCATCGAACGCCTCTGACCCCAAGGAAACCTGTCATGACCCAAGCCATTCGTTACGAAAAAGGCCAGGACGGCATCGTCCTCCTGACCATCGACATGCCGGGCCAGAGCGCCAACACCATGAACGCGGTGTACCGCGAGGCCATGGCCGAAAGCGTTGCTCGACTGCTCGCGGAAAAAGATGACATCGCCGGGGTGATCATCACGTCGGCCAAGAAAACCTTCTTCGCCGGCGGCGACCTGAATGAACTGATCAAGGTCGGCAAACCCGAAGCCAAGGCCTTCTACGACATGGTGCTGACCCTCAAGGGCCAGCTGCGCACCCTGGAAACCCTTGGCAAACCGGTGGTCGCGGCGATCAACGGCGCGGCGCTCGGCGGCGGCTGGGAAATCTGCCTGGCCTGCCACCACCGCGTGGCGCTGGACGATGCGTCGGTGCAACTTGGCCTGCCGGAAGTGACCCTCGGCCTGCTGCCGGGCGGCGGTGGCGTGGTGCGCATGGTGCGCATGCTCGGCATCGAAAAAGCCCTGCCGTATCTGCTCGAAGGCAAGAAAGTCCGTCCGCAGCAGGCGTTGCAGGCCGGTTTGATCGATGAGCTGGCGGCGGATCGCGAAGAGCTGCTGGCCAAGGCCAAGGCCTGGATTCTGGCCAATCCTGCGGCGGTGCAGCGCTGGGATGTGAAGGGCTATCAGATTCCCGGCGGCACGCCGTCGAACCCGAAAGTCGCGCAGATGCTGGCGATAGCGCCGTCGATCCTGCGCACCAAAACCCAGGGCACGTTACCGGCGCCGGAGAAGATTCTGTGTGCGGCGGTGGAAGGCGCGCAGGTGGATTTTGATACCGCGCACCTGATCGAAACCCGTTATTTCACTGAATTGACTACCGGCCAGATCTCGAAAAACCTGATCGGCACGTTCTGGTTCCAGCTCAATGAAATCAATGCCGGCGGTTCGCGGCCGCAGGGCTTTGCGCCTTATGTGACGAAGCGCGTGGGTGTCCTCGGCGCCGGGATGATGGGGGCGGGAATCGCCTACGTCAGCGCGGTGGCCGGAATCGACGTGGTGCTCAAGGACATCAACCTCGCGGCTGCCGAAAAGGGCAAGGCGCATTCGGCGGCACTGCTGGACAAGAAAGTCGCCCGAGGGCAGATGACCGCCCAGCAGCGTGAAGCGGTGCTGGCGCGTATCCGGACCACTGAAAGCGATGCCGATCTGGCAGGTTGCGATCTGATCATCGAGGCAGTTTTCGAGGATCGTGAGCTCAAGGCCAAGGTCTCGGCAGCGGCGCAACAGGTGGTGGGCGCTGACGCAGTGATTGCTTCTAACACGTCGACCTTGCCGATCACTGGCTTGGCGACCGCAGTACCGGATCAAGGCAAGTTCATCGGCCTGCACTTCTTCAGTCCGGTGGAAAAGATGCCGCTGGTGGAAATCATCAAAGGCGCGCAAACCAGCGAAGAAACCCTCGCACGGGGGTTCGATTTCGTACTGCAAATCAAGAAAACCCCGATTGTGGTCAACGACAGTCGCGGCTTTTTCACCTCGCGGGTGTTCGGCACTTTCACCAACGAAGGCATCGCGATGCTAGGTGAAGGCGTCAGCGCACCGATGATCGAAACCGAAGCACGCAAGGCCGGCATGCCCATCGGGCCGCTGGCGATCTCTGACGAAGTTTCCCTCAGCCTGATGAGCCATATCCGTCAACAAACGGCCAAAGACCTTCAAGCAGAAGGGAAGCCGCTGATTGAGCACCCGGCGTTCGCCGTGATTGACTTGCTGCTCAACGAATACAAGCGGCCGGGCAAGGCGGCGGGAGGCGGTTTTTACGAGTACCCGGCAGGCGGCCAGAAACACCTGTGGCCCGAGTTGAAAACCCGTTTCGAGAAAGCCGACGGGCAGATCTCGCCGAAGGATGTGCGTGACCGGTTACTGTTCGTGCAAGCCATCGAAACCGTGCGCTGTGTGGAGGAGGGCGTGCTGACCTCGACGGCGGACGCCAACGTCGGCTCGATCTTCGGCATCGGTTTCGCGGCGTGGACGGGCGGCGCGTTGCAGTTCATCAATCAATATGGCGTGAAAGACTTTGTCGCGCGGGCGCAGTACCTGGCTGAACAGTACGGCGAGCGTTTCGCACCGCCAGCGCTGCTGCTGCAAAAGGCGGCCAGCGGCGAGCTGTTCTAGCGGGTTGGGGAAGCATTCCGGGGCTTGCCTTGCCGGGTGGTTTCAGGGCAGGCTCTGGGGTGTGCATTATTCCCATCACGTGTCAGGAATTTTTTATGTCGCTACGCATCTGCATTCTGGAAACCGACATCCTGCGTCCGGAACTGGTCGATGAATATCAGGGATACGGGCAGATGTTCCAGCGCCTGTTCTCGCAACAGCCGATTGCCGCCGAGTTCACGGTGTACAACGTGATGCAGGGCGACTATCCGAGTGATGACCTGACTTTCGATGCGTACCTGATCACGGGCAGCAAGGCCGACTCGTTCGGCACCGACCCGTGGATCCAGACCCTCAAGCAATACCTGCTGACCCGCTACGAGCGCGGCGACAAACTGCTCGGCGTGTGCTTCGGCCATCAACTGCTGGCGCTGCTGCTGGGCGGCAAGAGCGAGCGCGCGACCCAGGGCTGGGGCGTCGGTACCCACAACTACAAACTGGCGGCAAAGGCTCCGTGGATGAGCCCGGTGCGTGAGGAGCTGACCCTGTTGATCAGTCACCAGGATCAGGTCACGGCATTGCCGGAGAACGCCACGGTGATTGCTTCCAGCGATTTCTGTCCGTTCGCTGCGTATCACATCAACGATCAGGTGCTGTGCTTCCAGGGGCATCCGGAATTCATTCACGATTATTCGCGGGCGCTGCTGGATCTGCGTCAGGAAGCGCTGGGCGAACAGATCTACAGCAAGGGCGTGGCCAGTCTTGAGAGCGATCACCACGGCACCACGGTGGCGGAATGGATGATGCGTTTCGTGGCGCACAAGCCAGACGCCGCTTGAACCCGAAAGCCCCCGTGTCCTGCACGGGGGCTTTTTTCCTTACAGCCAGCCTGATTTCTTGAAGCTCGCCCACAGGCTGACGCAACCCACGGTGATAAAGCCCAGCACCGCAAAATAGCCGTAATGCCAGCTCAGCTCCGGCATGTTCTGGAAGTTCATCCCGTAGATCCCGGCGACCGCCGTCGGGAACGCCAGAATCGCCGCCCAAGCCGCAAACTTGCGCTGCACCACGCTTTGCCGTGACGCCTCCAGCAGTACACCGATCTCGATGGTCTGGCTCGCAATGTCGGCCAGGGTGGTCAGATCTTCCATCTGCCGCGTGACATGGATCTGCACATCGCGGAAGTAAGGACGCATGTTCTTGTCGATGAAGGGGAAGCTCAGCTTCTGCAACTCTTCGCCGATTTCCACCATCGGCGCCGCGTACCGACGCAAGCGCAGCACGTCGCGGCGCAGGCCATGAAGCTTCTGGATGTCGTGCTCATTCAGTGCGCTGCACAACACATTACGCTCCAGTTCATCGATCTCGGCGTGGATCGCTTCACCCACCGGCTGATAGTTTTCGATGACGAAATCCAGCAGCGCATACAGTACGAAATCTTCCCCGTGTTCCAGCAACAGCGGCCGCGCCTCACAGCGCTGGCGGACATGGGCGTAGGACGCCGAATGGCCATTGCGGGCGGTGATGATGTAGCCCTTGCCGGCGAAGATATGGGTTTCGATGAATTGCAGGATGCCGTGTTCGCGCACGGGGGAGTAGGTGACGATGAACAGGGCGTCGCCGAAGGTTTCCAGCTTCGGACGGCTGTGTTTTTCCAGAGCGTCCTCGATGGCCAGTTCGTGCAGGTTGAACTGGCGTTGCAGGTTGGCCAGCTCCTGGGCGTTCGGCTCTTCGAGGCCGATCCAGACGAAGTGCCCGGTCTTGGCGGCCCAGGCGGCGCCTTCATCGAGGGAAATATTGGTGACTTTCTTACCGGCGCTGTAAACCGCAGCAGCAACAACTCGACCCATGGTGGTGGTTCACTTCTTCTTGGCAGATGGCAGGGGAGGCATGGCTTGAGCTTAGCCGTGTCGCTGCTTGAGAGTCAGTGAAATCTGCACAGTTCACCGGGCAAAAGAAAACCCGCACAGGGCGGGTTTCTTTTTCACGCAGCTTGAAGCTGCCGATCCATCGCATCGATGCACTCGCGCATCTGTTCGCGGCACTGGCTGATGAGCATGGGCATGTCGTCCATGGTCAGGCCGGCGGTAGGAATCGCCGGCAGCGAGCGTATGAGAATTTTCCCGCTACGCCAGCGGTTCAGACGCATGTGCTTGATGTAGCTGCTGACACACACCGGGACGATCGGCACGCCGGCGGCGATGGCCATCTGGAACGCACCTTTCTTGAACGGCAGCAGTTCTTCGCCCAGGTTGCGCGTGCCTTCCGGGAACACCCAGATCGAGGTGTCCTTGTGCTGCAAGGTGTCGGTGGTCGTCAGCATCGACTGGCGCGCCTTGTGTGCGTTCCCACGATCGATCAACACGTTGCCGGCCAGCCAGAACAACTGGCCAAACAGCGGAACCCATTTCAGGCTTTTTTTGCCGATGCACACGGTACGGCGCGGTACTACGTTGCCGAATACGAACAGGTCATAGTTGGACTGGTGGTTGGCGATGATCACGCAGCTGTCGGGCTTGTTCATCAGCTGACCGACGTCAGCCTTCACTCGCAGGCGCAGAATGCACATGGCCGGTAGCGCATAGAGACGGGCGCACAGACGACTGTTGTCCGGATTGAATGGCCGGCACAGCCCGAGAATCACCCCCAGCACACCCGCCAGCATAAAGTGCAGGCCCATCAATAACATACGAAACACGAACAGCATTTTCAGGCCCACCGGGACAAAAGGTGGCGCAGTGTACGGATGTGCACTGTTTTCGGCAATTGCCGCTATAGAGTCAGGAGATGGGCGATGTTTAAGCGCATGTTTCCGACTTGTCGGTCAGAGGCGTCCTAGAGCTGCCGAAGAGTTTTAAACCGCGCATGTAAGAAAAAGCCCGACACGACGGTCGGGCTTTTCTTTAGATGAGCGAAGGGGGTCAGCCCAGGTGTTCCTGATCCTGAATGATCGCGTTGTCCAGGGTTTCCAGCAGCGCCTTGCGCACTTTGAGCTTGGTGTTCTTGTGCGCGGTCATGTTGATCTTCTTCAACTGACGCGCGGCGGCGAGGGCGGCACCTTGCAGTTCCTCGGCAGAAACCACCTTGTCGAGGAAACCGGCATCCACAGCGCTTTGCGGATCGAACATTTCGCCGTTGATCACCGAACGGTGGAAGGCCGAGCGACGCAGACGATCACGAGCCAGCTCGATGCCGGCGTGGTGCATGGTCATGCCGATCTGCACTTCGTTCAGACCGATGCTGAACGGTCCATCCACACCGATCCGGTAATCGGCGGACAACAGAATGAACGCGCCTTTGGCCACGGCATGACCCGGGCAGGCAACAATCACCGGGAACGGGTGCGACAGCAGGCGACGGGCGAGGGTCGAACCGGCGGTTACCAGGGACACGGCTTCTTTAGGGCCGGCTGTCATTACCTTCAAATCGTAGCCGCCCGACAGAATGCCTGGCTGGCCGGTAATGATCACGATTGCACGATCCGCCACCGCCTGATCCAGCGCCGCGTTGAAGGCCGCGATCACGTCCGGGGAAATGGCGTTGACCTTGCCGTTGCTCAGGGTCAGGGTCGCGATACCGTCTTCGAGGTGGTAGGCAATCAGGTCGCTCATGGCGCAATTCCTTATAAGAAAGATGGGCAGACGTTACCCACCGTCGCCGGTCAGGTAAAGCACTGTGACTGACCCGTCGGTCACCCTTGAGCGGCTGATCCGCTGCAACGTGCCCCACGACAAACGCCTGCGTGCCTATATAGAAGGGCCGCGCCCACCCGAGATTGGCCGGATCGCCATGGTCCATCGACAGCGGAAACGACTTTTTCTCTTAACCGCATGAAAATTCTGAAAAAAAGTTTGCCATCAGAAAAGCTTTCGACTACATTAGCGCGCCTCGACAGACAGAACATGTTTGAAGAGATACGGTGAAGTGTCCGAGTGGCTTAAGGAGCACGCCTGGAAAGTGTGTATACAGGAAACTGTATCGAGAGTTCGAATCTCTCCTTCACCGCCAAATTCGATGTAAACAAAACCCCTGGTTTCGAGAGAAACCAGGGGTTTTGTGCATTCAGGCGTCCGGATTTTTTTGCTCACAGAGTTGGGTTCGGCTTCACTTAGCCGGGGCAGTACAATCGCGGCTTTATTTGTATGTAAAAGGACGACTTCCATGATCATTTCCACCACCCACTCCATCGAAGGCCGGCAGATCACGGCGTATCTGGACGTTGTCAGTGCCGAGTCGGTGCAGGGCGTGAATGTGATTCGCGATATGTTCGCCGGGATGCGGGACTTTTTCGGTGGACGTTCGCAGACGCTGGAGCGGGCGTTGAAGGAGGCGCGTGTTCAGGCGACCGACGAGATCAAGGAGCGGGCGCGGGCGTTGCAGGCGGATGCGGTGGTCGGAGTAGATTTCGAGATCAGCATGCCGGCGGGGAAGGGCGGCATGGTTGTTGTGTTCGCGACCGGCACGGCGGTCAAGTTGCGTTGATCTTTGGTTTAGCGTGTGTGAGCCCATTCAACGGAATGGGCTCGTTGCTGACAATCAGCCCTGTGGTTTGAGTACGACAGTGCCTTTCGAGTCGTAGGTCAGGGGCGTATCGATGGCAACCATCGGCGTACCGCCAGGCTGAACCGGGTCTGGATGGTAGATGACGCCAGGTTTGCCAGGCTGCACCGGACTAGGTCCGTCCAGTGGCTTGATGATGATTTCACCCGAGGCAACCTTCTCCTTGAATTTTTCCGCCGCGGCTTTAGCGGCGGCGATCTGCTCGTCCGTGAGCTTTACAACAGGCATTGGCGGGAATCCTTTGATTTCCATGTTCTCTCCTTGAGATTCATTGCGTAGGAAAAAGGGCAACGGCCTGTAGGTGCGAATCTTTAGCTCCGTAGGACCAGCGGTCTGAACATTGTGTTTAATTTCTGTAGGCCATTCGTCGGGCTTCGGGCGATCTGAATCACAAGTCCAGGAATGACCGGCTAGTCTCAAAAGCCTTGGAGGTCGATATTTTTTCAGGCAAAAGGGTCTTGCCGGTATCGGCCCGCTTTTGAAAGGGGTGAAGAGATGACTGATCCGTACATCGAAGACGACGGGGCTGAATTTCCATTCAACAATTGCGTGCGCTGTGGCCAGACCGAGTATCAGGCGGGCTTTGGCGAAGATCCGGTGCAGACCGGCAAGATCAAGTCGACAGCACCCAAGGGGCCGAAAGCGAAATTTCTGCCCAAGGTGACGACACGTTCCAGGAAGTAATCCGGATGCCACAGAACCCCGCCAATGAGCGGGGTTTTTGATTGCTGATTTTCTAGAGAAGCGTCCTACGGAAATTGCGGAATCGTCCGGTTTCTTTCACAAACTTTTCACACCGGTCTACGTAGGGTGAAGCCATCCGTTAGAAAGCAAGTCTCCAGCCCGTCTCCCCAGCGGGCTTTTTTTTGCCTGCGATAAAACCTTTTCCAAAATCGCTGTCCAATCGGCGCCAAGTGCGCTGTGGCACTGGACATTGCTGCGGCAACAGCATTCAATCTGCGCCCTTTTTCTTCCTTCTTTTGAGGTTTTCGTCATGCGTTTAACTCTGCCTGCTCTGGTTCTGGGGCTTCTGGTCGCTCAAGGTGCAATGGCCGGTGATGGCACCGCCGCACTGGGTGGTGGCCTGGGTGGCGCGCTGGGTAATGTGGTCGGCCAGAAAATGGGCGGCAGCAGCGGCGCGGCCATCGGCGCTGGCCTGGCCGGTGCGGCTGGCGGTGCGTTGGCAGCGAAGAAAGGTGCCCGTACCAAAGCGGCCATTGGCGGCGGTGTTGGCGCGGCAGGCGGTTCGATCATCGGCAACAGCCTGGGTGGCAAGAACGGCGCGACCATCGGCGCCGGCCTGGGCGGCGCAGCGGGCGGCGCGGTGGGCAGCAACCTGTCCAAAGGTCACAAGCGTCACTGATTGCGAATGCATGTCTGAAAAGGCCCGGCTATATGCCGGGCCTTTTCGTTGCTGAACGTTTTTCCGGAATCCGCCTCCAATTCCGTATAGCCCATTCCGGGCGTACCGTCCCGATCCGGGACCTGCGAGGTCTGTATGCGATCGACTTTAACTGCGTTGGTTTTAGGGTTGCTTGTGGCGCAAGGCGCCATGGCTGCCGGCGATGGTTCCGCGGCGGTCGGTGGTGGTCTGGGTGGTGTGCTGGGTAATGTGGTCGGCGGGCAACTCGGCGGCAGTACCGGCGCAGCAGTCGGTGCCGGTGTGGGCGGTGCAGCCGGCAGTGCCGTCGGAGCGAACAAGCGAAATCGTACGGAGGCCGCGATTGGTGGCGGTCTTGGCGCGGCGGGTGGTTCAGTGCTAGGCAACAGCGTCGGTGGATCTACCGGCTCGGCGGTCGGTGCCGGACTCGGCGGCGCGGCAGGTGGGGCAGTGGGCAACAGCCTGGGAGGCGATGGCGGAAAATCGCATTCCGGTGGCGGCCACAAGCACAAACACAAATATCGTCACCGCTGAGCAAGCGGAATGACTGAAACCCGGCCTTGTGCCGGGTTTTTTGTGTTCCCGCGTAATGCGCCAGAACGTTTAGCGACCATACTTTTCGAACGTCTACACGCTGAGCTTCCGAGGTGCACCATGACTCCCGAAACCGAAGGCAAGGAAGAAAAAGGCCCGAGCGGGTTGCCGTTTATCAATGATCCGGGGAATGAAGATCCGGGGTCGTTGATGGATGATGCGACGGTTCCGCTTTGGGAGGGTGAGGGGGAGGAGCTTGAGTATGAGGATTTTGATGATGATGAGTGAGAGTGGGTCTGCAAGTTATATGGGGGGCGGGAGCCCCTTGATTAAAAAGGTAAGAAAATACTCGAATTATGAAGTAAGTGATTTTATCCAAGATGAGTAGAATTCTTTTTGCTCCTTTATATCGTTTGTTAGATCTTCTTCTTCGTAGTCAAAAATTCTGACAATGTCTTCTTCTTCGGTTGGAAGGCCAAGCCTGACTTGATATGCGACTAGCCCGCATGACATCTGCGAAGTCATACGGGAGGGGTGAACATTTTTCCGTGCTCCTTTGCAAAGAAAAATTATTTCTGGAAAATGTGACCTAATTATGCCGAAGCATTCATATAGGTCCTCTGCAGTGCAGGTTTTTATTAATCCATCCTTCATGGTGAGTGTTAGCGATCTTTTTTTTCTATCAAATTCGACTTGTGCTGTTTCTTTTCTTTGATTTTTCAGGATTTGAATTTCTATTGTTTTCATTGTTACCTCCTATACGGATTAGGTATTGAATACCCGACGTAGGTACCATCCTCATTGACAGGTGTAGCACCCACGATATCTCGATTGTTGATACCGCCAGGGACTGCTATTTCTTTCTCGCGTCGATGTGGTGACATAGCGCCTAGCTCTTTGTTTACATCGATTCCTCGAATGTTTTTCAGGATGTAGATGTATCCTTCGGCATACCCGTATCCAGTTGCAAACTTCGCGGCTTCTTTTTCCGAGATTGATGTGCTTACGAACCAGCTGGGAGGACTTTTGTTATCTAATGCGTGCAAAAATAAGTCCTTACTCTCGCCCCATGGTTCAAATCCTCCTTCAAAGATATCCCATGGCTCTCGTTCATCACCTCTGTACAGATAGTGATTTTCTTGTATTGGGCCGGGAGTTTTTGGCTCGCCTTCATCTACTTTAGTGCCTGCTGTCCTATCCGGCACCGAACATCCCGGCCTATTCGGCGGCGGACAATTGGAAGTCAACCCCAACGGATCCACCCACCCCGTTGGATTCGGCACGTACCGGTACTGGTTCAACCCACCTGCCAGCCTCACCGGATCCGGCGTCAGGTACCGTCCAACATCCGGGTCGTAGTACCGGTGCCGGTTGTAGTGCAACCCGCTTTCCGCATCGAAATACTGCCCCTGAAAGCGCAGCGGCTGGTCGAGGTAGTCCTCGGTCGCCAGTTCCAGCGAGGTGACCTTGCCGTAGGCGCTGTATTTGGCTGACCAGACGATCTCGCCGCTGTAATCGGTCAGTTCCTGCGGGGTGCCGAGGTGGTCGAGCTGGTAGTAGAACGGGCAGGCGCGTTTCGGGCCTTGGCCGTCGAGCATCGCCAGCGGGCGAAAGGTGCCGGGTTCGTAGATGAAGCTGCGGTGTTGTTCTTTGCTGCTTTCGGCGATCAGGTGGTCGCCTTGCCAGAAGAACTCGGTGGTCTGGCCGTCGACGGTTTTGCGGATGCGGCGACCGAAGGCGTCGTATTGGTAGGACGCGGTGCTGCCGTCGGGGCGGGTCAGGCCGATCAGGCGGTGCTGGCTGTCGTAGCGGTATGCAGTGACGAGCTGTTGGGCGCGGCCGCGGCGTTCGCGGATCAGGTTGCCGAAGGCATCGTAGTCGTAATGGCGGTCGCCCTGCATCAGCAGGCGGTTGCCTTTGATGCTGGTCGGGCCGGGCCGATCCTGCAGCAGCAGGTTGCCGGCCGGGTCGTGGGCGAAGTTTTCCGGCACATCGTCGCGGGTGTGGCGCACGCGGATCAGCCGGTCGAGGGCGTCGTACTGGTAGCTGCGCTGACCGTGGCGTGTGTCGGCGATGTGTTCGAGGTTGCCGTTGGCGCTGTAGGCAAAGTCGCGGCGATACAGCGCGCTGCGTTGATGGCCTACGGCGTGGGAGTGCAATCGTCCTTGTTCGTCGTAGGCATATTCGCTGAGCAGTAGGCCTTGCTGGCGCTGCTGTTCGCGACCGTTCAGGTAGACGTGGCGGGTGAGCAAGGCGCCGTTGAGGTCGATCGCGGTCAGCGCGCCGCCCTTGGCGTAGTGGTAATCGAGCTTGCTGTTGTCCGGCAGACGCATCCGGGTCAGTTGGCCGCAGGCGTCGTAGGTGTAACGCAGCGTGCCCCAGCCCTGATGCTCGCGCACCAGTCGGTCCTGCAGGTCGTATTCGAAGGCCAGTGGGTGATCCTGGCCGTCATCCACACCGACCAAACGGCCCAAACGGTCATAGCGATAGCTGACCTCAACTCCGTCCGGCAGGGTCTTGAGCAGCAGACGCCCAGCAGCATCACGTTGATAGCCGGTGACCAGCGTCGAGCCGTCGTCACCGAACTCGGTCTTCTCCAGCAGATGGCCGTTGCGGTCGTAGGCATACGCGGTACGCCGCCCATCAAAGCCGGTTTCCTGTCGGATCAATCCGGTCGGCGTGTAGTCCAGCCGGTACTTTTCGCCGGACTCGTTCTCGATCTCCGTGAGCAACAGCTGCGCATGGTCGTAGCGGTATTGCAGCCGCGTGCCGTCGGGCTTGATCCGCCGGCTGACCAGGTGCAGGTCGTCGTCATACTCGTAGCGGGTGATGCGCCCCAACTCATCGCGTTCGGCGGTGATCTGGCCGTAGGCGCTGTAGGACCAGGCACGGGTGGCACCGGTCGGCGAGGTGGCCTGGATCAGCCGTCCGACGGCGTCCCACACATGACGGGTGACCGCGCCGTGTTCGTCTTGCGCAGTAATCCGCCGTCCCAAGGCATCGTAGGAAAACTTCCGAACCCCACCGTTGGGCAGGCTTTCCTCGACCAACTGGCCAAGGTCGTTCCACACGAACACATGCCGACCGCTGTCCGGATAACGGATCGACAGCAGCCTCCCCTGCGGGTCGTGGTGGTAATGGGTGACATGACCGTCAGGATCGACCGCCTCGGTGATATCGCCCTGGGCATTACGCCGGTAGGTCCACTCCGCCTCGCCCCGGCTACGGCGGTGCAGGAAACCGTTGCGGTACTCGTAGGACGTCGGCGTATCGTCCGGCGGAATCAGCGCGATCAGCCGTCCGGCGTCGTCATAGCGGTACTCGGTGACCGCCCCCAGCGCATCCTGCTCGGCGATCAGCCGGCCCTGCGCATCGTAGGCCTTGAGCTGCTCGCCACCGTCGGCCGCGACCTGACGCACCAGCCGCGCCGTGTCGTCGTGGACGTAAACCTCTTCACGGCCGTCGACGTACTGCACTCGCACGCTGCCGGCGTCGTCCCAGACGTAACGCGTGTCCATCTGCGAAAACGACGCCCAGTGCCGCACGCAACGCGCGGCCTTGCCGGAACGTTCCCACTCCCAGAAGAAACTCGCGCCACCGGTTAACTGCCGTTGCAGGATGACGTGCCGGTCGTCGTAGTCGTAACGCTCGCTTTCGCCGACGGCGTTGGTCGCCTCGATCAACCGATGACGGGCATCAAAGCGGTAGCTGACCAGCGTCTGCTCGGTACGCCAGGCAGCTTCGCGCCAGACTTGATAGTCCACGGCCACCAGATGCGCCCGCTCGTAGCGCAGCAACAAGGAACGACCGGCCCCGTTATCGAGGCGCTCAACCCGATCCAGACGATCACGCGTAATACGCAGCCGATTGCCATAGGCATCGCTGACAGCAGTCAGACGCCCAGCCCGAAAGTGATAAAACCGCGCCGCATCCCCCGCCAGCGCAACGATCAGTTCCTCCGGCTCATCCCCGAGAAAGATCGCCGCCCGCGACAAACTGTTGTGAATCGCCGGCCGCTCAACACTCGGCAAGGGAAACCGCGTCCGCCGGTTCTCATGGTCAACCCAGACCACCGAAGCGCCATCAATCTCCAGCCGATGCGCCAGCGAGTGACTCCAGCCAAACCCCAACCCGACATCGATTTCCACTGCACTGGTGCGATACAACCGGCTGAACTCGAAGGGCAACAACCCGTCGAGCACGCCATCGGTCAGCGTCAGCAGCTCTTCGCCGGTGACCATCGACACCGGGCAACCATTGGTGCAGGTGCGGGGGACGCAATCGGCGCTGTCGCCGTTGGGGTTCTTCGCCTGAGCCGACGCATCGTCGCGAGGCTCATGCCGCTCCATTCGCGTCGTGCCGTGTGACTTGTTACGCGCAATGGCCGCCGGATTGGGCACCGTCAGCACCTGCGCATCCGCCGTGCGAATCTCCAGCGGAACCGCAGGCGTCGGCCGCAACGGTGCCGGACGCGCATTGATCATCAGCGGTTTCAAGGCGGCCGCATGCCGAGCCAGATCGGGTGCCGAAGTCAGCTCCGCCAAACGCAACGCCGACGCCGCCAGCCATTCCCGGGCACGCGGCGACTTGATCTTGCCGAGCACCTTGGCGCTCAACCGCAGCGGAACCCCCATGCCCGCCGACACGCGCATCAACAGAAAGCCGATCAGCAATTCGACCCGAACTTCAGCCACCACCTCGGCCAGATACTGCGGCGGCAGCATCTTCAGCCAACTGGTGAACGCCGCCAGATGAATGAACAGCAACGGCTCGTCGCTGAGCATCAGCAGGCCATTGGCGATGGCTTCGGAGGAGGCCTCGAGCAAGGCTTCCAGCTCGACGCCGGACAGGTATTGCAGCAGTTTTTCGCTGTTGGCCTGCAAGTCGGCGAGCAGGGCAAACAGCTGTTTCACGTCATCCCAGACGCCGTTCAGGGCCGTTTCGAAACCGCGCCAGTCGGCCTGCTGCAACTGACCGTAACGCTCCAGGAAACCCGCGCTGGAAAACTCCGCCCATTGCGGTTGAAACCCGACCCATTCCTCACGCAACCATTTTTCCAGGCCATCAATGAGCCCTTGATACGAGGCATACAGCGTCTGGATATGCGCGGTGGAAACATCGGGAAAGAAGGTGATGCGATAACGCTGGCCCCGGTCGCAGTCGTCGACTTCGAGAATGCCGCTGGGGCCGATGGTGTAATGCTGCGGTTCGCCGAATTTCAGGACGCCGCCGACATCGGAAATGACCGGTTCCAGGGTCACCGGCGTATCGCCGATCGGCACGAAGCGCGCAGCTTCGAACATGTGCACCAGCGTCAGGGGCCCGGCAACGGGGCACATGACTACGGAAGTGCTGATGGGTTTTCGACTGCCAACCGGCGCACTGAGCTGGACATCGTTGCCGACCTTGAACACCTGATCGACATCCAGCGCGGTTCCCGTCCAGAACTGCTCGGCCCAGCTTTCATAGTCGTTGAGGCAGAGGCGGAACTCCTGAAACAGTTTCTCGGCGTCGGGCTGGTCAGGGTTCAGCGCAGCCACCACCAGCAAACCGATGCTGTTGTTCAGGTACAGGAGTCGATCGGATGGAAGCATTCGCAGTCACTCGCGCGCATCAAGGGATGGCGCGAAACTTTGCGGGGGATCAAACAGGAAAGAAGTCAGGCAAGTAGGCGATGTCTGTAGGGCAATTCTCTAAATGTGCCTGGCAACGTTCGGCGGACAACCGACATTGCCCGTTGCTCAACCTCGGCCGCGCTCGTTATGCTGCTGAACCCTTTAATCAGATCCGAGCAGCGGTACCCGATGCCGCCTGGGATGTTTTTGATAACGGATCCGATGATGAATGCACCGCTGAAGGCGTTCGGCCCGATCAAGGCCGTGATTTTCGATATGGACGGTTTGCTGCTGGACACCGAGGGCATCTACACCGAGGTTACCTCGCTGATTGCCGAGCGTTACGGGCGTACCTTCGACTGGAGCATCAAGCAGAACATCATCGGGCGTGGCGCAGGTGATCTGGCCCGTTATGTGGTCGAAGCGTTGGATCTGCCGATCACCGCCGAAGAGTTTCTGGTGATTCGCGAGCCGCTGATGCGCGAGCGTTTTCCCACCGCGCAAGCGATGCCGGGGGCCGAGGAACTGATTCGTCACCTCAAGGCGCACAACATTCCGATTGCCGTCGGTACCAGTTCGTCGCGCCAGTCGTTCGGTCAGAAAACCACGTTGCACCGCGACTGGTTTGCGTTGTTCGACTTCATCGTCACCGCTGACGACCCGGAAGTCGGTGCGGCCAAACCGGCGCCGGACATTTTCCTCACCGCCGCTCGCCGCCTCGGTGTGGCGCCGGAAGATTGTCTGGTGTTCGAGGATTCGCCGTTTGGCGTGACAGCCGCGAAAGCAGCGGGCATGACCGCCATCGCGATTCCCGATGCCGCCATGGCCGATGAAAAATACGCACACGCCGACGGGATTCTTCGTACGTTGAAAGCGTTCACGCCGAGTGCCTGTGGTTTGCCGGCGCTGGACTGGGCCTGATCAAACCGCAAACATAAAAACGCCGCCCCTCTGTAAAAGGAGGGGCGGCGTTTTTCATTATCAAGAATCTGATCAATCAGGCGCCGAAACCACCGTCGATGCTCAGGCTGGCACCGGTGATGTAACCGGCTTCCGGGCCTGCGAGGTAGGCGACGAAGCTGGCGATTTCCTCGGCTTTGCCGTAACGACCGACCGCCATCAGCGGAATCAGGCTTTCGGCAAAGTCGCCGTGGGCCGGGTTCATGTCGGTGTCCACCGGGCCAGGCTGCACGTTGTTGATGGTGATGCCCCGTGGGCCGAGGTCGCGGGCCAGACCTTTGGTCAGGCCCACCAGGGCGGATTTGCTCATCGCATACACGCCGCCACCGGCGAAGGGCATGCGGTCGGCGTTGGTGCTGCCGATGTTGATGATGCGTGAGCCTTCGCCCATGTGTTTGGCGGCTTCCTGACTGGCGATGAACACGCTGCGGACGTTGATTGCCAGGGTCTGGTCGAAGTCTTCCAGTTTGAAGTCTTCCAGCGGGGCGACGGCCAACACACCGGCGTTGTTGACCAGAATGTCGAGGCGGCCAAAGGTTTCGACGGTCGCGTTCACGGCGTTGCGGATGGCGCCGGCATCGGCGCTGTCGGCCTTGATCGCCAGGGCTTTGCCGCCGCTCGCGGTGATGCTGTTTTGCAATTCCTCAGCCTTGGCGGCGGAGCTGACGTAGGTGAAGGCAACCGCGGCGCCTTCGGCGGCCAGGCGCTTGACGATGGCGGCACCGATGCCGCGAGAGCCGCCTTGAATCAGAGCGACTTTACCGCTGAGGTGTTGAGTGGTCATGTTCGATCTCCAGAAATTTCAAGGCAGGCTGCCTTGGTGTGGTGTCGAGTATCTGCCCCTCGCCACCGGGCGAGTAGACCGTGGTTGCTATAGTCTGTGTAAACCAAAAGTTTGGAATGGCGGCCATGGAAACCTTCAGCAGTATCGAATGCTTCGTGCGTAGCGCCGAAGTCGGCAGCTTTGCCGAGGCCGCGCGACGCCTGAGCCTGACACCGGCCGCCGTGGGCAAAAGCGTGGCGAAACTGGAAGCGCGCCTCGGCGTGAGGCTGTTCCAGCGTAGCACCCGTCGGTTGACCCTGACGGAAGCGGGGCAATTGTTTCTGAGTGAGGTCAGCGGCAGCCTGACCACCATCCAGAATGCCGTGAGCAATCTGGCCAGCGCCGGCGGTCAACCGGCGGGTACGCTGAAAGTCAGCATGGGCACGGTGTTCGGCCGCTTGTACATCGTGCCGCTGCTGGGGGAGTTCCTGACAAGGTTCCCGGCGATCAACCCGGACTGGCACTTCGATAACCGACAGGTCGATCTGATCGGCCAGGGTTTTGATGCGGCGATTGGCGGTGGCTTCGAGCTGCCCCAAGGCGTGGTTGCGCGCAGGCTGACGCCGGCGCATCGGGTGTTGGTGGCTTCGGCTGATTACCTGGATCGGCACGCGCCGATCAGCGAACCGGACGACCTCAAACTGCACGAGGGCATCCTGATCCGCTCGCCGCAGACCGGTCGCGTGCGTTCCTGGCAGTTGACCCATCGCACCCGGCAACACAGCCCGCTGACCCTCACGGCGCGAATGACCATGAGCGATTCCGAAGCCGCCTGCGCCACGGCGGCGCAGGGGCTGGGGATTGCGTTGGTGAGCATGCCGTTCGCTGTCGGTTATCTGGAGGCGGGAACGTTACAGCGGGTCTTGCCTGACTGGTACGTCGACGACGGCAACATCTCCATCTATTACGCCGAGCACAAACTGCTGCCGGGCAAGACCCGGGCGTTTGTCGATTTCATCATCGAGCAATTTTCAACCCAGGGTCTCGCCGAGCGGTTCAACGCGCAAAACGTGCTGGCCAGCCGATGATGGTCTTCGGCCGTGGGGTCGCATACGTCCGCACCTTGGACGTTGATAGCCCCAGACGAACCAGCGATTCGGCGATGGTCACGGCAGCAGTAACGCCATCGATCACCGGCACGCCGGTACGCTGACGGATCTTTTCATCGAGCCCGGCCATGCCGCCGCAACCGAGGCAGATCACTTCGGCTTTATCCTGAGTCACCGCCAGTTCAGCCTGATGCACAATCGCTTCCAGCGCCCGTTGCGGTTCGTGTTCCAGCTCAAGCACCGCCAGACCACTGGCGCGCACTGAGGCGCAGCGATCCCACAGGCCCGAGAGTTTCAGTCGATCCTCGATCAACGGAACGGTGCGATCCAGCGTGGTGACCACCGAATAGGCGTGGCCGAGAAACATCGCAGTGCTGGCCGCCGCATCGGTGATGTCCACCACCGGCACGTTGAGCAACTCCTGCAAACCTTCGCGACCGTGTTCGCCGTAGCCGGCCTGGATTACTGCGTCGAACGGCTGGTCGTAGGACATCACCCGGTCCATCACGGCGATGGCGGCCAGGTAACTTTCGAAATTGCCCTCGACTGAATCGGCGCCGAAGTACGGCGTCAGGCCGACGATCTCGGTGCCGGGGGAGGCCACAGCCTGCGCCGAGCGGGCGATGGCCTGAGTGATGGATTCGGTGGTGTTGACGTTGACCACGAGAATTCGCATGGGAAGTCCTTATTACGGTTGGTTCTGCGGCCCCGCGAAGGGCCGCCAAAAGATTCAGTGGCTGACGTTGTCGACGGCGATGGCTTCGCCGTCCACGTCGGCGTAATGCGGCTGGCGTTTGGCGACGATCAGATAAAGCATCCCGGCGATGCCGGCACCGATCAGCCAGGAGAAGGGCGAAACGCTGTGGAAGCCCGGCACCAGTGCCAGGACGATGGCGATCAGCGCGGCCGGAATGAACGCCGCCACCGCCCGCAGATTGACCCCGCGGCTGTAGAAATACGCGCCATTCGGGTCTTCGCTGTACAACTGCGGCACGTGGATCCGGCTTTTGCGGATCAGCCAGTAGTCGACCATGATCACGCCGTACAACGGGCCGAGCAGGGCGCCGAGGCCGGACAGGAAATACACGATCACCAGCGGGCTGTTGTAGAGGTTCCACGGCAGGATCAGCACCGCAATCGTTGCGCTGATCAGCCCGGCGCGGCGGAAGGTCAGGTATTTAGGTGCCAGGTTGCTGAGCACGAAGGCCGGGGCGACGAAGTTGGCCATGATGTTCACCGCCACGGTGACGATCAGGAACGCCAGGCAACCGAGCACCAGAAAGAACGTGTTGGGGATCGAGGCGATGATTTCGGTCGGGCTCTCGATGATCCGCCCGTTGATCTGAAATTGCGCACCGCACAGCAGGACGGTGATCCCGGCGAACACCAGAATATTCACCGGCAGGCCCCAGAAGTTTCCGATCTTGATGGTTTTGCGGCATGGCGAGGAGCGGGCGAAGTCGCAGAAGTTGAGGATCAGCGTGCCGTAGATCGCCAGCCACAAGGCGCCGCCGGCAAAGATGTTGCGCCACATCTCGCCGCCGGTCAGCGGTTCGCGGATCGACCAGGCAATGGTTGCGTTGGCCTGGGTGTACATCCACGCGGCGAGGCAGGCGACGGTCAGCAGAATCACCGGTCCGGCGAAGGCTTCGTAGCGGCGGACCATCTCCATGCCGTAGGCCAGAATCCCCAGTTGCACGAACCAGATCGCCACGAAACACACCCAGCCCAGGCTCGACAGGCCGAGGATCGAGTTGTGGTCGTAGTCGGCGAAACCGGGATGGATCGCCGTGAGCAACACGCGAAACACCACCGACGCCAGATACGTCTGAATCCCGAACCAGGCGATGGCAATCACCGCCCGGATCAACGCAGGAATCTGCGCCCCGTGGATGCCGAAACTGATCCGGCTGATCACCGGAAACGGTACCCCGGTTTTCTGTCCCATGTAGCCGGACAGGTTCATGAAGAAATACACCAGCGCCGCGCCGATCCCCAGCGACAGCAGAATCTGCCAGCCGCCCAGGCCCAGGGCGTACAGACCGATGGCAAACGAGTAGTTGGCGATGTTGTGCACATCGTTGGTCCACAGGGCGAAGATGCTGTATTTGCCCCAGCGCCGTCCTTCGACCTTGGTTGGTGCGAGGTCGCTGTTATGCAGGCGTGGACTCAATTGCAGCGGTTCGGCGATGCCGTCACCGGGTACGGTGTGATCGAGGGTTGAGGAGGAGGGCAGATTCAGCGCGATGTTGTTGTTCGAAAGACTCGTACGCATTCCGGCAGGCTCCTGATGTTCGGGCCGCGATGACTGTGCATGAGCGCTCGGGCTCGGCAGATCTTCGTCGCGACGCTGAAACATCACTGGTTACGGGGCATCTGCAGCCTGTACGGGATAGGGCGCTTCAGGCTTGCGGATCGAAAGTGTGGGTTCATGTTTTGCAGTTTTGTATACAAAACATGTATGCACTTAAGCCAGATCTGTGCCAGTCAGCGATCTATGAAAACCACCACTGATTTCGAAAAGTTATTGAATAGCGCCAAGTCACTGAAATTCAGGCGATATAAATTGACCGTTCGAACAGGTATTTATTTTTCGGAAGGGATTTTGGCGGACGCCGGAAGGGATCGCTTTGGCAGCGGAATGTAACTTTTCAGGGCGTAGAAATGAAAAGTGCACACATAAATGGCACCGATGGTGACATTCGTGTGTACACATTTTTCATGTCTGTCAGAGACAACTGTGGGGCGAGCGGTTTACGCCTTGCTGATGATATTCCCGGCGTGCAAACCGCATTCTTTCTGGGTCGCTTCTTCCCACCACCAGCGGCCTTCGCGCTCGTGCTGGTTCGGCAGGACAGGGCGGGTGCACGGTTCGCAGCCGATGCTGATGAAACCACGCTCATGCAGACTGTTGTACGGCAGCTCCAGCATACGGATGTAGCCCCAGATTTCCTCGCTGGTCATCTGTGCCAGCGGGTTGAACTTGTACAGGGTGCGCTCCGGGGTGGAGAACGCGCTGTCGATTTCCATCACTGCGACGGCACTGCGGGTACCGGGGCTCTGGTCGCGTCGCTGGCCGGTGGCCCAGGCTTTGACGCCGGACAGTTTGCGGCGCAGCGGCTCGATCTTGCGGATCCCGCAGCACTCGCCATGACCGTCCTTGTAGAAGCTGAACAGGCCTTTTTCCTTCACGAACGGTTCGAGTTTCGTGTAGTCCGGCGAGACCAGCTCGATGTCGATCTTGTAGTGCTCGCGCACCTGATCGATGAAGCGGTAGGTTTCCGGGTGCAGACGACCGGTGTCGAGACTGAACACCTTGACGTTCTTGTTCAGCTTCCAGGCCATGTCCACCAGCACCACATCCTCGGCGCCGCTGAAAGATATCCACAGGTCATCGCCGAACTCGGCGAATGCGAGTTTGAGGATGTCCTGGGCGGATTTGTTGGCATAGGTCGTGGCGAGTTCCACGACGTCGAACGTTGGGCTCATCAGGGCGGCTTCCTACAGGTCGGTGGCGCTGGGCGCTCTATATGGCGGCGATGTTAACAAAAAGCAACGCCTGCCGGGGCGGCCTCTGCGTTGCACGGTCCGGGTCGAGCCGCTAGAGTTCGGGCTCGCTCGACTCAATAAACATTACAAACGGAGTGTTCTGTGGAAATTGCCTGTCTTGATCTTGAAGGAGTGCTGGTACCGGAAATCTGGATCGCCTTCGCCGAAAAAACCGGAATCGAATCGCTCAAGGCCACCACCCGGGACATTCCCGACTACGACGTGCTGATGAAGCAACGCCTGCGCATCCTCGACGAACATGGCCTGAAGCTTTCGGATATTCAGGAAGTGATCGCCACCCTCAAGCCGCTGGACGGCGCGGTGGAGTTCGTCAACTGGCTGCGCGAGCGGTTTCAGGTGGTGATTCTGTCGGACACGTTCTATGAGTTTTCCCAGCCGCTGATGCGCCAGCTGGGCTTCCCGACCTTGCTCTGCCACCGTCTGATCACTGACGAAAGCGGGCGGGTCACGGGCTATCAGTTGCGTCAGAAAGATCCGAAACGTCAGTCGGTCCTGGCTTTCAAGAGCCTGTATTACCGGGTGATTGCGGCGGGGGATTCTTACAACGACACCAGCATGCTGGGTGAAGCGGACGCGGGGATCCTGTTCCATGCGCCGGATAACGTGATCCGGGAGTTCCCGCAGTTTCCGGCGGTGCACAGCTTTGGCGAGTTGAAGCAGGAATTTCTCAAGGCTTCGAGCCGCGATTTGAGCCTGTAAGTCATGCTGTGGCGAGGGCGCAACCGCCCTCGCCACACTCGTCAGAGGTTCTGCAGGGTTTCGAGCAGAACTTTGACTTTGGTAATCGACTCCTGATACTCCGCCTCCCAGTCCGAGTCGGCGACGATCCCGCCACCACCCCAGCAACACACCTGCCCATCCTTCACCAGCAGACTGCGAATCGCGATGGAGCTGTCCATCTCGCCACGCACGTCCAGGTACAGCAACGAGCCGCAATACAAGCCGCGTCGGGTCGGTTCCAGTTCGTCGATGATCTGCATCGCACGAATCTTCGGTGCGCCGGTGATCGAGCCGCCGGGGAAGCTGCCGGCGATCAGGTCCAGGGCATCGCGATCCTCCGCCAGCTCACCGGTCACGCTGCTGACCAGGTGATGCACGTTCGGATAACTTTCCAGGCTGAACAGCTCCGGCACCCGCACCGAGCCGATGCGGCAGGTGCGACCGAGATCGTTGCGCAGCAGGTCGACGATCATCAGGTTCTCGGCGCGGTCCTTGGGGCTGGCCAGCAATTCGGCGGCGTTGGCGGCGTCTTCGGCCGGGGTCGCGCCACGGGGGCGGGTGCCCTTGATCGGGCGGGTTTCCACCTGGCGCTGGCTGACTTTGACAAAGCGCTCGGGCGAGAGGCTCAGCACCGCGTTGCCGTCGGGCAGACTCTGGAACCCGGAAAACGGCGTCGGGCAGGCCTCGCGCAATTTGCAGTAAGCCAGCCATGGGTCACCTTCACACGGCGCGCGGAAACGCTGGGCGAAGTTCACCTGATAGCAGTCGCCCGCCTGGATGTATTGGTGAATGCGTTCGAGCGCCTGGCGATAGTCGTCGGCCGACAGGTCGGCGGTCATCGCCGTGTTCAGCTTGAACGGCGTCAGCTCAGCGATCACCGGTTGGCTGAACAGATCGATAAGCCGTTGTTTTTCGCTGTCGCTTACCGACGGGTGAAACACCAGTTGGCTGGTCGCTTTCTGGTGATCGCTGATCAATGCCCAGTCGTACAGACCGAATCGCGCATCCGGCAGTTGCAGATCATCCAGCGCCTGACTGGGCAGATTTTCCAGATGCCGGCCGAAGTCGTAACTCAGGTAACCGATCAGGCCACCGGCGAACGGCAGCTCGTATTCCGAAGGCAACTGTGCCTCGCCGAGGCGTGCCAGATTGCCCCGCAGGCGTTGCAGGAAATCGTCGCCGCGCTCGTCGGGCAACACCGCCAGTTGTTCCAGCGGCCACGCACTGAGCAAGTCATAACGGCCACGGTCGGCACTCGGCCGGCCGCTGTCGAGCAGCACGGCGCCGGGCGCATGGCGGATTGCCGCGAAATAGTCGGCGGGGTTGGCACGGTAGGGCAGCGGGTGTACGGAACAGGTCAACATGGGCGGGGCAGATCGGCCATCGAGGCGGGGTGGGGATTGTAGTCCCCTCGGGGAATTGCTCCTAGAGGGGATGTCGGGGATTGGCAGATCGGAGGCCGGTAACGCGACTCAGCCTTCGACCACCGGAATATGCCCAAACAATTCCTGAGCAAACGCCACCCGCTCTTCAACCGTTTCAGTCACGCCGCGGGTCTTGAGATCTTCCAGATGCGCTTCCACCGCATGGGTACGTGCCGTCAGCCCGCAGTCATTGGCAATCTGGATATTCAGCCCCGGCCGCGCGTTCAGCTCAAGAATCAGCGGGCCTTTCTCCTGGTCCAGCACCATGTCCACGCCGATGTAACCCAGGCCGCACAGCTCATAACAACCCGCGGCGAGTCTCATGAAACCGTCCCAGTAGGGCAGTTGCACGCCGTCCACCGCGTTGGTGGTGTCCGGGTGTTTGGCGATGATGTTGTTCAGCCAGGTGCCGCGCAGGGTCAGGCCGGTCGCCAGGTCGACACCGACGCCGATGGCGCCCTGGTGCAGGTTGGCCTTGCCGCCGGACTGCCGGGTCGGCAGGCGCAGCATGGCCATCACCGGGTAGCCCATCAGCACGATGATGCGGATGTCCGGCACGCCTTCGTAGCTGATGCTCTTGAAGATCTGGTCCGGGGTCACCCGGTATTCGATCAGCGCCCGGTCGCGGTGGCCACCGAGCGAATACAGGCCGGTGAGGATGCTGGAGATATGGTGCTCCAGCTCTTCGTGGGTGAGGATCTTGCCCGACACGGTGCGATAGCGACCTTCGAAACGGTCGGCGATGACGATGATGCCGTCACCGCCGGCGCCCTGGGCCGGCTTGATCACGAAGTCGTTGCGCCCGCCGATGATCTCGTCGAGCTTGTCGATTTCCTTCTCCGTGGAAATCACGCCATACAGTTCCGGCACATGGATGCCGGCCTTGATCGCGCGCTCCTTGGTGATGATTTTGTCATCGACAATCGGGTACAGACTGCGCTTGTTGTACTTGAGCACGTAGTCCGCGTTACGCCGATTGATGCCCATGATGCCCCGGGCTTCCAGGGCCTTCCAGGTCTTCCAGAAACCGAACATCAGGCGTCAGCCTTCTTCAGGAAAGCCTTGAAGCGCACCAGTTCGGTCAGGCGATAACCACGATAGCGACCCATGGCCAGCATGAAGCCCACCAGGATCAGCAGGATCGCCGGGAAGGTGAACACGAAGTACACCAGCTCCGGCACGGTCATGATCAGGTGCGCCAGGGACGCCGCGAACAGCGTGCCGATCGCTACTTTCAGCGCATGGCTGGCGCCGCGTTCTTCCCAGGTGATCGACAGGCGTTCGATGGTCATGGTCAGAATCACCATCGGGAACAGCGCCACCGACAGGCCGCGCTCCAGACCGAGCTTGTGGCTGAACAGACTGATCGCCGCGATCAGCACCACCACGAAGGTCAGCACCACCGAGAGTCGCGGCAGCATTTGCAGTTTCAGATGTTCCAGATACGAGCGCAGCGACAGCCCAAGCGCCGTGATCACGGTAAACAGCAGGATGCCGAAGCCCAGTTGCGTCTCGCGGAAGGCCAGGGCGATCAGCACCGGGGTGAATGTGCCGAGGGTCTGCAGGCCGACCAGGTTGCGCAGGATGAGGATCACCAGCACGCCGATCGGGATCATCACCATGATCATGAACGTCTGCTGGGTCTGCAGCGGCAGGCCGTACAGCGAGTATTCGAGGAAGTTGGCGTCGGTGTTTTCGTCAGTCAGCTTGGCCAGACGAATCGCGTTCATCTCGCTGTTGTTCAGGCTGAACGTCACGTTGGCTTTCTTCGCGCCGTCGACGGTGATCAGGTTTTCATCGCCGGTCCACCACAGCAGGCGGTCGGTCGGCAGGCCTTGTTCGCCGGTTTCCGGGTTGAAGTACAGCCAGTCGTTGCCGTTGAAGCTGCGCAGCCACAGTTCAGGGGTTTGCGGCTGATCGGCGACGAGGCGGATGGTGTGGACTTTCTCGACAGGAACGTGGGCGATGGACAACAGCAGTTCGACGATTTTTGCCTTGTGGGCCGTCGACGGATCGCCGGCCAGCAGCAGTTTCACGTTGTCGTCGTTGGTATTGTTGACACGTTTGATGGCTTCGCCGATGAAGGTTTCGACGTCGGCCGAGTGCTGGCGGATCGGCGCGAGCAGCGCTTCGGCGGCGATTTTTTCCGGGCCTTCGATGGCTATGCTGTCGCGGAAAGTCGGGCCTTTGACCTTGGTTTTCTCGGCGGTGTAACGTTTGGTCAGCACCAGACGGTAATAAAGGGTCTGGTTGCCCTTGGCCCGGCGCGCCGACCAGGTGACCTTGCGGTTGCCGTCGACACGGTTGACCGCCACGCCATAGTTATTGGAGATGAAGCTTTCATTGAGGCTGACGTAATCGCGGCTCAGGGGCGGCACGAACATCTGGATCTTCACCGGATCCTTGGTGCTGGCGACGAACTCGACCTTGGCGTCGATGTTCCACAAGTCGTCGGTGGCGTCTTCGGTCACCGGAATGCCGAGCACGAAAATCTGATAGGCCGTAACCGAAACGCCCAGGAGCACCAGGATGGTGATCAGGATTTTCAGGTGGAAGGTTAGAGAACGCATGGAAATTACTCGGCGGTATGAGCGGCGATGGCGCAGGCGGGTTTGCCGGCAGCGTATTTAAGACTGGGATCGACCAGCGCATCGAAGCGTTTCAGCGCCTCGGAGCCGATCAAAAGCGGGTATTGGAACGCACTGCGGTCGGTCAGGTTCACTTCGATGCTGCGCATTGCCGAACCCATGCAGATATCCAGCTCGATCACCGGGCGCGCTGTGTACTTCTTGCCTTCTTCCGGGTCGTAGTCGCCGGCGCGGCGCTTGATCTTGCTGACCCGGGCCAGCGGCCGTTCGATCGGGTGCGAATGCGCAGCGTCGATGGCCAGGTAGAAACGCACCCAGGACTCGCCGTTGCGCTTGAAGCGTTTGATGTCGCGGGCGCTCAGGGAGGCGGTTTTCGCCCCGGTATCGAGTTTCGCCGCCACTTCCAGGTTGATCCCGTCGAGGGCAGCGTACTCGTTAAGGCCGTACACAGTCTTTTCCCCCGCCACAGCCAGGCCGGGCAGGCAAAACAGATAGAAAAAGGTGGGGAAGGGCTTGAGTCTCATAAATCCTGGCGAGCAGCGTTCCGTTCTCGGTTCAGGGCCACGGCATCAGGAGGTCCTGTCTGCGCGCGCCTTCGTGTGCCTATCAGCTTTTTATGACAAGCCGTGCAAGTGACTGGCAAATGCGGGCGGCATTCTAGCACGGTGGTTTTATGGCGCCAGCGCCCGAGCGGGTCTATAACCCTTGGGGCTGATATCGGGCGTTATTAGACGATTGTCGACAATATCCATTTATCCTTTGACTGGTGCCGGCTGATTCGCTAGTTTTTGCCGCATTGGATTTAAAGGTGTCGACAATATGCTGGATCAACTCGATCCCCCGGTCATCAGCGGCGACGATTCGGAAACCCTGTCCGAAAACGTCTTCCGGCGTATCCAGGCCGCCATCGTCAAAGGCGAAATCGCCCCGGGCAGCAAGATCTCCGAGCCGGAACTGGCACGCACCTACGGCATCAGCCGCGGGCCGCTGCGCGAGGCGATTCATCGTCTGGAAGGCCAGCGCCTGCTGGTGCGCGTGCCGCATGTCGGCGCACGGGTGGTCTCGTTGAGCCACGCCGAACTGCTCGAACTCTACGAAATCCGCGAATCCCTCGAAGGCATGGCCTGCCGTCTGGCGGCCGAACGCATGAGCGTCGAAGAAATCGACGAACTGCGCCGGGTGCTGGAAACCCACGAGCGCGATGCGGCGTTCCAGGCCGGCGTCGGCTACTACCAGCAGGAAGGCGATTTCGACTTTCACTACCGGATCATCCAGGGCAGCGGCAACCGCACCCTGACCCAGATGCTCTGCGGCGAGCTGTATCAACTGGTGCGCATGTACCGCATCCAGTTTTCCACCACGCCCAACCGCCCGCGTCAGGCCTTTGCCGAACACCACCGGATTCTCGATGCCATTGCCGACCGTGACGGCGAGCTCGCGGAATTGTTGATGCGCCGCCACATCGGCGCCTCGAAACGCAACATCGCCCGTCATTACCAGGACGGCGCCGACAATAAGACAGCCACTGAACGAGGTGAGTCATGAGTTCCAACAAGAGCACTCCAGGCCAGCGTTTCCGCGATGCGGTCGCCAGCGAACATCCGTTGCAAGTGGTCGGCGCGATCAACGCCAACCACGCGCTGCTGGCCAAGCGCGCCGGTTTCAAGGCGATTTACCTGTCGGGTGGCGGGGTGGCTGCCGGCTCCCTCGGCGTGCCGGACCTGGGCATCACCGGTCTGGATGACGTGCTGACCGACGTGCGCCGCATCACCGATGTCTGCGACCTGCCGCTGCTGGTGGACGTGGACACCGGTTTCGGCGCCTCGGCGTTCAACGTGGCCCGTACCGTGAAGTCGATGATCAAGTTCGGCGCCGCGGCGATCCACATCGAAGACCAGGTCGGCGCCAAGCGCTGTGGCCACCGTCCGAACAAAGAGATCGTGACCCAGCAGGAAATGGTCGACCGCATCAAGGCCGCCGTCGATGCCCGCACCGACGACAGCTTCGTGATCATGGCCCGCACCGACGCGCTGGCCGTTGAAGGCCTGGAATCGGCACTGGATCGCGCCGCCGCGTGCATCGAGGCCGGTGCCGACATGATCTTCCCGGAGGCCATCACCGAACTTGAGATGTACAAGCTGTTCGCCAACCGCGTGAAAGCGCCGATCCTGGCCAACATCACCGAGTTCGGCTCGACGCCGCTGTACACCACCGAGCAGTTGGCCGGTGCCGATGTGTCGCTGGTGCTGTACCCGCTGTCGGCGTTCCGCGCGATGAACAAGGCCGCGGAAAACGTCTACACCGCGATCCGCCGCGACGGCACCCAGCAGAATGTCATCGACACCATGCAGACTCGCATGGAGCTCTACGATCGCATCGATTACCACACCTTCGAGCAGAAGCTCGACGCGTTGTTTGCGGCGAAGAAGTAAGCCGCAACCGTACTCCCTAACAAATTCAAGATTGGAGACAACAATGGCCGAAGCAAAAGTACTCAGTGGCGCCGGGCTCCGGGGCCAGGTTGCCGGGCAAACCGCACTGTCCACCGTGGGCCAGGCCGGTGCCGGGCTGACCTATCGCGGCTACGACGTGCGCGAACTGGCGGCAGACGCACAATTTGAAGAAGTGGCGTACCTGCTGCTCTACGGAGAGCTGCCGACCAAGGCACAACTCGCCGAGTATCAAGGCAAACTGAGCAAGCTACGCGATTTGCCGCAAGCGCTGAAAGAAGTGCTGGAACGCATCCCCGCCGACGCCCACCCGATGGACGTGATGCGCACCGGTTGCTCGTTCCTGGGCAACATCGAGCCGGAGAAAGACTTCTCCGAGCAACGCGACAAGACCGACCGCCTGCTGGCCGCATTCCCGGCGATCATGTGCTACTGGTATCGCTTCAGCCACGACGGCAAACGCATCAACTGCGTGAGCGACGAGCCGTCCATCGGCGGCCATTTCCTGCACCTGCTGCACGACAAGAAACCGAGCGAACTGCACGTCAAAGTGATGAACGTGTCGCTGATCCTCTACGCCGAGCACGAATTCAACGCCTCGACTTTCACCGCTCGCGTCTGTGCGTCGACCCTGTCCGACCTGTATTCCTGCGTCACGGCAGCCATCGGCTCGCTGCGCGGCCCGCTGCACGGCGGCGCCAACGAAGCGGCGATGGAAATGATCGAGCGCTTCTCGTCGCCGGAGGAGGCGATCAAGGGCACCCTCGGCATGCTCGAGCGCAAGGACAAGATCATGGGCTTCGGTCACGCGATCTATAAGGACAGCGATCCGCGCAACGAGGTCATCAAGGGCTGGTCGAAAAAACTCGCCGACGAAGTGGGCGACAAGGTGTTGTTCGCGGTTTCGGAAGCCATCGACAAGACCATGTGGGAGCAAAAGAAACTGTTCCCCAACGCCGACTTCTACCATGCCTCGGCGTACCACTTCATGGGCATCCCGACCAAGCTGTTCACCCCGATCTTCGTCTGCTCGCGCCTGACCGGCTGGGCGGCGCACGTGTTCGAGCAGCGCGCCAACAACCGCATCATCCGTCCAAGCGCCGAGTACGTCGGCGTCGAACAGCGCAAGTTCGTGCCAATCGAACGTCGCTGAATTGTGGGCTGACCTGGAGCTTGAGAACACCGATACACCCTGTGGGAGCGAGCCTGCTCGCGATGACGGACAGACATTCAACAAAGATGTCGACTGATTAACCGCTATCGCGAGCAGGCTCGCTCCCACAGTGGAGTGTGTTGAGTTCAAAGGCTGCGTCTGGCCCCACCTTTTTGTTATCACCGTGACCGAGTCCTGACCGATGAACACAGAATTTCGCAAGACCCTGCCCGGCACGCCGCTGGACTTTTTCGACGTCCGCGCGGCTGTCGATGCGATCCAGCCGGGCAGCTACGACACCCTGCCGTACACCTCTCGCGTGCTGGCGGAAAACCTCGTGCGTCGCTGCGACCCGGCCACGCTCACCGATTCCCTGAAACAACTGATCGAGCGCAAACGCGACCTCGACTTCCCGTGGTTCCCGGCCCGCGTGGTGTGCCACGACATTCTCGGCCAGACCGCGCTGGTGGACCTGGCCGGCCTGCGCGACGCGATTGCCCAGCAGGGCGGCGACCCGGCTCAGGTCAACCCGGTGGTGCCGACGCAACTGATCGTCGACCACTCGCTGGCGGTAGAGGCGGGCGGTTTTGACAAGCAGGCGTTCGAGAAGAACCGCGCCATCGAAGACCGTCGCAACGAAGACCGTTTCCACTTCATCAACTGGACCAAGAAGGCGTTCAAGAACGTCGACGTGATCCCGCCGGGCAACGGCATCATGCACCAGATCAACCTGGAGAAAATGTCTCCGGTGATCCAGGTGCGCGACGGCGTGGCATTCCCGGACACCTGCGTCGGCACCGACAGCCACACTCCGCACGTTGATGCGCTGGGCGTCATCGCCATCGGCGTCGGTGGGCTTGAAGCCGAGAGCGTGATGCTCGGCCGCGCGTCGTGGATGCGCCTGCCGGAAAGCGTCGGCGTCGAACTGACCGGCAAGCTGCAACCGGGCATCACCGCCACCGACATGGTGCTGGCGCTGACCGAGTACCTGCGCAAACAGAAAGTGGTCGGCGCGTGGCTGGAATTCTTCGGTGAAGGTGCTTCCGCGCTGACCCTCGGCGACCGCGCGACCATCTCCAACATGGCCCCGGAATACGGTGCTACGGCGGCGATGTTCTACATCGACCAGCAGACCATCGATTACCTGAAACTGACCGGTCGTGAAGACCAGCAAGTGCAACTGGTCGAGCAATACGCCAAGCAGATCGGCCTGTGGGCCGACAGCCTGAAAGGCGCGCAGTACGAGCGCGGTCTGACCTTCGATCTGTCTTCGGTGGTGCGCAACATGGCCGGCCCGAGCAACCCGCACGCCCGCGTGGCGGTGTCGGATCTGGCGGCCAAAGGCATCTCCGGGAAATGGGAAGACGTGCCCGGCCAGATGCCCGACGGCGCGGTGATCATCGCTGCCATCACCAGTTGCACCAACACCAGCAACCCGCGCAACGTGATCGCCGCCGGCCTGCTGGCGCGCAATGCCAACAAGCTCGGCCTGACTCGCAAACCTTGGGTCAAGTCGTCGCTGGCGCCGGGCTCGAAAACCGTGGCGCTGTACCTCGATGAAGCGGGGCTGACCACGGAGCTGGAGCAACTCGGTTTCGGCGTCGTCGCGTTTGCCTGCACCACCTGCAACGGCATGTCCGGCGCGCTGGATCCGGTGATCCAGCAAGAAATCATCGACCGTGATCTGTACGCCACCGCCGTGCTGTCCGGCAACCGCAACTTCGACGGCCGGATTCATCCGTACGCCAAGCAGGCGTTCCTCGCTTCGCCGCCGCTGGTGGTGGCCTACGCGATTGCCGGCACCATCCGTTTCGACATCGAAAAAGATGTGCTCGGCGTGGTCGACGGCAAGGAAATCCGCCTGAAGGACATCTGGCCGAGCGACGAAGAAATCGACGCGGTGGTGAAGTCCTCGGTCAAGCCCGAGCAGTTCCGTCAGGTCTACATTCCGATGTTCGCCATCCACGAAGACACTGGTCCGAAAGTCACGCCGCTGTACGACTGGCGCGAAATGAGCACCTACATCCGCCGTCCGCCGTACTGGGAAGGCGCGTTGGCCGGGGCGCGTCCGCTCAAGGGCATGCGCCCGCTGGCGGTGCTGCCGGACAACATCACCACTGATCACCTGTCGCCGTCGAACGCGATCATGCTCGACAGCGCCGCCGGCGAATACCTGGCGAAAATGGGCCTGCCGGAAGAGGACTTCAACTCTTACGCGACCCACCGTGGCGACCACCTGACCGCCCAGCGCGCGACGTTTGCCAACCCGAAACTGTTCAACGAAATGGTCGTGGAAAACGGCAAGGTCAAGCAGGGCTCGCTGGCCCGTGTCGAGCCGGAAGGCAAAGTGATGCGCATGTGGGAAGCCATCGAAACCTACATGGAACGCAAGCAGCCGCTGATCATCATCGCCGGCGCCGACTACGGCCAGGGTTCGTCCCGGGACTGGGCGGCCAAAGGCGTGCGTCTGGCGGGTGTGGAAGCGATTGCCGCCGAAGGTTTCGAGCGCATTCACCGCACCAACCTGGTGGGCATGGGCGTGTTGCCGCTGGAGTTCAAACCGGGCACCGACCGCAAGACCCTGGGCATCGACGGCAGCGAAACCTACGACGTGATCGGCGCCCGTACGCCGCGCGCCGACCTGACGCTGGTGATCCATCGCAAGAACGGCGAACGCGTCGAGGTGCCGGTGACCTGCCGCCTCGACACCGCCGAAGAAGTGTCGATCTACGAGGCCGGCGGCGTGCTGCAGCGCTTCGCCCAGGACTTCCTCGAAGAGTCGGCGGTTGCCGTTTAAATCAGTTAGTGCGAGCGCGGGTCGGTTGACCCGCGTTTGTGGATAAGGAGCACCATGGCTCACGCACCGCAAATCAAAATCCCCGCCACCTACATGCGCGGCGGCACCAGCAAAGGCGTGTTTTTCAGCCTCACCGACCTGCCTGAGGCGGCGCAAATTCCCGGCCCGACCCGCGACGCCTTGCTGCTGCGGGTCATCGGCAGCCCCGACCCGTACGACAAACAGATCGACGGCATGGGCGGCGCCACGTCCAGCACCAGCAAAACCGTGATCCTGTCGAAAAGCATCAAGGCCGATCACGACGTCGATTACCTGTTCGGTCAGGTGTCCATCGACAAACCGTTCGTGGACTGGAGTGGCAACTGCGGCAACCTGTCGGCGGCGGTCGGATCGTTCGCCATCAGCAACGGCCTGGTGGACGCCAGCCGCATTCCGCACAACGGTGTGGCGGTGGTTCGCGTGTGGCAGGCCAACATCGGTAAAACGATCATTGCCCACGTGCCGATCACCAACGGCGAAGTCCAGGAAACCGGAGATTTCGAACTCGACGGCGTGACCTTTCCGGCTGCCGAAGTGCAGGTCGAATTCATGGACCCGGCGGCGGAAGAAGAGGGCGGCGGTGGCTCGATGTTCCCCACCGGCAACCTGATCGACGAACTGGCAGTGCCGGGCGTCGGCACCTTCAAGGCGACCATGATCAACGCGGGTATCCCGACGATCTTCGTCAACGCCGAAGACATCGGTTACACCGGCACCGAATTGCAGAGCGCGATCAACAGCGATCCGAAAGCGCTGCAGATGTTCGAGACCATCCGCGCCTACGGTGCGCTGCGCATGGGCCTGATATCCAACATTGACGAAGCGGCCAAGCGTCAGCACACGCCGAAAGTGGCTTTCGTGGCTCGGCCTGCGGATTACGTGGCGTCCAGTGGCAAGGCGATTGCCGCCGGGGATGTGGATCTGCTGGTGCGGGCGTTGTCGATGGGCAAGTTGCACCACGCGATGATGGGCACGGCGGCGGTGGCAATCGGCACCGCAGCGGCCATTTCCGGCACTTTGGTGAACCTCGCGGCCGGTGGTGTTGAGCGCAATGCCGTGCGCTTCGGGCATCCGTCCGGGACGTTGCGCGTCGGGGCCGAGGCCAGTCTGGAAAATGGTGAGTGGGTTGTGAAGAAAGCGATCATGAGCCGAAGTGCGCGGGTCCTGATGGAAGGCTTCGTCCGCGTGCCTGGAGATTCGTTCTGACGAACAGTCGCCGAGAGCGAGCCTGATCGCTCTCGGCGCTTTGCGTATTTCAATAACAAGAAAAATTAGCCCTGAACCGAGGTCCCATCAACGAACCACTTTGAAGAGTGAATCGAACATGAGCGCCAACGTCGACCTGAACAACCGCCCCGACTACGACGATGTCCTGCAGGACATCGCCGATTACGTCCTCACCTATAAAATCGAATCCGCCGAAGCCCTCGACACCGCCCGCAACTGCCTGATGGATACCCTGGGCTGCGGCCTGCTGGCCCTGCGTTTCCCCGAATGCACCAAACACCTGGGCCCCCTCGTCGAAGGCACCGTCGTGCCGTTCGGTGCCCGGGTGCCGGGCACATCCTATCGGCTCGATCCGGTCAAAGCCGCGTGGGACATCGGCTGCATCGTGCGCTGGCTTGATTACAACGACACCTGGCTCGCCGCCGAATGGGGGCATCCGTCGGACAACCTCGGCGGGATTCTCGCGGTGGCCGATCACCTTTCGCAAGAGCGTCTGGCCAATGGCGAGGCGCCGCTGACGGTGCGCGATGTGCTTGAAGCCATGATCATGGCCCACGAGATTCAAGGCGTGATCGCCCTGGAAAACTCCTTCAACCGCGTAGGTCTCGACCACGTGATTCTGGTGAAAGTCGCCTCGACAGCCGTTGTCGCCAAGCTCATGGGCGCCAATCGCGAGCAATTGCTCTCGGCGTTGTCCCATGCGTTTGCCGACGGTCAGGCGCTGCGCACTTACCGTCATGCGCCGAACGCCGGTTCGCGAAAATCCTGGGCGGCGGGCGATGCTTCAAGTCGCGGGGTGCGTCTGGCGGATATCGCGATGCGCGGCGAGATGGGCATTCCCGGTGTGCTGACGGCCAAGCAGTGGGGTTTCTACGACGTGCTGTTCAGCCACACCAACAACGATCTGGCGCTCAAGCCTGAAGACAAGCGAGCCTTCAGCTTCTCGCGATCCTTCGGCAGTTATGTGATGGAAAACGTACTGTTCAAGATCAGCTTCCCTGCCGAATTCCACGCGCAAACCGCCTGCGAAGCCGCGGTGACCCTGCACCCGCAGGTGCGCAATCGTCTGCATGATATTGACCGGATCGTCATCACCACCCACGAATCGGCGATCCGTATCATTTCCAAGGTCGGCCCGTTGGCCAATGCCGCCGACCGCGATCACTGCATCCAGTACATGACCGCCGTGCCGCTGGCGTTCGGTAATCTGGTGGCCGAGCAGTACGAAGACGATTTCCACGCGGCGCATCCGCTCATCGATGTGCTGCGCGAAAAAATGGTCATCGTCGAAGAGCCGCGTTTCACCCGCGAATATCTCGAAGCCGACAAGCGCTCGATTGCCAACGCGGTGCAGGTGTTTTTCAAGGACGGTTCCAGCACGGAGAACGTGGTGGTGGAGTACCCGATCGGTCACCGCCAGCGCCGGGCCGAGGGCATTCCGTTGCTGGAGGACAAGTTCAGGGCAAACCTGGCCACGCGTTTCACCGGCCAGCGCAGCGCCGAGATCCTTGCGCTGTGCAAGGATCAGGCGCGGCTTGCGGCGACGCCGGTGAACCGTTTTGTTGACTTGTTCGTGATCTGAAACGCCGGGACTGTCGAGGGCTACAGGCTGCCCTCGACGTCCTCCAGGCTGAACGTTTCGGTGTGGTCGTCGTAGGAGAAAATCTCCGCATAACGGCCCCAGGCAATCACGATCTCCAGGTTTTTCTCGACGAAGGCTTCGGTCAGCGAGTCTTCCAGTTCCTGCTCGAAACGCACCCGTGGCGCCCGGTGGCCGTTGCGCTCCAGCAATACCTGGCGGATCCGCGCGGCCAGCGGTATGTAGCGGATCAGATGTTCGGCAAACAGAGTCTTGCGTTCCTGAGTGCCGTAGTCGGCGAACAGTTTGCCGGCGTCGGTCAGGGTGATGTCCGCGCCCTTGAGTTCGGCGAAGCCCAGGTATTCGAGCATCTCGGCCACCGGAAACAGGTCGTCCACTTCCAGCAAGCGCCGCTCGGCCACGGTGGGCAGGCCGGCGTGGCCGTTGTAGGGCTCGGCCGCCAGGGTTTCGATCAGGCCCGCCATCAGGTTGGTGGACACTTCCTGCAACGGGCTGCTGATTTTCAGTTCGGGTTTGCCGGTGCTGGCATCGGCGCTGCGGCGGTCGGTCATCTGCGCGTATATGTCATCGACCATCTGCCGGAACGCAGGATCCAGGCGATTGCGCGGATGGGCGAAGGGCACCTTGATTTCCGCCACCAGCCGTCCGGGGTTGGACGACAGCACCATAATGCGGTCGCACATCAGCACCGCTTCTTCGATGTTGTGGGTCACGATCAGGATCGATTTGATCGGCAGTTGCTTGCCGCTCCACAGGTCCAGCAGATCGTTTCTCAGGGTTTCGGCGGTCAGCACGTCCAGCGCCGAGAAAGGTTCGTCCATCAACAGCAGCGTCGGGTTGACTACCAGCCCGCGAGCGAAACCCACGCGCTGGCGCATGCCGCCGGACAGTTCGCGAGGGTAGGCGTTTTCGAAACCGTCCAGGCCGATCAGGTCGATGGCCGCCAGTGCGCGCTTGCGCGCTTCCTTGCGTTCGACCTGCAGGGCCTGCAGGCCGGCTTCGACGTTTTCCAGCACCGTCAGCCACGGGAACAGGGCAAAGGTCTGGAACACCATGGCCACGCCTTCGGCCGGGCCGTCCAGCGGTTTGCCGTTGTACAGGACCTCGCCCGACGACGGTTCGATCAGGCCGGCGATGATCCGCAGCAGGGTGGACTTGCCCGAGCCAGAGCGGCCAAGCATGCCGACGATTTCGCCTTCGTGCAGGGCCAGGTTGACCCCGCTGAGCACTTGCAGCTCGTCCTTGCCCTTGCCGAACACCCGGTTCACGTCGGTGAGCGAGTAGATTTCGGGTGTGGCGCCAGTGTGTTCGGTAAAGGTATTCATCACATCGAATCCCGTCAGTTCAGGCGAAGTTTGTTTTCGGCCATGGCGTACATCGGCCGCCAGACCAGGCGATTGAAGGCCACGACGAAGAACGCCATGACCACCACGCCGAGAGTGATTTTCGGGAAGTCGCCGGCGGCCGTGGTTTGCGCGATGTAGGCGCCGAGGCCATGGGCGACGACCTTGTCCTGCCCCCAGGACACGAATTCGGAAACGATGCTGGCGTTCCACGCCCCGCCCGAAGCGGTGATGGCGCCGGTCACGTAGTACGGGAAGATCCCCGGCAGCATCACCTTGCGCCACCACAGCCAGCCGCGAATGCGGAAGTTGGCGGCGGCTTCCTTGAAGTCATTGGGGAAGGCGCTGGCCCCGGCGATCACGTTGAACAGGATGTACCACTGCGTACCGAGCACGATCAGCGGGCTCAGCCAGATATCCGGGTTCAACTGGTAACGCAGGATCACGATGACAAACACCGGGAACAGCAGGTTCGCCGGGAACGCCGCAAGGAACTGCGCCAGCGGCTGGATCTTTTCCGCCAGGGCCGGACGCAGACCGATCATCACGCCCAGCGGCACCCAGATCAGCGAGGCGATAAAGATCAGCCCGGCCACTCGCAACAGGGTGTACAGCCCCAGCAACAACACATGCCCGACTTCGGCGAACGTCACTTCCGTGCCGACATACAGCACGATGTGGTACAGCGCATAAGCGGTCAGCAGTGCGATAAACGAGCCCCAGATCCAGTCGATGGCCTTGGTGGTGGCGGGGCTTTCAGAGGTCATGACCTTGCGCGCCGAACGCGGCAGGTTCAGGCGCATGTTGCCGAGTCGGCTGATGGCGCGGCTGATCGGACGCAGAATGCGCTGGATCATCCGGGTGCGCTGGATCAGATTCAGGACCCAGGATTCCGGCGCAGCGGTCTGCGAGGCGGTGTTTTCCATGCGGAACTTGTCGGCCCAGGCCACCAGCGGGCGGAACAGAAACTGGTCATAGATCAGGATGACCACGATCATCGTCAGGATCACGTAGCCCACGGCGTGCATGTCTTTTTGCGCGATGGCCAGGGCCAGGAACGAGCCGATCCCCGGCAGGGTGATGGTCTGGTCGCCGACGGTGATCGCTTCCGAGGCCACCACGAAGAACCAGCCGCCGGACATGCTCATCATCATGTTCCAGACCAGCCCGGGCATCGCGAAGGGCACGTCGAGCTTCCAGAATTTCTGCCAGCCGGACAGTTGCAGGTTGGTCGAGACTTCCACCAGATCCCCCGGCAGCATGCGCAGCGACTGATAGAAGCTGAACGTCATGTTCCACGCCTGGCTGGTGAAAATCGCAAAAATCGCGGCGAATTCCGCCCCCAGAACCCGGCCGGGAAATAGCAACAGAAAAAAGGTCACGGTGAAGGAGATGTAGCCCAGCACCGGCACCGATTGCAGGATGTCCAGCACGGGCACCAGCAGTTTTTCGGCCCGGCGGCTTTTCGCGGCCAGCGTGCCATAGAGCAGGGTGAACACCAGTGCCGCAACCATCGCCGCGAGCATGCGCAAAGTGGTGCGCATGGCGTATTCCGGCAGGTTGGCCGGGTCGAGTGAGACCACTTCACTTTGCAGCGTGCCGATCGGGGCCCAGGTTTCCCGGGCACCGATTGAGAAAAACAGCAGGAAGCCGATCACCAGCGGCATGGCGATCAAGTCCCAGCGATTGGGCAGCAGGCGTCGGGTCGAGGCCGGTATGTAGTGACGGAACACTTTATTCATAAGCAGTGATTCCTGCAGTGCTCTGAATGGAGTCGCGGCAGTCTGAGCGTAGCTTCAGTCTGCACGGCGCACCCGGGAATGAACGGACGCTCATTCCTTGACTTCAATGGGGAGGCTGGATGCTGCGGGCCCGCTGAATTCAACGGGCCGAGAGGGTTGGCGCATCCGGTTTGTGGCCGGATACGCAACTTGCGCGGATTGTATATTTCGGAATGTTACAGAGGCGTAAAAAACACGGCCCGGGGCCGGGCTTGTGATACTTCATTCAGCCTGCGGACAGGTTGGCCGGGTCGGGGTTACTTGAACCGCCGTTCCACGCCTTTTTCCACGAGGATCTTCGCCGAAATCTCTTCCACGGAAAAATGCGTGGAGTTGATGTGCGGGATGTTTTCGCGACGGAACAGGTTCTCCACCTCACGCACTTCGAATTCGCACTGGGCGTAGCTCGAATAGCGGCTGTTGGGTTTGCGTTCGTTGCGGATCGCGGTGAGGCGGTCCGGATCGATGGTCAGGCCGAACAGCTTGTGCTGGTGGGCGCGCAGGGCGGCCGGCAGTTGCAGACGCTCCATGTCGTCTTCGGTCAGCGGGTAGTTGGCCGCGCGGATGCCGAACTGCATCGCCATGTACAGACACGTCGGCGTCTTACCACAACGCGACACGCCCACTAGTATCAGGTCGGCCTTGTCGTAATAGTGGGTGCGCGCGCCGTCGTCGTTGTCGAGGGCGAAGTTCACCGCCTCGATCCGCTCCATGTAGTTGGAGTTGTGGCCGATCGAATGGGACTTGCCGACGGTGTAGGAAGAATGCTCGGTCAGTTCCTGTTCGAGCGGGGCGAGGAACGTCGAGAAAATGTCGATCATGAAACCATTGGAGGTTGCGAGAATCTCACGGATGTCCTGATTGACGATGGTGTCGAAGATAATCGGCCGGAAACCATCGGTTTCAGCGGCTTTGTTGATTTGTTGTACCATGGCCCGCGCTTTGTCCGCGTTGTCGATGTAGGGCCGCGTGAGTTTGGTGAAGGTAATGTTTTCGAACTGCGCCAGAAGGCTTTGACCCAGGGTTTCGGCAGTAATGCCGGTGCCATCGGAGATAAAGAAAGCAGATCGTTTCATTTGCACCTTGGGCCTTAAGCTAATGAGTATTTCTGGATATGATAGGCGTGATTTGTCGGCCGCCAATGGCCCGCATTCTCACTTATTTTCCAGGTCCAGGCCATACAACCGGCCGATGCTCCCCCGAGCCGCCGGTTTCTGAGCTTTTCCAACACAGTTAGTGGAGAGATCACCTTGGTAGAGTACGTAGTTTCCCTCGATAAGCTCGGCAAACACGATGTTGAGCATGTGGGGGGCAAGAACGCATCCCTGGGCGAGATGATCAGCAACCTGGCCGGTGCCGGTGTGTCGGTCCCCGGCGGCTTCGCCACCACCGCGCAGGCCTATCGCGACTTTCTCGAGCTGAGCGGCCTCAACGACCAGATCCACAAGGCTCTCGACGCCCTGGACGTCGATGACGTCAATGCGCTGGCCAAGACCGGCGCCCAGATCCGTCAATGGATCATGGAAGCCGAATTCCCTGAAAAACTGAACACCGAGATCCGCACCGCGTTCGCCGCGCTGTCGGCCGGTAATCCCGATGTGGCCGTGGCCGTGCGTTCTTCCGCCACCGCCGAAGACCTGCCGGACGCTTCGTTCGCCGGTCAGCAGGAAACCTTCCTGAACATCCGTGGCGTGGAAAACGTCATCCGCGCGGCCAAGGAAGTGTTCGCTTCCCTGTTCAACGACCGTGCCATTTCCTACCGCGTGCACCAGGGCTTCGACCACAAACTGGTCGCCCTGTCTGCCGGCGTGCAGCGCATGGTGCGTTCGGAAACCGGCACCGCCGGCGTGATGTTCACCCTCGATACCGAATCCGGCTTCCGTGACGTGGTGTTCATCACCGGCGCCTACGGCTTGGGTGAAACCGTCGTACAAGGCGCGGTGAACCCGGACGAATTCTATGTCCACAAGGGCACGCTGGAGGCCGGTCGTCCGGCGATCCTGCGTCGCAACCTGGGCAGCAAGGCCATCAAGATGATTTACGGCGACGAGGCCAAGGCCGGTCGTTCCGTGAAGACCGTCGATGTCGACAAGGCCGACCGCGCACGTTTCTGCCTGACCGACGCAGAAGTCAGCGAACTGGCCAAACAGGCGATGATCATCGAGAAGCACTACGGCTGCCCGATGGACATCGAATGGGCCAAGGACGGTGACGACGGCAAGCTGTACATCGTGCAGGCCCGTCCGGAAACCGTGAAGAGCCGCACCCAGGCCAACGTCATGGAACGTTACCTGCTGAAGGAAACCGGCACCGTGCTGGTGGAAGGTCGTGCCATCGGCCAGCGCATCGGCGCGGGCAAGGTGCGGATCATCCGCGACGTGTCGGAAATGGACAAAGTCCAGCCGGGCGACGTGCTGGTCTCCGACATGACCGACCCGGACTGGGAACCGGTCATGAAGCGCGCCAGCGCCATCGTCACCAACCGTGGCGGCCGTACCTGCCACGCGGCGATCATCGCCCGTGAGCTGGGTATTCCTGCAGTCGTCGGTTGCGGCAACGCCACCCAGCTGCTGAAGGACGGCCAGGGCGTGACCGTGTCCTGCGCCGAAGGCGACACCGGTTACATCTTCGAAGGCGAACTGGGCTTCGACATCAAGAAGAACTCCGTGGACGCCATGCCGGAGCTGCCGTTCAAGATCATGATGAACGTCGGCAACCCGGACCGCGCCTTCGACTTCGCGCAGTTGCCGAACGCCGGTGTGGGCCTGGCCCGTCTGGAATTCATCATCAACCGCATGATCGGCGTCCACCCGAAAGCGCTGTTGAACTACGACGGCCTGCCGCAGGACATCAAAGAAAGCGTCGACAAGCGCATCGCCGGTTACGACGATCCGGTCGGCTTCTACGTCGAAAAACTGGTCGAAGGCATCAGCACCCTGGCGGCTGCGTTCGCACCGAAGAAGGTCATCGTGCGTCTGTCGGACTTCAAGTCCAACGAATACGCCAACCTGATCGGCGGCAAGCTGTACGAGCCGGAAGAAGAAAACCCGATGCTGGGCTTCCGTGGCGCTTCGCGTTACATCAGCGAATCGTTCCGTGACTGCTTCGAACTCGAGTGCCGTGCGCTGAAACGCGTGCGCAACGAGATGGGCCTGACCAACGTCGAAATCATGGTGCCGTTCGTCCGTACCCTGGGCGAAGCGAGCCAGGTGGTCGATCTGCTGGCCGAAAACGGCCTGAAGCGCGGCGACAACGGCCTGCGCGTGATCATGATGTGCGAACTGCCGTCCAACGCGATCCTGGCTGAAGAATTCCTCGAATTCTTCGACGGTTTCTCGATCGGTTCCAACGACCTGACCCAGCTGACACTGGGCCTGGACCGTGACTCCGGGATCATCGCGCATCTGTTCGACGAGCGTAATCCGGCGGTCAAGAAGCTGCTGGCCAACGCGATTGCCGCGTGCAACAAGGCCGGCAAGTACATCGGCATCTGCGGTCAGGGCCCTTCGGACCACCCGGACCTGGCCAAGTGGCTGATGGAACAGGGCATCGAAAGCGTTTCCCTGAACCCGGACACCGTGCTGGAAACCTGGTTCTTCCTGGCCGAAGGTCAGGCGGAATAAGTCGTGAATGAAGCCCCGGCCTGCTGAACCGGGTCGGGGCTTTAAGATTGAAGTAGGGCGAGCTCTCCGGATGCCGCCCTTTTTTGTGCAAGAGCATTATGCAAAGCAGCAGCAACCTTTTTCCTGTCGCTCTGATCAGCGCCGAACGTCGCGGTGATCTGAGCGAAGACATCTACCGTTTGAAACCGGGCAACAGCCCCGACTGGTCCGTGGAAATCGCGGTGACCCGTCTCGGCATGGCCGATGAGCCGGCGACACGCGGTGTGCCGGTGATCCTGCTGCATGGCAGCTTCTCCAACCGACGCTTCTGGTTTTCCCCGAAAGGCCTGGGTCTGGGTGCTCATCTGACGCGCCTGGGTTTCGATGTATGGATCCCTGAAATGCGTGGCCACGGCATGTCCCAGCGTAACGAGGACTACCGCCGCAACCGCGTCGCCGACTACGCCCGTTACGATCTGCCGGCCATCGCTGCGTTCGTGCGTGAGCAGAGCGGGCAGATTCCGCACTGGATCGGTCATTCGCTGGGCGGCATTACGCTCGCAGCCGCGCTGGGCGGCGAATACCTCGGCGAACCGGCCGTGGCGTCGGCGGCGTTTTTCGGCACGCAGGTCAGTCGTACCTACTGGCCGCTGAAAATTCCACCGGTGGAGTGGAGCGGGCGTTTCATTCTCAAGCGTTTTGCCCAGTTGTCCGGCTCGCGGCTCAAGCGTGGCCCGGAAGACGAACCGATCGGTCTCGCGCTGGAAAGCATGCGCTGGTACGGCCTGTTCGGGCGTTTCGGTGACAAGGACAAGGATTGGTGGGCGGGGCTTGCCGATGTTCAGGTGCCGGTGTTGGCAGTGACGGCGGCTGGCGATCATCAGGATCCGGCTTGGGCCTGCCGCAAACTGTTCGAGCAGATTGGCTCCGAGCACAAGCAATTCATCAATCTGGGGCGCGAGCAGGGCTTCAGCGAAAATTTCGGCCATGTCGAGATGCTGGTGAGCAAGGCCGCCCAGGCGGAAGTCTGGCCGCTGGTGGCGCGCTGGCTGGCGGATCAGTACACGCCATTGGTCGGCGAAAAGGTGGATATGGCGGCGGCAGGATGAGCGGAGGGCTCTGAAAGGGCATTTCGTTCGAGTCGGCTTGCGGCTAAGATATGACGCATTGGACGGTTCCGGTCACATTTGGTGACTGTTTCGCTATTACGTTTCAGCTTGTGTTCAGGTTCGCTCAGCGACCATTGCATGAACTAAGGTAAACAGCGACCGCCGGATCTCGTTTCAAAAGAGTGCGACATCCTTGATCGTCTTCCTTGTTACAGGAGTTATTCGATGAACCATTACCTCACGCCTGACCTGTGCGACGCCTATCCGGAGCTGGTGCAGGTGCTGGAACCGATGTTCAGCAATTTCGGCGGCCGTGATTCCTTCGGCGGCGAAATCGTGACCATCAAATGCTTCGAAGACAACTCGCTGGTCAAGGAACAGGTTGAACTCAAGGGCAACGGCAAGGTGCTGGTGGTCGATGGCGGCGGTTCCCTGCGGCGTGCGCTGCTGGGCGACATGCTGGCCGACAAGGCCTCGAAAAACGGTTGGGAAGGGCTGGTGATCTACGGTTGCATCCGTGACGTGGATGTCATCGCCCAGACCGATCTCGGCGTGCAGGCGCTGGCCAGCCACCCGATGAAGACCGACAAGCGCGGTATCGGCGATCTCAACGTGCCGGTGACTTTCGCGGGTGTCACCTTTCATCCGGGCCAATACATTTATGCGGACAACAACGGCGTGATCATCTCGCCGAGCCCGCTGAAAATGCCTGAATAAATCGCGGCAAGAACCGGGGTGAGGATGTTCGAGGAAGAAAACGCGCAATGGGGGCTGGTGCATGCCCTGGTGCTGGACGGTAAAGGCGGTGCGCGTTCGATAGCCCGGACTGAACTCGACGATCTGCAGCTGCAGGCCCATGAGAGCCTGTGGCTGCACTGGGATCGCAGTCACCCGCAGACCCAGACCTGGCTGCGCAAGTCCAGCGGACTCAACGAATTCACCTGCGATCTGCTGCTGGAAGAGAACACCCGTCCACGGCTGCTGCCGTTGCCCGATTCCGAATTGCTGCTGTTTTTGCGCGGGGTCAACCTCAATCCCGGTGCCGAGCCGGAAGACATGGTCTCGGTGCGGATTTTCGCGTCGGCCCAGCGTGTGATTTCCCTGCGTTTGCGCCCCTTGCGCGCCACCGATGAACTGCTGGCGATGCTGGGGGAGGGCAAGGGCCCGAAAACCTCGTCCGAACTCATTCTTTATCTGGCGCAATACCTCACCAACAAGGTGCAGGATCTGGTCACTTGCCTCTCGGAAGTGGTCGATGATGAGGAAGAAAAGCTGGATGCCGACGAACGGTATACCCCCGAGCACGGAGCCGTTTTGCACATCCGTCGCCGGGCGGCCGGACTGAAGCGTTTTCTCGCACCGCAGCGGGATATTTTCGGACAGCTGACGCGGATAAAACTGCCATGGTTCGTCGACGACGACGCGGACTACTGGAACGAATTGAACAACAGCCTGACCCGCTATCTCGAAGAGCTCGAATTGACCCGAGAGCGCGTGGGGCTTGTGCTGGACACCGAAGACCGGCGTTTGAGCGTGCGCATGAATCGCACCATGTACCGCTTCGGGATCATCACCGGGATCTTCCTGCCGATGAGTTTTCTCACCGGCCTGCTGGGGATCAATGTCGGCGGAATTCCGCTTTCCGGAAACCCTTACGGCTTCCTGGTGGCATGCCTGCTGATGGTTCTGGTGGCCCTCGGACAATGGTGGTTGTTCCGCCGATTGCGCTGGGTATGACGATGCATCATGTGACCCGACCAAATCTGCCCGCGTCTTTCACAGACATCACGAGAGGTGCGTATGCACGATCCGTTTGAACAGTCTTTGCGCGACATGCTCAACGCCTCGCCGTCCGGCCGCGACGACGATGCCTGCCTGGGCCGCGTACTCAAAACCGCCAACCGCCAGGTCGGCGCCGGTGATCTGTTCAGCCTGCTGGGCCGCTGGCTGCCCGCGCTGATGATCGCCCTGAACAACGGCTCGGCTCATGTCGCGCCGGTTTCCCGTCTCCGTAAACCTAACGCTCGCACTGCTGATAAGGCTGATTGAATATGGAACTTGATCTCTGGACTCAGAGCCTCGTCACGGCAATGACTGCGTTGTGGACCAAAGTCGCTAATTTCATCCCGAACCTGTTCGGCGCACTGGTGGTGCTGCTGTTGGGCTTCGTCGTGGCCAAGCTGCTGGACACCTTGCTGTCCAAGCTGCTCGCCAAACTCGGCCTTGACCGCCTGATGGGCGGCACCGGCCTGACCAAATTGATGTCCCGTGCGGGACTGCAAGTGCCGATCTCGACCCTGATCGGAAAAATCGTATATTGGTTCGTTCTGCTGATTTTCCTGGTTTCTGCGGCAGAATCCCTTGGACTTGAGCGCGTTTCAGCTACGCTGGACATGTTGGCGCTGTATGTGCCGAAAGTTTTCGGCGCCGCGCTGGTATTGCTGGTGGGTGTATTGCTGGCGCAACTGGCCAACGGTCTGGTGCGCGGTGCGGCAGAAGGCGTCGGACTGGACTACGCTTCAGGACTTGGGCGTATTGCCCAGGGTCTGGTGATCATCATCAGTATCTCGGTCGCGATCAGTCAGCTCGAGGTCAAGACCGACCTGCTGAACCATGTGATCGTCATTGTATTGATTACCGTTGGTCTGGCGGTTGCGCTGGCCATGGGTTTGGGAAGCCGGGAAATTGCCGGTCAGATTCTTGCGGGAATCTATGTGCGTGAGTTGTATCAGGTTGGGCAACAAGTGCGTGTTGGCGAGGTCGAAGGCCAGATCGAAGAGATCGGCACGGTTAAGACCACATTGCTGACCGATGAGGGTGAGCTAGTCTCTCTCTCCAATCGGATCCTGCTGGAACAGCATGTGAGTAGCCGCTAATCCGGCAAACCCTGCTAATGTATGCCGCCGCAAAATGCCAGCTGATGCTGGCAGCGGTGGACATTGACCTGACTGTCGGCACGACTTGTTTTGAATAAAGCCCAAACGCTATCCACGCGCTACGACCCCCGCGAGCTCTCTGATGAGGAGTTGGTCGCGCGCTCGCATACCGAGCTGTTTCACGTGACGCGCGCCTATGAAGAACTGATGCGGCGTTACCAGCGAACACTATTTAACGTTTGTGCGCGGTATCTTGGGAACGATCGCGACGCAGACGATGTCTGTCAGGAAGTGATGCTGAAGGTGCTGTACGGCCTGAAGAATTTCGAGGGGAAATCGAAGTTCAAGACATGGCTATATAGCATCACTTACAACGAATGCATCACGCAGTATCGGAAGGAACGGCGAAAGCGTCGCTTGATGGACGCACTGAGTCTTGACCCCCTCGAGGAAGCGTCCGAAGAAAAGGCGCCGAAACCCGAGGAGAAGGGTGGACTTGATCGCTGGCTGGTGTATGTGAACCCGATTGACCGTGAAATTCTGGTGCTACGTTTTGTCGCAGAGCTGGAATTTCAGGAGATCGCAGACATCATGCACATGGGTTTGAGTGCTACAAAAATGCGGTACAAACGTGCTCTAGATAAATTGCGTGAGAAATTTGCAGGCATTGCTGAAACTTAGTTCGGCGCAAATATCTCTTACGTGTAGGCAAGTTCTGATAGACTTGCCGCCGAGTTGTCCCCCGGTTTGCGGGACTGCTTCACAATCACCAGATGGGGATTTAACGGATGAAACTGAAAAACACCTTGGGCTTGGCCATTGGTTCTTTGATTGCCGCTACTTCGTTCGGCGCACTGGCACAAGGCCAAGGCGCAGTTGAAGGCGAACTGTTCTACAAGAAGCAGTACAACGACAGCGTTAACCATGTCGAAGACGGCTTCAACCCAGGCGCCTCTATCGGTTACTTCTTGACCGACGACGTGTCGTTGAACTTCACCTACGACAAGAACAACCACACCCGTTCGAATGACGGCACTGGCAGCCAGAAGCTGGATGGCGACAACTTCGGCCTGATCGCTCAGTACCACTTCAACAACGCTGGTGACGCTCTGCGTCCTTACGTTGCTGGCGGTGTGAAGCACGGCAGCCTGACCAATGTAGCCGCTGACGGCCACACCGGTCGCGACCAGTCGACCTACCTGAACGCTGGCGCTGGCGTTAAGTACTACTTCGCTGAAAACTTCTACGCCCGTGCTGGTGTAGACGCTGACTACAAACTGGACAACGGTCGCTGGAACTACGCTCCAGTAATCGGTCTGGGCGTGAACTTCGGTGGCGGCAACAAGCCTGCTGCTGCTCCAGTTCCAGCACCAGCTGAAGTCTGCTCCGACAGCGACAACGATGGCGTTTGCGACAACGTTGACAAGTGCCCGAACACCCCAGCCAACGTAACTGTTGACGCTGATGGCTGCCCGGCAGTTGCTGAAGTTGTTCGTGTAGAGCTGGACGTGAAGTTCGACTTCGACAAGTCGGTCGTCAAGCCAAACAGCTACGCTGACATCAAGAACCTGGCTGACTTCATGAAGCAGTACCCATCGACTCACACCACTGTTGAAGGTCACACTGACTCCGTCGGTCCTGACGCTTACAACCAGAAACTGTCCGAGCGTCGTGCAAACGCCGTTAAGCAAGTTCTGGTTAACCAGTACGGTGTTGAATCGTCCCGCGTTCAGTCGATTGGCTACGGCGAAACCCGTCCAGTTGCTGACAACAAAACCGAAGCTGGCCGCGCCGTTAACCGTCGCGTAGAAGCTCAGGTTGAAGCTCAAGCTAAGTAATTAGCTCGCTGCTTTGAGAAAAGCCCGGCTTATGCCGGGCTTTTCTTTGTCTGCGATTTGGTGAAACCAGATGATCAGGCTGACTGATCGGCCGGCCAGGCGAGCAAACCGGATCGGGCCGCCGCCACCGCACCAATCACCAGAATGGCCGGACTCTTGAGCTGGAACCTGTTGGCCGCTTCCTCCATCCCCGTCAGATCGCTCCGGCATTCCCGCTGCTGCGGCAGGGATGCGTTCTCGATCATCGCCACCGGCGTCTCCATCGCCATCCCGCCTGCCAGCAATTGCTCACGAATCTCGCTGAGCCTGGCGACTCCCATGTAGATCACCAAAGTCGTTCCACTCTGCGCCAGCGCTTGCCAGTTCACCTGACTGTCATCCTGAGTGTGCGCGGTAACCAGCGTCACACCCCGCGCCACGCCGCGCAAAGTCAGCGGAATATCACACTGCGTCGCCCCGGCCAGCCCGGCAGTGATGCCATTGACCAACTCCACTTCAACCCCGCGCTCACGCAGCCACTGCGCTTCCTCGCCACCCCGGCCGAAGATGCAGGGGTCGCCACCCTTGAGGCGAACCACGCATTTGCCTTGGCGGGCATAACGCAGCATCAGCCGATGAATGAATGCCTGAGGCGTCGAGCGACAGCCGCCGCGCTTGCCGACCGGAATGATCCGCGCGCCAGGGCAGTGCTCCAGCACGGCGTCATTGACCAGATCGTCGATCAGCACCACATCCGCTTCGTGCAGGGCACGCACGGCTTTGAGCGTCAGCAATTCAGGGTCGCCGGGACCTGCGCCCACCAGCCAGACTTTTGCGTTCATGGCGTTTTCCTCTTCAGATGGCGGCGACCGGCCGTGCTTCGGCGGCCAGCAAACGCTTGATTTCCGGGACGCAGGAACCGCATTGCGTGCCGCAGCCCAGTGTGTTTTTCAAACCCTGCAAATCCAGACCTTCACGAATCCCGGCGCAGACCGCGCTATGGCTGACGTTCCTGCAATTGCACAAGGTCTTGTCGGCAACGCTTTGCACGCCGGCATTGCCTGGCGGCGCGCTCATCGGCGCCAGCAGCCAGCGCCGCAGTTGTTCGTCCGCGCGGCCCTCCAGCCACAGGCCTTGCAGCCAATGCTGGGCGAGGGTCTCGCCAGCGAGGCGGATCGCCGTGATTCGCCCGCTCTCAATGCGTACCCGTTTGCCAATGGCCCGGCGCGGATCGTCGTAGGCCAGCACCGGGCCCTCGATCAGGGCCAGGCACTGATCGATTTCGCGCAGCAATTGCGGATCGGGCGCCGTGGCGCTGGCAGCGCGTATCAGCAACGCCGGACGCTCGCGACCGACAAGGCTGAGGCTGACGTAGGAAAACGCCTCACACAGCGGCCGAAGCGCCTCGAAGTGCCGTTGAACATCGCCCTCGATCAGTGCGAAAAGCTGCCAGGGCAGACTCACCGTCTCCAGGCGTACACCGCTGTGCTTGAGTTCCGGTTGTTTCGACAAGGGATCAAAAGCGGGCAGGGTCAGGCAATTCACGCCTCCCTTGAGAAAACGGTCACCCCAGTGCATCGGCAGAAAGGCCTGGCCCGGACGCACACTGTCATCGCTGGCGACCGCCACGATCACCGCTCCCCGCCGGCTCTTCAGATTCACCAGATCCCCCGGTTGCAAACGGTGCCGGCGCAATTCGTCCGGGTGCAGACTCAGCACTGCTTCACTGACATGCCCGAACAACTGCGCGGCTGTGCCGGTGCGGCTCATACCGTGCCATTGATCACGCAGGCGGCCGGTGATCAGGGTCAGGGGAAAGCGTGCGTCCCGTTGTTCCTTGGCGGCGCGATAGGGATCGGCAATGAACTGCGCGCGACCACTGGCCGTAGGAAATATGCCGTCGCGGTACAGCCGTGGCGTGCCTTGCCGGGCGCCCTGAGGAAACGGCCATTGCTGCGGCCCGATTTCGTCGAGCAATTCATGACTGATTCCGGAGAGGTCCAGATCGCGGCCACGGGTCAGTACCTTGAATTCATCGAACAATTGCGCAGGGCGATCAAACGCAAACAGGCTCGGCTGTTGCGGACGCAGCCGTTTCTCCAGGCGTTGTGCGAAATCCACCGTGATCGCCCAGTCCGGTCGCGCTTCACCCGGTGCGGCAATGGCTTTGCGGACGTGGGAAATGCGCCGCTCGGAGTTGGTCACCGAGCCTTCCTTCTCGCCCCAACTGGCCGCCGGCAACAGCAGGTCGGCAAACGCTGCGGTTTCGGTGGTGCGAAACGCTTCCTGCAACACCACGAAGGGGCAGGCATCCAGCGCTGCGCGCACGGCGTTTTGGTCCGGCATCGATTGCGCCGGGTTGGTGCAGGCAATCCACAATGCCTTGATCTTGCCGTTGCGCACCTGTTCAAACAGTTCGATGGCGCTGAGGCCGGTGTTTTCCGGCAGCGAATCCACGCCCCAATACGCCGCCACTTCTGCGCGGTGCTCCGGGTTGGCAGCCTCACGATGACCGGGTAACAGGTTGGAGAGGCTGCCGGTTTCCCGCCCGCCCATGGCATTCGGCTGACCGGTCAGGGAAAAAGGTCCTGCACCGGGCCGGCCGATTTGCCCGGTGGCCAGGTGCAGGTTGATCAGGGCGCTGTTCTTCGCGCTGCCGGCGGTGGACTGGTTCAACCCCATGCACCACAGCGACAGGAAACTCGGCGCGGTGCCGACCCATTCGGCGCATTGCTGCAACTGCTCGACACTGATCCCGCACAGCTGCGAAACCATCGCCGGCGTGTAATCACGCACTAGGCTTTTCAGCTCGGCGAGGCCTTCGGTGTGGGCCTTGATGAAGTAGCGGTCGATCCAGTCTTCCCACAACAGCAGATGCAAAATCCCATGGAACAAAGCGACATCGGTGCCCGGCAGAATCGCCAGATGCAGGTCGGCGAGATCACAGGTGTCAGTGCGCCGTGGGTCGATGACGATGACTTTCATCTGCGGGCGGCGGGATTTGGCCTCTTCAAGACGACGAAAAAGTACCGGGTGGGCGTAGGCCATGTTACTGCCGACGATCATCACGCAATCGCTCAGCTCCAGGTCCTCGTAGCCGCACGGTGGTGCGTCGGCGCCGAGGCTGCGTTTGTAACCGACCACCGCCGAAGACATGCAAAGCCGTGAATTACTGTCGATGTTGTTGGTGCCGACCAGCGCCCGCGCCAGTTTGTTGAAGGCGTAGTAATCCTCGGTCAGTAACTGCCCGGAGATGTAGAACGCCACGCTGTCCGGGCCGTGTTCGGCGATGGTTTCGGCGAACACATTGGCGGCGTGTTCCAGCGCGGTGTTCCAGTCGCAGCGGCTGCGCGCCAAACCCTTGCCCAAGCGCAATTCCGGGTACAACGCCCGTGCCGCCAGATCGCCGGTCAGGTGCAGGGTCGAGCCCTTGCTGCACAGCTTGCCGAAGTTGGCCGGATGCGCCGGATCGCCGCTGACGCCGAGAATGCGCTCGCCGTCATGCTCGATCAGCACGCCGCAGCCGACCCCGCAATAACAGCAGGTCGAGGCGGTCGTCTGGCGGTTCATCAGACGGCGTCCCGCAGGGCCAGTTGCACGCGGCCGTTTTCGACCCGGGCCGGGTGATGGTGCGCGCAGCCGATATCCGGAGCCTGGGCTTCGCCGGATTGCAGGTCGATCTGCCAGTTGTGCAGCGGGCAGGCGACACGTTTGCCGTAGATCAGGCCTTGTGACAGCGGGCCGCCCTTGTGCGGGCAGCGGTCGTCGAGTGCGAAAACCTCATCGTCGCTTGTGCGAAAGATCGCGATGTCACCTTTGGGCCCGGCGATGATCCGCGAACCGAGGGCGTTGATCTCTTCCAGGGCACAGATATCGAGCCAGTTCATGCCGGCACCTCCAGGTTTTTCACGGGAATCACGTCGAACTCTTTCTTCAGTTGCGGCTGGGCGAGGCGTTCTTTCCACGGGTCCTGTTCGAACGACAGGGAGAATTGCAGGCGCTCGTTCAGGGCCTTGCGGCGCTCGGGATCTTCCAGCACGGCTTTCTTGATGTGCTCCATGCCGACCCGTTGCAGGTAGTGCACGGTGCGTTCGAGGTAGAAGGCTTCTTCGCGGTACAGCTGCAGGAATGCGCCGTTGTATTCGCGCACTTCCTCGGCGGTCTTGAGCTTGACGAAGAACTCGGCGACCTCGGTCTTGATCCCGCCGTTGCCACCGATGTACATCTCCCAGCCGGAATCGACGCCGATGATTCCTACGTCCTTGATCCCTGCTTCCGAGCAGTTGCGCGGGCATCCGGAGACCGCCAGCTTCACTTTGTGCGGCGACCACATGTTGAACAGATCGTGTTCGAGGTCGATGCCCAACTGGGTCGAATTCTGCGTGCCGAAGCGGCAGAACTCGCTGCCGACGCAGGTTTTTACGGTGCGGATGGATTTGCCGTAGGCGTGGCCGGACGGCATGTCGAGGTCTTTCCACACACCGGGCAGGTCCTGCTTCTTGATCCCCAGCAGGTCGATGCGCTGGCCGCCGGTGACCTTGACCATCGGCACCTGATATTTGTCCGCCACGTCGGCGATCCGTCGCAGTTCCGACGGATTGGTCACGCCGCCCCACATCCGCGGAACGACCGAGTAGGTGCCGTCCTTCTGAATGTTGGCGTGGGCCCGCTCGTTGATCAGGCGCGACTGCGGATCGTCCTTGGCTTCGCCGGGCCAGGTGGAAATCAGGTAATAGTTGAGGGCCGGGCGGCAGGTGGCGCAGCCGTTCGGGGTGCGCCAGTTGAGGTAGCTCATGGTGCCGGCGATGGTCAGCAGGTGCTGCTCGCGGGTGGCCTGACGGATCTGGCCGTGGTTGAGGTCGCTGCAACCGCAGATGGCTTTTTCGCTTTTCGGTTTGACGTCCGCCGCGCCGCCGACCGTGTTGATCAGGATCTGCTCGACCAGCCCGGCGCAGGAGCCGCAGGAGCTGGCGGCCTTGGTGTGTTTCTTCACTTCGTCGACGCTGAACAGGCCGTGTTCCTGAATCGCCTTGACGATGGTGCCCTTGCACACGCCGTTGCAGCCGCAGACTTCGGCGTTGTCGGCCATGCTCATGGCTTTGTCCTGGCCTTGATGTCCTACGTCGCCTAAAGCGTTTTCTCCAAACATCAGGTGATCGCGGATCTCGCCGATGGCGTGATTCTCACGAATCTGCCGGAAATACCAACCGCCATCCGCCGTATCGCCGTACAGACAGGCGCCGACCAAAACGTCATCCTTGATCACCAGTTTTTTGTACACCCCGCCGATCGGGTCGGAGAGGGTGATGGTCTCGGTGCCTTCGCCGCCCATGAAGTCGCCAGCGGAAAACAGGTCGATGCCGGTGACCTTCAATTTGGTCGACGTCACCGAGCCCTGATAACGGGCAAAACCCAGTTGCGCCAAGTGGTTGGCGCAGACCTTGGCCTGTTCGAACAGCGGCGCGACCAGACCGTAGGCGATGCCGCGGTGGCTGGCGCATTCGCCGATGGCATAGATACGCGGGTCGTAGGTTTGCAGGGTGTCGTTGACCAGAATCCCGCGGTTGCACGGGATGCCGGCCTTTTCCGCGAGCTCGGTATTGGGGCGGATACCGGCGGCCATGACGACGAGATCGGCAGGAATGATGTCGCCGTTCTTGAATTGCACCGAGCCGACCCGGCCGTTGCCGGCGTCGTGCAGGGCCTGGGTCTGTTCGCACAGGCGAAAGTGCAGGCCACGGGATTCGAGGGCGGTTTGCAGGAGCTGGCCGCTGGTCTTGTCCAGTTGCCGCTCCAGCAGCCATTCACCGAGGTGCACCACGGTGACGTGCATGCCGCGCAACATCAGGCCGTTGGCCGCTTCGAGGCCGAGCAGGCCGCCGCCGATCACCACGGCGTGCTTGTGGGTCTTGGCGGTGTCGATCATCGCCTGGGTGTCGGCGATGTCGCGGTAACCGATCACGCCCTGCAAGGTATTGCCGGGGATCGGCAGGATGAACGGGGTCGAGCCGGTGGCGATCAGCAGACGATCGTATTCGGCCTCGGTGCCGTCCTCGGCGATCACCCGGCGTTTGACCCGGTCGATCTCCACCACTTTGCGGTTGAGCAGCAGTTTGATGCCGTTTTCCAGGTACCAGTCGAGGTCGTTGAGCACGATCTCTTCGAAGGTCTGTTCGCCGGCCAGCACCGGTGACAGCAGGATGCGGTTGTAGTTGGTGTGGGGTTCGGCGCCGAAGACCGTGATGTCGTACAGTTCGTTGCTCAGCTTGAGCAGTTCCTCCAGGGTACGGACCCCGGCCATGCCATTGCCGATCATCACCAGTTTGAGTTTTTTCATCAGGTTCTCCGGGGAGCTTCGGGCTTGCCTCTTGTGGGCAGTCAGGCCTTGCTCGACAAAAATGGCGCAAACAAAAAAGGCGTCCCGCCAGTTACCTGGCGAGGACGCCTTTGTCCTTGTCCCGTTCTCTCGGGAAGCCTGGCCTTCGTCGTTGAAGGTCGGGCTTAATGTCAGTTGAAAACGATCATGCAGTGGTTGTGCCAAGTCGCGCTGAGCGCTGAATTCATTGAGGTGGCGCGGGCATTGGCCAGAGAGTCATTGTGGTTTTTGCACCGATTGGATGCGGCTTGCCCGCTAATGGAGCGACGAGTCAGCCATGAAACAACAGGAACAGCAGCACCAGATTGCCCAGCAGCGCCAGTAACGCCAATGTCCGCCAGACCTTCAGCGGCTCCCGTTCGAGCAAGGGGCGAGGGCGTACATTCAGGCTGCGGCGTTCACCCTGTTCCAGCGTGAGCAACCATTCTTCGGCAGTTTCATAGCGTTGCAACGGATCGGCCGAGACCCCGCGTTCCAGACACTGCGCCAGCCATTCCGGCAGATCCGGCCGATAACGCGCCGCACTCACCGGCACCCCGAAGCGCGGTCGCTGAAACGCTTCGATCTCGCCGTAGGGATAGTGCCCGGTGAGCAGGAAATATAACGTCACGCCCACCGAATACAGATCCTGACGAGCCTCGGGTGCATCACCCCGAAAGGACTCCGGGGCGATGTAGCTAGGAGTGCCGGGCAAGGTTGACGGTGTGTCCTGCGACAGGCCGGCACAATACGCCAGACCGAAATCCAGCAGACGCAACTCGCCGTCATCCCCCAGCAGCAGGTTTTCCGGTTTGATGTCGCGGTGCAGAATCTGCCGCCGATGCAGCAGACCGACGGCCCGCAACAGGCGTTCGGCCACATCCTGCCACTGAGGCAGCGACAACGGGCCGCTTTGCTCGAACAGCCGCGCGAGGGTGATTCCCGAATATTCACGCATCACGTAATACAAATGCTGACGCTGACTGGCGCCATGGACTTCAGGGAAATGTCGCCCGGCCACGCGTTTGAGAAACCATTCCTCCGCCAGCAAGGCCTGACCTGCGTGGGCATCGTCCGCCAGCCGTGTGGGCAAGGTCTTCAACAGCCACGCCTGGCCTTGGCTATCGAGGACGCGATACAGCAGCGATTGCTGGCTTTGGCCGACAATGCCTTGAACCTGCCAGCCTTCGAAGATCTGGCCCGGTTTGAGCGTCGGGGGCAGGGGCCATTGCTGCAGCTGGATCAATGCATCGCCGATGCTCGCTTCCCCCACGGCATCCACCCGCACCAGCAGGGCGCTGGCGTTGTCCTGGCTGCCGGCCAGGTGCGCGGCGTTGACTAGCGTTTGTGCCGCACTGTGCAGATCCGGTTGATCGCGCAGGATTCCGGCGATGGCTGTGTCGCCAAGCACGGCCCAGACACCGTCGCTGAGCAGCACGAAGCTTTCGCCCTCACGCAGCTCGCCGTCGAGAAAATCCAGCACCAGATGCTGATCCAGTCCCAGTGCACGCTTGAGCACGTGCTGCATGCCTGGTTGCTCCCAGACGTGATCCTCGGTGATCCGCTGCAGGATGTCGGCGTGCCAGCGATAGACCCGACAATCCCCCACATGCGCCAGCGTGAAGCGCCTCCCGCGCATGACCAGGGCGCTGACGGTGGTGAGCAACGGCTGGCCGCCGCCATTGGCCTGCAACCAGCGGTTTTGCGCGAGCAGCAGGCGATCCAGCGCCTGGGCCACGCTCCAGGTCTGCGGGGTGGCGTAGTAGTCCAGCGCCAGCGCCTGCAGGGTCGAGCGCGCAGCCAGACCGCCATCGGCGCACTGGCTGACGCCGTCGGCGATGGCGAACAGAAACCCTTTGCTGGCAGCCAGCGCCGGGGCCGGCGTAACCAGGCGCAAGGCGTCCTGATTTTCTGCGCGCGGGCCGGTGACGCTGGCTTCGGCGAAGCTCAGTTGCAGGGCCATGCGGGCCTCAGACCCGGGCAGCGGTCACGGCCGCCGAACCCCAGGTGGTTCTCCAGCGACGTTTGACGCCGTGCAGGCCGAACCATGCCAACACGCCAAGGCTAGCGAACAACCACAGCGCCAGTTGATAGCTGCCGGTGCTCTGTTTGATCGCACCCATGCCGGCCGCCAGGGCAAAACCGCCGATGCCGCCGGCCATGCCGATCAGCCCGGTCATCACGCCGATCTCGCGGCGGAAGCGCTGCGGCACCAGTTGGAACACCGCGCCGTTACCCGCGCCGAGACCGAGCATGGTGCAGACGAACAGTGCCAGCGCCGCGTAGGAACTCGGCAGGTTGAAGCCGACAGCCGCGATGCAGACCGCCGCCACCGTGTACATCGCCAAGAGCGTGCGAATCCCGCCGAAACGGTCAGCCAGCGCGCCGCCCAGCGGGCGCATCAGGCTGCCACCGAACACGCAGGCGGCGGTGTAGTAGCCGGCGGTGACCGGGCTCAGGCCGTATTGATCGTTGAAGTAGCCGGGCAGGGCGCTGGCCAGGCCGATGAAACCGCCGAAGGTGACGCTGTAGAAAAACATGAACCACCAACTGTCACGGTCGCCCAACGCCTTGAAGTAGTCGGCCATGGATTTGGCTTTTGGTCGCTCCGGCGCGTTTTTCGCCAGCCAGGAGAACAGCACCAGCGTCAGGATCAGCGGAATCAGGGCGAAACCGAACACATTGCTCCAGCCGAACGCCGCTGCCAGTACCGGAGCGATCAGCGCCGCGAACACGGTCCCGGAATTGCCGGCCCCGGCGATGCCCATTGCCTTGCCCTGATGCTCCGGCGGATACCACTGCGAGGCCAGCGGCAGCGCCACGGCAAACGAAGCGCCGGCCATGCCGAGGAACAGGCCAAGCAGAAGCGCCTGTTCGTAGCTGTGGATGCCGAGTTTCCAGGCACCGAACAGGGCGCAGATCACGATCACCTGGCCGATCAGCCCGGCGGTTTTCGGCGACAGGCGATCGGCAAGCATGCCCATCGCAAAGCGCAGCACGGCCCCGGCCAGAATCGGCGTGGCCACTACCAGGCCGCGCTGCTGGGTGGTCAGGTGCAGGTCGGCGGCGATCTGCACCGCCAGCGGGCCGAGCAGATACCAGACCATGAAGCTCAGGTCGAAATACAGGAAGGCCGCGAACAGGGTCGGGATGTGGCCGGATTTCCAGAAGCTTTTATTCATCGCGCACCTCAGCGGTAGAGAATCTCGAGAAGGAATCAGAACCAGCACAGTGGGGCGCCGCCACGGCCGCACCACCGGCCCCGGTCAATGGGGCCAAAACGCAAAAACGCCGCTACCCGGATCGCCGAAAGGGGCGAAGGAGGTGAGCGACGTCTTTGTCGTGGGTGGGGGCAACCGCCGTTGGTTACCTGTAGGGATTGCTTAGCGAGATCTGTGCCAGCTCAGCCAAGCAACTCGCTCATGGCAATGATCTGCTCTGCCACCTGAATCAGTTTCTGCTGGCGACTCATGGCCTGGCGGCGCATCAGGGTGTAGGCCTCTTCTTCGTTGCAGTCCTTCATTTTCATCAGCAGACCCTTGGCCAGTTCGATGCGTTTGCGCTCGGCCAGTTGCTGGTCGCGGGCCTGTAGCTGGGCGCGCAGGGCCTGGTCGCTTTCGAAGCGGGCCATGGCCACGTCGAGAATCGGCTGCAAGCGTTGTGCGTGGATGCCTTCGACGATGTAGGCACTGACCCCGGACTTGATCGCCTGACGCATCACGCCGGGGTCGTGCTCGTCGGTGAACATCACGATCGGCCGGGGCTGGTCGCGAGTGACCAGTACCACTTGTTCCATTACATCGCGGCCCGGTGACTCGGTATCGATCAGGATCACGTCCGGGCGCACCGTTTCGACGCGCGCCGGCAGGTCGATGGTCAGGCCCGATTCGTCGATCACCTCGAAGCCGGCCTCGGTCAGCGCGGCTTTCAGGCGGCCGACTTTTTTCGCCGTGTCGTTGATCAGCAGAATGCGCAGCATGTTCGCGGTCTCCTGTCAGCGGTGGGCGAGAAGAGGGGCGGTGTTGCTCAACGCGTGCAGCTTGAAGCTTTGCGCGTAGGCGGCGGGGTCGCTGCCGTCCCAGACCTTGCCGTCGATCAACTGGCTGCTGCGCATGTCCTCCGTGCCGACTTGCACACCGACCGCGCTGGCGGCGTCGCGGTACAGTGCCAGTTGCTGTACTTGACGGGCGACGGAGAGGTAATCCGGGTCGTCGCGCAGCAAACCCCAGCGGCGGAACTGGGTCATGAACCACATGCCGTCCGACAGATACGGCAGATTCACCGCACCATCGCCGTGAAAGCGCAGGGCGTGCGGGTCTTGCCAGCGGTTGCCCAGACCGTCGTCGTAGTCGCCGAGAAAACGCGGTTCGATGCAGGACACCGGGGCGTCGAGGTACTCGGCGGCGCTGAGCAGGTGCGCGGTGCTGCGGCGGTTTTCCGGGTTTTCTTCGATGAAACGGCTGGCTTCGAGGATCGCCATCACCAGCGCCCGCGCCGTGTTGGGGTATTGCTCGACGAAGGCGCGGGTGCAGCCGAGGACCTTTTCCGGGTGATCGGGCCAGATGGTCTGGCTGGTCGCCAGGGTGAAACCGAGATTCTGCTGTACGGCGCTGGCGGCCCACGGCTCGCCGACGCAGAAACCGTCGATGCGACCGGCCTGCAGGTGCGCGACCATTTGCGGCGGCGGCACCACCACACTGTCGACATCCTGCAACGGATGGATGCCCTGGCTCGCCAGCCAGTAATACAGCCACATGGCATGGGTGCCGGTGGGGAAGGTCTGGGCGAAGGTCAGCCTTGCGCGGGTTTGGTGCACATGACGGTCCAGCGCCTCAGGACCGGTCGCGCCCAGCCCCTGCAAGCCGTGGGACAGGTTGAGGCTCTGGCCGTTCTGGTTCAGGCCCATCAGCACCGCCATGTCGATGGAAGCAACGCCGCCGATGCCCAGATGTACCGCGTAGATCAAACCGTACAGGCTGTGGGCGGCGTCGAGTTCACCGCTGACCAGATTGTCCCGCAGGTTGGCCCAGGAACTCTGGCGCTTGAGATTCAAGGTCAGGCCGTAAGGCTGGGCAAAGCCCTGGGTGGCGGCGACCACCACCGAAGCGCAGTCGCTCAGGGCCATGAAACCGAGGTTGATCGCGCTTTTTTCCGGGGCATCGCTGCCGTTGACCCAGGCCAGTGGCCCGACGGAGGTTTGAGTCATGAAGCCACCCTCAAAAAAAACGCCGTCCGAGGCTTTGCCCGCGCAAAACCGAGAGACGACGCCATTGTCCTTGCCTGCACGCCACCATTGGCCTGCGGGCTGATATCGGGGAAGGTGCAAGGCATATGCCAGCGCAGCGGATTTGCGCATGCGCCTCGCGCGGCAGGGCGATGCCCGGCTATAATCGCCGCCTCTTTTCGCCGCCCGAGTCATAGCCGCCCATGTACACCCTGGCCCGTCAGCTGTTGTTCAAACTTTCCCCGGAAACCTCCCACGATCTGTCGCTGGATCTGATCGGCGCGGGCGGGCGTTTGGGCCTCAACGGCTTGCTGTGCAAGGCGCCGGCTTCGCTGCCGGTGAACGTCATGGGCCTGCAGTTCCCGAACCCTGTCGGTCTGGCGGCGGGTCTGGACAAGAACGGCGCGGCCATCGACGGCTTCGCGCAGCTGGGTTTCGGTTTTGTCGAAATCGGCACCGTGACTCCGCGCCCGCAGCCGGGCAACCCGAAACCACGGATTTTCCGCCTGCCGGAAGCCGAGGCGATCATCAACCGCATGGGTTTCAACAACCTCGGTGTGGACAACCTGTTGGCGCGGGTGGCGGCGGCCAAATACAAAGGCGTGCTGGGGATCAATATCGGCAAGAACTTCGACACCCCGGTCGAGCGTGCGGTGGATGACTACCTGATCTGCCTGGACAAGGTCTACGCCCACGCCAGTTACGTCACGGTCAACGTCAGTTCGCCGAACACCCCGGGCCTGCGCAGCCTGCAATTCGGTGATTCGCTCAAGCAATTGCTGGCAGATCTGGCCACGCGTCGCGCCGAACTGGCCCTGCGTCACGGCAAGCATGTTCCGCTGGCGATCAAGATCGCGCCGGACATGACCGACGAAGAAACGGCGCAGGTCGCACAAGCGCTGATCGAAACCGGGATGGACGCGGTGATCGCCACCAACACCACCCTCAGCCGCGTAGGCGTCGAAGGCATGGAACATGGTGACGAGGCGGGCGGTCTGTCCGGTGCGCCGGTGCGTGAGAAGAGCACCCATACCGTGAAAGTGCTGGCGTCCGAGCTGGGCGGCAAACTGCCGATCATCGCGGCCGGCGGCATCACCGAAGGCAAGCATGCGGCCGAGAAGATCACTGCCGGCGCGAGCCTGGTGCAGATCTACTCCGGCTTCATCTACAAAGGCCCGGCGCTGATCCGTGAATCCGTGGACGCTATCGCCGCCAGGCGCTGATCATCGGACATAAACGGCAGGCATAAAAAAGGGCTCCTCGAAGGAGCCCCTGGGCCGTAGCCCGCCGTCCGGGAAGGACGTGCATGGTGATCAGGGTGTTGCGAAATCAGATTGTCGTGTCGGAATAAGTGCCTGTGTCAGCCGACGGCGTGAAGTTCGTTGAGTCTGTGGATTCCCGCAGTGCCGGTCATACCGTCCCAGTTGTCGCCGCGTCCTTCTCGCCAGCCGTTGATCCAGGCTTGACGTACCGACGGTAGAGTAAATGGGCAAAGCTCACGGGATTTGCCACCAACGCCATATTGATATCCGCGCAAAAATGCTCTTTCCAACGGATCACGCTTAAGTCTTCTCATAGGGTGTTTCCCTCACTTGTTGACTGTTTTTGTCGCGTCGACCTCAATTGAGGTCTGGCAGAAAAACTCTGCCGTTGGCGGCTCGCTGCCGGCGTGGCGAGCCAAGGTGTTGACGCCGTTGCGGCGTCAACCTGTGTCCAGTTCTAACCAATGAGTCACATCGAGGGAATGACCGTTTTGTCATAAGGACGTAACGAAAAGGGTGCTATGGCGATAAGTAACGGCAGGTTTCATGAATGTTTATTCACCAAACCCCGGTATGATCGGCCCTGCGCTGTATGACAGGTTTAATGCCTTAGTGAGAATGACCCACGTTTACCGTCGGGTACTTTTCGACGAAGGGTTGCTTTGAGTCATTTTGTTGCATCAACTTTTTTATCTGTCCCGGCATCTAAGCTCCTTTGACCCGAGCAGCGGGGATGGAACGGCACACCTTCGTGCCACGCGGGCGCTCTTGTAGAAAAGCGCCTGATTGAAAACCGGATCGGCAATGCGTTGCCGGTTCATTAGCCAAAGGCTCTGGAAAAACCATGTCCGACCGTTTCGAACTCTTCCTCACTTGCCCCAAAGGCCTTGAAGGCCTGCTCATCGAGGAAGCCGTCGGGCTTGGCCTTGAAGACGCCCGCGAGCACACCTCCGCCGTGCGTGGCATGGCGACCATGGAAACCGCTTATCGCCTGTGCCTCTGGTCGCGTCTGGCCAACCGCGTGTTGCTGGTGCTCAAGCGCTTCCCGATGAAAGACGCCGAAGACCTGTACCACGGCGTACTCGACGTCGACTGGCAGGATCACATGCTGGCCGACGGCACCCTGGCTGTTGAATTCAGCGGCCACGGTTCGGGCATCGACAATACCCATTTCGGCGCCTTGAAGGTCAAGGACGCCATCGTCGACAAACTGCGCACTCCGCAGGGCGACCGCCCGAGCATCGACAAGCTCAACCCGGACCTGCGCATTCACCTGCGTCTGGATCGCGGTGAAGCGATTCTGTCCCTCGACCTCTCCGGCCACAGCCTGCACCAGCGCGGCTACCGCTTGCAGCAGGGTGCTGCGCCGCTGAAGGAAAACCTGGCAGCCGCGATCCTGATCCGTTCCGGCTGGCCGCGCATTGCCGCCGAAGGTGGCGCGCTGGCTGACCCGATGTGCGGTGTCGGCACGTTCCTGGTCGAAGCCGGCATGATCGCCGCCGATATGGCTCCGAACCTGCGTCGCGAGCAGTGGGGCTTCACCGCCTGGCTCGGTCACGTACCGGCGCTGTGGAAGAAGTTGCATGAAGAAGCGGTCGAGCGTGCTGCTGCCGGTCTGGCCAAGCCACCGCTGTGGATCCGTGGTTATGAAGCCGACCCACGGCTGATCCAGCCGGGCCGCAACAACGTCGAGCGCGCCGGCCTGAGCGAATGGATCAAGATCTATCAGGGCGAAGTCGCGACCTTCGAACCGCGTCCGGACCAGAACCAGAAAGGTCTGGTGATCTGCAACCCGCCGTACGGCGAGCGTCTGGGTGACGAAGCCAGCCTGTTGTACCTCTACCAGAACCTTGGCGAGCGTCTGCGTCAGGCCTGCCTGAACTGGGAAGCGGCGGTGTTCACCGGCGCGCCGGACCTGGGCAAGCGCATGGGCATCCGTAGCCACAAACAGTATTCGTTCTGGAACGGCGCGCTGCCGTGCAAGCTGCTGTTGATCAAAGTGTTGCCGGATCAGTTCGTCACCGGCGAGCGTCGTACTCCAGAGCAACGTCAGGCCGAGCGCGAGCAGGCTGCCTACGATCAGGCGCCGGACGAGCCGCAAGAGCGCAAGTACAACAAGAACGGTAACCCGATCAAACCGACGCCGGCCCCGGCTCCGGTGATCGAGCAGCCACGCCTGAGCGAAGGCGGGCAGATGTTTGCCAACCGTCTGCAGAAGAACCTCAAGGCCATGGGCAAGTGGGTCAAGCGCGAAGGTATCGACTGCTACCGTGTCTACGATGCGGACATGCCGGAATACGCCATGGCCATCGACCTGTATCACGACTGGGTGCACGTTCAGGAATATGCCGCGCCGAAGTCGATCGACCCGGAAAAAGCCTCGATCCGCATGTTCGATGCGCTGGCGGCCATCCCGCAGGCACTGAACATCGACAAGAGCCGCGTGGTGGTCAAGCGCCGCGAGCGTCAGAGCGGCACCAAGCAGTACGAGCGTCAGGCGGCCCAGGGCAAGTTCAACGAGGTCACTGAAGGCGGCGTGAAGTTGCTGGTGAACCTCACCGACTACCTCGACACCGGGCTGTTCCTCGATCACCGGCCGATGCGCATGCGGATCCAGAAAGAGGCGGCCGGCAAGCGCTTCCTCAACCTGTTCTGCTACACCGCGACCGCGAGTGTGCACGCAGCCAAGGGCGGCGCGCGCAGTACCACCAGCGTCGACCTGTCGAAAACCTACCTCGACTGGGCGCGCCGCAACCTGTCGCTCAACGGTTTCTCCGACAAGAACCGTCTGGAGCAGGGCGATGTGATGGCGTGGCTGGAAAACAGCCGGGAAGAGTACGACCTGATCTTCATCGACCCGCCGACCTTCTCCAACTCCAAGCGCATGGAAGGGATCTTTGACGTGCAGCGTGACCAGGTGCAATTGATCGACCTGGCCATGGCGCGTCTGGCAGCAGGCGGGGTGTTGTACTTCTCCAACAACTTCCGCAAGTTCCAGCTGGAAGACAACCTGGCCGAGCGTTATGCGGTCGAGGAAATCACCGCCAGCACCATCGATCCGGATTTCGCCCGTAACGGCAAGATCCACCGCGCCTGGAAAATCACGGCTCGTTGACGCTCTGCATAATTGGATCCACAGAGCCTTGATTTTAAAGGTTCTTGGATCCGATCAGAGCTAGCCAAATTAATGGCTAATAGCTATAACTCACTCACGGCCAATGGGGTTATCCCGTAAGTACTGGCGTAGTGAGTGGCCCATATGTCGTTGCACCCCGTGCGCCCCAAGATCCTGGGTTTTATCAGCGAAGAAGTCTCGGCCTGGCTGGTCGCGCTGCTGGTATTGCTCGCCGGCGGGATTCTCACGGGGCTGCTGGCCTGGGCCACCCTCAATCAGTTTCACAGCCAGTTGCGCCAGCGTTTTCAACTGTTGGCCAATGAGCGTTACAGCCGTATTGAAGAACGCTTTCAGGATCAGGAACAACGTCTCGACGGCCTGCGCCGGTTCTTCGCCAACTCCGAATCGGTGTCCCGCGCCGAATTCGATGGCTACACCCAACCTTTATTACTGCGCACCCAGGCCTATTCGTTCGCCTTGCGGGTGAGCGGTGCCGAGCGCGCCGCGTTCGAGCAGCGGGTGCGAGATGAAGGCATTACCACCTTCAGCGTGCGCGAACTCAATACCCGCGGTGAGCTGCAACTGGCCGCCGCCCGGGATGAATACGTCGTGGTGGTGTACAGCCAGACCCAGAGCCGCCTGGGTTCCCCACTGGGCTACGACTTGCTGGCCCAGCCGCTGCGTCGTTCGACCCTGGAGCGTGCCGACCAGCTCGGCGGCCTGGCGGTGTCGCAGCCGATGCATCTGGTCAGTATCGAACCGGCCTATGCGCGAGGCGTGCTGCTGGTGGCGCCGGTGCGGCGCGAGGGTGAGCCCAAGTCCTTCGGTTATGTGATGGCGGTGATCAGCATGCGCCAGTTGCTCGCCGACGGGCTGCCGGACGCCCTGCATGATTACCTATCGGTGCGCATCCTCGACCTGTCGACCAATGATCAGCACGAGGTGCTGTTCGAGTCGACCAATGATCCGGCGCCCAGCGATCTGTCGACCACGCGACTGGTACGCATGGCCGACCATGACTATCAGGTCGATATCTCGCCCAGCGAAGCCTTTTTGCAAGCCAACCATTCGTCGGTTGGCAGCGTGGTGATTCTCGGAGGTCTGCTCAGCCTGTTGCTCAGTGCGCTGCTGTATGTGCTGGTCAGTCAGCGTCAGCGAGCCTTGCGCATGGTCGAGTTGCGCACTCAGGAACTGCATGAGCGCGAGCAGGAACTGCGGGGCACCCATGGCCAGTTGCGCGGGGTGCTCAACGCGGCGACTCAAGTGGCGATCATCGCTACCGACCTGCGCGGCGTGATCAACACCTTCAACCCTGGCGCGGAGCAGATGCTCGGTTACCACAGCGTTGAAGTGGTTGGCCACATGACCCTGGAAAACCTGCATTTCCCCCGTGAGCTGATTACCCGAGCGGCGGAGCTGAGCGCCCGCTATGGCAAGGCCATCCCGACCTGCCAGGCGATGCTGGTGGAGGGCGGCGAAGTCGGCGGGCATGAGGCGCGCGAATGGACGCTGGTGCGCAAGGACGGCAGCCATCTGCCGGTGAACATGCTGGCCACCCCGGTGCTGGACGAGCAGGGGCTGTGGGTCGGGCACCTGGCGATTTGCATCGACATCACCGAGCGCAAGCGCGTACACGAAGCGCTGGCGGCGCGGGACGTGCTGCTGAAGAAACTCAGTGCCCACGTTCCCGGCGGCATCTATCAGTTCAAGATGGAGTTCGACGGGCGCTTCAGCGTGATCTACGCCAGCGACGGCATCCGCGAGATCTACGAGCTGGAACCCGACGTGCTGCTGCTCAATGCCGAATCAATCTTCACCCGGATTCATCCACAGGACGTCAGCCGTGTGCGCAAGTCGATCCGTGCCTCGGCGGACAACCTCAGTCCGTGGCGCGAGGAGTACCGCGTGCAATTGCCCGAGCGCGGCCTGCGCTGGGTACGCGGCGAAGCGACGCCCGAGGAATTGCCGGGCGGTGGCGTGCTGTGGCATGGCTACATTTCGGACATCTCCGACCTGAAGCGAGTGGAAGAAGAGTTGCGCGCACTATCGGTAACGGATGCGCTGACCGGCATTCACAACCGACGCTATTTCCAGGAACGCCTGACCACCGAAATGGCCCGGGTCGAGCGCGGGGGCGGTGAGTTATCGGTGATCATGCTCGACATCGACCACTTCAAACGGATCAACGATCAGTACGGCCACGCGGTCGGTGACCGGGTGTTGCAGGCGGTGTGCGAGCGCATCGGCCACCGGTTGCGGCGGACTGACGTGTTCTGTCGCCTGGGCGGCGAGGAGTTCATGGTGCTGTGCCCGGACATCGACGGCGATCACGCGTACATGCTGGCCGTGGAGTTGTGGCAAGGCCTGCGCGGGGCGCCGGTGGATGTGGTCGGTGTGGTGACCGCGAGTTTCGGGATTGCCAGCTGGCGGCCGGGGGAGGGCGCCGACTCGCTGTTGTTGCGGGCGGATTCGGGAGTTTACGCGGCGAAGCAGGGCGGGCGGGATCGGGTCGAGCGGCAGATGCACTGATCCGGTTTGCCGGTGAACACTTGTGGGAGCGAGCTTGCTCGCGAAGGGGCCAGCAAAGTCGACATCTTTATCGACTGACTGGACGCCTTCGCGAGCAAGTCGAGTCGTCGCACCGTCGCTCCCACAGTGTTTTCTGGTGTGCTTACAGAACCGAAGCGGTCTGCGGCGCTCGCGGCTGTTTGTAGAGATCCAGCAGCACCTGATCCAGCACCGACGACGCGCCGAACGGTGCCTTGTCGTTGAGGATCGCCACCACGGCCCAGGTGTTGCCGTTCACGTCGCGGCTGAAACCGGCGATGGCGCGCACGGTGTTCAGGGTGCCGGTCTTGACGTGGGCTTCGCCACGCATCGCGGTGGTCTTCAGGCGTTTACGCATGGTGCCGTCCATGCCGGCGATCGGCAGCGAGCTGATGTACTCGGCCGCGTAAGGGCTGTGCCACGCGGCTTGCAGCATCGCGGCCATTTCCCGGGCGCTGACCCGCTCGGCACGGGACAGGCCGGAACCGTTCTCCATCACCAGGTGCGGCGCGGTGATGCCTTTTCTCGCCAGCCACTGGCGGACCACGCGCTGCCCGGCCTTGGCGTCATCGCCGTCGGCTTCGTTGCGGAATTTCTGGCCAAGGCTCAGGAACAGCTGCTGGGCCATGGTGTTGTTACTGTATTTGTTGATGTCGCGGATGATTTCCGCCAGGTCCGGCGAGAAGGCGCGGGCCAGCACCTTGGCGTTGCTCGGCGTCGGGGCCAGACGGTCCTTGCCCTGGATGCTGCCGCCCAGTTCCTTCCAGATCGCCCGCACGGCGCCGGCGGTGTAGGTCGCGTGGTCGAGCAGCGACAGGTAAGTCTGCGAGCTGCAGCCTTCACCCAGTTGACCGGCAACGGTCACGGTCACGCTGCCATCAGCCTGCGTCACCGGGTTGTAGCGCACGCCGCCGGTGCACTGCTTGGAGTTGAGCGCCTTGACGGTGTTCTCGATCTTGATGCTGGCAATCGGTGGTTCTACTGAAATCAGTACCCGGCCGCCGTCATTGCGGGCCACGAAGCGCAGGGCCTTGAGGTTCACCAGCAACGAGTCCGGCTTGACCAGGAACGGCTTGTTCTCGTCATTGCCGTCATCGTTGAACTCAGGCAGTTGCGGCTGAATGAAGAAGCTGCGGTCCAGCACCAGGTCGCCGGTGATCTGGGTCACGCCGTTGGCGCGCAGGTCGCGCATCAGCAGCCAGAGTTTTTCCATGTTCAGCTTCGGATCGCCGCCACCCTTGAGGTAGAGGTTGCCGTTGAGAATGCCGCCGCTCAGGTCGCCGTCGGTGTAGAACTCGGTTTTCCACTGGTGGTTGGGGCCGAGCATTTCCAGCGCCGCGTAGGTGGTGACCAGTTTCATGGTCGAGGCCGGGTTGACCGACACATCGGCGTTGTACACGGTCGGTGTGCCCGGGCCGTCCAGCGGCACCATCACCAGCGACAGGGCAGTAGGCTGCAGCTTGCTGGCCTTGAGGGCTTTTTCGACGTTGGGGGTCAGGGACGTGTTGATGGTGGCAGCGGAGACGGGCAGGGCCAGGGGAAGAAGAAGGCCGGCCAGGAGCAGAGGACGCAACGATTTGATCATATGAAATAAAACCCTACAGCCGAGGGGAAAAAGACGAGGACATGGATGAAAAGGCCCTCAGTGGTCATGAAAGTGTCGGCATTATGCCCCAAGGTGTAACAGCTTGTGCCTTTCCCAAGGGGCCCAATCGGTTATTTTTTTACGGGCGGTCGTACGCACGTCCCGGATAGGCGGGCAATCGCCGCCTTAAACTGGTAAAGTGCCGGCCGTTATTACTTAAGAGGATTGTTCCAATGGCGACTAACCGTTCCCAGCGTCTGCGCAAAAAACTGTGCGTCGATGAATTTCAAGAGCTGGGTTTCGAACTGAACCTGGGCTTCAAAGAAGACCTGTCCGAAGAAGCCATTGACGCTTTCCTCGAAGCATTCATCAAAGAAGCCATGGAAGCCAACGGTCTGGGCTATGTCGGCGGCGAAGACTTCGGTCTGGTTTGCCTGCAGAAGCGTGGCTCTGTCTCCGAAGAGCAGCGCGCTGCTGTCGAAGCCTGGCTGAAAACCCGCTCCGAGCTGACCACCACTGAAATCAGCCCGCTGCTGGACGTCTGGTATCCGGAAAAGCCGATCAACGCGGCCAAGTGATACTGAAAAAAATGGCGACCCTCGGGTCGCCGTTTTTTTATGCCTGCTTTTTAACGAGTCATGCCTTGCGCCAGTTGAGGATCAGCAAGGTCAGCACCCCCGCAACAATCCCCCAGAACGCCGAACCGATGGAAAACAGCGTCAGCCCCGACGCCGTGACCATGAAGGTGATCAGCGCCGCTTCCCGTTCCTTCACCTCGGTCATGGCAATGCTCAAGCCATTGATGATCGAACCAAACAGCGCCAGCGCGGCAATCGACAGCACCAGTTCCTTGGGTAGCGCGGCAAACAGCGCCGCCAGCGTGGCGCCGAACACCCCGGCAATCCCGTAGAAAATCCCACACCACACCGCTGCGGTGTAGCGTTTATTGCGATCCTCGTGGGCGTGGGGGCCGGTGCAGATCGCGGCGCTGATCGCTGCGAGGTTGATGCCATGGGAACCGAACGGCGCCAGCAACAGCGAGGCAATGCCGGTGGTGGTGATCAACGGCGAGGCAGGAACGTTGTAGCCGTCGGCGCGCAACACGGCGACGCCGGGCATGTTCTGCGAAGTCATCGCTACGACAAACAACGGAATGCCGATGCTGATGGTTGCCGCGAGAGAAAAATGCGGCGTGGTCCAGACCGGTGTTGCCACTTCCAGGTGAAAACCGCTGAAATCCAGCAGCCCCATGAAGCCCGACAGCGCGGTGCCGATCAGCAGCGCGGCCAGCACCGCATAACGCGGCGTCAGGCGTTTGACCAGCAGATAGGTGAAGAACATCCCCAGTACCAGGCCGGTGCGGTGCTGCGCGGCGACGAAGATTTCGCTGCCGATCTTGAACAGAATCCCCGCCAGCAACGCGGCCGCCAGAGAGGCCGGGATCTTTTTCACCAGCCGTTCGAAGCTGCCGGTCAGGCCGCAAATGGTTACCAGCAGCGCACAAGTGATATAGGCGCCAATCGCTTCGCCGTAGGTGACGCCGCCAAGGCTGGTGATCAGCAGCGCCGCGCCCGGTGTTGACCAGGCAATGGTGATCGGTGTGCGATAGCGCAGCGACAGGCCGATCGAACACACCGCCATGCCGATGGAAATTGCCCAGATCCACGAGGAAATCTGCCCGCTGGTCAGGCCCGCGGCTTGCCCGGCCTGGAACATCAGCACCAGCGAACTGGTGTAACCGGTCATCATCGCGATGAATCCGGCGACGATGGCGGAGGGCGATGTATCCGCAAAGGGACGCAGTCGGGTGTGGGTGATTTCGTTCATGACAGCGGCGTTCCTTGTTCAAGCCACGGATTTCGGGTTTAAGCCTAAACTCAAACGTAACGATGCGTTGCAATACAGCCGAAGTCACAAATAGCCGTACAGTCGTGTTGCCACCTTCCATTGTGTACAATCGCGCTGTTTTTTACGCGATACTTGCCAGCGACCCACTGTGCCGTATTACAGTCACGGTCAATTCGCCGCCGCTCTTCCCGACTCGAGTGCCCATGAACGAACAGTTGCAACCCCTCAAGAAACAACCGCGAGCAGGCAAAGCCGGCCGCAGCGGAACCCAGGACGATATTGTCTATGCGCATATCTTCGAGGCGATCCTCGAACAGCGCCTGGCGCCCGGTACAAAGTTGAGCGAAGAAGCGCTGGGGGAAATTTTCGGGGTCAGCCGCACCATCATTCGCCGCGCGCTCTCGCGTCTGGCCCATGAAGGCGTGGTGCTGTTGCGGCCGAACCGTGGCGCGGTGGTGGCGAGCCCGAGCGTCGAAGAGGCGCGTCAGGTGTTCCTCGCTCGCCGTCTGGTGGAGCGCGCGATCACTGAACTGGCGGTGCAGCACGCAACGGCCGAGCAGATCGCCGAATTGCGCCAGATGGTCAACGACGAACGTGACAGCTTCTCTCGTGGCGATCGCGGTGCCGGCATCCGTCTCTCCGGCGAATTCCACCTGAAACTGGCCGAAGCGGCGAAGAACGCTCCGCTGATCAGCTTCCAGCGCAGCCTGGTTTCGCAGACTTCGCTGATCATCGCCCAATATGAAAGCGGCAACCGCTCGCACTGCTCCTACGACGAACACACCCAGTTGATCGACGCCATCGAAGCGCGCAACGGCGAGCTGGCGGTGGACCTGATGATGCATCACATGGATCACATCGACAGCAAGCTCAACCTCGACGAGGAAAGCGCGTCCGACGATCTGCATGCGGTGTTCTCGCATCTGTTGCAGACCAAAAAGCCGGGGCGGCCTGCGGCCAAGCTCTGAGTTGACACCGTGTCGCGCCCATCGCGAGCAGGCTCGCTCCCACAAGGGAATGCGTTGCAAATGTGGGAGCGAGCTTGCTCGCGATAGCTTTCTGACAGGCAATAAAAATCCCCCGGACTGAAAAGTACCGGGGGATTTTTTATGCCTTGGGAAAACTCAGCGTTGATGCACCAGCGCACCCGCCGCATAGGTCTGGGCCACGGTGCGGTCATCGCCCAGGGTCATCAGCACGAACAACGTTTCGGCAATGTTGTTGGACTGTTTCAGGCGGTAGCTCAGCAGCGGCGTGGCGTTGTAATCCAGCACCAGGAAGTCGGCATCGGAGCCCGGTTGCAGGTTGCCGATCTTGTCTTCCAGGCGCAGTGCCCGCGCGCCGCCGAGGGTGGCGAGGTACAGCGACTTGAACGGGCTCAGGCGCGCACCTTGCAGTTGCATCACTTTGTAGGCTTCGTTCAGGGTCTGCAGCAGCGAGAAACTGGTGCCGCCGCCCACGTCAGTGCCGAGGCCGACGTTCAGTTTGTGCTTCTCGGCCATCGGCAGGTTGAACAGGCCGCTGCCGAGGAAGAAGTTCGAGGTCGGGCAGAACGAGATCGCCGAGCCGGTTTCCGCCAGGCGCGCGCATTCGTCGTCGCACAGGTGCACGCCGTGGGCGAACACCGAACGCTCGCCGAGCAACTGGTAGTGATCGTAGACGTCGAGGTAGCCCTTGCGCTCCGGGAACAGCTCCTTGACCCACTCGATTTCCTTGAGGTTCTCGCTGATGTGGGTCTGCATGTACAGATCCGGGTATTCCGTCAGCAACTGACCGGCTAGGGTCAGTTGTTCCGGGGTGCTGGTCGGGGCGAAGCGTGGGGTGACCGCATAGTGCAGACGACCCTTGCCGTGCCAGCGCTCGATCAGCGCCTTACTGTCGACGTAGCTGGATTCAGCGGTGTCGGTCAGGTAGTCGGGTGCGTTGCGGTCCATCATCACCTTGCCGGCGATCATCCGCAGGTCGAGCTTCTCGGCCGCTTCGAAGAACGAGTTCACCGACTGCGGGTGCACGCTGCCGAACACCAGCGCGGTGGTGGTGCCGTTGCGCAGCAGTTCCTTGATGAAAATGTCCGCCACTTCATCGGCGTGGGCCTTGTCGCCGAACTGGCTTTCGCACGGGAAGGTGTAGGTGTTCAGCCAGTCGAGCAATTGCTCGCCGTAGGCGCCGACCATGCCGGTCTGCGGCAGGTGGATGTGGGTGTCGATGAAACCCGGGGTGATCAGTGCATCCTTGTGATGCGTGATCTCGATGTCCGCCGGCAGGGTCGGCAGCAGTTCGCTGGCGTGGCCGAGGGCGCTGATCTTGCCGCCATCGACCACCAGCAGGCCGTCCTCGAAATACTCGTAGGAGGCTTCGATGCCGACCTCGGCAGGGTCGGCGATGCTGTGCAGGATGGCGGCGCGGTAGGCTTTGCGAGTCAGAGGCATGAGGGTTCTCTAATCAGTTTGAGGCTTTGAGTGTGGCGGCCTGACTGCGGCGCGAAACCGGCAGCAGTTTGGCAATCGGTTCGGCGCTGGCGGTGTGCTGGCCGAAATTGGCGTTATAGGTGGCGATGATCTCGCCGGCGATGGAGATGGCGATTTCCACAGGCAATTTGCCTTTGACTTCGCTGATGCCCATCGGGCAGCGCATGCGTTGCACGACACTGGCGTCGAATCCGCGATCACGCAGGCGGTGTTCGAACTTGGCGCGTTTGGTCTTCGAGCCGATCAGGCCGAACCAGGTGAAGTCGTTGCGCTTGAGGATCGCGGCGGTGAGTTCCAGATCCAGCTGATGGTTGTGGGTCATGACGATGCAGTAGCTGCCGGCGGGCAAGTCGTCGATTTCATCCACAGGCTCTTCGGCGACGATTTTACGCACGCCGTGGGGAATCTGTTTGGGAAATTCCTCTTCCCGGGAATCGATCCAGCGCACCCGGCAGGGCAGGCTGGCGAGCAAGGGAACCAGTGCGCGGCCAACATGACCGGCGCCGAACACGGCGATCTGCGCCTGCACCTGGCCCATCGGTTCGAACAACAGCACCGTGGCGCCACCGCAGCACTGGCCGAGGCTGGCGCCGAGGCTGAAGCGCTCCAGATGGGTGTCCTGCCGGCCGCTGGCGAGCATTTCGCGGGCGATCTGCATGGCTTTGTATTCCAAGTGCCCGCCACCGATGGTGTCGAACATCTGGCGGGCGCTGACGACCATTTTCGAGCCGGCATTGCGCGGCGTCGAGCCGAGTTCTTCGATGATCGTCACCAGAACGCAGGGCTCGCCCTGGTTCTGCAGGTCGGCGAGGGCGTCGATCCAGTTGTACATGTTCACCTCGACATCTTCGTTGTCTGTTCGGGCCTCTTCGCGAGCAAGCCCGCTCCCACAAGGGAATGCATTCCAAATGTGGGAGCGAGCCTGCTCGCGAAGGCCGCGCCTCGATCCTAGAGCGGAGCCAACTCGGTTTCAGCCTCGACGGCCTTCACCGCTTTGAGCTGACGCATCTGCTCGCAACCCCACAACACCCGCTCCGGGGTCGCCGGCGCGTCGATCTTCGGTTGGTGCTTGTAGTCGCCCAGACTGGCCACCGCATCCTTGATCGCGCACCACGCGGCGATGCCGAGCATGAACGGCGGCTCACCCACAGCCTTGGAGTGGAACACCGTGTCTTCCGGGTTCTTGCGGTTTTCCACCAGCTTCACCCGCAGATCCAGCGGCATGTCCGCCACGGCCGGGATCTTGTAGCTGGCCGGGCCGTTGGTCATCAGCTTGCCCTTGTTGTTCCACACCAGTTCTTCCATGGTCAGCCAGCCCATGCCTTGGACGAAACCGCCCTCGACCTGGCCAATGTCGATGGCCGGGTTCAGCGAGGCGCCGACGTCGTGCAGGATGTCGGTACGCAGCATCTTGTACTCGCCGGTCAGGGTGTCGACGATCACTTCGCAGCACGCCGCGCCGAAGGCGAAGTAGTAGAACGGCCGACCACGGGCCTGGCTGCGGTCGTAGTAGATTTTCGGGGTCTTGTAGAACCCGGTGCTCGACAACGACACCTGATTGAAATACGCCAGCTGGATCAGCGCTTCGAAGGTCATGATGTGGTCGCGCACACGGACGTGGCCGTTGTGGAATTCCACGTCTTCTTCGCTGACCTTGTAGTGCCGCGCGGCGAACTCGACGAGGCGCTGCTTGATGATTTCCGCCGCGTTCTGCGCGGCTTTACCGTTGAGGTCGGCACCGCTGGACGCCGCCGTCGGCGAGGTGTTCGGCACCTTGTCGGTGTTGGTCGCGGTGATCTGCACGCGGTCCATTTCCACCTGGAACACTTCGGCCACGACTTGCGCGACTTTGGTGTTCAGACCCTGACCCATTTCCGTGCCGCCATGGTTCAAATGGATGCTGCCGTCGGTGTAGACGTGCACCAGGGCGCCGGCCTGGTTGAGGAAGCTGGCGGTAAAGGAAATGCCGAATTTCACCGGGGTCAGCGCCAGGCCTTTTTTCAGGATCGGGCTGTTGGCGTTGTAGCGACGGATCGCTTCGCGGCGCTCGGCGTACTGGCTGCTTTCTTCCAGTTCGGCGGTCATTTCCTCGAGCATGTTGTGCTCGACGGTCTGGTAGTAATGGGTGACGTTACGCTCGGTCTTGCCGTAGTAGTTGGCCTTGCGCACGGCCAGCGGATCGAGGTTGAGGTGACGGGCGATGGCGTCCATCACTTCCTCGATCGCGACCATCCCTTGGGGGCCGCCGAAACCACGGTACGCAGTGTTCGACGCGGTGTTGGTCTTGCAGCGGTGACCGTTGATGGTGGCGTCACCGAGGTAGTACGAGTTGTCCGAGTGGAACATCGCCCGGTCGACAATCGAGGCCGACAGGTCAGGCGAACAGCCGCAGTTACCGGCCAGATCCATCGCAATCCCGTGCAGGCGCCCGGTGCTGTCGAAGCCAACGTCGTACTCGACGTAGAACGGGTGACGCTTGCCGGTCATCAGCATGTCTTCGACCCGTGGCAGGCGCATCTTGGTCGGCTGGCCGGTGAGGTGTGCGACCACGGCGCACAGGCACGCCGGGCTTGCAGCCTGGGTCTCCTTGCCACCGAAACCACCGCCCATGCGGCGCATGTCGACGACGATTTTGTTCATCGAAACGTCGAGGACTTCAGCCACCAGTTTCTGCACTTCGGTGGGGTTCTGGGTCGAGCAGTAGACGATCATGCCGCCGTCTTCGGTCGGCATTACCGAGGAGATCTGGGTCTCCAGATAGAAGTGTTCCTGACCGCCAATGTGCAGCGTGCCTTGAATGCGATGCTCAGCGGTGGCCAACGCATTGGCCGAATCGCCGCGCTGGTGGGTGTGGCTGTCGAGCACGAAGTGGCGTTTGCGCAGGGCTTCGACCACGTCCAGCACCGGTTCCAGATCTTCGTATTCGATGATCGCGGCCATGGCGGCCTTGCGTGCGGTTTCCAGATCTTTCGCGGCCACGGCCAGCACCGGTTGACCGACGAACTGCACGTCATCGATGGCCAGCAGCGGATCGCCCGGCAGCAGCGGGCCGATGTCTTTCAGGCCCGGCACGTCTACGTGGGTGATGGCGATGCGCACGCCTTCGAAGGCGTAGCAGGGTTTGGTGTCGATGCTGATGATTTTCGCGTGGGCGCGATCCGACAACCGTGCGTAAACGTGCAACTGGTTGGGGAATTCGAGCCGGTCATCGATGTACTGCGCTTCGCCGGACACATGCTTGGCGGCGCTATCGTGCTTGACGCTGCGGCCGACACCGGTGGTCAGGTCTTTGGCGAACAGTTCAGCCAGTTCAGCTTGTGTTTTCTCTACGCCGTGATGGTTAGACATAAGCGGTCACCCGAGTCTCGATGTGCGGTGTTTGCAGTTCGATGAAGTATTTGCGCAGCAGGTTCTGCGCGCTGAGCAGGCGGTATTCCTTGCTGGCGCGGAAGTCCGAGAGCGGGGTGAAATCCTCGCCCAGTGCGGTGCAGGCACGTTCGACCACGGCGTTGTTGAACGGCTGGCCGAGCAGCACGGCTTCGCAGTGAGCGGCGCGTTTCGGGATTGCGGCCATGCCGCCGAAGGCGACGCGGGCGTCAGTGATCACACCGTTTTCGACGCGCAGGTTGAACGCGGCGCAGACGGCGGAGATGTCATCGTCCAGACGCTTGGAGACTTTGTAGGCGCGGAAGCGCTGCTCGGTCGTGGCGCGAGGGACGATGATTTTCTCGATGAACTCGCTTTCCTGACGCGCGGTGACCCGGTAATCGATGAAGTAATCTTCCAGGTTCAGCGTACGGCGGGTCTCGCCCTTGCACAGCACGATTTGCGCGCCGAGGGCGATCAGCAGGGGTGGCGAGTCACCAATCGGTGAGGCGTTGCCAATGTTGCCGCCGAGGGTGCCCTGGTTGCGGATCTGCAGCGAGGCGAAGCGGTGCAGCAGTTCGCCGAAATCCGGGTACTCGGCGTTCAACGCTTCGTAGCAGTCGGAGAGGGCGGTGGCGGCGCCGATTTCGATGCGGTCATCGAAGTGCTCGATGCGCTTCATTTCGGCGACGTTGCCGACGTAGATCATCACCGGCAGGGTGCGGTGGAACTGCGTGACTTCCAGCGCCAGATCGGTGCCGCCGGCCAGCAGCCGGGCTTGTGGATACGCGTCGTAGAGATCGGCCAGATCAGCCACGGTCAGCGGCACCAGGCAGCGTTTGTCGCCGCTGTTGAGTTCGCCGATCGAAGTCGGGGCAATGGCTTTGAGGCGGGCTATGGTTTCCGCTTCACGGGCGTCGAACTGGTCCGGCTGCTTGCCGCAGCAGGATTGCTCGGCAGCGGCCAGGATCGGCCGGTAGCCGGTGCAGCGGCAAAGGTTGCCGGCCAGCGCTTCGTGGGCCTTGGCATGATCCGGTGCATCACTGTTCTTTTGCAGGGCGAACAGCGACATCACGAAACCGGGGGTGCAGAAACCGCATTGCGAACCGTGGCATTCGACCATGGCTTTCTGCACGCTGTGCAGTTCGCCCTGGTGCTTGAGGTCTTCGACGCTGATGAGTTGTTTGCCGTGCAGCGACGAAACGAACGTCAGGCACGAGTTGAGGCTGCGATAGCGAATGTGCTCGCGGCCGTCGTCATCCGTCTGCAACTCGCCGACCACCACCGTGCACGCGCCGCAGTCACCGCTGGCGCAGCCTTCTTTGGTGCCGGATTTGCCCACGTGTTCACGCAGGTAGTTGAGCACAGTCAGGTTCGGGTCCAGGGCGTGCTCGCTACGGAGTTCCTGGTTGAGTAAAAACTGGATCACGGAAGGCCTCGCAGACTCATTATTGTTGTTAAGCGACTTGAGCCGAATTTAGCAGGTCTGACTTTTCGGTCAATGGTTTTCTGACTTAAAGGTCAGGAAAAGCCGTTTTGTCGCTTTGCAACGTGTCTCTTCAGTATTGACCCTCATTGGATCAACTGCTTTTTTGCGGGATTCGTGCCAAAAACCGCTGTGCGGGCACTCCGCCATGAACGCGCATTGCGCTACACTGCGCCGCTTGTGCAGATCGAAGAGTTTGAAGGACAACCATGACGTTCAAGGCGCCGGACAGCCTCGCCGAGCAAATCGCTCACCACCTCGCCGAACGGATCATTCGCGGCGAAATGAAGCCGGGAGAGCGTATCCAGGAACAGAAGGTCACGCTGGCGCTGAACGTCAGCCGCGGCTCGGTCCGCGAGGCCTTGCTGATCCTCGAGCGCCGTCATCTGATCGCGATCCTGCCGCGCCGCGGCGCCCACGTCACCGAGCTGACGGCGCACAAGGTGCAGAGCCTGTGCACGTTGATGAGCGAGCTGTACATCCTGCTCGGCAACGCAGTGGCCAATGGCTGGCAGGTCCAGGCTGATATGGCGCCGTTCGTGCAGATCCAGCAGCGCTTGACTGCCAGCTACGAGCGTCAGGACATCCGCACCTTCGTCGACGACAGCTTCAACGTGATGCGCGCCGCGTACCCGTTCGCCAACAACCCGTACCTGCAGGAAACCGTCGAAAACCTGCAACCGGCCATGAGCCGTGCGTACTTCCTCGCGCTGGAGCAGCGCAAGGCCGAAATGAGCGAGTTCCTCGAACTGTTCGAGCGCTTGCTGGCCGCCGTCCTCGCCCGTGACCTGCCGCAGATCCGCATCGTGCTGACGGCTTACGCCCAGCGCAGCTGCGATCTGGTGGTGTCCGCCCTGACGGTTGCCTGACCTTGCGCCTCAAGTGCATCAAACTGGCGGGGTTCAAATCCTTCGTCGATCCGACCACGGTGAACTTCCCCAGCAACATGGCGGCGGTCGTCGGGCCGAACGGTTGCGGCAAGTCGAACATCATCGACGCCGTGCGCTGGGTGATGGGCGAAAGCTCGGCCAAGAACCTGCGCGGCGAGTCGATGACCGACGTTATCTTCAACGGCTCGACCAGCCGAAAACCGGTGAGCCAGGCCAGCATCGAACTGGTGTTCGACAACTCCGACGGCACGCTGCTGGGCGAGTGGGCGGCGTATGCGGAAATTTCGATCCGCCGTAAAGTGACCCGCGACAGCCAGACCACTTACTACCTCAACGGCGCCAAATGCCGTCGTCGTGACATCACCGACATCTTTCTCGGCACCGGCCTCGGCCCGCGCAGCTACTCGATCATCGAGCAGGGGATGATCTCCAAGCTGATCGAATCCAAGCCGGAAGACCTGCGCAACTTCATCGAAGAAGCTGCCGGTATCTCCAAGTACAAGGAGCGCCGGCGCGAGACCGAAAACCGCATCCGCCGCACCCACGAAAACCTTGCCCGTCTGACCGACCTGCGCGAAGAGCTTGAGCGTCAGCTCGAACGCTTGCACCGTCAGGCCGAAGCTGCGAGGAAATATCAGGAATTCAAGGCTGAAGAGCGTCAGCTCAAGGCGCAACTGTCGGCCCTGCGCTGGCAGGATCTGAACGATCAGGTCGGCCAGCGCGAGTCGATCATCGGCAACCAGGAAATCAGCTTCGAAGCGCTGGTCGCCGAGCAACGCAACGCCGACGCCGCCATTGAGCGCCTGCGCGACGGTCACCATGACCTGTCCGAGCGCTTCAATCTGGTGCAGGGGCGCTTCTATTCGGTCGGCGGTGACATCGCCCGGGTCGAGCAGAGCATCCAGCACGGCCAGCAACGCTTGCGCCAGTTGCAAGACGACTTGAAGGAAGCCGAGCGCGCGCGCCTCGAAACCGAATCGCACCTGGGCCACGACCGCACCTTGCTGCTGACCCTCGGCGAAGAACTCGATCAACTGACCCCCGAGCAGGAAATCACCAACGCCGCCGCCGAAGAAGCCGCCGCGGCGCTGGAAGATTCCGAAACCGTCATGCACGGCTGGCAGGAGCAGTGGGACGCCTTCAACCTGACCGCCGCCGAACCGCGCCGTCAGGCCGAAGTGCAGCAGTCGCGCATCCAGCAGCTGGAAACCAGCATGGAGCGTCTGGCCGATCGGCAAAAGCGTCTGGGCGAAGAGCGCGCGCTGCTCTCGGCCGATCCGGAAGACGCGGCGATCATGGAACTCAGCGAGCAGCTCGCCGAGTCCGAAGCCACCCTTGAAGATCTGCAGACCAGTGAAGAAGCTCAGGTCGAAAAACTCGAGCAACTGCGTCAGGAATTGCAGCAGGCACTGACTGCACAGCAACAGGCGCAGGGCGATTTGCAGCGGCTCAACGGTCGCCTCGCGTCCCTCGAAGCCTTGCAGCAGGCCGCGCTCGATCCAGGCACCGGCACCGCCGAATGGCTGAAGGAACATAACCTCGCCGAGCGCCCGCGTCTGGCCGAAGGCCTGAAGGTCGAGGCCGGTTGGGAGCTGGCGGTGGAAACCGTGCTCGGCGCCGACCTGCAAGCGGTGTTGGTGGATGATTTCGCCGGTTTCGATCTGTCCGGTTTTGCCCAGGGCGATCTGCGTTTACTCAGCCCCGGCAATGACGGCGTGCGCGTGGCCGGCAGCCTGCTGGACAAGGTCGAGGCGCAGGTTGATCTGTCGCCATGGCTGGGTCAGGTCAAACCGGTCGACAGCCTTGAGCAGGCACTGGCATTGCGCGGCCAACTGGCTGCCGGGCAGAGCCTGATCAGTCGCGACGGCTACTGGGTCGGTCGGCACTTCCTGCGGGTACGCCGCGCCAGCGAGGCCGAAAGCGGCATGCTTGCGCGCGGCCAGGAAATCGAATCGCTGCATGCGGAACGCGAAGAACGCGAAGCCACGGTCGAAGCCATGGAAACCCGTCTGCAGACCCTGCGCGCGCAACAGCGTCAGCAGGAAAACGGTCGCGAACATTTGCGTCGTTTGCTGCAGGACGAAGCTCGTCAGCAAGGCGAATTGAAAGCTCAACTTTCAGCCGGCAAAGCCAAGGCCGAGCAGTTGACCCTGCGCCGTACCCGTCTCGACGAAGAGCTGGTCGAACTCGCCGAGCAGCGCGAACTGGAACACGAAAATATCGGCGAAGCGCGGATCCAGTTACAGGACGCCCTCGACGCCATGGCTCTCGACACCGAGCAGCGCGAATTGCTGCTGGCCCAGCGCGACAGCCTGCGCGAACGCCTCGACCGGGTGCGTCAGGAGGCTCGTCAGCACAAGGATCATGCCCATCAATTGGCCGTGCGTCTTGGCTCGCTGCGCGCACAACACGATTCGACCCGCCAGGCCCTTGAGCGTCTGGAAATGCAGGCCGAGCGCCTGACCGAAAAACGTGAGCAGCTCAGCCTGAATCTGGAGGAGGGCGAGGCGCCGCTGGAAGAGCTGCGCCTCAAACTTGAAGAGTTGCTCGACAAGCGCATGAGCGTCGACGACGAACTCAAGACCGCACAGATCGCCCTGGAAGACGCCGACCGCGAACTGCGCGACGCGGAAAAACGCCGGACCCAGGCCGAGCAGCAATCACAATTGATCCGCGGCCAGCTCGAACAGCAACGCATGGAATGGCAGGCCCTGACCGTGCGCCGCAAGGCCCTGCAGGATCAACTGCTGGAAGACGGCTACGATTTGCACGGCGTACTCAATACCTTGAGCGCCGAGGCCAGTGAGAAGGAGGCCGAAGAAGAACTGGAACGCATCGCCGCACGCATTCAGCGCCTGGGCGCGATCAACCTCGCGGCGATCGACGAATACACGCAACAATCCGAGCGTAAACGTTATCTGGATGCCCAGGACGCCGATCTGGTGGAAGCACTGGAGACGCTGGAAAACGTCATCCGCAAGATCGACAAGGAAACCCGAAACCGTTTCAAAGATACCTTTGATCAGATCAATGGCGGTTTACAGGCGCTTTTCCCGAAAGTTTTCGGTGGTGGACGCGCCTATTTGGAACTGACGGGCGAAGATCTACTCGATACAGGGGTGACGATCATGGCGCAGCCGCCCGGAAAGAAGAACAGCACCATCCATTTGCTTTCCGGCGGCGAAAAAGCCCTGACCGCACTGGCACTGGTTTTTGCGATCTTCAAGTTGAATCCGGCGCCGTTCTGCATGCTCGATGAGGTTGACGCGCCACTGGATGACGCTAACGTTGGACGCTACGCACGCTTGGTCAAAGAGATGTCGCAGACCGTGCAGTTCATCTATATCACCCACAACAAGATCGCCATGGAAATGGCCGAGCAGTTGATGGGCGTGACGATGCACGAGCCGGGATGTTCGCGACTGGTAGCCGTGGATGTCGAGGAGGCGATGGCGATGGTGGATGCCTGAGCCGGCGCTGTCGGAAAAGGTATTTGTAGTCTGTAGGACATATTTACCGGCTTCGACTTGCTGGCCAATCGACATAATCGCGCAAGCCAATGAGACAGACGGTGTAAAGTTGTCTTTGGTCGTGCTAGTTTAATGTCAATTTTTCGTATACGTGGGCAAAACGCCTGTCAGAACATAGAGTTGGCGCCACGTTTTAAAGCGGTTTGCACAGTGTAAACCCCTTATTTTTCAGCATTTTTTATAGAGGCACGGGATTACATGGAAATCGGTCTGCGCGAGTGGCTGATCGTCATCGGCATCATTGTGATAGCCGGTATTCTTTTCGATGGCTGGCGCCGTATGCGCGGCGGCAAGGGAAAACTGAAATTCCGTCTTGACCGAAGTCTGTCCAACCTGCCGGACGAGGACACCAGCGCCGAGCTGTTGGGCCCGGCCCGCGTGCTGGATACCCATAAAGAGCCACAACTGGACGAACACGACCTGCCATCGGTGAGCATGCCGGCCCGCGAACCACGCGAGCCTCGCGAAACCGGTTCCAAGCGCGGCAAGCGTGGCAACAACGGTCCGGCCCAGGGCGACCTGAACCTCGATCTGGACCTGGACGGCGGTCCGAGCTTCAGCAGCCGTGACGATGACTTCATCGAGCCGGTCGCCAAGTCGTCGCCGGCCGTTGCCGACAAGGATCAGCCGCAAGCCGAAGAAGTCCTGGTGATCAGCGTGATCTGCCGCGACCCGGCCGGCTTCAAGGGCCCGGCACTGTTGCAGAACATTCTGGAAAGCGGTCTGCGTTTCGGCGAGATGGACATTTTCCACCGTCACGAAAGCATGGCCGGCAACGGCGAAGTGCTGTTCTCCATGGCCAACGCGGTCAAGCCGGGCATCTTCGATCTGGACGACATCGACCATTTCAGCACCCCGGCGGTGAGCTTCTTCCTCGGCCTGCCAGGCCCGCGTCATCCGAAGCAGGCCTTCGACGTGATGGTGGCGGCAGCCCGCAAGCTGTCCCAGGAACTGAACGGCGAATTGAAAGATGACCAGCGCAGCGTCCTGACCGCGCAAACCATCGAGCACTACCGTCAGCGCATCGTCGAATTCGAACGTCGCGCCCTGACCCAGAAGCGTTGATTGAAAAGGTTGCCTCGCAATACAGGGGCAATCGGCAAAATAGATTGAGCAGCCTCGGCTGCTCTTTTGCTTTATGAGAGAACACCCATGACTGCCGCCAAAGACCGCATTCTAGAGCTGCGCGCTGAACTCGATCAGCACAACTACCGTTACCACGTACTCGATGAGCCGAGCATTCCGGATGCCGAGTACGACCGGTTGTTCCACGAGCTCAAGGCGCTGGAAGCGGCCAACCCGGAACTGATCACCAGCGACTCGCCGACCCAGCGCGTCGGCAGCGTGGCGCTGACCGCATTCACCCAGGTGCGTCACGAAGTGCCGATGCTCAGCCTCGGCAACGCCTTCGAAGAAACCGACATGCGCGAGTTCGACCGCCGGGTGACCGAAGGTCTGGACCTGCCGGCCGGTGATCTGTTCGGCGGTGGTGCGGCAGTGGAATACAGCTGCGAGCCGAAACTCGATGGCCTGGCGGTCAGCCTGCTGTATCAGGACGGCGTGCTGGTACGCGGCGCCACGCGCGGCGACGGCACTACTGGCGAAGACATCAGCGTCAACGTGCGCACCGTGCGCAACATTCCGCTGAAGCTGCACGGCGAAGGCTGGCCGGCGACCCTGGAAGTGCGCGGCGAAGTGTTCATGTCCAAGGCCGGTTTCGAGCGCCTCAACGCCTCGCAACTGGAAGTCGGCGGCAAGACTTTCGCCAACCCGCGCAACGCGGCTGCCGGCAGCCTGCGTCAGCTGGATTCGAAGATCACCGCCAACCGTCCGCTGGAGTTCTGCTGCTACGGCATCGGCCAGGTTTCTCACGATATTTCCGACACCCACATCGGCAATCTCAAGCAACTGCAAGCCTGGGGCATGCCGATCAGCCATGAACTGAAACTGGCCAAAGGCATCGGCGAATGCCTGGATTACTACCGCGATATCGGTGAGCGCCGTAACTCGCTGGCCTATGAAATCGACGGCGTGGTGTTCAAGGTCAACAACATTGCCGACCAGCGCGAACTGGGCTTCCGCGCCCGCGAACCGCGCTGGGCCATCGCGCACAAATTCCCGGCCATGGAAGAACTCACCGAACTGCTTGACGTGGAATTCCAGGTCGGTCGCACCGGTGCCGTCACGCCCGTGGCGCGGTTGAAACCGGTCAAGGTCGCCGGCGTCACCGTGGCCAACGCCACGCTGCACAACATGGACGAAGTCGCACGGCTGGGCCTGATGATCGGCGACACGGTGATCATTCGCCGTGCCGGTGACGTGATCCCGCAAGTGGTGCAAGTGGTCATCGAGCGCCGCCCGGAAGATGCGCGGCCGGTGCAGATTCCCGAGAGCTGCCCGGTCTGCGGCTCCCACGTCGAGCGCACGCAACTGGTCAAGCGCAGCAAGGGCAAGGAAACCATCAGCGAAGGCGCGGTGTACCGCTGCGTCGGTCGTCTGGCCTGCGGTGCGCAACTCAAGCAGGCGATCATTCACTTCGTTTCCCGTCGGGCGATGGACATCGAAGGCCTCGGTGACAAGAGCGTCGAGCAACTGGTCGACGAAGGTCTGGTCAGTTCGCCGGCCGATCTTTATGCGCTGAGGTTCGACGATATCGTCGATCTGGAAGGCTTTGCCGAGGTGTCGAGCAACAAGTTGCTGGCCGCCATCGAAGACAGCAAGAAGCCGGGTCTGGCGCGCTTTATCTATGCGCTGGGTATCCCGGATGTCGGCGAGGAGACGGCCAAGGTGCTGGCGCGTTCGCTGGGTTCGCTGGAGCGCGTCCAGCAAGCCTTGCCGCAAGTGCTGACGTACCTGCCGGACATCGGTCTGGAAGTGGCCCACGAGATTCACAGCTTCTTTGAAGATGCGCACAACCAGCAGGTGATTACCGAATTGTTGGGCCATGGTTTGCAGATTCAGGATCAGGGCGAGCTGGGCGCCGAGTTTGCCGCCAGCACCACGTTGGGCGGTTTCCTCGACAAGCTGCACATCCCTTCGGTGGGGCCGGGCGGGGCGCAGAAACTGGCGGACAAGTTCGAAACGCTGGAAGGGGTGATGAACGCTGACTGGCTGGACATGCGCCAGGCATTGCCGGAGAAGCAGGCCAACTCGGTGCGCGAGTTTTTCGAACTGCCCGAGCATCGGCAACTGGCGGAAAGCGCCGAAAAGCAGCTGCGCGATTTCGGCATGCACTGGCAGAGCGAAAAGAAAGTCGTCGAAGGCCTGCCGCTGGCCGGGGAGACCTGGGTGCTGACCGGCAAGGTCGAGCTGATGAGCCGCGATGTCGCCAAGGAACACCTGGAAAGCCTTGGCGCCAAGGTCGCCGGTTCCGTGTCGGCCAAGACTCATTGCGTGGTCGCGGGGCCAGGCGCCGGGTCGAAACTGACCAAGGCCAACGAGTTGGGCGTGAAGGTCATGGATGAAGAGGCATTTATCGCGTTCCTGAAAGGGCACGGTATTTCCGCCTGACGCAACGCGCGGGAACGATCGACTCGCAGGAATGATCTAGTCTTGGCTAGCCCCAGGGAGAGATCGCCATGTACCGCTTTTTCGAGCAGCTCAGTTCCCGCATCGTCGCGCCGTTCATGGGCGAATCCTCGCGCAACAGCAAAGTCTGGCCGTGTCGCTGCGGCCAGTCGCTGTTCTTTCGCAACAGTCAGTGCCTGGCCTGCAACGCAGCACTGGGTTATCAACCGGAACACAGTCGGCTGACCTCGCTGCAACCGGGGCCGCAGGAAGGCACCTGGACGCTGGATGTCGATCCCGAGGCCGGACTGTTCCGGCGTTGCGCCAATCTCGATACCCCGGCCGCCTGCAACTGGCTGCTGCCCGCCAACGATCACGACACCCTGTGTGCTGCCTGCGATCTGAATCGCACCATCCCTGATCTGTCCGTCCCGGAAAACCCCGAGCGCTGGCGCAAGGTGGAAATCGCCAAGCGGCGACTGGTGGCTCAACTGATCAGCCTGGGTCTGCCGGTCATCCCGAAAACCGTGGATGAAGACACCGGTCTGGCGTTCGATTTCATCGGCGTCGATCTGGAAGGCAATGCTCCCATGACCGGCCACGCCAATGGCCTGATCACCCTCGACATCGCAGAAGCCGACGACGCCCACCGCGAACAGGTCCGGGCGCAGATGCACGAACCCTATCGCACATTGCTCGGGCATTTTCGCCATGAGGTCGGGCATTACTACTGGGATCGGTTGATCGCCAACGGCCCCTGGCTGGGTTCATTTCGCAACCTGTTCGGCGACGAACGCGCCAGTTATGCCGAGGCGCTGGAGCGGCATTATCAACAGGGCGCGCCGGCCGACTGGTCGCAGCATTACGTCAGCGCCTACGCCACCATGCACCCGTGGGAAGACTGGGCGGAAACCTGGGCGCATTATCTGCACATGATGGATGCGGTAGACACAGCGCTGGGTTTCGGCATGAGTGCCCGGGAGATGGATCTCGATTACCAGCCGTTTCCATCAAGCACGTTGTACGACCCTGAACATCCCGGCGGCGCGGCGTTCCTGTCGTTCGTCAACGCGTGGATCGAACTGGCCGGCATGCTCAACGAACTGTCGCGCAGCATGGGCCAGCCGGATTTCTATCCTTTCGTCTTACCGCCTGCGGCAATCGCCAAGCTGCACTTCATTCATCTGGTAATCCAGCAAGAGGGCGGCCGTGCGGACGAGGTGCTGCAGGCGCAATAGCAAGTGCTTGAAGCCCTTCATATTTTTAATCTGCAACCAGCGGTTGTAACTTCGTCTCAGATAGGTACAATGGCGCGGCTCGCCGACAGGTGAGTGTCGTTATGGTGACCCTATCGGTCCCCCCGCAACGATTACCCGTGAACCTGGTCAGAGCCGGAAGGCAGCAGCCACAGCGGGAACATTGTGTGCCGGGGTGTGGCTGGTAGGGTTACCACCTTAACGAACATCGAACGCATCAACGCCGAACTGCATGGGTTTCGCCCACTGCGGTTTTTTTATGCCTGCGATTTGGCGGTTCGTCCCCAAACCCTCTGCTAGCAACGGCGTCGACGCGGGGTAATCATTTCCCTTGCGATCCCGCATACTCGCCACAACCGAAATAAATGAAGAGTCTGGCCAGGATCGACCTTGTAAGGTCTGGGCCCTGGCCGCGAGGTTTTATGCTCCCGGAACATTCCGATCTATCCAGCCCCGTGTTCTTGCCCGTCACGGATGAAACCTGCGCGAACCTGTTGCAGGCGGGTGGCAACAAAGCCCTCGAAGCCCTGACCGACCCAGAGTTGGCGGCAGTGCTGGTCATCCAGAATCTGGTGCAGACGACAGAGCAGGATCTCGGCGCCGTGGCGGCAGAAAAGATTCTGGCCAAGCTCTTGTCCTGGGCTGCCGAAAAGCGGCAGTCAACAACGGCGGGCCTACTGTCCGAGGCACAACGGCTGTTCGACCCGCGCAAACTGTATTTCGGCCTCAAGGTTCTCAAGCCGCTGAACCTGCGTTTCCTGCTGGCTGAAGAAGTGTCGGCACGCGACTATTTATTGCCCGATGGTCAGTGGGATTTCGAATACAAAGTCCGGCGCCATCGCAGCCATGACCCGTTCAGCCAGCCGATCGTGACGCCCCGGCAGCGCGAGCGCTGGTTGAGCCCGGCGCAGGACAAGCTGGTCAGAACCTTCCGCGCCAATCTGGACGAAGACCTGCACGTTCAAGGCTACGCAGGGATTGGCAAAAGCCATCTGCTGGTGGCGTTACTGGAGCATTTGCGGCCGGAAAAGACCCTGTTGCTGGCGCGCACCCCGGCCAAGCTCGAAGTCCTTCGCCAGCGCATGGTGGGGCCGAGCGAGAAGAAGGCCGGCAAGACCTTCCTGGCGTTTGCACAGTCGCTGATGCTCGGTCGCCGGCCTCAGCCGGAAGGGGCTGCTCGAATCCCGAGCCGGCAGGCGCTGGCACAGGAGCTGAATATCTTCGGTTTCCGCCACCACGACGGGCAGGCGACCCTTGAACTCTGCCTCAAAGTGATCGAGCGCTACTGCCGTTTCCGCGATCACACTTTTTCCGCGAAGCATCTGCCGCATTTCAACCAGCCGCTCTCCAGCGTGGACGCGCAAGTGTTGCTGGAGTATTCGAGTCGGCTGTGGGGCTACCTCGAGCTCAATCCGGCGTGGGGCAACCAGACCGGTTTCGAAGCGCTGCTGATGATCAAGCGCGCATGCATTGCCGGTTGCGTGGTGCCGGCGCGCTACACCCACGTGCTGATCGACGAGAGCCAGGACATTCCCGGCTCGCTGTTGCAGATCATCGAACGCGGCCGTCAGGTGCTGATCACCCTCGGCGATGAGTATCAACAGGCCAGCGGCGTGCCGGTCAAGCGTCACCGTGAAGTTCGCCAAAGCGATATCAGCTATTCCGTGCGTTCGGGCCGCAACGTCGAGCGGCTGGTCAACCCGCTGATCGCCCGGCACTCGCAGAAGGGCAAGATTCCGTTCGAAGGCGCCAGTGACGCCGACGTCGTCATCAAGGAGTACCCGGAAGGCTTCGTGCCTTCCGAAGGTTGCGTGGTGCTGACGGCATCGCCGTGGGACAGCATGATCTGGGCCATCCACCTGCACGATTCCAACTGCAAATTCAGATTTCCGGACAAACGAACCCAGGATGATCTGAAGCATTTCATGGCCACCGCCATCGAACTGTTCAAGCCGGACTTCTACCGCTCGGAATTCAGCGAAAACGGCGTGCATCCGTACTTCAGCGATCTGCCTGACTGGCAAGCGGTGTGCGACGCCAACCGGTTCGACGAATCGTTTCTGCAGGTCAAGGCCAAGCTGGAAAACGGCTTCATGATTGCCGACCTGACGCGTCTGAACCGAATGATCGACAGCACTGGCAACGGCTGCATGCTGATGCTGGCGGAAGAGGCAGGGGGCATGGAATTCGACAAGGTGCTGCTGACGCCGGGGCTGCTGACCAACGAGAAATTCAAGGATGCCTACGCGTTCGATCAGCGGATCTGCGCTGTGTACATCGCCATCTCCCGCGCCAGGCTGAAGCTTTACGTGCCTTACGATGTGGTGGCGTGGGTCGAGTATCACGAATACCAGAAATTCCGTGATACGGCGGGGCATTGATCGAGCGATTCAAAGGCTCATGGGGCGCTTTCGGGGGTGCCGGTGTACAACCGGATAATGTCATCAATCTCCCCCGACATTTTCATCTGCAGCAGCGTCCTCAATATCCGCTGCACCGGAACATCCGGATCGTTGCGCACGTAGCAACCGACCTGCTGCTCCTGCAATACACCGACCCCTTGCAGTTGCTGCCCCGGCAGCAGGCGCTGGTTGAACCAGTCCAGCGTCCATTGATTGCTCACGGCGTAGCGATAACGGCCGGCCAGCAGCTTGTCCAGCACCTGTTCCTGATTGCGCGCGTCTTCGCGCCATAACCGGTCGGCGTCGAACAGCGGTTGCAGGGTGGGGTAGCTGTAACCGAGCACGGTGCCGATCGACTGGCGGGGCAGGTGGGCCGGATCGACGCTGGAGGGTTGATCCTGGCGGCTGATCAGCAGATCACGCTGAAAGAACAGCGGAATGCTCCAGATGTAATCGCCGGACTGGTTCGGCAGCCAGGATTGCGCGGCATAACAGCGCACGTCGACTTCGCCGTGTTCCATGGCGCTCTGCACGCGGGTGCGGGGCAGGACGTGAAATTCTGCCGGTACGCCGACCTGGGTCGCGAGGCTGAGCATCATGTCGTAAAGAATGCCTTGGGTCGGGCGGCCATGTTCGTATTGCACCAGCGGCATCGCCCAGCTGTCGGCCATGGCAAAACGCAGCGGCGGCTGCGCGGCCATCACGTTCAGGCTGATTCCCAGTATTGCCCCCACGGCCCACCGCATAAATGCTCCGGTAATTCCCGTTCCCGTGCCGACAAAAGCCTCCGCCCATGCAGCTTAGCCAGAATAGAAGAGCGCACCGGATGCAATTTTGCCCTTGCTCCGCTAGCATTAGCCGCTTCTGCTTCCTTTGCCGCGACGGTTTTCGATGAGTTATCAGGTTCTTGCACGTAAATGGCGTCCGCGCTCGTTCCGCGAAATGGTCGGCCAGACCCATGTGCTCAAGGCTCTGATCAATGCCTTGGACAGCCAGCGCCTGCACCACGCCTACCTGTTCACCGGGACGCGGGGCGTCGGCAAGACGACGATTGCGCGGATCATCGCCAAATGTCTGAACTGTGAAACAGGTATCACTTCAAGCCCTTGTGGCGAGTGTTCGGTGTGCCGCGAGATCGATGAAGGCCGCTTCGTCGACCTGATCGAGATCGACGCCGCGAGCCGGACCAAGGTCGAGGACACCCGCGAACTGCTCGACAACGTGCAGTACGCCCCGAGCCGCGGGCGCTTCAAGGTCTACCTGATCGACGAAGTGCACATGCTTTCCAGCCATTCCTTCAATGCGCTGCTGAAAACCCTCGAAGAGCCGCCGCCCTACGTCAAATTCATCCTGGCGACCACCGACCCGCAGAAACTTCCGGCAACGATTTTGTCGCGATGCCTGCAGTTCTCCCTGAAGAACATGACGCCTGAGCGTGTGGTCGAGCATCTGACTCACGTCCTGACTGCCGAAAACGTACCGTTCGAAGACGACGCCCTGTGGCTGCTCGGCCGCGCGGCCGACGGTTCCATGCGCGACGCCATGAGCCTGACCGACCAGGCCATCGCCTTCGGTGAAGGCAAGGTGCTGGCCACCGACGTAAGGGCGATGCTCGGCACGCTGGACCACGGTCAGGTCTATGACGTATTGCATTCCTTGATCGAAGGCGACGCCAAGGCGTTGCTCGAAGCCGTACGCCACCTGGCCGAACAAGGGCCGGACTGGAACGGCGTACTCTCGGAAATTCTCAATGTGCTGCACCGCGTCGCCATCGCCCAGGCCTTGCCGGAAGGTGTCGACAACGGCCACGGCGACCGTGACCGGGTGCTGGCATTGGCCCGGGCCTTGCCGGCCGAAGACGTGCAGTTCTACTACCAGATGGGCCTGATCGGCCGCCGCGACTTGCCGCTGGCACCGGACCCGCGAGGCGGTTTCGAAATGGTGCTGCTGCGGATGCTGGCCTTCCGGCCGGCGGACACGGCGGATGCCCCGAGGCAACCGCTAAAGCCAGTGGGGATCAGCCAGGCCACAGTTGATTCCGCAAACTCAGTGGCTGCCGCGCCGAAACCTGCGCCGGTAGTTGCTGCGGCTGTTGCGCCCGCGCCAGCGCCGGTGGTTGCACCTGCGCCTGCTCCCGAGCCTGCACCGGTAGTCCCGGTGATTGCACCTGAACCCGTGCCTGAACCAGAGCCCGAACCGGTCGCTGTCGAAGAAGTCGTCGATCTGCCGTGGAATGACCCGGTAGAACCCGCTCCTGTGCAGCAGCCAGCGGTCGAGCCGGTGCTGGAAACGGCCGCCGAGCAGCCAGAGTTGCCACCAATGCCGCTGCCGACCCCGGACAGCGTCGTGCCGGATGCCCCTGAATGGGCCGCTGCGCCGATCCCTGAGCCGTCCGTGGCCGAAGTCGATGCCTTCACGCCGGGCATGGACATGGACGACGAGCCGCCGCTGGACGAGGACTACATCGAGTCGGACATGGATTCGGCCTACAGTTACCTCGATGATCTGGCCAGCGAACACGCCGCAGAACCGGCCCCCGAACCCGAGCCGGAACCCGCCGCCGCGCCGGCCACCGGTCTGGCCCTGCAATGGCTGGAGCTGTTCCCGAAACTGCCGATTTCCGGCATGACCGGCAGCATCGCCGCCAACTGCACGCTGATCGCGGTCGATGGCGACAACTGGCTGATGCACCTGGACCCGGCCCACAGCGCCTTGTTCAACGCCACTCAGCAGCGGCGTCTGAACGATGCCTTGAACCAGTACCATGGCCGCACGCTGAACCTGAGCATGGAGCTGATCAAGCCCGAGCAGGAAACCCCGGCCCAGGCCGCGTCCCGGCGCCGTGCCAACCGTCAGCGCGAAGCGGAGGAGTCAATCCACGGCGATCCGTTCATCCAGCAGATGGTCCAGCAGTTCGGTGCGGTCGTGCGACACGATACTATTGAACCTGTCGACGCCCTGATCAGTCAGGGCTAATAACTGAAGGCGTTCGGCGTAAGTCGCCGGGCGCTGTATTGATCCAAGTACTTTTGAGGTAATTACCATGATGAAAGGTGGCATGGGCAACCTGGTGAAGCAGGCGCAGCTGATGCAGGAAAAAATGGCCAAGATGCAGGAAGAGCTGGCCAATGCAGAAGTCACCGGCAAGGCCGGCGGCGATCTGGTCACCGTGGTGATGACCGGCCGTCATGACGTGAAAAAAGTCAGCATCGACCCGAGCGTACTGCCGGGCCTGGACGAAGATGACCGTGAAGTGGTCGAGGATCTGGTAGCTGCTGCCGTCAACGCCGCCGTGCGTCAGATCGAAGCCAACAGCCAGGCGAAAATGGGCAGTTTGACCGCTGGCATGAACCTGCCGGGCGGGATGAAACTGCCGTTCTGATTCGCCTTGGCGGGTTGGATGAGCTACAAAAAATGCCAGGCATCGCGCCTGGCATTTTTATTTCCGGCTGACGAAACATCGAACGCGCAATAGCTGCAACGGTCTGCTCCCTATACCGACGAATTCACTATTCACAGGAGACGCTGACATGTCCGACCCTCTGACTCTCAACCAACGCTTCGTGCTGGCCTCGCGGCCGGTAGGCGCGCCGACACCCGAGAACTTTCGTCTGGAGCGCGAAGCGCTGCCGGATCTTGAAGACGGCCAGTTGCTGCTCAAGACCCTTTACTTGTCGCTCGATCCCTACATGCGCGGACGCATGAGTGACGCGCCGTCCTACGCGGCGCCGGTACAAATCGGTGAGGTGATGACCGGTGGTGCTGTCAGCCGGGTCGAGCAATCGCGTCATCCGAAATTCCAGGTCGGCGATCTGGTGGTCGGCGCTACGGGCTGGCAAAGCCACAGCCTCAGCGACGGTCGCAACATCATCCCGATCCCGTCGGGGCTGCCGAGCCCGTCGATGGCCCTCGGTGTGCTGGGCATGCCGGGCATGACCGCTTACATGGGGCTGATGGACATTGGTCAGCCGAAGGCGGGTGAAACACTGGTTGTCGCTGCGGCTTCCGGCGCAGTGGGTTCGGTGGTCGGTCAGGTGGCGAAGATCAAAGGCCTGCGCGCCGTCGGCGTGGCCGGTGGTGCCGAGAAATGCAAATACGTGGTCGAGGAACTGGGCTTTGACGCCTGCATCGATCACAAGGCGCCTGACTTTGCCGAACAACTGGCCAAGGCCTGCCCGAAAGGCATCGACATTTATTACGAAAACGTCGGCGGTCATGTCTTTGATGCGGTCGTCCCGCTGCTCAATCCCAAGGCACGGATCCCGCTGTGCGGCCTGATTGCCGGCTACAACGCCACGGAAGCGCCGAAAGGCCCGGATCGCTTGCCTGCCTTGCAACGCACCCTGCTGACCAAGCGTGTACGCATTCAGGGCTTCATCGTGTTCGACGACTACGGCGACCGCCAGCCGGAATTCATCAGCGCCATGGTGCCGTGGGTGCGCGAGGGCAAGGTGAAATTCCGCGAAGACGTGGTCGACGGCCTGGAGCAGGCGCCGCAAGCGTTTATCGGTCTGCTGGAGGGGCGCAACTTCGGCAAACTGGTGGTGCGGGTCGCCCAGGACTGAGGATTTGACGCTGGCCGGAGGCGCGGGTATAAACCGCGTCTCGTTGTTTTGTCGGACTTTTTCACCATGAGCTTCAGCCCTTTGATTCGCCAACTGATCGACGCCCTGCGAATTCTGCCGGGCGTGGGTCAGAAAACTGCCCAGCGTATGGCGTTGCAGTTGCTCGAACGTGATCGCAGCGGCGGCACACGCCTGGCCCAGGCCTTGAGCCAGGCCATGGAAGGGGTCGGACACTGCCGTCAATGCCGCACGCTGACCGAAGACGATCTGTGCCCGCAATGCGCCGACACCCGCCGCGACGACACGCTGCTGTGCGTGGTGGAAGGGCCGATGGATGTGTACGCGGTCGAGCAGACCGGATTCCGTGGTCGCTACTTCGTGCTCAAGGGGCACCTGTCGCCGCTGGACGGCTTGGGCCCGGAAGCCATCGGCATTCCGCAACTGATGGCGCGGATCGAAGAGGCGGGCACCTTCACCGAAGTCATCCTTGCCACCAACCCGACCGTGGAAGGTGAAGCGACTGCGCATTACATCGCCCAGTTGCTGCAGAACAAAGGCTTGATCGCCTCGCGTATCGCTCACGGCGTGCCATTGGGTGGCGAACTGGAACTGGTGGACGGCGGCACGCTGGCGCACTCGTTTGCCGGGCGCAAGCCGATTTCCCTCTGAGCCACACAATCCTGTTGAAAACCAAGCAAGCGCTCGGTTAAGTTCGGCGAACCCTTCCATGGAGTTCGCCGATGCCCGCCTTCCAGGAATACTTCGACCCCAGCCACCAAATGGTCCGCGACAGCGTCAGACGTTTCGTCGAGCGCGAGGTCCTGCCGGACATCGATGCGTGGGAAGAAGCCGAAAGCTTCCCTCGTGAGCTATACCTCAAGGCCGGCGCGGCCGGCATCCTCGGCATCGGTTATCCCGAAGCGCTGGGCGGCAGTCACGAAGGTGACCTGTTCGCCAAGATCGCCGCCAGCGAAGAACTCATGCGTTGTGGCTCCGGCGGACTGGTCGCCGGGCTTGGTTCGCTGGATATCGGCTTGCCGCCCATCGTCAAATGGGCCAAGCCCGAAGTACGGGATCGCGTTGTGCCTCTGGTGCTCAGCGGCGAGAAGGTCAGTGCGCTGGCGGTGACCGAGCCGGGCGGTGGCTCCGACGTCGCCAGCCTGCAGACCCGCGCTGTACGCGATGGCGATCACTATCGGGTCAGCGGCAGTAAAACCTTCATCACCAGTGGCGTACGCGCGGATTACTACACCGTCGCGGTGCGCACCGGCGCGCCCGGTTTTGGCGGCATCAGCCTGCTGCTGATCGAGAAGGGCACACCGGGTTTCACCGTCGGCCGGCAACTGAAGAAAATGGGCTGGTGGGCGTCGGACACGGCTGAATTGTTCTTCGACGATTGCCGGGTGCCTGTGGGAAACCTGATCGGTTCGGAGAACATGGGCTTTGCCTGCATCATGGGCAACTTCCAGAGCGAGCGTCTGGCGTTGGCGCTGATGGCCAACATGACCGCGCAACTGGCGCTGGAAGAGAGCCTGAAATGGGCGCGGGAGCGTCAGGCGTTCGGCAAACCCATTGGCAAGTTCCAGGTGATCAAGCATCGCCTCGCGGAGATGGCCACGGCGCTCGAAGTCTCACGGGAGTTCACCTACCGGCAGGCGACGAAGATGGCGGCGGGGCAGAGCGTGATCAAGGAAATCTCCATGGCCAAGAACTTCGCCACGGACACTTCGGACCGCATCACCAACGAAGCGGTGCAGATTCTCGGCGGGCTCGGTTATATGCGCGAAAGCCTGGTGGAGCGGCTGTACCGGGATAACCGCATCCTGTCGATTGGCGGCGGGACGCGGGAAGTGATGAACGAGATCATCAGCAAGCAGATGGGGCTTTAGATTTGATCGCTCCCACGCAGAGCGTGGGAGCGATCGGAAGCGCGGGGCTGATTACTTGTCAGTCAACGCAAACTGCGTCAGGCAGAACGTAGGAATCCCCATGTCTTCCAGACGCTGCGAACCACCCAGCTCCGGCAGATCGATGATCGCCGCCGCTTCATGAACGCGGGCGCCCATACGGCGGATCAGGTTGGCCGCCGCGATCAGCGTGCCGCCAGTGGCGATCAGGTCATCGAACATCACCACCGAATCGCCTTCGCACAGGCTGTCGGCGTGCACTTCGAGGAACGCTTCGCCGTATTCGGTCGCGTAGCCTTCAGCCAGCACGTCCGCCGGCAGTTTGCCTTGCTTGCGGAACAGCACCAGCGGCTTGTTCAACTGATAGGCCAGCACCGAACCGATCAGAAAACCACGCGCGTCCATCGCGCCGATGTGCGTGAAGTCGGCTTCCACATAGCGGTGGGCGAAGCTGTCCATCACCAGGCGCAGGGCCTTGGGCGACTGGAACAGCGGGGTGATGTCGCGAAAGATCACGCCCGGTTTCGGGAAATCGATCACAGGGCGGATCAGGGATTTGATGTCGAAGGAGTCGAAGACCATCGTCGAGGTGTCCTGGCAGGGCTGCAAACGGCGCAGTATACCCGCGGCTGAAACGATACGCTCGGCCGCGGGTCGAGATCAGACTTCGAGCGAGCCGCCAGCCAGGGCGCAGAGCTGGATCGGGTCGAGGATATGGATTTCCTTGCCCTCGGCGGCGATCAGTTCGTTCTGCTGGAAGCGGGTGAAGACCCGGGACACGGTTTCCACCGCCAGCCCCAGATAGTTGCCGATTTCATTGCGCGACATGCTCAGGCGGAACTGGTTGGCCGAGAAGCCGCGAGCGCGGAAACGCGCCGACAGGTTGACCAGAAACGTGGCGATGCGCTCGTCGGCAGTCTTCTTCGACAGCAGCAGCATCATTTGCTGGTCGTCGCGGATTTCCCGGCTCATCACGCGCATCAACTGACGGCGCAGTTGTGGCAGTTGCAGGGCCAGTTCGTCGAGGCGTTCGAACGGAATTTCGCACACCGAGGTGGTTTCCAGGGCCTGGGCGGAAACCGGGTGCTTCTCGGTGTCCATGCCGGACAGGCCGACCAGTTCGCTCGGCAAGTGGAAACCGGTCAGTTGTTCTTCGCCGGTATCGCTCAGGCTGAAGGTCTTCAGGGCGCCGGAGCGTACTGCATAAACGGAATCGAAGGTGTCGCCCTGGCGGAACAGGAACTCACCCTTTTTCAACGGGCGGCCACGTTTAACGATTTCGTCCAGCGCATCCATGTCTTCCAGATTCAGCGAAAGTGGCAGGCAGAGAGGGGCCAGGCTGCAATCCTTGCAATTAGCCTGGTTATGAGCGCGCAGTTTAACTGGCTCGGACATTTCTTAAATCCTTGTGGGAAAACACACATAAGGCGTAAGGGTAACCCAGGGGAGGACATTCAGGCCAGCCTGTGGCGAGATTGCCTCCACGGCATAAAGCCGCAGGGATGACGGCCGATAAACAGGTATCTGACGGCATGCAAGGAACCGCTTCGATGACTGCTATTGGCACGCTGACCCCCGGTAACAGTGGCGTTGCGTCGTTGCTGGAAAGTGCTGAAACCTCCGTTGACGATGAGTCAGGCACAGGCGCGGCATCGTTGGGAACCCCGACCTTGGTCGAGGGCGTCAAAGTGTCGCTGTCCGGTGCCGCCATTGCAAAATCCGCCGGTGTCGGCGGGAAAAACAGCGATATCGATGAAAGCGGCTTGCCGGAAAACGTCCAGCAATTGCTGAAGATGATTCGCAAGTTGCGCCAGCAGATCGCCGAAAAGAACGCCCAGATCAACGCGCTGATGGCTAACAAGACCCTCTCCAACGAAGAACGATTCGCCAAGATCGCGGCCCTCAAAGGCGCCATTTCTGCCCTCAACAACGGTCTGATTACCGCCAACCTGTCCCTGGCCAAGGTCATCGACCAATCGGGCCTGACCGCGGACCAGAACCTGAAAACCAATACCTTGCTGATGAAGAGCTAGATCACCCGCGAGAAACGCTGGCGGTTCTGCTGTTCCAGATACGCGTCGAACACCATGCACACCGAGCGCACCAGCAGGCGCCCGGCAGGCAGCACATTGATTCGTTCGCGATCCAGTTCGATCAAGCCGTCCTTTGCCATGCCTTGCAACTGCGGCCAGAGCGCGCAGAAGTAGCCCTGAAAATCAATGTTGAACTCGCGCTCGATCTCGGCGAAATCCAGGCTGAAATTGCAGATCAGTTGCTGAATCACTGCGCGGCGCAAGCGATCATCAGCGTTGCACACCAGGCCACGGCTGGTGGCCAGTTGCGCGCTGGCGAGGGTGTTCTGGTAGTGATTGAGGTCGCTGCTGTTCTGGCAGTACAAGTCGCCGATCTGGCTGATGGCCGACACGCCCAGACCGATCAGGTCGCAATGACCATGGGTGGTGTAGCCCTGGAAGTTGCGTTGCAGGGTCGATTCTTCCTGGGCAATCGCCAGTTCATCGTCGGGCAGGGCGAAGTGGTCCATGCCGATGTAGCGGTAGCCGGCGGCGGTCAGTTGTTCGATGGTGCGTTGCAGCATTTCCAGCTTTTGCGTCGGGCTCGGCAGTTCGTTGCCGTTGATCCGCCGCTGCGGCATGAAGCGTTCCGGCAGGTGCGCGTAGTTGAACACCGAGAGCCGGTCCGGTTGCAGGCTGATGACTTCCTCGACGGTGCGGGCGAAATTGTCCGGGGTCTGCTTGGGCAGGCCGTAGATCAGGTCGATGTTGATCGAGCGAAATTGCAGGGTGCGCGCCGCGTCGATCACCGCGCGGGTTTCTTCCAGGCTTTGCAGGCGATTGACTGCGCGTTGCACCGCCGGGTCGAGATCTTGCAGGCCGATGCTGACCCGGTTGAAGCCCAGCTCTCGCAGCAGGCCCATGGTCGACCAGTCGGCTTCGCGCGGGTCAATCTCGATGCCGTAATCGCCGGAGTCGTCATCCAGCAAATTGAAATGCTTGCGCAGATGCGCCATCAACTGCCGCAACTCGTCATGGCTGAGAAAGGTCGGGGTGCCGCCGCCGAAGTGCAGTTGCTCGACTTTCTGCGCCGGGTCGAGGTGGCAGGCGATCAACTGGATTTCCTGCTCGAGCCGTTGCAGGTACGGCAGGGCGCGGCCGCGGTCCTTGGTGATGACCTTGTTGCAGGCGCAGTAGTAACAGATATTCGCGCAGAACGGCACATGCACATACAGCGACAGAGGGCGCAGCGCCTTGCGGCTGTCGCGCAGGGCGTGGAACAGGTCGAAGGTGCCGACCTGACTGTTGAATTGCACGGCCGTCGGGTACGAGGTGTAGCGCGGCCCCGCCAGGTCGTAGCGGCGGATCAAATCGGTGTCCCAACGAATGGCGTCGAGCATGCGGGCATTCCCCCGGATAGGCTGGCAGTGTGAGCGAGTCTAGGGGAGGGCGCGGCGGGGCATCTTGATTTGTATCAACGGGGAGGATTTGTATAAGTCATGCGGCCCCATCGCGAGCAGGCTCGCTCCCACAGGAGATTTTTGGTGTTCACTCGATCAATGTGGGAGCGAGCTTGCTCGCGAAGGCCGCACCGCCGATTTAATGCCCCATCAGCCAGTGCTGGTGCGGCCCCGGCAGGGTCCAGATACCGAACAGGATCACCAGCAGACCGCCGGCCATGCGCACGCTGCGTTTGCGCAACAGCGCCGTGACCCGCTCGGCTGCCAACCCGGTGGCGAGTAAAACCGGCCAGGTGCCGAGCCCGAAGGCGAGCATCAGCAAGGCACTGTCCAGCGCATTGCCCTGACTGGCCGACCACAGCAACGTGCTGTAAACCAGCCCGCACGGCAGCCAGCCCCACAGCGCGCCGAGCAGCAAGGCCCGGGACAGGCTCGACACCGGCAACAAGCGGTTGGCCATTGGTTGAATGTAGCGCCAGAGTCCGCGACCGAGGCTTTCAATGCGGGTCAGGCCGCTCCACCATCCGGCCAGGTACAAGCCCATGGCGATCAGCAGCAACCCGGCGAGTACGCGCATGAACAACGCCGCCGGACTGTTGGCCACTGCCCATCCCGCCAGCCCGATCAGCAATCCCGCCGTGGCATAACTGAGAATCCGTCCGAGGTTGTACGCCAGCAGCAGTCGAAAGCGTCGGCTGCGTTGTTCCTTGGGAATCGCCAAGGTCAGCGCGCCCATCAACCCGCCGCACATGCCCAGACAATGCCCGCCGCCGAGCAGGCCGAGAATCAGCGCAGACACCAGCAGCGGCGCCAGTTCAAGCATGGGGTGGCGCCTTGTCGTCCGGTTTTGTCGGGTTGGCTTCGTCCACGGCGGCGGTGTGCTTCGGGTCCTGGTCATCGAACAGGATGCTGTGGGCCGGGCCGTCGAGGTCGTCGTACTGACCACTGTCCACCGCCCAGAAGAAGATGTAGACGGCGATGGCCACGATCAGCAGCGCGGCCGGAATCATCACGTAGAGAGCTGGCATCTGTACTCCATGTCCGCGCGGCTCAGGCCGGCAGCGGGCGGGTTTCTGACGAGGCGTTGACGGCCGGCGCACTCGGCAGGCGAGTCAGGCGCAGGGCGTTGAGCACCACGGTCAGCGAACTGATCGACATGCCGACGGCGGCCCATACCGGAGTGATCCAGCCGAGGGCGGCGAACGGCAACATGAGGCCATTGTACAGCGCGGCCCACAACAGGTTCTCGATGATCACCCGGCGTGTGCGGCGGGCGAGCGTGAAGGCTTGCACCAGCGCGTCGAGCCGGTTGGACAGCAGCACCGCGTCGGCACTGGTTTTCGCCAGATCCGTGGCCGAGCCCATGGCCACGCTGATGTCCGCAGCGGCCAGCACCGGCACGTCGTTGACCCCGTCGCCGAGCATCAACACCTTGCGGCCATCCTTGTGCAGTTGTTGCAGCACTTGCAGCTTGTCGTCCGGGCGCAGGCCGCCCCGGGCCTCGTCGATGCCCAGTTCGGCGGCGACACTGGCGACCATCGGCGAACTGTCACCCGACAGCAGCAACGTGTGCCAGCCGCGGGCCTTGCACGCGGCGAGCAGGGCCGGAGCGTCGTCGCGCAGACGGTCGTCGAGGGCGAACCAGGCCAGCGGTCCATTGCTGTCGCCGAGCAACAACCATTGGCCCGGTTCGTCGGGCATCTTCGGGACGGGAACACTGCTGAGATCACAGACAAATTCCGCCTGGCCAATACGCAAGCGCTGTTCGCCGACCAGACCTTCAAGGCCCAGTCCCGGCGTACTGTGAACCTCTTCGGCGGCCAGCGGCGCCCGGCCAAAGGCGCGGGCAATCGGGTGTTCCGAACGATTCTCCAGCGCGGCGGCGAGGCTCAGGCACTGATCGCTGTCGAGGGCGCCGAGCGGGCGGATCGAGCGCAGCACCAGTCGGCCTTCGGTAAGGGTGCCGGTCTTGTCGAAGATCACCGTGTCGATCTGGTTCAGGCCTTCCAGCACATGGCCACGGGTCAGCAGCAGGCCGAGTTTGTGCAGGGTGCCGGTGGCGGCGGTGAGGGCGGTCGGCGTCGCCAGTGACAGTGCGCACGGGCAAGTGGCGACCAACATGGCGAGAACGATCCAGAACGCCCGCGAAGAATCCAGCTCCCACCACAGCAGCCCGATGGCGGCCGCCGCGATCAACGACAGCAACAGAAACCATTGAGCGGCGCGGTCGGCGATTTCCGCCAGTCGTGGTTTTTCCGCCTGGGCGCGATCCAGCAGGCGAACGATGGCCGACAACCGCGTGTCCTGACCCAGCGCCTGCACTTCGACGGTCAGCGCACCTTCCACATTCAGCGTGCCGGCGGTGACGGCATCGCCCATCGTGCGTGGTTGCGGCAGGTATTCGCCGGTCAGCAGCGATTCATCAATGCTCGACTGGCCGTCGAGGATCTTGCCGTCCGCCGGCAGCACAGAACCCGGTTGAACCAGCACCCGGTCGCCAAGGCGCAGTTCGCTGAGCAGAATGCGCTCGCTCTGGCCGGCGTCGTCGAGGCGCAAGCACGAGGCGGGCAACAGATTGACCAGTTGCGCGGTGGCAGCGGCGGTGCGTTCCCGGGCGCGGCGTTCCAGATAGCGCCCCGCCAAGAGGAACAGCGCAAACATGCCCACCGCGTCGAAATACAGCTCGCCGACCCCGGTGATCGAGGTCCAGATCCCGGCGACATACGCCGCGCCGATCGCCAGCGATACCGAAACGTCCATCGTCAGGTGGCGAGTACGCAAGTCGCGCATCGCACCTTTGAAAAACGGCGCGCAGCTGTAGAACACAATCGGCGTGGTGAGGAACAGCGCGACCCAGCGCAGGATGGTGTGCAGCTCGGGGCTGAGGTCGATGTTGAATTCCGGCCAGGTGGCCATGGTCGCCATCATCGCCTGGAACCACAGCAGTCCGGCGACGCCGAGTTGGCGCAAGGCGAGGCGGTTTTCGCTGGCCAGTTGTTCGCTGGCGCGGTCGGCCTGATACGGGTGCGCGGCGTAGCCGATGTGGCGCAGTTCGCCGAGGATCTGGCTCAGCGGCAGTTGGGCGTCAGCCCAGCGTACGTGCAAGCGATGGTTGGACAGGTTCAGCCGCGCCTCGGCCACGGCGGGCAGCGTGCGCAGGTGTTTTTCGATCAGCCAGCCGCACGCGGCGCAACTGATGCCTTCCATCAACAGCGTGGTTTCGGCCAGTTCGCCTTCGTGGCGCACGAAAGGTTGCTGCACGTCGGCGCGGTCATACAGCGCCAGTTCGTCCACCAGTTGCACCGGCAGCGCCTCGGGGTTGGCCGAGGCTTCGCTGCGATGCTGGTAATAGCTTTCGAGCCCGCCGGCGACGATGGCTTCGGCCACGGCCTGACAGCCCGGGCAGCAGAACTCGCGGGACTCCCCGAGCACGACAGCGGTGAAACGGCTGCCCGTCGGAACGGGCAGGGCGCAGTGGTAACAGGGGAGTGGGGTGGTCATCAGGAGAGTTGCTTACTTGTCCAGGTCTTCCGCGCCTTGCAGTGGTTCGTCACCGAGCAGCAGATCCTTGTCATGGCTGACCACTTCTTCCTCGAACATGCGCCACACCTGGTCACCCTGCGAACCGAGCAACTCGACAAAACGCCGGCCTTCAACCTTGTCGTTCACCTGGCCAATGTAACGGCCCTGCTCGGTTTCGCTGCGGGTCAGGACAATCTTGCGATCCTTGTCCGGCTGGGTCGGCGAGATCAGGTTCAGTTCCAGGGTTTTCGGCTGGCTGTCGCCACTCAGGCGCAGATCAACTTCACCGGTCACGTCATCCAGATGCACGTTGGCGCGCATCTTCAGGTTCTGCGCGAGCATTTCACGGTCCAGCGAACGGTTGATGCCCTTGCCGGCCTCGTAGTAGTTGTCGTTGACCAGGTTGTCCGGGTTGTTCACCGCGATGGTCACCATGGACAGCGTCAGGGTCACCGAGCAAGCGAGGATTCCGATGATGATCCACGGCCAGAGATGCTTGTACCAGGGGCTTGCGGCGTTTGCTGCGGGCATGTTCAGTTCTCTCAACGATTTTGTGGGCCGATGAACCGGCTCTTGGCTTCTACGTGGACGCTGTCGTCATCGGCATCCTTGAGGATGAATTTCACCTCGTTGGTGCTCGACGGCAGTTGTTCGGGGGCGCTCGACAGCTCGACCGGCATGCTGAAGATTTCCCCGGCGGGCACCTTGATCTCGCGTCTGCCTTGCAGGCGCAGATCCGGCAATCCGGCGGCTTCCAGCACGTAGGTGTGGTCGCGCTGATCCTTGTTCATGATCTTCAGGCTGTAGACGTTTTCGATCCGGCCTTCAGCGTTTTCGCGGTACAGCACCCGGTCCTTGCTGACGTCGAAACCCACCAGCGAACGCATGAAGAAGGCCGTCACCAACAGGCTGATCATCGCCAGCAGCACCACGGCATAACCGATCAGGCGCGGACGCAGTTTATGGGTTTTCTGCCCGGACAGGTTGTGTTCGGTGGTGTAGCTGATCAGCCCGCGCGGGTAGTCCATCTTGTCCATGATGCTGTCGCAGGCATCGATGCACGCGGCGCAGCCGATACACTCGATCTGCAGGCCGTCGCGGATGTCGATGCCGGTCGGGCACACCTGAACGCACATGGTGCAGTCGATGCAGTCGCCCAGGCCCTGAGCCTTGTAATCGACGCCTTTCTTGCGCGGGCCACGGCTTTCGCCGCGACGCGGATCATAGGAAACGATCAGCGTGTCCTTGTCGAACATCACGCTCTGGAAGCGCGCATACGGGCACATGTAGATGCACACCTGCTCACGCAGCCAGCCGGCGTTGCCGTAGGTGGCGAGGGTGAAGAAGCCGACCCAGAAATACGACCAGCCATCGGCCTGGCCTGTGAAGAAGTCGAACACCAGCTCGCGGATCGGCGAGAAGTAGCCGACGAAGGTCATGCCGGTGACGAAACCGATCAGCAGCCACATGGCGTGCTTGGCGAACTTGCGCAGAAACTTGTTGGCGCTCATCGGCGCCTTGTCGAGCTTGATGCGCTGGTTGCGGTCGCCTTCGGTGACCTTCTCGCACCACATGAAAATCCATGTCCACACGCTTTGCGGACAGGTGTAGCCACACCAGACCCGGCCGGCGTACACCGTGATGAAGAACAGGCCGAACGCGGCAATGATCAGCAGGCCCGAAAGCAGAATGAAATCCTGGGGCCAGAAGGTGGCGCCAAAGATGAAGAACTTGCGTTCCGGCAGGTTCCACCACACGGCCTGATGACCGCCCCAGTTCAACCACACGGTACCGAAATACAGCAGGAACAGCGCCGTGCCGCCCATCATCCGCAGATTGCGGAATAGGCCGGTGAAAGCACGGGTGTAGATTTTTTCTCGAGAGGCGTAAAGGTCGACGCTGTTGTTCGCGTTCTTGTTGGGGGGCGTGACGTCGTGTACCGGAATCTGATTACTCATCATTGCATCCCACGGCAGTGGAAAAATGCCTCGGTCGATACGTGCCGGCCGGGGTCAGAAAGGGTGTTGCAGTGGCGCAATGATACGCCTGTGATGCCGACGAACGGGTGCGACCTTTGGTCGCGTTGGGGAAAAAACCTGAATGGTGTAGCGAATTTAACAAAGCATGATGCAGATCAATTGACTATAGACGATCCCTGATCCTGCTTTGGCGAACGGCTTCCCCGGATCGCGCGACATCAAACCAGTTTTCCGCCTCCGAGGCTGTCCAGCCCGCTGTTTTTCTCCTTCCCGGTTCGCTCGACGGTTTTCCTGTTGTCGTTGCCGGGATCTTCTGCTGGTGAGTCTTCAATATCCGGATAGGTGTAAATGAAATCATCACGGGGTTGCACGCAGTCGTGATCGGATTCTCGCATCGGTTTTCTTCCTTGAATTGAGTGTGTCGAACGATGTTCCTGAGGTCTTCCGTCAGGCAGAACAGCAAGCTACAGGGCACATCATCAATCGTCTATCGAGCATTCGTCGCAAATCATGAAGGTGCCGGAATGCAAAAGGCCCCGCCGGTTCTCACTGGCGGGGCCTTTGTTTGCTTCAAGCGTTGGCCTTACTGGGCCTCGGCTTCCGGTGCTTTTTCACCATGGGACAGGCTGTAAACATAAGCCGCCAGCAGGTGAACCTTGTCGTTGCCTTGCAGCTGTTCCTGAGCAGGCATCTGGCCCTGACGGCCGTAACGGATGGTCTGCTGCAGTTGCGCGAAGCTCGAACCGTAGATGAACGCAGCCGGGTGAGTCAGGTTGGGTGCGCCCATTGCTGGCGTACCTTTGCCTTCCGGACCGTGGCAGGCTACGCAGTTGGCGGCGAACAGTTTCTGGCCGTTGGCCGGATCTGCCTTGGTGCCTTCCGGCAGCTTGCGGCCATCGAGGTTGGTCAGCACGAAGGCCGCCACGTCGGCCACGCCTTGTTCACCGATCACTTCAGCCCAGGCCGGCATCACCGCGTGACGACCGCCCATGATGGTGGTCTTGATGGTTTCCGGCTCGCCGCCCCAGCGCCAGTCGGCGTCGGTCAGGTTAGGGAAACCATAAGCGCCCTTGGCGTCGGAACCGTGACAGACCGAGCAGTTGGAGGCGAACAGACGGCCGCCCATCTTCAGGGCTTGCGGATCCTTCGCGACTTCCTCGATTGGCATCGCAGCGAACTTGGCGAAGATCGGACCGAACTTGGCGTCCGAGCGAGCCATTTCCTTTTCCCACTCGTGAACGCCGGTCCAGCCGGTCTGGCCGTTGGCGAACGGGGTCTGCTTTTCGTTATCGAGGTAGTTGTAGCCCGGCAGCAGACCTTTCCAGCTGCCCAGGCCCGGGTACAGCACCAGATAACCCAGAGCGAACACGATGGTGCCCACGAACAGCATGAACCACCATTTCGGCAGCGGGTTGTCGTACTCCTCGATCCCGTCGAAGGAGTGGCCGACCGTCTCGTCGGTCTGCTCGGTGCGCTGGCCCTTGCGGGTCGACAGCAACAGCCAGGTCAGGGAAAAGATCGTACCGAGACTGAGGACTGTGACGTACAGACTCCAGAATGTAGTCATTCTTTGTTACTCCTAGAAGCTTGCTCGACGTGCTTGATGGCTTCGGGATCATCCGCGAAGGGCAGCAAGGTCGCGTCTTCAAACTCCGACTTGCGCTTGGGGCTGAACACCCACAACGCCAGGCCGATGAAGGCAACCATCACGACAACGGTGCCCAGGCCTCGAATCATCCCGATATCCATCTAGATCACCGTTTGCTTTTGATGATGGTGCCCAGGCCTTGCAGATAGGCCACCAGCGCGTCCATTTCGGTTTTACCCTTCACAGCGTCTTTTGCACCGGCAATGTCTTCGTCGGTGTAAGGGACGCCGAGCGTGCGCAACACTTCCATTTTCTTGGCCGTGTCTTTGCCGTCGAGCTTGTTTTCCACGAGGAACGGGTAAGCCGGCATTTTCGACTCAGGCACGACGTTGCGCGGGTTGTACAAGTGCGCACGTTGCCAGTCATCGGAGTAACGACCGCCGACACGGGCCAGGTCCGGGCCGGTACGTTTGGAACCCCACAGGAACGGGTGATCCCAGACGCTTTCACCGGCGACCGAGTAGTGGCCGTAGCGTTCGGTTTCGGCACGGAACGGACGGATCATCTGCGAGTGGCAGCCGACACAGCCGTTGGCGATGTAAACGTCGCGGCCTTCCAGTTCAAGGGCGGTACGCGGCTTCATGCCTTCGACCGGCTTGTTGGTGACGTCCTGGAAGAACAGCGGAACGATTTGGGTCAGGCCACCGACGCTGACGGCGATGACCATGAAGAAGGCCAGCAGGCCAATATTCTTCTCGACAGCTTCATGCTTCATCAGTGAGCTCCAACTACGGCGATCTTGGCGGCGGCTTCAGCTTCAGCCGGGTCCGAGGCGCGAACGGTGCGCCACACGTTGTAGGCCATCAGGAACATGCCGCTGGCGAAGAACGCACCGCCCAGGGCACGAACGATGTAGCCAGGGTGGCTGGCCTGCAGCGCTTCGACGAACGAGTAGGTGAGGGTGCCGTCGTCGTTGATTGCACGCCACATCAGGCCTTGGGTGATGCCGTTGACCCACATCGAAGCGATGTACAGAACCGTACCGATGGTCGCGAGCCAGAAGTGCGCGTTGATCAGACCCACGCTGTGCATCTGCGCACGGCCGAACAGTTTCGGGATCATGTGGTAGATAGCGCCGATCGAGATCATCGCTACCCAGCCCAGAGCGCCGGCGTGTACGTGGCCGATGGTCCAGTCGGTGTAGTGCGAGAGCGAGTTGACGGTCTTGATCGCCATCATCGGACCTTCGAAGGTCGACATGCCGTAGAACGCCAGCGATACCACGAGGAAACGCAGGATCGGGTCGGTGCGCAGCTTATGCCAGGCGCCCGACAGGGTCATCATGCCGTTGATCATGCCGCCCCAGCTTGGCGCCAGCAGGATGATCGACATGGCCATGCCCAGCGATTGGGCCCAGTCCGGCAGTGCGGTGTAGTGCAGGTGGTGCGGGCCGGCCCAGATGTACAGGGTGATCAGTGCCCAGAAGTGCACGATCGACAGGCGATAGGAGTAGATCGGACGTTCGGCCTGTTTCGGCACGAAGTAGTACATCATCCCCAGGAAGCCGGTGGTCAGGAAGAAACCCACGGCGTTGTGGCCGTACCACCACTGGATCATCGCGTCGGTCGCACCGGCGTAGGCCGAGTAGGACTTGAAGAAGCTGACCGGCAGCGAGGCGTGGTTGACGATGTGCAGCATCGCCGTCACGACGATGAACGCGCCGTAGAACCAGTTACCGACGTAGATGTGTTTGGTCTTGCGCTTGGTGATGGTGCCGAAGAACACCAGACCGTAGGTGACCCAGACAATGGCCAGCAAAATGGCGAGGGGCCATTCCAGTTCCGCGTATTCCTTGGTGGTGGTGTAACCCAGCGGCAAGGTAATGATCGCGCCGACGATGACCGCTTGCCATCCCCAGAAGGTGAAGGCCGCGAGGCTGTCGGAAATCAGTCGCGTCTGGCAGGTTCGCTGCACGACATAGTAGGAAGTGGCAAACAGTGCACAACCACCGAAGGCGAAAATCACCAGGTTTGTGTGCAACGGGCGCAGGCGTCCAAAGCTCGTCCACGGCAGACCGAAGTTCAACTCCGGCCAGACCAGTTGCGAGGCAATGAAGACACCGAGCCCCATGCCAAGGATCCCCCAGACCACCGTCATGATGGCGAACTGGCGGACTACCTTATAGTTATAAGCAGTCGGACTGATTGCTGTGCTCATTCTAAGGTTCCACGGTTTGGGTGTTTTATTAGGATTAAAATCGGCCGCAAGTATGTAGAAAGCAGGGGGTCAATGCAACGCGCCATGACCTGGGTCAATGCTTTCCAACGCTGATTCTGCGGCCTTTCCATGCGCCGCGTAAGGACAAAATTGCCCTCGGGCAAAATGTCGCAGCGGACGAAAAAAGCGAGGGGTTCCGGTCGGATGTAACGGGGTGTGTTCGAACGCTCGGTTCGGGTGACGGACGGTAATCGGCACGACAGCCGGTATCTACCGGCCTTTGCGGCCATGTCAGTCAGCCGATTCGTTCAACGCCTCGCTCGGGGTCGACCTGGAACCGGCACGGGCCAGTCCGCATCGAGCAAGCGTAGACCCGAATCCGGGGAACCGAAAGGAGAGGGCAAGAAGGGGTGCGACAATGCGTCGCAAAGAGGCTGGAAACTGCCGCACTGGAAACGTGCGGCAGTGTTGTGCTCAATGACTACTGTTTGTTGTCTTCAGTAATCAGTTTTTCTGTATTCAATCCATGGCTCAAGCTGTACACATAAGCGGCCAGCAATTGCACTTTATCGTTGCCCAGCAGCTCGTTCTGAGCCGGCATGTGGCCCTGACGACCATGGCGAATGGTCTGCTCAAGCTGGGTCAGGCTGGTGCCATAGATAAATCCGGCCGGGTGCGTCAGATTCGGCGCACCCATGGCTTCAGTGCCCTGGCCGGTTGCCCCATGACAGGCTACGCACATGGTGCTGAACGTCTGCTGTCCGGCTTGCAGGTCGGCATTGTTGTCCGCCGGCAGTGGCAGCCCGGCCAGCTCGTGACGCACGTAGGCGGCGACGTTTTTCACGCCCGCCTCACCGAGTGACTCGCCCCAGGCCGGCATTGCCGCGATCCGGCCACCCATGATGGTGGTCTTGATCGTCTCGGCACTGCCGCCCCAACGCCAGTCCTGGTCGGCGAGGTTAGGGAAGCCGAAGGCGCCCTTGGCGTCCGAACCGTGGCACACCGAGCAGTTGGAGGCGAACAGACGGCCACCCATTTTCAGCGCCTGCGGATCCTTCGCCACTTCTTCCACCGGCATGGCGGCGAATTTGGCGAAGATCGGCCCGAATTTGGCGTCAGCCTTGCTCATTTCCTTTTCCCACTCGTGGACGCCGGTCCAGCCGTCCTCGTAGCCGGGCAGGATGCCTTTCCAGTTGCCCAGACCCGGGTAGAGGATCAGATAGCCCACGGAAAACACCAGCGTGCCGGCGAACAGCATGAACCACCACTGCGGCAGCGGGTTGTCGTACTCCTCGATGCCGTCGAAGCTGTGGCCCATGGTCTGGTCGACGCTGCCCTTGGTCTCGCCCCGACGGGTGCCGACCAGCAGCCAGGTCAGGCCGATCAGGCTGCCGATGGTCAGTACGCAGATCCACGTACTCCAGAAGGTGGTCATGGCCGGGTACTCCTTGTTTCAGATGCTTGGGTTGGGTCGGGTTGCGGCTCGTCGGCAAACGGCAGCAGGCGCGCTTCGGCGAATTCCGGCGTGCGCTTGCGGTTGAACACCCACAGGGTCAGGCCGACGAAGGCCACGAACACCACGACCGTGCCGAGGCCGCGAATCAGCCCCGCGCTCATTTCTAAGGCCATCTCGATCACCTCTTGCTCTTGATCGCAGTGCCGAGCACTTGCAGGTAGGAGACGAGGGCGTCCATTTCGGTCTTGCCCTTGAGGCTGGCCACCGCGCCGCTGATGTCGTCATCGGTGTACGGCACGCCGAGGGTGCGCATGACCTTGAGCTTGGTTTCGGTGTGGCTGCTGTCGACCGGTTGGGTGACCAGCCATGGGTAGGCCGGCATTTTCGATTCCGGTACGACGTTGCGCGGGTTGTACAAGTGCGCGCGATGCCAGTCATCCGAGTAACGCGAACCGACCCGGGCCAGGTCCGGACCGGTACGTTTCGAGCCCCACAGGAACGGGTGATCCCACACGCTCTCGCCGGCTACCGAGTAGTGGCCGTAGCGTTCGGTTTCGGCGCGGAACGGACGGATCATCTGCGAGTGGCAACCGACGCAGCCTTCGCGGATGTAGATGTCGCGGCCTTCCAGTTGCAGCGCGGTGTAGGGCTTCATGCCTTCCACCGGTTTGTTGGTCACGTCCTGGAAGAACAGCGGGACGATCTGGGTCAGGCCGCCGATGCTCACGGCAAACACCATCAGCAGCATCAGCAGGCCGACGTTCTTTTCAATCGTTTCGTGTTTCATGGCGGACTCCTCAGGCCATCTGCGCGGCAGCAACGACGTCAGCAGGCTGCGAGGCCCGCACGGTGCGCCAGGTGTTGTAAGCCATCAGGAACATGCCGCTGAGGAAGATCGCCCCGCCAATCAGCCGCACGACGAAGCCAGGGTGGCTGGCCACCAGGGTTTCGACGAAGGAGTAGGTCAGCGTGCCGTCCTCGTTCACCGCACGCCACATCAGGCCCTGGGCGATACCGTTGACCCACATCGAGGCGATGTAGAGCACGGTGCCGATGGTCGCGAGCCAGAAGTGCGCGTTGATCAGGCCGATGCTGTGCATCTGCTCTTTGCCGAAGACTTTCGGGATCATGTGGTACAGCGCGCCGATGGAAATCATCGCCACCCAGCCGAGCGCGCCGGCGTGTACGTGGCCGATGGTCCAGTCGGTGTAGTGGGAGAGGGCGTTCACCGTCTTGATCGCCATCATCGGACCTTCGAAGGTCGACATGCCGTAGAACGCCAGCGACACCACAAGGAAGCGCAGGATCGGGTCGCTGCGCAACTTATGCCAGGCGCCCGAGAGGGTCATCATGCCGTTGATCATGCCGCCCCAGCTCGGTGCCAGCAGTACCAGCGACATCACCATGCCCAGCGACTGCGCCCAGTCCGGCAGCGCGGTGTAGTGCAAGTGGTGCGGGCCGGCCCAGATGTACAGGGTGATCAGCGCCCAAAAGTGCACGATCGACAGGCGATACGAATACACCGGACGTTCGGCCTGTTTCGGCACGAAGTAGTACATCATCCCGAGGAAACCGGCGGTGAGGAAAAAGCCTACGGCGTTGTGGCCGTACCACCATTGCACCATCGCGTCGGTTGCACCGGCGTACACCGAGTAGGATTTGGTGAAGCTCACCGGCAGCTCAAGGTTGTTGACGATGTGCAGGATCGCCACGGTGATGATGAACGCGCCGAAGAACCAGTTGCCCACATAAATGTGCTTGGTCTTGCGCTGCATGATCGTGCCGAAGAACACGATGGCGTAGGCGACCCAGACGATGGTGATCAGGATGTCGATCGGCCATTCCAGCTCGGCGTATTCCTTGGAGCTGGTGTAACCCAGCGGCAGGCTGATGGCTGCCAGCAGGATCACCAGTTGCCAGCCCCAGAAGCAGAAGGCGGCGATTTTCGGCGCAAACAATTGCGTCTGGCAGGTGCGCTGCACCGAGTAGAACGAACTGGCGAACAAGGCACAGCCGCCGAACGCGAAGATCACCGCGTTGGTGTGCAACGGGCGCAGGCGTCCGAAGCTGGTCCACGGCAGGTTGAAGTTGAGTTCGGGCCAGACCAATTGAGCCGCGAGAAAAACCCCGAGCCCCATGCCGACGATGCCCCACACCACCGTCATAATGGCGAATTGGCGGACCACCTTGTAGTTGTAGGCGGTACTGATAGAAGTGTTCATGGTTCCCCATCCACGGTTCAGCCGAAGTGAGCGCGCGCAGAAAACGCCGCGAATCCTTCGCCTGGAGTTATAGGCAGACTAAAAGCGAGGCAAGCATGGACAAACAGCACAAGGCCAGTATTGACGGGGATCAATGGGCGCAGTGCCTGCGGGATCACGGGTGGCTTTGGGATGCGGCTGTTGGGGAGGCTTCGGCGACGCTCATTCTCGCGCATGGTGCCGGGGCGCCGATGGATAGCGACTGGATGAACGATATGGCTGGGCGCCTTGCTGGGCTTGGTATCAACGTGTTGCGGTTTGAGTTTCCTTATATGGCGCAGCGGCGGGTTGATGGCAGCAAGCGGCCGCCGAATCCGGCGCCTAAATTGCTCGAATGTTGGCGTGAGGTTTATGGCTTGGTGCGACTTCATGTCGCTGGGGTTTTGGCGGTTGGCGGGAAGTCGATGGGGGGGCGGATGGCGAGTTTGCTTGCCGATGAGCTTGGTGCTGATGCTTTGGTTTGCCTGGGTTATCCGTTTTATGCGGTTGGGAAACCGGAGAAGCCTCGGGTTGAGCATTTGGCTGGGTTGAAGACTCGGACGTTGATCGTGCAAGGCGAGCGGGATGCGCTTGGCAATCGGGAGGCGGGTGAGGCTTACACCTTGTCACCGAGTATTGAGGTGACTTGGCTAGCGGCCGGCGATCATGACCTCAAGCCATTGAAGGTTTCCGGGTTTACCCATGATCAGCATTTGGCCAGCGCCGCGCAGAAAGTGGCTGCGTTTCTCAAGCACTGATCGAGATTTTGAACCGCGTGAAGATCGGCTCCCTTTCCCCTCGCCCCCTTGGGGGAGAGGGCTGGGGTGAGGGGGTAGATCTTGAACGCGACACATTTTTCGATCTGTGTGCATATCCGTTTCTGCGGTAACGGCCACCTAGGGTTTCGCCCTGACGGCGACTCACTTTTTTTACAAACGCCTAAAAAAAGTAAGCAAAAAAACGCTTGCTCCTACGTCCGGCCCACTCGCTAAAGCTCGGGGTTCCTTCGCTCCGGGATTCATCCGGGGGGCATCGCCTACGGTTTGCTTCGCTGCACCTCCTCTCGATGTGTTTGGCTTCGCCAAACGGTCGCTGCGCTCCCACCCCCGGATAAATCCCTCCACTCAGCCTTCCGACGTCGCCCGAAGATCAAAAGCGGTACTCGAGCTAACGCTCATCGTGTTGAGTGGTGAGAAGCGGATGCGGGCTGCTTTTGCTTTCTGTGGGAGCCAGCCTGCTGGCGATGGCGGCCTGACAGCCGACCAGTTCTTGCAGACTGCATGCAATCTCTGTGGGAGCGAAATGCCCGGCCGTTTTTTGCACATAAACGTAATCCAGCAACCATGTTTAAAGTACACGAACCGTTACGCCATAAGGGCTACAACACCTTGCGTCGTTGCCTACGCGTACGCCAGAATCCGCCGGCTTACGCGGCTTGGAGAGGGCTATATCGTTTCCCTGTCACTGAAAAACAGTGATCGGGTTTGGTAGCTCGTTTTCTTGACAGCTGTGTGGCGTCACCTTATGCAGTCTCATTTTTTGGGCTGCGTTTTATATGGTGGCCATGCGTGGGGCTCCTTCGGGGGCGCCGGGGGTTTCTCTGTCTTGACCGGTCTACCAACCCACGTGTGGCCGCCACCCTTCGTTTGGTAGCGAAAGTGACGGCTCTTCAATTCTTTCAAGATGGAGAGTCCTTATGTTCAAAATCACGCCCAACCCACCAGAAACCGATCCAACCACCAACGACCCCGCGCTCGAATCCCAAAAGACAAAAGAAGCCGCCGACCGCGCACTCGACTTTTACCTCGGCCCCGAAATCCCGAAGTACTTCCCACCCAAGGCTCGCCCCATCTACATGGTCGATCCCACGCTTGATGACGAAACGCTGCTTGTCGAAGCCAGTGAATCGCTGTCGTCGGCCAACGCCATGGCCGGCAATATCGCCAATTCGGTGAAAGGCCCGGAGCGCAAACCGCTGCTGGCGCTGCAACAGCTGATCATGTTGAACGAGTTGCTGGTGAATCGGTTGCTGGACAAGCTTCGGTTGCCGCAATAGTCGTCAATCGCAGGAAATAACAAACAAAAACCCCGGAAGCTTTCGCTGTCCGGGGTTCCTTTATTGCCAGAGCAATCAACGGTTAAACCGCTCCACCAACGAATACTGCGTATTAGCCGTCTTGGTCAGCTCTTCACTCAGCAACGCCGAGTTATGCGCCTGTTCCGAGGTCTGGTCCGCCAGTTCCGAGATGTTGCTGATGTTGCGGCTGATTTCTTCAGCCACGGCACTTTGCTCTTCGGTCGCGGCGGCGATCTGGGTGGTCATGTCGGTGATGTTGGCCACCGCTTCGCTGATGCCCACCAGTGCCTGATCCGCTTCCAGCACCCGTGCGACACCTTCTTCCGCCTGGCGATGGCCGGCTTCCATGGTTTGTACGGCGCTGGATGCGGTCTGTTGCAGCTTGGCGATCAGGGCGTGGATCTGCCCGGTGGATTCGCTGGTGCGTTGTGCCAGTTGGCGGACTTCGTCGGCGACCACGGCAAAACCACGGCCCATCTCGCCGGCCCGCGCTGCTTCAATCGCGGCGTTGAGTGCGAGCAGGTTGGTCTGGTCGGCGATGCCTTTGATCACGTCGACCACGCCGCCGATTTCGTCGCTGTCCTTGGCCAGTTGGGTCACGGTCAGGCCGGTTTCACCCACGACTACGGACAGACGCTGGATGGCTTCGCGGGTTTCGCCGGCGATGTCGCGGCCGCGGCCGGTCAGGCGGTTGGCTTCCTGGGTGGCGTCGGCGGTGCGTTGCACGTGGCTCGCCACTTCTTGCGTGGTGGCGGCCATCTGGTTGACGGCGGTGGCGACCTGTTCGGTTTCCACACGCTGACGTTCCAGACCGCTGGAGCTGTTGTGCGCCAGGGCGTCGGACTGTTTGGCCTGATCGGTCAGGTGCTCGGCGGTGTCCTGCAGACGGGTCAGGCAGGTTTTCAGGCGGGCTTCCTGGCTGAGGATCGACATTTCCAGACGCGCCTGGGCGCCACGGCTGTCGGTGTACATTTGCGCGATCAACGGGTCGGACGTGGTCTGCTCGGCCAGACGCAGCAGGCGCTTGAGCCCGCGTTGTTGCCATTGCAGGCCCAGCAGGCCCAGCGGCACCGACAGGCCGGCGGCGAGGGCGAAGCCCCACTGCGAGTTCAGGGTGGCGCCGATCATGAAGCTCAACTGGCTGACCAGAATGAACGGCAGCCAGTCCTGCACGATCGGCAGCCATTTGTCGCTCGAAGGGATCGCCGACTTGCCCTGGTTGATGCGTTGGTAGAGCGCTTCGGCACGGCGGATCTGTTCGGCGGACGGCTTGACCCGCACCGACTCGTAACCGACCACCTGACTGCCATCGAACACCGGCGTTACATAGGCGTTCACCCAGTAATGATCACCGGTCTTGCAGCGATTCTTGACAATGCCCATCCATGGCAAGCCTTGTTTCAGTGTGCCCCACATGTGCGAAAACACCGCAGCCGGGACGTCGGGGTGACGAACCAGGTTGTGCGGCGCACGGATCAGTTCCTCACGCGAAAACCCGCTGATTTCGACGAAAGCGTCGTTGCAGTAAGTGATCACGCCTTTGGCGTCGGTTGTGGAAATCAACCGTTGCTGAGCCGGGAAAGTCCGTTCGCGTTGTGTAATGGGCTGGTTATTACGCATGGTTTTTCAATCCGCAAGGCTTTGAAAGGTTGTCGGCGGGGTCGGCGATTTGTTGAAGTTTTTTTTCATTTATAAGTACGGCGTCGCAAAACGGGGCTTGCCTCAGCCCGCAAGCATCGGATAAGTGAACAGGCCGAAATGCAGCAGGTTCAGACCAAAGTGCGTGGCGATCGCTGCAGCAAGCCCGCCAAACCGGTAGGCCAGACCATAGCCGACACCCGCCAGGCCCGCCAGCAACACCCATTGCCAGCCGGCGCCCACATGCACCAGGCCGAACAGCAGGGACGCCAGCAACAGCGCGAGATTTTCGCCGTAGGGCAGGTGTTTGAATTGCCGACTCAAGCCGCCCTGTATATAGCCGCGAAACAGCGCTTCTTCGACCAGCGTCACCAGCAGCAGGTTGTTCAGTACCCACAGCCACGCCTGATCCGGCCATTTCGGCGCCCAGGTGATCATGCCCAGCAACACCGCGCCGCCCAGCGCCAGAATCACGCTCAACGTCAGTGCCAGCGCGGTGGCGTACACGGTCAGGCGCAACGAGCGCCGCGCGACAATCCACGGGCAGACCAGCAACAGCCAGAAGCCGATCAGTGGTTTGTCCAGATTCACGAACATCGAGAACGGCACGGCATTGTCGGTGAAGCGCTGCGCCGGGATGGCCCGGCCGTTGTAGAAGCCTGGCAGCCAGTGCATGGCCAGCGCCACGGCCAGCACGATAAACAGGCCATGACCGAGAAAACGCCCGACCGGCACGGTTTGCTGGCGCACGGCGTAACCGGCGAAAACCAGCAGTGCAATGGAGATCAGCGCCAGCCAGCCGAGCTGTCCGAAACTCAGCGCCAATCCGTAACCAAGGCTGAGAAGCCCGAGATAGAGCCATGGCAGAGCTGTCATGGAAAGTCCTTGTGCACGATTTGTGGACAGGCTTTCTACACGGGTGGGGGCGAGGGGACAAGTGAAGGTGTAGGGGAAGTCAGGGACAGCGCCAATCCGTGGTGAAGGAGGGCAAGTAACCCATGTGGGAGCGAGCCTGCTCGCGATGGCGGTGGGTCAGTTGCACAAAAATTAACTGACACGCCTTCATCGCGAGCAGGCTCGCTCCCACGGGGCTTTGTGTTTGGCTGGAATGTCAGCGCAGGTTGAGCTTCGCCGCCGCGCGTTCGGTTATTTCAGTGCGCAGCTTCAACGACGGCGCTGCACGCTTGCGGGCTTCTTCAACAACCGCACTCGGTGCCGTCTCCGGGCTACCGGAATCAAACGGCGGCGCCGGCGCATATTCCAGCTGCAACTGCACCAGTTGCGCCGTGTCGGCACCGACCAGTTCCTGCGCCAGTGTCAGGGCAAAATCGATCCCGGCCGTGATGCCGCCCCCGGTAAACAGATTGCCGTCACGCACCACCCGATCCTTCACCGGAATCGCGCCGAGGGTCGACAGTAACTCGTGATAAGCCCAGTGCGTGGTAGCCCGTTTGCCCTGCAACAGACCCGCCGCGCCGAGCACCAGCGAACCGGTGCAAACCGACGTAACGTACCGAGCCTGTGCCGCTTGCGACCTGATGAAGTCCAGCGTCTGCTCATCCTCCATCAACGGTCCGACCCCGGCGCCGCCGGGCACGCAGATCACGTCCAGATCAGGACAATCCTCGAAGGTTGTGGTCGGTTTCAGCAGCAGCCCGGTGCTGGAAGTCACCGGCACCAGATCCTTCCAGACCAGATGCACCTGCACGTCCGGCAACGAGGCCAGCACGTCATACGGGCCGGTCAGGTCGAGTTGCTGCACCTGGGGAAACAACAGAAAACCGATCTGCAACGCCATGATTCATCTCCGTGAAAAGGGGTGGACGGCTTCACTGTAGGCGCGTAGGTTTTGGCGCATACGCCAATCAGCCCTCGAATTACGCCAAATGCCGAAAACCATCCACGTCCTCGCGTTCGCCAATGTGCAACTGCTCGACGTTACCGGGCCGTTGCAAGTCTTCGCCTCGGCCAACGACATAGCCCGTCAGCAGGGTTTGCCTGCGCCGTACGCGCCAACGGTCATCGCCAGCGGCGGCGGGGCGGTGAACTCTTCTGCCGGGTTGGCGATGCTGGCCGAACCGCTGCCAAAACAGCCCAGCGATACCCTGATCATCGCCGGCGGCTGGGGCGTGTATGCGGCCTCCGAAGATGTCGAGTTGGTGAGTTGGGTGCGCGAACATGCCAGCGGCTGCCGGCGCGTGGCCTCGGTTTGCACCGGTGCATTTCTGCTGGCCGCCAGCGGCTGGCTCGACGGTCGCCGGGTCGTCACCCACTGGACCCGCTGCGAACAACTGGCGAAGCAGCACCCGCGCTTACAGGTCGAACCGAATCCGATCTTCATCAACGACGGCCCGGTCTGGACCTCGGCGGGCGTCACCGCCGGCATCGACCTGGCGCTGGCCATGGTCGAAGACGACCTCGGTCGCGACATGGCCCTGGACGTCGCCCGGCAACTGGTGGTGTTCCTCAAGCGACCGGGCGGGCAGTCGCAATTCAGCGTGACGCTGTCACTGCAAAAACAGGGCAACCGCTTCGACGACCTGCACGCGTGGATCGCCGAACACCTGACCTGCGATCTGGGCATCCCGACCCTCGCCGAACAGGCCGGCATGAGCGAACGCAGTTTCGTGCGCCACTACCGCGCCGACACCGGCCAGACCCCGGCGCGGGCCATCGAATTGATCCGCGTGGAAACGGCGCGCCGGCTGCTGAGTGACACCGGACTGCCGATCAAACGGGTCGCGGCCAATTGTGGATTTGGCAGTGAAGAAACCTTGAGACGCAGTTTCCTGCGGGCCATGGGTGTGACGCCGCAGGCGTATCGGGAGCGGTTTTCGGTCAGCGCCGGAGCAGATCCAGTAATGCCTTGAGTGTTTCATCCGGCGCCTCTTCCGGAATGTTATGCCCGACACCGGCCAGCACCCGCCGCTCGTAAATCCCGGTGAAGTGGTGCGCATCTTCATCGTCTTCGGGTGCCGGTCCGACACCATCATCGGCACCGCACAGCGAAATCGTCGGAACGCTGATCGCCGGTTGTTTCTCCAGCGCCTGCTCCATCCACTCCAGCGCCGGATCGCCCGGCGCATACATGAAGCGATGGCGATAAGAGTGAATCACCACGTCAACAAAATCCGGGTTTTCGAACGCCGGTGCGCTCAGAGGAAAACGCTCGGCGTTCCGCGCCCAGGTCGGCGACCACAACTGCCAGAGCAACTCGCACAGCGCCCGGCGATTCTGCGTCAGCCCTTCAACGCCACGGGGCGTGTGGAAGTAATACTGATACCAGAAGCGATGCTCGGTCTCGGGATCCAGCGGCTGGATCGAATGCGGAATGTCCTGAAGGTTATAGCCATCGCCCGTCACCAACCCGCGCACGCGCTCCGGGAACAACGCCGCCACAATGCACGCCGCCCGACCACCCCAGTCGTAACCGCACAACGTCGCTTGCTCGATACGCAATGCGTCCATCAGATCCAACAAATCCTGAGCCAGCGCCGCCTGCTGGCCGGAACGCAACGTGTCCGGGCTGTTGAAACGGGTCGGCCCGTAACCGCGCAGGTACGGCACGATTACCCGGTAACCCTTGGCGGCGAGGGGCGGGGCGATTTCGTCGTAGGCGCGAGGAGAGTAGGGGAAGCCGTGAAGCAGGATGACCGGCGTGCCGTTTTCCGGGCCGTGATGCTCATAGGCAAGTTCGAGTACGGCCGTTTTTGCTATTTTTTGAAGACACTTGGACATAATCGGTTCCAGAACGCATTGGCATTCTGGAACTCTAGACTACGTTCAGTGGGATTACGGTTTACCCTTCCTTCTCAGTTTCTTTCTTTTTCTCATTTTGGGAAGGAGAGTTAAAGTCAAATGATTTGTACGAGATGATCTTTATGTCTTTTTTGTCAATTTGATATTTGATATTTTTTATCATGATCAAAGCGGCGTCCTCGCCTTTCCAAAGTATCCATGGGTTTGTCAGTGAGCATGTCTGTGGTGTGATTGTTTTAATTTGTTTTTCGTCGAGCTTTTTAAAATAGTCGCATAGTTCATTTTTCATGACTATTTCTTCGGCTCGGAAGCTTCCAAGACCCAGTATGTGCATTACACCTTTAGGTATGGTTGCCAGGCTTTGCGTTGCAACAAAAATTACGAACAGCAAGCCTAAGGCACTCAATGTCGTTTCTATCGCGCCGGTTTTCTTGAAGGATGCAAAAAAGACATTGATAGCTAGAATAATTAATAGACTGAAAAATACGTACATGCGAGCCGTCGTTTCTTTTACTTCCGCATCGCCAATGTTTTCAACACCGTGCAAGGCAATATTGATGACCATCAAGGTGCAAATGCTCATGACAAAGGTATTAAGTAGCAGGGCTATGGTGTTTCTCAGCGGTTTCTCCCCTTTAGAAAATATGATCAGAAACCAAAGCAGCCCGGTGGCCACAAGGGCAATGATGAAATAGGTTCGATATTCGCTGTATAACGCGGCGCCCAAGGCCAGGTTGATAAGGAAGAATAATGCTATACCCTGATTTATAAATATATATTTCAGTCGCTTCGGTTGTTCGTCAGGCAGATCTTTTTCCAACAAATCTTTCCAGGCTAAAGAAGGAAGTATAAATAATCCGGCAACTACAAGTGAGAATCCCACGCCGATTATTAGTGCGGAGAATAGCAGAATTACGGAGTCAGTTAGAGAGATGCGTGGTGTGTAGTTTATGTGGGAGAAGTATATGAAATAAATCAACAGGCCGGTAATGGTGCTCATCGCGTAGTAAGCTTTTCTCTTTTCTTCAGAGAATAGCGACTTCATGAATTCACGTATTTGTTGTTTGACTGTTTCGAGCGAGTCTGTCGATTGGTTTGAAGCGTCTTGTATCGGGGCGTTCATTGCTTAACTTCCGTGTTGGGCTGAGGGGATTTCGGTTTGTTAGGTATGAGAGTTGAAAAAATTAATGCTTGGTTCAAGCCTCGGCTTCCGCCACCTGATTGAAATACTTGCTGCGATCCGGCGTAAACGTCACCACCATTTTCGTTCGCGAGCAGGTCATGACTCGCTCGGAACCCAGATCAATATCCAGATCTTCCCCACGCAACCCCTGCCATTGGGCCAGGTATTTCAGCGATCCGTATTTTTCATTCTTCTTCAGGCTGCGGCTGACGCCACCTTTCCAGCCCAGCACCGGCAGTTCATCGGCACTGCGGCGTTGGGCGAGGTCGGGGAAGCGGGCGGCGCGCTGGCGGCCGATTTCCCAGCATTTGATCAGGCCCTTGTCGGCGGCTTCCCACAGCTCGTCGCGGGTCAGGCCCGTGCGCAGTGGGGAATCGATGGGGCGGTGGATGCGTTGGCTCATTCTGGTTCCTTGAATCGGGTTTTTATTGGACAGCTCCGCTGTGCCCGTTGCGGTGGATGGTAGGGGGGGATGTAACCGCTGGCAACAAGGTATTTCGGGGTGTAAGTGCGAGTTGCGGGCCAAGCGTTACACGGGGTTGGCAGGTTTTTGTAGGCCGTGCCATCAACAAGTTGTATCGAAAGGAATCGATTGTGTGGGCCATCCCTTCAACCGCAAGGCTCGGGGGTGTTTGCCGCTCGTAGGTTGGCATCCTACAAGCAGCGATTGGAGTTGAGATCTTTCTTACAGGCTCTGGCGAATAAGGATGACTACGGCTGCCAGTAATTCTTCTCCCCACTCAACTTGCGATCCAGAAAACTCGCCGCGCTGATCAGCGCCAGATGGGTCAATGCCTGGGGCGTGTTGCCCAGATGCCGGCCACGGTTGTCGAATTCCTCCGCGTACAACCCCAGCGGATTGGCGTAACGCAGCAATTGCTCGAACTCCAGATGGGCCTTTTCCACTTGCCCGGCGCGGGCCAGGCATTCCACGTACCAGAACGAGCACGCGGCGAAGGCGCCTTCGGTGCCGGACAAACCGTCGATCCCCGAATCGTCATTGCGATAGCGGTAAACCATGCCGTCGCGCACCAGATGTTTTTCGATGGCTTCCAGTGTCGCGAGCCAGCGCGGGTCCTTGGCACTGACGAAGCGCACCAGCGGCATCAGCAACATCGAACCGTCCAGCGCGGTGCCGCCCTGGTACTGCACGAAATGCCCTCGCTCCGGGTTCCAGAAGTTGTCCCAGATGTCGGCGTGGATTGCCTGGCGGGTCTGGTCCCAGCGGGCGAAGGGCGCCGGCAGCGAGCGTTTCGAGGCCAGGCGGATCGCGCGGTCCAGCGCCACCCAGCACATCAGCCGTGAATGCAGGAAGTGATGTTGCTCACCGCGCATTTCCCAGATGCCTACATCCTTGGTCTGCCAGGTCTCACAGACCTGATCGACCACTTCCATCACATGTTTCCAACCTTCGTGGGAAATCGCGTCGCCGTACTTGTTGACCAGATAAACGGCGTCCATCAGTTCGCCGAAGATATCCAGTTGAATCTGGTCGTAGGCGCCATTGCCGATGCGCACCGGTTTCGCGCCGCCGTGGCCTGACAAGTGCGTGAGTTCGGTTTCCGGCAGTTCCTGACGACCGTCGATGGCGTAGAGGATGTTCAGCTTCATCGGTTGGCCGCTGCAATCACTGACCCGCCCGCGCAACCAGCGCATGTAGCCGTTAGCTTCGTCGACAAAACCCAGGCGCATGAAGGCGTAAACGGTGAACGAGGCATCGCGGATCCAGGTGTAGCGATAGTCCCAGTTGCGTTCGCCACCGGGGGTTTCCGGCAGACCGAAGGTGGCGGCGGCGAGGATTGCGCCGTGCTGGCGCGAGGTCAGCAGCTTCAGGGCGAGGGCAGAACGGTTGACCATTTCCCGCCAGCGCCCGCGATAGTTGGACTGGCCGATCCAGTCGCGCCAGAACTTCAGCGTGCGCTCGATGCACAGCTTGGCGGCTCCTTCGGCAAAACGCGGATCGTCGCTGGCGCCGAGCATGAACGCTGCCGTTTCATCCTGCTTGAGGGTGAATTGCCCGACTGCCGCATCGTGATCGACGCTCAAGGCTTGATCCGAGGCCAGCCGCAATGTCGGCTGCCCGCTGGCGCTGAACAGCACATCCTTCTTGTCGATGGCGGCGCGAGTTTCAGCGCGGGCGTAGTCATGCCGGACGGCGCAGCGCAGATGAAACGTTGCCTGCCCGCTGACCACCCGAACCCGGCGGATCAAAACCGGTAACGCCTCATCGTTGTCGCCAATGGGCAGCAGATCGGTGATTTCCACCACGGCGTGATCGCTGAGCCAGCGGGTCTGCAGGACGTTGGTATCCGGCAGGTAGATCTGCTCGCGGCGGGCGTCGGGCAGGACCGGGGCCAACTGGAAAATCCCGGCGTCGGGCGTGTCCAGCAGCGAACAGAAGATCGACGGGCTGTCGAACTCCGGCCAGCAGAAGAAATCCACGCTGCCCTTGTCATTGACCAGCGCGGCACTGCGCATGTCGCCAATGATGCCGTGGGCGTCGATGGGGCTTTGTCGTTCGGAAGGATGCTCAGCCATTGCCACGGAACTCCGGATAGAGGCTCATGCCGCCGTCGATGAACAGGGTGGTGCCGACGATGTAGTCCGAGGCATCGGAGGCGAGGAACACCACCGCGTTGGCCACGTCCTCGACATCGCCGATGCGCCCGTAAGGGATGAGTTTGAGCAGGGCCTGGCCGGCGTCGCCTTCGGTGGCATCCTTATTGATCGCCGTGCGGATTGCTCCCGGCGCGATGCCGTTGATGCGGATACGCTGGTGGCTGACCTCCTGGGCCAGGGTCTGCATCAATTGATCGACGCCACCCTTGGACGCCGCGTAATTGACGTGCCCGGCCCACGGAATGCGCTGGTGCACCGAGCTCATATGGATGATTTTGCCGGCGGCCCGGGACACGCCCTCGCGCACGCCCTGGCGATTGAAGATCCGCAGCGCGGCGCGGGCGCAGAGGAACTGGCCGGTGAGGTTGACGCCGATCACCGTGTTCCAATCCGCCAGCGACATATCCACAGCCGCCGCGTCTTTTTGCAGGCCGGAATTGGCCACCAGAATGTCCAGCGTGCCGAAGGCGTCGAGGGTCTGCCGGAACAGTCGCTCCACGTCCTCTTCCTTCGAAACATCGGCACCGATGGCGATGGCCTGACCACCGTCGGCGACGATCTGCCGGGCCAGCGTTTCGGCGGGTTCGGCCTGACGGTTGTAGTTGATGACCACGGCGGCACCGGCCGCGGCCAGGGCTTTGGCGGCGCCGTGGCCGATGCCGGAACTGGCGCCGGTGACAAGAGCAACTTGGCGGGCGAGGGAAATCTGCATGCAGGGTCGCGCCTTGGGTTGAGGGCTTATTTAGCTGACTGATGGCTGGCGACGAGAGTTCATCCGCAGACATGAAAAGATCGACAGCTTCGTGCCACAGCGATTGGCCCTGCACACCACAGGGACTTCACATTCCACCAACAATTCCTCGCTTTCCCGCCCGTCAGGCTTTGTGGCAAGTTGGCCGCCCCTGATGAGGCAACAACCGATGGCAAACCCTTACCGCGAACTGTTCAACGCCCCCGGCGCCCGGGCCTTTGTGATGGCCGGGATGATCGCGCGCATGCCGATTTCCATGACCGGCATCGGTGTGATCACCATGCTTTCGCAGTTGACCGGCGGCTATGCGCTGGCCGGTGGCGTGGCGGCAACCTTCGCGTTGGCCACCGCATTCTGTGCGCCGCAGGTGTCGCGGCTGGTGGACCGTTACGGTCAGGGGCGGATCTTGCCGGTGTCGGCGCTGATCGGTGGTGGGGCGTTGCTGATGTTGTTGCTGTGCACCCGTTTGCAGGCGCCGAACTGGACGTTGTTCGTCTGCGCCGCGCTGGCCGGTTGCATGCCGAGCATGTCGGCGATGGTGCGGGCGCGCTGGACGGAAATCTATCGCGGCCAACCGCAATTGCAGACCGCTTATGCGCTGGAATCGGTGCTCGACGAAGTCTGCTTCATTGTCGGGCCACCGCTGTCGGTGGGGCTGTGCGTCGGCGTGTTTCCCGAGGCCGGGCCACTGGCAGCGCTGATAATGCTGGCCATCGGCGTGACGGCATTCGTTGCACAGCGCGGCACCGAGCCGCCGGTGCATCCTCATGAATCGCATCATCAGGGTTCGATCATTCGTTCCACCGACGTGCAATGGCTGCTGCTGTTGATGGTCGCCATGGGCATGATCGTCGGCGTGGTCGATGTGGTCAGCGTCGCGTTCGCCCAGCAGCAGGGGCAACCGGCGGCGGCGAGCATCGTGTTGTCGGTGTATGCCATCGGCTCCTGCCTGGCCGGCATCGCGTTCGGGGCGATGCGCTCGAAGCTGCCGTTGCCGCGTCTGTTTCTTTACGGCGGTCTGGCGACCGCAGTGACCACGCTGCCGCTGTTGCTGGCGACCAACATCTTCGGTTTGGCCTTGGCGGTGTTCATTGCCGGACTGTTCTTCTCGCCGACCCTGATCGTGGCGATGGCGTTGATCGAACGCATCGTGCCGCCGGCCAAACTCACCGAAGGCCTGACCTGGCTGGTGACCGGCCTGAGCATCGGCGTGGCCATCGGCGCTGCCGGTTCCGGTGCGCTGGTGGATGCGTTCGGCGCCCGCAGCGGATTCTGGCTGGCGATAGTGGCCGGGGCGGTGGTGCTGGCGTCGGCGGTGCAGAGTTTCCGTCACTTGAAGTGATCGACGCAGCGGACTAATTCCCGTCGTACCTCATCCGTTCTCTTTTACAGATAACCCATTGAGGTAAACGCGGTGACAAAGCTGACACTGCTGTGCCTGCCCTATTCGGGCGCCAGCGCCATGGTTTACAGCCGCTGGCGGCGCCAGTTGCCGTCGTGGATGCAACTGCAACCGGTGGAGTTGCCCGGGCGCGGCGCGCGCTACGACGAACCCCTGCAAATCGACATGCGGGCGCTGGCCCGGCAACTGGCCCGTGAGCTCAAACCCACATTGCAAACGCCGTACGCGTTGTTCGGGCATAGCCTGGGCGCGCTGCTGGCGTGCGAGCTGGCCCATGCCTTTCGCGATCTGGGCGCGCCCGAAGCGGTGGCGCTGTTTGCGTCCGGCACAGCGGCCCCGAGCATGCGCAGCGATTACGACCGTGGTTTTGCCGAGGCGCGCAGCGACGAGGAATTGATCGACCAGTTGCGCACCTTTCAGGGCACCAGCGAAGAAGTGCTGGCTAACCAGGAACTGATGAGCCTGACCCTGCCGGTGTTGCGTGCCGATTTCATGATGTGCGGCCGCTTCACACCGGTCGAACGGCCGCTGCTCAATTGCCCGGTGCATGTGCTGGGCGGCAAGGAAGACCGGGCGACCACCGAACAATTGATCGGTTGGAGCAAAGAGACCCTTGGCAGCTTCTCGGTGGACATGATGACCGGTGGGCACTTCTTCATTCATGAACATGAAGCCCGGGTCATCCGCACGCTCAAGAGTCACCTGGAAGTCCATCACCGGCGCCATGCGCTGTCGGCGGCACCGGCGTTGTGAGGCGCGGTTCACCTATCGAGTGTTTTGAGGAGGCCAGTCATGGCTGTTGCTGAGGGATTTTCCGTCCGTCCGTTGTTGCCGCAACGCGGTCGCCTGCCGCTGCTGGTGGAGGCGAGCGATGCCGATACGGATCTGCTGGCGGTGTTCGATGAACTGAAAGAGCTGGTGGATGAGCATTTGCTGCGCGATGGCGGCCTGCTGTTTCGCGGGTTCCGTCTGGACGGTGCAGAACGCTTTCGCGAATTCGCGGCGAGCTTCGGCCATCCGCTGTTGAACTACGAGTTTGGCTCCACGCCACGCACCAACGTGACCCAGGGTGTGTACACCTCCACCGAATACCCGGCGCACCAGAGTATTCCGCTGCACAACGAGCAGGCCTACTCCCGGGACTGGCCGATGAAGATCTGGTTCTACAGCATGATCGCGGCCAGATCCGGCGGCGAAACGCCGATTGCCGACAGTCGCGAAGTGTATCGGCGGATTCCGGTAGCGATCCGCGAACGTTTCGTCAGCAAGGGGCTGATGTACGTGCGCAATTTCGGCAACGGGCTGGATGTGGCCTGGGAGGATGTGTTCAACACCGATGACCAGGCTGAAGTCGAAGCCTATTGCCAGGCCCACGGCATCATTTGCGAGTGGAAGGACGACGGAGAACTGCGCACTCGCCAGACCTGTCAGGCCGTGGCGCAGCATCCGGTCACTGGGGACATGGTCTGGTTCAATCAGGCGCACCTGTTCCACATTTCCAACCTGCAGCCGGAGGTGCGCGAGAGTCTGCTGGACATCGTCGATGAAGAGGACTTGCCGCGTAACGTCTATTACGGCGATGGCTCGCCCATCGAGGATGAGGTCCTGAGCCAGATCCGCGCGGTACTCGATGAGTGCACCATCAGTTTTCCGTGGCAGGAGGGCGATGTGCTGATGCTCGACAACATGCTGTCGGCTCATGCCCGCTCGCCGTTCGAAGGCCCGCGCAAGGTCATCGTCGCCATGGCCGAGGGGCATTCGCAGGACGCGCTCTGAGCGGTCGCGCCGCTTGAGTGACAGGGTGCCGAAGCCGGTTCTGTGCCGGCTTCGGCATTTGTGTGTCGATCCCTCTGGTTGTCGCCCGGGGATTGCCCGGCCCCGCTAAATCGTTGCGTTTGTCATTCGTTCTTGTTGATACGACCGGGCCTCCTGGTCACGCCGCCGATCAGCAAGGACCCAATGCATGAATGCCGCAGACGCACAGAAACTAGCCCGCCGCTTTATCGAATTGCCTCAGGACAAACGCCGTTTGTTCCTCGCCGGCATGGCCCGTGAAGGGATCAATTTTGCGCAGCTGCCCATGACCGCCTGCATCGGGGTCGCCGAGCGCGACGGCCTGTCCTATGCCCAGCAGCGGATGTGGTTTCTCTGGCAGATGGACCCGCAAAGTGCCGCCTACAACCTGCCGATGGCCGTGCGCCTGAGCGGTGAGTTGCAGCCCGAGGCGCTGGAGCAGGCGTTCAGTCGGTTGGTGGCGCGGCATGAGTGCCTGCGCACGACGTTCGGGCAGGAAGGCGAACAGGCCTTCCAGAAAGTCGCCGAACCGCAGCCCGTCAAATTGACCCTCACTGACCTGAGCGTGTTGCCCGAGGATCAGCGCTGGCCGCTGGCCCGGCAGCACATGATGGCCGAGGCCACGCAAGCCTTCGATCTGGAGAACGGGCCGTTGCTGAGCCTGCGCCTGCTGCGGCTGGATGCGCAGGAACACGTGCTGTTGCTGACGCTGCACCACATCATCGCCGACGGCTGGTCGATGAACATTCTCATCGATGAATTCATGCGCACCTACGCAGCGCTGGTGGCGGGAACGGAGCCGCAATTGCCGCCGATCACCGTGCACTACCGCGACTACGCGCTGTGGCAACGCAGTTGGCTGGAGGCGGGTGAGGGCGAGCGTCAGCTCGACTACTGGCGTACGCAACTGGGTGACGAACACCCGGTGCTTGAACTGCCGACCGATCGTGCCTACCCGGCCCAGGCCAGTCATCGTGGCGCGCGTCTGGAAACGGTGATCGACGCCGACCTGCGGCAGGAGCTGAAAAACCTCGCACAACGTCAGGGCGTGACCCTGTTCGTGGTCTTGCTGGCGGCGTTCAAGACCTTGTTGCATCGCTACAGTGGCCAGACCGACATCCGGGTCGGCGGCCTGATTGCCAACCGTACCCGCAGTGAAACCGAAGGCCTGATCGGCTTCTTCGTCAATACGCAGATCCTGCGCAGCGTGGTCACCGCCAATACCCGCTTTGCCGATCTGTTGCAGAGCGTGCGCCAGGCCGCTGCCGGCGCGCAGTCCCATCAGGATCTGCCGTTCGATGCCTTGATCGAAGCCTTGCAACCGGCCCGCAGCCAGAGTCACAACCCGCTGTTCCAGGTGATGTTCAACCATCAGCCGCTGGTGACCGATTTGCAGCAGGCGCAGCTGACGGCCGGCTTGCAGGTCGGTTACCTGACCGAAGAACAACTGACCGGCAGCGGTCGTGAGCACGCGGCCACCAGCGACCTGATGCTCGATACCCGGGAAGAGGGCGAGCAACTGTTCGCCGCGTTCACCTACGCCACCGACATTTTCGACGCGTCCACCATTGCCGCGCTGGCCGGGCACTGGCGCAACGTGCTGGTCTCGGTCTGCCGCGATCCGCAGCAGTTGATCGGCGAGGTTTCGATGCTGGCCGCTGCCGAACGCGAAGGCCTGATTCAGGTCGCCGAAACCAGCCCTCCACAGGCCAGCATTCAGGCCCTGTTCGAAGCCCAGGTGGCGCGTACACCCGAGGCATTGGCGGTGGTTCTGGCGAACGAGGCGGCGCCTTCGATCAGCTATGCCGAACTGAACCGGCGCAGCAATCGTCTGGCCCACCAACTGCGTGCGCAGGGTGTCGGCCCGGACGTGCTGGTCGGCGTGGCGCTGGGGCGTTCGCTGGAACTGGCGGTCGCCTTGCTCGGCGTGCTCAAGGCCGGCGGCGCCTATGTGCCGCTGGATCCGCAAACCCCGCCCGAGCGCTTGCGCCACGTGCTCGACGACAGTGGCTTGAAACTGTTGTTGACCGACCGCCAGACACTGGCCGCTCTGCCAACCCTCGACGGCGTCGAGAGCCTGTGCCTGGACACGCTGCCGGACAGCGGCGCCAGTGACAATCTGCCGGTGACCGTCGCGCCGCAAAACCTGGCTTACGTGATCTACACCTCCGGTTCGACCGGGCGGCCCAAAGGCGTGGCGATCAGTCACGCCGCCCTGAGCGAGTTCATCGAGCGCGCCATCGACTACAGCGACCTGCGCGAAGGCGACCGGGTGCTGCAGTTCGCGACCAGCAGTTTCGACGGGTTTGTCGAGCAGTTCTTCCCGCCGCTGTGCCACGGTGCCGGCGTGGTGCTGCGCGACGCGCGTCTGTGGGACAGCGCGACGTTGCATCAAGCCATCCTCGAGCACGGCATCACCCTGGCCGACTTGCCAGCGGCGTACTGGTACTGGCTGGTGCAGGAATACGCGGCCAATCCGCCGGCGCATTTCGGTGCGCTGCGCCAGATTCACGTGGGTGGCGAGGCCATGGCGGTGGACGGTCTGCGTCTGTGGCAACAGGCCGGGCTGGGTCATGTGCGCCTGCTCAACACCTACGGGCCGACCGAGGCCACGGTCGTATCGACCATCCATGACTGCTCGACGCTCACCGCAGACGCTGTGTCGTGGCGTGGCATTCCGATTGGCCATGGCCTGGCTGGCCGTCGCCTGTACGTGCTGGACGATGATTTGAACCTGCTGCCGCAAGGCGCGGTGGGCGAGCTGTACATCGGCGGCCCGGGCCTGGCGCGGGGTTATCACCGCCAGCCGATGCTGAGCGCCGAACGTTTCATCGCCGATCCGTTTGCCCGTGGCGAACGCCTGTATCGCACCGGGGATCGTGCCCGTTTGCGCGCCGACGGTGCCGTGGAATACGTCGGTCGTGTCGACCATCAGGTGAAGATCCGCGGTTTCCGGATCGAGCTGGGCGAGATCGAGTCACGCCTGCAGCAATGCCCGGGTGTTCGCGAAGCGGTGGTGCTGGCCTTGCCGCTGAACGGCAGTCAGCAATTGGTGGCGTATCTGGTGGTCGATCAGGACGTGCTGGAGGGCGTGGCCGGGCAGTCGGCGTTCCGTCAGCAGATCAGGACGGCGCTGCAAGCCAGGCTGCCGGACTACATGGTGCCGGGTCATCTGCTGCTGTTGGCGCAATTGCCGCTGACCCCGAGCGGCAAGCTCGACCGCAAGGCGTTGCCGGCGCCGGACGTGGACCAATTGCAGGTCGACTACCGGGCCCCGCAATCGGACATCGAACAAGCCCTGGCGCAGATCTGGGCGGATGTCCTGCAAGTGCCCCGGGTCGGGCTGGACGATCACTTCTTCGAACTCGGCGGCCATTCGCTGCTGGCGGCCCAGGTGATCGGCCGCATCAAGAAACAACTGAACGTGGTGTTGCCGCTGCGCAACCTGTTCGAACAACCGTTGCTCGGCGATCTGGCTCAGGCGGTGGCACAGCTGGCCGAGGGTGCAACGGATAACGACTGGTCCGACATGGACCTGTTCATGAATGAATTGGAAGGAGAAGAAGTATGAGCGGCAACATGGCGGAGCGTATCGCTAAAAGGTTCGTCGGTTTGCCGCTTGAGCAGCGCCGGCAGTTTCTGGCCAGGTTGCGCGATGAAGGCAAGGACTTCAGCCTGTTGCCGCTGCCGGTCAGTCGTCACGATTGTGCGCAGATCCCGTTGTCGTTCGCCCAGCAGCGTCTGTTGTTTCTCTGGCAGCTCGAACCGCAGAGCACCGCGTACAACATGGCCGCCGGCCTGCGCCTGAAAGGGCGGCTGGATGAGTCGGCGCTGACCCGCTCGCTGGATCATCTGATGGCGCGTCATGAAGTGCTGCGCACGGTGTTTCGCACCGACGGTGACCAGCCGCATCAGGTGATTCTCGAATCCCAGGGTGTCGCGCTGGAACGCATCGATTTGACCGGTGTTGCCGCGCAGGAACGTGAGCAGGCCCTGGCCGAGCAAGTGCAGAAGGTGACCGCGCAGCCGTTCGATCTGCGTCATGGTCCGCTGTTGCGCGCCAGTCTGTTTTGCCTGGCCGACGATGAGTTCGTGCTGGTGGTGAGCATGCATCACATCGTCTCCGACGGCTGGTCGATGGACGTGATGGTCAAGGAATTCGTGCAGTGCTACCAGGCGTTCAGCCTGGAACGCGAGCCGCAATTGCCGGAACTGGCCTTGCAATACGCCGACTACGCCATCTGGCAGCGGCGCTGGCTGGAAGCGGGCGAGGGCGAGCGTCAGCTCGATTACTGGCGCCGGCAACTGGGCGAGGAACATCCGCTGCTGGAAGTCGCCCCGGACTTTGCCCGGCCGCTGACTCAAAGTTTTGAAGGCCGGACCCTGAGTTTCGATTTCGGCGCGGACCTGTCGCGTCAGCTCAACGGCTTCGCCCGTGCGCAAGGCATCAGCCTGTTCATGCTGGTGCTCGCCGGTTTCTCGCTGTTCCTGTCGCGTCAGGCTGGGGAGCGTGACATCCGCGTCGGCGTGCCCAATGCCAACCGCAGCCGCGCCGAAGTCGAAGGGCTGATCGGCTTCTTCGTCAACACCCAGGTGCTGCGCTGCGAGGTGGACGAGCGGGGCAGTTTCGAGGACCTGCTGGCGCGGGTGCGTGAGGCATCGTTTGGCGCCCAGGCCCATCAGGAACTGCCGTTCGAACAACTGGTGGACGAACTGATCGCCGAACGCACCCTGGGACATAACCCGTTGTTCCAGGCCAAGTTCAACCAGAACGTCGGCATGCAGAAGCAACGCTCGATGGCGCTGCCGGGCCTGAGCGTGGCGGAATACCCGCTGGACAAGGACGGCACCCACTTCGATCTGGCGCTGGACATCACCGACGACGGCACGCTGATCCATGGGCAGATGACCTACGCCAGCGACCTCTATCAGCACGCGACTGTCGAAGGCTTCGTCCCGGCGTTGCTCGGGTTGTTCGGCGCATTGCTGAAGGCGCCGCAAGCGCCGTTGCACACGGTGGCAACGGTTACGCCAAACGCTCTGGCGGCACCGTGCGAACCGGCACCGTCGGTGCTGCAGCACTGGGCGCGCGAAGTTGCGCGCCAGCCGCAGGCAATGGCCGCCCGTGACCTGAACGGCGGGCTGAGCTTTCAGGCACTGGATCAGGCTGCAAATCGTCTTGCGCATCATCTGCTGGCCCAAGGCGCAGTTGTCGGTCAACCGGTGGCGGTGTTGATGGAGCGTTCGCTGGACTGGCTGACCTGCGTGCTGGCGATCTTCAAGGCCGGAGCGGTGTACATGCCGCTGGACGTCAAGGCCCCGACGGCACGCTTGCAGCAGATGCTCGGCGCTGCCAAGGCTCGGGTAGTGGTGTGTGCCGAGGGGGATTCGCGGGTTTCGGAACTTACGGTCGCCGGTTGTCAGGGGCTGGCGTTCGATGCGACGCAATGGCAACAGCAGTCAGTGACGGCCCCGGTCTGCGAGTTGTCGGCGCAATCCCCGGCCTATGTGATTCACACCTCCGGCTCCACCGGCCAGCCCAAGGGGGTTCTGGTCAGCCACGGTGCGTTGGCCAGCTATGTGCGCGGGGTGCTCGAGCGTCTCGAACCGACGCCGGACACCAGCATGGCGCTGGTGTCCACCGTCGCGGCGGACCTGGGTTTCACCGTGCTGTTCGGCGCGTTGTGTTCCGGCCGCTTGCTGCATGTGTTGCCGGAAGAACTGGGCTTCGATCCGGACCGTTTCGCCGAGTACATGGCCAGCCATCGGGTGGGCATGCTGAAGATTGTTCCGGGGCATCTCGCTGCGTTGCTGCAGGCATCCCGCGCGGCAGATGTGCTGCCGGAGCAGGCGCTGATCGTCGGCGGCGAAGCCTGTTCGCCGGCGCTGGTGGAGCGTGTGCGGCAACTCAAGCCGGGCTGCCGGATCATCAACCACTACGGCCCGAGTGAAACCACCGTGGGCGTGCTGGCCCATGAAGTCGGCTCGCTGGAAACCGGTGTGCGCAGCGTGCCGGTCGGCACGGCGCTGGCCGGGGCCCATGTGTATGTGCTCGACGATGTGCTCAACAGCGTGGCCGATCAGGTTGCGGGTGAGCTGTACATCGGCGGTGACAGTGTCGCCCTCGGCTATCTCGGTCAACCGGGGCTGACGGCCGAACGTTTCGTGCCTGATCCGTTCGGGGCGGCCGGTGCGCGGGTGTATCGCAGCGGCGACCGGGTGCGCCGCAATCGCCGGCAGGCGGTGGAATTCATCGGTCGCGCCGACGATCAGGTCAAGGTGCGCGGCTATCGGGTGGAGCCGGCGGAAGTCGCCCGGGTGCTGCTGGGGCAGGACGGTGTCAGCGAAGCGGCGGTGCTTGCACTGGCGATGGATGACGACCCGACACGCCTGCAACTGGTGGCCTGGTGCGTGCCGGCGGCGGGTGCTGCGTTGAAGCCCGAAAACCTGCGCGAACAACTGCAAGCCTGTCTGCCGGATTACATGGTGCCGGCGCAGATTGTCGTGCTGGAGCAATTGCCGCTGACGGCCAACGGCAAACTGGACAAGCGCGCCTTGCCGGTGCCGGGTGTGGTGACGCAGCGTTATGTTGCGCCGGTAGGCGAGGTGGAGGAAAAGCTCGCGGCAATCTGGGCCGATGTGCTCAAGCTCGAGCGTGTGGGCAGCACCGACAACTTCTTCGAATTGGGCGGGGACTCGATCCTCAGCCTGCAAATCATTGCCCGGGCCAAGCGTCAGGGCATCAAGCTGAGCCCCAAGCAACTGTTCGAGAAACAGACCGTCGGCCAACTGGCGGCGGTGGCCAAGCTGGTCGAAGCCAAACCCGTGGCGGCAGCGCCGAAGAAAGTCGGCGGGCAACTGGCATTGCTGCCGATTCAGGCACGCTTCTTTGAAACCCCGATTGCCCGGCGCGAGCACTGGAACCAGTCGTTGATGCTGCAACCGCAGGTGCCGCTCGATGCCGGACATTTGCAAGCCGCCCTGGCGGCCGTGGTCGAGCAGCATGATGCGCTGACCTTGAATTTCCAGGCGTCGGGTGATGGGTGGCAGGCCACCTTCCAGACGCAACGCGACCCCGAACGGCTGTGGGTGCGCGAGCTGGACAACCTGGAGCAACTGACCGAGCTGGCGGATCTGGCGCAGCGCAGTCTGGATCTGCAGCAAGGGCGATTACTGCGTGCGGTGCTGGCGAATCTGCCGGGCGGTGAGCAACGCTTGTTGCTGGTGATCCATCACCTGGTGGTCGATGGCGTGTCCTGGCGCATCCTGCTGGAAGATCTGCAATCCGCTTACACCGCACTGGCCGCCGGCCAACCGCTGGTGTGGCCGGGCAAGAGCAGCTCGCTGCAGAGCTGGGCCGAGCATCTGCATCGTTACGGGCAGAGTGAAGCGCTGAACGCGGAGCGCGCGTACTGGCTGAAAACCCTGAGCGACGGCGACGCCGAGTTGCCACGGGACTTTGCGCAAGATGTGCAGACTCAGGAGCAGGCGCAACGCGTCAGTTCACGCCTGAGCCAGGCGCTGACTCACAAACTGCTCAAGGTGGCTCCGTCCGCCTATCGCACGCAGATCAATGATCTGTTGCTCACTGCGCTGGCAAGGGTGTTGTGCGACTGGAGCCGGCAGCCGTCGGTGCTGATCCAGCTGGAAGGGCATGGTCGCGAAGACCTGTTCGACGATCTCGATCTGAGCCGTACTGTGGGCTGGTTCAGCAGCCTGTTCCCGGTACGCCTGACGCCACAGACGACGCCGGGCGAATCGCTGTGCGCGATCAAGGAGCAACTGCGCGCCGTGCCGGGCAAAGGCATCGGCTACGGCGTGCTGCGTTACTTGAGTGACGCGACCGAGCTGCGTTCGCTGGCGCCGCCACGAGTGACGTTCAACTATCTGGGGCAGTTCGACGGCGATTTCAACGCCGCCGAGGGTGCGCTGTTCGTGCCGTCCGGTGACAGCACCGGGGCCAATCAGGACGCTGCGGCGCCATTGGGCAACTGGCTGAGCATTGACGGTCAGGTGTACGGCGGCGAGCTGGAACTGACCTGGACGTTCGGTGCAGACATGTACCGCGTCGAAACGATGCAGGCGCTGGCCGACGCTTACCGGATCGAGCTGGAGCGCTTGATCGAGCACTGCTGTGACAGCAGCCACGCTGGCGTCACGCCGTCGGATTTCAGTCTGGCTACCCTGACTCAGGCGCAACTCTCGGCACTGCCGATCCCGGCCCGGGAAATCAGCGACCTGTATCCGTTGTCGCCGATGCAGCAAGGCATTCTGTTCCACAGTCTCAACGATCCCGACAGCCCGGCGTACATCAACCAGTTGCGGGTCGACGTGCAGCATCTGCAGATCGAGCGTTTCCGTCAGGCCTGGCAGCAGACCCTCGACGCCCACGACATTCTGCGCACGGCGTTTGTCTGGCCGGGCGATGCCGCCGCGGCGGTGCAAGTGGTTCGCCAGAACGTGCAGATGCCATGGAGCGTGCAGGACTGGCGTGGCCGCAACGACCTCGACAGTGCACTGGAGCAACTGGCCGGTGACGATCTGGCCAACGGTTTCGAGCTGAGCGGTGCGCCGCTGTTGCGGGTTGCCCTGGTGCGTACGGACGAGTCGACGCATCACCTGATCTACACCTGTCATCACATCCTGATGGACGGCTGGAGTACTTCGCAGTTGTTCGGCGAGGTGTTGCAGCGGTATGCGGGTATGACCCCGGCCAGCGCTCAGGGGCGTTACCGCGATTACATCGAATGGTTGGGCCAGCGTGATCAGCCTGCCAGCCAGGCGTTCTGGAAACAGGCGCTGGCCGAGCTTGAAGAGCCGACGCGACTGGCCAGTGCCGTGCCTGCGCCGCTGACCGGCGCTGGCGGTTATGCCGACCACCAGCATGTGTTCAGCGAGCAACTGACGGCGGATCTGAACCGCTTCGCACGGGAGCAGAAAGTCACCTTCAACACCCTGGTGCAAGCGGCGTGGCTGGTGCTGTTGCAGCGTTATACCGGTCAGGATCACGTGGCCTTCGGTGCCACGGTCGCCGGTCGCCCGACCGATTTGCCCGGCGTCGAGCAGCAGATCGGCCTGTTCATCAATACCTTGCCGGTGGTGGCCGCGCCGTCCGCCGACTTGTCGGTGGAACAGTGGTTGCAGCACGTGCAGGGCCTCAACCTGGCGCTGCGTGAACACGAACACACGCCGCTGTATGACATTCAGCGCTGGGCCGGACTCGGCGCCGGGGCGTTGTTCGACAGCATTCTGGTGTTCGAGAACTATCCGATGGCCGAAGCCCTGCAACAGGGGCCGGATACCGGTCTGGTGTTCTCGGCGATCCGTCGACAGGAGCAGACCAACTACCCGTTGACGCTGGTGGCGGTCACCGGTCGTGAGTTGAGCCTGGGCGTCAGTTACGATCAGGCCTGTTTCTCGGCCTCGACCATTGTCGATCTGGGCCGACAGCTCGAACGCCTGCTGCGCCAGTTCCTCGACAACGCCACGCAAGCGCTGGGCGCGTTGCAATTGCTCGACGAGCCGCAGCGCGGGCAAGCGATTGCCTGGGGCAAGGCGGAAGTCACGGCGCTGGCGCCGCGCACGGTACTGGAATTTATCGAAGAACGTGTCGCGCAACGACCTGACGCACCGGCGGTGGTGTATGCCGAACAGCAGATCGACTATCGCGCGCTCGACCAGCGGGCCAATCGTCTGGCGTACAAGCTGCAGGCGCTGGGCGTGGGGGTGGAAGTGCGGGTCGGCGTGTGCATGCGCCGCACCCCGGACATGCTGGTGGCGCTGCTGGCGATCCTCAAGGCCGGTGGCGCCTATGTGCCGCTGGACCCGGACTACCCGCAGGAACGTTTGCTGCACATGCTCGACGACAGCCGTGCGGCGGTGCTGCTGACCGAGCCGGCGGCGCAGGCGATGCTGCCCGAGACATTGAGTGCCCGGGTGGTGCTGGTGGAGGCGGGCGAGCAGTGGCTGGCCGGTTATCCTTCCACCGCGCCGGTGGCCGGTATCACCGGGCAGAACCTGGCCTATGTCATCTACACCTCGGGTTCCACCGGCAAGCCGAAAGGCGTCGCCATCAGCCACGCCAACCTCTCGGCGTTGATCCAGTGGTCGCAAGGGGTCTACCGCGAGGAACAATTGCGCGGCGTGCTGGCGTCGACTTCTATCTGCTTCGACCTGTCGGTGTGGGAGATCTTTGTCACCCTGGCCAGCGGCGGCTGCATGGTGCTGGCGGACAACGCGCTGGCCCTGGCGGACTTGCCGGCCCGGGAACGGGTCACGCTGATCAACACCGTGCCGTCGGCGATTGCCGCGCTGCAACGGGCAGAGCAGATTCCGGCATCGGTCACGACCATCAACCTGGCCGGTGAACCGCTGAAGCAGAGCCTGGTGGACACCCTGTATGCGACCACGGCGGTCCGGCAGGTCTACGACCTGTACGGGCCATCGGAAGACACGACCTATTCGACGTTCACCCTGCGCACTGCGCAAGGTCAGGCCAATATCGGCCGGCCGCTGGCCAACACCGTGGCGTACCTGCTCGACACTCAGCTGAACGTATTGCCGGCCGGCGTAGCCGCCGAGCTGTACCTCGGCGGTGCCGGTGTGACCCGGGGCTATCTGATGCGACCGGGCCTGACCGCCGAACGCTTCGTGCCCAACCCGTATGCCGGCAACGGCGAGCGGCTTTACCGCACGGGGGATCTGGTGCGCGAGGGCGCGGATGGCAACATCGAGTACCTCGGACGTGCCGACCATCAGGTGAAGATCCGTGGCTTCCGTATCGAACTCAGCGAAGTCGAAGCGCGCTTGCTCGAGCAGGATGAAGTTCGCGAAGCGGTGGTGCTGGCCCAGGACGGCGCGGCGGGCAAGCTCCTGCACGGTTATGTCGTGGCGGCGCAAGCGGTGAGCGATCCGGCGGCGCAGATCGAGCGTCTGCGCGGGGCATTGGCCAGTTGTTTGCCGGCGCACATGGTGCCCGGGCATCTGCATGTGATCGAGGCGGTGCCGTTGACCCCGAACGGCAAGCTCGACCGCAAGGCGCTGATGGCCCTGAACACTAGCCCGGCGCAGCAGCAATACGAAGCGCCGCAGACGGACCTGCAACGGGAAGTGGCGACAGTCTGGCAGGAGGTGCTGGAAGTCGAACGCGTGGGCCTGGCGGACAACTTCTTCCAGCTTGGCGGCCATTCGTTGCTGGCGACGCTGGTGGTGACCCGGATCAAGGAGCGTCTGGGTGACAAGGTGCCGCTCAAGGAGCTGTTCGAAGCCGATACGCTGAAAGCGTTCTGCAACCGGATCGAGGCGCTGCGCGTCGAAATGTCGCCGGTTCAGGATGAATTGGCTAAATCCCTGGAGGCCCTCAAACGTCTATCCCTCGATGATCTGGAAAAACTGATTTCTTGAGAGGGAAAAACGCGTGCAAGAGTTAATCGAGTCGGTAGGACAACTTTCGGCTAAACAAAGAAAGGCTCTGGCGGTTCTGCTCAAGCAGAAAGGCGTCAACCTCTTTGACATTGCCCCGGTTTTCAAGCGCACGGCCGAAGAGCCGCTGCTGCTGTCCTACGCCCAGCAGCGCCAGTGGTTTCTCTGGCAATGGGCGCCGCACAGCGCGGCCTACAACATTCCCACGGCCCTGCGCTTGCAGGGGCCGCTGGATGTGTCCGCGCTGGAGCGCAGCCTTCAGGCGCTGATCGAACGACACGAAACCTTGCGCACGGTGTTCTCCCAGGAATCCGAGCAACCGCTGCAAACGATCCTGCCGGCAGGGTCGTTTGCACTGGAGACTTACCCGCTGAGCCCTGAGCTGGCGAGCGACCCGGATGCCTCGATCCAGGCGTTCGTCCAGACCCAGAGCCAGAAGACTTTCGATCTGCAGCAAGGCCCGCTTTTGCGCGCGGCCCTGCTGCAGGTCAACCCGAACGACCACGTGCTGGTCCTGACGTTGCACCACATCGTCTCCGACGGCTGGTCGCTGCAAGTGATGATCGAAGAACTGGTGCAGCTGTATGCCGGTTTCAGCCTCGGTCACGACGCCGGCCTGCCGGCCCTGCCGATTCAATATGCCGACTACGCCTTGTGGCAGCGCCAGTGGATGGAGGCCGGTGAGCAGGCGCGGCAGCTGGCCTATTGGCAGGATAAACTCGGTGGCGAACAGCCGGTGCTGGAACTGCCGCTCGACCGCGCCCGCAGTGTCGATCAGAGCTTTGCCGGGGCCAGCCACAACCTGATTCTCGATGCGCAATTGACCCAAGGCCTGAAAGCCTTCGCGCGGCAGGAAAACGTGACCCTGTTCGTCTTGCTGCTGGCGTCGTTCCAGGCGCTTTTGCACCGTTACAGCGGCCAGTCGGACATCCGTGTCGGCGTGCCGGTGGCCAACCGTGGCCGGGTGGAGATCGAGCGTCTGATCGGCTTCTTCGTCAACACCCAGGTGCTCAAGGCCGACATTGACAGCCAGACCCCGTTCGTCGAGTTGCTGCGTCAGGTCAAGCAGACCGCGCAGGAAGCCCAGGCCCATCAGGACTTGCCGTTCGAGCAGCTGGTGGAAGCACTGGAGCCGGGCCGCAGCCTGAGCCACAGTCCGCTGTTCCAGGTCATGTTCAACCATCAGGCGGAACGCCGCAGCAGTGTCGAAACACGCCTCAACGGCCTGAGCATCGAGCCGCTGGAATGGCAGAGCCAGACCGCGCAGTTCGACCTGACCCTCAACACCACCGAACAGGCCCACGGCATCGAAGCGGTGCTCAAGTACGCCACCGACCTGTTCGACGCCAGCACCATCGAGCGCCTGGCCCAGCACTGGAACGCGCTGTTGCAGGCCATCGTCGAAGATCCGTCGCGCTGCATCGGCCAGTTGCCGATGCTCGATGACGCGCGTCAGCAGCAGTTGTTGACCCGATGGAACCCGACCCGGGTCGAGCATCCGGTCGAGCAGTGCATCCATCAGGTGATCGAGGCCCAGGCTGAACGGCATCCCGAGGCGGTCGCCGTGACCTGTGCCGGTCAACGGCTGACCTACGCAGAACTCAACCGCCGGGCCAACCAGTGGGCACATCGCTTGATTGCAAACGGGGTCGGCCCGGATGTGCGGGTCGGTGTCGCCGTCGAGCGTTCGCTGGACATGATCGTTGCCATCGTCGCGGTGCTGAAGGCCGGTGGTGCCTACGTGCCGCTGGACCCGAGCTACCCGCAAGACCGCCTGAGCTACATGATCGAAGACAGTGGCATCGCATTGCTGCTGACCCAGGGGCACTTGCAGGCACAACTGCCGATTCCGCCGGGGCTCGCCTGCGTGGATCTGAGCCAGCCGCCGGAGCAGGGCAACAGCGAAAACCCGGTCTGCCGGACCACGCCGGACAACCTGGCGTATGTGATCTACACCTCCGGTTCGACCGGCAAACCCAAAGGCGCATTGCTGCCGCACAGCAACGTCATCCGCCTGTTCAGCGCCACCGACCACTGGTTCGGTTTCGGCCCGGACGACAGCTGGACGCTGTTCCATTCCTACGCGTTCGACTTCTCGGTGTGGGAGATTTTCGGTGCGCTGCTGTACGGCGGCAAACTGGTGGTCGTGCCGCACGACATCACCCGCTCGCCGGAAGATTTCTACACGCTGCTGTGCGATGAAAACGTCACGGTCCTGAACCAGACGCCGTCGGCATTCAAACCGTTGATGCAACTGGCCAGCGAGTCCTCGCGTGACAACGCGTTGCGTTATGTGGTGTTCGGCGGCGAAGCCCTGGAAGTGCAGAACCTGCGTCCGTGGTTCGAGCGTTTCGGCGACCGCGCACCGACGCTGGTGAACATGTACGGCATCACCGAAACCACGGTGCACGTGACTTACCGTCCGCTGTCCATGGCCGATCTTGAGCAAAGCCACAGCAGCCCGATCGGCGAGCCGATTGTCGACCTGTCGTGGTACTTGCTCGACAACGCGCTGAACCTGGTACCGCAAGGCTGCATCGGTGAGTTGTACATTGCCGGTGCCGGCCTGGCCCGGGGTTACCTGAATCAGCCGGGCATGAGCGCCACGCGTTTTGTTCCGGACCCGTTCAATCCGCAGGCCGGAGAGCGTCTGTATCGCACCGGTGACCTGGCGCGCCTGCGTGGCGACGGGGTGATCGAGTACATCGGTCGTATCGACCACCAGGTGAAGATCCGTGGATTCCGCATCGAGCTGGGGGAAATCGAAACCCAACTGCTCAAGCACCCGGCCGTGCGCGAAGCGGTGGTGCTCGCGGTGGAAGGCCCGAGCGGGCAGCAGCTGGCGACCTGGATCGTGCCGAACGAGACGCTGGACGCCGATGCCGAGGCGACGTTGCGCGAGTCGATCAAGGCCCGGTTGCGCGATGACTTGCCCGATTACATGGTGCCGGTGAGCTGGGCATTCCTTGAACGCCTGCCGCTGACCGCCAACGGCAAGCTTGATCGCAAGCAACTGCCGCAGCCGCAGGTCGTTCAGTCCCAGGAAGCCTACGCCGCGCCGCGCAATGAGCTGGAGCAGCAATTGGCCGCGATCTGGCAGGACGTGCTGAAGGTCGAGCGTGTCGGCCTCAACGACAACTTCTTCGAACTGGGCGGCGATTCGATCATTTCGATTCAGGTGGTCAGCCGCGCCCGTCAGGCGGGCATTCGCTTCACGCCCAAGGACATCTTCCAGCATCAGACCGTGCAGCGTCTGGCCACGGTCGCGCAGCAGAGCGACGGCGTGCTCGCGACCCAGGGCGAGGTGCTGGGCGATGCGGTGCTGACGCCGATCCAGCAGTATTTTTTCCACAGCGATATTCCGGCGCGTCATCACTGGAACCAGTCGATCCTGCTGACCCCGGCCTCGCCGCTGGCGGCTGCACCACTGGAGCAGGCGTTGCAGCATTTGCAACGGCACCATGACGCGTTGCGTCTGCGTTATCGCGACACCGGGGACGGCTGGCAACAGACCCACGCTGCAGCCGAACCGAGCGCGGAACTGCTGCGCACGGTCACCTTGCAGGACAGCGCGGCGTTGCCGGCGCTGTGCCAGGAATTGCAACGCAGCCTCGATCTGCACGACGGTCCGTTGATCCGTGCGGCGCTGGTGGATTTGCCGGACGCCAGTCAGCGCCTGTTGCTGGTGATCCATCACCTGGTGGTCGACGGGGTGTCCTGGCGGATCGTGCTGGAAGACCTGCAAACCGTTTATCAGCAACTGACATCGGGCCAGGCCGTGCGCCTGCCGGCCAAGACCACGGCGTACAAGGACTGGGCCGAGCGCCTGCAAAAGCATGCGCACAGTGCCGGGCTGGAAGCCGAGCTGGATTACTGGCGCGGGCAGCTGGAAGGGGCCGCTATCGAGCTGCCGCTGGACAACCCGCAAGGACAGTCGAGCAACCGTTTCGAGCGCAGCGTCGATACCCGTCTGGATGCCGAGCGCACCCGACAGTTGCTGCAACAGGCGCCGGCGGTCTATCGCACTCAGGTCAACGACCTGTTGCTGACTGCCCTGGCCAAGGTGCTGTGCGAGTGGACCGGCGCCGACAGTGCCCTGGTGCAACTCGAAGGCCACGGCCGTGAGGACCTGTTCGACGACGTCGACCTGAGTCGCACGGTGGGCTGGTTCACCAGCATGTTCCCGGTGCGCCTGACTCCGGGCGCCGGTTTCGAAGCCTCGATCAAAGGCATCAAGGAACAACTGCGGGCGATCCCCGACAAGGGCATCGGCTATGGTCTGTTGCGTTATCTGGGCAGCGCCGAAGCACAAGCCGCACTGGGCGGCGCAGCGCAGCCGAAAGTCACGTTCAACTACCTCGGCCAGTTCGACAACAACTTCGATGAGGGCGCGCTGTGGGTGCCGGCCACCGAAGACAAGGGCGCGGGGCAGGACGAGCACGCGCCGATGGCCAACACCCTGAGCATCGATGGCCGGGTTTACCAGGGGCAACTGAGCCTGACCTGGACTTACAGCGGCGACGTGTTCGAAGACTCGACGATTCATGCCCTGGCACGGGCTTACGAAGAGGCGCTGGCCGAACTGATCGAGCATTGCCTGAACCCTTCGAGCGGCGGCCTCACACCGTCCGACGTGCCGCTGGCCGGGTTGTCCCAGACGCATCTGGACGGCCTGCCGATCACTGCCCAGCGGATCGAAGACATCTATCCGCTGGCGCCGATGCAGCAGGGGATTCTGTTCCACAGCCTCTACGACGCCGATGCCAGCGCTTATGTCTATCAGATGCTGCTGGACATCGAAGGGCTCGACGTGGCGCGTTTCCAGCAAGCCTGGCAGCGGGTCGTCGACCGTCACGAAGTGCTGCGTGCCGGATTCATCTGGGGCCGCGACGGCCTCGATACGCCGCTGCAAGTCATCCATCGCCAGTTGACCCTGGAAATGCCGGAAGTGGACTTGCGCCACGAGCCGGATCTGGCCGTGGCCATGGAGGCCCGTGCACGGGCCGACCTGGAGCGCGGGTTCGATTTGCAGAACCCGCCGCTGCTGCGCCTGTGCCTGTTGCGCACGGCGGATGATCGCCATCGCCTGATCTTCACCTGCCACCACATCCTGATGGATGGCTGGAGCAACTCGCGGATGTTCGGTGAAGTGCTGCAGGATTACGCCGGCCATCCGGTGCCGGGCGCGCAGGGGCGTTATCGCGACTTCCTGGCCTGGCTGCAAGGCCAGGACAAAACCGCCGCGCAGGATTTCTGGCGCGGGCAACTGGCCGAGCTGGACGAGCCGACGCGACTGGCCTCGGCGTGTCCGGGCAAGGTTCAGCCGGGCGCGGGCAAGGGCGTGCATCGCCTCACCTTCGACGCCGCTTTCACCCGTCGCTTGAACAGCTTCTCCCGGCAGCAGCAAGTCACCCTCAACAGTCTGGTGCAGGCGGCGTGGCTGCTGATTCTGCAACGCTATACCGGTCAGGCCACGGTCGCTTTCGGCGCCACGGTGTCCGGGCGTCCGGTGGACTTGCCGGGCATCGAGCAGCAATTGGGGCTGTTCATCAACACCTTGCCGGTGATCGCCAGCCCGCAGCCGGGCATCAGCGTGCGCGACTGGGTGCACAGCGTGCAGGACAAGAACCTGCTGCTGCGCGACTTCGAACAGACGCCGCTGCAGGACATTCAGCGTCTGGCCGAACTCAACGGCGAAGCGCTGTTCGACACCCTGCTGGTGTTTGAAAACTACCCGGTTTCGGAGACGCTGGAAGCCAACCCGGGCGGCCTGCGCTTCGGTGGTCTGGAACACCGCGAGCAGACCAACTATGGCCTGACCCTGATCGCCGGTGCCGGCGAGGTGCTGAGTCTGGATTTCAACTACCTGACCGAGCAGTTTTCCGAGCGCGGCGTGGTCGGACTGGCCACGCACCTGGAAACCGTTCTGCAGCAGTTCCTCGACGCACCGCAGCGGTTGCTGGGTGAAGTCGCAATGTTGTCGAGTGTGGAGCACACCACGCTGGCGCAGTGGAACGACAACCACGCCGCGTATCCGTCGCAACGTCTGACTCATCAAAGCTTCGAGGCGCAGGTCGAGGCCCGTCCACAGGCCGTGGCCCTGAGCCATGGCGGTGTGGCCCTGAGTTACGCCGAACTCAATCGCCGGGCCAACCAGTTGGCCCGTCATCTGTCGACGCTGGGCGTCGGCGCCGAGGTTCGGGTGGGTGTGGCGATGCCGCGCTCGGCGGAACTGGTGATTGCCTTGATGGCGGTGTTCAAGGCCGGTGGCACCTACGTGCCGCTGGATCCGGACTACCCGGCCGACCGCGTGGCGTACATGCTGGAAGACAGTCAGGCGAAGGTCCTGCTGACGCAACAATCGTTGCTGGCGCAACTGCCGCAGACCGATGCGCAGGTGGTGTTGGTGGAGGCGGGCGGCGAGGCCTTTGCCGACCTCGCAAGCGACAACCTTGAAGTGCGGGCCGATTCGGCCAGTCTGGCCTACGTGATTTACACCTCCGGCTCCACCGGCAAACCCAAAGGCGTGGCGATTGCCCACCGTAACGTCCAGGCGCTGATCCACTGGTCCGCCGATGTCTACAGCGAGGCTGACCTGCAAGGCGTGCTGGCCTCGACCTCGGTCTGCTTCGACCTGTCGGTGTGGGAGATTTTCGTCACCCTCGCGCGCGGCGGTTCGATCGTCATGGCGCGCAATGCCCTGGAACTGCCGGACCTGCCGGAACGCGATCAGGTGCGCCTGATCAACACCGTGCCGTCGGCCATCGCGGCCCTGCACCGCGCCGGACATATTCCGGGTGGCGTGCGCATCATCAATCTGGCCGGCGAGCCGCTCAAGCAAAGTGTGGTCGACAGCCTGTACCGCGAGACCTCGGTCGAGCACGTCTATGACCTGTACGGGCCGTCGGAAGACACCACGTATTCGACCTGGACCCGCCGCGAAGCCGGCGGCCAGGCGAACATCGGCCGCCCGCTGGTCAACACCACGGCGTACCTGCTGGACGGGCAACTGCAAGCGGCGCCGATCGGGGTGGCGGCCGAGCTGTACCTGGCCGGCGACGGCATCACCCGTGGTTACCTGTTCCGTCCGGGCCTGACCGCCGAGCGTTTCGTGCCGAACCCGGCCTCGACCAACGGCGAGCGGATGTACCGCACCGGCGACCTGACGCGCCTGGGCGATGACGGCCGGATCGAATACGTGGGGCGCATCGACCATCAGGTCAAGGTGCGCGGTTTCCGCATCGAACTGGGTGAAATCGAAGCGCGCCTGCTGGCCCATGACAGTGTGCGCGAAGGCGTGGTGCTGGCGGTGGACGGCCTCAGCGGTCAACAACTGGTAGCGTATGTGGTGCCGGCCCGATCCGATCTCAGCCTTCTGGAACAGGATGAACTGAGCGAATCGCTGCAGTCCGCCCTCAAGGCGCACCTGCCGGATTACATGGTGCCCGCGCAGTGGCTGTACTTGGATGCACTGCCGCTGACCCCCAACGGCAAGCTGGACCGCAAGGCCCTGCCGGCACCGGACGTCAATCAGTCGGCCCGGGACTATGTCGCCCCGTCCACGGAACTCGAGCAGCAACTGGTCGTGGTCTGGCAAGACATCCTGAAGATTGACCGGGTCGGGGTGACCGATAACTTCTTCAGCCTGGGCGGCGATTCGATCATCTCCATCCAACTGGTCAGCCGTGCGCGCCAGCAGGGTATCCGCTTTACCCCCAAGGATCTGTTCCAGCAGCAGACCGTGCAGAAACTGGCGACGGTGGCGTCGCTGGAGTCCGCGCAGCAGGCCGACGGCACGCCAGACAACTACCCGCTGGCGCGTCTGGAGCAGGCGCAGCTCGATGCGTTGCCGGTGCCGGCGGATCTGATCGAGGACGTTTACCCGCTGTCGCCGATGCAGGAGGGCATGCTGTTCCACACGCTCTCTGACAATGGCAGCAGCCTCTACGTCAACCAGGTCAGCCTGCCGATCCAGGGCCTGGATGTGGAACGCTTCCGAGGCGCCTGGGAGTTTGTGATCGAGCGCCAGGCGATCCTGCGGACCAGTTTCCACTGGCAGGACGGGCTGGCCAAACCGTTGCAAGTGGTCCATCGCCAGGCCCCGCTGCAAATGCAGGTGCTCGACTGGCGCGACCGTGAGGTCTGCGATGAGTTGATCGCCGGGTTCGCCAGCGATGATCGTGCCCTCGGCTTCGACCTGTCCCAGGCACGCCTGCAGCGAGTGACGCTGTTGCGCCTGAGCGATGACCGCTATCAGATGATCTGGACCAGCCACCACATCCTGATGGACGGCTGGAGCAGCTCGCGGCTGTTCGGCGAAGTCCTGCAGTACTACTCCAAGGGCAAGGTCAGCGGTGAGAACGGTCGTTACCGTGACTTCATCGCCTGGTTGCAGGCACAGGACCAGGACGCGCAGGAGCTGTTCTGGAAAGCGCGTCTGGCGGCGGTCAACGAGCCGACGGCGTTGAGCCAGGCGATCCATCCGCGGCATTCGGCCGATGTCTCCGGCCACGACGCGATCTACTCGAACTGGGATCAGGCGCAAACCGCGCGCCTGCTGCAGTTCTGCCGCGACCTGCGCATCACCCCCAACACCCTGATTCAGGGTGCCTGGCTGCTGCTGTTGCAGCGCTACACCGGGCAGCGCACGGTCACGTTCGGTGCCACGGTTTCGGGGCGTCCCGAAGGGCTGGCGAACGTCGGCAACATGCTCGGGCTGTTCATCAACACCTTGCCGATCATCCAGACGCCGCAGGCCGATCAGCGTCTGGCGGACTGGCTGGGCGGCGTACAGGCCTACAACCTGGACATTCGTGACTATTCCCAGGCGCCGCTGGCCGATGTGCAGCGCTGGTCCAACCTCGGTGGCCAGGCCCTGTTCGACAGCATCATCGTGTTCGAGAACTTCCCGATCGATGATCGCCTGCAAGAAGAAAACGACACCGACCTGACCTTCGGCAAATCCATCGGCCACGGCGTGACCAACGTACCGATGGACCTGGCGGTGATGCTCGGTGACGAGTTGTCGATCGAGTACCTGTACCTGCGCAGTCACTTCAGCGCCGAGGCCGTGGAAGGCATTCGCCTGACACTGGAAAACACCCTCGAAGCGATGATGCGTGCGCCTTACGAGCGACTGGGCAATCTGCAGCGCCTGTCGCACGAGCAGTGGCAGGCGATCCAGGCCTGGAGTGCCGAACCGGTCTCCAGCCACGAGCCGGTGCTGCTGCCTCAGCTGATCAGCCGGCATGCACAGCAGCAGCCAGAGGCTATCGCCCTGCAGTGCGCCGGACTGAGCCTGAGCTATGCCGAACTCGAACAGCGGGCCAATCGTCTGGCCCACTGCCTGACCGAACACGGGGCGGGCCCGGAAGTGGTGATCGGCGTGGCCCTGCCGCGCTCGCTGGAAATGGTCGTCAGCTTCCTCGCCGTGCTCAAGAGCGGTGCGGCGTACGTGCCGCTGGACATTGATTATCCGCCTGAGCGACTGGCGTACATGATCGAGGATTCGGGCATGGCCCTGTTGCTGACCCAGAGCAGCCTGCGCGCTACGTTGCCGGCGCCCGAGGGACTGCTGCGCCTGGAGATCGATCATCTCGACGAGACCCGTTACCCCGATCACGCACCGGTCTGCCGCGTCCAGGAGCAGGGGCTGGCGTATCTGGTCTACACCTCCGGCTCCACCGGTCGGCCAAAGGGCGTTGCGGTCACGCAAGGACCGTTGAGCATGCACTGCCAGGCCATCGCCGAACTGTATGAAATGGACGCCAGCAGCTGCGAGCTGCACTTCATGTCATTCGCCTTCGACGGTGCCCATGAGCGCTGGTTGAGCACGCTCTACAGCGGTGGTCGTCTGGTGATTCGCGATGGTTGCCTGTGGACACCGGAACAGACCTACGCCGCCCTGCACGAGTATGGCGTCACCATCGCCTGCTTCCCGCCGGCCTATCTCAAGCAGTTGGCGGAGTACGCGGCGGCCAGCGGCATCGCGCCGCCACCGGTACGCATCTACTGCTTCGGCGGCGATGCCGTGCCGGACCAGACCTTCGAACAGGTGAAAGCGGCCCTGCGTCCCGAGTACTTCACCAACGGTTATGGCCCGACGGAAACCGTGGTCACGCCGATGCTCTGGAAGGTGCCGGTCAGCCAGCATTGTGAAGCGGCCTATGCACCGATCGGGCGTGCCGTCGGCGCACGTTCGCTGTACGTGCTGGACGAAGATCTGAACCCGCTGCCGCCAGGTTTTGCCGGTGAGCTGTACATCGGTGGTTACGGGGTTGCCCGTGGTTACCACGGCCGTGCGGATCTGACCGGCGAGCGCTTCGTGCCCAATCCGTTCGCGGCCGGCGAGCGCCTGTATCGCAGCGGTGACCTGGTGCGTTTGCGTCAGGACGGCGTGGTCGATTACGTCGGGCGCATCGACCATCAGGTCAAGGTGCGCGGCTTCCGCATCGAGCTGGGTGAAGTCGAGGCCAGCCTGCGTCAACTGGAAGGTGTGACCGATGCGCTGGTGATCGCCCGGGACAATGCGTCCGGCAAGCAACTGATCGGTTATGTCGTGACGCCAACCGGAGAAGACGTGGGCGATGAACTGAAGGCCGGGCTGCGCGCCTCGCTGCCGGAGTACATGGTGCCGGCGCAGATTGTCTGCCTGAGTGCTTTCCCGGTCACGCCCAACGGCAAACTCGACCGCAAGGCGCTGCCGGAGCCGGACTTCAAGAGCGAGGAATATGTCGCCCCGCGCAACGAACAGGAAACACTGCTGGCCGAGATCTGGGCCCAGGTGCTGCAAGTCGAGCAGGTGGGCATCACGGATAACTTCTTCGAACTGGGCGGCGACTCGATCCTCAGCCTGCAGGTCATCTCCCGGGTCAGGAACCACCCGACGTTGCAGATGGAACTGAAGCTGCGTGATCTGATGCGCTATCAGACCATCGCCGGCATCGTCGAACAGAACGTGACGAAGGAGGGCGCCGGCCAGCCGCTGGTGGACGTCACGCAAGTGGCGGGTGAGGGGTTGTTCAATCTGTTGCCGATCCAGGAGTGGTTCTTCGCCGAGGGCATGTCCGAAGCCCATCACTACAACCAGTCACTGCTGTTGAGTGCGCGCCAGCCACTGGATCTGGATGCGCTCGAACAGGCCCTCGGCTGGATCGAGCAACACCACGACTCGCTGCGCCTGCGCTTCACTCAGGAGGGCGGGCGCTGGCTGCAACGTTACTGCACCGCCAGCGAACAGGGCGATGCGGTGCTCTGGCGCCGTGAAGCCGAGAACAGCGAACAGGTCGAAGCGCTGGCCAACCTCGCCCAGCGCAGCCTCAAGCTGGACGACGGGCCGGTCTGGCGGGTGATGCATGTCGCCTTGCCGGACGGTCAGGCGCGACTGCTGGTGGTGATTCATCACCTGGTGGTCGACACCGTGTCCTGGCGGATCCTGCTCGATGACCTGAAAACCGCTTATGAAGCGTGTGTGCAGGGTCTGGCGCCGCAACTGCCGATTCGTACCAGCAGCTATCGCTCGTTTGCCGAAGCCTTGCAGGCCCGGGCCCCGGCGATTGCCGAGCAGGAACTGGCGTACTGGCTGGAGCAGCTGGATCAGCCGGGCGTCGATCTGCCGTGCGACAACTACCGTGGCAAGAATCAGGTGCGCCAGCAGGCGCAGGCGCGGCTCAAGTTGTCCCGCGAGCACACCGAACAATTGCTCAAGCAGGCGCCGGCGGTCTATCGCACGCAAATCAACGACCTGCTGCTGTCGGCACTCGGTCGGGCGCTGTGCCGCTGGAGCGGCCAGCCATCGGCGCTGATTCTGCTGGAAGGGCACGGCCGCGAGGATCTTTTCGAGTCCATCGACCTGAGCCGCAGCCTTGGCTGGTTCACCAGCATGTTCCCGGTACGGTTGCGTCCGGACAGCGACGATATCGGACGTTCGATCATCGACGTACAGGCGCAACTGGCGGCGGTGCCGCAGAAGGGCATCGGGTATGGCGTGCTGCGTCATCTGGCGGGCGCCGAGGTGTCCCGGCAACTGGCGGACCTGCCGCAGGCGCGGGTGACGTTCAACTACCTGGGGCAGTTCGACCAGAGCTTCGACGAGCAGGCCCTGCTGGTGCCGGCGCTGGAGGAAACCGGTGACAACTACAGCCTGAAGGCGAACCTGGGCAACTGGCTGGAAATTGTCGGCCAGGTGTATGACGGCCAGTTGGCGTTGCGCTGCATCTACAGCAGCCAGCGTTACCGGGCCGGCACCATGGACGCCTTGATGCAGGACTACCAGCGTGAACTTGAAGCGCTGATCGAGCATTGCATGGCGCGTGTGGGCTGACCCTCGCACGCTGGATCATTTTTGGGGGGCGTTGCCGAGGCGCGCCCCTTTTTTGCTGATACAAGGATCTTCGCGATGTCGTTACACCCTGATCTGGAAGCCTTTCTCGACCTGGCTCAAGACAGCCAGGAGGCCGGTCTGCCGGCGCTGCACCAAATGACCCCGGCCCAGGCCCGGGATACCTTCGAACAGACCACCGCGCAGTTGCGCTGGACGGCGCCCGAAGACCTGGACGTGCAAGCCATCAGCGCGACCGCTCGGGACGGCGCGCCTCTGGCGCTGCGCCTGTATCGCCCGCACGGTGAGTCAGCGCCAATGCCGGTGCTGGTGTATTTCCACGGTGGCGGGTTTGTGGTCGGGAGCCTGGATTCCCATGACGGCGTGTGCCGCGAGTTCTGCCGGCGCACGCCGTGCGCGGTGCTTTCGGTAGGCTATCGACTGGCGCCGGAGCACCGTTTCCCGACGGCGCTGGAAGACGGTGAGGACGCCTTGTCGTGGCTGGCCGAACACGCGGCTTCGTTGGGCCTGGACCTAGGCCGGGTCGCGTTCGGCGGTGACAGCGCCGGGGCCACGCTGGCCACCGTGCTGGCGGTGCAAGCGGTGGTCCAGCCGCACACCGTGGCCATCGCGCCCAAGGCTCAGTTGTTGTGCTATCCGGTCACTGACGCCTCGCGTGCCCATGATTCGCGGGCCTTGTTCAGCGAAGGCTATCTGCTCGAAGACGAGACGCTGGACTGGTTTTATGGGCATTACGCGCGCACTCCGGAAGATTATCTGGACTGGCGTTTCTCGCCGTTGCTGGCCGACGATCTGCGGGGTGTCGCCCCGGCCATTGTGGTGCTGGCCGGGTTCGATCCACTGCTCGATGAGGGGCAGGCGTATGTCGACAAGTTGCGTGAGCACGGGGTGAGCGTCGAGCTCGAGCACTGCCCGGGGCTGACCCACGACTTGCTCAGGCTGGCGTCGGTGATGCCCGATGTCCTGCAGGTACACGAAACCCTGAGCCGGGCGCTGCATCGCGTTTTGAACTGAGCCACAGAGCAGATCGCAGGTGAAAAAAAACCCCGCAATGCGGGGTTTTTTCATGGGCGCTGCAATCAGAAGTCGGCTTTGACCGACATCACGAAGTTACGCGGATCGCCGTAGAAGTTACCGAAACCTTCGGTGCCCACAGTGGCGTAGTAGCGTTTGTCGAACAGGTTGTTGCCGTTGAGGGCGACGGACCAGGTGTCATCGATGCGGTAGCCGATGCGACCGTTCCAGACCGCGTAACCCGACTGGGTGATGTTGTCACCGCCCAGTGGCGAGGTGCGGTAGTTGCCGCTCTGGGCGTTGACGCCGGCACCGATGGTGACGCGATCCAGGGGGCCGCTCAGGCTGTAGTCACCCCAGACGCGCAGCAGGTGGCGCGGTACGTAGGAGTTGTAGACCACGCCGTCCTGGGTGGCGTCGGCATCTTCCAGCACTTTGGTCTGGGTGTAGGTGTAGCCGGCCAGCAGTTGCAGACGATCGATCACTTCACCGCTGACTTCCGCTTCGAAGCCTTGGGCGCGGACCTTGCCGGAGTTCAGCGAGCAGGAGCTGTCTTCGCAGCGCGGGTCATCCTGGGCCGCGTCTTTCTGAATGGTGCGGAACAGGTTGAAGGAGCTGTTCAGGCGACCGTCGAACCACTCGCCCTTGATACCCAGCTCGTAGCTCTGGCCGATCAGCGGTTTGAGGGTGCCGCCGTCGATGGTCTTGTAGCCGCCCTGCGGGGTGAAGATATCGGTGTAGCTGGCGTACGCGGTCAGGTTGTCGTTGAGATCGAACAACAGTCCGGCAAAAGGGGTGACCTGTCCGGTTTCGGTGGACTTGGTGTTGACCGGGGTGCCTTCGCCGCGGAAGTACTGCACGGAGTCGGAGTCGGACTTGTACCAGCTGACACGACTGCCCAGCACGAAGGTCAGTGGATCGGCCAGTTTCAGGCGGGCGGTGGAGTAAACGCCGTATTGCTTGATGCTGATGTCTACCGGACCGCCCCGGGAGGCATTGGCCAGGTAGTAGCTTTCGTCAGGCTTGGGCAGGTGATGGTTCGGGTCCAGCACGTTCTGGCGCTGTGGCAGGGCCGCCACGGCGTAGAAGTCATCCTTGCGGGAGCGGCTGGCGTTGGCGCCGACGGTGATTTCGTGCTGCTGTCCGAACGCGTCGAATTTGCCGTCCACGTAGGCATCGAAGCCGTAGTCGGTCTGCTCGTAGTCGTAGATGCTCCCCAGCATCAGCGTGTTGGAGCTGGTGGCGCCGACCGGCACCGCGCCGCTCGGAAACGCGTATTCCATGTCCTGGGTGTTGCGTGAGAAGACCCCGGCCACCTTCAGGGACCAGTCGTCGTTGAACTGGTGTTTCACGTCGCCGAAGTAGGTGGCGCGTTTGCTGCGCTGGTTGTTCCACGAGGTGTTCAGGCAGGTGGAGCGTTTGAGGTGCAGGTCGGAGCCATCGGCGTAGCGCGGCAGACCGCCCCAGCAAGGTGTGGCGTCGACGTCTTCATAGGCCATGCCCAGGCCCAGCGTGGTGTCGGGGTTGAGGTCGAAGTCCAGGGCGCCGTAGTAGATCTGGTCCTTGCGGCTGGCCACGTCATAAAAGTACTGACGGGTCTGCTGGGTGACCACGGCGCGGCCACGGATGGTGCCGGCGTCGTTCAGCGGGCCGCCGGTGTCGACCTGACCGCGATAGTTGTCCCACGAGCCTGCCGAAAGCGACAGTTGGGTGTGCGGGGTGTCCTGGCCGCGCTTGCGCACGAAGTTGACGCCACCGGCCGTACCGCCTGCGCCTTTCATCATGCCGGCGGCACCGCGCAGCACTTCGACGCGGTCATAGATGGCCATGTCGCTGTTGAAGCTGTCGGCCTGTACGTAGCTGCTGCCGATGTCCAGCGGCACGCCGTCGTATTGATACTGGCCGCTCATGCGGAAACCGCGGGAGTAGAAATACTTGCCGCCCATGGGCGAATCGTAAACGGTGATGCCCGGGGTCTTTTCCATCACTTGTTCGATGGTGTTGAGGTTCTGGTCATCCAGCATCTTGCGGGTCATGACCGTGACCGACTGCGGGGTCTCCTTCAGCGAGTGCACGCCCTTGCCGATGGTCACGCCGCCGGTGGTGTAGGAGTTGCTGCCTTCGGTGGTCTCTGTCAGGCGCTGGCCGTTGATGTTGGTCGGTGCCAGTTCCATCGCGCTGCCGTTGGCGGGTGCCAGCAGGGTCACGGTGTTGCCGTCACGCTGATGACGGATGCCGGTGCCCTTGAGCATGGCCGCGATTGCGCTGTCGTCTGCGTATCGGCCGCTGAGGGCGGTGGAACGCAGGCCTTGCAGGCTTTCCGGGCTGTAGATGATCTGCAGGCTGGTCTGCTGACCGAGCGATTGCAGGGCCTGGGCCAGTGGCTGCGCCGGGATGTTCAGGGTCCATTCCTGGGCCTGGACATACGGAGTGACGGCCATTGTCATTGCCAGTCCCAGGCCGGTGGTGGCCAGGCGAGAGCGGGAGGCACCGTGCATGAGCAGGGCTCGGGTCAGTGGTCGAAGCATGAAGCGGGATGCGGACATGTGATTAAGACCTTGGCAGGTATAGTTGTTAATGGTTCTTATTTGTCTGATTGAGACGAGGAAGCCGCGGTAAACCGGAAATATTTTTTCCGGTCTGGCCGCGGCTTCATCGATCAAGCGGTTTGCAGTTCGCTTTTGACCTTGCCGGCCTCCATGCGCACCAGTTGATCGGCAACGTCGAAGTAACGGTCATCGTGGGAAATCACGATGATGGTCTTGCCCAGCCGTTTCAGGTCGGGCAGCAGTTCGGTGTAGAAAATCCGCCGGAATGTCGGGTCCTGGTCGGCGGCCCATTCGTCGAACACCAGCACCGGACGCTCCTCGAGCCAGGCATTGACCAGCGCCAGGCGCTTGCGTTGGCCGGTAGACAGGTCGGTGGTGCTGAAGGCGCCGTCACGCACGCTGACCTTGTGCGCGATCTCCAGCCGTTCGAGGTAGCGGGTGGCGTCCTGCGGGACTTCGCGATCACCCTGGATCAGGTCGTCGAACAGGTAGTAGTCGGCAAAGATCGTGGTGAAATTCTGTCGATAGTCGTCGCGGTTGAGGGCGGTGATCGGCTGGCCGTTGACCCGGATTTCACCTTCGGTGGGCGCATACAGGCCCAGCAGGAGTTTGATCAGGGTGGTCTTGCCACAACCGTTTTCACCGACGATGAACACGATGTCGCCTTGCTCGATGCGCAGGTTGACCGGCCCGAGGCGGAACGGCTCGCTGCCGGGGACGGGCGGGAAGGCGTAGCGTACGTTGTTCAGTTCCAGGTGGCTGACCACACCGGGTTTGCTGCCATGATCCTCCAGCAACAGGTGGGGCTCAGGCGAGGAGAACTGCTCGCTCAGTTCGGCAATCCGGCGGAACGCGATCTGTGCGCGGCTGATGATCGGCAGCGTGCCGACCAGATGTTCCAGAGGGCCTTTCATGTACAGCAGCACCAGCACGAAACCGCTCATCACCGCCTGGTCACCGCTCGGCCAGAACGATTGCAGGGCCAGCGCCATGCCGATCACCACGAAGAACAGCATGGAGCCGAACGACTTGGCGATCACGAAGGTGTTGATGGAGCGGATCTGGGTATCGCAGATCTTTTCCGCGGTTTTCTGGATGCCCGAGACAAACATGCGCTGGCGGCGCGGACGGTGGATGCGCAGTTCCTTGGCACCTTCGGCAATCGCGTTGTAGTGCTTTTGCAGTTCGTCCTCGGAGTCGCGCGCGGCGTAGAAACCGCGCATGCCCTTGGCCCGGGCAATCGCCTGGATGGTGGTGCCGATGGCAATCGCCACCAGCATCATCAGGAACATCGGCCAGGACAGCATGGCCAGGTAGCCGAGGCAGCCCAAGGTCACCGTCATGGAAATGGCCAGCGGCGCGAATGCAAAGGCGAAGTCGCTGATGGTGTCCACGTCATGGGTCAGCACGGGGATCAGGCGATGGCTGCGGTAGCGCTCGATCTGGTCGATCGGCGCCGACAGCACCTTCTCTCCCAGCTCCTTGCGCAGGCGGGCGATGATGTGTTGACCGACATAGTTGGTGCCGATGTCGGACAGGATTGTGGTCAGCAAGGCCAGGGCGCACAGCCCGGCGAAAATCATCACCACGGTGCGGGTCAGTCCGTCGGACGAGTGCAAGGCGTTGTTGATGGTCGCCAGCAGCACGGTGACGCTCAGGCCGCCGATCATGCCGAGCACGATAGACACGCAGACAATCAGGCGGAAGGGCTTGAGCAGGGCGAACAATTCGTTGATCGCCCCACGCGTTGGCTTGGTCATGGAGGAATCCTGCTTCGGTGCGGAGGGAGTGCCGGTATGTAAGGAAAACGAATGGTCACGGGGTTTCTTTAACAACGACCGCAGACAGGCTGCGGTCGCTTACAGGCAGGATCAGAGGTCGCGCACTACGCGAAAACCGAGCCAGTCGCCCTTGCTGGTCGGCCAGCTGCTGTTGCGGTTGCCCGAGCGGGAAAACACCGGTGCTTCGCCCCAGTCGTTGCCGCGCATGACCTGGCGTTCGCAGTTCTCCTGGGTCCATGGACGGCCGTCGTCGGGCACGCCGGAGTAATCCTTGTGATAGCAGTCGGCGGTCCACTCGTAGACATTGCCGTGGGCGTCGTACACGCCAAAGGCGTTGGCCGGGAAGGTGCCGGCCGGGGAGGTGAAGTTGTAACCGTCGGCGGCGCCGTAAGTGTTGGCATGCTTGGAGATCTGGTAATCGCTGCCTTCATCGAACGGGAAGGGGAACGGGCCGGTGCTGCCGCCACGGGCCGCGTATTCGCGGATCGACTCGCTCGGCAGGCGATAGCTGTGGCCGGTCTTTTTCGACAGCCAGTCGATGTAGCCCTGGGCTTCGGCCACGTTCATGCACACGGCCGGATCGCGCTGGGTCTGCTTGAATTCCGGCTTGCCGGCGGTGCAGCGACGGCCCGGGCGATCATCGAAGTCATAGGGCTTGGCGCCGGTCTCGCGGACGTAGGCGTCCCACTCGCCGACCAGCACTTGAAAGCGGCTGATGGCGAACGGTCGGGTGAAGGTCACTTGATGGCGCGGACCTTCGTCGGGTTCGCGGCCGACCTCGTCGTCCGGTGTGCCCATGGTGAAACTGCCGGTCGGCAGGACCACCATTTCCGGGCAGTCCTTGCAGTCCTTGAACACCTTGCCGGGGGCCGGCGGGGTGGCGGCCGTGGCAGTGCCGGGCAGAAGGGCCGCGCACAGGGCAGTCAGGGCCAGGGCGGGCAACGCCTTGAAGGCGGTTGAGGCGTGAGGCTTTTTCATGGGTCGTCTCTGTGTAAAGGAAACCGGGGCGCAGGGTTCAGGCGCGCAGCGTCTTGCCCAGCAAATCGAGGAAACGGTCTACTTCGGCTTCGGTGTTGAGCAGGCCGGGCGCGGTACGGATCACCGGGCCGACGTCGCGGCTGACCGCATCGCAGACCACGCGGTTTTTCATCAGGCGGGCGGCGATGTCATCGCTGTCGCGACCCTTGACCCGGAAGAAACTGAAGCCGGCGGAGAACTTCGGATCGACCGGCGTCACCAGTTCGATTCCTGGCTGTTCCTGCAAACGCTGTTTCAGGTAGCTGTTGAGCTGATGGATGCGCGCCTGCACGTCGGCCTTGCCCAGTTGCAGGTGCAGCTTGAACGCTTCGTCCACCGCCCAGCGGTGTTCGAAGGCGTGATAGCCGCCCGGCGTCATGGTGTTGGCGAAGGTCGTGGCTTCGGAAAAAGTCGGCACGCTGGGGCTGACGTATTTCACTTCGTCGCTGCGACTGCAGACGATGCCGGTGCCGCGGGGGCCGAACATCCATTTGTGCGTGCCGGCGATGAAGAAATCGCAATTCATCTGCGGGAAATCCAGGTCTTCGACGCCGAAACCGTGCACGCCATCGACCACGTAAATGATCCGGTCCTTGTCGTCCCGATTCCGGTTGTGTTCGTCGACGAGGCGGGCGATGTCGCCGATCGGCAGTTTCACGCCGCTGCCCGAATGCACCCAGGTCATGCCGAGGACGCGGGTTTCGGGGCGGATATTGCGATTGATAGTGTCGAGCACCTGGTCCATCGACACGTCTTGCGGGTTCTCGAACAACTTGAGTTTGCGCACCCGGGTGCCGTCGCGGGCGGTGCGGAAATCGAGGATGTTGCGGGTGGAGTAATGCTCGTGAACCGTGGTCAGGATCTCCTGGTCCGGGCGCACCTGCACACTGCCATAGATCATTGCCAGGCCTTCGGTGGTGCTGCCGGTGAGGGCGATCTGGCTCGGCCTGGCCTGCAGGTATTTGCCGGCCCAGACCCGCACGTTTTCTTCGCGCTGTTCGGTGACGCCCAGATCCCAATCCATGGCCAGGCCCGGATTGCGGTCGATGTCTGCACGGTAGCGAGCGATGGCTTCACGCACAGGTTTTGGGTGGGAGGTGACGAGGAAGTTGGCGAAGTGGATCGACTGCGGATCCTGTTCGAACATTCCGCGCAGGGTCGCCCATTTGTCCTGCGGCGAGGCCTGCGGATCGGCCGCCCGGGCGGGTGCAGCCAGGCTGACGCCCAGCGGCAGGGTGGCCGCCAGTACGCCGGCCTGTTTCAGGAAAGTGCGGCGGTCGGTCATGGTCGGGTCGTGTCCTGGCGGGAGAGCAGCGCAGGTCTGGCGGCTTTCTGTACCTGTTCCCAGACCCGCAGGAAGTTGCCGCCCCACAGCTTGGCGATGTCCGCTTCGGAGTAACCGCGCTGGATCAGTTCGGCGGTGACGTTGCGGATCTCGCCGACGTTCTCCCAACCCTTGATGCCGCCGCCGTCGTTGAAGTCGGAAGCGATGCCGACGTGGTCGATACCGATCTTGCGCACGGTGTAGTCGATGGCGTCGCCAAGATCCTTGAGGGTGGCTTTCGGTTCTTCTTCGAGAATCCCGTACAGGCCGCTGGCGTACTGACCAAGTTTCTGTTCCGACCAGGCAGTGATGATCGGGTCGCCCGGCATCAGGGCCATGGCCAGGTTCGGCAGTGGCGGCAGGTCGAAACGCGCACGCAGCGCGTTGAGCTTGTCCTGGGTGCCTTGGGTCAGCGGCTTGAGATATTGCGAAAAGCCGACCACCTGCACCACGCCACCGCTGTTCTTGATCAGCTGCAACTCCTTGTCGCTGAGGTTGCGCGGAATGTCCACGGCCGCTCTGGGCGCCGAGTGCGAAGCCACCAGCGGCGTGCGGCTCAGTTGCGCGACCTGTTCCAGGCCCTTGGTCGACATCTGCGAGACATCGATGATCACGCCCAGGTCATTGAGGCGGTGCACGGCCTGTTTGCCGATATCGGAGAGACCGTCGAGTGCATCCGGGGAATCATTGAAAAACGGCAGCGGGCGCGAAGAGTCCGCCCAGCTGTTGTTGCCGATGTAGCTGAAGCCGAACATGCGCATGCCGCGACCGGCCCACAGGTCCAGCTTGCTCAGGTCGTTGCCCAGCGGGTAGGCGTTGAGCATGCTGATGAAAATCGCAAACTTGCCTTCGCCGTGCAGTCGGCGGAAATCGTCAGGGGTGTAGGCGATGCCGACCTGATTGGGAAAGTCGCGCACCAGCCCGGAAATGATCTTGTAACGCACCTCCTGCTGATTGCGCGCTTCTTCGACGAAACCGTCGGTAGGGCGGTGTGGCGCGTTCGGGCCGTTCCACATTTCCGGCCAGCCGAACACGGTCAGTGCCGCGCCGGACAACCGCCCACGATTGGCCTTGATCAGGTCGAACTGCCCGGAGCCATCCTTGTCGGCTTCATTGCCGTGAGCGCCGAAGCTCAGGGGCACGGTGATGTGGCTGTCGAACGACAGGATCCGGTCCTGCAGTTCGGTGGCCTGTTTCATCACCTTGACCGGATAGCCGGGGTTGTCCCTGAACCAGTAATCCCAGGCCAGGAAGCCTGCGCCGGCACTGATTGCCATGGCCAGCGGCAGGCCGATGTATAGAGCCTTTTTCGAACGCGGTTTTGTCATTGCCATCTCATTCAGGTTCGCCGTCGAGTTACAGGCGCAGGGGCCTTTGCTATCTGGGAGGAACGACTGAGACGACAAAGAATTTAGCGTGGCGGCAAAACAACGGGCGACGATGCCGGGCATGAAGAGGTTCTTTTCGGACAGCGATAAATTTACCGATCCAGCAAACGTTCTAGCTTGGATAAAGCCTGCTTCATGGCTGACACAGGTAGGGCAATGACGATCTCTCGACGCTGGTTCATGGCGGGCATGGCACTCACGGGCGCTGCGCTGCCTGCCGCTTTTTATGCACATCGTGAGCTGACCCGCGAGGAGGAGCCGATCACGCCGGGCGAGGCCACGGTCGATCTGGCGGACACCGCCGGGCAGCAACTGGCCGACAACCTGCGCGGAATCTGGGACATCCGCTTCACGGGGGCCAATGCCGGACTAGACGGCTTGCCCCGTGAAGGCCTGGAACTGTTTCTCGATATTGCCCAGCGCGGGCGTGGTTTGCGCGGGTATCTCGATACCGGCCCTCGCTTGCGTACCGACGCTTCGCCGCACTATGAGGTCATTGGCGATCTGGCTCCGGGCAATGGCGCCGAGCTTTACTGGCGCCTGATGCGTACGGACATGCCACAAGCGCCGGCAGTCTATGAGTTCCGGGTCAAGCTGGACGAAGTCTGGGCGGCCTTCGGCAACGCCGGCAGCGGCACGTTTACCGGGCAGGTGCTGCGGCTGGACCGGCCGCTGGCTTTGCCGGAACTCGACAATCGTTTCATCGCGATCAAGCGCCGCTTCCCCGAGGCCCGCGAGCGGACCGGCCTGACCCCGACATTGCTGGCGTGGCTGGTGTCGCCCGAGCATCGCCTGTTCCACCAGCTCTGGCATGCCTCGCGGGACAAGTGGCACAAACTGTCGGAGAAAAAACGCGACGCGTTGCGCGGTATCGGCTGGCAACCCGGCCCCCGGGACAAGGAGCGCGACGCACGTGGGCCACGGAAGGATCGCAACGGCTCGGGCGTCGACTTTTTCTTCATGCATCGGCACATGCTGGGCGTCGCCCGTTCGATGCAGGATCTGCCGTCGTGGTCGAGATTCCCCGCGCCGCAACCTGAACTGGAACGTGACCGTCAGGGCTTTGCCCGCTACTTCGACAACCACGACGGCAACGCCTTGCCACCGACCTGGCTGGCGGAGGGCGATGACGAATACACAAAGTGGGTCAGTGACATCAAGGCCGCCGAGACCTATCACAGCAACTTCCAGGTCTGGGAGTCGCAGTACACCGATCCGCGCTATCTCTCGAAACTGACCCTCGGCCAATTCGGCTCGGAAGTCGAACTGGGCCTGCACGACTGGCTGCACATGCGCTGGGCGTCAGTGGCGCGCGATCCTTCCAACGATATTCCGCTGCCGATGGCCCGGGACCAGGCGGACTTCGCGGCCCGTTGGTACGCCGCCGAAAACGACTTCCTCGGCGACCCGTTTTCCTCCCATGTGAACCCGGTGTTCTGGCGTTTCCATGGCTGGATCGACGACCGCATCGAGGACTGGTATCGCGCTCACGAACGCTTTCATCCGGGTGAAGTGAGCCGTCTGCAGGTCAATGGCGTGCCATGGTTTGCGCCGGGACGATGGGTCGAGGTCGATGACCCGTGGCTCGGCCCGGACACCCATGGTTGCAGCACCGTTCCCGGCCTGCAGGTGGGGCGCTCGGTGGAGATGGACCCGGAAACCATGAAACTGGCGTTGCGCATCACCTTCGGCGATGAAAACAACATGGCCGATCTGTTTCGCCGGATTCCGCAGCGGCCGTGGTACGCCAGGCACCTGAAGGTCAAAGGGCGGCAGCTCTGAAGACAAAAAAATCGCAGCTTACGGGCTGCGATTTTTTTTGCCTTGAACCAGGCTGTTTTCAGATTACTTGCCAGCCCCCGCCCAGTGCCTTGTACAGCGCAATGCTGGCCTGCAGGCGTGACAGCCGCAGTTGCACGTTCAAGTCCTGGGCGGCGTACAGCGTGCGCTGGGTCTGCAGCACCGTCAGCAGATCCTCGGCGCCGGCCTGATAGCGACTCTGGGCAATGTCGAACGCGGTCTGTGCCTGGCGCAGTTCTTCGCTTTGCCACTGACGTTGCTCATCGAGGCCGCGAATGCTCGTCAGGGCTTTTTCGACGTCCGCAAAACCATTGATGATCGCGCCGCGATAGGTCTCCAGCAGCTCTTCCTGGCGCGCCGTGGCCTTGTCGCGCTCGGCGCCGAGGCGACCGTTGTTGAAGATCGGCGCCACCAGGCCCGACGACAGATTGTAGAAAGTGGTGCGCAGCAGATCCGCTGCGAGGTCGGCGCCGGTACCCAGGCTGGCGGTCAGTGTCAGCTTGGGCAGCATGGCGGCGCGGGCAACGGTAACATCCGCCTGGGCAGCGGCCAGTTTTGCTTCGGCGCTGGCGATGTCCGGACGTCGTTGCAGCAGGTCGCTGGGCACGCCGCTGGCAATGTCCGGCCATTGCAATTGGGCGAACGACTGTTTGGGCGACGGCAATTCCTGCACGGGTTGGCCGAGCAGTGCCGCCAGGGTGATCAGGGCCTCGCGCGCTTGTTGTTGCGTCAAAGGCAGTTTGCGCTGTTGCTCGGCGACCAGGCTCTTTTGCTGAGCCAGCTCCAGCGCCGTGGCGCCGCCGGCGTCGTAACGGGTCTGCACCAGATGCAGCACGCTCTGCGCATTGGCCAGGTTGAGCTCGGCAATCCGCGCCTGCTCACGCAGCGCCAAGGCCTGGGTGTAGCTGTTGGCGACGGCGCTTTGCAGGGTCAGTTCCACCGTCGAGCGATCGAACTTGCTGGCCTGCACGGCGAACACCGCGCTGTCCCGGGCGGCGCGTTTGCCACCCCAGAAATCGATTTCGTAACTGGCGCTCAACTCGGCATCGTAATAATCCAGCGAGCGTTTGTTCGGGTTCACATCGAGTTGGCTGTAGCCTTTGCCGTGCAGGAGTTTCTGCCGGTTGGCATTCAGACCGGCCTTGATTTCCGGCAGCAGCGGGGCGCCGGCGATGGTCGCACCGGCCTGGGCCTGGCGGACCCGGGCGACGGCGGCGGCCAGGTCATGGCTGCCCAGTCTTGCCTGATCGATCAACTGGTCGAGTTCCGAGCTGCCGAAGTGCGTCCACCATTGTCGATCGCTCTGGCTGGCGCCGGGATGTTCCGGCGATTGCCAGGTCGGCGGTGGTTGCAGGCCGCTGTCGGGGCGCGGCGCGGGGCTGCCGCAGGCCGCCAGCAAAACGCTGGCGGCGAGAAGTGTCAGGTGGGCTTTCATAGGTCGATCATTCACTGGTGAGGGCCTTGACCGGGTCGAGCCGGGCGGCCTTGCGGGCCGGCATGAAGCCGAAGATGACGCCGGTGGCCAGCGCGCAACCGAAGGCGCCGATCACGGCGATCCACTGGAACGCCATGGCCACACCGCTGAGTTGCAGCACACCGCCGACCAGCATCGCCAGGCTGATGCCGGCAATGCCGCCGACCACCGAGAGCATCACCGCTTCGGTCAGGAACTGGCGCAGGATGTCGCGCTGACGGGCGCCGGTGGCCATGCGGATACCGATTTCCCGGGTGCGTTCGCGCACGGTCATGAGCATGATGTTCATCACGCCGATACCGCCCACCAACAGGGAAATGGCGGCAATCGCCCCGAGCATCAGCGACAGCGTGCCCTGAGTGCGAGCTTCGGCCTGGATCATCGCGGCGTTGTTGGTCAGCTCGAAATCCTTCTTCCCGTTGTGCCGGCGCAGCATCGCTTGTTCGATGGCGTGCTCGGCTTCCTTGACACGGCGCGCATCGCGCGCGGCAATCACTACGTATTCCGGATTGCGGCTGCCGAACAGGCGCATGCTGGCGGCGGAGTAGGGCACGGCGATCCGGTTGTCACTGTCCGAGTCGCCGGAGCTGGAGCCTTTTTCCGCGAGTACCCCGAGGACCTGGAACGGCACGTTTTCGATCAGGATGTACTGACCGACAGGGTCGGCGACATCCTTGAGCAGTTTGTCGCGCACCTTGGTCCCGATCACCGCGACGGCCGCGGCGTTGTCTTCATCGGCTTGGGTGAAATAGCTGCCCTGGATCACCGGCCAGTTGAAGATGGTCGGGAAGTTGGTGTCGTTGCCACCCACGTAACTGGTGTGGTCGGCATTGCCGAAACGCACGCCGGCGGTCGCGCCGTTGACCGGCATGATGCGTTCCACTTGAGGCAGGGCGGCCAGTTCGGCGACGTCATCGAGGGTGATGATACCCGGCGGTGTGCGCGGGTTGGGCGCTGCGCCGCTGAGATAGATGATGTTGGAGCCGAATGCCCCCATCTGCGCCATCACCTGGCGCTTGCTGCCTTCGCCAACCGCCAGCATGACCACCACGGACGCGACGCCGATGACGATCCCCAGCAGGGTCAGCGCGGTGCGGAAGCGGTTGACCCACATGACGCGCCAGGCCGCTTGCACGGCATCCACCAGTTCGCCTTTCCAGGCGCCGCTCTGGGTGCTGCCGGTGGTCAGGCGCTCGCGCAGATCCACGGCTTGCAATGTGCCGGAGCCGGCGGTGGGTGTGGCCGGTGATTGCGGGGCGGCGGTATCGCTGATGATCAGGCCATCGCGGATTTCGATGATGCGCTTGGCGCGTTGTGCGACTTCGCGGTCGTGGGTGATGAGAATCACCACGTGGCCCTGATCCGCCAGTTCGTCGAGCAGGGTCATGACCTCGGCGCCACTGTGGCTGTCCAGCGCGCCAGTGGGTTCGTCGGCAAGAATGATATGGCCGCCATTCATCAGCGCCCGGGCAATCGACACCCGCTGCTGTTGTCCGCCGGAGAGCTGGTGCGGGCGGTTGGCGGTGCGGCTGCCGAGGCCCAGACGGGTGAGCAGGGCGTGGGCCCGGGCGTGGCGTTCGGTGGCGGGAGTGCCGGCATAGATCGCCGGCATCTCGACGTTTTCCTGGGCCGAGCCGGACGGAATCAGGTGATAGCCCTGGAACACGAATCCGAACGCTTCGCGGCGCAGCCAGGCCAGGGCGTCGGTGTCCAGCCGGGCGACATTTTCCCCGGCAAACAGGTACTCGCCGCTGCTGGGACGGTCGAGGCAGCCGAGGATGTTCATCAGTGTCGATTTGCCGGAGCCGGAGGCGCCGACGATCGCCACGAATTCGCCGGCATGAATTGACAGATCAATGCCGCGCAGCACTTCCACCAGCGGGCTGTCGCCGCCGCCGTAGGCTTTGCGGATCTGCCGCAGGTCAATCAGGGGCGTTTGCATTCAGCCTCCGTTGCCGGTGGCCGGACTGCTCAGGACGTGATCGCCTTCGGCAAGCCCTTCGAGGATTTGCGTGCGCAAGCGGTCGCGGATGCCGATCCGGACTTCCCGGGATTGAATCTCGCCATTGGCGGCGACGACCTGCGCCGATTGCCAGTCCGCACGGCTGCTGCGCTGCAGAGCGGCAGTGGGCACGGTCAGGGTGTTTTGCGCCTGCTGTGAAACGAAGAACACCTGGGCCGTCATGTCGGTCATCAGGCTGTTGTCGGTGTTTTCGACATCCAGCAACACCGTGTAAAGCACCACCCTTTCGCTGCCGCTGCGACCACTGGTGGGACTGGCGCCCTGACTTTGCTCAAGGGGACGCGGCGGCACCGGCAGGATCTGCCGTACGGTGCTGCTCCAGCGCCGGCTGCCGCCGCTGAGGGTCGTGAAGTAAGCGGTCATGCCCGGCTTGACGTGACCGATGTCGGCTTCGGAAACCTCGGCCCACACTGTCATCGGGGAAAGCCGCGCGATCCGCAGAATCAGCGGGGTCTGCTGTTGCGCGTTGAGTGTCTGGCCTTCACGGGCGCCCACGGCCACCACGGTGCCGGACATCGGCGCGTAAATGCGTGTGTAGCCAAGCTCGGCCTCGTCACTGCGCAGACTGGCCTGGGCCTGACGGATCTGTGCCTGGAACATGTCGATCCGGGCCTGGGTGGCGCGTACTTCGGCCCGGGCGGTCTGGACGTCTTCCTCGCGGGTGGCGCCCCCGGCGGCGAGTTTCTGCTGGCGCTGGTACTTCTGCTGCGCCAGCTCATGCTGGGCGCGTTGTTCCTGCAACTGCGCCTTCAGGTTCTCGATGGAGAACCGACCGGCGTCGAGCTTGGCCTTTTGCGTGGAGGGATCGATTTCCACGAGCAACTGGCCTTCCTTGACCACATCACCGGCCTCGACGTGAATTTTCTGGATCTGCCCGGACGCCTGCGCGCCGACATCCACATAGCGACGCGGTTGCAGAGTGCCCAGGGCGGTCACGCTGTTTTCGATGTCGCCACGGGTCACTTGAACGGTGGCAAGCGTTTCACGGCCGGGCGGCAGTACTTGCCACGCGGCAACCGCGATGACGGGGATCAGGCAAAGGGCAACGAACAGGGCACGGCGGGCGGGGAGGGGACGTTTCATGCAGGGTTCCGGCCAGTGGAATTCGGCCCGTCGTTCAGCAGGTGAACAGGTTCGGTCGGTCGCTGAACGCTGTCGCAAGGCACGACAGACACGGGGGAGCTGTCCTGTAAACGATGCATGTGCAAGGGAATTTAAGTGTTCACACACGAAGTTACAGGTTGCCGGAACGGGCTATTTGTCAGCGAAGGAGAATCACTACTTTAAATCTATATGAGAATTACTATAAATTACGCGCCTCACGTTGCCACCATCGTGCTACCGCTTCGCGGGGCCCGGAAAAACGGTGTGCTCAAGGACAGGACCCGCATTCAAGCGGCCGGGAGTCATGTTGGAAAACTACTATCGCGAGCTGGTGTGTTTCCTGAACGCCAAGCTCGGCAACCGACAGGTGGCCGAAGATGTGGTGCATGACGCCTATGTGCGGGTACTGGAGCGTTCCAGCGATACGCCGATCGAACAACCCCGGGCCTTCCTCTATCGCACCGCGCTGAATCTGGTGATCGACGATCATCGACGCAATGCCCTGCGTCAGGCCGAATCGCTGGAAGTGCTCGACAGCGAAGAGCGCTATTTCACCCCGTCCCCCCACAGCACCCTCGACCATGGCCAGCGCCTGGACATGTTGCAACGCGCATTGGCCGAGCTTGCACCGCTGTGCCGCGACAGTTTTCTGCTGCGCAAGATCGAAGGCATGTCCCATCCCGAGATCGCCGAACGCCTTGGCATTTCCAAGGCCCTGGTGGAAAAGCACATCGTCAATGCCATGAGGCATTGCCGCCAGCGAATCAAGCAATGGGATGCCCACTGAAGCCCCTGCGTTAAATTTTATTTCACTGTCCTCGTTCCTACTCAACAGACGACCTGTTGTCCTGTCCCGGGCCGGCCGGTCACCCAAGCTCTTCCTCCGCGCTGTTCGGGGGTTCATCCAGAGGACACTGGAAATGACACAGGCAATTGCATCGCCCATCGTTCACGATCTGATCGGCGTCGGTTTCGGCCCTTCGAACCTGGCGTTGGCCATCGCTCTGCAGGAGCGTGCTCCGACCCTCGGCGAGCTGGATGTGCTGTTTCTCGACAAGCAACCGACCTACAGCTGGCACGGCAATACGCTGTCGACCCAGAGCGAATTGCAGATTTCCTTTCTCAAGGATCTGGTGACCCTGCGCAACCCGACCAGCCCGTACTCGTTCGTCAATTACCTCAAGCACCACGGGCGTCTGGTGGACTTCATCAACCTCGGCACCTTCTACCCGTGCCGCATGGAGTACAACGACTACCTGCGCTGGGTCGCCGCACAGTTCACCGAACAGAGTCGTTATGGCGAAGAAGTGCTGACCATCGAGCCGGTGCTGCACAACCATCAGGTCGAAGCGTTGCGGGTGATTTCCCGTGGCACCGACGGCCAGCAATTCGTGCGCACCGCGCGCTCGGTGGTGGTCAGCGCCGGTGGCACCCCGCGCATTCCCGAATCGTTCAAGGCGCTCAAGGGCGATGCCCGGGTGTTCCACCACTCGCAATACCTGGCCGAGATGGCCAAGCAACCGTGCGTCAACAACCAGCCGATGAGCATCGCAATCATCGGCGGCGGCCAGAGCGCGGCGGAAGCCTTCATCGATCTGAACGATTCGTTCCCGTCGGTGCAGGTCGACATGATCCTGCGCGGTTCGGCGCTGAAGCCGGCGGACGACAGCCCGTTCGTCAACGAAGTGTTCTCGCCGGAATTCACCGACCTGATCTTCCAGCAGCAGAGCAGCGAGCGTGAGCGTTTGGTCAACGAGTACCACAACACCAACTACTCGGTGGTCGATATCGACCTGATCGAGCGCATCTACGGCATCTTCTATCGCCAGAAAGTCTCAGGTGTTGCGCGCCACGCGTTCCGCACCCTGACCACTGTCGAGAAAGCCACCGCTACCGAACGCGGCATCGAACTGGCGGTGCGCAACAACGCCACGGGTGAAGTTACCGTGCGCGTCTACGACGCCGTGGTGCTGGCCACCGGTTACGAGCGTCAGATGCACCGCAAACTGCTGGCGCCGCTGGAAGAGTACCTGGGCGACTTCGAGGTCGATCGCAACTACAAACTGATTACCGACGAGCGCTGCAAGGCCGGTCTGTACATGCAGGGCTTCTGCCAGGCCAGCCACGGTCTGAGCGATACGCTGCTGTCGATCCTGCCGATCCGTGCGGACGAAATTGCCGGCTCGCTGTATGAGCATGGCAAGAACCGTGGGCACAGCCGTTCGGTGATGGATTTGTTGCTGGCAACTGCCAGCTGATGACTTCCTGACGACTCCCGCGCCGAGCGCGGGAGTCGTTTTCGGGCCAATCCTGAACCCTTCCTGAATGACCTCCACATCCCTCAACCTCATTCCTTTTACGGGTTTACTCTCCAGGCATCGGGGCGTAAGCTTCGCGCGTTTTCATCAATAGCGGAGACCCACAGTGGGTACTTGTTCGAGTGACAGTTGTCGGCCGGTCCTTGTAACCGGCAGATTCTCGGCAAGATAACGCGCATTCCTTTGTGCCGTTGTCTCGCCGAACAGCGAGCAGCGGCATCCCGATCATGGTCAGTTGAGACCATGTCCCGACGTCCTTCTCATCGACGCTGAAAAGAGCGTGGTTTCGACTTTATCGTCGCAATCGCAGCCCTATCGACACGCCTGTCTTTTTTGACTGGCGCGCCAACCTTTGCCGTGCCGAATTTTCGGTGCAAGAGGGCTGGACGTACCTGCTTGACGGTTTCCCGGCTGACCATAGGGGCAACAGCCATGAAACTTACGCTCAAGGAATTTTTCGCAGGCTTCCTGCGGACCCGTCACATCGCCCGGCACTTCCGTCGTCTGGCCGTGCTGGAAAGTCTTCGCGACACCACGGTCAGCCGTGAAGTGCCGCCCACCCTGGCCAATACGCTGGTGGACGCTGCCCATTGCGACAGCGGCGTACTGCTGTCTAACCTCGGCACCCACACCGACGGACTCACCGATTTCGAAGTCGATGTGCTGCGTGCACAGCATGGCCTCAACGAAGTCGAGCATGAGCAACCGCTGCCGTGGTGGACCCACCTGTGGCACTGCTACAAAAACCCGTTCAACCTGCTGCTGACCCTGTTGGCGGTGATCTCGTGGCTGACCGATGACCTGAAAGCCGCCACGGTGATCTTCTCGATGGTGGTGCTCTCGACCCTGCTGCGCTTCTGGCAGGAAAGCAAATCCAACCAGGCGGCGGACGCGCTCAAGGCGATGGTCAGCAACACCGCCACCGTGCTGCGCCGGGATGCGCCGCGCACCGAGCTGCCGATCAAGCAACTGGTGCCGGGCGATCTGATCGTACTCTCGGCCGGCGACATGATTCCCGCCGATTGCCGGGTGCTCAGCGCCAAGGATCTGTTCGTCAGCCAGGCGGCGATGACCGGCGAATCGATGCCAGTGGAGAAATTCCCCCGCCAGGCGGACCGCGATACACGCAACCCGCTGGAGCTGGACAACATCCTGTTCATGGGCACCAACGTGGTGTCCGGCACGGCGGTGGCGGTGATTCTCACCACCGGCAACAGCACCTATTTCGGTGCGCTGGCGCTGCGGGTCGGGGCAACGGATCGGGCGGTGACTTCGTTCCAGCAAGGGGTGAACAAAGTCAGCTGGCTGTTGATCCGCTTCATGTTCGTCATGGCGCCGCTGGTGTTGTTCATCAACGGTTTCACCAAGGGCGACTGGACCGAAGCGCTGCTGTTCGCACTGTCGATCGCCGTGGGCCTGACCCCGGAAATGCTGCCGATGATCGTTACCTCGACGCTGGCCAAGGGCGCGGTGTTCCTGTCGCGCAAGAAAGTCATCGTCAAACGCCTGGACGCGATCCAGAACTTCGGCGCCATGGACGTGTTGTGCACCGACAAGACCGGCACGTTGACCCAGGACAAGATCTTCCTGGCACGCAATGTCGATGTCTGGGGTGAGGATTCCGATGACGTGCTGGAAATGGCTTATCTGAACAGCTACTACCAGACCGGGCTGAAAAACCTGCTCGACGTGGCGGTGCTGGAACACGTGGAAGTCCACCGTGAACTGAAGGTCGGCACGGCATATCGCAAGGTCGACGAGATTCCGTTCGACTTCAATCGCCGGCGCATGTCGGTGGTGGTCGAAGGCCACGGCCAACCGCATCAGTTGATCTGCAAAGGCGCGGTGGAAGAGGTGTTGTCGGTGTGCACCCGGGTTCGTCACGGTGAAGTCGACGAAGCCTTGAGCGATGAATTGCTGGCGAGAATTCGTCAGGTAACAGCAGCATTCAACGCTGAAGGCTTGCGCGTGGTCGCGGTGGCGGCACGGTCGATGCCTGAAGGTCGCGACACTTACAGCCTGGGCGACGAGCAGGAACTGACGCTGATCGGTTACGTGGCATTCCTCGATCCGCCGAAGGAAAGCACCGCACCAGCACTCAAGGCCCTGGCCGAACACGGCGTGGCCGTGAAAGTGCTGACCGGCGACAACGAACTGGTGACCGCCAAGATCTGCCGCGAGGTAGGCCTGGCGCAGCAAGGCCTGTTGATGGGCAACGACATCGAACGCATGAGCGACGCGCAACTGGCGGTGGCCGTTGAAACCACCAACGTGTTCGCCAAACTGACGCCGACCCACAAGGAACGCATCGTGCGCATCCTCAAGGGCAACGGCCACGTGGTCGGGTTCATGGGCGACGGCATCAACGACGCACCGGCCCTGCGCACCGCGGACATCGGTATTTCCGTGGACAGCGCGGTGGACATCGCCAAGGAAGCGGCCGACATCATCCTGCTGGAAAAGAGCCTGATGGTATTGGAGGAGGGCGTGCTGGAAGGGCGCCGGACCTTCGCCAACATGCTCAAGTACATCAAGATGACCGCCAGCTCGAACTTCGGCAACGTGTTCTCGGTATTGGTCGCCAGTGCGTTCATTCCGTTCCTGCCGATGCTGCCGATGCATCTGCTGGTGCAGAACCTGCTGTATGACATTTCGCAGATCGCGATCCCGTTCGACAACGTCGACGACGAAATGCTGAAACAGCCGCAACGCTGGCAGCCAGGGGACGTAGGGCGCTTCATGCTGTTCTTCGGCCCGATCAGTTCGATCTTTGACATCACAACGTTCGCATTGATGTGGTACGTGTTCGATGCCAACACCCCGGATCACCAGACCCTGTTCCAGTCCGGCTGGTTCGTGGTTGGGTTGCTGACCCAGACGCTGATCGTGCACATGATCCGCACGCCGAAGATTCCGTTCCTGCAAAGCCGCGCGGCCATGCCGCTGCTGGTGATGACCGGAATCATCATGGTCGTGGGCATCTTCCTGCCGATGGGGCCGCTGGCGCACTACTTCAAACTGCAGGCGCTGCCGTCGATGTACTTCGTGTTCCTGCCGGTGATCCTGCTGGCGTACATGGCACTGACCCAGGCCGTTAAAGGCTTCTACATCCGCCGTTTCGGCTGGCAGTAACAGGAATGATTCCCCCCTTGTGGGAGCAAGGGGGGGCGGTTTCAAGGAGTTCAACATGCAAGCCATCAACAACATCAACCTCGACTCGCTGCTCGACACCCTGGTCAGCCTCAGCGCGGCCTTCATCCTCGGCGGCCTGATCGGTTTTGAGCGCCAGTACCGGCAACGCACGGCAGGCTTGCGCACCAACGTGCTGGTGGCGGTCGGTGCGGCGATTTTCGTCGACATGGCCAACCGCCTCGGCGGAGCCGAAGGCGCGGTGCGGGTGGTCGCCTACGTGGTGTCCGGGATCGGCTTTCTCGGCGCCGGTGTGATCATGCGCGAAGAAGGCAATGTGCGCGGTCTCAACACGGCCGCCACGCTTTGGACTTCGGCAGCGGTCGGCGCCTGTGCCGGCGCCGACCTGCTGGCCGAAGCCGTGCTCGGCACCTTGTTCGTGCTCGCCGCGAATACCTTGCTGCGGCCGATCGTCAACAACATCAACCGCCAGCCGCTGGATGTGGTTTCGGCGGAAGTCACCAACATCGTCTACGTGATCGCCCGGCGCTCGCAGCAGACCGCCGTGTTCGCCTTGCTTGAAGCCGAGCTCGAACGCAGTAACTACCCGGCCAGTGATGTCGATGTACACGCCTTCGGTGCCGACGAAATCGAGATCGAAGCGACGCTCGCAACGACTTCGGTGGACGGCGATGAACTGGACGCGCTGGTGAAGCGGATTTCAACGTCGAACCTGGTGGTACAGGCGTTCTGGAGTCCGAGTACCACGGAGTAACCTGGCGAACGCCCATCGTCCGGCAATGGCATGGGTGGCCGTCAATCCGGATGAGTGACGGTTATTTTCGGAATAGTCCTACAGAGCATGCCTCGATGCTTGGGTAGTCTTGCCGCCACTTCAAGCGACTGGCGGGACTTCCACGATGGCCGACAAAACCTTGCGTATTTTGATCGCCGACACCCAGCACTTTCACCGGATGAAGATCGAGCGGATGTTCAATGCCCTCGATTACTACCGCATTGCGCCGGTGCAGAACTTCACCGAACTGCTGACACTGATCGATTATGGTCGCGAGCCGTTCGATGTACTGGTGACCGACTCTCAACTGGCAGGCGGAATGCCGGATCTGCACGGTTTCCTGTTCGATCTGGCGCAGGTCCGGCATGCGCTGGTCTACGGCGAAGCGCTGAACTCATCGGATGTTCCCGGATACTTTCGGCCAAAGATCACCAGTTGCAACGCCGCGCTGCCCTCAATGAGCGCCATCACACAGTTGATGGCGTCGGTCGAGGCTTCCCGGGTGCGCTCATCGCATGTGCGCCCGGCAAAATCCCTTGCGTGATGGAGCGCCAAATCACAGATCGCCCGATGGCGCAACTGTCAGGTCTGACAGGTGTTTCGCCATGTGTCCCGTGCAACAGTTGTAGCGCAGCTACCCGTCGTCCCGTTCATGCAGGATCGGTGGCGTCATCGTCATGTATTCGCCCGGGAGTGGTCATGGATTCAGCATTGATCGTCGACGATCACCCGGTGGTTGTCGGTGCCGTCAGAATGGTTCTGGAGTCACTGGGCTATAAACCGATTCATGTCGCTTCGAGTGGCGTCGACGTGGTGCCGATGATCCGTGCCCACGCGCCGACATTGATCGTGCTCGATTTGAAGCTCAAGGGCATGGGCGGCCTCGAAGTGCTGGACCGGATCAATGCCCTCGGGATGATCTGCAAAATCGTGATTTTTTCATCAGCCGACCCGAACAGCTACCTGGTGCGTTGCCGGCGTGCAGGTGCAATGGCTTTTGTGGCCAAGTCTGCCGAGTTGCAGCAGCTGCAGAGTGCGATCAAGGCAGTCCGTTCGGGTTACAGCTATTTTCAGGAATTGCCTGAAGTCAGTGCAGGGCATTCCGGTGTGCACAGTGACGAGCAACAGCAGATCGAAGGATTGTCCAATCGTGAATTACATATCCTCGTGCAATTGGCACATGGCAAGCCCAACAAGGACATCGCTCAGGAGATGAACCTGAGCCACAAGACCATCAGTACCTACAAGACTCGCCTGATGCTCAAGCTCGGAGTCAGTTCACTGGTGGTGTTGCGCGAGTTCGCCAGACGCAACCATCTGCTTTGAGAGGCTGCCCGATGATGAGGCCGCTGCGATGCATTCTTCTGATGATCTTACTTTTGGCAAGCGCGGTGCAGGCCTCCGGGGCTGCGCAAAAACTGGAAATCATCTCTCGCACCCGACTGGAGGGCGCGCAGGTTCGCCTTGACGCGCAGGATCGTCAGTGGCTCCGGTCACACCCGGTACTGCGCATCGGCGCCTCCGGGCCGGACTATCCGCCCTTTGAGTTGACCCGCAACCGGCATGAACTCGAAGGCCTCACGGCCGAGTACGCCGACGCGATCGCACAAGTGCTGAATGTCCGGATCGAGGTCTGGTGCTACCCCGACCGCGAAAGCGCCATGGCTGCGCTCAAGGCCGGCGAACTGGACTTGCTGGGCACCTCGAACAACTATGAGGTTGCCGATCCCGAGCTGATGCTGTCTCGCGCCTATGCCGAAGATCAGCCGATGTGGGTGACCCGGCTCGACGATCCGTTGCCCGATGATTTGGCAGGCAAGCGCATCGCCATGGTGGATGACTACCTGCCGGCTTCGACCATCCAGAAGGCTTACCCGCAAGCCACCTTGCAGCGCTATCGCTCGATTCTCGATGCCCTCGGCGCCGTGGCATTCGGACGAGATGACCTGTACCTCGGCGACTTCATCAGTGCCAGCTATCTGATCAACATCAACTTCCATAACGACCTGCAACTGGCCGGCCCTTCGGGCCTCGACGCCAACCCGTTCGCCTTTGCCCTGACTCGCAGCAACACACGCTTGAAACGGCTGGTCGACAAGGCCTTGCTGGCCATTCCCATGGAGCAGCGCCTGGCCATGGAACTGCGCTGGAGTGCCGGGCGTGCGGACATGTCGGGACAAGCGCGGGTAAGTCTCAGCGGCAGTGAACAGGCGTGGCTCGACCGGCATCCGAGCGTGCGGGTCGGTGCGATTGAGGATTTCGCCCCGTTGACGTTCTTTGATGCCGAAGGAAAAGTGCAGGGGCTTGCGGCGCAGTTGTTGAGCCTGATCAGTCAGCGCAGCGGCCTGAAGTTCGAGATCGTACGGGGGCAGTCGCTGGACCGACAGATCGAACAATTGAAGGCCGGGGAACTTGATCTGCTGCCCGTGGTGACACCCAGCAGCGAGCGTGAACTCGAAATGCGTTTTTCCCGGGCCTATCTGAACAATCCGTTCGTGCTGGTCAGCGGTGTATCGGCGTCGGGCGTGAGAGCGCTGGACGACATGGCCGGCAAACGGCTGGCGATCTATCGCGGGCACCCGTTGCGCGATTTTCTGCTGGAGCGAGTACCGCAGCTCAGATTGGTTGAAGTACCAAGCCCGGCTGCCGGGATGGAAGCGATTGTCAGTGGGCAGGCCGATGCCACACTGAGCTCGTTGATGGTGGCGCGTTATCTGATCTCCCGTCAGTACCGGGGGCGTACCCGGATAGTCGGTACGGTGGGGGATCAGCCCGCCCGGATTGCATTGGCCACCGCACCGGATGCCGTGGTGTTGCATTCGATTCTGAACAAGGCACTGTTGAGCATCGCCCCCAAGGAACTCGACGATCTGGTCGAGCGCTGGGGCCGAGACGCGGTTGCCGATGACAGTTACTGGCAGCGCCATCGACGGGAGATCCTGCTTGGATTCGCCGGTGCGTTCGGGCTGTGGCTGTTGGCGTTGGGCTGGATCGGCTTTCAGCGCTGGCAGATTCGCCAGCGCCAGCAATGGCTGCTTCAACTGCAGGAAGCCAAGGACGCGGCGGATGACGCCAACCGGGCCAAGAGCACCTTTCTGGCAGTCATGAGTCACGAAATCCGTACGCCCATGAATGCCTTGCTGGGCATGCTCGAACTGGCGCTCAAGCATGCCGATGAAGGCGTGACCGACCGTGGGGCTATCCAGGTGGCGTCCACGGCGGGGCAGCAACTGTTGGCATTGATCGGCGATATTCTCGATATCGCTCGCATCGAATCCGGTCATCTGTCGCTGGCTCCCGAGCGCGTCAATCTGCGTGAGTCGGTGTTGTCGGTGTGTCGGATTTTCGAAGGAGTGGCGCGCCAGAAGCAGTTGTCGTGGCATGTCGAGCTGGATGAGCGCAGCAATGTCGAGGTGATGCTCGACGCCCTGCGTTTCAAGCAGGTGTTGTCGAATCTGCTGAGCAATGCGATCAAGTTTACCGATGAAGGCGACGTGAGCCTTCGATTGCGAGTGTTCACCGAGCGGGACGGGCTGCTGGAAATCGGCGTTGTCATTGAGGACAGCGGCCGGGGCATCAGCGCCGAAGATCAGCAACGCTTGTTCAGCCCGTTTGTGCAGGTCGGCAGTCAGCCGTTGCCGGCCCGCAGCGGTTCCGGTCTGGGACTGGTGATCAGCCGCAGCCTGTGCCGGATGATGGGCGGCGACTTGTGGATGACCAGCGAACCCGGACGAGGCACACAAGTCATGCTGCGCCTGGAACTGCCCGTGCTGGAGTTGTCCGGTCAGGAGGACGTTGTGACGCCGACAGTGATGGCAGCAAGGTCACTGGACGTACTGGTGGTGGACGACCATCCGGTGAATCGTCTGCTGCTGTGTCGGCAGTTGAGCGAGCTCGGGCATCGCTTTGTCGACATCGGGAGTGGTGAACAGGCGCTGGATCTGTGGCGCGGTCAATCTTTTGATGCGCTGATTACCGACATTAACTTGCCCGGGCTCAACGGTTATGACCTGGCGCGAGCGATTCGCGAAGATGAAAAGGCGGCGGGCAGGGCGGCTTGTCTGATTCTGGGGTATACCGCCAATGCACAGCTGGAGGAAAAGCAGCGATGTCTGGCAGCCGGAATGGATGATTGCCTGTTCAAACCGGTTCTGCTGCGGGAACTGAGCCTGGCGCTGATGACCGCGGAGCCCGACGAAATGCAGGTCACAGGAACTGAGGAGCAGGTATTGCCCGGTTTTGATCTGAGTTCGCTGTTGCAATTGGCGGGAGCGGACAACCCGCTCATCGGGCAGTTGCGTGAGGAGGTGCTGAGCAGTCTGCACAGCGATCTGGAGCGTCTGGAGGAATCAGGGCGGGAAGGTGATCGTGCAGGTCTGAAGGATCTGGCACATCACATTACAGGCGGAGCGCATGTGATCGGTGCCGAACGCGTGGTTTCGGCGTGCCGGATACTCGAACAGGCCTGCGGGGACGGTGAGCCCGAGGCCGCATTGAAAGTTGCAATCGAATTGCTGCGCGTGGCCATGCACGACCTCGCGCAGCAACTTCAGGCGTGAGCGGTCAGTCCCACTGCGGCGCGATGCCTTGGGGGCTGGTCAGGCGATGGCCGCGCTCCAGAGTCGCAATCAGCGCCATGTCCGCGTCGCTCAGCGTCAGCGCGGTGGCGCCGAGGTTGCTTTGCAGGTTGGCGCGCTTGGTCGACGATGGAATCACCGCGTAACCCGATTGCATCGCCCACGCCAGAGTGACCTGAGCCGGGGTGGCTTGCAGGCGCTGGGCGATTTCGACAACCAGTGGATCTTTCAGCACTTCGCCATAGGCCAGGGTCATGTACGAGGTGATCTGGATACCCTGGCTCTGGGCAAATTCCACGACCTTGCGGTTTTGCAGGTACGGGTGCAGCTCGATCTGGTTGGTGGCGATGTTCTCTGCGCCAACCGCTGCAATGGCTTGTTTCATCAGGTCGATGGTGAAGTTGGACACACCGATCTGCCGGGTCAAGCCCAAGCGTTTGGCCTCCAGCAGGGCGCCCATGAATTCTTCCACCGGCACCTGATCCTCCGGCGACGGCCAGTGGATCAGCGTCAGGTCGAGGTAGTCGGTCTGCAGCTTTTGCAGACTCTCCTTGAGGCTCTCGATCAGACGGTCACCGGCGAAGTTGGCGATCCAGATCTTGCTGGTGATGAACAATTCGTCGCGAGGGATGCCGCTGGCGGCGATGGCCTGGCCGACCTCGGCTTCGTTCTCGTAGATTTGCGCGGTGTCGATGACCCGGTAGCCCAGCTCGAGGGCGGTGCTCACCGAATCGATGACCACCTGACCTTGCAGGCGAAACGTACCAAGACCGAAAGCGGGAACAGACATCTAGAACTCCTGGGTTGCAGTGGGAATGGACGGGAGTATCCGCTGCTGCTTCCTTGAGAAAAACCGCTGTCGGGGCAAAGTACTGTTGACTGAAAGTCACGAATCACTGTGATGCGGTATCGTTCCACCAGTAGAACGATGAGGACGGTTTTGGCTGACTAGTGCTAAATACGTGGCGAATTTATGATCAGTCCATGATCAACCTCAATTCGGAGCCCGCCATGAAAAACCTCATCGGTATCTACACCAGCCCTCGCGGCCACTGGGTCGGCGATGGGTTTCCGGTTCGCACACTGTTTTCTTACGACAACCTGGGCAAGCACATCAGCCCGTTCCTGTTGCTCGATCACGCAGGTCCCGCGCATTTCACCCCGACCACTGAACGACGTGGCGTGGGGCAGCACCCGCATCGTGGTTTCGAAACCGTGACCATCGTTTATGACGGCGAAGTGGAGCACCGCGATTCCACCGGCAGCGGCGGCAAGATCGGCCCGGGTGACGTGCAATGGATGACCGCTGCTTCCGGAATCCTGCACGAGGAGTTTCACTCCGCAGATTTCGCCAGAACGGGTGGCAACCTGGAAATGGTGCAGCTGTGGGTCAACCTGCCGGCCAAAGACAAAATGGCTGAACCGGGTTACCAGACGATTCTCGACAGCGATATCCCGAACGTCGCCCTCCCGGACGGTGCCGGCAACCTGCGTCTGATCGCGGGTGAATTCGACGGCCAAAAGGGACCTTCCCGGACCTTCACGCCCATCGATGTCTGGGATCTGCGCCTCAATGCCGGCAAGTTGCTGACGCTGGAGCTGCACGAAGGCCGCAACACTGCGCTGGTGGTGCTGCGTGGCTCGGTCCGGATCAACGGCGAGGAGTCGGCGGGCGTAGGGCAATTGGCGTTGTTCGAGCGTGAGGGTGACCGCCTGACGCTTGAGGCCAGCGAGGACGCGATGGTGTTGCTGCTCAGTGGCGAACCGATCGATGAGCCGATCGTCGGTCACGGCCCGTTCGTGATGAATACCGAGCAGGAAATTCACCAGGCGTTCGTTGATTTCCAGTCTGGCCGGTTCGGACGGATGCCCGCGTAGATCGACATTGTGGGAGCCAGCGTGCTGGCTCCCACAGCTTTTTTGAGAGGGCATTCAATCGCCCTTATCCCGCCAAATCAATTGCTCCTACACTAAGCCCAATCTGTGCGATCTTCTCGCGATTGACCTCTGTCGGAGTTGTTTGATGCTGTCACTGCTGACTGAACATCCGCTGTTCTGCGCGTTGATCCTGATCCTGCTCGACCTGGGCCTGTGGCGCCTGATCAGTTCTCACGGCAGCGAATGGAAGCTGCTGGTGCGGGTGCTGATTTTCAGCCTGTTCAGCGTGCTGCTGTTCAACGAAGGCCTCAATCCGATGGAGCCGGCGCCGTGGGCCGACAACGTGCCGCTGCATCTGGCGGCGACCGGGTTGCAGATCGGCTGGTGGCTGTTCGGCGCACGCACACTGACGGTGTTGATCGGCGCGGTGATGATGCAGCGGGTCGGCCACACCGGGCGGCTGTTGCAGGATCTGCTCGGCGCGGTGATTTTCCTGATCGCCATCATCGCGGCGCTGGCCTATGTGCTGGACCTGCCGGTCAAGGGCGTACTGGCCACGTCCGGAGCACTGGCGATCATCGTCGGTCTGGCGTTGCAAAGCACCCTGAGCGACGTGTTTTCCGGGATCGTCCTGAATACCACCAAGCCTTATCAACTCGATGACTGGATTTCCATCGACGGCACGGAAGGGCGGGTCACCGACATCGACTGGCGCGCCACGCGCCTGCAAACCTCCCAGGGCAGCATGGCGGTGATTCCCAACTCGCTGGCGGCCAAGGCCAAGATCATCAACTTCAGCCGCCCGAGCAACATGTTCGGTGTTGCCGTGAGTGTGCAGGTCAGCCCCCATGCGCGGCCGAACTCAGTGATCGACGCCCTGGAGCGGGCGATGCAGGGCTGTCGCCCGTTGCTGGACAACCCGGCGCCAAGCGTCGCGCTGAAGAGTTCGAGCAGTGCCGGGGCGGAATATGAAATCAGTGGCTTCGTGGCGTCGATGAGTGAGAAGCGTGCGGTGCGCAATCAGTTGTTCGATCTGGCCTACCGGCATCTGCAAGCGTCCGGGGTCAATCTGCTGTCGAGCGATGAACCCGCCGCCCCGGCCCACCTCTCACGACCACGGGCGCTGCTCGACAGCTCGCCGATTTTCTCCACCCTGCGTCAGGAAGAAAAAGAGACTTTCAGCCAGAACATGGCCCTGCAAACCTTCCGTGCCGGCGAGATCATTCTGGCGGGCGGGGAGGTCAGCGATCATTTGTTCATCATCGAGTCCGGTGTGGTTTCGGTGACGTTGAACCGGCACGGCGTACCGTTCGAATCAGGACGCATGGGGCCGGGGGAAGTGATCGGCGAGGCCGGGATTCTTTCCGACACCTCGTTGCCGGCCGACTTTTCCGCCAAGACATTCTGCGCCCTGTACCGCATCGAGAAGTCATATCTCAAGCCTTGCCTGGATGCCCGTCATGACATCAACGATGCAATGAAGGCGCTGCTCGATTTCCGCCTGCTCAAGGCGCAGGCGCTGACTCAGGAAACGCCGGTAGCCGTGCCGAAAAGAGGCTTCCTGCAGTGGCTGCGCCATCGCGCTTGAGCCGGATCAGCGGCGTTCGTATCCGGCGAGTTTCTGTTCGAGGTTCTGGCGCACCTGTGGCCATTCGTCATCGATGATGCTGAAACGCACCGAGTTGCGCTTGCGGCCGTCGGGCATGATCCGTTCGTGTCGCACGATGCCTTCCTGCTGTGCGCCCAGGCGCAGGATCGCGTTGCGTGATTTCTGGTTGTTTTCGTCGGTGGTGAATTGCACGCGCACGCAATCGAGCACTTCGAAGGCGTGGCGCAGCATCAGGTACTTGGCTTCAGTGTTGACGAAGGTTTTCTGGAAGCGCGCCGAGATCCAGCTGCTGCCGATCTCCAGTTTGCGATTGAGCGGGTCTATCTTCCAGAAACGGGTCGAGCCGATCACCTCGCCGGTTTCCTTCAACACAATCACAAACGGCAAGACCGTGCCTGCTTCACGCCCGTCGAGGGCCTTTTTCAGATAGCTGTCGACAGTGCTCGCCGACGGCACCACGGTGACGGTGAGATTCCACAGCTCACCGTCTGCGGCAGCGTGGAGCAGGGCGTCGGCATCGGAATATTGCAGGGGGCGCAGGACGATGCCCTGGCCTTCCAGTGTGATGTGCATGGGGCGTGGTTCTCGGCAGTTCGGGCGAGGGCTTATTACGCCGCATCGGGCAGCGTCGTTGCAACCGTCGGTTCAGGCGCCAAGGCCGATTGGTGAAATCAATTGTCGATTCAATGCCCTGATCCCGTATACATGGCGACCATCGGCGGAACGATCCGCGTCTCCATGCATAAGGACCGAGCAATGAGCGAGCCACGCCTGACGAATCTGAAACAGTATCTGCAACGATTGGGATTCGACACGCCCCCGGCACCCACCCTTGAGACCCTGCGTCTGTTGCAGTTGCGTCATACCGGCGCCTTTCCCTTCGAGAATCTGTCGACGCTCAGCGGCGAACCTGTACTGATCGATCTGCCGTCGATCCAGCGCAAGGTTCTGGAGGATGCCCGTGGCGGTTACTGCTACGAACTCAACAATCTGTTTCTGGCCTTGTTGCTGGAACTGGGATTCGATGCGCGGGGCATCAGCGGGCGTGTGGTCATGAATCAGCCCGAAGGCAGCTGGACGGCGCGCACTCATCGCTTGAGCCTGTTGACCCTCGACGGCGTGCGCTACATTACCGATGTCGGCTTCGGCGGCATGGTGCCGACCGCACCGTTGATTCTGGATACCGAGGCCGAGCAAACCACGCCGCACGAGCCGTATCGCATCGAAGCGCAGGCCGATGGCTACATGCTGCGGGCCAGGGTCGCCGGCGAATGGCGGCCGATGTACTTGTTCGACCTGCAACGCCAGGAAGACATCGATTACACCCTTGGCAACTGGTATGTCTCGACCCATCCGGATTCACCGTTCGCCCAGCGCCTGATGGTCGCGCGTACGGGCGACGGCTGGCGACGCACGTTGAACAACGGCAGTTTCGCGATCCACCGCATCGGTGCCGAGAGCGAGCGGCGCGAAGTGACGGATGTCGATGAGCTCATCGAATTGCTGGAGCGGGAATTCGGCCTGCGCTTGCCGCACCAGCCTGGTGCGCGTCTGGCACTGGCGCGCTTGATCCAGCCGGCTTGAAGCCTAAGGTTTTGCATCCGGCTCCAGCACCCGCCGGATTTCGTTTACGGCCGCCGACAGTTTTTTCTCAAGACTCTTGAGGTCGGTGGCGGTGATGCCTTTCTTGAATTGACCGATGGAATGCTCGAGTTCATCGGCATTGCCACGGCTGTTAAGCAGTGCGTGGCGCAGAGTGTTGTTGATCACCGTTTGGTAACCAAATCCTTCGTCTTCGGCGACCTTGCGTGCAGCCTCGATGACCGCGTCGTCGAGCATGATGGTGATGCGGGTCTTGCCCTTGTTGGAGGCGACGGCGCCCCGTTTACCTTGGCTGAAATCGTACTCATCCTTCATTGATCAAGTCTCCGGAAAGTATTGGCGTCGCTCGCTGGGCGTTGCGACGCGTGCGGAAATGATTCGAACAATATTCGGCTCCCGATAGCTGTACACAACGACCAGCAAACGTCCCTTGGCGTCGGTGCCGAGTGTGATCCAGCGTTGTTCGTCATGGTCGTTATCCTCAATCGTCAGTGCTCGTTCGTCGTGGAAGACCGGCTCGGCCTCGGCGAGGCTGATCCCTCTGTGCTTGAGTTTGTTGGCAGCATTCTTGCTTTTGTCGAACTGAATCTTGAATGACTTCATTATGCATACTTTATATGTATAAAAAAGAGCGCGGCCGCACCGTCGGTCGCCATGAACACTTCAGCCTAGGTGGATAAAACGCGGGGCCAGTTAACGATGTGTTGCCGGATTTGTGGGGGATGGAAGCGGCGGGATAGAAGGTTGGGTGGCTACCTATCCATAATGTGACCGATAAGTTGTATACAACTCTATGGACATTTGTCACGAGTATTGAATACAGTGTGCGCATAACAAAAACCAGGGAACCCCCCACCATGAAAACGCCCCATGTTTCACACCAACGGCCCGAGGACGAAAACCTCGGGGTCGGCGCGAATATGGCTTACGGCCTGCAACATGTTCTGACCATGTATGGCGGTATCGTCGCGGTGCCACTGATCATCGGTCAGGCTGCCGGGTTGTCGCCGGCGGACATTGGTCTGTTGATTGCTGCTTCATTGTTTGCGGGGGGGCTGGCCACGTTGCTGCAAACCCTGGGTCTGCCGTTTTTCGGATGTCAGCTGCCGCTGGTGCAGGGCGTGTCGTTCTCCGGTGTTGCCACGATGGTGGCAATTGTCAGCAGTGGCGGGGAGGGCGGCTTTCAGTCGGTACTCGGGGCGGTGATTGCCGCGTCGTTGATCGGTTTGCTGATCACGCCGGTGTTCTCGCGCATTACCAAGTTCTTCCCGCCGCTGGTTACCGGCATCGTGATCACCACCATCGGCCTGACGCTGATGCCGGTGGCCGCCCGCTGGGCCATGGGTGGCAACAGCCACGCTCCGGACTTCGGCAGCATGCAGAACATCGGTCTGGCGGCGGTCACGCTGGTGCTGGTGCTGCTGCTGAGCAAGATCGGCAGCTCCACTATCTCGCGCCTGTCGATCCTGTTGGCGATGGTGATCGGCACGGTGCTGGCGGTGCTCCTTGGCATGGCGGATTTCTCCAGCGTCACCCAAGGGCCGATGTTCGGCTTCCCGACACCGTTCCATTTCGGCATGCCGACCTTCCACTTCGCTGCGATCCTGTCGATGTGCATCGTGGTCATGGTGACCCTGGTGGAAACTTCGGCGGACATCCTGGCGGTCGGTGAAATTATCGGCACCAAGGTCGATTCCAAGCGTCTGGGCAACGGCCTGCGGGCGGACATGCTGTCGAGCATGTTTGCGCCGATCTTCGGCTCGTTCACCCAGAGCGCCTTCGCCCAGAACGTCGGGCTGGTGGCGGTGACCGGTATCAAGAGCCGTTATGTGGTGGCGACCGGCGGCATCTTCCTGGTGATCCTCGGCCTGCTGCCGTTCATGGGCCGGGTGATCGCAGCAGTGCCGACCTCGGTACTCGGCGGCGCCGGCATCGTGCTGTTCGGCACCGTGGCGGCGAGTGGCATCCGCACGCTGTCCAAGGTCGATTACCGCAACAACGTCAACCTGATCATCGTTGCGACCTCAATCGGTTTCGGCATGATCCCGATTGCCGCGCCGAACTTCTACGATCACTTCCCGAGCTGGTTCGCGACCATTTTCCATTCGGGCATCAGTTCGTCGGCGATCATGGCGATCCTGCTGAACCTGGCGTTCAACCACTTCACGGCCGGCAACTCGGATCAGCAGTCAGTGTTCGCGGCGGCAGAGGAGCGGACCCTGCGTTATCGGGATCTGGCGGCGCTGCGTGAAGGTGATTACTTCAGCGACGGCAAGCTGCATGATTGCGACGGCAATGAAGTGCCGGTGATCGATCCGGATTCGGATCACGGTCATGGCGCACCGAAAGTGCATGCCAAGAGCAGCGAGCACGTCTGACCGCTGTTTCTGAAATAGAAAAGGGCCGATCAGTTGGGAAACTGATCGGCCCTTTTTGTGGCGCGGACTTTTTCAACGTCCACAAAAAAGCCCCTGAATCTTTCGATTCAGGGGCTCTGTATTTGGCTCCACAACCTGGACTCGAACCAGGGACCCAGTGATTAACAGTCACTTGCTCTACCAACTGAGCTATTGCGGAATTGGTGCGTATGTTACTGATTTAAAAAGACTAGTCAAGCTTTGTCGGATATTTTTTTGCTGAGCGGTTTTCAGCCGCCGAATGTAAAGGTGCCCATCAGCAGTTTGGCATACAACGCTGTGGCCGCCAGTTGCACCAGCCAAAGGGCCAGTCCACCGAGAAACACGCCGGCCGCCACTTGCAGTACCAGGCTCTTTTCGCGTTTGCCCGAGGTGCGGGGCGGATAGTAGTCCAGCTCATCGCGGTCGGCGCGCAGGTCATCGTTTTTCATGTCGGCTCTCTGAAATATCGTCTGTGTGCAGTCTAGAGGGTGTTGCGGCTTTTCTTCAGACAAATAAAAACGGGAAGCCCGAAAGCTTCCCGTTTTCAGTGCTGCGCCGGATCAGATGACCTGAACGATGGCGTCCGTCACGACTTCGATGTTGCTCTGGTTCAGCGCGGCGACGCAGATGCGGCCGGTGTCCAGGGCGTAGATGCCGAACTCGTTGCGCAGGCGGTGAACCTGCTCGGTGGTCAGGCCGGAGTAGGAGAACATGCCACGCTGACGACCGACGAAGCTGAAGTCACGCTGCGGGGCTTTTTTCGCCAGCAGAGCGACCATCTGCTCGCGCATGCCGCGAATGCGCAGGCGCATTTCAGCCAGTTCCGCTTCCCACTGGGCGCGCAGTTCCGGGCTGTTCAACACAGCGGCGACAACGCTTGCGCCGTGAGTCGGCGGGTTGGAGTAGTTGGTGCGGATCACGCGCTTGACCTGCGACAGAACGCGGGCGCTTTCTTCTTTCGATTCGCTGACGATCGACAGCGCGCCGACGCGCTCGCCGTACAGCGAGAACGACTTGGAGAACGAGCTCGACACGAAGAAGGTCAGGCCGGACTCGGCGAACAGACGCACGGCAGCGGCGTCTTCGTCGATGCCGTCACCGAAACCCTGGTAAGCCATGTCGAGGAACGGCACGTGACCTTTGGCCTTGACCGCTTCCAGCACGTTGTTCCAGTCCGCCGGGCTCAGGTCGACGCCGGTCGGGTTGTGACAGCAAGCGTGCAGCACGATGATCGAGCCGTTCGGCAGAGCGTTGAGGTCTTCGAGCAGGCCGGCACGGTTTACGTCGTGGGTGGCGGCGTCGTAGTAACGGTAGTTCTGCACCGGGAAACCGGCGGTTTCGAACAGCGCGCGGTGGTTTTCCCAGCTCGGGTCGCTGATCGCCACAACGGCGTTCGGCAGCAGTTGCTTGAGGAAGTCGGCACCGATTTTCAGTGCGCCGGTCCCGCCGACGGCCTGAGTGGTGACCACGCGACCAGCGGCCAGCAGTGGCGAATCATTGCCGAACAGCAGCTTTTGCACAGCCTGGTCGTAGGCAGCGATGCCGTCGATCGGCAGGTAGCCACGGGAGGCGTGCTGAGCAGCGCGAATGGTTTCGGCTTCGATAACGGCGCGCAGGAGTGGAATTCGCCCCTCTTCGTTGCAGTACACACCCACCCCGAGGTTGACCTTATTGGTCCGGGTATCGGCGTTGAATGCTTCGTTGAGGCCCAGGATTGGATCGCGGGGTGCCATTTCGACAGCGGAGAACAGGCTCATTTTTACGGCAGCTCTAATGGAGAGTGGAGGGACGTGTGGCGCTCCAGCCGAATGCACTAGAGCGGTGCACAAACGGGGAGCTAGTATAGAGGCCATCATCGATCAATGGCGACAGGCGAATCGGGTTTTCAGGTAAGTTTTTCCGATTATTTCTCGACCGTTAGTCGAATGGACTTGTCGGAGACTTTACCGGATGTAGGACGTTTGCCTTGAAAGGCGAGGCAATCGGCTCCACATTCAGCACAATCTTCGTTTTTCCTTGCGCGACATCGGTCGTTTGCGGTCTTTCTCGTGGTGCTGCGGTTTGTCGCCGGCGTCGCGATTCCAGAGGTGTTTATGTCTGAATTCCAGCTCGTCACCCGATTCGACCCTGCCGGCGATCAGCCTGAAGCCATTCGCCAGATGGTCGAGGGCATTGAAGCCGGGCTGGCGCACCAGACCCTGCTCGGTGTGACCGGTTCGGGCAAGACCTTCAGCATCGCCAACGTGATCGCCCAGGTGCAGCGTCCGACCCTGGTGCTGGCGCCGAACAAGACTCTGGCCGCGCAGTTGTACGGCGAGTTCAAGTCGTTCTTCCCGAACAACGCCGTCGAGTACTTCGTTTCCTACTACGACTACTACCAGCCCGAAGCCTATGTGCCGTCGTCCGACACCTTCATCGAGAAGGATGCGTCGATCAACGACCACATCGAGCAGATGCGCCTGTCTGCGACCAAGGCATTGCTGGAGCGCAAGGACGCGATCATCGTCACCACGGTGTCGTGCATCTACGGTCTGGGCAGCCCGGAAACCTATTTGAAAATGGTGTTGCACGTCGATCGCGGCGACAAACTCGATCAGCGTGCGCTGGTACGGCGCCTGGCTGACCTGCAATACACCCGCAACGATATGGATTTCGCCCGGGCGACGTTCCGGGTACGCGGCGACGTAATCGACATCTATCCGGCCGAGTCCGACCTCGAAGCGATCCGCATCGAGTTGTTCGATGATGAAGTCGAAAGCATTTCCGCATTCGACCCGCTGACTGGCGAAGTCATCCGCAAGCTGCCGCGTTTCACCTTCTACCCGAAAAGCCACTACGTGACGCCCCGGGAAACCCTGCTCGACGCCATCGAAGGGATCAAGGTCGAGTTGCAGGAACGTCTGGAATACCTGCGCAACAACAACAAACTGGTCGAAGCCCAGCGTCTGGAGCAGCGAACCCGGTTCGACCTGGAGATGATCCTCGAACTCGGCTACTGCAACGGCATCGAAAACTACTCGCGCTACCTGTCCGGACGCCCGGCCGGTGCGGCTCCGCCAACCCTATACGACTACCTGCCTGCCGATGCGTTGCTGGTAATCGACGAATCCCACGTCAGCGTGCCGCAAGTCGGCGCGATGTATAAGGGCGACCGTTCGCGTAAGGAAACGCTGGTGGAATACGGCTTCCGCCTGCCATCGGCGCTGGACAACCGGCCTATGCGCTTCGACGAGTGGGAAGGGGTGAGCCCGCAGACGATATTTGTCTCGGCCACGCCCGGCAACTACGAAGCCGAGCACGCCGGACGAGTGATCGAGCAAGTCGTACGCCCGACCGGTCTGGTCGACCCGCAGGTGGAAGTACGCCCGGCGCTGACTCAGGTCGACGATCTGCTCTCGGAAATCACCAAGCGCGTGGCGCTGGAAGAGCGGGTGCTGGTCACTACGTTGACCAAGCGTATGGCTGAGGACCTGACCGATTACCTGGCCGATCACGGCGTGCGCGTGCGTTATCTGCACTCGGACATCGACACCGTCGAACGGGTGGAAATCATTCGCGACCTGCGCCTCGGTACCTTCGATGTACTGGTGGGGATCAACCTGCTGCGTGAAGGTCTGGACATGCCTGAAGTGTCGCTGGTGGCGATTCTCGATGCGGACAAGGAAGGCTTTCTGCGTTCCGAGCGTTCGTTGATCCAGACCATCGGCCGTGCGGCACGTAACCTCAATGGCCGGGCGATTCTCTACGCGGATCGCATTACCGGTTCGATGGAGCGCGCCATCGGCGAAACCGAGCGCCGTCGCGACAAGCAGATCGCCTTCAACCTGGCCAACGGCATCACGCCAAAGGGCGTGTTCAAGGACGTCGCCGACATCATGGAAGGCGCCACCGTGCCCGGTTCACGCAGCAAGAAGCGCAAAGGCATGGCCAAGGCCGCCGAAGAAAACGCCAAGTACGAAGCGGAATTGCGTTCGCCAAGCGAGATCACCAAGCGTATTCGCCAACTGGAAGAGAAGATGTACCAGCTGGCCCGCGACCTGGAGTTCGAAGCGGCGGCGCAGATGCGCGACGAGATTGCCAAGCTGCGTGAGCGCCTTTTGGCTGTTTGATCTTTATTGCCCGATAGTTCCTCATCGCGAGCAGGCTCGCTCCCACAGGAAACTTGTGAACAACACAGATCCAATGTGGGAGCGAGCCTGCTCGCGATTGGGGCGACTCGGTCTCAGTGAGCTTCCCCGGCCTTCAGCCCCTGCGGCAGCTTCTTGGTCAGCAAGATCGCCAACATGCTGATCCCCAGCGCAATCCCGACAAAATGAAAGGCATCGTTGTAGGCCATGATCAGCGCCTGCTGATGGACGATGTCACTCAATTTCCCCAGCGCTGCCGTGTCACTGCCAAAGCGATCGGTCATCGATGCCAGGCGTTCGGCCACCTGCGGATTGGTCGGCACCACCGCTTCACGCAAGTAATCGAAATAGGTCTTGGTGCGTGCATCCAGCAACGTCGCGAGTAAGGCGATGCCGATGGCGCCGCCGAGGTTGCGCAGGATGTTGAACAGGCTCGACGCCGAACCCGCATCCTGCGGCAGGATATAAGCCGTGGCGATCAGCGAAATGGTCACCATGATCAACGGCTGGCCGAGGGCGCGGATGATCTGGATCTGATTGAACTGCGGCCCGGCAAAGTCCGGGTTGAGCACGCCGGATGAAAAACTCGCCAGCCCGAACAGCCCGAACCCCAAAGTACAAAGCCATTTGGGCGAGACGAACTTCATCAGCTTCGGCACCAGCGGAATCAGGAACAGCTGCGGCACGCCCATCCACATGATCACTTCGCCGATCTGCAAGGCGTTGTAGTTCTGGATCTGCGCCAGATACAGCGGCAGCAGATAGATCGAACCGTACAGCCCGACGCCCATGCCCAGGCTGGAAATGCTCGACAGCCCGAAGTTGCGATTGCGCAGGATGCCGAGGTTGATCAGCGGATTGGGCTTGGAAATCTGCACGATCACAAAGGTGATCAGGCTCAGCAGGGCGATGCTGCCCAGCGTCACGATCAGGCTCGATTCCAGCCAGTCCTTGCGATGGCCTTCTTCAAGAAACACCTGCAGGCAACCAAGGCCGATGCCCAGCGTCAGGATGCCGGTGTAATCGGTGCTTTTCAGCAGTTCCCAATGCGCTTCTTTCTTCTCCAGGCCGTACATCAGGCCAGCGATCATGATCAGCCCCGGCGGGACGTTGATATAGAAGATGTACTCCCAGCCCCAGTTTTCCGTGAGCCAGCCGCCGAGGGTCGGTCCGATGGACGGGGCGAAAGTGGCGGTCATGGCGAACATCGCCATGCCTTTGGCGCGGTGGTGTTCGGGGAGTTTGATCAGGGTCAGGGTGAAGGCCAGCGGAATCAGCGCGCCGCCAGTGAAGCCCTGCATGGCGCGGAACACGATCATGCTGTCGAGGCTCCAGGCCATCGAACACAGCAACGACGAAATCAGAAACCCCAACGAGACCCACACCGCCAGCCGTCGCGCCGAAAGCAACTGCACCAGCCACGCGGTCAGCGGGATCATGATGATTTCCGCCACCAGGTACGAGGTGGAAATCCACGAGCCTTCTTCCAGGGTCGCCGACAGGGCGCCCTGAATGTCCTTGAGCGACGAGTTGGTGATCTGGATGTCGAGCACCGCCATGAAGGCGCCGAGCATCACGCTCATCACCGCGATCCAGTCCCGCCGGGTCGGTTCGCCGACCGGGCGGATCAGTTGATCACCGGCCATTGTCTGGGGCGTCTTTGATATTCACGGTGGCGGTGACCGACATGCCCGGACGGATTTTGCCGTGCAGCGGGTTATCGGCTTTGAAGGTCAGCTTGACCGGAATCCGCTGTACGACCTTGGTGAAGTTGCCGGTGGCGTTGTCCGGCGGCAACAGACTGAATTGCGCGCCGGAGGCCGCGAACAGGCTGTCGACCCGGGCTTCGATCGGCGTATCGCCATAAGCGTCGAAGACCAGCTCGGCCTTCTGCCCCGGTTGCATGCGGCCGATCTGGGTTTCCTTGAAGTTGGCCTGCACCCAGATGTCTTCGTCCGGAACGATCGACAGCAGATACGCGCCGGCCTGAACGATCTGGCCGTTACGTGCGGCGCGCTGGCCGACGAGGCCGCTGATCGGTGCGTGGATTTCGCTGCGGGTCAGGTTCAGTTCGGCCTGGGCGAGGTCGGCGCGGGCGTTGGCGATCTGTGCATCAAGGCGTTTGATTTCGGCGCTCAGTGCGCTGACCTGCTGGCGCTGGCTCTGCGCATCGGCCTGGGCCTTGGCCACTTGCGAACGGGCAATGTGGTTGTCGGCGGAGAGGGTGGTGACCCGCTCCTCGGAAACGAAGCCGGGTTTGCGCAGGGCTTCTGCGCGGGACAGATCGATTTGAGAACGGCCCAGTGTGGCTTGCGTGGTTGCCACTTGCGCTTCGCTGGCGGCGATCAGGCTGGATTGTTGAGTCAGTTTGCTCTGGGCTTGCAGGCGCTCGGCTTCACGGGTGGCGAGGGCGGCATTGGCGCGATCAACGGCGAGGCGGAAGTCGTCGCCTTCGAGACGCACCAGCAATTGGCCTTTTTCCACGTGCTGGTTGTCCTGCACCAGGACTTCGTCGATGCGCGCGCTCAACTGGCTCGACACGCGGGTGATTTCACCCTGGACATAGGCGTTGTCGGTGCTTTCATAAAAGCGGCCCTTGAAAAACCAATGAGCGAAAAAGCCCCCGGCAATCAGCAGGACGAGCAGCAGGAAAATGAACAGGCGACGCTTGAGTTGGGCAGGCATGGGCAAACTGTAGTCGAGGAATTGTAAGGAAAGTTATCAGCAGGCGAATCTGGCATACAGCCGATGAACGGTAAATGCCGTCTGCTGATATTCAGCCATTCACCACGGCCTACGGGCGTTACAGACGCAAAATTGGCTTAAATGCCCTGCCCGCTGGAGCGGGGCGGGTGTCGCCTGTTACCATTCGCCGCTTGATTGTTCTTTGCTTTTCATTCTTTTCGAGACATGCCATGACCACCGTCCGCACTCGCATCGCGCCATCGCCTACCGGGGATCCCCACGTAGGTACCGCTTACATCGCATTGTTCAACTACTGCTTTGCCAAGCAGCACGGCGGTGAGTTCATCCTGCGCATTGAAGACACCGATCAACTGCGTTCGACCCGCGAGTCCGAACAGCAGATCTTTGACGCTCTGCGCTGGCTCGGCATCGACTGGAGCGAAGGCCCGGACGTCGGCGGCCCGCACGGTCCTTATCGCCAGAGCGAACGTGGCGACATCTATCAGAAGTATTGCCAGCAACTGGTCGACATGGGCCACGCTTTCCCGTGCTTCTGCACCGCCGAAGAGCTGGACCAGATGCGCGCCGAGCAAATGGCGCGCGGCGAAACCCCGCGCTACGACGGCCGTGCGCTGTTGCTGTCCAAGGAAGAAGTCGCGCGCCGCCTGGCTGCCGGCGAACCCCACGTGATCCGCATGAAAGTGCCGACCGAAGGCGTCTGCGTGGTGCCGGACATGCTGCGTGGCGATGTCGAGATCCCGTGGGATCGCATGGACATGCAAGTGCTGATGAAGACCGACGGCCTGCCGACGTACTTCCTGGCCAACGTGGTCGACGACCACCTGATGGGTATCACCCACGTTCTGCGTGGCGAGGAATGGCTGCCATCGGCACCGAAACTGATCCTGCTCTACGAATACTTCGGCTGGGAACAGCCAGAGCTGTGCTACATGCCGCTGCTGCGTAACCCGGACAAGAGCAAGCTGTCCAAGCGCAAGAACCCGACCTCGGTGACGTTCTACGAGCGCATGGGCTTCATGCCTGAAGCGATGCTCAACTACCTGGGCCGCATGGGCTGGTCGATGCCGGACGAGCGCGAGAAGTTCTCGCTGCAGGAAATGGTCGACAACTTCGACCTCAAGCGCGTGTCGCTGGGCGGGCCGATTTTCGACATCGAGAAACTCTCGTGGCTCAACGGCCAGTGGCTGCGTGATCTGCCGGTGGAAGAGTTCGCTGCTCGCGTACAGAAGTGGGCGTTCAACTCCGAATACATGATGAAGATCGCGCCGCACGTTCAGGGCCGTGTCGAAACCTTCAGCCAGGTTGCACCGCTGGCCGGGTTCTTCTTCGCCGGTGGCGTCAATCCGGATGCCAAGCTGTTCGAATCGAAAAAGCTCTCGGGTGATCAGGTTCGGCAGTTGATGCAGTTGATCCTGTGGAAACTGGAAAGCCTGCGCCAGTGGGAGAAGGACAGCATCACCGCGACGATTCAGGCGGTGGTCGAATCTCTCGAGCTGAAGCTGCGTGATGCGATGCCGTTGATGTTTGCGGCGATCACCGGTCAGGCGAGCTCGGTGTCGGTGCTCGATGCGATGGAAATCCTCGGGCCGGACCTGACCCGTTTCCGTCTGCGCCAGGCGATTGACCTGCTGGGCGGCGTGTCGAAGAAAGAAAACAAAGAGTGGGAAAAGCTGTTGGGCGCTATCGCCTGATTGCGTTTGACTCTGCAGGACGCGCCGCAGGTCAGGATCTTTTGATCCCGTCCTTCGGCGTTTTCCCCCGAATTTACGGGGGGAGGGCGGTAAGTGATTGTTATGCCGACAAAAAATTTTGAAATTTTTCAAAAATAAGTTTGACAGGCTTTCGATACGCCCTTAAGATTCGCCCCGTCCTCAGCGATGACATCAACGATGAGGGGCTATAGCTCAGCTGGGAGAGCGCTTGCATGGCATGCAAGAGGTCGACGGTTCGATCCCGTCTAGCTCCACCAATTTACACTTCGAAGCCTGGCCACACCGGCTTCGAAGCGATCAACACTCAGCGTTGATCAGCTGTATAGAAGGGTTTGCGTCCCCTTCGTCTAGTGGCCTAGGACACCGCCCTTTCACGGCGGTAACAGGGGTTCGAGTCCCCTAGGGGACGCCAGTTTTACAGAAGCGATGTTACAAGTAGTCGCTCCGCCGCGAGGCGAAAAATCCGGGGCTATAGCTCAGCTGGGAGAGCGCCTGCATGGCATGCAGGAGGTCAGCGGTTCGATCCCGCTTAGCTCCACCAATTTACAGTTCAAGGTCTGGCCACACCGGCCTTGAATCGATCAGATCTCAGCACTGATCAGTTGTATAGAAGGTTTGTGTCCCCTTCGTCTAGTGGCCTAGGACACCGCCCTTTCACGGCGGTAACAGGGGTTCGAGTCCCCTAGGGGACGCCACGATTACCCGCCTTGCGGGATTTATAAGGGTCATTCAATTATTGAATGGCCCTTTTGTTTGTCTGGCGTTTGGCCAAATCTCCTTTTTCCTTAAACTGTGCTTCAGACCAGCGGTCATATTTTCGACTTGCAGAATATTATTATGAGAATAATATTCTAATCGTAATATTCGGAGGCAACGATGAACGACAAAAAAGCTCAAACCCGCGAACGCATCCTCAAGGCTGCCAGTGCCGCTCTGATCCAGCGTGGCCCGGCCGAGCCGAGCGTGGGTGAAGTGATGGGCGCCGCCGGCCTGACTGTCGGTGGCTTCTATGCGCACTTCGAAAGCAAGGACGCAATGATGCTTGAAGCGTTCAAGCAGTTGCTGGGTCGCCGCCGCGACCTGATCGCCGACATGGACTCCGAATTGACCGGTGAAGAGCGTCGCGCCCTGGTGGCCGCGTTCTACCTGTCGCGCAAGCACCGTGATTCCAGTGACTCGGCCTGCCCGATCCCGGCTTCCATCGGTGAGCTTGGGCGGCTGCCGGAAGAATTTCGCATAGCGCTGAACGAGCACCTGGAACTGATGATCGCGCAGTTGGCTTCAAGCCCTGAAGACATCGATAAAGCGTTGGCCGACGTGGCCCTGATGGTAGGTGGTCTGGCGCTCTCAAGGGCGTTGGGGCCTGGTGATTTATCCGATCGATTGCTGCGCGCTGCCAAATCGGCGGTGCGTTGACCTGAAGGCAGCAAGCCTGAGGAGAGAGCGATGAGCACGTTGAAGTGGGTTCGCGGCGTTAATGGCACCTTGGGCTGGTTTGCACCGAAACTGGTGGCAAGCAAAATGCGGCTGGCATTCATGACGCCCCGCGCAAACTCGCCACGGGATTGGGAATTGCCACTGCTGGCGAAATCCGAGCGGATCACGTTGCGTTTCGGCCTCTCCGCGCTGCGTTGGGGGCAAGGGCCGACGGTTCTGCTGATGCACGGTTGGGAAGGGCGGCCGACCCAGTTTGCTGCGCTGATTACCGCGCTGGTCGAATCAGGTTACACCGTCGTCGCTCTCGACGGTCCGGCCCACGGGCGATCACCTGGACGCGAAGCCAACGTCGTACTGTTTGCCCGGGCCATGCTCGAAGCCGCTGCTGAATTGCCACCGCTGCAAGCGGTCATCGGTCACTCCATGGGTGGCGCCAGCGCCATGCTCGCCGTGCAACTGGGCCTGCGCACCGAAACCCTGGTCAGCATTGCCGCGCCGGCCCGAATTCTGGGGGTGTTGCGCGGGTTTGCCCGCTACGTCGGAATGCCGCCGAGAGCTCGTTCTGCCTTCATCCGCCAAGTCGAACAGGACGTCGGCATGCGCGCCGCCACCCTCGATGTCGCTCACTATCAACTGGATATGCCAGGCCTGATCGTGCATGCCGAAGACGACACCTTCGTCTCGGTCAAGGAGTCCCAACTGATCCACGAATCCTGGTTCGACAGCCGACTGCTGCGCCTGGAGGCCGGCGGCCACCAGCGCGTGCTGGCCGACCCTCGGGTGATTGATGGCGTGTTATCACTGCTGGCCGGTCGCAGTCTTCAGGCGCGGCAATCGGCCTAGTCATCCGTTACACTGCCCCGGATGAATCATTTGACCGGGAGTAGGGCATGGGCTGGGATCGGGCAACGCCGTTTACCATTGATCTGCAAGTGGGCGCTGAGGACATCGACGGGCTGGGACACGCAAACAACGCGGTGTACGTCTCCTGGCTCGAACGTTGTGCCTGGCGCCACTCGCAGCGGCTGGGCCTGGATCTGGTCGAGTATCGTCGTCTGGATCGGGCGATGGCGGTGGTGCGACACGAAATCGACTACCTCGCAGCCGCCTACGAAGGTGACGAACTGCAATTGGCGACCTGGATCGTCGATTGGGATCAGCGCCTGAAAATGACCCGTCAATTCCAGCTGATTCGCCCCAGCGACAACACCACGCTGCTGCGCGCCCAGACCACCTTCGTCTGCATCGAGCTGTCCACCGGCAGACCCAAGCGCATGCCCGCCGAGTTCATCGAGGGTTACGGCCCGGCCATCCAGACAGCGGACATGGGTTTAACCCGCGAAACCCAGTAAACTGCCGCACGTTTTTCCTTGAGTGTGTGTTTCCCATGCAAATTGCTCTGGCGCCGATGGAAGGGTTGGTCGACGACATCCTGCGCGATGTCCTGACCCGTGTCGGCGGTATCGACTGGTGCGTGACCGAGTTCATCCGGGTCAACGACCAGTTGCTGACCCCGGCCTATTTCCACAAGTTCGGTCCTGAACTGCTCAACGGTGCCCGCACCGCTTCCGGCGTGCCGCTGCGCGTGCAATTGCTGGGTTCCGACCCGGTGTGCCTGGCGGAAAACGCTGCGCTTGCATGCGAATTGGGTTCCGAAGTGATCGATCTGAACTTCGGCTGCCCGGCCAAGACCGTCAACAAGTCCCGTGGCGGCGCGGTGCTGCTCAAGGAGCCGGAGCTGCTCAACCAGATCGTCGAACACGTGCGACGTGCAGTGCCGGCGCACATTCCGGTCACCGCCAAGATGCGCCTGGGTTTCGACAGCCCGGACGGCTCGCTGGTGTGCGCCACGGCGCTGGCCGAGGGTGGCGCCGAGCATATCGTGGTTCACGCCCGGACCAAGATGGATGGCTACAAGCCGCCGGCCCATTGGGAGTGGATTCCGCGTGTGCAGGATGTGGTCAAGGTGCCGGTGTTCGCCAACGGCGACATCTGGAGTGTTGAAGACTGGCGTCGTTGCCGGGAAATCAGCGGCGTCGAGGACATCATGCTCGGTCGTGGTCTGGTTTCGCGTCCCGATCTGGCCAAGCAGATCGCTGCCGCCCGTGCCGGTGAGGAAGTCGTCGAGATGACCTGGGCCGAGCTGATGCCACTGATCCAGGACTTCTGGCTGCAAGCCAAGGCGCAGATGACTGCGCGCCAATCACCGGGCCGTTTGAAGCAATGGCTGGCGATGCTGACCCGCAATTATCCCGAAGCCACCGAGCTGTTTACCGTGCTTCGCCGCGAAACCGAGCCGGATCAGGTCTCGCGTTTGCTGGGCTTGCCGGTCGCCGAAGCCGCCTGAAAAAATCTTCGAATAATCTCTTGAAAACAAAATGCAGGTCCTTATCTAAGGGTTACGCGATGCCGAATTCGGGTCGCGGAGACAAAAAACCTTGCTGATTGTTTTCAGGAGATTTGAACCATGAGTACTGCATTTTCCCTCGCTCCACTGTTCCGTTCCTCGGTAGGTTTCGACCGTTTCAACGACCTGTTCGAAACCGCCCTGCGCAACGAGCCAGGCAGCAGCTACCCTCCTTACAACGTCGAAAAACACGGTGACGATCAATATCGCATCGTCGTGGCGGCGGCCGGTTTCCAGGAAGAAGACCTGGAACTGCAAGTCGAGAAGGGCGTGCTGACCATCAGTGGCGGCAAGCGTGACGCGAACGAAGGCGTCACTTTCCTGCACCAGGGCATCGCCCAGCGTGCATTCAAGCTGTCCTTCCGTCTGGCCGATCACATCGAGATCAAGGCCGCCGGCCTGAGCAACGGCCTGCTGAGCATCGATCTGTTGCGTGTGATCCCGGAAGAAGCGAAAGCCAAGCGCATCCCGATCAACGGGGCGCAGAAGCCGGCTCTGCAATAAGCCAGGCCGACTGACAAGAAGGGCGCCGAAAGGCGCCCTTTTTTGTACCCGTCATTCAAGCAAGCCTTTCAACACCTCCAGCGCCACCGGCCGACTGTGCAGATACCCCTGATACAAATGGCAGCCCAGCCCTTGCAGAAACGCCAGCTGCTCGGGGGTTTCCACACCTTCGGCGATCACCTCCAGTTCCAGGCTGCGGGCCATGGCGACGATGGCGCGGATGATCTCGGCGTCGTTGGGGTCGCTGGTGGCGTCGCGGATGAAGGACTGATCGATCTTCAGGGTGTCCACCGGCAGGCGCTTGAGGTAAGTCAGCGATGAATAACCGGTGCCGAAATCGTCCATGGCGAAGCTCACGCCGAGCTTTTTCAGGCGACGCATCTTGCTGATGGTGTCTTCCAGGTTCTGGATCACGATGCCTTCGGTGATTTCCAGTTTCAGCAGCGAGCAGGGCAGGCCATGGCTGGTCATGCTGTGTTCGATGCGTTCGACGAAATCGTTCTGGCGGAATTGCCGGGGACTGATGTTCACGCACAGGCTGAACGCCAGCGGATCGATCAGGCCGTCGGCGATCAGTTGCTTGAAGGCATCGCAGGCTTCATCGAGGATCCAGGTGCCGACCTCGAGGATCAGCCCGCTGTCTTCCAGGACCTTGATGAACTCGGTGGGCGATTGCGCGCCGAGTTCCGGGTGATTCCAGCGCACCAGCGCTTCGGCGCCGATGATGCGGTTGTCCCGGGCGTCCACTTGCGGCTGGAAATGTACGTTGAATTCGCCACGGGACAGCGCCAGTCGCAAGTCGGTCTCCATGCGCAGTCGTTCGCTGGCCGCTTTCTGCATGGTGTTGTGATACATCTGCGTGGTGTTGCGTCCGGAGTCCTTGGCCCGGTACAGCGCGATGTCTGCACGTTTGAGCAGGTCGGTCGGGGTCGAGCCGTGATCGGGAATCAGCGCCACGCCGATGCTCGGCGTCACTTGCAGGCGCTGGCCGTCGAGGAACATCGGCTCCGACAGTAGTTCGCGAATGGTGTCGGCCAACTCCCGCACCTGAACGCTGACCTCGTTGCGCGTGCCTTCCAGGCCGCTGAGCAACACCACGAATTCATCGCCACCGAGCCGCGCCACGGTGTCTTCCATGCGCACACTGGCTTCGAGACGTGCGGTGATGATCTTCAGCACAGTGTCGCCAACCGGATGGCCGAGCGAGTCGTTGATGTGTTTGAAGTGATCGAGATCGAGAAACAGCAGCGCGCCGCGCAAGTTGTGGCGCTTGAGCAGGGCGATCTGCTGGCTCAGACGATCCATCAGCAGTGCGCGGTTGGGCAGGTTGGTCAGCGGGTCGTGATAGGCCAGATGACGGATCTGCGCTTCGGCATTCTTCAGCAGGCTGACGTCCCGTGCGGTCATCAGCAGGCAGGCGATTTCGTTGAGGGTGATCGGCTCGACCGAGACTTCCACAGTCAGCAATTCCCCGCGCTTGTTGCGCCCGAGCATTTCCTGATGGTGTACGCGGCCCTTGATCTGTAGCTCGGCGAGCAACCCCGAGCGCTGTTTTTCCTCGGCCCAGATACCGACCTGGTACACGGTTTTGCCCACCACTTCATCGGCACGGTAACCGGTCAGGCGACAGAAACCGTCGTTGACCTCCAGATAGCGTCCGGTGTCGCGTTCGGTGATGGTGATCGCGTCGGGGCTGGAGTGAAACGCCTTGGCGAACTTCTCTTCACTGGCCTTGAGCGCCGCTTCCGAGCGCTGTTGCTGGGTGATGTCGCGCAGCGTGGTGACGATGCAGGGCTGGTTGCCGACGCTGATCTGGCGACTGGAAATCACACAGGTCAGCGATTGGCCGTCCTTGTGCTGGACGATGATCGCGACATTGCTCAGGCCCTGTTCGCGGATCACCCGCTCGATGCGTTGCAGGCTTTTCGCCGACGCATCCCACAGGCCGATTTCTTCGGCGGTATGGCCGATCACGTCGGTGGCGCTCCAGCCGAAAGTCTGGGTGAAGCTGGAGTTGATCTCGATGAACTCCCCGGTTTCCTGGCGGGTGACGCAGATCGGGTCGGGGCTGACCTGGAACAGGGTGGCGAATTTTTCTTCCGAGGCCACCAGCCGTTGTTCGCGTTCGACCTGATCGGTGATATCGAGCAGGGTACCGGCCATGCGCAGCGGCGCGCCGTTTTCGTCGCGATAGAGGCGGGCGCGGCTTTCCAGGTAGCGCGAGCTGCCGTCTGGCAGTTGCACGCGATACGTCAATTGATAGTTGCCCGCTGGTCCTTCGCGCAGGCTGCGGTAGGCGTCACGCATGCTGTCGCGCTCTTCGCCGGGCACGCCTTCGAAGAATTCGTCGAACGATTCGTGGAACGGAATCGGCTCCAGCCCGTGCAATTGCGCGGCCCGGGCCGAGCCGTAAAGCATGCCGCTGGGAATGTGCCAGTCCCAGGTGCCGAGCTGCGCCGAATCCAGTGCCAGATCGAGGCGTTCCTGGCTGTCCTTGAGCGCATGTTCGGCGGCTTTGCGTTCAGTGGTGTCGAGAAAGGTGCTCAGCAGGTATGGCTGGCCTTCCAGCTCGACCTTTTGTGCGCTGAGAATCCCGTCGTGAACCTGACCATTGCTGGCGCGGAACTGCACCTCCATGCTGATCAGTTCGCCCTTGGCTTTGGTTTTCTTGACCAGTTCCGCTCGCTGCTCGGGATGCACCCACAGGCCCAGTTCCAGGGTGGTGCGCCCGATGGCGCTCTGCACCGGCCAGCCGAACAGGCTTTCGAAATACTGGTTGGCCTCGCTGATCAGGCCGTCTTCCTGGCGGGTCAGCAGCACCATGTTCGGGCACAGATGAAACAGTGTGGCGAAACGTTTCTCCGAGCTGCTGAGGGCTTGTTCCCGTTGCCGCTGGTGGGTGATTTCACGGATCACCCCGATCATTCGGGGGCGACCATGCTTGTCCGGCAGCAGGCTGCCATTGATCTCCAGCCAGTGCAGGCTGCCGTCGGGCCAGCGAATGCGGTGGTGCATCGCCTGTTCCAGGGGCGCGCCGGCTATCACCGCGTGGAAGGCGCGAATGGTTTTCGCCCGGTCTTCCGGCGGCAACAGGTCGAGGTATTCCAGGTCTTCGGGCAGCGGCTGCCGTGGATCGAAGCCGAAAAGGGCCTGGGTGCCCCGCGACCAACTGATCTGCCCACGCTCGATATCCCAATACCAGGCGCCGAGGCGGGCGCCGTTGAGCGCCGCGAGCAATTGCGGCGCGCTCTCCCAGCTCTGTTCGGAACGCCGTGGATCAATGGCCTGAATACGCGGCATCGGCGGAATACGGTCAACAGATTTCGGCATTGTTAAGGGGCCTTGAGCTGATTTGGGCGTTAGGCACAGGGACGGCAGCTCTATAGGAGTAGCACAAGTCAGCCGAGAGTCCCTGGCAGATCGATTTGCGCGTCCAGCAGGGCCATAAACGCCCGTGCAGCATTCGACAGCGTCCGTTCGGTGTGCAGGATATAGCCTAGCTGGCGACTGAGCTGTATGCCCGGCAAAGGTATGCTCGCCACCTGTTCATCGAGCATGGTGCGCGGCAAAACGCTCCAGGCCAGGCCGATCGACACCATCATCTTGATGGTTTCCAGATAGTTAGTGCTCATGGCGATGTTCGGCGTCAGGCCCTGAGCCTCGAACAGGCGTTGGACAATATGGTGGGTAAAGGTGTTGCCGCCGGGGAAAACCGCCGGATGGCCGGCAATGTCCGCCAATGTGACAGCGCCGTTGCTGATCAATGTGTGTTCCGGGGCGACCACGAAATCCAGCGGGTCGTCCCAGACCGGCGTGGCTTTGACCAGCGTATGCGGCTCCGGCGCCAGGGTGATGACCGCCAGTTCAGCCCGACCATGGAGAATTTCCTCGTAGGCCACTTCCGAATCGAGGAACTGAATATCCAGCGCCACCTGTGGGTAGCGGCGGGTGTATTCCCTCAATAACGGCGGCAAACGGTGCAGACCGATGTGGTGACTGGTGGCCAGGGTCAGGCGCCCCGTGACTTCGCCGGTGAGGTTGGTCAGGGCGCGGCGGGTGTCATCGAGCACGTTGAGAATCTGATAGGCCCGTGGCAGCAAAGCCCGGCCGGCCTCGGTCAGGCCCACTTCACGGCCCAGCCGGTCGAACAGCCGCACATTCAATTGCTGCTCCAGCCCGGCGATACGTTTGCTGATCGCCGGTTGCGTCAGGTGCAGGCGTTCACCGGCGCCGGAGAAGCTCCCGGACTCGGCAATTGCGATAAAAGCATTGAGGTTGGCCAGATCCATGTTCGCATTCCAGTTGGTTATCCAAAGCATAAAAAATATGAATTTGAGTTATTCAATCTAACCCCATAGGATCGGCCTCACAAGCCAAAGGGTTATTGATAAGCCCAGGGCATAGAAACAAGCTGATGAGGAAACGTCTGATGGCCGGCAAAACGCTCTACGACAAGCTCTGGGATTCGCATTTGGTCAAGCAGCGCGACGATGGTTCGGCGCTGATCTATATCGATCGTCACATCATCCACGAAGTGACCTCGCCGCAAGCCTTCGATGGCCTGCGTCTGGCCGGGCGCAAGCCATGGCGCATCGATGCCAACATCGCGACCCCGGACCACAACGTACCGACCACCCCGGAGCGCAAGGGCGGCATCAGTGCCATTGCCGACCAGGTCTCGCGTTTGCAGGTTCAGACCCTCGACGACAACTGCGATGAATACGGCATCGTCGAATTCAAGATGAACGACGTGCGCCAGGGCATCGTCCACGTCATCAGCCCGGAGCAGGGCGCAACCTTGCCGGGCATGACCGTGGTCTGCGGCGACTCCCACACCTCGACCCACGGCGCTTTCGGCGCATTGGCCCACGGTATCGGTACTTCCGAGGTCGAGCACGTGCTCGCCACCCAGTGCCTGGTCGCCAAGAAAATGAAGAACATGCTGGTGCGCGTCGAAGGCCAGTTGCCGTTCGGCGTGACCGCCAAGGACATCGTCCTCGCCGTGATCGGCAAGATCGGCACCGCAGGTGGTAACGGCCATGCCATGGAGTTCGCCGGCAGCGCGATCCGTGATTTGTCCATCGAAGGCCGCATGACCATCTGCAATATGTCCATCGAAGCCGGCGCCCGTGTGGGCCTGGTGGCGGCGGACCAGAAGACTGTGGATTACGTCAAGGGTCGTCCGTTCGCACCGAAAGGCGCCGAGTGGGATCTGGCGGTCGAATCCTGGAAAGACCTGGTGTCCGACGCCGACGCGCATTTCGACACCGTGGTCGAACTCGATGCTGCGCAGATCAAGCCGCAAGTCAGTTGGGGCACTTCGCCGGAAATGGTATTGGCCGTTGATCAGAACGTGCCGGACCCGGCCAAGGAGATGGATCTGGTCAAGCGCGACTCGATCGTCCGCGCCTTGAAATACATGGGCCTGACCGCCAATCAGGCGATCACCGACATTCAGCTCGACCGCGTGTTCATCGGTTCCTGCACCAACTCGCGCATCGAAGACTTGCGCGCTGCGGCGGTGATCGCCAAGGGCCGCAAGGTCGCATCGACCATCAAGCAGGCCATCGTGGTGCCGGGCTCGGGTCTGGTGAAGGCGCAGGCCGAGGCCGAAGGTCTGGACAAGATCTTCCTCGAAGCCGGTTTCGAATGGCGCGAGCCAGGCTGCTCGATGTGCCTGGCGATGAACCCGGACCGTTTGGAGTCCGGCGAGCATTGCGCCTCGACGTCCAACCGTAACTTCGAAGGCCGTCAGGGCGTCGGTGGTCGTACCCACCTCGTCAGCCCGGCCATGGCCGCTGCGGCGGCGGTGAACGGTCGTTTCATCGACGTTCGTGAATTGATCTAAAAGGAGCGCAGCATGAAAGCTTTTACCCAGCACACTGGTCTTGTCGCGCCTCTGGATCGTGCCAACGTCGACACCGACCAGATCATCCCGAAGCAGTTTCTGAAGTCGATCAAACGCACCGGTTTCGGCCCGAACCTGTTCGATGAGTGGCGTTATCTGGATGTCGGCCAACCGTATCAGGACAACTCCAAGCGCCCGCTGAACAAGGAGTTCGTGCTCAACGCCGAGCGTTATCAAGGCGCCAGCGTGTTGCTGGCCCGCGAAAACTTCGGTTGCGGCTCCAGCCGTGAGCACGCGCCGTGGGCGCTGGAAGAATACGGTTTCCGCAGCATCATTGCGCCGAGCTATGCCGACATCTTCTTCAACAACAGCTTCAAGAACGGCTTGCTGCCGATCATCTTGAGCGATGCCGAAGTCGACGAACTGTTCAAACAGGTCGAGGCCGCGCCGGGCTATCAGTTGCAGATCGATCTGCACGAACAGACCGTGACCAGCCCGAACGGCAAGGTGTACCGCTTCGAGATCGACGCGTTCCGCAAACACTGCCTGCTCAACGGTCTGGACGACATCGGCCTGACCTTGCAGGACGGCGACGCGATTGCGGCGTTCGAAGCCAAACATCGTGCGAGCCAGCCGTGGTTGTTCCGCGACGCGTGAATTTGAAAGGTTGAAACCCCAAAAAAGGAAGTCCCCATGACCAGCACCGCCCAGCACAGTCAGGTTGTACAGAAGCAATTCGGTGAACAGGCCGCCGCCTACCTGAGCAGCGCCGTTCACGCTCAAGGCACTGAATTTGCGCTGCTGCGGGCTGAGCTGGCGGGGCAGGGCGAGGCTCGGTTGCTGGACCTGGGTTGCGGCGCCGGGCACGTGAGTTTTCACGTCGCCCCGCTGGTGAAGGAAGTGGTGGCCTACGACCTGTCGCAGCAAATGCTCGACGTGGTGGCCGCCGCTGCGGTTGATCGTGGTTTGAGCAACGTTTCCACGGTCAACGGTGCCGCCGAGCGCCTGCCGTTCGCCGATGGCGAGTTCGACTTCGTGTTCAGCCGTTACTCGGCGCACCATTGGAGCGATCTCGGCGTGGCCCTGCGTGAAGTGCGTCGGGTGCTGAAACCGGGTGGTGTGGCGGCGTTCATCGATGTGCTGTCGCCGGGCAGTCCGCTGTTCGACACCTATTTGCAGAGCGTCGAGGTGCTGCGCGACACCAGCCATGTGCGCGATTATTCTGCCGGTGAGTGGCTGCGCCAGGTCAGCGAGGCCGGTCTGCACACCCGCAGCACCACGCGTCAGCGCCTGCGTCTGGAGTACAACAGCTGGGTCGAGCGCATGCGCACGCCCGAGGTGATGCGCGCCGCGATTCGCCAGTTGCAGCAATCGATGGGCAACGAAGTGCGCGAATATTTTGAGATTGAGGCCGATGGTTCGTTCAGTACAGATGTACTGGTGCTCTGGGCCGAGAAATAAATTTAGAACCACAAGCATTTTTCCGGGCGCGCCAGTCGCTGGCGCACCGACTGAAGACACGAGGAAAGCATGAGCAAGCAGATTCTGATTCTCCCAGGCGACGGTATTGGTCCGGAAATCATGGCCGAAGCGGTCAAGGTGCTGGAGCTGGCCAACGACAAGTACAGCCTGGGCTTCGAGCTGAGCCATGACGTGATCGGTGGCGCCGCCATCGACAAGCATGGCGTGCCGCTGGCCGATGAAACCTTGGACCGTGCCCGTGCCGCCGACGCTGTGCTGCTGGGCGCCGTGGGTGGCCCGAAATGGGACACCATCGAGCGTGACATCCGCCCTGAGCGCGGCCTGCTGAAAATCCGTGCGCAACTGGGCCTGTTCGGCAACCTGCGTCCGGCGATCCTGTACCCGCAACTGGCCGACGCTTCGAGCCTGAAGCCGGAGATCGTTTCCGGCCTGGACATCCTGATCGTCCGTGAGCTGACCGGTGGCATCTATTTCGGCGCGCCGCGTGGTACGCGTACCCTGGAAAACGGCGAGCGCCAGTCCTACGACACGCTGCCGTACAGCGAAAGCGAAATCCGCCGCATTGCCCGTGTCGGTTTCGACATGGCCATGGTTCGTGGCAAGAAGCTGTGCTCGGTGGACAAGGCCAACGTGCTGGCGTCCAGCCAGTTGTGGCGTGAAGTGGTCGAGCAGGTGGCCAAGGATTACCCTGAGGTCGAACTGAGCCACATGTACGTCGACAACGCCGCCATGCAACTGGTGCGCGCGCCGAAGCAGTTCGACGTGATCGTCACCGACAACATGTTCGGCGACATCCTGTCCGACGAAGCGTCGATGCTCACCGGCTCCATCGGCATGCTGCCGTCGGCCTCGCTGGACGCCAACAACAAGGGCATGTACGAGCCTTGCCACGGTTCGGCACCGGACATCGCGGGCAAAGGCATCGCCAACCCGCTGGCGACCATTCTGTCGGTGTCGATGATGCTGCGTTACAGCTTCAATCTGCACGAAGCGGCGGATGCCATCGAGAAAGCGGTCAGCGTGGTGCTGGATCAAGGCCTGCGCACTGGCGACATCTTTTCGACCGGTTGCACTAAAGTCGGTACGCAGGAAATGGGTGACGCAGTAGTCGCCGCGCTGCGGAATCTGTAATCTCTCGGGCCCGCTGCGAAATTCAATACAAAGCAGCGGCCCACTTTTCAAGAAGGTGTAGTTGCGATGAAACGTGTAGGTCTGATCGGTTGGCGCGGTATGGTCGGTTCCGTGCTCATGCAGCGGATGCTGGAAGAGCAGGATTTCGATCTTATCGAGCCGGTGTTTTTCACCACTTCCAATGTCGGTGGCCAAGGCCCGTCCGTGGGCAAGGACATTGCTCCGCTCAAGGACGCTTACAGCATTGAAGAGCTGAAGACCCTCGACGTGATCCTGACCTGCCAGGGCGGCGACTACACCAGCGAAGTGTTCCCGAAGCTGCGCGAAGCCGGCTGGCAGGGTTACTGGATCGACGCGGCCTCGAGCCTGCGGATGAACGACGACGCCGTCATCATCCTCGACCCGGTCAACCGCAAGGTCATCGACCAGCAGCTTGATGCGGGCACCAAGAACTACATCGGCGGCAACTGCACCGTCAGCCTGATGCTGATGGGCCTGGGCGGTCTGTTCGAGGCCGGTCTGGTGGAGTGGATGAGCGCCATGACCTATCAGGCGGCCTCCGGTGCCGGCGCGCAGAACATGCGTGAACTGATCAAGCAAATGGGCGCGACCCACGCCGCTGTCGCCGATCAACTGGCCGATCCTGCCAGCGCGATCCTCGACATCGACCGTCGTGTGGCCGAAGCCATGCGCAGCGACGCCTACCCGACCGAAAACTTCGGCGTACCGCTGGCCGGCAGCCTGATCCCGTGGATCGACAAGGAACTGCCGAACGGCCAGAGCCGCGAAGAGTGGAAGGCCCAGGCCGAGACCAACAAGATCCTCGGCCGCTTCAAGAGCCCGATCCCGGTCGACGGTATCTGCGTGCGCATCGGCGCCATGCGTTGCCACAGCCAGGCGCTGACCATCAAGCTGAATAAAGACGTGCCGATTGCCGACATCGAAGGGCTGATCAGCCAGCACAACCCTTGGGTCAAGCTGGTGCCGAACAACCGTGAAATCAGCATGCAGGAGCTGAGCCCGACGAAAGTTACCGGCACCCTGAATGTACCGGTCGGTCGTCTGCGCAAGCTGAACATGGGTTCGCAGTTCGTTGGCGCGTTCACCGTCGGCGACCAGTTGCTGTGGGGCGCGGCCGAACCGCTGCGCCGCATGCTGCGGATCCTGCTGGAGCGTTGATCGCTTGAAGCAATGAACGAACCCGTGCCTTGCAAGAGGCGCGGGTTTTTTTTGCCTGTCTGGCAGCCACCCGGTAAAGTGCCGCTCCCCCCGTTCCACCAGAGGTCGCACCATGAGCCAGCCCATTGATATTGCCGTGATCGGCGCCACCGGTATTGTCGGCGAAACCCTTGTGCAGATTCTCGAGGAGCGCGACTTCCCGGTCGGCAACCTGCACCTGCTGGCCAGCAGCGAATCCGCCGGCAGCTCGGTGCTGTTTCGCAACAAGAACGTGCGCGTGCGCGAAGTCGACGAGTTCGATTTCAGCAAGGTCAAACTGGCGTTCTTTGCCGCCGGCCCGGCCATCACCCTGAGCTACGCGGCTCGTGCTCATGCGGCGGGTTGCTCGCTGGTGGATCTGTCCGGCGCCTTGCCGGCGGATCAGGCGCCGCAAGTGGTGCCGGAGGCCAATACCGATGTACTGGCCGGTTTGAAAGTTCCTTTCCAGGTCTGCAGCCCGAGCCCGTCGGCCACCACACTTGCCGTGGTGCTGGCGCCGTTGCTCGATCTGGTTGATCTGCAATATGTGCATGTCACCGCCAGTCTGGCCGTTTCCGCCCAGGGCCGTGAGGCCGTTGCCGAGCTGGCCCGGCAGACGACGGAGCTGCTGAACATGCGTCCGCTGGAGCCGACATTCTTCGATCGGCAGATGGCGTTCAACCTGTTGGCTCAGGTTGGTACGCCGGACGCTCACGGCCACACGCTGCTGGAAAAACGTCTGGTGCGCGAGCTGCGTCAGGTGCTGGCCAAACCTTCATTAAAGATTTCCGCAACTTGCGTTCAAGCCCCGGTGTTTTTTGGCGATAGCTTTAGCGTGACCTTGCAGTCAACGAACGCGGTCGACCTGGAACAGGTCAATGCCGCGCTTGAAGACGCCGAGGGGATCGAGCTGGTCGAGGCCGGCGATTATCCGACCGCGGTCGGTGACGCGGTGGGGCAGGACGTGGTCTATGTCGGGCGGGTGCGTAGCGGTGTCGACGAGCCGTCGGAACTTAATCTGTGGCTGACGTCAGATAACGTACGCAAAGGCGCGGCGCTCAACGCGGTGCAAGTGGCCGAGTTGTTGATAAAAGACCTGCTGTAAAAGATACTTGGCAACAATTTGTCGACTGATTCTAGCCGGGCGCTATGCTTGGCCAGATCACTTGATGACGTAATACCCTCCGGGACTTTCCGGGGCATCAAAGAAATGATCGCGCGCGGCATACTGTCGTCGTCGCGCGCAATGCCTTACGGCAGCGACAATCAACATCTTCTCGCTCGCCGAGGAACGTTCAAACAAAGGAAGAGGCTATGGTTCAAGTTCGCAAACTGGTGTTAGCAATAGCGGCCGCCTCGGCGCTGTCCTCCGGTATGGCGCATGCCCTCGGGCTCGGGGAGCTGACCCTGAAGTCGACCCTGAACCAGCCGCTGGTGGCGGAAATCGAGCTGCTCGATGTCAAGGATCTCACCGCTGCCGAAGTGGTGCCGAGCCTGGCCTCGCCCGAAGATTTCGCCAAGGCCGGCGTCGATCGCCAAGCCTTCCTCAATGATCTGACCTTCACCCCGGTGCTCAACGCCAGCGGCAAAAGCGTGCTGCGCGTAACCTCGAGCAAGCCGCTGTCGGAACCGATGGTGAAATTCCTCGTGCAGGTGATGTGGCCGAACGGTCGCCTGCTGCGTGATTACAGCGTGCTGCTGGATCCGTCGAAGTTCTCGCCGCAGACCGCTGATGCCGCTGCTCAGGCAGCGCCGGCACAAACCATCACCGCGCCGACCACGGGTGCAACGCATCCGAGCCACACCACCACGCCGCGCGACACTCTGTGGGAAATCGCAGCCAAGGCGCGCACTGGCGGTTCGATCCAGCAGACCATGCTGGCGATTCAGGCTCTGAACCCTGACGCATTCATCGACGGCAACATCAACCGCCTGAAAACCGGTCAGGTGTTGCGTCTGCCGGATCAGGTGCAAAGCACTGCGCTGCCGCAGTCGAAAGCGATTGCCGAAGTGGCCGCACAAAACGAGGCTTGGCGTCAGGGGCGTCGTTATGTAGCCAAGCCAGGCACCGGTCAGCAGCAACTGGATGCCACCAAGCGTGGCCGCGCCAATGCCGGCGCTGCACAGAATGCCAAGGACAACCTGAGTCTCGTTTCCGCCGAAAGCGGCAAGGCTAGCGGCAAGGGGCCGGCTGGCGATGCCAAGGCCCTGAGCAACAAGCTGGCAGTGACCCAGGAAAGCCTCGACACCACCCGTCGTGACAATGCAGAGCTGAAAAGCCGCATGGCTGATCTGCAAAGCCAGCTGGACAAACTGCAACGCCTGATCGAGCTGAAGAACAATCAACTGGCGAAAATGCAGGCTGAGGGCCCGGGCACTGCTCCGGCGCCGGCAGCTGACGCGGCTGCGCCAGCCGTTGCGCCGGTTCCGGCCATTACTGCGGAACTGGCAGCGACTCCACCGGCGACGCCGGCCGAGGCGGCACCTGCCGCACCTGCGCCCGAAGCCGCCGCTCCGGCACCGGTTGAGCCAGTGGTCGAGCCGAAGCCTGCTACCGACGAAGACAAGACCTTCAACGAACTGCTGACCAACCCGATCCTGCTCGGTCTGGTTGGTGGTGGTGCGGTGGTGTTCCTGCTTCTGCTGTTGCTGCTGGCCCGTCGCCGCAAGGCGCAACAGGAAGCCGAGAAACACCTGCGCATGGCTCGCGCCCTGGAAGAGCAGTCGTTCTCGCCAGAGCTCGATCTGCCGGAAGACAGCTTTGAAGGCCTGGAAGTGCCGGCGGCAAGCGTCAAGCTCACGCCTGCGCCGGCACCGGCTCCAACCCCGGCACCTGCCCCTGTGGTGGCGCCAGTAGTGATGGCCGAGCCGATCGCCGCGCCGCTAGTAGCCCCGGCAGCCGAGCGCTCCGATGACGTGCTGGACAAGGCACAGTCGCACATCGATGGCGGTCGCCTGAATCAGGCGGCAGCGTTGCTGGAGGAGGGCGTGAGCCTGGAGCCACAGCGCAGCGACCTGCGCCTGAAGCTGATGGAAGTCTACGGTCGCCAGGGTGATCGTGATGCCTTCGTCGGTCAGGAGCGCCAACTGGTTGCCAATGGCGACAACTTCGCCAAGGTCGAAGAGCTGAAAAAACGCTTCCCGGCCATGGCGGTCGTTGCGGCTGCCGGTCTGGCGGCAGCGGCCATTGCGGCCGAGCTGGACGAGGATTACGTCAAGGAACTGCTGCTTGATGAGCCAGAAGCGCCTGCCGCTAAGGCGGACGACGATCTGGACAGCGCTTTTGACCTGAGCCTGGATGATCTCGACAACATCAAACCGGTGGAACCTGTCGCTCCTGTGGCTGCTGTCGAACCTGAGGCGCCGGTCGAGCTGGACGAATTCCCGGCCGACGACGACCTGAGCTTCGAGTCGGTGCTGCAGCAGCAGACCGAAATCAAGGAAAACCTCGACGACCTGTCTGACTTCGATCTGGATCTGGATCTCGGCGCCGATCCTGCGCCTGTGCCGGTTGAACTGGCTGACGACGATTTCCTGCTGGATCTCGACGAGAGCGTGAAAGATCTGCCGCCGGTCGAGCCGCCAGTGGTGGCTGAAGCCCCTCTGGACGATCTGGAGCTGCCAGCCGATTTCGACCTGTCCCTGGCAGACGAGATGGATGCGACCCCGGCTGAACCGGATGCCTTCACCGCCGAATTGGACGACGTCAATGCCGAGCTGGATCGCCTGTCGAGCAGCATCAACGAGCCGAGCTTCACCGAAGCCGACGCAGCGTTGGGCGGTGATCTGAACGACGAGGACTTCGACTTCCTCGCCGGTACCGACGAAGCCGCCACCAAACTCGATCTGGCCCAGGCCTACATCGACATGGGCGACAACGACGGCGCGCGCGACATCCTCAACGAAGTGCTCAGCGAGGGTGATGACAAGCAGAAGAGCGAAGCGAAGGAAATGCTTTCGCACCTGGCCTGAGTCAGCGTTCGGCAGTAAACAAAACGGCAGCCCTTTGAGGCTGCCGTTTTTGTTTGGGGCTGGTGTCCCCGGTGCGCCGCCTTATAATGCCCGCCTTTGTAGATCAGCAGGCTGTACCGACTTGGCAAACATAGATAATCCGGCCGCCGAAATGGCCCCCGAAGGCTTTTTTCGCGTCGCTCTGGGCGTTGAGTACAAGGGTTCGCGCTACAGCGGCTGGCAGCGCCAGTCCACGGGTGTGCTCACCGTGCAGGAAACCCTGGAAAAAGCCTTGTCGAAGGTCGCCAATTCGCCGATCTCGCTGCAATGCGCCGGGCGGACCGACGCCGGTGTGCATGCCTGTGGGCAGGTCGTACATTTCGACACCCAGGTCGACCGTTCGCTGAAAGCCTGGGTCATGGGCGCCAACATCAATCTGCCCCACGATATCAGTGTCAGTTGGGCGAAGGTCATGCCTGCGCACTTTCATGCGCGTTTCAAGGCGATTGCCCGGCGCTATCGTTACGTGATCTACAACGATCAGATCCGCCCGGCGCATCTCAATGAAGAAATCACCTGGAATCACCGTCCACTGGACGTGGAACGCATGGCCGAGGCCGCGCAGTACCTGATTGGTACCCATGATTTCAGCGCCTTCCGTGCCGGTCAGTGTCAGGCCAAGTCGCCGATCAAGCAGATGCATCATCTGCGCGTGACCCGTCACGGCAAAATGATCGTGCTGGACATCCGCGCCAACGCCTTCCTGCACCACATGGTGCGCAATATCGCCGGGGTGCTGATGACGATCGGTGCCGGCGAGCGGCCGCCGGAGTGGATGAAAGAAGTGCTGGAAAGCCGCGAACGTCGCTCCGGCGGGGTCACGGCGCATCCGTTCGGGCTGTATCTGGTGCAGGTCGAGTACCACGACGAGTTCCCGTTGCCCGAGCGTTTCATCGGGCCACATTTCCTTACGGGTTTCTCGGAACTTGACGGCTGACGCCCTCGAATGCATTTGTTACCATCCGGGACTTTCCCGGATTTGCCCTGAGGTTTTTATCGACATGTCGGCCGTTCGCAGCAAGATTTGCGGGATTACCCGCATGGAAGATGCGTTGGCAGCCGTCGAGGCCGGGGCCGATGCCATCGGGTTCGTGTTCTACGCTAAAAGCCCACGTGCGGTGACAGTGCAGCAGGCGCGGGCGATCATCGCCGCGTTGCCGCCGTTCGTGACCACCGTCGGGTTGTTCGTCAATGCCAGCCGCTGCGAGCTCGGGGAAATCCTCGATGCCGTGCCGCTGGATCTGCTGCAATTTCATGGTGATGAAACCGCTGCCGAGTGCGAAGGCTGGCACCGGCCATATATCAAGGCCCTGCGGGTCAAGGCTGGCGATGACATCGCCGCCGCCTGCAATGCCTACCCGAGCGCCAGTGGTGTGCTGCTCGATACCTACGTTGAAGGCGTGCCCGGTGGAACCGGTGAGGCGTTCGACTGGTCATTGATTCCGCAGGGTTTGAGCAAGCCGCTGATTCTGGCCGGCGGCCTGACCCCGGAGAATGTCGCTGACGCCATTGCCCGGGTGCGGCCATACGCCGTGGACGTCAGTGGTGGGGTAGAGGCGAGCAAGGGCATCAAGGATCACGCAAAGATTCGGGCGTTCATCAACGCCGTACGTTGATGTGACGGCTGGCAGACTGCCGCCGTCCACAGCTCTGTAGAAAAGAGGCTGAGGGTCTTTTCGGGTTGTACGCAGGTCAGTTCCGCTGACCCGGCAGTCCATCGATCATCGCCACACATGAATTTAGCTGAAGGGCATACGCGGGGCCGCGAACCAGAGCGTTCGGGCCGCCGGTACTGGAGAAAGAAAGCATGAGCAACTGGTTGGTAGACAAGCTGATCCCTTCGATCATGCGTTCGGAGGTCAAGAAGAGCTCGGTGCCTGAAGGCCTGTGGCACAAATGCCCGTCCTGCGAGGCCGTGCTGTATCGTCCGGAGCTGGAAAAGACCCTGGACGTTTGCCCTAAGTGCAACCATCACATGCGTATCGGCGCACGTGCGCGCATCGACATCTTCCTGGATGCCGAAGGCCGTGTTGAGCTGGGCGCCGACCTGGAGCCGGTTGACCGTCTGAAATTCCGCGACGGCAAGAAGTATAAGGATCGCCTGGTGGCTGCCCAGAAGCAGACCGGCGAGAAAGACGCACTGGTTTCCATGAGCGGCACCCTGCTGGGCATGCCTGTCGTGGTTTCGGCGTTCGAATTCAGCTTCATGGGCGGCTCCATGGGCGCCATTGTCGGTGAGCGCTTCGTGCGCGCCGCCAACTACGCCCTGGAAAACCGTTGCCCGATGGTCTGCTTCTCCGCCTCCGGTGGTGCGCGGATGCAGGAAGCCCTGATCTCGCTGATGCAGATGGCCAAGACCTCGGCGGTGCTGGCACGTCTGCGCGAAGAAGGCATTCCGTTCATCTCCGTGTTGACCGACCCGGTCTATGGCGGCGTTTCCGCCAGTCTGGCAATGCTCGGCGACGTCATCGTCGGCGAGCCGAAAGCCCTGATCGGCTTTGCCGGTCCGCGCGTGATCGAGCAGACCGTTCGTGAAAAACTGCCGGAAGGCTTCCAGCGCAGCGAGTTCCTGCTGGAACACGGCGCAATCGACCTGATCATTGACCGTCGTGAACTGCGTCCGCGCCTGGGCAACCTGCTGGCGCAACTGACCGGCAAGCCGACGCCAACCTTCGTTGCCGCGCCGATCGAACCGATCGTCGTTCCGCCGGTGCCTGCCAACGTATGACCGAACGTACCCTTGGCGAGTGGCTCGCCTACCTTGAGCAGTTGCATCCCTCGGCCATCGACATGGGGCTGGAGCGTTCGCAACAGGTAGCGTCCCGCATGGGGCTGGGCCAGCCGGCGCCTCGGGTGATTACGGTCACCGGCACCAACGGCAAGGGTTCGACCTGCGCTTTCGTGGCATCGCTGCTGCGGGCGCAGGGCTTGAGCGTTGGTGTCTACAATTCCCCGCACCTGCTGCGTTACAACGAGCGGGTGCAGCTCAATGGCGTCGAAGCCACTGATGCGCAGCTGTGCGAAGCCTTTGCGGCGGTCGAGGCCGGGCGTGGCGAAACGTCCCTGACTTACTTCGAAATGGGCACCCTGGCGGCGTTCTGGCTATTTCAGCAGGCCGGGCTCGATGCGGTGGTGCTTGAAGTCGGGCTGGGCGGGCGTCTGGACACGGTCAACGTGGTTGATGCCGACATCGCGCTGGTCACCAGCATTGGTGTCGATCATGCCGATTACCTGGGCAACACCCGCGAATCCGTGGCCTTCGAGAAGGCCGGGATTTTCCGTCAGGGCAAACCTGCGCTGTGCGGCGATCTGAATCCTCCACAACCGTTGCTGGACAAGGCGCGTGAGCTTGCTTGTCCGTTCTTCCTGCGTGGGCGCGACTTCGATCTCGGCATCACTGATCAATTCTGGCAGTGGCACGGCACCGGTGCTGACGGTCAGGTCGTCGAGCTGCGGGATTTGCCGCTGCTCGATCTGCCGATGGAAAACGCTGCGCTGGCGTTGCAGGCTTATTTGCTGCTCGGTCTGCCTTGGGATGCTCAGCAGATTGTTGCGGCCTTGCAGGCGACTCGCGTGGTCGGTCGTCTGGATCGTCGCTCGTTCGAATGGAACGGCAAGCGCCTGAACCTGTTGCTGGATGTCGGGCATAACCCGCACGCGGCGGAGTATCTGGCCCGGCGTCTGGCGGCTCGCCCGCCGGTCGGCAAGCGCCTGGCAGTGTTCGGCCTGTTGGCGGACAAGGATCTGGACGGTGTGGTCGGTGAGTTGAATGCCAGCGTCCAGCATTGGGCGGTGGCGCCACTGGATTCGCCGCGCGCGCGTCCGGTGGCTGAATTGAATGATGCATTGCAGAACCTTGGCGCCTCGGTCACGTCTTATGACAGCGTGGCGGCCGCCCTGGAAGGGCAGTGTGCAGTGGCCACCAGCGACGACGAGATCTTGCTGTTCGGATCATTTTATTGTGTCGCCGAGGCCCTTGAATGGCTGGCCCGGCGCTCCACGGAGGAAGCGGCAAATGGCTTTGCTGGATAAAGCGTACAAGCAGCGCATGGTCGGTGCCCTAGTGCTGGTGGCGCTGGCGGTGATTTTCCTGCCGATGCTGTTTTCCCGTCAGGACGAACAGCGTCAGGTGACCGTCGATGCGCCGGCTGCTCCGAAGGCACCTGCCGTGGCGCAGATCCAGATGGAGACGGTCGCGGTGCCTGAGCCACAGGTTTTGCCTCAGGAACCAGTGCCGAGCGATTACGAAGTTGCCGAGCAAACGGCGCCAGCGGCGCCAGCGGCGCCGATTGCACCTGCTGCGCCGACACCGGCTCCAGCGCCGGTAGCCAAACCAGTCGCAGTTGCTCCGGCACCTGCACCCGTGACCAAGCCTGCTGCAGCCCCGGCCCAGCCGATCGCTGCGCTGTCTGCCAAGCCGGATACCACCCAGAGCCGCGTCGATGCCAATGGCCTGTCGGTAAGCTGGTCGGTGCAACTGGCCAGTCTGTCGAGCCGCGCCAGCGCCGAAAGCCTGCAGAAAACCCTGCGCAGTCAGGGTTACAACGCTTACATCCGCTCCGCCGATGGCAAGAACCGGGTGTTTGTCGGTCCGCTGATCGAGCGCGCCGAAGCCGATCGTTTGCGCGATCTGTTGAGCCGTCAGCAGAACCTCAAGGGGTTTGTGGTGCGCTTCCAGCCCGAGCGTGGCTGAAAACTATCACCTCGATTGAAATGCACTGACAATCGCAGCTTACCGACAGCCATGCGCTCTGCTAAAATGCGCCGCCTTATCCGTCTGTAGGCTGCACTGTGCCATTTACCTGGGTTGACTGGGCGATCGTTGCAATCATCGCCATCTCCGCTTTGATCAGTTTGAGCCGCGGCTTCGTCAAGGAAGCACTATCGCTGGTGACCTGGATCATCGCAGGAGCGGTTGCCTGGATGTTCGGTGGCTCACTGTCCGAGTACCTCGCCGGATACATTCAAACTCCATCGGCTCGTGTGATCACGGGCTGTGCCATCATGTTTGTCGCCACACTGATCGTGGGCGCAATGATCAATTATCTTATCGGCGAGTTGGTTCGCGTCACCGGGTTGTCCGGGACCGATCGATTCCTCGGCATGGCCTTCGGCGCTGCGCGTGGCGTGTTGCTGGTGGTCGTGGCGGTCGGGCTGTTGAGCCTGGGGCCGGTACAGCAGGACGGGTGGTGGAAAGAATCACAGCTCGTGCCAAAGTTTCTATTGGTCGCCGACTGGTCCAAGAACCTGATTCTCGGGTGGAGCAGTCAGTGGCTTGCCAGCGGAATCAGCGTACCCGCTGATATTCCGTTCAAGGAGCAACTCTTGCCGTCGGCCAAAACGCCTCAGTGAGTGTTGTTCAGTTCAGATCCATTAAGTAGGGGTTGCGTCGCATGTGTGGCATCGTCGGTATCGTCGGTAAGTCGAACGTCAATCAGGCGCTGTATGACGCGCTAACCGTGCTCCAGCACCGCGGCCAGGACGCTGCCGGTATCGTGACCAGCCATGATGGCCGGTTGTTCTTGCGCAAGGACAATGGCCTGGTGCGTGACGTGTTTCAGCAGCGTCACATGCAGCGCCTGGTCGGCCACATGGGTATCGGCCACGTCCGTTACCCGACTGCCGGCAGCTCGACCTCGGCCGAGGCCCAGCCGTTCTACGTCAACTCGCCGTACGGCATCACCCTGGCGCACAACGGCAACCTGACCAACGTTGAACAGTTGGCCAAAGAGATCTACGAATCCGATCTGCGTCACGTCAACACCAGTTCCGACTCGGAAGTGCTGCTGAACGTGTTTGCCCACGAGCTGGCTCAACGCGGCAAACTGCAACCGACCGAAGAAGACGTGTTTGCCGCCGTGACCGACGTGCACAACCGTTGCGTCGGTGGTTACGCCGTCGTGGCGATGGTGACCGGTTACGGCATCGTCGGTTTCCGTGACCCGCACGGCATCCGTCCGATCGTGTTCGGCCAGCGTCACACCGACGAAGGCGTCGAGTACATGATCGCGTCCGAAAGCGTTTCGCTGGACGTGCTCGGCTTTACCCTGATTCGCGACCTGGCGCCGGGCGAAGCGGTCTACATCACTGAAGACGGCAAGCTGCACACCCGTCAGTGCGCGACCAACCCGTCCCTGACCCCGTGCATCTTCGAACACGTCTACCTGGCGCGTCCGGATTCGATCATCGATGGCGTTTCGGTCTACAAGGCCCGTCTGCGCATGGGTGAGAAGCTGGCCGAGAAGATCCTGCGCGAGCGTCCAGAGCACGACATCGACGTGGTCATCCCGATCCCGGACACCAGTCGCACTGCGGCACTGGAACTGGCGAACCATCTGGGCGTGAAATTCCGCGAAGGCTTCGTCAAGAACCGTTACATCGGCCGTACCTTCATCATGCCTGGTCAGGCCGCGCGCAAGAAATCGGTACGCCAGAAGCTCAACGCCATCGAGCTGGAATTCCGCGGCAAGAACGTGATGCTGGTGGACGACTCGATCGTTCGCGGCACCACCTGCAAGCAGATCATCCAGATGGCCCGCGAAGCCGGCGCGAAAAACGTCTACTTCTGCTCGGCCGCTCCAGCCGTTCGCTTCCCGAACGTGTACGGCATCGACATGCCGAGCGCTCACGAGCTGATCGCGCACAATCGTTCAACTCAGGATGTCGCTGACCTGATCGGTGCTGACTGGCTGATCTATCAGGACCTGCCTGACTTGATCGAAGCGGTCGGCGGCGGCAAGATCAAGATCGAAAACTTCGACTGCGCGGTGTTCGACGGCAAGTACGTCACCGGCGACGTCGATGAGGCTTACCTGAACAAGATCGAGCAGGCACGCAACGATGCCTCGAAGGTCAAGACCCAGGCGGTCAGTGCGATCATCGATCTGTACAACAACTGAGTTTCAACCGGCCCTTAGGGGCCGGTTTTGTATCTGGCAAAAGACTTTTATTTATCGAGAACAGGGCAAGGAGTGACAGCATGAGTCAGGAATGGGATGCCGGTCGGCTGGACAGCGACCTCGAAGGCGTAGCGTTCGATACCCTGGCCGTACGTGCCGGTCAGCACCGTACGCCGGAAGGCGAACACGGTGATCCGATGTTCTTCACTTCCAGCTACGTGTTCCGTACCGCTGCCGACGCCGCCGCACGGTTTGCCGGGGAAGTGCCGGGCAACGTTTACTCGCGTTACACCAACCCGACCGTTCGCTCGTTCGAAGAGCGCATTGCCGCGCTGGAAGGCGCCGAGCAAGCCGTAGCCACGGCGACGGGCATGGCCGCGATCATGGCGGTGGTGATGAGCCTGTGCAGTGCCGGCGACCATGTGCTGGTGTCGCGCAGCGTATTCGGTTCGACCATCAGCCTGTTCGAGAAGTACTTCAAGCGTTTCGGCGTGGAAGTCGATTACGTGCCGCTGGCGGATCTGTCGGCCTGGGATGCGGCGATCAAGTCCAACACCAAGTTACTGTTCGTCGAGTCGCCGTCCAATCCGCTGGCTGAACTGGTGGATATCACCGCGCTGTCGGAAATCGCACACGCCAAGGGCGCGATGCTGGTGGTCGACAACTGCTTCTGCACGCCTGCGTTGCAGCAGCCGCTGAAGCTCGGTGCAGACATCGTTGTGCATTCGGCCACCAAATTCATCGATGGTCAGGGCCGTTGCATGGGCGGCGTGGTGGCCGGTCGCGGCGAGCAGATGAAAGAAATCGTCGGCTTCCTGCGGACCGCCGGCCCGACTCTGAGCCCGTTCAACGCCTGGATCTTCCTCAAGGGTCTGGAAACCTTGAATCTGCGGATGAAGGCGCATTGTGCCAACGCTCAGCAACTGGCCGAGTGGCTGGAGCAGCAGGACGGCATCGAGAAAGTGCATTACGCCGGTCTCAAGAGTCATCCGCAGCATGAGCTGGCCCAGCGTCAGCAGAAGGGCTTCGGTGCGGTCGTCAGCTTCGAGGTGAAGGGCGGCAAAGAGGGCGCTTGGCGCTTTATCGATGCGACCCGTTTGATTTCGATCACTGCCAACCTGGGTGACAGTAAAACCACCATCACTCACCCGAGCACCACGTCCCACGGCCGTCTGGCGCCGCAGGAGCGTGAAGCGGCGGGGATTCGTGACAGCCTGATCCGCATCGCGGTCGGTCTGGAAGACGTCGCTGACCTGCAAGCCGACCTGGCGCGCGGTCTGGCGGCGTTGTGATCGAGTTGTCCACGCCAAATACGGGCACCCATGGCCGCGTTGCGCTGGTCACGGGCGCCGCTCGCGGCATTGGTCTGGGGATCGCAGCGTGGCTGATCAGCGAAGGCTGGCAGGTGGTGCTGACGGATCTGGATCGGGCGCGAGGCTCGAAAGTGGCAAAGGTGCTGGGTGAAAATGCCTGGTTCATCGCCATGGACGTGGCGGATGAAAGTCAGGTGGCGCTCGGCGTCGCGGAGGTGCTGGGGCAGTTCGGTCGTCTGGATGCGTTGGTGTGTAACGCGGCGGTGGCCGATCCGCACAACATCACTCTGGAAAGCCTGGATCTGGCCTACTGGAACCGGGTGCTGGCGGTGAATCTCAGCGGGCCGATGTTGCTGGCCAAGCACTGTGCGCCGTATCTGCGGGCGCACAACGGGGCGATCGTCAATCTGGCCTCGACCCGGGCGGCGCAGTCAGAACCTGATACTGAAGCCTATGCGGCGAGCAAGGGCGGCTTGCTGGCGTTGACTCATGCGCTGGCAATCAGCCTCGGCCCGGAGATTCGTGTCAATGCGGTGAGTCCGGGCTGGATCGACGCGCGGGATCCTTCCGCACGGCGTGCCGAACCGCTGACCGATATCGATCATGCCCAACATCCGGCGGGCAGGGTAGGGACAGTCGAGGATGTGGCGGCGATGGTGGCGTGGCTGCTGTCGAAGAATGCCGGCTTTGTGACGGGGCAGGAATTCGTGGTCGACGGCGGTATGACCAAGAAGATGATCTACTCGGAATGACATGTTTTTGTCTTTTTGAGAAAAACTTCAATCCTGCTATTGACTTAGGTTCGCTACCTGCGTAAATTTCGCGGCCTCGGAGATGCAAACGGGTGATTAGCTCAGCTGGGAGAGCGTCTGCCTTACAAGCAGAATGTCGGCGGTTCGATCCCGTCATCACCCACCACTCCCGAGAGACTTGCGAAAGCAAGAGGTAGGCTGAAAGTGCCTCCACCGACGCGCAGCGGTAGTTCAGTCGGTTAGAATACCGGCCTGTCACGCCGGGGGTCGCGGGTTCGAGTCCCGTCCGCTGCGCCATATTCAACGAGTCAGACACTGTCTGGTTCGCGATTGAAAAGCACCGAAGCTTTCAGTCAAACGAGTTACTTGAGCGTCAGCTCAAAGCGATACGCAGCGGTAGTTCAGTCGGTTAGAATACCGGCCTGTCACGCCGGGGGTCGCGGGTTCGAGTCCCGTCCGCTGCGCCATATCTGTTTCAAGGACCACTGAACGCCTTGAAACACCGAAAGCAACCGGTGGTTGATTCGGAATCGATAGCAAAGACCCTGGTCGAAAGACCGGGGTTTTTTGTGTCTGAAATTTGACCTTTCTCCAAATTCCTCCTCTGTTGCCTAGCGACGAATGCAATTAGTCCGCGCGGCAATATCCTCTGCGTCATCGGGGCGCTGCGATGCAATGCCACATTGATTTTTGATTCTTTAGTCAGATTTTTGTAACTGGTTGTTTGCTGCGGGCGCAGAAACCTTTAAAGTTAACCTTTCGGTCAGCTTTGCACTGTCATCACGCCCTTTGTTTAGCCAAAAAGGGCTTCTGCAAGACTCGAGATTCCCAGTAGATAACCAGAAGGGCGGATCCATAACCGCCCAGAGGATGATCCATGTCCAACCGTGAAATATCCCGGCGCTCGTTCCTTCAGGGCGGGCTGGTGGCGGGTGTGAGCGTTACGCTCACACCGCTCAGCAGTCAGGCGCTGGCTGCCTTGATGGAAAATAGCGTGACCGTGCCGTCCGAGCAGTGGCTCGGCAATAACGGCAAGGCGCGCCAGCGTAACGATGCCTTGTCCAAGGTCTGCGGCAGCAAGGTTTTTGCCCGCGACATCCGTTCCAAGGACATGCCGGGCTGGCCCCAGCAACAGGGCCACGCCATGTTGCTGAAAACCATCAAGGCCGACCGCATCTACGACGGCTATGACCTGTCGTGGCTCGGCGCCGATCTGCAGCCTGACCGCATCGTTACCGCCGCTGACCTGGACAAGGACGGTATCGTGTTCCCGGAAGAGCACGCTCCGGATCCGCTGCTGCCGGAAGGCAAGGTACCGATGTTCATCGGTCACCCGGTGGCTATCCTGATCTGGAACGATTTCGAGCGTTTCCGTCAGGCCAAGAACAAACTCAAATTCAATGACAAAGCGATTCGTTACGGTGCAAAAGTGCCGTTCTACGAAGGCGATCCCTATGGCAGTTTCCGCTACGTGCGCGTCGGTGGCCCGACGTCGGCGGACGAAGACGAATTCGCCAGCCTCAAGGACTCGATCCTGTTCCCGATGCTGAAGAACCGGCGTCCGGTGTGGAATTCCCAGCCGAACCTGCACGGCAACCTGACCGAGCGCGGCCTGTTCTACGCCGACCGCATGAAGAAAGAGATCGACACGCCGCCGGACAACTGGCTGGTGTTCGATGAGCGTTACAAAACTCCGTCGATCGAGCCGGCTGCGATGGAGCCGGACAACGGCAACGGCTGGTACGACCCTGCTACCAAGACCCTGCATTTCGTCGTCGCCACCCAGTGCCCGCTGGAAGCGGCAACCGAGACCGCGAAGATGATCTCGCCGTCGCGCTTCGGCCTGGCCAACCTGAACATGCACCCGGGCTACACCGTCGGTTACGGTTCCAAGGACCACAACATTTTCGTCTACTACGCGGCCCTGGCGGCGTTGTACGGCGCAGGTGTGCCGATTCGCCTGGCCAACGACCGTTACGAGCAGTTCCAGAGCGGCATCAAGCGTCACCCGTTCGATATCCGCTACCAGCTGGCGGTGGACAAGACCGATCACAGCTTCAAGATTTTCCGCGCCGAAATGAGCGTCGATGGCGGCGGTCGGATCAACTACAGCCCGTCGGTGGCTGCGGTGGGTGCAACGGCGGCTCAGTCGATCTACTACATGCCGCAGAACGACCTGCAAGTTACCGCTTACCACTCCCGTGGCGTTGAAGCGGGTTCGATGCGCGGCTACGGCACGCTGCAGAGCATGGCTTCCACCGAAATGATGGTCGATGAAATCGCCGATCGCCTCGGTGTCGACGCCATTGATCTGCGCCGCAAGAACGCGTTGCGTTCGGGGATGAAAAACACCCAGGGCGCGATCCCGGCCGGTGCACTGCGTCTGCACGAGATTCTCGACAAGGCTTCGCTGCACGAAGTCTGGAAAAACCGCGACGCGATCAAGAAACAGCGTGAAACGGCGGATCCGGACAACTGGTACGGCGTGGGTTTCGCCATTTGCCAGAAAGACTTCGGCACCGGTTCCGAAGCGCCGATGGCCAGCATCGAGTTCACCGCTGAAGGGCGCATTTCCCTGCGTCACATCGGTATCGAGATCGGCACCGGCATGTCCACTTCGCAAGCCCTGGTGGTCGCCGATTTCCTCGGCAGCCCGGCGCACGACGTGAAGACCGGCGAAACCGAATGGAAGGAAATGCAGCTGGTCACCGCCGGCAACCCTTACATCATGAGCCAGGCCGAGCAGGACAACTTCCTGCGCAACCCACGCTGGGTCGGCAAACTGGCGTCGGCCTCGTCGGCGACCAACTCCGCCTACTACTTCAGCCATGCCACCCGTGAAGCGGCGCGCGTGCTGTTCAACCACGGCTTGTGGCCGGCAGCGCTGGAGATCTGGCGTCAGGGCCCGTACGGTGGTCAGGCCAACCCTTACGTCGTGCGTCGCGAAGATGCGCATTGGGTCGACGGCAAGCTGACAGCCAACGGCATGCAGCCGTTGAGTTTCGAAGAACTGGCCAAACGTGCTCACGAGCGTGGTCTGGTCACGGCTGCCACGGTTCACGGTTTCAACCGCTGGAGCTGGGCAGAAGCCGAATACAGCATCGACGGCGTGCGCGAGCGTCTGCCGCTTGATGGTCTGGCCGTGAAATACGGTGACGGCGCTCCGAAAGCCAAGAAAGCGCAGATGACCAGCGATGGTTTCCACTTGCTGGATCGGCAGAACATCGCCTATCCGGTGGTTCAGTTGAACAACGCCGCCGTGACCTACTACAGCCCGGTGGCGACGCTGGTCGAGTTGAAGGTCAACAAAGGGTCGGCAGAAGTCGAAGTGCTCAACCATCACTCGTGGCTGGAGTGCGGTCGGGTGCTGGTCGAAGAACTGGTTCGTGGCCAGCTCGAAGGCGGGATCGCCATGGGCATCGGCCACGCCTTGATGGAAGAGATGCCGCTGTACGAAGGCGGGCCGGGGGAGGGTGACTGGAACTTCAACCGTTATCGCCTGCCGATGGCGCGCCATGTGGCGGTGTGGAAGCAGACGTCGGAGATCCTGCCGCCACTGTCGCCTAGCGATCCGTCCAAAGGCATCGCCGAAGTGGTGATGATCCCGGTGGTCGGTGCCATCGGCAACGCCGTGGCCCACGCCATCGGCAAACGTGTCCGCGATCTTCCAATCACTGCTGCGCGCATCAAGGAGGCCCTCAATGGCTAACCGTCCGCTTCAACTGACCCTCAACGGTCAATCCGTCGGCCCGGTGGACATCCCTGATGACCTGCCGATGATCGATTACCTGCACGAATACAAGAACCTCACCGGCTCGCGTCTGGGCTGCGGCCAGGGCATCTGCCACGCCTGTGTGGTGATCGTCGACAACCCGGACGGCACCAGCGAAGAAGTGCGCACCTGCATCACCGGCGCGCATTACTTCGAGGGCAAGAAAGTCCGCACCATCGAAGGCCACGCCAAACGCGACGAGCAAGGCCAGGTCACCGAGCTGAACCCGATCCAGCAGCGTTTCGTCGACGAGTTCGCCTTCCAGTGCAGTTACTGCGCGCCGGGCTTCGTCAACGCCGCGACGGTGCTGGTGGAAAAGCTGCAACGCCAGCCGATCGTCAAAAGCAAACTGGAACAAGTCATCGAGGACAGCCTCGGCCATCACATCTGCCGTTGCACCGGGTACGTGCGTTACTACAACGCCACCCGCAACGTGCTGACCGATCTCGGCCTGGTCAAGGAGGGTTAAGCATGAAGCGTTTATTGACCCGCCTGACCCTGGCGGTCGGGTTTGCCGTGCCTGTTCTGTCGGCTCATGCGGATGATCAGGTCAAGCGCGGCGAATACCTTGCCCGCGCCGCCGACTGCATGGCTTGCCACACAGCGCCGGGCGGTGCACCGTTTGCCGGTGGCCTGCCGATCGTGTCGCCGTTCGGCACAATCTACGGCACCAACATCACCCCGAGCAAAGAGCACGGCATCGGCCTGTACAGCGATGACGACTTCTTCGCTGCGCTCACCGAAGGCAAGCGTCGTGACGGCGCCAACCTGTACCCGGCTATGCCATACACTTCGTATCACTTGATGCCGCGTGCGGATTCGGATGCGATTCATGCGTATCTGAAAACCATCGAGCCAATCGAGCGTGCAGCGCCGGTGACGAGCCTGAGCTTCCCGTTCAACGTGCGTCCGGGCTTGATCGGATGGAACATGATGTACGGCAAGGCCTTGAAGCTGGAGCCGGCCGAAGGCAAAAGCGACGCCTGGAAGCGCGGCCAGTACATGGTCGAAGTGCTGGGTCACTGCGGCGAATGCCACACGCCACGCGGCTTGCCGGGCGCGATGCAACTGGACAAGCGCCTGACCGGCGGCATCCTCAACGGCTATCTGGCACCGAGCCTGCTGGCAACGGATCTGGCAGCGCGCGGCTGGAATCAGCAGGACCTGAGCACGTTCCTCAAGCACGGCATGAGTGCCCAGGGCACGATGTTCAACGAGATGTTCCCGGTGTTCCACAACAGCACCCAGGGCCTGAATGATCCGGATCTGGCGGCGATGGCAACCTTCCTGCTCGGCGACAAGCCGCCGGCGGCGAAAGAACTGGCCGATGTTCCAGTGGAGAAACTCAGTGCCAGTGCCCAGCGCGGCCGTCAGGAATACTTGAACGTCTGCGCCGGCTGTCACGCGGCCGGTGGCGAAGGCAAACCGCACATTGCGGTGGCCATGCGCGGCAATACCACGCTGCGCCTGGAAGATCCGCGCAACCTGGTTCGAGTGATCGAGGACGGCATCGGCGAACAGAAATTCGCCGGATTCGAACACATGCAGCCGATGCCGGGTTTTGCCGACAAGCTCAGTGCCGAACAACTGACCGATCTGCTGAACTATCTGCGTCAGGGTTGGGGCGGTCAATCTGCTGAACTGGCGGTGGGCGATGTGCAGAAGCTGCAGGCTGACGCCCCGTCCATCGAGCACAAGGCGCACTGATCATGCAGCATCTCGATCTGCAGGTAGTGCGTCGGGCGCTGGAATGGTCGACGGCGGGGCAGCGCATCTGGCTTTGCACCGTGCTGACGACCTACGGCTCGGCGCCTCGTGCGCCGGGATCGCTGTTGGCGGTGAGCGATGACGGGCAGTGGATCGGGTCGCTGTCCGGTGGTTGCGTCGAGGAAGATTTTCTCGAGCGCGTCGCTGAAGGTGCGTTTCTCGATGCAATCAATGTCGTGCGTTATGGCGAAGGTGACGATCCGCGTTCGCGGGTCAGCCTGCCCTGTGGCGGCATTCTTGATGTGCTGGTAGAGAAATTTGACGCCGACTGCGATGTGCAGGCGCACCTGCGTGAACTCGAATCGGCGTTGCTCGGGCAGCGCCGGTTGATTCGCGAGGTGGATCTGGCCACGGGGGCGCGCAGCCTGTTTGCGGATCGTGAGCAGGGTGCGCGGATCGAGCGTGAAATCGATCGCGTGCGGATCCGCATCGGTGCCGCCCAGCGTTTGCTGCTGGCCGGATATTCCAGTGTGGCGCAGGCCTGTGCGGAGTTTGCGGTCGGTCTCGGCTTCGAAGTGATTCTCTGCGATCCGCGTGATGAAGTGCTGGAAGGCGTGGTGCTCAATGGCGTGGAGATTCGCCGGCAACTGCCGTCGGTGTTCATCGCCGAGGGTGGCTGTCACCGTGATACGGCGGTGGTGGCGTTGACCCACGATCCGCGCATCGACGATCTGGCGATGATGGAAGCGGTGCGCACCGAGGCCTTCTACATCGGCGTGATGGGTTCGCTGCAGACATCACAGAAGCGCTTCGAGCGATTGCGGCGGATTGGCGGTCTGGGGGAGGGCGAACTGGCGCGGATTCATGCGCCGATCGGTCTTAACCTTGGCAGCAAGACGCCTTCGGAAATCGCTTTGGCAGTGCTCGCGGATATCCTGCGGATTCGTAGCGGGATTGCACGAGATCGGCTGTGATTGAAGCTGAATGTAAAAAGGGCCGCTTTTCAGCGGCCCTTTTTTGTGTCAGAAACCGAGCTTGTCGCGCAGTCCGTAATACCACGCGCCCAGCGCGGCAAACGGTGTGCGCAGCAATTGCCCGCCGGGGAACGGGTAGTGCGGCAGGTCGGCAAACGCATCGAAGCGCTCGGCCTGGCCTCGCAGCGCCTCGGCCAGTACCTTGCCGGCGAGGTGCGTGTAGGTCACGCCGTGGCCGCTGCAGCCCTGGGAATAATAGATGTTGTCGCCCAGGCGCCCGACCTGAGGCAGGCGCGACAGGGTCAGCAGGAAATTGCCGGTCCAGGCGTAGTCGATTTTCACGTCCTTGAGCTGCGGGAAAGCCTTGAGCATTTTTGGGCGGATGATCGCTTCAATGTTCGCCGGATCTCGCGCGCCGTACACCACGCCGCCGCCGAAGATCAGGCGTTTGTCGCCAGTGAGGCGGTAGTAGTCGAGCAAGTAGTTACAATCCTCGACGCAGTAGTCCTGTGGCAGCAGGGATTTCGCCAGTTCATCGTCGAGCGGTTCGGTGGTGATGACCTGAGTGCCGCACGGCATCGATTTGGCTGCGAGTTCCGGCACCAGATTGCCCAAGTAGGCGTTGCCGGCAACGATAATGAATTTGGCCCTGACCTTGCCCTTTGGTGTATGCACGACCGGGTTGGCGCCGCGCTCGATGCGCACGGCCGGCGACTGTTCATAGATGGTGCCGCCCAGAGATTCCACGGCAGCGGCTTCGCCAAGTGCCAGATTCAGCGGGTGGATGTGACCGCCGCTCATGTCGAGCATGCCGCCGACATATTGATCGCAGGCGACCACTTCGCGGATGCGGCGCTGATCGAGCAGTTCAAGTTGAGTGTGGCCGAAGCGTTCCCACAGACGCTTCTGCGATTCCAGGTGGCCCATCTGCTTGGCTGACAGGGCCGCGAATACGCCGCCGTCCTTCAAGTCGCACTGGATATCATATTTGGCGACTCGCTCGCGAATGATCCGGCCGCCCTCGAACGCCATCTGCCCGAGCAGCTGAGCCTGCTTGGGGCCGACGCTGCGTTCGATTACGTCGATGTCACGGCTGTAGCTGTTGACGATTTGCCCGCCATTGCGTCCCGAAGCGCCGAAGCCGACTTTGGCGGCTTCCAGCACGGTCACGCGAAAACCGTTTTCCAGCAGGAACAAAGCTGAGGAAAGTCCCGTATAACCAGCGCCGATCACACAGACATCCGTCTCCACGTCATCCTGCAGGGCAGGGCGTGGTGGTACGGCGTTGGCCGACGCAGCGTAATAAGACTCTGGGTAAGGGGTGTTCGCCATCCTGCAGCCTCTGTTTAATATATTTTACGAGTGCGACGATCCTACCCGAGTTGAAAAACCTCCGCCAGCCACCGGGAAATCTTCTTGCGATGGGTCGAAATTAAATATTTTGCATATTCATAGGGTTAGGTGAAAAAAAGGTGTTGACACCCCTCCGGAATTCCGTAGAATGCCGCCTCACAGCAGGCACGTAGCTCAGTTGGTTAGAGCACCACCTTGACATGGTGGGGGTCGTTGGTTCGAGTCCAATCGCGCCTACCAAACAAAATCCGCTCTGCTGGGCGGTCTGGAAGGGCTCACCGAAAGGTGGGCCCTTTTTTGTTGTCTGCGATTTCTAAGGCCCGGCCTTGAGGCGTCAACTCGACTCATGACGGCTACACTCCGGCGAATGTCAGCTGTGAGGGAGGGAGTGCGTGAGTCGCCAAGTCAGACGAGCCATCCTGGGTGATATCGAAAGCCTGTTGCAGATTGATCCTGTCGCCGGAAGAGATGACAGTCGCCGAAAATACATTGCGAGGGCTGTCCGGGCGGGGGAGTGTTGGGTTGTCTACGAGAAGAACGATCCTGGTGGTCCTATCGGCTACGGTTGCCTGGATCGAAGTTTTTTTGGGGAATGGTTTATTCCTCTCGTGGTCGTCTCCAGTGAAATCAGGCGTTCCGGCGCAGGCCGGCAAATCGTGAGCTATATGGAGCGCCACTCCTCAGCAGAAAAGATCTTTACCTCGACCAATGTGTCCAACTTGCCGATGCGACGGCTTTTGGAGGGACTTGGTTATCAACACAGCGGAAGGGTGGAGAATCTGGATCCGGGCGATCCAGAGCTCGTTTTCGTGAAGTTCTTGAGTTAAACGCGTGCCGCCGTTCGTCGCCGAAAGCCTTGGCGTCCATTTAAAAAGTGTGGATATTTAAGGGGTTACGGTTTTTTTTAACTGGCCGGTTATCAAAAATACGTTGTTACACACTGAGAAAATCAGTAATATCCGCCCCGCGTTCACCACCACGGTTTATGCATTTTTAAATCCCAAGCTTCCATCAGCTGCTTGGGATTTTTTTTGCCTGCGATTTACCTCTCCTCACGCATTCGTCCTGTCGACCTTCTCGGCCAGCGCTGCCTTTCAGGTGGGCATCGGGCAAGTCCATACTTTTTCGACTACTACTGTCTGGCCGATTTTCATCTCAGTCTGACGGGAGTTCATCAATGCTGGTTCATTGGTTTCTGGCTGCGGTTCACTTGCTGGCATTTGCCCTGGGTTTCTGGGCCGTGCTGACGCGCGGAACGGCGTTCAGCCGCCTGGCGGCCGGGGCGGGCGAGGTTCGACGGGTTTTGCTCGCTGACAATCTATGGGGCGTATCCGCTCTGGTGCTGCTGCTCACGGGTGGCATGCGAGCTTTTGGCGGTTACGAAAAGGGCGCCGATTACTATCTGCATCAGCCGCTGTTTCATTTGAAGATGACGCTGTTTGTGCTGATTCTGCTGCTGGAGCTTGCGCCGATGATTACATTGATCAAGTGGCGTATAGGTCTGGCGCGGGGAAATCCCCTCGAGACAGGGCGAGCAAAGATGTTTGCACGAATCAGTCATGCTGAGGCGTTGTTGCTGGTTCTGATGGTGATAGCGGCCACCGGGATGGCGCGTGGGGTGACGTTCGGCTAAGCGGGCGCAATTCCCGGCTTTGATTCGGAAACGTCCGACAGCCAGCCATTGAAATGATGGTTAGTATCGGTGGCGAGGAAGGGGGAGGGAGTTGCAGCAGGAGGAAAAATAGCCTGCGCCGTCACCAATGAGGTGGGGGGATGGCAATACGGCGCTCGGATCTTTAGCCAGTCATGACGCGAGGGTGAACAGACTGGCTACTGACTGCGAAAGGGCTCAGGGGGTTTGTGGCTTGTCCGGTGCGGTCAGGCCAGCCTGGATGCGCTGGTAAATCTCTTCACGGTGTACGGCAACGTTCTTTGGAGCGTTGATGCCGATGCGAACCTGTTGGCCGCTTACGCCGAGGATGGTGATCGTAATGTCATCACCAATGTTTATGCTTTCACCGACTTTGCGGGTGAGTATCAGCATGGTCTTCTCCTTGATTGCTTTGTAGGGCACCTGATTCAGACAGTGCAGAGGTCGGTGGTACGTATAGATTAGTGCGAAGTCTCACGGTTTGGGTGCCTCTTTCTGACGCGCAGATGTGGCATTAATTCCCAGCGCGTAACTATACAGGTGCGGCAATCATCAATCTCGTAGTTTTGTGCCCATTTTGCCGAGCTCTGAAAGTATTCGCGAATGTTAAGATCTCCCCTTTCGAGAATTCAGAGGGAAGCGTTGTGCGCAAATTGGTCTGGTTGGTCGCAGCACTGGCATTGGCGGGATGTGGTGAAGGCAAGAGTGTGGATGCTCAAAAGTCAAAACCGGTAGCGGTGGCAACGCCGGCAGCCGTGTCCGGTCCGCAATGGGATCTGGAAGTGCGGGGCGAAACGCCTCAAGCCGTCAGTGATCTGAGCGGCTGGTTGATCGAGCATGCGTTTATCGCCAATGTCATCAAGGATGCCAGCGGAAAGACCCGGATCCTGCTGGGGCCATTCAATTCCAGGGCCGAAGCCGAAGCGAAACAGGCTGATGTGAATGCGGCGCTGATCAAGGCGAAAAAACAGAACATCGAGACGCTGGTGATCGAACGTACCGCAGCACAGTAAAGATTCCTTTCAGCGGAGCTGACTAAAGGGTGTCCGGTGTGATTCGTTTTTACAGGAGTCACCGAAGATACTCAGAAGGAGCTCCGCATGGCCTCCGCCAGTCCCTACAAATTGTTCGACGTTGTTTTACGTCACAAGCATCAGCTGAGTCCGCACCTCATGCGGATCACGCTCGCCAGCGAGACTGTTGCCGAGATGGCAACCTGGGCGCCTGATCAGCGCGTCAAACTGTTTTTCCCGGCCGCGGACGGTTCGCCAGCCCGGCTCTCTCAGGGGGAGGGTTGGTACGCTCGTTTCCGCTCGATGCTGGCGGATCGACGTCCGGCGATGCGCACCTACACCATTCGCCACTTGCGTGCCGATCGGGGCGAAGTCGACATCGACTTTGTACTGCATGGCGAAACCGGGCCGGCTTCTCGCTGGGCTCTTCGAGCGCGGCCGGGCGAGTCGATGCAGATTCTGGCGCCCGATAGCCGGTTTTCGGCCGAGGAGGCGGGTGGTTTTGAATGGAAGCCACCGCAAACCCTTCAACAACTTTTGTTGGTCGCCGACTCAACGGCTTTGCCCGCTGCAATGGGGATACTCGATGAACTGGCCGCACTGGTAGAGCCACCCCGGACCCAGGCGTTCTTTGAGGTCGACAGTGTGCAGGACATGCTCGCAGTCCCGGACTGGCCCGGCCTGTCGGTACAGTGGTTGATTCGAGAACAAGCGGAAGCGGCGGCTGCCGGGACGCTGATGGTAGAGGCAGTGCGAAAGGCTGCGCTACCTGTCGACGCATCGACGGTCAATCAGGCGGTAGAACTGGCCGACGTCGATATCGATCAGGAGATCCTCTGGGAAATCGCCGAAACCGCCACTGACGGTTTCTATGGCTGGATTGCCGGTGAGTCTGCGGCGGTCATGAATTTGCGCCGATACCTGATCAAGGAGCGCGGTATCCCGCGAGATGCGCTCAATCTGATGGGCTACTGGCGATACAACAAGCCCGGCGGCTGACCACAAAAAAGGCCTCGAGCTTGAAGCGCGAGGCCTTTTCTTTTGCTTGATCGATCAGCCGCAGGCTTTCATGTTCACCGGCCCGACAAACTCATTGCCGCGCCCCATCACGCACGCCACGCTCTGATTGCGCTGACGCTCCCAGTCTTGCACCGGGTACGTCTTGTCCCACGCTTCATACAGTTGGCGATCCTGCTTCGACAAGCGCAAGCCGTATTGCTTGCTCATGTAGAAATAGGTGCGAGCGATCATGCCGCGAATCGAAGGGCGGGGCATGACCTTCTTCGCCTTGAAGTCGACCTGGGTCAGGCAGGAGCCATATTGACCCTTTTCGACCGGTAGCCAGCCATAGCTGAAGTTACTGCGATCACCGTTGACCTCGCCGATGCTCGGTACCAGGTTGTGCAGGTCGGCTTCGGCTTTCTGGTAGCTCGGGTCATAACGCGTGCAATTCTTGCGTCCGCCTTCCTGCCAGCACTGGCGCTGATGGCCGAACTCCCAGGCCGGGACAATGTGCTCCCATTCAATGCGGGCGGCGCGCTTGGCATTTTTACGCGGTACATAACCGCAAGCAGCCAGGTCGACCTTGTTTCCCGTGTACTTGCACCCGCAATAAAACTCGGTGGATTGTGGTGCGTACAGCTTCCAGGCGACCTTTTTGGCCTCGGTGAATGTGCGGGGTGCGCCAGCCTGGGCGCCCAGGGAAATGAACAGTAAAAGCAAAGCAAAAAAACGGACAATCATTGAGTCAATCTTCCTTCGGTACAACCCAGAAAATCTGCACGCCACCATCGTCTCGATAGGCGAGGGTGACGTTGTCGTTCTCGTCGATCTCTTCCAGCAGGCGCTCCCACTCATCGATCGGTTCATCCGGAAGACGGAAGATCAGAGCGGCTTTGGCTTTTTGTGCGGTGGGGGAGTTGATGATCTTTTGAACGCGCATGCCCATGCGTTCGTAGGCATCGGGAGCATCAGAGGAAGAGGCCACGAGGTTATCCTTATTAAGCTGTACGTGCATACAGTATTTAACTGTAGGCATTTTCGCAACTGCTTAAAAATCAAGAAAATCCTCTGACAGCGGTTTTCCGGTTTTGATGTGGCTCATCCGAATTTTTTGTGCAGGAAAGAAGCAGGGGCGATGTAGGTAATTGCACCACCCACCAGGGCGGCGAGTGGTGAGGCAAGTGCCCGGCCGAGATCCGGCCGGGCGAGGGTGAATCAGTACTCCCAGAACATCCGTTGCAGCTCTTTGCTGTCGTTGGTTTTGGTCAGGGCGACCATTGTCAGGATGCGGGCTTTCTGTGGGTTCAGGTCGTGAGCCACGACCCAGTCGTACTTGTCGTCAGGCTGTTCGGCGTTGCGCAGAACGAAGCCGCCGGCATTGACGTGGGAAGAGCGAATGATCTGAACGCCATCCTTGCGCAGAGCCTGGAGGGCCGGGACGACGCGGGAAGACACCGAGCCATTGCCGGTGCCGGCGTGGATGATGGCTTTGGCGCCGGACTGGGCCAGGGCTTTGTAGGCGGTGTCGCCGACATTCCCGTAGGAATAGGCGATTTCTACGTCAGGCAGGCTCTTGATGTTCTTGATATCAAATTCCGAATCCATGGTGTGGCGCTTGGCTGGCAAACGGAACCAATAGGATTTGCCTTCGACCACCATGCCCAGCGGGCCCCATGGGCTCTTGAACGCTTCGGTCTTGATGTTGATCATTTTGCTGACATCGCGGCCGGACTGGATTTCATCGTTCATGGTCACCAGTACGCCTTTGCCGTGGGCCTCTTTGCTGCTGGCGACGGCGACGGCGTTGTACAGGTTGAGCATGCCGTCCGCCGACATGGCGGTGCCTGGGCGCATCGAGCCGACAACGATGATCGGCTTGTCGGTTTTCTCCACCAGGTTCAGGAAGTAAGCGGTTTCTTCCAGGGTGTCGGTGCCGTGGGTGATGACGATGCCATCGACGTCTTTGCTGTCGGCCAGCTCCGATACGCGGCGACCCAGTTGCAGCAGGTTTTCATTGGTGATGCTTTCCGATGCGATCTGCATGACTTGTTCGCCACGCACGTTCGCCAGTTTGCTCAGCTCGGGAATGCCGGCGATCAATTGCTCGATGCCGACCTTGGCGGCCTGATAGGTAGCGCTGTTGGCCGCACTGGCGCCGGCGCCGGCAATGGTGCCGCCCGTAGCGAGCACCACTACGTTGGCCAGTTTGGTCTGGGTTTCGACTTCTTTTGCCTGAAGAGCGGAGGGCAGGAGCAGCATTAGGGCCAAAGCGCCCGGAACCAATGTCTTGAAAGCAGATTTCATTATTTTTCTCTCTAGTAGTGAGACGGTGCTGGTGCAGGTTCATCTAGATGCGCCCCGGGCCGATCTGAATGCCAGGGGTGCAGGGAGGGAGCAGGATCTGTACCAGCCGTACTTTGCGTTAGAGAAATGTTTAACCTGATGATTTATATCAACATTTTATGAATTGGTGAGTCCCGGGCCGAATCGCTGATCCGGTATTCCGAACATTGGAGGCTTTCGTGTTCGGCTCTCCGAAAAGGACTACATCTTTTGCAGGACAAGTGAGGTTGCCGGATTTGCATTCTCTGCTAAAGAAAGCTTCCCGCAGGCCGATGGGTGTTGAAGGAAACTGGAATTGAGGGAGTTCACATGTCACTGACGATCGGTTTTTCCAACCCCGGTGCTGTCACCATCGGCGGCAAAACCGCCGCTACGATCAATGCGATGAGTGATGCGCAAGCGGACGCTTCTACCGAGGCGCTGGGCGTAGAAAAACCAGAGGGCAATCAGGTCAGGACCGGCGGTCCCGCGCAAGAAGACAGCAAGACCGAAGGGGGTGGCGACAACCTGAGTGTCACCGTCAAGATGCTGCTGAAGCGGATGCAGGAATTGCAGAAGCAATTGCAAGAGCAGCAGCAACGACTGGCTGCGGCACAAGCTGCGAGCTATCCGACTCCGGAAGCGAAATCGCAGGCGGTCATGGCCGTTCAGGGCGAGATCGCCGAAACCAGCGGCGCGCTGCTGGAAGTCTCGGCCGCGCTGGTCAAGGAAATGTCGAAAGGTTCTTCCGCCGGTAACGTGGTCAACACCACGGCTTGAGCACTCAAGGGGCGAATCTGCGGATTCGCCCTACAATCAATACCGATTTCTGATTGTTGACAAACGTGGGCGGGATTCGCATAGTTCGGTCTACGCAAACGTTTGCGCGGCTTTCCCGAGACTCTGTTGTCTGGAAAATGCCGACGAAGCTTACGCCAGCGCAAGCGTTGCTCACAATAATCATAAGATCGGAGTGAACCCATGAAGCTGCCATTCGCTGGACGCCTTCTCGCTGTCGCCATGCTGGCTGCCGCATCCGCTGCACTGCCTGTCTCTTCGGCTTTCGCCGAGTCCCCCGAAAAACCCAAGGTCGCACTGGTCATGAAATCTTTGGCCAACGAATTCTTCCTCACCATGGAAGACGGCGCCAAGGCTTACCAGAAAGAGCACTCCGCCGATTTCGACCTGATTTCCAACGGCATCAAGGACGAAACCGACACGGCAGGCCAGACCCGCATCGTCGAGCAGATGATCCTGGCGAAGGTCAATGCACTGGTCATCGCACCTTCTGACTCCAAGGCCATGGTGCCGGTGATCAAGAAAGCCGTCGACGCCGGCATCACCGTGATCAACATCGACAACCAGCTCGATCCCGCCGTCATTAAAAGCAAGAATATCTCCCTACCGTTCGTAGGCCCGGACAACCGCAAAGGTGCACGTCTGGTGGGCGAGTACCTGGCCAAGCAACTGAAGGCCGGTGACGAAGTCGGCATCATCGAGGGTGTTTCCACAACGACCAACGCCCAGCAGCGTACCGCTGGCTTCAAGGATGCGATGGAGGCTGCGCAGATCAAGGTCGTTTCCCTGCAGTCCGGCGACTGGGAAATCGACAAGGGCAACAAGGTTGCCGCGTCGATTCTCAGCGAGTACCCGGACGTCAAGGCGTTGCTGGCCGGTAACGACAGCATGGCGGTCGGCGCTGTTTCCGCTGTACGTGCGGCCGGCAAGGCCGGGCAGGTACAAGTGGTCGGTTACGACAACATCAACGCCATCAAACCGATGCTGCAGGATGGTCGCGTACTCGCAACGGCTGACCAGTTCGCTGCCAAACAGGCCGTGTTCGGTATCGAGACCGCGCTGAAAATCATCAAGGGCGAGAAAGTCGACAGTGGCGCCAACGGCGTCATCGAAACCCCGGTCGAACTGGTCACCAAGAAGTAGTCTTTCGGCGACACAACGGCGCTCGTCCGTCCGGGCGAGCGCATGGAGAGTTTTTTATGTCAGTTTCCGCCCCGAACGCTGTCCTCTCGGTCAGCGGTATCGGTAAGACCTATGCGCAGCCGGTGCTCACCGGCATCGACTTGACGCTGATGCGCGGTGAAGTGCTGGCACTGACCGGCGAGAACGGTGCCGGTAAAAGTACCCTGTCGAAAATCATCGGTGGTCTGGTGACCCCGACCACCGGGCAGATGCAGTTCCAGGGCAAGGAATACCGCCCTGGCAGCCGTACCCAGGCCGAAGAGCTTGGCGTGCGCATGGTCATGCAAGAACTCAATCTGTTGCCGACCCTTTCGGTGGCGGAAAACCTGTTTCTCGACAACCTGCCAAGCAACGGTGGCTGGATCAGTCGCAAACAGCTGCGCAAGGCTGCCATCGAAGCCATGGCCCAGGTCGGCCTGGATGCCATCGATCCCGACACGCTGGTTGGCGAGCTGGGTATCGGTCACCAGCAAATGGTCGAGATCGCGCGTAACCTGATCGGCGATTGCCATGTGCTGATTCTCGACGAGCCGACCGCGATGCTCACCGCTCGCGAAGTCGAAATGCTCTTCGAGCAGATCACCCGGCTGCAGGCGCGCGGCGTTGCGATCATTTATATCTCCCACCGTCTCGAAGAGCTGGCCCGAGTCGCACAGCGCATTGCCGTGCTGCGTGACGGCAATCTTGTTTGCGTCGAGCCGATGGCCAATTACAACAGCGAGCAACTGGTCACCCTGATGGTCGGTCGCGAGCTGGGCGAACACATGGACATGGGGCCGCGCAATATCGGTGCGCCTGCGTTGACGGTGAAAGGTCTCACTCGTTCCGACAAGGTGCGGGACGTGTCCTTCGAAGTGCGTGCCGGTGAGATTTTTGGCATTTCCGGATTGATCGGGGCAGGGCGCACGGAACTGCTGCGCCTGATCTTCGGTGCAGATCTTGCCGACAGCGGCAGCGTTGCCCTCGGTTCGCCGGCGCAAGTGGTGAGTATCCGCTCGCCTGTCGACGCAGTGCGCAATGGCATCGCCCTGATCACTGAAGACCGAAAGGGTGAGGGCCTGCTGCTGAGCCAGTCGATCAGCGCAAACATTGCCCTGGGCAATATGCCGGAGATTTCCAGCGGTGGTTTCGTCAACAATGGCGATGAAATCTCCCTGGCCAAACGGCAGATCGATGCCATGCGCATCCGCAGTTCCAGCCCGACTCAACTGGTGTCCGAACTGTCCGGCGGCAACCAGCAAAAAGTCGTGATCGGCCGCTGGCTGGAGCGCGACTGTTCGGTGTTGCTGTTCGATGAGCCAACTCGCGGTATCGATGTCGGTGCCAAGTTCGACATTTATAACCTGCTGGGTGAGCTGACCCGGCAGGGCAAGGCGTTGGTGGTGGTTTCCAGCGACCTGCGCGAGCTGATGCTGATCTGCGACCGCATCGGGGTTTTGTCGGCGGGGCGTCTGATCGACACGTTCGAACGCGACAGCTGGACCCAGGATGACTTGCTTGCCGCCGCGTTCGCCGGCTACCAAAAACGTGATGCGTTGCTCAACGAAGCAGCGCCTAGGGATCTCCCATGAAAACTGCATCTTCTGCCGGTAAACGTAGTGGCAACTTCTACGGTCTGGGTACTTATCTGGGCCTGGCCGGTGCCTTGCTGGCGATGGTTGCGCTGTTCTCGGTCATGAGCAGCCACTTCCTGTCGTACAACACTTTCAGCACCCTCGCCAACCAGATCCCCGACCTGATGGTGTTGGCGGTGGGCATGACCTTCGTGCTGATCATCGGCGGGATCGACCTGTCGGTGGGCTCGGTGCTGGCGCTTGCGGCATCGACCGTCAGCGTGGCGATCCTGGGCTGGGGCTGGAGTGTCCTTCCGGCTGCGCTGCTTGGCATGGCAGTGGCGGCACTGGCCGGCACGGTGACCGGCTCGATCACGGTTGCGTGGCGAATTCCGTCGTTCATCGTTTCGCTTGGTGTGCTGGAAATGGCCAGGGGCCTGGCCTATCAGATGACCGGTTCGCGTACCGCTTACATCGGTGATTCATTTGCGTGGCTGTCGAACCCGATTGCCTTTGGTATTTCGCCGTCGTTCATCATCGCCTTGCTGGTGATTTTCATTGCTCAAGCGGTGTTGACCCGGACCGTGTTCGGTCGCTACCTGATCGGCATCGGTACCAACGAGGAAGCTGTACGGCTGGCGGGCATCAATCCCAAGCCCTACAAGATTCTGGTGTTCAGCCTGATGGGGCTGCTGGCCGGTATCGCGGCGCTGTTCCAGATTTCCCGCCTGGAAGCGGCCGACCCGAACGCCGGTTCAGGCCTTGAGCTGCAAGTGATCGCTGCGGTGGTCATCGGCGGCACCAGTCTGATGGGCGGCCGTGGTTCGGTCATCAGTACGTTCTTCGGGGTCTTGATCATTTCCGTCCTGGCGGCCGGTCTGGCGCAGATCGGCGCAACCGAGCCGACCAAGCGCATCATCACCGGCGCAGTGATCGTCATCGCGGTAGTGCTCGATACGTATCGCAGCCAACGCGCAAGCCGGCGGGGCTGAGACATGGCGACAATCAAGGATGTGGCGGCGCTTGCGGGAATTTCCTACACGACCGTCTCCCATGTTGTGAACAACACCCGGCCGGTGAGCCAGGAAGTGCGGCTGAAAGTCGAGGCGGCGATCAAGAGCCTCGACTACGTGCCGAGTGCCGTAGCCCGATCGCTGAAGGCCAAGACCACTGCCACCATCGGCTTGCTGGTGCCCAACAGTCTTAACCCGTACTTTGCCGAACTGGCCCGGGGGATCGAGGATTACTGTGAGCGTAATGGCTACTGCGTAATCCTCTGCAACTCCGACGACAATCCGGAAAAGCAGCGCAGCTACCTTCGGGTGCTGCTGGAGAAACGCATCGATGGCTTGATCGTCGCCTCCGCTGGCGGTGACAGTGGTCTGGTGCAAGGTCTGGCCGGGGTCAAGACGCCGATGGTGATCGTTGACCGGGGACTGGAAGGTGTGGACGCCGATCTCGTGCGCATCGACCATGAATATGGCGCCTATCTGGCAACGAGGCACCTGATCGAACTCGGCCATCGCGATATCGCCACGATTGGCGGTCCGGCGAGCACCAGTGTTGCGCAAATGCGTCAGGCCGGATTTTGTCGCGCCTTGAAGGAGGCAGGTATTGAAGTGCCGCCATCGCGGATGCTGGAAAGCGACTTCACCAGCACTGGTGGTTACAACGCGGCTGCGGTTTTGCTTGAGGGCAATCCTCCCAGTGCAATCTTTGCCGGCAACGACATGATCGGCATCGGTGTGCTGCGCGCCGCCGCCGAGCGTAATGTTCGCGTACCTGCGCAGTTGTCGGTGATCGGCTTCGACGATATCCAGATGAGCCGTTACGTGTACCCGGCGCTGACCACTGTGGGGCAGTCGATCCTGCAGTTGGGCGAGATGGCGGCGGAAGTGTTGCTGCGAAGAATTGCTACCCCGGATCTGGCTACGGATCAGCGGATCGTGACCCCGAGTATTGTCTTGCGAGAGTCGACTGCGCCGCTGGCTGGCGTGTTTACCGAATATCGCTGAAACCGAATTGATGAGTAGTGGTGTATGCCTGCAAATGTAGTGGTAATAGGCAGTCTGAACATGGACCTGGTCACCCGGGCGCCTCGTTTGCCCCGGGGTGGCGAGACACTGATCGGACATTCGTTCGCGACTGTGTCAGGTGGCAAGGGTGCCAACCAGGCGGTGGCCGCCGCCCGGCTGGGCGCTCAGGTGTCGATGGTCGGCTGTGTCGGCAATGACGACTACGGCGTGCAATTGCGCGAGGCATTGCTGGTCGAGCAGATCGATTGCCAGGCGGTCAGCGTGGTCGAGGACTCCAGTGGCGTAGCGCTGATTGTGGTCGATGACAACAGTCAGAACGCTATCGTCATCGTTGCCGGAGCCAACGGTTCGATGACGCCTGCGGTGATCGACCAGTTCGACGCGGTATTGCAGGTGGCGGATGTGATCATTTGTCAGCTGGAAATTCCCGATGCCACCGTCGGTCATGCGCTCAAACGCGGTCGTGAACTGGGCAAGACGGTCATCCTGAATCCGGCCCCGGCCAGCCGTCCATTGCCGGCGGACTGGTTTGCTTCCATCGACTACCTGATTCCCAATGAAAGCGAAGCCGCAGCCCTCAGCGGTTTGCCGGTGGACTCGCTGGAAAGCGCTGAAAAAGCAGCTGCACAACTGATTTCCATGGGCGCCGGCAACGTGATCGTCACGCTGGGGGCTCAGGGTGCGTTGTTCGCCAACGGCTCGGGTTACCAGCATTTTCTTGCGCCCAAAGTGAAGGCGGTCGATACCACGGCTGCCGGGGACACCTTCGTCGGCGGTTTCGCGGCAGCGCTGGCCGCCGGCAAAACCGAAGTCGAGGCCATTCGTTTTGGTCAGATAGCCGCGGCGCTCTCTGTTACTCGTGCGGGTGCCCAGCCTTCCATTCCCACATCATCCGACGTACAGGCGTTCAAACCCGCATGAAAAAGACTCCATTGCTCAATATCGCGCTGTCTCGGCTGATTGCCTCTCTTGGTCATGGCGACATCGTCGTGATCGGTGATGCCGGCTTGCCTGTGCCACCGGGTGTCGAGTTGATCGACCTCGCGCTGACCCACGGTGTTCCGGATTTCGTCAGCACCTTGAAGGTCGTGCTCAGCGAAATGCAGGTGGAAAGTCATGTGCTCGCCCAGGAAATCTTCGACAAGCAACCCACTGCGCTGGCTTCGCTGGATGCATTGAATGAAGAAGGTGCACTGGGGCGGCGCGATCTGCTCAGTCATGAGCAATTCAAGGCTCTCAGCCGACAGGCGCGAGCGATTGTTCGTACAGGCGAATGTCAGCCGTACTGCAACATCGTGCTGGTGGCCGGGGTAACGTTTTAACGGGGCTCAGTCCCTTTTCTGATTTCAAATGCACAAGGAATGCGCCATGCACCGCTATGCTCAAAAAATTCACCAACTGATCCGGAGCCTGCTGCTTTTGTCCGTGATAACCGCAACCGGCGCCCAGGCGGCGGAAAAGATCGATCTGATCATCGATACCGATCCGGGTGCCGATGATGTGGTGGCCCTTTTGTTTGCTCTGGCATCGCCGGAGGAGCTGAACATTCGCGCGCTGACCACCGTGGCTGGCAACGTGCGTCTCGACAAGACATCACGCAATGCGCGACTGGCCCGCGAGTGGGCCGGGCGTGAAGAGGTGCCGGTTTACGCCGGTGCACCGAGGCCGTTGATGCGCACTCCGATCTACGCCGAGAACATCCATGGCAAGGAAGGCCTGTCGGGTGTCACCGTGCATGAGCCGAAAAAAGGCCTGGCTGAAGGCAATGCGGTCAACTACCTGATCGACACCCTGAAAAAAGCCAAGCCGCACAGCATCACCATTGCCATGCTGGGTCCACAAACCAACCTGGCACTGGCGCTGATCCAGGAGCCGGAGATCGTTCAGGGCATCAAGGAAGTGGTCATCATGGGTGGCGCGCACTTCAACGGTGGCAACATCACGCCAGTGGCCGAATTCAACCTGTACGCCGATCCGCAAGCGGCTGAGGTCGTGCTCAAGAGCGGCGTGAAACTGACTTACCTGCCGCTGGATGTAACCCACAAGATTCTCACCAGCGATGCACGCCTGAAGCAGATCGCGGCGCTGAACAACAACGCGAGCAAGATTGTCGGCGATATCCTCAACGAGTACATCAAGGGCGATATGGAACACTACGGTATTCCGGGTGGTCCGGTGCATGACGCCACTGTCGTGGCTTACCTGCTCAAACCAGAGCTGTTCACCGGCCGTTCGGTGAATGTGGTGGTTGATAGCCGTGAAGGTCCGACCTTCGGGCAGACCATCGTCGACTGGTATGACGGCCTGAAAGCCCCGAAAAATGCCTTCTGGGTGGAAAATGGTGATGCTCAGGGCTTCTTCGATCTGTTGACCGAACGCCTGAAGCGTCTGAAGTAAGCAACAGGCCCGCAGGTGCCAGCCTGCGGGCCTTTTTTATTCTTTCTCGATGTCCGATGTGCCTTTGAAGTCATCCGGATACTTCTCGAACAGCTGGGCAATAAATGATTGCGCGGCTTGTGTTCCCAGTGTCTTGACCAGCAGGTCGATGCTGATCAATGCCAATTCCTCCGGGCTGCCCGGACTGTAAGAGCTATGGCCTTGTGGCCAGTGGGCCTTGATGTCGGCTGAGATGCTTACGGTCGTCATGATGGGCTCGGAAGGTTGCGGGACTGGAGTCTTGAGTTAACCACTTTGTCCGGTGTTTGGCACTGCGACTTAGGCATGAGCGCAAGGCTATGCGACACTTGGTCGTCTTCGAAATAACCAGGGGCCTGAGCTGTGCAGATCGATTTGAATTCCCCCGACGGCCTGACGCTGGACGCCGTGCGTCTGATGCTGGCTTCGGCCAGCGACGATGAGCACACCCAGTTACGCGTGACCAAGGGCGGCATTGCATATATCTCTTCGGGCGTCACGGGTGGCCAGGCTATCGATGGCTTGTCGTTTCGCCTGGAGACCTGGGCCAAGGGCTCGGGTTATGTGGGCAACGTTGCGGCCAGTGACGAGGTCTGGGTGATGCAAATCTTCAATGCGCTCAAGGACAACTGGCCGAATCCGCCCTTTGACTACATTGATGTCTACTGAGCACTGGTCATATTCAGTGACGATTGTATGAAGAAGGATCGGGCGTTGCTGAGGCAAACTCGCCGTTTTTCTGATCGTGGGGCAGGGGAGTGGCGCAGGTCATGAAACCAAACGCTGTATTGGCGGTCGCACGATGTTCGCTCAACTATTGAAAAAAGGAGGCTTCATGCCTTGGAAGCTCGCGTCACTGGGTACTCTGATGGCAGTTGCCATGCTGGCTGGCTGCACTACCACGTCCAGCGAGTCGCAGAAGGATCCCGTGGCAACCGAAACCGGCCACAGTCGTTGCGAGGCAACCGCTGCAGAGTTCGCCGTCGGCAAAAAGGCTTCGCCGGAATTGCTGGAGCAGGCGCGCAAAAAGGCCGGCGCGCAGAATGCCCGATTCCTCAAGCCTGACGACATGATCACCCTTGAGTACCGGTCTGATCGGCTGAACCTCAATACCGACAACAATCTGGTGATCACTCGGGCCAGCTGTGGCTGAGTTGTACAGACTTTTGTCACGCGCATAAAAAACCCCGTCACATGGACGGGGTTTTTTTAGTGCGCCGGGAAATTACTCTGGGCGAACTTGTGCAGCTTGCATACCCTTTTGGCCTTTCTCAGCCACGAAGGAAACGGTCTGGCCTTCTTTCAGGCTTTTGAAACCGTCGGATTCGATAGCTTTGAAGTGTACGAACAGGTCGTCACCGCCACCTTGAGGAGTGATGAAGCCGAAGCCTTTTTCATCGTTGAACCATTTAACGGTGCCGGTTTGGCGATTAGACATGGTGTATCTCCAAGAAACATATATTTTCAGTAGTACTGTGCTGCTCAGGCCAACTGGGCACACCGGGGTATCATAGTCGAAATGTTCGCTTTGGTAGCCCCCCGGACGTGCTGTTTGCTTTCATATTGCAGACGCTTCGACAGTTTGAATGTCTGTAACCCCCGGTTTCAGAGGCTTTCAGCCAATTCGGCGGGGTGTAAAAAAAGCTATAAAACCTGCATAAAATATCGGATTCAGGGGCATTCTGGCCGTTTTTCGCTCGCTGAATGCCCGTAAATCCGCTCGCCAGGGTCTATTTCTGCACTCGGCAAACCGAGATTTCCTTCAGCGCGCGCTGACCCAGCTCACCGCTCGGCGGGGTGTTCTTGTCCATCAGCTGAGAGATTTCCTGGGTGGTGAATTTCTTCTCCAGGACATCAGCGCCACAGGTGCAGTGTTGTTTGGCTACGGTCGGGTTGACGCTTTGGCTGGCCGCTTTTGTGCAGTCGTTCATGTATTGCTCTTTGACGCCTTTCGGCCAGGCAGCCTGCGCGCTCAGCGGCAACAGCAGAACTAAAGGGACGACTGCGGCGAATAGGGTGTTCAGACGCATGCGAGGATGCTCCTTGTGGGTCGATGTCTTGTTATCTGATGGCTGAGTGGCCGATCAAGTTCATCACTCTGGCATAAAACTGACGATTTGCCTGCCGGTAAAACCAGAGTGCGTGTGTGACCGTTCATCTGTGCTAGCATGGCCGACTCGGGCGTTCGCAGGCTCCGGATGACCTTCAGTCCCGGCAGTGGCGGCGTACGAATACTCTGATTTGAATCCCAGTCACTCTGGTTCGGTTTTCCGGTTGGCCGCAAGGCTCCTGCCGCTGTAAGGCAGGCGTTCGTCATTGAATGGCCTGGATCGGATCTTGTACTGGCTCATCCCAACCCACGTGACCTTTGGTAGGGGTCACCACTAGGAGAGGAGGCGCCATGCCAACTATTACTCTTCCCGACGGCAGTCAACGTTCATTCGATCACCCGGTTTCCGTAGCCGAGGTCGCCGCATCCATCGGTGCAGGCCTGGCCAAGGCCACCCTGGCCGGCAAGGTGAACGGCAAGCTGGTCGACGCCAGCGACATCATCGACAGCGACGCAACGCTGCAAATCATCACGCCAAAGGATGAAGAGGGGCTGGAGATCATTCGCCACTCTTGCGCCCACCTGGTTGGCCACGCGGTCAAGCAGCTGTACCCGACGGCCAAAATGGTCATCGGTCCGGTCATTGACGAAGGCTTCTATTACGACATCGCCTTCGAGCGTCCTTTTACTCCGGACGACATGACTGCCATCGAACAGCGCATGCAACAGCTGATCGATACCGAATACGACGTCATCAAGAAAGTCACTCCGCGTGCCGAAGTGATCGAAGTGTTCAAGGCTCGCGGCGAAGACTACAAGCTGCGTCTGGTCGAGGACATGCCGAACGAACAGGCCATGGGTCTGTACTATCACGAAGAATATGTCGACATGTGCCGCGGTCCGCACGTGCCGAACACTCGCTTCCTGAAATCCTTCAAGTTGACCAAGCTGTCCGGTGCCTACTGGCGCGGTGATGCCAAGAACGAGCAATTGCAGCGCGTTTACGGCACCGCCTGGGCTGACAAGAAGCAGTTGGCAGCGTACATCCAGCGAATCGAAGAAGCTGAAAAGCGCGATCACCGCAAGATCGGCAAGCGTCTGGGCCTGTTCCACACCCAGGAAGAAGCGCCGGGCATGGTGTTCTGGCACCCGAATGGCTGGACTCTGTACCAGGTACTCGAGCAGTACATGCGCAAGGTGCAGCGTGACAACGGCTATCTAGAGATCAAGACGCCGCAAGTCGTTGACCGTAGCCTGTGGGAAAAGTCCGGTCACTGGGCCAACTACGCTGACAACATGTTCACCACCGAGTCGGAAAGCCGCGACTACGCGATCAAGCCGATGAACTGTCCTTGCCACGTGCAAGTGTTCAACCAGGGTCTGAAGAGCTACCGCGAGCTGCCGATGCGTCTGGCCGAGTTCGGTGCCTGCCACCGTAACGAGCCGTCGGGTGCGCTGCACGGCATCATGCGCGTGCGTGCATTCACTCAGGACGACGCCCACATTTTCTGCACCGAAGAGCAGATGCAGGCCGAATCCGCTGCGTTCATCAAGCTGACCATGGATGTTTACCGCGACTTCGGCTTCACCGATGTCGAAATGAAACTGTCCACTCGTCCGGAAAAACGCGTTGGTTCCGACGAACTGTGGGATCGCGCCGAAGCAGCTTTGGCCGCGGCCCTTGATAGCGCGGGCCTTCCGTACGACCTGCAGCCGGGTGAGGGCGCTTTCTATGGTCCGAAGATTGAATTCTCGCTGAAAGATTGCCTCGGTCGCGTGTGGCAATGTGGTACTTTGCAGCTCGATTTCAACCTGCCAGTGCGTCTCGGTGCCGAATACGTCTCCGAAGACAACAGCCGCAAGCATCCGGTCATGTTGCACCGTGCGATCCTCGGTTCGTTCGAGCGTTTCGTCGGGATTCTGATCGAGCACTACGAAGGTGCATTCCCTGCGTGGCTGGCGCCGACCCAGGCAGTGATCATGAATATCACTGATAAACAGGCAGATTTTGTTGCTCAGGTCGAAAAAACTCTCAACGAAAGCGGGTTTCGTGCCAAGTCTGACTTGAGAAATGAAAAGATCGGCTTTAAAATCCGCGAGCATACTTTGCTCAAGGTTCCATATCTCTTGGTTATTGGGGATAAGGAAGTCGAGATGCAGACTGTCGCTGTGCGTACTCGTGAAGGTGCTGACCTGGGCTCGATGCCCGTCGCCCAGTTCGCTGAGTTTCTCGCGCAAGCGGTTTCCCGGCGTGGTCGCCCAGATTCGGAGTAATTATTATTAAGCGTGAAATGAGACAAGATAAACGAACTGCACCGAAAGCCCCGATCAACGAGAATATCTCGGCACGCGAGGTTCGGTTAATTGGCGCTGACGGCGAGCAGATTGGCATCGTCTCGATTGATGAAGCGCTTCGTATCGCTGAAGAAGCAAAGCTTGATCTGGTAGAAATCTCTGCAGACGCAGTCCCACCGGTTTGCCGTGTGATGGACTACGGCAAGTCGATCTTCGAAAAGAAGAAGCAGATTGCTGCGGCGAAGAAGAACCAGAAGCAGATTCAGGTAAAAGAAATCAAGTTTCGTCCAGGGACGGAGGAAGGGGATTACCAGGTAAAACTGCGCAACCTGGTACGTTTCCTGAGTGACGGGGACAGGGCCAAGGTATCCTTGCGATTCCGCGGCCGTGAGATGGCCCACCAGGAGCTGGGGATGGAACTCCTCAAGCGGGTTGAACAAGACCTGCTCGAGTACGGTTCGGTCGAACAGCATCCTAAGATGGAAGGACGCCAGCTGATCATGGTCATCGCCCCGAAAAAGAAGAAGTAATCAACAGGGCACGGCAGGCCTTCTGATTATGTTTATCAACTGAATGCGGAGTATCCGAACATGCCAAAGATGAAAACCAAAAGTGGTGCTGCTAAGCGGTTTCTGAAAACTGCTAACGGTATCAAGCACAAGCACGCTTTCAAGAGCCACATCCTGACCAAAATGTCGACCAAGCGTAAGCGTCAACTGCGCGGTAGCAGCTTGCTGCATCCGTCTGACGTGGCAAAAGTCGAGCGCATGCTGCGCCTTCGTTAATTTTTGGATCAAGAATAGAGGAAGTAACTCATGGCTCGTGTAAAGCGTGGCGTCATTGCCCGTAAACGTCACAAAAAAATTCTGAAACTTGCTAAAGGCTACTACGGCGCTCGCTCGCGCGTATTCCGTGTTGCCAAGCAAGCGGTAATCAAGGCAGGCCAATACGCCTACCGTGACCGTCGTCAGAAAAAACGTCAGTTCCGCGCTCTGTGGATCGCTCGTATCAACGCTGGTGCTCGTGTTAACGGTCTGTCCTACAGCCGTTTCATCGCTGGCCTGAAAAAAGCGTCCATCGAGATCGACCGTAAGGTTCTGGCTGATCTGGCAGTGAACGAAAAAGCGGTGTTTGCCGCGATTGTCGAGAAAGCTAAAGCCACCTTGGCTTAAGTACCCCCGACAGTCACCCGGCCTCACCTCTGTGGGGTCAGGTGGTAAACGTCATAAATAGGGGAAGAGCCTTCAAGCTCTTCCCCTATTTTGTATCTGGAGTCTGTACATGGAAAACCTGGATGCGCTGGTCTCTCAAGCACTAGAGGCTGTGCAAAGCGCTGAAGATATCAATGCCCTGGAGCAAATCCGGGTTCAATACCTTGGCAAAAAGGGTGAATTGACTCAGGTGATGAAGACCCTGGGGAATTTGCCGGCAGAGGAGCGTCCGCAGGTCGGCGCCCTGATCAACGTTGCCAAGGAACGTGTCACAGGCGTTCTCAATGCGCGCATGGCTCTGTTCGAGGAAGCCGAACTGGCTGCCAAACTGTCCGCCGAGTCCATTGACGTAACCCTGCCGGGCCGTGGCCAGACCTCCGGTGGTCTGCATCCGGTAACCCGGACTCTGGAACGTATCGAACAGTTCTTCACCCGCATCGGCTACGGCATTGCCGAAGGCCCTGAGGTCGAAGACGATTATCACAACTTCGAGGCGCTCAACATCCCTGGCCATCACCCGGCCCGGTCGATGCACGACACCTTCTATTTCAACGCGAACATGCTGTTGCGCACCCATACCTCCCCGGTACAGGTCCGCACCATGGAATCGCAGCAGCCGCCGATCCGCATCGTCTGCCCAGGCCGTGTGTATCGCAGCGACTCCGATATCACTCACTCGCCGATGTTCCACCAGGTCGAAGGCCTGCTGGTCGATCGCGACATCAATTTCGCCGACCTGAAAGGGACTATTGAAGAGTTCCTGCGGGTGTTCTTCGAAAAAGAACTGGCGGTACGTTTCCGTCCTTCCTACTTCCCGTTCACCGAGCCATCCGCTGAAGTCGACATGGAATGCGTGATGTGCAGCGGTAAAGGATGCCGTGTCTGCAAGCAGACCGGCTGGCTGGAAGTGATGGGCTGCGGCATGGTTCACCCGAATGTGCTGCGCATGTCCGGGATCGACCCGGAAGAGTTCTCGGGCTTTGCCTTCGGCATGGGCGTCGAGCGTCTGGCCATGCTGCGTTACGGCGTGAACGACTTGCGTCTGTTCTTCGACAACGACTTGCGGTTCCTCGCGCAATTTCGCTAGTCGTAACGAATTCTTAGGAGAGCAGGATGAAATTCAGTGAACAATGGCTGCGTGGCTGGGTCAGCCCGCAGGTAAATCGCGACGAGCTGGTTGCCCGTCTGTCGATGGCCGGTCTTGAGGTCGATAGCGTTACGCCGGCCGCCGGTGCATTCAGTGGTGTAGTGGTGGGTGAGGTTCTGAGTACCGAACAACACCCTGACGCCGACAAGCTGCGTGTGTGCCAGGTGAGCAATGGTGCGGAAACTTTCCAGGTCGTGTGCGGTGCGCCAAACGTGCGTCCGGGCCTGAAGATTCCGTTCGCCATGATCGGTGCCGAGCTGCCGGGCGACTTCAAGATCAAGAAGGCCAAGCTGCGTGGCGTCGAGTCCAACGGCATGCTGTGCTCGCAATCCGAGCTGCAGGTCGGTGAAGGCAATGACGGTCTGATGGAACTGCCGGCCGATGCGCCGGTGGGCGAAGATTTCCGCGTTTATCTGGATCTGGAAGACGCCAGCATCGAGGTCGACCTGACCCCGAACCGCGGTGACTGCCTGTCCCTGGCCGGTCTGGCTCGTGAAGTGGGTGCGTTGTACGACACTCCAGTCACTCGTCCGGTGGTGATGACCGTTCCGGCAGTACATGACGAAGTGCGCTCGGTAGAAGTGCTGGCGCCTGCTGCGTGTCCGCGTTACCTGGGTCGAGTCATCCGCAATGTTGACCTGTCCAAGCCTACGCCGCTGTGGATGGTTGAGCGCCTGCGTCGCGCTGAAGTCCGCAGTATTGACGCCGCCGTCGACATCACCAACTACGTGATGCTTGAACTGGGTCAGCCGCTGCACGCTTTCGACCTCGCGGAAATCAACGGCGGCATTCGTGTGCGCATGGCGGAAGAGGGCGAGAAGCTCGTTCTGCTCGACGGTCAGGAAGTCAGCCTGCGTAGCGATACGCTGGTGATCGCCGACCACACTCGCGCTCTGGCCATTGCCGGTGTGATGGGTGGCGAGCACAGCGGTGTTTCCGCGACCACTCGCGACGTGTTCCTGGAGAGTGCGTTCTTCGACCAGATCGCTGTGGCGGGCAAGGCTCGCTCCTACGGTCTGCACACTGATGCTTCGCACCGCTACGAGCGTGGCGTGGACTGGCAACTGGCCCGTGAAGCCATGGAGCGCGCCACTGGCCTGCTGCTGGAAATCACCGGTGGCGAAGCCGGCCCGATCATCGAAACCGTCAGCGAGCAGCACTTGCCGTCGATCGCGCCGATCACTCTGCGTGCTCAGCGCATCACCCAGATGCTGGGCATGGAAATGAATTCGGCCGAAGTCGAGCGTCTGCTCAACGCTTTGGGTCTGAAGGTTTCCGCCGACGGGGCAGGGCAATGGCGCGTAGAAGTGCCGAGCCATCGCTTCGATATCAGCCTGGAAGTCGATCTGATCGAAGAGCTGGCGCGTCTGTACGGTTACAACCGTCTGCCTGTTCGTTACCCGCAAGCTCGTCTGGCGCCGCAAGCCAAGGCTGAAGCGCGCAGCGATCTACCGGAACTGCGTCGTCTGCTGGTCGCTCGCGGTTATCAGGAAGCGATCACCTATAGCTTCATCGATCCAAAGCAATTCGAGCTGTTCAATCCAGGTGTCGAGCCGCTGCTGTTGGCGAATCCGATCTCCAATGACATGGCCGCCATGCGTTCGTCGCTGTGGCCGGGTCTGGTCAAGGCGCTGCAGCACAACCTGAATCGTCAGCAGGATCGCGTCCGTCTGTTTGAGAGCGGTCTGCGCTTCGTCGGTCAGCTGGAAGGCCTGAAGCAGGAGCCGATGCTGGCCGGTGTCGTCTGCGGTAGCCGTCTGCCGGAAGGCTGGGCGCAAGGTCGCGATACCGTCGACTTCTTCGATGTCAAGGCTGACGTGGAAGCGGTGCTGGGTTTTGCCGGTGCGCTGGATTCGTTCACTTTCACTCCGGGCAAGCACCCGGCGCTGCACCCGGGTCAAACCGCACGCATCGAGCGTGAAGGGCGTGAAGTCGGCTTTATCGGTGCGATTCACCCTGAACTGTCGAAATCCCTCGGTCTCGACCGTCCGGTCTTTGTCTTCGAGCTGGTTCTGGCTGAAGTCGCCCTGGGTAAAATGCCGAAATTCCACGAGTTGTCGCGCTTTCCTGAAGTGCGTCGTGACCTTGCACTGATTGCGCACAAAGACGTTGCGGCCTCGGCTGTACTGGATGTAATCCGTGAAAATGCAGGCGAATGGCTGACAGACCTCAGGCTATTTGACGTGTATCAGGGTAAAGGTATTGATCCTGATAGAAAAAGCCTTGCAGTCGGCTTGACCTGGCAGCATCCATCGCGCACTCTTAATGACGATGAGGTGAATTCGACGACGCAAAATATCCTCACCTCGCTCGAACAAAGGTTGAACGCCACGTTAAGGAAGTGACGTATGGGGGCTTTGACGAAAGCTGAGATGGCGGAACGTCTGTATGAAGAGCTGGGCCTGAACAAGCGGGAAGCCAAGGAATTGGTCGAACTGTTTTTCGAGGAAATCAGGCACGCTCTTGAAGACAACGAGCAGGTCAAATTGTCGGGTTTCGGCAATTTCGACCTTCGGGACAAACGCCAGCGGCCTGGCCGCAACCCGAAAACGGGGGAAGAAATCCCGATCACGGCTCGCCGTGTGGTCACCTTTCGTCCAGGGCAGAAGTTGAAGGCCCGAGTTGAGGCTTATGCTGGAACCAAGTCATAACGACGAACTACCCGTCATCCCGGGCAAACGCTACTTCACCATTGGTGAAGTCAGCGAGCTGTGTGCGGTAAAGCCGCACGTGCTGCGCTACTGGGAGCAGGAGTTTCCTCAGCTCAACCCCGTCAAACGCCGCGGAAACCGCCGGTATTATCAGCGCCAGGACGTGCTGATGATCCGGCAGATCCGCGCGCTCCTTTACGATCAAGGGTTCACCATCGGCGGTGCGCGTCTGCGCCTGTCCGGTGATGAAGCCAAAGACGATACAACCCAATACAAGCAAATGATCCGCCAGATGATCGCCGAGCTTGAAGATGTTCTGGTGGTTCTCAAGAAATAATTTCCTGCTTTTAAATACTTCCAGTTTTCAAAAGCTTGCGATATATTCTTGAGCGTTCTTCGAGATGGAGAGCGGGTTTCAAACCTAGTCGGGGCGTAGCGCAGTCCGGTAGCGCACTAGCATGGGGTGCTAGGGGTCGAGTGTTCGAATCACTCCGTCCCGACCATATAATTCAATGACTTAGCCCAACTTTAGCGAGTTGGGCTTTTTCATGTGTGTGGCATTTGCGGGACTTCTTTTCGCCTTTGTTCCACAGTTGGCCGTTCATTTCCTTTTTCGCCCAAAACTGCTGATCAGAATCGCCAGAAACGGCCTATACCGGAAAATCAGAGTGTGCCGGCAAAACTTGGAGGCAGTGAAAGTCATGGAGCACACGAACCATCCTTTGACGTTCCTCAAGCGCTTTCGCTATCTGATACTAACTTTGATGGTTGCAGCGGCTCTGGTGAATGCCTTTGTGCGCTACACGGGAGAATGGAGACTTTTCTGGCTGTCTCTGGCGATGCAAGCTTGGTTTATGCAAGCCGTCTTCGCTTACCTGCGGGGCGGTTGGGTGGCCATTGGGCCGGGTGGTTTAGCTAAAGATGCCAGCCCGGTTGGCAGGGCGATATTGGCTGCAACAGCGTTTGGATTGTATTTGCTGATGTTCGGTTACGACGGCCATGATCGTGAAGGCTCTATTTACGAGCGGCGCCCCTCGGACTGGACCATGCCGACTCGCGAGGAAATCGGCCGGTCTTCCGAGCGCAAGTGATTCATGCTGTTGTAGATTGTCCCAGGTTCTGTTGACTGTCTTGGCGTTCATCTTAATGGAGCGTCGCAGCCCTGCGACTTTCTCCAATCCTGATTCTGTCGAGTGCACGATTTAGCGCATCCAGAGCGTCAAGGAGTGCCTTGGCCTCGGACTCGCGTCCATCGCCCCAAAGACGTTCTGCCATGTTGTTCAGGGCCTGGATCGAGCGCTCTATCTCGGCAGCTGTTGCCGCCGTTTTACTTTGCGGCTGATTCTTTGGCATCGGTCACCTGGCTCCATTCAATTCCAAACCGTCCCAGATACTTTCTCAATCGGTCCGCATCATTGGGTTGTGCCTTCGCCTGGCGCGATATGCCGAACAAGCGTCTGCCGGCATCCGACAAGCTATCTGACTCTCTACACACTGCCAGTACGGCCTTCAATTGCAATCGGTCAAACAGGTCCATGCCTTCGGCGTCTCCCGGCAAATCGTCCGTCATTCGTCCCGGTTGCTTCAGTCCCCAGGCATAACGAAGTCGATCAATTTCTTCCTGTACCTGCACTTCATCAATTCGCCCGCTGTCGGCCAGTGTTGCCATGCGTGTGATCGAGGCTGACAGTTCGCGAAAGTTGCCAAGCCATGCCGCTTCGCGTGAGCTGGCAAAGGCCAGATAGCGCCTTCGCGCTTCGAGGTTGAAGCGTACCAGTTGGCCGTGTTCGCGCGCGTGGCGTTCAAGTTCGAAGTCGATGTTCGGTTCGATGTCTTCGCGCCGACCCGCCAGGCCTGGCAGGTCAAACGTCCAGAGGTTGATTCGTGCGTAGAGATCTTCCCGAAACAAGCCTTCAGCGACACGGCTGCGCAGATCGCGGTGGGTGCCGGCGATAATCAGAAAGTCGCTGTCGACTTCCTTGTCCGAACCGAGCGGGAAGAAGCGCTTCTCTTCAATGGCCTTGAGCAGCATGGCTTGTTCGTCTGCGCCCAGTTCGCCGATTTCATCGAGAAACAACATGCCACCGTCGGCGGCGCGCAACAGGCCGTCGCGGGCATTTTGCGCGCCAGTGAAGGCGCCTTTGACGTGGCCGAACAGCGCGGACATCGCACCGTCGCCGCGCAGGGTGGCGCAGTTCACTTCAACGAAGCGTCCCTGCATCTGGTGGCGGCCGCGTTTGAGCTCATAGATCCGCCGGGCGAGGAAGGATTTGCCAGCTCCGGTCGGGCCAATCAGCAGCATCGGCGCTTTCGAGCGCACAGCGACGCGTTCAATCTGTTCGATGGAACGGTTGAACGCGGCGTTGCGTGTGGCGATGCCGGATTTAAGAAACTCCAGGCCTTCCAGCCGCTTGTTGGTAAAGCGAGTGGCAATGCGATCGTAGCGTGACAAATCCAGATCGATCAGCGCGTGGGTACCGGTAGCGGGCTCATCTTCGCTCTTGCGGCGGGCGGGGGAGGTCTGGATCAGTCGTGCCGGCAGGTAGCGCGCCTCGGTCAGCAGGAACCAGCAGATCTGCGCAACGTGGGTACCGGTGGTGATGTGGACCAGATAGTCCTCACGCTCGGTATCGAAGGTGTATTCGGTGGTGAAGTCGTGCAGCGCGCCGTAGACCTCCTCGAAATCCCACGGGTTGCGCAGCGCCATCGGGTGCAGGCAGACCTCGGTTTCAGGCGATACCTGGCGAATGTCTTGGCGAACCCGTTCGGCAAGGCTGATGTCTCGGGCGTCAGTACCGTGAATCAACTCCAGCCGATGGATCAGCACATCCGGCTGCTGGCACAGGCCCACGCTCGGGCGCCAATGGTTCCAGCGATTGGCGCCTTTGCCTACGCGATCGAGGGTTGCTCCGATGAAACCGATGGCAACAGTGCGCTTGTTTTGCATGGCTATCTCAAAAGATAAATGACGATATCCAATGATAGTGTTCGGCGAATCGTGTTGTCGTGCCTAATGTTCAGAGATCGCCTCGTAATAAATAAAAAACTATATAAATCAATTATTTAAAAAATTACTGGATGATTTTTTAAAATCTGGCACGGCTGCTGCAATATCTCTCGCAACGAACAGGACAACACAGCGAGACGCCACGATGGCCAACTTGAATCTCTTCAACACACAATCGAACAACCTGCCGGCGTGCGATACCGTGAATGCTTCGGGAGCCGGAGCTTATGCCTATACGCCCAAGCATCAACTGGCCCAGTTGGCAGTGACCGGTTGTCTGAACCAGACCTTTTACGCAACGGCGGAAAACCAGCTGGATCAGGTGTTGAAACTGGTGGCCGAACTGGACAGCCGCTTTGTGGCCAACGCTGCGATATACGCCCGCCAGAAAGGCCATATGAAAGACATGCCGGCCTTGTTGCTGGCGGCGCTGACCGCCCAGCGTTCGGTATTGGTACCGGAGGTGTTCGGGGAGATCGTGGACAGTGGCAAGATGCTGCGCAACTTCGTACAGATCCTGCGCAGTGGTGCGACCGGGCGAAAATCCCTGGGCTCGCAGCCCAAGCGACTGGTTCAGGACTGGCTGAACCGCGCGACCGAGCGACAACTGCTGCAAGCATCGATCGGCAATCAGCCCTCGTTGGCGGATGTGGTGAAAATGGTTCACCCCAAACCGTCCGAAGTCTGGCGCGAAGCGTTCTTCGCCTGGCTGATAGGCAAACCGGTGGACGTACAAACGCTGCCGGAACTGACCCGCGATCTGCTGGCGTTTCGCAGCGGTGCAAGTGATCGAGTACCCGAGGTGCCTTTTCAATTGCTCGGCAACGAAACCCTGAGCAAGGAGCAATGGGCCGCTCAAGCGCAAAACATGGGTTGGCAGGGACTTCGCATCAACCTCAACACCCTGGCGCGCCATGGTGCTTTTGAAGTTCCGGGCTGCGCTGAATACGTGGCTGCGCGATTGGCGGATCCCGAAGCAGTCGCCAAGGCGCGGGTGTATCCGTACCAGTTGCTGACGGCGTACCGAATGGTTGGTGATGATGTTCCGGCGCCAATACGTGAGGCGCTGCAAGATGCACTTGAGTTGTCGTTGGCCAATGTGCCGAAGCTTGAAGGCGCGGTGGTGGTCTGCCCGGACGTCTCCGGGTCGATGGGCAGCCCGCTGACCGGTTACCGACAGGGCGCGACCACGACGGTGCGCTGCATCGATGTGGCGGCGTTGATCACGGCAGCGGTGTTGCGCAAACAGCCAGCCGCGCGAGTGATGCCGTTCGAGGTCGACGTGGTGGATATCACGCTCAACCCGCGGGACAGTGTGATCAGCAATGCCGAAAAGCTTGCGGGCATATTCGGTGGCGGAACCTGCTGCTCGGCGCCGCTGAAAAAACTGGCAGACAGCAAGGCCAGGGTCGATACGCTGATCATGGTGTCGGACAACGAATCCTGGATCGATGCGCGACGTCGAGGGGCGAGCGAAACGATGCTGCAATGGGAGCGGATAAAGCGGCTCAACCCGCAGGCACGCCTGATCTGTATCGACCTGCAGCCGGGTTGGGCGACTCCGGCGGCGGATCGCGGCGACATCCTGAATGTCGGCGGCTTCAGTGATGCGGTGTTTGATGTGATCGAACAATTCACCGCCGGCCGGTACGGCCCGCAGCACTGGGTCGAAGCGATCGAACGTATGGAATGAAGCTGAATAATTGATTTGTCACGGGCACTGAATGCCGGTGGGACTACATCCAAGACGTCTCATCAAACCCTTGTCAGTGCGCGTGACGGCACGAATGCCGATGGCTGTACATCTGAGGCCGGCTCACCCCGGTGCGCGGCGACGCGCAACAGTCATCAACCTTTGTCGTGCCACCTTTTTCGAATTTGCCCGGCGAATGCCGGTGGAACTACAGGACAGCGTGGGCACGGGTTCGAATCCCGTCGACCGAAGGGTCGTAGCTCAGCGGTAGAGCGCGCTGCATGTTTCACCCGACCTTGTCGCCGAAGGCTGTGTAACAGCGCCGAATCATCGGCCAGACAATAAAGAATCGAGATGATGAAAGAAAACACGTACCAACTGCTGGAAGTTGCCAACGGCAAGCCGATCAAGCTCTGGACCGAAGGCGTCCCGGTGGAAAACGAAGCTCGCGAGCAACTGATGAACACGGCGAAGATGCCCTTCATCTTCAAGCATCTCGCCGTAATGCCGGATGTCCACCTGGGCAAGGGCTCGACCATTGGCAGCGTGATTCCCACCGTGGGCGCGATCATTCCGGCGGCGGTCGGGGTCGATATCGGCTGCGGCATGATTGCCGCGCGGACTTCGCTGACCGCTGCCGATCTGCCGGACAACCTGCACGGTCTGCGCAGTGCGATCGAACAGGCGGTGCCTCATGGCCGCAGTTCGACCCGGTCGCGGCGAGACAAGGGCGCCTGGGACGAGATCCCGAAGGAGGCCGATCAGGCTTGGGCGGCGCTGCATCCACGGTTCAAGGCAATCACCGACAAGTACCCGAAACTGGTCAACACCAACAACCGTGGACACTTGGGAACACTGGGCAGCGGCAACCATTTCATCGAAGTGTGTCTGGATGAGGCCAACCGGGTCTGGTTCATGTTGCACAGCGGCTCGCGGGGTGTCGGCAACGCCATCGGCAACCTGTTCATCCAGATGGCACAGGCGGATATGCGTCAGCACATCGCCAATCTGCCGGACCGTGACCTGGCCTACTTCGAAGAAGGCAGCCAGCACTTTGATGATTACGTGGAGGCGGTGGGCTGGGCCCAGGACTTCGCCAGGCAGAACCGCGCGTTGATGATGCAGGCCGTGATTCAGGCCACGCGGCAGATTATCCGCAAGCCGTTCGAGGTAGCGCTGGAGGCGGTGAACTGCCATCACAACTACGTGCAGAAAGAGCGGCATTTCGGCGAAGACATTCTGGTCACCCGCAAAGGTGCGGTATCGGCGAAGAAGGGTGAGTTGGGGATCATTCCCGGCTCAATGGGCGCCAAGAGCTTCATTGTTCGCGGCTTGGGCAACGAGGAGTCGTTCTGCTCCTGCAGCCACGGTGCCGGCCGGACCATGAGTCGTACCCGAGCGAAAAACACCTTCACGGTCGAGGATCAGATCCGTGCCACTGCGCACGTTGAGTGCCGCAAGGATGCTGCAGTGATCGATGAAATTCCGATGGCCTACAAGGACATCGACAAAGTCATGCACGCCCAGCGCGAGCTGGTGGAAGTGCTGCACACCTTGCGTCAGGTGGTGTGCGTCAAGGGATAGCGCGTGCCGCAAGGCACGCTGGAACAAGGATTGAAGGACATGAAATTCGAAGAACGTCACCCGTTGTGCAGCGCCATGCGCGCGCGGGTGCTGGAAGAGCTGGCGCGTATAGAGCGCGAGCGAAATGTCACGGTGTTGTATGCCTGTGAATCGGGCAGTCGGGCCTGGGGATTTGCCTCGACCGACAGCGATTACGACGTGCGCTTCGTTTATGTGGAGAAACCCGAGTGGTTCGTCCAGGTCGATGCACCACGGGACGTGATCGAGCGGCCGCTGGATGATGAACTTGATGTGAGCGGCTGGGAGCTGCGCAAAACCCTCGGGCTGTTGCGAAAGTCCAATCCGACATTGTTGGAGTGGCTGGACTCTCCGCTGGTGTACCGCAGCGAAACGTCGGCGGTTTCTCAACTGCGGACGCTCGCCGAGGCGTTCTACAGCCCGCCGGCCGCGCGCAATCACTACCTGTCGATGGCAAAGAAGAACTTCCGTGGCTATTTGCAGGGCGACAGCGTGAGGTTCAAGAAATACTTCTACGTATTGCGGCCTCTGCTGGCCGTGCGCTGGATCGACCAGGGGCGTGGCCGGCCACCGATGACGTTCGCAGACCTGCTGAGCACTGTCGATGACCGGGCGTTGCTCGAAGAGGTCGACGAGCTGCTGGCGCTCAAACGCAATGCCGATGAAAGCGCCTACGGTCCTCGTCGTCCGGCGTTGCATGACTTCATCGCCAGGGAGCTCGAGCGCGAAGTGCGAACATTGCCCAGAACCCGGGAGGACTCCAGTCAGCTCGATCAATACCTCAGAGAAACCGTCGGGTTGTACGCATAAGGAAGAAAATGAAACAGGACGTGATTGAACTGGACGGCGCTATCGGCGGTGGCCAGGTGTTGCGCAGCGCCTTGAGCCTGTCGATGGTGACGGGGCGGCCATTTCGCATTGAGCGTATTCGTGCCAAACGCAGCCGTCCAGGGTTGTTACGACAGCACCTGACCGCCGTGATGGCGGCGGCGCAGGTCTGTGGTGCAAGGACTCAAGGCGCAGAGTTGGGTTCGCAGGCGTTGAGCTTCGAGCCCGGGCCGATTCGCGGCGGCGAATACCGCTTTGCCATTGGGACTGCCGGCAGTTGCACACTGGTATTGCAGACCTTGCTGCCCGCATTGTTACGGGCACCGCAAGCCAGTCGGGTATGGATCAGCGGTGGCACCCATAATCCGTTGGCGCCGCCGACCGATTTCCTCACCCGCAGCTGGTTACCGTTGATGCGACGCATGGGCGCCGAGATTGATCTGGAGCTGCTGCGTCATGGGTTCGTTCCGGCAGGTGGCGGCGAAATCGAGGTCACGGTGCAACCGTCGAAACTGTCAGCGTTGCATGTGTGTGATCGAGGCTCGGCTCTTTCGCAAAAGGCGTTTGCGCTGACGGCAGGGCTCGCATCGGACATAGCCAGACGTGAGCTTGACCGTGTGGCCCGGCGTTTGGATGTGCGGCCAGCAGCGATGAATGCCATCAGTCTTGATCCGGATTGCGGGCCGGGTAACGTGTTGTTGCTGGAGTACGCGTTTGAGCACGTCACGGAAGTATTCAGCGCGTTTGGCCAGGCTTCACTGCGCGCAGAGGCCGTTGCGGACGTTGCGATCAATCAGGCAGACGCTTGGCTGCGCAGTGGCGCAGCAGTGGCCGAGCATCTGGCCGATCAACTGTTGTTGCCGATGGCGCTGGCCGGATCGGGCTCGTTTACGACCCCCGGGATGACCGAGCATTTGCACAGCAACATCGCCGTGATCGAGCGTTTTTTGCCAGTCTCCATCGCATGTCTCGAAGAAGGCGCCGATCAATTGAGGATCGAAGTCAGCACCCGGGACCAATAGGCGGCAAACTGCTGGCCCCCGAATCTCTCCGGCACCGGCAAAATCGCCTTTTTTCAAAAGGTTAGGCTGGCCATATGCGGACGACTGTCATCACCGTTGCAACGCTTTCCCTGGCTCTTTTCGCGCTGAGTGCCCAGGGGAGGGAACTGAGCAAGAGCCATCGTTTTGCTTGTACCTGGGGTTCGGACATCGCGGCCGGCGCGCAGCAGTCGAAGCTGTCGGGGATTTCCCTTTATGGCGCCCGCAAGCGCTTGCAGGTGCGCAAGTTTCAGCAGCCGTGGATGCGCATGACCGCGATGGGCATCACGGAGCAAACCTACAACAGTACCTCGCGTCTCAAGCCCGCAGCCGTCAAGCAGACCTATTACGAACAGTGCGTGAGACATGAACTGGCTCAGCGATAAACACAAAGCCCGACCTGAAGAGGTCGGGCTTTTTCATGTCTGGTGCAATGGCTGCTTCACTTGCCGCTTTCGCAATTGACCATCCACGACACGCCAAAACGATCCACCAGCATGCCGAAACGCGCGGCCCAGAAAGTGGCCTCCAGTGGCATGTCCACCCGACCGTCCTTGGCCAGGGCATTGAAGACTCTTTCAGCTTCGGCGACGGTGTCCACGTTCAGGGAAACAGAGCAACCGCTCATGCCTTGGGTCGGGCGGTCGGGCGTGGTATCCGAAGCCATGATCATCTGGTCACCCACCTTCAGGCAGGTATGAATGATCAGGTTGTGGTGCTCTTTCGGCACGTGCTCAGCGGCAGGGGTTTCGCCGAACGTCATCATCGCCTCGAGCTTGCCTTGCAGGCATTGCTCGTAAAACGTGAAGGCGGCACGGCAGTCGCCATTGAAGATCAGGTACGGGTTGATTTTCATGGTGGTGCTCCCGAACAGGCAGTGAAACGCAGCGCGGCCGGGTGTGCCGAGGCTGCGTCATGGATTGACTCCATCCAGCAAAGCCTTGGATCGAAGAAATGCCAGTCAGTGCGGCAATTATTTACGTCGAAATGACCGATGGTCTCTGTTTTCAGGAGTCGCGCGCGCCTTGCAACAACGTTGCGCGTGCGACGCGTGGGGCAGGTTTGGTTTGCATCAAGGCATCTATCGCCTTGCGATAGTTTTGTCCGCCCAATGCCATGCTGTTGTTGTGCGTCCCGCCGGGCACCAATAGCAATCGCTTGGGTTGGCTGGCGGCCGCGAACAGTTGCTCGCTGAAGCGTGACGGCACAAACGCATCGGCCAGACCGTGCACCACCAGCAACGGCATATGGATGTCGGCAATCTTGTCGATGGAGTCGAACTTCTGCGACAGCAACCAGCGAACGGGCAGGGACGTGTTGGCCACCGCCGCGGCGACATCGGCCAGTGACGTGAAGGTGGACTCGATCACCAGGCCCCGGACCGGCAGCGGCGTATGGTTTCTGGCGGCGTCCCGGCCCAGTTCGGCGGCGAGGTCGATGGCGACGGCACCGCCGAGGGAATGTCCATAGATCAGGCGTTTGCCCGGGTCGGGTTGAAGTTGCTGGAAGCGTTCCCAGGCTACCCGTGCATCCTCGTACACGGTGCTTTCTGACGGCAAGTCACCATGACTCTGGCCAAAACCACGATAATCGATGGCCAATACCGAATAACCCGCCGCGCGCAGCTGTTCGATGCGGAACAGTTGCCCGGTCAGGTTCCAGCGCACTCCATGCAGGTAGAGGATGGCCGGGGCATTGGCCCGTTCCGCCGGCCACCACCAGGCATGAATGTTTTGCCCGGCCTTGAAGCTTTTGGGCTTCAGATCCAGTTCCTGAACGCTGCCGGGCAAACCGTGATACCAGCCGGCTGTGCCCGGTTCGATGCGAAACAGCAGCTTGCGTTCGGTGTGCTCCAGTACGGCGCAACTCGTCGGCAGGCCGATGATCAAGGCGGCCATGCAAGCGAACGCCAGTCGACGGCGTCGGAGTCGGGTCATGAAGGCAAGGAACATGGACGGTTTCACCACAGCACGGACAAAGAAGGCTTTTTACCAGAAGCCTTGATTCCCGCGTGACAATTTCGACCGTCGCCCGCCAGCAATCTTTACAAAACGATGCTGTGACTCATGCCACGTTGAGCACGATTTTGCCGATGTGATCGCCTGCCTCCATGTGCGCGTGGGCCCGGGCCGCGTCGGTGAGCGGGTAAACCTTGTCGATGATCGGCAGGCAACGCCCGGCGGCCAATACCGGCCAGACATGCTCGCGTAATTGATCGGCGATGGCCGCTTTTTCCGCGGAAGTGCGAGCGCGCAACAAGGAACCGGTGACCACGGCGCGTTTGCCGAGAATGGTCAGCAGGTCGACATCGTTGGCACGGGCACCGCCAAGGAAACCCAACATCACCACACGGCCATCCATTGCCAGGGCGCCGAGGTTGGCGTTCAGATACGAGCCGCCCATGATGTCGAGGATCACATTGACGCCCTGACCGTTGGTTTTCTCGGCAATCACGGCCGCGAAATCCTGCTCGCGATAGTTGATCGGCTCACCGCCCAATGCACGGATCGCCTCACATTTGTCGGCGCTGCCGGCGGTGGCGAAGGCTTCGATGCCGAACTCGCGGCACAGCATCAGTGCGGTAGTTCCGATGCCACTGGTGCCACCGTGAATCAACACACGTTGGCCACGGCTGGCACCACCGAGACCGAACAGGTTGGCCCATACCGTGAAAAAGGTTTCGGGGATCGCCGCAGCCTTGACCCAATCCATTCCGTCGGGGATCGGCAGAGTCTGGCCCGCCGGAACCGTGCAGTATTCGGCATAACCTCCACCATTGGTCAGCGCGCAAACCTTGTCGCCCACGGCAAAAGTGCTGACACCAGCACCCAGCGCCACCACTTCTCCAGCCACTTCCAGGCCGGGAATCGGGTTCATGCCGGGTCTCATCGGGTATTTGCCCGCGCGCTGCAAGGCGTCCGGCCGGTTGATGCCGGCAGCGTGCACGCGGATCAGCAACTCGCCCTGCGCGACGACCGGCAACGGCACACGACGTGGTTGCAGAACGTCGGGAGCACCAGGTTCGGTTATCTCGATTCGGGTCATTTCGGTAGGCAAAGACATGTCGGTTCCTGTCGTGCTTTGGGGCGTTTGGCCCCGTGAAAGGTTCATGACATCCAGCATATCGGCTATCTTGGCTGCATAAATGCAGCGAATTTGCTTGCTGGTGATGCGATTTTGCATCGTGTGAGGACTGTATGAATTGGGATGATGCACGGGTGTTTCTGGCGGTCTGCCGCGAGTCGACATTACGCGGTGCCGCGCGAGTATTGAGGGTAGACCAGGCCACGGTCGGGCGGCGTATTGCGGCACTGGAAAAGTCGCTGAATGCCACGTTGTTCCTGCGGACTTCCGAGGGATATGCACTGACTGCAATGGGCGAAGCCGCCCTCAAGGCAGTCGAGAAAATGGAGCACTCGGCGCTGGAGCTGGAGCGGCAGATCCAGGGCCTGGATGATCGCCTGACCGGAAACGTGCGGGTCAGCACCACCGATTCGCTGGCCATCGACTTCCTGATCCCGGCCATCGCGCGTTTGCATGAGCATCACCCTGATGTGCGTGTACAGCTGGACGCTTCCACGCAGATGCTCAACCTGGCCAAGCGCGAGGCTGACATTGCCGTACGCAACGCCCGACCGGAAAACCCTGACCTGATCGCCCGACGCCTGGCGCGCTGGCCGGTGGGGTTGTTCGCATCCCGGGCCTATGTGGATGTCCATGGCGTGCCAACGCCGGGCACCGCGTTCGAAGGGCACGATCTGGTGGTGTACCAACCGTACCTGCAAGGCAACAGGGAGATCACCCTGGCAGGCGACCCGGTGAATCGCGGGCGTATTGTCGCAAGTCTGAACTCCAGCCTGTTGATACGACGCTCGATTGCGGCTGGTCTGGGTGTAGGAGAAATCCCGGTATACATGGGAGAGCGCGATGGCCTGGTCAGGCTCTGGCCGGAGCGCACGCGCCCGCTTCCCTATGAGGTGTGGCTGGTGACCCATGCGGATTTGCGCCATACAGCGCGGGTGAGGGCCGTGATCGAGCAGATTGTCGAGGCGTTTGCGCTGGAAAATGCATAGCTCATTCAGACCGTGTAGGACGGCTACGTAACCCGGCGACATTGCCTACATCCGCGCCAGAATCCGCTGTCTTGTCAGTTTTTTGCCCGAGTTCTATCGTTTCTCAAACCTTGGGCGAGCAGGCAAAGCACTCCAGGGTCATCAATCAGGGAAGTATTGATAAACGTCAGAGGTGTGGAGTTGATTGCAAGGGAATTCAGCCAATTTCAAACAGGTGGCATGGTCGGGCAAACGGACAGTGCGGAATCTATGAACTACATAACGCGAGACGAATTCAGCGCCAGAATCGAGATCATCGAGACCAGAATCGATGCACGGATCGAATCGATGTCCGCGAAAATCGACGGGTTTCTCATCGAGCAGGCCGAGCGAGACAGGGCACGGCTGGAGCAGGAGTGCATCCAGGAAAATGTGCGGCTGGAGCGAGAAAAGACTCGGCAAGAGGATTGGCGGAAGGACGAGAAGGCTCGGCAAGAGGATTGGCGGAAGGACGAGAAGGCTCGACAAGCGGAATGGCTGAAGGAAGAGAAGGCTCGGCAAGAAGATTGGCTGAAGCGAGAGGAGGCTCAGGAAGAAGTGCGTCTGGCCAGGGAGCGGCATCTGGAGGAGATTCGGCAGGAGAGGGAAAAAGCTCGACTGGAAAGAGAAGAAGAATCCAGAAAGGCCTGGCAGGAGCGCGAGAAGTCACAGGAGAAACTCCGTCTGGAGCAAGAAAAGGCTCACCTTGAGCGTGATGCGCGTTATGCGTCCATGGCGGCTCGCTCGGATCGGGCTATGGAGCGATTGGACGAGTCAATGAGAATGGTCTCGACAATCAAGGCGAACTACTGGGCAGCGACTACCGTTCATTTTCTGGGGATGGTTGCCATTCTTGTAGGCTCCTACTACGCGAATCAGTCAAATGTGCTTGTGACGATGCAGACAACCCTGGCAATGGTCCAGTCAGTGAAGGAGGCTGGAAATCCCGTACCGGTGGTTTCGACGACCTTGTCCGCAGAATGAAAAACGGCCTTCAACGAAGGCCGTTTTTTGTGCGCGAAGAAAACCAGACTGCTTCATGGCATTTCCGGCAACTCCTGTGGCCGCAGATCAAACACCAGTACTTCGGCATCCTGGCCATTGCTCAGGGTCAGAGCCTGTTCTTCGCGAACCCGTACGCCATCGCCTTCCTTCAGTTGAACGCCGTTCAGTTCAATACTGCCGCGAGCAACGTGCACATAGGCATAGCGGTTTGCAGGCAGTTCGAGTGTGGCGCTTTCCTGGCCATCAAACAGTCCGGCATACACCCGTGCATCCTGGCGAACTTTGAGTGAGCCGTGGCTGCCTTCGGGCGAGATGATCAATTGCAGGCGACCGCGTTTTTTCTGTTCGCTGAAGTGCTCCTGTTGATATCGCGGTTTTGCGCCGCTCACGTCCGGCACGATCCAGATTTGCAGGAAGTGCACAGGCTTGGTCGCCGAGTGGTTGAACTCACTGTGGGCCACGCCACTGCCGGCGCTCATCAGTTGCACGTCTCCAGGGCGGATGACCGAACCGGTGCCGAGGGTGTCCTTGTGTTCCAGCGCGCCTTCGAGCACATAGGAGAAAATCTCCATGTCGCGGTGCGGGTGCTGACCGAAGCCTTTGCCAGCGGCGACGCGGTCATCGTTGATCACCAGCAGGTCGGAGAAACCCTGTTCACGCGGGTCGCGATAGCTGGCGAAAGAAAAGGTGTGGAACGACTTCAACCAGCCATGATTGGCCAGACCACGGTCGGAAGCTTTGCGAAGGGTCAGCATGATGAAATCTCCTTTCAGGACGTTGATTCGTCCGAGTGAGGAGAAGGTTAATGTTTATGCTGGCGTGCAATAAGTAGGTGAAAACTGAAACACTGTCCCCTCAGGGTTGACAGTAATGTGCGTCAGTTCACGCATTCTTTTTCTACGTTTGCGTTGTACTTGGCCATAATGCGGCAACTTATAACCGTTCATTGATTTCAGTGATGTCTGCTCATGAAAACCGTGGCAATGGTGTTGTTTCCCGAGTTTCTACTGCTCGATATGGCCGGGCCGCTGGAAGTGTTTTCGGTTGCCAACCGATACCTGAAGCCGGAAGACCACTATCAACTGACGCTCCTGGGGACTGAGAGCGGGCCGCTGCGTGCTTCCAACGGCGTGCTGGTGCATACCGACCGGCATATCGACGAAGCCGGTGATCGCTATGACCTGCTGCTGGTGCCGGGCGGCCCCGGAGCCTACAACGAAAAATGTCCGCCGCTGCTGGCCTGGCTGCAAGGCGCGGTGGGTCGTGCCGAGCGCTACGGCTCGATTTGCACGGGGGCTTTTGTACTGGGTTACGCCGGATTGCTCGACGGCTACCGCGTGACCACCCACTGGAATTACACAGAGCGTTTGATCAAAGGCTTTCCGAAGGCGGATGTCGCCACCGACCAGATCTTTGTCGAGGACCGCAACCTGATCACCTCTGGCGGCGTCACCGCCGGTATCGATCTGGCGTTGGCAGTGGTGGCTCGCGATCATGGCAAGAAGCTCGCTCAGGACGTGGCCAAAGTGCTGCTGGTGGTGATGAAGCGTCAGGGCGGGCAGGCGCAATTCAGTCCGTTGATGGCGGCGGTTTCGCCTCAGGAAACACCCATTACCCGGGTACAGAATCACGTTCTGGAACACCTTGAAGAAAGCTTCACCATCGAACGTATGGCAGGCCTTGCGAACATGAGCGCTCGCCATTTCGCCCGGGTATTCGCTCGCGAGGTCAACATGACGCCCATGGAATTCCTGCAGAGTGCACGCATCGATTGCGCGCGCAATCTGCTGGAGACCAGCGATCTGCCGTTGAAGACCGTGGCCTACAAAAGCGGTTTCGGCAGTGTGCGGCATATGCGTTTTCTGTTCGGCGAAAAACTCGGGCTGACCCCGGCCCAGTACCGCGAACAGTTCAGCTAGAGCGGTTTTGTCCGTTACGGGCATCCGGATGTCCGTGCCGGGCCCCGTGTGGTGGTTGTACCGTCATCGAGGCCTGCCAAGATAACGGACATGAACAGCCTCGACGAATTGAGCTCGGCGTCGGTCCTGCGTTTCGGACCGTACGCGTTCCACTTGCGCCAACGGCTGATCCTCGAAGGGGATCGGCAACTGCGCATGGGCGGCCGTGCGCTGGACATTCTGCAAGTGCTGGTCGAGCGCGCCGGGCGGGTAGTCAGCAAAGAGCAATTGATCGCGCTGGTGTGGCCGAACTCGGTGGTCGAAGAGATCAATCTGCGGGTGCACATCGCGGCGTTGCGTCGGGCCCTCGGCGATGGCGAGAACGGACAGCGCTACATCGTCAACGTGCCGCAATGCGGGTACAGCTTCGTTGCGCCGGTGCAGGGTGACAGCGTCGCGCAAGTGGTGTTCGAAAGCCTGCAAGTGCCACAGCATAATCTGCCCGCACGGCTGACCCCTGTTACGGGTCGTGATTCACTGGTCGGCGGTCTGGTGCGGCAACTGCCGCTGTCCCGACTGATAACGGTGACGGGGCCTGCCGGCGTCGGCAAAAGCACCGTGGCACTGCGCGCAGCGGAACTGCTGCTGCAACATTTTCGTGACGGCGTGTGGCAGGTGGACCTGTCGCTGATCGACAAAGACATCCCGCTTCTCGATCATCTGCTGAAAACCCTCGACATCGATTTCCCCACATTGTCAGCGCGCCACGCCTTGCTGGTGCTGGACAACTGCGAGCACCTGCACGAAGCCTGCCGGAGCCTGCTGCAAAATCTGCTCGACGCCGCGCCCCGTCTGTCGATCCTGGCCACCTGCCGCGAGCCGTTGCGTCTTGGTCTGGAAGTCCTGCAGCCACTGCCGCCGCTCACCACTCCTAAAACCTCGGCGCTCAACAGCGTCGACGAGGTCATGGGTTATTCGGCGGTGCAGCTGTTTGTCAGTCGTGCCCGTGCGCGTCAGCACGGTTTCCATTTGCGTGAGCAGGATCTGGAAACCGTGCGCGATATCTGTCGCCGGCTCGACGGCCTGCCGCTGGCGATCGAACTGGCAGCGGCGCAGATCGATGCACTGGCATTGGTCGGGTTGCAGTCTCAACTGGACCACGGTCTGCAAGTCTTGAGTCACGGCCGCCGGACCGCCGTGCCACGCCATCAGTCGATGTGCGCCGCACTGGACTGGAGCTATCAGCGCTTGAGCAAGCAGGAACAGCGTGTGCTGCAACGCTTGTCGGTGTTCAAGATGGCATTCACCCTGGATGCCGCCATCGGCGTGATCAGTTGCGCTCAACTGCCACCTTCGATGCTGGTGTCAGTGGTTGAACAGCTGGCGGCCAAATCGTTACTGACAACGGATCGATCCAGCGGAACACTGCGCTATCGAATGCTCAACACCACGCGCCGCTATGCCCGCGAACGGCTGGAACAGGGCGGCGAACTGAATGATGTCGAGCGTCGGCACGCGCGTTACCAGGGCCGCACCCGGCCAGCCTCAAGCGGTAGACTGACCGCGCAATTCGTCGAGCAGTAAACGCACTTTGCGCAAGTCGGGGGTGGCGTAGCCTTCGGTGAAGCGCTGGTAGATCGGTGTCAGCAATTCAAGCGCCTCACCATAGCGCGACTGGCGTTGCCACAACTGGGCCAGCGACGTCGCACTGCGCAGTTCCCAGGCCAGGGCGCCTTGCGTCCGCGCAATCGCAAGGGACTGCTGCAGGGCGCTTTCGGCCGAATGATGACAGGGCGATTCAGCGGCCAGCATTCGCTCGGCCCGGGCCCGCAAAATCTCCGCCGTGCTCCAGCCGGCCGCGCCGCTCTGGGCCCGTTCCAGCAAGGCGTCATCAACGAAACCCGGATCCAGCGTGACCATGATTTCCCTGACCAGACCGCTATCCGCAGGCGGGATGGCGGGGGCTCTATCGGCGTCGATCACTTGCGCATAGTGCCGCGCCCACGTGTAGAACAGCAGCACCGAATGCTTCTGCGCCTGTTCGAGCAACAGTTGCAGCAGTGCGCGGGCGTTCTGCACGTCGCCGTTGTAATGGGCGATCAGGCACGAGGCGAGGGCCAGGGTGTAGCAGATCGAGGTGCCATGGTTGATCTGCACCGCGATATCCAGTGCCTGCCGTGCGGTGCGCCAGGCCTGCTCGGGAAAACCTTGCAGCCATAACACCCGGGCGAGGACAGTCAGCGAGGCGACGCTCTGATCGTATTGCACGCCGAAGCCGTGGGTGAAGCGGTTGAGGTGGCCGCTGTGGGCCATGCGCTGGATCACCTGTTCGGCGTGGATCCGCGCCTGATGCTGATCACCGGCGTAATGCAACGCCAGCACCCGCAAACGATGGGTACTCAAGGACAACTGCGCATCGCCATGCAGGCCGAGGCTTTCGAATTGTTCGCTTTGCTCCAGCGCCATCCGGTAATGGCCGCAACTGAGGTTGACCGCCATGTGTCCCGACACGGCGCGCAATTGCCCGGCCATGTCGTCGTACTGTTGCGCCAGCCGTCGGGCGCTGACAAAGGCTTCAATGGTTTCCGGCGTGCCGCCCCAGGTGTGATAGCAGGCGCTGCCGAGGGCCAGTTTCAAGGCGATTTCCAGCCGTGGGCAAGATTCTACGGAGGACTCCAGCAATTCAAGTGCCCGGCGCACATGCACGCCGTACTCCTTGAGCAGGGACAACTCCTGCCACAACGGCGCCGACGTCGCCGTCAGCCGCACGCCAAGAGGGCGCGAGCCTTCATTGTTCAGTGTCCACTCCAGCGCCGCCCGCAAGTCTTCGAGGCCTCGGGCGTAGCGCTCGATCCAGACGGCGGTCGGTGTGTTCTCCCAATCGGCCTGTGCCTGATGCATCAGTGCCAGGCAGCGTTCGGCATGACGTTCACGGGTGTCGCCAAGTTCGGTGGCCCGTTCGAGTTTTTCCAGGGCATAACGGCGGGTGGTATCGAGCAGGCGATAGAACACCTCCTCATCGCCGACCTCGACGTTGAGCAGCGACTTGGCGACCAGTTGCGTGATCGAGGCGAACACTTCGCCCGGCTCGATATGCTGACCCACGATGACCGCCGCCGCAGATTCCAGCGTGAACGCACCACGAAACACACCCAGTCGGCGCAGGCCGGTCTGTTCGCAGTCGTTGAGCAGGTTGAAGCTCCAGTCCAGCGTGGCCCGCAGGGTTTCATGCCGACCGAGATGAGTCTGATTGCCGGTCGGCAAGCGCCCCTGAAGCTGACTCAGCAAACCGTCCAGCCCAAGGCTCGCCACCTGCGCGGCCGCCAGTTCCAGCGCCAGCGGGATGCCATCCAGCCGCCGACAGATTTCGATGATCAAGGGCAGGTCGGCATTGCCCGGCTCGAAGTGTTCGTGGGCGGCCATTGCCCGTTCGACGAACAGTTGCAGTGCGGAAAACCCCATCGCCTGATCACGATCGAGCACCGCAATCGGCGGCGGGCAGTCGAGGGACTCCAAGCGTTGTACGTACTCGCCCTCGGCGCGCAGGCTTTCGCGGCTGGTGGCCAGAATGTGCACCTGCGGCGCGCCGCGCAGAATGCTTTCGCTAAGCAGCGCCACGGCGTCGATCAAGTGCTCGCAGTTATCGATCACCAACAGCAGCTGCCGCTCGCGCAGGCTGTTGATCAGACAGGCCATCGGCTCGCTGTCATGCAGCGAAAGGTCCAGCAGGGCGGCGAGGTGCGAGCAGATCGAGCCCGGATCGTTGAGCGGCGCCAGATCCAGCAGACGAATACCGTCGCGATAGCGGCCGATCAATTGTTCGGCGACACGCAGGGCCACGGTGGTCTTGCCGATGCCGCCGGGGCCGACCAGGGTGATGCAGCGCTGACGCGGCAGTTGCGTCATCAGGCTGTCGACCACCGACTGGCGCCCGATCATCCGCGTGCGGCGCAGCGGCAGGTTGTGTCGGCCCAGGTTGGCGGCGGCGGGGCGCTGTTCGATGGATTGCAGCAGGACCGGCGCGACGAAACTGTATCCGCGTTGCGCCACCGTGACGATGTAGCGCTGCCCGGCCTGACCGTCGCCGAGGGCCTTGCGCAGCGCCGCCATGTGTACCCGCAGATTGATGTCTTCCACCACGCTGTCCGGCCAGACTCCGGCGATCAATTGCTGCTTGCTCACCACCTCGCCGGCATTGGCCAGCAGGATCAGCAGAATGTCCATGGCGCGCCGACCCAGGCGCAAAGGCTGGTCGCCTTCAAGCACCAGCCGCTGGCCGGGGTGGATCCGATAGGGGCCGAAACCGATGGCCTGATTCGGGGAAAGACTCAACCGCTCACTCCTGCGATGTTTTTGTAATCCTGCGCTGTCGTGGTGAAGAACCTGTGACGGGCAGGGCGGATAGAGACTTGAGGGTCACGCAAGCTGTCTAACCCGCAGTATCCGAGCATATTCCTCAGGATTTGATGCCAGCGCAACGGGCGTGAAATCCTGCCGTTTGGACATCGGTCGGCATCCAATGCCATTACCACTGTATTCAAAGGCCGAAACCTGTGCCGGCCCGCCCGACAGCCGGGAAAAATTAACAACGATTAACTCGTCCGCGCCCGCGCTAGAGCCAAAACTCCAAGGCAATGGAATGCATACGTCCGGAGGGCGCTGCGATGAGCAAGGTAGTGGTGGTCTATCACAGTGGCTACGGGCACACCCGCGTCATGGCCCAGGCTGTGGCCCAAGGTGTGGAGCGCCACGTGGGCAGCACTTGCCTGTTGCTGGCGGTGGAAGACGTGGAAACCCGCTGGGATGACCTGCACCGCGCCGACGCCATCATCTTCGGCGCGCCGACCTATATGGGCAGCGCTTCGGCGGCATTCAAGCAGTTCATGGAATCCACGGCCTCGTTCTACCTCGCCCGACCGTGGCGCAACAAACTCGCGGCGGGTTTCACCAATTCCGGCAGCCTGTGTGGTGACAAGCTCAACACCCTGCTGCAAATGGCGGTGTTTGCGGCCCAGCATTCGATGATCTGGGTCGGGCTCGATCTGTTGCCGGCGCGTGCACGCGAAGGTGTTTTCGACGGCCAGTTGAATCGCCTCGGCAGTTCCCTTGGCGCCATGTCCCAATCCTCGGTCGAACAACCGCCCGAACAGGCACCTCCGCTGGAAGACCAGTTGACCGCCGCACACCTGGGCGAACGGGTGGCCCGACTGGCTCAGCGGATGGCTCGGGAATGAAACCGCCTCAGCGGTTTTTCATGACCTGACACCGCCATGCAAACGGATTGATCCCTTCGCTGCGGGTGAAGATGTGGCAGAAGTGTGCCTGATCGCAGAAGCCGCATTCGAGGCTGATCTGCGTCAGGCTGTGGTTGGTGTGCTGGATCAACAGCTTGGCCCGGGCGATCCGCTGGGTGCGAATCCAGTCTTGTGGCGAGAGCCCGGTGCTGCACTTGAACGCCCGGGAAAAGTGACTGCGAGAGAGTGAGCAGGCGCTCGCCAGTTCGGTCACTTCAAGGCTGTCGCCGAGGCGTTCGAGGATGAGTTGTTTCACCAGCCGCTCGCGCTGCGGGCTGAGGCCGCCGGTGCTGGTTTTGCGGGGTTCGCTGGCAGGGGCGAGGGCGACGGTTTGCTGTGAGTGAGCCATGGCCAATGTCCGTGTCGAGGGGGGAAGGCACGGTCAGCGCTTTCCCTCAGGTCAATAAAACAACGCTGCGCAGAGGGATTCATTGTTTGGCGAGGGGCGAAAGCTGACGAGTTAAACGTTGTTAATTCCGCCGCCAAAGCTGATTTCGAAAGGTCGCCGATCAAGTAAAGTGCGTAGCACTTGCGCCTGGCCCAAAAGGAAAACACGCCCATGAACCGAAACGATCTGCGCCGCGTCGACATGAACCTGCTGGTGATTTTCGAAGCCCTGATGTTCGAAAAGAACCTGACCCGCGTCGCCGAAAAACTGTTCATGGGCCAACCGGCGGTGAGCGCGGCGCTGGGCCGCCTGCGCGATCTGTTCGACGATCCGCTGCTGCTGCGCAACGGTCGCGGCATGGAACCGACGGCACGGGCGCTGGCGATTCTTCAGGAGCTGCAACCGGCGATGGACGTGATTTCCGGCGCGGTCAGCCGGGCCAAGGAATTCGACCCAGCCACCAGTTGCGACGTGTTCCGCATCGGCCTGTCGGATGACGCCGAGTTCGGTCTGTTTCCACCGCTATTGCGCCAGTTGCAGGAAGAGGCGCCGGGGATCGTGGTTGTGGTGCGCCGAGCCAACTATCTATTGATGCCGACGTTGCTGGCGTCCGGGGAAATCTCCGTCGGCGTGAGCTACACCACCGATCTGCCGGCCAACGCCAAGCGCAAGAAACTGCGCGATATTCCCTGCAAGGTTCTGCGCGGCGATGACCGTCCGGGCCCTCTGACCCTCGACGAATACTGCGAGCGGCCTCATGCAATGGTGTCGTTCTCGGGGGATCTGAGCGGCAACATCGACGTGGACCTGGCCAAGGTCGGCCGCAGTCGCCGCGTGGTGCTCGGGGTGCCGCAGTTCAGTGGCTTGCGCGCACTGCTCGCAGGCACCGAGATGATCGCCACCGTGCCGGATTACGCTGCGTGTGCATTGGTTGAAGGTTGTGCGTTGCGGGCCGAGGATCCACCGTTTCCGATCGATGCGGCGCAATTGTCGATGGCGTGGAGCGGGGTGCATGACAACGATCCGGCGGAGAAATGGCTGCGCTCGCGGATCAGTCAGTTCATGTCGGTGTCGCTGGATATTCCGACCTGACAAGACCTGAATCGCAATTAGTTCATCGCCTCATAACCCTGTGGGAGCGAACAAGCTCGCTCCCACAATCATTTGTGTCGTTCGTGCGTTCTGTGTGTTCTTGCAAAGAGAGCACACTCATCCAATTTCCCCTTGATCAATCGTTGCACCATTGCCTGCAATGATTGATCAAGGATGGGCCCATGAACGCTGTACAACGCAATGGCCAGGCGCAAGACCTCGGCCTGCTGTTCCTGCGGGTGACCGGCGGGTTGTTTCTGCTGTTCGTCCATGGCTTGCCCAAGCTGCTGGACTTCACTGCGCAGCTGCAGCTGATTGAAGACCCGTTTCACCTCGGCACCCACCTCACGTTGATTCTGGCGATCTTCGCCGAAGTCCTCTGCCCACTGCTGATCGTCGCCGGGTTACTGGTGAGATTGGCGTGCTTGCCTATTCTGTTTGTGCTGCTGGTGGCGCTGCTGCTCGTGCATCCGCAATGGAGTGTGGCCGAAGGGCAGTTCGGCTGGTTGCTGTTGATCCTGTTCACCACTGTTCTGATCGCCGGGCCCGGACGGCTGGCGCTCAATGCCCGTTTGCCCGGAGTGCTCCGTTATGTCTGATACCCAGTCCCTGAGAAAACCGGGAACCGAAGAAACCGTGACGCTGATCGTCAAGCACCGGGTCAAGGCCGGGTTTGAACAGCCCTACGAAGCCTGGCTGCGCAATATCGTCAGCGTGGCGGGGCGTGAAGAAGGGCACCTGGGCGTGGACGTGATGCGCAGCAAACAGGGTGGCCTCGCACTGTTCACCTGCGTGCTGCGTTATTGCTCGACCGAAGCGATGCAGCGCTGGCTCGATTCGCCGCAGCGTCAGAAGCTGATCGAAGAAGCGGCGCCGATGCTCGCCGACGGCGACCAGACCGAGGTCAATGCGGCCAACGAGTTCTGGTTCACCCCGCTGGTCGACGCCGCCACGCCACCACCACGCTGGAAGCAGGCGGTGGTCTCACTTTTCGTGATCCTGCCACACACCTTGCTGGTGCCCTTGATCTGGGGGCCGTTGCTCAAACTCAACGGGTTTCTCTCCAACTATGTGGTCGCCACGTTCCTGATCACCCTGACCATCGTGGTGTCGGTGGTCTACGTGTGCATGCCGGCCGCGACTCGTCTGTTCGCGCCATGGCTGGCGGCCAGTCAGTCCCATGAACACCTGGAATCCAATGCCAATCCGCCGCGCTGAGCCGGCGGGTATGGACTTCGTTTCACTTATCTCGAAGGAACTGCGATGAACGCCGATCTGATTCTGTTCAATGGCCAATTTCATACGGTAGACCGCGAAAAACCTCTCGCCAGTGCCGTGGCGATCAAGGACGGACGCTTTGTCGTCGTCGGCAACGATACGCAGGCCATGGCCCTGCGCGGTGCCGGCACCCAGGTGGTCGATCTCAAGGGCCGCTGTGTGATTCCCGGCCTCAACGACTCGCACTTGCACCTGATCCGTGGCGGCCTGAACTACAACCTCGAACTGCGCTGGGAAGGTGTGCCGTCACTGGCCGATGCGCTGCGCATGCTCAAGGATCAGGCCGACCGTACGCCAACCCCGCAATGGGTGCGCGTGGTGGGGGGCTGGAACGAATTCCAGTTCGCCGAAAAACGCATGCCGACCCTCGAAGAAATCAACCAGGCAGCGCCGGATACCCCGGTGTTCATCCTGCATCTGTATGACCGCGCCTTGCTCAACCGCGCCGCATTGCGCGTCGCCGGCTACACCCGCGACACGCCGAACCCGCCGGGCGGCGAGATCGTGCGCGATGCCAACGGCAATCCGACCGGCATGCTGGTGGCGCGACCAAACGCGATGATTCTGTACTCGACCCTGGCCAAGGGGCCGAAGCTGCCGCTGGAGTATCAGGTCAACTCGACCCGTCAATTCATGCGCGAACTCAATCGCCTCGGCCTGACCAGCGCCATCGATGCCGGCGGTGGTTTCCAGAACTACCCGGACGATTATCAGGTGATCGAACAACTGGCCAAAGACGACCAGTTGACCGTGCGTATCGCCTACAACCTGTTCACCCAGAAGCCCAAAGAAGAGCTGACCGATTTCCAGAACTGGACCGGCAGCGTCAAGTTGCATCAGGGCGATGACTTCCTGCGTCACAACGGCGCTGGCGAGATGCTGGTGTTCTCGGCAGCGGACTTCGAAGACTTCCTCGAACCGCGCCCGGACCTGCCGCAGACCATGGAACAGGAACTGGAGCCGGTGGTGCGCCACCTGGTCGAGCAACGCTGGCCGTTCCGTCTGCACGCCACCTACAACGAATCCATCAGCCGCATGCTGGATGTGTTCGAGAAGGTCAACCGCGACATCCCGTTCAACGGCTTGCCGTGGTTCTTCGACCACGCCGAAACCATCACCCCGCAGAACATCGAGCGAGTGAAGGCGCTGGGCGGCGGCATCGCGATTCAGGATCGCATGGCGTTCCAGGGCGAATACTTCGTCGATCGCTACGGCAAGCAAGCCGCCGAAGCCACGCCACCGATCAAACGCATGCTCGCCGAAGGCGTGCCGGTCGGCGCGGGTACCGATGCCACCCGGGTATCGAGCTACAACCCGTGGACTTCGCTGTTCTGGATGGTCAGCGGTCGCACCGTTGGCGGCCTGGCGCTGTACGAAGAGGGCTTGCCTCGCACCACCGCGCTGGAACTGTTCACCCACGGCAGTGCCTGGTTCTCGTCCGAGCAGGGCAAGAAGGGTCAGATCAAGGTCGGGCAACTGGCGGATCTGGCGGCACTGAGCGCGGACTTCTTCCACGTCGAAGAAGAAGCGATCAAGTGGATCGAGTCGGTACTGACCGTGGTCGGCGGCAAGATCGTTTACTCCGCCGGCGACTTCGAAGACCTCGGCCCGCGTGCCTTGCCGGTGCTGCCGGACTGGTCGCCAGTGGTCAAAGTCCCTGGCCACTGGCGCCCGAATTCGCCATTGCAGGCCCAGGTGCACCAGTGCAGCGGCCCGTGCGCAGTGCATACCCACAGCCATGAAAAAGCCCGGATGTCGAATGCGCCGGTCAGCGATTTCGCCGGTTTCTGGGGTGCGTTCGGTTGTTCCTGTTTCGCTTTCTGATCCCGTAAACGGCGTCGGTCTTCGTGGCCGGCGCTTGCCGCATCACCCATCCCCGAGGAGTTTCACATGAGCAACGTTCCTTACAAACGCCTGAACAAAGACGACGCCGTGGTGCTGCTGGTCGACCACCAGACCGGTCTGATCTCGCTGGTGCAGGATTTCTCGCCGAACGAGTTCAAGAACAACGTGCTGGCCCTGGGCGACATCGCCAAGTTCTTCAAGCTGCCAACCATCCTCACTACCAGCTTCGACAGCGGCCCGAACGGCCCGATCGTGCCGGAGCTGAAAGCACAATTCCCGGACGCGCCGTTCATCGCCCGCCCTGGCCAGATCAACGCCTGGGACAACGAAGACTTCGTCAAGGCGATCAAGGCCACCGGCCGCAAGCAACTGATCATCGCCGGTGTGGTGACCGACGTTTGCGTGGCGTTCCCGACCCTGTCGGCCATCGCTGAAGGTTTCGAAGTGTTTGTGGTGACCGACGCTTCCGGCACCTTCAACACCACCGTGCAGCAAGCGGCCTGGGCGCGCATGTCGGCCGCCGGTGCACACCTGCTGAACTGGTTCGCGGTGGCGTGCGAGCTGCAGGGCGACTGGCGCAACGATATGGAAGGCCTGGCGAATCTGCTGTCGGAACGCCTGCCTAACTATCGCAACCTGATCAACAGCTATACCAAGTTCACTGCCAAGTAATTGCTTGAAGAAAAATGCCCGCTGAAGAGCGGGCATTTTTTTGTCTGCCGAAAAGGCTCAGCGCTTTTGCAACCACCCCAGAAACCCGCCCCTGCGAACCGGCACAGGCTTGGCCATCAACGCCAGCCGACTGTTCTGCTGCCTTACCGCCTGCAACTTGTTCAACGCCTGACCGACTTCGCTGCGCTGTTCCATGCACTGGCGGGTCAGGTTCTTGTCGAGGCGATAAATGATCGAAGACGTCAGCGCGGTGAACGTCGCCTGCGATGGTGTATCCGCCAGAATGCTCTGTTCGCCCATGACCTCGCTCGGGCCCATGCGCCCGGCCTCGGTGAAACCATTGCCGTCCGGCACACTGGCGCTGACCACACCGGTGGCGATCACGAACAGGCTGTCCGGCACTTCCTCCAGGTTGAGCACCACCTGCCCGGCGCTGTACTGCTGCGCGACCATCGATTCAGCGAGGCGATCGCGTTCTTCATGGCTCAGCGAGCGGAAGATTTTCACTTCATCGAGCAAGGCACGGGCGCGGGTCGAGGGTTCGATCACGCCATCCGGGTGGCGCGAGATGCCGGCCGCTTCGAGATGGCGGTGGGCGAGGTCGAACAGTTGATTGCGCACTTCGCCTTTCTTGCCCAGTTCAGCGATGAATCCGCTGGCCACGTATTCCGACATGTCTTCGCCGGCCTCTTTCAACAGCGCTTTCGGCGCAGGCGACAGCAACAGACTGCTGCTGCCTTGCAAGGTGCGGTCGAGGGCGTCGAGTACCCGGCGCGGGCGGATGTGGTTCGGCACCTTGATGCTGATCGACACGCCGTGCAGGTTGTTCGGGCGGCTGAGGTTGACGATTTTGGCCTTGGCCGCCACCGAGTTCGGCACTACGGCCAGGGTGCCGGCGCTGGTCAGCAGGTGAGTGGCGCGCCAGTCGATGTCGAGCACCTTGCCTTCGACGCCGTCGATCACCACGAAATCGTCCACCTGATACGGCTTGGTGGTGTTGAGCACGATGCCCGAGAACACGTCGGCCAAGGTGCTTTGCAGCGCCAGACCGACGACGATGGCAAATACCCCGGAGGTGGCGAGCAGGCCTTTGACCGGCAGCTCCAGCACGTAACCGGCCGCCGCGACGATGGCCGCCAGAAACACCAGCGCACCGATCACGTCCTGCAACAAACGGCCGCTGTGGCCGATGCGACGCATCAGGATCAGACCGATCACTTCGGTCAATGCCCGCGCGGCGTACAGCCACCAGAAAATCCCCAGCGCCGTCGCCCCCAGTTGTGCCACCTGATCATCGGCAAAGACTGGCGCCTGCAACGGGCTGACGCCGGCATTGATGATCAGCGCGCTGAAGGCCAGAAACAGCACCAGCCGCACACCGACCCGTTGCGCGCGATGCTTGAACGGGACGAGATGCCAGAGCAGGGCGTCGAGCACCAGCAGCAGGGCACTCCAGGACAGCAGGTGGGCAGAAAAAAGGCTCATGGAATGAACTCCGGCGGGCACAAAAGAAAACGCCACACCCGAAGGTGTGGCGAGTGGCTGGACTCAGTTCAGATGGGTCTTCAGTTCCGCCGCGGCCTGGCGCACGGCGGCCTTCACTTCTGGAATCCCGTTGAGCGGATTAAGCAGGCCGAAGTCGTGAATCATCCCGTTGTAGCGCACCGAGGTCACCGGTACACCGGCGGCGTCGAGGTGGCGGGCGTAGCCTTCGCCTTCGTCGCGCAGCACGTCGAACTCGGCGGTCTGCACCAGCGCGGCGGGCAGCCCCTTGAGCTGTTCGGCGCTGGCGTTGAGCGGCGAGGCATGGATCTGCGCACGCTCGGCCGGGTTGGTGGTGTAGTTGTCCCAGAACCACTGCATCATGCCCTTGGTCAGGAAGTGGCCCTCGGCGAACTGCTGGTACGAGCCGTTATCGAACCCGGCATTGGTCACCGGCCACATCAGCAACTGGAAGCGCAGGGCCGGGGTTTTCTGTTCCTTGGCCATCAGTGCCACGACCGCCGCCATGTTGCCGCCGACGCTGTTGCCGGCCACCGCCAGACGCTTGCCGTCGACCCCGATGTCCTTGCCGTGCTCGGCCACCCATTTCGTCGCGGCGTAAGCCTGATTGATCGCGGTCGGGTACTGCGCTTCCGGCGACGGTGTGTAATCGACGTACACCGCGACCGCGCCAGAACCCACCACCAGATCACGAATCAGGCGTTGGTGCGTCGGGAAGTCGCCCAGCACCCAGCCGCCACCGTGGAAGAACATGAACACCGGCAGCTCGCCCTTGACCTTGGCCGGGCGCACCACTTTCAGGTTGATCGTCTGGCCATTGACCTTGATCGCCTTGTCGCTGACTTCAACGCCGGACAGGTCGACCTTAACCGAAGCCTGGGCGCCGGTCAGCACCGCACGGGCGTCTTTCGGGCTCAGTTGCTCCAGCGGTTTGCCACCGCCGGCGGCGAGGGCATCGAGGAAGGCCTGGGTGTTGTGTTCGACGCCAGTGCCTTCGGCGGCGAATGCGTTGCCGATGGACAGGGCGAGGAGGGAAGCGGCGAGGGTTTTCTTGATGTTCATGTGCAATTCCTTTTAAGTCGTTTGAGTTTTTGTATGCCTTGGGATCGGGCTGCTGTGGCGCTGGGCTTCAGGCCTCAGCAACACCGTGAGCACAGATTAATGAGGTGCCGGAAAGTGAAAAAGCGGCTATAAAGCGTTTAACTGTCAACCAGAGAGTGACAATGAACCCGTTCGAAGACATGCGTATTTTTTGCCAGGTGATGGACTCCGGCAGCTTCACGGCGGCGGCCGATCAGTTGGGCTTGTCCAAGCAGTTCGTCAGCCGTCGGTTGATGCAATTGGAGGAGCGCCTCGGCGTGCGATTGCTCAACCGCTCGACCCGGCGTCTGGACGTGACACCGCTGGGCCAGAGCTATTACGAATCGGCGCTGCGGCTATTGAGCGAAGTCGAACAGGTGGAGCAGGGCATCGCCGGGCAGACCGCCGAGCCACGCGGAACGATTCGCGTGAGCGCGCCGCTGTCGTTTGCGGTGGCGCATCTGGGGTGCCTGCTGCCGCTGTTCCTGCAGCGTTATCGCGAGGTGACGGTGGAGGTCGATCTGAGTGACCGGCCGGTGGACTTGCTCGGCGAAGGCTATGACCTGGCGCTGCGCATCGGTGTGCTGGAAGACTCGACCCTGATCGCCCGACGCATCGCCGCCATCGAGCGGGTGTACTGCGCCAGTCCGGCGTATCTGGCCGAACGCGGCACGCCGGTCAAACCGGAGGATCTGCTCAGCCATGATTGCCTGCCTTACGGTCACGGGCGTTCGGTGCAGTGGAGGTTCAATGCGGGGCAGGGCAAGCCGCAACTGGTGAATGTCACCGGACGGATGCGGGTCAACAACGGCGACTTGCTGCGGGATGCGGCGGTGGCGGGGATGGGGATTACCTACTTGCCGACGTTCATTGTCGGGGCTGCGCTGAAGGACGGACGGCTGGTGCCGGTGCTGGATGATTTGCGTCCGGAGCCGTTGATTCTGTCGGCGGTGTATCCGCAGCATCGCCAGGCATCGCGGCCGGTGCAGGCGTTGATCGAGTTTTTGCGCGAGCGGCTGGATCAGACAAAAGGGGTTTTGTAGGCGTCAGGTTTGACTTGAAGGTCGCAGGCTTACAAGTTCGCAACAACCTGGATCATCGCGCTCAACTAGACTCGGGCCGCTCAATCAAGAGCATCGTGCGGAGTGCGCCATGGAAGTGCCAAACAACAAGAACGCCATCGAGAGCAATCGTCAGGCGTGGAACGATTCGGCCCGTCATCATCAGGAATCGCCCGAGTGGCAGGCCTTGCTGAGTGAGGTCACCCAGACCGGTTTTTCCTGCCTCGACGAAACCCTGCGCGGGTTGCTGGAGCAGGTTGGCGTCGATGGAAAAGACGTCGTGCAACTGTGCTGCAACAACGGCCGCGAGAGCCTCTCGCTGTTCGCGCTGGGCGCGCGCAGTGTCGTCGGGGTCGATCAATCGGCGGCGTTTCTTGAGCAGGCCCGCGTGCTGAACGGCCGTTCGCTGCACCAGGCCGAATTCATCGAAGCCGATATTCATCACTTGCCCGAATCACTGCGCAATCGCTTCGACGTGGCGCTGATCACCATCGGCGTCCTCAACTGGATGCCTGACATCGGCGAGTTCTTCCGCCATGTCGCCTCGACCTTGAAACCGGGCGGGCAACTGGTGATCTACGAGACCCACCCGTTCCTGGAAATGGTCGATCCCGACGCCGAAGATCCGTTTCGCCTCGCAACCTCGTACTTTCGCCGCGAGCCGTTCGTGCAGCAGGAACCGATCGTCTACGTCGGCAAGGTCGAGCAGCAGGTCGCACCGTCGTACTGGTTCGTTCACAACCTCGGCGCCATCTTCACCGCCGCCCTCGACGCCGGCCTCGCCATCGCGCACTTCAAGGAATACCCGCATTCGAACCGGGAAGAGGCGTATGACCAGTACCTGAATCGCGAGGCGCAGATGCCGATGTGTTTTACGTGGGTGGGGGTGAAAAACTGAAGGCCGAATTGAGCGTCACGAAGGCGGCCGAATGGCCGCCTTCGTCATTTCAAGCCTGCGCAGCCGCCGTCACCACCGGCCGCCCCGGTTTACGCAGCGGTTCCAGTCGCGAGCCTTCATAGCGCGTCTCGCGGAAGAACCGCCACTTTCCAAACAGTCCATAGACGTGGGTGACGCGGCCCTGTTCGTGATAGCCCATACGGATGTGCAGCTTCAGCGCCGGGATGTTGTGGGTTTCGCAGACGTCCACCACCTTGTGGCAACCCTGGGCGGCCATGGCTTGCCAGAGGGTGACTTGTACGTCCACCGAGAGGCTGCTGCCAAAGTAGGCGCGGGTCATTTCGCCGCCGAATTCGAAGAATTCGCCAGGCTGGACCGGGAAGTTGCAGCCGTAATAGTGACGGTCGTGATAATCCCGGGTGCTACCCCAGATGAAGGCCACGGCGTGGCCGTCGGCGTCCAGGTACATGTGCCCGGTGTGGCCTTCGCTGGCGAGTTCGGCCATGGTCTGCACACGGTCACCGAAATGCTTGGCGAACGCGCCGGCATTCTGTGGCGTGATGTCGACTTTGCGCAGGCCTTCGTAAGGGCGCAGCTTGTGCGGCGGCACCGGGCTGATCAGGTCGCGCTCCATCCACAGCAGTTCCCAATGGAAGAACACGTAGCGTTTCCACAAGGTGGAAAACGTGCGGCCCAGGCCTTTTTGCTTGATGCGTTCGCGCAGCTTTTCGATGACGCTCATGATGCCCTCCGTGGCCGAAGCCCGGGTGTTTTTGTAGTTGGCTTTTGTGGGTATAGATCAAGCTGGCAAGTACATTTCAAAGTGCCATCTTCGAAAGTGTTGCCAGTTGTGTAACTCAGTCGAGTGCCGCGGCACCGCGTAGAAAATCCTTGTTCAAATCGGCGTAGGAAACCCGTGGAACCCCCGGCAGCCGGCGCTCTAGCACGCGACTCAGGGACTCACCGGGTTGTAGATAGGCATCACCGAAATCGGCCCCGAGCTGATTCGGATGGGCGACGATTTCCAGCACACCGTCGGTCGGCGCAGGCTCGTTGCGCAGGTCCACCGGGGTGCAAACATAGTCCGCCGTCGCACCGGCCAGGCCTTGCAGACGACGGTTGAGCAAACCTTTGAACAGGCGCTTCGGCAGGCTGAGGTTCTGTCCCAGGTTGCGCGCCAGTCGCACCGGTACACCCTGGTGAGCGGCGAAGCGCGCGACGATCTCGCCGATCGGCCAGATGTTGTGTACGTGCTGATGTGAATCGATATGGCTCGGGCGCACGCCGTGATCCATGCAACGCTGCCACTGCGCCTGCAATTCTTCCTGCACCGCTTCACGATCTTCGCGACCCAGCCACAGGCTGTGCCGGGCCAGGTTCAGATCGAACACCCCGTGGCTGTCGCAGAAGGTGGGGCAGGCGAGAATCGCCTGACTCAATGGCCGGCCGTACGTCAGGTTGAAATGCAGGCCGACCCGACCTTCCAGCATGTGATGACGAGCCATCGCGCAGGCCGCTTCGAAGGCCGGCATGTTGGCCATGGCCGTGGCGGAACTGATGACCCCGGCCTGGAACGCGCTGAAGATCACCGCATTTTCGTTCGGGCTCAGGCCGAAATCGTCAGCGTTGACTATGACTTGGCGAGGCATGTTCGCCCTCCGTGGTGGGGTGGGTTGCCGGTTTTACGACGGACGCCGGTTTTGTCGTTACCTGCCGTGCGCGCCACTGCTGTAGCTTCGGTTTTAGCCGCTGCCAGAGGCGTAATCCCAGCCCCAGCAAAACACCGCTCGGCCGCCAGGAATAGAAACTCCAGCGCCAGTGCTCCAGTTGTCCGGTCATGCGTTCGTGCAATTGATGGCTGGAGTTCTCCAGACTGACCCGCGAGGCATCGATCCAGCGCCAATGGTCATCCAGCCCCCAGCGAATCCATTCCTCCAGCAACACTCGGCCGCTGCCCAGGTCGGCGTATTGCGGCAGGAAGGCGAGGTTGTAATCGTAGAGCCGTCCCTGTTCGAGCAGGCCGAGCCGGTAGCTGATGCAGCGGCCGTCCAGCTCCAGCGTGACGACGCGCACCAGACCCTGGGCGGCGAGGGCGGTGAAAGCGTTTTCGATGCAGCGTCGGCTGCGTTCGGTGGCGAAGATGCCGACGCCTTCGTCGCCTTTCCAGCTCACCGCTTCAACTTCGCCGATGGCTTGCAACAGCGGGCCCATGGTCAGGGCATCGGGCGTGATTCGCCGCACCACCGCGCCACAGGCGGCAATCCGTTTGCGCGCGCGGCGCAGCTTGTAGCGCGGATCGCCGGAGACTTCCTGATGATCGGCGTCGCTGATCAGGTGCACCGGCACCCGACAGCTCAAGCGTCGTTCGGCGTTGGAGCTGCGGGCCATCCATTGCGTGAGGACACTTTCCTCGCCCGCAGGCTCCGACAGTTCGTTGAGTTGCAGCAAGGCGTGGGGGATGCGCTGGCGGATCAGCAGCAGCGCCTGGCGCATCTCGTCGGCCGCCAGCACAGACAGCAACGCCAGGCGATCCGCCAGCGGATAGCCGAGGTGATGCACCACGGCAAACGGTAGCCCGCCAAAGCGTTCACGACCGGCCACCAGCGGCAGGCACAGGCGCAATTCGTCCGCTTCCCAGCCCAGCAGAATGTGCAGATGCTCGTTCGTGTCGAGTGTCTGCTCTGCCGCGATCAGCCAGCCGAGGCTGTTGAACGGCGTGTGATCCGTCACCCGCAGGCGCAGTGCTTCGTAAGCCGCTGCCGGGAAGTCAGGGGCGCACAACGAGGTGCGCCATTCGAATCGCGCCATAGGCTCAGGTCGCCGTTGCTGTGACGGAGGGACGGGAAGGTTTGCGCAACGCATCCAGCCGCGAGCCGCTGTAGCGGGTTTCGCGGTAGAAGCGCCAGCGGGCGAACAGGGTGTACACGTTCATGATCCTGCCCTGTTCGGTGTAGCCCATGCGCAGGTGCAGCTTGAGCGCCGGGATGTTGTGGAATTCGCAGACGTCCACGACCTTGTCGCAGCCCTGGGCAGCCATGGCTTTCCACAGTTCCAGTTGCAGATCCACCGACAGTTCGGTGCCCCAATAGGAACGGGTCAGCTCACCGCCGAACTCGAAGAACTCGCCGGGCTTCACCGGGAACATGCAGCCGTAATAGTGGCGGTCGAAATAGTCCCGGGCACTGCCCCAGATGAAGGCTACTGCGTCGCCGTGATCGTCGAGGTGCATGTGCCCGGTGTGACCTTCGTTGGCCAGTTCGGCCATGGTGCCGACGCGGTCACCGAAGTAGCGGGCGAAGGCGCTGGCGTTGTCCGGGGTGATCTTCACCACCCGCAGCGGCGGATACGGTTTGAGGCTGTGGGGCGGCACCGGGCTGACGAGGTCGCGCTCCATCCACAGCAGTTCCTGATGGGAAAAGACGTAGTGCTTCCACACCTTCGCCAGCGTCGCACGCAGGCCTTTTTGTTTGATGTGTTCGCTGATTTTTGTCACAACGTTCATGGTCGTTACTCCTGATGACGTGGCATCGCGCGGCAAGTGGCCTGCGCGGCAGGACATCAACGGGCGGTTCATCAAGTACGCCAGCTCAGGGAAAACAGGGTCTGCCCCGGCAGCTCGAAGCGCACGCGCCCGTCCTGGCAACGGAAGGGCGCGTCGCGGCTGCGGTTGTCGGCGCCGAAGTAGCGCAGGGCGCCGTTGTTCAACGGGCACTTGGCGCCCGCCAGATCGACACGCTGCAACCGCGTGCCCTTGTTCACACCCAGCAAGCCGCGCTGATCGTCGCCGGCCATGGCCAGCACATCGACTTCGAAGGCATCGTTTTCCAGCCACAGCACCTTGTGCAGCCAGTGTTGCTGGATGAACTGCTGGGCCAGGCCCACGGGTTTGAGTTCGAAGTGTTGTTCATCCGCCGAGACGCGCAACATGCCTTTCGGATACTCCGGCTCATCGGCGGCCTGGAACCAGTTGAGCATCGTCAGCAAGCCGTCCTGGGAGGCGTTGATCACCACCGAGGCCCACCACAGCGAGGTGTAATGGGTTTCCTGATCGTAGGGGCTCAGGCTTGAGCCGCTGGACAGATTGGTCTGATCCAGCAGCAAGGCCTTGCGCGGCTGGCCCTTGGCATCAAGGCCTACCAGATCGGCGGCGCGACGCACGCTGTCGCGGTACACACGAGTGGCGAGCAGGTCGCGGACCATCCATTCATGCCAGGCCAGTGCGTCGACCTGATCGGCGGATTCGCTCAGCAGTCGCCGGGCCCAGTCGATGCCGCGTTTGTTTGCGGCGTTGTCGGCGAACGGGCCGTTGACCAGTCGCGAACTGGCCGGCATCGCGATGCGCACACCGGCCCGGGCGTTGGCCGGGTCGCTGCGCACCTGGCGGGCCATGCTGGTGAAGATCGAGCGGTATTGCTCGTAACTCGAATAATTGAGATTGGGCTCGTCGGCAAAGCCGATGTAGTGCGTGCCTTTGCCGCCAAGCAGCCGAGTGCTCGCGAGCCAGGCGTCGAGGCCGCCGTTGCTTTGCACGTCGGCACGCAAGTCGGCTTGACGCTGGCTGCCGGCAAGCAAAGTGATGTCCTGACGAATGCCGAAACGGTCCTGATAGACCTGGCGAAACGCATCTTCGAATTGCGGTTTTTTCGCCGTCACGTCGACGAAGCTGTAGTAACTGGCGGCCGTCGGTTTCAGCGCATCGAGGGCAGCATGGCTGGCGGGCGGCGGCATCACGTAGGGCAGGGCGATGCCCAGGTCCGGCGTGCGGCCGAGGACTTTGTCGTGCAGGGTCAGGCGGGTCTGGCCGTCGTCTTCGCGCAGCGGTTTGAGCTGTTGCGGGTTCTGCGCGAACAGATTGGCCGTGCCGTCGAGCCAGAACGCCGCTTTGCCACTGCCTTGCAGACGCAGGCGCCAGACTTGTTCGCGATCGCTGACCGGCAGCGCGACCTGATCGAATTGCCAATAGGCGCGATAAGGCTTCAGCGCCAGTGACAGCTGTTGACCGTCGCTGACCCGCTGCGCTTGCAAGGCGCTGACGCCGCCGTGGAACTTGCCTGCGAGCACCGCGTGTTCACCCGGTGCAATCCTGAAATACAACTCATCGCCGTCACGGGTTTCCGCGCTGAAATGCACCTTGGCCGGGGCGAACAGCGCCACGGTGTTTTCGTCGTGTTCGACCCGGTAATTGCGAAAGCTGTAGCCGGGGATTTCCAGCTGATAACTCGCCGCGCCCGGTGCCAGCGGCCAGCTCTGGCTGCCACGGGTTTCGCTGGCCTTGATGAACCGGTCGCCCTGCAATTTGCCCTGGCCGTCGAGCAGGTACAGGTGCTCTTCGTTGGCGTCCGCCTGCCACGCCGGCGCCCAGCGCACGGTCACGGTGTCGGGGCGATCCGCTTGCAGGTACAGGCTGCCGTCACGGATGTCGCCCCAGCGCATCGACGCCGCGAAGGCGTCCAGCGACAGGCCGAGACCGAGTAGCAGGGCCAGGCTTTTCATGCAGCCTTCCGACGTTGCAGCATCAGCCACATCGGCGCGATGTCGGCGGGCAGGATGATCAGGGTTTGCCAGAACGGCACGCCGCTCAACCGGCAATACAACACCAGCATCGCCACGGTCACCGCCAGATAGGCAATTGACGACGCCGCTGCTGCACCGACAATCCCGTAAGCCGGAATCAGCACCACGTTCAGCGCCAGGTTGAGCAGGGCGCCGAGGCCCATCAGCAGCGACACGGTGCCGGGGCGATTCTTGCCCAGCAGGTCCAGCCGCAGAATGCTCGCGTAGCACAGGCCCAACAGACCCGGCAGCAACGCCAGCAGCGCCGGATACGCCGGTTGATAGGCAACGCCAAACAGCGTGACGATCAGCCATTCGCCGATCACCGCCATGGTCAGGCAGGCGCCGAGCATCACCGTGGCGGTCAGGCGCAGGGCCAGCGGGGTGACCTTGTCCATGCCTTCGTCCTGTTGCAGCAGGCGTTTCATCAGCGGCGTGGTCACGGCTTCGGGGACGATCAACAGCAGTTCGGCGGCGGCGCTGGCCATGGCGTAATGACCCAGCGCGGTACTGCCAAGGAGGGCGCCGATGAACAGGTAATCGGAACGCAGGATGACTTGCTGGAACAGCAGATCCGGATGACTGCGGGCGCTGTAGCGCAGCAGTTCGTTCTGGCTGGCGCGGTCCCATTGCAGCTGCAACGGCTGCGCGCGCTTGAGCCAGACCCAACCGGCCAGCACCACCAGGCTGATTCCCGCCAGCCAACTGATCAGCGCCGCTTCCAGGGCCGCTTCCTTCCACATCCAGAACAGCGCGAGAAACAACAGCAGCGGTGCCAGGGATTCCACCAGACGCAAGGCATTGAAGGCGACCACGCCGCCGGATGCATTGTGCAACGTCAGCAGGCCGCTCTTGAGCACGGTCAAAGGCACCGCCAGCAGCAACAGCCACGCCAGCAGGCCGAGTTGCACGGTCACGTCCAGTTCACTGCCGAACTCGCGCACCAGCGCCACCACCAGCAAGGTCAACAACCCCGCCAGCAAGCAACCGAAGACCAGCACCTGAGCCAGCAGCAAGCCCATCGGCCGCTGCTTGGCGGCCTGGTAACCGACAGCGGAATTCAAGCCACCGCTGGTGGCCGCGCTGATCAGGTCGGGCAGGGTGCTGAGCAGGGCAAACAGGCCGCGCTCGCTGGGGCCGAGAATCCGCGCCAGCAACACGTTTCTCAGCAGGCGCAGGGCGATCATCGCCAGTTTGGTGCCCATGCTCAGCGCCAGGTGCTTGAGGTAACTGCTTCGACTCATGGTCGCGCCCCGCGAAAGATCCGCCACGACAGCAGCTCGGGGTTGCGCGCCGTCCGTTGACTGACGCCGAAGCGCGGCAGGTTCAGTGGATCTCCGGCACCGCGATAGATCCCGGTGCCGGTGCCGAGGGCGAACGGATAATCGTGGCTGGCAATCTGTTCACGGACTCGCGCGTCGTTATCGCCGTTGGGGTAGCAGTACACCGGCAATGGCCGGTTGCAGCCGTTGTTCAGGGCGTCGCGGCTGCGGCTGATTTCTTCGCTCAGGCGCACATCGTCGAGAGCAGTGAGGATCGCGTGGCTGGCACCGTGAGGACCGAAACGCACCAGCCCCGAAGCCTCCATCGCCCGCACCTGATGCCAGTCCAGCGCCTGGGGCAGTGACTCTGGCGGGCATTCGTTGGTCAGGCGTTCGAGGATCGAAGGGTCGGTGTTCTTCAAGCTTTGCAGATAGTGCAGCAACGTCAGGCTGCGACGATCCACATCGATGTCGTCCATCAGCACCGGCAATGGGTGGTGGAGCGCCTGCAGACAGTCGATCAGGTGCATGCGCGGTTTTTCGCCGTGGCTGCCCCACAGGGTTTCTCCGATGCTTTCCCACCAGAAGCGCTGGCGGCTGCCGATGAAATCAGTGGAGAGGAAAATGCTCGCCGGCACCTGATGCTTTTGCAGCAGCGGGAAGGCATTGGCGGCGTTGTCGCGCCAGCCGTCATCGAAGGTCAGCGCCACTTGCGGGCGCTCGCGGCGCAGGGCGTTGGGCTGGAGGATTTCCATCAGCGGCACGCAGTCGAAGTGCCTGCGCAGCCACACCAGCAGATGCTCGAAGGCTTTCGGGCCGACGCACAGTTCGTTGCGATGCGGCAGGTCGGCGGCGCGGTCGTTGGACAGCACCCGGTGCAACATCAGGATCACCCCGGCGCCGTGCAACTGGTTTCGTCCCACGGGCGAGTTGAGATAGAGCCAGCCACTGGTGCGTTTTATCAGTTGTTTGATCGCCATGGCTTGAGCCCTCTCAACGGTTTTGGTCAGGGTTCCACTGGGCGTAACGCTGGCCGCGCAAAAACTGCCACAGGCCGATGCTCATGCCCGCCAATGTCACCAGCAGGAATGCCGCAAGGCGGAACGGTTTGGGTAAGCGGTGTTGCGAATCCAGCAGACCGGCAATCGCGATGGCGTAGCCGATCAGTTGCGCGATCAGACTCAGGCGATAGAAACCGTGGTCATCCCACAGCCAGAAATTGCTCAGCAGCAACGGCAGCAACAAGATCGGTGCCAGCCGCCGGATCAGCTTGTGGCTGATCAGCGCGATCGAATACAGCCCGTGCTTGAGCGGATTGAGCAGCTCACTGCGCTGGGCCAGGCTTTGCAGGCCGCCGACGGTGACCCGCTGGCGCCGGCGGAATTGTTTGTCCGCTTCATCGACGCCGTGGTCGATCACCTGCGCTTCCGGCACGTAGACGATGCGTTTGAATTTCACCGGGGCGCAGGTGCTGATGAAGAAGTCGTCGTTGACTTCCGCTGGCACGTCTTCGAACAACTCACGGCGCAGGGCAAGCAGGGCGCCGTCGGCCGAGACCATGCAGCCGGTGCGGTTCTCGACCCGGCGCAGCCAGCCTTCGTAATGACGATAGAGGCTGTCGCCGACACTCAAACCGCCGCCGGTGACCGGGATCACCATGTGCCCGGCGCAGGCGCCGACCTGCGGATCGCTCAGGGGCGCGAGCAGGTAGCCGAGGGTTTCCCGCGACCATTGGTTGTCGGCATCGGTGAACACCAGAATGTCGCCCGTGGCCAGGGCCACGCCTGCATTGAGTGTCGCCGCCTTGCCCTGACGCGGCAGGTCGAGCACGGTGATCCGTGGGTCGACCACCTTGTGCGCGCACGCCACGGTGTCGTCGCTGGAACCGTCACTGGCCAGAATGATTTGCAGGGTGGCCGGCTGATAATCCTGGGACAGCAGCGAGCGCAGCTTGTGTTCGATGTGCCGCGCCTCGTTGTGCGCGGCGATCACGATGCTGATGTTCAGCGGGGGCGTCGGGCTGTGGCGCCACGCCGGAAACAGCGGCGCCAGCAGCGTCAGCAGCAACGGGTAGCCGACGTAGGCGTACACCGGCAGCAACAGGCACATCCAGAAAATGAACTCAGCCACGGGCAGGCCTCCTGGCATTCCAATGACACAGACTGAGAATGAACGCCGCGCCGGCCAGGTGCAGGCGCACCCAATGCAGTCCCCACAGTTGCAGGGTCAGGCCGATATCGTGCTGGCGGCGACTCTGACGAATGCTGAGCACCAGCGCCGGGATCGTGGTCATGAACACCATGACCGCGGCGTGATGGGGAAAACCGTTGAGCAGCGCGGAGATCGCCAGCAGATCCAGCAGCCACGCCGCCAGCGACAACAGCGGAAAACGCAGCAGGCGCAGGCTGAAACCATGGGTGCGCAGCAGCTGCAAATGGCTGCCCTGGCGCCACATTTCCTTGCCCATCCATTCGCGCCAGTTCATTTCGTAGCCCCAGTGCAGGGCCACGGATTCGTTGACCGACAGCAGGCGTGCGCCCTGTTCGCTCTGGCGCAGGGTGAACTCCTTGTCTTCGCCGGTGCGCAGGGATTCGTTGAACCCGCCGACCTTGTCGAACCAGCGCCGATGCATCAGCAGGTTGGAGCTGGGCAACCAGTCCACGGCATGGGCGGTGTGGCTGGTCGGGCGCAGGGTGCGGCGTTGCCAGGCCACGGCGTACCACGGTGCAGAGGCGGGGGTGTGCAGATCCAGCCCGAACACATCGGCGTGACCCTCGGCCTCGAGGGCGAAGAGCCCGGTGAGCCAGTCTTCGGGCATTTCGATGTCGGCATCGATGAACGCCAGCCAGTCACCGGTGGCGACGGCGGTGCCGCGATTGCGCAGGGCGCCGATCAACACGCCCGGCACCACCAGCACTTGCGCGCCGAACTGGCGGGCGATCTGCGGGCCCTCATCGCTGGAGCCGTTATCGACCACGATCAGTTCGCACTCGACATTGGCCGCATGGGCGGCTTTCTGCGCCGCCAGCAGGGTGCGGCCGATGTGGCGGCCCTCGTTGTACATCGGGATGACGACACTGATCCGGCTCATGCCCTGGTCTCCACCAACGGTGCTTGCTCGGCCTTCAGGCGCAGGACGCTGGTGAGCGCGAGCATGATCCACACGTACTTCTGGTTCGGTGCACTGAGGAACATCAGGAACAGGGTCAGCGACAGGAAACCCACCCCCAGGTGGGTCATCATGTCGGCCTGTTCCCAGTCGCGGCGCTGCATCCAGGCGCGGCGCGCGCGAATCAGGTTGTACAGGCCCAGCGCGAGCATGCCGACGAACAGCAGCCCGGCGGGAATCCCCAGTTCGCTGAAGATTTCCAGGTAGGTGTTGTGCGCCCGGCGATACAAGTCACCGATCTTGCGGTTGGCGGAAAACGCCTTGGCGTAGCCGGTGGTGGCGTAATGCAGAGGGAAGGTGCCGGGGCCGGAACCAAGCAACGGGTTCTCGCGGATCATCTGGCTGCCGACCACGATGTACGAAGCGCGGCGGCCAAGGGATTCGTCATCGTGGCCACGGGCGCCGGCACTGAGCACGCTCAGCGACTGGATACGCGCCAGATAGCCGGCGGGCATCGCATAGATCGCCAGCGGAATCACGATCGCCAGGCCAAGCATGGCGAAGCCCAGGTGCCGTGGACGGATGCGTGTCAGTTGCGCGCGGTAGTGCCAGCAACCGATCACCAGACTCAACGCCAGCACCACCAGCCCGGAGCGCGATTCGGTCTTGGTCATGCCGCCGAGCAGCAGCAGGCAGCAACCGCCCCAGAACAACCGGTGCAACAGGTTCGGGCTACGAATGATCAACAGCAGGCCCAGCGGTACGGCGAAGGCGATCAGCATGGCGAAGGCGTTCGGGTCTTCGAGCAGACCGGCGGCGCGGCCCTGATCCTGGAATTTGGTCGAGAACATCGCCATCGCGCAGGTGGCGCTGACGGCCAGCGTCACCAGGCGGGCGAACAGGTCGAGGTTCAATTCGCGTCCGATCAGCAAGGTGATGACGAACAGGATCAGACCGACGCTGAGTTCGCGCAGATGACCCAGAGACATGCCCATGTCATCGGTGTTGAGCAGGCTCAGAAAGTACAGAACCATGAACCAGATCAGGTAACGCCAGATATTGCTGCGCAGGCGTTCCGCCGGGATCTGATGCATCGCCAGTTGCAGCATCAGGATCACGGCCAGCGACGCGCCGATCAGCTTGCTGCCCGACAGCGAGCTGTCCTTGAAGAAGCCCTCGAACGGCACCAGCGCGGCAATGCCGAGCAGGCCCCAGGTCGGCTTGCGGTAGAGCACGGCGAACCCCACCAGACCGAGCACTGCGCCCGGCGCAAGATAGGGCCACGGACTGGCCAGCAAGGCGATGCAGACCAGACCCAGCAAGCTGACGATCGAGAGCGGGAAAATCATGCGCGTGCCTCCCGTGCCGTGCGGATGTACAGCTGCGACCAGCGTTCGGCCAGGGCCTTGAGGTCGTAGCGGTCCTGTTGCGTGCGTTTTGCGTTGTCCCGCAGCCGGCGCGCCAGCCCGCTGTCGCTCAGCAGCGTGTCGAGCTGACGGCCCAGTGCGGTACTGTCGGTCGGCGCGGCGAGCAGGCCGTTGTGCCGGTGTTCCAGCACATCGGGAATCCCGCCGACCGCAAAGGCCACCACCGGCACGCCGGTCTGCATGGCCTCCAGCAAAATCATCGGTGTGCCTTCGGTGCGCGAGCTGATCACCAGCGCGTCGAGCCGCTGCCACCAGTGGCGCATGTCGTTCTGATAACCCGGCAGACGAATGCGCTGCTGCAACCCGGCGGCGTCGATCCGCGCCTGCAGCGCCTCGCGTTCAGGGCCGTCACCAAGCATTACTGCGTCGAGTTGCGGGTGCTGATGACACAGCGGGATCAGGGCATCGAGGAACAGATCCGGGCCTTTCTCGCTGCTCAAGCGGCCGACATATCCGGCGAGCCAGCGCGGATTTTCAGCTTGCAGCGTTTGCTGGGCGACCGCTGCCGGCAGGCCGTTGGGGATCACTTGCAGCTTCTCCGCCTGCACGCTGGCCTGGCGGTGCAGCACCGCGATGCTTTCGGCCACGCACACCACCCGGTCCACCGAGGCGGTGCGGCACAGTTGCAGGCTGAGCCAGGTGTAGAACTTCTGCTTGCGGCTGCGCGGAGTAAAACCGTGTTGCGTGATCACCAGCGGCAGACGCAACAGCGAAGCGCCGACCCAGCCGAACAACAGGCCCTTGAAATTATGGGTGTTGATCAACGGACGCTCCGCCCGGCGCTGGCGCAAATGCCCGAGCAGTGCGCCGAGCCCGGCGCACCCTTGCGCATCGACGCCAGCTTCGCGAAAGCGCTCGATCAGCTGCGCTGGCGCATCGAGAAACAGCACCTGATGCTGCCCCGGTGTTGCCAGGCAATGATCCAGCAACATCCGCTCGGCCCCATAGAAGCCGCCGCTGCTGAGCAAATGAATGATCGGCAGCGCAGCGTTCGGGGAGGACGGCGTGTTCAATTGCGCACCCAGTGCACGAAGCTTGGCACGGTCCAGTTCTTGTGCGGATTGCCCGGTTGGGTGCTCTGATCGTTGATCACCAGCAGCACCGGTACGCCCAGCTCGTGGCTGATTTGCGCCGGGTGTTTGAAGCGGTGATCGAAGAACTCACGCACGTAGACCAGGGCAATCGCCAGCAGCAGGCCGGTGAACAGACCGAACGGAATGATCAGCAGCGGTTTGGGAAACGCCGCTTCGGTCGGCTCGAACGGTGGGCTCAGGACCCGGGCGTTCGACAGGTCGTCGTTCAGCGCGCGGGTGGTGCTGCTTTCGGCGAAGCGTTGGGCGTAGGTCGAGAACGCGGCATGCAGGGCGTCGATTTCGGTGTCCATCTGCCGCAGTTTGCTTTGGGTCTGCTGCAGGTCATGGATGCGCGCCTTGAACTCGGCGATGCGTGCCGTCTTCTGATCGATCACCTGTTGCACCACGGCCAGATCGTTGGTGCGTTCCTGAATGCGGTTGCTCACCACTTTGAGGAATTGCTGGCGGGTGCGGGCGATCTGTTCGCGGGTCAGCAGCATCGGCTCGCTGCCGGGCTGGAACACTGCCAGATCATTCATGTAGCGGCTGACCTGGGTGGTCAGTTGCTCGCCCAATTGTTTGATCTCCCGGTCTTCGAACGCCACGTTGTCGACGGTGGTGGTGAAGGTGTAGGGGAAGGTGTAGTCATTGAGCTTGTTGTTGCTGGCGGCGGCCAGGCTGGTTTTCAGGTATTCCAGCCAGCGCTGGCTTTGCAGCAGGCGATCCTGATACAGGTTCAGCGCCTGTTCTTCGGTGTTGATCGCATTCAGACGGAAGGTGATTTCTTCCTTTGGATCTGCCGCGCCGACACGTTCCAGCAAGGCCTGGCGATTGGCTTCCAGACCATCGAGGCGCACCTGATACAAGTGCTTCTTGGTCTCGTAGAAGGACTGCGGCAGGTCGATCGATTGCAGCGCCTGACGGCTGATCAGATAGTTCTGCAGCAGGGCGGCAACGAAGGTCGTGCCTTGATGCGGATCCGGGAAGCTGTAGACGATCGAGATCACGTTGGAGCCGGGCAGGGTCTCGATCTTCAGGCTGTCGATGGCCTGTTGCGTCAGCCCGTCGAGCACGGTGTCACGCACCGGATCGGTCTCCAGCCCCAGCAGGTTGCGCAGCGGGTTGATCAGGTATTGGCGCAGCGGCGAGGTGATGTAGCGCCGGAACGGATCGCCGATCAGTTTGGCGAACATTCCGGGGGGCGGGGTGTATTCACCCTTGTCCCGCAGTTCGCTGATGGTCTGGCGGATCAGTGCCGGCGAACGCAGGATGTTGCTCTCGGTTTCCATGTCTGCCAATGACGGCGGAATGAAGGTGGCGTTGTCCACGGTCAGCGACGTGGTGGCGTCGCCCTGGGAGAGTTTTTTCGACTGCACGATCACCTGGGCGGTGATATCGAAGCTCTGTTTGAGCACCATCGGCAGCACCAGCGCGATCACTGCAAAGATCAGGAAGACACGCTTCACCAGCCGTTTGTTGGCGAAGAAGATCCTGAAGAACTCATGCAGGTAGTTTTCCTTTGGATTCATGTCAGGTCACCTGAGAGTCAGTTGTGGGTACTGCTGTCGGTTTTGTTGTCGAGGCGGTAGCTGAAACTCATGCCCACCCCTTGAAACAGCACGACATCAGCCAGTTGACGGGCGAGTTCGCCGGCACTGGCCAGTTTGGTCTTCGGCACGTAGAGCATGTCGTCCGGTTGCAGGTAGGCGATCTGCGAGGCATCGCCGGACAGGGCTTTTTCCACGTCGTAATGGACGGCCTGCACCTGGTTGCCGTTGCGACGCATGATCACCACCGAATCCAGCCGCGCCTTGATGTTGGTGCCACGGGCCAGGGTCAGCGCCTCGAGCACCGAGACCGGCCGGCGGATCGGGTAGGACCCCGGCTGGCCGACTTCACCCAGCACATAGATCTCGTTGCCGGCGGTGGACTTGAGCATGACGTCGACGCTCATCCGGCCGGGCAGTTGCGCATAGCGTTTGTTGAGGAAGGTTTCCAGTTGATTGACGGTCATGCCTTGCAGCGGCACCGCACCGATTTCCGGGAAGCTTGCGTAGCCGTCGTTACCCACCGTGATCTCGCGGCTCATGCCGGTGGCCGGGTGGTTGAGGGCGCTTTTCAGGTTCTGCTCGTTGGTCAGCGGACTGATGATCTGCACGGTCAGCTGATTGCGGTTGGGCTGGAACAACTGTTTGCGCTGATAGGCACGCTGGATTTCATCCCGGGCTTCATCGCTGGTCAGCCCGGCGATTTTCACCGAAGTGTTGGCGCCCGGCAGATTGATGGTGCCGTCCGGCAGCACCAGTTGATTGCCGTTGAGCTGGCTGGCAGCGGTGAAGTTCAGGCCGATCTGGTCACCCGACTGCACGCGGTAAGCGTCCGAGCCGCTGGTGCTGATGTGGAAGATCACATCCAGCACATCCTGCGGGCGCAGGGTCTGCTCGATCTTCGGCATGTCGGTGGCCTGGGCGTTGGCCGGGGTGGCGGTGAGGATATTCACCGGCATGGTCTGGGTTTCGGAGTTGCTGGAGCAACCTGCAAGCGGCAGCATCAGCAGAACCAGTATCTTGGCGTTCATTGCGTCATCCCTCGCGTTGCTTACAGGTTTTTGTACAGCCATTTGGGCATGTAGTACTTGCGCCGGTTGAACACGCTGCCGACCACTTTCGCCCCGGCCTGGGTCAGCCGTTGTACCGCGGCCTGGGCGACTTCCCAGCGGGTGTCCTCGGCCCGGACCACGAACACCACGCCGTCGGCCTGGGTGCTGAGCACCAGGGTGTCGGCGGCGGAGTACACGGCATCGCCGTCGATCACCACGAAGCGGTACTGGCTGCCCAACTGGTCGAGCAGCGGGCTCAGGCGTTCGGCGGTGAGCATGTCCATGGTGCGGATCGGCCGGCCGTTGGGCAGTACGTGGAAGGGCAGGCTGGACACCTGCACGACGCAGTCCTGCAACAGCGGCGGGTTGTCAGGGTTGAACAACAGGTCGCGCAGACCGCGCTCCTTGCCCAGGTTCAGTTGCTGGGTGAGGTTGTTCGCCGACTGGCTGGCATCGACGTAGAGCACCAGTCCGCTGCTCATCTGCGCCAGTTGACTGGCCATGGCCAGCGCGCTGGTGGTGGTGCCGGCGCCGGGGTTGGCGGCGGTCAGGAACAGGATCCGCAGATCCAGGTCCAGCACGGTCGACGTCAGGTTCGACTCGCTGGGGCTGGCAATGCTCAGGCTTTTGTTGGTTGAACCGTCCATTAGCTTGCTCCGTGGCCGCTGAATACTTTGAAAGGGGTTTTCAACAGGATCTTCAAATCAAGCAACAGGCTCTGCTCGGCGATGTAGCTGAGGTCCAACTCAACGCGCTGGTCGAAGTCGATATTGCTGCGCCCGGAGATCTGCCACAGGCCGGTCATGCCGGGGTAGATCGCCAGACGGGCGAGGTGCTTGTCCTTGTAGCGGTAGGCGTTGAACGAGGTCGGACGAGGCCCGACCAGGCGCATGTCGCCGGTCACCACATTGATCAGGTTGGGCAGTTCGTCGAGGCTGGTGCGCCGCAGGAAACCGCCGATCCGGGTGATGCGCGGATCCTGGTCGATCTTGAAATCGATCGCGTCGGCACCGTGCTTGTTGAGGTGGCGCAGCGACTCTTTCAGTTCTTCGGCGTTGGCGACCATGGTGCGAAATTTGTACATGCCGAACTTGCGCCCGCGATAGCCGGTGCGTTTCTGCACGAACATCACCGGGCCTTTGCTGGTGAACTTGATGGCGAGTGCCAGGCCGATCAGCAGCGGCGAAATCATCACCAGAATCACCAGCGCGCCGAAGCAGGCCAGCACCCGGTTGGTGCGCGACAGCTGCCATGGCCGGCCACCCTCGCGCCCGGTCACCCAGCCTTGCCCCTGGCGGTGGATGGCCGCGTCGAGGCGCATTCGGTGTTCCGGATCCATGCGTTTGTCACGAACCAGATGTTGGATCGGTACACCTTTCTCATGTCCAGTCATGGAGTCCTCCGCTGGTGTTCAGCCGCGAACGGCGCGTGGGCGACAGGCAGTCGGGTAGTAATCGCGATACCAGGCGATGAAACGCCCGAGGCCTTCATCCAGCTCTATCCGGGGCTGGAACCCGGTGGCCTGGGCCAGATCGTCGGTGTCGGCACAGGTGTTGAGCACGTCGCCCGGTTGCAGGGGCAGCAGCTCGACAATGGCTTTCTGACCGAGGTGTTTTTCCATCAGGGCCAGGTAGGTTTTCAGCTCCACCGGATGGTGGCCGCCGATGTTGAACAGGCACCACGGCGCCATGCTGCTGCCCGCGTCGGGGTGTTCGCGGTCCCAGTCCGGATGGGTATGCGGCGGGTGGACCGTGAGGCGGGCAATGCTCTCGACGATGTCGTCGATGTAGGTGAAATCGCGTTGATGCATGCCGTAATTGAACAGCTTCAACGGCAGGCCTTCGGTGATGGCCCGGGCGAACTGGATCGGCGACATGTCCGGCCGGCCCCAGGGCCCGTAAACCGTGAAAAAGCGCAGCCCGGTGCAGGGAATGCCAAACAGATAGCTGTAGCTGTGGGCCATCAGCTCATTGGCTTTTTTGGTCGCGGCGTACAGCGACAACGGGTGATTGACGTCGTCATGCACCGTGTACGGCGTGTGCTGATTCGCGCCGTATACCGAACTCGACGAGGCATAGATCAGATGCTCGACCGGGTGGTGCCGGCAGCTTTCCAGAATGTTCAGGAAACCACTCAGATTGCTGTTCAGATAGGCCTGTGGATTTTCCAGCGAATAACGTACCCCGGCCTGCGCCGCCAGGTGGATCACCACTTGCGGGCACTCGCGGACAAACAGCGCATCGACGGCGGCGGCGTCGGCCAGATCGACTCTGGCGATCTGGAAATCGCCGACCTGGCCACGCACCCAGCGCACGCGGTCATGCTTGAGCTGCGGGTCGTAATAGGCATTGAAATTGTCCAGGCCGATGACCTGATGCCCGTCACGCATCAATCGCAACACGCAATGAGCACCAATGAACCCGGCCGCACCGGTGACGAGGATTTTCATGACCGCAACCCGTCAGGCGCGATATGCCGCAGACCGATGCCGCTGTAGTGCAGGCCGGCGGCCGCCACTTGTTCCGGGTTGTAGAGGTTGCGCCCGTCGATGATCACCTTCGAGCGCAGCTTGTCGGCCAGCAGTTCGAAGTCCACCACGCGAAAGTTCTTCCACTCGGTGCAGATCACCAGTGCGTCGGCGTCTTCCAGGGTGTCGTCGCGGGTGGCGCACAGGTGCAGGTCATCGCGGTAACCGTAGATGCGCCGGCATTCCGACATGGCTTCCGGATCGTAGGCCTGCACGCTGGCGCCTTCGGCCCACAGTGCATCCATCAGATAACGGCTGGGGGCTTCGCGCATGTCATCGGTGTTGGGTTTGAACGCCAGGCCCCAGACGGCAATGGACTTGCCAGCCAGGCCCTGCGGGAACTGCGCTTTCAGTTTGCTGAACAGGATGTGCCGCTGCGTATCGTTGACGTCGGTGACACTGCGCAGCAGTTTCAGCGGCATGCCGTTGTGCTCGGCGGTGTGCAGCAGGGCGCGCAGATCCTTGGGAAAGCACGAGCCACCGAAGCCGCAGCCGGGGTAGATGAAGTGATAACCGATGCGCGGGTCCGAGCCGATGCCCTTGCGCACGGCTTCGATGTCGGCGCCCAGCAGTTCGGTGAGGTTGGCCAGTTCGTTCATGAAGCTGATGCGGGTGGCGAGCATCGCGTTGGCCGCGTACTTGGTCAGCTCGGCGCTGCGGTTGTCCATGAACATCAGTTTTTCGTGGTTGCGGCAGAACGGTGCATACAGTTCGCTCAACTGCTCCCGAGCCTCGGGGTCCAGGGTGCCGACGATGATCCGGTCCGGGCGCATGCAGTCGGCGAGGGCGCTGCCCTCCTTGAGGAATTCCGGGTTGGACACGATCCGCACGTTCAGGCCGTTTTTGCCGCGCCGGCGCAATTCGTTGTTGGCGGTATCGAGTACCTGATCCGCCGTGCCGACCGGCACGGTGGACTTGATGATCAGGGTGCGATCGGCCTCCATGAAGCTTGCGATCTGCCGTGCCACGTTGAGCACGTGGCTGAGGTCGGCGGAACCGTCTTCGTCGGCCGGCGTACCCACGGCGATGAAGATCAGTTCGGCGTGTTCAACGGCATCGCTGGCCTGGGTGGTGAACAGCAAACGCCCGGCCTTGATGTTTTCTTCCAAAGTTGCCGACAGACCCGGTTCACTGATAGGCGGAACTGCCTGTTGCAGTTGTTTAATCTTGTTCGGATCTATATCGACACACAGTACTCGATGTCCGACATCGGCAAGTGCCGCAGCTTGTATCAGGCCAACATAGCCCGTACCAAATACGCTCACGTCCATATTGGCGTGCCTCGTAAGACGGTGGAGGAAGATCGAATTGGAACTGTCAAAAGGGGTATAGCGCAGGGTGGGAAAAGCGTGTCAGCAAAATGACATGTTGCATGTGTATAACACCCCCGTTTTTGGGGGCTAATAGCCATCAAGTACTTGCTGCATCTGGATTTGTCCCGTCCTTGACATGTTTTTCACAATTCAAAGAAAACGATAAACGGTCGTAGGCCACAAAATTCAAGGGCTGTAGAGACTTGGGTGTGTCAGTAATGAGTCAATGTTTTTTTGACGCTTTTGGCAAAAGTCCGACAATTCTTGCGCTTTGATAGCGCGGTGCTAGTGTCAGAAATTGACCGACAATTCATTGACCGTGCCCCGTCGGCAGCGCCCCGGAACCGCCATGTTTCGATATTTGAAAGAACTGCTTTTAGTTATTTATCTATTGCTTTATTCCGATTATTACCTTGAACGTTTAAACGCCATGGGTATCGGTCCGGCAGTACTGCTTTTTGGCGCGATGTTTTTGGCGCTGACTTTCGCATTACTACTAACGGCGTATATAAGGCAGACTTTCATTCGGCACTTGTTCGCATTGGCGATGTTTATTTCGGCGGTGTTCTTTGATGTATATACCCGGGTTACTGCCGATTACCTGACGTACAGCAGTTTTGTCTCGCTGGTGTATTCCGGCGGCTTTATCCAGGAGGCGGCCTACCAGTACCGGGACGCGATCGTCCACGGGCTACTCAACGGACTTTTGCTGTTGATCGGCATCGGCCTGCGGCCGCGTCATTCGATTCCGGTTCCCAATGCGCTGCGAGTCGCGGCGCCAGTGGCGGGTGTATTGCTGCTCAGCGCAGTGCTGTTCGTGCGGGCCGGGGAAGGGGCGCGGGGCCTGCCGATCATGTACACGCCGCTGGCCTACCTCAACCTGTTCGGCTACGAGGCGCTGCACAACACTGTCGGCCCCCGTGAGCCGGTGACCCTGGCGCGCAACGGCCCGGCGGTGAGTCACGACATCGTGCTGATCATCGACGAAAGCATTTCCGGCAATTATCTGGACATCAACGCGCCGTTCGGTGTGCACAGCAACCTCAAGCAGGCGCATCCGGGTGTCGACATTTTCAATTACGGCTATGCGGCGTCCATCGCCAATTGCAGCGCCGACACCAACGTCACCCTGCGCTATGGCGGCACCCGCGCCGATTACATGCGCATCAACAGCACGCTGCCGTCGATCTGGCAATACGCGAAAAAGTCCGGCCTGCGCACCGTGTACATCGACGCCCAGCGCACCGGCGGCAACCTGCAGAACCTGATGACCGATACCGAGAAAAAGGACATCGACGAATTCGTGCAATTCGACCAGACCAGCGTCCGCGACCGCGACATGGCCGCCGCTGCCAAGCTGATCGAATTGCTCAACGACGACAAACCGGAGCTGGTGGTGATCAACAAGGTCGGCGCGCATTTCCCGGTGCACGACAAATACCCGGACGCCTTCATGGCCTACCGCCCGACCTTGCCACGGGGCCAGTTCACCGAAATCGCCGACACCGGCAAGCGCGACGGCTTCAACGGCCAGCCGGATGACTGGGTGCTGTACCGCAACGCCTACAAGAACACCGTGTTGTGGAATGTCGGCGAATTTTTCTCGCGGGTGTTTGCCCAGGCCAATCTGAATAACGCGCTGCTGATCTACACCTCGGACCACGGCCAGGACCTGCACGAACGTGGCAACCCGGGGCTCAACACCCATTGCGGCGGCGACCCGGTGGAAGAGGAGGGACTGGTGCCGCTGGTGGTGATTCAGGGCGATCAGTTGCACACGCTCGACTGGTCGGCACAACTGGCGGCGAACAAGGATCGCTCCAGTCACTACAACATCTTCCCGACCCTGCTGCAGTTGATGGGCTACGACCTGGCGGGGATCGAATCGATCTACGGCAAACCGCTGAGCGTGCCGACGGCGGACGACTTCACCTTCAACTACCGCTTCAATGCGCGGTTGGGGGCCAAGCCCGAGTGGAAACACATCGACCTGAACAGCATCGTCACGCCGGGAGAGGCGCCGACGAGTGTTGCAGCCGGGCAGTAACCCATCGCGATCCGCTATCCTTGCCCCACACGCAACGATCGGATGGCGGCATGCTGCAGGTTCAAAACGTCTTCAAGAGTTATCTCACCCCGCAAGGTCCGTTGCCCGTATTGCAAGGCATCGACCTGACGCTCAAGCCCGGCAGCAGTCTGGCGCTGATGGGCGAGTCGGGCAGCGGCAAGAGCACGCTGCTGCACCTGATCGCCGGCCTGGATAAAGTCGACAGCGGCAGCATCCACAGCGGCGAACATCGACTCGACGCAATGAGCGAAGCGCAACTGGCCAACTGGCGGCGCACGGAAATCGGTCTGGTGTTCCAGCAGTACAACCTGATCGGCAGCCTGCGCATCGAAGACAACCTGGCGTTTCAGGCGCGACTTGCCGGGCGCCATGACCCGCGCTGGCAGAACCATCTGGTGCAGCGTCTTGGCCTGAGCGATCTGCTCAAGCGTTATCCCGAACAACTCTCCGGCGGCCAGCAGCAACGGGTTGCGCTCGGACGGGCGTTGGCGTCGCGGCCCAAATTGTTGCTGGCTGACGAACCCACCGGCAGCCTCGACGAAACGACCAGCGACGAGGTGCTGCGCCTGTTGTTGGAATTGCTCGACGACACGCCGACCACCTTGCTGATGGTTACCCACAGTCAGCGCGTGGCCGCGCGCCTGGCGGAGCGGGTGGTGTTGTCCAATGGTCGACTGACGTGAGGGTTTTCCGGCAAACGCTGATCGCCTTGCTCAGTCACTGGCGGCGGCATCCGGTGCAGTTCTTCAGCGTGCTCACCGGGTTGTGGCTGGCCACCAGTCTGTTGACCGGTGTCGAGGCGCTCAACAGTCAGGCGCGGGACAGTTACGCCCGCGCCAGCCAGATGATCGGCGGCGAACCCCAGGCCAGCCTGAGTGCGCCGAATGGCGCGACGTTTTCCCAGCAATGGTTTGTCGATCTGCGCCGTCAGGGCTGGCCGGTTTCACCGGTGCTGCAGGGCCGTTTGATCCTCAAGGGTCATGAGTCCCAACACCTGCAATTGATGGGCATCGAGCCAGTGTCGCTGCCGGCCGACAGTGCGGTGGCCGGGCAGGCGATGCCGATCGAGCGCATCGTCGAATTTTTCACTCCGCCGGGCAGCACCTGGATTTCCCCCGACACCTTGCAAGCGCTGAATCTGACCGAGGGCGCCACGCCACAAACCGAAACCGGCCAGACATTGCCGCCGCTTCTGGCACAAAAGGACATGGCGCCCGGCGTGCTGCTGGTGGACATCGGTGTCGCTCAACGTGTGCTCGAACAACCCGATCAACTCTCGCGGCTGCTGATGCCCAAGGATTTTCACGCTAACGTGCCGGCGGCGTTCAAAGGCCAGTTGCAGCTCAAGAGCAGCGGCGAAGAAAACAATCTGGCGCGCCTGACCGAAAGCTTTCACCTCAACCTTGATGCCCTGGGATTTCTCTCGTTTGTCGTTGGCCTGTTCATCGTGCACGCCGCCATCGGCCTCGCACTGGAACAGCGACGCGGACTGCTGCGCACGTTGCGCGCCTGCGGTGTCAGTGCGCGAATGCTGATCGCTTGCCTGATCGTCGAACTCGGAGCGCTGGCGCTGATCGGCGGACTGTTGGGTGTCGTCAGCGGCTACTGGCTGGCGAGCGTGCTGCTGCCGGATGTCGCCGCCAGCCTGCGCGGGTTGTACGGCGCGGAAGTGGCGGGGCAGTTGCGGCTTAGTCCCTGGTGGTGGTTCAGCGGTATCGGCCTGAGCCTGCTCGGCGCATTGCTGGCCGGGGCCAACAGTCTGCTGCGGGCGGCGCGGCTGCCGTTGCTGGCGGTGGCCGATCCGCAAGCCTGGCATGAACAACATGCGCGCTGGTTGCGCCGGCAGGGCTGGGTGGCCGGTGTGTTTGCCGCGATAGCGTTGATTGCGCTGGTGCTGGGCGACAGTCTCGCCAGCGGATTTGTGTTGATGGCCGGGTTGTTGCTCGGCGCTGCACTGGCACTGCCGGTGGTGCTCAGTGCGCTGTTGAACGGTTTGCTCGGGCGCCGTCGTTCGGTGCTGGGGCAGTGGTTTCTCGCCGACTGCCGACAGCAATTGCCGGCACTGAGTCTGGCATTGATGGCGTTGCTGCTGGCGATGGCGGCCAACATCGGCGCCGGCAGCATGACCGCCGGTTTCCGCCAGACCTTCAACGACTGGCTCGAACAACGGCTCACCGCCGAGCTCTATCTGAACCCGAGCAACCCGGCCCAGGCCCGCGAGCTGTACAGCTGGCTCAAGCAACAGCCTAGCGTCACGGCGATCCTGCCCAACTGGCAGGTTTCGGTGACGCTGCAAGGCTGGCCGACGGAGGTGTTCGGCATCATCGACCATCCGCACTATCGCCAGCACTGGCCGCTGCTCGAAGCCCGGGGCAACGATCCTTGGGCTTTGCTGGCCACGGATGATGCGGTGATGCTCAGCGAGCAACTCGCGCGCCGGCTCAAGGTGCGGCCGGGGGATCACCTGACGATTCCGACGCCGGGCCTGTCGTGGTCGCCGCGCATCGTCGGGATCTACGCCGACTACGGCAATCCCAAGGGCCATGTGCTGGTCAACAGCAATCATCTGCTGCGCAGTTGGCCGCAGTTGACGCCGAATCGCTTCAATTTGCGGATCGAGCCGACAAAGATTCCGGCATTGCTCAGCGCCTTGCAGGCACGCTTTCAGCTCGATGACAGCCGCATCGTCGATCAGGCGCGACTCAAGGGCTGGTCGGTGCAGGTTTTTGAGCGGACCTTTGCCGCGACGGCCGCGCTCAACAGCCTGACGCTGGCGGTTGCCGGTGTGGCCTTGTTCATCAGCCTGCTGACCCAGAGCCAGAGTCGCCTCGGCCAATTGGCGCCGTTGTGGGCCTTGGGTGTGACGCGGCGGCAATTGATGCTGCTCAACCTTGGCCAGACCTGGTTGCTGGCGGTGCTGACGCTGGTGTTGGCGTTGCCGTTGGGCATCGGGCTGGCGTGGTGTCTGGATGCGGTGATCAACGTGCAGGCCTTTGGCTGGCGCCTGCCGTTGCGGGTGTTTCCGTTGCAGTTGCTGCAACTGACCGGGCTGGCGCTGCTGGCGACGCTACTGGCCTCGGCGTGGCCGCTGTATTCGCTGTACCGCACGCAACCGGCGGACTTGCTGAGGACGTTTGCCCATGAGGATTAACTTCGCCGTGGTGTGCCTGGCGCTGTTGCTCAGTGGCTGCGACAACCCGGCGCCGGAACAGAAAGGTTTCGCCGGGATGGGCACTCAGGCGCAGGCCTTTACGCCGGTGGTGCCGGGGCGGGTGTTCAGCTTTCCGGCGGATCATGGTGCCCATGAAGGTTTTCGTATCGAGTGGTGGTATGTCACGGCCAACCTCAAGGATGCCCAGGGCAATGATTTCGGTGTGCAGTGGACGTTGTTTCGCAGCGCATTGAACGCCTCGCCGGAGCAACCGGGCTGGGCCAATCAAACGATCTGGCTCGGGCATGCGGCGGTGACCTCGGCCAGCGTCCATCACGCCGCCGAACGTTACGCCCGTGGCGGCGTCGGGCAGGCCGGGGTTCGTGTGGCGCCGTTCGAGGCGTGGATCGATGACTGGCGCTTCGTCAGTCAGGCGAGCGATCCGCTGGGCGACATGCAGCTCAGCGCAAAGGACAAAAACTTCAGCTACCAACTGCGCCTGATTTCCAGCCGTCCGCTGGTGCTGCAAGGTGATCACGGTTTCAGTCAGAAATCCGAGCAGGGTCAGGCGTCGTATTACTACAGCCAGCCGTTTTTCCAGGCCAGCGGCACCCTGCAAATCGACGGCAAGACCTACACCGTCAATGGCCCGGCCTGGCTCGACCGCGAATGGAGCAGCCAGCCACTGACCGCTAATCAGACGGGTTGGGACTGGTTCTCCCTGCACCTTGATGACGGCGCGCACGTCATGCTCTACCGCATGCGCCAGAAGGAGGGCGCGCCGTACCTCACCGGCACCTGGATTGGCGCCGATGGCCAGACTGAAACGCTGCACGCCGGGCAGATCAAACTGACGCCGCAGGACGCCGCGAAGGTCGCTGGCCGTTCGATGCCGGTGCGCTGGTCGATCGGTATTCCGGAAAAGAACCTGCAGATCACCCTCGATGCAATCAACCCCAATGCCTGGATGGGGTTGCGCATCCCTTACTGGGAAGGGCCTGTGCGGTTGAGCGGCAGTCAGGGCGGGCGCGGTTATCTGGAGATGACCGGCTACTGATTCACCCTGTGCCAAGAGCGACGGCGGATCAGCGTCTATGCTCCTTGGCACGCACGGCGCCGAATGCGCCGTGTGCTGCCATCCATCACAGGGAACGTACCGCTTATGAAGCTTCAATCACTGTCGCACGCCATTGCCCTCGCCACTGTCCTGTCCGCCTCCACGGCGTTCGCGGCCGATATTCCTTTGTCGGCGACTGTCGAGAAGGATCAGGTCACCACCAAAGTCCTGGCGGTTGATCCGGCCAATCATCAGGTTGTCCTTGAAGGCGAAGAAGGTCGCCAGGTGCATGTCCAGCTCAGCGACAAGGCGAAAAACCTCGCCAACCTGAAGGTTGGCGACAAGGTCGACATTCAAGTCACCCGTTCCGTGGCGGCTTTCCTGGACACCGACGTGGATAAAGGTCTGCCTGGCTCCACCGAACGTACCGGTGAGCTGCGCAACGCCGTGGGCAGCAGCAACCCTGGCGGCGAGGCATTCCGCCAGATCCAGGTACAACTGAAAATCACCAAAATTGATTTGAAGAAAAACCAGGTCACCCTGGAAAATCCTTCGGGCCAGTCGAAAACCCTCAATGTCGAAAAGCCTGAAATCCAAGCCAAACTCAAAGATCTGAAAATCGGGCAGAGTGTCGTGGTCACTTACACCGATGTATTAAAAGTGACCAGTGAACATGAAAGCTGAGTATTAACTCTACAGGCTGACTGTTCTTGTACAAGTAGTTGTATGAGAACAGTCATATAAAATGAACGGATCCGATAATTCTGAAAGTTTCTCGGGAAATATCGATGATCAATATCCGTTAACGTTTTAGTACATAAAATTCATCCTCAATTAGCACGACATATCCGCCAACTTCCATTAAAATCCTTCCCGTTCGCCCAGTGTCAGGGCTCTTTACCGGTGCATGGATTGCCAGGCCATTACACTGGGCGGACACCTCCTCCGGAGAGAGGACTAAAGAATTCGGATAAAAAAAGGGCGACTGTGAAGTCGCCCTTTTTTATTGTTCTCAGGATTTCGCCGGCCGCATGCCTTGCTGCATCTGAATACGTTTGAGTGTTTGCTGGTACATGGTGGTCCGGCGGTGGTTCTTGGCATAGCCACCGGCGGCGGCCACGGTGCCGGCCTGGATGTGATCCAGGTAGCGGAAGATCGTCCGCGGCGAAAGGAATCTGATGCCGTAGCCAAGGCTGCTTAATCGATCCTGCAGCGTGTATCCCGGGACCCGGTCGTCCATCGAGAAATGCAGGCCATGAGCCTTGATCAACCGTGCATTCCACAAGGTGCAGAAGCTTTTCAGGTGGGTTTCCCGGTAGGGTTTGGGTTCCCGGGAGCGCAAGCCCAACTGCAATTTCGCCCGCCGGAAATAGTGTTTGAAATAACGCGAAGACAAGCGCCAGGTGTCTCTTAAAACACCCCGGTCAAGCTGTTCGACACAACCGACCGCTGCTGTATCCAAAGATTGCATGCACTCTTTCATCATCATTGAAAAGACAGTGCTGTCGAATACGAAAGTATCGGTGTGCAGTAAAAACAGGTAATCGGTTTCAACCTTTGCAAGTGCCAGATCGAGTGCCTTGCCGTGAGCAATATGCCCGGCTTCTTTGCAAGGGGAAGGGCGCTCGATCAAGTTGATCCAGTCCAGAGAGCGCAAGTAAGCCAGGCTTTCGTCGGCAGAATCGTTGTCCACCACCCACACCGGAACCTGATGTTCCTTGACGTATTCCTGAAGAAACTCCAGGCACATCCGGGTTATTTCCGGGGTTTTGTAATTGACCAATACAAGACTGAACGCGGGCTGTTGTGCCGAGGGGAAATCAAACTCTCTCATGATCCAGGCTCACATCGAAATGAATGGCTTTGTGTGCGGCGAACAACGCTCGCACCCGCTGCTTTGTGGCCCGGATGGTAGGGACGCAACCTTAGTTGAAGCTTAATTTTGAAACGCTCGGCGTCGGCCGACTTGTAACGGCTTGCGACGCCTGCGCGAGCAGCGCACACGGCGATATTCCAAGGTAAGATGCGCCGCCCTTTTCAGATCAAGGAAGACAACGGCCCGCGCCGTTCGCCACGGATGAAACCACTTTCCCTCTACCACCCGGCCCTCTACTGGCTGCGCGTGTGGCAAAAAAGACTGTTCCGCCACATCGCCTGGCACTGCTCGAGCAAACGCTACGCACGACCTGCCGCAACGTCTGAGCGCTTGCCGTATCGCTACCTCAAACACACCTCAAAACTGATCCGCAAACTCGGCGACTCCGACCTGGCGCTGCAACACAACAAAGTCATCAACCTCAAACTCGCCGTCGCCGCCATCGACGGCGTCACCATCGCCCCCGGCGAATATTTCTCCTTCTGCCGCCTCGTCGGCCGCCCGACCCGCAAACGCGGCTACGTCGAAGGCATGGAACTGTCCTTCGGCCAGGCCCGCACCGGCATCGGCGGCGGCATCTGCCAACTCAGCAACCTCATCCACTGGATGGCCATTCACTCACCCCTGGTCGTCATCGAACGCGCCAACCACAGCTTCGACCCCTTCCCGGACGACGGCCGCGTCCTGCCATTCGGCTCCGGCGCGGCGATCTTTTACAACTACATCGACCTGGTGCTGCGCAACCCGACGGATCGCAGCTTTCAGCTGAAGCTGAAGGTGGGGGAGACGCAACTGGAAGGGGAGTTGTTGAGTGATCGGGAGCGGGAGTTTCGGTATCACGTGTTTGAGTTGGGGCATCGGTTTGTGCGGGAGGGGGAGCGGGTGTATCGGGAGAATGAGATTTGGCGGGAGGTGAGGGAGAAGGGACAGGTGGGGGCGTTGGTGGAGAGGGAGAGGTTGTATGGGAATCGGGTGGTGGTTAAGTATGAGGTGGGGGAACAAGTTATTGAAAGGCAGCAGTAGGTTGCGTTTTTTGTCTTAGGGTTTCCAGCGTGCGATGGAAATAACGCAATTACAGGTTTCTGTAGGGATATGTTTCGCCGCATAGGTGAAACGTATCGTCCAAATAATAAACTCCGGAAACCGAGTTTATTACCACTTCTAGCTTTCCCTTTGATGGGAATAGCAAATAGAGCAGCTCAAAGAATAAATAGTCCTTGATGAGGATTACCGCTACGTCTGGGTGGTTTCTTATCAGGGTTGAAAGTGGTGGGTAATTGCAATCTCGTAATTCGGGGATGTCGGCGTAGCCTTGTTTGTTATCGTCTTGTATGCATTCGGCGATGAATGCATTTGTCAGCTCGTGGAATCGCTCGGGCAGTTCGTGAATTTTTATTGATAAAGTATATTTTTTGACATTGTTGAAGAGAGGTTCACCGAAGCCAAGGCTGCGGTAGGTTACAGAGGTTGGGTCAATGATGTCGTTTTCAGATTTGAAGATCATGATTTTTAATCGCTGGAGGGAATGAAGTCGATGCTGTATGTACGCAATCGTGGTCGTCTACATAAATTAAGAAGCTAAGGGCTGTATTAGTTATCCAGAATGGAAAGCCAGTCGTCTCTGAAAGCAATATTTTCAAATCGGATGATGACTGAAGCGTCCAGGCATGGATTTGGTTGTCGAGCACGATTAATGTTGGTTTCTCAGAAGGGCATAGAAGGTCGACCTTTTTCCAAAAGTCTGGGTCGTGTTGTTTTATTACGAATTTTAGATTGAAAGGGTCAAGGGTGTTTGTGTTGGAGTAAAGGAAGCAGGTTTTTACGTCTGAAATTATTTTTTCTAATTCATCTTCTTTGTGTCTCTGGTTTTTTAGATGATTTGTTTCGAGTGCTGATGTGATTTCTTTTTCCAAGTAGCCCATCGAGGTATTCCTATTTTTTATAGAAAAAATAGATCAGTTCCATTTGGTTGGGAGGGCAGCATTTTTAAGCTTCAAGCATGAAGCGTTCAATCTGTTCGATAAAATCTTCTTTGCTTTTTGTTCTGTATTGTCCTAATGGTAGCTCAGAGTTTTTGATCGGTTTTCCTTTGTTGTCGTACTTGATTGTCAGGAATTCAATGATAAAGTCCCCGTCAGGATCTCCCTCTGGCTCAAGTCTTGAGTCAAAGCAATGACCAGTAGTTCGTCGGACACCACCCAGTAAAACTGAGTTACTAAACCACTCGACAGTCTCTGGGTTGAAATCAACCTCGAAAAAGTTGTTGATTGTGATAGTCCATCCGCTTGGGGCTCGAAGGGGATGGAGTTCGTATTTAAGCTTGGTTCTCATATTAGTTTGTCCTCTGTGACCTCTTTCGTTGAATTCAGTCTGGCGGGTGCTCGCAAGTCCATGGGGGCGTAAATAGCTCGGGGTTTAAATGAGTGAAAAGGGGACACCCATTATTAGTGAAAAGGGGACTGAAAAGGGGACAGATTTATTTTCTTTAACGAAAAATAAATCTGTCCCCTTTGGTTTTCTAAGGCTTCCAAAATTTGATTCCTTCCATATGACGCTCAATATCGTCCATGTCATCCTCTCCGAGGGTTGAATCAAATTTTGTAGTGATGATTTTTCTTACCTTCGCAAGTCTTTGAGTCACGTTCTCGTTGTCAATAAATTCGGTAGTTGCTTTTTTGGTAATCGTTGACGGGCTTGTCGCAATAGTAGCTTCCCATCTTGTGCAGCGAAATCAAGATAAATTCAATTTCTGCTAGAGCCTCAAGGGCATCCTCTCCATTGATTTCTATTGTTTGATTTTTTTCTAACATTGATCTCTCCGGAAGTGAGACGAGCGAAAAATAAATCTGTCCCTTTTGAGTATTATTTGTATTTGTCTTGCAATGCCTTCAGTGTGGCCCCGATATGCATATTTTCTGTAAGCTTTTGTGTTTGGCACCACTCGATGATGCATTCCACGGCCTCGTGGAAAGGCAGCGAAACGTGGCTCTCCATGAATTCAAATGCAATACCATCTTCTAGATACTCTGGAGTGTTATCTAGATCATCATCAGAACTGATGTATATCCCAGACATCTCAATTCCAAATCCTTGTGACTGGAGGAGGCTTTCCAGTGCTTTTGGAAGAAAGCTAGAGTTGTTCAGTGACGAGGAATTCAAGAGGTCAAGTAAACAATTGTGAATTATGCTTTTTTGACCCGTGGTCAGCGTATTCATAGTCATGACATCACTTCATTGACGGGTTTGAATTTGATTTCTTTTTTTCGATTTTATGGTTATAGCGGATATTCACAGCGCCATGGTGTAGTGAAAAGCTCTGGGTTGATATCGAGTTTTTCAAGTAGAGTGTTGATCTCATCCTCGGAGTTCATGGCTTCTATTTTTTCGATAGTAATATCGCGATCATCTATACCGTCGCTTGTTTCAAGTGTTTCGGTCGGGATTGTAAAAATTACAGCAGCGTATCGGGAGTTTTTTGATTGGTGGATGAAATCGTAGTATTGGTTTAGGTCGTTGGTGAAGGAGTATTTGTAAATGGCATGCACTGAAATCCATTTTCTTATTGATGGTTCTTCGGATTCTAGCTCTTGCGCAATGTTGTCGTAGCTTGTCCCGTCAAGCCCATGCCATACACTTCGTGGGATATGTTTTTGCGCTGTCATTTTTTTTCCTCGAACGTGTGGAAAAGGGGACAGATTTATTTTCTTTAACGAAAAAATAAATCTGTCCCCTTTTTTTCGTCCCCTTTTTTTCTCTGCGCTGCTTGAGAAAATAAATCTGAGAATCATCTGGCCGGCCTTCCCGCCTCACGGAGGTGGGGAGGCCGGCCAGATGATTCTCAGATTTGTCCATTCTTGTTGAGTTCAGTCTAGCGGGTACTCGCAGGTCCATGGGGGCGTAAATAGCTCGGGGTTTATGTTGTTTTCATAAAGAAAAGAGTTTATTTCTTCCTCTGTTTCCATGGTTTTGCACTTTGTGATTGTTGTGTCGTTGGCGCCAATGCTGTCTCTTGTTTTGAGAAAGTGGATTGGGAGAGTGAATTCTATAATGACGTATTTAGAGTTTTTTGCATCCTCTAGAAACTTGTAGTAACTCTCTCCAGGGTATCTGTTTTCAAAGTTTAAATGATAAGCAGCGTAGATTGCGATCCACTTTCTAAGTGACTCATCCTGCGAAGGTAGTTCCTGCGCAATCTCTGTATATGATTTTGCCTCCAAACCCCACCAAACTTTTCTAGGGATAGTCTTCTGGGTGCTCATTTTTGTCCTTCAAATTGGTTTGGCCAATAGATTCTTATAACTTCCCCTTTCACAGGGTGAAGCTGCAAATGTGGATGATCACCATGTGGGTCGCTAGTGAAAAGGGGACAGATTTATTTTCATCGACGAAAAATAAATGAATCTGCTCCCCGTTGTGATCGCGTGGTAATTATTTATTGTAAATTCGATAGCCAGCGTCAAAGTTGCTAATTGTATGAGTGTTGCTATATGTGGGGTCGAATAGGCCTGTGAGAGGTGGTTGAGTAGGTCTTTCTCTTGAATTTAAATTTTCTAAAGATTTTTGAAGCTCGGGGTAGCTTTCTATGTATGTGTAGTCTGATGAGTTAAATTCAAGTGTTATAGTATTGGGTGAAATGAATGCGAAGTTAATTAAGAGCTCCGGAGTCGAAAAAAGTCTTCCGCTGATGTCGTAAATCTTATCTCCCGTATTTAATTTTTGGCCGTAGCGCTCGTGGATTAAATATCCGTGATCTTGGTTTAATAGTCGTAGTAGTTTTTCGTAGCCTTTTATTGACTCAAAGAAAATGCTGGCTTGTTTTATTATAAGGAAGCCGTCTTCGGTCATGTTCTCCAAAAATGTTGAATTCTGCCTGTTGATCGAGGCGATGACGGGCTCGTCGATCAAGTTAAGTACGAAGTTTGATAGCTTAAGGCGAAATTTTTCCTGAGGGTTTTCGATGGGGGGGATGCTGATATAGCTTATAATCCCGCCTGCGTTATCGGAGTCGATCGCGCCAAAGCACTCTGTGATATCAATTGAAAAAATCATTTTGCTCTCTCGATAATGAACCGATCAAGTGATTTGGATCCGATTTGCTCGCCTTCGATGGTCTTGAACCCCTTTGGATCAACTTTTGTTTGTGACACAATTTTAAGTCCGAGCTCTTCAATTCTTTTGAGTGATTTTTTTATATATTTGTTGGCGTAAGCACTGCCGGTGATGGTTATCTGTCCATTTTCAGATAGCACTCTTAGGATCTCCGGGTTTAAAGGGTCAAAGCCATAGGGATTGTCCATGTTGATGTGGCTCTGCGAACCAGATTTTATGCCTGACAAATCTGTGGCATTACCGGCATGTACTCCGGGTGTTTTGGGGTCAATGTCAATGTTGTAATAACCTTCAATTGGATTTGAGCCCGCACCAATATTAAGAGACCCATCAGTATTCGCTGGTTTGTCTAAGTATCTACCTAGATTATCTGGACACTGATGGAGCCCCAGAGGATCAACCCAGCCAGTAGGATTTGATACGTACTGGTAGTTATTCAACCCTCCCGCAAGCTTGATCGGATCCTGCGTCAAAAAACGCCCCGTCCCCGGATTGTAGTAGCGATGACGATTGTAGTGTAGGCCTGTCTCCGCATCGAAGTACTGACCCTGGAATCGCAACGGGTTATCGATTTCACTGACGTCCAGCGCAGCGAGGTTGCCGTACGCGCGGTAATTCGCGGACCACATGATCTCGCCACTGTAGTCAGTGAGTTCCTGGGGTGTGCCCAGATGATCGAGCTGGTAGTAGAACGGCGTTGCCTTGCGCGGGCCTTCGCCGTCAAGCATGGCCAGCGGACGGAAGCTGCCGGGTTCGTAGATGTAGGTGCGATAACGGTTGTCGCCGCTTTCGGCGATCAGGCGTTCGCCTTGCCACAAGAACTCTGTGGTGTGGCCGTCGACGGTTTTCTCGATTCGGCGACCAAAGGCGTCGTATTTGTAGGATGCAGTGCTGCCACCCGGCAGGCTGGCGCTAATCAAGCGGTGCTGGCAGTCGTAGCGATATTCGGTGACGAGTTTCTGGCCGGTTCCGCGACGTTCCCGGATCAGGTTGCCATAAGCGTCGTAATCGTAATGGCGGTCGCCCTGCATCATCAGGCGGTTGCCTTTGACGTTGGCGAGGTTGGCGGTGCCTTCGTTGTTCTGGCCGAGCAGGTTGCCGGCCGGGTCGTGGGCGAAGGTTTCCGGTGTCGCGCCACGTACGCTGGTCAATCGATCAAGCGGGTCGTAGTGGAAGCTGCGGTTGCCCTTGCGGCTGTCGTCGATGCCGGCGAGGTTGCCGTTTGCGTCGTAGTTATAGCGACGCTGGAAAAGGTTTTTCTCGCGTTGGCTGACGCTGTGCGCTTGCAGGCGGCCTTGTTCGTCATACTGGTATTGGCTGAGCAACAGGCCCTGCTGGCGTTGCTGTTCGCGACCGGCGCTGAATTGGTGGCTGGTCAGGCGTGAGCCGTTGAGGTCGATGCTGCTCAGGCGCCCACCTGACAGATGACGGTAGTCGAGTGTGCTGCCGTCGGGGAGGCGGCAGTGACTCAGTTGTCCGACGCTGTCGTATTCGTAGCGCGTGGTGCCCCAGCCCTGATGCTCGGTGATCAGGCGATCCTGCACGTCATATTCGTAGGCAAGCGGCCAGTGACCGTCGTCGACATTCACTAGACGGCCCAGAGCGTCGTAGCTGTAGTGAATCTCTTCGCCATCGGCGAGGGTTTTCACCAGCAGTCGTCCGGCAGCGTCACGCTGATACTCGGTGACCAGTTCGCTGCCGTCGTCGCCGAATTCGGTTTTCTTCAGCAATTGACCGTTGAGGTCGTATTCGTAAGCGGTGCGGCGGCCGTCGAAACCGGTTTCCTGCTGGATCAAGCCGTTCGAGTAGTAGTCGAGTTTGTAATGCTCGCCGCGTTCGTTTTCGATTTCAGTGAGCAGCAGGCCCGCGTTGTCGTATCGATAGCGTAACTGGCTGCCGTCGGGGTTGATGCGGCGGCTGACCAGATGCAGGTTGTCGGCGTATTCGTATCGGGTGATGCGGCCGAGCTCGTCGCGTTCGGCGGTGACGCGGCCGTACGGGTTGTAGGTGAAGGCCCGGGTGGCGCCGCCGGGGAGGGTGACCTGGGTCAGGCGGTCGACGGCGTCCCATTGATAATGGGTAATGGCGTCGAATTCGTCCTGCCGGGTGATCTGGCGTCCGAGTGCGTCGTAGCGATACTTGCGCTGACCACCGTCCGGAAGGCGTTCTTCCAGCAATTGGCCGAGATTGTTCCAGCCCAGTTGATGGCGGCTGCCATCGGGGTGACGAATTTCCAGCAGGCGGCCCTGGCGGTCGTAGCTGTAGTGGGTTTCGTTGCCCTGCGGGTCGATTTGCTGGGTGATGTCGCCTTGTCGATTGCGGTCGTATTGCCAACGGGCCTTGCCACGTTTGACTTCAATCAGTTGGCCATCGAAATAGTTGTAGTGGGTCGGTTCTTCTTCCGGCGGGATGACAGCCATCAATCGTCCGGCATCGCTGTATTGATACTCGGTGATGGCCCCCATTGGATCTTTTACAGCAACCAGACGTCCGTCATCGTCATAGGCATTTTGCGTTTCTGCACCATCGGCAGCGGTTTCGCTGATCAGGCGGGCATTTTCGTCGTGCACATAAACCTGTTCACTGCCATCTGCGTTGTGAACCGTCACCGTGCCTTTGTCATCCCACTCGTAGCGAGCTTCCAGTTGGGAATAGTTGGCCCAATGTCGTACGCAGCGGGAGAGCTTGCCTTCACGTTCCCATTCCCAGAAGAAACTGGCGCCACCGGCCAGTTGCCGCTCAAGAATGACGTGCTGATCGTTATAGCGGTAATGCTCGGTTTCGCCTGCAGCGTTGGATGCCGAGATTAATTGATTGCGAGCGTTGTAGCGATAGGTGACGAGGGTCTGAATGGTCAGCCACGGGTCCTGGCGCTCACCGCGCTCGTCATACTCGGAACGCTGTTGTTGCTGGTCCACGGCAACGATATGGCGGTCGTCGTAGCGCAACAGAAAGGAACGCCCCGCACCGTTATCGATGCGCTGGATTCGACCGACCAGGTCATAACTGACGTGCACCTGATTTCCGTACGAGTCACTGATCGTCGTCAGGCGGTCTGCGCGGAAATGATAAAAGCGCGGTTTTGCCCCTGCTTGGGTGAGGATCAGTTCACCCGGTGCCTCGCCCAGAAAAATGGCTGCTTGAGCCAGGCTGTTGGTGATGGCTGGCCGTTGTTCGGTCGGCATCGGGAAGCAGGTCTGACGGTTTTCGTTATCAGTCCACAGCACGCCTTCATCGTTGATTTGCAGACGATGGGACAGGGAATGGCTCCAGCCATGGCCGAGACGTCCGTCGATTTCAACCGCGCTGCTGCGGTAGAGGCGCGTCCATTCAATCGGCAGCAGACCACCCAATACACCGTCAGTGAGCGTCAGCAATTCCTCGCCGGTAACCATCGATACCGGTTCACCGTTGGTGCAGGTTTTATCGGCGCACTGAGCGGGTTTATCGGCCGGGTTCTTCGATTGATCGGGAGCGTTGTCTACCTTCTCCTGTTGTTGGGCGCGGGTGCTGTTTTCTTTCTTGCCGCGTGCATGAACCTGCGCATCCGTCTCCACGGCCCCACCCGAGACAGGCGGCTTTTTCTTCGGTGGTGTGGCGGTTTCTGCGGGTTTTGGAGGCGCGATTTCGATACTTGCCTTCCGCGCCTGATTGAGTGGCGAGTTGCCGTTGAGCATCAAGGGCTTTGCGGTATCGGCGTGGCCTGTCGCATTCTTTTTGCTGATTTTCATCAGCATCGAGGTGAAGTCTTCGATCAGCTTCATGACCTTGCCGCTGTTTCTTGCGGCATTCAGGCCTTTGGTGCCGATACGGACGGCCAGACCGATCCCGCCCGTCAAGACGATACCGATCAGGATGTTCAGCAGCACTTCCGTGGTCAGTTCCGACAAGACCTCAGTGCAGGTCTGCGGAGGCAGCATCTTGACCCACGCAACGATAGCCGCGACGTAGATCCACATGAGTGGCTCGTCACTGGCGATCAGCAGTGCTGTTTGGATGGCTTCTTTCGAAGCGTTATAGATCTTCTTTATCTGTTCTTCGGTGAAGAATTTTTTGAGCTTCTCGTAGTTTTCCCGAGGATGCGCAACCAGGTCGTAGAGGCTCTTGATGTCCCCCCACAGCCCCATGATTGCCTTGAGGAATCCTTTCCAGGCCGACTCCAGCTGTTGCAATGCCCGTCCACCCATGGATGCATTGGTGTGCGCTTGCCAGAGCGGCAGAAAATCGGTGGTCCACTCGGTTTGCAGCCAGCCGCTCAAATCCCCGATCACGCCTTGATAGGAGTTGAACAGGCTGTCGATCTGAGCCTTGGTGGGGTTGGGGAAGAAAGTGATTTCGTATTGTTGGTGTGGTTTGAGGCCTGTGACCTCCAGAATCCCGCTGGGTCCGATTTTGGCGTTGATCGCTTGACCGACTTCGTTCTTGCCGTAGAGCTTTCCATCCTCCACCGGCACCAGTCGCACCGGCGTATTGCCGATAGGGACAAAACGCGCAGATTCGAAACTGTGAACCAGCTTCAGTTTGCCGTTGGCAGGGCAATTGGCATAAAGGGTATTGGCCTTTTTACTGTCCTTGTCTGCGGTGCCGACTTCGTCACCGACCTTGAACTGCTGCTCTGCATCCAGAATGCCGCCGTACCAGGCTTCGGCATGCTCGCGATAATCCTTCAGGCACTTTTTGAAATCGCTGATGATGGCCTGAGCATCAGGCTGTTTTGCATTGAGATTGGCAACAATCTCACCCATCAAAATGCTCATACAGCCACCTCACTTTCCAGATGGGCCTTCAGCAGGCCGGTAAAATTTTCTTCCGTGAGTGGCGTGCGTTTTACGAAGCGCGCCACTTTCTTTTGCAGGTTCGATTCCGGGAACGAAAAGTACAGGTCGGCATGTTCGTCCAGCAGCCACTGCATCATGTTGCCGATCACGGTCGACGGGTTTTCGGCCATCAAGCTGTCCAGCAAATCTTTCGGCACCTCCCACCACGGCCAATCCCTCACCTTCGGCACCACCCTCGGTCCGACATCCAGACTGCGACCATTGATCAGATACCGCTCAAACACCGGCAGCACCTCCCCGGCTGTCTCACCCAACCCTTCAAGAATCGGATAGATATGCCGCCCATCCCAGAACCGGAAAAACACCTCGGTCCCGTCCGGCATCTTCACCTGAGTCAGGCTGCGCAGGTGTTCGAAGACTTCGTTGGGTTCGGAGCGGGAGACCGCCAGCCAGCCCCAGTCGAGGGCGTCGGTCTCGGTGATCCAGGGCAGGAAGGCCGAGTTGGCCTTGAGTTCGGCGACGTAAGGCATCACCGGTTGCCAGGTGGAGTAAGGCGTTCCGCCCCAGACGGGAATGGCCTGGACGGACGGTTCGCTCTGATACAAGGCCTTGAGCGCTTCGGCATCGCTCGCGGCGCTGATGACCAGATACAGACGTTCGTCTTTCTGCAACGGCTGTTGTGCCAGCCAATCCTTGGGTGTCAGTCGATTAGATGGCACAGGCACCTGCCTTACACTTCTCACACTCTTCACAAAACGGCGCATTACGCTTGAGCGTATTGATCTGCGCCGGCGTCAGCACAGCACCCGCCTTATCGGCATCGGCCTGTTTCAGCACGCCCGGCATCAACGGCGCCGCACCCGTTCCGCTCCCCGGCCCACCGCCGGAGTTGATGTTGATCGCCGGCCCGCTCATGGTCACGCCGCCGCCATCGATCTTGATGAAGCTGCCGCCACCGACCAGCGTCAGCTCAGCCCCGGCCTCCAGCACGACCTTCATCCCGCTGCTCAGGTGAATTTCCTGCCCCGCGTCGATGAATTGCCCGGTGCCTATCTTGATGTGCTGGTTCACGCCCACGGTGAGGTGGTCGTTGGCGCGGGCTTCGACTTTGCGGTCTTCGTAAACGGTGTGGTGTTCTTCGGCCTTGAATTCCGTGTAGCTGTTCTTTTCCACGACGTCGTGGCGTTCGTTGCCGACGCGGATTTTCTGGTCGTGTTCGATGTTTTCGTCCCAGTCGCGCTGGGCGTGGAGGAAGATCTGTTCCTGGCCTTTCTTGTCTTCGATGCGCAGTTCGTTGAAACCGCCGCCACCCATCGAACTCAGGGTCTTGAAGGTGGTGCGCGTCTTGTTCGCCGGCAGCGCGTAGGGGACGGTGTTTTCCTTGTGGTACAGGCAGCCGCTGATCAGCGGCTGGTCGGGGTCGCCTTCGAGGAAGGTGACCAGCACTTCCATGCCGATGCGCGGGATGGCGATGCCGCCGTACTGGGCGCCGGCCCAGGCGCTGGAGACGCGCAGCCAGCAACTGGTCTTGTCGTCGGCCAAGCCGTCGCGGTCCCAGTGGAACTGGACTTTGACGCGGCCGTATTCGTCGCAGTGGATTTCCTGGCCTTGCGGGCCGGTGACCACGGCGCTCTGGCTGCCGAGGATGCGCGGTTTCGGGTGGCGCAGGGGCGGGCGGTTTGGCACGTCCCATGGGGTGGCCTGGAAGCGGTTGCGGTAACCCTGATGGAAATCGTCCTTCAGCGCGGTGGTGTCACTGGTCACCGACTCTTCCAGCACTTGCGGCTGCTTGCCTTCGTGGTGGACTTCGGTGAGCAGCCAGAGGTCGTTCCACTTGGCCTTTGGGTGTTCTTTCAGCGCGAGGAAATGGCCGCTGACCAGCAATGGCTGGTCGCTCTTGCCTTCGGCGAGCTGGAAGTCGCTGCGGTGGCGTTCGAGGGCGCGTTTGGCCAGGTGTTTGCCACGCTCGCGGTCGACGAAACGGCCCGGGTAGTCGTAGTCCTCGAGGTCGGGCAGGGCGTCGCCGCGGTTTTCGCTTTCGAGCGTGATGCGCGGTTTTTCGAAGTCGTAGTCGCGGCGGGTGGTGCGGCTGGTGCGGGTTTCCAGGCGCAGGTCGAAGCGCTTGATCACCGGGTCGCTGGCGACCATGCCGGAGTCCTGCTGATAGGCCACCGGCGCGAGTTTGTGGAACACCGTCTGGTCATCGCCGAACACCAGTTTGTGGCCGGAAACGCTGTGCTGGAAGTGGTAGTGAATGCCTTCTTCTTCGCACAGGCGCTGGATGAAATGCAGGTCCGATTCGTCGTACTGCACGCAGTAGAGGCGCTCGGGGTAGATCGAACCGGTCTGGAATTCATAGGCGTTGCCCTGGATGCCATGTTCTTCGAGGACCTTGCCGATGATCTTCGGCACGCTGAGGTTCTGGAAGATCCGCTGGTTGATCCGGTGCGCCAGGTACGAAAGTTGCGGGCGCAGGGTCACGGAGTAGCGCGTCAGGCGCTTGCCGGAATCGCCTTGCGCGGCGCGGTCGATCAGGCCGTGGATGCCGCTGCCGTCGGGCGACAGCTGCAGGAAGGCCGGTTTGTGCAGCAGGGTTTCGAGGTCCAGCGACGGCTGCTCACTGACCAGCTCCACCTCGAAGGCAAACGGCTGGCTGATGGCTTCCCGACCGGTGAGGGTAAACACCTGGAAATCGGCGGAAAGCCCTTCGATGGTCAGGGCAAAGTGGGTTTCATTGGCCGGCGCGAACATCCCTTGTTCCTCGTGCTGTACAGCGGCGCGCGTTGATGACCGCCAGGCGGATCAACGTGCGCGAAATTCTGGAGGGGCGTAAACAACATCGACCAGCAGAGCTGGCCGATGCTTGAAACGATCAGCCGTAATTAAACGACTGGAGCACGCCAGTCATCGGAACCCGAAGTACCGGATACTTCGTGGGTCCAGGTGATTTTGCGGTAGGTGAACTGCACTTCTTCCAGGTGGGTGAAGTGCGCGTTGCCTGGATCCTGGCAGTTGTGCATTTTGTTGTTGATGGCGACGATGATCGCGTCTTCCAGTTTGGTGGTGTAGTAGTGCTCTTGGGTGCCTTGAGCCGAAGTGCGGTACCACTGGATAACGATTTCGCTCATGCGCTCGCCCGAGGTCAGAGCGGCTTGCAGCAGAGGCGAAGCCTTGTCGTAGACCTTGGTGATCACAACTGGCTTGTGCACGCGCTGACCGGTTGGCTGACCGGATTGCGGGTCACGCGGGATGATCACGTCGTGGGTGAAAGCCTGAACCATGACCTGGTCTTCGTGGCCTTCCTGGTAGGTGTTGCCAACGGAGTCGGCAGTGAAGGCGCCGGCAGTGATCAGGCCTTGTTTTTCGCCGGTAACCGACATGTACGCTGGTGTTGCCATGGGAGGTGCTCCTTGCGGATAAAGTTAGGGTGCCCGGGAGGCGAAATCGCCCGGTGGGTGCCTGACTGTTATCAAAGAGCGTGCCAGTTTTTCAGAAGCCTTGTAGATCAAGGATATGGCACAGAGGGAACTGTTTCCTGGGCGAAAAAACCTGCATTTCAGGCAAAAAGTGCGCAAGAAGTTGCGCAGTACTGCGCAACTTCTTGCGCACTTGGCTGCAGCCCTTGATGTGCAAGGGCTGTAGCGATTCTGATGGGGTTTTTATTACGGGGAACTGCGCAACTTCTTGCGCAGTATGGCCAGGTGCCGCTTCGTCGCGTTATCGGGCAAGCGCCTTCAAACATTCCTCGATCGAACGCCGTTGAGTCTCGGCATACAAGCCCAGTTCATCGATGGTCGAACGTCCCAGCGACAGTTCGAATGACTGCCGGTTGGAATGCTCGCCATAGTGCGTCTGCGCGGCGTCCCCCAGGTTCGACTGAAAAATCCCCGCCGCACTCACCGGCAGGAAATCTTCGTACACCAGCGGTTCGGCTTTCACATAGCCGTCGCGCAACAAAGCTTGCAGCGAAACCTCAGCGGGACGACCCGCCATCAGCCCTTTGTCTGTCAGGAAATAACGGAAATACGCCAATTCCTGCTCGCGCATGCCTTCGAGGCTGTCAGGGAATTCGCTGAAGTGCCGGGTCATCAGCGCGTTGTAGCGTGAGGCATTGGCTTCGTTGGGGAAGTCACCCAACTCTTCTCGTGCCGCATTCAGCAGACGGTCGTACAACGCCCGGCCCTTGGGTGTCAGCGCCGCACCTCGTTGTTCGATCTCGCCGAAGCGAGCGCTGTGGCTGCCGCGGGTTTGCGTCTGGTCGGTGAAGGCGATTGGCTCGTCCAGCGCCTTGAAACTGGTCTGGCGCAGGAGGATCGGATGCTGCCGGCGTGGTGGCCCTTCAATCACCGCTTTGGGCGTGATGCCATGCAGCGGCATCTGCGCCTGAACGATGTCGATGTCCAGAGTACGCGGTGTCAGGTGGTTGATGTGCGGGCCCTTGAAGGCCACGACATCGGCGATCAGACGATGCTGGGCGCTGAGGGTCTGATACTGCGCGGCGGTGACGGTGGCGCTGTGGTGCCAGCGAAAAGTCTCCAGCGCTTGCAGGACAAATTCCCCGGCTTCGGACTCAGTCAGTCCACCAACGGCTTCGGCCTGTTCAATCAGGCGCAATGCCTCTGACGTAAAGATCGAACGCTGATCCAGCACTGATTGCGCGAAGGCCCGCAACTCGGGATCTTCAATCAATTCCAGTCGCAACAACGAAGTGAACACCCGGAACGGGCTGACCTGCAGCGCATCTTCATGCACTGCGCGAAACGCCGTGGAATGCACCGGCACCCCGGCGGGCGTCAAATCGTAATAACCCACCGGTAGCATGCCCATCACCGCAAACAGGCGGGCGAGGGTGGCCAGTTCGGTGGCGGTGCCGACGCGGATCGCGCCATGGCGCTCCATGTCCAGTCGTTCGATTTCGCCGGTGCTGTGCAGTTGACTGGCGATCTGCGGCTCGCGGGCCAGCACTTCGCGGTTGGTCTGCTCCACCAGTTCCATCAAGGCGCCGTACAGCGGCACTTCTTCGCGGTACATGTCGGACATCGCTTTGGAGAAGCGTTGGCGGATCAGGTCGGGGCTGACGAACGGCTGCACGGTCATGAAAAAAATTCCTGGCACGGTCACGTAAAGGATGGAGGAAAAGATCGCAGCCTTCGCCGACGCGGGCAAACGAAGAATCCTACGAACTTCATTCTGCCAACGACTGACCGTTTACCTGTCTGCGCGTGAGTTTTCCCCCAGGAACTCCCGATACAAACGCGCCGTGTTCGTCGGCTGCTCGACCATCGGCATGTGCCCGACGCCGTCCCACACATCCACCCGCAGATTGGCGATGCCCTTGCTCCACACCGGCACACTGCTGACATCGATCAACCGGTCCTTGCGACCCCAGAGCAGCAGCGCCGGGCATTTGATGTCCGGCAACTTCGGTTCCATCGGCGGACTTGCGCGAAAGTCCCGGAAGATCTCTTCCAGTTCGTCACGTTGTTGCTCGTAGCGCTGGGCGATGGCGTCGAGCACCAGGCCGGGCACCCACGGCGGCGAGGCCATGGTCATCGCATAGAAGTGTCGGAATTCTTCCCGGGAATTGATCAGGAACGGATTGTGCCCACGGGCCAGGTGACGCTCCATGTCGCTGGCCTCGGGCGCGGTGACGCCGGCCGGGTCGATCAGCGCCACCGAAGCGATGCGATCCGGGTAGGTCGCCGCCAGCCACGCGGCGATGTAACCGCCCATGGAGTTGCCGATCACGTGGACTTTCTCGACGCCGCAGACGTCGAGCAGCTGAATCATGCGTTTGGCCTGAACCGGAATGTCGTAGCCGCCACCGGCCTTGAAGCCGGTTTCGCCGTGACCGGCCAGGTCCGGGATGATCACCCGATACTGCCCGACAAAGTGCCGGGCGAAGCGCAGCCACAGGTTCTTTTCGGCGCTGTAGCCGTGCAGCATCAGAATGCTGCTCGACGCTTCGTAAGGCCCGCCTTGCCAGGTCGACACCGTCATTTCGGCAATCGGCACTTCAATCTTGTGCAGCCGATACAACCTGGCCTCCAGGGCCGCGCTCAGGTCGTAGAGCCAATGACCGACCGCCGGGTAGCTCAACCAGCTCCAGGCCACGAAAACTGCGAGGGCGACAAACAGCAAAAGCATCGTGGGTCTTCCTTGTTCAAGACAGAATGTGGTCGGCCGGTTTCAGCGCCCGGGTCAAGCGGTGGTAGCTGAAACTGAAGCCGGGAAACATCGCGATCACATGACCGCTCCTGCTTTGATACCAACTGTGGCAGCCGCCGGTTTTCCAGACCGTGCGCTCCATCTCCCGGTGAATCATCTGAGTGTAGGTACGTTCTGCTTCGGGGCGAACTTCGATGCTGCGCAGACCTTTGGCCTGTACGGTGCGGATGCAGTCGAGGATGTAGTTCATCTGCGATTCGATGATGAACAGCGCCGAGGTATGGCCGATGCCGGTGTTCGGCCCGGTGACGATAAACAGGTTGGGAAAGTCCGGCAGGCTGGTGCCGAGGTAGGCACGTGGGTATTGCGCCCAGACATCGCGCAGTTTTACGCCGTTTTTTCCGCTGACCGGGTAGGAAATCACGCCATCGGTAGCGTCGTAACCGGTCGACCAGACAATCAGATCAACGTCGATGTGCTGGCCATCCGTGGTGAGGATGCCGGTTTCATCGAGGGCGGCGATACCTTGTTCGCGGCTGTGCAAGGTGACGTTGGGCCGGGTCAGCGCCGGATAATAGGTGTTGGAGAGCAATACCCTTTTGCAGCCGATGGTGAAGTCAGGTGTCAGTTTTTTCCGCAACTTGGGGTCAGTCACCTGGCGTTTGAGAAATTTCAGCGCCTGGTTCTGCACCATGTGAATCGCCGGTTTCGAATATTTGAAGGCGATGATCCGGGTTTCGAACTGCCAATAGATCAGCCAGCGCAGCAGCTTCCAGGCCGGTTTCAGCCCCAGCAGCCAGCGCTGGAAACGTCCGAACTTTCGGTCGGGGCGCGGCAGCACCCAATGGGGGGTGCGCTGAAAGACGTGCAAGTGCGCGATATCCGGCGCAATCGTCGGGATCACCTGAACGGCACTGGCACCGCTGCCGACGATCGCTACGCGTTTACCGCGATAGTCGTAGCTGTGATCCCAATTGTTTGTATGAAAGGTCTTGCCCTGAAAGTGATCCTGACCGGGGAAGGGCGGCACGACCGGTTGACTCAGCGGTCCGGTGGCATTGATCACGAACTGCGCGTAATAGGTGCCCTTGGCGCCGGTGTGTACGGCCCAGCGCTTTTCGTTTTCATCCCACTCGATGTGCTCGACATCGGCTTGCAGTTCCACCCGCTCGCGCAGGCCGAAACGCTCGATGACGTGTTCGGTGTAGCGATGCAGTTCGGCCTGACCGGCGAACATCTGCGTCCACGGGTAGGGCGCAAACGACAGCGAATACAGCGGCGACGGCACGTCCACCGCCGCGCCGGGGTAGGTGTTCTGGCACCAGGTGCCGCCGAAAAAGTCCCGCCGCTCCAGCAAGCGAAAATCGTCGATGCCGGCCTTGAGCAAATTGACCGCCGCGCACTGGCCGCCAAACCCGCTGCCGATGATCAACACTTGATAGGTCTGCATGGGCCTCCTTCTTAGAGTCTTTTTTCCATTTTCTTCCTTTCATGTATAGCCAATCATTTGCCTGCCGTGTGCCGTAAATGGCAGGCCGCGGGGTCGGAGACTGCCGGCCGCTGGCCGGTGATGGCTATTTAACGTTGCCCTGTTAGACTCCGAGCACATCCTTTTGCGGTGTACTCGAGGCCCTTATGGGAAGAACGGGAGGAAAGGGACTTTCACTGGTCAGGAGGCTTTACACATCGCGAACCCTGGGGCTGGTCCTGGGGCTTTTGTGCGTGAGCGTCGCGATGTATCCGCTCGATCCCCCGGCCTGGGTCTGGGCACTGATGTTGTTCAACGGCCTGGTCTGGCCACACCTGGCGTATCAGTGGGCACGACGCTCGAAAGTCCCCTACCACGCCGAACACCGCAACTTGCTGATCGATGCCTTCCTCGGCGGCCTCTGGGTCGCGGCCATGCAATTCAATCCGCTGCCCAGTGCCACGACCATTTCGATGATGGCGATGAATAACGTTGCCATCGGCGGTCTGCGCTTTCTGCTGGCAGGGTCGGCGGCGCAGTTGCTTGGCGTCGGTGTCGGGCTGGTGGTGTTCGCCCCGGCCTTCATCCCTGCGACCACTCCGGCGCAGATGTATGCCTGTCTGCCGTTGTTGATGCTGTATCCGTTGGCGCTGGGCTGGATCTGCTTTCGTCAGGCCTACACTCTGGGTGTGCAGAAACGTGAATTGCTGGCCCTGAGCCGTACAGACAGCCTCACCGGTCTGCTCAACCACGGCGCCTGGAAGGATCAACTGGACATCGAATTCCTGCGCTGCAAAGGCCAGCAAAAAGGCGCGGCGATTGCGCTGATCGACATCGACCACTTCAAGGCGATCAACGACACCTACGGCCATGTGGCCGGCGATATCGTCCTGCGCCAGTTGAGCAAGATGCTCAAGCAGAACCTGCGCATGGCCGACGTGGCCGGGCGCTACGGCGGCGACGAGTTCTGCGTGATCCTGCCGGACTTGCCGCTGTTCAATGCGGCGCAGGTGATGGAAGCCTTGCGCGAGCGTTTTTCCTTTCTGGTCTACGAGCAGAATCCGGCGTTGAAAGTCAGCCTGAGCATCGGACTGGCCGCACTCGATCCGGCTCACGGCGATGCGACACGCTGGCTTAATGACGCCGATCAGGCGCTGTACGAAGCCAAGGCAACCGGGCGCAACCGGGTGATCTGTTGCAATGACGACAAGCCACGGCGCGAGGTGCTGGGTTCGGTTTGAACGGATGGGGTGTCGCATCCGGGATAGAGCCTTGCGGCGATGTCAGGTACGGTTCAGTACCCGACACGAAACAAGGATTGATTCATGACGTTCAAATTCCCTCGTTCCCTGCTGGCCGCCGGCCTCGGCCTGACCCTCTCTTTCGCAGCCGCTGACGCCTTCGCCGAACCGCACAAACAGGTGCTGGCCGGCGCCGAACAATACAAACCCGAATCCCTGAAACTGCTGGAGCGGCTGGTCAATATCGACTCCGGTTCCGGCGATGAAAAAGGCCTCAAACAAGTCAGCGAAATCGCCATCGACGAGCTGAAAAAACTTGGTGCAACCATCGAACTGGTGCCCAACACCCCGGAAAAAACCAATCACGTGCTCGCCACGCTCAAAGGCACCGGCAAGGCCAGAATCCTGCTGATGGCACACATGGACACGGTGTTCAAGGAAGGCTCCGCCGCCGAGCGACCGTTCACCATCAAGGACGGCCGCGCTTATGGGCCGGGGGTGATGGACGACAAGGGCGGGATCGTCGCCGGCATCTACGCGCTGAAAATTCTGAAGAACCTCGACTTCAAGGACTACGCGCAAATCACCTTCCTGCTCGACGCCAGCGAAGAAACCGGCTCGGAGGTCGCCACCGACCTGATCAAGAAAACCGCCAAGCTTCATGACGTCACCCTCAACCTCGAGCCGGGCCGTCCGGCCGATGGTCTGGTGGTGTGGCGCAAGGGCAGCGCCACCGCGCTGGTCGAGGTCAAGGGCAAGGCTGCTCACGCCGGTGTCGCGCCGGAGCTGGGGCGTAACGCGGCGATGGAAGCGGCGCATCAGATCCTGCAACTGGGCAAGCTCGGCGACGAAGCGAAGAAAACCACCATCAACTTCACCGTGCTCAAGGCCGGCGACCGCACCAACGTGATCCCGGATCAGGCCACGGCCAAGGCTGACGTACGGGCGGCGGTGCCGGAGGAGTTCGACCGGATCGAGAAGGATCTGGCGCGGGTGTCGCAGGACAAGTTGATTCCCGATACCGAAGTGAAAACGTCGTTGCAGCGCGGCTTGCCGCCGATGCCGCAGACGGCGGAGTCGGATCGTTTGATGGCGATGGCTCAGGGGATTTACGGCGAGATTGGCCGCAAGTTGACCGAGGAGGGCAGCGGCGGGGCGGCGGATGCGAGTTTGTCGGCCGGGGTGGGTACGCCGACGCTGGACGGGTTCGGGATTGTTGGCGGCAATATTCATACGCCGGAGGAGTACGCGGAGGTGGAGAGCGTGGCGCCGCGGATTTATCTGTTGTCGCGGATGATTATGGAGTTGGCGAAGGGGCGGTGAGCGGTTCTTCGGTGTAGTGGGTTCGGCGGGGTGTCAGGTTTTCCCCTCACCCCAGCCCTCTCCCGGAGGGAGAGGGGGCCGACCGAGGTGTGCTGCGTCATACATCGACCTGAAATACCGAGTCGATTATGGATTCAGCGCAAATCTTTCACGTCGGTGTATCTCACCAATATCCCCCAATCGGTTCCCTCTCCCTCCGGAAGAGGGCTAGGATGAGGGGGCTTTTGTGGGAAATGAGGAAAGCGTGAGCGGCGCACAACTTTCCAAGACCTTTCCTACAACGTACCCTGTTGCCGCGTTTCGGTATCGACACCTATAGTTCGGGCTCGCGGAAACTTCGCGAACGACCTTGGCCGGTCGATACGGGAACGTACAGTTGTCCAACATATTCAGCGATGTTTGCCTGAGTTGTTGTGTTTTGGCGGCTGTGCGTGGGACACCTTCGGGTGTGCCGGTTCCTGTATCCGGTCGGCCAACCCGCGTACGGCTGCCACCCTCTTCGTTTGGCCGCGAATGGTGATAGCTCTAATTACAGGAGTCACACCAATGTCAGAACAAGTAATCCCCCGCTACCTCCCCATCGACACCTACGACGCCGAATCCCCGGTGCTCTTCATCAATACTCAAAAAGAACTCAGCGACATGGCCGCGTGCGCGATGCACCGTTTTGTGGTCGTGCGCGATCTGGCAGACACCTTTTCCAGTCTCGACCTCAAGGGCATTTCCGATTGTGATCTGACGCGCATTACCAGCGCAGTGCATCTGCTGATGCGAGAGGGCTGCGCCATTCTGAACGTGATTCAGACGCGGGCATTGCAGCGAGAGGAAGGTTACAAGAAAGCGCTCTAGCGGTTTCGCGGCGGGCGCCATGCGAGTGGACTCGTGATGGCGTCGGGCCGCTCTGCCTCTTTGTAGCGTGGTGCGAGGTTACTCTTTGACGCTCATGTATTCCTTGGCCCAGAGGATGTATTCCTCAGGCTGGGTGTAGGTGTGGGTCAGTTCAGTGGCGCTCAGGTCCGAGGCCTGGGTGAAGATCTGGCGCTGTTCGCGCAGGCTGTCGTAAGTGGCCTTGATCGCCGCGAAGTAAGCACCGTGGCCGTCGATGGTCACGCGCACACCCAGTTCGGCCAGGCGTTTGTCGTCGCGCAGAGCCGGGTTGCCGTAGGTCACCAGCATCAGCGGGACGGTCAGGTGTTCGGCGATCTGCTCGAGCTGATCGAAGTCCTGGATGCCGACCATGCAGATACCGTCAGCGCCGGCGGCCTGGTAATGCTTGGTGCGGCTGATGATTTCCTGGTTCGGCAGGATGCCGGCGTTGGTCCGGGCGATGATCGCCATTTCCGAGTCGACCCGGGCTTCCAGTGCCGCGCGGATCTTGCCGACGCCTTCGGCTACGGTGATCAGGTCAGTGGATTTACGGCCGAATTGTGCTGGCAGCAGGGTGTCTTCGATGGTCAGTGCGGCGACGCCCGCGCGTTCCAGTTCGACGATGGTGCGCATCACGTTGAGCGCGTTGCCGTAGCCGTGGTCGGCGTCGGCGATCACCGGCAACTGGGCGACGCGGCCGATACGGGTGGCCTGCTCGGCGAATTCACTGAGGGTGATCAGGGCAAAGTCCGGGGCGCCCAGCACCTGCAACGAGGCGACCGAGCCGCCGAGAATCCCTACTTCAAAACCCAGGTCAGCGGCGATGCGGGCGGACATCGGATCGAACACCGAGGCGGTGTGATAGCAGGTGTCGGAAGCCAGCAGCTGACGGAAGTTACGGCGCAAATCTTGATGAGAAAGCCTGGTCATACGAGTTCCACCAATACAAAGGAATGGAAAGGCTTGAGCAAAGGTGTCAACGCCGAAGGTGAAAAGGCTATCACGCCAATGGGTCAAGGATCATGACGAATTAACGAGGAAGTTAACCAGGAAAAACCTGTTCAGGCTTTCTTGCTGCAGGCAGAGGCGCTCAGGCCGCCACTGCCTGCTGCTGTTGATTGGGCAACGGCACTGCCCGTACCGAGTTGCCCGGCTGCAATTGCAGGCGTTTGGCGGTGAGGCGGTCGATCACCAGACTGCTGCCGACCCGGCGTCCCGCAGCGACGGTGATGCGGCAGTTTTCCAGACGGCGATTGTGGATCAGCCACAGCGGCGCCTGTTCGTCCGGCGTGCCGATGCTTAGCGTCAGTTCCAGACTGTCGCGAACGGTACGGATACTGCGGATCGGTGCTTCGATCACCGGGCCACCGTCAAAGATGTCGATGTAGCCTTTGTGGGCGAAACCCTCGGACTGAAGGATCTTCAGCGCCGGTTCGGTGTTGGGGTGGGCCTGGCCGATCACGGCCTGGGCCTGTTCGGTAAGCAGGCAGGTGTACAGCGGCTGGCGCGGCATCAGTTCGGCGATGAACGCTTTGTTGCCCAGTCCGGACAGGTGGTCGGCGTGGCTGAAGTCCATCTGGAAGAAGTGTCGGCCCAGACTGTCCCAGAACGGCGAACAGCCTTGTTCGTCGGCACTGCCGCGCAGCTCGGCGATCATCTTTTCGCCGAACAGATGCGGGAATTCGGCAACGAACAGCAAACGCCCCAGCGACAGCAGACGTCCATTGCTGCCGTGGCGCTGGTCGTGGCGCAGGAACAGCGAGCACAGTTCCGATTGGCCGGTCAGTTCATTGTTGAGGAACAGGGTCGGGATCTGCCGCTGGATGCCCAGATCCGGTGCCGAACTGACGGTCAGCCCGACCCGGTAGTTGTACCAGGGCTCGCGCAGGCCGACGGCGCCGGCCAGGGCGCTGACCCCGACCACTCGCTGTTCGTCGTCTTCAAGCACGAACAGATAATCGGCATCGGCCCGCTCGACCTGCTCGGCGAACGCCCGTTGCGCCCAGCGTACCCGGTGGGCCAGGCGATCTTCGTTGGCGGGCAGGGTGGTGAACCCCGGCCCGGCCTGTTGCACCAGCGTCATCAACGCTGGCAGGTCGCTGACTTGGACCGGACGGACAATCATGCTGCAACTCCTTTTGCGCGCCTGCTCGGGCACTGTCGTTGGGTGAGGGCGCGATTCACAGGGTAATCACCCGGATCGTGTCGCCAGCGCCGACATTCAGCGCTGCGCATATCGCCGGCGTAAGTGCCAGGGGTTGACCAGGCTGGTAATCCAGCTCGGCGACCACCGCCCTGTAGCCATGCAGTGCATCGTTGCTCACCAGATAACGACCGCGGGCGTCGATCAGAGGTTCCTCTTGAACCGTCGCGATCTGGCTCTGCACGATCGAGCGGATGTTGGCGGTGCGCGCGTACAAGGTCGGGCCGGCATCGAACAGGTCGATGTAGCTGTTGGTTTCAAAGCCTTCGCGCTCAAGGATGTCGAACGCTTCCTGACCATCCGGGTGGATGCGGCCGATGCACTCCTGCGCCGCCAGCGGCAGCATCGGCACGTAGATCGGGTATTGCGGCATCAGTTCGGCGAGAAACGTACGGCTCTGCAAGCCGCACAGGCGCTCGGCCTCGACGTAGGGCAGGTCGAAGAAATGTTTGCCCAGTGCATCCCAGAACGGCGAGTGGCCTTGAGCGTCGCTGTAGCCAACGATTTCGGTGATCACCGCTTCGGCAAATCGTTGCGCGTGGGCAGCGATGAACAGCAGGCGCGCCCGTGACAACAATTCCGAGAACGGCGTGCGCACCAGCGCAGCGTCGATGTGAAAACCGCGTAGCAGCGTGTGGCCACTCAGGTCGTGGCACAGCGAAAGCGCCGGCACGCCATGTTCGATGTTCAGTTCCCGCGAAGCGCTGGTGAAATGGCGATTGCGCAGGCTGTAGAACGGTTCGTTGAATCCGGCAGTGGCGAGAATTTCCGAGCAGCCGACCAGGCGACGGCTGTCCAGGTCTTCCAGCACGAAAAAGTAATTCTCCGGGCCCTGGGCCGCAGCATCCGTGTCGAACGAGGCGCAGGACGCGGCGATCTTTTCGCCCAGGTGCTGGCTGTCATCCGGCAGGGACGTGACGCCCACCAGGCTGTCGCGAGCCAGTTGTTGCAATTGAGGCAGGTCGTTTGGCTCGACTGGACGTAAGACCAGCATGGATGCACTCCTGTATCAAAAGGTTCGGCACATTCGCCGAACCTGACTATCACTGTCGGTTTCCACGCGTTAAAGCGGCGGTCGCCTGATTTGTTGTCAGACGCCGCCCTTTTTCTTGTCAGCCATTGCTCGGGTCAGGCAGCGCGGTACTGGCGCCGAGCTTGTTCAGGAAGAACAGGTACACCAGACCCAGGGCGATCCAGATCAGGCCGAGTTTCTGCGCATCGACGCCCATGTTGTACATGATGGCCGCGACGATGCCGAAGCCGATCACCGGGCAGATCAGGTGACGGATCACCTGGCCGGACTTCTGCCGGCGCCAGTAGTAATTGATTACGGTCAGGTGCAGCAGCATGAAGCCGCTCAAGGCGCCGAAGTTGACCAGCGAGGTCAGGGTGTCCGCCGAGTTGATGAACAGGTAGCAGATCACCAGCGACAGCACGGCCACCAGATAAATGCTCAGGTACGGCGTGTTGTGTTTCGGGTGAACCTTGGCCAGCACTTTCGGCAGCTTGCCGTCGCGGGCCATGCCGAACAGCAGACGCGACACCGCCGCTTGCGAAGTGATCGCCACCGCCACGCCCCAGGCCAGGGCCGTGGCCACGCCGGTCAGGGTCGCGAGCCAGCTGCCGGCGGCGATTTCGGCGATTTCATAGAACGCGGTGTCGGCGGACTTGAAGCCCATGCCGGCGGCCAGATCGGTAGCGATCCAGGTCTGCACGACGAAAATCGCACCCATCACCACCAGGGTAATCAACGCTGCTTTGCCGACGCTGCGGCCGGGATCGCCCTTGATCTCTTCGGCAAGCGTGGAGATCGCATCGAAACCGAGGAACGACAGCACCGCAATCGACACGGCTTGCATCAGCAGGGCGAAATTGAAGGTTTCCGGGTGATACAGCGGCGCCAGGGTCAACTGGCCGTTGCCGCCGCCGTTGTGCAGGGCGTTCCAGGCGTAGAACAGGAAAATCCCCAACACAACGAGCTGCGCCAGCAGGAACAGTATGTTCATCCGGGCGGTGAAAGTAATGCCGCGCAGGTTGACGAAGGTCGCGCTGACGAGGAATGCCAGGATGAAGCCGACCTTCGGGATGTCCGGGTACAAATGATTGAGCGCCATCGCCGCGTAGACGTAAAGCAGCGGCGGAATCAGCAGGTAGTCGAGCAGCATCAGCCAGCCGGCAAGGAAACCGACGTGTTGATTCAGGCCCCGTTGTGCGTAGGAATAAACCGAGCCGGCGATCGGAAAGGCCCGGGCCATGCTGCCGTAGCTCAGCGCGGTGAAAACCATTGCCACCATGCCGATGATGTACGCCAGAGGCACCATCCCCGGTGCCTCGGCGTTGACGTAGCCATACACGCCGAACGGGGCGATCGGGATCATGAAGATCATCCCGTACACCACCAGGTCGGTCAGTGTCAGGCTACGTTTCAACTCTTGTTTGTAGCCGAACTCTTCTATTTCCATGAAGCGCAACTCCTTGTCAGCCAATCGTTCGTTTTAGTTGTTATGTCGGTCCGTCGTTTACAGCGTCAGCAGCGTTTACAGCAATCTTCAAAGCAGTGGAGCCAGATAATTTGCCCAGCGGGAAACCGCTTCCGGGCTGCGCAGCAGGTCGTTGCGCACCTCGATCAATACCGATTCGAGGCCTCGGGCATCGCCGTGCACCGGCACGGTCATGTCGCCCAGCGGGTCGATTTTGTAGGGCTGGTTGCCGGCGACTTTCAGCGGATGCTGACCGAGCCCGTCGAGCAGGCGCTGGGCGTATGCCTTGGCCTGACCGAACAGAACGCCGACTTCCAGCTCACGCGGCTGGCCGTAATAAACCGGGGTGAAACTGTGAATCCCCACCACCCGCACCGGCCGGCCTTCGGCCAGACGCTCGTCGATCAGTTGTTGCAGCCGTGTATGAAACGGCTTGAACAGGCACTGGCGACGGTATTCGCGGGTCGCTTCGTCGAGCTCGCGATTGCCCGGCACCTGGTAGATTTCGCTCTGCGCCGGAATGCTGTCCGGTGCGTGGCGGGGCCGGTTGAGGTCGATCAGCAGTCGCGAATAATTGGCGCTCAGCAGTGTGGCGCCGATCTTTTCCGAGAGTTGCTCGGCCAGCTCCAGTGCACCGATGTCCCAGGCAATATGTTCACGCGCAGCCGTGTCATCCAGGCCCAGATTGTTCAGGGCATCGGGGATGTAGCGGCTGGCGTGTTCGCACACCAGAATCAGCGGGTGCGTCGAATCTTCACGGGTCAGGTTGTAGACCGGTCGGGTGTACAACCCAAGCTCGGCGGATTCAGTACAGGCGTGCATAGTGCTCACACAGGTCAGCGGGCGAGAGCTGTTCCGTCAGCGCCAGTTCCTCGGTTTTAAGGGCGAAATACGTGTCGAGCAACGGTGCCGGCAGCGCTGCCATCAGCGCTTCGCTGCGACGCAGGCAATCCAGTGCCTGAGCCAAAGAGGCGGGCAGGGCAACGATGCCCCGCGCCTCGCGTTGTTCGTCGTTGAGTGCATCGGGGATTTCATCGGTGATTGCGTTCAGCGCCAGACGCTGTTCGATGCCCAGGCGTCCGGCGATCAGCAGCGCAGCCATCGCCAGGTGCGGCGAGGCAGTGGCGTCCATGGCGCGGAATTCCAGGTTGTATTGTTTCGCCACGGGTTTGTTGCCCAGGCTCACGGTCGGGCAGATGCGCAGCGCCGCTTCGCGGTTCTGCTGGCCCAGACAGGCGTAGGACGCGCTCCAGTGGTGCGGCTGCAAACGCTCGTACGACACCGGGGTCGGCGCGGTGAACGCACACAGCGCCGGCAAGTAATGCAGCACGCCCGCCGCCCAGTGCTGGCCGAGGGTCGACAAGCCATTGCTGGTGCCGGCGTCGTACAACATCGGCTGCCCGGCCAGATCCAGCAGGCTGACGTGCAGATGCACGCCGTTACACACCGCATTGGCGGCGGTCTTCGGCGCAAAGCTCAGATCCAGGCCCATCTGCCGGGCGATTTCGCGGGTGATCTCGCGCACGTTTACGGCGCGATCTGCCGCCGCCACGCCGAGGGTCGGGCGGCAGGTGATTTCGTATTGATGCTTGCCGTATTCGGGCAGGAACATTTCCGGTTCGACACCACCGGCGCGCAACGCACTCAGCAGCCAGCCACCGAATTCCGCGCCCTGGCGCTGGGACTCGAGGGAGAACGCCAGGTGTTCGGCAAAACCGGCGTGCAGATTGAATTCGTGCTCGAACGCGGCGTTGACCTGCAGCCCGAGCTGATCGCGATAACGCTCGATTTCATCGCTCAGCAGTGTGCGCGGGCAGGCGCCCCACGGGCGGCCGTCGGTTTCGCGGATGTCGCCGTGGATGAAATCCAGCGCCGGGGCGGCGGCGTCCGGGCCGTTGCCGACGGTGACGCGGCTGGCGAGGTCGGGAATCAGCCGCAGATCGCCATAGGCGCCCCACGGGTTGGTCGAGGCGATGATGTCCTGCGGCGTCAGCGCACTGTTGGCCGGCACCCAGCCGCAGCCGGCCGCTTGATAGTGTTCCAGCTCATCGGTGGGAAACGAGCGGCCCCGGGTGATGCCGATCAGGTCGGTTGTGACGATGGTGGTCATCGGCAGCGGCGACAGGCGTTCGCTCATGGCTGCATCTCCCGCAGACGACCAAGGACGGTGTCGGTGTCGGTGATCCAGCAATAGCCCTTGATCGCGTTCAGGCAGGCGTCGTGGCGTGCCTCGGTGTAAGTCGCGCAGGCGTCCGCCACCAGAGTCACCAGATAACCCCGGTCGGCAGCGTCGCGCACGGCCATGTCCACGCATTGGTCGGTGACGATGCCGGCGATGATCAGGTGGCGGGTTTCGAGGTTGCGCAGCACGTAGTCGATGTTGGTCGAGTTGAAGACCCCGGAGGAGGTCTTCGGCAGCACGATTTCGTTTTCTGCCGGGGTCAATTCAGCGATGACCTGTGCCTGCGGGCTGCCCTTGGGCAGGTGCATGTCCGACAGTTTGTGATCCAGCGAGCGGTCGCGGCCGTCGGCTGTCAGGCTTTCGATCAGGGTGTGCAGCACATTCTGCCGTGCGTCGCGGAAGGCGTTGAGCAGACGGACCTGATTGGGCACCACTTGCGAGCGTGTGCGATTGAGGAAGTACGCGGCGTCCGGGCCTTCGAGGTGCGGGTCAAACTGCGGTTCGAGCCAGGCACGCTGCATGTCCACCAGCAACAGCGCGGTGTGGTCGGTGACAAACGGCAGGTCCCGCGGCGAGCGGTGGGGAAGGCTGAACATCCTTATTTATCCTCCAGCAAGTGGGTGTCGAAGTCGTTGCGCAGGGCATCGATGCCTTCCAGGCGATCGGCCAGGTCCGGGCTGCGCAGGGTCAGGCAAGCAATCAGCGCTTCGACCTGAGCCAGCGCCGGGACCATGGTGTCGAACGGCGAAGCCGATTCCACCGGGGCGCTGATGATCATGTCCGCCAGTTCGCGCAGCGGCGAGGCGTAGATGTCGGTGAACAGCACGACGCGAGCATTGTTGTTCTTGGCCGCAGTGGCCACGCGCAGGGCCTGGGTCTGGTAGCGGCGATAGTCGAACACCAGCACCACGTCCTGGCGTTGCAGGTCGAACAGACGATCCGGCAGTTGCGCGTTGTCCTCCAGCGCGAAACAGCCGGGGCGCAGCAGACGCAAGTGATTGAGCAGATAGGTGGCCATCAGGCTGCTGAAGCGCCCACCGAAGCAGTAGACCTGATGGCGCGTGTCGAGCAGCCATTGCGCGAGAATCCGCACGTCTTCGGGTTGGGTCAGGGCCTGGGTTTCCGCCAGCAGGTTGTGGCTGTGGGCCAGATAATGGCTCCAGGCGTCGTCCTGGTTCAGGTTCGAGCGGGGTTGCAACAGCGTGCGTGGCGAGCGCAGGCGATGGTCCATGTCACTGAGCAGCGCGTCCTGAAATTCGGCGTAACCGCCAAAACCGAGTTTTTTTACCAGACGCACGATGGTCGGATCGCTGACGCCGGCGTGCTCGGCCAGCCGCGCCATCGGGCCTAGCCCGTTGCGCGGGTACTGATCGAGCAAGGCCCGGACGACTTTGCGCTCTGATGGCGTAAGGTCCAGGCCGGGATCAGTAATCAGGTCTCTGAGAGGGGGCATCCGGGCTCCTGCTGGATGGGGTGTTGGATTCGCTTCACAATCCGTTAAAACAGTATTTATGTAACTGACGTTACATGTCTAGTGAATTTTCCGCAGCGTCCGTGCAGCCCCAAAATGGGGCGAGATGCCCGTGTAGCAAGGGCTACACGTCTGTCGATCGTTCGTGTAGTCCATTGCCCATTGTCGCGTCAGACATTGCCGCTTTGTTGAGGGTGGTCAATTGAATGGTGTTGCCCTGAACCCTCCGGTTTACGGCACAATTGCTGCCCTGTCGGCACTTCGCCGGGTGTTTTTTTACCTTCTGACTGAGTGACTCATTGTGCAAGCCACCCGTTTGACCTTGATTTGCCACGCCAGAACCGTCTCACAGAAATTGGCGCGTTTTCCTACGAACGAAGCTGTTGAAGAAAGCGCTGTAGCGTCTGACTCGCTGGCTGCTCGGTTCGGGTTACCGCGTCGTTTGATCTGCGGCCCGGAATTGCGCACGCGTCAAACTGCTCAATGGTTCGGTGATGATGCGCAGGTTGATGAGGCCTTGCGCGATTGCGATTGGGGGCGTTGGCAGGGGCAAGCGATCAAGGACCTGCAGCGCAATGAGCCCGAAGCGCTGCAAGCCTGGCTCGAAGATCCCGCCGCCGCGCCCCATGGCGGAGAGTCGGTGGCACAACTCGGTGAACGGGTGGCTGCATGGCTGGCAACCCTGCAAACCACGCCGGGTCATGTCGTGGCCGTCACGCATCCGTTCATCATTCGGGCGGCGCTGATGCAGGTCATGCAGGGCCAGGCCTTCCACAGCATCGATGTCGAGCCGTTGGCGGTGGTCGAGTTGAGTTTCTTCGGGCGCTGGCGGCTACGCTTGCCCGGAATCGATCTTGAAGGAATCCGCACATGAAGCGATTGCTGGTCATCGGCATTGGCGCCGGCAACCCCGACTACATCACGATGCAGGCGGTGAAGGCGCTCAATCAGGTCGACGTGTTTTTCCTGATGGACAAGGGCCAGAGCAAGGACAAGTTGATCGACCTGCGTCGCGAAATCTGTGAGCGCTACATCACCGATCGTACCTACCGTTTCGCCGAAGCCCACAGCCCGGAGCGCGAGCGTGGCGATGTGGACTACAACGCCAGCGTCGATGATCTGAACCGCGCCAAGCAGCAAACTTTCGAACGCCTGATCAATGACGAATTGGCCGACGGGCAGTGCGGCGGTTTTCTGGTGTGGGGCGATCCGGCGCTGTACGACAGTACGATTCGCATCCTTCAGGCGATTCTGGCCTCAGGGCGATGCGCGTTCGAATTCGACGTGATCCCCGGCATCACCAGCGTTCAGGCCCTGGCGGCGCAGCACAAGGTGCCGCTGAACACCATCGGCCACTCGATTGAAATCACCACCGGCCGACGCCTGGGGGCGGGGCAGGTGAGTGATACCGACAGTCTGGTGGTGATGCTCGATGCCGAAGATTCCTACCATCGGGTGGCGAATCAGGAAACCGAGATTTACTGGGGGGCCTACCTCGGCACGCCGGATGAGATCCTGATCAGCGGCAAGCTCAGTGATGTCGCCGATGAAATCGAGCGGGTGCGCAAGGCGGCGCGGGCCGAGCATGGCTGGATCATGGACACTTATCTGTTGCGCAAGCCTTGACCTCGCGACCAAAACGCTCGCGATACACCGATGGTGGCAACCCGACCACGCTGCGAAACGCCACGCGAAAGCTTTCCACCGAACGATAACCGCAGCGCTGGGCGATCTGCTCGGTGTTCTGCGGTGTGCTTTCCAGCAACTCCCGGGCCCGGGCCAGACGCTCGTGCTGCAGCCAGGCCTTGGGTGACTGGCCGCTGGCTTCGGTAAATTTGCGCAGGAAGGTGCGTTCGCTCATTGCCGCTTCGCTGGCCAGGTCGCGCACTTCCAGTGGTTCATGCAAGCGCTCGCGGGCCCATTGCATGACCCGCGACAAATCACTGCGCGGGGTCGGGCTGACCGGTGTCGGAATGAATTGCGCCTGACCGCCGGTGCGTTGCGGCGACATCACCAGCCGCCGCGCCACCGAGTTGGCCACCTGAGTGCCGAAGTCCCGTGCCACCAGATGCAGGCAGGCGTCGATCCCCGCCGCACTGCCGGCCGAAGTGATCAACTGGCCGGAATCGACGTAAAGCACATCCGGGTCGACATCGATGGCCGGGAAGCGCTCGGCCAACTCCGAGGTGTAGCGCCAATGGGTGGTGGCGCCATGCCCGTCGAGCAGCCCGCTGGCTGCCAAAACAAACACGCCCGAGCAGATCGACAGCAACCGGGCGCCACGCGAATGGGCATCACGCAATGCTTCAAGCAATGCCTCCGGCACCGGCGCGCTGCGGTCGCGCCAACCGGGAATGATGATGGTGCGCGCCTGCGCCAGCAGCTCCAGACCGCCATCGGCCAGCACCTGAATCCCGCCCATGGCGCGCATCGGGCCTTGATCGACCGCCGCGATACAGTGTTCGTACCACGGGAATTCGAACTCCGGCCGGGCGAGGCCGAAGATCTCCACGGCGATGCCGAACTCGAATGTGCAGAGGCCGTCATAGGCCAGAATCGCGACCAGTCCAGGTGAATCAGGCATTTGGCGGAAACTTCCCGGTGAGTGTCTTGTGCGCCACTGTAGCGGCAAGCGGCGGCCCGATAAAGTCTGTTCATCCCTTCACAGACGTAGGAGCAACACAACATGCCCAGCCTGGTTCGCGAAATTCCTGCCGCTCCGTCGGCGATTGCCCTGATGCACTTCAGCAACCGTCTGACCTTCGAAACCGATTGTTCCGACGTCTTCAACAGCCAAGAGGCCGGTGAGGTCGACTTCGTTCTGGTGGACGTGCGCGGGCCGCTGGCCTTCGAGCGCGGCCATGTGCCAGGGGCAATTAACATTCCCGGGCGTTTGCTGACGGCGGAAGGGTTGGCGGATTACTCGAAAAATACACTTTTCGTGGTGTATTGCGCGGGTCCCCACTGCAACGGCGCCAACAAGGCCGCAGTGAAACTGGCGGCGCTGGGTTATCCGGTCAAGGAGATGATCGGCGGGGTGACCGGCTGGCTCGATGAGGGCTTCGAGTTGAGTGTCGCGGCATCGCAAGCCGCGACCCATCCGATTGCCTGTGATTGCTGATATTCAGTGCGTTGCCGCCCTCGGCGGCAACTTTTAACGGCTTTGTCCTACAACCCTTGCACCGCTCTGGCGCACACTTTTCCTACGTGATGGCACTCGCCGATTTTCTGTAAGTATTTGTCGCTTAAACACAATTTGCCCCGTGCGCGCCGCCATAGACTGCCGGCCACTTCGGTTTCTTTGCGCTCCATAGCCCAAGGCCGAACCTGACAATCGAAAGCTGCCAATAAAAGCCTCCGCACACGGGAGTAATAAATGAAAAAGCTGGTTATGTTCGGTGCCCTGGCACTGTCGATGTTGTCCCTGACCGCCGTGGCCGAAGACGCCAAACCGATCCGTATCGGTATCGAAGCCGGTTACCCGCCATTCTCGATGAAAACCCCTGACGGCAAACTGGCCGGTTTCGACGTGGACATCGGTGATGCGCTGTGTGAGCAGATGAAAGTCAAATGCACCTGGGTCGAGCAAGAGTTCGACGGCCTGATCCCGGCGCTGAAAGTGAAGAAGATCGACGCGATTCTGTCCTCGATGACCATCACTGACGACCGCAAGAAAAACGTCGATTTCACCATCAAGTACTACCACACCCCGGCGCGCTTCGTGATGAAGGCAGGCTCCGGCGTGAAAGACCCGCTGGTCGAGCTCAAAGGCAAGAAAGTCGGCGTGCTGCGCGCCAGTACCCACGACCGCTACGCCACCGAAGTGCTGGTACCGGCCGGGATCGAACTGGTGCGTTACGGCTCGCAGCAGGAAGCCAACCTGGACATGGTGTCCGGTCGTATCGACGCGATGCTGGCCGACTCGGTCAACCTGAGCGACGGTTTCCTGAAAACCGACGCCGGCAAAGGCTTCGAATTCGTTGGCCCGACCTACGAAGACGCCAAATACTTCGGCGGTGGCGCCGGTATTGCCGTGCGTAAAGGAGATACCGAGCTGGCAGAGAAATTCAACACCGCCATCAACGAAATCCGCGCCAACGGCAAGTACAAGCAAGTGCAGGACAAGTACTTCGACTTTGACGTGTACGGCCATTAATACGCCGTAGAAAAAAGTGGCCCCGTTGACGCGGTGGCCACTTTTTTTTCGCCTGTGATTTATCCTGTCAGCACATTTTCAATGCAGTCGCTGTCTGGCAGCGACTACAGAATTTCCGGAGTTCCCCCATGCAACGCATCGATTATGTTCTGCCCTGGAGCCACCTGGGCAGCGAACGTTCCCTCAGCGTCTTCCGTTACGGCGCCGGCCCGCGCAAGGTCTACATCCAGGCCAGCCTGCACGCCGATGAACTGCCGGGCATGCGCACCGCGTGGGAACTGAAAAAACGCTTGGCCGAGCTGGAAAGCAACGGTCAGTTGCAAGGCGTGATTGAACTGGTGCCGGTGGCCAACCCGATCGGTCTCGATCAACACCTGCAAGGCAGTCACATGGGCCGTTTCGAACTGGCGAGCGGCAAGAACTTCAACCGCGCCTTCGTCGAACTCAGTACCCCGGTAGCGGCACGCATCGGCGACCAGCTTGGCAGCAATGCCGAGGCCAACATCGCGTTGATCCGCCAGACCATGGGCCTGGTACTCGACGAACTGCCGGCCCCGGCTTCGCAACTGGAAGCGCTGCATCGCCTGTTGCTGCGCCATGCCTGTGAGGCCGATATCACACTGGACCTGCACTGCGATTTCGACGCGGCGATTCACATTTATGCGCTGCCGCAACACTGGCCGCAGTGGCAATCCCTGGCCGCGCGCCTGAAGGCTGGCGTGGCGTTGTTGTGCGAAGACTCCGGCGGCAGTTCGTTCGACGAGTCGTGCTCCACGCCGTGGTTGCGTCTGGCGCGGCTGTTCCCGGCGGCGGCGATCCCGCCGGCCAACCTCGCCACCACCCTGGAGCTGGGCAGCATGGGCGATACCCGGGTCGATCAGGCCCAGGCCAATTGCGAAGCGATTCTGGGGTTCCTCGCCGAGCAGGGCTTCATCAGCGGCGAATGGCCGAAAGCGCCAGACGAATGCTGTGAAGGCATGCCGTTCGAAGGCACCGAATATCTGTTTGCCCCACACCACGGCGTGGTGAGCTTTCTGCGCGAAGCCGGTGAATGGGTCGAGCGCGGTGATGCGTTGTTCGAAGTGGTCGATCCGTTGCAGGACCGCGTGACCACCGTACGCGCCGGCACCAGCGGCGTGCTTTTTGCCATCGACCGTGGACGTTACACCCAGCCGGGCATCTGGCAGGCGAAAGTGGCGGGGCGCGAGCCGATTCGGGCGGGCAAGCTGATCAACGACTGATGACCCCATCTTCCGGACCACAGTGTTAGGCTCTGCCCCGAACCCTGCACTGTGTGAAGGAAAGCTTATGTTGAAGGTGTTTGCTCTGTTGACCCTGCTGGCGTCCAGCGCCGTCCATGCTCAAACCTCGCTGCAAACCGATCTGCCGCTCAACTACCTGGCCCAGGTTCACCCGGATGCCGAACAGCGTCCGCTGGTGGTGTTCCTGCACGGCTACGGCAGTAACGAAGCCGACCTGATCGGCATGAAATTTCAGCTGCCCAAGCAGTACAACTACCTGTCGGTGCAGGCGCCGATGGCGTTGGGGGAAGGGCGTTTCCAGTGGTTTCGCAAGAAGGGTGACGGTGCCTACAACGGCGAGACCGATGATCTGAAGGATGCCAGCCAGAAGCTGCGGGCCTTTATCGCTGCGGCGGCGCAGAAATATCACGCGCAACCGGACAAGGTGTACCTGATCGGTTTCAGTCAGGGCGCGATGATGACCTACGAGGTTGGCTTGCGGCAGCCGGCGGCGGTCGGTGGCATCGCCGCATTGAGCGGGCGGGTGTTGCCGGTGCTCAAGGGTGAGCTGAAGTCAGCGCAACAGCATCCGCCGTTGGCGATCTTCATCGGCCATGGCACGGCGGATGACCGCGTGCCTTACAGTGGCGCCACGGCCGCCAAAGATCTGTTGGAAAAGCTGGAATACAAACCGCAATTTCATGCCTATCCCGGCGTCGGCCACAGCATCAGCGCGGCCGAGCTTCGGGATTTGAACGACTGGTTGCAGCAACTCAATCCCTGAGCATCACTTTTCCTTGAGGATGGTTTTCACCAGGGCATCGTGACCGCTCTTGTCGCTGGCCCGGGAAATCACCTGGACCAGCGCCATGTGCGTGCCGGAGCCTGCGATCAGCGTGGTGTTGAGGGTCTGGCCACCGCCTTGGGTCGCGGTGCTGTCCACCTGGCGCAGGCCGAGGCCGTTGCCTTTCTGGGTCAGGCTTTTCTCGCTGAGTTTGTTGAAGTCCGGCAGGGCCTTGCGCTGGGCGTCGATGAAGTCGGACACGGTGCCGTCGAGGAACGCGCTGTCGTTATCCTTGACGTTGTTGCTTTCGGGAATCTGGTTTTCGGCGGTGATGACCACCGTCTTGGTCGCGTCGTTGGTGAACATCGTGCCCTTGGCACCGGTCGGGCCGGCCGGCAGCGGGTCGCCGACAAAGCCTTTGGGCAGGACAAAACTGAACTTGCCGTCGAGCATCGAGACTTTCTCGGTGACAGCCTTCTCTTTGGCCTTGGCTGCCTGAGCATTCAGGGCGCCGAAACCGGCCGCCGCCGCCAGCAACAGGACGACGGCTTTCTTGCTAAGCAATGACATTCGAATCTCCGAGGGATGGTCGCGCTTGGGCGGCGATCATCCCATGGTGGCGTTGGTGGACTCCAGTGCGGATTGTCAGGGCGGGCAGGAACCGTTCGTCGGGACTGTCATTTCTGTCAGGTGTGTCGATGGGTTTCGTTCAGGGAAACTAAATGCACCCCTGTCAGACACCGACAGGCATCCAGGAGATACAAGCATGGCTAACGATGAGAAAGTGATCACTGCAAATGGCGCTATGACCCTGATGATCGAGGGGCATACCAATAGCTACGGTAAGGTAGTGGCCTATTACAAGAAAGCTGGCGAATGGATTGAACTGGGCCGGGGAGATGTTGAAGCATGGGAGCCTCGGCCGCCTCATCCGTACAAGATATTGGTACAGAATCCCTCTAAGGATGTTCATGAGATTGTGGTTTGCAGTGACAAGGTAGGGCCTCCACCTCAGGAAACGCAATCACCTACGCTTTATGTGTGACGGATACGGATGCGCCCGGGGGCACTGGGCGCTTTTTTGTCGATTTCTCTAATCGAATTTCGCGTATGAGTTTTACGCAGAGGCTCGGGAAGCGCGTTTCCCCATGACCAGTCGCTTTGTTACGAGCAACATCGCCATGGATACCAATATCCCCACCCCGAATCCCCACCATTCGATCAGCGGTATTGTCAACGCCAACACCAGACAAAACGCCGAAAACGAATACATCCCCGTCGCCGTCGCTCGCAACAACGCAGCGGTGAACGCCGGCCCCCGCGTTTGCTGGGAAAACACCGCCATCACGCTGCCCAGCACCGGGAACACCGCGAGCAATCCGCTCCAACGCTCGCCGACCGTGCTGGCCAGCATCGTCACCACCAGCGTCAACGCCGCACCGGCAATCATCCGCCAGATCAGTTTGTCCGATTTCGGCGCCGGGCCACCGACCACCGGTTGCACCTTGGGAAACAGGTACGGCGCGGCGAGTAGGGCGGTGGCAGCGGCGGCGATGGAGAAGGGCAACGACGCCGGAATCAGCGACAGAATCAGCGCCAGCACGGCCCAGACCGATAAAGAAACTACCAATGCCAGCGGCCAGTTCGCCCGCTGCGCCACCTGCGCGTAGGTGACGCAAAACGCGATCATCGCAAACATGGCCGACAGCGCCGCGACCGCCGATTGCGCGGCAAACGCCGGCCCTTGCTCGATGGCGAGGAAAAACAGTATCGGCCCGACCACCACCGGCAACCCCGACAGCCACCCGGCGACGCTGGGGCCCCAGCGCTTGCCGGCCAGGGAAATCAGCAGCAGGAAACCGGGAATCAGCAGCAGTTTGAGGATCAGCACGCAAGTGTCTCCATCGGATCAATGAGGGCCACGTTAGCATTGTCGTCAATGGATTGCCGCAAATGCATGCAATAAATGTATACAAAGTGTCGGGCGTGATCGCCGACTATGCTCTGACTATCAGGGTTTACCGGAGTCGATGCCGCGATGAGCAGAACACCGAAGGTGTTACGTGGATGCTGCGGAATCGGCTTGTGGGCGCTGCTGCTGACGCCGACCTGGGCCAGTTGGCAGGATGCGGTGCCCGGCGCGCAGATCATCGGCACCGGGGATTTTAGCGTGTTCGGTTTCGACATTTATAACGCTCGGCTGTGGAGTGCCGCGCGTCCGTTGGCCGACGGTCAGCCCTTCGCTCTGGAATTGATCTACCGGCGCAATGTGTCGCGCGAAGATCTGGTGAAGGCCAGTGTCGACGAGATCAAACGCCTGGCCGGTTCTTCCATCAGCCCGGCGCAATTGGCGGTGTGGCAAGCGCAGATGCAGCAATCGTTTGTCGATGTGCAGGCCGGCACGCGGATTACCGGGGTGTATCTGCCGGGGCAGGGGGCGCGGTTCTTTGTCGGCCAGCAGTTGCAGCACGAGATCGACGACCCGCTGTTCGCCCGGGCATTTTTCAACATCTGGCTGGATCCGCGCACGCGCAATCCCGAACTGCGCCAGCAATTGCTGGGTACTGCCAAACCCTGAGCGCAGCACATCCGCGCTTGGGCGCTTCGACTGAAACGTCTAAGCTGCGTCTTTCGACTTGTTTCTGGATGTGTGCGTGAAATTCAGCTTGCCCAAAATCGCCACCGCGCCGTTCTGCCCGCCGGAAGTGGCCGGCAGCGTCCCGGTTGATCCGAATGCCTCGTTCTTCAAACGCGTGCTGCGTTTTGCCGGCCCGGGTTTGCTGGTGTCGATTGGCTACATGGACCCGGGCAACTGGGCCACCGCCATCGAGGCCGGTTCGCGTTTCGGTTACAGCCTGTTGTTCGTGGTGTTGCTGGCGAGTCTGGCGGGCATGGTCGTGCAATGCCTGTGTTCGCGATTGGGCATTGCTACCGGGCGCGATCTGGCGCAGTTGTCCCGCGAACGCTACAGCACCCCGACGGCGCGGTTGCAATGGGTGCTGGCGGAAATATCGATCATCGCCACCGACCTTGCGGAAGTGCTCGGCTGCGCACTGGCGTTTCACCTGTTGCTGGGCTGCTCGCTGACCTTCGGCATCGCTCTGACCGCATTCGATACGTTGCTGGTGCTGGCTCTGCAAAACCGTGGTTTCCGCCGGCTGGAAGCGATCATGCTGGTACTGGTGGGCACCATCGGCGTGTGCTTCTTCGTCGAGTTATTGCTGATCAAACCGTACTGGCCGGACGTCGCCCAAGGCTTCAAACCGTCACTGTCGGCGATCAGCGATGCGGCGCCGTTGTACTTGGCCATCGGCATCCTTGGTGCGACGGTGATGCCGCACAACTTGTACCTGCACACCTCGATCGTACAAACACGGCTGATCGGCCAGGACCTGGCGAGCAAACAGGACGCGGTGAACCTGGCGCGCATCGACACCATCGGCTCGCTGGCACTGGCGTTGCTGGTCAACGCGGCGATCCTGACTCTCGCGGCGGCAGCGTTCCATCAGACCGGACATTCCGACGTGGTCGACATCCAGGACGCCTATCACTTGCTCGATCCGCTGGTGGGCGGCGCGCTGGCCAGTGTGCTGTTCGGCGTGGCGCTGCTGGCGTCGGGGCAGAGTTCGACGTTCACCGGCACCATCGCCGGACAAGTGATCATGGAAGGTTATCTGAACCTGCGAATTCCCTGCTGGCAGCGGCGCCTGATCACCCGAGGGCTGGCGTTGATCCCGGCGTTCATCGGCGTGTGGCTGATGGGCGACGGTGCGGTGGGCAAGTTGCTGGTGCTGAGTCAGGTGGTGTTGAGCCTGCAATTGCCGTTTGCGCTGTATCCGCTGATTCGGATGACCAACGACAAACAACTGATGGGGCCGTTTGTGAACCGGTTGCCGACCCGGGTTCTGGCGTGGGGGTTGTTTGTGGTGATCAGTGGGGCGAATGCCTGGCTGATTCTGCAACTGGCCGCTTAACGGCCGAAGGCATCCGCCACAAAGTCAATGAACACCCGGGTCTTGGCCGGCATCAAGGTACGGCTCGGGTAATACAGCGATATCGCCCCGGCATCGCACTGCCAGTCGGGCAACAGCCGCACCAGTTCACCACGCTCGATCTGCACGCTGACATCGGGTAACACCAGCATTGTCACGCCGAGGCCCAGCAGCGCAGCCTTGCGCATGGCCATCGGGTCGTTGAGCACAATATTCGGATTGAGCAGGGCGCTGGCCTGTTCGCCGGCGTCGTTGTGCATCTGCCATTGGCGGATGCGCCCGGTGCGCAGGCCGCGCATTACGATGCCCTGGTGGTCGGCGAGGTCTGTCGGATGCCGGGGCAGGGTACGTCCGGCCAGATAGGCCGGTGAGGCCACTGCCAGTATTTCAGCGGATGCCAGTCGCCGGGAAACCACACCGGGCGTCAGCTCGAACCCGCCGCCAATCGCCACGTCGTAACCTTCGGCGATCAAGTCCACCTGACGATTTTCGAAGTGCCATTCCGGGCGGATCAACGGATAGCGCGCCAGAAACTCCGGCAGCAGCGGCAGCATGTGATCGATGCCGAACGTCGGCGGCAGGCTGATCTTGAGCACACCCGCCGGCTCGCCGCGCTCGGTTGCCACCGTCGCAATCGCGGCCTGCAAGGCATCAAGGTTGCCGCCGATGCTCGCCAGAAAACCTTCACCGGCCTCGGTCAGCGACAGCTTGCGGGTCGAGCGCTGAAACAGCCGCACGCCGAGGTTGCGTTCAAGAATCGCCACGTTGCGGCTGACCGCTGCCGGGGTCAGCGCCAGCAACCGTGCGGCGGCGGAGAAGCTGCCGGTTTCGGCGCTGCGGACGAAGGATTCGAGATTGGCGAGGGTTTCCATGGTTTCTACCTGATAGCGATGCTTGAAGATCATTCAGGGCATTACCGGCTAATCAAGTTGGAATGGCAAGCGCAAGATTCGTTTCGAGTCTTACCAAACCTTCTGGAGAACACCATGAGCACTATCGGAATCATCGGCGCTGGCGCCATCGGTTCAGCGTTTGCCAAAGCCTTGTCGCGTCAGGGCATCCCGTTGGTCATCGCCAACAGTCGCGGGCCGGAGACCTTGGCCGGACTGGTGGCAGAACTCGGCCCGACCGCCCGCGCCGTTACCCGTGAAGAAGCCGCCGCCCAGGACATCGTACTGGTCGCGGTGAACTGGTCGAAACTGCCGACGGCGCTGGCCGGGCTGCCGGACTTCGGCGGTCGGATCGTCATCGACGCCAACAACTCGATTGAAGCGCCGTCGTTCAAACCGGTGGACTTGCAGGGGCGGCCGTCCAGCGAAGTGTTTGCCGAATGGGTGCCGGGTGCACGGGTGGTCAAGGCGTTCAACCATTTGCTGGCGCGTTTGCTGGAAGCTGACCCGGCGTCGGAGGGTGGCAAGCGTGTGCTGTTCCTGTCCGGGGATGACGCGCAGGCCAAGGCTGAAGTCGGCGCACTGATCGATCAGCTCGGCTTCTTCGGGATCGACTTGGGCGAGTTGAGTGTGGGGGCGCGACTGGTGCAGTTCCCGGGCGGGCCGTTGCCGGTACTGAATCTGGTGAAGTTCGACTGACACTCAGGCAAAAAAATACCCGGTGCGACGTGAGTCGTACCGGGTTTGTTGCCAACGGGCAGTGGATGTCGTGGATCCGCCGCCCGCTGTTGAACCTCTTTTGCGTTTAAGCGCGTTCCAACGCCAGGGCCACGCCTTGGCCGCCGCCGATGCACAGGGTCGCCAGACCCTTTTTCGCATCACGCTTGATCATTTCGTGCAGCAGGGTCACCAGCACGCGGCAGCCCGACGCACCGATCGGGTGACCGAGGGCGATGGCGCCGCCGTTGACGTTGACCTTGTCCAGATCCCATTGCAGATCCTTGGCCACCGCCAGGGATTGCGCAGCGAAGGCTTCGTTGGCTTCGATCAGGTCAAGCTGGCCGATGCTCCAGCCGGCCTTGTCCAGGCAGCGGCGAGTGGCGGACACCGGGCCGATGCCCATGATCGCCGGGTCGACGCCGGCGTTGGCGTAGGCGGCGATTTTCGCCAGTACCGGCAGGCCCAGGGCCTTGGCTTTTTCGGCGCTCATCAGAATGACCGCGGCGGCTCCGTCGTTCAGCGACGAAGCGTTGCCGGCGGTGACGCTGCCGTCCTTCTTGAACGCCGGACGCAGTTTGGCCAGGGATTCAGCAGTGGTGTCGCCCCGTGGCTGCTCGTCGACCTTGAACGCCACCGGATCGCCTTTTCGCTGCGGGATCAGGATCGGGGTGATTTCATCGACAAAACGAGCGGCCTCGATGGCGGCAGCGGCTTTCTGTTGCGAAGCGGCAGCGAAGGCGTCCTGCTGCTCGCGGCTGATCTCGTACTTCTCGACCAGATTCTCGGCTGTGATGCCCATGTGGTAGTCGTTGAACGCATCCCACAGGCCATCGCTGATCATGGTGTCGACGATTTGTGCGTGACCCATGCGCAGACCGGTGCGCGCGCCCGGCATGACGTAGTTGGCCAGGCTCATGTTTTCCTGGCCGCCGGCGATGATCACGTCCGCGTCGCCGCAACGGATCGCCTGCGCGCCGAGGTGCAGGGCCTTGAGACCCGAGCCGCAGACTTTGTTCAGGGTCATGGCGGGTACGGCGTGGGGCAGGCCGGCCTTGATCGCCGACTGGCGCGCCGGGTTCTGGCCGGCGCCGGCGGTCAGCACCTGGCCCATGATCACTTCATCGACCTGAGCACCGTCCAGACCGGTCTGCTCAAGCAACTGGCGGATGACCGCTGCGCCCAGATCCACGGCGGAGACGGTAGCCAGCGAACCCTGGAAACTGCCGATCGCGGTACGCGTGGCGGCAACAATGACGACGTCTTGCATTTTCGAATTCCTCACTCGGCAGCGAACTGCATTTCCGGCACGTGATCCGGGACGACAAGTTTACCAGCGGTTTTGGCGACGATTTCCTCGACGCTGACGCCAGGTGCGCGTTCCTTGAGGACAAAAGCGCCATTTTCGATTTCCAGGTACGCAAGGTCAGTCAGCACACGCTTGATGCAACCGGCGCCGGTCAGCGGCAGGCTGCACTGGCTCAGCAGTTTGGACTCACCGTCCTTGGACGCGTGGGTCATGATGACGATGATGTTGTCGGCACCGGCCACCAGGTCCATCGCGCCGCCCATGCCCTTGACCAGTTTGCCGGGGATCATCCACGAGGCGATGTTGCCTTGCACGTCCACTTCGAAGGCGCCCAGCACGGTCAGGTCGACGTGACCGCCGCGGATCATGGCGAAGGATTCGGCCGAGGAAAAAATCGAAGCGCCGATACGCGCGGTCACGGTCTGTTTGCCAGCGTTGATCATGTCGGCGTCGATGGTGTCTTCAGTCGGAAACGGGCCCATGCCGAGCAGGCCGTTTTCCGATTGCAGCATGACTTCCATGCCTTCGGGGATGTAGTTGGCGACCAGGGTCGGGATGCCGATGCCGAGGTTTACGTAGTAGCCGTCCTGCATTTCGCGGGCGACGCGTTGAGCCATTTGTTCGCGGGAAAGTGCCATGTTCTTGTTCTCCGTCAGCCTGGATTATTTGCGGATGGTGCGTTGTTCGATGCGTTTTTCGAACGTGCCGCAAATGACCCGGTCGACGTAGATGCCGGGGGTGTGGATCTGCGACGGATCCAGCTCGCCGGGTTCGACGATTTCTTCCACTTCGACCACGGTGATCTTGCCGGCGGTGGCGGCCAGCGGGTTGAAGTTCTGGGCGGTGTGGCGGTAGATGACGTTGCCGAAGTGGTCGGCCTTCCAGCCTTTGACGATGGCGAAGTCGCCGGTGATGGACTCTTCCATCAGGTACTTGCGACCGTGGAATTCACGCACTTCCTTGCCTTCGGCGACCGGGGTGCCGACGCCGGTGGCGGTGAAGAAGGCCGGAATGCCGGCGCCGCCTGCGCGCATTTTTTCGGCGAGGGTGCCTTGCGGGGTCAGGACGACTTCGATGTCGCCTTTGAGCAGTTGCTCTTCGAACAGTTTGTTTTCGCCGACGTAGGAGGCGACCACCTTGCGGATCTGGCGGTCGGTCAGCAGCACGCCGAGGCCGAAGCCATCGACGCCGCAGTTGTTGGAGACGACGGTGAGGTCGCGGGTGCCTTTGCGTTTGATCTCGGCGATCAGGTTTTCCGGAATGCCGCACAGGCCGAAGCCGCCGGCGATCACGGTCATGCCGTTTTCAAGGCCCGCCATGGCTTCCTCGTAGGAATACACGCGCTTGTCGAAACCTGCCATATGCACCTCTTTTATTGTTTGTCGGGCGGCTGGCTAGCCGAATGACTGGAGTGTCTCGCTGGGGGATATATTTGTTAAGTTGATTTTTAAGGTTGATTGATTGATAAAGCTCATCAAATACCCATCCTTTGTCTTGCAGCTTAACGCTTGAAGCTGGCAACTGGAGCAACGCGACCATGACCATCAAGCAGATCCGCGCCTTCCTCGCCGTGGCCCAAAGCCTGAGTTTCGCCGTGGCCTGCGAGCGCCTGCACCTGTCGCAATCGGCGTTGAGCCTGACCATCAAGGCGCTGGAAGAGGGGCTGGGCGGGCGCCTGTTCAGTCGCAATACGCGCAACGTTGCGCTGACCCCGGAAGGGGAGTCGCTGCTGCCGCTGGCCCGGCGCCTGATCGCCGACTGGGACAACGCCGAAGACGAAATGCGCCAGCGCTTCAGCCTGCAACGGGGGCGCGTGACGCTGGCGGCGATGCCGTCGTTTGCCGGCAATCTGCTGCCGCCGATACTCAAGACCTTCCGCGCGCGTTATCCGAACGTCAACGTGACGGTCAACGACGTGATCAACGAGCAAGTGCTGGAAATGGTCCGCGATCGTCAGGTCGAACTCGGCGTGGCGTTCGAGCCGTTGCAGAACACTTCGCTGACCTTCACACCTCTTTATAAGGATCGCTTCGTCGCGGTGGTGCCACAGGACTCACCGCTGGCCCGGCGCACCGACATCGACTGGCAGACCTTGCTGCAGGAACCGTTCATCACCCTGCAACGGCCGTCCACGGTGCGGGTGATGCTGGAAGAACACCTGCAGGCCCGGGGCATGAAACTGCCGGTGGAATTCGAAAGCCATCAACTGGCGACGGTCGGGCGGATGGTTGCCAACGGGCTGGGCGTCAGCGCGGTGCCGGCATTGTGCGCCGAGCAGATGCGCGAACTGGGGGCGCGGTGTCTGACGTTGCATGAGCCGGTGGTGGAGCGGGCGATTGGCGTGTTGACTGACTCCGGGAATGAATTGTCGGCGGCGGCGCAGGCGTTGTTCGACATCCTTAAGGCTGAGCATTGAGGCGTTGTGTCAGTAACGGCAATAGCTGTTCGCAAGACGCCTCGATCTTCAAATCCAGCAGCTCATCCGCCCGGGTCTTCCCCAGATTGATCGCAATCAGCGGCTTGCCCCGATCCGCAATCACCCGGCACAGGCGAAACGCCGAATACGCCATCAACGACGACCCGACCACCAGCATCCCGGCGGCATTCTCTGCTGCCGCCATGGCTCGTGCTGCCGTCGTTTGCGCCACGTTCTCGCCAAAAAACACCACGTCCGGCTTCATCCGCTCGCCTTCGCAATGCGGACAATGCGGCACCTGAAAACGCGCCTCGAAAGCCGGGTCGAGCAGGGTATCGCCGTCCGGCGCCTGCACCGCATCGACACCCGCCAGATACGGGTTCTGCGTTTCCATCAATTGCTGAATCGAATCCCGCTCGCTGCGCTGGCCGCAATCCAGACACAACACCCGATGCAGGCTGCCGTGCAGTTCGATGACATCGTGACTGCCGGCCTGATCGTGCAGGGTATCGACATTCTGGGTGATCAGGCCGCCGATCCGGCCGTGGCTTTGCAGGCTGGCCAGCGCTTCGTGGGCCGCGTTCGGCTGGGCCTGACGCACACGCGGCCAACCGAGCATCGCCCGGGCCCAGTAGCGACGGCGTGACTCGGGCGCCGACAGAAATTCCTGATACATCATCGGCTGCCGGCCACGGCGCACGCCGTTGGTGTCGCGGTAGTCCGGGATGCCGGACGGCGTGCTGATACCGGCGCCGGTCAGCACCACGAAATCGCCGTCGGCCATGGTCTGTTGCAGATAATCGAGGTGTTCGTGGAGGGGGCGGTCGAGCATGGTCAGCGCTCCGCAGGCTGTGAGTGCCTTGCAGGTTAGCACTGCCGGGCGCCTCCGATCAGAGACGCCCGGTACCGACTTTTACTTGCGTGCTTCCAGAATCAGGTTGAACGGCGTCTGCGTCGCTCGACGGAACTGCTTGAACCCGGCTTCGCTGAACACTTTGCGCAGGCGCATCTCGCCGGCTTGCGCACCGAGCCCCAGGCCCACTTCCTGGGACAGTGAGTTCGGCGTGCAGATGAACGTCGATGCTGCATAGAACAGTCGCCCGACTGGGTTGATGTTGTCGTCCAGCGTGTCGTTGGCAAAGGGTTCGACCAACAGCACCGTGCCGTCGTCCTTCAGGCAATCGTAGGCATGTCGCGCCGCGCCGACCGGGTCGCCCATGTCGTGCAGGCAGTCGAAGTAGCAGATCAGGTCGTAGTCATCGCCGGGAAAGCTTTTCGCCGTGCCCTGGAAAAACCGCGCCCGGCTGCTCACTCCGCCTTCTTCGGCCCGCTGGGTGGCGACACTCACCGAGGGCGCGTGATAGTCGAATCCGACGAAACGCGAGTTGGGGTAAGCCTGGGCCATGATCACCGTGGAGGCGCCATGACCGCAGCCGACATCGGCGACCTTGGCGCCGTCTTCGAGTTTGGCCACCACGCCGTCCAGCGCCGGCAGCCATTCGGCGATCAGGTGCCCTTTGTAGCCAGGACGGAAGAACCGTTCGGTGCCGGTGAACATGCACGGATGGTGATCACCCCAGGGCAGGGCGCCATTGCCGCGCATGGCTTTGACCAGCTTGTCCTTGTCGTGGAAAAACGACGCCACCACGCCCAGCCCGCCGGCCACGTAGACCGGCGAATCTTCCTTGGCCAGGGCCATGGCCTGCTCTTCCGGCAGGCGGAATTTGCCGTCCAGGTGTTCCATGTAGCCGGACGCCGCATGGGCGCTGAGCCATTCGCGCACCAGTCGGGTGTTGCAGGCGGTTTTTTCGGCGAGGGTTTCCGGGGCGATCGGCTGGCTGTCGGCCATGGCTTTATACAAGCCAAGTTCTTCGCCGACGATGACATTGGCCAGCATCGCCGCGCCGCCCATGTCGTTGACCAGTTTGCCCATGAACTCGTTGAGTCTGGCCTCGTCCATGTCATGTGCTCCTGTCAAGGATCACAGTCCGGTGATGATGGGGGTCGAGGCATTCACCACCGGGCGGTGGTCGTGGAAACGGGCAGGGCGCCGATGGCGTCTGCGTCCCCCTCGACTGGGTACTGATTGAGTCTAGTCGGTGTTGGTGCTGGCGGGAGTGGGCTGCGTGATTTTCGAGCCTTGTATCGCGGTGGTGCGTTCTCCCACGTTAGCGTGGGCTCCCGAATTTTCCGCCGACGGTTCCTGTCCTGTGCGAGACGGTGCGACTCAGGGCGATTTCGCTTTTTGAGCCAGGTCAGAGCACCGGCCCATGCCCGCCAGGAGCAAACGACGGGCGAAAAAAAACCGCCTTGCGGGCGGTTTTTTAGCAAGCCTCAGATTGCGGCTGAGGCTTAGTGCGTCTCACCGGAAGCACTGGCGTGGGGGCATGTTATTGAGCTTTTCCTATCCTTGCAACGTAATTTTCGCCCACACATGAATAGGGGTATTAGAGATCACTCGGCAGTGATTTCAGTACCTGATGTCGGAGAGCAATGCTGACAGAAATAACGCTTTACAAAAGATGCGCTTTTTTCATTTGAGAATCACTGGGCCGAAACTTACGACCTGCGATTACAGGTTAACATGCTCGCGCTCACACCCTGGTGCAGCGGTAGGGTTCGGCTGGTGGCCTAACGGTTTCACGCCCTCTGACACGGTTTTGCATCCGTGCCGGAATGATGGTTCGGAGGGATTTCAACCGGCCGCCTCACCGGAAGTACTGGCGTGTTCTTCCAAAGGCACGCGTGATCCGGTAAGTGCGCTGGAGGTTTGGCCCCCAACCTTGGAGGCCAAAACGTATGAAGCTTTTGTTGCGTACGTTGAGCCTCGTATGGAGATTGTTGAAAGCGTTTCGCTTTTACGAGTTCCTGCGAGACCACTTTGACGACCTGAAGTAGCGGTCGTTGATGTGGGGAAAAGCCCGTGTCAGTTTTGGCTGATGCGGGCTTTTTTTTGGTTTCTCTAATCTGTCAAAAATAATAATTCAATCAGCTGATTCTCTTGCGAAGGTAGGCAATTTCGTCGGCATCTGTAGGTGTCATCCGGAAGCTCTGAACTCTTCGGCCTGTCAGGAACCGGGGCGAGCTTCGAACGTCGCCTGTTCGGTAGTAGGCATGCCGTTCAGGAAGAGGGCAGCGGCAGCGGCTCTGTATCCCATTGTGTACAGGCTCGTCGCCGATACAAAAACCGCCATTTCCCGCGCAGCGCCCACACAGCAGCGATACACCCTCCGGTTTAACTGGACCTCTCGGCCGCCACTGTCGGCGGCTCCTTTGCAGAGGTCTTGCCCATGCAGATTCCCCACCCCACCTTACAGGCCAGCGTCGGGCTTGGCCTGCGTCGCGGCCTGATGAAAGATCTTCAAGCCGCCCGCACCGGCGATTTCGACTTTCTCGAAGTTGCCCCGGAAAACTGGATCGGCGTCGGCGGCGTTCACGGCGCCGCGTTGCGCGAACTGGCCGAGCGTTATCCGCTGTCGTGCCATGGCCTGTCGTTGTCGCTCGGCGGGTCGGCGCCGCTGGACGTCGATTTCCTTCGGGAAGTCCGGGTGTTTCTCGATCATTACAACGTGCCGCTGTACAGCGAGCACCTGAGCTATTGCAGCGACGACGGTCACCTTTATGACCTGCTGCCGCTGCCATTCACCGAAGAGGCGGTGCACCACGTTGCCGCGCGGATCCGTCAGGCCCAGGACATTCTTGGCCGGCGCCTGGCAGTGGAAAACGTTTCCTATTACGCCGCCCCTCGGCAGGACATGGACGAGGTCACCTTCACCAACGCGGTATTGCGCGAGGCCGATTGCGACCTGCTGCTGGACGTCAACAACGTCTACGTCAACTCGATCAACCACGGCTTCGACCCGCAGACGTTTCTGGCCGGGATCGAACCGGGCCGGGTGGTCGGGATGCATGTCGCCGGGCATTTCGACGAGTCCGACACGCTGAAGATCGATACCCACGGCGCTTCGGTGAAACCGGTGGTCTGGTCGCTGCTGGCAGAGGCCTACGCACGCTTTGGTGCGCAGCCGACGCTGCTCGAACGTGACTTCAACTTCCCGGCGTTCTCCGAACTGGTGGCCGAGTTGCAGACCATTCGCCGCTTGCAGAACCAGGGAGGCCAGCGTGGATAACCTTGAGCAGCAACAACGGGCCCTGACGCGCTACCTGCGCGATCCCGAGAACCAGATGCCACCGACCGACATGAACGCGGCACGGGTCAACGTCTATCGCGATCTGGTGTTCAACAATGTCTCGCAACTGTTGGGCGGGACCTTTCCGGTGCTGATCCGGATCATCGGCCAGGAGCGCTGGCGCACATTGATTCGCGGCTTTCTGCGGGACTACCGCGCGCAGACGCCGAAATTCGGTGAGATCGCCGAAGAGTTCGTCGGTTACCTCGCCTCGGAGCCCGCCGTGTTGAGCACGGGAGAGTGGCCGGCGTTTCTGGTGGAACTGGCGCATTACGAGTGGGTGGAGATGGTGTTGCAGCAGTCCGATGCCGATCCGCTGCCGGCAAGTGATCCCGCGTTGTTGCTGGAGCGGCCATTGCAGGTTTCGGCGCTGGCGTGGCCATTGGCGTATGCGTGGCCGGTGCAGATCCTCAGCCCTGAATATCAGCCGTCAACGCCACCCGCCCAGGCAACCCTGTTGCTGGTGCGGCGTGCGGCGGATTTCAGTGTGAAGTTTTCCGAGCTGAGTCCGTTGGCGTGGCGGTTGCTGCAGCGGGTTGGGGAGTTTCCGTTGCTGAGCGGTCGTGAGCAACTGGAGGGGCTGGCGATGGAGGCGGGTTTGCCGGGAACTGCGTCCTTCATGGACAGCGGACTGGCGTTGTTGCAGCAGATGCATGAGGACGGTGTGATCGGAATCAATTGATCCCACCAACAAAAAAAGACCCGGGGAACACGATGGTTCCCCGGGTCTAATGAGATGGTCAGCCTGACCGAGAAGCCCTGCAGGTTTACGCTTGCAGGGCTTTTCTCGTTTTCGGCGGAGGATCTCTCATGAACACGATGACGCTTCTCGGTATCGACATTGGCAAACACAGTTTCCACCTGCATGGCCAGGATGCCAAAGGTCATCAGGTACTGCGCAAGAAAACCAATCGTGGCCAATTGCTCAGCACCTTGGCCCAGCTACCGGCCTGCACGGTGGTGATGGAGTCATGCGGCGGCGCTCACTGGCTTGCTCGACAGATCGGCACTTTGGGCCACGAGGTGAAGCTGATCGCCCCGCAGTACGTCAAACCGTTCGTCAAAGGCAACAAAAACGACTTCATTGATGCCGAAGCGATTTGCGAGGCGGCAAGCCGCCCCGCGATGCGCTTCTGCTCGATCAAAACCGCAGAGCAACAAACGCTTTCAGCGCTGCATCGTGTCCGAGATTCCCTGATTGGCCATCGCACCGTCGCGATCAACCAGATTCATGGGTTTCTGCTGGAGTTCGGGATCAGCCTGCCTATTGGAACCGCTGCGCTGCATCATGTGCCGATGTTGCTCGACAACCCGCAACACTCGGTGCCGTTGCGCCTCAAGGGTTTGGTGATGCGTCTCTACCGGCAGATTCAGCAACTGGACCAAGAGATCAAGGACATCGAGTCCGACCTCAAGCAACAGTTGAAAGAGGACGACGCCGGAAGCCGTTTGCAGAGCATCCCTGGCATCGGCCCGATCACTGCCAGCGCCTTGCTGGCAGATATAGGGGATGTCTCGAACTATCGCAGCGCACGTGATTTCTCGGCTTCGTTGGGGTTGGTACCGAAACAGCATTCAACCGGCGGAAAGACAGTGCTGCTGGGGATCACAAAACGCGGCGACAAGCACATACGCCGGCTGCTGGTGCAGGGCGCACGAGCCATCATGCAGCATATCGACGGTAGGGATGATGCGTTGGGGCCTTGGGTTCGAGAGCTGCTGACGCGTCGGCACTCCAATATCGTCGCCTGCGCGCTGGCGAACAAACTGGCACGAATCGTGTGGGCGGTACTGGCGAAAGGCGGCCAGTACGACCCACATCCGAACGCTTGAACGTACAGCTTTAACACCGGCTTTTGCGACGTCACTGACTGATGACAGTAAACGGCAAACGGCCCGACTGAAAACCTGGCAACAAAATCAGCTTCAGAAGCTGAGGGTTTTTTCAGGACAATCGGGAGCGGCTACTCATCGAGGGTCGAGCGTTGTGGCGCAACGCTCACAATGAGCCCGGATACATTAGCGCAAGCCAGCTTTACCGAAAACAGCCCATGAGGTTGCAGGAGATGGGCTGACCATACATTTTGTTTGTCTCAGGCCTGAAGCGGCAGCTTCAGTTCAGCGCACAATCCGCCACCTTCACGGTTGCTCAAATTCAGCGAACCACCCAGCGCCATCGCCAGCTGCTGGGCAATCGCCAGACCGAGGCCGGTGCCGCCGGTGCTGCGGTTGCGCGAGTTTTCCACGCGATAGAACGGCTCCATTACCTGTGCCAGTTCCTCTTCGGCGATGCCCGGTCCGCGATCCATCACCTTGATCGAAAGGCCGGTCTTGTCCCGTTGAATCAACAGCTCGGCAGCGCCGGCAAACTTCAGCGCATTGTCGGTCAGGTTGACCAGCACCCGGCGCAAGGCATGGGGGCGGGTGTCGATGACCGCCTCGCTCTTGCCGCTCAACTGCACCTCTTTGCCCATGTCCTGGTAGTCGAAGACCAGGCTGTCGAGGAACGAATCGAGGTTGGTGCGCCGGCTTTCTTCGGTCGAACCGTGGATGCTGCGGGCATAGGCCACGCCTTCACGCACCAGATGCTCCATCTCGCCGAGGTCATTCCACAGTTTGTCCTTTTCCGCCGAATCGTCCATGAACTCCGCCCGCAGTTTCATCCGGGTGATCGGGGTTTGCAGGTCGTGGGAAATCGCTGCCAGCAACTGCATGCGTTCTTTCAGATACGCGGCGATCCGCGCCTGCATGGTGTTGAACGCACGGGCGGCGTAGGCCACTTCGTTCGGGCCCTGTTCATCCAGATTGATCGGATGGGCGTTGGGATCAAGGGTTTCCACCGCATTGGCCAGGCGGGTGAGCGGACGGATGGCGATGCGCACCGCCAGCCAGGTGCAGGCAATCATCAACGCCAGTTGCCCGAGCAGCACCACCGGCAGCCAAGGCGACAGCGGCACCATTGACGGTCGCACGTCAATGGTCACCGGGCTGCCGTCGCTCAGGCGCAGGTGGCCCTGAAAGTGTTTTTTCGGCCCCGGAATGTCGGTGAAAGTCAGCGGATAGGCTTCGCCGATGGCGTCGGTGATCGAGGTGACCGCGATCGGTACTTCGCCGGCACCGATCGGTGTACCCGGTTCGCCCTCGCTGAGCAGGTAACCGTAGTTGGGCCGGGCCAGACGTTCGAGCCACATCGGACGCTCGTCGGCCGGCAGTCGGTCGAGGATCGCAATCGAGGTCGAAACGTCGGTTTCCAGGTTGCCGAGCATGGTGTTCTTCGCGCTTTCGTAGCGCTCGTAATACTGCGCGCCGAACGACAGGGCTTGAGCCAGGATCAGGCCGATCAGAAAAATCAGCGACAACCGCGAGGCGAGGGTGCGCGGCCAGTGCAGCGCAACCTTCATGCCGGGGCTCCGAGGATTTCCACCGGCAGCGAGAACACATAACCCTCGCTGCGCACGGTCTTGATGTAGGCCGGTTCGCGGGCGTCGTCGAGCAGACGCTGGCGCAGACGACTGACCAGCAGGTCGATGGAGCGGTCGAACAGATCGGCGTCACGGCCCTGGGTCAGGTTGAGCAGTTGATCGCGGCTCAGTACTCGCTGTGGATGATCGAGGAACACTCGCAGCAAGCGGTACTCCGCGCCGCTCAAGGCAACCATGGTGCCGTCGGTGTCCAGCAGATGCCGGGCCGAGGTGTCGAGCTGCCAGCGACCGAAGGCCAGCAAGCGGCCGCTTTCGGTGACCACCAGATTGGGCGGCAGCATGCGCGTGCGGCGCAGCACGGCATTGATTCGCGCCAGCAGCTCGCGGGCGGCGAAAGGTTTGGTCAGGTAGTCGTCGGCGCCCATTTCCAGGCCGATGATGCGGTCGGTCTCATCATTGCGTGCGGTGAGCATCAAGACCGGCGTGGCCTTGTGTTTGCCGGCGCGCAATTCGCGGCACAGCAGCAGGCCGTCATCGCCGGGCATCATGATGTCGAGCACGATCAGGTCGACGGTATTGGCTTCCAGAAAACTGCGCATCTGCCGGCCATCGGCGACCACCGTGGTGCGCAGGCCGTTCTTTTTCAGGTAATTGCCAACCAGTTCGCGAATCTCGCGGTCGTCATCGACGATGAGAATGTGATCGACATGATCCATGGAGCCAAACCTCTATCAAGTGGGGGAATGTCTCGCAGTCTATAGAGCCCGCGCGGGCTCGCCTGCCTGCCTTTGTATTGCAGTGTATCTGCCGCAACGACGGATACATGTGGACGCAAAATCAGGATTTTTTCAGGGTTTTGTATCGCTGTGTATCCCCCGGCGGGCGAGATACGTAGCGATTTATACCGGCCGTTTTCCGACACAGACGGGATACCTCGCGAGCTTTAAATGAGCTCCATCGAGGCACACCACAGCGCCTCGGCTCAAACAACCGATCTACCCATTGAAGCCCTGAGGAAAACGCCATGACCAACAAATCCGTAATCGCCGCTTGCCTGTTCGCTGCCCTGAACATCTGCACCCTGTCGGCCCGCGCCGAAGCTGTTGCCCCGCAAACCTACACCTACGGCACCCATCTGGATATCCAGAAAGTGATCTCGATGAAAGAAGACAAATCGATGACCTGCGGCATCGTCGACGCCCGCATGACCTACCTCGATTCTGCCGGTCAGACCCGCGTGCTCGACTACAGCAAATTCGCCGACGGCTGCGACAACCAGAACTGATCCGCCACTCACTGACTTAAAGGAAGATTGCCATGAACAACGTATCGCGTTTCTTGACCGCCATTGCCTTCTCTTTTGCCGGTGTCGCGGCTCACGCCAACAGCGCCGTCGAGCAGAGCAGCTGCGCCGGCAGCACCTGCTTTCAACTGAGCCCGGTAGCCAAGCAGGGCAGCGATGCCTTGATCGCCGCCGACGGCGCCAGCCACACGCCGCAAGGGCAGATGGTCGCGGCAGACGGCTCCAGTCATACACCGCAAGGGCAGATGGTTGCCGAAAACGGCGCCAGCCGGACCCCGCAGAGCCAATGGCTGGACAGCCAGAACGCCTGAGTCCCCGTGCGTGTCTGCCGGTGAACGGCAGACACCTCTTTTATCGGCAGACCGCCCATCCTTCAAGAGGTGAACCTCATGTTCCTTATCGCTTTCCTGGGCGGTCTGTTGACTGTCCTCAGCCCCTGCATCCTGCCGGTGGTGCCGTTTCTGTTTGCCGGCGCCGACCGCACGCGCTCGTCGATCCTGCTGACCCTCGGCGGCATGGCCCTGACTTTCGCCCTGATCTCCAGCCTCGCGGTGGTCAGCAGCGAGTGGGTGATCCAGGCCAACAACACCGGCCGACACATCGCGTTGGTCGTGATGGTGCTGTTTGCGCTGTCGCTGATTTCCGCACGCATCGGGGACTGGCTGGCGCGGCCGTTCGTGCTGTTGGGTAATCGCCTGGATCCGGACACTCGCAAGAAGGCTGGTCCCATGGGGTCGGTGATGATCGGCGTGGCCACCGGTCTGCTGTGGGCACCGTGCGCCGGTCCGATTCTTGGGGTGATTCTGACCGGCGCGATGCTGCAAGGCGCCAGTGCCCAGACCAGCCTGTTGCTGTTGGCCTATGGTGCGGGCAGTGCGCTGTCGCTGGGGACGCTGATCTTCGCCGGTCGCGGCCTGGTCAACCGGCTGAAACCGTCGATCCCGTTCACGGGCTGGTTCCGTCGTGGCGCGGGTGTCGCCGTGCTGGCGGCGGCGGTGGTGATTTCCACCGGTGCCGATCGCACCCTGCTGGCCGGCACATCGTCCGAGGGCGTCGCCAGTGTCGAGAAAAACGTGTTGGAAAACGCGCCGAAAGTGATCGATTACTTCATCAGCAAAGTGCGGGCGGATTCGACGGCGGACGAGCAGGGCAATGGCGCGATGCCGTCTCTGACCGGCGCAGTGCAATGGCTGAACTCACCGGAACTGAGCGCCGAATCCCTGCGTGGCAAAGTGGTGCTGGTGGACTTCTGGACCTACGACTGCATCAACTGCCAGCACACGCTGCCATACGTGAAGGATTGGGAGAAAAAGTACGGCAAGGACGGCCTCGTGGTGATCGGTGTGCACACCCCGGAATACGGTTACGAGCGGATCATCGACAACGTCAAGGATCAGGTGAAGAAACTCGGCATCACCTACCCGGTGGCCATCGACAACAACTACGCGATCTGGCGCAACTTCGACAACCAGTACTGGCCGGCGCACTACCTGATCGATGCCAAGGGGCAGGTGCGTTACACCCACTTTGGCGAGGGCAGTTATCAGACTCAGGAGCAAATGATTCAGCAACTGCTCAAGGAGGCCAAGACGCCTTCTGCATGAGCCTGATTGACGACGGCCCGGAGGTGAGTGCTCCGGGCCGTTTTCATTTGCACGGAATCTGTTTCGAGCGCTTTACAAAATCCCGCCACTCATCGGCGAAGTCCCGGTTCGCGGGGCTCTCCAGACGATTGGCAAGGACGCCGCACAGTCTCGGGACGATAGTGAAAGAGCAGGGTTGTATCCGCCCTGTCACTGATAAAAAGAAAGCGAGGTTGCCATGCCGAAATTCGTGATTGAACGCGAGATTCCAGGGGCCGGAAACCTGTCGGAGCAAGAACTCAAGGCGGTATCGCAAACGTCCTGCCAGGTGTTGCGTGAACTCGGGCCACAGGTGCAATGGCTGCAGAGTTACGTCACCGCCGACAAGGTCTACTGCGTGTACATCGCCCCTGATGAGGAGCTGGTGCGCGAGCATGCGCGGCTGGGTGGATTCCCGGCCAACAGTGTGTCCCGGGTGATGAGCGTCATCGACCCGACCACCGCCGAGTGACGCCCGATCCAGCCTGTCTTGGAGCACCTGTTGATGAGCACCCCCATCGATCTCAATGCCCTCAAGGAACGCCAGAAAGTCGCCTGGGCCAGCGGCGACTATGCCGTGATCGGCACCACCTTGCAGATCGTCGGGGAAAACCTCGCCGAAGCCTGCGATCTACGCTGCGATGAAGAAGTGCTGGATGTTGCCGCCGGCAATGGCAATGCCACGCTGGCGGCGGCGCGTCGGGGTTGTCGGGTGTTGTCCACCGATTATGTCGCGGCGCTGCTGGAGCGTGGCCAGGACCGGGCGCGGGCCGAACATCTGGACGTGACTTTTCAAGTGGCCGATGCCGAAGCGCTGCCGTTTGCCGACGCCAGTTTCGATGCGGTGCTGTCGACCTTCGGGGTGATGTTCGCCCCGGATCAGGCCAAGGCTGCGCAGGAACTGGCCCGGGTCTGCCGCCGTGGCGGGCGGATCGGCCTGGCCAACTGGACGCCCGAAGGCTTCGTCGGCCAGATGTTCAAGACCCTCGGCCGCCATCTGCCACCGCCCGCCGGCGCGCAACCACCGTCGAACTGGGGCGCGGAAGCCTGGCTGCATTCGCACTTCGATGAGCGACAGTTCCTGATGCAAGTGACTCGCCGCCACTTCAATTTCCGTTATCGCTCGGCGGCACACTTCATCGACATCTTCCGCCACTGGTACGGGCCGGTGCACAAGGCGTTCGCGGCGCTGCCGCCGGAGAGCGGGCAGGCACTGGAGGGGGATCTGACGCAACTGATCGACGGGCTGAACCGGGCTGGGCCGGAATCGATGGTGGTGCCCAGTGAGTATCTGGAGGTGGTCATAACCAAGCGTTGAGCGCCAACCCTTGTGGGAGCGAGCTTGCTCGCGAATGCAGACTGACATTCAACATGTTTGTTGACTGACATACAGCATTCGCGAGCAAGCTCGCTCCCACAGGTTCTTCTACTTCAGATGGGCACTGTCAAACCACTCCAGCGCCGTGCGCCAGATGCAGATGCCGAGGAAATACGCCGACGCCAGCAGCCACAAACCCATCACCAGCGGGTTGATGACCGGGTGGTTGAGCACCAGCGACAGGCTGCACAGCAGCCAGATCGCCGTCACCGCAATATTGATCGGCATGAAACGGCGCACGCGGAACGGGTGCAGGAATTTCATCCGGGTGATGGTCAGCAGCGCCAGGCCGATCACGGTCAGGAAGGTGATCCACGGCCCCGGAGCGATGATGT